>CAXXGS010000001.1:0-3601825 GCA_963675285.2 uncultured Rhodobium sp.
ACCGGCGCCACAGGCGACACAGGCGGGGACGGAGAAAGGGGATGGTTGATTGGCCGGGGGCCCCCAGCGGCCGGGGCGGCGCCGTCGCGACCCGCGCTTGTGGTTCGCTGTTGCTTGAGCCTTTCGGCGCGGAGAGGGGTTCAGGTCGCCTTCTTCTTTGATCGTCGTCGCGGCAGCGCCCCTTGGGGGCGTTCGCTTCACCCGTTTCGATCCCCTTTGCTGACTGGTGGCTGGGTTCCCCGGTCCGGCACGATCTGGGCTCGTCTCCGCCTCGCCATCAGTCAGCGGGCCTCCTGGTGGGGTGTCGTCGTCGGCGGGCGAGGACGAGAACAAGAAAAGCCCCGGCGACTCGGGGTCCGCCGGGGCTCTGTCTTTCGATGGGTGTCAGATTTGCCAGGCGCGCGGGACGGTGGTTAGCCCGCGCGCGGTCAGATCCGTCAGTGCGCCTCGGTCTGGAGGCCCTTGAAGATCGCATAGCACATCAACAGGAGCACCAGTGTGAACGGCAGGCCGGTGGAGATCACCATTGCCTGCAGGGCGCTCAGGCCACCGCCGACGAGAAGCACGATCGCCACCGCACCCTCGAAGGTGCACCAGAAGACCCGCTGGGGCACCGGCGCGTCGACTTTGCCGCCGGCGGTGATGGTGTCGATCACGAGGCTGCCGGAGTCGGACGACGTCACGAAGAAGACGATGACAAGGACGATACCGATGACCGACGTGAGGGAGGAGAGCGGCAAGCCTTCGAGCATCGCGAAGAGCGAGATCGGCGGGTTGTAGCTGTCGATCACCTGGGCCTTCACGGCGCTGCCGGCCGGGTCGCTCAGCACCTGATCGATGGCTACGCCGCCGAAGACGGCCATCCACAGGACGCAGACGAGCGAGGGGATGATCAGCACGCAGGTGATGAATTCCCGTACCGTGCGGCCGCGGCTGACGCGGGCGATGAACATGCCGACGAAGGGCGACCAGGAGATCCACCAGGCCCAGTAGAAGGTGGTCCAGCCGTGCATATAGTCGGTGTCTGTGCGGCCGAACGGGTTGGAGAGCGGGATGAGATCGCGGGCATAGGCGATGAGGCCCTCTCCGAAGTCGGTGAAGATCATCATCGTCGGGCCGGCGATGAGGACGAAGAGCAGTAGTAGCGCGGCAATGCCCATGTTGATTTCCGACAGAAGCTTTACGCCCCCGTCGAGGCCACGCAGCACCGAGAACAGCGCAATTGCGGTGATGCCGGTGATGAGCAGAACCTGAACGCCGATGGTGTTGGGAATACCGAAGACGTGCTCGAGGCCGGCGTTCGCCTGTTGGGCGCCGAAGCCGAGCGAGGTGGCAAGGCCGAAGAGCGTGGCGAAGACGGCGAGCGTATCGATGATATGCCCGGTCCAGCCCCAGATCCGTTCGCCGAACACCGGATAGAAGGCGGAGCGGACGGTGAGCGGGAGGCCCTTGTTGAAGGTGAACAGCGCGAGCGCGAGGGCAACGACCGCATAGATCGCCCAAGGGTGCAAACCCCAATGGTAGATCGTCGCGGCAAGGCCCATTTCCTTGGCGGCATCGACATTGGCCGCGATGATCGAGCCGTCCGGGGCGATCGGCGAGGGGGTGCCGAGCGGATGGGAGATGGCCATGTGATAGACCGGCTCCAGCACGCCGAAGAACATCAGGCCGATACCCATGCCGGCTGCGAAAAGCATCGCGAACCAGCCGGAATAGCTGTAGTCGGGGGTGGCGTCCTGGCCACCGAGCCTGACGCGGCCCCAGGGGCTGACGATCAGGAACAGGCAGAACAATACGAAGATGTTCGCCGCGCCGAGGAACAGCCAGTCAAAGGTCGAGGTGAGCCACGGCCTGAGCCAGCCGAAGACGGCAGACGCCTGCTCGGGCAGTGCGAGCGCATAGAAGACGAAGGCGACGATCGCCAGTCCCGAGATCATGAAGACGGGGTTGTGAATGTCGAATCCGAAGGGGCCTACGTTGCCTTCCAGATTGTCCTGGCCGATTTCATAATCGGTCTCGATGAGGGTGGCTTCGCCCTCAGGGGCCGGAATGCCCTGTGTATCATCCTGTTCGGACATGTTGCCTCCTGTCCAAGGGTTGTCGTGTCTGACCGAGGCTTGCGCTGGCGGACATTGCCGGCATGTGTCGGTCCGCAATGTCGCGGGCGCGAGCGGTCAGGGGCGAACGATCATCACCGAGGACGCCGCATGACCGGCGAGGTGCCCGCCGTGGGAGGGCCAGACGTAATCGGTGATGTTGGGAATGTGGCTCGCCATAACCACAAGATCGGCGTGGCCGTTCTTGACGGCCTCGAGCAGCTTCTTGTCGAGGTCGATCGAGGGATCGTCGCTGACAAGGGGCATGCTGTCGGTCTTGCGGCCGCTTTGCTTGCCGCGTGCGGCGGCGAATTCGGCCAGCTTCTTGCCGAATTCCTCCGGCGTGTGTCCGAGCGGGCCGGGCGTCGGCGTCGTGATGGCCACATAGACGATTGGTGTATCGTAGAGACCGGCGAGATCGTCGGCGACCTTGAGGGCCTTCTCCATCTTGTCCAGATGACGAAGGTCCACGGGCACCATGATGGTCTTGAACACGCGTGCCTCCTCTCTTTGCTGTTTTCCTCCGGCATTATCATGCCGGTGCGAATGTGGATGGCGGGAACGCCGCGGCGCCTGCTAACGCCGCAGAAGCCACAGCACATGCGGTCTGCGCCGGGCCGCAGCGGCTTGCCGCAGACCGGAGAGAACAATCGCTCTGGGGAAAACCAAGTCCGCCACCTGTCTCGGTGCTACCATGTACGGTATTCTCCGTAAATAGACGTCGTTGAATCATTGCGGCTCGTCTGTGGATTTTCGTTGGCCGCTCTCCTGTGTATCCGATCAGGAGCATCGATGATCGAGAAGTAATATCGTGCTTTTCTCGCGCGCATCGCGTGTTTTATCAGCCATATTTTTATGGCTATTCAGCGGGAAGAAATCGTATGTGGCAGATCAACCGGGCCTGGTGGTGTTTCGTGCCCGGTAGTCCATCGCGCGGCAGCATCTGTACTGATCTGTTTCGGGGTGTTCCGTATCGTGGGGTCGCCGGTCGTCGGCGGTGCGAAATATCCCGGGGGCGATCCCTCGATAGCGGTTGCGCGCGCGCCATGCGATCTGCACACTCCGCTCCGCATTTCCGCCTTCGACGCCGCGAACGGATTTTCCTTTCATGAAACGCTGCATTCTGCACATCGGGCCTTCCAAGACGGGGTCGACGACGCTTCAGAATTTCATGGCATCTAACCGCGATGCGCTCGCCGCGAACGGCATCGATTATCCGCTGCTCGGCCAGGGCAATGTCGCCAACCATTCCGATCTCTTCCGTCCGCTGCTGATCGATTCCACCGGCAGGACGCGGGGGCGGCTGGAGACGGCGTTTCCGGCGTTCGTTCGCGAGGTCGAGGCGCTGGTGGCCGGTGCCTGCGGGGACATCATGATCCTGTCATGCGAGGGGCTGCCGCGACTCTCGGCTAAGGACGGGCTTCACGACGAGGTGGCCAAGCTCTTTTCGGTGCACGGCTATTCGGTCGAAAGCCTGGCGTTCATCCGGCCGCAGTTCTCGTACTTCAATTCGAAGTACGCCCAGGCGGCAAAGCTCTTCCGCATCACCGAGCGTTTCTCGCGTTATCTCGATCGGCAAATGCGCGAAGACGGCTCCAATTACATTACGTTCTTCCGCTCGTGGTACGAGACGGCGGCCATCCGGTTCACGCCGGTGCCTTTGACGCGGGCGGAGACGCCTAATGGCCTGGCGCACAGGTTCTTCGAGGTCTGCGGGCTGGCATCGCGGCTCGACGGGGCTCTCGACTGGCATGATGTGCGCGATTTCAATATTTCTCCCGGACCGCGGACGGTAGAGGTGTTGCGGCGCCTTGCCGTCCGGCGCATCAAGCGGCGCTACAGGGGAGATCTTTCCGGCGTGCGCAACACGGTGCAGGCGGAGGGCGGGGCGCGCGGCTGGAACGAGGCGGCGTTCCGCGGTGTCGATGAGACGCTGAAGGCGCGCATCATCGACCACTATGCCGACGCCAACCGGCGCTTCGCCGAACGCTTCTGGGGGCGGCGCTGGCAAGATGTCTTTGCGGAAGAATACGCGCGGCCGGTTCGATCCAACGAATATTATCCGGGGCCGGGCGAGGGCGACGACGAAGCGGCGATCCGGGACGTTGTCCGCAGTGTCGAGCGGCGCTTTGCCACGCGCCTCAGGCAGGATCCGGCGAGCCGGATCCTAGCCGGTGCCGCCGGCGCCGCGGATCGGTTGGCGATGCGGATGGCCACGTAAATGGCGGGCCCTTCGATCGTAGCGGTTGACGCCTGCCGTCCTGTTGCCGCTACACTGCCTATATCGTTCAGCAGGGCATGCGGGAGGCCTCGATGACCGTTCGAATGCCAAAAACCCTGTTTGGGCGCGCGGGTTTGCGCGTGACGGGCGAATCCACCCTGGAAACGGAAATCCTTGCCGAAAAGGCCGCCGCGCTCGGGCGAACCGGCGCCGCCGTCGCGGATGCGCTGGCGGCGCTCGACGCTTACCCGCACAAGGACGAGCATCGGGTCGAACTCGTCCAGCATGCGGCGGATGCTGTGCTTTATTTCTTCGTTCAGCGGGAGTTGTGTGGCTTTTCCGATCAGGCCGAGGCGATCAAGGACTACAAGATTCCCAAGGAGGTTCTCGCCAGGGTCGGCGTGACCTGAGCGGTTGTGGTTCTCTGTAATCCGGAGGTCCGCGGGTTTTCTGACGCCGGATGAAGCCGTTGGGGAACCAGCTCTTTTCGGAGCCGGTTCCAGGGCGCATCCGGCATTGCCGTCCTGGATGGCGTTCGGGTCTGGCGTGCTCGGGTCTGGTGCGTTCGGGTCTGGCGCGTTCGGATTACGCAGCGTTCAGGCGGGTCAGCGATTCGAACAAGCCGCGTCCGTCCCGTCCGCCCTGATGGTCGAGGACGAGGTTCTCCGGGTGTGGCATCATGCCGAGCACGTTGCCGGCCTCGTTGATGATGCCGGCAATGCTGTGCTGGGAGCCGTTGGGGTTGGATGCCGGCGTGACGGCGCCCGTCTCGTCACAATAGCGGAAGACGACCCGGCCATCGCCCTCGAGGCGATCGAGTGTCCCGGCGTCGGCGAAATAGTTGCCGTCGTGGTGGGCGACCGGACAGCGGATCACCTGACCGGCCTCATAGGCGCCGGTGAAGCGGGTCTTGGCGTTCTCGACCTTCAGATGCACTTCGCGGCAGATGAAGGTGAGACCTGCGTTGCGCATCAGGGCGCCGGGCAGCAGGCCCGTTTCGGTCAGGATCTGGAAGCCGTTGCAGACGCCGAGTATGGAGACGCCGGCGGACGCTTTCCTGATGATGTCGGCCATGATCGGGCTGCGGCCGGCGATAGCGCCGGCACGCAAATAATCGCCGTAGGAAAAGCCGCCCGGAATGACGACAAGATCGACGTCGGGGATCTCGCTGTCGCCGTGCCAGACCGAAACCGGCTCGTGGCCGGTAACCCAGGTGAGCGCGTCCATCATGTCGCGGTCGCGGTTCGATCCGGGAAAGACGATGACGGCGGATTTCATGGTCTTGTCTCTCTTTCGTCCTGATGTCTGGGTTGCACGGCGCTCGGGAGTGGCGGCTGTCTTACCGCGCCCAGCGGAATGCCCGGGTAAGGACGGCCGCACCGTCTTCGCTGAACCATCGACCATGTGCCATTAGCACCTTTTCGGCATCCCAGGCCAAGATTTTTTCCACCGATTCCCGCACTTCTCCCATGTGCGCGCGGAAGGTCCGGCGCAAGTCCGGGGGGACCTTGCCGTTCGGGTGGGAGATGCCGGCAAGGCGGACGAGCCAGCGCATCCAGAAGCAGGTGATGCGGTCGGCCTCGAAATTCTCGATAAGGTCGGTGAGAATCACCGTGCGCGAGGCGCGGTGGAAGAAGACTGCCTCGGCCATGAAGCTGCCCGGGACGAGAACCTGATCGAGATCCGCGGCCCAGTCGGTCGACGGCTCGGGGCCGAGTTCGGCCTCGATGGTGTCGAGGCGATCGCCGGCCTGTTCGGCGACCCGGGGCGCGGCGTGGATGGTGGCCCGGGGATAGGCGGCTTTCCAGTCGGCGACCCACCAGTAGTGGATACGGTTCGGGGCGATGAGGAAGGCGACCGGGCCGAGCGCGTCGATCTCGGTCTTGAGCTCCGGCGTCAGTGGCGTCGGCGAATGGACCCAGATGCGGCCGTCGGTCAGCTGGACGACCGTCATGCGGGTCGGGAAGGGGATCGTCAGGCCCATGACGCGGAACCCGATCTCCGGTCCATCGACGAGCCAGATGTCGGGGCCAACCGGTTTCAGCGTGTTGATCGGTTCATAGAGCTTCAGGCAGGACATGGCTTTCTTTTCTGTTGTTTTCCTTTCCGCCGGGCGGCGGTGGCGGTCAGGGAATGCTTTGTCAACCACGATACGAAATCGGGAGAAAACGAAGAATTTCCGTTATCGGGCCGCCGTACGGTGTTTCAGCACGTATCTTGTCCTGGGGTAAGGGATACATCATGCGCCACCGAGTGTTCCGGGCCCTGCGATCTCTGTCGGGCGCGCTGACCGGTATCGCGGCGATCGTCATTCTGGGAAGCCTCTTTATCACGGGTATGGAGACTTATGACTGGATGCGCCTGCCGACAACGACGGCGACCGTCCAGTCGGTCGCGACCAAGTGCGCCATGTCCTACAAGATCGGCAAGAGCACCGGCAAGCGTACGGTGGTCGATTGTGCCGACGTCCGCGCCGTTCGCAGTAAAGCACCGGATCTTGACTGGACGGTAAAGAGGACGGAAATCGCAACGATTCTCTTCCATCCGCCGGGCGGTAAGCTCGTCGTCGGCGATTATCCGCTGACGCGGCTCAACAAGACACATGTGGAGGTCGGCGAGGCCCTGACGATCTCCTACCGGCCCTGGAGGCCCGAGGCCATCAAAGGGCCGCCGAACGCGGTCTGGCTTTTTCACATGCTGAAGCTTTACGGGCTCGGCGGGGCGATCCTCGTCGGCGCCTGGGTCGCCAGACGCCTCGCCGCCTGGCTGCTGACGGACGAGGAACGCTTGGTGGTGGAGGCGATCAAACGGGCGCGGACGTCGTTCGGATGGGGTGAACGGCTTACCAGCGTCGCGATGATTCTGCCGCTGTTCTTTTTCGGCCGGATTGCGCTCTATGGAGCCGTGCTTGTCATGATCCTCGCGGGCGGCGCCTATGGCCTGATGGCGTGGAGCGACAGCGCGACCGTGCCGGCGACGGCGACCGTGACGGGCGTTCATGAGATCTGCACGCTCTCCTACAAGACCGGCAAGTTCTCCTCCCACGAAAAGACGGTCGCCTGCAGCGATATCGCCGCGGAAAAGGCACGGGTGCCGGAGGTTCAATGGCGGACGGCGAAAAAGACCGAAGTGTCTCTTGCCTTCCAGTCGGTCGACGGCGTGGGCCACACCGCAAAGAAAACCCGACGTTCGACCTCGGACGTGCCCTCGCCGGGAGATCGGATCGCCATTCGCTACTTTCCGAGCAATCCGTCCTCCATCCTTCTCGTCAACACGGGGTTGATGCGGTCGCTGCAATGGATCTTTGGTATCGCGGCGGTTTTCTTCATCGCAGGGCTCCTCCTCCGTCCACTCCTGAAAGGGGCTGAACGGTGGGAAGCTGCGGATTTTCGGGAACGGACCGAGAGGGAGCTGGCGACCGTCATCATGGACAAGGCCTTGCAGGACGTTGGATTTCTCAAGCCTGCAGCGGCAGGGTCGCCGCCGCCCAGACCGTCGGCAACGCCGCGCGGGGGTGTTGCTCGCCACGGCTTTGGCCGGCGGGCCTCGGTATAGGTCGATGACGTAGGGGAGAGCTGGGAAAACCATGCTGATCGATCTCTTTCGCATGATCGCCAGGGATGCCGGAAGGCGGGAACCGGCAAACGGTGGCAGAGCGAATGTGGCCTGTCCGCCGTTCATTCTGCGGCTCCTCAGGCGGGTCATGCCGATCCTGATCGTCGTGGACGTCATGCTTTTCTTGTACGGCATCTTCACCGGTGGGGTTGGCCTCGCGATCCTCCTTTTCGCCTCCCGTATCTTCCTGAGGGGCGCGTTCGAGGATGTCGCGGAGGCGGAGGAGTCCCTGGCCGGTCAGGCGCCAGAGACACGGAACGCGGCGAGCCATCCCTTCGACCGGTGGGTGAACCGGGTCAGTCTCGTCAGCCGCTTCGGTTTTGCCTCGTTCCTGGGCGTCGTGAGTGCGGTGCTGTTCCTCGCCGGGACGCTGATGGGCGTCTCGTTTTTCACCAAGTACTTTGAGAACGAAGGCTATATTCCGGCGCGCGGGCGGGCGGCGGCGGTTGTCGTCGACACCACGTCGAAGTGCCGGCTGCGCGGTCGGAACGGGCAGGCCGATGCCTATCTCGATGCGGCACTGTGTCAGCTTCGGCGTGACGCGAGGGTGCGGCGCGAGGTCGTGCCCTTCGTGACACTCCGCTTTCCGCTTTCCGATGGAACGCTCCATACGGTCGAGGGACGGAGCTACACCATGGTGGGCGGCAAGGTGGCCGTCAGCGACAGGGTTCCTATCACCTATGATTTCGACAACCCGGACAAGATCCACAGGCGGATCCCGGATTTCCTCGGCAAGGCGGGGAAATCTTTCCCGATCCCCTTCGTGTTCTTGGCGCTTTCCTATGGCGCGGCGCGCTGGCGGCGCCGGCTTCGGGGCGATCCGTCGCCGGCATCGGAAGTGTTGCGAAAGGAGCGTGCAGTCCCGCGCGGGACAGCGGCCCGGCGGCGGTTCCCCGGCGATCCGGTGTGCCGGCCCGGAAAAGACGAGCCAAGGCGAGAAATGTCCGAGCGGTTCTTTGGCGATGCCGGGCTTCGAAACGGCCGGCCGGATGCTGCCGTCGCGACCTTCATGACTGGTCCGAGGGCGAGGCAGACGCCACGGCGCTGAGCGTCCGTTGCTGCCGGCGCGCAACCGGCGCGTGGGCTACTTCAGGATTGCGAGGACGGCGATGATCGAGGCGATGACCGGAATTCCGATGAAGATTGCCGCCTTGATGACGAGGTAGCGGACGACGCGAGCCGTGTCGTCGGCCGGCTTGGCCGTCCGGTCGTTGTGGTCGTTGGCGTCGTTCTGCACGGGGGCGCTCCTCTTGGTGGCATCGCGCTCCGCAACCCGCCTGCCGAAGGATCAGGCGAGGTCGATCGCGTAGTCCTCGATGACGGTATTGGCGATGAGCTTTTCGCACATCTCCGTCAGCATGGTACGGGCCTTGTCCGCATCGGTTTCGGCCAGTTCGATGTCGAAGACCTTGCCCTGACGAACGCCGCCGACGCCGGAAAAACCGAGCGATCCGA
This sequence comes from uncultured Rhodobium sp., assembly GCA_963675285.2. Taxonomy (GTDB): domain Bacteria; phylum Pseudomonadota; class Alphaproteobacteria; order Rhizobiales; family Rhodobiaceae; genus Rhodobium. The sequence continues at coordinate 9,388 of CAXXGS010000001.1, forward strand.
GAGCCTTCTCGATCGCCTTTCCCTGCGGGTCGAGAACGCCGTTCTTCAAGGTGACGGTGATGCGCGCCTTCATGAAACTCTATCCCTTGCCATGGGATGGGAGGTCGCGACGCGCCAGCGACGAAACGGGATGCAACGGGAAGGCCGACGCATCCCGGTCCAACTGATCGGAACCGCGCGTCGTCCGATCCGGGAACCGGTTCCCACCTATCGGGAACAGGCTTTAGCCCGGCGCGCCGGATTCGACAAGCGCGCCGGGCAATGCATTGAGCGGTTCTTTACTGAACGAGGCGCGGGCCACCGTTCAGCGGACGCTCGTTGTCGTTCATGATACCGAGGCGCCGGGCGACTTCCTGATAGGCCTCGACGAGACCACCCATGTCGCGGCGGAAACGGTCCTTGTCGAGCTTGTCGTTACTGGTCGTGTCCCACAGGCGGCAGGAGTCGGGCGAGATCTCGTCGGCGACGACGATGCGCATCATGTCGGCTTCCCACAGGCGGCCGCATTCCATCTTGAAGTCGACGAGACGGATGCCGACGCCGAGGAAGAGGCCGGCAAGGAAGTCATTGACGCGGATGGCAAGCGCCATCATGTCGTCGATTTCCTGCGGGCTCGCCCAGCCGAAGGCGGTGATGTGCTCTTCGGTGACCATCGGGTCGTCGAGCTCATCGTTCTTGTAATAGAACTCGATGATCGAGCGCGGCAGCTGCGTGCCTTCCTCGATGCCGAGGCGTTTCGAAAGCGATCCCGCGGCGATGTTGCGGACAACGATCTCGAGCGGGATGATCTCCACCTCGCGGATCAACTGCTCGCGCATGTTGAGTCGGCGGATGAAATGGGTCGGAATACCCATGCTGTTGAGCTGGTTGAAGATGTATTCCGAGATTCGGTTGTTTAGTACGCCCTTGCCATCGATGATTTCGTGCTTCTTGGCGTTGAAGGCGGTGGCGTCGTCCTTGAAATGCTGGATCAGCGTTCCCGGTTCCGGACCTTCATAGAGTATCTTGGCCTTGCCTTCGTAGATGCGGCGGCGTCGGTTCATGGGGATTTCCCCGGTGTTCGTTGTGGTAAATGTGCACAGGCGATCGGCTGGCGCTTCCCGAAAAGCGCCGGGTGGCGGATTTGCTTACCCATTTCCGGTTTCACGGACCTTTCGGGAGGCTGCTCCGATCCTGCCATGAGGGGCGGACCCTACTCTATCCCAGATCTTTTCTCAATCGTCGATGCGGGGCCATGCCAAGTAATCGCCATCCTCAGCCACTTTCGGTTGATTTCCGCCAACGCCGCAGATATTCAACGGCCGAGGTCGCGTAACCATGTGTTAAGATGACCTTAGGCGAGTACATCCAAACGGGAGGCAGGGGATGACCACCTTTGACAGGCGCGAAGAAGCCTTTGAAAAGAAATTCGCGCATGATGAGGAGCTGCAGTTCAAGGCGAGTGCGCGCAGAAATAAACTCCTCGGCCTTTGGGCGGCGGAAAAACTCGGCCGTTCCGGCCCGGATGCGGAGGAATACGCAAAGGACGTCATTCGCGCCGATTTCGACGAGCCGGGCGACGAGGACGTCTTTCGCAAGATCCGGCGCGATTTCGACGAGGGTGGCGTCGTGGAAACCGATCACACGATCCGCCGCATGATGAGCGAATTGCTTGTCACCGCAAAGGAGCAGATCCAGAACGAGATCTGATCGAGGGCGGGACCGGCTTTTCTTGCGGGGTGACCGAATTTGCGACCCTGCTGCGCTCTCGAAATGCCCGCTCGCCGGTTCAGTCCCGAGGCCTCCGGCTTCATCCCTTTCCGCGCCGTTGCGCCGATCCTCTGGCGGGAGATCCGACATGACCGACCTTGTACGAATGATGGCCAAGCGCCTGCGTTGCGATGAAACGGTGCTCTCGGCGTGGTCGATGATCGCCGAGCCGCTGCTGGCCGAGACGCTGGCGCGGGCGGGCTATGGCGCGGTGACGCTCGACATGCAGCACGGTGCGCACGACCTTTCCTCCGTTATCCCGGCGATCGTGGCGGTGACGGGCGCTGGCGTGCCGACGGTGGTCAGGGTGCCGGTCGGCGATTTCGCCACCGCGAGCCGGGCGCTCGACTACGGCGCGGCGGCGGTCATCGCACCGATGATCAATTCGGTCGAGGACGCCCGGAGGTTCGTTTCCTTTATGAAGTATCCGCCTGTCGGGCAGAGGAGCTGGGGGCCGATGCGGGCGGCGGAGCTGTCCGGCACGGCGCTCGCCGACCACCACCGCGAGGCCAACGACCGGGTTCTCGCCTTCGCCATGATTGAGACCCGCGAGGCGATCGACGCACTCGACGAAATTCTCGACATTGACGGGATCGATGGCGTCTTCGTCGGACCAGCCGATCTGTCGATCGCCCTGTCTGATGGCGCGCGGCTAGACCCGCAAGGGCCGGAAACCAAGACCGTTACCGCCGAGATCGCTGCGCGCGCCCGCGAAGCGGACAAGATCGCGGGGATGTTCTGTACCAGTCTCGATCACGCTGGCTGGGCGGCCGAGGTCGGTTTCCGCTTCATTGCCTATGGTGTCGACGCCGGGCTTCTCGCCTCTGCCGCAGGCGAGGTCGTCGCCGCGTTCGACGAGCGCTGAACAGGCGTCAGCGCTGCCGCTTTTTCTTCGGTTTCTTGCACTGCCTCGGTTGCGGGCGGTTTTTTCCCGCACATCTGCGCGACAAATCTGCGCATCGGTTCCCGGACACATTCCTATTTTGAGGTATATCAAATAAAAACTGGCAGCCGACAGTATTGTTTCTCCTGCACTAGTGGCCCGATCTGGGGGGCAGTGCGTTAAAGCGGGTTTAGAAACGCCGATAAATGCGGAGTGCACAATGCTGAAATTGGCAATCTTGTTCTTCATCGTCATTGCCCCGACGCTGGCGGGAATTCTGTTCACGGCGGGACTTGCGCTGGGTAATGCCAACCAGCCGACCGACAACAATATGATGCTTGTGGGGCTGGTGATCGTCGGCTTCGTCGCTGCCCTGCCGATCAGCTGGGTCGTGGCGAAGAAGGTTGACGAGGCGATCCGGCCCAAGAAAGCCTGAGATCGCCCTAGGACTTCGTCCGAGACAATCCGTCCGGGACGGCCATTCGGCGTGTCGCGCTGGTTCTTTTGTGTGCGGCAGGAATACGGAGGCCAAGGAATGGGCGCGCCCACGGCGCGCCTTTTTCTTGCGTGAACGAGACGGCTCTGCCTGCACCCGTTGACCGCTCCGGGATCTTCGCGCACCATCCTCCCATGAAACCCTTTCCCTTCTTCGCAGACGTTTCCGGTGGGCAATGTCGCGGTTTTCCGCGACGATGAAGGCTCAGGGTTTTTCGCTCGTCCTGTTCCGTCCCGATCCCCATTCCCGTCAGCACTCGCGGCCGTTCTGTCAGTGGGGTTTCCGTTACCAGTACGCATAACAGCAGGATTTTCTCATGCCTTCGCCTTCTGCGCCGCATTTCGTCCGCGCCACAGTTTCCGATGTCGATCGTGTTCGCGCCATCGTACGGGCGGCCTATCAGCGATGGGTGCCGGTGATCGGGCGTGAACCTTTGCCGATGACGGTCGATTACGACCGGGTCGTCGTGGATCATCACATCGATCTGCTGGTCGTGTCTGGCGACGTCGTAGGTCTCATTGAGATGATGCCGCGCGACGACCACCTGTGGATAGAGAATGTTGCCGTTTCGCCGGACAGGCAGGGGAACGGGTATGGTCGCTCGCTTCTTGACCATGCCGAGGCGCTGGCGCGCGCGGCAGGGAAGCCGGAAGTCCGCCTGCTGACCAACGCGGCGTTCGCCGACAATGTCGCGCTCTACCGCCGCTTCGGCTATGCGGTCAGTCGGATCGAGCCGTTCAGGGGCGGCAAGACAGTTTATATGGCGAAGGCCGTGCCGGACGAGTCGGGGCCGGTGTCGACGCCCTGACGTTCACCGCCTTCAGCTCGGTGAGGGGATCTGCGAGAGGATGCGGCCGAGGGTGAGCGATCCTTCCGGCCAGGGTCCTTGGCCGCTGTCGCTGTCGAGGTGGCCGGCTTCGCCGGCGTCGACGACCAGTGCGCCCCAAGCATAGCCATAGTCTTCCGCGGTTTCGAAACTACAGGTCTCGTCGGACCGGCTGGCGACGAGAATGGCGGGAAAGGAGAGGGGATCGCGGGGCGCCGGGCCAAAGCCCGACAACGCGGTCGTATAGATGTCCTGCCGGTCGACGTCGCGAGGGGCGACGAAAAAGCCGGCGACGACCCGCCCCTTCGGCAGGAGCGGCGCGGCGTGGATTGCAGCGATAACTCCAAGGCCGTGTCCGATGAGCACGACGGGGCGCGTTGCGGCCTCCGCTTCGCCAACGATGCGGGAGACCCAGGCATTCCGGTCGGGAGTGTGCCAGTCGTCCTGTTCGACGCGGCGGGCGGTGGAGAGCTTCTTCTCCCAGCGAGCCTGCCAGTGGTCGGAATCGGCACCGCCGAGATCGGGCAGGAGGAGGAGGTCGGCTTCGGCTGCTTTCATCGGTCGACTCGCATGGGGACGGGGGCTTCCTGCCTCCTTGAAACCAGACAACCACTACCGAACGCAAGTGTGGTCGTCGCGGGAGCCTCCGGGGATACCGGGAGCGCTCCCGCCGCCGACGTTATCTGGTCAGATCAGGCATATTGATGGACAGTGTGATGTCCGTGTCCTGATTGTCGAAATACCCGCCATAGAAAAGTATACCGGCACCGACGATGATGACGGCGAGCATCCCGGCGATGAACCAGCCGGGGCCGTTTCCGGCGCGGGCTTCCGTGACTTTACGATCGGTCATGAAAGGTTCTCCCGTTGTTGTCGTAACGGAGGAACGCGAGTCCTTCTAAAGGGTTCCTGGATAAAAAGTTTCGGCAGAACGGTCGGTACTCCGGGACCGGCGCCGGGTCCAGTTCACGGCGAACTCAGGCCTTGCCGAACTCAGGCCTCGCCGAACACCCGCTTGAAGATCGTGCCGACATTCTTGACGTGATAGCCGATGTCGAAGCGCGAGCGGATCTCGTCCTCGCCGAGATACTTGCGCACGTCCTCGTCGGCCAGAAGCTCTGAGAGGAAGTCGACCGTGGCGGCGCCGGCGTGGTGGTAGCTCTCCCAAACCTTCATGGCGTTTCGCTGGACGAGGCGATAGGCGTCCTCGCGCGAGCAGCCGGCCTGGGTCAGCGCCAGAAGTATGCGCTGGGAATGCACCAGCCCACCGAGACGGTCCATGTTGCCGACCATGCGTTCCGGGTAGACCAGGAGCTTGTCGACGACGCCAGTGAGGCGGGAAAGGGCAAAATCGAGGGTGATGGTCGCATCCGGACCGATCATGCGCTCGACAGAGGAATGCGAGATGTCGCGCTCGTGCCACAGCGCGACGTTCTCCATTGCCGGCATGGCGTAGGAGCGCACCATGCGGGCGAGGCCGGTGAGGTTCTCGGTCAGCACCGGATTGCGCTTGTGCGGCATCGCCGAGGAGCCCTTCTGGCCCTTGGAGAAGAATTCCTCCGCTTCCAGCACCTCGGTGCGCTGCAGGTGGCGGATCTCGATCGCCAGCCGCTCCATCGTCGAGGCGACGACGCCGAGGGTGGCGAAGAACATGGCGTGGCGGTCGCGCGGGATGACCTGGGTGGAGACGGGCTCCGGCTTCAGACCCATCTTTTCCGCGACATGCTCCTCGACGCGCGGATCAATGTTGGCGAAGGTGCCGACGGCGCCGGAAATGGCGCAGGTAGCTATCTCGTCGCGGGCGAACTCCAGCCGCTTCCTGCAGCGGTCGAACTCGGCATAGGCCTCGGCCATCTTCAGGCCGAAGGTGACCGGTTCGGCGTGGATGCCGTGGGAACGGCCGATGCAGACGGTGTCCCTGTGCTCGAAGGCGCGGCGCTTGCAGGCGGCCAGAAGCGCGTCGAGGTCGGCAAGGAGAAGATCGGCGGCGCGGGTGAGCTGCACGTTGAGGCAGGTGTCGAGCACGTCGGAAGAGGTCATGCCCTGATGGACGAAGCGGGCGTCCGGGCCGACGATCTCGGCCAGATGGGTCAGGAAGGCGATGACGTCGTGCTTGGTCTCGCGTTCGATCTCGTCGATGCGATCGATATCGAAGGTTGCGGCGCCGCCCTTTTCCCAGATCGTCTTGGCCGCTTCTTTGGGGATGACGCCGAGGTCGGCGAGCGCGTCGCAGGCATGCGCCTCGATTTCGAACCAGATGCGGAACTTCGTTTCAGGCGACCAGATGGCGACCATCTCGGGGCGCGAATAGCGCGGAATCATCGGCAGTCCTCGTTCAAGTCTCGTCACGGCGCGCCTTGCCTGTTGATGGCGACGCGCCTTGTGGCTCTCGTCTAGCAGAGCCGGCGGGGCGCGACAATGCGCCGTGCGGAGAGTTGGGGGAGAGCCGGAGAGGAGTTGGGGGGACGACGGTTTTCAACCGCGCTCGCGGCGCGCGAAGATCAGGCCGGCGACGAATAGCACCGGAAGGCCGAAGGGCAGCAGCATCCTGAGGCCGCTGACGCCGAAGATGTAGAGAGCGCCGAGGCTGGCGATGAGCTCATAGACGAAACGCATCATGGAAAAGTCGCCGAAGGACCATTGCGCATAGTAGAGCCGGTACTGAAACAGGAAGAGGAGTCCTGTGACACCCGCCGTCGCGACGATCAGGCATCCGGTCATGGCGGCGAAGCGGGCGCTCCCCTGCCGGGCGCCGGCAAGGGTTGCCGCCATGATCCACGACAGGAAGCCGGCAATCGCGCCGCCCAGGGCGAAGAGGATGACCACGGCGATCATGCGCGGCGTTACCGCTTGCGCCCGCCAGACCATGTGAAGGACGACGGCGCCGGTGACGGCGGCGGCGTAGAACGGCGCAAAGCGGGCGGCGGGCAAAATCGAGCGGAAGAACCGGCGGCTGGCCAGGCGCAGGCGGCCGGGCGTCTTGCCCACCGTCGCCGGAGAAATCGCATCGAGATCGTGCGGACCGGCCGCGGGTACCGTTGTGGGGTTCGGTGTCGTCGCTGGTGTCGGAGCGGGGGACCGTTCCGGATATGACGCGGGGTGCACGGCCGGGCCCGCGTCCCGGGCACGATGCGGGCGAGCTCTTGTTCGATGCCGGGTATGGGCGGTCTGGGATGAGCGGCGCATGCGGGGACTATAGCCGCCATCCCTTAACCGCCGGTTCAATCGCGAAAGCGGCCTTCGCGGCTTTTCGACAGCATGCCTTTGTCTGCCGATGTGGTTCCCCGGTGCGGAAACGCGCTCCGGGCTCAGTCATTACGGCTGCTGCCACGATTGATCAGATAGCTTGGGATCTCGCCGGCCGGTGGCCTCGGGCGACCCTTGCCGGCTTCTTCCGGCGGCGACGCAGCCGGGGCGACGTCCTCGCGGGTGATCGTGTGTCCAGCGTCTTTGTCGCGCCCCTCCGGCGGCTCCTCGAAGGCATGGCCGATGGCGAGATAGCGGCGGTCGAGACCTTCAAAGCCAAAACGGTACATGGAGATGAGCACGACGAGCGCCGGCCCCTTGCCCTCGCGCGGCAGGGCAATGACGTCGGAGATGCCGTAATGGATGGGACAGCCGCGGCTGGCGGGGATTTCGGTGTCCTCTTCCAGGATCTGGATCGGCTCGCCGGCGTCGTTCTCCAGGACCAGCGAGAAGCCGCGCGTCTGTTTGCCGGTCAACTCGCACTTGTCTGTCGGCAGCGCGATTTCCGTCAGCCTGAGGCGGACGGTGCCAAGGCCCGGACCATCCTCGGTGTCGGGAAGCGTGAAGGCGACAAAGCGCGCCGCCTCGTCCGCCTTTGCAGCCGGATCGGAGACGGCGAGGCGGCCCTTGGTGCCGATATTGAGACGCCAAAGATAGGGCGCGATGCGGTTGCGGCTCTCCTCGCGTGCCTTGTCGAGCGAGGCGCCGCCGCGGCGGATGAGGGTGAGGGCGGGTGTGCCGCGCACCCATTTGTCCTTGGGTACATCGATGACGAAGATGTCGGAATAGGGAAAGCCGGAGCCATCCTGCACGCCGTATTGCTCGAAGGCGAAATAGGTACCGTCGCGGGAAAAGCCGATGAGTGCGCGCTTGGCGGCATCGGCGGCATGGCCCACGCCCGGCGCGAGAACCGCGGCGAGGGCGAGCGCCATCACCAGGCTGGCCATCATTGGGCGTTTCAGGACGGGCGGGAGCGTTAACAAGGCTACGGCCATCTCGCTTGCGGGGTGCCGGCGGCAGAATGCCGGTGGGCACGGTGCCGGCCGGTCCGGATTTTCAGGTTTCTTCGAACGGCTCTTGCGAGCCTAACCGATATTCCGGCGAAATGAAGACCCCAGGGCGGCTGTGAAGTTTGGGGCGATCGCGGTGATTGGGTGATCGGGGCGGTCAGGACGGGCCTGCCGGTGTCGCGGGGCTGGCGAGCCGGGCTGCGATGGGCTTGACGATGAGCGGTAGGAAATAGATCGGCAATTGGCCGAGCGCGAAGAAGAGCCAGGTGAAGTCCGGCACCGAGGCGCCGAGGGCTGCGATGAGGAGGCTCATGTTGCGGTTGCCGGCGGCAAGGCCCAGCACCGCCGCCTCGGAGCGGGGCAGCCGGAAGAATACCAGCATGGTGAGGCCGATCTGGACAAGGGAGACGACGACCGTCAGCAGCGCGACGCCGAGAGACATGAGGGGATCGTCGGCAAAGCTCGCCGCGACGCCGTCGAGGGCGGCGACGGCGAAGACGAAGAGGAGGACGACATTGAGGCCGTCGATCTCGGACTTTGCCGCTACGATCCGGTCGACGCCGATGATCCGGCGCAGGATGATAGCAACGAGGGCGGAGCCGACAAGAAAGCCGGCAAGCCGGAGGGCGAGCGCGCCGATGGAGACCGACAGCGTCACCTCCAGCGCGAAACCGGCGATCAGCGGGGCCGTGATCGGCGTGACGATCATGCCGAAGATGAGAACGGCGAGACTCAATGCGCCATCGAGGCCGAGAAGATAGGCGAAGGCGGGCCCCGACATCAGCGGCGGCGTCACGGTGACGATGAATAAGGCGAGCATCAGCTCCGGCGCGGCATGGGCAAGACCGGTCACGCGGCCGAGCAGCGCGACGGAGAGGGGGACGACGATCATCATCCACATGATCATGCCGGCGAGGAGGCGCGGGCGGGCGAGGTGGACGCGGATGGCGACCGCGTCGACGCGCAGGAACGCCAGCACCAGAAGCGCGAAGACGGCTTCTTCCAGGAGCGGGCGGGCGAAGGCGGACAGCGAGGGCAGCATGATGCCGAAAACCGCGCTCAGGGCGACGGCGAGCGTTCCCCGGCGCCCGAGCCAGGCAAGCGGCGCGACGATGAGGGCATGAAGAATAGCGGGCATCGGGCCAATCCGGGGAGGGCCGCCGGTGGTCGGCGGAACGGTCATCTGTCCAGGGTCGCGGCCGTCGGGAACGGCCACCACTCAGGCGTGGGCGGAGGGACACGCCCGGCCGCGATCCGCTTTCACAGCGGCAGAGCGATGGTGTCCTTTACGGTGGACACGACAATACGCGATTGCACGTCGGTGACCAGTTCGTTGTCGAGGAGTTTCATCCTTAGGAACTCGTCGTAGGTCTTTATGTCCTGCGCGATGACTTTGATCAGGTAGTCGACCGCGCCAGTGATGCGCTCGCAGGTGACAACCTCCGGCCAGGATTTCACCAGCCGGTCGAACTCGGTCATGTTCTCCCGGCTTGGCACACCGAGCTTGACGAAAGCGTAGGAGACGAAGGAGAGGTCGACGCTTTCGCGATCAATCTGCGCCACGACGTGACGGATGACGCCGGTTTCCTTGAGTTTCTTGATGCGCCGCCAGCACGGCGTTTGCGACATGCCGGCGAGCTTGGCGACTTCGGCCACCGGGAGCGAGGCATCCTCCTGAAGGATTCGAAGGATCCTTATGTCGGCAGCCTCGAGAGGGGAATTTTCCATTTTGCCTCCCGAGCAGGAAAATCTCGTTCAGAATTTGATTTCGATCAAATCGAATAGCACAGAAATTTCCCGGTCAAGGGATAAAATAGGCAAGTGTTGCAAAAGCCCGCGCCGGGACGGAACGGAGCGCGGGGTTTTAAGAGGAGGTGTAACCATGACCGTCTTGGCGCGGACCGTTTCCCTCGACGATAAATATACCAGCACGCATGGGTCGGTCTATCTGACAGGCATCCAGGCGCTCGTCCGCCTCGTCCTCGACCGGGCACGGCTCGACCGCGAGGCCGGCCTCAGGACTGGCGGGATGATTTCCGGCTACCGCGGCTCGCCGCTTGGCGGTTTCGACCAGCAACTTCAGCGTGTCGGCAGGATGCTCGATGCTCATGACATCCACTTCCAGCCGGGGGTGAATGAGGAACTTGGCGCCCACGTTGTTTGGGGGTCGCAGAAGATCGGGCTTCACGAGGGCGACAGCGACTTCGATGGTGTCTTCGGCGTCTGGTACGGCAAGGCGCCGGGCGTCGACCGGGCGGGCGACGCGCTGAAGCAGGCGAACGCCAGCGGGACTGCCCGCCACGGCGGTGTCGTGGCGCTTGCCGGCGACGATCATCTGGCCAAGTCCTCGATCCTGCCGGCGCAGAGCGAATTCGCGCTGCGCGATGCGGAAATCCCGGTGTTCAACCCGTCCGACTTGCAGGATGTGCTCGACTACGGCCTGCACGGTTTCGAAATGTCGCGTTTTTGCGGCCTTTGGTCGTCGCTCATCTGTCTCGCCGACACGATGGATTCCTCCGGCATAGTTTCCGTCGATCCCGACCGGCTTTCGTTCGTCAGGCCGGCCGACCGCGATCCGCGCGCTGTCGCCTCGGTCAATCGGCCGCTTCTCCTTTCCAACCGTCTGGAGACCGAGGCGCTTCTGCGGGAACTCAGGCTGCCGGCCGCGCAGGCCTATGTGCGCGCCAACCGGCTCGACCGCCCGGCCTTCGGCGATGACCGGCCGCGCTTCGGTATCGTCGCCTCCGGCAAGGCCTATCGCGATGTGCGCCAGGCGCTGTCGCTTCTCGGCATCGACGAGGCGCGGGCGACAGCGCTCGGCATCGGCATCTTCAAGGTGGCGATGCCCTGGCCTCTCGAACCGCTTGGCATCGCCGATTTCGCGCGGCGGGCGGAGCGGCTCCTTGTCGTCGAACACAAACGCGGGTTTATCGAACCGCAACTGAAGGCGCAGTTCTACCATCATCCGGCGGGCGAGCGGCCGCCGGTCTGGGGTAAGACGACGCCGGAGGGCGCCCCGTTCCTGCCCGATATTCTGGAACTTTCCACAGCCGAGATCGTCAGGGCGCTGTCAACGGTGCTACCCGAGATAGCCCACGATCCGGCCATGCGCGCGGTCGCGGAGCGGTTGGAGGAGCAGATCCGCTACGCCGACAGCCACCGCGCCGATGCCGGCCGCTCACCCTATTTCTGCTCCGGTTGTCCGCATTCTACCTCGACGAAAGTGCCCGACGGCGCGCGCGCCATGCCGGGCATTGGCTGCCACGCGATGACGGAGGCGGCGGGCCGCACGAGCGAGGGCCAGGTCGCGATGGGCGGCGAGGGTGTGCCGTGGATCGGTCAGGCGCCGTTCTCGCGGGACCGGCACATGTTCGTCAATCTTGGCGACGGGACCTATTCCATTCCGGCATTCTGGCGATCCGTCAGGCTGTCGCGGCCGAGGCATCCGTCACCTACAAGATCCTTTTCAATGACGCCGTGGCGATGACCGGCGGGCAGATGCTCGACGGCACGCTGACCGTCTCCCAACTCACCCGCCAGCTCGAGGCGGAGGGCGTCGGCCGTATCGTTGTCGTCTCCGAAAATCCCGAGGTTCATTCCGGCGACCGGACGCTGGCGCCGGGCGTCACGGTCCATCATCGCGATCACCTGATGGCGGTGGAGAAGGATCTGGCAGCGGCCGGCGGCGTCTCCGTTCTGATCTACGAACAGGTCTGCGCGGCGGAAAAGCGCCGCCGCCGCAAGAAGGGGCTGATGGACGATCCGCCCCGGCGGCTCTTCATCAACGAGCGCGTCTGCGAGGACTGTGGCGACTGCTCGGTGCAGTCGAACTGCCTCTCGGTCGAACCACTTGCCACCGATTTCGGCACCAAGAGAACGATCAACCAGTCGAGCTGTAACAAGGATTACTCCTGCGTGAAGGGCTTCTGCCCGTCGTTCGCCTGGGTCGAGGGCGGCGCGGTCCGCAAGGCCGACGGCACGGCACTCGACATCGACGCGCTGCGGAGGGACCTTACGGTGCCGGACGTGGCCGCGCCCCTTCGGCCGCTCAACCTCCTCATCGCCGGCATTGGCGGTATGGGCGTGACGACGACCGCGGCGGTCCTTGCCATGGCGGCCCATGTCGACGGGCTCAACGCGACGACGCTCGATATGACGGGCCTTGCCCAGAAGGGCGGTCCGGTGACGTCGCACGTCCGGCTTGCCGCAGGCGACATGGTGATCGACGGGCCGCGCGTCCCTACCGCGAGCCTCGACGTGCTTCTTGCCTCCGACATGCTCGTCGCCGCCGGCGCCGACACGCTCGCCATGATGGACAGGGAGCGCACCGTGACGCTCGGCAACGGCCGGGTGGCGCCGACGGCGGAATTCGTCCTCAAGCAGACCCAATCCTTCGAAGCAGCGAAGCTGGAGGCGATCCTTGCCAAGGCTTCGCGGGAAACCCTGGTCCTCGATCTCGCCACGATCGCGGAAAAGCTCCTCGGCGACGCGCTCTACACCAACATGCTCGCCGTCGGCATGGCGTTCCAGAAGGGGCTCCTGCCGATTTCACCGCAGGCGATGGAAACGGCGATCCGGCTCAATGGCGCGGCGGTGGAGACAAACCTCAAAGCGTTCCACGCCGGCCGGGTTCTTGCCGAGACACCGGAGGCCATCGTTTCGCTGCTGCCGGCGGAGAGATCCGTGCGGGCCATGGACCTGGACGAGCGGATCGATTTCCTCGGGCGCGAGCTCCGTTCCTATCAGAGCAAGGCCTATGCGGCCCGCTATCTGGATCTCATCGCGCGGGTGCGCGCGGCGGAGGCGGAAAGGGGCGGCGGCTCGCTGCGACTGACTCGGATTGTTGCGGAAAGCCTTTATCGGCTGATGGCCGTTAAGGACGAATACGAGGTCGCGCGGCACTACGCATCGCCCGACTATCGCAAGGCGCTCGAAGCGCAGTTCGAGGACGTCTCGAAGGTCCGGGTGATGCTCTCGCCGCCTTTCGTCGCCGGCACCGATCGTGAGACGGGCCGGCCGGTGAAGCGCGCCTTCGGGGTATGGATCTTCACCGCGTTCAAGGCGCTGTCCGCCCTTCGCCGGCTGCGCGGCACGTGGCTCGACCCGTTCCGCCTCGAGGGCGAGCGGAGGGCGGAACAGGCACTTCTTCGCCAGTATCTCGATGATATCGAGATGATCCTCGATCGCCTCGGCGAGGCCTCCTATGGCCTCCTTTGCGAGATCGCACGCGTGCCTGAGCAGGTGCGCGGTTACGGGCCGGTGAAGAGAACCAACATGGCGTCCGCCGCCAAGCGCCGCGCGGCGCTCCTCGCCCAGCTCTCGTTCCTTGGCGATGACGACGGGACGACCAGGCCGAAGGGGCGTGTCCGGTGCGAAGAGGCGACGCGTGACGAGCCCATGCTGGAGGCGGCCGAGTAGGTCGCTACCGGCCGAAGCGTGTGCGCCAGGCGGGGACATCGTCGTCGGCGCGCGGCGTGGCGGCATGGACGCCCCGGGCGATGGCGCGGGCCATGACGGCGGCGGCCGTCGCCCCGAGCATCATCGTATCAATGGCCGGTGCGGCGAGCGACTTCCTTCCCGTCGAAAGCGCGAAGATGAGATCGCCGTCGAGCGGCGTGTGGGCTGGCCAGATGGCGCGGGCGATGCCGTCATGGGCGGCGATGGCGAGGCGTTTGGCCTCGGCCTTGGTCAGGATCGCGTCGGTGGCGACGATGGCGATGGTCGTGTTGGTGCCAGGTCTTGCGCCGAACTTCGTCCGGATCGCGCGGGCGTTGTCCGGAATCGGGTGCGGCCAGCCGCGACCGCCGAATTCGCCGTCTTCCTCAAAAGGCGCGGCCCAGAAATGGCCGGTGTCGCCGATGGTCGCCGAGCCAAGCGCATTGACGGCGACAAGGGCGCCGACCGTGTGGCCGGAGGGCGTGACGGCGCTCGCCGAGCCGAGGCCGCCCTTCAGCGTCGCGGTCGTCGCGCCGAAGCCGGCGCCTGCTGAGCCGAGGGCGAAGTCAATCGCGGCGCTATCCAGTGCGGCGATGCCGAGGTCGCGATAGGGCGGGGCCAGGCCCCAGCTCTTGTCGCCGCCATTGCCGAGGTCGAAGAGAATCGCGGCAGGCACGATCGGCACCCGGACGTCGCCGACGGCAAAGCCGCGGCCCCGTTCGGCGAGCCGTGCCATGACCCCGCCAGCTGCCTCAAGCCCGAAAGCCGAGCCGCCCGACAGCACGATGGCATCGACCGCCTCGACGGTCTGCTCAGGCGCCAGAAGGTCGGTGTCGCGGGTACCCGGCGCGCCACCCATGACATGAACGGAAGCGACGGTCGGCTCCTCGCATAGCACGACCGTGACGCCGGTCTTCACCACGGCATCCTCGGCATTGCCAACAAGGAGGCCGGCAACGTCGGTCAGCAGATTGGCGCGTGGTTCGCTCATCGGATGCTCTCCCCCTCGGCGTCGCCGGATTGGCGCTGCCGTTGTGGGATCATATCGGATCGCGCGCGACGTGCGAGCGCGGCCTTCGGTAGCGGGACGATCCTACCGTCATTGCTACCGTAACATGATTTATGGTGGACAACACCCGTTAATAGTGTAAATCTTCGAACGGCAACTATAACGATAGTTGCCGTTGCGGGCGCCGGTTGTGCGCTCCAAGAAAACGGGGAGGGGAGCAATGTACAAAGTGATCGATTGCGCCTGGAATATTGGCGACCATGCCGCGGCCATCAAGGCGGCCGGCGTCGAGACGGTTATCCGTTATTATAACCACAACAATTCCAGCACTTTTCCGTCCAAGCGTCTTGAGGCGGCGGAGGCCGATGCGCTGGCCGAAGCCGGCTTGTCTCTCGCCGTGGTGTTCCAGCAGCGCGGCGGGCACAACGGCCACATCGAGGATCTCGATGCGGAAAGCGGCAAGCGGGATGCCGCGCGGGCGCTGGAACTGGCGGATCGCATCAAGCAGCCAGAAGGGTCGGCGATCTATTTCGCCATCGATCACGACTACTACACGAGCAGCGATCTCAAGCGGATCAAGCCATATTTCGCCGAAGTCGCCAAAGCGCTGAAGGGAACCTACAAGGTCGGCCTCTACGGGTCGGGGACGCAGGCGCGTATCATGCGCGATGCCGGGTATGTCGACCTGATCTGGCTGGCCGCGGCGACGGGTTGGTCGGGCACCAAGGACATGCTTCAGACCGACGCCTGGGCGCTCTACCAGATCTACCCGTCCAAGTCCTGGCCGGGCGGCGCGTTTTCCTACGATGGCAATGTGGTGAGCGGCGCATGGTCGGACTTCGGCCAGTTCCGGCCGGGCGTCGCGCTGGACGAAGCCGAGCTGCTGGCGCTTTCGACCGGTATCAAGTCATCGTCGTCGGTGTTGATGGAAGTCACCGCTCGTGGCGGGCTCAACCTGCGGCGCGGACCGTCGACCGACTACGGGATGGAGACCTCGTTGCCGCTTGGCGTAATTCTCCACGCGCTGGGCCGGAACGGCGCCTGGTTGCAGGTGGACGTCGAGGGCGACGGCGTCGCCGATGGGTTCATGCACGGCGACTTCCTGCGGGCGGTTTCGGGCGGTCTTCCCTTGCCGGCGGAAGCGGGTGCGACCGCCTACAGCGTCGCGCGGCAGGAGCTGGCGCTCGACGTGCGCGAATATCCCGGCGCGGCGAACAACCCGCGCATCGTCATGTACCACAAATCGACCAAGCCCTGGTCGGGGACGGACGACAGCGTTCCGTGGTGCTCGTCCTTCGTCAATTACTGTGTCGAGCAAGCTGGCGGCCAAGGCACCTACAGCCAAAGTGCGCTGTCATGGAAGGACTGGGGCCAGGATGTTTCCGACAACCCGCGCGAGGGCGACATCGCCGTCTTCAAGCGGACCGGCGGCGGTCATGTGGCCTTCTTCGTGGCCGATCAGGGCGACAGGGTCTCGGTGCTCGGCGGCAACCAGAGCAATCGCGTGTGCATCGCCTCCTATCCCAAGAAAAGCGGTGGCTACGAACTCGTTTCGATCCGGCGCGGGTGATCCCCGTTCGTTGATGACGTTTTCATGAGAGGGGACTGCTAGTGGTTGAAGACACGAATGCCGCCAAAAAAGACACGAACGCGGGCAATGCCAAACCTGCGCCGGACGGGAGTACGATGGGGCATTTGACGGCTTTGAAGACCGTCAATCCGATCATCTACTATCTTTGTATGAGCGTGCTTGGCGTTGCGGCAGCGGCGGCCCTGTTCAGGGCCTACGGTTTCGGGAATCTGGAGGATATTTTCGTTTTCCTGGGTGTTGGCGTGATCATTTATGCGCTGACAAATGTGCTGCTCTTCTTCACGAAAAGCGAAGTGCATCGCGTTTTGTTTTCGGCAATTGTCCTGATCCTGGCGTGCAGCGTGTATGTCTGGGGTGTCTACGCAGCCTCTACAGACACGCGGCCGTCTGGACGAAGTTCGCCTGTACTTGCCTGTTGGCTTCGCCTTGCATCATGCCCGCAGAAGAACAACTCTCCGCCGGCAAGCAACGTTGAGACTGTCAGAACGGCAGCGGATGCTCCTGCGAACGGGACCATCCCCTCGCCGACTGGTAAAAATACGGTCTACGTCCAGTTCGCCGGAGCGATTTCGCGCGATCAGATGGTGGCGCTGAACACGAAGCTGCACGACGCCAAATGGAACATTCCGGACTACAAACGCGGCGGCGAGCGGCGTGCCGACGCAGCGGGCCTCAATGCCATCCGGTACTATTACAAGGCGGACCGCGAAAATGCCGAGCGACTTGCACAAGCAGTCCTCGCCGCGCCGCCTCCTGCCGGGGCGGGCAAGAACCTGGAGATTCAGTATTTCGGCGATCGGTATCAGCCAAGACAAGGACTTTTGGAGCTCTGGCTGAGCAATTGACCGAGCCCTTTTCTTGGGATGTGTGCTCTTCTGCCGGACGCAACATGGTTTCCGGACTGTTCCCAAAATGTGACTTGGCGTGATCGCGAGCACGTCGATGGTTTGCGGGTTTCCCCATCCTGTTGGTGTTTGATCGTCCGCGGATTTTCAAGCGACGCGGGAAATAGCCCGGCGCAAAACAAAACCCCGGCGGAATGATCCGCCGGGGTCTTTCGTCTCCGATTGCGTCTAGCGCTGAACCTTACTCCGCCGCGACCTCCGGCAATGATGCCAGCGAGGCGTCGAGGGCGGCGTGGTCGTAGTCGCGGTCCTCAAGCTTGCCGGCGAAATAGTCCATATAAGCCTGCATGTCGAAATGGCCGTGGCCGGAAAGGTTGAAGAGGATCGTTCGGGACGTCCCTTCCTCCTTGCACTTCAAGGCCTCGTCGATGGCGGTGCGCACGGCGTGGGTCGATTCCGGCGCCGGCACGATGCCTTCGCTGCGGGCGAAGAGCACGCCGGCCTCGAAACATTTGGTCTGGTGGACGGCGCGGGCCTCGATGAGGCCGAGGTTGAGGAGTTCGCTGACGAGCGATGACATGCCGTGGTAGCGCAGGCCGCCGGCGTGGAAGCCCGGCGGCATGAAGCCGGCGCCGAGGGTGTACATCTTCATCAGCGGTGTCAGATGGGCGGTGTCACCGAAGTCATAGGCATAGGAGCCGCGCGTCATGGTCGGGCAGGCGGCGGGCTCGACCGCGATGATCTTCGGATCGGGGCCGCCGCGCAGCTTCGCACCGACGTATGGGAAGGCAAGGCCGGCAAAATTCGATCCGCCGCCGGCGCAGGCAATGACGATGTCGGGCTCGTCGCCGGCCATCGCCATCTGCTCCATCGCCTCCATGCCGATCACCGTCTGGTGGAGGCAGACGTGGTTGAGGACGCTGCCGAGAGCATAGTTGGTGTCGGGGCTGGTGGCGGCGACCTCGACGGCCTCGGAAATGGCGATGCCGAGGGAGCCGGGGGAATCAGGGTCCGTCTCGAGGATCGCGCGGCCCGACGCCGTCTCCATCGACGGGCTCGGGATGCAGGTCGCGCCATAGGTCTCCATCAGGGCGCGGCGGTAGGGCTTCTGGTTGAAGCTCACCTTGACCATGTAGACCTTGACCTCGATGCCGAAGAGCGAGCCGGCAAAGGCGAGCGAAGAGCCCCATTGGCCGGCGCCAGTCTCGGTCGACAGCTTTGTGATGCCGGCCTCCTTGTTGTAGAAGGCCTGGGCGACGGCGGTGTTCGGTTTGTGGCTGCCGGCGGGGCTGACGCCCTCGTACTTGAAGTAGATCCTGGCCGGCGTGTCGAGCGCGGCCTCCAGCCGGCGGGCGCGGATCAGCGGCGAGGGGCGCCACAGCTTGTAAACATCGCGCACCGGATCAGGGATCTCGATCTCGCGCTCGGTGGACACCTCCTGCGCGATCAGCGCCATGGGGAAGATCGGCGCTAGATCGTCGGGGCCGACCGGTTCTTTGGTGCCGGGATGGAGCGGCGGCTCCGGCGGCTTCGGCAGGTCGGCGGCGATGTTGTACCAAACCTTCGGGATGCGCTCTTCCGGCAGGAAGTACTTCGTTGAGTCTGTCACGGGTCGTCTCTCCCCTTGTCGATGGCTTCTCTTTTCTTCAGTGGTACTGCATGGCAGCCGCCGATGCCAATGGGGAATGGGCCGGGGGGAGCGTCGCGACACTTCGCGCGCAAGGGATATGATGCGGGTCGAACAACCTGTATTAATAATCGAGGTGTACCCCCTCAACATACGGTAAGTGTATTCCTACATATTGGTCATGGAGAACGAAACCATGTCCAAACCCACTTCAGTTCGCGAATTCTTCAAGCAGTTCCCCGACGACGATGCTTGCTTGAAGCATCTTTTCGATGTGCGGTTCGGCCAAGGCCACAAGTGCCCGAAGTGCGAACGCGAAGCGAAGTGGTATCCGATCAAGGCCGAGCGGGCTTTCTCATGCCAGTGGTGCGGGCATCATATTCACCCGACCGTTGGCACGCTGTTTGAAAAGTCCAGCACGCCTCTGCAACTGTGGTTCTATGCAATCTTCAAGTTCACGGCGACGCGCCACGGCGTTTCCGGCAAGGAACTCCAGCGTGAACTTGGCGTGACGTACAAGACGGCTTGGCGCATGGCTAAGATGATCCGTGAGCACATGGCCGAAGTTGACGGCGAAACCCCGATTGGCGGCGCTGGCACCAACGTTGAAATCGATGAGACGCTTATGGGCGGTGTCAAGAAAGGCACCCAAAATCGCGGTAGCGCTGCAAAGACGGTCGTAGTCGGCGCCCTTCAGCGCGGCGGCGATATCATCACCGCTGTTGTCCCGAACCAGCGCCGCGAGACGCTGGAGCCGTTTGTGAAAGCCAATGTCCGTATTGGCGGCAACATCCACACTGACGAACTTCGCAGCTACGCCCTTTTGAGCAAGGCCGGATATCGCCACGCTCGCGTGAACCACAGTGCAGAGGAATACGCCTATTTCGATTACAGGCTTGGCGACACGGTTTCAGTGAACGCAATTGAGAATTTCTGGCGGTACCTGAAGTGCTCGATCACCGTTACGCACACCAGCGTCAGCCCGGAGTATCTTGGCCTCTATGCCAAGGAATTCGAATACCGGTTCAATCGTCGGAACCGCGCTGGGTCGATGCTTTCGGAGCTTCTTTCGACGTTTGAGAAACCGGCTTCCTGAGAGCTTTATCAAGCCGTTCAGTGTCGCCGGGAGCGTCATGTTCCCGCTCTCTGATGAACTTTTCAAAGTCCTTTGACTCGCGAGCCTGCTTAAGAGTCTTTGGCATCGATTGACCTAGCATCGAGAATGTAGAGTGCGTGAAGGCTTCCATCAGCCTTCCGCGACGGTTTGGCGGAGACTTCAAGGTATCCCTTCACGCCGACAGCGGCAGTGTACACGTTCTCACTTTCGAGAAATGCCGGGTCGCGAACCTGCGCTGTGACGAATTTGCCAGGTTCGTCTGGATTTTCGATCTTAATCTGCTTGCTGTGATGGATTAGTCCATCAACACGGACGCGCATAGTCTCCATATCACCCACCGTCAGCTTTTCGCTTGCCCTGATAGCATCGGCCATCGGGACATCGATTGTCGTGTGCTCGCTAGGATCGGTCGTCCTATCAGGCGCAATCATCAGCGTGTCTGCAGACGGGCCAACAGGCGCAACAATCCCCCTTGCGGATGGAAGGACACGATCAAAAACCTCAAGCAAAAACTTCCTGTTGGCCTCCTCACTTTCCGCGCGGCCTTTATGGATTTCCTTGGTCAAATCCATAAGAGCAGTGAAATGTGGATCAGCCTCACCTTGTCTACCGCCAGCCATGCTCAGAACCCAACTCAGCCATCTCCAAATGATTTCCGCCGCTGCTGAGTTGATGATCTCAGGTACAAGCGGCAATACGGTGGCCATCACCACCGGTGACAATTCGGCCAGAATTTCAAACGAACCCTGAGCGGGTTCTTTGGCGCGTATTCTCAGTGCAAGCCGCTCGCCCTTTTTGGGCTGCCGGTACTCCGCTAGCGCCACAAGACCATTGTTTACTACCGTGTCTAGGCCAATCATTGCTTGGCCAAACCGGCGAACGTCTAGCGCGTGGTCGTCCGCATCTAAGCCGTCATACTTAAGAACAAAAGAAACTGACATCTATTCCCCCAAAATATGAGGGAACGCTACGCCGCGATTTTCAAACCGTCAATTACGTATGCTGAGAGGATACACCCCGTTTCTTTCGTCATGAATATGTTCTTCGAATTCATCGATATTGCCCGTCTTATGACTGGAGAGAATAAGGTCTACACTGGGATTGTATCGACATTTCCAAGCACACTTGGCGAAAGTAAGCTCTGGATCGAGTTCGTCATTTCCGCGACCGCACCGGTTCTCGCGCTGGCGGCAACCTATCTGTGTGCGCGCGGCGGGGTGAAGAAGGCCTTCGTCTACGGCGTGGTGATCGTGATCTCGGCGTCCGTTTTCATGCTCTCGCGCTACGTTTATGAACAGCAGTCATCGGTTCGCGGCTACTACTGGCACGAATTGGTGCTCGGCGCCTTCCTGATCATGTCCTACTATCTGGCGGCGAGCGTGTCGCGCGGGGTTTTTTCCTCGACACTCAACGAGTTCTTTGCCGCGCCGCGGAATACCGCGCAACCCGTGCCAGCGGGCGAGTAGTGGGACGAGACGGCCCGCCGGGAGCACCGTGCGTGCCCTCCGGCGGATACTCCAAGTCTCCCGGCGAGGGAGGGACGGTGACCGTCCCTCGCCGGGGCGTGCGAACCGCACCTTCCTCTCCCTCCTCCCAAAAACGGGTAGGCAATTTCCCAGAGGCCCGATAGAGTCTCCCGCCAAAGGCGAATCCGCGTCCGCACCTTAGTGCCGGTGAGATGTTTTCGCCGAATGCGCTTCATTGCTTCAGGAGAAATGTTTCATGGATGTTCGCGCCGCCGTGGCCTATGAGGCCGGAAAGCCGCTCGAAGTCACCACCGTCCAACTCGAAGGCCCGAAGGCGGGCGAGGTGCTCGTTGAGATCATGGCGACGGGTGTCTGCCACACCGATGAATTCACGCTATCGGGCGCCGATCCGGAGGGCCTCTTCCCGGCGATCCTTGGCCATGAAGGTGCCGGTGTCGTGCGCGAAGTCGGCTCGGGCGTGACTTCGGTGAAGCCGGGCGACCACGTCATTCCGCTCTATACGCCGGAATGCCGAGAGTGCGAATACTGTCTCAACCCCAAGACCAACCTGTGCCAGTCGATCCGTGAGACGCAGGGTCAGGGCCTGATGCCGGACGGCACCTCGCGTTTCTCCGTCGAGGGAAAGCCGATCCACCACTACATGGGGACCTCGACCTTCGCCAATTTCACGGTTCTGCCGGAAATCGCCGTCGCCAAGATCCACCCGGAAGCGCCGTTCGACAAGGTCTGCTACATCGGCTGTGGCGTGACGACCGGCATCGGCGCGGTGATCAACACGGCCAAGGTCGAGCCCGGTTCCAACTGCGTCGTCTTCGGCCTCGGCGGCATCGGTCTCAACGTCATTCAGGGGCTCCGGCTCGTCGGCGCCAACATGATCGTCGGCGTCGATCTCAATAATGACAAGAAAGCCTGGGGCGAGCGCTTCGGCATGACGCATTTCGTCAACCCGGCCGAGATCGAGGGCGATCTGGTGCCGTATCTGGTCGATCTGACGAAGGGCGGGGCGGACTACACGTTCGAGTGCATCGGCCTGACCAAGACGATGCGGCAGGCACTGGAATGCTGCCACAAGGGCTGGGGCGAAAGCGTTATCATCGGCGTTGCCGGCGCCGGGCAGGAAATCACGACCCGCCCGTTCCAGCTCGTCACCGGCCGTTCCTGGCGCGGTTCGGCCTTCGGCGGGGCGCGCGGGCGCACCGACGTGCCCAAGATCGTCGACTGGTACATGGACGGCAAGATCGAGATCGATCCGATGATCACGCACACGATGCCGCTCGACGACATCAACAAGGCGTTCGATCTGATGCACGCGGGCGAGTCGATCCGCAGCGTCATTATGTACTGATCGCTTCCGCCCACGGGGGCGGTGCGGATCGGCGGCCGGCGACAGCGAAGGTGCCCCTTGCCGGCCGCTAACAATCGGGGATGGGGAATGCGCATGCTTTCATGGACGGGCGCCCTTGCCGGCGCCCTTGCACTATCGGCGCTGGCAATCGGAGCGGCGGATGCGGACCCGGTCGGGCGCTACCGTGTTGTCGGCGAGAACCCGGATACCGGCGGCGAGTACCACGGTACCGTGATGGTCAAGCGGTCGGGCGACACCTACCGGGTCTCCTGGCGGATCGCAGGAACGACCTATTCCGGCACCGGGCTCGGGGCGGTCATTCGCGACGGCCGGTTTTCGATTGGCAAGGCCGATCCCGACGACAGCATCCTGTCGGTCGGCTACGTCTCCGGCCGGTCCTTCGGCATGGCATTCTATATCGAGCAGGATGACGGCAGCTGGGAAGGCGTGTGGACCTATGGCGGCAGTGAAGACGTCGCCCGGGAATGGTGGACGCCGCAATAGCCGGCGCGGCGCGCTGCATCGCGCGGTCGCAGCCCCGGGAGCGAATACGGAACACGGACTACGACTGGAGTTGGACATGGACATTCTCTCGCAGACCTGCTCGTTCGGCGGCACGCAAGGGGTTTACGCGATCGAGAGCAAGGAGACCGGAACGCGCATGGAGTTCGCGGTCTACCTGCCGCCGGCGGCGGACGACGGGCCGGTTCCGGTTCTTTGGTATCTCTCCGGTCTGACCTGCACATGGGAGAACGTGACGACGAAGGGCGGCATCCAGAACTGGTGCGCGGCGCAGGATATCGCCTTCATCGCACCCGACACCAGCCCGCGCGGCGACGGCGTTCCCGACGATCCCGACGGGGCCTATGATTTCGGCCTCGGGGCGGGGTTCTATCTTGATGCGACCGAGGCGCCCTTTGCGGCGAACTACCGGATGTATTCCCACATCGTCTCGGAACTTCCCGATGTCGTTGCCGAGGCGTTTCCGCTCGACATGGGGCGACAGGGAATAACCGGCCATTCCATGGGTGGCCACGGCGCGCTGACGATTGCGCTGAAGAACCCGGACCGGTTCCGCTCCGTCTCGGCCTTCGCGCCAATTGTCGCACCGATGTCGGTTCCCTGGGGCAAGAAGGCGCTTGCCGGCTATCTCGGCGCGGACGAAAACGGATGGGCTGATTACGACGCGACGGCGCTCGTCGCCGGCCGCGGCTTTCCCCGCGACATCCTCATCGACCAGGGTGAGGCGGATACGTTTCTCCAGGAACAGCTGAAACCGGAGCTTTTCGCCGAAGCGTGCGGGAAGGCCGGCGTCGACCTCACACTGCGCCGCCAGGCTGGGTACGATCACTCCTATTATTTCATCTCCACCTTCATGGGCGATCATGTCCAATGGCATGCCGATCGCCTCAAGGCGTGAACTTGACGGCGCGGTGGAAAATTGCCGGTCGGTATAGGGGTTTTTGCGGGAAGCATACTTCTGTCTCTTCTAATATATGAGGGTGGACACATTGCCGTGGTTCCCGCCACGATCATGTGTCGGGTTCGGGCAAGCGCTCGCTCCCAGGCGTGTGCCCGCCATCAGTGATAAGGAAATCCCCATGTCTGACAGCTGCAAGAAACAGAACGAGTCGTTGGTCGCCAACAACAAGCGGTTGGGCGAAGTGGCGCCCGACGTCATGAAAGCGCTCAGCGCGCTGGGTGCGGCGACCTATCCGGATGGCGCGTTGTCGCGCAAGTACAAGGAGCTTCTGGCGCTGGCGATCGGCATCGCCGTGCGTTGCGAGGGCTGCATCGCGTGGCATGTGACGGAAGCCAAGCGTCGGGGTGCCACGCGCGAAGAGGTCGCGGAGGTCATCGCGCTTGCCATCCAGATGGGCGGTGGCCCGTCGATGGTCTATGGCGGCAAGGCCATGGCCGGCTACGATGAGGCGGAAGTCTGAGACTGATCCCCCTTGCGAGATGACCGGTCTTTTCGGTACCGGAAAAGAAAAAGGCCCGGCGCGATGCCGGGCCTTTCCCGTTTTCAGGCGGAGACGACTTACTGCAGGTAGTCGTACTTGCCGTCCTTCCATTCGTAGAAAACGTAGCCCGGCAGGGTCACGTCGCCCTTGTCGTCGAAGGACAGCTCGCCGAGGACGGTCTTGAAGGTGCCGTCGTTGAGCGCCTTGATGACGTCGTCGTAGTCGGTTGATCCGGCGGCCTCGGTGGCCTGCGCCCACGCCTGAATGGCGGCGTAGGTGTACAGCACATAGCCTTCCGGCTCGATGCCCTTGTCGCGGAATTCCTTGACGATCGGGGCGGCGTCCGGGTTCTTGCGCGGATCGGGCGAGAACGTCATCAGCGTGCCCTCGCCGGCGTCGCCGGTGATCGACCAGTATTCGTCGGTCACGAGAGCGTCGCCGGAGACGAGGACGGTGTCCATGCCCTGGTCGCGCATCTGACGAACGATGAGGCCGGCTTCGGTGTGGTAGCCGCCGATGTAGAGAACGCCGATACCTTCAGACTTCAGCTTGGAGACGAGAGCGGTGTAGTCCTTCTCGCCCGCGGTATAGGCTTCGTACATGTCCGCCTTCTTGCCGGCCTCTTCCATGAACTTCATGGTCTGGTCGGCGAGACCCTTGCCGTAGGCGGTCTTGTCGTGGAGGATCGCGACCTTCTTGTCGGCGAAGTTGTCGGCAAGAAACTTTCCAGCAACCTCACCCTGCTGATCGTCGCGGCCGCAAACGCGGTAAATGCCAGGGCCGGGACGCTCGTCGGTGAACTTCGGGTTCGTCGAAGCCGGCGAGATCTGGATGATGCCTTCCTCGGAATAGACCGATGATGCCGGGATCGAGGATCCCGAGCAGAAGTGACCGGCCATGAAGACAACGCCGTCACCGGCCATCTGGTTGGCGACCGCGACGGCCTGTTTGGGGTCGCAGGCATCATCGCCGACTTTCAGCGTGAGCTGCTCGCCGAGAACGCCGCCGGCCTTATTGATATCGGCCACGGCCTGCTCGGCGCCGGCCTTCATCTGAGCGCCGAAGGAGGCGTATTGCCCCGTCATCGGGCCCGCGGTCGCGATGGCGATTTCCGCCCAGGCAGAGCTCGACAGAGCCATACCGAAGGATAGCGCCACACCTGCCAACAAAGCTTTCTTCATTCTGAGACTCCCTTGCGAATTTGTTCGCACCTCTGAAGTGATGGGCTTAAGACCCGGTCACTGCCGGTATCCTGCCCGTTTTTCGGCGGGAATGGTACCGGCGCGGGCCATCTCCACCGCCGAAACGGCTCAGTTATCGACGGAAGCCGCCGATTTTTCTCGCCATGTGAACGGCGAGGTCTTTTCGTACATCCAGCTGTATTGCGTCACCATCTGCCCCGTGCGCGCGGCGCGCCAGCCCATGAAGGAGATCGCCAGAAGGACGACGAAGTCCACGATCCAATAGTGCACGGACAACAAGGTTCCGCCGAAAAGCGCGTAGTTCAGGAAACGGTCGGCACAGGTGAGGAGAAACGTGAACCAGACAAGCACCACCGTCGGCCGCCATGTCGTGGCGACCGCCCGTCCCGTCATCCAGGCCGCTGCTCCCACGAGCACACAGGTGAAGAGCAGGAAGGTCCAGATCGAGTTTTCCCAAAGAATTCCCATCGTCCGCTCCATTCCGGCATCCGGGGCCGGGCGCCCCGTCGCTCAGGTGTCCATTGCTCTGGCGTTTCCACGTCGGAGCGCCCGTCGCTTCTGGCGCCCCTTGCTTCTTGCGTCTGTCGTTTGCGGTCCGGCATGCCGGACAACGCAGTGTCGGGACTGCGGTCAGGCGCCGCCCTCCAGATACGCCGCGCGGACTTCCTCGCGGGTCAGCAGTTCCTTGCCGGTGCCAGTCATGGTGATCTCTCCGTTCACCATGACGTAGCCCCGGTGCGCCAGCTTCAGCGCGTGGTATGCGTTCTGCTCGACGAGGAAGACGGTCAGCCCCTCGGTTTCGTTCAGCTCCCGGATGACCTCGAAGATCTGCTTCACGATCAGCGGCGCGAGGCCGAGCGAAGGCTCGTCGAGTAGCAGCAGCTTCGGTTTGCCCATCAGCGCGCGGCCGATGGCGAGCATCTGCTGTTCGCCGCCCGACAGTGTTCCGCCGCGTTGCGACTGGCGCTTTTCCAGGATCGGAAACAGCGTGAAGACCCGTTGCAGATCCTTGTCGAAGGATCTCATGTCGGTGACCGCAGCGCCCATCTGCAGGTTTTCCAGCACGGTCATGCGCGGGAAGATCCGCCGGCCTTCCGGTGACTGCGCGATCTGGTGACGCATGATCTCATGCGTGGGCATCCGCGTGATGTCCATGTCGCGGTAGACGATGGAACCGTCGCTGGCCTGCGGGTTGCCGCAGATCGTCATCATCAGCGTCGACTTGCCCGCGCCATTGGCCCCGATAAGGGTGACGATCTCGCCCTCATGGACGTCGAGGTCAACGCCCTTCAGGGCGATGATCTTGCCGTAGAACGTCTTGACGCCCCGGACGGCGAGGAGAGGTGTATTCCCGTTCCCGCTCATCATGCGCCGACCTCTTGTTCCACTTCATCCACTTCGTCGTCGTCGACCCCCAGATAGGCCGCGATCACGGCCGGGTCGTTGCGAACGTGTTCCGGCGTGCCGTCGGAAATTTTCTCGCCGTAGTCGAGGACGACAACGTGATCTGAGATCTCCATGACGACCGTCATGTCGTGTTCGATCAAAAGGACCGAGGTGCCGTGTTCCTTGCCGATGAAACGCAACAGCCCGTTGAGATCGGCGCTTTCGCGCGGGTTGAGGCCGGCGGCGGGCTCGTCCAGGCACAGAAGTTCCGGCCCAGTGCACATCGCGCGGGCGATCTCCAGCCGGCGCTGGTCGCCGTAAGGGAGGTCGGATGCGGAATCGTCGGCGCGGTCGACGAGGCCGGTCTGCTCCAGCCAGTAGCGCGCCTTGTCGATGGCCTTTTCCTCAGCATCGCGAAATCGCGGCAGGCCCAAGAGGCCCGCAAGCGAGAAGAACGAGGCGTGCATCAATTCGGTGTGCTGGGCGATCATGAGGTTTTCCAGAACGCTCATGCCGCCGAACAGGCGGATGTTCTGGAAGGTGCGTGCGACGCGAGCCTCACGCGAGATCTTGAAGTCCGGCATACGCTCCAGGAGGAACCGGCCGCCGTCCTTGTGCCGCATCGTGAGGAGGCCCTCGGTCGGTTTGTAGAAGCCGGTGATGCAATTGAAGACAGTGGTCTTGCCGGCGCCGTTCGGTCCGATGAGCGCGGTGATGTCGCCGCGTCCGACGTCGAACGACAGATTGTCGATGGCGACCAGCCCGCCAAAGCGCATTGTTAGATGCTCGACGGTCAGAAGCGGGTTTTCCTTCCAACTGCTCATCCCTGTCCCTCCGCGACGCTGTCGGCGCCGATCGCCTTTTTCTTCACCAACGCCACCGATGGCGTGCGGGTCGAGATCAGGCCGCGCGGTTTCCAGACCATGATGAAGACCATCAGGAGGCCGAAGATGAGCATTCGGTACTCCGCGGCGTTTCGGAAGACCTCGAAGCCTCCGATCATGACCACCGCGGCGATGGCGACGCCGATCTGGCTGCCAAGGCCGCCGAGAACGACGATGGCGAGGATCACCGCCGATTCCATGAAGGTGAAGGATTCCGGCGAGATGAAGCCCTGGCGGGTGGCGAAGAACGACCCTGCGAAACCGCCGAACATGGCGCCGATGGCGAAGGCCGTCAGCTTGGTGTTGGTGGTGTTGATGCCGAGCGAGCGGCAGGCGATGTCGTCCTCGCGCAGCGCCTCCCAGGCGCGGCCGATGGGAAGCTTTCGCATGCGCAGCGTGAAGGCATTGGTCAGGAGCGCCAGCGCCAGGATCAAGTAGTAGAAGAAGATGATCCTGTGCATGGACTCGTAGTGCAGGCCGAAGAAGGCGGCGAAGCCGTCGTCTCCGCGTGAGAATTCCAGGCCGAAGAAGGATGGTCGGGGTATGCGCGAGATGCCATCGGGACCACCGGTGAACGTGTACCAGTTGAGGAGCACGATGCGAATGATCTCTCCGAAGGCGAGTGTCACGATGGCAAGGTAATCGCCCCTGAGCCGGAGGACCGGGAAGCCCAGGACGATGCCCCACAGCGCGGCAAGCATGCCGGCGAGCGGCAGGCAGATCCAGAAGGCCCAGTCGAGAAGGCCGGGGCCAACGACGCCCATGTCAACGAGCATGGGAAAGAACCGCGTTGACAGGAGAGCGTAGGAATAGGCACCGACGGCATAGAAGGCGACGTAGCCAAGGTCGAGAAGACCGGCCAGGCCGACGACGATGTTCAGCCCCCAGCCGAGCATAACGTAGGTCAGTACCAGGACCGAGAGATCGAGAATGTAGCGATTGGTGGTGGGCAGGAACGGGAAGACAAGGGCGAAGAGCAGGGCGAGGGGAATGAAGAACCTGGCGAACCGGTGCATCGATTCCTGAGCCGGCAGGGCTTTCGCGATCAATCCCGTTATCGGGTGGTCCGTCTTCCAGACCAGAAGATTGAGAAGGAGGCGCCCGACGAAGACGGCCGCGACGAGGTAGGCGACCGTCGTCCAGTGCTGGGTCAGTTCCAGTCCACCGGGCTTGGTTTCCGTCTTGAGCCCGACGATGGGCGCGAAAAGGGCAAGCGCGATTCCCGCTGCAATCGCCGATTCCTTCAGCGATGCGACGATGCGTGGCGGCATGGTCTCACTCATGGGCTTCAGACCTTCTCGACTTCGGGCCGGCCGAGCAGGCCGGAGGGAAGGAAGATCAGCACGATCGCGAGGATGGAGAAGGCCGCCACGTCCTTGTATTCGACCGAGAAATAGCCGGACCAGAAGGTCTCGATAAGACCGATCAGGAGGCCGCCGAGCATCGCGCCAGGAAGCGAGCCGATGCCGCCGAGGACTGCGGCGGTGAAGGCCTTCACGCCGGCGACGAAGCCGATGTAAAAGTCGATCACGCCATAGTAGAGCAGAAACATCAGGCCGGCGACGGCGGCGAGTGCGGCGCCGATGACGAAGGTGAACGAAATCGTGCGGTCGACGTTGACGCCGAGGAGCGAGGCCATCTTGCGGTCCTGCTCACAGGCGCGCTGGGCGCGGCCGAGCGAGGTCTTGGAGATCAGCAGCGAAAAGCCGATCATCAACACGATCGTGGTTATGATGATCAGGATCTGGATGTTCGACAACTGGACCACGAACATGCCGTTCTCGGTATCCCTTTCCATCAGCGTGATGCCACCGGAAATCAGCGGTTGCAGCGGCTTGACGCGGGCATCCTGGGCGACCTGCACGTAGTTTTGCAGGGTGATTGACATGCCGATCGCGGTGATCAGCGGTGCCAGTCGAAAGGATCCGCGCAGCGGCCGGTAGGCAATTCGCTCGACGGCCCAGCCGTAGACCGAGGCGAACAGCATCGCAATGATGACCACCAGCATGAGCGCCAGAATGAGAAGTCCCAGCCCAGTCGATGCCGTCAGCCCCAAAGCGACAATAGCGATGAGGGCGATAAAGGCTCCGATCATGAAAATATCGCCATGGGCGAAGTTGATCATGCCGATGATGCCGTAAACCATCGTGTAGCCGATTGCGATCAGCCCATAGATGGATCCCAGCGTGATTCCATTAATCAGCTGCTGAAGAAAATACTCCATATAGCCACCTGTCCCATCTGTGAGGGTTACCGGACGTTGCCGGATCCCTTTTATGCTCTTGGTCTAGCAACTCCGTTTGCGCGAAACAATCACGAAGACGGCCCGATGAGCAAAAATGATCGCCAAGAGCTGTTTAGGAGACGAAAATCTCTCATCTAAACCTCAGGATGCGAGGTTTTTGCGCAGCTGCCTAGGTGCGCTGCAACATCTTTCCTCACCAGGGTATCCGTGCGAAGCTGGCCACGCGCCGGCCGTCGCATTTTTCCCGCCGTCCCCTACATCTGTCTACGGGTACGATGGTAGGTCTCCAGCAAGGTGAGACCGGTGGAGAATGAGACCGGGGGAGAATGAGACCGGTGGAAGATGTGCGGAACGATATGAGGATCCAATGACGGGTGCTGCGCGCGCTGCTGACATGAATGGGGACGGTGTGATCGACAGCAAGAGCTTCCGCGAGGCGATGAGCCGCTATGCGTCGTCGGTGCATGTGGTCACGACGGACGGTCCGGCCGGACGGTGCGGATTGACCGCGACCGCCGTTACCTCGCTGAGCGATGCGCCGCCGACCGTCCTCATCTGTGTCAATCGCGGCAGCCGGGTGAATGCGGCGATCAAGGAAAACGCTGTCCTGTGCGTGAACACGCTTTGCGCTGACGACCGGGATCTTTCCGACGCCTTCGCCGGCCGGGGCGGTCTTTCGGACGAGGACAGGTTCGCACTCGGCGAGTGGACGAGGCTTGCAACCGGCGCGCCGGTGTTGGCATCTGCGCGTGTCGCGGTCGATGCGCGCGTCGATCGCCTCGTGGAGACCGATACCCATACGGTCGTTTTCGCGCGTGTCATCGATATCGCGTTCGGGTCGGCGGAGACGGCCACGCTGATCCATCTCGATCGCGATTACTACACCGTGTGAATGAGGCGGGGCGGTCGGTCGGCGAAGCCTTTCAAAGGCCTGTTTCCGGTGGGAACTTTAACGTTCTCGATTTCCATCTGTTAACCGGGCGCGGGTAATCTCGCGTTCGGAGCGGCGCTTGGCCGCGCGGATGTGGAGCGGCGGTATGGCCCGGTTCAGGACACAGCACGGCATCATCACTGTCGACGATTGGGGTTATCAGCTTCAGGGGAGGGGAGGTAACCCGCTGAGCGCGGGCGCGATTGCCAGACAGCCGCACGATCTGATCGTGATGGACTATTCGGCAACGGGTCTCGACCGCGACCGGTTCTCGCCCTCCCAGATCGATAACATCCAGGATGGGCCTGGCGGCGAATCCGTTGTTGCCGCTTATCTGTCGATCGGCGAAGCGAGCGATTTCCGCAGCCATTGGCGAGCCGCCTGGACGAAGGTCCCGAAGGACTGGGACGATGGCGATGCGCCGCGCGCCACTTATCCGCTCACCGGCCAGGCGCCGGACTGGCTCGGTCCGACCAACGAGGACTGGCCGGAATCACGCAAGGTGCGCTACTGGGACGACGACTGGCAGAACATCATCTTCAACGATGCCGGTACCGGCTGGCTCGATCGGATCGTCCAGCAGGGGTTTGACGCCGCCTATCTTGATATCGTCGATGCCTACTACTACTGGGGCGTGGAGGTCTTCGAGGACGAGGATTTTCCAGCATCCCAGCACCATGCCGGCGATCCGAAGACGGTTGCCCAGGCGGCGGTGCGAATGATGAAATTCGTCATCGACCTGACCGAACATGCGCGTGAGACCAACCCGGACTTTTTTGCCATCCTGCAGAATGGCGCCTTCATCATCGCCGATGCCGGGCCCGGCCATGCCGGCCTCAAGGCGCGGTTCCGCGATGCAGTTGGCGCGATCGCGGTGGAGGATACCTATTTCCGCGGAAATCGGGAGGAGAACAACCATCTGCAACCCGATCGGGAAGCGATCGACGTGCTGCAGCAGGATTTCCTGCACCACGACATTCCGGTCTTTGCCGTCGATTACATCAATCGGCCGGGCAAGGTTCAGGCATTCGAAGCCAATGCGATCGCCGATGGTTTCATCCCCTACGCCGCGCCTGAGCGGGCTCTTGACCGGATGGGCGATCCGGTGGAGGTCAGCACTGAGCCGAGCGCTCGCTTCGACGTTCTGTCTGGGAGTGGCGGCAATGACCGGATCCACGGTCTTGCTGGCCCCGATGTGATCTCCGGCGGGCGCGGCGAAGACCGGCTCTTCGGCGATGCGGGCGCCGATACGCTGCGCGGCGGAGGCGGCGACGATACGGTCGTGGGCGGCAGTGGCGCGGACCGGCTTGTTGGCAACGGTGGCAACGACAGGCTCGCCGGCGGTGCCCGGTCAGACGTTCTCATCGGCGGTAGCGGTTCCGACGCGCTTTTCGGCGGCGGTGCTCGCGACGTGCTCTCAGGCGGAAGTGGTCGCGACCGTCTCGTCGGTGGCCCGGCGGCGGATACGCTTGCTGGTGGCGGTGGCAATGATTTCCTGCGTGGCGGGCCAGGCAACGACATGTTATCCGGCGGCGGCGGTGCGGATCGCTTCGTTGTCGGGCGCCACGACGGCCACGACACGATCACGGATTTCCAGGACGGTGTCGACCGGATCGATCTCGGCGCATTCGGCTTTTCGTCCGTCGCCGCCGCTAAATCCAGAGCCTACATGGACCACGGCGATGCTCATCTTGTCCTGCCTGGCGGGACCGAAGTGATCGTCGAGGATACGCCGCTCAACCATTTGACGGGCGCCGATCTCCTGATCTGACTGCTGTATGCGGTATTCGATCCGGTGTTTGCGGGCGTTCCTGTGCCGTGCCGGCCGGTCCTGCTCGCATCAGGCTCGCTTCAGCCAGGCGCGGGGATGGGGCATGGCGGCCTCATTGCCGCGGCCGGAGAGCGCCTGACAGAGGTCGCCGATGGCGTCCAGCGAATGGATGGCGCGGAACTCGTCGACATGGGGCAGCATGGCGCGTACGCCGCGGGCGCGCGCCTCGAAGCCATCGAAGCGCAACAGCGGGTTCAGCCAGATCAGCCGCCGGCAGGAGCGGTGCAGCCGATCCATCTCGCGCGCCAGGTCCTCGTCGGAATCCCGCTCCAGTCCGTCTGTGATCAACAGGACGATCGGTCCGCCGGAGAGCACCCGGCGCGACCAGTCACGGTTGAAGACGTGGAGCGCGCTGGCGATCCGCGTTCCGCCGGACCAGTCGGAGACCTGGCCGGAACAGGCGTCGAGGGCCTCGTCGGGGTCCTTCAGGCGGAGCTGGCGCGTCACATTGGTGAGCCGCGTGCCGAAGAGGAAAGTGCTGACCCGGCGGCGGTTTTCCGTCAGCGCGTGGAGGAAGTGCAGAAAGACTCGGCTGTACTGGCTCATGGAGCCGGAGATGTCGCACAGGGCGACGATCGGTGGGCGCAGTTCGTCGGGGCGGCGATGGCGGATGGCAATGATGTCGCCGCCGGTGCGCAGGCTCGCCTTCATGGAGCGGCGCGGATCGATGCGGCGGCCGGCGGAGGCGGCGATGAGGCGCCGGCTTGGCACCTTGTCGAGCGGCAGGATCAACGTTTGGAGCGCCTTTTTCGCGGCCATGATCTCCTCGGCGTCCATCTGGGCGAAATCTTTGTCCTGGAGGACTTCCTTTCCCGAGACGGTGAAGGTCGCGTCGATCTCGATCTTCGGCTTTTCGACGTTGGTCGGCTGCTCGCGGCCCTTGGAAAGCGCTTTGGCGACGCGGGCGGCGCCGGCCTTAGGCTTGTCACCGCCGGGTCGTGGCGGGGCGACGGGAGAGAGCATGGCGAGGAGCTTGTCGATGAGCCCGCGCGAGCGCCAGTAGACGCGGAACGCCTCGTCGAAGACGGCGCGGTGCTCGCGCTTGGAAACGAACACCGCGTGGAGTGTCCAGTAGAAATCCTCGCGGTTGCCGATGCCGGCCGTCTCCACCGCGCGGATCGCCTCGATTACCGCGCCGGGGCCGACCGGAATGCCGGCATCGCGCAGGGCGCGGGCGAAGTAGACGATATTGTCGGCAAGCCGGCCGCCGTTGCCGCCATCGCCGCCTGTCCTGGTCGGGGCTTTCGTGGGTGTCGTCATGCGGGACCGGCGGGTTCGAGGTCGCGGCGGATTTCTTCGACGATGCGGTGCGCCTCGGAGCCCTGAATTTTCTCGATGTCGTCCTGGTACTTGAGGAGGACGCCGAGGGTGTCGGAGACGACCGCCGGGTCGAGGGCGAGCTGGTCGAGCTCGGTCAGCGCCGTTGCCCAGTCGAGGGTCTCGGCGACGCCGGGCTGCTTGAACAGTTCCTCGTCGGCCCGGAGCTTCTGCACGAAGGCGACGATTTCGCGTGACAGGCGCTTGCCTGCGTCCGGCACCTTCAGGTGGACGATCTCCAGTTCCCGTTCCGCGCTCGGATAGTCGACCCAGTGATAGAGGCAGCGGCGCTTCAGCGCATCGTGGATCTCGCGCGTCCGGTTGGTGGTGATCAGCACTAGCGGAGGCTCGTTCGCGTGGATGGTGCCGATCTCGGGAATGGTCACCTGGTTGTCGGAGAGCACTTCCAGAAGGAACGCTTCGAAGGCCTCGTCGGCGCGGTCGAGCTCGTCGATGAGGAATACCGGGGCGCCGGAAAGCGATGGTTCCAGCGCCTGCAGCACCGGGCGCTTGATAAGGAAACGCTCCGAAAAGACATCCTTGCCGAGGAGCGTTCGGTCAGTCTCGCCGACGGCCTCCGCAAGCCGGATCTCGACCATCTGGGCGGCGTAGTTCCATTCGTAGACGGCGCTGGAGACGTCGAGCCCCTCGTAGCATTGCAGTCGGATCAGCGGGCGGCCGAGAGCGGTGGAGAGCACCTTGGCGATCTCGGTCTTGCCGACACCGGCCTCGCCTTCCAGAAATAGCGGTCGCTTCATGGACAGCGACAGAAAGAGCACGGTTGCTAGCGACCGGTCGGCGACATAACCGGCCGAACGCAGCAGCGTCAGCGTCTCTTCGATGGAAGCGGGTAGCGGTATCGCATCGGCTGTCATGGCTGTCTTGTCCTCCCCATATGTGCTTTTGTGGACTATAGGTCATTCGATGCGCCTTTCCTCCAGGCGCGACGAAAAAATCCGGAACCTTCCGCTTCGTCCGGCTGCCCTTGTGCACGGCCGGCGATTTGTCAGTGGAACACGAGGAACACAATGATTACGACCGACGACGGCGTGCGGATCCATGTCGAGACCAGCGGAGACGAAAGCCTTCCTGTGGTGATGTTCTCCAATTCTCTGGCCTTATCGCTGGCCATGTGGGACGCGCAGATGCCGGCCTTCGGCGAGCGTTTCCGTATCGTGCGCTACGATGATCGCGGGCACGGAAAGTCGGATGCGCCGAAGGGACCCTACACGATCGACAGGCTTGGACGCGACGTCCTTTGCGTGATCGACGGCCTCGGCCTTGACCGGGTCAATTGGATCGGGCTGTCGAAAGGCGGGATGCTCGGAATGTGGCTCGGTTCCAATGCGCCCGAGCGGTTGGAAAAGCTGGTTCTCGCCGACACCTCGCCCCACATGCCACCGGCCGAGCTGTGGGCAGGCCGGGCGAAGACGGCGCGGGAAAAGGGTCTCGGCGTTCTCGCCCAGGCGACGCTGGAGCGCTGGTTCACGCCATCCTTCTTCGAGACGCATCCAGAGGAGATCGAACGCATACGCCGGCTCATCCTTGCCACGCCGCCGGAGGGCTACGCGTCCTCCTGCGAGGCGCTCGGGGCGATGGATCAACGCGATGACCTTGCCGGGATCACGACGCCGACGCTCGCCGTCGTCGGGGCTGATGACCCCGGCACGACGCCGGCGGTGGTGAAGGGGATTGCGGATGCCATTCCCGGCGCGACGCTGGCCGTGCTGCCGCAAGCCTCACATCTGTGCAACATCGAGCAGCCCGGTCTTTTCAATCGCGCCGTGCTCGACTTCCTTACCGTGTGACCGGTCGGCGGTTTTACGCTGCGGCGTTTGGGGGCCTGCGACGGACGGCGCGAATCGCTACAGTGGAGTCGTCCTGGGGCGCGGTGCCCACCAGAAGGTCTGTTGGCAACCGGACAGGGAGGAAACGATGAAGCGAATGGTCTTTGCCCTGGCCGGTTTTCTCGTCGCCGGGATTGCTGTTGTCGTTGCCGACGAGGTGGCGACGCCGGAGCAGATCGCACGCGGGCGGGCGATCGCTGAGCGTCATTGCGCGCAATGTCATGCGGTCGGCGAGACGGACGAGAGCCCGGTCGGCGAGGCGCCGGCTTTCCGCGATCTTGGACGTGCCTATCCGGTCGACGATCTCGGCGAGGCGCTTGCCGAAGGTCTCGTCACCGGCCATGACGACATGCCGGAATTCGTGCTCGAGGGCAACGACGTGGAGGCGTTCCTCGACTATCTCGGCGCCATTCAGCGCTGATCCGCTGTCGTGGCGCCGGCGACTGCAACCCGCTGGCTTGACCTTCCATCTACTGGAAGCATTTATCTCGTCAGGGAGCAGGAACGGACCGCCGGTAGGTACGCACGGCGGCCCATCTCCTGCCGTGGAGATTTGTCATGAACATCGGTGAAGCGGCCAGGGAGTCGGGACTTCCGGCCAAGACCATCCGTTACTATGAAGACATCGGCCTTGTCCGGCCGGCGCGGCGCGACAATGGCTATCGCGACTATGGTGCCGCCGACATCCACCGTCTGCGCTTTATCCAGCGCTCGCGCGGGCTCGGCTTTTCCATCGAGGATTGCCGGCATCTGTTGTCGCTTTACGACGACAAGCACCGGGCGAGCGCCGACGTGAAGGCTTTGGCGCGGGCACGCATCGGCGATATCGATGCCAAGATCGCCGAATTGCAGTCGCTCCGGGCAACGCTTTCCAATCTCGTCCATGCCTGCCATGGCGATGCGCGGCCCGATTGCCCGATCCTCTCCGAACTGGCCGGCGAGTAACGCGATATGACGAAAAGCGGAGAGCCGAACAACCGGCAAGGAGGTCGTTGATCGGCCTCGTCGCTGCGCTGGTGCTTGTCGGCACGGCGATCTGGCGGCTGAGCAACGGTGTCGGCGAAACGGGGCCGGTTGCGGTTCGCGTGCCGTCGTTCTTCTCGCCGTTTCAAGGTTGTGGCCGCGGTTTTACGGGGTTGCCGACTAGGCGACCGAGCGATCCTCGGTGCCGCCCGCGTAACGATTGGTGATCACATCGGCGGCAACCGGCCGGGAGAACAGGAACCCCTGCAACTGGTGGCATCCGGCGGCCTGAAGGAAGCGGTGCTGGCCCGGCGTTTCGACGCCTTCGGCGGTGATCGTCATGTCGAGCGCGTCGCCGAGCGCGATGACGGTGTGGACGATGGCTGCGGCGGGACGCGACGTCTCGATGTTCCTCAGGAACGACCGGTCGATCTTGATCTTGTCGAAGCGGAAACGCTCCAGATAGCTGAGACTGGAATAGCCGGTGCCGAAATCATCGAGGGCGACACGGATTCCTCTGTGGTGGAGAGCGTCGAAGGCGGCGCTGGCGGTGTCCGCCTGGTCGAGGACGACGTTTTCCGTCACCTCCGCCTCGAGGCGGGTCGGGTCGAAGTTATCCGCCTCCAGAATGTCATCGAGTTCCTCCAGGAACTCGGAGCGGCGCAATTGCAGCGGCGAGATGTTTACCGCCAACGTCAGATGCGGCCAGGCGGCTGCGTCGCGGCAAGCGGTGGCGAGGACCCAGCGGCCGATGTCACTGATCAGGCGATGCTCTTCCGCGATCGGCACGAAAACCGCCGGCGAGACGTTACCGCGTTCGGGGTGGTTCCAGCGCAGGAGCGCCTCGACCCCGATGGCCCGCTTGCCGTCCGGCGTCATCAGGGGCTGGTAGGCGAGGCTTAATTCGTTGTGGGCGATCGCATGGCGCAGGTCGCTGACGATTTCCTGGCGCTGGCGGACATTTTCCTCCATGGATGGCTGGAAATGGAGGGTGCAGCGGCTCTTGTCACGCTTGGCATTGTGCAGGGCTATCTCCGCCCGGCGCATCAGCTCGGGGGCGGATTCGCCATCGCGCGGTGCCACGGCGCTACCGGCCGCGACGGTCAGATCCACGACATGGTCTTCGATGATGAGAGGTGTGCTCGCGATCTCGATCAGATGTTGGGTGGCGATTTTCATTTCGTCAGCGCCCGCCGCATCGGGGAAGATGACGGCGAATTCGTCGGCGCCCAGGCGCGCGGCGATTTCATCTTCGGCGAGCCGGTTCTTCAGGCGTTCGCCGACCTGCTCAATGATGATGTCTCCGAACGCGTGGCCGAGCGTCTCATTGTATTGCTTGAACTGATCGACGTCGATATAGGCGATGCCCGGGCCGGGCTGGCCAGGGGATCGGTCGCGCAATAGCGCGTCGAGCTGCCTGGTGAAGTGAAAGCGATTGGCAAGCCCGGTGAGCGGGTCGGTCAGGGCTTCCTGAAAGGCGCGTGTTTCGCTGGCTCGCAGGCGCGTCAGAATCTCCGTGACGATATAGAGGATGAGCAGGACGAGGAGGGCGATGATGATGACGCCGGCGATGGCGAGCGGTACGGCCTTGTGGATCAGATCCTGGCCCTGAAGGTGGCGGTGCCAGGTGAGGCTTGTGATGATATTACCGTTCGGATCGGTCAGCGGCACGGTCATCGGTTGGTCGAGATCGTGCTTGCCGAAGTTCAGATGGACGTTGTGAACGCCGGTCTCTCTTTCGAGGGTCCGGAACAGCTTGGTATTCAGGATTACGATGCTCACGAGCGTCGCATCGTTGATGAGCGCTGGTCCCTTGGCGGACGGGTCGACGATGCGGGACGCCACGGCCATACTGGGCCGGCCGGCGATGTCGACATAGCCGAAGGTCGAGGCGGCGACCATCGGGGTGTCACTCCTTGGTGTCAAGCGGAACGGCGTGTTCCTATTCTGCCGGATGAGTGGGGCAATATCACTGACGAGAGATCGCAAGAGAGTGGCGCTCGGCTCCACGGATGAGGAATAGGATTGGGGGGGCGTTCCATCGTCCGGGACAATGACGACGAGCTGATGGCCTCCCTTGCCGGTCAGGATGCGACCAAGGTCGGCAAGGAAAGGTAGTCCCGGCCGACCGTCCAGCCCCTGTGCGGCCCGGCTCGCCTGCTGGAGCGCGAACCGCTGGTCGTCCTCAAGCTGTCGGGCGCGAGCGGTGAGGGCACGGCTGATTTCCTCGCGGTCGCGGTCGAGAACATCATCATCGGTCTTGAGCGCGAGATAGGTGGGGATCACGCTCAGCATGGCGATCGCGACGATGAGCAGCGCGGCCATGGGAGCCAGAAAGCCGAGATAATTTATGCGCTGGCGTCGCTGTGCGGGCTTCGTTGTTGTCTTCACCCCATATTCCCTTTTGAGGAATGTCTTTAAACGGTACCCATTATACGGGCGAAGACGTAAAATTTTTCGCGAAATTCTTGGATAATATTCTATGAATTCAACCCAATGGATATGCCTCCGGCCTCTACAGAAGCTTGAGGCCGCGGAAACTTGCGTGTCCCTCCCGCCCGACGATGATGTGATCGTGAACCGTCACGCCGAGCGGGGCGCTGATGTCGACGATCTGCTTGGTCATCTGGATGTCGGCGCGCGACGGCGTTGGATCCCCGGAAGGGTGGTTGTGGACGAGGATGATCGCGGTCGCCGACAATTCCAGCGCCCGCTTGACGATCTCGCGGGGATAGACCGGCGTGTGGTCTACAGTTCCGGTCTGCTGAACCTCGTCGACGATGAGGGCGTTACGCTTGTCGAGGAAGAGGACGCGGAATTGTTCCTTTTCCGAGAACGCCATGGCGGCGCGGCAATAATCGAGAACGGCCGTCCAGGACGATAGGATCGCGCGTTCCTTCAATTGTCCGCGCGTGAAGCGCTTGGCGGCGGTGAAGACGAGGTGGAGATCGGCGGCGGTCGCCTCGCCGACACCCGGCACCTCCCTCAGCCGCGGGCGCGGCGCGGCGATGACCTCGGCAAAGGAACCGAATTTCTCCAGGAGCGCCTTGGCAATCGGCTTGGTGTCGCGGCGCGGAATGGAGCGGAAGAGCAAAAGTTCCAGGAGCTCGTAGTCGGCGAGACTGTCACCGCCGGTGTCGACGAAGCGCTGCTTGAGACGCTGGCGATGGCCATGAAAGTGGGGCTGGGGGTTGGCTTCGGAGAACCCTCCCGGATCGTCCGTCATGCCAGCCTCCTTACCCGACCTGATAGGGTGGCTTGTGGAGCCCCTTGGGCGACACCGTGAAGAGTTCGCAGCCATCCTCGGTGACGCCGAGGGAATGCTCGAACTGGGCTGACAGCGAGCGGTCGCGGGTGACAGCTGTCCAGCCGTCGGCGAGCACTTTCACGTGCGGCTTGCCGAGATTGACCATCGGTTCGATGGTGAAAAACATGCCCGGCCGCAGTTCCACGCCCTCGCCCCGCCGGCCGTAGTGCAGGATGTTCGGGGTGTCGTGGAAGATCCGGCCAAGGCCGTGGCCGCAGAAGTCGCGCACGACCGAGCAGCGTTCGCCCTCGACGTATTCCTGGATTGCCGCGCCGATGTCGCCGGTGTGGTTGCCCGGTTTCACCTCCGCGATGCCGCGCATCAGCGACTCATAGGTAACGTCGATCAGCCGTTCGGCGGCGCGCTTGACGGTACCGACCGGATACATGCGGCTGGAATCGCCGTGCCAGCCGTCGAGGATAAAAGTGACGTCGACGTTGACGATGTCGCCTTCGCGCAGCGGCTTGTCGTTTGGGATGCCGTGGCAGACGACGTGGTTGATCGAGGTGCAGCAGGTTTTGGTGTAGCCGCGATAATAGAGGTCGGCGTGGAGCGCGCCGCGCTCGCAGCCGAAATCGTAGCAGAAGCGGTCGAGTTCCGCTGTCGTCACGCCCGGCTTCACCAAGTCGCACAGCGCATCAAGGCATTCGGCGGCAAGCCTGCCTGCGCGGCGCATGCCTTCGAAGGCTTCCGGTCCATAAATGCGGATCTGCCCGGTGTTCTTCAGGGGCAGGGTGTCGGCGAGGGCGTAGGTGGTCATCGTGCGCTGAGCGGTCCTGGTTCTTGTGGCCGTCGGCCGGACGCGGTGGCGGGTGCGTACGGTCGGGGCGACAGCGTGTCGTGTTCGGTCAATTTGCCCCACCATATAGCGGTTTCCCATTGGGATTCCACCTTCACGGGGTCTTCATTCCGTATCGGTCTAGCCGTTTTTGCCGCGTCTTTCGAGGTCGACGATCGGCAGCGGGCGGACAAGCTCGATCGCGTCCTGGCTGATCGCGCAGAGCCAGGCGATGGCTTCGACCCCCCGCGCGATCGCCGCGTCGAAGGCCTCACCGTAGTCGGGATCGATGTCGCGGGCGAGGGCGAAGCGGTCGACGCCGCCGTATTGCACAACGAAGAGCATGACGGCGCGATGACCCGCCTCGACCATGTCGCCGAGTTCGACGAGGTGCTTGGCACCGCGCTTGGTGACCGAATCGGGAAACTCCACAAGGCCCGGTTCGCGCACCAGATGGACATTCTTTACCTCGACATAGGCCGGCGGTCGCCCGGCCGACTCCAGGAGGATGTCGACACGGGAATTGATGCCGTATTTTACCTCGCGCCGCAGCGTGTCGTAGCCGGCGAGCCCGGGAATGACGCCGGCGGCAATCGCCTCGGCCGCGATGGTGTTGGGATGCGCGGTGTTGATGCCGACAAGAGTGCCGTCGATGTCCACCAGTTCCCAGGAGTAGGAGAGCTTGCGCTTGGGGTTGTCGGACTTTGACAGCCAGACCCGGTTGCCGGGCGCGTTGAGGCCCATCATGGAGCCGGGATTGGCGCAATGGGCGGTAACGAGCGTGCCGTCATCGAGCTCCACGTCGGCGAGAAAGCGCTTGTAGCGCCGGACGAGATGGCCGGAGACGAGGGGCGAGGGGAGGCGCATGGCTATATGCCTTGTGGCGGCGGGGGCAATCGCGGTTATTCGATCAGGAGCGCGTCGTCCTCAATGTCCTGGCCGCGCACCTTGCGGAACATGGCGACGAGGTCGTCGACGCCGAGGCCGGCACGCTCTTTCCCCGAGACGTCGAGGACGATGCGGCCCTCGTGCAGCATGATCGTGCGGGTGCCGACGTCAAGCGCCTGGCGCATGGAGTGGGTCACCATCATGGTGGTGAGCCCGTGTTCGGCGACGAGGCGGCGGGTGAGTTCGAGGACAAATTCGGCCATGTGCGGATCGAGTGCGGCGGTGTGTTCGTCGAGGAGCAGCACTTCGCATTGTGCCAGTGTCGCCATCGTCAGCGA
Source organism: uncultured Rhodobium sp. (assembly GCA_963675285.2). Lineage (GTDB taxonomy): Bacteria > Pseudomonadota > Alphaproteobacteria > Rhizobiales > Rhodobiaceae > Rhodobium. The sequence goes on from CAXXGS010000001.1 coordinate 51,936, forward strand.
CATGGCTTGGCGCTGGCCGCCGGAAAGCTGATCCATGCGATCGCCGAGGCGGTCTTCAAGTCCGAGGCCGAGTTCGGCCGCGGCTTCGCGAAAGCGCGTGCGCCGATTGCCGGAAAGGGCGGCGCGGAGGCCGCGTCGCATGCCGCGGGTGGCGGCGATGGCAAAGTTTTCCTCGATCGACAGCGCGCCACACGAGCCGGCGAGCGGGTCCTGGAAGACACGGGCGACGAGCTCGGCGCGACGCGCGGTCGGCCAGCGGGTCACGTCGCGATCGCCGATGGTGATGTGGCCGGCGGTCGGCAGGACGTCGCCGGCGACCGCCGACAGGAGTGTCGACTTGCCAGCGCCGTTGGAGCCGATGACGGAGACGAATTCGCCCTTCTCGATGGTCAGGTCGACGCCGCGCAGCGCTTCCTTCTCCAGCGGCGTACCCTTGGCGAAGGTGATGTGAAGGTCTTCGACGCGGATCATTTCGAGGTTCCCTTCCTGAGACGCGGCAGGATCAGCGCGAGCGCGACGAGGACGGCGGTCGCCAGGTTGAGATCGGAAGCTCTGAGGCCGATCACGTCGGCGGACAGCGCGAGCTGGATGGCGATGCGGTAGAGGACGGACCCGATGACGCAGCCGATGAGGGCGACGGTGACGAGCCGGCTCGGCAGCACCGTCTCGCCGACGATGACGGCGGCGAGGCCGACGACGATGGTGCCGACACCGGTGGTGACGTCGGCAAAGCCGTTGGCCTGGGCGAACAGGGCGCCGGCGAGGCCGACGAGGGCGTTCGACAACGCGATGCCAACGTAGACCTGAAGGCCGGTCGCCACGCCCTGGGCGCGGGCCATGCGGGGGTTGGTGCCGGTGGCGCGCATCGCAAGGCCGAAGTCGCTGGCCAGGAAGCGGGCCATCAGCCAGACAACGATGACGACAAAGACGAGGAGAAACAGCGGACGCAGATACTGGTCCGGCAGGCCGAAGAGGCCGTAGAACGGCGTCAGGACTGTATCCTCGCCGATCAGCGCGACGTTCGGCCGACCCATGATGCGCAGATTGACCGAAAAGAGCGCGATCATCGTCAGGATCGAGGCGAGGAGGTGCAGGATCTTGAAGCGGATGTTAAGGAAGGCGGTGACGAGGCCGGCCGCCGCGCCGGCGGCCATGGCTGCGAGTGTTGCCAGCCACGGATTGACGCCGGCGAGAATGAGGACGGCACAGACCGCAGCGCCGAGCGGCAGCGAGCCGTCGACCGTCAGGTCAGGAAAATCGAGAATGCGGAAGGCGAGGTAAACGCCAAGAGCGACGAAGGCATAGATCAGTCCAAGCTCGACGGCGCCGAGAAAGGCAATTTCACTCACGCGAACCCCCTTTGGGCATGGTGCGCCTGATCCGTCCTGACGATCCGGGTGGCGCGGTCTAGCCCATCCTACCGATTCCGGGGCGTTTGTCCGCCTGTTAGCGGTTACCGGATAACGCCCGCAAAGATCGCACCCCGGTCCTGGCCGGCGGCGCTCTCGATGTGTCTGTATTTCCTGCACGCTCCGGGTCGCGCCGTCAAAGCTGTTTCCGGAGGCATGCGCTTGGTGTGCCGATGTCGACGCGCGGACCGAAGGCTGGATCGGCGGCCGAAAAGAAACGGGACCGGGCGGTTGTGTGCGTCCGGTCCCGAAACGTCAAGTCCGTCCGACTACTCGACGATGGTGCTGGCGCGATCGAGTACGGCCTGGGGCAGGGTGACGCCCATCTTTTTGGCCGACGCCGGATTGACCACGAGGTTGGTGCCCTTGGCGAAAATGACCGGAAGGTCACCGGGCTTCGCGCCCTTGAGGATTTTCACCACCAAATCGCCGGTCTGCATGCCGACGTCGAAGTAGTTGAAGCCGACCGCGGCCAGTGCGCCGCGCATGACCGAATCCGTATCGCCGGTGAACAGCGGAACCTTGTTCTGCTCGGCAACCTGGACCGCGCCCTCGAGGGCGGAGATGATGGTGTTGTCGGTCGGAACGTAGATGGCGTCGGCCTTGCCGATGAGCGCACGGGCCGCGCCCATCACTTCCGACGACTTGGTGGCCGGCGATTCCACGGTCTTGAACCCCAGTTTGGAGGCCTCTTTCTTGAAGGTCTCGAGCAGCGCCACGGAGTTCGCCTCGCCCGGATTGTAGATTATGCCGACGGTCTTGGCTTCGGGCACGATCTCCTTGATCAGCGCCACCTGGTCCTTCATCGGCGACATGTCGGAGACGCCGGTGACGTTGCCACCCGGCTTGTCGAGGTTCTTGACGAGCTTGGCGGAGACGGGGTCACTGATAGCGGAGAAGACGACGGGAATATCGCGGGTGCCGGTCACGACGGCCTGGGCGGAAGGGGTGGAGATGGGCACGATGACGTTCGGCGAATCGCCGATGAATTGACGCGCGATCTGAGCGGCGGTGGCGGGGTTGCCCTGTGCCGACTCGTAGAGGAACGTCAGGTTCTTGCCCTCGACATAGCCGGCATTCGCCAAGGCTTCCTTGACGCCGTCGCGGCAGGCGTCGAGCGCGGGATGTTCGACGATCGCGGTTACGGCGACAGTGACGTTGTCGGCGGCGCGGGCCGGCAGCGCGAAGGTGGTAGCGGTGGCGGCAGCGGCCATCGCCATGAGTAGCGTGCGCATGTGGTGAACTCCTCCCGTTGCGGACGAATGCGAGACCGGTCGCCGGAGCGAGCGACATCGGTAAGGGTGTCGTTCGGGCGGGCGCGGTTTCACGCTGAGTTATGCCGTGGGTGGGGGGCTGGAGTCCATAGACCGTGCGGTCTGCGGTGCTCGGTCGCGGCAGAATGCGTGGTCCGTGCGTGTCAGCTGCGTCTTGAGCGTTTCCAGCGCATGATCGCCGGCCTCAATGGACGGAAGGCGAGGAGAAGCACGACCAACCCGAGGTAGATCACCTCATGGGTGGTGATCGATTTCACCGAAAGGAGGAAATGCAGGATGGCGGCGATCGCGATGAGGTAGACGGCCATGTGGAGCTTCTGCCAGCGCCGTCCGAGCCTGCGGATCGACCAGGTGTTGGAGGTCAGCGCCAGCGGAATCAGCAAAAGGAAGCCCACCATTCCGAAAATGATGTAGGGCCGTCGGGTGACGTCGGTGAAAACCGCGCCGAGGTTCAGGGCCCGGTCGAGGACGAGATAGACGGCGACATGCATCAGCGCGTACCAAAACGCCAGGAGGCCGAGGGCACGGCGGTAGGCAACGAGGCGGATGCGAAAGAGGACCAGGAGGGGCGTCACGGCGAGCGTTGCGATGAGGAACCGCAGCGCCCACAGGCCGAGGAGGTGTTCGAAGGTCTTGACCGGATCGGCGCCGAGCCCGCCCGTCGCGCCCTGATAGAAGGACCAGGCGGCGGGCAGGAGGCCAACGACATAGAGCGCCCAGATGGCGAGAGGGCGCCAGGAGGCGGGCAGGGATCTGGGGACGGACATCACGCGGGTCGCAGCCATGGGTCGGTTTCTCGGATCATGAGGGTGGGACGGGAAAGCGCGCGTCGCCACGCCATGCCCCTGGCGGCCATCAGAAATACTTCTTCAGATCCATGCCGGTGTATAGACTTGCGACCTCGTCGGCGTAGCCGTTGAACATCAGCGTTTCGCGGCGGCCGGACTGGAAGAAGCCGTCGCTGCCGATCCGGCGCTCGCTCGCCTGGCTCCAGCGCGGATGGTCTACCTTGGGATTGACGTTGGAATAGAAGCCGTACTCGCTGGCGTTCGCCTTGTTCCAGGTGGTTGGTGGCTCCTTGTCGGTGAGTGTGATGCGGACGATCGACTTGATGCTCTTGAAACCGTACTTCCATGGCACGACAAGACGAACCGGCGCCCCGTTCTGGTTCGGCAACGTCTCGCCGTAGAGGCCGACGGCGAGAAGGGTTAGGGGGTGCATCGCCTCGTCGAGGCGCAAGCCCTCCACATAGGGCCACTCAAGCGGCTGGAAGAAGCCGCGCTGGCCGGGCATCTGTTTCGGGCGGACGACTGTTTCGAAGGCGACGTATTTGGCGCTGCCGAGCGGCTCGACCTTACCGAGAAGCGCGGCGAGCGGGAAGCCGTCCCAGGGGATAACCATCGACCACGCCTCAACGCACCGGAGACGGTAGATCCGCTCCTCGATGGTGAAGCCGGACATGATGGCGTCCATGTCGAATTCCATAGGCTTGGCGACGAGGCCATCGACCTTCACTGTCCAGGGAAGCGGTTTGAAATCCCCGGAATTGGCGGCGGGGTCTTCCTTGCCGGTGCCGAATTCGTAGAAGTTGTTGTAGTGGGTCACCGACTTTTTCGGCGTCAGCTTCTCGCCGTCCGCGTCATAGGCCGTCTTCGCCGCCTCGAGCGGCGCGGCGGCGGCCGGCGATGCGCTGCCGAGGAACGAGGCGCCGAGGAGGCCGCTGGCGACAGCACCGGCGAGGAACTCGCGTCGGCGCATGTAGACCGAACGGGGCGTGATCTCGGAGGAGGGAATGGGGGGGACGCGGTAGGGCATCGCTGCAGCTTTCCTCGGTCTTGGCCTGTTTGTTGCGCCCACCAGAGGAATTCGGTCTGGTGTTCGAGCGCTCTTTCGTCGTTCCTTTCCAAGAATGGCGTTTTGGCTTCAAGAAAAAAGGGGGGTGTCGGCCACGATTTCGTGTAGCGCGCGTGTGGCGGATGTGACTCCGCCCGCCGGTGGGATCCGACGGGCGGAGCCAAAGCGAAAATGTCCGGGACGAAAAAGCCGCGGATTTTTGCCGCCAACCGATCTCTTGTGCGGCCGGGCTTACATGCGGCCGGCGCGGAAATCGTCGAACGCCTGAAGGAGCTCTTCCCTGGTGTTCATGACGAATGGGCCGCCGCGGGCGACTGGCTCGCCGAGCGGCCGCCCCGCGACGAGGAGCGTCTTTCCGCCTTGCGGTCCGGCGGTGATCTCAACGCCATCGCCGTCATCGAGGACGGCGAGTTCATTGGCGCCGACCGTGGTGCCGGCAACCTGCAGCTCTCCTTCGTGCACCATGAGGAAAGCGGAATGGCCGGCCGGAATCGGCTCGCGGAACGTGGCGCCGGCGGGGATTTCCACATCGCCGAAGAAGGGCTCGGTGACGATGTTCTTGACCGGCCCCTCCGTCCCGGTCGCTGTGCGACCGGTGATGACGCGGATGCGGATGCCGTTGCGGTCCTCGACCGGGATCCGGTCGCGGGCGAATTCCTGATAACCGGCAGGCTGCATCTTCAATTCGGCCGGCAGGTTCACCCAGAGTTGAAAGCCCGAGAGGACGCCGTTCTCCTGCTCCGGCATTTCGGAGTGGACGAGGCCGCCGGCGGCGGTCATCCATTGAATGCCGCCCGGTTCAATGACGCCTTCGTGACCCTTGTTGTCCCAGTGGCGCATGCGACCTTCAAGCAGATAGGTCACCGTTTCGAAGCCGCGGTGCGGGTGGTCGGGGAAGCCGCCGAGGTAGTCCTGCGGTTCATCGGAATGGAACCAGTCGAGCAGCAGGAACGGATCGAGCATGTCGAGGTCGGGCGTGTGGATCATGCGCCGCATCTTGACCCCGGCGCCGTCCGAGGCGGCCATGCCGGAGGTCAGCCGGGCGACGCGGCGCGGGCTGGCAATCGCGATGTCGATGCCCGCGCCCTGTTTCGTCCCGGCGCCCTGTTTCGTCCCGGCGCCCTGTTTCGTCCCGGCGCTTTGTCTCGTCAAAGTGTCCATGTCTCTCTCCTCGCGGGGCTGAACGGCAGTCCCCGTCAATGCGGTGGCGGAGCGTCTGTTCCCAAGCGGCGAAAAGGGCGCTGCGGGCATGCTCCATCGTTTCTCAATAAGAAACATGGCGCAGGGATCTTGAGGGTTAAAGGGGTGAACTGGTGAACAGTCCGTTCCTGCAAAGCGCCGTTTTGCCGGCATTCACGCCATTTCGGCGCTCCGCATCGCCCCGGCGACAACCGGATCGGTGCGGCAAGCGGATCGGCGCGCAATCAGATCAGGAACATGCCGGCGGTGATGTTGCCGTGGAAGGCGGGGCCGAACGTATCCCCACCGGGGTCCTCGATGCTGGCGATGACCCAGTCGGTGCTGGCGTTCTGGATGTACTGCTTGTCGCCGTGGGAATCGGTATAGACGACGCGGGCGCGGGGGCCCATCAGCACGAGGCCGGAGTCGAGTGACGTTGTTTCTTGACCGGTGATGATCTCCTGAACGTCGAACGGGCGGATGTTGATCCTGTCGTTGGCCTTCAGGTCGGTGAACTGGAAAGTCTTGCCCGGGTCGCCACGGTCCGACCAGTCTGACCAGTCGGCCGGTCCGGCGATGCCGATCCGGTCGGCACCCCTGCCGGTGGAGATGGTGACGTGGTCGGCGTTGTCTTCGATCCGATTGAAGATGAGCACAAGTTTGTCACGACCGTCTGAAAGGTCGACGGAGGTAAGATCGTTGGCGACGACCTTTGCCGGTCGGACGAGCCGGTCGTCGATCACGAGGTGCTCGATGTTCCTGGCGTTTATATGCATTGCGACATCGAGATGGAGCGTGTCGTCACCGTTGCCGCGGTGCTCGATGATCCGGTCCCTGACATTGGAGACCACATAGCTGTCGGCTCCCGGCCCGCCGCGCATCACGTCGTTACCGGCACCGCCGTCAAGCGAATCGGCCCCCTTGCCGCCGACGAGCGCGTCCGGTCCATTGCCGCCGAGCAGCGTGTCGGGTCCATTGCCGCCCCTCAGGGCATCCCGTCCGTTGCCGCCGTCGAGCCAGTCAGCGCCGTTGCCGCCGATGAGGACATCGTTGCGGCCAAGACCGATCAGGGCGTCGCCGCCGTCGCCGCCGACGAGACGGTTCTGCGCGCGCGAGCCGATCAACAGGTCCTGATCGTTGTCGGCCGAATCATAGCCGCTTCCGTCGCCGGCAAGGTTGCGGATCGGGCCATGGGCGATCTGCATTTCTTCCAGATGCATCGCGGCATCGATGCCGAAAACCCGCTGCAGGCGGTCAACGGCGACGGCGTATTCGTCGTAAATCGAGACGATGCCTCTCTCGCCCTTTGTGTGTGCGGCCGAGATCGGGTCGAACTGGCTTTCATAGGCGAGGATATCGTCGCGATGGTCGGTGAACATCCGCCCGACTTTCATCGCTTCGGCACGGCCGACCCTTCCATCGTTGTCGAACAGGTCGAACCGGTTCGCCTCGACGTAGCGCCGGTTGGCGATACCGGTGCTGTCGCCGCCGTTGGAGTTGTAGCGGATCTCGTACCAGGCTTCGGCGCGGTCGCCGTCCTGGATGGCGGCGGTGAGCTTGGGGCCTATCAGCGACGGGCTGTTATAGGCGAGCGAATAGAGCGCTGCGCGCTCTTTGGAGGCTGGTATGTCGCCGAGCTTTGTCGTGACGACGTCTTCATAGGACGAGCCGATCTGGTTGAGGACCGTCTTGACCTGACCCGACGAGCCAAATTCGAAGGTCGTCGGCACGCCGGAATCGCGGGTATCGTGCCAGGTTCGCATGACGTTGTCGAGCCGGGCCTCAAGGCGGCCATCGTCGCCGGGGGAATAGCTCGACTCGATGACGGATTGCAGCCGGTTCTGGAGCGTCTGGCTCCAATGGGCATTGCCGACGATGGCACGCAAAACCGTCCCGAGATGGACCTCGAGGTTATAACCGATCCCGATCGTCGGCACGGGCGGACGGGCGGTGTCGAGGTAGGGCGAATAGACCACGCCCTCGAGCTTTACCGTTAGGTTATAGCGGTAATTTCCGTATCCGTTCGCCGAAAGCGTGTGCCACTTCATGAGGCGCCCACCGTAATTGTCCCATCCCTTGATTAGTGTGCCGATTGTTTCTGCACAAATGGTGAATCCCTGCTGACCGGCACGGACCGGAAAGGGCGCACCATTTGTCGTCTGGCGTCGGATGCAGCTTACGCGAGAGACTCTGTCATGCGTTCGCTTTGGTTGTCGGTACGCATGGGACGCCGTATCGTTGCGCGTTAGCGGTGCGGGGTCCGAAGGCGCCGTTCCGATCGTGGCGCGACGACTGTTTGATTCGACCGTTCGCGTCAGCCGGCCGATGTGGCCGTCCCTCCGTTTCATGCCCTTGCGAGGAATGCCGGAATGAATGCCCTCAAGAAGAATGCCTGGATCGTGGTTCTCGCGGTGGTGATCGGGGTCGGCGGATACTACGCGTGGAAGGCGGCGAACGGGAACGGCTTGCCGGAGGGGATTGCCAGCGGCAACGGCCGCATCGAGGCGACCGAGATCGACGTGTCGGCACTCGCCGGCGGCAAGCTCCGGGATGTCGTCGTCAAGGAAGGTGATTTCGTTACGGCCGGTCAGGTCGTCGCGCAGATGGATACCGATCAGCTCGATGCGCAGAAGCGCCAGGCCGAGGCACAGCTTCGCCAGGCGGAGATCTCGGTCGATACCGCCAGGAGTCTTGTGCGCCAGCGCCAGGCAGAGCGGGAAGCGGCAAGGGCCGTGGTTGCAAAGCGGGTGGCCCAACTCGACGTCGCGGAGCGGCAATTGCGGCGCACCGAACCGCTTGCCTCGCGGGGAACGGTATCCGAGCAGATCCTCGACAACGATCGCGCGGCGGCGGAGGGGGCGCGCGCGGCGAAGGCCGCGGCCGATGCACAGCTCGCGGCGACGGAAGCGGGGGTCAGTTCCGCGCAAGGGCAGGTGGTCGCGGCGGAGGCTTCCGTCGATGCGGCGCGGGCCTCGCTACAACGGATCGAATCGGATCTCGACGACACCCGGCTCATCGCGCCGCGCGACGGAAGGGTACAGTTTCGCGTTGCCGAGCCGGGCGAGGTGCTGGCCGCCGGCGGCCGGGTCCTCAACGTCGTCGACCTCAGCGATGTCTACATGACCTTCTTCCTGCCGACGGATCAGGCAGGTCGGATCGCGATGGGTGCGGACGCGCGGATCGTCCTTGACGCGGCGCCGCAATGGACCGTTCCGGCGACGGTTTCCTATGTCGCCGACGTCGCGCAGTTCACGCCGAAGACGGTGGAGACCACCATCGAGCGACAGAAGCTGATGTTTCGTGTCCGCGCGCGTATCGCGCCGGAGCTCCTGAAGAAATATATCCAGTATGTGAAGACGGGGCTTCCCGGCGTCGCCTACGTCAAGGTCGACCCGCAAGCGGAATGGCCCGTCTCCCTTGAAGAGAAACTCGTCCAATGACGGTTGGCGAGGACAATGTCGGGTGGGCACCGGTTCCGGACGCCGTCGTGCGTGTCGCGGACGTCTCGCTCCGTTTTGGCAGGACGCTGGCGCTTGCCGACGTCTCGCTCGATGTTCCGGCCGGCGTGATGGTTGGGCTGATCGGTCCGGACGGCGTTGGCAAGTCGAGTCTGCTTTCGCTCGTCGCCGGGGCTCGGCAACTGCAGGACGGTACGATCACGGTGCTCGGCGCCGACATGGCGAGCGCCAGGGCCCGGCGGCGGACATGCCCCCGCATCGCCTATATGCCGCAGGGGCTCGGCCGCAATCTCTACGCCACGCTTTCGGTGCGCGAAAACCTCGATTTCTTTGGCCGCCTCTTTGGTCAGGACGCGCACGAACGGGAGGGCCGCATCGCGCTGTTGCTCGCCAGTACCGGCCTTGCCTCCTTCGCCGACCGGCCGGCGGGCAAGCTTTCCGGCGGCATGAAGCAGAAGCTCGGGCTGTGCTGTGCGCTGATTCACGATCCCGATCTCCTGATCCTCGATGAGCCGACGACGGGTGTCGATCCGCTGTCGCGGCGTCAGTTCTGGGACCTCATCGACCGAATCCGGGCGATGCGCGCGTCGATGAGCGTCATCGTCGCGACGGCCTACATGGAGGAAGCGGCACGCTTCGACTGGCTGGCGGCGATGGATGACGGGCATATGCTTGCCACCGGAACGCCAGCCGACCTTCTCGCCCGCACCGGCACGGACAACCTCGACGATGCCTTCATCGCGCTTCTGCCGCAGGAGAAACGGCAGGGCCACAAGGCAGTGGATCTGCGGCCCAGAACGGAGGGCGCGGAGGGCGAGATCGCCATCGAGGCGGAAGGTCTGACGATGCGCTTCGGCGATTTCGTCGCCGTTGAGAATGTCAGCTTCGAAATCCGGCGGGGAGAAATCTTCGGCTTCCTTGGCTCGAACGGATGCGGCAAGACGACGACGATGAAGATGCTCACCGGGCTCTTGCCGGCGAGCGAGGGGCGGGCGCGGCTGTTCGGCAAGGAGGTCGACCCGCGCGATCTGTCGATCCGGCGACGCGTTGGCTACATGTCGCAGTCCTTCTCTCTCTATTCGGAGCTGAGCGTCCGCCAGAATCTTGCCCTTCACGCCCGTCTCTTCGGCCTGTCGGCCGAGGCAATTCCCGGCAGGATCTCGGAAATGGCGGAGCGGTTCGATCTCGTCGACGTGCTGGACGCGATGCCGGACGACCTGCCGCTCGGTGTTCGACAGCGGCTTTCGCTCGCCGCCGCGCTGGTCCACAAGCCGGAGATGCTGATCCTTGACGAGCCGACGTCCGGCGTCGACCCGATTGCCCGCGATGTCTTGTGGCAGCACTTGATCGAGCTGTCACGCGACGACAACGTGACGATCTTCATTTCCACGCACTTCATGAACGAGGCGGAGCGCTGCGACCGGATCTCGCTGATGCACGCGGGCAAGGTGCTCGTCAGCGATACGCCGTCGGCGATTGCCGCCGAGCGCGGCGATGGCGTCCTTGATGCGGCGTTCATCGCCTGTCTGGAGGAGGCCGGGGCCGGCAATGACGGTGCCGACGCCGGCGCGCTCGAGGCGGTTGCCGCCCATGAGGTTGCCAGCAAGTCGGGCGTTGCCGATGAGCGCGCCGGCAAGACGCGCCGGCGGTCGCCGGTCCACGCCTTTCTGAGCTTCCGGCGCATGTTCAGCTACAGCCGGCGCGAGGCGCTGGAGCTTGCCCGCGACCCGATCCGGGCGACGCTGGCGCTCGTCGGCACCGCGATCCTGATGTTCATCATCGGCTACGGCATCAGCCTCGACGTCGAGGACCTGAGTTTCGCCGTTCTCGATCGCGACCAGTCGACGATCAGCAGCAACTATGTGCTCAACCTTTCCGGCTCGCGCTATTTCATCGAAAAGGCGCCGATCCGCGACCATGCCGACCTCGACCGGCGGATGCGGTCGGGCGAACTTTCCATGGCGGTAGAGATCCCGCCGAACTTCGGCCGCGATCTTCTGCGCGGCAACACGCCGGAGGTCGCGGTCTGGTACGACGGGGCAATGCCGCAACGGGGCGAGACGGTGCTCGGGTATATCGCCGGCATGCACGCGGCGTGGCTGGCCCGGCAGGCGCGCCGGCTCTATGGCGACCGGGCGACCGTCGGTCTCTTCGACCTGGAGACGCGCTATCGCTACAATCCGAACGTCATCAGCCTTGTCGCCATGGTGCCGGCCGTCATCCCGCTTCTCCTGATGCTGATTCCGGCGATGCTGACCGCGCTCAGCGTCGTGCGCGAGAAGGAACTCGGCTCGATCATCAATTTCTACGTCACGCCGGTTACGCGGCTGGAATTCCTGCTTGGAAAGCAGCTTCCCTACATCACGCTGGCGCTCCTCAATGTCGCGCTCCTCTGGTTTCTGGCGGTGACGGTGTTCGATGTGCCGTTCACCGGAAGCCCGCTCGCCTTCGCGGTTGGCGCCGTACTCTACGTCAGCGCGGCGACGGCGATGGGACTGGCCATTTCCGTCTTCATGAAGAGCCAGATCGCGGCGATCTTCGGAACCGGCGTGCTGACGCTCATGCCGGCAGTGCAGTTTTCCGGCCTCGTCAACCCGGTCAGTTCGCTCGAGGGCATGGGGGCAACAATCGGCCACCTCTATCCGACGACCTATTTCGTTGTGATCGCGCGGGGGACTTTTTCCAAGGCGCTCGATTTCGCCGATCTGCAGACGAGTTTCCTGCCGCTTCTCGTCGCCGCTCCGATACTGATCGGCTTCGGGATGCTGTTCCTCAAGAAACAGGAGAGGTGAGCGATGCGCGCGTCGAACATTCTCCATCTCGGGGTCAAGGAACTGCGCGGGCTTGTCAGGGACCCGATCATGCTGGTGCTGATCGTCTATGCGTTCTCGCTGGCGATCTACGCCGCGGCGACAGCGATGCCGGAATCGCTGTCGCGGGCGACGATCGCCATTGTCGACGAGGACCGCTCGCAGCTCTCCCACCGCATCGTCGATGCGTTCTACCCGCCGTATTTCACCCCGCCGCACCTCATCGACCGCTCGGAAATGGACCGGCGGATGGATTCCGGGCTTGATACCTTTGCCCTCAATATTCCGCCGAACTTCCAGCGGGACGTCCTGGCCGGACGGGCGCCGAGCGTGCAGCTCAACGTCGATGCGACCAGCATGACGCAGGCGTTCACCGGCAATTCCTACATCCACAACATCGTGACGGAGGAAGTGAACGAATTCGTCCGGCGTTATCGCTCGGCGGAGTCGGCGCCGGTGGAACTGGCCGTCCGGGCGCGCTTCAATCCGGAACTGAACAGGACGTGGTTTGGGTCGATCATAGAGATCATCAACAACATCACGCTCCTATCGGTGATCCTGACCGGTACCGCGCTCATTCGCGAGCGCGAACACGGCACCATCGAGCATCTGATGGTGATGCCGGTGACGCCGTTCGAAATCATGACGGCAAAGGTCTGGTCGATGGGCGTGGTGGTGCTTGTCGCCGCGGCCTTTGCGCTGACGGTCATCGTACAGGGGATCCTCAACGTGCCAATCACCGGATCGCTGCCGCTGTTCCTCACCGGTGCAGCGCTGCACCTGTTCGCTACGACCGCGCTCGGCATCTTCCTTGCGACGGTGGCCGGATCGATGCCGCAGTTCGGGCTCCTCATCATGCTCGTCCTACTGCCGCTCGATGTGCTTTCCGGTGGCATGACGCCGCGCGAGAGCATGCCGGAATTCGTCCAAATGATCATGATGGCCGCGCCGACGACCCACTTCGTCGCGCTGGCGCAGGCGATCCTCTTTCGCGGCGCGGGGATCGGTATCGTCTGGCCCCAGTTCGCCGCGCTCGCCATCATCGGTGCGGCCCTTTTCAGCTTCTCGCTCGGGCGTTTTCGGCGGTCGCTGCGGTAGGTTGCCGATGCGTCGGGCCAGGCGGACGCATAAGTGCCCGCAAAAAGAAACCGGCGGGATCTCTCCCGCCGGTTTCCTGCTCGATGGGCCGATATGGCGACGCCCGGGGTGCCTTCCTCCAGCGCCGCAATCGGAGGTAACTTGAGCGGGTGGCGCCTACTTCTTCATCGCCTCGTCCATGATGGCGCTGGCCTTTTCGACCCATGCCTTGCCGCCGATGGAATCGGAGAACGAGGGCCAAAGGGCCTTGGCGGCTTCCTGCCACTTCACTTCGTCGGTCGGCGGGCCGCTGAGCGTCATGCCGCGTTCGACCAGTTCCTTCTTGGCCTTTTCCGTCTCGGAGGCGGAAACCTGACGCTCATAGGCGGCGGCTTCAACGCCGGCGCGGTTCAGCGCGTCCTGCAAATCGGCCGGGAGACCCTGGTAGAAGCGCTCGGAGATGATGATCGGACCGGACCAGATCAGGTAATGAATCTCGGTGATGTACTTCTGTACCTCGTAGAACTTCGACGAGATCGCCGTGGTGTAGGGATTCTCCTGACCGTCGATGACGCCCTGCTGCAGGGCCGGGAAGACCTCAGCCCAGGCCATCGGGATCGGGTCAAGGCCCCAGGACTTGAAGGTCTCGATGGCGATGTTGTTCTTCGATACGCGGATCTTCAGGCCCTTGAGGTCTTCAAGGGTCTTCACTTCGCGCTTGGAGTTGGTGAGGACGCGGAAGCCCTTCTCGAAGTAGCCGAGGATCCGGACGCCGGCTTCCTTGGGCAGCCGTTCGTTGAGCGGGCCCTTCAGGGCGTCCATTGCCTTGTGAGCGTCGTCGTTGGAGGTGAATGCATAGGGCAGCATCATGACGCCGACGGAAGGCGCGAGCGGGACGAGGTTGCCGGTGTAGAGGATTTCCGCCTCGATGGAGCCGGTGCGCAGCGCCTGGGCGACTTCCTGTTCCGAACCGAGCTGGTTGGAGGGGAAGATTTGCACGTCGATGCGGCCGTTCGAATATTTCTCGGCCAGTTCCTCGAACTTCAGCGCGCCCTTGTGGGTCGGGTTGTTCTCGTTATCGCCGTGGCTGAGGCGGATGGTGTAGTCCGCCGCGAAAGCGGGGCCGGCGGAGACCGCCGCCAGTAGCGCGCCGATAAGCGCCTGTTTAAAAAAGCTCATTTCTATTTCCTCCGTTGGTCTTTTCTAGGTAGCGAAGCCGAGCAGGCGTGGTAGCCAAAGGCTCAACTCCGGGACGAAGGCGACGAGACCCATGACGAAGATCTCCGCCGCCAGGAAGGGGATGGTTGCCTTGGAGACGCTCTCCACGGTGGTGTTACTTATCTCGCTTGCCACGAAGAGGTTCACACCGAGTGGCGGCGTGCAGTAGCCGATCTCGCAGGCGATGACGAAAACAATGCCGAACTGGATCGGGTCGAGGCCGACGCTGACGACGACCGGCAGGAGCAGCGGCGTCAGGATGATGATCTGGGTGAGTGTCTCCATCCACATGCCGATGAAGATCAGCATCACCAGGATGAGGACGATCAGCATGGTCGGATCCGACACGGTCTCGATGAGGAAGTGGGAGACCATTTGCGGGATCTGGAAGACCGACAGGATGCGTCCGATGATCCGTCCTGTGACGAGGACGAGCAGCACAGTGCCGGTGATGCGGACCGAATAGATCATGCTGTCGAGGTAGCTCGCCAGGCTGATTTCCCGGTAGATGAAGATGCCGACGAGGAGTGCGTAGAAGACCGCGACCACGGAGGCTTCCGTCACCGTGAATACGCCGGTGTAGATGCCGCCGAGGATGATGACGGGTGCGGCGAGTGCCCATTTGGCTTCCCAGGCGGTCGCGCCGATAGTCTTGAGGTTGCGCTTTTCCGCGTTCGCGGAGCGATAGCCGCGCCGGCGGCTGATGACGGCGCTCGTCAGGAACAGCGCGCCGGCGAGCAGCAGGCCGGGGATGACGCCGGCGATGAAGAGGCCGCTGATCGAGGTCTCCGAGGTGATGCCGTAGATGATCATTGGGATCGACGGCGGGATGACGACGCCGATGCCGCCGGCGCTCGAGGAGATCGCCGCGCCGAAGCCCTTGCCGTAGCCTTCCTTAACCATGGCCGGGATCATGATGGAGCCGATGGCGGCTGTGGTCGCCGGGCCGGAGCCGGAAATCGCGGCAAAGAATGTACAGGCGACGATGGTCACCGTGGCCAGACCGCCGGGCGCCGGCCCGACGATCGCTTGGGAAAAACCGATTAGCCGCCGCGTCAGCCCGCCCTTTTCCATCAATGTGCCGGCGAGGATGAACATCGGCACTGCGATGACGGTGAATTCGTCGACGGCGGTATAGGCCGTCTGGACGAGATAGGACATCGGCATGTTGGCGGAGAACAGCGCCAGCACGGCCGCAAGGCCCATGGAGATCGCGACCGGAACGCCAAGGATCAGGAAGACGATGAAGGAGACGGTCAGGATGAGGGAAACGTTCACCGGTCAGTCTCCCTTGCGCGTGTCGATGTGCTCTTCTTCATCGGTCCGCCAGCGCCGGATCATTACCTGGACGATGCGGACGGAGAGGAAGAGGAAGCCGAGGGGAACGATCATCTGCACCCAGACGAGGTTGATGCCCGTCGTCTGCGAGATGTAGGGAAATTCGAACATCGACATGGTGAACCAGTAGCCGTGCCAGATCACGATGGCGTTGAAGACCAGCCAGATGGTGTCGGCGATCGTGAGGAGGACCAGCCGCGGGCGCCGGGCAAGGGCATCGATGTGCAGCGAAATACGGATGTGGCGGTCCTTCTCCGCGGCGATCACGAAGCCGAAATAGACGGCCCACACGAAGGCGAAGCGGCTCACTTCCTCCAGCCAGCTGAAAGAGCGGTTGAAGCCGAAGCGGGCCGCGACCTGAAGGCCGAGGAGGGCGAGGACGATTGTCATCGCGGTGGCACCCAGCCATTCCTCCGGCGTGCGATTTCCGAGCAGCTTACGCATCGATAACCTCCCTCGCGGTTGCGGCGATGGCCGACTGGACGGCGGCGGGCGTGCCGCGCCGTTCGGCAAAGGTAACGAGCCACGTTTCGATCGCCGTGCGGAATGCGGCGTTTTCCCCCAGTGCGGCGGGGAAGATCGGCAACCGGAGAAAGGCGTCGGCGGTTGCCGGTGCGTCACCGGCGTGGCGCGTCCTGAGATCGGCGAGCGTTGTGGCGAGTGGATCGGTCGGCACGTAGCCGGTCGCATCCGGCGCCGGGTCGCCCGCGGTGAGCATCCAGCCGGCGAAGACCATGGCGTGGGGCGTCCAGTCGCCACCGGTCGCCAGCAGCTCGGCGGCGGGTGCGGCGATCCGCTGTGGCAGCTTGAAGCTGCCATCGCTGGCGATCTGGGCGAGCGGATGGCGGATCGTCGGGTTGGCGAGCCGGTCGAGGGTGACGCGGCCGTAGTCGGAGAGATCCTCGCCCGGCGGGCACCGGAGCGTCGCGGCCTGGGCGACGAGGAAGCGCTTGCCCCAGCTGACGAGAGCATCGTTCGTCGCCGCCTCGAAGCTGGTGCCGCAGCCGCACAGCCGGCCGAGTTCGGCATAGGCCGACTGCAGGCCGTTCAGCATCCGATGCTTCATGTGCTCGAAGGGTGCGACGTCGGGGACGATCTGCACGCCGGCCTCGCCGAAGGGCGGGCGGTCGCCGGAAACGCTGTCTTGGAGGACCCACTGGCGGAAAGGTTCGGCGACGACGCCGAGGCCATCTTCAGCGCCGAGCGCGTCCTCAAGCAGGGCGCGGCTCTCATCCGACATGGCCGGCACGATGCGGTCGACCATGGAATTGGGGAAGGCGACGTTGTCGCGCATCCAGGGCAAGAGCTCCGGCCAGGCCTCGGCGGCGAACTGCTCCATGACGCCCTGCAGAAGGCGCCCGTTCGCCGGCACGTTGTCGCAGCTGGCGATCGTCAGGCCCTTACCGCTCGTGCGCCGCCGCGCATCGAGCAGACGGCAGAGGAAGCCGGGTGCCGTGCGCGGCCGGTCGGGCGTGGCGAGATCCTGGGAGATCGCGGAGCGGGGATCGAGGTCGGTGGTGCCGGAAACGTGGCAGTAGCCCTTTTCGGTGATCGTTAGGGTGACGAAGCGGGCATTGACGAAGCGGGCGGGATCGAGCGTGCTGCCCTCCGTCTGGACGGCGACCTGCCTGAGCGTGCCGATCGTCCGGCAGGTGCTGCCGTGCTGGTCGCGGGTCAGAACGCTATAAAGGCCGCCCTGGCGGGCATGGATATCTGTGAGATCGGGGGGCGCGATGTTGACGCCGGTCACGCCCCAGTCGCGGATGCCCTTCCTCGCCAGGTCATCGTAATAGACTTCCTGATGGCCGCGGTGGAAAGCACCAACGCCGAGGTGCAGGGCTCCTGGGGCGAGCGCCGCCGGGTCGTAGCCCAGCGTCTCTGAGCCGATTTGTCTGGTCTTGTTGGTCATGAGAACGACACCATGACCTTCATGTTGCGGGTCTTGTCGGTCGCCTCGTCGAAGACGGCTTCCGGATCGTCCATGCCGCAGGTTGCGGTGATCAGCGGCCTCAGGTCGACTTCACCGTCGAGGATCGCTGCGACGGCGGTGTCGAATTCGTCGACGAAGCGATAGGCACCCCGGATCATCAGTTCGCGGGTCAAGAGCTTGGCGAGATCGAGCGGCGAGGCGGGCGGCAGGAAGCCGACCTGCACCAGCATCGCCTGCGGGCGTGACGCGGCGATCGCCAGATTGAGTGCCGGCGCGGCGCCGGACGCCTCGATGGCGATGTCGAAGGCCGGCCTGGCGGCGAGCGCGTCGGCGGCGGCCTTGTCGGCGACGTTGACGGTGCGGTCTGCGGCGAGCGCCTCGGCGCGGCGAAGCGCCTCGGGCGACACGTCGGTCATGGTGATCGTTCCCGCGCCGGCGCGCCGGGCGGCGATGGCGACGAGCTGGCCGATGACGCCGGCGCCGGAGACGAGGACGTCGCGGCCCTTGATGTCACCGGCCTGGGCGACCGCGTGGAGGGCGATGGAAAAGGGCTCGGCCATGGCGACATGGCGCAGGTCCGCGCCGACCGGAAGCCGCACGCATTGTTTTTGGGAAACGACCGGCCTTTCCACGAAGCCGCCGTCCTCATGCGGCAAGAAGGCCGCGCTTCCCATGTAGCGCATGGATGTGCACAGGTTGGTCAGGCCCTTCCGGCAATACTCGCAATGTCCGCAGGGGCGGGCGGGATTGACCGCGACCCGGTCGCCGATCGCGAGGCCGGAGACGGCCGAGCCTGTCTCTAGCACAGTGCCGGTGAACTCATGGCCGAGAATCATCGGGCGCCGGACGATGGAGTCGCCGACGCGGCCGTGCAGGAAGTAGTGGATATCGGAGCCGCAGACGCCCCCATAGGCGAAATCGAGACGAATTTCATCGGGCTGAAGCGCGCGTTCTTCCAACTGGTCAAGCCGGACGTCGCGTGCGGCATGAATGACGCAGGCCTTCATTTTCTTGTTTTCCTCCCGCGGGTGCCAAAGCACCTTTTGTCTTGAAGTTTTGGAATTTAGATCATAAAGTCCAATCAAAAGTCAATATGGAATGAATGTTCCATTTTGAACAATGTGGAGGAGACGCGGTGGAAACGGGCGAAAATGCACCCGAGAGTTATGATGAACTGCGGGGCGCAATCGCAAATCAGCAGGAGAGCCTGAGCAAGCGGCTGTGCGCCATCGCCGACTTCGCCCTGCTCGATCCGTCTGCCTTTGCGCTGCGCTCGGTCGCCACCATTGCCAGCGAGATAGGGGTGGCGCCGTCGGCGGTCATCCGGTTCGCGCAGCATTTCGGCTATTCCGGCTTCTCCGAGATGCAGGCGGTGTTCCGTCAGCGGCTGGAAGCGGCGGCGCCCTCCTATCGCGACCGCGTGCGCGATCTGGAACAGCATGGCGGCGGCGCGCCCGACGACATGATGGGGCGGTTCATCGAGGCCGGCATCGATTCGCTGAGGGATCTCAGGCAGACAATTTCACCGGCCAGGATCGACGAGGCGGCGGCGCTGATCGCCGACGCGCGCGTTGTTCATGTGCTCGCCCGCAAGCGGACGTTTCCGGCCGCCGCCTATCTCGCCTACAACCTCGCGCGGCTGGAGATGCCGGCGCATCTTTGCGATGACGTCGGCGGCATGCTCGACCAGCAGCTCGCGCTGGTCGGTCCCGAGGACGTTGTCGTCGCGATCTCCTTCGTGCCGGGTTCGACGCGTACCGCCGATGCCTTTAGCCGGGCATGCGAGACGGGCGCGCGCTCGATCGCCATCGTCGACGTGCCGCGGGCCCCTTACGTCCACGCCGACGTGATCTTCGAGGTCGTCGAGGCGAGCGTGGAGAATTTCCGCTCCCTCACTGCGACGATTTCGCTTGCGCTGGTTCTGGCCATCCGTGCCGGCAGCCTCAGCGCCCACAAATCAAAACCGTGAAATGAAAGACGATGATCGACATGGCAGACCAAACCGCCCCCATCCTTGATGCCATCACCATCGGGCGTAGCTGCGTTGACCTCTACTCCGATCAGATCGGCTGCCGCATGGAAGACGCGCGCAGCTTTTCCAAATACGTCGGCGGCTGCCCGACCAATATCGCGGTCGGCAGTGCCCGGCTGGGGCTGAACGTGGCGCTGATCAGCCGGGTCGGCGACGACCAGCTCGGCCGCTTCGTGCGCGAGACGCTCGATGCCGAGGGCGTCGTGACCTCGGCGCTCGGCAGCGATCCCAAGCGGCTGACGGCGATGGCCTTCCTCGGCATCGAGGACGACCGCAACTTCCCGCTCCTGTTTGCGCGCACCGATTGCGCCGATGCCGCGCTCAGCGAGGACGATATCGATCCGGCCTTCATCGCCCAGGCGAAGGCCATAGTCGTCACCGGCACACATTTCTCCAAGCCCCATCTCGCCGCCGCCAGCCACAAGGCGATACGCGCGGCGCACGAAGCCGGCCGCAAGGTCATCTTCGACATCGACTATCGGCCGAATCTCTGGGGTCTCGCCGGCGCCGGCGAGGGCGACGTCCGCTACATCGACGCACCGGCGGTGACGGCTAAGGTACAGGAGATCCTGCCTCATTGCGACGTCATCGTCGGTACCGATGAGGAAGTGAGCATCGCCGGCGGCCAGGCCGATACGCGCGCGGCGTTGCTCGGCATCCGCGCGGTCTCCGACGCGCTGATCGTTCTGAAGACAGGGCCGAAGGGATGCCTCGTCTTTCCGGGCGCCATTCCCGAGGACCTGGAGGAGGGGATCTCCTCCGAAGGCTTCCCCGTCGAGGTCTTCAACGTGCTCGGCGCGGGCGATGGCTTCATGGCCGGCTTCCTCAGGGGGTACCTGCGCGATCTGCCGCTGGAGGAGTGCTGCCGCATCGCCAATGCGTGCGGCGCGCTCGCGGTTTCTCGCCACGGCTGCGCTCCGTCCTATCCGACGTGGGAGGAACTGCAGGTGTTCTTTGAACGCGGCATCGTGACGCCGCGCCTGCGCGAGGACGATTATCTGGAGCACGTCCATTGGGCGACGAACCGCAAGACGCAGTGGCACGACATCTGCGCGCTTGCCGCCGACCATCGCATCCAGCTGGAGAAGATCGCCGAGGAGGTCGGGGCGTCGGACGAGAAGATCTCCGCCTTCAAGGAGCTTTGCCTCGACGCGCTTCTCGCCGCGCGGCGCGATGGCCTTTCCGTTGGTACGCTGCTCGACGGTCGCTTCGGCCGTTCCGCGCTCTTTCGCGCCGAGCGCGAGGGGGTGTGGATTGGCCGGCCGGTGGAACTGCCCGGGTCGCGTCCCCTGCGCTTCGAGGGCCTGCCGAGCCTTGGTGCGGAATTGCAGAGCTGGCCACCCGACCACGTTGTCAAATGCCTCGTCTTTGCGAATCCGGACGACGATGCCGCGATGCACCGAGAACAGATGGACCAGCTCCATCGTCTTGCCTCCGCCGCCCGCACTGCGCGGCTGGAATATCTCGTGGAGGTGATCGGTACGGCGCAGACGCAGGCGGGTGAGACAGCGACGGCGCAATCCCTGAAACAGATCTACGCGGAAGGCATCCGCCCGGACTGGTGGAAGCTTCCGGACCAGACCGTGGTCGGCTGGAACGCGATCGAAGAGGTGATTCGCACCGAGGATCCCTGGTGCCGGGGCGTCCTCCTTCTCGGACTCGATGCGCCGATAGAGCGGATGGAAGAGAGCATCGCGCGCGCCGCGGCCTCGCCGGTCGTGCGGGGCTTCGCGGTTGGTCGCACGGTGTTCGCCACGGCAGCGAGACCCTGGATTGCCGGCGAAATCTCCGACGACGAGGCGCGTGGGCGGATGATCGAGCGCTTTTCGCGGTTGATCGACGTGTGGGCCAGGGCACGGCCGGCGCGCGCCGTCGCCTGAGTGTCGATCCTGAAGCCGACTGGCGAAACGCCTTTATTGGGGCCCGGGTGGCGTTTCCGTCTCCCGGGCCTTTTCATGCCGGTGTGAAGGAAGCTTGTTCGGCGTGGACCGCCGCGACGAGGAAATCGACAGTGGCGCGGATGCGGGCAATGTCGCGCAGGTTCTCGTGGATCGCCAGCCAGTAAGACCGCGTGACGCGCAGGTCGGAGAGGATCGGTACGAGATCGTCATGACGGCGGGCGAGATAGTCGTGCAGGACGCCGATGCCGGCACCGGCGCGCACCGCCTCCAGTTGCCCGAGCGCGCTCGACACTTCCACGTGCGAGCGCCAGTTGCGGACGAACTCGCGGGCATAATCGAGGGCTGGCGTGTGGATGAGGTCCTCGACATAGCCGATGAGGCGGTGGCCGGCGAGATCGGCGGCGGTTTCCGGTGCCGCGTAGCGCGACAGATAGGCTTTGGAGGCATAGAGGCCAAGGGTGTAGTCGGCGAGCTTGCGGGCCACGAGGCGGCCGCTCTCAGGCCGTCCGACCATGACGGCGATGTCGGCCTCGCGGCGCGACAGCGAGAAGCTGCGGGGCGCGGGAACGAGTTGCGGGCGAAGGTCCGGGTGTCGCTCGCACAATTGCGCCAGCCGGGGCGCGATAAAGCCTACGCCGAGGCCGTCCGGGGCGCCGATGCGGACGGTGCCGGCGATCGCAGCGCCGGTCCGGGCAAGATCCGCGCGGGCGCGGATGAACTCTGTCTCGACCCGCTCCAGCACTGTGAGAAGGCGGTTGCCGGCCTCGGTCAGTTCCGAGCCGCTCGTGCGCCGCATCAGGAGTTTGGTGCCGAGCGACTTCTCCAGCGACGAGACCCGTCGGCTTAGTGTCGCCTGGTTGACGCCGAGCGTGCGCGAGGCGGCGAGGATCTGGCCCGCGCGCGCCACGGCGAGAAACATGCGGGCGTCGTCCCAGTCGAGGTCCGTTTCGGAATCTAATGTCAATTTATGCATATCGGATCTGATTTCGTCAGAATTGCTTTGCGAAATTTAATCCAACAATCTGCTGCTAACAACATCAGGAGAACGCCCATGTCCGATATTACCCATTTTATTGGCGGCGAGCCGGTCGCCGGCCGTTCCGATCGGTTTTCCGACGTCTTCAATCCCGCCACGGGCGCTGTTTCCGGTCGCACGCCGCTGGCGACGACCGAGGAGGTCGGTGCGGCGGTCGCCGCCGCCAAGGCAGCGTTCCCGGCCTGGGCAAAGACGCCGCCGTTGCGCCGCGCTCGCATCCTCGACCGTTTCAAGGTTCTCTTGCGGGAAAACGCCGACCGTATCGCCGAGACGATTTCGGCCCAACACGGCAAGACCCATGACGATGCTCTCGGCGAGGTGACGCGCGGCCTGGAGGTGGTGGAATTCGCCACCGGCGCGCCACAGCTTCTGAAGGGCGAGGTGACGGAGAATGTCGGCACCAATGTCGACAGCCATTCGCTGCGCCAGCCGCTCGGTGTCGTCGCCGGCATCACGCCGTTCAACTTTCCGGCCATGGTTCCGATGTGGATGTTCCCGGTAGCGCTCGCGTGCGGCAACACCTTCGTCCTCAAGCCGTCGGAGCGCGATCCCTCCGCCTCGCTCGTCCTTGCCGAACTTCTTGCCGAGGCCGGCCTTCCCGAGGGTGTCTTCAATGTCGTCAACGGCGACAAGGTGGCGGTTGACGCGCTTCTCGAACACCCTGATGTCAAGGCCGTCAGCTTCGTCGGCTCCACCCCGATCGCGCGCTATATCTATGCCACCGGAACGGCGAACGGAAAGCGCGTCCAGGCGCTCGGCGGCGCCAAGAACCACATGGTGATCATGCCGGACGCGGACCTCGACATGGTCGTCGGCGCGTTGATGGGCGCGGCCTACGGCTCGGCCGGCGAACGTTGCATGGCGGTTTCGGTCGCCGTTCCTGTCGGCGAAAAGACAGCCGATGCGCTCATCGAGCGGCTGGTGCCGCGTATCGAAGCGCTGAAGATCGGCCCGGCGAGCGACAAGGCCTCGGAGATGGGCCCGCTCGTCACTGGCCAGCACCTGGCCAAGGTCACCGGTTATATAGACAAGGGCGTCGAAGAGGGCGCGAAGCTCGTTCTCGACGGTCGCGGCTTCAAGATGGACCGGCAGGGTTACGAGAACGGTTTCTTCATTGGCGGCACGCTGTTCGACAACGTCACGCCGGACATGACGATCTGGCGGGAGGAGATCTTCGGCCCGGTACTTTCGGTTGCCCGCGTGCCGGACTATGCCGGCGCCGTCGACCTCATCTCGTCGCATGAGTACGCCAACGGCGTTGCCGTCTTCACCCGCGACGGCGATACCGCGCGCGCCTTTTCCCAGGACATCGAGGTCGGAATGGTCGGCGTCAACGTGCCGATCCCGGTGCCGATGGCGTTCCACTCGTTCGGCGGCTGGAAGGCCTCGCTGTTCGGCGATCATCACATGCACGGCCCGGAGGGAGTGCGCTTCTATACCCGGCTGAAGACGGTAACGACGCGCTGGCCGACCGGCATGCGCACCGATCCCGAATTCGTTATGCCGACGCTGGGCTGACGCGGCCCTGCCGCGATACAGGCTGCACGACATATGCCCGGGATTACCGGTGGGCCTACAAGGGCACACCGGAGCCCCGCAAGCGGCAGGTCATTCGCAATTTCGACCGGGTGCTACGGTTTTTCCAGCAACACGGGGACCGGTTGCTGCAGACCCGCAACATCCTCGATGTCGGGGCGGGCAGCGGCGAGTTCCTGCATTTCTGCGACCAGTTGAACCTGCGAGCAGAAGGGATCGAACCGAACGCCGCCTACTCGGTGTTCGCCCGCAACCGGCTCGGCGTGAAGGTTCGCACCGCCATGCTGGATGACGTGACGTTCCCGCGAGGGACGTTCGACTGTATCCGGCTCCATCACGTGCTGGAGCATGTCCGTGACCCGGTGGGGTTCCTGGCGCGGTTGCGGGAATGGCTGACGGACACCGGCGTGCTTTATGTGGCGGTGCCGGATATTGATCAGGATGCCCGCCGCAAAGCGCCCGAGCACCTGTTCCATTACGGGCATATCTACAATTTCAATCCGTGGACCCTGGAGGCCTGCGCCGGACGGGCCGGGTTCGCGCGAAGCTCCCCATCCTACAGCACCAGTCTGCTCTTTGAGAAAGCCGAGCCGTGGCGACCGGCGGAAGTCGACCACATTGAAAATGCGCTCCAGATCAAGCGTTCACTTGGTGCCGGGCGGAGCAAATCCGCCGCCCTCTGGCGCTTGACCGGCAGGTTGCGCTACCGGAGCCGCGAACTGCTGCTCACCCCAGGCATCCGCTCGTGGGATGACGTGGGGCGATATTTCGTGGATCGCTATCTGGCGTAGGCTGGCGGATTTCCACCCGTCATCAGCCTGAAAAACTAACCTTATAAAATTTCAATGATAAGTTGCGCTTTCGGCATGGTGCACATTCCCAAAAATAAGGGGTGACATCAGTCAGATGATTGAGGTCAACTGTGAGCAAGGCTAACATCCGGAAACAGCTTTCTTAAGCCCGCGGATAGAAGAGATTTTCCGGAATTTAGACTTGTACCTACAATTTTTCATAAGCCTAATATTCGTAATATAGTCTCATTTTCTAGAATAGACGGGAACCAATAATGCGAAAATTACTATATATCACAATATTAATATTTACTACACTGATCTCTGTCTGGGGAGCGGGGAATTTTTTAGGAGTTTGCTGGTCGAAAAAAAAGATTCTCTCAGAAAAAGACTTATTACACAAAGCTATCCTAAGCTTTCTTGATGGATTTCCATATAGTACGGAATCCGATATAGAGTATAAAACGAAACATAGGCCAAAAAAAATTATTAATTATAAATCCATAAATGAGTTTTTGAAAAAAAATCCCGAATGTTGTGCCGTTCGTGACCTAACAAAACACTCGACCCATGTATCCGCACGCGTTCAAGACATTCCGTTTCTTATGAAGCTGAGCGGGTATGCTCTATATGTTGTGTCAATAAAAAGTAAAACATTCTATATAACTCAGGGTGGTGACGTAAGATTTGTGGAAGACACAAGCTGGTTTTGGGTGGATCGTTGCGGGAAAATATCTCCTGTTCCACTTAAATATTACGTTGGATAAAATTCGACAAGGGTATCTATAAATGTCTGATAACCGGTATACAGATAAAATAGTCAATATATATCTATATAATGACTCAGAGATACCGTCAGACCTTGCCGACATTTCTGACTCACGAGGGATTCCCCGACGGCGGATGGCATGATTCAAAGGGGCGACCAGGAGGAAGTTCGCCATGCCCGCTCGCTCTTCGGACAGACTATGACGCTGCCGCCCTTCGCCGCCTTGCTCGCGGCAGTACGAACGCCAACCAGACACGCCGACTTCTGGCTCTGGCGTCGATCTACGACGGTGCGCCGCGCAGTGTGGCGGCCCGGATCGGCGGCGCTCCTCAGCATGGATCTTCGGGGCCATCTGCCCGGCTGAAGGCAAAGCCGCCGGCATAGTCATGCCCCGGTGCAACAGCGAAGCGATGAGCATGCAGCTTGAGGAAATCGCCATCCACGTCGCCGCCGGCGCACACGCCGTTGTCCTGCTCGATCAGGCCGGGTGGCATGGCTCTGCCGAACTGGTCGTGCCGCCCAGATGCCCGGAACTGAACCCGGTCGAAAATGTCTGGCAGTTCATGCGCGACAACTGTCTCTCAAACCGCATCTTCAAATCCTACGACGACGTCGTCGACCACTGCTGCTTCGCCTGGAACACCCTCGTCGATCAGCCATGGAAGATCATGTCCATCGGAATGCGCAAATGGGCGCATCAGTTCTGATCAATGGGAATCGGTATAATCTCTGGGAAAGTGGCCAGATCACCCTGTAAAGAACGGTGCTCAGACTGGCTTTTACCGACCGTCTCGCCTACGACCGGATCGCGGGACCTAGAACACCCCAAACCGCCTTGGTCTTCAAGGCGTTAAGGGGGTATTCCGATAAGGATGTCTGTGTTGGTGCGGACGGCGGGACTCGAACCCGCATGGGCTTGGCCCGAGGGATTTTAAGTCCCTTGTGTCTACCGATTCCACCACGTCCGCTTGCAAGGGCGCGGGCGGATGCCCGCACCGGCAGTTTTCGGTTACGGCTTCGAGCCAAGAAGGTCAAGGCGCACCGCCGGGATCTGGCCGGTTGCCGCGTCGGCGCCTGAGTTCTGGTTTGCCGCCGCCTTCACGCTCGTTCTTGGGCGTCGGTCAGCCGGCCGTCGTCTTGGCGATCGGCGGCTGGAAGGCAAGGCCCATGTCCCAGGGGAAATAGATCCAGGTGTCCTGCGACACCTCGGTCACGAAAGTGTCGACGAGCGGCCGGCCCATGGGCTTTGCGTAGACGGTGGCGAAATGGGCGTTCGGCAGGCGCTCGCGCACGACGCGGGCGGTCTTGCCGGTGTCGACGAGGTCGTCGACGATGAGAACACCTTTGCCGCCATCGCCACCGATCGATTTCACCTCATCGGCAACTTCCTTGATGACCCGGGTCTCGCCCTGTTCCTGATAGTCGTGATAGGAGGCGACGCAGACAGTCTCGATCATGCGGATGCCCAGTTCGCGGGTGACGATGGCCGCCGGTACGAGGCCGCCGCGGGTGATGCAAACGATCGCGTTCCAGCTTCCCTGGCCGGACAGCCGCCAGGCGAGCGCGCGCGCGTCGCGGTGGAACTGGTCCCAGGAAACGGGAAAGGCTTTCTCGGGACTGGGTGCGGAGCTCATCGGGAACCTCTTGTTGCTGGCGGACGCGGGTGGTCTCGGTGCGGCAGCGGACTGTGTCTGCGATTTCAGGGACCGCAATGTTCTCAGGGTCGGGGCAGGGTCGCAAGCATCGCTTCGACCTCGCTTGTCACGGCGGCGAGCACTGCCTTGTCGCGGGCGCGCACGACGACGCGGGTGGCGAAGCGCCCGTCCTCGAAATAAGGATAGGATCCGATCACGGT
Organism: uncultured Rhodobium sp.; assembly: GCA_963675285.2. Taxonomy (GTDB): domain Bacteria; phylum Pseudomonadota; class Alphaproteobacteria; order Rhizobiales; family Rhodobiaceae; genus Rhodobium. The sequence goes on from CAXXGS010000001.1 coordinate 79,403, forward strand.
GTCGGGGTGTGCTTTCTGGATGCTCCCCAGCGGTTCGGCGATAACGCCCTCCGGCCGGCCGGCGTCGATCGTCTCCGACAGCATGCGGCGACCGGTCCTCAAGCCCGGCGCGAGCGCGTCGAACATGCCCTGCATGACGGAGGGCACACCGGCGAGGACGAAAACGTTCTGAACCCGGAAGCCGGGGAGGCCGGAGACCTTGTTGTCGACGAGGTCGGCGCCCTCGGGCACGCGGGCCATGCGCAGGCGTGCCGGCGTGATGTCGCGATCCGGATAGCGGGTCTTCATGATCTCGACGATGCGTGGGTCTACATCGATCGGCAGGCCGAAGGCCCTGGCGACGGAATCGGCGGTGATATCGTCGTGCGTCGGGCCAATGCCGCCGGTGGTGAAGAGGTAGGTGTAGCGTGTGCGCAGGGCGTTGACCGCCTCGATGATGCGTTCTTCCTCGTCGGGAACGATGCGCACCTCCTTCAGGTCAATGCCGATCGAGGTGCAATAGTCGGCGACGAAGCCGATGTTCTTGTCCTTGGTGCGGCCGGAAAGGATCTCGTCACCGATCACGAGAAGGGCGGCGGTGACGATGTCGTTGCCGGACTGGTGATCATCTGCTGACGCGGTTTCCGGCGGGGCTGGCTGGTCGGACATCTCGCATGCTTGCCTTTTTCATGTGGTTCCCTGTCCTGTAGGCCAGCCGCGCCGGACACTCAAGCCTTTAGGTGTCCGCAGACATACATGGCGACATATCGGGGCGGCGGCGTGGCGCATCACGGGCGACGGTGAGGAACGGGGAGGCCGGTCAGACGCTGAGGAAGCGCGCCCAGGCCCGCTGCTTATCCGACGCTCATCCGACGCTCATCCGACGCTCAGGCGCGCCAGCCGTAGAGCCAGTCGTAGTGTGACAGAAAGAGGCGCGACGGCATGAGCTTGAGGGCCGTATCGCGGGCGAACGCCATGGGGCCGGAGGCGTGGTAAATGCAGTCGTTTTTGCTGGCCGCGGCGACGACGCGTTCGACGCGCGGGCGGCGCCTGGCTTCATAGCGGGCAAAGGCGTCCTCGATCCGGCCGCCATTGGCCAGCTCGGCGGCGAGAACCGCGCCATCCTCGATCGCCATGGCCGCACCCTGTGCCAGGAACGGCAGCATGGCGTGCGCGGCGTCGCCGAGGAGGGCGATGCGGCCGCGATGCCAGGGATGCCCGGCCGGCGGCATGCCGCAGAGCGCCCATTTCAACCACGTATCGGTCATGGAGAGCAGGTATTGGACGGTCGGTGCCCAGTCGGCGAATCGCTTCTTGAGGAAATCCGGATCGCCCGGGGCGTTCCAGGTTTCCTCCTTCCAGTCGTCGGCGACGACGGCCACTATGTTGAACTTGCGGCCGGCGTGGACGGGATAATGGACGAGATGGGCGTCGTGGCCGAGCCACAGCCCGGTCACGTCGCGGAAGCGGTCGGGAACCGCATCGATCGGGACCACGGCGCGCCAGGAGGTGCGGTTGGAATACGCGGCGCCGGGAAGGCCGAGGACATCGCGTCGGATCGTCGACCAGACACCGTCGGCGGCGACGAGGGCATCTGCACCGACGGTCTCGCCGTCGCCGAGCGTGATCTCGACGCCGGTTTCGGTCTCGCGCACGTCTCGTACCGCCGCTTCCAGGCGGATCGTGATGGCTGGGTGGGCGAAGGCGGCCTCGGCAAGGGCACGCTGCAGGTCGGCCCGGTGCACGACCCAATAGGGAGCGCCATGACGGGCCGCGGCCTCGTCAAGGTCCATGCGGTTCAGAATCCGGCCCGTCCGCGCCTCGTGCACAACGAGTTCCCTGGGGCATACCGCGAGACTGTCCAGGGCCTCGCCAGCGCCGATCTCGCGCAGGATACGGCTGGCGTTCGGCGACATCTGCAATCCGGCGCCGACCTCGCGCAAGCCGTCGGCGCGCTCAAAGATCTGCACCTCAACACCGGCGCGCGCAATGGAAAGGGCGGCGGCGAGACCGCCGATCCCGCCGCCGGCAATAGCGATGGTTCCGGGCATGTGGTGTCTCTATTCCGCCGCTTCGCTGCGGAAGACGCTGTCAGCGGGATCCGCTTCGCCGGCGGCAAGCGTGGAATCGTAGACGTAACGCGTGGAGCAATAGGGGCAGAGTGCCTCGTTCTCATCGCCCATATCGAGGAAGACATGGGGGTGGTCGAACGGTGGGCGGGCGCCGACGCACATGAATTCCCTGGCGCCGATGCGGATGGTTTCCACACCGGCATCGTTGCAGAAGTGCGGGACGATCTGATGAGCCATTTTTGCGGCTTTCCGTCGATGGTTGGATTGTGTCTGAACTCGGGCACAATAGCGATCCGACCTGCCGATGAACAGACCCGATTTGACGTTGGTTAACGTCCGCGGAATTTGTCCGCTGCGGCAACCCGCCGAGCGCTCCAACACGAACGGCGGGTTGCCGGAATGGCTTTTCAGCCGGCGGGCGAGGCCCTATGTTTCGAGCAACTTCTCTCGTTTCTGTATTTTCTCATCTGGGACACCGTGCCGATGCCGTCATTCGATTCCGCTGGCGTTGAGATCGCCTATCTCGATCAGGGTGAGGGCATGCCGACCCTGCTTATTCACGGTTTCGGCTCCAACGCCCATGTGAACTGGGTCTACACCGGCTGGATCGATACGCTGGTGAAGGCCGGCCGGCGGGTCATCGCGGTCGACAACCGCGGCCACGGCGCGAGCGAGAAGCTTTACAATCCGGAGGACTACGGCGCGCCAACGATGGCGGAAGACGCCGAGCGCCTTCTCGACCATCTCGGCATCGATATGGCCGACGTGATGGGCTATTCGATGGGTGCTCGGATCTCCGCCTTCCTTGCCGCCAATGCGCCGCAAAAGGTGCGCACGGCGATTTTCGGCGGTCTCGGCTATGGCATGGTGACGGGCGTTGGCAAACCCGAACCGATCGCCGAGGCGCTGGAGGCGGAATCCCTCGACCATGTGACCGATCCGACCGGGCGGATGTTCCGTAAGTTCGCCGAACAGACCAAGAGCGACCGGATCGCGCTTGCCGCCTGCATGCGCTCGTCGCGCCAGAAGATCGATCCGGCGACGCTGGCGACGATCACGATGCCGACGCTCGTCGCCGTCGGCACCAGGGATGCGATCGCCGGCACCGCGCACGAGCTTGCCGAGCTTCTCCCAGATGCGGAGGTGCTTGATATCCCGGGGCGCGACCATATGCTCGCGGTGGGCGACAAGACCTACAAGGCCGGCGTTCTCGATTTCTGGAGCCGCCGGCCCTGACACTTTCCGCCTGCCGCCGGACAAACCGGCACGGGCGTGACAAGCGAAGCGGGGAGGGGGAGTGGAAACCATCGAGTTCGCCGGCGCAGCCGGCAATCGGCTCGTCGGCGATTGCCGGGGTGCCGCGGGCGAGGCGACTGGTCCGGTCGTTCTGCTTCTTCACGGCGGCGGGCAAACGCGCTTTGCCTGGGAGGAGACGGCGGCGCGCCTTGCCGCAGACGGCATGTGTGCGATCGCGTTCGACCAGCGCGGCCATGGCGATAGCGACTGGGTCGCCGACGGCGCCTACACCTTTCCCGATTATGCCGCGGATCTGACCGCCGTCGCACGCCAGATCGAGGCCCGTTTCGGCACCGCGCCGATCGTCATCGGTGCCTCGCTCGGCGGCATCGCCGGCATGCTGGCGGAGGGTGAAAGCGACGGCACGCTCTTCTCCGCTCTTGTCCTCGTTGACATCGTTCCGCGCCTCGATCCGAGCGGTGTCGCCCGCATCACCGGCTTCATGGCCGATCGCGTGGAGGAGGGGTTCGGCTCGGTGGAGGAGGCGGCTGACGCGGTCGCCGCCTACCTGCCGCACCGGGCGCGGCCGCGCTCGCTCGACGGACTGAAGAAGAACCTCCGCCTCCACGACGACGGTCGCTACCGCTGGCACTGGGATCCGCGTTTCCTTTCCGGTTCGCGCTCCGTCGGCGTGGCGCCTGAGGCGATGGAGGCGCGAATGCTCGCCGCCGTCACCCATATCCACGTGCCGGTGCTGCTTGTCCGCGGCGGGCGGTCCGAACTCGTCTCAGAGGCGCACGCGCGCGAGTTCCTGGAGCTCGTGCCGCAGGCTGAACTGGCGGATGTCTCCGGCGCCGGCCATATGGTCGCCGGCGATCGCAACGACGTCTTTGCCGAAGCGGTGATCGGGTTTCTTGCGAAAATCCGGCTCGGGGCCGGTTCGCAAACCACGTGAAGAGAGGCGGAAAAGCGAGTCGCCGGAATCGCTTGGTCGGAACTTTGCAAGTTCCGATTCCGATTCAACTTTTCGCGCTAAGTGAACATGGCAGGGGGCAACGACGGTCCCGGCAGCGGGCGCGGCGGTGTTCGCCGGGGCGGACGCGAGGTGTCAGCCCATTCATTGGGCCAGTTTGCGCCCGATATGGTTAACACCTCGTCACCGAACAGGGTTAATGCGATCTTAACGGGCGTGGTTAACGAAACCTGAATCGTTTGAAGGGCTTCGTCGGGTTTGCGAAGAAGCCGAGTCGGCGACTTCATGTGATGAATCCGGTGCTTCACGCGGAGAATCATGCGCCCGGGAAACCCCGGTGAAAACCTGCCATTGGCAGCGGAGCGCCTCTCGCCGGTATTCGGCGTGGCGGTCGGGTATCCAGGTCGCGGTCCGGCGGCGCTATTTGCCGCGGAAGACGGGCCGGCGCTTTTCCATGAACGCGGTGCGGCCCTCGGCGAAGTCTGCGCTGTCGAAGCAGGTGTTGGTGAGGGTGCGGACGCGCTCCCAGTCGGCGGCGTGCGGATCGCCGGCAACGGCGTCGATGGCGGCCTTGGCGGCGATGTGGGTCAGCGGCGCGTTATTGGCGATCATGGCGGCGAGAGCCCGCGTCTCGGTCTCCAGGTCGGCCTTGGCGAGAACGCGGTCGAGGAGGCCGATGGCGAGCGCCTCGGCATGGTCGACGCGGCGGGCGGTGAAGAACAGGTCCTTGGCGCGGGCCGGGCCGATCAGCTTGACGACGTCGCGGATGCCGTCCGGCGGATAGCCGATGCCGAGCCGGGCGGCGGGAATGGAGAACACCGCGTCGTCGGAGGCGAGCCGCATGTCGGCGGCGACCGCGATGCCCATGCCGCCGCCCATGCAGAAGCCGTGGATCATGGCGATCGTCGGCTTCGTGGCATGGCGGATGGCGGCGTAGGCGGCACCGTTCGCCTCTTCGTAGGCGAGCGCGTGCTCGGCGTCCTTACGGGTCTCGGCGAATTCGGAAATATCGGCGCCGGCGACGAAGGCGGCCTCGCCCGCGCCGCGCACGACGATGACGCGCACGTCGGGGTGGCCATCGAGTGCTGCGACGGCGCCGGGGATTGCTTTCCACATCGACAGGGCGATCGCGTTGCGCCGCTCCGGATTGTCGATGACGAGCCAGCCGATGGCGCCGTCGACGGTCGCGACAATGCGCGGGTCGGACGTGGTCAATGTCTTGGTCATAGCGATCTCCGGCGGAAAACTGTGCTGTCAGCGGGGGTACCGGCGGGCAGCGGCCGCGTCAACGCAGACGAAGGGTGAGGGCCGATTCGGCGCCCCCGGATTGCCGCTACGGAAAGACTGTTTTGATCAAATCGCCGGGAGCGGTTTGGAAACCGTGGGGAATGATCTATCTATTGTCGGGTGGGATAACGCCGTCCCAGAGGGACGCATGTACCGCGAAGAGGAGCCTTTTATGGGCCAGACACGGGAAACGGCCGTCGATACGCTTCACCTGCACGATCCGATCTGGAAGCAGATTCGTGACGAGGCGGAGGCCGTCGCCGCAGCGGAGCCACAGCTCGGCGGATTCATTTATGAGACCGTGCTCAGCCATGAGTCGCTCGAGGCCGTTGTGGCGCATCGCATCGCCGCCCGTCTCGATCATGGCGGCATCAACGGAGCGCATATCCGCCACGCCTTCGACGATGCGATCGCCGACGATCCGAAGCTGCGCGAGGTGATCCGCGTCGATCTCGGTGCCGTCTACGACCGCGATCCGGCATGCGAGCGCTACATCGAGCCGGTGCTCTACTTCAAGGGTTTCCACGCCATCCAGACCCACCGGCTGGCGCACTGGCTGTGGAACAACGGCCGGCGCGATTTCGCGCTCTACCTTCAGAGCCGCGCCTCGGAGGTATTTCAGGTCGATGTTCATCCCGCGGTCAAGATGGGACGCGGGATCTTCATCGACCACGCGACGGGCGTCGTTCTTGGTATGACTGCGGAGATCGGCGACGAGGTTTCCATCCTGCAGGGCGTCACGCTCGGCGGTACCGGCAAGGAAATGGGCGACCGGCATCCCAAGATCCGTTCCGGCGTGCTGATCGGGGCGGGCGCCAAGATCCTCGGCAACATCGAGATCGGCTGCTGCTCGCGCGTTGCCGCCGGCTCCGTTGTCTTGAAGCCGGTTCCCCCGCATGTGACGGTTGCCGGCGTGCCGGCGAAGGTGGTCGGGCAGGCAGGTTGTGCGGAACCGTCGATCACGATGGATCACACGCTTGCCGAGAGCGGGGATTCTTCCGGGCACGAGTAGCGTTTCCCTTGTAAGGGCGTTGCCGGTCACGTGTTATAGCGTGCGGCGACGTCCTCGAAATCACCGATCTTGAGGAGATGGATTTCGCGCACGAAGCGCAGCGCCGGCTTCATGGTGAAGGCGACGGAGCCGAGAGTGAAGCACCATGTCCCCGCGTAGATGAGGTTCTGATAGAAGAACAGGATCGAGCCGACAAGAAACAGCAGCGCGGCCGACAGGTCGATGAGCGTGTGGGTGAGTTCGTAGTAGGCGTATATCCGGCGCGTTCGCTCGGATTTCATGAAGGTTTCGGGTGCGAAGAGTCTCATGGGCGTGTGTTCCTGATGTCTCGTCCGGCGCTGACGGTGCAGGGGATGTTTCATTTGCCTGGGGCTGGATTGTCCCCGGTTTCCTCCGGCTGGACGGATTGACCCGCTTCGCCGGCTCCGTCAGAACAATGCCCGGCATCGATCGGACAACTCAAGAGGTCCGGACGGTCTGGAGCATCCGGATCGCTTCATGCGTTTCAGGGAGACGGCGTTTCAGAGAGACGGCGTTTCAGGGAGACGGCGTTCCAGGAGCACATGTTTCCCGCCCGCTGCGCGGCTTGCGCCGGCGGAGGACTTTCACGAAAGAGACCGGCGCCGATGTCGGTCTGACACTTGACAGGACAATAGGAGATACCGTTGAAAAAAGACGAAATCCGCAAGCTTGAGGCCTTTTTGCGCAAAAAGTTCGAACTGCCGCGCATCGGCGTTCGGGCACGGCCGCAGAAGGACGATTCGGCGGAAGTCTATATCGGCGATGAATTCATCGGCGTGATTTTCCGCGACGATGAGGATGAGGATCTGTCGTGGAACTTCCAGATGGCCATTCTGGAGTTTGACGTCGAGGAAATGTGAGCGGCGGGCGGCGCCTCGCCGGCCTCGTTCCCGCTTGCCGGCCGAACTTGCATGAACCGATTCAAAGCCGCGTCCGGGTTTCCCGGGCGCGGCTTTTTCGTCCCGCGGCTGCTTCTTCCATGTGCCACCGAAGCCCGCCGGGACGAAAAGAGCTGGGGCCTCACTCCGCGCGCCGTCCGGCCTCTTCCATACTGTGGATCATGGCCTGTATGCCCGCCTCGAGTTGGTGCCAGCGGTCAAGGAGTGGGCGACGGAAGCGGTAGGTGGCGGAAAGGTTGAGGCCGACGTGGATTTCCCGCAGGCACGTCAGCGGCAGGCCGCTGCCGTCGGGGCGGGCGCAGCGGGCGACGAACGGATCAGTGGATCCGGCTTCGAAAAAGATTTCCTCGTTGTCGTAGCCATGGCCCTGGCGCAGCGTGCGGCCGACGAGGCCGTCCGGCGCCGGGCCGGAGGTCGTCGGCTCCGATGGATCATCGAAGAAGCGGCTGTAGAGATTGATGAGCCGTCCTGTGGAATCGACCTCGGTCATGCGCGGCGCGATGCTGACGAAGAGGATCGGCGCATCGGGCGTGATGTCATCGAAGGCGTCGGCGCGGGCCGGCGAATAGCCTTCCATGGATGGCCAGTGGATGACCATGTCGATCCGCTTTGCGGGCCCCGACCGGCGCTGGTCGCTGAAGCGGATCATGTTTTGCGGCACGGACAACGGCTCGGCGTCGAGCGTAACGAGGATGGGCGTCGGATCGGTGGTGAAGCCGGCCTTCAGCGCTTCGCCGCCTAACCAGCCGATGGCGAGCTGGAAGAGGCCGACAAGCCCGGCGAGGATGCTCGCCACGGCAAGGAGCGTGATCGGCCAGTGGCTGGAGCGAAAGCCTTTCAGCGTGTGTGTCGTAGCCACGGCCCTGCCCCGGTTTGCTGTCGGTGGTTTTCCCGCTGCCGGCGAAAAGGGAAACGGGAAGGGGAGAAACGGTTTGTCGTTCGCCGCTTTGTCTTGCCCGTGCTGTTCCACTCTGACGCAGCTGTCTTGAACAGGGACAGACTCCATCGTTTATGGTTACCGAAAGGCTAACAAAGCCGCGAATTCCGTCCCGGCGCGAGAGCGGCACACATCTTGCGCCGGGAGCCACCATTGACCGATGCGGTGTCCGTCTTCGAGCCAAGGGTGACTTGGGGGACGAGGGCGTCTCGGGCAGACCAGGGGTGTTTGGGGGCTAGAATGATTGGGGATCTGCTTGTTCTCGGCTTTGCCTTGATGACAGGATTTGTCGCGGCAGGAGTGCTCGGCAGCTTCTATCAGCTGGTGACGGCGCAGCCGCCCAGCTTCACGTTCGATCTCGATGGCTGGTTCAAGGTCATCTCGGCGGTGGTCGTATGTACTTTCGCCGGCCCCTTCATCATCATGCGCAACGCCATTCGCGGCCGACTGATCGAGAAGCGGCCGATCGGATGGCTCGCCGCGAGCGCTGCAATCGCCGGCATGTGGAGCGTGTGCTCCGGCATCGTCGTTCTCGACTTTGCGATCGCGCTGACGTTCTGACGCGCTTTTTCGCATCCGGCATAAAGCCGGGCGCCTCATTTTCCTTTTTCCTCGTCTACTGTTCCACAGGGAGGCCGTTTGCCGTTTCTGGGGGATCGGTACACGGGACATGTCGTGTGACACCCCGACCGGGTCATGTCCGAGGCGCACTCGCATTCGCGCCCGGCTCGTGGCACGCTCTGCGCGAAAACGACCGACAAAGGGAGAAAACATGACGATCTATGCACTGGGTGAAGCCGTGCCCCGATTCCCCGCCGACGACCGCTACTGGGTGGCGCCCGACGCCACGCTGATCGGCGCGGTGGAGCTCCAGGAAGATGCCAGCGTCTGGTGGGGGGCGGTCCTGCGCGGCGACAATGAACCGCTGGTGGTGGGCGCGCGCAGCAACGTTCAGGACGGTTCCGTGCTCCATACCGACTTCGGCTATCCGCTGATCATCGGCGAGGGCTGCACCATCGGCCACAAGGTGATCCTCCACGGCTGCACGATCGGCGATAATTCGCTGATCGGCATGGGGGCTACGATCCTCAACGGCGCCAGGATCGGCCGCAATTGCCTCATCGGCGCCAATGCCCTCGTCGCCGAGGGCAAGGAAATCCCCGACAATTCGCTTGTCGTCGGCATGCCGGGCAAGGTCGCCCGTACGCTCGACGAGGCGGCTATCGCCTCGCTGCGCGAGTCTGCCACCCACTATGTGGAGAATTGGCAGCGCTGCGTGCGCGAGCTGCGCCCGATCGCGGCGAGCTGAATGGCGGGGATGCGCCATCCGGGCGCGCGGACTCGTCGAAAATCCGTCCCGAAAAGGGGCGAGCCGGCTCGTGGGGTAACGAGCCGGCTCTAGAGACCCGGTCTGGGTAGGGACGGGGAGGTGGGGACGTGACCGGGCCTATTTCGTCTCTCACCGAGTTCTTCAATCCAGCGAGGATCCCGTGGATCTGTCTTGGAGCATCGGCGGGAGCCTTTTTCGCTCTCCGCCGATGCCGTTCGCTGGGCCTTCCTGCTAGCGCTTTGCCACGCTGCCGACCGACCAGACGCGATTGTCGGAAATGCTCTCCCAAGCAACATCGTTGGTTTCGGACTGCCGCTTGACGTAGCGGTAGACTGTCTGGTTCCAGGGGAGAACGGCCTCCTCCTGATTGTCGAGAATGAACTCGCCGCGATCGGTCCTGGCCGTCAGAACCGCATGTCCGTCGCCGTTCTGGTCGCGCACCACGGTGATCAGCAGTGCGCCGACCGGCCAGCCACGGTTCATCAGCAGCTTTCTCTTCAAAAGGACATAGTCCTCGCAATCACCCTTCGTCGTCGGATACGTCCACAATTCGTCGACGCCGTAGAGGTCACGGTCCGTGACCGGTGCTATCTGCCGGTTCACTTCCGCGTTGATCCGCAAGAGCTCCGACCATTTGGTGCGGGTCAGCCGCATTTCGGTCCGGCGGCTACCGCGAAGATGGCATTCGCCCGGGTTGTTCTGGCAGAACCGGACATGCCCGATCGGTGGCGACGTGACGCCTGTCGTGTGCATGTAGCGGTCGCCGTAAAGACCGGTGGCGTTCGCCTCTCCTGTCATGATCATCAACGAAGCGGCCATCCCCATGGCCAGCTTCGAGTAAATCCCTGTATTCCCCATAGTCAATCTCTCCCGTTCGATGTTTCGACTATAGGGAGAGCGGTTTTATTTCACGCTAAGCTTTATAGTATTATTTAATTTAAAGAATAGAAAAAGTATAATAAAACTGTATTTGAGTTTTCGACAAATTTGCCGCGAATTTTATGGACTTTTCGAAATATCTGTAAGTCTATGAAATATAATGGGAAATTGGATTTTGCCCGAACATCGGTGCAGGCCGATGCCATTACCATCGGGCCGGACAGGCCGCCAAAACGAAAAAGGCCGGCGGAATGCCGGCCTTTCTTTATCTGCGCATGTCGTCGATCGTGGTGTAGGGAGCGTTAAGCGGGGCGCGCTTTCATGCCTGAACGCAGGGAGTCCTCGCTCTGGACAGTCGCGAATTCCACTGCAATGCCGTTTTCGGTATGGCGAACGACGCGGGCCTGCATCTGTCCCAGGACGACGCGGGCGCCGACCGCGGGCTTGACGTCGATCTTCAAGGCAGCGCCGGAAAGCGAGATGTCGATGACCTGGCACTTGTACTGCCGGCCGTCCGCCATGGTGAGGATGGTGACGGCTTCCTGCGGCGCAAGGCGTTCGTGGCGCCGGTCCTCGGCAAGGTTCAGTTCGAGACGGTTCGCCAGCCAGGTGAGCTGCGAGGCGAGCTTGTCACGCTTGCGCGGAGTGGCCGACACCGTCATGGCGAAGCCTTCCTGCGTCTGGCGCGAGATCTTTCCCTCGATGCGGCCGATGTGATCGATGTAGGCGACCACGCGCTCGCCGATCTCGCCGGACACGGGTGCGATCAGGGCTGCGTCGCCGGGCGACATGTTGACGATCTGACACTGGTATTCGCCGCCGCTGGCGAGCATGTAGCGGCCGAGCAGATTGACCTTCACCCGTTGGAACCGGCGCCGATTGGGTAGGGCGTCGGCCGTGGGAAGGTTGATCGATCGGACGGTTGGTCCGGAAGAAGGCATGTCCGATCCCTGCGACGGTCGATGATAAAGGACAGCGGGTGCCGTTGGGCACGGCACGCATTGAATCATAGAAGCGTTGCAGTTAACAGAGTGTAAGGCACGACAATTCGAAACCGGCTCTTGAGAGCGGAATGCGTGGGCGTGGTTACCCGGCGGGTGTGGGACGCACGCCCTTCTCCTTCGGCGGGATCAGGTGCGGCCGCCGTCGAAGACGGTGAGATGGCCGTAGCGCCGAATTGCGACATCCTTCTGGGGCGCGAAGACGGGTGGTTCGGTGTGCCCGGCCGGGTTCGGCGCTACGGTCGAAACCGGGGCGATGTGGCGCGGGTCGCGCTGGCGGCGCAGGAAGTGCGGGCGCTGGTTCGGCCAGATCAGGCGGGTTGAGACGATTTCGTGATTGCAGATCGGATGAACGCCGATCCAGTACGGCGACTGGACGGGCGCGCACAGGCCGAGAATGCGGTTATAGCCGTCGCCGCTCTGGCGCAGGGGAAGCAGCAGCAGTTCGAAATCGAGCGTTCGGCCCTGGGTGTTGGTGCCGCGGTAGCCGAGTACGGTGGCGGCGGCGTCGGTGGTGATGGCGTTGATGATGGAGTTTATGGCGTTGCGGTCCTCGCCCGACCACAGGCCGGCGAAGTTCTGGCCCTTCAACTCCCGGCAATAGGCCGAACACATGCGCGTGCCGGCGAGGCGGAACAGAAAACGATCCGGGCCGTCATATTCGAGGATAAAGGTGTCTCCGAGAATCTCGCGGATCTCCGCCGGTTCGATTTCCCGTCGCTCGGGTGCCGAGCGGGCGCCTCTGAGTGAGTCCCAATAGGCATAAAGTTTCTGAACGGACGGATGCTTCATTCGTCACGGCCCCCTAATCTACCCCTGCGCGCGAAGGCGCATTCCCATCAGCCCGGCTGTCCCCATACGAAACGTGCAGCGCCGGGTTGTCGCTTCGTCGACATAAACAGCACGAGCCATGCCATGTGCCGGCCCGTAAGGTGTCGTGACCCATGGGAAAGTGCGATTTTCTCTCGGAGAATGGTCCGGAAAGATCGTTGCTGAGGCGTCGGGCGCGTGGTCCGGCTCACGGCGCGTTAACGTTAAAAGGCAGTAAAGATTGTTGGAATTGCGATCGCAGGTTAATGTGTGATTACTCCACTTGGCGCCGGATGACCGATGGGGTTTGGTCTTACGGCGCAACGTCGCAGGGGACCCGCAAGGGGACGTGACAATAGAGGCTCGCGCGAATGGCAGCTCGCGCGAGCCTCTTGCTTGTCCGGTAAGGGCGCCGGCGGTCGTGCCGATCCGGTGCGGCTGTCTCAAAGCGGGACGGGCCCCGCTCAGCGTCCCTTCCGCCCAAATTTCAAATGCCGATCAGATGTCGTTTAGATTGCGATTTCGTCGCGATACGCTTTCGCCCGATGCGCAAGTTGGTATAGCTGGGCACGCGTTGGCGCGGGATCTCCGGTTTCGGCGACGTTCACTTCCCCGCGCACTGCGCCTGCCGGTCAGCGGCGTGTCGCAGTCCCGGGATTATATATGACCGATCGAGGAAGACTGGCATGACCAACCCCTTGCCCCAGCCGGACGCGCCGCGAAGCGAACCGATGTTCAATCTTCCCGGCGTCGTGCTTGCGCTCGCGGCGTTGATGACGGGCATTCACTTGTGCCGGGTCTTTTTCCTGTCGCAAGAAGCCGACATCGATCTGCTGTTGATGTTCGCCTTTATCCCTGTCCGCTATTCAGCCGAGGCGTCGCAATACGGCCTTCCAGGCGGGATCGGAGCCGATGTGTGGACCTTCGTCACCTATTCCTTCCTCCATGGCGGCTTCGTCCATCTGGCGGTCAATCTCTTCTGGCTCGCCGCTTTCGGCAGCGCCGTCGCCTGGCGGTTCGGCACGGTCCGCTTCCTCGTCTTCTCCGCCATCGCCTCGATTGCCGGCGCGTTCGCCCATCTGATTGCCCATCCCGGCGACTTCGTTCCGGTCATCGGAGCCTCCGGGGCGATTTCGGGGCAGATGGCGGCGGCGGCGCGGTTCGTCTTCTTTCGCCATCCGCTCGGACCCTTTTCGGGAAGCCGGAATCACTGGCAATTTCCCGCCCCGCCGCTGATGGTGGCGCTGAAAGATAGCCGCGTGTTCGTTTTCCTGGCCGTCTGGTTCGGCCTCAATCTCTTCACAGGCATCGGGTCATCGGCGATTACCGGCGTCGAGGGCGAAATTGCCTGGCAGGCGCATATCGGCGGGTTTCTCGTCGGCCTTCTGCTGTTTTCCTTCTTCGATCCGGTGCCGCGCATGCCCCGTCCCGACCGGTGACCGCAGCGGGCGTTCCGCGACGGCCGGTGCCCGGGGAGGGCTCCCGAAAAACCGGGAGTTGGCGTTCCTGCGACATTCTGTCATGATTTCCCTCTTAAGCGGCGGCTCGTTCGGCACAAACGACCGGACGGCGGACAACAAGGCTCGAGAAGGGTCGTGACAAACGGGAGGAACACCATGACGGTTGCAGCCATTCTATCGGAGAAAGGGCGGGACGTTGTCACCGCGACGCCCGACCAGACGGTCGGAGAAATTTGTGCGGTGCTCACGGAGATGAAGATCGGTGCCATTGTGGTACACGATCCAGACGACGCGATCGTCGGCATCCTGTCCGAACGCGATATCGTTCACGTTATCGCCAGCAATGGTACCGACGCGCTGGTCATGCCGGTCAAGTCCGTCATGACTGCAAAGGTGATGACCTGTTCGGAAGATGAAACCATCATCGCGGTGATGGAGCGCATGACGCGCGGCCGCTTTCGGCACATGCCGGTGGTGCGCGACGGTGCGTTGATCGGCGTCGTGTCGATCGGCGATCTGGTGAAGTTCCGCATCGAGCAGGCCGAACGCGAAGCGGAAGAGATGCGTAGCTACATCGCCACGGCCTGACGGCTGACGACCATTTCGACCAGAGGCAGACCGCGTCCCGCACCGTGACCGGTCTGCGGGTCGCGGTCGCGTGTCCAAACCCGAGCCCGGCTCGAACCTCGCTCGAACTTCGCTTGAACCTGGCGGTCAGGCTTTCCTGCCGTAGACATCGTCAGGGTCGAAGGCCGGTGGATCGGCGACGACGGTCAGTTTGGTCGCCGGCGAGGGGGCCTCGCCGACCGGGACGGTGCGGAAGAAGCAGGAATGGTATCCGAGGTGGCAGGAGGCGCCGCTGCCGCCGGTGCGGACCTTCAGAAGGATCGCGTCCTGGTCGCAATCGGTGCGGGCTTCGAGGACCGTCTGGATCGAACCGCTCGTCGCGCCCTTGTGCCACAGTTCGCCGCGCGAACGGCTCCAGTAGTGCGCCTCGCCGGTCTCCAGCGTCAGCGCCAGTGCCTGTGCGTTCATGTAGGCCACCATCACCACTTCGCCCGTGTCGGCGTCGGTGGCGATGCAGATTATCAGGCCCTTCTCATCGAACTTCGGTGCGAAAAGCATGCCCTTTTCGACCGCGTTCTTGTCGCCGCGCGCCGCAAAACACGGCGCGGCCTTGTCGCTATCGCACAAGGTTCCCTCTCCCCGGATGTCTTGACTAACGGTGGTGATTTCTTCGCCGGGCGTCGACCGCCTTCTCACGGGTGAGAACGGATCATCGTCATGAACCGCACCTGTTCGGCCGGGTCGTTCTCGAAGACGCCGGTGAACCGGGTGGTTACGGTGGAAACGCCGGTCTTCTGGACGCCACGCAGCGACATGCACTGATGCTCGGCCTCGATGAGGACAGCGACGCCGCGCGGCTTCAGCGCTGTGTCGATGGTGTCGGTGATCTGCGCCGTCAGGTTCTCCTGCGTCTGCAGGCGGCGGGAATAGATATCGACAACGCGGGCGAGCTTCGACAGGCCGACCACGCCCTCGTTCGGATAATAGGCGATATGAGCCTTGCCGATGAACGGCACCATGTGGTGCTCGCAATGGGAATAGAAGGGGATATCGCGCAACAGCACGATGCCCTGGTAGCCGCCGACTTCCTCGAAAACCCGGCCGAGATGATCATCGGCGCTCTGGTCGTAGCCCTGGTAGAATTCCCCGTAAGCCTTGACCACGCGTTTGGGCGTGTCGAGCAGGCCTTCGCGGCCGGGATCGTCGCCGATCCATGCAAGGAGCGTGCGGACGGCGGCTTCGGCCTCTTCCCGGGTCGGGCGCTCTGTTTCGTCCACTGCCCGGGCATCGCTGGGGGAAGAAGAGGGAAGCGACTTCACAATGGCATCCATTGGCCCATCTCTTTTCAATGGCCGAACCTCGGCAAATCTATACGGCGTCATGAGATGTAGGGTTCAGCGCCGGATCGGCAATCGCCTATTTCGCATGGCCGCAGGGCCCTTGTTGGCGCGTGACCGCGCGGGCCGTCAACACTATATTCGGGCCGAATGCCCACCTCCACTTGGCGATCGCACTGGCGTCGCCCCGTAGCCTATCCCTATATAATAGGGGCAGCCGCGAAAGAAAGCGGCAGAGGAAAGCCGAAATGCTCGATGCGGTCTATAATAGCACTATCCTGGAACTTGCTGGCAATATCCCCCTCTTGGGACGGCTTGACGCGCCCGATGCCAGTGCAACCGCGCATTCGCGGCTGTGCGGCTCGACCGTTACCGTCGACATTGCGATGGACGGCGATGTCGTCACCGATTTCGCGCACGACGTGAAGGCCTGCGCGCTCGGTCAGGCGTCGAGTTCCATCATGGCGCGCCATGTCATCGGTGCGCATGCGGACGAAGTGCGCAGCGCGCGCGAAGCTCTGAGGAAGATGCTGAAGGAAAACGGCCCGCCGCCGGAGGGTCGCTTCGCCGATCTCGCCGTGCTGGAGCCGGTCCGCGACTACAAGGCGCGCCATGCGTCCACCATGCTGACGTTCGACGCCGTGGTCGATGCCCTCGACCAGGTCGAGGACGCGCGCAAAACCTCTGCAGCCGGTTGAGCCCGCGGCCTCGGCCTAAGTCTTCGTTCGCCTGACTGGCCTTGCGACCCGTCAGTCCTTTGCGCCCTTCCACGCATAGGCCATGTTGTCGCCGTCCTCTGGCTCCGGCCATTTCTCGAGGATTGCCGCCGCCGCCTCGTCAAAGGCGGCCTCGAGGTCTGGCGCTGCGCCGCGGCAGCCGTCGACGACGGCCCGTCCCCAGATCGCATAGGCCCGAATGCGACCGGCTGGCCAGTCCGCCGGGGCGCTTGTCAGGATGCTGCGCATGTTGGAAACCTTGTCGGCGATCTTCAGCACCTTGGCGCGCTTGGCGAGGTCCGCCGCGTGCTCGATCTGGGCCAGCTTGCGGCGCCCCTTCGGCAGGCTCTTGTCGTCGGTCATGTCGGCGACGAGGCCGGCGACATCGGCGCCGAAGCGATCCATGATATCGGCGAGGGTGACGGGGGTGTCCTCCACCGTATCGTGAAGGAGCGCGGCGATGATCAGCGCGGTGTCGCGCCCTTGTGTTTCTTCGGCCACCAGATCGGCGACTTCGGCGAGATGATTGACGTAGGGCTCGGCACGGGTGCCCTTGCGGCGCTGGTCGACGTGGGCGCGGGCGGCGAAGGCGAGCGCGTCGGCAATCGCGCGCGCGCCTGTCAGTGCCGGCGCTGGCTCCGCGGGCTTTCCGGCCGGATCGGACAGGCGTTTGCCGAGTTGCGCGTTCGGTTCGATCCGGTAGCCGAGCTTCTCGTAGAAGCCAATCGCCTGCCGGTTCTCGCCGCGCACCAGAAGGTTGATCTTCCAAACGCCGCGTGCCGCGAGCCAGGCCTCGGCCGCCGCCATCGCCGCGCGACCGTATCCATTGCCCTGAGATGCCGGCTCGACGCCGAGATAGTAGACCGTGCCGCGATGGCCGTCGTGGCCGGCCATGACGGTGGCGACGGGTGCATCGCCGACCTTGCCGAGGAGCACCGCTGCATTGTCGCTTTCGCGCGCAAAGGCGATGTCGCGGGCCGGATCGTTCCATGGCCGCGTCAGGCCGGCGCGGGCCCACAAATCGATGACGACGGGGACGTCGCCGTCGCTGATTTCCCGGAAGACGGGATGAAAGCCGGGGTCTGGGAGGCTGTCAGATATGGTATCGGGCATGGTATCGGGCATGGTCGGGTTGCGCGGCGTCCGGAGGGATCCGGCCTGGTCGCGCAGCCTACGGCGCGGATGCCGCTCTGGTCAAAGCCGTTGTCATCGCCTATGTCGGCTTTATCGGAGCGTGTCTGCAACCGGATGGTGAATGCTCCGCAATCGAGGACCCAGCCCCACGTGCTCCATCCCGCCCGTCTCATGATTCGGCTTTATCAGGTGACATTGTCGCCGCTCGTCGGCAGGCAGTGCCGGCACTTGCCGACCTGTTCGTCCTACGCCGACGAGGCGATCGCGCGACACGGCTTTTGGCCGGGTGGCTGGATGGCACTTGCCCGGATCCTGCGCTGCAATCCGTGGGGCTCATCAGGCTATGATCCGGTGCCGAGCGAACTGCCCGAGAGCGCGCGCTGGTATCTTCCCTGGCGCTACGCGCAGTGGACCGGCCGGCACATCGACAAGTCGACGCGACTGGACGGGTAGCTCCCCGCTCCGCCCTACCAGCCGGGTTTCACGTAGGCGTCGGGCACGGCTTCCTTTGAGGCCCACATCTGGTCTTCGGCGTCGCTGCGGTGAAGCGGCCCGATCACGCAGGAATAATAGCCGTTGCGAAAGTTCGGGTATTCGTTGGTGTCGATGACATAGGCATCGCCGAACATGGAACAACGCCGGCGTGCGTCGCGATGCTGGCGAGAAGACCCCAGAACGACGAAGTAGCGCGGCGCCTGGGCAATGCGGAAGCGTTCCTCCGCGATCGGTCGGGGGGTACTTGCGCCGACGTTGCGTGTCGCATCGGTCTGTGGCGTATCCGCCGGCATCGCCGCCATCGCGGCATGGCCGACAAGCGTGCCCGCCGCAAAAACGGCCGCCGCTATCCATCGACTGGTCATCTTTCCCCTCCCGCCATCAGTGGCGTTCAACCGCTTTTGCGGTGTTTCCGGCTGCTGTCACATCGCAAGGCAGCCATTTTCGTCCGGCTTCCTTCGGCAGAAGCAATCTTACGTTAGGGGAGGTGTGCGCGCGACAACAGAATGCGTTTTGCCGTGCTCATGGAAAGGAAAAGGCGCGCGATACGAAACGGGCGACAACCGTTTCCGGTCGCCGCCCGCCCGTTCAGTCATCGCCCAGGGCGATGAGCTGCCTCAGACGAGGAACATGTCGTCTTTCAAGGTCGCGATCGTCATGTCTTCCACCGTCAGCGTGTTTCCACCGCCGAAATGGAAAACGACATCGCCACCAACCTCGCTCGCCATGGACAGGATATCGGCCTTGGTGAGGGAATCCGGCGCGGCAATCTTCAGCCAGTCGACATCGTTCTGAAAGCCACGGACGATGTCCCTGTCGCCGGCGGCGTAGTTGTAGGTGAAGACGTCGGAACCGCCGTTGCCGATCATCAGGTCGTTGCCGGCGGCGCCATTGAGGGTGTCGGAACCGCTGCCGCCGACCATCCGGTCGTTGCCGGCCTGACCAAGAAGCATGTCATCGCGGTTACCCCCTTCGAGCGTGTCGTTGCCGGCCATGCCGTAGAGGTAATCATCGCCACCGTTGCCGACGAGGCTGTCGTTGCCGCCCCGGCCGTAGATATCGTCGGCACCGCCGCGCCCGAAGAGCGCGTTGCCGACCGCGTTGCCGCTGATCAGGTCGCGGTAATCGGAGCCGATGACGTCCTCGACATTGTCGATAATGTCACGGAACCCGTTGGCATCATCGGCGACGCCTAAGCTCAGGTCGACGTCGATCCACCCGGGGTTGCCCGCATAGCTTGCCACGTCGATGCCGTGGCCGCCGTTCAGATAGTCATCTCCGAGACCACCATAGAGATAGTCGTTGCCGACGTTACCATAGAGGTCATCGTCGTCGGCGCCTCCCTGCAGGAAGTCGTCGCCGCGGTAACCGAAAAGAACATCATCGCCGAGATAGCCATAGATGTTGTCGTTGACAGTCGTCCCGTAAAGGTCATCGTTTGCGTTCGTACCGTAGATAATCGCCATCCGTTCCTACCCTGGTATGTCCGTTCGGCCCTGTCGCGGGCCAAACCCCCGAAGCCCCCTCGTTCGGCCGCCTTCCGGCGCACCGGCTCGCCGCGGATCCGCCTTGCGGGTCACCGCGCGACCTTGCAGACATGCTGTCGAGGTCGCCGATGCATCATCCGTAGCCACCAAGCATGGTAAAAATGTGCTCCTGAACAGTGTCTGAACGGCATAACCACGAAGCCGCCAAATTGTTCCGCAGCGGTTGACGTGGGCGGCGGAAAGAGCCATTTAACGGCCGTTTTGGCGCCGCATCCCGAGGCGGCGAATCATGCGCTTACCTGCATTGGTTGGCAGCGAGTGAGCAGGAGAGAAAGATGACAGCCCTGACATTTCCCGATGGATCCGTGCGCGAATTCGAACCCGGCGTGACCGGGGCGGAGGTCGCCGCCGGCATTTCGAAGTCGCTGGCGAAGAAGGCGCTTGCCGTTGCCATCGACGGCACGATGCGCGACCTCGTCGATCCGATCGATGACGACGGAAAGATCGAGATCATCACCAAGGACGATCCGCGCGCGCTGGAGCTGATCCGGCACGACGCCGCGCATGTCATGGCGCAGGCGGTGCAGGAGCTCTACCCCGGCACGCAGGTGACCATCGGCCCTGTGATCGAAAACGGCTTCTATTACGATTTCTATCGCAACGACCCCTTCACCATCGACGATCTGCCGAAGATCGAGGCGAAGATGCGCGAGATCATCGGCCGCGATCGCCCGTTCCTGAAGGAGTACTGGAGCCGCGACGAGGCCAAGGCCTATTTCCGCGATCACGGCGAGAACTTCAAGGTCGAACTGGTCGATGCCATCCCCGAGGGCGAACAGCTCAAGATCTACCGCCAGGGCGATGAATGGCTGGATCTATGCCGCGGGCCGCACATGCCTTCAACCGGCAAGATCGGTTCCGCCTTCAAGCTGATGAAGGTCGCGGGCGCCTACTGGCGGGGTGATGCCAAGAATCAGATGCTGTCGCGCATCTACGGCACCGCCTGGGCCAGCGAGAAGGACCTCAAGGCCTATCTCCACATGCTGGAGGAAGCGGAAAAGCGCGATCACCGCCGCCTCGGTCGCGAGATGGATCTGTTTCACTTCCAGGAGGAGGGTCCGGGCGTCGTCTTCTGGCATGCCAAAGGCTGGACGCTGTTCCAGAATCTCGTTTCCTACATGCGCCGCCGGCTGGCCGGCGACTATGACGAGGTCAACGCGCCGCAGATCCTCGACAAGGAGTTGTGGGAGATCTCCGGTCACTGGGAATGGTACCGCGAGAACATGTTCGCGGTTCAGTCGGCCGGCGACGAGGCGGAAGACAAGCGGATCTTCGCCCTCAAGCCGATGAACTGCCCGGGCCACGTGCAGATCTTCAAGCATGGCCTGAAGAGCTATCGCGACCTGCCGCTCAGGATGGCCGAGTTCGGCGTCGTGCACCGCTACGAGCCGTCGGGCGCGATGCACGGCTTGATGCGCGTGCGCGGCTTCACCCAGGACGATGCGCATGTCTTCTGCACCGAGGAGCAACTCGCCAACGAGTGCATGAAGATCAATGACCTGATCCTGACGACCTATGCCGACTTCGGCTTTGACGAAATCGTCGTCAAGCTGTCGACCCGGCCGGAAAAACGCGTCGGCTCCGACGAGAACTGGGATCACGCAGAAGAGGTGATGACCGAAGTTCTCAACGAGATCGAGGCGAAATCCGGCGGGCGGATCAAGACCGGCATTAATCCGGGTGAGGGCGCGTTCTACGGGCCGAAGTTCGAATACACGTTGCGCGATGCGATCGGGCGCGAATGGCAGTGTGGCACGACGCAGGTCGATTTCAACCTGCCTGAGCGCTTTGGCGCCTTCTATATCGATTCCGACGGCGAGAAGAAGATCCCGGTCATGGTGCACCGGGCGATCTGCGGTTCCATGGAGCGGTTCCTCGGCATCCTGATCGAGAACCACGCCGGCCATTTCCCGTTGTGGCTGGCGCCGATGCAGGTCGCCGTGGCGACCATTACATCGGAAGCTGACGATTATGCCCGCGACGTTCACAAGGCGCTCGTCAAGGCCGGGCTGAAGGCGGATCTCGACCTCAGGAACGAGAAGATCAACTACAAGGTCCGCGAGCACAGCCTGGCCAAGGTGCCGGTGATCCTCGTTTGCGGCAAGCGCGAGGCGGATGAGAGAAGCGTCAACATTCGCCGACTCGGTTCGCGCGATCAGCAATCGCTGGGCCTGGAAGAGGCCGTCGCCGCGCTCATGGAAGAGGCGACGCCGCCGGATCTGCGCCAGGAGGCGTGAGGCCGAGGGATTATGTCTGGATCGACTGCCGGTTCCGCGGGAAACTGCGGAACCGTTGCAACGCGTTGAACAGTTCACGGTCGACCGGATCGCCGCAGGAACGCGCGAAAAGATTGTCCTGAATGCGCGACAGTTCCTGCTGGTCGAAACGTGGTGTCCTGTTCAGATAGAAAACGATCAGGCAAAAGCTTGCCAGAATACGATTGTGCAGGGCCGAGATTTCATGCGGATCCTGGCCTTTCAGGCTGCCGTCGAGGAGCATGAGGTACTGGTTTAATCTCGCGATGTTTTCGTAGGTCAATTTCTGGGCATTGTTGCTCAAGAGCAGCATGCTGGTGCGCGAGTTCAGTACGATATCGATGTATGTCCTGATGTGAACACTGAGTGTCAGAGCGGCGTTGGTGTCGCTTGCCGCCGAAGCGGGCGACGGAAGCTTGATGTTCCGCAACATGTCATTGGAAAGATCCCGGAAGTTCCGTATGGTGGACCAACGGGGGACGCAGTGTGACAGGATCCAAAGGCCTGCGGCGCTGCCGCCGGTGACGGTAAGACTGGTGAGCCCGACACCGACGTCTTCCCTGTTCCGGATTACGTTGGTGTAGGCCCTGATCCACGAGCACTCGACGATGTTTAAGAAGTCAAGTGAAACGACTGCAAACGCTGCGGTCAGGGTGCCGATAACGATCCCCGTATTGATCATATCCCACCAGTTTGCATAGATTATCGGCACCCTGTCGGTGATCTCGAGGCGGAAGCATTTCATAATCGGTTGTTCGTACCGGTGTTGCGGGCAATTTCAATGGCGTGGAAAGCGAGTGACCTGAAGATGCGGTATTATCCGATAATACTGGCGATGTTGTTCCTTTCTTTCTTTGTACTGGAAGTATCCTATCAAAACGAGATTTTTCTAACAGGTATAATGGTGTTGGTCTCCGTGGCCTTGTTGCCGTCTTACGAGAAGGGAGAGGTGTATCTCTACCTCGCTGGTTTGCTCGGCGGCGTGTTCATTGAGGTCGGTCTTGGCCAGATAAATCGCCTGCAGCATTGGGAAAATGCGTCGTTCTTCGGCGTGCCGTACTGGCTGCCGCTGGTCTGGGGATTCGGATTTGTCCTCATCCGGAGGATCGGAAATCTGATCATCGATCTCGCCGGTGGCGAGCGCAAGGACTGAAGCGGGAGGTTTGCGTCGCCAGGACCATGGCATCAAAGGAAACGGGCGCCGGCGGTCTTGTCCGCGGCGCCCGTTTTCGTTCTCTGGCCCGTTTTCGTTCTCTGGAATGCCGCATGCGCTCAGCGCAACGCCAGCACCTCGACCTCGCGATTGATGCCCGCCTCGACGGAGAACTCGCGATTGTAGATCTGGTCGTTGTGCTTGGCGACGACGGTGTAGTCGCCCTCGGCGAGGATGAAGGAAGGGAAGGCGCCGACACTTTGCGCGACAACGTCGCCGCCGGGTGTCAGCACCGACCAGGCGGTGTTGGCAAGTGCCTCGCCGCCGGATTCGTTGACGAGCTTCAGCGTCACACCGGCGGCCTTGTGATAGATCGTTGCCTCGGTGAGTTTGCCGGGCTGGACGCGGATGTCGGCGCGGACCTGGGCGTTGAGGTTTCCGTAAGTGCTGACAACATGATAGGTGCCGGCGTTGAGGCGCAGCATCGTGTCCGGTTTCACGTTCTTTAGCAGGAGTTTGCGTCCCTGGAGCGACTCGTCCTCGTAGGCATAGAGCTTGAAATGCACCTGATCGGCGGGCAGGGGAACGCCCTGCTCGATCTCGGCATGCAGCATCAGGCCGCCGGCATTCAAGATCACTGTTTCGGAGCTGACGCGGCTCGAACCGACGGTGATCCGGCTCGTGGCGCCTGCGTATCCGTAGCCGGCGTGGACCAGATAGGCACCGGGCTGGAGGCGGAATTCGGCGTCTCCGCCTGTGGCGCTGGCGATCAGCTTCAGCTTGCCGTCGTCGCCGGCCTTGTCGGAATAGACCCGCCATGTCATGCCGCGATCGATGGGCTCGCTGTTGCTGTCGAGCTTGGAGACGAGGTAGAGCGTGCCTTCATGGCCCTCGGCCGGCGTTCCGGTTTCAGGCGTTGACGCTGGCGCATAGGAAAGCAGCGCCCGCGGCTCCGGTGTTTCGGTGCGAAGCGCGAGTGCCCGCTCATCAGCGGTCGGCTTGGCGGTCGGAATGGGCACGCCGTTGGCGTCGGCTCGGGCGTCGCCGGCGAGGTCGTCGGCCTGAGATGTGCTGGCCTGAGATGCGCCTGTCTGGGAGGCTTCGCCCTGCGGCGCCTGTTGGGCGAGGGCCGCGCCATTTGTCGCAACAAGGAAAGAGGCGAGAATGGCAATACGGAGCCACCAGCGTGTCGTGGTATGAAGGGGGCGGAATCCGCCGTTCGAGCGGACGGAGCGCATTGTCATGGCCTCGGAGCTTTCGTGCGTTTTCTCTTTTTCACATCCTTCGATCACCGAAAACAAAGGCGATTTCAAGTCATAATAGCCATGCCATTGACAACGACGGATCGCTCCTATCCTCTCTGATACCAATCCCTTGCCTCACACGAGGAAATCCAATGTCCGACATGCTTGAACTTCTGCAGACGCGGCGGTCGGTGGCTGCGCTCAATCTCGTTGAACCCGGACCGAACGAGGATACGCTCCGCACCCTTTTGACCATTGCCGCGCGCGTTCCTGATCACGGCAAGCTGGCGCCCTGGCGGTTTATCATTTTCCGCGGCGACGGAGCGGCAAAAGCGGGAGAAAAACTCGCCGAAATCGCCGCCGCGCGCGGCGAGACCGATGTCGAAAAGCTCGCCCAGGAGCGGACCCGCATGACGCGCGCGCCGCTTGTCGTCGCCGTCGTCAGCTGCGCTGCGCCGCATCCGAAAATCCCGGTCTGGGAACAAGAGCTTTCGGCGGGTGCGGTATGCATGAACCTGCTTGTCGCCACCCATGCCAGCGGATTCGCCGGCCAGTGGGTCACGGAGTGGTACTGCTTCGATGACGAGGCCAGCGCCTTGCTCGGTCTGAAACCCGGCGAGCGCTTTGCCGGCTTCGTTCATATCGGCACGCCGACGGAAGTGCCGAGCGATCGTAAGCGCCCCGATCTCGATGATCTCGTCACCGTTTGGGCGGAAGGCTGATCCGGTGTTTTTCGAGACGGAGACGAACAATCACGGCCTTGCGCACAATCCGTTCAAGGCCGTGGTGGCCCCCAGGCCGATCGGCTGGATCAGCTCGCGGGACGACGAGGGACGGGTCAATCTCGCTCCATACAGCTTCTTCAACGGCGTCAATTCGGTGCCGCCGATCGTCATGTTCGCCAGCGTTGGGCGCAAGGACACGCTGGCGAATGTGGAATCGACCCGCGAATTCGTCTGCAACCTGGCTACCTACGACCTGCGCGAGGCGGTGAACGGTAGTTCCGCGCCGCTGCCGCCGGGGATCTCGGAGTTCGAGGCGACGGGCCTGACCGAGGCGCCCTGCAATCTCATTGACGTTCCGCGCGTCAAGGAATCGCCGGTGGCGCTTGAGTGCCGCTATATCCAGACCATCGAAGTTCTGGCGCTCGGGGGCGAGCGAACGGGCACGCTGATGGCGTTTGGTCAGGTGGTCGGCATCCATATCGACGATTCGGTGATCCGCGACGGCCGCGTCGACGTGACGCTGCTGAAGCCGCTGTCGCGTCTCGGCTACATGGACTTCGCCGCCATCGACGAGGTCTTCGAGATGGTGCGTCCGAAGGGCGGCTGACGGGGACGCCGGGATGGCGTTTCGCTTACTGCCCCGCAGCACTATCCCGTGTTGAAGCTATCGCGTGTTGACTTCGGTATCGTCAGATCGGCGGCTTCAGTCAGAGCCCCTTTGCCAGACGCGCGCGCTCCAATAGCTTTTCCGCCTGCTTCAGGTGCGGCCGGTCGAGCATTTCACCGTCAAGGCCGACAACGCCGGCATTCCCGGCCTCGGTGAAGGCTGCGACGATTGCCTGCGCCCGCTCTACGGCGTCCTTGGAGGGTGTGAAGATCTCGTTGATCACCGGAACCTGGGCTGGATGGATCGCCATCTTGGCGGTGAACCCGTCCTCCATGGCCTCTGCCGCCTCCGCCCTCAGACCGGCCATATCGCGGAAGTTGGTATAGACGGAATCGATGGGTGCGACACCGGCCGTTACCGCCGCCAGGAGGCAGAGGCTGCGGGCGAGGCGGTAGGGATCACGGTAGCTGCCGTCGTCTCCTCGATTGCGGCTGGCGCCGAGGTCCGCGGAGAGATCCTCGCCGCCCCAGGCCATTCCCAACAGCCGCGGGCTGGCGCCGCGATAGCTCCCCATGTCGAAAAGCGAGGCGGCGGTTTCCGTCGCCACCACGAGGACGCCGGTCGTGCCATCCGGCCGCTCCAGCGTGGCTTCACGAACGGCGATCTTCACATCAAGCTGCGCCACGTCACGACCTGACTGCGATTTCGGCAGCATGATGCCGTCGGGTCGACCGGGCATGACGCCGTCGAGATCGTCGTCGGTGAGGCCGGTGTCGAGGGCATTGACGCGCACGAAGAGACGCGGGCGGGCGGCATCGGTAACCGTTTCGGCGAGGAAGGTGGCCGTCTCGGCGCGGGCCGCCGCTTTGTCATGCGGGGCAACGGAATCCTCAAGGTCGATGAGGAGTGCGTCGGCGCCTGAAGCATAGGCCTTGTCGAGCTTCTTGCGGCTGTTGCCGGGAACGAACAGGAGCGAGCGCATGGCGTTACTCCGTCGGACGGCGCTGCATCAGCGCCTGGCGGCGGCAGATCGCGACCATGTCGCCGGTCTGCTTGAAGGCGCGGTGCTCGAACTCGACGATGCCGGCGGTTGGCCGGGAGCGGGAGTCCCGCCGGCTCATGATTTCGGTCTCGACGCGCACGGTGTCGCCATGGAAAAGCGGCCTGGGGAATTTCACGTCGGTCATCCCGAGATTGGCGATGAGAGTGCCTAGGGTGGTGTCGGAGACCGAGATGCCGATCATCAGACCGAGGGTGAAGAGGCTGTTGACGAGCGGCTGGCCCCATTCGGTCTCGGTCTGGCAATAGTGATGGTCGATGTGCAGCGGCTGCGGGTTCATCGTCATGTTGGAGAACAGCATGTTGTCCATTTCCGTGACGCTGCGCCGCACGGCGTGTTCGATGATGAGCCCCGGCTCACATTCCTCCAGATAGAGTCCTGGCATCTTTCCTCTCCCCGGCGCCGCGCGCCCTGTCGTTTTCGTTGGCGGGCCGGAGGGGCGGCCCCATGTTGTGGTGAGTAAAGGCGAGATCGTCCGCCGCCGCAACGGCCTTGCGGAGACCCGCCCGCGACCGGCGAAGGCTTTCCCGAATGCCAAGCGTTAACGCGATGTTAACCATAAATGGCGACAAAGGAGGGGAGGGTGAGGGGCAGTGCCGGAAAGGCGACGCCGATGCAAGTCGACACGTCAAATTCCATTGCGGGTCGAATCGAACAGGCTTTTGCCACTGCCAGCCGGACGACGGGGACGTCGTTCGACTATCTCGTTCGCACCGCTTCGCGCGAATCCAACATGAATACTCAGGCGCAGGCCCCCACTTCGAGTGCGGCCGGACTGTTCCAGTTCATCGAATCCACCTGGCTTGAAATGGTCAAGGAGCGGGGCGATGACATCGGCCTGCAGACCTATGCCGATCGGATCAGCGTGTCGCGCGGCGGCAAATACACTGTGTCCGATCCGGCCGTGCGCAAGGAAATCCTGGAACTTCGTCACGATCCGCAGATCGCGTCCTACATGGCCGCCGCCTATACCCAGAAGAACGCCTCGACGCTGTCCTCTGCGCTTGGGCGGACGCCTTCTTCCGGCGAACTCTACATTGCGCATTTCCTCGGCCCGAACGGGGCGGAGCGTTTGATCGGCCTGGCCGAATCCTCGCCCAACGCCTCGGCTGCGGCGCGCTTTCCCCGCCAGGCGGCGGCGAACCGGTCGATCTTCTACAATGCCAACGGCACGCCGAAATCGGCGCGTGCGGTCTACAGCGAACTTGTCAGCCAGCATCAGGGAATCGAAGCGGCGGAGACAATGACCGCGTCGGTCGACCGGGAGCGGATCACCGATGCCTTCAGCGTCCTCGGTTATGCACCGTCGAGCGATGCGACGAAGCGCGTCCAGGCCGGATGGAGCGCGACGGAGGCATCTTCGCCGTTCGAAGCGCTTTTCCGCACCGACACGGCGACGGCTATGGGGACAGGAACTTTCAATGCGGCATCCTGGACGTCCTATCGGACGGCTTCGCTCGATATGAGGTCGCCGGTGCCGACCAGTCGGAGCGAGGGCGTGCGCTCTCTCTTTGCCGCGCCGGTTCCCGTTCCCGCGCAGCGCCGCGATGCCGGCCCGCCGAGCGACGGCAAGCCACTCGATCTGAGGGCTTATCTCGCCTATCAGGTGACGTCGAAGCCGAAGGACCTGCTGCCGCCGGCCTGACGAACTTTCCGCCATCTCTCGTGCTGCCTTGTGCCCCTCAAGCCGTTTTTCTCTCCTGCAGAGCCCTTTCCCGCGGCGCGAAGGCCGGGCGCGGGCGACAAGGCGACAAACCGCCGATTCCCACCGTCCTTACGCGATCTTTCAGTTTACGGCGGCCGCGCCTGCGGCGCATTTCTGATTTTGCGCCGTTGGTGAAAAAACACGGTGAACCAAACGTTAAGCGTTGCATGGGACGATTCACTCGACAGACGGTGAACAGTTGCCGTTTGCCGGGTTGGAGTGGTGCCGTCATGATTGTGAGAGAGTGGTTCAGGCGGGTCGACGGGGCGTCGGTGGAGACGCGTGTGGAGGCGGTCGAGGCGCTAATCGAGGCTTGGCTCGACGGTGATCTGGATCCGCTCGACCGCGAGGAGATCGAGGACGCCTTGATGCTGTGCCTTGACGATGGCGCGTTCCGCGTCCGCATGGCTCTTGCCGAAGGCCTTGCCCGCAGTCCTCGTGCGCCGCGTCACGTGATGCTTTCCCTTGCCGCCGACCTTCCCGCAATCGCCATGCTGGTGCTCCAGCGTTCGCCGGTTCTCGGCGAAGCCGAACTGGTCGACATCGTCGCCGTCGGTTCCGCGGCCTATCAGTGCGCGGTCGCCGGCCGTCCGCAGGTTCCCGCCGGCCTTTCGGCGGCGATCGCGGAGGTCGCGGGGGCGGAAGCGTGTGCGGTGCTTGCCGACAATCCGGGCGCTGATCTTGGCGCGGGGGCGCTCAGGCGCATCGCCGAACGCCATGGCGATGACGCCCGTTTGCGGACGATCCTGCTGCGGCGGCCAGACCTGCCCGCTGCGATCCGGCAGATGCTGATCGCGCGGCTTGGCTCGGTGCTTGGCGATCTGGCGGTGAGCCGCTTCAGCATGGGGGCGGAACGGGCCGGGCGCTGCGTGAGGGAGGCCTGCGACAAGGCCACGGTATCGCTTGCCTCGGAGGCGGACGAGGACGATCTTTCGCCACTCGTTGCGCACCTGCGTCGGCGGGGTGAACTGACGCCGTCGCTGCTGCTCAGGGCCCTTTGCGGCGGCGGCACGCGTTTCGTCGAAGCCGCGGTCGCGGAGCTTTCCGGTATGCCGGTACGGCGCGTGCGATCACTGTTGGCGGAGGGACGGCCGTCGTCGCTCCGCGCCCTTTTCGTGCGCACCGGCATGACCCGGGCGATTGCCTCGGCCTTTGTCGTTGCGGTCGATATTGCCCGGGAGATGGCGCGGGAGGGGATCCGTGTCGATACGCCGGCCTTTTCCCGCAGGATGATCGAGGCCGTTCTGGCGCGCGCTGCCGATTTCGAACCGGGCGAGGCGGACAAGCTCGTCGTCGCTCTCCGGCGCCTGGCGAGTGAGGCGGCCCGCGATGCCGCACGCGAGCGCCTGGAGCAAGCCCGCGAGGAACTAAGCCTGGAGCGCTCGGTGTCGTGCGACCTGGAGGTCGCGCTCGAGGCCGCCTGACGGGCGCTGAGGCTACTTGTGTCGCTCGGCGATGAAGTCGTCGACAAGACCTTTCAATTCGGCCACAAGTTCCCGCCCGACATGGTGGTCGTCACCGCGCGCGTCCTCGCGGACGACGGCCTGGATCGCCAGAACGTGGTTTTCGATCACGTCGAGCGGCAGGTTTCCTGCGTCGGTGTTGGTGTCGAGAAGGCGACAGAGGTGATCGGCGATCTCGCCGGCGAGGGGATAGCCGAAGGTGGCTGCTTCGCCCTTGATGTCGTGGCTCGCGCCGTAGAGCACCTCACGCCGGTCGGGAATCATGCCCTTGGCGGAGATGTCCTGCCAGGCGGCAATGAGGCGATCAGTTTCGACATTCATCCACTTGCCGAAATCCTGTTCGATGTCCACCAGAGCTTGTTCGGCGGACGAAACGGGGTCGAACGTCGCATCTTTCGGCAGTTCGGGGACCTTCTTTCCCAGGTCCACCGGCGACTTCATCATGTAAGCCTTGTCCGTCACAGGAACGCTCCTTTTGTTCGTCCGTGGCGTCGTGTCCGGTCCCGACCGGGCGAAGCGCATGTCTCCGCGCCCGGCTCATCCCCCGAATTCCTCACCGGCATTCGATCCGTCATCAATATGGCTACCACCGTCATCGCATGCCCGGCGGCGCGCCGGGCGATGCGATTTCGGGCTGGTTCCTGCGTCGCTCCTCGCCTTGGTAGGACGGGTTGTCGTAGCGCCGGCGGTCGGGCCCGAAATAGGTCCGGCTCTGAATGAACGGGCGCGGATTGACGATGGTGTTGGCAATCCGCAAGTAAAGCGCGCGCGCCGAGATCGGTTTGCACAGAAACTCGGTCACACCGACGTCGCGCGCTTCCACGACACGTTTCTTTTCCGAGTGGCCGGTCAGCATGATGATGGCCACATAGGGGTTGCTGCTCGATTCCGTCGACCGCAGCATGCGCGTCAGCTCCAAGCCGTCGATGATCGGCATAACCCAGTCGGTGATGACGACATCGGGCGAATTTGCCTGGAACGCCTCCAGCCCCGCCGCGCCGTCTTCCGCTTCAAGAACGTCGCGGGCGCCATAACCGGTCAGCAACATCCGGATGATGCGCCGCATGTGCGTATTGTCTTCAATCACCAGGAACCGAAGCGCCGACAAGTCGAGCTTCATGATATCGCGGTAGCCGGAACTCACGGTTTCCTCATGGTCTTCTCGGGTCGCCCGATCCTTGTCACCACCCTGGAGCCGGGCAGAATCGCACCCGCATGGGCACATTTTCTCATTGGGACGCTAGCACAAAAGGTTAGCAAATTCATTCATCCCCCGCATGGGGGCGGAGAGCCCTCAGTACCGGAATTGCTCCGTCAGGATGCGTTCCTCCCAGGAATGGTCCGGGTCGAACAGGATGAGACTGTGCGAGGCGTTGTCCTGGCGGATGCGCACCTCGGCGACAGAGCGGATCTCGTTGTGGTCGGCAGCCGCGCTGACCAGTCGATCGCCGGCATCGAGCACGTCGATACGGACGTCGGCGCGGTTGGACAGAAGCGCACCGCGCCAGCGTCGTGGCCGGAAGGCGCTGATCGGGGTGAGCGCCAGGAGCGGTGAATCCATCGGCAGGATGGGGCCGTGTGCGGACAGGTTGTAGGCGGTGCTGCCGGCCGGCGTGGCGATGAGGATGCCGTCGCAAACGAGCTCCTCCAGCCGCACGCGGCCGTCGATGGTGATGCGAAGCTTGGAGGCCTGGTAGGTCTGACGCATCAGCGAGACCTCGTTGATCGCATGGGCGCTGTGGGTGACGCCGGCAAGGTCGCGAACCTCCATCAGGAGCGGATGGATGGCCGTGCACACGGCCTTTTCAAGCCGCTCGGGCAGGTCGTCCTCGCGAAACTCGTTCATCAAGAAGCCGACGGAGCCGCGGTTCATGCCGTAAATCGGCTTGCCGCTGTTGAGGAAGCGGTGGAGCGTGCGCAGCATCAGGCCGTCGCCGCCGAGCGCGACAATGATGTCGGCATTCTCCGGCGCGACACCGCCATACATCCGCGTCAGATGCGCATAGGCGGCCTTGGCCTCGTCCGTCGGACTGGAGACGAAGGCGATGCGGTCGAATTTCGGGTGCGCTTTCTGCATCGGGATCCTGCGATGCGTATCAAAAGATACCCGGACCGTCAGGACAGAGTGCGTCTGGACAGGTCGGGCGGGTGCGTCGGGACTGCAACGGCCGCGACGAACCGGATTTCGTAGCCGACCGCGTTTCCCCTATCATGGTGGCAGGAATATGCCAATCCGCAACGCGCCCGATGGAGGCGGCGGGGCGTGGGTTCGTCGAGGAGCGGCTGTGCGCCTGCGTCAATCTCCTCGACGGCATGACCTCGGTCTATCGCCGGTAAGGGGCCATCGAGACCGGCCGCGAGACGGTGATGATCGCCAATACCACGCGGGCGCTTTCCACCCGGTTCCGTGAAGCGGTCGTGGCGCGACACCCCTACGACGCTCCCGCTGTGGTGGTGGTGCCGATCATCGGCGGTGACCCGGCTTTTCTTTCGTGGATCGGCGAGGAAACGCGCACGCCGGGCGGGCGATCCCGGTGCAGGACAGGAGTGGCACCGAGGCTCGGACAGAACCAGGGTTGCGACGGCCAGGCTCAACAGGTTCAACCGGCAACGAGCGCGCCGGCGACGACCAGGGCCCAGAAGCAGGCGGCGTATAGGAAGCCCGGCCATAAGCGCTCGTCGGACGGGCACCTCTCGCTCTCCTCCGCTCGCATTGTGCAGATGCCGGCGGGGCTGCAACTTCTTGCGCAAAAGCGGTATGATTTCCACTGCATCGGCGCCCCTCTCGTTTCATGGTCCGCGCGCATCTCGTGGTTGCGGCGCCGCCACCACCGGCCGGGAAAATTTCGGACGGCCGGGGGGCAGGGTGTCCGATTTTCGCTTCAATGGTCGAACATTCCGACGCTAACGCCAAAGCGGGGCTGATGGCCAGCCCCGGTGTGCCGTTTTCACGCAAGTGTGCTCGCGCGCGATCGGCTTTGCCGCTTTTCGCGGGCGGGCGGGTTTCCCGCTCCTTTCCCGCTCTGGGCAGGGACAGAAACCGAAACGCGCCCGGGCGTGACCCCGGGCGCGTCGTGAGCACTGTCAGCGTCTGAGACGACGATCAGTCCTTCTCCACGCGGAACGCGTCGTGGCAGCCCTTGCAGGTCTTGGCGACCGGGCCGAAGGCGGCCTTGAAGGCATCGAGGCCCTCGTTGGCCTTCTTGGCGGCCGAATCGGAGGCTTTGGCGAGCATCATGTTGCCTTTCTTGAAGGTGTCCATGTCCTGCCAGATCTTGGCCGAGGCTTCGGTGTCGAGGTCAGCGGAATTGTCCTTAGTGAAGAACATCGGGAAGCCG
The DNA here is from genome assembly GCA_963675285.2 of uncultured Rhodobium sp. Taxonomy (GTDB): domain Bacteria; phylum Pseudomonadota; class Alphaproteobacteria; order Rhizobiales; family Rhodobiaceae; genus Rhodobium. The sequence continues at coordinate 112,645 of CAXXGS010000001.1, forward strand.
ATCGCGGCGGCATTCATCGTCCGCATGGCGAGTTCGGCGCGTTTGGCGTCGTAGTCCATCTTGCCCTTCACCATGGCGACGGAAGCGCCCATGGCGGCCTTGACGTCCTGCATGATCTGCTGGCGGGCCGCGATCTCGTCGTCGATCGCATAAGCGGCGGTGGCTGAGGACAGGACGCCGACAACGAGGGCGGCGGGAAGGAAACGGAGCGTCTTCATGAAAATCTCCTCGGCGGAAGCGATGGTCTGAACTCCCCGGGGGTAAGGACGGGCGCCGGGAAGCGCGAAGCGGCAAAAGCTATTTATGTTTATTCTAATGTTGTGATGTTTGGGTGAAATCGGGCAAAACCGTGGCAGACCGGGGCAAATAAACCAATCGCGACCTTTTGCCCTCGGCAATCGCGGAGCGCGAGTATCCGCCCGATAAAGTCCGAAATCCGCATTGGTGGTTTGTCGAAGAGTGTCGGATGCAATCGGCGCTTTCGCCTCCTCGGCGGGCGCGATAAAACGGAGCCATCAAAGACGTACGCGGCCGGGATCGTCCGGTGCATCGAGCGTACACGCCAAAAAAAGGGAAGGGAGTGAAGCATGACCCGGGAGATTGGGCATTTCGTCGGCGGCAAGATCGTCGAGGGCACGTCGGGGCGGTTCGCCGACGTCTATGACCCGAATATCGGCGAGGTACAGGCGAAGGTTGCGCTGGCGTCGGCTGCCGAAGTCGCGTCCATCATCGGCAATGCCGCCGCCGCGCAGGTTGCCTGGGCGGCTCAGAATCCGCAGCGGCGCGCCCGCGTCATGTTCCGTTTCCTCGATCTCGTCCAGAAGGAGATGGACAGTCTGGCGCGGCTCCTGTCCAAAGAGCACGGCAAGACCGTGCCCGATGCGATGGGCGACGTGCAACGCGGGATCGAGGTGGTGGAATTCGCCTGTGGCATTCCGCATCTACTGAAGGGGGAATACTCCGAGGGCGCCGGGCCGGCGATCGACATGTATTCGATGCGCCAGCCGCTGGGCGTCGTCGCCGGTATCACGCCGTTCAACTTTCCGGCCATGATCCCGATGTGGAAGTTCGCTCCGGCGATCGCTTGCGGCAACGCCTTCATCCTCAAGCCCTCGGAGCGCGATCCGTCGGTGCCGATGCGGCTCGCCGAACTGATGATCGAGGCGGGGCTGCCGGAGGGCGTCCTCAACGTCGTCAACGGCGACAAGGAAGCGGTTGACGCGATCCTCACCGATGAGCGGGTGAAGGCGGTCGGTTTCGTCGGCTCCTCGTCGATCGCGGAGTACATTTATTCAACCTGCGCGGCGCACGGCAAGCGGGCGCAGTGCTTCGGCGGCGCCAAGAACCACATGATCATCATGCCCGACGCGGACATGGACCAAGCCGTGGACGCGCTGATCGGTGCGGGTTACGGCTCTGCCGGTGAGCGCTGCATGGCGATCTCGGTCGCGGTGCCGGTCGGTGAGGGAACAGCGGATGCGCTGATGGAAAAGCTCGTGCCGCGCGTCGAGGCGCTCAAAATCGGTCCGTCGAGCGATCCGGAAGCGGATTACGGTCCGCTGGTCACTGCCCAGGCGCTGGAACGCGTGCGCGGCTACGTCGATCTCGGCGTGAAGGAGGGCGCGGATCTCGTCGTCGATGGGCGGGATTTCGTCCTGCAGGGCTATGAGAACGGCTATTTCATGGGCGGTTGCCTCTTCGACCGCGTCAAGCCGGACATGCGGATCTACAAGGAAGAGATTTTCGGGCCGGTTCTGTCGGTGGTGCGCGGGCACGACTACGAGGAAGCGCTGTCGCTGCCTTCCAAGCACGAGTACGGCAACGGCGTGGCGATCTTCACCCGCGACGGTGATGCGGCACGCGATTTCGCCTCCAAGGTCAATGTCGGCATGGTCGGCATCAACGTGCCGATTCCGGTGCCGCTCGCCTATCACACCTTCGGCGGGTGGAAGCGGTCCGGCTTTGGCGATCTCAACCAGCACGGGCCGGATTCGATCCGTTTCTACACCAAGACCAAGACCGTGACGACGCGCTGGCCGTCGGGGGTCAAGGAAGGCGCGGAATTTGTAATTCCCACCATGTCCTGACACCGGGCGGCGGTATCACCGCCGCCCGATAGGGGTCAGGAGCGCATCAAGGGGCCTCGTCCGGTCAAGGACGGGGCTCTTTTTTATTTGCCGGTGAGCAGTTGGACGTTTTGTGTTTTCGCAGGATTCTGCGGATATACCGTTAGGTAACTTGGATTTTGCGGAATGGCTTAAGTCCCGCTTAACCGGAAGGGGAGCTTTGGCGTGAAATGTGCGTGTTTTCCTGTATTCTCAAACTCACACTTTTTCGAATGCTGGTCGGGTGAGTTATGTTGGGAACGTTAAGATATTCGGATGTGGATAGACTGCTGCGCGATACGAGAGATCTTTCGCACAGCAATCGCACGGCTGCTTTGTCGTACCTCGTCCGCAAACTTGGTGTCGACGAGCTGTTTCGCGCTTACATCATGCAGGAATTCGACAAGGACAGTGCCCTTGATCTTGATGAGGGCGAGGTCGAACTGGCCTGCTCTTACGTGAATGGTATTTCGCGGCTGATCGACAGTTCGTTTGCCGAAAGGATGCAATGAACTTCTGCGAAGAGCAACGGATTGATTTGCTGGACAGGGGGTTTGTGCAGGACGACATCGCGGCGTTCTGGCGCTATTGGCGTGAGTCCGGGGGCAGTCTTACAGGCGATATCCAAGAGATCATCTCCAAGCTCACCTTCTGCGCCGGCAAGACGGAGAAGGGCGCCATCTCGCCGCCCTATCTGTTCATCGGCGACAAGGCTTATGTCACGCAGTGTTATGGTCCGAACTGGTCGTCAGGCGCGCTCGCCACGCAGGGCACGACGCCCGATGACGAGTTGGAAGAGCTCGCGGCGGCCGGCTACATGCAGGCCATGGCGGGCGAGCCGCGTTTCGACGTCGTTTCCGTGTGTACCGATTCAGAGTTGTTCGGCGGCAAGATCGCCATTGCTTACGAGCGGCTGATCCTGCCGCTCGAGACCGCAACCGGTCACCGCATGCTCGGCTGCATGACCGCGCCGATCATGCCGACAAAGCGAGTATCTGCGCCAGATAGCGAAGATCTGTGGCCGAGTTCCACAAAAGCCAGTCGTCCGATCGTATATGCCTAGGTGTGCGGCGCCACCATGTGCCCATAGGCTGCATGTGGAAGTAGCCCTGGCCGGTTGAAAATCCCTTGGAAACGAGCTTCTCGCTCATGAAGCAGTAGATGTAATCGGGCTGCCATTTTGCGAGCGCGAGCATCTGCCCCATGCGGCACAGGATCGAGCCGAGATCGTTGCCCCGCCGCGTCTGCTCCAGCCACATGTCGCCATGGTAGACGACGTTGCCGGTGATCATGTGGGCTCCGGGGCATTTCTGCGTTTCGTCGAGTTCCCCATCCGTGTTCGGATCGCAATAGATGCGTCGCTGCTGCTGTAACCAGTGGCGGGCGAGGGACTGACCGTGCAAGTTTTCGATCCTCGCCGCCTGCATGGAGACGAGCTTGCCGTCGGCGTCGCGTGCGCCGAGCCAGAAACCCGTCGACGGCCCGAGGTCGAAGAAGCGGGTGCCGAACTGCTCGCTCAGCTCCTTGTCGTTGATTGCCTCGCATTCGGCTTCGAGCGCGGCAAAATCGCCGCTCGTTTCCGCCGTGAGACCGTGCTCGTCGAGCTTCCTGGTCAACGTGCCGACGGCCTTGACGAGTTCGAGCGGGTCGTAGAAGTCGGAAACGAAGTCGCCTCTGATGGACATCATTTTTGCTCTTATTCCTTCCCGTCCGCACGGCAACACTGGGCACGAGACGGTCGGGGCATCAGGCGGGAGCCGGATTTCTGGGTCCAGCTTGTGGTTAGCATTGTCTTAATCGTCGGGATTTTTGCCGTGAATGCAAGTGCCCGGAAATCGGTCAGCAACGGCATCGGAAAAGGAAGGAATGATAACCGTATGTTACGGGATATCGATATTGAGGGCCTTCGCACGGCCGTTGGTATCCTCGGAGGGCGATGGCGAAAAAAAACCGTTCCGAATCGGATTTTTGTTGCCAAGTAATTAAAATTTAATGCAAATTTTAATTACTTCCTGCGGCGATGACAGCCCGTTCCAAACCGGTCGGGCTATGTCTGTCCGGCTTGCATGGGATGGCTTTCTGGCGAAGGTGCTCTGCCCTATATGGCATCATAGGTCTGTCCCCGGCGGTCCTGCCGGCTCGATGAGGGCGTTCCGTGGCTTTATCCTTGCCACTCCCATGCGAGTTGTCCGTTTGGGCGGTTCGCGCCCGTTGCGCTCCCCATTCAGGGCTTTCACCATGACCGAGTTCTTGCCGTGACCGTGTTCTTTCCGTGACCGAGTTCTTGCTATGATCGGGTTTTCGCTATGACCGAGCTTTCATTCCCCCTTGTGTTCGACGGCCACAACGACGCGCTCTTCCAGTTGACGCGCCGTTCGCCGGCCGATGCGGTCGACCGTTTCGTGACGGGCGATCACCGCGGACACATCGATCTGCCGCGCATGCGGGCGGGCGGCTTTGGCGGTGGCCTCTTCGCGGTTTGGATTCATTCTCCGTTCGAACCGGGAAGCTATGAAGAGAAGCCGGAAGTCGGCGGCTACGATATGGCTCTTCCCGCACCGGTGGTGCAGGCCGACGCCCTTCCTCAGACCTTCCACATGGCCTCCCTCCTTATGCAGATCGAAGCGCGCTCGGACGAGACGTTCCGGGTCTGCCGGTCGGTCGCCGACATTCGCGCGGCGATGGCGGGCGGGAGCGTGGCCGCCGTGCTCCATTTCGAGGGTGCCGAGGCGATTGATCCTGATTTCCAGGCGCTCGACGTCTTCCACGCCGCCGGCCTTCGCTCACTGGGGCCCGTCTGGAGCCGGCCGACGATCTATGGCGAGGGGGTGCCGTTCCGGTTTCCGTCTTCGCCCGATACCGGCGGCGGGCTGACGGAGGCCGGCAAGGCGCTGGTGAAGGCGTGCAACGCGCGGCATATCGCGGTCGATCTCTCGCACATCACCGAGAAGGGTTTTTGGGACGTGGCGGCGACGTCGGAGGCGCCGCTCATCGCCAGCCATTCCAACGTTCACGACATCTGCCCGCATGCGCGCAATCTGACCGAGAAGCAGATGCATGCGGTCCGCGACAGCGGCGGGATCGTCGGGCTCAATTTCGCCACGCAGTTCCTGCGCCCCGACGGGCGGCGCGGGGCGAACATGAGCCTCGATCTGATGCTCCGCCACCTCGACCGGATGATCGAGACAATGGGCGTCGAGCACGTCGGTTTCGGATCGGATTTCGACGGCGCGGAAGTGCCCCAGGATATCGGTGACGTCGCCGGTCTGCCGCGCCTTCTCCAGGCGATGCACGACCACGGCTACGACGAGGAGACGATCGCCATGCTCGCCCACGGCAACTGGCTGCGGGTTCTGGAAGAGACCTGGGGCGCGTAGGACGCGCGTCGCGGTGCGGTGGGAGCGTTGAGAACAAAACGGCGCCCGACCTTGCCGGGGCGGGCGCCGTGAAATCTTCTCGGCGTATCGGTGCCAGTCAGATACCGAGTGCCTTGGCGCGCATTTCGAGCGCCGCCTGATCGCTAACCTTGGCGTAGGCTGCCGCCTCGGCACGGTATTTGGTGAAACTCTGATAGATCTCGCCGGCGAGCGGGCTCGTATCGCCGATCTCCTTCAGAACCATTTCGGATTCCTTTGCCAGAGCGGTGATGACATCGTCGGGCATGAACTTCAACTCGACGCCTTCCTTGGCCAGGAGCGGCTTCAGCGAGACGGCGTTGTGGTAAGTGAAATCCGCCGTCGCCTGCATGCAATTGGCCGCCGCCGCATGCCTGACGATCGATTTCAGGTCGTCGGGGAGGGCCTCATAGGCCGCCTTGTTCACAGAGACCTCAAGCGCGGGGCCGAGTTCGTGGAAAGCGGGCATGTAGTAGTAATTCGCCACCCGGTAGAGCCCGAAGGCGAGGTCGTTCCACGGACCGACCCATTCGGCGGCATCGATGGTGCCGGCATCCATCGCCTGGAAGATTTCGCCGGGCGGCAAGAGCACGACATTGACGCCGAGGCGGCGCATGACCTCGCCGCCGAGGCCGGCGATGCGCATCTTCAGGCCCTTGAAATCCTCAAGCGAGCTGATCTCCTTGCGAAACCAGCCGCCGGCCTGGACGCCGGAGGAGCCGCTGTAGAAGGGAATGACGCCGAAGGGCGCGTAGGCCTTGTCCCACAATGCCTGGCCGCCGCCGAACTCCAGCCAGGCGGCGTGTTCGACAGCAGTGAGGCCGAAGGGGATGCCGGTGAAGAAGTGAAACGCCTTGTCCTTGCCCTGCCAGTAGTAGGGCGTGGCGTGCATGATCTCCGCGGTGCCCGCCGACACCGCGTCGAAGCACTCGAAGGGAGGCACCATCTCGCCGGCGGCAAAGAGGTGGACGGTGAGGCGCCCGCCGGACATCTCGGTGATCATGTCGGCGACGCGCTGGGCGTTGACGCCGACGCCTGGCGCGTTTTTCGGCCAGGAGGTGACCATCTTCCAGGTGATCTGATCGGCGGCGCGCGCAACGGCGGGGGCGGCGAGCGCTCCGGCCGTGGCGGCGCCGGTCAGCGCCAGGGCGCGGCGGCGGTTTACGACCGGTCCACGCCGATCGGCGTTCGTCGGATCTTTCATCATGGTGGTATTCCTCCCGGGTGTCGATTGTTGCGGGGACTTTTGCATGCCGCCCATGAGGCGGCAAGAGGCACGGCAATCCACAGGCTCGCGGCGACTTATGTTTTTTCGCCGGCCGCCACGAGGGCATCGTCGATGAGGGCCGCGAGTGCGCGGTCGAGGAGCGGAAGGGAGAGGGGGTGGGCCGTCCCGCCGCCGCAGCCGGCACTCACGTTGCCGTCGCCGGCTCGCATGGCGTCGCGGAGTGGTGGGATATGGACGAAGGCGGCGCGGAAGGCGTGGTCATTGTGTTGCGCGAACCGGAGTACGCGGAAGAAGATATAGTTGCACAGGTAGCGGCCGGCATCGTGGGAAAACGCCCAGGGCGCCGATGTGGTGGCAAGGGCGGACGCCATGCGTTCGGGTGAGTGGGTTGCGGCAAGCGTTGCAGGGGCGTCCGGGTCCACTGTGCTGCCCCGTGCGCGAACACCAAGCGCGTCGGGGAGTTGCGGATCCACCGCGTTCGCGGCGCGGGTTTCAAGCCGCAGTCCCCGGGCATGGCGGTCGAAGCCGGTCAGAAGGACGACCGCCGGCTTTATCTGCCCGATGGCGGCCAGGATCTCCGCGTCCGCCTGGCGATAGGCGGTGGGCAAAACACGGAAAGCGACGTCGTTGCGCCGGATGTGGTGCTCGGCCATGCGGTTGACCGCGGCTTCGCTGGGATTGACCGGGACGCCGGGAAAAGGACCGAAACCGGTCACCAAAACCGATTTTCCACAACCTGGAATCCCCACATCAAAGTCCTTCTATGTTATTGGTGAATCTGCGACTTTTTGTCTGAAAATCCTATCGTTTTCTTGCCGCATTACGGCACTGTGCGGATTGACGTTTAGGTAAGGATAGACCCATCCTGCGGTTCTCAAGCCAGACCCGGAAAACAATGTGACCCTGCATTGAATGGTGACTATCCATGGAATCACTATTTGCGTTTGTCCACTCCATGCCGGACGTGGCACTGGCATCCGTCGCCCTCTGTCTCGCCGGCGCTCTTGGTCTCGTCATTGGAGGCTGGAACTACCGAGGGGTAGGACTCGGCATCGGTGGGGTGCTGTTCGCCGGCATTCTTGTGGGTCACTTCGCGTCCGCAGCCGATCTGACATTCGATCCCGCAACAATTGAGTTTGTGCGCGAATTCGGCCTGATTATCTTCGTCTTCACGATCGGGGTACAGGTCGGACCGGGTTTCTTTGCGACGTTGCAGAAATCCGGCCTGCAACTCAACATCATGGCTGCCTCGATTGTCTGCCTCGGCGTGCTCGTTACCGTCGCGCTCTACTTTGCCACGGACATTCCGCTTCCCGCGCTGGTTGGGCTAATGTCCGGCGCGGTGACCAACACGCCCGGCCTCGGCGCGGCAACGCAGGTGCTCAAGGATATCGGCGCCAACGAAATCGCCCTGGAACAGCCGAGCCTCGGCTATGCGGTCGCCTATCCGTTCGGCATCATCGGCATTCTCGTCGCCATGCTTCTGGTGCGCTTCGTGCTTCGTATCAACGTCAGCCGTGAGGAAGAGGACTTCGACCGCAGCCGCAAGGAAGGCGATGCCGAACTTCCCGCCGTCAACGTGCGCGTGACGAACGCCAATCTCCAGGGGCTGACGCTTGCCGAGGTTCCCGAACTCTTCGACCACGGCGTCGTCGCCTCGCGCATGCGCAAGGAGAACGAACTCATCCACCCGAGCCGCCAGACCCGCGTTGAGGTTGGCGACATCCTCCACATTGTCGGGCCGGAGGAAAAGCTCAAGGAGATGGTGATCATCCTCGGCGAGAAGGTCGACGTCGCGCTGACGACGACGCGGGGCACGAGCCTGATGTGGGAACGGATCGCGGTCACCGAGACGAAGGCGCTTGGCCGGCAGATCCGGGATTTCGGCCTTGAAGGCCATGGCGTCACGATCTCGCGCGTCATGCGTGCGGGTACGCAATTGCCGGCGCAGGGCAGCCTCGCGCTGCAGTTCGGCGACATTCTCACCGTCGTTGGCGCGGTTAACGACGTCAAGGCGGTCAAGGGGATGTTCGGCGACCAGCGGCGGCACCTGGAGACGGTGCAGTTCTCGGCCGTCTTCTTCGGCATCGTCCTCGGCGTTATCGTCGGGTCGATTCCGCTGGCGATTCCCGGCCTGCCGGCACCGCTGAAACTCGGTCTGGCCGGCGGCCCGCTCGTCGTTGCGATCCTTCTCTCCCGGCTCGGCCATCTCGGGCCGTTCGTGTGGTTCATGCCGCCGGTGGCGAACCATGCCCTGCGCGAACTCGGTATCGTGCTGTTTCTCGCCGCCGTCGGCCTGAAGGCGGGCGATCGGTTCTTCGAGACGCTTTTCGAGGGCGACGGGTTCATCTGGATGGCCTATGCGGTGCTGATCACGCTGATCCCGCTGATCATCGTCGGCTTCACCGCGCGCCTCGTCTTCCGCGCCAACTATCTGAGCCTGTGCGGCGTCTTGTCAGGGTCGATGACCGACCCGCCGGCGCTTGCTTTTGCCAATGCGATGTCGCCGTCCTCGGCGCAGTCCATCGCCTACGCCACGGTCTATCCGCTGGTGATGTGTCTGCGTATTCTGGCGCCGCAGCTTCTGGTGCTTTTGCTGTTGTAGTATCACGAGCCGGCGCGGACGTGCCGGCCAGGATCTGTCTGGGATCAGAAAGGTCTCAGATCTGAAAGGAAAGAGCCGGGCTCCGCCGAAGCCCGGCTCTTTTCATGACAGGGAAGGTGGCACCGCGAACGTGATGCACCGAAATCGGCGCCCCGTCGGTTCAATCCTGGTTTGCGGACGTTGACAGTTCGAAAAGCCAGTTGGAGACGGCGCTGCGCTGTTCGTCGAGGCGGGTCGCTTCGATATCGAGTTCGCCGAGGTGATCGCGGAGTGCTCGGGCAAGGGCCGCCTGGAAGGCATCGCCACCGTTCCTGTCCTTCTCCTCGAGCAACCTGGTGATGGTCTCGACGCTCAGGCCGATTTCGCGGCAATTGATGATCAGATCGAGGCGCCGGACGTCGTCGGGCGAATATGTCCTGTGATGGCCGCCGCGCCGACCCGGCCGCACCAGCCCTTTTTCCTCGTAAAAGCGCAGCGTCCGAAGACTGACCCCATAGGTCTGGGCGAGTTCGCCAATCGAATAGTTGCGATCCTCAACGATTAGGAGATCGCGAATTTGCATGTTCATTCCATTTTCTCCAAGCGCTCACCGTCGAAGCACTGTAGTACGAACATCGTACGAATTTTTCCGTAAAGCGCGATGCGGTCTGGGAGGGGCATCAAACTTGCTGAGCGTTATGCGGGAGAAGCAGGGGAAATATCCATAGGGAAACGGTTTACCTAACGGTATGTAACGGTTACATTGTATTTATTGTATATAAATCAATGATTTAATGTGTCTGTCTCGAGCTTGAAACCGGCCTGGTCGAGATCATACAGAAGCATTCGGCTGACGGTGTCGGCAAATCCTTGCCTCCGGAGGCGTTCGAGCGGTTTCTTGCGAAATCCGGGATCGAGTGTATTGATGCTCTTCATGGCTTTTCTGGCGGTGCGCATGTCGCCGCGCCGGGCAGCGGAAATCACCACGGCGGTGAGGTAGACGGGGTTGCGCGAGCCGACCAGAAAGTTGGCCTGATGGTCGGCCGATCCGGCCCGGGCCAGGTTGTTCAGCGCCAGGAAGGCATAGAACTGGATCCAGCGGGGGATGTTCCTGAAGTTGGCTTCTGCGCGAAGGAGTTGGTTGGCGGCTTCGAGGTGGCGTCCGACACGAGCGAGTGTTGCTCCATAGACGCCGACTGCCAGCATGTTTTCCGGATTTATCTCGACGGCGCGCCGTCCGGCCTCCAGCGCCGCTTCCTTGTTGTGCTGGAGGAGGCGCAACGTCTGCAGGACCTGATAGGGAAAGCTGGTGTCGGGCGCCAGCTCGATTGCCCGCTGAAGGGCCGCTTCGGCTCGTTCTAGCGGATCTCCAGGCAACGGATTGAAGCCTCGCTGGTATTCCGCCATGTAGCATAGCGCGAGAAGCGAATAAGCGCTGACCAGTCTGGGATTCTCTGCGATGGTTTTCTCTAGGCAGGTCCGGATGAAAGCGTGGGTTTCCTTGGTCATGTTCGACTGGCTGACGGCGGCCCGGATGAGACAGTCGAGAGCGGGATCTCCGGTATCGATCCTGGCGAGATCATTGAAAATGGTTCCGTACCATTGCACGGCCTCGCGGATGTCGCGCAGGTCCGGCGGCGTTTCGAACATGCTGCCGGGGACGTAGAGCTTCATCTCGTTCGGTGTCAGGGTGATCGGTTCGGCGGAAATCAGCCGGCTATCCTTGATCGATATAACCTGAAGCAGTGCGTTATCCTTCGCTTTCGCGGTATTGACGCGGACCGTCAGGCGATAGGAGGGCCGGTGGGGCCCGGAGGGATCCTCGCTCCCATTGCCGGCAATGCTGAGAATGCCTTCGAAGCGCTGGGTGAACGCCTGGATGCGTTGGCGGTATAGATCGGGCTTGAACCAGTCGGGAGCGTCCTTTCCCGTTTTGACCGAGATGAAAAGCGTGGGAAGGACCTCGCCGGGATCGCGCCCCATGCCTGTGTTTTCAGCACCGCTAAGAAGCGTGAGCCTGGCGCGATGCGCATCAAGCGTATAGTGCATGCGGTAGTAGTAGATGATCGAGATGACGGAGATACCGGCGATCAGCACCCCACAGAGAAGCGCGACGACGGCGAAGATCTTGATGCGTCTGCCGCGGATCGGCGAGGGAAGTGGCCCATCGATCGACGGCGGCATGTCGTCGCGATTGTCCGCGGCGAACGGATCTTCGCCCTCCGCAACGTCCTCAACCGCCCAGCCGGAAGCTTCGAGAGTGAACTCCGGTACGTAGGTGCCGACGGGAAGGGCTATCCGGACGGAATCCTGCGCGCCCGGGCCCTCATAGTAGCGGGCCAGCGCATCGCGCACACGCCGGGCCTGAACGCGGACAAGCGCACTGTCGTTGGGGTCGAAGTCGTCATCCCGCTGAAGAGCGGAGACCGCAATCGTATAGGCCTTCAGCCGATCGGCCCGGCCGGCGAGCGTTTCCCTCGCGACATAGGACAAAAAGGCACACAGCGTCGGCGAGTTGACGAAGGTCTCAGATTTGAGAACGCGATCAAGCGCTTTTTGGACATCCGTCGGTGACGGCTTCATGTCCTCCGTCCTCGTAGATACGACATGTCGCAACCAACAACGGACAAGGCAGCGTCATTTCGACATGGGAAACCAATCTGCGACGCGGCGTGCCCTTTTGGAGGCAACCCTGCGTTTTCACGCTTTACGGAATGTCTGGAGAACACTTTTATCAGGTTTCCGCTACGTAAACCATGGTTCTGGAATTCGTCGCTTACGATAAGGAAGTTTGACTGGCTGGACCAGCCTCTAGCTGGACGCGGCCCGCAGCCCTTCAATAACGCGGTTAACGATTTTCGCGGGGGTCGCATTGATGTCGACCGCGATGACGCCGACCTCGCCGCGCGGATCCTCGAGCGCCTCGATCTGGCTGTCGATGAGGGCGACGGGCATGAAGTGCCCTTCGCGGCTGGCCATGCGCTCGCGGACGAGTTCGACGGCGCCTTCAAGGAAGATGAAACGCACGTCGGGGGCGCCCTTTCGCAAGAGGGCTCGGTAATCGCGCCGTAGCGCCGAGCAGCTCACGACGACGTTCTCGCCGGCCTCGTCCCATTCGCCCATCGCCTCGCTGAGGCGGCGGAGCCAGGGCCAGCGGTCGGCGTCGCTCAACGGTTTTCCAGCCGCCATTTTCGCCACGTGTTCGGGGGTGTGGTAGTCGTCGCCCTCGACGAAACGGTAGCCGAGGTGTTCAGCCAGGAGGCGACCGAGCGTCGTTTTGCCGCTGCCGCAGATGCCCATCACGACGATGATCATAGGATCTTCTCCCTTGTGCCCTAGCGGGACGCCAGCCAGTCGTGGTGGACAGTGCCGGGTCGATCGGTGCGCTCGAACGTATGGGCGCCGAAGAGGTCGCGTTGGCCCTGGATGAGATTGGCGCCGACAAGCGGCGCCCTGAGGCCGTCGAGATAGGCGAGCGAAGCTGACAATGCCGGGACCGGCGTGCCCTCGGCGATCGCGGTGGCGAGGACGCGGCGCAAGGGCACTTCGGCGGTGTCGAGCAGTGCTTCGGCGAATTCGGCCTCAGTGAGATCGCTGAGCCCGGGCGTCCGGTCGAAGGTCTCGGCGATGGGATCGAGCATGGCGGAGCGAATGATGCAGCCGCCGCGCCAGCAGCGGGCGACGGCACCGAGATCGGTGTTCCAGCCGTTCTCGCGTGAGGCCTCGGCAATCAGTGCCATTCCTTGCGCGTAGGCCGCCAGCATGGCAGCGGGCAGGGCGTGACTGAGCGTTTCGGCGATGCCGGTTAGCGTGCTGGCGGAACCAAGGGCGCGCACCGGGCGCGAGCGGCGGCCAGGCCGGCCGGACAGCGCGCGGGCAAGAAAGGCGGTGGCGATGGTGGGAACGGCGATACCGAATTCAAGCGCTGCCTCGACGGTCCAGCGACCGGTGCCCTTGTGGGCGGCGACATCGCGGATGCGTTCGACGAGCGGCGCGCCGGTTTCCGGATCCTTGGCGCCGAGCACCGTCGCGGTGATCTCGACGAGATAGGAAGCGGCCGGGCCGTTGTTCCACGCGCTTACCGCCGTTGCCATTTCGGCGGCTGACATCCCGCCGGGACCGGCCATCAGGAGGTAGGCCTCGGCAAGCGTCTGCATCAGCGCGTATTCGATGCCGTTGTGGACCATCTTGACGAAATGGCCGGCACCGCCGGGTCCGAAGACGCCGAAACAGGGCGTGCCGTCCTTTGCCACCGCGGCGACGGCGCTGAGAGCTGGAGCAATGCGGGCGATGGCTTGGGGGTCGCCGCCCGCCATCAGCGCCGGGCCGTTGCGCGCACCTTCCTCGCCGCCGGAGACACCGAGGCCGACAAGGTGGATGCCGTTACCGGCAAGGGCCTGTTGGCGCCGTTCGGTGTCGCGGTAATGGGTGTTGCCGCCGTCGATGAGAATGTCGCCGGCCTCGAGCGCCGGGGCGAGGCGGGCGATCAGCGCATCGACGGGCTCGCCGGCCTTGACCATCATCAGGATGACGCGGGGTGTCTTCATCCCGGCGGCGACCGCTTCGGGGACCGGCCGTGTGGCAACGGCTGCGCCGAGCTTTTCGCCGGCGCCCGCGGCAACGTCGGGGAAGGGGTCGGAGGCGACGACCGCCAGCCCCTTGTCGGCAAGATTGAGCGCAAGGTTGCGTCCCATGACGCCCAGTCCGATGACGGCGATGTCGTAGGCGGTGGTCATTGCGGACACTCCCTTACTGGTTGGCGCGATCGGAATCGCGGTGGGCGATGGCGATGGCGCGGGCCCCCTCACGGGTCGCGTCGGCGGAGGAAATCCACGCGTAGGCGATGCCGGCCCGCTTGAGTGCGCGCTCGTAGGGCTGGCGCAGGTGCGTGGCGCTGACGAGAAGCAGATCGTTGCCGTCGGTCGGATATAGGCCGGCCATCGCCGAGATCTCCGATCCGATCAGGAGGCCGGAGACATAGCTCGCGCTCGCTTCGGGAACGAGCTCTCCATACAGGGCTAGGGCGCGGGCCGTGAAGAGGTGGTGGAGAAGGCCTTCCCGCTCGCGCGCCTGGTCGAGCCCAGCGTCGAAGGCGGTGACATCGAAGGGGGCGTCCCGTTCGGTCGTCAACTTCAGGATCGAATGGGTCAGCATGATCTCGAAAACCTCGCCTGTCATGCTGGTCGTAAAGCGGGTGAGGGTGCCGGCCTCGACCGCCGCCCATTTGCTGTGGGTGCCGGGGAGGCACAGCGTGCCGTCCTCGCGTCCGGCGATCGACAGCGCACCGAAGATCTGCACCTCCTCGCCGCGGATCACATCGGCGTCCCGTCCCCCGCCGGCACGCCGAACACCCGGGAGGATAAAGGCGTTAGGCATCTCCGCGACGGCGACGACGCCGGCGGCAAGGTCACGGCGGGAGACGGGCAGAGGCGGTTGCGGCGCTTCGTGCCATCCCTGGACGGCGCCGACCATACCGGCCATGTAGATCGGCGGAGCGGGCGTTTCGAACAGCCAGGCGCCAAGCCGATCATGGCAATAGCTGGCATATTGCGACCGGGAGAGTTCGCGCATGCCGGTTCCTTCCGGCACCTCGGCCAGAACGGTGCCGTCGGCGGCGTCGACGAGCCAGGCGCGGAAGGCCGTCGTCCCCCAGTCGACGATGATCATGCGGTCGGTCATTTCGCGATACCCCGCCATGCGGTGACGAGATCGCCGGCGGCCTTCGCCACCTCGTCGACGGACCGGCCGGCCTTCCACAGGTCGGAGCCGATGCCGAAGCCGGCGCAGCCCGCCGCGACATATTCCGCAAAGGACGACGGGCCGATGCCGCCGACGCCGAGGATGGGAAGGTCGGGCGGCAGGACGGCCTTGATGTCCTTGATGTAACCGGGGCCGAGGCGGGAGGCGGGGAAGATCTTCAGCGCCGTCGCGCCGTGGCGAGCGGCGGTGAAAGCCTCCGACGGCGTCATGCAGCCGATGAGCGCTGGAAGGCCGGCGGCAACGGCCGCGTCGATGACCGCCGGATCGGTGTTCGGCGTGACGATGAAGCGGCCGCCGGCATCGGTCATGCGGGCGACGTTCGCCGCCTCCAGTACGGTGCCGGCACCAACCGTGACGCCGGCGGGGACGCGTCTTGCCATCGCTTCGATGCTGTCGAACGGGTCGGGCGAATTAAGCGGTACCTCGATCAGCGTGAAGCCGGCCGCCACCAAGGCGTCGGTCACGGCGGGCGCCTCGGGCGGGGTGATGCCGCGCAGGATCGCGACGAGGGGAAGGGCGGCGAAGGCGTCCTCGAACACCCGAGCGTGTGTTGCGGCGTTGCTGTCCATGATCACCACTCCGAAACGCTGCCGTCTTCTTGACGCCAGCGGGGATTGCGCCACCGGTGGCCCTCTTCGGCGCGCGCCCTGACGAACTCCTCGTTGATCTCGACGCCGAGTCCCGGGCCGGTCAGGACTGGCAGATAGCCGTCCTCGATCTTCAGCGGGGCGGGGTCGAGGAGGTAGTCGAGGACGTCGTTGCCGACGTTGTAGTGGATGCCCATCGACTGCTCCTGGATGAAGGCGTTGTGGGCGACGAAATCGAGCTGCAGCGAGGCGGCGAGGGTGAGGGGGCCGAGCGGACAGTGGGGCGCGACGGCGACGTCATAGGCTTCCGCCATCGCCGCGATCTTGACGATCTCGGTGATGCCGCCGCAATGGCTGATATCCGGCTGGACGATATCGACCATGCGGCCTTCGAAGATCTCGCGGAAAGCGAAGCGGGTGTGGAGCCGTTCGCCGGTGGCGATCGGATAGCCGAGGCCGGAGGCAATCTGCGGCAGGCAATGGAGGTGTTCCGGCAGCACCGGCTCTTCCACGAACATCGGGTGGAAGGGTTCGAGTTCGCGCAACAGTGCCTTCGCCATCGGCCGATGAACCCGGCCGTGGAAATCGATGGCGATGCCGATGTCCGGGCCGACGGCCTCGCGCGCCTCGGCGACGCGGGCGACGGCCTCGTCGATCCTGCCGTGGCTGTCGACGATGGCGAGTTCGGGCGTGCCGTTCATCTTGAAGGCGGTGAAGCCCTTTTCGACGACTTCCCTTGCCTGCCGGCCGACGTCGGACGGGCGGTCGCCGCCGATCCAGCAGTACATCCGCATCCGGTCGCGCACCGGCCCGCCGAGAAGTTCGTGGACGGGAACGTTGAGGGCCTTGCCCTTGATGTCCCACAGGGCCTGGTCGATGCCGGCGATGGCCGACATCAGGATCGGGCCGCCGCGATAGAAATTGCCGCGGTAGAGGCTTTGCCAGATGTCCTGGATATGGCGTGGGTCGCGGCCGATGAGCTGGTCGGCGAACTCGTGCACGGCAGCCTCGACGGTCGCCGCACGGCCCTCGATCACCGGCTCGCCCCAGCCGGTGATGCCCTCATCGGTCTCGATCTTGAGGAACAGCCAGCGGGGGGGGACCTGCCAGGTCTGCAATCGGGTGATTTTCATTGATCTTGGTCTTTTTGTTTCGAGCCTGCTGTTTCGGGTCTGGTCCCGGGAGCCGGTGCTAGTTCACGAGCCACATGGCAATGTCCGGGAAGGCGAGCATGAGCCCGAGCACGGTCAACTGCATGAGGATGAAGGGCAACAGCGAGGAGAAAATGTCGCGCAGCGTGATCTCCGGTGGCGCGACGCCCTTCAGGTAGAAGGCGGCAGGGCCGAAGGGCGGGCTGAGGAAGGAGACCTGCATGTTGACGGCGAAGAGAATGCCGAACCAGATCGGGTCGTAGCCGAGCTGGGTGATGATCGGCACGAAGATCGGCAGGGTCAGCATGGCGATGCCGATCCAGTCGAGGAAGAGGCCGAGGACCAGCAGGATCAGCATCATCACCATGATGATGAGGACCGGAGCGGCGTCGATGCCGAGAATGGTCGCCGAGACGAAGCGGTTGCCGCCCATCAGGTTGTAGACGCCGACGAGGATTGCCGCGCCGACGCCTATCCAGACGATCATGCCGCAGGTCGTCAGCGTCTGCATGACGCTTTCGTGCACCAGCTTGAAGGTCAGTTCGCGGCGGATGAGGGTGGCGATGAGGACGCCGAAGACGCCCATGGCGGCGGCCTCCGTCACGCTGGCGATGCCGGCGTAGATGGTGCCGAGCACCATGAAGGCAATACCGGCGGGAAGGATCACCGACTTGATGGCCTGGATCTTCTGGGCGCGTCGTTCGTCCACCGGGATTGGCGGCATCGGCGGGGCGAGATCGGGGTTCATCAGGCAGCGGCCGAGCACGTAAAGCATGTAGAGCGAGGCGAGCATGATGCCCGGCGTGACGGCGGCGGCAAAGAGATCGGCGATGGAAACGCTGGCGATCAGGCCATAGATGATGAGGACAATCGACGGCGGGATCATGGTGCCGAGCGAGCCGCCGCCACAGACGACGCCGATGGCGATCTTGCGGTCGTAGCCGAGGCGCAGCATCTGCGGCAGGGCGAGGATGCCGAGGAGGACGATCTCGCCGCCGATAATGCCGGACATGGCGGCAAGGAAGACGGCGACGACGAGGGTCTGGATGGCGACGCCGCCGGGCAGCCGCCCGGCAAGGACGCGCATGCCGGAAAACAGGTCCTTGGCTATTCCCGACCGGTCGAGAAGGGAGGCCATGAAGACGAACATCGGCACGGCGACGAGGGAATATTCGGTGATGAAGCCGTAGACGCGGGAAATGACCAGCGGGATGGCGTTGGGGCCGAACCAGCCGACGGTGAAGATGAGGGCCACGAGGCCGGTGACGAAGGCGAGCGGCAGGCCGGTGAGGAGGAGAAGGAAGATGCTGCCGACGAGCACGTAAGTGCCCCACTCGATACCCATTGCCTGAAGACCGAGACCGCCCATGTCAATGCTCCCTGCCAGAGGTCGCCGGCGCGCCGTCGGTGCCGCGCGGATCGGCATCGGGCTCGTTTCTCAGCGAGTGGATGATGTGCAGGACGGTCTGAATGGTCATGATGGCGAGCGCGAGCATGATCACGCCCTTGGTCAGCGCCGGGAAGGGCGGATTCCAGCTTGTGCCGGAGCGTTCCAGCTGCCACTCGCCGAAGGGATTGTGCGAGGCACGCCAGAACAGCATGTAGGCGGCGTAGGTCATCCCGGCGGTAAAGCCGAGGGTGATGATGCCGTTAAAGACGTCGAGCCAGCGGCGCGCCTTCGGCGAGACGGCATCATAGATAAGGCGGACGCGGATGTGCTTGTCGCGGGCGAGGGCGGCCGGGCCGCCGAGGGCGAAGATGATGGCGATCATGAAGACCGTCGTCTCGTGCACCCAGGAGGTCGGGCTGTTGAAGACGTAGCGGCTGATGACTTCCAGGACGCTGATCGCCATGGCGATGAAGACCAGCCAGGCCAGGCCCCGGCCGCACCAGTCGATGGCGGCATCGAGGCGGGTGCGGATGTGGCCGTCCGTGCCGCGAGGGCCGGTCTCAGGGCTCTGTTCTTCTACGATCGTTGTTGTATCCGACATCGGGACCTCCTTGCGCGCTCAGGCTGAAATCCGGTCGAGTGAACGTCGATTGGACGACATCCGAGCGGCGCGGCGGAAAACGGGCGCGTGGTCTTGTCGAGGCCTTCCGGCCTTCTGCTTGATCGTTGCCGACCTTCGGCCAGGAGGCCGCGCGCCCGGTGGAGGCGCGCGGCGAGGGCGCGAAAGACGCGGCTACATCAGGTTGCGGTCGGTCAGGAACTGGACGACCGAATCGTAGACCTTCTGGGTGAGTTCGTTCTTCTTGGCCCAGACGGCCCATTCCTGCTTGGCGATGTTGCGGAACTTCTTGCGTTCCTCGGGCGCCATGTCGATGACCTCGATGTTCGGGTCGGCGCGCGCTTCCTTGACCGCCGCGAGGTCCTTGGCCTTCAGTTTGAAGATGAGCTCATAGGCCAGCGAGTCTGTGGCGATTTCCATGATGCGCTTGATGTCGTCCGGCAGACCGTCCCAGATCTGCTTGTTCATGGAGACCGCGACCATCGGCAGCGAGTGGAAGCCGGGATAGTTCGGGTAGCGGGCGAACTGGTGCAGGCCCTGGGCCTGGTTGGTGGAGAAGACGGTGTAGTCGGCAGCGTCGATGACGCCCTTTTCCAGGCCCGTGTAGACTTCCGACCCTGGCAGGTTTACCGGCGAGGCACCGGCCTTTGCGAAGATCTCATAGACCATGCCTTCCGGCGCGCGGACCTTCAGGCCTTTGAGGTCTTCCACGGTGCGGATCGGCTTCTTCGTCACGAAGGCCTCAAGGCCCGTCGCGGCCGCGCCGATCAGGTGCACGTTGTAGGGCTCGACGAGCTCGTTGTAGAGCTGTTCGCCGCCGCCATACTGCATGTATTCCATGAACTCCAGCGGATCGCCCCAGGCACCGACCAGGTTGCCGAGCATGGAGAAGGCCGGGTTGAGGCCGGCGAAATAGCTCGGGTCGGTGAGGTGGCCCTGCAGGATGCCGGATCCGACGGCGTCGAGGGTCTGGTTGTGGGGGACGACCGCGCCCGTCGGCAGGATCTCGATCTTCACTCGGCCGCCGGACATCACGTTGATGTTCTCGGCCCAGTGCTGCTTGATCTTGAACTGCTCCTCGCCGGCGGTCTCGGACGTCTGGAAGGTCCATTCGTATTCGGCGGCGGCAGCAGCATGAGAGAGGATGGCGAGACCCATCGCGGCTCCCATGAGGCAACCGCTCGCGCGGGCCAACTTAGATATGATCATCAGAGCATCTCCTCAATTTTTCTCGTGCCCGGCTGTGTTGCCGGACGTTTTTGATGGACCCTCCGGGTGGTTTCCGGTGTCGGCCCGGCTCAACCTCGTCCTGAGGTGGGCGAGGATCTCGTCGTCGTTGCGCGTGGGTTCGATCCCGAGGTCGAAGCCGGTCCTGTTCATGACGCGCAGGGTGGCGTCGAAGGCGGCTTCGGGATCGCGCAGGCGAATGCTTTCCATCAGCTTGCGATGGCGGCCGAGACTGTCGCGCAGTTCGTCGGCGGTATTGTTGCTGGTGCGGATCACCAGGAGAATGGACGGGCGTAGGATGTGGGCGAGCTGGGCCCAGACCAGATTGTGGGTGGCGCGGTAAATCGCGGTGTGGAAGGCGATATCGCCGTCGGTGAAGGAGGCGCCTTCGGCCGTCCCGCGCTCGCGCCGCCAGTCGTTGGCCATGATGTCATAGGCTTCTTCCATCGCCAGCAGGTCTCGGGCCGTGGCGCGAGTCGCGGCGACAGCGGAAATCAGCGGCTCGGTTGTGCGGCGGAATTCGAAGATCTGCAGCAGGAAATCGGGATTGGGGTCGGCGTGGGCAGCGATCCAGGTCGTGACCATGGGGTCGAGGAAATTCCACTCTCGAAATTCCTGGACGGTGGAGCCACGACCGGCCTGCCGGTCGATGATGCCGAGGGTGGCGAGGATTTGCAGCCCGCTTCGGACCGAGGCGCGGCTGATGGCGAACCGGTCGACGAGTTCGGTTTCGGTGGGGATCGAGTCGCCGGGCTTCAGTTCGCCGGAGAAGACGCGCTGGGCAAGATGTTCGGTAACCAGATTACCGCGCTCTCCGCGGCCTCCGGCCGGTTTCGCATGCAGCGTCGAGGAAACCATTTTCCGTTTCCATCCCTATCGTGCTTTTTTCTCACGATAGATAATGTCTGACATTTGATCAATATATATCAGACAAATGTGCAGAGCGCATTTGTCACAAGCAAAGAAGACAGCTTTTCTTTTTTAAAACAATATTATGCGATGGATTTCTGAAATCCCGCAGGTGCGAAGTCGGCGATCGGGGAGTGCGATTTTCGTCGGATTCGCCGCTCCACGGGCGGCCCTTTTGCACGGTGTGGGCTATCGGATTCGATCCCTCTGTCCGCCTTTGTGATCGGCCGGACGGGCATAACGGGGCCGACGCTGTTTTAAGCCCGTAGGGTGGTCTTGCCGTGGGTAGAAGAGGACAGCGGTCTCGTGCGCGAGTTGGCGGGCCGGTGGACGATCGGCATACCGGTCAATCGGGATACCGGCTGGTCAGGGCACTTCTATCCTTGCCGCAATGGCATGGGTGCGGACGGTGGCTGTGGCCGACGGGACGAGGCCCTTGCCAGCCTACGACTTAAGTTTTATGATCTATGTAACACTCTGTAAATACACGTATATCTGCCCTGAGACGACCGTCTTCCAGCGCTCCGATTCGTTTCGGGACCTGCCGATAAAACCAACGCGTTGCGGTGGTGCGATCGCCCGCCACGCAGTTCTCCCGGGTGAAATCATGGTATCCGCACTCGACGAAAAAGGGGCGGTCTGCGTCGACGGCGATTTGCTTGCTCCACTTGGCGAATTGGTGCTGCGGTCGGAGGACTGGATCCTGCGACGCGTTCATCACTATTCCGTCCTGCAGGGGTATGCGCCCTACAGTTCCACGCTGGCCGCGGCCTGGCGCACGGCCGTCAAGGGCATGTCGGAAACCGTCTGCAGCGCGCTTGATATCTACAAGTTGCCGCCCAACCTTCCCGCCGGCATGGACTACGAAAGCGATCCGATCGCGCGCTACGGAATCGACAAGGCCATTTCGCATCGCGCCCGGGGAGTGCCGATGGCGATGTATATCGGTGGTCTGAAATGTTACCGCCGGGCCTATATGGATCTCGTGGAGGAATCGGGGCTGCCGCAGAGCATCGTGCCTGTCTGCCGACAGTTCGTGCTGGGTGTCTTCGACCGGATTGAGCTCGGCCTTTGCAGCGAATGGAGTGGGCAGGACGAATCCGGCAAGCTCCAGGAGCTTCAAGCCGGAAATGCCGCGATTATCCGCGAAAAGCTGAAGTATCTGACTATTTTCGAAAGTCTCCGCGATCCGGTGATCCTGCTCGATAGTGAAGGGCGGATCGAGAACATGAACAACAGCGCCTGTGTCGTCTTTGGCGGCGGCGTGTTTCCGGGGGCCGTCTACTATGGCGGTGGGGACGTCGGCTCGCTGGCCGATACGCTTGGCGATCATCTCGACGACCTCATGAAGGGTGTCGACGTTGAGCGCACGCTGGATACGCTTCAGGGTCCGCGCCGCTTTGCGGTGAAAAGCCGACCAATGCTCGATCTGTCGCAAACTCTGCTCGGCGCCGCCGTCATTCTGACCGACGTGACCGATTATCGTGAGGCGCTGGAAAATGTCCGCCAGGCGAGCGAGGCGAAGTCGGCATTCCTGGCGACCATGAGCCATGAAATCCGCACGCCGCTCAACGGCATTCTCGGCATGACGCAATTGTTGCGGGAGAGTAATCCGTCGGCCGGGCAGAGCAAGCAGATCGATGCGATCTCCGCGTCGGGCGAGACACTCCTGGCGATCCTCAACGATGTTCTCGATCTCTCCAAGATCGAGGCCGGCCGGTTGGAACTGGAGAAGATCGATTTTAGTCTCGACAGGGTTCTCGGCGGCATGCGTGCGCTGACCCAGTATCAGGCGGAAAAGAAGGGACTCGCCTTTTCGATCGAAAAGGACGCCGACGTGCCGGCCCGGCTGCGCGGCGATCCGGCCAAGCTCGGGCAGGTTCTGCTCAATCTGTTGGGGAACGCCATCAAGTTCACCGAGCGTGGCGGTGTGACCCTGCGGGTGTCGATGGACGCGGCGGCCGGGACCGAACAGCCGCCGATACGCTTTGCCATCGAGGACACCGGCATCGGGATCGAGGAGAACGCCCTGGCGCGGCTGTTCCAGACGTTTTCGCAGGGCGATACCTCGATCGCGCGCCGCTATGGCGGAACCGGACTGGGTCTGGTGATCTGCAAGCGCATCGTGGAGGCCTGCGGCGGTGAAATCGGCGTTGAAAGCTCGCCGGGCGTTGGCAGCACCTTCTGGTTCGCGATCCCGCTCTGCTCGGGCAGGACACCTGTGGAGGACGCTGAGATCCGCGCCGTCACTGCCCTGCCACCGCTGTCCGTTCTGGTGGTGGAAGATAATGAAATCAATGCGATGGTTCTGTCCGGTTTTCTCGAACTCGACGGTCACCGGATAACCTGGGTGCGGGATGGCGAGGAGGCGGTCGGACGTGCGGCGGCGGAGGATTTCGACGTTGTCCTGATGGATCTGCGCATGCCGGGCGTGGACGGCATGGAGGCCACGCGCCGGATCCGGCTACTGGAGAATGCGGCGCGTGCCGGCGTTCCCATCATAGCCACAACCGCGAATATCGAGCGCGGCAAGATGGCGACCGGGTTCGAGGCCGGTGTCGACGGTTTTCTTGGCAAGCCCTTCCAGCGTCATGAACTGACGGCTGCGCTGCGGCGCGTGCTCGACAGGAGTGCGGCGGCCCGAGCGGAGCGGGACGGCAGGGAGCCGGATATTGATCCCGTCGTTCTGGCCGAGCACGTCGCTCTTCTGGGCCGTGATCGTGTCGAGGCAATCGTCAAGGCGGTAGGGGCGTCGACGCAGAAGCTCCTTGGCGAGATGCAATGCGCGTTGAAGACCGGCAACGCCATCCTTCTTGCGGACAAGGCCCATGCCCTGAAGGGAGCGGCCCAGAATGTCGGCCTTGCCGCCCTCGCCGCTGAGGCAAAGGCCATCGAAGCGGCCGCCACAAGGGGCGATCTTGCCTATGATGCCGAGGCGACCGAGCGGCTGTGGGCGGACGCCATTGCGGCGCTCGAGGCGAACCGGAAGCGACTTTGTGAGGCCGGCTGATACGCGCTGCCCTCGATCCGGACCCCGCGGGATCTGCTGTCCCGTCGTTTCTTGAAGCCTTGTTTTTCTCTGGGTCCTGCCGGCTCAGCGCCGGGGAATGCGCTGGCACATCGCTGCGCGAGACGGCTCAGGTTGCGCTCTCGACGAAGACGTAACCGACGCCGCGTTCGGTGAGGATGATGCGCGGAGCGTTGGGATCCTCTTCCACCTTGCGGCGCAGGCGGCCGACGAGAACATCGACGCTGCGGTCGTTGGGGGCCCATTCGCGATGGCTGACGTGGTCGAGCAGCGCATCGCGCGTCATCACCGTATGAGGATTGTGGACGAAGGTCGTCAGCAGTTCGAACTCGGCCCGGGTCAGCTTCACTTCCTCGCCATTGGGCCTTGTCAGCCGGCGCTGAGGGACATTCAGCGTCCATCCCGCGAAGTGCTTCTCGTCCTCGGCTCCGACGACGGGCATGTCCCTGTCATCGGCAGTCCGGCGCAACACGCTGCGGACGCGGGCCAGGAGGTCGCGCGGGTTGAACGGCTTGGTGACATAGTGATCGGCCCCCGATTCCAGGCCGATGATCTGGTCGACCTCGTCCGTCTGGCCCGTCACCATGATGATTCCGATGTTCGAAGTCGCGCGCAGCTCCCGCATCAGCGTCAGGCCGTCGGTGCCGGGCAGGCGGATGTCCATGAGCACCAAATCGACGGTCCCCTGGCGCATGACGTCCCACATCTCAGCCCCGTTTCCGACCGCACTGACACGATAGCCTTCCTTCTCGAGGTAGGCCGTCAGCATCGTCCGAGTGGAAGCTTCGTCGTCGACGATGAGGATGTGATGGCTTTGGTCCACGGTCTCGTTCTCGCAAGCAGCGCGTTACGCTGCTGTTACATTTTTTTACGGGCCATTCAAGGTCGGCCCGAAGGCCATTTACGTTGACTGCATAGATAAGAGGAAAGGGTGGAATCAACCACTTACTCGTAATTCTTGCGGTAGGCCCAATGAATACAACCCCTCTTGCACAAGCCCCCGAAACAGACTTCCGCGTTGATCTCTATTTATGGCTGTCGCGTGTTTTTGCGACCGAACAGACCGCTGAAACACTGGCCGGCTACTGCACGCCCGAAGGCCGTGCGGTGCTGATCCGGCTGGCGGCGATGCCAGTGTTCGCGGAAGGAGCCGAGCGCCTTCTCGCCATGAGTGCGACGTGGACGGATCTTTCCGATACGTCCCTCGACCTCGCTGCGGCCTTCGCGCGCTTGTTCCTCGGTGCCGGCGGACGGACCGGCAGCGTCCCGCCCTACGAATCGGTGTTCACCAGCGAGCAGGCGACGCTCTACCAGGAAACAACGGCGGATATGGAGCGGCTCTTGAAGGCGCATGGCCTTTCGGCCTCCGCCTGGAACGAACCAGCCGACCATATCGCAGTTGAGCTGGAATTTCTCGCTCATCTGACCGCGCTGGCTGTGAACGGCAATGCGGATGCCGAGGCCAGGCGCCGGGCGGTTCTTTCCGACCACCTCCTGGTTTGGGCCTGGGAATTCTCCGAAATGTGCATCGAGCGCGACAGGAGCGGCTTCTATGCCGCCGCCGCGCAGATCCTCAAGGGACTTCTGGCCAGCGAAGAAGAAGCGCTCGCCCCCGCCTGATTCCGCTTTTGCATCTCCCCATAGCCGGCAGCGGCCCGGACCACCGGTCTGCTCCGGTTTCCTCGGACTTTCGACCGGCGGGAACCGCCATATCCGCGATTCCCGCTCCCAATAAGAAAGGAACGTCCATGACTCGTCATATTGACACGGCGGTCTCCCGCCGCTCGCTTCTGAAAGGGTTCACAGCCCTCGGAGCGGGGACCCTTCTTGCCCCGAGCCTTTTGCGCTCTGCCTACGCCGCTACATCGGGCGGGCTGCCCGACGGAGATGTCGTCACCGGCTCGCACTTCGGCATTTCCGTTGCGACGGTGAAAGACGGTCGCGTTGTCGGCGTACGCCCGCATGAGGCCGACCTCGTTCCGGTCAAGCAGGCCGAGACCCTGGCCGACTGGATCTATTCCCCGGCCCGGATCAAGTATCCGATGGTCCGCAAGGATTTCCTGAAGAACGGTGCCAAGAGCGACCGCACCGAACGCGGCAAGGGCGAATTCGTCCGCGTCTCCTGGGACGAGGCACTCGACCTGGTGACCAGCGAGTTGAAGCGGGTCAAGGAAACCTACGGCAACGGCGCTATCTTCGGCGGCTCCTATGGCTGGAAGACGCCGTCGCTGCTGCACAATTGCTTCAATAACCTCTACCGCATGCTCAACCTGCATGGCGGTTTCGTCGATGACGTCCAGACCTATTCCACCGGCGCCATCCGCGTGATCATGCCCTACGTCATCGGCACGTCCTATTACGACTCGTCGACCTGGCCGAGCATCATCGAGAACACCGAGCAGATCGTCTTTTGGGGATCCGATCCGGCCAAATGCTCGCGCATCGGCTGGTCGGTGCCGAACCACGCCGGCCTGAAGTATCTGCAGGACTACGCCGCGACCGGCAAGCCGTCGATCGTCGTTGATCCGATTCGCACCGAAACGGCCGAAATCCTCAAGAGCGACTGGGTCGCGCCCCGCCCCGGCACCGACGTTGCCATGATGCTCGGTATCGCCGGAACGCTGCTTGCCGAAGACCTGCACGACAAGGACTTCCTTGCCAACTACTGCACCGGTTTCGAGGAATTCTCCGCCTATCTGAAGGGCGAGCCGGACGGTACGCCGAAGACCGCGGAATGGGCCTCGGAGATCTGCGGCGTCAGTGCCGACAAGCTGAAGGACATGGCGCACTCCATGGCCTCCAAGCGCACGTTGATCAGCATGGGCTGGTCGATCCAGCGCCAGGACCATGGCGAGCAGGGCCCGTGGATGGCTCATGTGCTGGCTTGCATGCTTGGCTACATCGGCCAGCCGGGCGGCGGTGCCGACTTTACGCTGCACTATGCCAACTACGGCACGCCGAAGGGCAACGGCCCGGTGTTCGCCGGCTTCCCCGCGGGCCAGGCGTCCAAGGACGTGCCGCCGGCGATCCCGGTCTCGCGCGTGCCGTGGGTGCTGGCCAATCCCGGCGCCAAGTACGACTACGACGGCAAAGAATACACCGCGCCGGACATCAAGCTCGTCTACTGGACCGGTGGCAATCCGTTCCACCATCACCAGGAGCGCAACAAGCACATCGAATATTGGCAGAAGCCGGAGACGATCATCGTCAACGAGATCAACTGGACTCAGACGGCGCGTTTTGCCGATATCGTCCTGCCGATCTCGACGCTCTTCGAGCGTAACGACATGTGCCGGATCAGCGAGCAGAACGCTGGCCTGTGCGCCATGAAGCAGGCGATCGAACCGCTGTTCGAATCCAAGACCGACTTCTGGGTCTTCACCCAGATCGCCAAGCGCCTCGGCTTTGAGAACGAGTACACCGACGGCAAGGACGAGATGGGCTGGCTGCGCGGCATTTATGCCAAGGGCCAGGAAGACGCGAAGAAGAAGGGCGTTGAGGTCCCCGACTTCGACACGTTCTGGAACGAGCAGCCGGTGCTGACCTACGGCGTGACGGAGGAAGCACGGAATTACGTGCAGTTCGCGGCCTTCCGCGAAGATCCGCTGCTCAACCCGATCGCCACGCCGTCGGGCATGTTCGAGATCTATTCCCGTAAGATCGCCGGCTACAATTACGACGATTGCCCGGGCCACCCGACCTGGATGGAGCCGTTCGAGCGTCTGGGCGGCAAGATGTCGGACAAGTTTCCGCTGCACCTTGACTCGTCGCATCCGGATTACCGCCTGCACTCGCAGCTCGATAACGCCGAATTGCGCCACTTCTATGAGGTCAAGAATCGCGAACCGGTCTGGATCCATCCGGAAACGGCGAAGGCACGCGGCATTGCCGACGGCGATGTGGTGCGGGTCTTCAACGATCGCGGTGCGGTTCTGGCCGGTGCCGTCGTTACCGACAATCTCAAGCCGGATGTGATCCGCTTGCAGGAAGGTGCGTGGTACGACCCCGACGATCCGGGCGTTCCGGGCGCGCTGTGCAAGCATGGTGATCCCAACGTACTGACCTTCGACAAGGGCACTTCCAGCCTTGCGCAGGGCAACTGCGCCCACACGGCGCTTGTCGACGTTGAGAAATTCACCGAAGAGCTGCCGTCAGTCACCACCTTCGACCCCGTGATCTGAGAGCGGTAGCGGAAAATGATACCGGGCGGGCGCCGTAAGGCGCCCGCCCTTTTCAAGCCAAGACTATAAAAAGGAATCCAGAGATGTTCAGAAGAGTCTGGAACTGGCTCTGGTCGCGCAACACGCCCGTTCGTGCCGGTGTCGTTCTCATTATCGGGGGTATTGGGGGTATCATCTTCTGGGGTGGTTTCAACACCTTCATGGAATACACCAACACCCTTGAGTTCTGTATTTCCTGTCACGAGATGCGCGACAACGTCTATCAGGAATACAAGAAGACCATTCACTACAAGAATCCTGTCGGCGTTCGGGCGGTCTGCTCCGATTGCCATGTGCCGAAACCCTGGATTCCCAAGCTGATCCGCAAGATCGAGGCGTCGAACGAGCTCTTCCACAAGGTGATGGGCACGATCGGCACCAAGGAGAAATTCGAGGAGCACCGGCTGGAGCTGGCCGAATCCGTATGGGCATCGATGAAGGCGACGGATTCGCGCGAATGCCGGAACTGCCACGCGTTCGAGCACATGGATTTCGCCAAACAGCCCCCGGAAGCGGCCAAGCGGATGCAGGCCGCCATGAAGGATGGCGGCACCTGCATCGATTGCCACAAGGGTATCGCACACAAGATGCCCGATCTTGCCGCCCGTGCCCGCAAGGAAGCCAAGGCGTTCATGGAGCGGACGGAAAAGCTCGATGCCGATGCGCTGTGGACAAAGCGGACGACGGCGCTTTACAGCAAAGCGGGCAAGGACTCCGAAAAACTGGCGACCGTGCTCCCCGGCGTTGGCGTGACGCGGCTCGCGCAGGACGGTGATTTCATCAAGGTGCGTGTCGATGGCTGGCAGGCCGGCCAAGTCGTGCGCGGCCAATATGCCCGCTTCGGACTTCGGATCCTCAACCTGTCGATTTCCGGAAAGGCTGTCGACAAGGTCAAGACCGGCGAAACGCGCTTTTACAAGGATGGCAACCAGGACTGGACCGCGAGTTCGCTGGAAGGCTGGATCGCGGCGTCGGACATGACGGCCGACGAGGACATGCTGTGGACCGTGGCCGGCTCGACCTTCCGCAGCCAGTGCGGCGTGTGCCATTCGGCGCCGGAACCGGGATCGCGCGGGGCGCTCATCTGGCAAGCCGATGTGCAGGACATGAAGTCCCGTACCACGCTGACGCCGGAGGAAACCCGCCTCGTGCTGCGCTATCTGCAGATGCACTCGTCCGACCTGGCGAGCGCGACGAACTGACCTGCTATTAGGGGCAGCGATGGCTCTGAAAACAGGAAACCCTCCCCGGTCCTTGCCGGGGAGGGTTTTTTGTCTGGAAAGGCGCCTGGCGGCGCGCGTTTCGGCGTGTTCCGGATCAGGCTCGTTCCACCGACCAGTGGAGGGGGATGTCGGGGCGGAAGACGACGACCTTTCCGTCCGCCCCGGCGTCGATGCTTGAGAAGATGGCTTCGTCGGGCGCGCGGCGGGCGAGCACGATGCGGTCCTCGTTGACGGGGAGCCGGTAGAAGGCCGGACCGTTCAGCGAGGTGAAGGCTTCCAGGCGATCGAGCGCGCCTTCCTCCTCGAAGACTTCCGCGACATAGGGCAGGGTGACGGGGGCGTTGAAAATGCCGGCGCAGCCACAGGCGCATTCCTTGGCGCCGATCGGGTGGGGCGCGGAATCGGTGCCGAGGAAGAACTTCGGGTTGCCCGAGGTTGCGGCCTTGCGCAGGGCCTGTCTGTGCGTCTCCCGCTTGGCGATGGGCAGGCAGTAGAAATGCGGCCGGATGCCGCCCTTGAAGATGTCGCTGCGGTTGATGAGGAGGTGCTGCGGGGTGATCGTCGCGGCGATCGTGTCGCCACCTTCTCGGACGTAGGCGACGCCTTCGGTGGTGGTGATGTGCTCCAGGACGACGCGCAGGTCCGGGAAATCCCGCTGCAGCGGCGCCAAGACCCGGTCGATGAAAACCGCCTCGCGGTCGAAGATGTCGACCGCCGGGTCGTTGACCTCGCCATGGACGAGAAGCGGAACGGAGGCCTCCTGCATCGCTTCGAGGACCTTGTGGACGCGGCGGATATCTTTGACGCCGGCGTCGGAATTGGTGGTGGCGCCGGCGGGATAGAGCTTCAGCGCGGTCAGCTCACCGCTCGCCGCACCCGCGATGACGTCGGCGGGGTCGGTCGTCTCGGTGAGATAGAGCGTCATCAGTGGCCGGAAGGCGCTGCCGGCCGGCAGCGCGGCCTCGATCCGGCCGCGATAGGCGCGCAGGTCCTCAAGGTCGCGGACGGGCGGCACCAGGTTTGGCATGATGATGGCACGGCCAAAGAGCGCGGCTGTGATCGGCAGCACCGCCTTCAGCATGGCGCCGTCGCGCAAATGGAGATGCCAGTCGTCGGGGCGGACGATTTCAAGCCGATCGGTCATGCCTGTGTTCCTTCACGCTCAGATCCCGCGCTCCCTCCGGCGAGGAAGCCATGCCTGCTTTGAGCAAACCGGCGGGCGCCTGTCCAGAATAACCCCACCCCTACAGCGCCGCGCGCGATGCGGAAACCGGCGCTTCGAGAACACGGGAGAAATGCGGCGTGGTGACCCCGACAGGATTCGAACCTGTGACCCTCAGATTAGGAATCTGATGCTCTATCCTGCTGAGCTACGGGGCCGTGCGTCGGAGGCGGAGGCTTTGGCAAGCTGCCGCCCGGACGGCTCTCTTTTGTCATACTCCCGGCCTTGAAGGCAAGACGTCGTGCCGGCGTTTCGCCGCCCGTGCGTGCTTTCTTGTCGCGTTTCCGCCGCGCTTTGCGAGGTCCGGCGGGAAAGTCGTCGAAACCGTTGACGCAGCCATTGACCGGGCCGCCGCGGCGGGAGCAAATGACAGGCGGCGGGCCGGGCCGGCTGCTGCGCTTTTGGAGCGCGGTGGACGGGGTGGCCCAGACGACAAGAATCGCGGTGCACAGGCCGCCAGTGGGAAGCATGACCATGACCGAATCCGCCCCGAACAATCTCGAAGCCTTCTGGATGCCGTTCACGGCCAACCGCCAGTTCAAGCAAGCGCCGCGTCTTTTTGTTGCCGCCGAGGACATGCATTACACCACGATGGACGGTCGCCGGGTGCTCGATGGCACGGCGGGCCTTTGGTGCGTCAACGCCGGCCACAAGCGGCCGAAGATCGTCGAGGCGGTGCAAAAGCAGGTCGCCGAACTCGACTACGCGCCGGCCTTCCAGATGGGGCACCCCAAGGCGTTCGAACTCGCCTCGCAGCTCGTGACGATGATGCCGGCGGACATCGACCACGTGTTCTTCACCAATTCGGGTTCAGAATCGGTCGAGACGGCTCTGAAGATCGCGCTCGCCTACCAGCGCGCCAAGGGCGAGGGCAGCCGCTTCCGCCTCATCGGCCGCGAGCGCGGTTATCACGGCGTCAACTTCGGCGGCATGTCGGTTGGCGGCATCGTCTCCAACCGCAAGATGTTCGGCACGCTCCTGACAGGCGTCGACCACATCCGCCATACTCACGACCTCGAACGCAACGCCTTCACGCGCGGCCAGCCGGAGTATGGCGCCGAATTCGCCGACGAACTGGAGCGGCTGGTGGCGCTGCACGACGCCTCGACGATCGCCGCCGTCATCGTTGAACCGATGGCCGGCTCGACCGGCGTCCTGATGCCGCCGAAGGGCTACCTGCAGCGGCTGCGCGAGATCTGCGACAAACATGGCATCCTGCTCATCTTCGATGAGGTGATCACCGGCTTCGG
This sequence comes from uncultured Rhodobium sp., assembly GCA_963675285.2. GTDB lineage: Bacteria > Pseudomonadota > Alphaproteobacteria > Rhizobiales > Rhodobiaceae > Rhodobium. The sequence goes on from CAXXGS010000001.1 coordinate 144,543, forward strand.
GCGCCTCGGCGCGTCCTTCGCAACGGAGTATTTCGGCGTCACGCCGGACATCATCACCACTGCCAAGGGGCTCACCAACGGCGTCATCCCGATGGGTGCGGTGTTCGTCAGGAAGGAAATCTACGACGCGTTCATGACCGGGCCGGAGGGCATGATCGAATTCATGCACGGCTATACCTATTCCGGCAATCCGATCGCCGCGGCGGCGGGCCTCGCGACGCTGGAGACCTATCGTGATGAGGGGCTTTTTGAACGCGCGGCGGACCTCGCACCCTACTGGGAAGACGCGATCCACGCACTGAAGGATGAGCCGCACGTCATCGACATTCGCAACATGGGCCTCATCGGTGCCATCGAACTGGAGCCGATCGCCGGCCAGCCGACGAAGCGGGCGTTCGAGGCCTTCCTCAAGGCCTATGACGACGGGCTTCTCATCCGCACCACCGGCGACATCATCGCGCTGTCGCCGCCGCTGATCATCAGCAAAAGCCAGATCGACGAACTCTTTGACACGCTGGCAAAGGTGCTGCGGAAGGTTCAGTAGTATCCGGCGCCTGTTTCCCGGGCGATCAGCGGATCCTTCCGACAGTCCTCTCAGCGCATGAGGTCGGCGGCAATCGCGTCGACGTCGGCGCTGTCGCGCGCGAGCCGCACCGGGACGCCGAGCATGGCCTCCATGCCGGCGGCCTGCTTTTCCTGCAGGGCGGCGTCCGTTGTCGTATCGAGCATGTAGACGAAGCCGCGGCAGGTCGCGGCGAGCCGGCTGCTGTTTTGCTTCAGCCACAGGACCCAGCGCTTCTGGTCGTCATGGGGCGTCTCCGCTCCGCGGTCGCCGGACATCGTCAGCACGAAGCCGTGTCCGCTGGCGATCAGGGTCTCGAAATCGGTGAGCATGGCGTCGATGCCCCGTTCGGCGAGCCTGGCGCGGTCGAGCGTGATGACCGGCGCGGCCGATGCGTCGGCAACGGAAAGGGCGAGCTTGTCCATCGATTGTCCTCGTCTTGGTCTTGATTTCGGCGATGTCCCCCCGGATCCCGGAGGCTGATTGCATCGTATATATTGCTAATGCGAATGATTAGCAATTTGTTCGCGACACCCGGCACATGACAGGTTGACGCGGAGAGGCCGAGCGAGGAGGCAAAGGGGTCGGACAGAAGGGTGCTGTCGTCGTCATGACGCGATGGTGCGCCAGCCGGAGACGGTTCGACGCAATTGCCGCCGGCCGCCCATTGCATGAAAAAACCCGGCGCCAGGGACGCCGGGTTTTGCGTTTTCGTGTCGATGTCGCGGTTGTCAGCGCTCGATCTTGCCTTCCAGTGCGTTGGCGAAGATCGTCAGCGCCGCGTCCTTCGTCAGCTCGATCGGGTTGCCGCCGGCGGTCGGATCGACGATCGCCATCTCCGCGATCAGGTCCGCCCTGGTGTCGTCGACGCCGATCTCGGCGATGGTGTGCGGGATGCCGACCTCTTCGCGCAACGCCAGGATCCAGTCCATGAAGCCGTCAAAATCGGCTTTTTCCAGCCCCAGATAGGCGCTCATGCGGGCGACCTTTTGCTCAATCGCCGGGCGGTTGTAGACGAGCACATAGGGCATGAAAACGGCGTTCGTCAGCCCATGGTGGGTGTCGTAGAGGGCGCCGACCGGATGCGACATGGAATGGATCGCGCCGAGGCCCTTCTGGAAGGCGACCGCACCCATCATCGCCGCGCTCAGCATGTTGGCGCGAGCTTCGAGGTCCTTGCCGTCCTTGACCGCGCGCGGCAGGAACTCCTTGGCAAGCCGGACACCCTCAAGGCCGATGCCGGCCGACATCGGGTGATAGGCCGGGGCACAATAGGCCTCGAAGCAATGGATGAGGGCGTCCATGCCGGTGCCCGCGGTCAGCATCGGCGGCAGGCCGACGGTGAGTTCGGGATCGGCGATGACCGTTACCGGCAGCATCTTGGGGTGGAAGATCACCTTCTTGGTGTGGGTTTCCTCGTTGGTGATGACGCCGGCGCGGCCGACCTCGGATCCGGTGCCGGCGGTTGTCGGCACCGCGATAATCGGCGCGATGCCATCGGCGTTGGCGCGGGTCCACCAGTCGCCGATGTCCTCGAAGTCCCATACGGGGCGGGTTTGGCCGGGCATGAAGGCGATGAGCTTGCCGGTGTCGAGCGCGGAGCCGCCGCCGAAGGCGACGACGCCGTCGTGGTTGCCGGCGCGGAAGGCGGCGACGCCCTCGGCGAGGTTCGATTCCACCGGATTCGGCTTGACGTTGGCGAAGACGGCGGCGCCGAGGCCGGCATTGGTCAGGGCGGCAAGCGCTTCGGCGATCATTGGCAAGCTTGCAAGGCCCGGATCGGTGACGATGAGCGGGCGGGCCATGCCGGCGGCCTTGCACGCATCGGCGAGTTCGGCGATGCGGCCGGGGCCGAAGCGGATGGCGGTCGGATAACTCCAGTTGGCGGTCGGAACGGGCATGGGGCGGTACCTCAAAGCGTGGTGCGAAGGTGGAAGCTCTTCGGCCGGGTAAGGTGTTCGTAGCCGATCTTGGAAAGGGTGGCGCCGCGCCCGGTGTCCTTGACGCCGGTCCAGGCGAGAGCCGGATCGAGATAATCGCAGCGGTTCATGAAGACCGTGCCGGTCTCGACCTCGCGGCCGATGGCGACGGCGGCGTCGCGGTCCTTCGTCCACACCGAGGCGGTGAGGCCGTAGGGGCTGTCGTTCATGAGGCCGATCGCCTCCTTGTCGCCCTTCACCTTCATGATGCCGATGACCGGGCCGAAGCTTTCCTCGCGCATTACCGACATCTGGTGGTTGACGTCGGTCAGCACCTGCGGCGCCATATAGGGCGAGCCGGGCTCGTCGCGGGTAAAGGCGGCGATGTCGATGTGGGCGGTGGCGCCGGCGCGCTTGGCGTCGGCGATCTGGCCGCGCACGAAGTCGGCCGCCGAGCCCTTGATCATCGGGCCGAGGGTCGTTGCCGCGTCGAGCGGATCGCCGAGCACATAGGAGCGCGTAAGGTCGACGAAGCCGTCGATGAAGTCGGTGTAGACGGCCTCGTCGACGTAGATTCGCTCAATGCCGCAGCACGACTGGCCGGAGTTGAAGAAAGCGCCGTCGACGAGGTTTTCCACCGCGTGTGCAACGTCGGCGTCGGCGCGGACATAGGCCGGATCCTTGCCGCCGAGTTCCAGCCCGAGACCGGTGAAGGTGCCCTTCGCCGCGTCCTCCATGACCTTGCCGCCGGCGACCGAGCCGGTGAAGTTGACCTGGTCGGCGTTGCCGCCGGCGATCAGCTTTTCCGTCTGGCCGTGGCTCATGACGAGGTGCTGGAAGAGGCCCGTCGGCAGGCCCGCCTTGTCCATCGCCGCCTGGAAGCGGTCGCCGACGAGGAGCGTCTGCGAGGCGTGCTTGAGGAGGACGGCGTTGCCGGCCATCAGGGCCGGCACGATGGAGTTGACGGCGGTGAGGAAGGGGTAGTTCCACGGCGCGATGACGAAAACGAGACCGAGGGGATCGCGGGCGATCCAGCGCTCGAAGCCTTCCTTCTCCGGCGGCACGACGGGCGCCAGAGCCTCTTGCGCGATCGCAATCATGTGGCGGGCGCGCTCCTCGAAGCCGCCGAGTTCGCCGGCGCCGAATTTCACCGGTCGGCCCATTTGCCAGGCGAGTTCCGGCACGATCTCGTCGCGCATCGAAAGCATGGCGTCGACGAAGGCGGTGCAGAGCGTTGCGCGCTCGGGTATGGGAACTGATTTCCAGTCCGTCTGCGCGGCGCGGGCCGCGTCAAGCGCGGCGGAAACCGCGGCATCCGTCGCCAGCGGGCGTTCGGCATAGACCGATCCGTCCACAGGCGAGACGATTTTGACCGTTTCCGACATTGTTCATCACTCCAGGTGTCGAAATCAGGGGTACGAGTTCTTGCGATGGTCCGCCCGGAACGGCGAGTTGCGCTCCGGACGAGAAGGGAATGCTCAGGCGCGCTCGAAGCCGCGCATCACCTCCCAGTCGGTGACGCGACGGTCGTATTCAAGCTGCTCCCACTCGGCGGTGTGGACGTAGTGGTCGACGGCGGCGTCGCCCATTGCCTCGCGCAAAAAGGCGGAACCCTTCATGGCGCTCGCGGCTTCGCGCAGCGTTCCGGGAACGTTGCGCAGCGTGTCGCCGAGATAGGCGTCGCCGACGAATTCGTCCTCGAGCGTCATCTTCTTCTCGATGCCGTCGATGCCGGCTGCGAGAAGGGCGGCGAAGGCGAGATAGGGGTTGAGATCGGCACCGCCGATGCGGCATTCGACGCGGATGCCCTTTGTCGCCTCGGAGCACAGGCGGAAGCCGGCGGTGCGGTTGTCGCGGCTCCAGATGGCGCGTGTCGGGGCGAAGGTGCCGGCCTGGAAGCGCTTGTAGGAGTTGATGTAGGGGGCGAGGAACCAGGTGATGTCTTCGACGTGGGCGATCTGGCCGGCCATGAACTGACGCATCAGTTCCGACATGCCGTGCGGCTTGTCAGTGTCGAGGAAGAGCGGTGTCTTGCCGTCCTTGTCCCACAGCGAGGCATGGATATGGCAGCTCGACCCGGCAAGGTCGTAGCGCCATTTGGCCATGAAAGTGACGGCCTTGTCGGCGAGATGGGCCATCTCCTTGATGCCGTTCTTCAGGATCACGTGGTTGTCGGCCATCGTCAGCGCGTCGTCGTAACGCACGTTGATCTCTTCCTGGCCCGGACCCCACTCGCCCTTGGAGTTCTCCACCGGGATCGCCGCACCCTGCAACCCCTTGCGGATCGCGCGCATCACCGGCTCTTCCTTGGAGGTCTGGAAGATGTGGTAGTCCTCGATATAGGTGCCGGCGGTCTTGGGATCCTGGAAACGTTTCGCGGCGATTGCCTCATAGCCCTCGTCAAAGAGGTAGAACTCCAGTTCGGAGGCGAAATAGGCCTTCATGCCGAGGGCGTCGAGGCGAGCAAGCTGCTTCTTCAGCATGGCGCGCGGCGAATGGGCAAGGTCCTCGTGGTGATGGTCGAGGACATCGCACAGGACAAGGGCTGTGCCCTCCAGCCACGGCACGGTGCGCAGCGTCGCCATGTCCGGCTTCATGACGAAGTCGCCGTAGCCCTTGGCCCAGTTGGCCGCCGCGTAGCCGGGCACCGGCTCCATGTCGATGTCGTTGGCCAAGAGATAATCGCAGGCGTGGGTCTCGTCGATGCCGGAGTCGAGGAAGAATTCCGCCTGAAAGCGCTTGCCCATCAGGCGGCCCTGCATATCGGTGAAACAGACGAGCACCGTGTCGATGGTGCCTTCCTTGACGGCTGCCGCGAGGGCTTCGAGGGTGAGATTACCGGCCATTGCAGTCGGCTCCTTGAACGGGGTTGGCGTGAAGGGCGGAGGTGGCGCGCGATCGGTCCGAGGAAGAAGAGCGGACGCGGGATGCGCAGCGATATCGACGGGGGAGGGAACGGATATCGGCACCGGCGGACAGGACACCTCCCGATCCGGCGAACCGGAGCGGAGAACACGCCAAGCGATGGAGCAACGACCTCTGTAACGCCTGTTCCATGTTGCCTAGTTTCTCTCTTCCCTGTTACATCGTTAACATAGCTCTTGGGCGTGTCAATTGCCGAATGGCCACGCCCTCGTGCATAGCGAGCGGAGAATGCCGATGGCGGATGCCTCGATGGAAGCGGACGGCGTGGCGCCCGGCTACCACACGTCGGTCGCCGAACTCGTGCGTGCCGGCATGGATCGGCTGACGGCGGCGGAGCGCAAGGCCGCGCACATCCTGCTCGCCAACTATCCCGTCGCCGGGCTGGAGACCGTTGCCGAATTCGCCGCCCGCGCCAACGTGAGCGCGCCGACGATCCTGCGCTTCGTTGGCCGTCTCGGCTTTGCCAGCTATCCCGAATTCCAAAAGGAGCTCAGGGGCGAACTCGACGCGCGCCACCTGCCGCCTCTGTCGAAGGCGGCGGGCGCCGGAGAGGCTTTCAACGCCGATGATTTCCTGGCACGGTTCCGGGCAGCGATCGCGGAGAACATCGAGGAGACCTTCGCCCATGTGCCGCCGGCAGAGTTCGACGCGGTGGCGCGGCTTCTGGCGCAGCCCAAGCGGCGGGTACGCGTCCTTGGCGGGCGGTTTTCCGATGCGCTGGCGCGCTATTTCAGCGCCCATCTGCAGATCGTCCGGCCGGACGTTTCCCATCTCGTCGGGCAGAAGGAGAACTGGCGCGATCAGATGCTCGATTTTGGCCGCAAGGACGTCCTCGTCGTTTTCGACGTCCGGCGTTACCAGCCCGATCTGGAGGCCCTCGCCGACCACGCCGTCTCGCGCGGTGCGGCGGTGGTGCTGATCACCGATCAGTGGCTTTCGCCGATCGCGCGCCATGCCCGCCACGTTCTGGCCGGGCGGATTTCGGTGCCGTCGAACTGGGATTCGGGAGCGGCCATCCTGGCGCTTGTCGAGGCGCTTCTGGCGGCGACGACCGACCGGCTCGCCGACGGTGCACGCGAGCGGATCGCGATGGTGGAGAAGCTGCGCGGCGGGGTCTGAGGTATGACGCGGCCGCGCCTGGGGCGCGTGGAATTCGCGGCCCGCCGCATTTGCTGTGGAACGGGCAAAAAGAAACCGGCGCGTGGCCGGTTTCCTGCTGTTTCGGGCTATCGGTCCGGTGAGCGGACTACCAGCGGCGGAAGCGCCGGTAGCGGCGGTGGTGATGGTGCCGGGCGGCCGCGGTACCGATGATTGCGCCGGCGGCGAGGCCAAAGATCGCCGCGGCCGCGGCGTCGTTGTTGCGGCGTGGCGCGGTGCGGTAAACGCGGCGGACGACCGTACGCGGCCGGCGAATGCGTTTCGGCTGGTTCTGCAGCCAGGTGACATAGCTCTCGATTGACTGCTGACGGATGAGCGTGACCTGGTCCTGGCTCAGATAGCTCGATACCGGTGCGCCATTGGCGTCCTGCCAATCGGCTATTGCGTTCCGCGAGCGCGGGCCGAAGACACCGTCGACACCGCGCGTGGAAAAGCCGAGGGACGTCAGCCGTCCCTGGATTTCCCGGCGGGCCGGACGGTCGAGGATGTCGCGTTCCTCTTCCGGCGTGCCGAGCGAAAGCTCGGGCATGTCATTTCGCTGGTAGCGACTCTCGGCCTTGTCGGACTTCACCGCGGCCTGGGTGACCGGCGCATCGGCATTGGCGTCATCCGTGTCGGCATAGCTGTTGTCATCGGAGGCATTGCCGGGGGTCATCGCGGTATCCGCCTCGCCGGTGTCGGCGGTCATATCGGTCGCGAAGCTGTCGGCATCCGGATCGGCCGACCCCTGTTCAATGACTGTTGCAGAGCTGTCGGCGGGCGTCTCGCTCTCACCGGAGAGCTTGGCGATGCGGCTTCTTGCGACGCCTGCGAAATGGCCCTCCGGGTAGGTGTCGAGATAGGCTTCGTAATCGGAGATCGCGCCGCCATCCGATGCCGCCTTCCAGACTGAATATTCGATCTCCCAGTCGCGCGCTGCGGCGGATTTTCTGGCCGGGTCTTCCTTGGGCGCGGCGGCCTCGTCCGCCGGCACGACGCTCGGATCGTCGGCGGTCGAGGTCTCGGCTGCCGGTGTTGCGGCGGGGGCGGTCGTATTCTGGGCACTGGCCGGCAGGGCAAGCGCGGTGGTGCCCAGAAGGGCGAGGGAAAAGATCCAGCTCAACTTCATCGCGTAAGGCCTTTCACGGCGATCGGTCCGTAATGTTCACGCAGATTTCACCACAGGCGTTTTTGCCGATCAATGTTCTTCGTTTACTTATCGTTAAGTTTTTCGAATCCGGCAAAGAAGTACCAATGTCGCTGGGGCAAAACGGCCACTGGATTCACGGCGTTGCCGGCAGTGGTGGAAATGACCTTTGTCGAGGTGTCGTCTCGCGCGGCGATGATTTTCCGCCGCTCGCCATAACATCGCGCGATACTGCCCACTGTGCCGTGGGGCCTCGTCAGCGGCGATACGCGGCGCTAGGCTCTGCCTGGCGTATGATCGATGAAACCGCGGGGGCAGGCGATGCCGATCGACCGGCAGAAGTTGCGAAAAAGGGTAGCGGGCAAGGCCGATGAGGTCGTTGCGCTGACGCAGGCGCTCATCCGTGTGCCAACAATCAATCCGCCGGGCGATGCCTATCGACCGTGCGCTGAACTGATCGGCGATCGGCTGAAGGCGCGCGGCTTTTCGGTCGAGTACATTCGCGGCGAGGGGGCGCCCGGCGACAGCGACCGCTATCCGCGCATCAACGTCGTCGCTCGCCTCGAGGCCAGCCGACCCGGGCCGTGCGTTCACTTCAACGGCCACATCGACGTCGTCGAGGTCGGCCACGGTTGGACCGTCGATCCCTTCGGCGGCGAGGTTCGCGACGGCCGCGTCTATGGGCGCGGGGCCTGCGATATGAAGGGGGGGCTGGCCGCCGCGATCATCGCGGCGGAGGCATTCCTGGAGGAGACCGGCGGGGATTTCCCGGGCGCGATCGAGGTTTCCGGCACGGTCGACGAGGAATCAGGCGGCTTCGGCGGTGTCGGCTATCTCGCCGAACGGGGCTATTTTTCGAGACCCCGCGTCGATTACGTCATCATTCCCGAACCCCTCAATGTCGATCGGGTCTGCATAGGCCATCGCGGGGTGTGGTGGGCCGAGATCGAGACGCATGGGCGCGAGGCGCACGGGTCCATGCCCTTCCTCGGCAATTGCGCCGTTCGGCACATGGGCGCGGTGCTTGAGCGAATCGAGACCGAACTCCTGCCGCGCCTTTCTCACAAGCACACAGCGATGCCGGTGGTGCCGGAGGGCGCGCGACAGTCGACGCTCAATATCAATTCCATCCACGGCGGGCTTTCGGAGGATTTCGACGGATTGCCGAGCCCGATGGTGCCGGACAGCTGCCGTATGGTGATCGATCGGCGCTATCTGATTGAGGAGGATCCGGCGGCGGTCCGGGCGGAGGTGGTGGCGCTGCTCGAACGCCTCGCCCGCGAGCGCGATGGCTTTGTCTATTCGATCCGCGATGTGCTGTCGTTTCAGCCGACAATGACGGAGCCGGACGCGCCCGTCGCCGTTGCCGTCGGCCGGGCGGTGGAAGAGGTGCTCGGCCGGCCGGCCGAACAGGTTGTCTCGCCCGGCACCTATGACCAGAAGCATATCGTGCGCGTCGGCCATCTGCAGGACTGCATCGCCTATGGACCGGGCATCCTCGATCTGGCACACCAACCGGACGAATATGTCGAAATCGATGCCATGGTCCAGTCGGCCGAGGTGATGGCGCTTGCCGTCGCCGATCTTCTGACGGGCGCGAGGGGAGAGGACGCATGACGAAGTGTTTCGCAGGACGGCGGGAGGGGCCGTTGGGCCGGGGTGCGGCGCTACTCGCTGCCGCCGTCGTTGCCGCGCTCACAGGGCCCGCGCTCACAGGGGCCGCGCCGGCGCATGCCGCCAGGACGAGCTTTACCATGGGCATGGTGCTGGAGCCGCCGCATCTCGATCCGACCGCCGGAGCGGCGGCAGCGATCGACGAGGTTGTCTACGCCAATGTTTTCGAGGGTCTCACCCGGATCGACGAGACCGGCATCGTCCGGCCCTCGCTGGCGGAAAGCTGGACGCGTTCGGATGACGGCAAGACCTATACGTTCAAATTAAAGACCGGCGTGACGTTTCACGACGGCACGGCATTCGACTGCGCGGATGTGAAATTCTCGCTCGACCGGGCACGGGCGGACGATAGCGTCAACGCGCAGAAGCGGCTCTTTGCGCCGATCGCGTCGGTCGACTGCCCGGCGCCGGATACGGCGGTGATCGCGCTCGCGCGCGCCGTGGGCACTTTTCCCTTCGATCTCGCCTGGGGTGACGCCGTCATCGTCGCGCCGGAGACGGCCGATAGCAACAAGACCCATCCTGTCGGTACCGGACCCTTCGCCTTCAAGCGCTGGGTGAAGGGCGACCGGGTCGAATTGGAGGCCTATTCCGGCTATGTCGGCAAGAAGCCGGTGCTCACCGCGGCGACCTTCCGTTTCATCGCCGATCCGTCGGCCGCGACCGCGGCGCTGCTGGCCGGAGACATCGATGCTTTCGCCAATTTCCCGGCGCCGGAAAGCGCGGAGGTCTTCCGTGTCGATCCGCGCTTCACCGTGAAGGTGGGGACGACGGAGGGCGAGACGCTTCTTGCCATGAACAATGCGCGCGCGCCGTTCGACGATCTCCGGGTGCGCCGGGCGATTACTTACGCGCTCGATCGCGACGCGATCATCAACGGGGCGATGTTCGGCGAGGGCGCGCGCATCGGCTCGCACATGTCGCCAAACAATCCGGCCTATGTGGATCTCACCGGCGCCTATCCGCACAATGAGGAGAAGGCGAAGGCGCTTCTTGCCGAAGCGGGATACGCCGACGGGTTCACCGCGACACTGAAGCTGCCGCCGCCGGCCTATGCACGGCGCAGCGGCGAGATCATCGCGGCCCAGCTCGCCAAGGTCGGCATCACGGTCAAGATCGAGCAGATCGAATGGGCGCCCTGGCTCGACCAGGTGTTCAAGCGGACTGATTACGACATGACGATCGTGTCGCACACCGAGCCCGCCGACATCGAGATCTACGCCCGCGACAAATACTATTTCAATTATGCCAATGCCGGTTTCAAGGCGCTCTACGAAGCCTATACCCGCGAGCTTGACCCGGCGAAGGCGACGGCGATCATGGGCGAAATGCAGAGGATGCTCTGCGACGATGCCGTCGCGGTCTATCTCTTCGAATTGCCCAAGGTCGGGATCTGGGACGCCCGGGTGCATGGCCTGTGGGAGAACAGCCCGATCCAGGCGAACGACCTGACCGGCGTTTCCTGGGGGGACTGAGCGGCGTGAGCGGACGCGGACGCGCGCGACCCGGCCGGCAGAAAGATGGGTCGGTATGAGCGTCTTCCTTCTCCGGCGTTTCGCGGGTCTCGTCGCGACCGTCCTGGTGGCCTCGCTCGTGGTGTTCCTCGTCATGGAGGTGCTGCCGGGCGATCCCGCCGCCGTCATGCTCGGCGTCAATGCCGAGCCGGCGACGCTCGCGGCCCTGCGCCACCAGATGGGTTTCGACCAGCCGCTCGTTTGGCGCTATCTTGCTTGGCTTGGCGGGCTCGCGACCGGCGATTTCGGCACCAGCTACACCTACGGCGTGCCGGTTGCCGAACTGATCGGCGAGCGTGTCGTCGTCAGTGTGCCGCTCGCGCTGCTGGCGATTGCCCTTTCCACCGCGCTTGCCCTGCCGCTTGGCATCCTCGCCGCCTCGCGCCATGGTCGGGCCCTCGATACCGCGATCATGGGGGCGGCGCAGGTCGGTGTCGCGGTCCCGAACTTCTGGCTCGGGCTCCTCTTTATCCTCGTCTTTTCCGTCGCGCTGAAATGGTTCCCGTCGGGCGGCTTTGCCGGCTGGGAAGCGGGCGTCCTTGCCGCGTTCCGCTCGCTTCTGCTGCCCGCCGTGGCGCTCGCCCTGCCGCAGGCGGCGATCCTGGCGCGGGTGACGCGCTCCGCTGTCCTCGAAACCCTACGCGAGGACTACATCCGCACCGCGCGGGCCAAGGGTCTGACGCGTTCGGCGGCGCTCTGGCGCCATGCGGCACGCAACGCGCTCATTCCCGTCGTCACCATCATGGGGCTTCAGTTCTCGTTCCTCCTTGCCGGCACGATCATCATCGAGAACGTCTTCACCCTGCCGGGCCTAGGACGGCTGATCTTCCAGGCGATCGGCCAGCGCGACCTCATCGTGGTGGAGACCGTTGTGGTGCTCCTCGCGGTTGCTGTCATCACGATCAATTTCCTTGTCGACATCGCCTATGGTCTCGTCGACCCGCGCCTGAAGGCGGGCCGCCATGTCCGCTGAGGGGCTGTGGGATGTCGTGCGGCGCGGCCTTCGCAATCGCTCTTTCGCGATTGGCGGGGCGATCACGCTCTGTCTGGTCGCGATCGCAGTCCTCTCGCTCGTCTGGACGCCCTATGCTTTCGCCGAGCAGGATATCGCCAACCGGTTCGCCGGCATGTCCCTCGCGCATCCCCTCGGCACCGACATCTACGGCCGTGATGTCCTCTCCATCCTGATGGTCGGGGCGCGCAATTCGCTCCTCGTCGGTGCGGTCGCGGTCGGGATAGGGCTCGGCGTCGGCGTGCCGCTCGGTGCGGCCGCCGCGGCGCGCGGCGGGTTCCTCGACGAGATCGTGATGCGGGCGAACGATCTCGCCTTCGCCTTCCCCGCCCTCTTGACGGCGGTGATGATCACCGCGCTTGCCGGTCCCGGCGTGATCAACGCCATCCTCGCCATCGGCCTCTTCAACGTGCCGGTCTTTGCCCGACTGACGCGCGGGGCGGCGCTGCCGGTGTGGAAGCGGGATTATGTGCTTGCCGCGCGGGCGGCGGCGCGCGGGTCGGTCGCGATCACCCGCGACCATGTGTTGCCGAACATCGCCGGCGTGCTGATCGTTCAGGCGACGATCCAGTTCGCGCTGGCGATCCTCGCCGAGGCGGGGCTGTCCTATCTCGGGCTCGGCGCGCAGCCGCCGGCGGCGAGCTGGGGGCGGATGTTGAAGGAAGCGCAGACGCTGATCTACATCGCGCCGCAGCTCGCCATCTATCCCGGCATCGCCATCACGCTTTCGGTGCTGGGGCTCAATCTCCTCGGAGACGGGTTGCGCGATGTGCTCGACCCGCGCCTTCACCGGGAGCGCTGAGATGACCGTGCCGCTCCTCGACATCCGCGATCTCACTGTTGCCTTTCCGGCGAAAGGGCTCCCGGTCGGCGTCGTCGATGCGGTGTCGCTGACCCTCGGGCGGGGCGAGACGCTGGGGCTCGTCGGCGAATCCGGCTCCGGCAAATCCATGACAGCGCTCGCCGCGATGGGGCTCCTGCCGGAGGCCGCGGCGGTGTCGGGAGCGATCCTGCTTGACGGCGAGGACATGACGCGCTGGGGCGAGCCGCGCCTGTGCGCCATGCGCGGGCGGCGGATCGGGATGATCTTCCAGGAGCCGATGACGGCGCTCAATCCGGTAGCGACCATCGGCGCGCAGGTGGCTGAAGGGATGCGGGTGCATCTCGCCCTGTCGCGCGGCGAGCGGGAGGGGCGGACGCGGCGGCTCCTTGAGCGAGTGGGCCTGCCCGGCCCGCGCTTCTCGCCCGATCTTTATCCGCACCAGCTTTCCGGCGGCCAGCGTCAGCGGGTGATGATCGCCATGGCGCTCGCCTGCGGGCCGGATCTGCTCATCGCCGACGAGCCGACGACGGCGCTCGACGTCACCGCGCAGGCGCGGGTGCTGGCGCTGATCGCCGAACTCGCCGCGGAGAGCGGCATGGCGCTCATGATGATCACCCACGACCTCGGCGTCATTGCCGAAACGGTCGACCGGGTCGCGGTGATGTACGCCGGACGGATTGTCGAAGAGGGCACGACCGATGCGGTCTTCGCCGCGCCGCGCCATCCCTACACGGCAGGGCTTTTCGCCGCCTCGCCCCATGCGGCAGAGACCGGCGCGGAAGGGCGGACGCGGCTTCGCGCCATTCCCGGCCAGGTGCCCGATCCGGCGGCGCGGCCGGAGGGCTGCGGGTTCGCGCCGCGCTGCGAGCGGGTGACGGTGCGCTGTGCGGCGCGGCCGGAATTGGCGGAAGCCTCAGGAGGGCATGGGGTTGCCTGCTTCCATCCGCTCGCAGGCGAGGGGAGAGGGGAGGGCGTGCGATGAGCGACGAGGTGCTGCTCTCCGTTTCCGGTCTCGTGCGAGACTATCCGCTTGCCCGGGTGCGGCTGTTCGGGCCCGTGCCGCGGTTTCGTGCTCTGCGCGGCGTCGACCTCGCCATCCGGCGTGGCCGCTCTCTCGGGCTCGTTGGCGAATCCGGCTGCGGAAAGTCGACGCTCGCCCGCGCCATGCTGGCGCTGGAGGCCCCGACGGCGGGGACCGTCCGGCTTTTCGGAGAGGATCTCTTTGCGCTCTCCCGCCAGAAGCTTCGGGCGATGCGCAGGCACGTCCAGATCGTCTTGCAGGATCCCTACGGCTCGCTCGACCCGCGCATGCGCGTTGGTCGCATTGTCGCCGAGCCGCTGCTCGGGCTGGAGCCGGGTCTCGGGCGGATCGAGCGTCGCGATCGCGTCCTCGAGGCGCTTGCCTCGGTCGGGCTCGGGGCGGGCGATGCGGGGCGCTATCCGCATGAATTCTCCGGTGGCCAGCGGCAACGGATCGCGATCGCCCGCGCGCTCATCACCCGGCCGGCACTGATCGTCGCCGACGAACCGGTCTCCGCCCTCGACGTCTCGGTGCAGGCGCAGGTGCTCAACCTGATGAGCGATCTTCAGGAGACGCTTGGACTCACCTACGTTTTCATCAGCCACGACCTTCATGTGGTGCGGCTCGTCACCGACGACCTTGCCGTGATGTATCGCGGCCGCATCGTCGAGGAAGGGCCGACGGCGGCGGTCTTTGCCCTCCCGGCCCACCCTTACACGCAGGCGCTGATCGATGCCGTGCCCGTTGCCGATCCTGCAAGGCGCAAGGCGCTTGCGCTGGTGCCGGCAGAGGCGATTGCCGAACCCGTGTCCGGGGAAGGACCTGCCTTCGAGGAGGAAAGGGCGATGGGCTGTCCCTACGCCGACCGGTGCCCGTTCACCATCGATCTGTGCCGCAGCGAACGGCCGGCGCTCCGGGTGGTTGCGGGGAGCCCGGAGCGGCGCGCGGCCTGCCACCGGGCCTCAGACGTCTTGGCTGGCGGGTGATTTGCCGCTGCACCCAGGCGTTGCGATCCCCGGCCATGGCCGGCATTGTGTCGGCGGTGATATGTGTGGGAAGGGTTGGAAATGCGGCTTGAAAACAGGATCGCGGTCGTCACGGGCGGAGCTGCGGGATTCGGCGAGGCGATTGTGCGCCGGTTCGTGAAGGAAGGAGCGCGGGTCGTCATCGTCGACCTCAACGAGGATGCGGGCGAGGCGCTCAGCGCCGAAATCGGCGAGACGGCGATTTTCCACCGTGCCGACGTCAGCGTGGCCGACGACGTCGAGGCGATGATCTGGGCGGCGGAGCGGCAATGGGGTGGCGTCGACATCCTCGTCAACAACGCGGGCTACACCCATCGCGCCAAGCCGGTGACGGAGGTGAAGGAAGACGAATTCGACCGGATCTTCGCGGTTAACGTCAAGGCGATTTATCTCGGTGCAAACGCCGTCTTCCCGCGGTTCCGGGCCCGCGGTGGCGGCGTCATCCTCAACATCGCCTCGACCGCCGGCGTCCGGCCGAGGCCCAATCTCGCCGTCTACAATGCGTCGAAAGGCGCGGCGATCACGCTCACGCGTTCGCTTGCCGTGGAACTCGCCCCTGACGGCATCCGCGTCGTCGCGCTCAATCCGGTTGCGGGTGAAACGGGCATGCTGCACCTTTTCCTCGGCGAGGATACGCCGGAGCGGCGCTCCGCCTTCGAGGCGACGGTGCCGCTCGGTCGGCTGTGCCAGCCGGAGGACGTGGCCAATGCCGCTACCTTCCTGTGTTCCGACGAGGCGTCGTTCCTCACCGGTGTGGCGCTCGAAGTCGACGGCGGACGTTGCATCTGAGTTTGCCGAAGGCGGGCATTTCCGGCTGTACCGGGAAACGATCTTCTGTTAATCGCCGGGAAATGCCATGAATCCATGGTAACGGAGCTTTGCGTCGCGCTCCTCGGCGCGCGGCGAGACTGATTCGATGGATATGGGACGGTTATTGGCATGACGATGGCGGCCACGCCTTCTTCGGAAAACACTGTGTCGCGGGTCGTCCGCTCGGCGCGCGGGGCTTTCATCGGCATTGGCATTTTCAGCTTCTTCATCAACATCCTGATGTTGACCGGCCCGCTGTTCATGCTGCAGATCTACGACCGCGTGTTGACCAGTCGCAGTATTCCGACGCTGCTGGCGCTGACCGTGCTCGTCATCATACTCTACGCCTTCCTTGGCGTTCTGGAGTTCATCCGCCAGCGGGTCCTCGTCAGGATTGGCCTTCGGTTCGACGAGGATCTGGGGCCGCTCGCCTTCCGCGTCTACACCGAAACGCCGCTTATGGCCGGACCGCGCGGCGAGGTCGTACAGCCGATCCGGGACATCGACCAGGTGCGCCAGTTCTTTTCCAGTCCGGCGATTGTGTCGCTGTTCGACATGCCTTGGATGCCGGTCTATATCGCGGTCATCCTGCTGTTCCACTGGGTGCTCGGCGTCGTCGCAATCGCTGGTGGGATCATCCTTTTTGCCATCGCGCTGACCACCGACATGATGACGCGCGGCGTGCTGGCGACGGCGGGGCAGCTTCAGGGCCGGCGCTCGACCTACGCGGAATCGGCCCGGCGCAACGCCGAAGTGTTGCGCGGCATGGGCATGATCGGCGCGGTCGGGCGCGTCTGGCATGCGGTTAGCCAACGCTACACTGATGCGCATGCCTCGGCGAGTGACCGCACCGGCGGCTTTGCCGTTGCAACGAAGGTGTTCCGGCTTTTCCTCCAGTCGTTCATCCTTGCTGTCGGCGCCTTCCTTGCGGTCGAGCAGGTGATCACGCCGGGTACCATGATCGCTGCCTCCATCATCATGACGCGGGCGCTGCAGCCGGTGGAGCAAGCGGTGACCAACTGGCGCTCGCTCGTCCAGTCGCGGCAGGCCTATCGCCGGCTGAAGGATCTTCTCGGCAAGGGTGAACCGCCGGTACGCATGGCGCTCGAAGCGCCGAGCCGGTCGCTCTCGGTCGAACAGGTTGCCGTCGTTCCCCCTGGCGCGGAGGCGCCGACGCTCATCGGGGCGCATTTCGTCGCCAAAGCCGGCGAGGCGATCGGCATCATCGGTCCGTCGGGTGGCGGCAAGTCGACACTCGCCCGCGCTATCGTCGGCGTCTGGCCGCCGGCGCGCGGCTCGGTGCGCATCGATGGCGCGCCGCGCGAGCAATGGAACGACGAGGCGATCGGCCGGCACATCGGCTATCTGCCTCAGGACGTCGAACTCTTCGAAGGGTCGGTGGCCGACAACATCTCCCGCTTCGATCCCGACCGCAAGCCGGAGGCGGTGATCGCGGCGGCGCGTCTTGCCGGCCTCCACGACCTCGTCCTCAGGTTGCCGGACGGATACGACACGCAGGTCGGCGAGCGCGCGGCGGTGCTTTCCGCCGGTCAGCGCCAGCGGCTCGCGCTCGCCCGTGCGCTCTACGGCGATCCGTTCCTCCTTGTCCTCGACGAGCCGAACTCCAATCTCGATGGGGACGGTGAGGCGGCGCTGACCCACGCCATCCGCAGCGTGAAGGCGCGGGGCGGCATCGTCGTCATCATCGCGCACCGGGCCGGTGCGGTCGTCGCGGTCGACCGGCTGGTGATCATCGAAGAAGGGCGGCAGGTCGATATCGGTCCGCGCGACGAAATCCTCGCAAAGATCATGAAACAGCGCACGCAAGTTGGCGCGACAGGGTAACGGATCATGACGACGGGCAAGACCACAGCGATGACGAAGGCCATCCGCCGTTACCTCCTGGTCGGGGCGCTGGTAATCGTCCTTCTGGCTGGCGGCCTTGGTGGCTGGGCGGCGCTGGCGCGGATCTCCAGCGCGGTCGTCGCCAGCGGCGTTGTCGTTGTCGAAAGCACCATCAAGCAGGTGCAGCATCGCGAGGGCGGCATCGTCGGTGAGATTCTCGTCAAGAATGGCGACCGGGTGAAAGCGGGCGATCTTCTGGTGCGTCTCGACGACACGCTGGTGAAGGCCAATCTTGGTATCGTCTCGCAGGATCTCTATGAGCGCAAGGCGCGCCGCGCGCGCCTGGAGGCGGAACGGGACGGTGCCGATGAAATCACCTTCCCGAAAGACGTTCTGGCGCATACCAACAACGCGGAGATTGCCCGTGCCGTGGAAGGCCAGAAGACGCTCTTTGCGGCCCGCCGCACGACCCTCAAGGGACAGGTCGACCAGCTCCGCGAGCGCATCGTGCAGCTTCGCGAACAGGTCCAGGGGCTGGAGGCGCAAAAGGACTCCAAGGCGGCGGAAAGCAAGCTCATCGAGGAGGAACTCGGCGGTCTCGACGAACTGTTCAAGAAGGGCCACGTGCCGATCACGCGCATCATCGCCCTGAAGCGAGACGCGACGCGGCTCAAGGGCGAGGCGGGCGCGCTCGTCTCGCAGATCGCGGTCAACAAGGGCAAGATGTCGGAGACCGAGCTGCAGATCCTGCAGTTGCGCCGTGACTTCCAGGAAAAGCTGCTGCGCGAACTGGAAGACGTGCAGTCGGAGATCGCCTCGCTGGAGGAGAAGCGCATCGCGGCGGAAGACCAGCTCCGCCGGATCGATATCCGCGCGCCGATCTCCGGCCTCGTGCACGAGCTTGCGGTCCATACCGTCGGCGGCGTCATCCAGGGTGGGCAGACGCTCCTGCATCTGGTGCCGGAGGGCGATACGCTTGTCATCGAGGCGCGACTTTCCCCCAACGACATCGACCAGGTCGAGCCGGGACAGTCGGCCGTCGTCACCTTTCCCGCCTTCAATCGCCGCACCACGCCGCAGCTCAATGCGGAAGTCGTGACGGTGTCGCCTGATCTGTCGCGAGACGAGAAGACGGGGGCGGCCTATTTCACCGCGCGGCTGAAGCTGAAGGACGGGGAGGCGGCGCGACTCGGCGACAAGAATCTGCTCCCCGGCATGCCGGCGGAAGTCTTCATCGCCACCGGCGATCGCACCGTTATCAGCTATCTGGTGAAGCCGCTCGCAGATCAGGTGCGCCGCACGTTCCGCGAACAATAGGCGTGGGGAAGGGGACAGGGGCTCGGGATCGGTCGCGTTCCGGCCATTTTTTGCCGCTGCGGCGACTTTCAGGGCCTTTGTGGCCTGGGAAAGCGGATCTGCGGTGTCGACCTTACCGGATCTCTTTGGCGGCTATGGTGATCACGGTTGACATTTGCCCCCGTTCGCCCCTATTTTCCGGCGGAATTTCGGGGCGTGCACGCGGCGCGCTCTTTTTCTTTTCCCTTTCGCGGACGGATGCTTCGCGGGGCCTTCCCCGGGACAAGCAATGTCGCGGAAGACAGCACGGAAAAGACAAGACGCCGCGCCGCCGGATCAGCCGGACGCCCCGATACTCGTTTTTCCAGACAAGGGCTTTCGCCGGGTGGCGAACGTCCCGCAGGACCGGGATCCAGGACTATGAAGATCAAGAATTCGCTCAAGGCCCTGATGCGCCGCCATCGCGACAACCGCCTCGTTCGCCGCAAGGGCCGGGTGTTCATCATCAACAAGAAGAACCCGCGCTTCAAGGCTCGCCAGGGCTGAGCCTTTTCTCGAGTGATCGGGCCTGTCGCGGACAGGCCCTGCTGCGCGCCACTTGGCGGAATCAGGCCGGCGATCTATGATTGCCGGCATGATGTTTTATGCGCGCCTTTTCCTGTCGATGAGCCTGTGTCTGGCGGTGCCGCTTGTTGCCCACGCCCAGGACATGCACGATTCCTCGCTTGGCGAGGCACCGAGGACGGACGAACGCTTCGAGGCTCCGGAGAGCCGGCTCGATTCGCTGTTCGCCGAGCTTGCCCTCGCCCGGACCTCGGACGAGGCAAATGTCCTTGCCGGGAGGATCAACCGGGAGCTCGGGCGCAGCGAGAGCGCGACGATTTCGCTGCTCATGGATCGCGCCGTGGCGGCCATAGGCGCCAAGGACTATCCGCTGGCCCTCGACCTGCTCGATTCGGTCATCCTGCTTGCGCCGACCTTCGCGGAGGGCTGGAACAAGCGTGCGACGGTCTATTATCTTCAGGACGATTTCAATCTCGCGCTCAACGATATTGAGCAGACGCTGCGGCTGGAGCCGCGCCACTACGGCGCGTTGCTCGGTTTCGGCATCATCATGCAGAACTTCGACCGGAAGGCCATGGCGCTGAAGATCTTCCGTAAGGTGCTGGAGATCTATCCCCACAACGAGACGGCCGAGTCCCGCGTGAAGGATCTTTCCAAGGAGGTCGAAGGCGTTCCGCTGTGAGCGGGGCGTTCGTTCGTTCCGACACCAGGACCCGCCTCCAGCTGGCCGTGCGCTGAGTTCGTTGCTTTCCCCATGACCTGGCTTTTTTCGATCGTCGCTATCGCAGTCGCTCTCATCCTCGCGGCGGCGGTCTACACCCTGTTGGCATCCCGGCGCATTGCGCGGCGCTATCCGCCGACCGGCAGGCTGATCGACATAGGCGGGCGGCGGGTCCATCTCGTCGATCTGCCGGCGCAGGCGGAAGAGGGGGACGCGGGCCCCGCCCTTGTCTTCATCCATGGCGCGAGCGGCAATCTTCATGAGCAACGGCAGGCGTTCGGTGAGGCGTTTTCCACGCGGCACCGCCGAATCTTTATCGATCGGCCCGGGCAGGGCTGGACGGAGCGCAAGGGGCGGAGCGATTCCGCACCGCTGGTGCAGGCGGAGGTTATCGCCGATGCGCTGACAGCCCTGGGCGTGGCGCGGGCGATCGTCGTCGGCCATTCGTGGGGTGGCGCGGTCGCGGCGGCCTTTGGCGTCGGCTTTCCCGAACGCACGGCAGGCCTCGTTTTCCTCTCCGCCGCGACGCATCCGAGGGAGGGCGGCATCCACGGCTATTATTCGCTCGCCGCGCATCCCTTCTGGGGGCGGCTCTTCACTCGTACGCTGACCCTGCCCCTCGGACGCCTGCTGTTTTCACCGACGATCCGCTCCGTCTTCGCGCCCAATGTGCCGCCCCAGGGTTATGCCGGGAAGGGCCATCTGCCGCTTGTGTTGCGCCCGGAGAGCTTTCGCGCCAATGCCGAGGACGTGGCCGATCTTCTCGGCCATGTGACGGAGCTTGCGCCACGCTACGGCGAGATCTCAGTGCCGGTGGAGGTGGTGACGGGGGATAGCGACGCAGTTGTCTATGCCCACATCCATTCCGCCGGTCTGGCTCGGGACATCGAGGGCGCCCGGCTGACGACGCTTCCGGGAGTCGGTCACATGCCGCATCACGTGCGGACCGATGCGATCGCGGAGGTGATCGGGCGGGTCATTGGTCGCGTCGAGGCGCGAGCGCACAAAACGAAAACGCCCGACGGAGAGGATCCGACGAGCGTTTCCGTATAAGTCTCCGGTCGTCCCCGGCCCGCCTGTCTTGGCGAAGCCAGCAGGCGTTGCTTAGCGCCCGCCCTGGCCGTGATTGCCGACGAAGGCGATGCGCAGCATGTTCGTCGAGCCGGGCGTGCCGAAGGGCACGCCGGCAGCGATGATGATACGCTGGCCGGGCTTGGCGTAATTTTCGCGGAAGCAGGCGCGCGAGGCGCGGTTGACCATGTCATCCTCATCCTTGGCGTCCTCGCCGGCGAGGCAGAACAGACCCCATACCAGCGCCAGACGGCGCGCGGTGGCGATTACCGGCGACAGCGCGATGATCGGGATCGAGGGACGCTCACGGGCGACGCGCAGGGCCGTTGCGCCCGACGAGGTGTAGCAGGCGATCGCGGCCAGGTTCAGCGTCTCGGCGATCTGGCGGGCGGCGGCGGCGATGGCGTCGGCGCCGGTCGGTTCCGGATCCGTGCGCTGGGCCCTCGAGATCGTCAGGAAGTTGGGATCGCTCTCAACCTCGCTGGCGATGTCGCTCATCATCGCGACTGCCTCGGCCGGATGCGCGCCGACAGCCGATTCCGCCGACAGCATGATCGCGTCGGCACCCTCGAAGACGGCGGTGGCGACGTCGGAGACCTCGGCGCGCGTTGGCACCGGGGATTCGATCATCGATTCCAGCATCTGGGTGGCGACGACGACGGGTTTGCCGGCACGGCGGGCGGCCCGGATGATCTGCTTTTGCAGCCCCGGTACCTTCTGCAGCGGCATTTCCACGCCGAGGTCGCCGCGGGCGACCATCAGCGCGTCGGACAGCTCGATGATGTCGTCGAGATGGACGATGGCCTGCGGCTTCTCGATCTTGGCGAGAACACCGGCGCGACCGCGCGCGATCTTCCTCAGCTCCGCCACGTCCTCAGGCCGCTGGACGAACGACAGAGCGATCCAGTCGATGCTCTCGCCGAGCGCAGCATCGAGGTCGGAGCGGTCCTTCGGCGTCATGGCGCTGACGCCGATGGTGGTGTCGGGAACGCTGACGCCCTTGCGGTTGGACAGCGTGCCGCCGAGCTCGATGCGGGTGACGGCCTTCTTGCCGTCACAGCTCTCGGTGATCAGCCTGAGGCGGCCGTCGTCGAGAAGCAGCCGGTGACCCGGCTCCAGCTTTTCCAGGATCTCGGGGTGGGGCAGGTAGACCCGCGTCTCATCGCCCGGCGTCTCGTCGGAATCGAGGATGAAGGTCGCGCCCTCGGCGAGTTCGGCGGAGCCGTCCTTGAAGGTGCCGACCCGAAGCTTCGGGCCCTGCAGGTCGACGAGGATGCCAATCGGCCGGTCGACATTTAGCTCCACGTTGCGAATGGTCGCCACGAGCTCACGCATGGCGTCGTGCGAGGTGTGGCTCATGTTGATGCGGAAAACGTCGGCACCGGCGCGGGACAGATCCTCGATCGCCTTGGCGTTGGATGTTGCCGGGCCGAGCGTGGCCAGGATCTTGGTGCGTCGCAGATGTCTGGTCATTCGCCGCCGGTCCCTTCCTGCGAAGGCTCGGTCAGCTGGACAGTCCAGCTGCGCTGCTCTCCGGTGTCGATTTCAAAAAATCCGGTTCGTTCGTAACCGCGGGCAACGCAATCGTTGATTCCGCGGATGGTGAATTCGTTTTCTCGGGTGCACATAAAGGCTTTGCCGCTCCATTCACCGCCTTGATCGTAGTCTATAGCGTAAATGTAATAGAACCGCGAAATCAGCGGTCCAGGAACCAGGGTCTCGCATGAGTCCGGAGGCAGGTTCCACCAACCTTCGGTTACCCAGTCCTCCTTATCCTTGTAACCAATGGCAATGCCGACCCGGCTGAGCGTTTTGTTGCACAGCCGGAAATCGGCAAAAGCCGGCGATGCGCCGACGAGGCCGGCGCTGAAGAGAAAGATAAAGAGGGACAGACGTAGGTTCAGGATCATCTGACTTCTTGGCAGCGGCTGCGTCAACCCCTTGGACAGGCAGGGCTGGTGACCGACACAGGCGGATTTTGTCGTTAACGCGTTATTGCGGTGCCGAGGGTGCTTGTCAATGACGGGCGGTGATCGTTCCGTCCGCAAGCCGCAGTTTTCGGCCACCTTTGAGCCGTCTTTTGCGATTCGTCCCGGGCGCCGACCGGCGGACGAGGGAAATGCTAGAAAACGCGTGAATGCGTCGGGATCAAGGCCAGTGGGGCGTGGCTGACCACACGCTGGTGCATGGTGCGCCGGCTCCTATCGGCTCGCGCGTGGCCGGGCGACCCAAATGCCGGCGAGGATTGCGATGCCACCGGCGATCTGAAGCGATGTCAGTGATTCGTCGAGAATGAGCCAACCGAAACCAGCGGCGGCAACCGCCTCCAGAAAGATGACGAGCGAGGAGAAGGCGGCCGATAAATGGCCGAGCGCGAAGGCGAGGAGGCCCTGGCCGCCGGCATGGCTGACAACGGCGATGGCGATGAGTGCAGCATAGCCGACAAGGGTTTGCGGCAGGAAATCGCCTTCGAAGACGAGGGCGACGAAAAACAGCACCGAGGCGGTGATTAGCGAGGAGCGGAAGAGCACGAGGCCGGCGCCGGCGCTGCGCCGGGTAACGCGGACGGCGAGGAAATAGATGCCGAAGAAAAGTGATGTGATGATGCCGAACGCGTCGCCGAGGAGCCTTTCGGGAGCAAAGCCATAGCTCGATCCGACGAGCGTTCCGGCACCGATCAGGCACAGGCCGAGGCCGGCGAACATGGCTCGCGAGACCGGTTCGCCGATGAAGATGCCCGAGCCGATGAGCACCCAGACGGGTGCCATGGTGGCGAGGAACGTGGCATTGGCGACCGTGGTGTGGATGATCGCCAGATGCCAGAAGATGAGATCGCCGGCGAAGAAGAGGCCGACGAGTACCTGGGCGCGGGAGAACGGCGGGCGGCTGTATCCGCTGCGCTTGCGGGCCTCGGTTTCCTCGATCCGCGCCCAGGCCCAGAGGAGCGGCAGGGACAGCGCGACGCGCCAGAAGGCGCTGCTAAAGGGACCGACTTCGGCGGAGCGCACGAAGACCGGCGAAATACCCATGGCGACGGCACCGGCAAGGAGCGCGAGGAAAGCGGTAACGACAAGCGGCAGGCCGAGGAGCGTCGTGGCTCCGGTTGCCATTCGCTCGGGGGACGGCGTGGCGGCATCACCGGCGGGATTGGCTATCGCCGATGTTGCCATGTCGCTTGCGGTGATGCCGGGCAAGGGTGTATCGCCGTCGGGAAGCTCAGGCGTTGCGTCGCCCCTGGGCTCGTCATTCATGGTCGGTCTCGCGTGCGGTGCGGGGCTGCCCGTGTGGGAACAGATGCCTCTTCGTATGGCAACTCTTTGCCAAGGTCACTATTATTTACGTCATGCTCGACAAACAGACCGATCAGGAGGATGCCGATGCCGCATCTTCCTTTCTGCCCTTTGAGACGATCGCCGGCCCGGCTGACCGTGGCCTCTTGCTGATCGCCGACCATGCCTCCAACGCCATTCCGCGTGACTACGGCTCGCTCGGGCTTGCCGCGGGCGATCTGGAACGCCACATCGCTTACGACATCGGCTCGGCGGCACTGACACGGGCGCTTGCCGCCCGGCTCGGCGCGCCGGCGGTGCTGTCACATTTCTCGCGCTTGCTGATCGACCCCAACCGGGGCGAGGACGATCCGACGCTCATCATGCGGCTGTCCGACGGTGTCGTTTTGCCGGGCAATGCCCGGGTCGACGAGGCGGAGAAGCGTCGCCGGATCGAACGTTTCTACCGGCCCTATCACGGCGCGGTGGCGGCGGCGATCGATGCCGGGATCGGGGCGGGCTGCGTTCCCGTGGTCTTTTCTGTCCATAGTTTTACGCCTGTCTGGCGCGGCTGGCCGCGTCCCTGGCACGCCGGTATCCTGTGGGATGAAGATCCACGGCTCGCCGTCCCGCTCATCGCAGCGCTGCGCGGCGACCCCGCTCTGGTTATCGGCGACAACGAGCCCTACAGTGGCGCGCTGAAAAACGATACGCTCTACCGGCACTGCACGCGGCGTGGCGTGGCGCATACGCTCATCGAGGTCCGGCAGGATCTCGTCGCCGACGCGGAGGGCGTTGAGGAATGGGCGGCGCGGGTGGGCGATCATCTCGCCCGTCTGCTGACGATCCTGCCGGATCTTCATACCCTTGCAACCTATGGATCGAAGACGGATCGAAGCACCGGGTGAGAGACCGGACGGAAAGGCCGCTCGCCCGCCATGACCAGGAGGAGGACGCCATGAAGGACCTTGACGAGGCAACGCGCACGGAACTGGAAGCGGCGGTCTTCCGCCGGCTCGTCTCGCATCTGCGCGCGCGCACGGACGTGCAGAACATCGACTTGATGAATCTTGCCGGCTTCTGCCGAAACTGCCTTTCGAACTGGTACAAGGACGCGGCGGAGGAGAAGGGCCTTGCGCTGGAGAAGGCGGATGCGCGCGAGATCGTCTATGGCATGCCCTATGACGAGTGGAAGACGCTTTTCCAGGCCGAGGCGTCGGCCGACAAGTTGGCCTCCTTCGAGACCAACCGGCCGAAGGACGACTGAGAATTTCACAACGACGAGCGGCGGCGGATCAGCCGGTGCGCGCGTGGTCCCGCCTGCGGTCTTGACCGGGGGCGGTTCATCGGGCACCACTTCACCGCTTTTTCAAACACTGGATCGAGGGAGTGCCACTTCATGGCGGAGCCGGGTGGAGTTGCGGCCGCGCAGTTGCGGTCGTTTATAGAGCGTATCGAGCGACTCGAGGAAGAAAAGAAGACGATTTCCGATGACATCCGAGATGTCTATGCGGAAGCCAAGGGGACCGGCTTCGATGCCAAGGTGATGCGTCAGGTGGTGCGGCTCAGGAAGCAGGAGCCGACTGAACGCGAGGAGCAGGAGGCGCTACTCGATCTCTATATGCATGCCCTCGGCATGGCGCCTGCCGCCGATACACCGGACGAATAGGACGCAGCTTGTGGGCGCCCGGCGGTGTTTCTCGCCGAGTCGCCGTGACGCCGAGGCCGGACATCAAAAAAACCGGGCCCCGCGACGATATCGCGAGGCCCGGTTTTTTGCGTTCGCTCAGGAAGTGATCGGATAGGGCGATCTCGCCTGCGGAATCTCCGCTACCTTTTGCGAAGGCCTTAGTTGAGGCGGACCACCGTCAGCGAACCGATAGCGGGGCCGGAGAAGTGCTCGGGCTCCGGCATGGTGTCGAGGTCGCCGGTGAAGCCGTTCGCCAGCGTGCGGTTGGGCTTCGACAGAAGTGCCGTCAGGCTGTGCTGATCAGGATGCAGCAGGTTGGCGAAGGACATCGTGCGGGTCGTCTGGGCGTCGACGAAGAGCCGGCTGCGCAGGCGATTGCGGATGGCGGAAATCGGCGCGACGGGATCGGACTTGCCGCGAAACGCATTCGCGCTCAGGTCGGTTTCGGGCGTTCCTGCCGGGCCGAGCGAGGCGAGCTGAGCATGCTGCGGGCGATGGCGGGGCGAGGGGATCGACCCCACAACAGGGGTTTCGCTGGCGGCGAGATCTCGGGTTGCCTCCAGAACCGAACCGGGCTTGCTGTCGGGGACCGCGGAGCCGTAGGCGAGGACCGCCGCGGCGTCGGAGGAGGCGAGAGGCTTGCCGGCGGGAAGAGCCTCGGAAGAGACCGGTCCGGCATCGGCCAGCTGCGTGGTCGCGAGCAGCGGCTTGGCGCGGGGGACGAGCGCCGCGATGACTTGCCCTGCGGCCTCGTCGCTTGCCGGTTCGGCGTTTGCCAGCAGCGCCAGAGGCTTGTTGCGCGGGCGCGGAGCCGGGCCTGCGGCGATGACCTGTGCGGCTTGTGTGGCGGTCGGACGCTCGTCCGTCGGCGTCACGCCGGGAACGGCGGTGGTCGCGACCTGGACCGGAGCATCGGCTGGGGCCTGTCTGATAGGCGCGGGCGGAGTGGGACCGCTCGGGGTGGAGACCTCGGCCTCCTGGCCGTTATCCTCTTCCTCGTCGACGCCGCCGCTGAAGAGGGCGGACAGGAAGCCCTTACCCGATCCTCTCTGGCGCAGGAACGGATCTTCGGCGCTGCGCGTATAATTGCGGCTCGAGGTTCGGCTCGTCGGATTGGTGAGGGAGGCGACCACGGTGCGGCTGCGATGCCGCTTGCCGGCCTTGGCGCGGGCGAGCGCGAGCTTGTAGCCCTTGAGCGGCTTGCCGTCGGACGGCACATGCAGGGTTTCGCCGCGCGGGAAGACCTTGACCAGCTGCGAGCGGGTCATGCGCGGCCAGTGGCGTACGCGGCCCGTGTCCATGTGAATGAACTTGCTGGCCGAGCGCGGATAATAGCCGACGCCGCCGACCTGTTCGCGCAGGCCGATCACGCGGATCTTGCGGGAATCGACGCCGGGGATGAAAAAGTCCATCGCCTTGCCAAGCGTGTGCTGGCTGAACTTGGCGACACCGCGCGAGCGCTTGCGCAGCATGTTGTTCGTTGCCGGCGAGCGGTAGCCGGAGACGACGTGGATGTCCTTGTTCGATCCGGTCCTGCGGTAGGTTTCCCAGATCAGGTCGAACAACGCCGGGTCCATCTTGATGCTCTCGTTGCGCCGCCAGTCCCGGAGGAACCGGTTGAGCTGGCGCAGGCCCGAGGCGATGTAGCGTCCGTTCTTCTTGAACGTGATCGCGGCGCGTTCGTGGGTGTGGGTGTTGTAGAGGTGAAGCGTGCGAGTTTCGGCGGCAGCGCGCGGTGTTGCAGCCATCATCGCCGTAAGAACGCACAAAGCAGCCAAGGCGGCTTTCACGCCGCGTCCGGCCAGATGTCCAAAGCAACCAGATTTCGTCGACAACTTACGTCCCGCAAAGTTTTTCCACGCTTTGCGCGCGGACGCACCCCAACTCACCTTCACTACACCGGGACCGGTTAACGACCCGTTTACTCAAGCGCCAAGTAGAATGGAATCTGGGCGCTTCCGGGGCAAGTCCCGATTGACTGTGGCGGTTGAGCCTTGATGGATCGCCCGCCGGGTGCGTCGCAGAATGCTCTGTGTCCGGTCGTTGAACCGATGTCGCTGACTTCCGGGATGGTCTTACACTATGTGCGGGGACACGGAAAGCCCCGCGAAAAGCGGCCCTTGCGCAAGGGCTGCGGTTCGCGAAGGAAAGGCGCTTCGGCGTGCCGTGCCGGCGGAGGAGTCGTTCAGCGAGGCCGAAGGCGCGGGAACGCCCTTTCGTCTCCTGGATTTGCGCCTGGTCCCGGCTTACAGGCCGAGCGCCTTCTTCAGTCTGGCGTTATGGCCGTAGACGTCGGCAAAGCGGTGCATTTCGCCGTTGCGATCGACGGTGACGGTGAAATAGGCGAGATGGACGGGGATCGCGTGCGACAAGTTCACGCGCCGTTCCCGATTGCCGAACATCGCCCGGATCTTCCGCGCCGTCCACTTGCCGTCGTGGACGAGGAGGGCGTCGGCGAAGGCGAGCGGGTCCTGGACACGTACGCAGCCGTGGCTGAAGGCACGGCGCGACCGGTTGAAAAGGCTCTTCGAAGGCGTGTCGTGCAGGTAGATCGCATAGGGGTTCGGGAACATGAACTTGATGCGGCCAAGGGCGTTGCCGGCGCCCGGGCGCTGACGGATACGGACCTTCCTGAGATTCGCTGGCGTCCAGTTGACGCGGTAGGGGTCGACGACGCGGCCGTTGTAGACGACCTCGTAGTTGCGCCGGTCGAGATAGCTGCCCGGGTCGGACTGGATGCGGTGGAGCATTTCCTTGGAGGCGATTGAGAAGGGGACGTTCCAATAGGGATTGACGACGAAGTACTCGATCTTGCCGGAGAAGATCGGCGTCTGGTTGGTTCGCTTGCCGACGACGACGCGGGTCGTGTAGGTGACGCGGCCATTGTCGAGGATCCGCACCTTGTATTCAGGAATGTTGACGAAGACGTGGAAGCGGCCGAGGTCGCGCGGCAGCCAGCGCCAGCGCTCCATATTGGCGATGACGTCGGCGATCGGCTCGGCGTCCGCCTCGCCGTTGAGAACGGAAAGGGTGTTCGGGCCGACGATGCCGTCGACGGCGAGGCCTGCGGAGCGCTGGAACTTGCGCACGGCCGCGTCGAGCGGCTCGCCGAAGAGCGTTTCATCGGCCTTGGCAAGCGGTGTATCCGTGCGCACGGTGTCGGCGGCGGCGAGCCGGGTTGAGGGGGAGGGAACCCCGAGGCGTTTCCTCAATATCGGCACGCGCGGATCGCTGTCGCCGAGGCGGATGGCCGGTCCATCGGTGGCGATCTTCGGCAGATCGGGCGTTTCGTCGGCCTTGGCCCGCAGTTCGGCCAGCTTGGCGCGCAGGTGGCGATAACCCTCTTGCGGCGGGTTGTAGGCGGCGAGCCGGGCACCGGGATTCTTTGCCCGGGCAAGCGTCACCAGCACCTTCAGCGGGTCGGGATACGTCGGCCGGGCCTTGATGTAGCCGGAGACCTTCTTGGGATCGACGCGACCGCCCTCGGCATCGCGGGCATAGGCGATGGCGGCACGGGAGAGCATCAGCTCGGCCGCAGCGAGGCCGCCGGGGCCGGGATTGCGCGCCGGCAGGGCATAGTCGGACGGATCGAGCCCATCCTCGCCCGCGCGGACGATCCGGTCGGCGAGCGAGCGGCCGGCGGCGGTGAAACCCCGCGCGTTGGTCCAGACCGGCTGCCAGTCGCGGCCGGCGTAGAAGCTGCGCAGCACATCGCCATAGGCACCGGCCGCGGTCCTGGAGCGCAGACCGTCTTCGACGAGTTCGACATGGAGGGCCTCGGCGCGGGCGTCGGGGAGGGCGAGATGATGGGCGAGCGAGCGTGTCAGCGCGGGCATCGATCCATCTTGCGCGAACGCGCCAACCGACGGGACCGCGAGGTACAGGCCGGCGGCGGCGAAGGCTGCAAGTGCGGATCGAAAATGCCCTGTCATGCTGTCTGTCCCATCATTCTGTTCTCGTGCGCTTCAAGCACGGCGGCCCATCGGAGCCAATCAAACTCATTGTGAAGCCGAAAAACGGCCAGGGTTGTGACGAACGTCACCTGTCGGTGCCTTTTGACGGGCTTTCAGACCCGCCGATCAGAGGGCGCCAGCGGCTTCTTCCTCGGCGTCGATGCCGTAATCTGCGACCTTGCGGTAGAGCGTGGAACGGCCGATTTCCAGCCGTCTGGCCACCTCCGTCATGCGGCCGCGATAGTGATCGAGCGCGAGGCGGATCATGTCTTCCTCGACCGCCTGGAGCGGGCGGACGTGACCGTCGTCGCCGAGCGCGCGAAGAAAGCCGAAGGGTGCGCCGTCTGGCCCCATGGCCATCGGCGTCGTCACGACCCGGGTCGATGATTCGCGCTCCGCCGGCACCGCTTCGGTTGCAGGCGTCAGTTCCGAGAGGGCCGCGTCGCCTTCACCGGTCACGCCGACCTGCTGCATGATCTGCGGAAACTCCTCGACGGTCAGCGTGGTTCCGTCACACAAAACGATGGCGCGGAAGATGGCGTT
Organism: uncultured Rhodobium sp.; assembly: GCA_963675285.2. Taxonomy (GTDB): domain Bacteria; phylum Pseudomonadota; class Alphaproteobacteria; order Rhizobiales; family Rhodobiaceae; genus Rhodobium. Next base: position 175,064 of record CAXXGS010000001.1, read on the forward strand.
TTCAAGCTGGCGAATGTTGCCGGGCCAGTCGTAGGCCTGGAGCATGGCGACCGCGGCTGGCGAAATGCCGTCGATGCGTCGCTTGCCTTCCTCCAGCGCGAAGCGGGCGACAAAGTGGCGGGCAAGCTCGGGGACATCCTCCAGCCGGTCGCGCAAGGGCGGCAGCCAGATCGGGAAGACGTTCAGCCTGTAGTAAAGGTCCTCGCGGAAGCGGCCCTCCTTGACGAGGTCGATCAGCCGACGGTTCGTCGCAGAGACGAGGCGGAAATCGACGCGGACAGGGCGGCGGCCGCCGATCGGGTCGATCTCGCCATCCTGCAGGGCGCGCAGGAGCTTGACCTGGATGTCGGGCGCGAGTTCTCCGACCTCGTCGAGGAAGAGCGTGCCGCCGTGGGCCTCCTGGAACTTGCCGACGTGCTTTTCGAGCGCGCCGGTAAAGGCCCCCTTCTCATGGCCGAAGAGGATCGATTCGACCAGATTATCGGGAATGGCACCGCAGTTGACGGTCACAAAAGGTTTCGCCTTGCGATCGCCGGAGCCCTGGATGGCACGGGCGATCAGTTCCTTGCCGACGCCGGATTCACCCTCGATGAGGATCGGGATCGTGGAGGCGGCAGCGCGCTCGCCGAGCCGGATGACGCGGTCCATCGCCGGGCTCGCGGTGATGATGTCCTTGAACGTCAGCGTGCCGGAGGCGAAGCGCTTGACGCGTGTCAGCTCGCCCTCCAACGAGGTGACCTTCATGGCGTTGCGGATCGAGACCGCGAGCCGTTCGGGTGAGACCGGCTTGACGAAGAAATCGTAGGCGCCAGCGCGCATGGCGGAAATGACCGTATCGATTCCGCCCTGCGAGGTTTGGACGATAACCGGGATGTCGATGCCTTCCTCGCGCATGCGGGTCAGAACGCCCATGCCATCGAGGTCCGGCATGACGAGATCGAGCACGACGACGCCGATCTCATCGGCGCCGGCCCGCGCAAGCACCGTCAGCGCCTCTTCCCCGCCGTCTGCGCTCACCGGAGTGTAGCCGCTCCTGGAGACGGCCTCCTCCAGGAGACGGCGCTGAATGGGATCGTCATCGACGATCAGAATGCGTTTGGCCATACGGCTCGCCCTTTTCGAACGCGGTCGGACGGCCTGCGCGCGGAATCCTGCAGCCGGTCCCCTTCGAACCGGTCCCAGCCCCGCAGACTCACGAAAACCGTCCCATTTCTGGTCATGGTCTTCGCATCCGGTTAACAAACCGCTGCCGTAAGGCTCGCTTTTCCCCATTGATCGTGGCGAGCTCCTGCTCGATATCTAGGGGTGAGATCTATTTGAGACGGGGCGCCATGCCGGGGGGCGGACGCGGCGCCGGCAACAAGGGATTGGGACTTCAGCATGCAGCATGTCATTGGGTCGACGCGGTTGCCGGTTTTCGCGGCTGTGGAAGGGGCACCGGCAACGGACGGTCTCGGCGTCCTGCCCGAGTGGGACCTTTCCGACCTTTATCCCGCGCCAGACAGCGAGGCGGTGAAGACGGACTTCACACTCATGCTGGAAACGGCGCAAGGCTTTGAGGACGCGCACAAGGGGACGCTCCAGGCGCTTGTGGAAAAGCCGGATGGCGGTGCGTCTCTGGCGGCGATCGTCAAGGAATATGAAGCGCTTCAGGAGCGCATGGGGCGGCTCATCTCCTACGCGGGCCTGCTCTATTCGGCCAATACCACCGATCCGGTGCGGGCCAAGTTTTACGGCGACGTCCAGGAAAAGGTGACGACGGCGAGCGCGCATCTCCTCTTCTTCGAACTGGAATTGAACCGCATCGAGGAAGCGGCGCTGGAGAAGGCGATGTCCGACCCGGTCCTTGGGCACTACCGGCCCTGGATCGAGGATTTGAGGAAGGAAAAACCCTATCAGCTCGAAGACCGCGTCGAGCAGCTCTTCCATGAAAAGAGCGTGACGAGCGCGGGCGCCTGGAACCGGCTCTTCGACGAGACCGCAGCGGCGCTCGAATTCGACGTCGATGGCAAGACGCTCGGCGTCGAGGCGACCCGCAACCTCCTTCAGGACGGGAAGGAAGAGACCCGCAAGGCGGCCGCCGACGCGCTGGTGAAGACCTACCGCGAGAACATGCGGGTCAACGCTCTCGTCCTCAACACGATTGCCAAGGATCTCGAAATTTCCAACCGCTGGCGCGGCTTTGAGGATATCGCCGGCGCGCGGCATCTGGCCAACCGCGTCGAGCCAGAGGTAGTCGATGCGCTCGTCTGCGCCGTTCGTGATGCCTACCCCCGCGTTTCCCACCGCTACTACGCGATGAAGGCGCGCTGGATGGGCAAGGACGTCCTCGATCACTGGGACAGGAACGCGCCGCTTCCCGACAGCGCGGAGCGCACCTACAACTGGGACGAGGCGCGCGACACCGTCTTGCGGGCTTACGGTCGTTTCTCGCCGAAGATGGCAGAGATCGGCGGTCGCTTCTTCGACAGCGGCTGGATCGACGCACGGTGAGGGAAGGCAAGGCGCCGGGCGCCTTTGCCCATCCCACGGTGCCGAGCGCCCATCCCTATCTGCTTCTCAACTACCTCGGCCGGACGCGGGACGTGATGACGCTCGCCCACGAGCTCGGCCACGGCGTCCATCAGGTGCTCGCCGGACCGCAGGGCGCGCTGATGGCGCCGACGCCGCTGACGCTCGCCGAGACGGCCAGCGTCTTTGGCGAGATGCTGACCTTCCGCGCGCTCCTGGCCGAAACCGACTCGCGTGCGGCCAGGAAGGCGATGCTCGCTTCCAAGGTGGAGGACATGATCAACACGGCAGTGCGCCAGATCGCGTTCTACCAGTTCGAGCGGAAATTCCACGCCGAGCGGCGCGAGGGCGAACTGACCTCGGATCGCATCAGTGAGATCTGGATGGAGGTGCAGGGCGAGAGCCTCGGGCCGTCAATCCGGCTCAACGAGGGCTACGAGGTCTTCTGGTGCTTCATTCCGCACTTCGTCCACGTGCCGTTCTATGTCTACGCCTATGCCTTCGGCGACTGCCTGGTGAACTCGCTCTATGCCGTTTATGAGGGCGCGGAAGAGGGCTTCCAGGAGAAATATTTCGACATGCTGAAGGCCGGTGGCACCAAGCACCACAGGGAGCTTCTCGCGCCCTTTGGTCTCGATGCCTCCGACCCGGCCTTCTGGGCGAAGGGGCTTTCGGTCATCGAGGGCCTCATCGACGAGCTGGAAGCTCTCGACGCGGAAGGGTGAGACGGGCTCAGGCCGCCGACAGACCGGCCTCTGCCTTTTTCAGCACCTGGGCGATGCGGCGGGCGAGCTGAGGCCGACCGCGACGCGGCGCGCCTCGGCTCGCCCGCCGTTGGCAAGGGGGAAGCGCGTCAGCGCATTGTGGCAGATTTCGCTTGCCGGCGATCGGAAACCGGCTAAAGAGAAAGCAACCGGCGCGCGTCGAGACGATCGTGACAAGGCGTCCGGGCGATTTTCTACATCGGAAATTGAGCCAATCGGCGTGTTCCGGCCGGCTTTGCCGGATCGGTCGACGGTCGCAGCCGGGAGCCTTGGCGCTCGGCTCGGTCGTGCGTGACGGGAGATGCGATGGACGTGCGCGCCGAGGGGCATCGTGGCTCGGACCATGGGGCGATGGGGCCGTTTGCCGTTACCGTGCCGGCCGTTTTCACGGTGGCCGAGTGCGATCGCGTTCTCACGGTCGCGGCGCAAAGGGGCCATGCCGACGCCGGGCTCGTTGGGGGCGCCGTTCAACACGCCATCCGGCGGGCCGATATTTTCTGGCTCGACGACGATGGCGAAACGGCCTGGGTGATGGAGCGGATTGTCGGCACGGTGGCGGACATCAATCGCCGCCACTTCCATTTCGAGCTCACCGATTTTGGCGAGCGCCTGCAGATTGCCCGCTATTCGGCGACACGGGGCGGCCACTACGACTGGCACAGCGACATGGGCAACGGCCCGCTGGCGCGCCGGCGCAAATTGACGATCGTCGTGCAACTCAGTGCCGCGGACAGCTACGAGGGCGGGGCGCTCGAACTCAATCCGGCGGGAAGGCCTGTCGCCGCCTCGCGAGAACGGGGTGATGCGACGGTGTTCGCGAGTTTCCTTCTCCATCGCGTGCAGCCGGTGAGCGCGGGGATTCGCGCCTCGCTGACGCTTTGGGTGCACGGGCCGGCATTCCGATAGATCTTCGGCATGTGCTGGCAAATCGAGTCAAATGTCTGTCGCAACACTCTGGTAATGAAACGGAAACGACATTTCTGCGTTGCGGGCGTTTCCGCATGCGCTGACCGGTGCCGGGGCGGCGGTTTGCCTTGTATCCGGCGCGCGCCGCCATATGTCTTCATCAAACGCCGTCAGCCCATGATCGGACGCTTGCCATGGATCCCGAGAAAAACCGCTTTACCGGCCGTGTCCGGCGTTATGCCAGGGTCGGCACGAACGTTGGCGGCATCGCCGCCCGGATGGCCGGTGCGCGGCTGTTCGGCGACGTCGACCACGAAAAGGGGGCGACGGAGCTTGCCGCCGCGCTAGGCGGGCTCAAAGGGCCGCTGATGAAGGTGGTGCAGCTTCTGGCCACCATCCCTGACGCGGTGCCGCCGGAATATGCCGTCGAATTCGCCAAGCTGCAGGCCAATGCGCCGCCGATGGGCTGGGCCTTCGTCAAGCGCCGGATGGTCGCGGAACTGGGACCGGAGTGGCAGCGGAAATTCCGCTCGTTCGAGCATCAACCGGCTGCCGCCGCCTCGCTTGGCCAGGTGCACCGGGCCGAAGCTCTCGACGGCCGGTCGCTTGCGGTCAAGCTGCAATATCCGGAAATGGCCTCCGCCGTCGAAGCCGACCTCAACCAGCTCGGCGTCATCTTTTCGCTGCATCGGCGGATGCGGCCGGCGATCGACACGCGCGAGATGGCCGAGGAGATCGGCGCGCGGGTGCGCGAGGAACTCGACTACCGCCGCGAGGCGATGAATGCCGCGCTCTATGCCGGCATCTTTGCCGGCGACGGGCGGATCCGCGTGCCGGAGGTGATCTCGGAGCTTTCCACCGGGCGGTTGCTGACGATGGGCTGGCTCGACGGCCGGCCCATGCTCGACTTCACCGATCATCCGCTGGCGACGCGCAATGACCTGGGAACGGACATGTTCCGAGCCTGGTGGTACCCGTTCAGTCACTACGGCGTCATCCACGGCGATCCGCATCTCGGCAACTATACGGTCCGCGAGGAAGAGGGCGCGGTCGCCGGCATGAACCTGCTCGATTACGGCTGCATTCGCATCTTCCCACCGCGCTTCGTCGCCGGCGTGGTGGAGCTCTACCGCGGGCTCCTTGCCGATGACCGCGACCGTATCGTTGCGGCTTATGAGAGCTGGGGCTTCAAGGGACTCACCAATCCGCTCATCGACACGCTCAACATCTGGGCACGCTTCATCTACGGGCCGCTTCTCGACGACCGTACGCGGACGATTGCGGACGGAATCAGCCCGGCCGCCTACGGACGCAAGGAGGCGTTCCGGGTACATCAGGCGCTGAAGGAGCAGGGGCCGGTGACGGTGCCGCGCGAGTTCGTCTTCATGGACCGGGCGGCGATCGGGCTCGGCGGGGTCTTCCTCCACCTCAAGGCCGAGCTCAATTTCTATCGTCTTTTCAACGAGCAGATTGAGGACTTTGATGTCGAGACCGTGACCGGCCGCCAGGATGCGGCTCTGGCGTCGGCAGGGCTCGACAGTGCCGGGGCATGATCTGGCTGGCGCTATCGGCGCCGGGAGCGGGGTTGGGACCGGGCCGAGCAGTTTGAAAAATGGTCGCAGCGGACGACAAATCCAGCCGGCTGCGTTGCTGCATTTTGGTGCTCTGTTATAAAGACTCTGAGTTCAGCGATTATAATCGGGAGGGAAACCGCTGATGAACAATTCAACGAACAGTGCCGTAATGGACTATGCCGAGCATGAACGCACCTACGAGCGCTTCATCTCGCTGATCAAGCAGACCGTCGTGCATGTTATCAACGTGCTCTTCTGCCTGCTCCTCGTCGGCTTCGGCGGTGGCTCAGGCCATGCCCTTGCCGCGTTTCTTCTCTTCCTCACGCTCGTCGCGGCGGCCATCGGTCTCGCGCTCGGCAGGCGTGGCTGGATCCCCGGAGGACTGGTGGCCTTCGTCGGCCTCGTCTTCATCGTACTCACCGTCTCATAACACGGAAAAGCCATGAAAATCGCCATCCCGACGGAAAGCGATCCGATCGAAACCCGTGTCGCGGCGACCCCCGACACGGTCAAACGCTTCATCGCGCTGGGCGCGGACGTCGTCGTCCAGTCCGGCGCGGGAACGCTCTCACGCATTCCCGATTCCCACTATACGGATGTCGGCGCGTCGATAGCGGGCACGCCGGAGGAAACGCTTGCCGACGCCGATGTCGTATTGAAGGTTCGCCGCCCGAACGACGGCGAACTCGGCCAGATCAAGCGTGGCGCGATCGTCGTCGCCACGATGGACCCGCACGGCCATGAAGACGCCGTCAAGGCGATGGCCGGGGCGGGCATTACCGCCATCGCCATGGAATTCATGCCTCGCATAACCCGCGCCCAGGTCATGGACGTGTTGTCGAGCCAGGCGAACCTTTCCGGCTACCAGGCCATCATCGAGGCCGCCGCCGCCTACGACCGGGCGCTGCCGATGATGATGACGGCGGCCGGCACGGTTCCCGCCGCCAGGGTCTTCGTCATGGGCGCTGGCGTTGCCGGCCTGCAGGCGATCGCCACCGCCCGCCGCCTCGGCGCTGCGGTCTCGGCGAACGACGTTCGCCCTGCGGCCAAGGAACAGGTGGAATCGCTCGGCGCCAAGTTCATTGCGGTCGAGGACGAGGAGTTCAAGCAGGCCGAGACGTCCGGCGGCTACGCCAAGGAAATGTCCGACGACTACAAAAAGAAGCAAGCCGAGCTGACCGCCAGCCACATCGCCAAGCAGGATGTGGTCGTGACGACGGCACTCATCCCCGGACGCCCGGCGCCGCGCCTTATCACGCGCGAGATGCTGGCGACGATGAAGCCGGGCTCCGTCGTCGTCGACCTTGCGGTGGAGCGGGGCGGCAACGTCGAGGGCGCTGTCGCCGGCGAAATCGCCGAGGTCGAGGGTGTTAAGGTCATCGGCTACCTCAACATGTCCGGTCGCATCGCCGCCACCGCGTCGCTGCTTTACGCCAAGAACCTCTTCGCCTTCGTCGAGACTTTGATCGACAAGGAGCAAAAGGCACTGGCCATCGACTGGGATGACGACCTGGTCAAGGCAACAGTCCTCACGCGGGACGGTGCCGTCGTTCATCCCGCATTCGCTGACGGGGGAGAATAATCATGGATACCGTTACCGCCGCCGACGCTGTCGAACGCGCGCGTGCCGCCGCTGAAATGGCGCAGGGAGCCGCTGACCAGGCCCGCGAGGCCGCCGCGATGGCTCAGACCTATGCCGATCAGGTCGCCGAGGCGGGCGGCGCGGCCGCCCACGCCATGTCGGGCGGCGCGATCGACCCGTTCATTTTCCGGCTTTCGATCTTCGTCCTGGCGATTTTCGTCGGCTACTATGTGGTGTGGTCCGTCACGCCGGCGCTCCACACGCCGCTGATGTCAGTCACCAACGCGATCTCCTCGGTGATCGTGGTCGGCGCGCTTCTCGCCGTCGGCGTTAACCTGATCGACGGGGGCGGCGCTCTGTGGGCGCGGATCCTCGGTTTCGTGGCGCTCATCCTTGCCAGCGTCAACATCTTCGGCGGCTTCCTCGTAACCCAGCGGATGCTCGCCATGTACAAGAAGAAAAGCTGAGGAGACTGAACGATGTCCCCCAACATCACGGCGCTCCTCTACCTGGTAGCGGGCGTCCTGTTCATCATGGCCCTGAGGGGCCTGTCGAACCCGGAAACCTCACGGCGCGGCAACTATCTCGGCATGGCCGGCATGACCATCGCCGTTGTCACCACGCTGTTCAACACGCATCCCTCGCCATTGGCCTGGACCCTGATCGTCCTCGGCCTTGCCATCGGTGGCGGCATCGGCGCGGTAACGGCCCGGCGCATTCCGATGACGGCGATGCCGCAACTCGTCGCTGCCTTCCACTCGCTGGTCGGCCTTGCCGCCGTGCTTGTCGCCGCCGCCGCGCTCAACGCGCCGGAGGCTTTCGGTATCGGCGTCCCGGGCAATATCCACGGCGCCAGCCTCGTTGAGATGTCGATCGGCGTTGCCATCGGCGCAATGACGTTCACCGGCTCGGTGATCGCTTTCCTGAAGCTTGACGGGCGCATGAGCGGAAAGCCGATCACGCTGCCCGGCCGGCATGTGATCAATCTCGCCGTCTTCATTGCCACCGTGCTCCTTGTTGTCGCCTTCGTCACGACCGAGAGCCAGTTCCTGTTCTGGCTGATCACGCTCCTGGCGCTGCTCCTCGGTATCTTGATGATCATCCCGATCGGCGGCGCCGACATGCCGGTGGTCGTGTCGATGCTTAACTCCTATTCGGGGTGGGCGGCGGCCGGCATCGGTTTTACGCTCGGCAACACGGCGCTGATCATCACCGGCGCACTCGTCGGTTCGTCCGGTGCGATCCTTTCCTACATCATGTGCAAGGGTATGAACCGTTCGTTCGTCTCTGTGATCCTGGGCGGTTTCGGTGGGGAATCCGCCGGCCCGAGCGAGGATCTCGGCGACCGGGTCGTCAAGCGCGGCTCGGCCGAGGACGCGGCCTATATCCTGAAGAACTCGTCGAAGGTGATCATCGTGCCGGGCTACGGCATGGCGGTCGCCCAAGCGCAGCATGCTCTGCGCGAGATGGCCGACAAGCTGAAGGCGGAAGGGGTCGAGGTCAAATACGCCATCCACCCGGTCGCCGGCCGCATGCCGGGTCACATGAACGTGCTGCTGGCCGAGGCCAACGTGCCCTATGACGAGGTCTTCGAACTGGAGGATATCAACTCCGAGTTCGCCCAGGCCGACGTCGCCTATGTCATCGGTGCCAACGACGTCACCAACCCGGCGGCGGAGGACGATCCCTCTTCGCCGATCTACGGCATGCCGGTCTTGCAGGTCTGGAAGGCCGGTACGGTGATGTTCAACAAGCGGTCGCTCGCCTCCGGCTATGCCGGCATCGACAATCCGCTGTTCTATCGCGACAACACGATGATGCTGCTCGGCGACGCCAAGAAGATGACCGAGGACATCGGCAAGTCGATCGACTGACCGCGCACGGCCAGCACGGATCATAACGGGCGGGGAACGCGTTTCCCTGCCCGTCTTGTTTGCGGCCTTATTGTTTGCGGCCTTCTTGGCTCACCGGGATCTTTTCGCTCTTGGGATCCTTCCGGTCGCGGTCGGGCGCTCGCCTTCGCTTATTACCCCTCCTGGACTGTGTGAATACGATACAACGACGTTTTCCACCTTTGGCGGAGTCCGCCCCCGGACCTGATCCGGCATCCATTGGCCTCGGCAAAGCGGGTTGCGTTGCGTGTCTTGCCCCGGCGCTTGAATTGCGCCGGGCTTTTGGATCGAGAGGGTAATGGTTCCCGGATTAAGTCCCGGGATGCGGCGGTGCGCGCAAGACCTTCTCCGCGCCACGCCAGCGAAGGGTCACAAGCGTGGTCTGGCCGGGTGAATCTGGCCGGGTGTATTTGGCCGGGGGAGTGTCTGGCCGGGGAAGGGCTCCGGCTCGGACTGGAAAGGGAGGCACAGCGTCCCGGGCGAGGTCGGGCCTCGTGAGCGTAACAGGCCCCCGGATGGGTGGCGGCGAGCGAAAAAGCTTGTCAGGTCCGGCTGCGCAGCAGGCCTCCACCGCCGACGCGGCTGATGCCAGCGCGGGCCGTGGCGTTCGAGGGGTCGAGGGCAATGGCGCGGTTGAAGGCACCGGCGGCCTTGCCCTTGTCGCCGCTCTGTTCCAGCGCCAGGCCACGATTGGCCCAGGCTTCGGCATAATTGCGGTTATGCTCGATCGCCCAGTTGAAGTCTTCCAGCGCCGACTTCCAGTCCTTGAGCGCGAGGCGGGAGACGCCGCGGCCGTTGTAGGGTTCGGGTTCGTTGGGATTGAGGGCGATGGCAGTGGAGAAATCCTCGATCGCCCGCTGGTGGTCGCCACGGGCCTGCTTGATCAGGCCGCGGTTGTGATAGGCGCGGGGGTCGGAGGGGTTCAGCCGGATAGCCTGGTCGAAGTCGGCCAGTGCCAGGTTCAGCTTGCCGGCGCGGCGATAGAGGTTGCCGCGCGCCGTGTACGCCGGAGCGTAGCTCGGGTCTATGGCTATGGCTCGGTTGTAGTCGGCGAGCGCCTCGTTGTCGCGGCCCATGCGGCGCAGGACGAGGGCGCGGTTGGCGTAGGCGCGCTGGAAATTCGGATCGATCTTGATCGCGGTGGTGAAGTCGGCGAGCGCCTCCTGGTACTTGCCGGCCTTGCCATAGGCCGTACCGCGCACGTTGTAGGCATTTGGGTCGCGCGGATTGCTCTTGATGACAGCCGTCAGCGATTCGATGTTCTCCGGCGAGCCGGTGTAGGGATCGAGCGAATAGGAGGGGCCGATGCCGGTATCCGCACCCTGGCAGGCGGCGAGCGCGGCGGCTATGGCGGACGCCAAGAGAGCCGTGCGGGAATGGCGAAGAACGTGATGGAGCATTGACGGGTATCCCGGCGACAGGTTCGCGAGCGACCGACGTGCGATCATCTTCGGTGGACGTAGGCCATTCCTTGGCATCATATCCGTCCGGCGACAAGGCCGGAGACATAATTGATCTAGCACAGATTTTTTCGCGGAGACAACAACCGAGAAGCGGATCGTGCCGCTCGGGGGTGTCGCGCAGCCAGTCCGGAGCTGCCGGCAATCACCGCAACGGCGCAGCGTGCGGCCAGCAGGCCATCCCCTCAAGCGTCTGTCCGCGCGACCTGTCCAGTGGTTCTTCGACCCATCCGGCGGCTCTTGGCACTGTGCAGGCATGACAAAACACGCCGCCGAGTTGCCTCGACGGCATGTCCGAAATCTGTCAGTGCGAAACGATCATCCCGCGCGGGAGCGCGTCGCTCAGCGCTTAGCCCGCTTGGGCAGAAGCCCTTCGCGCTGCGCGCGCTTGCGCGCAATCTTACGGGCGCGACGAACGGCCTCGGCCTTCTCGCGCGCCTTCTTTTCGGAAGGCTTTTCGTAATGATTGCGAAGCTTCATCTCACGGAAGATGCCCTCGCGTTGCATCTTCTTCTTCAGCGCCTTCAGCGCCTGGTCGACATTGTTGTCGCGAACGAGTACCTGCACGCGTCCATCCCGTGTTTGCGTAACGTTGATGTCAGATGGGAAAATCCCGCACTGCGAGAGGAAACCTCTCGACTTCCGGGACCGAACCCTCGGCGCCGCAACTGCGTCGCTCGACTGAGTGGGCCGTTTAGCAGAATCCCCGGGGCCTGTCCACAGGTCATGCGGAAATTCAGGTAAAAACACCCAGTCGCACGGTGGGGTCAGCCGTGCGCCGAATTCCGGCGGAGACGGTTCACGTGGCCCATCTTGCGTCCGTCGCGCGTCTCCGTCTTGCCATAGAGATGGATATGAGCATCCGGTTCGGCAAGGGAGCTCCGCCAGTGATCGACGTCGTGGCCAATGAGGTTTTCCATCTCGACGCAGGCGAGTCGCGCCGTGGCGCCGAGCGGCCAGCCGGCGATGGCGCGGACGTGCTGCTCGAACTGCGAAACGAGGCAGGCGTCTTCGGTCCAGTGGCCGGAGTTGTGGACACGCGGCGCCATCTCGTTGGCGACGAGGCGCTCGTTGCCGTCCTCGCGCACGACAAAAAGCTCCACCGCCAGAATGCCGACGTGGTCAAGCGCGTCGGCGGCGCGCTGGCCGATGGCACGGGCGGCGGTTGCCGTCTCGTCGGCGATCGGCGCGGGGACCGTGGTGAATTTCAGGATGTGGTTTTCGTGCCGATTGTGGGCGATGTCGTAGACCGCCATCTCGCCGCCGGGCGCGCGGGCGACGAGGACGGAGCACTCCTCGGCGAAGGGGACGAAGCCTTCCAGGATCGCCGGTGCCCCGCCGATCGTGGCGAAGGCGTCGGCTGCCTCGGCGGCATCGCGAATGATCGTCTGGCCCTTGCCGTCGTAGCCAAAGCGGCGCGTCTTGAGAACGGCGGGGGCATGGATTCGCGCAAGCGCGGCGGTGAGATCAGCGATGCTGTCGACAGCCTCATAGGGCGCGGTGGCGATGCCGATACCGGTCAGGAAGTCCTTCTCGGCCAGACGGTCCTGGCAGATCGCCAGCGAGCGCGGACCGGGGCGGACCGGCACCCGGGCATCGAGGACCGAGGCGGTGCGTTCCGGTACGTTCTCGAACTCGTAGGTGACGACGTCGACGGCGTTGGCGAAGGCGACGAGCGCCTCCTCGTCGTCGTAGGGCGCGCAGGTCGTGGCTGCCGCAACATCGAAGGCCGGAGAGGCGGGATCGGGACAATAGATGTGGCACTTGAGGCCCAGGCGGGCGGCGGCAAGCGCGATCATGCGGCCGAGCTGGCCGCCTCCGAGGATGCCGATAGTCGCGCCGGGGGAAAGGGACGGGGCGGCAGGAAGGGAGGCGATATCGTGCGCGTCTGTCATGGGCTCTTGTCGCGTACTCAGTCGTCGGACGGGGTGTCGGCGACGGCGTCGGTCTGGGCATTGCGCCAGTCGTGGAGACGTGCGGCTAGAACATCATCGCAAAGGGCGAGGATGCTTGCGGCCATCAGGGCGGCGTTGATGGCGCCGGAGCGGCCGATGGCGAGCGTGCCGACGGGAACGCCAGCCGGCATCTGGACAATGGAATAGAGGCTGTCGAGGCCCTTCATGGTCCGCGATTCGATCGGCACGCCGAGGACCGGCAAGGGGGTCATCGCGGCCGTCATGCCGGGAAGATGCGCCGCGCCGCCTGCGCCGGCAATGATCACCTTCACACCGCGCTCCTTGGCACCGGTGGCGAAGTCGTAAAGCCGCTTGGGGGTGCGGTGGGCGGAAACGATCCGTGCGTCGAAGGCAATGCCGAGCGCCTCGAGCGTGTCGGTCGCGTGTTTCATCGTCGGCCAGTCGGACTGGCTGCCCATGATGACGGCAACCGGCGCGGTCTTCTCGCTGGTCATGATTTCTCCTTCCCCGAAAACGTTCGTTTATCGGACTTGTGGCCGCGCTGGCAAGAGCCGGACTCCGTCGGCCGGCGATCGTCTGCGTGCGCCAGACGATTGTCTCAGTCTGCCGCGTCAGGCAATGATGTCTGGCAGGAGTTGGTCCTCGACCGTTTTGATCCGGTCCTTCAAAAACAGCTTTCGTTTCTTCAGACGCTGAAGCTGGAGGTAGTCGCCGCGTCCGGTCTCGATCAGCGCACGGATGGCATCGTCGAGGTCGCGGTGTTCTTCGCGCAACCGGGCGAGTTCGCTTCTAAGGGCATTTTCAGGGGTGTCGTTCATGGGTATCCGTGCGGCATGACTGACGTCGGTTCTCGGGGCCTGCGAAGTGGCGATCCGGCGGACGTCGATACTCGAACTTGCCGGGGCGAAAGCCAGATCCCATGACGCGAGGTGCGACGATGCGACCCGTCTGAATGGTCCGCGGCAACACTTACATTACCATAAATCAGAAAACGACGATCGAGAGGTGTTCAAAACGACAAAAAATCGCCGCGAAGTGCGATCAATTTGACATTTCGCTTCGACAGCAAAGCCGACCTGTGTCAGACTTGTGACGTTGAAGCTGAGGTAGAAAAGGGAGATAGACGCCGATGTCTCAAGAAGCAAATCTCGTTGAGCTTGAACAGCAGCATCACGCACTGGAGCAAGAGATTAACGAAGAGTTGTCTCATCCCAGTTATGATGACCTTCATCTTGCTGAGTTGAAGCGCCGCAAGCTTGTACTGAAAGACGAGATCGCCAAGCTTAAGGTTGCCTAGCGTCAGGGTTACACTTCACGCCTCATGTATTCGAGTTTTGGAAAAGCCGCGATCTTTGGATCGCGGCTTTTTTGTTGGAGTTGGCGGGAGGGAATTTGGAGAGGTGGCGCTCGGCGTCACAGCTCGCGCGCCATATCCCTGAGCCGGAACTTCTGGATCTTGCCGGTGGAAGTCTTCGGCAGTGCGGTGAAAACGACATGTTTCGGCGCCTTGAAATGGGCGAGATTATCGCGGCAATGGGCGATGATCGCCTCGGGCGTGACATTGTCGTTGCCGGGCTTCAGTTCGACGAAGGCGCATGGCGTTTCTCCCCATTTGTCGTCGGGCTTGGCGACGACTGCGGCGGCGGAAATGGCGGGGTGCTTGTAGAGCACGTCCTCCACCTCGATGGAGGAGATGTTTTCGCCACCGGAGATGATGATGTCCTTGGACCGGTCCTTGAGCTGAATATAGCCGTCGGGGTGCCGGACCCCGAGGTCGCCGGAATGAAACCAGCCGCCGGCGAATGCGTCGTTCGTGGCCTTTGTATTCTTCAGATACCCCTTCATGACGATGTTGCCGCGGAACATTACTTCGCCGATCGTCTCGCCGTCGTCCGGCACCGGTTCCATGGTGCGCGGATCGCGCACGCTGAGGTCCTCAAGGGCAGCGTAGCGCACGCCCTGGCGCGCCTTCTTTTGCGCGCGGCCGGAGGCGTCCAGCGCGTCCCATTCGTCCTTCCAGTCGTTGACGACGGCCGGACCGTAGGTCTCGGTGAGACCGTAGAGATGGGTGACGTTGAAGCCGGCCTCGCCCATGGCGGCCAGCACCGCCTCGGGCGGCGGAGCGGCGGCGGTGAAGAATTCCACCGTCTGGTCGAAGGTGCGCTTGTCGCTTTCCGGCGCGTTGAGGATCGTCGCCATGACGATCGGCGCGCCGCACAGATGGGTAACGCCATGGTCGGCGAGGGCGTCCCAGATCGCCTTCGGGCGCACCCACCTGAGGCAGACATGGGTGCCGGAGACGACGGAGATCGACCAGGGGAAGCACCAGCCGTTGCAATGGAACATCGGCAGGGTCCACAGGTAGACCGGATGCTTGCCCATGGCGGTGGTGACGACATTGCCGACGGCAAGGAGCGAGGCCCCGCGGTGGTGGTAGACGACACCCTTGGGGTTTCCTGTCGTGCCGGAGGTGTAGTTGAGGGAAATGGCGTTCCACTCGTCGGCGGGCATTTCCCAGGCGAACTCCGGGTCGCCTTCCGCCAGGAGCGCCTCGTAGTCGATCTCACCCAGCCTTTCGCCGGTCTGCGGGAACTCCGGATCGTCGTAGTCGATGACGAGCGGCTTCGATGATTGCGTCAGCGCCAGCGCTTCCTTCACCACGCCGGCGAACTCGCGGTCGGTGATCAGCACCTTCGTCTCGGCATGGTCGAGGGAGAAGGCGATGATCTGCGCGTCGAGCCGTGTGTTGAGCGTGTTGAGCACGGCGCCGCACATCGGAACACCGTAGTGCGCTTCGAGCATCGGCGGAGTGTTCGCCAGCATCACCGAGACGGTGTCGCCGGTGGTGAGGCCACGTTTCGACAGCGCCGAAGCGAGCCGGCGGGCGCGGGCGTAGAAATCACGATAGGTCGTTTTAGCGTTGCCGTGGATGATGGCCACGTGGTCGGGGAAGGTCATCGCGGAACGCGCCAGAAACGTCAGCGGCGTCAGCGGCTGGAAATTGGCGGGAGTCTTGTCGAGATCGGTTTCGTACGGATTGGATGGCACGGTGGTTCCCCCCGGAGGTTTTGTGTTTCTTTGCCGTGACTAAAACCCAAGTTCGGGCGCTTCGCAACTGGACAGGGGACGCGTATCGGCTGGATGTTCGTGGCCGCTCTCAAACAAGGCCGAATTCGCTGATCCCGTCCCAGATGAGCTTCAAGGAGACGATGAACACCGCCGCGTAGGTGATGCGGTAGAACGGCGCCATCGGCACGCGGTGGACGAGCCAGATGCCGCAGCCGACGGCGATCGGCGCCAGCGGCATGAGGACGAGGGATGTCGTCAGGTTCTCGGTTGAGAACTGGCCGAGAGCGAAGTAGGGGATGAGCTTGGCGGCGTTGACGGAGGCGAAGAAGATGGTCGCCGTGCCGGCAAAGAGCACCGGGTCGAGCCTGAGCGGCAGGGTGTACATCTGGTAGGGCGGGCCGCCGGCGTGGCTGACGAAGCTGGTGAAGCCGGCGAGGACGCCCCAGATCGAACCCTTGGTTGTGTTGTAGTCGGCGGGAGGGCGCTTGAGACCGCCACCGCGCACGTAGTCGAGGGTAAATAGGATGCCGACGGCGCCGACAATGAGGCGGACGTCGGTGTCGGTAACATAGGCCGCGGTCGCCCAGCCGATGGCAATGCCGACGAGGCCGGCTGGCACCATCACCTTCAGCACCTTCGCATCGAACTTGCGCCGATAGGCGATGAGGCCGACGACGTCCATCGTCATGAGGATCGGCAGGAGAATGCCGGCGGCCTTCAGCGGCGACATGACAAGCGACATCAGCGGCACGGCGAGAAGCGCGATCGATCCGCCGAAACCGCCCTTTGACATGCCGACGAGCAGAACGGAGGGAATGGCGACGGCAAAGAAGGTAAAATCAAGGGTCATCAGCGGATCATCGAAAGGTCGGGGGCGTTGCGGGCGGCGGCGGGTAGGCGAGGCAGAGCCGGGAGGCAAAAGCGATGAGGTCGCTCTCGTAGACCGTATCGAGGCGGGCAACCTGGTCCTTCGGCATGGCGAAGGTCGCGCCAGGATCTTTTATCGCACTGAAGTGGCGGCGAATGAAGGGACGAACGATCGCGTGCCATTCGTCCCTGGAGACGAGCGGGTGCAGGCGTTCGACCATTTCAGCGCCGCGCGGCGACAGGCCGACGTTGGGGCGCAGGAAATGCGCCACCGGTCCGAGCTTCCGGACGGAAGCCGGGAGCCGTTCGGCGGTGCGCCCGAGCGCGATCTCCCGCTCCAGCATCGTCGCCGGACCGAGGCCGAGGGTGGCGAGGAAATTTTCGACGAAGCCGGCCGGCCCTGCCTCCGCGATCGTCTCGAAACGGCGGACGGGGATCTCGTGGCCGCAGACCGCCTCGATCGCGGCGACGACCGGCTGCCAGGAGACCTTGTCCTCGCGGATCGCGGCGAAAGCGTCCTCCGGCGTCTTTGCGCGTCCCATGGACAGGTGTTGGGAGAGGCAGGATTCATAAAAGCGGCTGGTCCGGCGGATGTAGAAGACCGGGCGCAAGTCGATTTCCACGTCGAGTGTTTCAAGGAGCGAGGCAAGATTGGCCATCGCCACCTTCGCGAACGGGTAGGCGCCGGCGCCGCAAAAGCGTGGGATGCCGCCGAGAAAGCCTTCCGAGGAAATGACGAGCGCATCGACGGGCGTTTGCGTGAGCCGGGCGAAATCGCGCCGGAAGGCGTCTATTGCTTTCTGCCGTTCGCTCGCGCTGCTCTTGGCGCGTTTGCACCATTTCCCCCAGATGCTGCGCCCGGCGACGGCGTTTTCGGCGAAGGCGAAGCGATGCGGCCCGACGCGGCCCCGAAGGCGCTTGAGCCGGTGCTGGATCAGCGAGGAGGCCGTTTTGTGGGCGCCAAGATGGAAGTAGACAATCATCGGGTTCGCGGCTGGCCAGCAGGGTACGGGGTTGGACCGAAGCGTTCGGCGGACAACGGATCTGTGCTGCGGTGATCCGACGCAGGGGTCGAGAAGTCAAGCACAGAGGGCACAGCATGTGTTGCCGCGCATCGTTCCGATGCGGGAAGGCGGCGCGGGAGTCCGGGACAGAAAAGAGAAAGAGCACGCTGGCGGGGATCGGATCCCCGGGGGAGGGTTCCCCCGAAGGTCGACTTGCATTCCCGCGTTCGATGGGAAGACTCTGTGCTCAAGCGGAGATGGGAGCACGCACCTATGGCAAGCAAATATAACGATACTTACAACGGATGGAAATCGAACCCCGAGGAGTTCTGGGCAAAGGCGGCGGCGGACATCGACTGGTTCAAGCCGTGGGACAAGGTTTTCGATGCGTCGGAGGGCACCTACGGTCGTTGGTTCGTCGGCGCCGAGTGCAACACCTGCTACAATTGCGTCGACCGGCATGTCGAACACGGTCGTCCCGGGCAGCCGGCGCTGATCTATGACTCGCCGATCACCGGACGGAAAACCAGCTACACCTATGCGGAGCTTCTTGCGCGTGTTCAGGCGATGGCGGCGGTCCTCAAGGACAGGGGCGTGGCGAAGGGCGATCGGGTGATCCTCTACATGCCGATGATCCCCGAAGCGGTCATGGCGATGCTCGCCTGTGCCCGTCTTGGCGCCGTCCATTCCGTGGTTTTCGGCGGTTTCGCCGCGCATGAGCTGGCGACGCGTATCGACGATGCTCAGCCCAAAGCGATTGTTTCGGCCTCCTGTGGCATCGAGCCAAACCGCGTCATTGCCTATAAGCCGCTCCTCGACGACGCGATCGCCCAGAGCGCGCACAAGCCGGAAAGCTGCTTTATTCTCCAGCGCGAGGAGGTGACGGCCGATCTCGCCGAGGGGCGCGACTACGACCTCGGCGCGCTGATGGACGAGGCCCAGGCGGCGGGGCGCGAGGTGCCCTGTGTGCCGGTGAAGGCGACCGATCCGCTCTACATTCTCTATACATCCGGCACGACCGGCCAGCCGAAGGGTGTCGTGCGCGACAATGGCGGCCACATGGTGGCGCTGAAATGGTCGATGAACGCCGTTTATGGGGTCGACCCGGGCGAGGTTTTCTGGGCGGCTTCGGACGTCGGCTGGGTCGTCGGCCACTCCTATATCTGCTACGCGCCGCTGCTCCACGGCGCGACGACGATCGTGTTTGAGGGAAAGCCCGTCGGGACGCCCGACGCCGGCACCTTCTGGCGCGTGATCTCCGAGTACTCGGTCGCCGCTTTCTTCACCGCGCCGACGGCTTTCCGCGCCATCAAGAAGGAGGACCCGGAGGGGACCTTCATCGGCAAATACGACCTCTCGAGCCTCAGGACGCTGTTCCTCGCCGGTGAGCGCGCCGACCCCGACACCATTCAGTGGGCGGAAAGGATGCTTGGGGTGCCGGTGATCGATCACTGGTGGCAAACCGAGACGGCCTGGGCGATTGCCGGTAATCCGGTCGGGCTTGGTATGCTGCCGGTCAAATACGGCTCGCCGACGGTGGCGATGCCGGGATACGACATCCAGGTGCTCGATGATGCAGGACATGCGGTGGCGACCGGTACGCTCGGCAACATCGTCGTCAAGCTGCCGCTTCCGCCGGCCTGTCTGCCGACGCTGTGGAATGCGGAAAAGCGCTTCTTCGATGCCTATCTCGCCGAGTTCCCCGGCTACTACAAGACGGCGGATGCGGGCTTCATCGACGAGGACGGGTATCTCTTCATCATGGCGCGCACCGACGACATCATCAATGTCGCCGGCCATCGGCTGTCAACGGGCGGCATGGAAGAGGTTCTGGCGAGCCACCCGGATGTCGCCGAATGCGCCGTCATCGGCATTTCCGATCCCCTGAAGGGCCAGATGCCCTGCGGCTTCGTCGTCGTCAAATCGGGCGTGACGAAATCGCACGAGGAACTGGAAAAGGAGCTCATCAAGCTGGTGCGCGAGCAGATCGGTCCCGTCGCGGCGTTCAAGATCGCCATTACCGTCGACCGGCTGCCGAAGACGCGCTCGGGCAAGATCCTGCGCGGCACGATGCGGCAGATCGCCGACGGCGAGGCCTACAAGATGCCGGCGACGATCGACGACCCGGCGATCCTCGATGAAATCGAGGAAGCGCTGAAGGAGCACGGCATCGGCGTGTGACGGCGTTTCCAGTCACCCTGGTTGAACAGAAGAGGGCCGGTCATGCCGGCCCTCTTTTTTTGCTTTGTGCTGTCCAGGAGCTTGGAAACAGAGTTTGAAAGTCGCGCTATCGCCCTGATGCCGCGCGCTTTCCGGTCGTCCCGGCAGTTTTGCCGCTCAGTACGGGATCGGGTACTTGCGGTGCACGGCGGCGATGTCGTCGAGCACGTCTTGCGACAGGGTGATGTCGGCGGCGCCGACGGCGGTCTCGACATGGGCGACGCTGGTCGAGCCGAAGATGACCGAGCCCATGAAAGGCCGCGTCAGGCAGAAGGCGAGCGCCATCTGCGAGGGGTCGAGGCCGTGCTTCTCGGCGACCGCCAGATAGGCGTCCATCGCCGGCCACATGGTGTCGACGATGCGGCCATTGATGGTGGGGTTGAGCGCGCGGCGCGAGCCGTCCGGCGTCCGGTCGCCGGCGTATTTGCCCGTCAGGATGCCGCAGGCGAGCGGCGAATAGGCGAGGAGGTCGACGTTCTCGGCCATGCTGACCTCGGCCATGTCGAGATCGAACAGGCGGCACAGCAGCGAATATTCGTTCTGGATCGAGGCAACGCGCGGCAGGCCGTTGGCCTCGGCGATGTCGACGAAGAGCGTGGTGCCCCAGGCGGTATCGTTCGACAGGCCGATGTGGCGGATCTTGCCGGCTTCGACGTGGCGCTGCAGCTCGCCGAGGATATCGGCGATCTCGTTCCTGACCGAGGCGCTGTCGACGCCGGACGGGTCGTAGTCCCAGTTCTTGCGGAAATGGTAGCTGCCGCGGTTCGGCCAATGCAGCTGGTAGAGGTCGAGATAGTCGGTCTTCAGCCGCGTCAGCGAGCCCTCCAGCGCGGTGCGGATGGTCGCCGGCGTGATCGGTTCGCCGTCGCGCACGCGCTTGGAGCCTTCGCCGATGATCTTGGAGGCAAGCACGATATCGCCGCGCCGGCCGGACTTCTCCAGCCAGGTGCCGATGATTTCCTCGGTCTTGCCGTAATGGTCGTCGGGACCGGGATTGGCCGGATACATTTCGGCGGTATCGATGAAGTTGATGCCGAGATCGAGGGCGGCGTCGATCTGCGCGTGACCTTCGGCTTCGGTATTCTGCGAGCCCCAGGTCATTGAGCCGAGGCAGAGGGTGGAGACCTTCAGGTCGGTGCGGCCGAGCGTCTTGTACTGCATGAATGGTCCTTGGTCGGATGCGAGGCAGCCCGCGAGGGGGCATGCGAGATGGCGAAATCGCGCACGGGAGGCAGGAAGCAGGCGCGGTCTACGACCTATCTCATCCTTGCGCGGCCATGATCAAGGGGGCACGGCCGCCGATGCCGGCGCACGCGGGCGCCGACGCCTCGTTGACAGCCGGTATTTTTCCTGAATTCAGCTATCAGAATATATTCTTCTGCCTTGCTATAATCCGACTTTCCAAAACGGCTGGCCTTAAATATTCTCCGTTCGTTTTCGTGGAGGGGGAATTCCAATGTTCACAGCGCTTGTCACGGCCGCCATGGCCGCGTTTATCGGCTTGTCCGGCCCCAAGGATACCGTCGGGGGCGACGAGGCCTCGCCGCTCATTCGCGTCGCGAACGCGGTTCGTGCCCTGCCGGGGCGGAACTGCCCGGCGCCGCGCACCGTGCGCTCGCCCGCGTCCAACCGGCCGACGCAGATCTACTTCACCAACGACCTGAACGGTCCGGTCGATCTCTACTGGATCAATTTCAAGGGTCGCTGGCAGAAGTATGCGCGGATCCGCCGGGGCGGCAAGTACACCCAGCAGACCTATGTCGGCCACGCCTGGGTCGCCTATAACGTTCGGACCCGCGATTGCGTCGGCAACAGTCTCTACTTCGCCAAGCCGGACCGCGGCCAGGGCGTTCACTGGCACTACTGATCCTGAAGCCGGCGCGGTTGTCCGATAGCGGTCAAACGCGCCGGCTCAGCGCGTCTGACGATCGAGAATCCAGTCGGTCGCCTCGGCGATGTCGGCAACGACGGCGGTCGGGGGCGGCGACACGTGGGCCTCGTCGCGGTCGCGATATTTTCCGGTCCTGACCAGCAGCCCCGCACCGACGCCGGCGGCAAGCGCGCCCGCGATGTCGCTTTCGGCATCGTCGCCGACCATCACGGTGTCGGCCGGGGCGCAGCCCATGCTCGCCGCACTCGCCTCAAAGAAGCCGGCGGCCGGCTTGCCGAAAAGTTTGGCCTCGGTGTCGCTGGCGAATTCGAGCGCCTTGACGAAGGGCCCCGCGTCCAGGCTCAACTCCCCATCGCTGTCGCGAAACACCCGGTTGGCGGCGAGCGCCAGGAAGGGGGCGCCGTGGCGCAGCAGGCGGAAGGCCTCGTTCATGGCGTCATAGGTAAAGCCGCGCGCGGCGTCGCCGAAGACGACGGCGACCGGCCCGCTTCTGGCGCAATCGGCGAAATCCTCATCCAGATCGGGATGGATCAACAGATGCGGGCGGTAGCCGTTTTCCTCCAGCCAATGGCGAACGGCGGCGACGGGCGTGAAGACCTCGTCGGGCGCGACCTCGATGCCGACGGTATGAAGATCGGCGATCAGGCGGCGTTTCGGCCGCCGCGTCGTGTTGGTGAGGAAACGCAGCGGCAGGCCGGCGGCGCTCAGCCGCGCGACCACCTCGACGGCACCGGGAAGGGCCAGCGTTCCTTCGGTCAGGACTCCTGAAATATCGAGGAGAACGCCCTTTATCATGCCCAAAGCGTGCCTCAGACGGCGGCGATGGTCAACGCGCCCAATCCGCGCCCGGCAACTGGAACGCCGTCTCGGAAAAACTCCTGAGTTTGCGGGAATGCAGCCGTTCGCGCGGCATGGCGCGGAACCTTGTCGGGTTAATCAGAGACTTCGCGTGTTTCGTCGGTCAGTCTTTTTCTTTGATAGCAATGGTCGGCGATTGCAAACATATCGTCTTTCACATCCGTCAGAACAGAATAGTATAGTCGCCTTCGGGAGCCCGCTTTTCTTTTCTTGTCGGATTTCCGGAGTTCATCGATGCCGAGCCGGCATCTGGATAACACGGCTTCCCAGTACAAATTGAATGCCGGAGCGAGGCACTCCCAGCTCTTGTCCATGTTCATGCCGGAATACATCCAGTACCTTCCCAAACTCGACCCGACATGAAAACTGTCCGGTTCCATCAGGAATTTCCGCATGCCCTCGGTCGTTCGCTCCGAGACGAACAATCCCTCTCCATAAGGCGTTAATTCGTCGATTTTTCCAAACTTTTCAGGATTTTCCTCGTCGTAGTAACTCAATAGAGAGAAGAAGGAACCGACTGTGAAGATTGCTTCACAGGTGGCGGCGCTGGTTCCGTAGATAGAAATTCCAGAGGGCGCACTTACGACGACGCCCCTGGTCAGGTCTTCGCCATTCCTGCGGCGCTCTTCACCAAAATATCCGACGTTTTCATCCGATCTCGCGTATTCGCAAAACCTGAATCGCAGCGGGTCTTGCGAGATGGTGTCGAGGTTCCAGACCCTGGCCGTGTCCAAGGGGCGGTTATCGAAGCAAAGCCGGATATCGCCGTCGCGCGATGCACGATTGATGTCGTCGAAGGCTGTGATGCGCGTCGGATGGGCGGGGGTGTTGTGAGAGAAGTGAACCTTTGGTCTTGCTGAGAAGTTGTTCGAGAACCAAAAGGTCGGTTCTTTGGCCGCCGATGGCGTTTGCGCCAGGATAAACAGCCACCCGGCGAGAAGCACCGCGAAGGTTGTCGCTGGCCGTCGCCTGACCGGGATGTTGCGATCCTGTCCGACACGTGTTGGAGACATCCCGTCACTCCCCTTGTCCGGCCTCATCGGCTGATCCATTGGTCAAGGCGAGGCCGGCAATTTCAAGGCGTATGCGGCCCCGTTACATTCTGGGGTTGGATCTAGCGCGCTACTGAAATGCCGTCTCCGAGAAACTTCTGAGTTTGCGGGAATGCAGCCGTTCGCGCGGCATGGCGCGGAGTTTTTCCAGGGCGCGGATGCCGATGTCGAGGTGCTGGCCGACCTGCCTGTCGTAGAAGGCGCTGGCCATGCCAGGCAGCTTCAGCTCGCCGTGGAGCGGCTTGTCGGAGACGCACAGGAGCGTGCCGTAGGGGACGCGGAAGCGGAACCCGTTGGCGGCGATCGTCGCCGATTCCATGTCGAGCGCGATGGCGCGCGACTGGGAGAAGCGCTGTACCGGCTCGCGGTGGTCCCTCAGTTCCCAGTTGCGGTTGTCGATGGTGGCGACGGTGCCCGTGCGCATCACCTTCTTCAGTTCCCAGCCGGCCAGCCCGGTGATTTCGGCGACCGCCTGTTCCAGCGCCACCTGCACCTCGGCCAGCGGCGGGATCGGTACCCAGGTCGGCAGGTCCTGATCGAGGACATGATCCTCGCGCACGTAGCCATGGGCGAGGACATAGTCGCCGAGCTGCTGGCTGTTGCGGAGGCCGGCACAATGGCCGAGCATCAGCCAGGCATGTGGGCGCAGTACCGCGACATGGTCGGTGACGGTCTTGGCGTTCGAGGGGCCGACACCGATGTTGATGAGAGTAATGCCGGAAGAATCTCGGCGTTTCAGATGGTAGGCGGGCATTTGCGGCAGGCGCCCGGCCGCCGTTCCCTCGCTCGCGCCGCCGGGCAGCGTCACGCGGTTGCCGGGTTCCACGAAGGCGTCGTAGTCGCCGCCTCCCTTTGCCATCATCTCGCGGGCCAGGCGGCAGAAGGCGTCGACGTAAAACTGGTAGTTGGTGAAGAGGACATAGTTCTGGAAGTGCTCCGCGGCCGTTGCCGAATAGTGCTTCAGGCGGTGGAGCGAATAGTCGACACGGGGCGCGGTGAAGGGTGCGAGCGGTTCGTCGCTGCCGGTCGGGGCCTGATAGGTGCCATTGACGATCGCGTCGTCGGTGATGGCGAGATCCGGCACGTCGAAGAGATCACGCAGCGGACGGCTGAAGAGATCATCCCAGCGGCCGGAGAGCCGGGTGTCGTCGGCAAAGGCAAAATGGAGCGGGATCGGCACGTCGGACGGGCCGACCGCGACGGCCACGCCGTGATTGTGGATGAGCTGGCCGATTTGTTCGATGAGATAGTTGCGGAAGAGATCCGGCCGGGTAACGGTGGTGGAGTAGGAGCCAGGGCCGGCGACAAAGCCGTAGGCGAGGCGCGAATCGAGCCTGGAGTGGGTGTCGATGACGATGCGGATCATCGGATAGAAAGCACGCGCGCGCCGTTCCGCCGGACCACCCTCGGCGAGCCGGTCGAAACACGCCCTGAGATGCTCCGTCGCGCGGGTGTAGAGGGCGCACAATTGGTCGACGGCCGCTTCCGGGTCGGTGAAAAGCTGCGTTTCGGTCGGCTCGGGCAGATCGAGGGCGCGAGCATCGGATGCCGGAGCCGCCGGCGCGGTCCGGTCGGGGCTGGCGACCGCGTCGTCAGGTTGCGGATGGTGCGGAAGATCTGTCACTGTCGCCTGGGCCTTTGTCGTTTCTGTTTCCGCGCGGGAGAGACGTCAGCTTCTGCGTTCGCTCGTCCGGCGTCAACCGGCGTGTCCGGGGCGCGCGTGCTGTCCGAAAGGGTGGCGCCACGCTCGTAAACGGCCATGTGCAGCATCCCGACAGCGTAAACAAATCGTTGACATAAAAGAAAAAAGATCACTCTGCTGCTTAACCCCCTCTTTACTCTGACGGCGGATATTAACCCTCGTAATTGCGTAGGGTTTTGCGTCGCAATGAGTGTATCGCGTAAAGGGGCGCCCGCCGTGGCGCCCCGCCATCAATCCGAAACGGTTCCCCTCGACGAGATCCTCGTCGGCGACTGCGTTGCCGAGCTGTCGAAGCTCCCGGCCGCCTCCGTCGACATGATCTTCGCGGATCCTCCCTACAACCTTCAGCTTGCCGGCTCGCTGATGCGACCGGACCAGTCGAAGGTCGATGCGGTGGATGACGCCTGGGACCAGTTCGATTCCTTTGCCGCCTATGACGCCTTCACGCGTGCCTGGCTGCTCGCCTGCCGGCGGGTGCTGAAGCCGACGGGGACGCTGTGGGTGATCGGTTCCTACCACAACATCTTCCGGGTCGGGACGGTGTTGCAGGACCTCGGCTACTGGATGCTCAACGACGTCATCTGGCTGAAGTCGAACCCGATGCCGAATTTCCGCGGCAAGCGGTTCACCAATGCCCATGAGACGCTGATCTGGGCGTCGCGCGACAAGGACGCCAAGGGCTACACCTTCAACTACGAGGCCCTGAAGGCGTTCAACGATGACCTTCAGATGCGGTCCGACTGGGCGCTGCCCCTTTGTACGGGCGGCGAGCGGCTGAAGGACGCGGACGGGCAGAAGGTGCATCCGACGCAGAAGCCGGAATCGCTTCTTTATCGCGTCCTCCTGTCGTCGACCAATCCCGGTGACGTCATCCTCGATCCGTTCTTCGGCACGGGAACGTCGGGTGCGGTTGCCAAGAAACTCGGCCGGCACTTCATCGGTATCGAGCGCGATCGGGACTATATCGAGGCGGCACGGGCGCGGATCGATGCCATCGAGCCTTCCCCTGGCGAGGCGCTGGAAGTGACGAAGGGCAAGCGGGCCGAACCGCGTGTCCCCTTCGGTCGCCTTCTCGAAGCGGGGCTTCTGGAGCCCGGTGCGGAACTGACGGATGCGCGCGGGCGCTTCCGGGCGGTCGTCCGAGCCGACGGCAGTCTGGAGGCCGACGGCACGGTTGGCTCCATCCACAAGCTCGGCGCACGGCTCCAGGGGCTCGATGCCTGCAACGGCTGGACCTTCTGGCATCATGACAACGGCGGTGGTCCGACGCCGATCGATGATCTGAGGACGATGATCCGCAAGAGTCTTGCCGACTGATCGGACTGGCTGATCGGGCTGGCTGACCGAACTGACTGATCGGACTGGCTGATCGGGCTGGCTGATCGCTCTCTCGTTGGGAGTCCCGGCGCCTGTTGCTCCAACCGAAAGTCCCTTTTTCGGGTGATCGGGGGTCACGCGCGCGGCTCTATCGGCTATAGAGGGCTTCACGATCCGACAGGATGGAGGCCCCCAATCGTGTCCCTTGAAAGCAAAGTTGCCATCATCACCGGCGCCGCGCGCGGCATCGGCTATGCGATCGCCCGGCGGTTTCTCGCCGAGGGCGCGCATGTGGTCATCGCCGACGTTATGGAGGAGGCGGGGCTTTCCGCCGTCGAGGATCTCGAACACCAGGGCGAGGTGATGTTCGTCCATTGCGACGTCAGCGAGCGGCTCGATGTGCGCAACCTGATCGCTGCGACACTCGATCGCTTCCAGAAGATCGACATTCTCGTCAACAACGCCGGCATCCTCCACAGCGCGGACTTCCTGGAGCTCGCCGAGGAGGACTTCGAACGCGTTCTCAGGGTGAACCTGAAGGGCATGTTTCTGGTCAGCCAGGCGGTGGCGCGGCACATGGTGGAACGGGTCGAGGAGGGCGATGCGCCCGGGACGATCGTCAACATGTCGTCGGTCAATGCCGTTTTCGCGCTTCCCGAGCAGCTTTCCTATTCGGTGTCGAAGGGCGGCGTGAACCAACTCACCAAGGCGATGGCGCTGTCGCTCGCCAAATACGGCATTCGCGTCAACGCGATCGGCCCTGGTTCGATCATGACGGAGATGCTGGAGGGGTTGAACAACAACGATGAGGCGCGCAAGCGCGTGCTGTCGCGTACGCCGCTCGGTCGGATCGGTGAACCGCGCGAGATAGCCGCGATCGCGGCATTCCTTGCCTCCGACGACGCCAGCTACGTGACCGGGCAGACGCTCTACGCTGACGGCGGCCGCCTGCCGCTCAACTACACCGTCGTTCCCGACGAGGATTGAGGCCGGGTAAAGTCTCCTGACAGGAGGCTGGCAGGAGGGGTGTGCGAGAAGGTTTCCGTCGCGACACCCCATTCAATCCCATTCGAGGAACCCAAATGCAGACGCAGACACCCTTGCCGCCGACGGCGGTTACCTGGTTCGAAATCGCGGCGGGCGATTTTCGTCGCACCGTAGACTTCTACCAAACCCTTCTGGATGTGGAACTCGTGCCGGAAAGCATGGGCGGCGTGACATTCGCGAAGTTTCCCGCCGCCGAGGGCGGCGTGACCGGATGCGTCATGAAATCGCCGCATCTCGTTCCCGGCGGCGCGGGCGCGGTTGTCTATCTCGCCTCAGACGATATCGATGCCGCTCTTTCGCGTGCGGCGTCGGCGGGCGGGTCAACCGTCGTCCCGAAAACCGCTCTTCCGGAAAACATGGGCTATTTTGCCGTGCTGAAAGACAGCGAAGGTTCCATGGTCGGCCTTCACCAGGCCGGATAGGCGCCGTCATGCGCCGCGCCGACCGCCTCTTCCGGATCGTGCAATTGCTGAGGGGCGGTCGGCTCAACACCGCGCGGCATCTCGCCGAGCGGCTTGAGGTTTCGGAACGGACTATCTACCGGGATATCGTCGATCTGAAGGCGTCCGGCGTGCCGATCGATGGCGAGGCCGGGATTGGCTACATCATGCGGGAGGGTTTTGACCTGCCGCCGTTGATGTTCTCGCGCGATGAAATCCGGGCGCTTGTTCTGGGCGCGCGGCTCGTGCGCGCCTTCGGCGGGATCGAAATGGCCGCCGCGGCCGAAGAGGCGCTGGTCAAGATCGAAACCGTTTTGCCGGATGTGGCAAGACGGGTATCGCGCAGCAGCGCTCTCTTTGCCCCCGGTTTGAAGACATCCGACGCCCAGCGGGCACGCCTCGACTTTCTCGATCTGGCGATCGAGGAACGGGCGAAGATCGGGATTTCCTACCGTGACGAGAAGGACGCGGAGACGACGCGGATCGTGCGCCCTCTGGGGCTTTTCTTCTGGGGCGAGTCCTGGACGCTGCTGGGCTGGTGCGAATTGCGATCCGATTTCCGTTCCTTCCGTGTCGACAGGCTTGCCTCAACGGAAAGGACCGGCGAACGCTTTCATTGCGAACCGGGACGCCGGTTGCGCGACTATCTCTCCCGGATCGGCGCATCGAGCGTGTGATGGCGGGACGTAATACCGGGCCGGTGGCTGTGACGTCATGCCGGCGATCAGTGGCGAACCGGCACATTCGCCCGCCTTTATCCGTTGGACCACGAAAAACGCCGCCGGATTGGTTTCCGGCGGCGTTTTGCTTTCGTGCCAAACGCACGCGAATTCCGGTGGAAAGGGGAGCGCTACTCCTCCTTCTCCTTTTCGCTCTCGTCAGCCTGGTCTTCGCCAACCTCATCAGCCTCAACCTCGACAGCTTCGGCCTCGGCTGCCTCAATCTTACCGGCTTCTGCCTCGGCCGCCTGGCTTTCCTCGAGCAGGGCCCTGCGGGCTTCCTCCTCGTCGGCCTTGTCCGACATGGCGTTGAGCTTGGCAAAGACGCGTTCCGCGTCGAGCGCCTCTTCCTTTTCTTTCTTGGCTTCCTCGTCCTCTTCGTCGAGCATCGACGAGGGGATCATGGCGAAGGGATCCGGCGCGGTCGACTCGTCGACCGGCAGCAGGGTCGAGCCCTCGCCCTCGATCGGATGCGGCGCGTTCTTGGCAGCCTTTTCGACCTCCAGGTCGAGTTCGATCTGGCTGCACAGGCCGAGCGCGACCGGATCGGTCGGCGTCAGGTTCTGGGCATTCCAGTGCGTGCGCTCGCGGATCGACTGGATCGTCGGCTTGGTCGTGCCGACGAGGCGCATGATCTGGCTGTCTTTCAATTCAGGGTGGTTGCGCAGCAGCCAGAGAATGGCGTTCGGCCGGTCCTGACGGCGCGAAACCGGCGTGTAGCGCGGGCCGCGGCGACGCGATTCTGGCACCCGGACCTTCGGCTCGGCGAGGCTGAGCTTGTGGGTGGGATTGCGTTGGGCACGCTCGATCTCGTCGCGGGTCAGCTGACCGGTCTGAACCGGATCGAGACCCTTGATGCCCTGCGCGGCATCGCCGTCGGCGATCGCTTTCACCTCAAGCGGGTGCAGCCTGCAAAAGGCGGCGATCTGGTCGAAGCTCAACGACGTGTTGTCGACCAGCCAAACGGCCGTTGCTTTCGGCATCAGGGGCATATTCGCCATGGCCATAACTCCTCCACCGCGCTCCGCCGCTCGGGTTCCCGGGCGAAGCCGTAAATTGCGTCAATGTGACGGGGAATGGCGAAAATATACGGACGAATCGGGCGCTATGCAAATCTTTGCGCCAGTTTACTCGAAAAAACGGTGCACTTTGGGCGATTACGTCACCCAATACGCTGACAGCGGCCGGCAAAGGCCGCTGTCGGACGTAAAAAATCGTGCCGGCCACGAACCGGCATCCGATTATTTGCCGAGCGTAATCATGATGATCAGAAAGAACATCACCGGCACGGCGCACAGAACGGGGATGATGAACGCGGGGTATCCGAAGTAGGCAATCGCGAAAATCCAGATAAGGAAGCAGTTGATCCCAAAGAGAAGCTTCGACTCGTCCGGCCCTTGACGAAGACCCCTGAGGCTCCAGCCGAGAAGCGGAATGCGGTCAAGGAGGGAGGTGCTGGTCAATGTGGCGGCGGTCATGGCGGTCGTTCCTTCTGCGCTGGCGCCTGGAGTGGCCTGAATGGATAGTCCGGAGATGATCGGTACCCGGCCGCGACAGCCCGGAGCGGAATGCCGGCGCAGGTTGTTATGCCTTGCCCTCCGGCCGCACGCCCGGGCGCGAGACGTGCGCCCGGATGCCGATCATTGATCTGGATCAAGTCATACGGAGTGAGCGCCTGCGGCTCAAGCGCGCATACGCGTTTTTACCTGCGACAAAAGCGAGCAGGTAAAAACGCCGCTGCGGCATTCGAAAAGACGTCCCAGCAAGGCGTCTCAGACAAGACGCACCGGTTCGGTCGCCCTGGGCGGGGCGTCCCGGGTAGGGGAGTCGGGGGGGCGAGGGGCCGTCGGTTGAAGGCAACGCGCGGCCAAGTCGGTCAGGCGCCGCGCAGTGACTGGCGCCGCGCGGTGACTGGCGCCACGCGGTGACTGGCGGGACCTGTGTCAGTCGGCGACCGTCAAGACGATCTTGCCGATGTGGCGGCCGGAATCCATCCGTGCGTGAGCGTCGGCGGCGGACGCAAGCGGGAAAGTGGAGTCGATGATCGGCTTGACCCGGCCCGCCGAGATCTCCGGCCATACCTTGCGCTCCAGCTCGGAGGCGACGGATGCCTTGAAGGCGACCTCGCGCGAGCGCAGCGTCGAGCCGGTGTGGGTTAGGCGCTTCAGCATGAGGCGGCGGAAGTCCACTTCCGCGCTGGCGCCGTTGAGGAAGGCGATCTGCACGATGCGGCCTTCGATTGCGGCAGCGGAATAGTTCCGCTCGATGTAGTCGCCGCCGACCATGTCGAGGATCAGGTCCGCGCCATGGCCTGAGGTGGCTTCCTTGACGGCCGAGACATAGTCGGTCGTCAGATAGTTGATGGCATGGTCGGCACCGAAGTCGCGGCAGGCCTGGCATTTTTCCTCGCTGCCGGCGGTGGCGATGACGGTCGCGCCGAAGAGCTTGGCGAGCTGGATCGCGGTGGAGCCGATGCCGGACGAGCCGCCATGGACAAGGAATATTTCGCCTTTTTTCAGGCCGCCGCGCATGAAGACATTCGACCAGACCGTGAAATAGGTTTCGGGAAGGGCGGCGGCCTCCACGAGACTGAGGCCCTTGGGGATCGGCAGCGCGACGCCTTCGTCGGCGATGCAATATTCGGCGTAGCCGCCGCCCGGAACGAGCGCGGTTGCCCTGTCGCCGACCAGCCAGCGGGTGACGTCGCGGCCGACCGCGACGACCTCGCCGGCGACTTCGAGGCCGGGGATGTCGGGCGCGCCTTCGGGCGGCGGGTAGAGGCCCATGCGCTGCATGACGTCGGGACGGTTCACGCCCGCCGCTGCCACCTTGATGAGGATCCGGCCGTCGTAGGCATGGGGAACGGGACGTGTTTCCTGCTCCAGGACCTTGGGGCCGCCAGGCTCGCGAATCGCGATGGCGGTCATTGTTTCGGGAAGGGGTGCCGTCATTCCGTGGCCTCCGGTGGGAAACAGCGATGCACCCGATTTGTGTAACCTACCAGATCGGGCGGTGACAACGGGGCCGGGTGGGGACTAGGTTTCTCACTCGTGTATATGTCCGTCGTCCGCGCCCTTTAAAGGTGCGGACGTTCACAGGACACGCGATGATAATGGGCCGGGTTCCCGGATGCGGCAATGTCCATCATGCGCCCGGCAGGATCTTCCGGCCGGCACTGGCTGCCGGGCGGCGGGACATCAAGGAGGCGGACTATGGCGCTTTTCGAGGACGAACCGGCGAAGAAGACCGTGGCGCATGCTGTCGGCGAAGATCTTTCCCTGCTTTCGGTCGATGAACTGAAGGAGCGGGTCACGCTGCTGGAAACCGAGATCGAGCGATTGCGAGCGGCGATCGGTTCCAAGGAACAGTCCCGATCGGCGGCGGATGCGTTCTTTAAATCCTAAAGCCGGCTTAGTGTGGGCAACGCCTCGTTTCTTACCGCATTGTTAAGCTGACAATCGTTTCCGATCTTCCGGTTTTGGAACTGTGCTTGAAATTTTCCCGATTATCGTGGTTTTTGCTTAGTTTTTTCGGAAAATTTTGCTTGTTGATCTGAGTAAAAATCCGTAATTAACCATTTATTAAGCTTTCTGATTTATTTCTAAGCCTGTCCAGTGATCTGGATTTGAGTGGCTCCTGTCCACTCTGTTTGACGCCTCCCTGTTAACTTCCTAGAGCCGCTTCACGCGGCTCTTTTTTTGTTTACCATACGCATGGAAACTTGGGGGTAACATGCGCCAGTTTCCCGCGATTGGGCATTTTTTGGCATGATGGTTGCGGAACGTTGGATTGCGTGGCCCTCTCTGTCCCGATACCGGACTCGACGACGGGCCTGAAAGCGTGCGAGTTTCGTGCAGGACGGGGCCGATTGGTATATCGTTCCAAGATGTCCGATACCTGTTGTTGCCGAAGCCGCTTTATGAACTACTGGGCCTTGTGTGCCGGTGAGGGTCGCGGACACCGTCCGTTTCGACCTGTCGGTTCCGAACCAAGCGGATTGTGCCGAAATGAGTGACAGCCAGAAGCAGAACGAATCCCCGGCGGAAAACGAGACGATCAGGCTTGCCGAGAGGCTGGCGGGGTCGGAAGCTTTCATGTCGCTTTTCCGCGAGGGCATGGGGCTCGTGGAAGAGACGGCTGCCTATCTGGATGGCGAGGGGCGGGAACAGTCGAAGGGTCTGTCGCGGGCGGCTTCCCTCACCTATGCGACCGAATCCATGCGACTTACCACGCGGCTGATGCAGCTCGCATCCTGGCTCCTCCTTCAGCGTGCGGTGAACGAGGGTGAAATGACGCTGGAGCAGGCGGGCGAGGAAAAGGCCAAGATCCGCCTCGACAAGCTGGCCAGTTCGCGGTCCGGCGCAGGATGGGAAGAACTGCCCGCGCAGATCAAGGATCTCATCGAACGCTCGTCGCGGCTGCAGGACCGGATTCGGGTTCTCGATTCCGGCATTTACGAAAAGGACTTGCCGCACGATTCCGACATGCTCAATCCGGTTGCGGCGCAAATCGGCCGCCTGTCGCAGGCCTTCGGGCACACGGATTAGGATCCGGCGACCCGGATACAGCGCTCAGGAAGCGACGATCAGGATACTTCCGGGAGAGGCGCGAAGGGTGAGGATTCATGCCGATGGCGCACCAGTGCCCCATTCGGGGACAGGGCGCCGTTCCGGCACGGATCTTCGGGACAGATTGACTTCGGGACAGATTGACAAGGGGTGGCCGCCAGCATCATCGATGGGCGGCCTTTTTCATGTCCGGCTGGCGGCGGTGCGCCGCTCTCGCCGGGAGAGGTCTCGCCAAGACGGGTCTCGCCAAGACGGGCAAAGAAAAACCCCGGCCGAAGGGCCGGGGTTCGTCGTTCGGTGAACGCTCCCGAAAGGAGCGAGCAGGGCGTCGGCTCAGCCGAGGAAGCCCTTGAACTTGTTGTTGAAGCGCGAGACGCGGCCGCCACGGTCGACGAGGTGCTGCGAGCCGCCGGTCCACGCCGGATGGGTGGTCGGGTCGATGTCGAGCTGCAGCGTGTCGCCTGCGGCACCATAGGTGGAGCGGGTGACGAACTCGGTGCCGTCCGTCATGACCACCTTGATTTCGTGGTAGTCGGGATGAATATCGTTCTTCATGGGACGGGTCCTTTCGTCCATCGCGGGCCCGGAGCTCCTTTTCGGAGTCGTCCCCATTGGGCTCACTCGCGGAAACAATACCAAAACGTCCGCGCCTCGCCTCGACGCGCGGTTCGCCATCAATCGGCGTTGCCTATAGCTCAGCAGGGCCGACGAGACAAGAGGTGGCGGGGAAATAGTGCGTTGCCGTGCGCAGAAATCTCTGTTGAACGGAGCGCAGGCGGGACTCGATCGGTCGGCGGGATTGTCACGCCCGGTTCAAGACGCTAAGCGAAAGGCTCCAAACCGGAAGGGGAATATCGTGGCCCGAAGAAGACGCGGAGAAAAAATCGGAAACGAGGATGCAACGGGCGAGGGGGAGACGCGCAAGCGCCGGCGTTCGGTGAGGCCGCTTGCTGCGCTCGGCCCCTACCTGATGCGTTACAAGGGCATGGTGGCCGCCGCCTTCGTCGCGCTGGTTGCGGCGTCTCTGGCGACGCTCGCCGTACCGCTCGCCGTTCGCCGTATGATCGACTTCGGTTTCACCGGTGCCGACCATGCGATGATCAACAGCTATTTCGGCATGCTGGTCATCGTTGCCGCTGCTCTCGCGGCTGCGAGTGCCGGGCGCTACTACTGCGTGACGTGGCTTGGCGAGCGCATCGTCTCCGACCTCCGGTCCGAGGTCTTTGCCCATGTGACGCGATTGTCACCGGCCTTCTTCGATCGGGCCCAGTCGGGCGAGGTCGTCTCGCGGCTCACCGCCGACGCCACGCAGATCAAGGCGGCGGTCGGGGCAAGCGCCTCGATCGCGTTGCGCAATTTCTTTCTTTTCGTCGGTGCCGCGGCGATGATGGTGGTAACCAGCCCGCGCCTTTCCGGCCTTGTGCTGATCGCCATTCCCTTTATCGTCGTCCCGATCATCGCCTTCGGGCGAACGGTCAGGAAAAAATCGCGCACCGCTCAGGATACGCTCGCCGACGCGACGGCCTATGCGAGCGAGTCGATCGGCGCGGTTCGTACGCTTCAGGCCTTCACCAACGAGGGATTCGCGGCGCGCCGCTTCGCCTCCGCCGTCGATCGCGCTTTCGACGCGGCGCGTACATCGACGAAGGCGCGGGCAATTCTAACCGCCTTTGCCATATTCCTTGTCTTTGGCAGCGTCGTCGCGGTCCTGTGGATCGGCGCAAAAGATGTTCTCAACGGCCGGCTGACGCCCGGCGCGCTCGGTCAGTTCGTGCTCTATTCGGTGTTTGCCGCCGGTGCGCTCGGAGAGTTGAGCCAGGTCTGGGGCGAGATTGCGCAGGCTTCCGGCGCGGCCGAACGCATCGCTGAACTGCTTAACACGCGCTCGGCCATCGAGGCGCCGGAAAAGCCGATCGCGCTTCGCCAACCGGCCGAGGGCGCGGTCGATTTCGATCGCGTGTCCTTCGCCTATCCCACCGCCGAGGATCGACCGGTTCTCAACGGCATCGACATTCATGTGAACCCGGGCGAGACGGTGGCGCTCGTCGGGCCTTCCGGGGCGGGCAAGTCGACGATCTTTCATCTTCTCCTGCGCTTCTACGATCCCGCGCTTGGCGCCGTCCGGCTCGATGGTGTGGACCTGACGGAGGCCGACCCGCTCGCGGTGCGCAAGCGCATTGCCCTCGTTCCGCAGGATACGGTGATCTTCGCTGCGACGATTGCCGACAACATCCGCTACGGCCGGCCGGGCGCCAGCGACGAGGAGGTGCGCGCGGCCGCAAGGGCGGCCCATGCCGACGGCTTCATCTCGCAGATGACGAGCGGCTATGACACCGACGTCGGCGAGCGCGGTGTGACGCTGTCGGGTGGCCAGCGGCAGCGTATCGCCATTGCCCGCGCGATCCTCAAGGACGCGCCGGTGCTGCTTCTCGACGAGGCGACCTCCTCGCTCGATGCGGACAGCGAAAAGCAGGTGCAGGCGGCGCTGGAAGAGCTGATGGAGGGGCGTACCACGCTCGTCATCGCCCATCGGCTGGCGACCGTCCTCAAGGCCGATCGCATCATTGTTCTTGAAAAGGGGCAGGTGGTGGAGGAGGGCGACCACCAGAGCCTTGTCTCCGGCGGCGGGCTCTACGCACGCCTCGCGCGGCTGCAATTTGAAAGCGGCGCGGCGGCGCTCAACGGCAATAACGCCGAAGACGGCTAAAGCGCCTTGCCGAAAAATTGATAGACTTTCTTGAATAAGAGAACGTTTAGAAACAATGGCTTATAGAATGCTGCCTGTTTCAGGTAAAAGGCAACATGCTTCAGGCCGGTCAGACGGAACAGGAGCCGGATGGGGATAAGGCAGCGGACAGCACGGGGGCAGCATGCATTCCGGCCGTTTCCCTGCCCTCTTTTCACCCCCCGTGTCCTTCGCTCCGTCTGCTTGCCCTGGTGCGGGGAGGCGTAACGGGCGATGAGGCCGCGCAGGGTCGGTCTCAGTCGAGGCACTGATACGTAGCGCGAACCGTGCCAGGAAGGCTGCCGTCGCTGACGGTCATGCGCATGGTGAGCTGGCGGCCCCGGGTTTCCATATCGATATCGAACGCCTTGCCGCCATAGGGGGGCGCTGACGCCGGTGCTTCAGGTCCCCGTGCCGGTTGCCACGGATTCGTCGCCCTCGACAAAGGTAAGCTCCGCCGATCAGCCGTTGTTGGCCTCGACGAAATACTTCTGGATTTGCGGATTGCCGGCGATGATCAGTTTGCAGGTCTGGCAAGCGCCGGCGTTGGAAGCAACCTGGCTGTAGTTTCCGCAGAAGCCATTGTATTCGGCCGCGTGGACGCCGCCGGTCAGGAACGCGCAGGCAAAGGCGAAGCCGAAAATCAGTGGCCGCAGGTCGTCGGTCATCGGGCTTTCCTTCTTGTCAGGGGTCAGCGCTGCGTCAGCTTCAGTTCGATGCGCCGGTTCTTGGCATAGGCCTCGTCGGTGTCGCCTTCCTCCAGGGGCTGGTATTCGCCGAAGCCGGCGGCAACGAGCCGGTTGGGTGGTACGCCCTTGGAAATCAGGTATTTGACAACGGAGATGGCACGCGCCGCCGACAACTCCCAGTTGGAGGGAAAGCGGCTGGATGAAATCGGCCGCTTGTCGGTATGGCCGTCAACGCGCAACACCCAGTCGATCTCCGGCGGGATTTCCACCATCAGTTCCTTGATGGCATCGGCCAGCTTGTCGAGTTCTTCGGTGCCGAGCTTGGAGATATCGGCGTCGCCGGGCGGGAAGAGAACTTCAGACTGGAAGACGAAGCGGTCGCCAACGACACGGATGTCGGAGCGCTGGGAGAGGATTTCCCTCAGGCGGCCGAAGAAATCGGAGCGGTAGCGTGACAGCTCCTGCACGCGCTGGGCAAGTGCCACGTTCAGGCGTTTGCCGAGATCGGCGATCCTGGCCTGGGATTCCTTGTCGCGGCTTTCCGATGCCTGGAGGGCCGACTCCAGCGCGGCGATCTGGCGGCGCAGTGCCGAGATTTGCTGGTTCAGCAATTCGACCTGGGCTAGGGCGCGCTGGCTGATACGTTTCTCCGATGCGATCTGCGACTGCAGGTCGGAGACCTGGCCGCCGGCTTGTGCCGCTGCGCCCGACTCGGACGCCAGCAGGCCGCGCAGCCGGTCGCGTTCGCTCTCCGCGTCGGAGAGATTCGATTCCAGGACGCTCAGCGTTTCCGTCAGGCTCTGATTGTTGGCCTGTCCGAGCGCCAGCGCCTCCTTCAGTGCGGCGATTTCGGCATTCAGCTTGTTGAGGACGGTGTCGCGGCTGGTCACTTCCTGGCTGAGGAAGAACTGGGCGAGCATGAACAGCGACAGAAGGAAGATGATGACGAGAAGGAGTGTCGCCATCGCGTCGACGAAACCGGGCCAGAAATCGGCGCGGATTTCGCGCCGTCGTGTTCGCGCCAACGCCAAGCCGTCAATCCTTCATCTTGTGGGCCGCGCCGGTAAGCGCCTGGAGAAGTCTCTTCACTTCGGCCTGTTCCTCGGCCTGCCGTTCGCCCCATTCGCGCATCATCTGCTGTTCGGAGCGGACGTGCTGGACGAGGCCCTGAATGCCTTCGGCGAGGTTGGCCATGGCCTGGGTCGCGGCCCGGCTCGCGCCGCCCTCGGCGCCTGCGCGGCTCATCTTTTCGATCGCCATGCGCAGCGCCTCCGCCGTTGCAGGCGGCATGCCGACATCGGCCATCTCTTCTGGCGTCAGATCGGTGACCGTCGACAGCCAGTCCTCCAGATCGGTGTAGAAACGGTTCTGTGCCTGGCCGGCCTGGAGGTCGAGAAAGCCGAGGATCAACGATCCGGTCAGACCGAACAGCGACGAGGAGAACGCCGTTCCCATGCCCGACAGCGGCGCTTCCAGCCCTTGTTTGAGATCTTCGAAGATGACGTTGGCGTCGCCGGAGCCGACATTCAGCGACTGGATGGTGTTCGCCACCGAGCCGACGGTCTGGAGAAGGCCCCAGAATGTGCCGAGGAGGCCAAGGAAGACCAGAAGGCCGGTGAGGTAGCGGGTGATGTCACGGGCCTCGTCGAGGCGCATGCCGATGGAATCAAGGATCGAGCGCATGGTCTGCGGCGAGATCAGCGTTTCGCCGAGCCGGTCGCCGAGCAGCGTTGCCATCGGCGCGAGCAGCACCGGCGGATTGCGGACCTCGAGGCCGGGATCGCCAAGGCGGAAGCCGTTGACCCAGCGGACCTCCGGGAAGAGCCGGATCACCTGCCGGAACGCCAGGACGATGCCGATGAGGCCGACGCCGATGATCAATCCGTTGAGCCCCGGATTGCTCATGAAGGCCTGAAAGATCTGGCGATAGAGGATGAGAAGCACGAATGCGACGATCACGAGAAATATGATCATCCGGATCAGGAAGACATTCGGGCTTGAAAGCTTGTAGGGGTCGAGATCTTTGGCCATGTCGCGCTTTGATCCGTTGCGAGTCGCTACAAGTGATAGCGCGAATTGGCAGCGGAGATAAACGCCAAAAGCGCGGATTGGCCGTGCGGCCGACGCCGAGACGTGCCGCGACGGCATTTCAGGCACAGCTTGCCGGCACCGGTTGCTGGTAATGCGGGTGTCGCACCTTGCCGGCGCGAGGTTCCCTAGCCTAGCCGTTTGCCTTTTTGATGACGGCGAGGAGCTTGCGGTGAATTTCCTCGTTGCCGGCAATGATGTCGCCGCTCTGAAGGTATTTGTCGCGGTCGTCAAGATCGGAAACGAAGCCGCCGGCCTCGCGGATCAGGACGATGCCGGCGGCGATGTCCCAGGCGTTGAGGTTGCGTTCCCAGAATGCATCGAAACGGCCGGCGGCGACCCAGGCGAGGTCGAGTGCGGCGGAGCCGACACGGCGGACGCCGGCGACTTCCGACATGACTGAGGCGAGTTCCTTTAGGAACCGGCCGTGATCGCCGAGGCCGAGGTGGGGGATGCCGCAGCCGATGACGCTGTCGTGGAGTTCGCTGCGCTGGGCGACGCGCAGGCGCCGGTTGTTGAGATAGGCGCCGCCGCCGCGCTCGGCGGTGAAGAGTTCTTCGGTGATCGGATTGTAGACGACGCCGGCCTCGAGCCGGCCCGCCTTCTCCAGCGCCACGGAGACGGAGAACTGAGGAATAGAGTGAAGGAAGTTCGTCGTGCCGTCGAGCGGATCGACGATCCAGCGATGGATGCCGTCCTTGCCTTCGATTTCGCCGGATTCCTCCATCAGGAAACCGTAGCCCGGGCGCGCCCGCTCCAGCTCGCGATGAAGGATTTCCTCGGCCCGGCGATCGGCGTTGCTGACGAAATCTGCCGGTCCCTTGCGCGAGACCTGCAGGTTCTCGACTTCGCCGAAATCACGCGTCAGTGCACGGCCGGCTTTCGTGGCAGCCTGCACCATGACGTTCAAAAGGGCTGACCGGGCCATGACGGATACTCTCTTTCTTGCGTTCTTCA
The DNA here is from genome assembly GCA_963675285.2 of uncultured Rhodobium sp. Lineage (GTDB taxonomy): Bacteria > Pseudomonadota > Alphaproteobacteria > Rhizobiales > Rhodobiaceae > Rhodobium. The sequence continues at coordinate 214,882 of CAXXGS010000001.1, forward strand.
AAGGTTGCGGACGGCGCGCGTGACGCTAACGAGCGCCCAAGGGAACAGAAAAACGCGCCGGCACGGGCATGCGCCAACGCAACTCGTGCCGATTATCGCGATCCCGTCGCTGGATGCTGGAAAGCCGGAGCGCCTTGCTTGGTGCGACTTTCCCGGGCATCGTGTCAGTCGGCGCGGCGGACGTAAGCGATCTCGCTGGTGTCGACGATGACTTTCTCGCCGGCGGAAATGAACGGCGGGACGAGCAGGCGCACGCCGTTTTCAAGGACGGCGGGCTTGTAGGAGGACGACTGTGTCTGGCCCTTCACCACTGCGTCGGCCTCGACGATTTCCAGCGTGACCTGAGCGGGCAGGGTGATCCCGATCGGTCGGCCCTCGTGCATTTCCAGCGTGACCGTCATGCCGTCCTGGAGGAAGGCGGCGCGGTCACCAACGAACTCGGTCTGGAGCTCGATTTGCTCGTAGGTGTTGGCGTCCATGAAGACCAGCATGTCGCCCTCGGCGTAGAGGTACTGGAAGTCCTTCTGCTCCAGGCGCACGCGCTCCACGGTGTCGGCGGAGCGAAAGCGCTCGTTGAGCTTGCGGCCGTCGAGGAGGTTCTTCAGTTCGACCTGGGCGAAGGCGCCGCCCTTGCCGGGCTTGACGTGCTGAACCTTGACCGCCGCCCACAGCGAATCCTGATGCTGGATGACGTTGCCGGGACGAATTTCGTTGCCGTTGATCTTCATGCTTTTATTCCGGGCTTGCCGGGTCGCCCGATGCTCCGACGGGGTCGGGACCGGGGCCGAGGCGCGTTCACAGATGGTGCGGTGGCGTCTGTGCACCACAAAACAGGCGGAAATTCAAGCGCCGTGACGTCGGGTGAAGACGAAAGCTGGCGCGGAGCTCGCCAATGGTGGTCGGTATCGAGGTCTTAGCGTTGCACGAGGAAACGGCTTTTCTTCTGCGCCTCCTTGCGGGCCTTTTCCTGTTTCTCGGGCGGAAGACTCTGGTAGACGCCGTCAAGCCAGAGATCGGACAGGCCGGCGGAGCGGGCGACGAGATGCCAGGCCGACGCCTCCACCGGGTTGATGGTGTCGCCGCGCCCGACGGCGAGCATTCGTGCCAGCCGGTTCATGGCGATCGGGTTGCCGGTGCGCGCGGCGCGGCGGAACCAGCCGATCGCGGCGCTGTCGTCGCGGGCCGTTCCCTTTCCCTGTGCCAGTCGGATCGCGTATTCGATCTGGGCGTCGGTGTGGCCGCCGCGGGCCGCCTTGCGGAAGAGCGCCGTCGCCTCTGCCTCGTCGTGGGCGAGGCCGGAACCTTGGGAGAGCATTTCGGCAAGGGCATACTCGCAGTCGACGTTGCCGATCTCGGCACCCTGCCGGAAAAGGGCGGCGGCCCTTGCCGGATCGCGTTTCTTCACCGTGCCGTTGAGATACAACAGGCCGAGATTGTACATTGCCGCCGGCTGCCCCTTGGCGGCCGATTTCTCGAAGAGTTCGCCGGCCTTGATCAGGTTCTTGTCGACGCCGCGGCCGTCGAGGTACATCAGACCGAGGAGGAGCTGGGCCTCGCGATCTCCGCTGTTGGCCGCGATGGTGTACCACTCGACAGCCTTCTTCAGGTCCATCGGAATGCCGAGGCCCTGTTCGTAGATCAGACCGACGAGGGTCTGACCGGCGGCATTGCCGGCCTGGGCCTCGCGCGTCGCATAAAAGAAGGCCGTCAGGTAGTAACCGCGCTGATAGGCGCCGTAGGCGAGATCAATCGATTCATCCGCGTTTTCCGCCTTGCTCTCAAGCGTCCGGCCGAGGTCGGTGCCGGGGCTGGCGGTCTGTGGCGTCGGCAGCGCGCCGGGCTTTGCTGCGGCCGGAACCGCGGGGCTTGCCGGCACGGACTTGCTGGCACCCTCATTGGCGCCGAGCGCCGGTGTGCTTGAGGGGAGGGACACGGCCAGGGACACGGCCAGGGACACGGCCAGGAACACGGCCTGGGACACAGCAAAAACCGCGCGGTTGAGGCGTATCGGCTTTTTCCTCATGTGGACGCCTTCTTCATGCGGATGCCGGGGCAAACTCGTCGAGACGCGCGTTGGCGGCGGCGACGGCGGCGGCCGGCCCGTCGGCGTGGGTCCAGATGGCATTGCGCACGGCGATGAATTCCACCCCCGTTTCCGCCGCCGCGGTGATGCTTTCGAGGTTCGAACCGGCGAGGACGACGGCGGGCGGCACGAAGAGCCCGCTCCACCATTCGCCGGATTCCAGATCGCGGGGATGCGGTTCCGGCCGTTCGTCGTGCTCGATGCGGCCGAAGAAGATGTAATCTGCTCCGGCTTCGCCGGCCGCCATGGCATCGTGGCGGGTCACGAGATTGCCGGCGCCGACGAAATTGCGGGGCTGGAACCGCTCGATGGCGGCGGCGAGATCTTCCTCGCCGGTGTCGATGTGGATGCCGTCCGCCCGCGAGCGACCCACGATCTGTGTGTCATTCCGGATGATCGCGGCAACGCCGGCGGCCTGGGCGATGGGCACCAGACGCTCCGCGATCGCCTGGAGGGCATCGTCGACGGCTTCCGGAGCGATCAGCAGCGAGGCGACGTCGCCGCCCGACAGCGCGGCCTCGAGCGTCGACGCGAAGGCGTCGGGATCGACGAGGCGCGGCGTGATCAGGAAGAGGCGTGGGCGGATGGCGTCGTCAGTGGTCATGGTGCTTTTCGGCGGCTGTCGGGATCTTTGTGGGGTGTCATCGTCGTCTGGCGCTGGTGGCGCAACTTATCGGTCTTTTCGATGAAGAGCCAGACCATCCAATGAGGGCAAATTGGTGACGGGCCAGGGCGGGCGTGACAGGGCGGGACGGCCCCGGCATCGATCCGTCGGCCCCCGTTCGAGGGCAAGACCGGCGAAAAAGAAAAGGCGGCCGGAGCCGCCTTTTCGGATTTTCGTCCGGCCGACGCCCGGGGCTACTTTCGAAGCGCCTCGACGCCGGGCAGGGGCTTGCCTTCCATCCATTCCAGGAAGGCACCACCGGCAGCCGACACATAGGTGAAGTCACCTTTCACCCCGGCCTGGTTAAGGGCGGCCACGGTGTCTCCGCCGCCGGCGACAGAGAGGAGCTTGCCCTCCTTCGTCAGCTTGGCGGCATGCTGGGCCGCGGCAACCGTTGCTTTGTCGAACGGCGCGAACTCAAAGGCGCCGAGCGGACCGTTCCAGACCACCGTCTTGGCACCGTCGAAGGCCTTGACGACATCGGCGAGGGTGTCGGGGCCGACGTCGAGGATCATCTTGCCCGCCGGGACGGCGGAAACGGCCACGGTTTCGATTTCCTTGGCGTTTTCCAGCGTCTCGGCAACGACGGCGTCCGACGGCAGGATAATCGTGCAGCCGGCCGCCTTGGCCGCTTCGGTGATTGCCTTGGCGGTGTCGGCGAGGTCGTGCTCGCACAGCGATTTGGCGACGTCCACGCCATCAGCGGCGAGGAAGGTGTTCGCCATGCCGCCGCCGATGACGAGGGCGTCGACCCTGGAGACGAGGTTCTTCAGGAGGTCGATCTTGGTGGACACCTTGGCACCGCCGACGACAGCGACGACCGGACGCGTCGGCGTGCCGAGCGCGGCTTCCAGAGCGTCGAGTTCCTTCTGCATGGCGCGGCCGGCGGCCGCGGGCATCAGATGGGCGAGGCCTTCCGTCGAGGCATGTGCACGGTGGGCGGCGGAGAACGCGTCGTTGACGTATACGTCGCCGTTCTCGGCAAGCGCCTTGACGAAGTCCGGGTCGTTCTTCTCCTCGCCCTTGTAGTAGCGCGTGTTCTCCAGGAGAAGGACATCGCCGTTCGCCATTGCGTCGACAGCGATCTTCGCTGGCTCGCCGATGCAATCGGTGGCGAAGGAGACTGGCTTGCCGAGGCGTTCGGCCAGCGCGGCGGCGATCGGCTGAAGCGACATGTCGGGCTTGCGCTCGCCCTTCGGACGGCCGAAGTGGGCGAGAAGGATGACCTTGCCACCCTTCTCGGCGATGTCGCTGATGGTGGGAAGAACGGCGAGAATGCGCGTGTCGTCCGACACCGCCCCGTCCTTCATGGGCACGTTGAGATCGACGCGGACAAGCACACGCTTGCCCGCGAGATCCAGGTCATCAAGGGTGCGAAACACCGACATGGTTCGTCGCCCCGCCTAGAGGAACTTCGCCATGGCAACCGCGGTGTCGGCCATGCGGTTGGAGAAGCCCCATTCGTTGTCGTACCAGGACAGGATGCGCACGAACGTACCGTCCATGACCTTCGTCTGGTCCATGTGGAAGGTCGAGGAGTGCGGGTCGTGGTTGAAGTCGATCGAGACGTTCGGATCGAGGGTGTAGCCGAGAACGCCCTTCAGCGGACCGTCGGCCGCGGCCTTGATCGCCGCGTTGACTTCTTCGACCGACGTCGCGCGCGACGCGATGAAGTTGAGGTCGACGACGGAGACGTTCGGGGTCGGGACGCGAATGGCGACGCCATCGAGCTTGCCGTTCATCTCCGGAATGACGAGGCCGATGGCCTTGGCCGCACCGGTCGAGGTCGGGATCATCGACATGGCGGCGGCACGGGCGCGATAGAGGTCCTTGTGCAGCGTGTCCAGCGTCGGCTGATCACCGGTGTAGGAGTGGATCGTCGTCATGAAACCCTTTTCAAGGCCGATGGCGTTGTTCAGGGTGTAGACGACCGGGGCAAGGCAGTTCGTGGTGCACGAGCCGTTGGAGACGACGAGGTCGTCGGCGGTCAGGGCATCGTCGTTGACGCCGAAGACGATCGTCTTGTCGGCGCCGGATGCGGGAGCGGAAACGAGAACGCGCTTGGCGCCGGCTTCCAGGTGCATCGCGGCCTTCTCCTTGGCGGTGAAGATGCCGGTGCATTCCATGGCGATGTCGATGCCCATCTCGCCCCAGGGGAGTTCCTTCGGGTCGCGGATGGCGGTGACCTTGATGGGACCCCTGCCGACATCGATGGTGTCGCCGTCAACGGTGACGGTGCCGGGGAAACGTCCGTGCACGGAATCGTACCGGACCAGGTGCGCGTTGGTCTCGACCGGGCCGAGATCGTTGATGGCGACGACCTCCACGTCGGTGCGTCCGGACTCCGCGATCGCGCGAAGCACATTTCGACCGATGCGGCCAAATCCGTTGATTGCTACTTTAACAGCCATCTCTCACTCCCTTTCTTTGGGTGGGATTCCTCCGCCGGATCCACCTTCAGCCGGCATGTTACCATGCGAGCCGCATGCGGGCGGGAAGGAAAGGATGTGTCCTGTCCGAAGCGCATCACTGTAACGCGCTCAGGGCTTCTTTGATCCGGACAGTGACGGTCTCCGGCGAAATGCCGAAATGGTCATACAGGTCTTCAGCGGGTGCGCTCTTTCCGAAGCCATCCATGCCGATGAATATTCCGTGTTCGCCAATGAACCGGTCCCATCCCATTCGCACGGCTGCCTCGATTGCGACGCGCACCGGAGCGGCGCCAATCAGTTCCGCTTTGTAGTCCCTCGACTGCGCTTCGAAAAGCTCAAAACATGGGACGGAGACCACCCGTGAAGGAATAGCTTCCTCGTCCAGGATGGCCTTTGCCGCCATTGCGATCGCCACTTCCGAGCCGGTCGCGAAGATGGTGACGCGCGGCTCATCGTCCGTACCGGCGAGTTCGTAGGCGCCTCTGGCACAGGAGTTGGTGTCCTCGAGGCGATTGTGAAGGGTCGGCAGCGGTTGGCGCGACAGGGCGAGGACGCTCGGCCGGTCCTCCGCCTCCAGTGCTAGCTGCCAACACTCCGCGGTCTCGATCGCGTCGCAGGGGCGGAAAACCGAAAGGCCCGGCATCGCCCTCAGGCTCGCCAGCTGTTCGATCGGCTGGTGGGTCGGTCCGTCTTCGCCAAGTCCTATGGAATCGTGGGTCAGCACGTAGATGACCCTCTGCCTCATCAGCGCGGAAAGACGCAGCGCCGGGCGGCAATAGTCGGAAAAGACCAGGAAGGTTCCGCCGTAGGGAATGAATCCGCCATGGAGCGCCATGCCGTTCATGGCGGCGGCCATGCCGTGTTCGCGCACGCCGAAGTGGACATAGCGGCCCTCGAAATGACCGGGCACGATGGCTTCCATCTTCTCGAGGTGGGTGTTGTTGGAGACCGACAGGTCGGCAGATCCGCCGACGAGTTCGGGAACGGCGTCGACGAGCGAATCCAGGACTTGCTCGGATGCCTTGCGGGTCGGGATGTTCGGAACTTCGTAGACGAAGCGGCCCTTCACGTCGCGGATCAGGTCGGCGAGACCGGCGGGTAACGTTCCGCGGGTGCGACGCTCGAATTCGCCGCGGGTCTCATTATCGAGCGCCTCGAAGCGCTTGGTCCACTCGCGTCGGGCGTGGGCGGAGCGGAGGCCGGCGATGCGCCAGGCGTCGCGGACGTCGGCGGGGATGTCGAAGGGCGGCGCGTCCCAGCCGAGGCTGCGTCGCATGTCGCCGATTTCCTTCGGGCCCATGGGCGAGCTGTGGATGGTCGGCGTTCCGGCCAACGAGGGTGCGCCGAAGCCGATCGTGGTCTTGCAGGCGAGGAGCGAGGGGCGGCCCGCGTCCCGTGCCGTCTGGATCGCGCTCTCGATTGCCTGCGGGCTGTGACCGTCGAGGCTGATCGCGTTCCAGCCGCAGGCCTCGGCGCGGCGGAGCGTATCGTCGGAAAAGGTCAGCGAAAGGGGGCCGTCGATTGAGACGCCGTTGTCGTCATAAATGACGATCAGCTTGGAGAGGTTCAGATGCCCGGCGAGCGACAGGGCCTCCTGGCTGATGCCTTCCATGAAGTCGCCGTCGGAGGCCAGCACATAGGTGTAGTGGTCGACGATCTCGTCACCATAGGTGGCGTTCAGCATCCGTTCGGCGAGGGCCAGGCCGACAGCGCTGCCAAGGCCCTGTCCGAGTGGGCCGGCGGTCGTCTCGATGCCGGCGGCGATGCTGAACTCGGGGTGCCCCGGCGTGGTGCTGCCGAGCTGGCGGAAGGCCTTCAGGGCATCGAGCGGGTAGCCGTCGTAGCCGAGAAGATGCAGCGTGGCGTAGAGCAGCATGGACCCGTGACCTGCGGAGAGCACGAAGCGGTCGCGGTCCGGCCAGGCGGGTGTCGTCGGGTCGAATTTCAGAAACCGGGTGAAGAGGACCGTGGCGATGTCGGCGGCGCCAAGCGGCAGCCCAGGGTGCCCGGAACGGGCTGCTTCCACCGCATCGACGGTGAGGAAGCGGATCGCGTTGGCCATCCGGGTATGCTTGGCAAGATCGCTCATGAAGACCCCCCGGCGTCCTGTCTGCTGCGATGAGATGACACTGTGATGATCTGTATGTAGCGATCTGCGCTTCCCAGATCGTGATCGGGTTCTGGTGGTCAGGCTCGGCCGGCTTTGATGCGCTTGCATGCCCGGACAAGAACAGCCGACTGATAGCAGGACAGGGTTTTCTGTCAATGTGTTCCGCGGTCACGGGGGAAAGGAGGGGTGGCCTCATTGACGCTTCACCGGCGCCCCGCCTACCATCCCAGGTGTGGATTCGCCGGCTTTCGGGGCTTTCGGGCCGGCATTCGGGAAAGCGAAAAGCGCGCCACGGAATCGGCACGATGCGGTATTAGAGGGTGCGCGTCGACGTCGGGTCGATCCCGGAGTGGCGAAAGAGGCGGTTTGAGCCCGGCGTTGCCGCCGGTCCACGTGCGTGTCTGAAGGAAAGATCGATGGCGGAGACATCGCGGGTCGAGGCGGCCCTGTCCCGGTTCGAGAAGGCGCTCGGGCAATTGGAGGCCGCGGTCCAATTGCGGCTGGAGGCTGACCGTCGTTATTCGGGCGTCGACGATGAACTGCAGCGGTTGAGCGAGGACCGCTCCAAGCTGGCGCAGACCCTCGATCAGGAACAGGCGCGCTCGTCGCGACTGGAGGAGACCAACCGGGAGGTTTCCCGTCGCCTGGTGTCGGCGATGGAATCGGTCCGGTCCGTTCTGGAGGCGCATGGCGGATGAGCTGGGCGCGCGTGATGCCGCCGAGCCTGCGGCGTGGTCACTGTCCCCGCATCTTTCCCGTGCCGATATTTCAGTGGAGTGACTCGTGGCGCAGGTGAGCGTGACCATCAACGGCAAACAATACCGCATGGCCTGCGACGACGGCGAGGAAGAGCGCCTGTTCGGGCTCGCTAATCGCTTCGACGGCTATATTGGCGACCTGCGCGGCAGCTTCGGCGAGATCGGCGACCAGCGGCTGACGGTCATGGCGGGAATCATGGCGCTCGATCAACTCGTCGAGGCGGAGAGAAAGCTTCGCGTGATGGAAAGCGAGCTGAAGGCGCTGAAGGATACGCGCACCAGTATCATTGAAAGCCATACGGCGACCGAGACGCGGTTCGCCGAGCGTCTGGAAACGGCAGCCGAGCGAATCGAGTCGCTGGCCACGGAGCTCAACAAGGGCTCGAAGATGCAGGCCGATTGAACGCCTGAATTCTGAACGCTGGCGTTTCGGCGCGGCGCGACCTATATCACCGGAACGGCGTTGCTGCGCGGTGCGTGAGAACTCTATCCCCGGGGCCTTATCGATCCTAATGGGAGCTGTGCCTGATTGGGCCCGTGGGCCCTTTCATACGGCGCCCACCTACACTGTAGGTTTCCCGGGATCGTCATTTCTCACGGCCGAGGCGGCTTCGCCTGCTTAACCACCGGTGATGCCGGGTTATTCCGGCAGATACCCGTGACGAACGAGCAGCGAGAGGTTCGTGACCCGTTCCCCTTCTTCACAGTCCGGCTCCCCTTCTGCTCGGTCCGACAGCCGGACGCAGAAGGCGCGGCTGCGCCGTCTCGTTCTGGAACGCCGGGCCGGCGTCGATGCGGTCAGGCGTGATGCGGCGGCCGCCGCGCTCGTCGACAGCGCCGCTTACCTCGGCCCCGTCGCTGGCAAGACCGTTTCCGGCTTCTGGCCGATTCGCGGCGAAATCGATCCCCGACCTCTGATGATGCGCCTGGCGGACGATGGCGCGACGCTCGCGCTTCCTGTGGTCATTGACCGGGAGACAGTGTGCTTTCGCCTCTGGCACCCCGACGATCCGCTCGTTCCGGGACCGTTCGGAACCTTCGGGCCGGGCGAAGATGCGCCGCAGGTTGATCCCGACGTTCTCATCGTGCCGTTGGCGGCCTTTGATGGCGCCTTGCATCGGATCGGCTACGGTGCCGGCCATTACGACCGCGCCATCGCGCGGCTCCTCGCTGCTGGCCGGTCGCCACGCCTCGTCGGCGTTGCCTTCTCCTGCCAGGAGGTTGAAGCGATCCCCTTCGAGGACCATGATCGGCCACTTCACTGCGTGCTGACGGAATGCGCCGTGCACCTGTCCGATGGCCGCAGGGATCCGGTGGTCACAAGGAGATGAGTTGATGCGCTTGCTGTTTCTCGGCGATGTCGTCGGACGGGCGGGACGGACGGCCGTGATCGATGCCCTGCCGGGGCTCGTCTGCGACCACCGGCTAGACTTCGTGATCGTCAACGCGGAGAATTCGGCCGGCGGTTTCGGCATTACCGAGGAAATCTGCCGCAAGATCCTTGATGCGGGCGCCGACGTGGTCACCGGCGGCAATCACTCCTGGGATCAGCGCGAGGCGCTCGTCTTCATCGAGCGGGAATCGCGGCTGCTGCGGCCGACGAACTTTCCCGCCGGTACGCCGGGGCGCGGGGCGGGGCTGTTCGTTGCCCGCAATGGCGCGCGCGTTCTCGTCATCAACGCGATGGGGCAGGTGTACATGGATCCACTGGAAAATCCGTTCCTTGCCGTGGAGCGTGAACTCAATGCCTGTCCGCTTGGTGAGCAGGCCGACGCCGTCTTCATCGATATGCATGCCGAAGCGACGAGCGAGAAGCAGGCGATGGGGCATTTCGTTGACGGGCGGGCGAGCGCTGTCGTCGGCACGCACACGCATGTGCCGACCGCCGATCACCAGATCCTGCCGGGGGGCACGGCCTATATGTCCGATGCGGGCATGTGCGGCGACTATGATTCCGTGCTTGGTATGGAAAAGGACGAGCCAATTCATAGGTTTACCAAGAAGTTCTCACGCGCCCGGTTCTCGCCGGCCGACGGCGAGGCGACGGTCGCGGGCGTGGCGGTCGAGATCGACGACGGGACGGGGCTTGCGGTCCACATCGAACCGTTGCGGCTGGGGGGGCGGCTTGCGCCGGCGCTGCCGTCGTTCTGGCACTGACGAAAGCGGAGTTACGCTCCGCGTCCATCCACGCCTGCCTTGCGATATTGCTTTGTGCATTCGCGATTTTCCGCGGGGTTCTTAGCCGCATTTGCGGGGATGACTGGATTTCCGGCGCGGGCTTTTCTATAAGCGCGGGCAGATTTTCTTCGGCGCGGCGCCGGTTGCCTGCCTTCGCTCCTCTTGGGCCGGCAGGATTCCGGATCGCCGGGATACGGCAACAGCGCACGCGCCCTTAACGCGAGACACGAGACATGGCCGGACATTCACAGTTCAAGAACATCATGCATCGCAAGGGACGTCAGGATGCCGTGCGCTCCAAGATGTTCTCCAAGCTTTCCAAGGAAATCACCGTCGCGGCGAAGGTCGGCGGCCCCGACGCCGATGCCAATCCGCGCCTCAGGCTGGCGATCCAGAATGCCAAGGCGCAGTCGATGCCGAAGGACAACATCGAGCGCGCGATCAACAAGTCGCAGGCCGGTGACGCGGAGAACTACGACGAGGTGCGCTACGAGGGTTACGGGCCGGGTGGCGTCGCGGTCATCGTCGAGGCGCTGACCGACAACCGCAACCGCACGGCGTCCAACGTCCGCGCCGCCTTTTCCAAGAACGGCGGCGCTCTCGGTGAGACGGGCTCGGTCGCCTTCATGTTCGATCGCGTCGGCGAGATTGTCTACAAGCCTGAAGCCGGTGACGCGGATGCCGTGCTGGAAGCCGCGATCGAGGCCGGTGCGGACGACGTGCAGTCGGACGATGACGGCCACACCATCATCTGTGCCTTTGAGTCGCTCGGCGAGGTGTCGAGCGCGCTTGCCGACAGCCTCGGCGAGGCGGAATCGGTGAAGGCGATCTGGAAGCCGCAGAACCTGACGCCGGTCGATGAGGAAAAGGCCGCGACGCTGATGAAGCTGATGGGCGTTCTGGAAGACGACGACGACGTGCAGAACATTTACGGCAATGAGGACATTTCCGACGAAGTCATGGCGAAGCTGGAAAGCGCCTGACGCGAGAAGTATTCCGATACGCTATCGGCTAGGGGCGTCCTTCTGCAAGGATGCCCCTTTTTGTTGTCGGTGTGCCGGCACTGCTCGGACGGGACTGGCTGGCTCGGGAGATCGGCCCGGTCGGGGACGCTTAGATCATGCTGCGATTTCTGCAATACTTTGTCGATGGCGGAACGCCACCACGAGGGGTGAGGGTGTTTCCGGTGAAGCCGGTGAATCAATGGCGCGCCACAAGGGACTGAGAGGACTGGATTTTCGCCTGGCCTTTGCGGTCCGGGCGCCGGCTTTCCCCAGCCGGTATGTGAGGGGGGACGGACATGTCGGAGGAGGAAACGCCGGTTCGTGATGAGGCGAACGGGGCAATAGGGCCGGAGGCCCCGGAGGTTGCGCCCACGGGTGGCGAGGGGGCGGCGAGCTGTTCGGGCGCGGCCTCGTTCTCTTCGTCCCCGGACTCTGCGTCGGCTTTCCGCTTGCCGTCATCGGCTCGGAGTTCCTCAGCGAGAACGCAGGGCTCATCATCACCTTTATCCTGATCTTCGTCGCCTTGCCGCCCTGCGACGACATGATGCCGAACGGGCATATGCCCGCCACCTGTCGAGGCGGTTCGGTGGGCGTCGATCGCCCGCGCCGGATCGGTGCGCATCAGGCTTTCGCGAGCGCGTCGGCGAGGGACCTTGCCAGGTGATGGAAATCGGCGACCCGGCCTGACGTCTTGCGCCAGGCCAGGCCGATTCGCCGCGTTGCCGGCCGGACGAGTGGCACGAGCGCGATGTCGTCACCAAGGGTGCCGCTGTCGGCGGCAAGTTCGGGGATGAGCGTCGCGCCGAGACCCTCCGATACCATCTGGATAAGCGTCTGAAGGCTCGTTGCCTCGAAGGTGTCGTCGGTGGTTCGTCGCGTCAGGCTGCAGGCGGCGAGCGCGTGGCCGCGCAGACAATGGCCCTCCTCCAGGAGCATCAAGGGCGTGGCGGCAAGATCGGCATCGGTGACCGCTTTGCGCAGCGCCAGCGGATGGTCCCGGTGGCAGGCGAAGAGGAAACGGTCTTCGGCGATCTCGATGCTGTCGACCGCGTCAACCGGGTAGGGAAAGGCCATCAGCGCCGCGTCGAGCCGGCCGTCGCCGAGGTGGGCGAGGAGCCGGTCGGTCCGGTCCTCGCGCAGGTAGAGCCGCAGGCCCGGGTAGCTCTGGCGCAGGTTCGGCAGAGCGCGGGGCAGGAGATAGGGGCCGACGGTGGGAATGACGCCGAGGCGCAGATCGCCGGTGAGCATCTCTCCCGCCGCCGCGGCGCAGTCGACCAGATCCTCAGCGCTTCGCAGGATCGCCTTCGACCGCATCACGATTGTCTCGCCGAGGGTGGTGATGATGACCGAGCGCTTGGTGCGTTCGGCGAGCGTCACGCCGAGTGTGGCCTCCAGTTCCTGGATGCCGGCGCTGAGCGTCGATTGCGTCACGTTGCAGGCCTGTGCCGCCCGGCCGAAGTGGCGTTCCTGCGCCAATGCGACGAGGTAGCGAAGCTGGCGGAGCGAGGGAAGAGCGGTCATCGCAGAAGGCCGTTGCACCAATTAATCGGATTTATCGATTATAATAACGAGAATTATTCGTTTCAATAAATTATTTGCCTTCTCTACCCTCCGTCCTGTCGTTGACGCGGGCGGGCCATGGGGGTCCTCCGGCTGCAAGCGGCGAGGCACGGGGGTCGGCCGGTTTCCCTTATCGGAGAGCCAGACGGACTTCCCAGTCGGACTCTCAGGGAGAAAACGATGAGCGACGACAGAAAAACGATGACGTCCACCTCCGGCATCCCGGTGCCGTCGAACGATACGGCGCTGACCGCTGGTCCGCGCGGACCGCTCCTGGTGCAGGACTGGCAACTCTTCGAAAAGCACGCGCATTTCAACCGTGAGCGAGTGCCGGAGCGCGTCGTCCACGCCAAGGGGTCGGCGGCGCACGGCAAGTTGACGATCACCAATGACATCACCGCCTACACCAAGGCCAAAGTGTTCTGCGAAGTCGGCAAGGAGACGGACGTCTTCCTGCGTTTTTCCACCGTTGCCGGCGAACGCGGCGCGGCGGATGCCGAGCGCGACGTGCGCGGCTTCGCGATCAAGTTTTACACCGAGGAAGGCAACTGGGATCTCGTCGGCAACAATACGCCGGTGTTCTTCATCCGCGATCCCTATAAGTTCCCGGACTTCATCCACACCCAGAAGCGAGATCCGCGCACCAACATGCGCAATCCGACGGCGATGTGGGACTTCTGGTCGCTCAGGCCCGAAAGCCTGCACCAAGTGACGATCCTGATGTCGGATCGGGGTATTCCGAAGACGCTTCGTCACATGAACGGCTACGGTAGCCACACTTACTCGTTCATCAATGCCGAGGGCGAGCGGTTTTGGGTGAAGTTCCACTTCAAGACCATGCAGGGCCATGCGCACCTGACGGACGCGGAGTCCGCGGAGTTGATCGGTCAGGACCGGGAATCGCACCAGCGCGACCTCTATACCTCGATCGAGAACGGCGATTTCCCGAAGTGGCGGGTCATGGTTCAGGTGATGCCGGAGGCGGATGCGGAAAAGGTGCCGTACAATCCCTTCGACCTCACCAAGGTCTGGCCACACAGCGACTATCCGTTGATCGAGGTGGGCGTCATGGAGTTGAACCGCAACCCGGACAACTACCATGCCGAGGTCGAACAGTCGGGCTTTTCGCCGGCCAATGTCGTGCCGGGAATCGGTCACAGCCCGGATAAGATGCTGCAGTTCCGCATCTTCTCCTATGCCGATGCCCATCGTTACCGGATTGGCGTCAACTACGACGCGCTGCCCGTCAACCGGCCGAAATGTCCGGTCCATTCCGGCTACCTGCGTGACGGCCAGATGCGGTTTGACGGCAACGACGGCGGTGCGATCAACTACGAGCCGAACAGCTTCAACGGGCCGGTCGCCGACCCTTCCGTCGCCGAGCCGCCGCTGTCGATCTCCGGCGATGCGGACCGCTACGACCCGCTCGAGGGGCAGGGCGTCGACGACTTCAAGCAGCCGGGCGATCTTTTCCGGCTGATGCCGGACGATGCCAAGGAGAGGCTGATGGACAACATCGCCCGTGCCATGAACGGCGTGCCGGAGTTTATCCAGTGTCGTCAGATACGGCTCTTTGCCAAGGCCGACCCGGCCTACGGGGCGGGCGTCGCCGGGCGGCTCGGTATCGACAATTCGGTGCTCGACGCGGCGGAGTAGGTCGCGCCTTGCCTGCCGGTGCATCGCGCGTGGTGCATCGAGTTTTCACCCCGGAAAGGCCTGGCAGCAATGCCGGGCCTTTTTGTCGTTTCGGGATTGCTTTTCCCATCGGCGTCGATCCCATCGGGGTTCGCAAAAGCGTCATGGAAGGTTCAAGAGACGGGCCTATAGAGCGGCCGAATGATGGTGCTTGTCTTTTTCAGATATGAGGAATCTTCCATGATCGACAGCAAATCCGGATGGTCGCGGCGTTCCGTGATCAAGGCGGGAGTGGTGCTCGGACTTTCGTCGTTTTCTCCGATGATCGTCTTTCGCGCCGGCGCGGCAGAGCCTGGGGAACTGGCGATGGTTCCGGCAAAGCCAAACCCGGCCGGAAGCTTCGAGCGGCTGTTCCTCCTCAAGGGCGATCCCCTGTCCGGTCCGGTCAAGCGCATCGTGACGGAGGAGGGTAATCCGGTTCCCGCGCCGACGCTGGCCGCGGGCGAGCGGCGTGTGCTGCGGCTGATGCATTTCAACGACATGCACAACCACCTCACCGACATGCACGCCAAGAAGGGCGACACCCACCGCTTCTCGCAGATGGTCAAGCTCGTCAACGCGCGCCGGGCGGCGGCGGCTGACAACGAGGTAGTGCTCTTCGTCTCCGGCGGCGATGACCACACCGGCTCGGTCTTCGACGAGTTGCTCGGCTGGTCGCCGGACGAGTTCGTCGCCGATCCGGCCTATCGGACCTATTCGGCGGCGGGGCTCGACATCGGCGTTCTCGGCAACCATGAGTTCGATCGCGGCTCCGCGCTGCTGAAGTCGGGCATTGTCGCCGATGCACGCTTCCCCGTCCTCTCCGCCAATGTCCATGATTCCAGCCATCTGGCTAGGGACGAGGATTACGTTGCCGCGGCGATTGGTGAGGTGAAGGGGCTGAGGATCGGCTTCATCGGGCTGACCACCGCCGTCGATGTGCGCACCGGCCAAGAGAGCGATCCGACGCTTGGTGTCGCCAGCCCGGTTGCGGCGCTGAAGAACGTCCTGCCGGCGGTCGCGGCCGTCTCCGACGTCGTCGTCATCCTCTCCCATTGCGGCTATGGGTCGGGCATGCACAAGAGCGGCAAGGCCGGCACGGTGCGGATGATCGGCGAGGGCGATTTCGACATCGCTGCCGCCGCAGGTCCGCTGACGGAAAAGCCGGTTGTCCTCATCGGCGGCCATTCCCATACCAAGCTCAACGAAGACGGCATCAACCCCGACAACATGATCGACGGCGTTCTCATCACCCAGGCGAAGGCGACGGGCAACTATCTCGGCGAGATCGTGATGTCGATCGCCGCCGAGCATGGCCGCAAGGCCTGGTTCTCTTCCGTCGGTCTCAACCCGATCAAGCCGAGCGACAAGCGCGTCGCGGCGGACGATCCCAAGGCGGCGATGCTGGAGCAGCCCGGCGACTACGATGCCGCCTTCGAGGAAGCGCATGTGGCGCCGCTTATCGCCGCGCTCGACAAGAAGCTCGCCGAGGTCATCGGCCGGGTCGACGACGCCGACGGGCTAGTGTCCACCGAGCGCACCATCGCCGACCGCTATATCCGTGAAACCGCCATCGCCAACTTCATGAACGATGCGCTCGTCGCTCGCTCCGAAGGGTTCGCCAACGGCGCCATCGATGTTGCGGTCTTCAACGCGACGGGGCTTTCCTCCGGTGTCGCCCAGGGCCCGCTTTCCTTCCGGCAATGGTATGGCGTCATGCCCTATGCCGACACCGTCCACGTCGCGACGATGACGGGAGCGGACCTCCAGGCGATGCTCGACAACAACGCCAAGCGGATCCTTCGCCCGGAAGAAGTTGCCACGGGCGATATCGATCTTTCCGAGTTCGTCTCGCGCGGTTTCCTGCACTTCTCCAAGGGTGTGCGCTACCGCATTGCCTACGGCGCCTCGCCGGCGCAAGCCAAGGCGGTCGAGGTGACTCTTCACGGCACGCCGCTTGCCAATATCGCCGACAAGCCGATCCGCGTTGCCTTCGGCACCTATATCGCGCTTGGCGGCTTTGGCGAGGCATGGAACGGCAAGCCGATCTCGGGTGGCGTTCCGGGCGCGATCCCGAGCATGGATCTGCGTGGGCTTGACTATCTCCACACCGGGCTCGTCTATCGCAACGAGATCATCGCCTATATCCGCGACAAGGGTGTCGTCTCGGCGGCGAGTGGTGTCGTTCTCGACGGCCGGCTCGTTACCGGTGCGTAACTCTCCGTTTTTCGATCGACTGCGAAAGGCCCGGCTTTGTCCGGGCCTTTTTCATGGCCTCAACAGTTCGTCGAAAGCCGGTAGCCCGAGGATGGCAGAAGCGATGATGAGGAGGAAGGCGATGCGGCGGTAGGTCCCCTCCGCAGCATACGGAAAGAGCCGGTTGCCGAAGAAAATGGCCAGAAAATAGATCGGCGCGAGGGTGACGGCGCGGAGCGTCGCCTCGAGCGTGAAAAGTCCCTGCGCGGCGTAATTGCCGCCGGAAAACACCGTGAGCACGGCGAAATAAACGATGATGTTGGCGCGTGCGATAGACGCCGCTGCGACACTCGACATCCAGAACAGGATAACCGGCGGACCGGGGATGCCGGCGAAACCGCCGAGGAGGCCGGAGGAGGCGCCGAGCGAGACGATCAGCGGTGTCGAGGGCGTGCGGCGATAGCGCCAGCCGGACCACATGACAAGCGCGAAGCCGAGCGTCAGGAGGCTGATCGCCCAGCGTGCCGGCACCGGGTCGGCATAGCGGATGGCGGCGACGCCGAGCGGCAGGCCGACGAAGGCGCCGACGAGCATCGGCCGAATGGTCTTCCAGGTGCAGACCTTCAGTGCCGGCAGGACGATTGGCAGCGTGGGGAGCGTGTCGACCACCCAGGCGACGATCAGCGCCATCACCGGATCGATAACGGTGGAGGCGAGCGGCATGAAGATGAGACCGGTGCCGAAGCCGGCAAACCCGCGCACCAGACCGGCGACGGCGATCGCGGCCGCCAATACGGCGAAGTCGGGCGTCATGACGAAGGACATCGGCGGGTCCTGTGGATGGGAATCAAGGGGTGGAAGACGGGCGAGCCGGAACGGGGGCCGGCCGGCGCTTCCGCCCGCCGCGCTGAAAGGGTACTGATTCCCGTCATGGCAGGCGACACGAATCAGAACGACACGAAAGAGATTGGCCCGGCGAAGAGCATGGCGCGAGGCATGGCCACGGGCAGCCGGCCGGGCGGGCCGTCGCGCGTGCGCATCATCGGCATTGATCCGGGCCTGCGGCGCACCGGCTGGGGCATCATCGAGGCGCTCGGCAATTCGCTGACCTTCGTCGGCGCGGGCACCATCAAGGCGCCGCTCGATGGTGAACTCGCCGGCCGGCTTCTCGCACTCTACGAGGGTCTGTCGGAGGTTGTCGGGAAGGCACAAGCGGACGAGGCGGCGGTCGAGGCGACTTTCGTCAACAAAGACGCAGCCTCGACGCTGAAGCTTGGTCAGGCGCGGGGGATTGCGCTGCTCGTTCCGGCAAAGGCCGGTCTTTCGGTCGCGGAATACGCGCCAAACCTCGTCAAGAAGACCATCGTTGGCGCCGGCCACGCGGAAAAGCGGCAGATCCGCGCCATGGTCAAGATGCTGCTGCCCAAAGCGACCTTCGACAGCGACGACGCCGCCGACGCGCTCGCCATCGCGCTTTGCCACGCGCAGCACAGGCAGCTACCCTCTTCCCGGGGCGAGTTGGGTCGCTAGAATATCAAGGCGATCAAATTCTTAGCGAGATCTCCGGTCCGGCGTGCGGCACCGGAGTATCGCCGATTGTTTCCGTTCGCGGTGATCAGGTCGAGAGATCGCAGAGGAAGTAGGGCACACGCTCGGGCGTCACGCCAATCTTGACGTTGTCGGCCGAAAAGGCCTCCATCTGGTCGTGCTGCAGCAAGATCTGGCGGGATCTCTTGGCGTCGGCGCCGAAGGTCTTGTCGACGTCGGCCGGCGTCGCCGCGAACAGCACCTGCCAACCGTAGATGCCGTTTCCCTTGCCGAGGAAGAACGTGATGCCGCTCACCGACAGGCCCTTCCAGGTCGCGGTGACGGGGATGGAAATCAGATAGTGATCCACGCCGTCGCTTATCCGGGCGGTGCCGATGGCGTCGCGGACCTGCGACGGCACGCGGATTTTGCCTTGTCCGACGGCCTCATCGGCGAGCGATTGCGTGAAATCGGTGAAGTCCTTCGACATTTCGCAGCCCTTCAGCATCCCGCTGAGGAAGCCATCGAGCGATTGCGCGTCTGCCGCCGTTATACCGGCCAGGAAGGCCAATGCGGCGAAGGCCACTGAACGCATATCCACCTCCCGTGTGTCGATCCCGTTTGCGAAACGCCCGATCCGATCAGGCAACCGTATGGAGATTTATCGCCCCTGAACGGCGGCGTTTCAACCGGTAAGTGTCGCGCGCGGACGCCGCTCAGCGGCCGAAATCCTCGGGCGAGCGGGGCCTTGCGGGGCGTTCCCGGCCCCGGGGCGTGGGGTGTCTCGGCATGAGAATGATACAGCATAGATAGAGCAGTTTTTCGATCAGAGCGGACACGAGGCGGTCTCCTGTGGTTGGTGATGGCCGCAGGCTAGCGATCAGTTCGTGCCCAATGCTTCGATGTCGGTCGAAGCGTTTATATTTCCCATATCTCTATGAAATATATGGAATTTACCCTTCCCTCTTGGAGAGAGGATGAAGGTTTTGGCCTGACTTCGATCGGCGTTGAATGCATCAGAAGGTTTGGCTACCATCGAACTATGAAAGACGGACCCCATATCGCCCATGTCGCCGCGCTGGTCGGAGATCCGGCGCGGGCGAACATTCTCGTCGCGCTCCTGTCCGGCAAGGCGCTGACGGCGAGCGAACTGGCCGAAGAGGCGGGTGTCTCCCTGCCGACGGCGAGCTCGCATCTTTCCAAGCTCCACGATGGCGGCCTCATCGCGCTGCGCAAGCAGGGGCGGCACAAGTATTTCTCGCTCGCTAGCGACGACGTCGCGCAAGTGCTGGAGGGGCTGATGGGGCTTGCCGCCGGCATCGGCCACCTGCGCACCCGCACGGGCCCGAAGGAGGGTGCGCTCAGGAAGGCGCGGGTCTGCTACAATCACCTCGCTGGCGACATGAGCGTGCGGCTCTTCGAGAGCATGCTGGCGCGCGGATTTCTTGCCCGGTCGGGCGATGTGCTGTCGTTGACGGCGAGTGGCGCCGGGTTCGTCGAGGGAATGGGAATCGACCTTCAGCCCCTGCGCGCCAAACGATCCCCGGTCTGCCGCGAATGCCTCGACTGGAGCGAGCGGCGCTCCCACCTCGCCGGCAGCCTGGGGCGGTCGATGCTGGCGAAGTTCGAGGCCGACGGCTGGGCCCGCCGCGTCGCGGGAGCGCGCATTGTCCGCTTCACCCGCGATGGCGAAGGCCGGTTCGATGCGCTGTTCCCGGCGCCCGGCGCGTAAGTATTCGTTCTTGACATGTTCTCCTCGCCCCCGCATGTGTTGGCGTCAGGTGTGTTTGGGACGGGCGCGGGATTCGGGCCCGCGAGCGGTGAGCGATGATCGGCAAGCTGAAGGGCGTCGTCGACAGTTTCGGGGACGATAGTGTCATTCTCGATGTCGGCGGGGTCGGCTACGAGGTGTTCTGCCCGGCCCGTGTGCTGCAGGCGCTACCGTCGGCCGGCGAGGCGGCCGTGCTGTCGATCGAAACGGTCGTTCGCGAGGATATGATCCGCCTCTATGGCTTCCTCTCGGCCAGCGAGCGGGAATGGTTCCGGCTGTTGACGACGGTGCAGGGCGTTGGCGCCAAGGTGGCGCTTGCCGTCCTTGGCATCATGAAGCCGGGCGAGCTGGCCTCGGCCATCGCGCTCAGGGACCTTGCCGCGATCTCGCGCGCGCCGGGCGTCGGCAAGAAGGTCGCCGAACGCATCTGCTCGGAGTTGAAGGAAAAGGCGCCGGGGCTTGCCGACGTCGATCCCGGTGTCGTCCGGGTCGCCGGCGACATCGAGGACGGCCATGCGCCGAAGCCGATCGCCGATGCGGTTTCCGCCCTCGTCAATCTCGGCTACGGCCTGCCTCAGGCGAGTGCGGCGGTTGCAACCGCGTCGCGGGAGGCGGGCGAAGGGGCGACGACCCAGACGCTCATCCGGCTGGCACTTAAGGAACTGTCGCGGTGACCGCAGCGGTCGATATCGAGACCGTCGACGATGCCGCGTGGATTGAAGATTCCTTCTGCCGGCACTGGGACGGGGCGACAATCGTCTCGCGCGGGAGGGTGCATCAGGCGGCGGATCTTTCCGGCTTTCGCGCGATGGATGCCGCTGGCGCCCTGCGCGGCTTGGCCAGCTATGCCGTCGACGGCGAGGCGTTCGAACTTGTCACCCTCGACAGTTTCGGCGAGGGGGCGGGAACGGGGACGGCGCTTGTCTCGCGGGTGTTGTTCGAGGCGTGGGAACGCGGCTGCCGGCGGGTGTGGCTCGTCATCACCAATGACAACACGCACGCTTTGCGGTTTTATCAAAAGCGAGGCGCGCGTCTCGTCGCCGTCTATCCGAATGCGCTTGCTGCATCGCGCGAGCTGAAACCGACCACCCCGGAGCACGGCCACCACGGGATCCCGATCCGGGACGAAATCGAATTGGAATGGAGCCTATGACGGACCGGCTGATCAGCGCCGACGAACGGCCGGAGGATATGGATGCGAACCTTCGTCCTCAGACGCTCGACGATTTCGTTGGCCAGGCACAGGCGCGGGCCAACCTGAAGGTCTTCATCGAGGCGGCGCGGGCGCGCACTGACGCGCTTGACCACGTGCTGTTCGTCGGGCCTCCGGGCCTTGGCAAGACGACGCTTGCTCAGATTGTGTCACGCGAGCTCGGCGTCAATTTCCGTGCGACGTCGGGCCCTGTGATTGCCAAGGCCGGCGATCTCGCCGCGCTCCTGACCAACCTCGAAGAACGCGACGTCCTCTTCATCGATGAGATCCACCGGCTCAATCCGGCGGTGGAAGAAATCCTCTATCCGGCGATGGAGGACTTCCAGCTCGACCTTATCATCGGCGAGGGGCCGGCGGCGCGTTCGGTCCGCATCGACCTGTCGAAATTCACGCTCGTCGGTGCAACGACGCGGCTGGGCCTCCTGACGACGCCGCTGCGCGATCGTTTTGGCATTCCCGTCCGGCTCGATTTTTATACGGTGCCGGAACTGGAACACATCATCAAACGCGGCGCGCGGATCATGGGCCTTGGCATGACGGAGGACGGCGCGCGCGAGATCGCGACGCGCGCGCGCGGCACGCCGCGCATCGCCGGTCGGCTGTTGCGGCGGGTGCGCGACTTCGCTTATGTCGCGGGCAAGGAAGCGGTCGACCGGGAGGTCGCCGATATGGCGCTGAAACGCCTCGATGTCGACGAGGCCGGGCTCGACATGCTCGACCGGCGCTATCTCTCGATGATTGCGGAGAATTTCGGCGGCGGGCCGGTCGGCATCGACACCATCGCAGCGGCGCTGTCGGAGCCGCGCGACGCGATCGAGGAAATCGTCGAACCGTTCCTCATTCAGAAGGGATTCGTGCAGCGGACACCGCGCGGCCGGCTCTTGACGCCGCGTGCCTTTGCCCATCTTGGGCTTGCGGTTCCCGTTGGCACCACTGGCCAGTACGATCTCCTGCAGACATTGGGTGATGCCTCGCCGGAGGAGTGAGCCGGGGGACACGAGGGAAGTGCCTTGGCAATACCGCGGCGGGGGTGTGACGGTCCGTCGGGGTACCCGACGGCCGGTCAAGGCTATATGGTGCCGCCGGGCGGATCAGAAGCGCCGACGAGGCGTGGGACACGGTCGTGCCCGATCATCGCGAGGCTTATATGACAGGGACAGCGGAAACGCGCTCGTGGCCGGATATTTCCGGCCGGATCGAGGACGGGCGGCATCTTCTTGCCGTGCGCGTCTATTATGAGGACACGGATTTTTCCGGCATTGTCTATCATGCCAACTATCTGAAGTTCATGGAGCGGGGGCGCTCCGACTTCCTGCGCCTGATCGGCGTGCACCACCACGAGCTCGCCGGCGTGGAGGCGACGCCGGACGTTGCCTTCGTCGTGCGCCGCATGGAGATTGATTTCCGCTCGCCGGCGCGCATAGACGACATCCTCACGGTGACGACGTCACCGGGGGAAATCCGCGGCGCCCGCTTCTTCCTCGACCAGACGGTGTCCCGAGGCGGAACCATTTTGGTGGCCGCCACCGTCATGGCTGCGGCGATCGCCCGTAGCGGACGGCCGGTGCGGCTGCCGGCGACTTTGCGCGAAAAGCTCGGTCCACGTTCATAAAGCCCGGCTCGTGTTCATAAGTATGCCGTATTCGCGCGTGTTAAGTGCCCGTTAACCTTGACAATGGCTTGCTCGTAGTGGTGTGCGACGGTACTCCCTGAGGACTCGTTTATTCCTAGTTTTGACAAAATTGAGCGCCACAGAGACACGCGTTAAACGCGGGGCGGTTTCAGCATTGGCGACATCTTCAGGCTTTGGCGGCGTATACTCGCGCCGTTCCGACATGTCGTGACACCGCGGTTGCAAGACGGATGAAAGGTTCCCCAAGATGAATCCGATGGACGTGGCCCAGGAGGCGATCAGCGCGCCAGTTGCTGACTTGTCGCTGATCACCCTGTTCTGGGAAGCGCATATCGTCGTGAAGATCGTGATGCTGGGGTTGCTGTTCGCCTCGGTGTGGTGCTGGGCGATCATCATCGACAAGTCCATTCTCTATGCGCGCACGAAAGTGCAGATGGATCGGTTCGAGAAGATCTTCTGGTCGGGTCAGTCGCTGGAAGAGCTATACCGGACGCTTTCGGCGCGCGGTAACTCTGCGCTGGCCGCCGTCTTCGTCGCCGCGATGCGCGAATGGAAGCGCAGCCACGAAGGCGGGCGGCCAGCGATCGGCGGGCTGACCATGCGTATCGACAAGGTTCTCGACGTGACGATCACGCGCGAGATGGAGCGGCTGGAGCGGCGATTGCTCGTCCTTGCAACGGTCGGCTCGGCGTCGCCCTTCATCGGCCTGTTCGGCACGGTGTGGGGCATCATGTCGAGTTTCCAGGCGATCGCGGCTTCCAAGAACACCAATCTCGCCGTCGTTGCGCCGGGCATTGCCGAGGCGCTCTTTGCGACCGCGCTTGGCCTTCTGGCGGCCATTCCGGCGGTCATTGCCTACAACAAGTTTTCCGCGCAGGTGGGCAAGCTCGGTTCGCGCATGGAAGCGTTCGCCGACGAGTTCTCCGCCATCCTGTCGCGCCAGATCGACGAGCGGAGCTGACGCATGGGCGCGGGACTGCAACCCTCGGGCAGGGGCGGCGGGCGCCGGCGCGGTCGTGCCAGACGCCAGCCGATGAGCGAGATCAACGTGACGCCGATGGTCGACGTCATGCTGGTTCTGCTGATCATCTTCATGGTCGCCGCGCCGCTGCTGACGGTCGGCGTGCCCATAGACCTGCCCGAAACGCGTGCCAAGGCGATGGAAGGCGACACCGAGCCGATCACGATTTCGGTAAAGGGCGACGGCGAGGTGTTCCTGCAGGACACCGAGATCGATCCGGACGAGGTCGTGCCACGGCTCATGGCGATCGCCAAGAATGGCTATGACGAACGCATCTATGTGCGCGGCGATCGCGATGCCGACTACGGCACCATCATGCGGGTCATGGGGCGGATCAGCGCGGCCGGATTCAAGCGGATCGGCCTCGTGACACTCGAGGAGCAAGGTAACTGACCATGCGCGTCGGGCTTGTCGTATCGACTGTCGGCCACGTAGCGGTTCTGTTCTGGGGGCTTTTTGCGCTCCCCAGCGCGGACCCGTTCTCCGTGCCACCTGTCGATGCGTTGCCTGTCGATCTGGTGCCGGTATCGGAGATCACCGACCTCTACAAGGGCTCGAAGACGGCTGAACTTCAGGAACAGCCGTCGGATGCGCGCGAGGAAACGCCGCCGACGCCCGAGGCCCCGCCCGAAGCGGTGGGCCAACAGCAAGAGCCGACGCCGGAGCCGCCGGCGGAAAATCCCCAGGAAGCGGTAAACGAGCCCTCGGCCGTGGCGCCCCCGCCGCCCGAGACACCGGAACCCGATGTCGCGCCCGAAACGCCGCCGGAGCCGCCGGCGCCGGATGTGCCGGACGAGCCGCAGCCGACGGAGGAGCCCGCGCCGACGCCCGCACCGGCGGAGGAAGCGCAGGCGACGGCGGAACCACTGCCGGCGAGCGCCGTTCCGCGGTCCAAGCCGACCCCGCCGAAGCCGACCCGGGTCGCTGCCGCGGCAAAGGAAAAGGCGCAGGACCGCCGCGATACCCGGTCGACGTCGCAGCAGGACAAGTTCAACCCGGACAAGATTTCCGCGCTGCTGAACAAGACGACGCCGACCGGCGGCGGCACGCAGCGACAGTCGCGCCAAGCCTCGCTCGGCAGCCGTACGGGCAATGACAACGCGCGGATGACGCAGTCCGAGCTCGATGCGCTCAGGGCGCAGATCTCGCGCTGCTGGAATCCGCCGATCGGGGCTGAGAGCGCGGAAGGCCTGAGTGTCAAGGTCAAGGTCTTTCTCAACCGGGACGGCAGCGTTGCCCGTCCGCCGAAGGTTCTCAATACCGGATCCGACCCGTTTTTCCGGGCGGCGGCCGACAGCGCGCGCCGCGCGGTGCTACGCTGCCAGCCCTATCAGATGCCGGCTGACAAGTACGACGCCTGGAACGAGGTCAACGTAACATTCGATCCGCGCGAACTGTTCGGCGGTTGATGCGTTACAATCGCTGGGAATGCGAAAAGAGGAGCGAAATATGATCGGATTCGCGCATGATGCCGTCGGATCATGGTCGATGAAACTGGCCGGCCTGGTGCGGGCCTGCGTCGGCATGTCGACGCGGCGGCTCGCGGCGGCGGCGGTTGTGACGCTGGCGGCGGTCTCGCCGGCTTCGGCCCTGATCGAGATCGACGTCACGCAGGGCCGGGTCGAGCCGATGCCGATCGCGCTGCCGGACTTCACCGGGCAGGGTGGCGACAGCGCTGTTGCTCGCAACATCACCAGCGTGATCACCGCCGATCTGAAGCGGTCCGGCCTCTTCAAACCGCTCGATCCCGCGTCCTTCATCGAAAAGATCACGGATCCCAACCGACCGCCACGTTTCAGCGACTGGCGTGTCATCAACGCCCAGGCGCTGGTGACGGGTTCGGTGGTCAACCAGGGCGGCGGACGGCTCAAGGTCGACTTCCGCCTGTGGGACGTCTTCGCCGGCGAGCAGATGATCGGTCAGCAATACACCACCCAGGCCGACAACTGGCGGCGCATTGCCCATATCATCGCCGATGCGATCTATCAGCGGTTGACGGGCGAGAAGGGGTACTTCGACACCCGCATCGTCTTCGTCGACGAGACCGGGCCGAAGAACAAGCGCGTCAAGCGGCTGGCGATCATGGACCAGGATGGTGCCAATGTCCGCTATCTGACGAATGGGGCCGACCTTGTTCTGACGCCGCGTTTCAGCCCGTCGAGCCAGACGATCACCTACATGTCCTATGCCGGCGGCAGACCGCGCGTCTATCTCCTCGACATCAACTCCGGGCGGCGGCAGATCGTCGGCGATTTCCCCGGCATGACGTTTGCGCCCCGGTTCTCGCCAGATGGCAGCCGGGTGGTGATGAGCTTGCAGGAAAACGGCAACGCCAACATCTTCTCCATGGACCTGGGTTCGCGCAGTGTGACGCGGCTGACCAATTCCGCGGCGATCGACACCAGTCCTTCGTTTTCTCCGGATGGCTCGCAGATCGTCTTCGAATCCGACCGTGGCGGCCGTCAGCAGCTCTACGTCATGGGCGCTTCGGGTGGCGGGGCCAAGCGCATCAGCTTCGGCAAGGGCTCGTATTCGACGCCGGTGTGGTCGCCGCGCGGCGACCTGATCGCCTTCACCAAGCAATCGGGCGGCAAGTTCCTCATCGGCGTCATGAAGCCGGACGGCTCGGGCGAGCGCATCCTGACGGAAGGCTTCCACAACGAGGGGCCGACCTGGGCGCCGAACGGACGGGTTCTGATGTTCTTCCGCGATGTTCGCGGCGCCCAAGGAGGGCCACAATTGTGGTCGATTGATCTGACCGGTTACAATGAGCAGAAGGTTCCCACGCCGTCCTTCGCCTCCGATCCGGCCTGGTCGCCGCTGCTCGACTGACACGAAAGCTTACATCGCGGGCGATGGGCCGCTCCCAAACCGGGGGCGGAAGCGGGACCTGTGCTTTCACAGCCATTGGTAATCTGTTAACCATTTCTGGGAACGGGCGCTTAACCAACACGCTGGTAAGCCTGAGGCCGGCCCGGGGGATACGAGGAGTAATCGGGATGTTGAGTAATTCGCTTCTCAAGCAGGCAGGCCGTTTCGTTGCCATCGCCATGATGGCCGGCACGATCGCCGCTTGCGCGGGAAACAAGCAGATGGACGATCTTGCCGGGGCCCCGGCACCGGGGTCGGCGCAGGACTTCGTCGTCAATGTGGGCGACCGGGTGTTCTTCGAGGTCGATAGTTCGTCGATCAACGGGGCGGCGCGTGGCACGCTGGACAAGCAGGCCGCCTGGCTGAACCGCTATTCGCAGTATACCGTCACGATCGAGGGCCACGCCGACGAACGCGGTACGCGCGAGTACAACCTTGCGCTCGGCGCTCGGCGCGCTTCGGCCACGCGCGACTATCTCGTCAGTCGCGGCGTTCCGGCGAGCCGGCTGCGCACCATTTCCTACGGCAAGGAGCGGCCGGTTGCGGTGTGTGACAACGAGTCGTGCTGGTCGCAGAACAGGCGCGCGGTCACCGTGCTGAACAACGCCGGCAGCTAAGCGTTCGGCGACGACGGGTGAATTCGAACGGCCGGCCGGGGGAGACCCCGGCCGGCCGTTTCGTATCGGGCTTGTATCAGGAGCGAGGCGTTCGCGTCATAGTTTGGCCGAAGTCAAACGCCTTATGATCCCTTACCAGATGTGCTATTGCCCATGGGGACCGCCGTGTTCGGCGGGCGCACGGGACGGCCGGAGACGGCCGGCGATCGCCAAGCGGGGGCAGATCGCAAATACCCTCACCGACACTTCGAAAGGCGGGAAAAGAATGGCTGGAGCGAAGCAAACCCTGCACCACCTGGCGGCGGCCGCGATGGGCGTGGCGTTTGTTCTGGTGCCTGTATCGGCAGCGGTCTCGAAGGACCGGGTCCAGCTCGCCGAGACGCGGCCGGGACCGCTTTCCATCATTCAGAATTCGGCGCCGAATAGTCGCGAAGCGGCGTCGCAATCGCTTCGGATGGATAATTTCGAAGCGCAGCTCCGTCAGCTCAATGGGCAGGTGGAAGAGCTTTCGCACCAGCTGCGCCAGATGCAGGACCAGATGCGCCGCATGCAGGGCGATATGGAATATCGCCTGCAGCAGCTCGAAGGCGGCACCGGCAAGCGGGGCGATCTGCAGCAACGGCAGATGCCGACGCAGCCCTCGACGGGGCAGGCCCTTCAGGGGCAGAATCCACCGGGCGTTTCGCCGACGGCCCAGCCCGACTTCACCGTAGGCGGGCAGCCGCCTCAACTTCTTGGCACCGTTCCCGCCAACGATCTCGACCAGAACGGCAACACGCCGCCGGAGGACGACCAGATCGGCCGGGCCATCGGGCAGCCGCTCGATCTGTCGGCGCTGGCCAGCGGGAGACAGAGCTACGGCGGCGAGATGCTCGACCCGAACGGCCCGGACGGTCCAGGCGATCAGTTCGCGAGCGTCCAGCCGACCAACCCTCGCGATGCCTACGATCTTGCCTATGGGCATGTGCTGCGTGGCGAGTACGGCCGGGCAGAGGAAAGCTTCCGTGATTTCCTCTTGCAGTACCCGGACGATCGGCTGGCGCCGAGCGCGAAATACTGGCTTGGAGAGAGCCTTTATTCGCGCGGAGAATACAGCGACGCCTCGCAGCAGTTCCTGCAGCTCTACACCAATTATCCCGATAGCGAGAAGGCGCCTGACGCGCTCCTGAAGCTCGGCCAGTCGCTGGTCCAGCTCGGTGAGACGGGGACGGCCTGCGCCACCTTCGGCGAGATGCTGAAGAAATATCCGAAGGCGGCCCGCTCGGTGCGCTCGCGTGCCCAGTCGGAGCAGCGCAAGGCCGGGTGCTGATCCGGAGACCCCCCCATGCCTGCCGACGCCCCGCCTGCTGACGCCCCGCCTGCCGATATCATGTCTGCCGATGCCCATGGCGATCCGGTCCGCGATAGCGATCTCGATGCGCTCTTTCGGCCGCTGACGCGGTTCTCTCGCGTCGGGCTGGCGGTGTCGGGCGGTGCCGATTCCTCCGCTCTGATGCTGCTTTTCAGCCGCTGGGCGCCGCTTGCCGGCGCGGGGGCGCCCGATGCAGTCGTCCTCACGGTCGATCACGGCCTTCGGGCCGAAGCGGCGGCGGAGGCGGCCGACGTTGCGGCCCGTGCCGCGCGGTTCGGCCTTTCCCACGAAACCCTTAGCCATTGCGGCGCTCGCCCGCATTCCAACGTCCAGGCGGAAGCGCGTGCCATCCGCCGGCACCTTCTCATCGATGCCGCCAGGCGGCATGGGCTCGGTGCGATCGTCTTTGCCCATCATGAGGACGATCAGGCGGAGACGTTTCTGTTGCGTCTGGGGCGCGGCAGCGGTGTATCCGGCCTTGCCGCCATGACCTTGCGGCGCGATGGCGATGGTGTCGCCTTCCTGCGTCCCTTCCTTGCCGTTCCGCGCGCGCGGCTCATCGCGACCCTTCGCGCCGCCGGCGAGGACTGGATCGAGGATCCGTCGAACGAAGACTGTGCATATGCGCGGGTGCGCATGCGCCGGCTTATGCCGGCTCTGGCAGATGAGGGGATGACGGCGCATCGTCTCGCCGATACGGCGCGGCGCATGGCGCGGGCTTCCGGCGCGCTGGAGGGGATGGTGGATGGACTCTTCGCCGGGGCGTTCGTCCATCGGGCGGGATTTGCCGGCGTACCGCTTTGCGCGCTTTTCCAACACCATGAGGAGATCCGCCTAAGGGCCCTCAAACGTCTCGTTCTTTTTGCCGGTGGAGGGATCTATCCACCGCGCGAGGAGGCGCTCGAAGCCGCGCTTTGTGCGGTCGGCGATGCGGCGCGCTCCGGCGATCGGCTGCGCCGGACGCTCGGGGGCGCGACGCTCGACGTCGACCGGTCGCACCTGTGGGCCTTTCGGGAGGCGGGACGGAGCGGCCTTCCGCAGGTCATCCTTGCCGCTCGCGGGAGCCGCGAGGCCATTGTCTGGGATGGGCGTTTTCGGGTTCGGCCGCGGCCAGCCTGCGGCGGCCCGCTCACTCTTCGCGCGCTCGGCGGCGAGGGGCGGCGTCAGCTCGGCGATCGTGCCGAGGGATCATGGCCGCGCGGCGCGGTGGAGACCGCACCCTCCCTGTGGCGTGGGGACGCACTCATCGTGGCGGCGGGCTTCGGCGCCGATGGCGGAGAGGCCGGGGAATTGCCGCCCGCCGATTTCGAGCCGCTCGTTTCGCTGGCGCCTCGTTCATCGATGCCTAACCCGCCGAATTTATCATAAAGGTGAAGGAACGTCCCAAACGGGGATAGAAACCTTGGCATTTCGTGGGGCGAGACCTATTTTAGCCAACGTATCGGGTGTCCCCCACGAATTCCCTCGCGCAGCGAACCGGCCGAAAGCCGCTCTAAGGA
This sequence comes from uncultured Rhodobium sp., assembly GCA_963675285.2. Taxonomy (GTDB): domain Bacteria; phylum Pseudomonadota; class Alphaproteobacteria; order Rhizobiales; family Rhodobiaceae; genus Rhodobium. The sequence goes on from CAXXGS010000001.1 coordinate 245,044, forward strand.
TTGAATATGAACGCGAATTTCCGAAATTTCGCCCTCTGGGTCATTATCGGTCTCCTGCTGATCGCGCTGTTTCAGCTTTTTCAGAATCCCGGGCAGCGATCGGGCGCAAAGGAAATTTCGTTTTCGGAGTTCCTGACGGACGTTGATCACGGCAACGTGCGCGACGTGACGATCCAGGAACAGCAGATCAGCGGCCACATGTCGAACGGGACGACGTTCCAGACTTATGCGCCGCGTGACGCCTCCTACATAGACACGCTCAGGGCCAAGAACGTCGGCATCACGGCCAAGCCCGTCGGTGAGAACTTCTCGCTGATCGGCACGCTGATCACCTGGTTCCCGATGCTCCTCATCATCGGCATCTGGCTCTTCGTCATGCGGCAGATGCAGGGTTCGGGCGGCAAGGCCATGGGCTTCGGTAAGTCGAAGGCGAAGCTGCTGACGGAGGCGCACGGCCGCGTCACCTTCGAGGATGTGGCCGGTGTCGACGAGGCCAAGGAGGACCTGGAAGAGATCGTGGAGTTCCTGCGCGATCCGCAGAAGTTCCAGCGCCTCGGTGGCCGCATTCCGCGCGGCGTGCTGCTCGTCGGACCTCCGGGCACCGGCAAGACGCTGCTCGCCCGCGCCATCGCCGGCGAGGCGAATGTGCCGTTCTTCACCATTTCCGGTTCGGACTTCGTGGAAATGTTCGTTGGTGTCGGCGCCAGCCGCGTCCGCGACATGTTCGAGCAGGCCAAGAAGAACGCTCCCTGCATCATCTTCATCGACGAGATCGATGCGGTCGGTCGTCATCGCGGCGCGGGCCTGGGCGGCGGCAACGACGAGCGCGAGCAGACGCTGAACCAGCTTCTCGTGGAGATGGACGGTTTCGAGGCCAACGAGGGTATCATCCTCATCGCCGCGACCAACCGGCCGGATGTGCTCGACCCGGCGCTCCTGCGCCCGGGCCGCTTCGACCGCCAGATCGTGGTGCCGAACCCGGACGTCATGGGCCGCGAGAAGATCCTCAAGGTGCACGTGCGCAAGGTGCCGCTGGCGCCGGACGTGGAGCTTAAGGTGCTGGCGCGGGGTACGCCGGGCTTCTCCGGTGCCGATCTGATGAATCTCGTCAACGAGGCGGCGCTGCTGGCCGCCCGGCGCGGCAAGCGGCTCGTCACGATGGCCGAGTTTGAGGATGCCAAGGACAAGGTGATGATGGGCGCGGAGCGCCGTACCCTCGCCATGACCGAAGACGAGAAGAAGCTAACCGCCTATCACGAGGCGGGCCACGCACTCGTCGGCCTTCATGTGCCGGGCAATGATCCGCTCCACAAGGTGACGATCATTCCGCGCGGCCGGGCCCTTGGTGTGACCATGAACCTGCCGGAGCGCGACCGGCTCAGCATGAGGAAGAACGAGATGGAAGCCCGTCTTGCCATGCTGTTTGGCGGACGCGTTGCAGAAGAGCTGATCTTCGGCAAGGAGAACGTTACGACCGGCGCCTCCAACGACATCATGCAGGCGACCAACATGGCCCGCGCCATGGTGATGGAATACGGCATGAGCGAGAAGCTCGGCCGACTGCGCTACAAGGAAAACCAGGAAGAGGTCTTTCTCGGTCATTCCGTCACCCAGCACCAGAACATGTCGGAGGAGACCTCCAAACTCATCGACGAGGAGGTGCGCCGGATCATCGACACCGCCGAGGCGAAGGCGAACATGGTGCTGACGGAGAACATCGATGAGTTGCACGCGCTCTCCAGCGGCCTTCTTGAATACGAGACGCTGTCGGGCAAGGAGATCCAGGAACTTCTGAAGGGCAAGCCGCCCAAGCGCGACGATGGCAGCGAGCCGACGGGCGGCGGGCACAGCTCCGCCATCCCGAAGACCGGTAGCAACCGGCCGAAGGACCCCAACACCGACACCGGCGGCATGGAGCCGCAGCCGCAGGGCTGATCCTCACCTTCCTGACCGGTATCGAACAGGAGCGCTCGCGGAGTTTCCGCGGGCGCTTTCTTTTTGCAGGGTGAGGCGGAGGGAATCGGAGTGGCGCCTACCAGGAGCGCAGTTGTCGGCGCCTCAGAGCCAGCCGCGGCGCTTGAAGTAGAGATAGGGCATGGCCGCCGACAGGATCATCAGCGCGATCGCGAAGGGGTATCCGAAGTCCCATTTGAGTTCCGGCATGATCTCGAAGTTCATGCCGTAGATCGAGGCGACGAGGGTGGGCGGCAGGAAAACGACGGCGGCGACGGAGAAGATCTTGATGATCTGGCTCTGCTCCAGGTTGATCAGCCCGAGCGTTGCGTCGAGGAGGAAGGTGATCTTGCCGGAAAGGAAACTCGCATGTTCGCCGAGAAAGGCGGCATCGCGCTGAATGAGCTTCAGGCGCTGTCGGGTCTCCTTCGACGACCGCCCCCTCGATGTGTCGAGTGCTGCGTGATAGGCAACAAGGCGGGAGATCGAGACGAGGCTTTCCCGTGTCGCGGTGAGGAAATCGCCCTTGCGGCCGATCTGCTCGATAAGAGCTTGCAGGTTGCGCGTTTTCTTGGTCGCATTGGCGGTCCGGCTTCGGAAGACCTCGCGCGATACGAGATCGATGTCGTTGCCGATGCGCTCCAGGACGTCGGCCATCCGGTCGATGATCGCTTCCAGAATGCCGAGCATTGCCATTTCCCCGGAGGTGCAGGCCATGCCGTTGGCCTTTTGCGCGCGTGCGCTGAAGGCCGCGAAAGGCTTTGGATCGCAATAGCGGATGGTGACCAGAAGGCTGTCCTTGAGGATGAAGGTGATGGGTGACTTGACCGGATCGTCGTCGTCGAGGGACGTCAGCGTCGTTGCCGTCATGAACTCCGCGCCGTTCTCCTGATAGAGCCGATCGGACAGCTCGATCTCTTCCATCTCGGCGCGGGTGGGAAGGGCAATGCCGGCGAGTTCCTCGACGTGGGCGCTTTCATCCGCTGTTGGCTCCAGAAGGTCCAGCCAGACGGTGCTTCCGGTGTCGGTTCCCGGGCCGTCGCCTCGTGCATTTCCGCCCGCCGTATCGTTGGTCAGGGTCAGATGGTTGTCCAGCCGTTCGAAGCTGCGCAGCATCTCAAGGTTCCTTCGTTGACGCCCGGTGCCGGCGTATTTGCAATCCCGCTGGCGCGCCGAATGTTGGCATGCCGGATTGTCCCTTTTCCACCATACACATGACAGTCTGTTGATTGTCTTGCGGTCGAGGCGCGCGCGTAGCTTTCAGTCGCCGCGCCGGGTCGCGCCGTGGAGGAACAGGTCCCACGCCTCGTCGAAGTAGCGGTCCTGCGCGGCTTTGGTTGCCAGGGCCTTTCGCCCGAGCATGGCGTCGTTCGACGGACCGAAGACGATGGAATGAAGGAGATGGTCGGCCAGCCGCCGGGGCCCTCCGCTGTGGCGAAGGGCGCCGACCTCCTGCGCCTCGGCAACGACGGCGACGAGGCGGCTCATGATCGGATCGTCCGCTGCGGCGTCCGGCGCCTCGGCATCCGATACCACCGCCTCGCTGAGCGCGATCCGCCGAAACGCCACCAACTCCGGATCGAGATTGACCGTTAGGAACCAGCGGGCGACGCGCCTGAGGCGGAGCATGGCGTCTTCCTGCGCGGGAAGGCGGGCGATCTCCGCTTCCAGCCGTTCCAGCACGCGACATTGCATGCGGGCGACTACTGCGCTGAAGAGGGCGCTCTTGGACGGAAACCGCCGGTAGATCGTGTCCTTGCCGGCCGAGCACGCTGCTGCGACCTGCTCGACCGACGTCGCCGCATAACCGCGCGCGGCGAAGAGCTCGGCCGCCGTGTCGAGAATACGGGTCGCGGTCTTTTCGGCCTCATCCCGTCGCGGTCGCCCGCCCCGCGCCTTTCGAGGCGGCGTGTTCTCCGTCATGCGATTCTGTCCTCCCTGTGCGGCCTCCATCCGGCGAGCCGATTCGGCCGCGCTTGCCGCCCTTCATAGCGTATCCGGCGCACTCCTCGCGCCGCTTGCAGTGCGCTTTCGTTCTCCGTCATTCGAAACATCTGACCGCTTCGGACAGCACGAACGCTCCGGCTCGGAGCCGCTTGACGAAGAATATGACGAAAAATGCAGGCAATAACTAGACGGGACCGTCCCGTTTGGATATAGAAGACGAAATATCGCTAATGCAAATCACTCGCATCTGCTATAGCCGGTTGCGGTCGAGCAATGCGGTCTTCCTCGCCCACTGAACGAACGTGAAAAGGTCAGCTCACATGGGGGATGTCTTTCCGAACGCGACTGTCATGATGGCGCCTGTGGCGGCGCTCCTGGCGGCCGTCCCGACACCGGCGGCGTCACAGGATGCCTCCACGGCCCTGCCCACCGTCGTTGTCGAGGGCGAAGCCGGCCGGAGCTCCAGCGATGACAGCTATCTCCTTGCCGACACGACGTCGGCTACCAAGACCGACGTGCCCGTCCTGGAGACGCCTCAGGCGGTGACGACGATCACGCGCAAGCAGCTCGACGACCAGAACCCGCAGACCGTGAAGGATGCGCTCAATTACACTGCCGGCGCCCTCTCGGCGCCCGACAGCACCAGCCGCTACGACAGCGTCTTCCTGCGCGGCTTCGGCGGCTTCGGCACGACGACGCGGATCGTCGATTTCCTCGACGGGCTGAAGCTGCAGCGTGGCCAGGCCTTTGCTCTGCCCTCCGTCGACCCGTTCCTCCTCGACCGCATCGATGTCCTGAAAGGGCCCTCGGCGCTGCTTTACGGTCAGACCAGCCCCGGCGGCCTCATCAACCAGGTCAGTCGTGATCCGTCGGCGACCTTCTCTAACGAGGTGCGGATCGAGGGTGGCAGTCACGGCCGTGTCCAGGGCGGCTTCACGAGCCGCGGACCACTCGACGACGCCGGGATCTGGCAGTACAGCCTGAGCGGCGTCGCCCGTCGCTCCGGCACGCGCTATGACGGCGTTGATGAGGAGCGCTTCGCGCTCGCACCCGGGCTCACCTGGGAGCCGGACGCGGACACCCGTCTGACGTTGCGCGGCCTTTACCAGAAGGATCCCGAGGGTGGTTATTTCAACTCTATCTATCCGCGCTTCCTTGCCCCGTCCGCCTATAAATCGGCGCTTGGGCGCAAGTTGAACGTCGGCGACCCCAAGTTCGATAGCTACGACCGCGAGCAATATGGCCTCGGCTACGACTTCTTCCATCGCTTCAACGACGTCGTCAGCGTCCGCTCCAGGACCCGCTATTCGGCCATCGACCTCGATTTCCGCAGCCTGCAGATCATCGGACCCGTCACCGGCGGTGGTTTGTTGCCGCGCCAAGCTCTGCATTCGCTGGAGGACGTCCACGGCGTCTCGAGCGACAACAGCATGCAGTTCGAGTTCGCCACTGGCGCGATCGATCACACGGCCCTTGCCGGCTTCGATTTCCAGCGTTCGGTGAGCAACTGGGAATACCGGTTCAATCTGGCGCCCTCGCTCGATGTCACCAATCCGCGGTACGGCGTGCCGATCGGGCCGTTGGCGACCGTTATCGATAGCGAGCAGACGTTAACGCAGATCGGCGGTTACATTCAGGACCAGCTCAGCTATGGCGGTCTGAGGGCGACCCTCGGCGTGCGCTATGACTGGACGGAACAGCAGACGGAGAACCGACTGTCCGCGACGACCAGCCGTCAGTCGAGCAGTTCGCCGAGCTATCGGGCCGGTCTTCTCTACAAGTTCGACAACGGGTTCGCTCCCTACGTCAGCTACTCAACGTCGTTCGAGCCGACTGTCGGTGTCGACGCGGGCGGGCGGGCGTTCGAACCGGCCGAGGCGGAGCAATGGGAGGCCGGGCTCAAATATGAACCGACCTTCATGAAGGCGCTTTTCACGGTCTCCGCCTTCACCATCACACAGGAGAATGTGCTGACCCCCGGCGCGATTCCCGGCTTCTCGGTGCAGCAGGGCGAGGTCCGCTCGCGGGGGCTGGAGTTTGAGGCGCGCGGCAATGTGACGGAGAACCTGGAGCTCATTGGCGCACTGACGCTGCTCGATACGGAGGTCCGGAAATCGACCGTCGCCTCTTCGATCGGCAAGCGGCCACAGGCTGTTCCCGAGTACTACGGTTCTTTCTGGGCCAACTACAAAATCGACACCGGGATGCTCGACGGCCTCACCCTCGGCGGTGGCGTCCGCTTTGTCGGCAGCAGCTTTGCCGACGACGCCAACACGGTAAAAGCCGATGGCTACGTGCTGGTGGATGCGGCCCTGCGCTACGATCTCGGCAAGATCAACCCGGCTGTCGAGGGCGCGGAGCTGACGCTGAACGCCACCAACCTCCTCGACAAGGACTATTATTCGAGCTGCAGCTCCAACTTCTACTGCCAGTACGGCAACGGCGCCCAGGTGCTGGCCGGGCTGCGGTACCGGTGGTGAGGCGCGCACCGATGACCTCGGCACCTCACACCCGCCGCGACCTTCTCGCTCTCCTCGGCTCGGCCGCCCTGACGAAGGCGGCTGCGACGACCGCGGGACTGATGTCGGCGGGTGTCGCCCTTGCACCGGCGTCGGCCGCCGACGCCGCGCCTGAGGGGGGCGTCACCGATCTCGTCGGGCGCACGGTCGCTCTCCGGCGCCCGGCCGCGCGTATCGTCCTTCTCGATGCGCGCGACATCGTGACCATGGGCATTCTCGACCCCGATCCCGCCCGTTTTGTCGTCGGCTGGGCGGATGTCGATCGGTTTGACAGCGATGAGGTCCGCCGGCAATACGGGACGCGGCCCGGCGGCGACGCAATCCCTGTCGTCGGCGGCCGGACGGGCGATGCGCTGTCGGTGGAGCGAATCCTTGCGCTGGAACCCGATCTCGTCGTTGCAACGGCCCATATGGAGCCGGAACTCGGGGAGGGCGCGCTGACACGGCGTCTGGAAGAGGCCGACGTGCCGGTCATCTTCAGCAGTGCCGTCTCCAACGGTCAGCCGGCCGGCGATGCGGCTGCCGGCGTGGCGGGCGATCCCTTCGACGCCATGGCGCGGGGGTTGCGGATGTGGGGCGCCGTTCTCGGCAGGTCTACCGAGGCCGAGGCGTTCATTGCCTTCGTTGCAGAACATCTGGCCCGCATCGATGAAAGAGTTGCGGGACTGACGCCGACCAAGGCCTACCTGGAGGTGCAGTCGACCTATGACGATTGCTGCTGGGCGGCCGGGCGGCGCATCTGGGGGGATCTCCTCGTGCGCGCCGGCGGTCGACTTCTTTCCGCGCTCGATGCGCCCTGGTACGCCAAGGTCGGCGTGGAGCAAATGATGGTCGAGGCGCCAGAGGTCTATATCGCCTCCGGCGGGGCGTATGGCGCGGGAATACGGCCGGGGATTGGGCCAGGCCTCGACCCGGCAAAGGCCCGGGCCGGGCTTCGCCGCCTCGCCGCGCGGCGCGGTTTCGCGACCGTGCCGGCGGTACGGGACGGGCGCGTCCATGGCGTGTGGACCGGGATTCTCACCGTCCCGCCGCTCAATATCCTTTTCCTCGAGGTCGCGGCCAAATGGCTGCATCCCGAAGCCTTCGCGGATCTCGATCCGGCCGACACGCTCGGCGACCTCAACCGGCGGTTCCTGGCAAGGCCCCTCGGGGTGCCATGCTGGTTGAGCCTTGCCCGGACAGCGGCGGAGGAGCGGCAATGACGAAGGCCGCATCGCTGTGCGCGCCGGCGGACGGGCGCGCCAAGACGGGGCCTCTGAGGGCCGAGGCGTCGATCCCGTTTCCGGCCGTCGACGCCTATTTCGACATGATTGTGCAGTCCTTGTCCGCGCACAACATGGTGCTTTCCCCGGACGGCGAGGCATACGCGGCCTCATCGTCCTTCGGCGCCGCGCGGCTCTGCCGGGGAAAGGGCGTTCTCGACCTCTCCGTCGAAGCGCCGGATCCCATCGCCTTCAACCGGATGAAGCACGACCTGACGAGCCTCATTGATTTTGTCGCCCGCCCGGAGAACCTGACGATCCGCTGGACGGGCGATGCGCCGGGTGCCATGCCGCCGGCGGACCTGCGCATTCTCACCGTCCGTACCGTCCGCGATCTGACGCCATGCATGCGCCGGATCACCTTCGAGGGCGAGGACCTCGCCCGCTATGCCGTTGCCGATCAAATCCACTGTCGGCTGCTGTTCCAGGACCGGGATGCCGTCGCGCCGCAATGGCCGTGCCTCGACGACAACGGCCGTATTGTCTGGCCCGAGACCGGCAAGCTCGCAACGCGCATCTTCACGATCCGCCATGTCGATCCGGCGGCGGGAACGATCGTCATCGATTTCGTCGTGCATGGCGGCATGGGCCCAGGCGCATCATGGGCGAGAGCGGCCGAGCCGGGCGACATCGTCGGAATCCTCGGACCAGCGGCGCACGGTGCGAAACCGGCGGACTGGTATCTCCTTGCCGGCGACGAGACGGCCCTGCCGGGCATCGCCCGCATTCTGGAAGAGCTTCCCCGGTCGGCACGGGGTGTGGTGTTCTTGGAGGTCGCCAACCGCGAGGAGGAACAGGTAATCGATGTGCCGCCGGGCATCCGGCTCACCTGGCTCCATCGCAATGGCGCGGCGCCGGGGACGACGACGCTGCTTGCCGATGCGGTGCGGGGGGTGGCGCTTCCCGCCAACCATGACGGTGTCTTTGTCTGGGTGGGGGCGGAACACGCTGCGTTCCGTGCCATCCATTCGGTCCTGCGCAAGGACGCGGGCCTTGCGTCTTCCCGCCTTGTCGCCTTCTCCTACTGGCGACGCGGTATGAGCGAGGAGGAGATCGCCGAGGCCGGCGCGGCGGCGGTTTCGGCATGAGCGGGGCGATGGTCCTGGGCGGCACGAGCGACCTGGACGCCGGGCGCTATCGCCGACTGCTTCGCCGCCGGTGTCTCGTCCTTTCGGCCCTCGCCGCCGTCCTCGTCGTCGCCTTCACGCTCGACGTCCTGACCGGTCCGGCGGGACTGAGCCTTGAACAGGCGGCGAGGGCGCTTTTCGGGCTCGATGGCGCGAGACGGACAGAGAGCGTCATCCTGTGGAGCGTGCGTCTGCCGCAGGCGCTCACCGCAATCCTCGTCGGTGCCGCGCTGGCGCTTGCGGGCGCGGAGATGCAGACGATTCTCGACAACCCGCTGGCCAGCCCGTTCACCCTCGGCGTCTCCTCGGCCGCCTCCTTCGGGGCCGCGCTGGCGATGATCCTCGGCGCCGGCCTCCCGTTCGTGTCGCCTGGCTGGCTCGTTCCGGCGAACGCCTTCCTCTTTGCCTTCGGTTCGGTTGTGCTCCTTCAGGGCCTTGCCGCGCGTCGCGGCGCCGGGCCGGATCGGCTTATCCTTTTCGGCATTGCCATGGTGTTTGCCTTCAACGCCCTCGTCGCTCTTGTCCAGTTCCTTGCCTCGGAGACGGCGCTACAGCAATTCGTCTTCTGGACCATGGGGTCGATCACCCGCACCGGCTGGCCGGAGATCGCGGTTCTTGCCGTTGCGCTCGGCATCGCCTTTCCCGCCGCCTTCGCCGCCTGCTGGCAATTGACGGCGCTGCGTTTTGGCGAGGACCGGGCGCGTAGCTTCGGCGTCGCCGTTGGCCGCTTGCGTACCGTCACGCTCCTGCGTATCAGCGTCCTGGCGTCGCTTGCCGTCGCCTTCGTCGGCACAATCGGGTTCATCGGTCTCGTCGGCCCGCATATCGCCCGGCTCCTCGTTGGCGAGGATCACCGGTTCTTTCTGCCCGCAAGCCTTCTGACCGGCGCAGCGGTGATGGCGCTTGCCTCTCTCGCCAGCAAACTCCTCGTTGCCGGGGTGCTGCTGCCGATCGGCATCGTGACCTCTCTCGTCGGCATCCCGGTGTTTCTCGTCCTCATTCTCAGGCAGCGGCCGGCATGAGCGAGACCGTGCTCGAAATCTCCGGTCTTTCGGCGGGCTACCCGCGCCACCGGGTGATCGGCGATCTTTCGTTGCCACCCATGAGGGCCGGAACGGTCACTGCCGTGATCGGGCCCAATGCGGCGGGAAAGACCACTTTCCTGCGTGCGCTTGCGGGCCTTCTGCCGGCGTCCGGCGAGGCGCGCTACGACGGCCGCAATCTCCTCGGGCTCGGTTCCGCCGATCTCGCCCGCTATGTCACCTATATGCCGCAAGCGCTGCCGAGCGGCGTGGCACTCACCGTCATCGAGGCTGTGATCACAGCGCTTCGCGTCTCGGCGCCGCGTGGGGCCTGTTCCGGGACGCGTTCCCGTTCCCACGGTGGATATATGGAGGCCGACGCGGTCCTCAGGCGCCTCGATATCGCCCACCTGGCGCTTTCCCCGCTCGACGAACTCTCCGGCGGTCAGCGGCAACTCGTCAGCCTTGCCCAGGCAATCGTGCGGCGACCGCGGATCCTCCTCCTCGACGAGCCAACGAGCGCGCTCGACCCGCGCCACCAGATCGACGTCATGGCGGCCGTCAGGGAAACCGCTGCGGGCGAGGGCGTCGTCGTCCTCGCCGTCCTCCACGACCTCAACCTGGCGCTCCGATGGGCCGATCAGGTCGTGCTCCTGGCTGATGGCGCGCTCGCCGCCGCCGGCCCGCCGGAGGAGGCCCTGACCGCAGAAGCGCTTGCCGCCGCCTATCACGTCGCCGCGCGCCTCGAATATTGCTCGCGCGGCCGCCCGCACGTGCTCTTCGACGCCAAGCTCGGCTGACGCGGCCCTTCGAATCGGAAAAGCACTTTCAGAACGTCGGACGAACCCGCAAATGGGTATGCGGGTGGCGTTCGCCCTCAGTGTGGATATGCGGCGTCTGGTCCTCGTCGACCGGGATCAGGCCGAGATGGCCATGCAAGATGCCGCGCTCGAAGAACAGCGCCTCGGCGTAGCCGGAAATGTCGCCGAATCGACCGCGCATGACGACGACATCGATGGATGTCGAGTGGTCTAGCGGAACGGACATCGAGGCGACTGTCTGGTCATGCCGGTTCATCCGGCCCTTCGGAATGCGGCTGGCGAGATTGCGCATCGACTGGTCGATGGCATAGCTGATCACCCCGTAGCAGCTTGCCTCTTCCGGCCCCTTCATCTTGTTCGCCAGCCCGGTCCGCACCAGGTCGCGGATCGCTTCGGAGCGGCTCACTGCTCCGGTCCTTTCGATGAAGTCGTCAAGTTCGGCGGCGAGATCATCGTCCAGCGTGATCGTCATTCGTTGCATGCGTCACTCCTTCCGCTTTCTGGCGCGACTCAATGTTACCGGCGGGACCCTTCCGGCAAAAGAGCGGTAAGGATTTCGGAGCAATTTCGGGGGCGCGTCCGCTTGACGCGTTGCGACGCCGGTGGTGGTATGATTTATCGCTGAATTATTCATACTACTCCAAAAGGTGTACGACGAAGGGATAGGCCCATGCGCGGCAATTTGCGGACATTCAGTTTGGTTTTCGGTTTCCTGCTTGGCGCCTCAGCGCCTGCCTGGGCGCATTTCCAGGAGATTATCCCCTCGGCCGATGTGCTGCCGGAGGGCGGCTCCGTGACGGTGGATCTCGTCTTCACCCATCCGGTGGAGGGCGGTCCGACGATGGAAATGGTCAAGCCGGCGAAAATGGGCGTTCTGACCGGCGGCACGGTGACCGACTTGCTGCCCGAGCTGACCGAAAAGCCCGTCGACGGCAAGGCAGCCTGGAGCGTGACGCGGGATCTCGTCGAGCCGGGCGCGTCGGTGTTCTTCGTCGAACCCAAGCCCTACTGGGAGCCGTCCGAGGGCAAGTATATCGTCCATTATTCCAAGGTTGTCGTGGACAGCTACGCGTCCGGCGAGGGCTGGGACGCGATGGTCGGTCTGCCGGTGGAGATCCAGCCGCTGGCGCGTCCGACCGGCCTTTGGACCGGCAATGAATTCCGCGGTGTCGTTCTGAAGAACGGTGAGCCGGTGCCGTTTGCCGAAATCGAGGTCGAATTCATCAACGACGGCTCGGTAACGCCGCCGAACGATGCTTTCATCACCCAGGTCATCAAGGCCGATGCGTCGGGCACTTTCTCCTACGCGATGCCGCGCGCCGGCTGGTGGGGGTTTGCCGCGCTGATCGAGGGCGATACGCCGATGACGTCGCCCGAGGGCAAGGAGGTCCCGGTCGAACAAGGCGCGCTGATGTGGGTCAAGGCGACCGACATGGGCGGGAAGTAAAGGACGCTATGGCTCATATTCCTGACGGCATATTATCGGCGCCGGTCCTGATCGGCGGGGGCATCATAGCCGCCGCCGGCGTGGCGATCGCGCTGCGGACGCTCGAGGACCGGCTGATTCCCCGCGCCGCGATCCTTTCCGCCGTGTTCTTTGCCGGATCGCTGATCGCCGTGCCTGTCGGGCCGTCGAGCGTTCACCTGCTCTTCGGCGGGTTGATGGGCCTGATGCTGGGTTTCATGGCGTTTCCGGCGGTGCTGGTCGCGCTGATGCTGCAGGCGGTTCTGTTCGGCTTCGGCGGACTGACGACACTCGGGGTCAACACCGTGAACATGGCGCTGCCCGGCGTGCTCCTGGCTTGCGTTCTGGGGCCGGCGATCCGGACCGCGGCCCCGGGCAGGGCGGCCGTGCTTTCCGCCATCTGCGGCGCCCTTGCCGTTCTTGGCACCGGTGCCCTCGTTGCCCTGTCGCTTTGGCTTTCCTCGCCGCAGTACGCTCCGGTCGCCACTGTCATGCTGGTCACCTATCTGCCGCTGGCGCTCGGCGAAGCGGCCGTAACCGCCGCCGTCGTTGGCTTCCTTGCGCGGGTCCAGCCGGCCGCGCTTCGCCTGGTGCCGTCATGATTCGTTTCCTCTTTGCCGTCCTTCTCGCGTTCCTGTCGGTCCAGCCGGCGCTGGCGCACAAGCTGAAGGTGTTCGCTACCGTCGAGGGCGATGCGGTTGCTGGATATGCCTTCTTCATCGGCGGCGGCCGGGCGATGGGCGCCAAATGGACCGCGGTGGAGGGAAAGGGCAAGACCCTTGCCGAGGGCCGGACGGACGACCGGGGCCGGTTCCGGCTGGTTCCGCCGCAGCCGGTAACGGCGGCGGTCCGGATCACCGTCGATACCGAGGAAGGCCATATCGCCAGCGCTGTCCTGCCGGTGACGCGATTCGGCGACGCCACGGCCGCAGGCCCGGCGACTAAGGCGGCAACGCCAGCGGTCCCGAATGTCACGCCCCCGGATAGGTCGGCTCCGAGAGCGGCTGCCGCACCGACGGGTGATCCGGAGGTGGTCGCGCGCCTTGTCGACGCAGCGGTGCAGCGGCAGGTCGAGCCGCTTCTGGAACGTATCGAGGCGATGGATTCGCGCCTGCGCTTCACAGATATCCTGTCGGGCATCTTCCTGATCATCGGTCTGGCCGGCATGGCGCTCTGGGCGCGCGGTCTCAGGAGCGGCAAATCCGGCAAGGACCCTCGATCCGGGGATGGCGAGGCGTGATCGTGCTCCCGGACGATTTGCGCGTCCGCCTCGCGGCGGCGCTGATTCTCGTCATCGCGATTTCCCAACTTCAAACGCTTGCCATTGCCGCCGTGGTGCTCGCAATCGTCATCGGCATTGCCATCGCGTCGCGGATCGAGGGCAAGGCCTGGCGGCGGATGATGCATGTCGAGACCTTCCTCCTTCTGTTGTTTCTGACCCTGCCGTTCACTGTTCCGGGCCGCCCGTTGCTCGCGGTCGGGCCGTTCGTGGCTTCGGCGGAAGGGGTTTCCCGCGCGATGGTCGTCGCCTGCAAGGTCTCTGCCTCGGTGCTGACGATTGTCGTCCTTCTCGGCACGGTCGAGGTGATGCGGCTCGGTGGGGCGCTTCATGCGCTGCGTGTTCCCGAGCCGATCGTGCGGCTGTTCGTGCTGACCGTGCGCTATCTGTCGGTGATTGGCGGGGAGGCGCGCCGCCTGCAGGAGGCCATGCGCGCCCGCGCCTTCTATCCCGGCTCCAACCGCCATACCTGGCGCAGCTATGGCAATCTCGTCGGGATGCTCCTGGTGCGCGCGCTCGACCGCGCCCAGCGGGTGGAAGAGGCGATGCTGTGCCGTGGGTTCTCCGGCCGCTTTCCCTGGCAGGCGCCGCCGCCGTTGGCCCGCCGCGACCAGGGCTGGCTGGCACTTGCCGTTACCGTGTCGGTGCTGATAACGGTGGTCGACAGGCTATGAGTGATCCGATCATCCTCTCTGACGTTACGGTCGAGCGCGACGGTGTGACCGTCCTCCGCGAAATCTCGTTCGCGCTTGGCGCGGGCGAACGGCTGGCGATCGTCGGCCCCAACGGGGCGGGCAAGACCACGCTCCTGCGCACGATCGTTGGGCTGGAAAAGGCCGGGGCAGGGCGGGTGACCCTCTTTGGCGAGGCGTGTGCCAGGGAGACTGACTTTCGCGCCGCGCGGCCGCGTATCGGTTTTCTCTTCCAGGACAGCGACGACCAGCTCTTCTGTCCGAGTGTCGTCGAGGATGTCGCTTTCGGGCCTCTGAACACGGGCTGTTCGGCCGAGGAAGCCACGGCGCGGGCGCGCGAGGTGCTCGACACGCTCGGCATCGCCCATCTCGGCGAGCGGATCATCCACAAGCTGTCGGGTGGGGAAAAGCGGCTGGTCTGCCTTGCCGGGCTGCTCGCCATGCGACCGGACGTGCTTCTGCTCGACGAGCCGACGACCGGCGTCGACACGGCGAACGGCACGACGCTGCGCGACCAGCTGCGCCGCTTCGAGGGCGCCATGGTGCTCGTTTCCCACGATGACGGCTTCGTCTCCGAGCTGGCGGACCGAGCGCTGGTGCTGGAGGGTGGCCGGCTGCGGCCGGCGGAAATCCACGCGCATCCGCACACGCACAGCCATCCGCACGTGCATCCCGTTTCCAGCGGCTCCTAGCCGGCAGGCACATTGGGATCTCTTGTTCTGCAAGGTTCTGGATGGGTTCGGCCCGAAGGTGGGAGCGGTGCCGACAGCAGTCGGCGCGGCGGAAACCCGACTTCACCGGTCAATCCTGGGCTCGGGGCTTACTGATCTGAGCTGGAAGGCGACCGTGTGCTTCAAGGACGTTACAATCCCAAAAACCGTCGATCTGTTCTGACTGAGAAACGAGAAGTGGTGCCGGCAGCAGGATTCGAACCCGCGACCCCCTGATTACAAATCAGGTGCTCTACCAGCTGAGCTATACCGGCGTTGGGGTGAGGTAACCGCCTGTGCCGCGGGTCTTGTGCAGCAAACCCAGCGAGAAACCATGCACCGCGACGTCTTTTGCGCGGAAAGTGCGGACGTCGTCAACCGGTTTTGCATCTTGAAATCATATCTCGGCGTGGGCACCATCGATCGCTAACGGGTGATCGGCCGCCCGGTCGGCGAACGACCGGGTGGAAAAGCGGAGGCGGATTATGATGTGCATGCGTTTGGCTGCGGTGGTTGCCGTCATGGTGGCGATGCTGTCCGGTGCGGGAGGTGCTTTTGCCGGGAGCAATGTGGCAGAGCGTCCGGCGCGGCTCGGGTTCTTCACCGACACGGCGTCTGTGGCTGCCGGCATCACTTACCTCGCGCCGCGTCACCTGTGGCGCCGCAATCGGCCGGCGGCGTGGACGCCGGCCTGGGTGGCCGCCTGTTCACACCGCTATCCCTCGTTCAATCCGAGGACCGGTTACTATATCTCCTACAACGGTCGCGGGCGCTTTTGCCGCTTGTTCTGACATCCGGCCGTATGATGCGGCCGTGCGCCGCGTCGTTGCTTTTCAGGCGGCACTTGGAGGGCAGGGTCTGGCGGGACACCGCAATCCTGCCGGTGTGGTCAACAGGCCTGTTGCTTTGAGGGTGCGGGCACTGGATTCTGCGTTATGTTCGCCTGACGTGTTCCTGCCGCAATTCCGTGGCTGAATACATTCTTTACCAGTATTTCCTTTTTTGACTGTTTTGAATCTGAACGGGCGATGAACAGCCTCGCCGTTATTGCGCCCTTTTTATGTGCACTGTATTGGTCGTAAGGGGTCGCGAGAACTATTTATCTCTGGGAGACAAATCCATGACACTAAGGATTGGACGGGCAATCGCCTTTCTGTTCGGGATGGTCGTGGTTCTGAGTGTCGTCGGACCGGCTTCGGCCGCGACACCGGGCAAGGCCTTTGGCGCGATCGCGCCGGCGGCTGGCGCCCAGACAGGCCATGAGCGTTCTTCTTCGAATATCATCAGGGTTCAGGACCGCCGTTGGCAAGGCGGCCAGCAACGGGCCCGGCGTGGCCAGCAACGGGCCCGGCGTGGCCAGCAAGGCGCCCGGCGCGGTCAGCAGCGGGCACGCCGCGGCCAACAGCGGGCACGCCGCGGCAACGTACAGCGGCGTCAGTTTCGTCGCGCGCAGCGGCTGAACCAGCGCAACCGGCAGGTCAATCGCCGTGCCAATCGCGTCCAGCGCCGTGCTAACCGGGTCAACCGTCGTGCCGCGCGTGTGAACCGTCGTGCCGCGCGGGTGAACCGTGGCTGGCGTGGTCGGAATTATCGCCGCAATCTTCGTTGGCGCAACCGTGCGGCCTGGAACAGGCGTCACAATATCTGGCGTCGCTATCCGCGTCCGCCGCGGTGGGGCCGTCCGGGCCCGGGCGCCCGTCCGTGGCGTTACTGGCGCGGTCATCGCTACTACTGGTATCGCGACGGCTGGTGGCCCTATGCGTGGCTTGGCGGGGTCGTCGTGCTTCCCTCCGCGACCTATTATTACAACAGCGATCCGGCTCCGGCCCCGGCCTACGGACCGAAGCCCTGGACGTCTGAGTGGTATGCCTACTGCTCCAGCAAGTACCGGACGTTCAATCCGCGCACCGGTTACTACTATTACAAGCCCGGCCGGCAGCGCTTCTGCCGCTGATTTCGACGGGCAAGATTCCCGCCTCCGGTAATTCTCTGGCGGGATGACGGAACCAGAGAGCCTCGCGATCACTCGCGGGGCTCTTTTCCGTTTTGTCACGCGCGCATTTTCTCGCCGGCGCCAGGAGGGGCGTGGCGCGTCGATGCGGTCAGGCGTCCGCGGTCAGGTCTTGAGCGCGCGCGAGGCGACATAGAGCGCGAGTGCGGTGGCGTTGGAGACGTTGAGGCTCTTGATTTCGCCCGGCATGTCGAGGCGGGCGAGCGCGTCGCAGCTTTCGCGGGTACGGGATCTGAGGCCCTTGCCTTCGGAGCCCATGACGAGGGCGAGGGGCGTGCTGAGTGCGATGTCTTCATAAGGCTCGGCACCTTCGCTGTCGAACCCGATGATCTGAAAGTTTTCCGAGCGCAGGCTTGCCAGCGCTTCGGCGAGATTAGGGACCGAAATAAGCGGAACGATATCGAGGGCGCCCGAAGCCGATTTGGCCAGCACGGCGGTTTCGCCGGCGCTGTGGCGGCGAGGGATGATGACGGCGTCGACGGCAAAGGCGGCGGCGGAGCGCAGGATCGCACCGACATTATGCGGGTCGGTGGTCTGGTCGAGCGCCAGCACCAGACGGGCCTTGCCGAGCGAGACGAGGTCGCGCTCCGGCAGAGGTTCCACCTCCAGCAGCACACCCTGGTGGACGGCATCGGGCCCGAGGCGGCGATCGATGTCGCGCGGCGTTACGGTCTCGACGGGGAGAAGAGGGGGAATCAGTGTCTCGTCGAGGCGCGCGAGCGCGTTGCGGGTGGCCATCAGCCGCAGTTTCGTCCGTTCGGGGTTGGCCAGGGCGGCGCTAACGGTATGCAGGCCGAACAGGGCGATCGGGCCGCTCTCGTCGCGTTCGCGCGGCCGGGGGCGGCGGAAGTTCTGGTCTTTTGCGGTTTTTGGGGGGCGGGTCATGGGATGCTTTTCCGTTGCGTTGTGCGGGCGGGCCCCGTCCGCAGCAGGCGCACAGGGATAAACCGAATCCGGCGAAAGGTCGATTCTTCCTGCCAAAGACGGAATTAGGGCGTTGACAGCGCGGGATCATGCCGCCATAAACGCGCTCCAGAATTACCCCGCTGCGTTGCGGGGCTTTCCGTTTTGCCATCCTGTTTTCTGATTTCGGGACGGTTCAGGAGGGGTGCCCGAGTGGCTAAAGGGGACGGGCTGTAAACCCGTTGGCTATGCCTACGTTGGTTCGAATCCAACCCCCTCCACCATCCGAAACCGGAATCAGACGGCGGGCGGGTGTAGCTCAATGGTAGAGCAGCAGCCTTCCAAGCTGACGACGAGGGTTCGATTCCCTTCACCCGCTCCACCATCGTCGGCCACCCCGTTTTGCGGTGCATAGACGGCGGAGCGGATAGGCAAAGGGGTTGCGCAGGCGGGTTCGAGGCGCTGCCTTGAAGGTGAACGGCCGTATCAGTCGGTCTTGGCAATGGTAACTTTGAGAAGAGAGCGACGCCGATGGCGAAAGCGAAGTTTGAGCGGACGAAGCCGCACGTAAACATCGGGACGATTGGTCACGTTGACCATGGCAAGACGACGCTTACGGCGGCGATCACGAAGTTTTTCGGCGAGTTCAAGGCGTACGACGAGATTGACGGCGCGCCTGAAGAGAAGGCTCGCGGGATCACGATTTCGACGGCGCACGTTGAGTACGAGACGGAGAACCGTCACTACGCTCACGTCGATTGCCCGGGCCACGCCGACTACGTGAAGAACATGATCACGGGTGCGGCGCAGATGGACGGGGCGATCCTGGTGGTTTCGGCCGCCGACGGCCCGATGCCGCAGACCCGCGAGCACATCCTGCTTGCCCGTCAGGTCGGCGTTCCGGCGATCGTGGTCTACCTCAACAAGTGCGACCAGGTCGACGACGAGGAGCTGCTTGAGCTTGTCGAGCTTGAGGTTCGTGAGCTGCTGTCGTCCTACGAGTTCCCGGGCGACGACATTCCGATTGTCAAGGGTTCGGCGCTGGTTGCGCTGGAAGACGGCGACAAGACGCTGGGCGAGGATTCGATCCGCGCGCTGATGGCCGAGGTTGACGCCTATGTTCCGACGCCGGAGCGTCCGAAGGATCAGCCGTTCCTGCTGCCGATCGAGGACGTGTTCTCGATCTCCGGTCGCGGCACGGTCGTGACGGGCCGCGTTGAGCGCGGTGTGATCAAGGTCGGCGAGGAAGTCGAGATTGTTGGCATCAAGCCGACGACGAAGACGACCTGCACGGGCGTTGAGATGTTCCGCAAGCTGCTTGATCAGGGCGAGGCGGGCGACAACGTCGGCGTTCTTCTTCGCGGCACCAAGCGCGAGGATGTTGAGCGCGGCCAGGTTCTGTGCAAGCCGGGTACGGTTACGCCGCACACCAAATTCAAGGCCGAGGCGTACATCCTGACGAAGGAAGAGGGCGGGCGTCATACGCCGTTCTTCACCAACTATCGGCCTCAGTTTTACTTCCGCACGACGGACGTGACGGGCATGGTCTACCTGCCGGAAGGCACGGAGATGGTCATGCCGGGCGATAACATCACGATGGAAGTTGAGCTGATCGTTCCGATCGCGATGGAAGAGAAGCTCCGCTTCGCCATCCGTGAAGGCGGTCGCACCGTCGGCGCCGGCGTCGTCGCCGGCATCATCGAGTAAGTCAATTCAGGCCAGGCGCGGCGCCGACTATGGGCGTCGCGCCGCCGTCTGTTTCGGCATTCCCCGGGTCCGCGGTGGCAGCGGGCTGATACCGAAAGGTGGGGTCGGGGTGCTTGTAGGGGTATAGCTCAGCTGGTAGAGCGACGGTCTCCAAAACCGTAGGCCGGGGGTTCGAGTCCCTCTGCCCCTGCCATCATTGGTCTTGAGAATCGATGACGAGCACTATATGTAAGGATTTTGCGCGAGGCGCGCGGAGCTACTTCCGCGCGCCCATTGCGCTGTAATGGGCCAGGATCGTATGGCGAAGACCAATCCGATTAATTTCTTTCAGCAGGTGCGTTCGGAGACGGCGAAAGTTTCCTGGCCGACACGTCGGGAGACCGCGATCACGACGGTGATGGTGTTCGTGATGGTGCTGATCGCCTCGATTTTCTTCCTGCTCGTCGACCAGATTCTTGGTTACGGCGTGAGTTTGCTGCTCGGCTTGAGCGGATAAACATCGGAAGCTGAAGGCCGCAACAAGAACGGATCGGAGAAGAGCAGGTCATGGCCAAGCGGTGGTACATCGTCCACGCCTATTCGAATTTCGAAAAGAAGGTGGCGGATTCCATTCGGGAGAAGGCCGACGCCACCGGACTGGGCGATCTCTTCGAAGAGGTGCTGGTTCCGACCGAAAAGGTCGTAGAGGTGCGTCGGGGCCGTAAGGTCGATACCGAACGCAAGTTTTTTCCGGGCTACGTCCTGGTCAAGGTGGACCTGACCGATGAGGCGTATCACCTGATCAAGAATACTCCAAAGGTCACCGGGTTTCTCGGGGCGGACAAGAAGCCGATCCCGATTCCGGACGTGGAAGCCGAGCGCATCCTTTACCAGGTGCAGGAGGGCGTTGAGCGTCCCAAGCCGTCGGTCAGCTTCGAGATTGGCGAGCAGGTCCGGGTTTCCGACGGTCCCTTCGCCTCGTTCAGCGGTACCGTCGAGGAAGTCGACGACGAACGCGCGCGGCTCAAGGTGGCTGTTTCGATTTTCGGCCGGGCGACCCCGGTCGAATTGGAATACGGGCAGGTCGACAAGCTCTGACCTGATCCGTTCGATAGGGTGGGAGGCCCGTGAAGAGTTCGCCGCTCTTTGCCGGGTCGGACCGCCCGCTTCCACAGCCGGCATGGCGTCGGCTTCTGTTTTGGGAGAGTGAAAATGGCGAAGAAAGTACAGGGGTTCCTGAAGCTTCAGGTTCCCGCGGGGTCGGCAACGCCGTCTCCGCCGATCGGTCCGGCGCTGGGTCAGCGCGGGCTGAACATCATGGAATTCTGCAAGGCGTTCAACGCGCAGAGCCAGGATATCGAGAAGGGCGCACCGTGCCCGGTGGTGATCACCTATTTTACCGACAAGTCGTTCTCGTTTGAGATCAAGACGCCGCCGGTTAGCCACTTCCTGAAGAAGGCTGCGAAGCTTCAGAAGGGTTCGTCCGCGCCCGGCCGCGACGTCGCAGGTTCGGTGACCTCGGCGCAGGTTCGTGAGATCGCCGAAGCGAAGATGAAGGATCTCAATGCCGCGTCGGTGGAAACGGCGATGCGGATGGTTGAAGGTTCGGCCCGCTCGATGGGCCTGCAGGTGGTGGAGTAAACCGATGGCGAATGCAGGTAAGCGTATGCGCGCGGCCCGTGAGGCCATCGATCGCTCCAAGGCCTATGAACTGGCCGAGGCCGTCAAGCTGGTGAAGAGCTGCGCAAAAACGAAGTTCGACGAGACCATCGAGGTCGCGCTCAATCTCGGCGTCGATCCGCGCCACGCCGACCAGATGGTCCGTGGCGTCTGTGTTCTGCCGAACGGTACTGGGCGCACTGTCCGCGTTGCCGTCTTCGCGCGCGCCGAGAAGGCGGATGAGGCGAAGGCCGCCGGCGCCGACATCGTTGGCGCCGAGGAACTCGTGGAACAGGTGCAGAAGGGCGAGATCGATTTCGACCGCTGCATTGCGACTCCGGACATGATGCCGCTCGTCGGTCGTCTCGGCAAGATCCTCGGCCCGCGCGGCCTGATGCCGAACCCGAAGGTCGGAACGGTGACGATGGACGTTGCCGCTGCCGTCAACGACGCCAAGGGCGGTGCGGTGCAGTTCCGTGTCGAAAAGGCCGGCATCGTGCATGCCGGCGTCGGCAAGGCCTCGTTCACCGAGGACGCGCTGGTGGAGAACATCAAGGCGTTGACCGATGCAGTCGCCAAGGCGAAGCCGACGGGTGCCAAGGGCACCTATCTGCAGCGCATGGCGATTTCCTCCACGATGGGCCCCGGCGTCCGCGTCGACATCGGTACCGTGCTCGCCTGACCGGCGGGCGATGAAAGAGAATTTCGCCCGGATACGTCCGGGCGGATAGGCCTCATTTTCCCGAGGGCTTCGGCCGGCGGGAATCTGGGGCCGGACCTGTCCGAGATTGCAGGTGTGGCTGCGCCCCTCGCGGGCGTGCCGCTTAAGCCTTCCGGGGCCTGCATGAGACGGGAGACAACCGAGTTCGCGGTTCCGGTTTCCGGGCCGCAGATCGGTTCGATCCGTTGAGCCTTTGTCTCGCCATCGGCGTTTCGAAGGGGGCAGGCATTCGCACGTCGCCGTGTCCTCTTTGCTTTGCGAAGCGAACGGCGGCAAAGGCAACCGACGGGCGGGTTCGCCCGACCGTCTTTTGGAGAGAGGCAAGTGGAAAGAGCTGAAAAGACAGAGCTCGTTGCAACGCTCAATGAGGTGTTCTCGAACACCGGTGTTGTGGTCGTTGCCCACTATGCGGGTCTGAACGTCGCCCAGATGACCGATCTTCGGTCGAAGATGCGGGAGGCGAACGGTTCCCTCAAAGTGGCCAAGAACCGCCTCGTCAAGCTTGCCCTTAAGGGTACGGAGCTCGAGCACATCAGCGACCTGTTCGAGGGCCCGACGGTCATCGGTTATTCCGATGACGTCGTCGCGGCTCCTAAGGTCATCTCGGATTTTGCCAAGTCGAACGACAGTCTGGTGATCCTGGGTGGCGCGCTGGGTGCGACCAATCTCGATGCCGACGGAGTCAAGGCTCTCGCCTCGATGCCGTCGCTCGATGAACTCCGGGCCAAGCTGGTCGGCATGATCAGCACGCCGGCGACGCGGGTCGCCCAGGTGCTTTCGGCGCCTGGCGGTCAGGTCGCCAGGGTGCTTTCGGCGTATGCCGAAAAGGGCAATGCGGCGTGAGGCCGTAAGGTATCAACTTAAGAACAACGGTTCGAACTGACAGGTAACCAAGACAATGGCTGATCTTGAAAAAATCGTAGACGAGCTTTCCGCCCTGACGGTGATGGAAGCTGCCGAGCTTTCGAAGATGCTCGAAGAGAAGTGGGGCGTCTCCGCGGCTGCTCCGGTCGCCGTCGCGGCCGCAGCCGGTGGCGCCGGTGGCGACGCCGCCGCGGCTGAGGAAAAGACCGAATTTGACGTGATCCTGACCGCCGCTGGCGACAAGAAGATCAACGTCATTAAGGAAGTCCGCGCCATCACCGGCCTTGGCCTCAAGGAAGCCAAGGATCTCGTTGAAGGCGCTCCCAAGCCCGTCAAGGAAGCGGCTTCGAAGGACGAAGCCGAAGAGATCAAGAAGAAGCTCGAAGAGGCCGGCGCCTCGGTCGAGCTCAAGTAAGCATTTTTGCCTTCAGGTGTTGCTCCGGAGGGTCCCAGACCCTTCGGAGCCGACGCGCATATCGGCCCCGGCTCAGCGGGGCGGCAACAGGAAGTCCTCCGGGGGAGGGCTTTCCCGACCACCGGTTCGCAAGGGCGCGCCGGTCGTCCGGACAGCCATCCTTTTTAGGGCGATGCGAGGAGCGAGTATGACTCAGACGTTCAACGGTCGCAGACGGGTTCGCAAGTATTTCGGCAGCATCCGCGAGGTTGCCGAGATGCCGAACCTGATCGAGGTGCAGAAAGCCTCGTATGATCAGTTCCTTCTTGTCGATGAGCCGGAAGGCGGACGGCCGGACGAGGGCCTGCAGGCCGTGTTCAAATCGGTCTTCCCGATTTCCGACTTTTCCGGTGCTTCGCTTCTCGAGTTCGTCTCCTACGAGTTCGAGCAGCCGAAGTACGATGTCGACGAGTGCCGCCAGCGCGGCATGACCTTTTCGGCACCCTTGAAGGTCACGCTCCGGCTCATCGTTTTCGATATCGACGAGGAAACCGGGGCCAAGTCGGTCAAGGACATCAAGGAGCAGGACGTCTACATGGGGGACATCCCCTTCATGACGTCGAACGGCACCTTCATCATCAACGGTACCGAGCGTGTCATCGTCTCGCAGATGCACCGTTCGCCGGGCGTGTTCTTCGACCACGACAAGGGCAAGACCCATTCTTCGGGCAAGCTCCTTTTCGCCGCGCGCATCATTCCGTACCGCGGCTCCTGGCTCGACATCGAGTTCGACGCCAAGGACATCGTGCACGCCCGCATCGACCGTCGCCGGAAGATCCCGGTCACGTCGCTGCTGTTCGCGCTCGGCTATGATTCCAATGAGATCCTCGATCTCTTCTACAATCGGATCACCTATACGCGGAAGAAGAACGTCTGGCGGATGCCCTACGACGCCCAGGCGATGAAGGGCTACAAGGGCACGACCGATCTCATCGATGCCGACAGCGGTGAGGTCATCCTCGAAGCCGGCAAGAAGCTGACCGCGCGCGCGGCCCGGCAGATCGGCGAGAAGGGCGTGACCTCGATCCAGGTGAACAGCGAGGATATCGTCGGCCGGTTCCTGGCCGAAGACCTTGCCAACGCCTCGACCGGCGAGATCTATGCCGAGGCGGGCGACGAGATCACCGAGAAGCTGCTCATCGACCTCGTCGAATATGGCTACGACGAGATCTCGGTGCTCGATATCGACCACGTGAACACCGGCGGCTACATCCGCAACACGCTTACGGCGGACAAGAACGAGGCCCGCGAGGACGCGCTGTTCGATATCTACCGGGTGATGCGCCCGGGCGAGCCGCCGACGCCTGACACGGCCGAGGCGATGTTCCATTCTCTGTTCTTCGATTCGGAGCGCTATGATCTGTCGGCTGTCGGCCGCGTGAAGATGAACATGCGCCTCGATCTCGATGTCGAGGACACCGTGCGCGTGCTGCGCCGCGAGGATATCGTGGCGGTCATCAAGACGCTGGTGGAACTGCGTGACGGCAAGGGCGAGATCGACGACATTGACAACCTCGGCAACCGGCGTGTGCGCTCGGTCGGCGAGCTGATGGAGAACCAGTATCGCGTCGGCCTTCTCAGGATGGAGCGCGCGATCAAGGAACGGATGAGCTCGGTCGATATCGACACGGTGATGCCGCAGGATCTGATCAACGCCAAGCCGGCCGCCGCTGCCGTGCGCGAGTTCTTCGGTTCCTCGCAGCTTTCCCAGTTCATGGACCAGACGAACCCGCTGTCGGAGATCACGCACAAGCGCCGGCTTTCGGCGCTCGGCCCCGGCGGCCTTACGCGTGAGCGCGC
The DNA here is from genome assembly GCA_963675285.2 of uncultured Rhodobium sp. Lineage (GTDB taxonomy): Bacteria > Pseudomonadota > Alphaproteobacteria > Rhizobiales > Rhodobiaceae > Rhodobium. The sequence goes on from CAXXGS010000001.1 coordinate 269,939, forward strand.
CGGCTTCGAGGTTCGCGACGTGCATCCGACGCACTACGGCCGGATCTGCCCGATCGAGACGCCGGAAGGTCCGAACATCGGCCTCATCAACTCGCTGGCGACCTTTGCCCGCGTCAACAAGTACGGCTTCATCGAGAGCCCGTACCGGCGCGTCAAGGACGGCAAGCTGACCGAGGACGTCGTCTACCTGTCGGCGATGGAAGAGGCGAAGTATCACGTCGCCCAGGCGAATGCGGAAGTCGATGAAAACGGTCATCTTACCGGCGAACTGATCGTGTGTCGCAACGCCGGTGAAGTGGTGATGGTTTCTCCGGACCGCGTCGACTTCATGGACGTGTCGCCCAAGCAGGTGATTTCGGTTGCCGCGGCGCTCATTCCGTTCCTGGAAAACGACGACGCCAACCGCGCGCTCATGGGATCGAACATGCAGCGCCAGGCCGTGCCGCTGGTTCGCGCCGACGCGCCGCTCGTCGGCACCGGCATGGAGCCGATCGTGGCGCGCGATTCCGGCGCCGCGATTGGCGCCCGTCGCGGCGGCGTGGTCGACCAGGTCGATGCCACGCGTATCGTCATCCGGGCGACGGAGGATCTCGATCCCTCGAAGTCCGGCGTCGATATTTACCGGCTGATGAAGTTCCAGCGGTCCAACCAGAACACCTGCATCAACCAGCGCCCGCTGGTTACCGTGGGTGACGTGATTGCCAAGGGCGACATCATCGCCGACGGTCCCTCGACCGAGCTTGGCGATCTGGCGCTCGGACGCAACGTGCTCGTCGCGTTCATGCCTTGGAACGGCTACAACTTCGAAGACTCTATCCTGCTTTCCGAGCGGATCGTGAAGGACGACGTCTTCACCTCGATCCACATCGAGGAATTCGAGGTGATGGCCCGCGATACCAAGCTGGGGCCGGAAGAAATCACGCGCGATATTCCGAACGTGTCGGAAGAAGCGCTGAAGAACCTCGATGAGGCGGGCATCGTCTACATCGGCGCGGAAGTGCATCCAGGCGACATTCTCGTCGGCAAGATCACACCGAAGGGCGAGAGCCCGATGACGCCGGAAGAAAAGCTTCTCAGGGCGATCTTCGGCGAGAAGGCTTCCGACGTTCGCGATACCTCGCTTCGGCTGCCGCCGGGCGTTGCCGGCACCATCGTGGAAGTGCGCGTTTTCAACCGCCACGGCGTTGAAAAGGACGAGCGCGCGATGGCGATCGAGCGCGAGGAGATCGAGCGCCTGGCCAAGGACCGTGATGACGAGCAGGCGATTCTCGACCGCAACGTCTATGGTCGTCTTCTTGAAATGCTCGACGGGCGCGAGGCCTCGGCCGGTCCGAAGAACTTCAAGAAGGGCACAGTGGTCAGCCACGGCACGCTCGCCGACTATCCGCGCAGCCAGTGGTGGCAGGTGGCTGTCGACGACGAAAAGCTGATGAGCGAGGTGGAAGCGCTTCGCAATCAGTATGACGAGTCGCGCAAGCGCCTCGAACAGCGCTTCATCGACAAGGTGGAGAAGCTGCAGCGGGGCGACGAGCTGCCGCCGGGCGTGATGAAGATGGTCAAGGTCTTCGTCGCGGTGAAGCGCAAGATCCAGTCGGGCGACAAGATGGCCGGCCGGCACGGCAACAAGGGTGTGGTGTCGCGGATCGTGCCGATCGAGGACATGCCGTTCCTGGAGAACGGCGAACACGTCGACATCGTGCTCAATCCGCTCGGCGTGCCGAGCCGCATGAACGTCGGACAGATCCTGGAGACCCACCTGGGGTGGGCCTGCGCCGGGATGGGTCGCAAGATCGGCGACATGATCGAGACCTACAAGCGGGACAACAATATCGAACCGCTGCGCAAGGAGATCGCCGAGGTCTACGACATGAAGAAGAACCCGGTTCCCGTCGAGGAGTTCGACGACGAATCGGTCCTTCGCCTCGGCAACCAGATGAAGAAGGGCGTGGCCATCGCAACGCCGGTCTTCGACGGTGCGCATGAACCCGATATCGTTGACATGCTTGAGAAAGCGGGCCTGGAGTCGAGCGGACAGATGACGCTCTACGATGGACGCACCGGAGAGCAGTTCGACCGTAAGGTGACAGTGGGCTATATTTACATGCTGAAGCTGCACCATCTGGTCGACGACAAGATCCATGCCCGCTCGATCGGTCCCTACAGCCTCGTTACCCAGCAGCCGCTGGGCGGCAAGGCGCAGTTCGGCGGCCAGCGCTTCGGTGAGATGGAGGTGTGGGCGCTCGAAGCTTATGGCGCCGCCTACACGCTGCAGGAGATGCTGACGGTGAAGTCGGACGACGTGGCGGGTCGTACCAAGGTGTACGAAGCGATCGTTCGCGGCGACGACACGTTCGAGGCCGGTATTCCGGAAAGCTTCAACGTGCTCGTCAAGGAGATGCGGTCCCTCGGCCTCAACGTCGAGTTGCGCAACTCCAAGCAGATCGCCGGGCCGGGCGACGACGAATCCACGGCGGACGCGGCGGAGTAATCCGCCGCGTGACGGCCGGCGCGAACGGGAAGGTCGTTTCGTCGCGCCGACAAGCAGATACGGTCGCCGGGTAAGCGGTCAGGCGGGATGCCGACCGGCCGGCGACGGGAACGGTGTTTTCATTTTGACGGTTGCGGTGGGTGCCCGGCGAGCGGCGCGCGGCACGGACGACCGCAACGAAGGAGACAGAGCCGATGAATCAAGAGGTCATGAACCTTTTCAATCCGCAGGCTCAGGCGCAGACGTTTGATCAGATTCGGATCTCGATCTCCAGCCCGGAAAAGATCCTTTCGTGGTCTTTCGGCGAGATCAAGAAGCCCGAGACGATCAACTACCGGACCTTCAAGCCGGAACGCGATGGCCTGTTCTGCGCCCGGATCTTCGGCCCGATCAAGGACTACGAGTGCCTGTGCGGCAAGTACAAGCGCATGAAGTACAAGGGCGTCATCTGCGAGAAGTGCGGCGTTGAAGTGACGCTCAGCCGCGTGCGCCGCGAGCGCATGGGCCACATCGAGCTTGCCGCCCCGGTCGCGCACATCTGGTTCCTGAAGTCGCTGCCGAGCCGTATCGGCATGCTGATGGACATGACGCTGAAGGATCTGGAACGGATCCTCTACTTCGAGAATTACGTCGTCATCGAGCCGGGCCTCACCTCGCTGAAGCCGAACCAGCTTCTGTCGGAAGAGGAATACATCCAGTACCAGGAAGAGTACGGCGAGGATTCCTTCACCGCCATGATTGGCGCGGAGGCGATCCGCGAGATGATGATGGCGCTCGACTTGCCGAAGCTCGCCGAGCAGCTGCGCGTCGAGATCGCCGAGGCGACGACCGAACTGAAGCCGAAGAAGCTGGCCAAGCGGCTGAAGCTGATCGAGGCGTTCATTGAATCCGGCAACAAGCCGGAGTGGATGATCATGACCGTCATTCCGGTCATCCCGCCGGATCTCAGGCCGCTGGTGCCGCTCGACGGCGGCCGCTTCGCGACGTCGGACCTCAACGACCTCTACCGCCGCGTCATCAACCGGAACAACCGCCTGAAGCGGCTGATCGAACTTCGCGCGCCGGACATCATCATCCGCAACGAAAAGCGGATGCTGCAGGAATCCGTCGATGCGCTGTTCGACAACGGCCGCCGCGGCCGCGTCATTACCGGCGCCAACAAGCGTCCTCTGAAATCGCTCAGCGACATGCTGAAGGGCAAGCAGGGCCGGTTCCGCCAGAACCTCCTCGGCAAACGCGTCGACTATTCCGGCCGTTCGGTGATCACCGTTGGTCCGGAGTTGAAGCTCCACCAGTGCGGCCTTCCCAAGAAGATGGCGCTTGAACTCTTCAAGCCGTTCATCTATTCGCGGCTTGATGCCAAGGGCTATTCCTCGACGGTCAAGCAGGCCAAGAAGCTCGTTGAGAAGGAGAAGCCCGAAGTCTGGGATATCCTCGACGAGGTCATCCGCGAGCATCCGATCCTGCTGAACCGCGCGCCGACGCTGCACCGGCTCGGCATTCAGGCGTTCGAGCCGACGTTGATCGAGGGCAAGGCGCTGCAGCTCCATCCGCTTGTCTGCGCGGCGTTCAATGCCGACTTCGACGGCGACCAGATGGCTGTCCACGTGCCGCTGTCGCTGGAAGCCCAGCTCGAAGCGCGCGTCCTGATGATGTCGACGAACAACATCCTGCACCCGGCCAACGGTCAGCCGATCATCGTGCCGTCGCAGGATATTGTCCTCGGCCTCTACTATCTGTCGATGATGTCGGATAACGAGCCGGGCGAGGGCATGGCCTTTGGCAACCTGGCGGAGCTGCAGCACGCGCTCGATTCCGGCGTGGTGTCGCTGCACGCCAAGATTCGGGGGCGGTTCAAGACGGTCGACGCGGACGGCAATGAGGTCTCGCAGATCTACGAGACCACGCCGGGCCGCCTGCTTATCGGTGAGAACCTGCCCAAGCATCCCGCGATCCCCTTCGACGTCTGCAACAGGCTGATGACGAAGAAGGAAATCTCCAAGATGATCGACTCCGTCTACCGGGCGTGCGGTCAGAAGGAGACGGTCATCTTCTGCGACCGGATCATGGGCCTGGGCTTCCGCCGGGCGGCGCGCGCCGGCATTTCCTTCGGCAAGGACGATATGGTCATCCCGGAGACGAAGGTGAAACTCGTCGACGAGACCCAGCAGCTCGCCAAGGATTACGAGCAGCAGTACAACGACGGCCTGATCACCCAGGGCGAGAAGTACAACAAGGTCGTCGACGCCTGGGCCAAGTGCACCGACAAGGTCGCCGACGAGATGATGAAGCGGATTTCCGCCGTCGAGATGGACGATGAAACCCATCGTCGCAAGCCGATCAACTCGATCTACATGATGAGCCACTCCGGCGCCCGTGGTTCTCCCGCGCAGATGAAGCAGCTCGCCGGCATGCGCGGCCTGATGGCCAAGCCGTCGGGCGAGATCATCGAGACGCCGATCATCTCGAACTTTAAGGAAGGCCTGACCGTGATGGAGTACTTCAACTCCACCCACGGCGCTCGTAAGGGCCTCGCCGACACTGCGTTGAAGACGGCGAACTCCGGTTACCTGACCCGTCGTCTCGTCGACGTGGCGCAGGATTCGATCGTCACCGAGTACGATTGCGGCAGCGAGAACGGCCTCACCATGCAGTCGGTGGTCGATTCCGGGCATGTCGTTGCGACCCTCGGCCAGCGTGTGCTGGGCCGGACCGCGGCGGAGGACGTGATCGATCCGGCGACTGGCGAGTTGATCGTCAAGAACGGCGAACTGATCGAGGAAGGCGAGGTCGAGAAGATCGAGGCCTCGAACCTGCAGACCATCAAGATCCGTTCGGTGCTGACCTGCAACACCCCTACCGGCGTGTGCGGCAAATGCTACGGCCGTGACCTTGCGCGCGGTACTCCGGTCAACCTCGGCGAGGCTGTCGGCGTTATTGCCGCCCAGTCGATCGGCGAGCCAGGCACCCAGCTTACCATGCGGACGTTCCATATTGGCGGTACGGCGCAGGTCGTCGACTCCTCGTTCATCGAGACCAACTTCGCCGGTACCATCCAGATCAAGAACCGCAACATGGTTCGCGACTCCGAAGGCCGCCTGACGGCCATGGGGCGCAACATGACCGTGGCGGTCGTTGATCAGGACGGGACGGAGCGGGCGGTCCACCGCATCACCTACGGTGCGCGCCTCTTCGTCGACGAGGGTGACGAGGTCAAGCCCGGCCAGCGTCTGGCGGAATGGGATCCGTACACCCGTCCGATCCTGACCGAGGTCGATGGTGTCGTCGGTTACGAGGATCTGGTGGAAGGCGCGTCGCTGTCGGAATCGACGGACGAGGCGACCGGCATCACCAAACGCGCGGTCATGGACTGGCGGTCCGCTGCCCGCACGCAGGATCTGAAGCCGGCGCTCATCGTTCTCGATGGCAAGGGAGAGGTGCTGAAGACTTCGAAGGGCGGCGACGCTCGCTATCTGCTGTCGCCGGACGTCATCCTCTCGGTCGATCCGGGCTCGAAGGTTTCGGCCGGTGACGTGCTTGCGCGTATTCCGCTGGAAAGCGCCAAGACCCGCGACATCACCGGCGGTCTGCCGCGGGTGGCGGAACTGTTCGAGGCACGGCGGCCGAAAGATCACGCGATCATCGCGGAGATCTCGGGCACGATCCGGTTCGGACGCGACTACAAGAACAAGCGTCGCGTCTACATCGAGCCGGAGGACGAGAGCATGGAGCCGGTCGAGTATCTGCTGCCTAAGGGCAAGCACATGCACCTTCAGGACGGCGACCCGATCGAGAAGGGTGAGTACATTCTCGACGGCAATCCGGCACCGCACGACATCCTGGCGATCAAGGGCGTGGAGGCGCTTGCGTCCTACCTCGTCGACGAGATCCAGGAGGTTTACCGGCTGCAGGGCGTGGGCATCAACGACAAGCACATCGAGGTGATTGTCCGGCAGATGCTGCAGAAGGTCGAGATCAGCGATCCGGGCGAGACCGGTCTTCTGGCCGGCGAGCAGATCGATCGTGTCGAGATGGACGAGATCAACGCCAAGTCGGTCGAAGAGGGGCTGAAGCCCGCGAGCGGCACGCCGGTCCTCCTCGGCATCACCAAGGCGAGCCTGCAGACGCGGTCCTTCATTTCCGCGGCGTCGTTCCAGGAAACCACTCGCGTCCTTACCGAGGCTGCGGTTTCCGGCAAATCCGACACGCTGGAAGGCCTGAAGGAGAACGTCATCGTCGGCCGGCTCATCCCGGCTGGTACCGGTGGCATGGTCAACCGGATCCGTCAGGTGGCCAACCAGCGCGACGATCTCATTCTGGAGGAGCGCCGCAAGGAACAGGCGGCGTCAGTCGACATGGCTCTTGAGGATCTTTCCCAGGAGCCTGCGGTGCAGAGCGAGTAGTCTATCCCCGGTCTGGCCTCTGAGCTGGCCTTTGGGACTCACCGAATCCGGAATCGCTCCTTGCGAATCCGTACGGAGAATCGAAGCGGCGGCGGGGCATCCCGTCGCCGCTTTGTCGTTTCGGGACCTGAAGTCACGATTTTCGCGTGGCCGAATGGGTCGTTTGAGACAAGTTTCGGGTAAGAAGGTTGCGGATGTTTACCGGTTCCGGTTCGGAATACGACGAGATGGCGGATTTCTGCCCGAAACCTTTAAAAAAACTTCATGGGCGGGTTGACGCCACCGGGCTATCCGCATAAGTTCCGCCCACTTCACGACACGCCGTGAGCTAACAACGTACGCATCGACGAGAGGCGTACCAAGGTTTCTCAAACGGTGTCGCGTTTTATTGGAAACAATTCGAACGCACGATCGCTGTCGCAAGGCGGTGATCCTCTGTTCGTCGTGAGCGCTTTCCCTCCGGGATACGGAGGAATTGCGCTCATTCGTTCGCGTGATTTGTCACGCTTGGTTGAAGCGGAAGTACGGGAAGGCAGGCATGCCGACAATTCAACAGTTGATCCGCAAGCCGCGCACGGACAAGCCGAAGCGCAACAAGGTTCCGGCCATGGAGGCCTGCCCCCAGAAGCGGGGTGTGTGCACGCGTGTCTATACGACGACGCCGAAGAAGCCGAACTCGGCTCTTCGTAAGGTCGCCAAGGTTCGCCTGACGAACGGCTTCGAGGTCATCGGCTACATCCCCGGCCAGGGTCATAACCTTCAGGAACACTCCGTGGTGATGATCCGTGGCGGTCGTGTGAAGGACCTTCCCGGCGTGCGCTATCACATCATCCGCGGCGTGCTTGACACGCAGGGCGTGAAGGATCGCAAGCAGCGCCGTTCGAAGTATGGCGCCAAGCGGCCGAAGTAAGGTTCGGCCGTCAGGCTGGTCCGTCCAGAGTTCAAGACGAGAGAAGCGAGCATGTCCCGTCGTCACAGAGCTGAAAAGCGCGAAATCAACCCGGACCCGAAGTTCGGCGATATCGTGATCACGAAGTTCATGAATTCCGTCATGCGTGACGGCAAGAAGTCGGCCGCCGAGGCAATTGTCTACGGCGCGTTCGACGAGATCGAGGGGCGCATGCGCGTCGATCCGGTCGATGTGTTCCACCAGGCGCTGGAGAACGTGATGCCGGCGGTGGAGGTTCGCTCTCGCCGCGTCGGTGGTGCGACCTACCAGGTTCCGGTCGAGGTTCGCACCGATCGCCGTCAGGCGCTCGCCATTCGCTGGCTCATCTCCGCTGCGCGCAGCCGCAGCGAAAAGACGATGGTCGAGCGGCTTTCCGGCGAGTTGCAGGATGCAGCCAATAACCGCGGTAGTGCCGTGAAGAAGCGTGAGGACACGCATCGCATGGCCGAAGCCAACCGCGCCTTCTCGCATTATCGCTGGTAATTCGAAGGTCGAGAGCAGAACGCCATGTCGCGCACGCACCCAATCGAAGATTATCGCAATTTCGGCATCATGGCCCACATTGATGCCGGCAAGACGACGACCACCGAGCGGATCCTTTTCTACACGGGCCGGTCGCACAAGATCGGTGAAGTTCACGACGGCGCCGCCACCATGGACTGGATGGAGCAGGAGCAGGAGCGTGGCATCACGATCACGTCCGCTGCCACCACCACCCAGTGGAACGGCAAGCGCTTGAACATCATCGACACCCCGGGTCACGTCGATTTCACCATTGAGGTCGAGCGGTCCTTGCGTGTTCTCGATGGCGCGATCGCGCTTCTCGATGCCAACGCTGGCGTTGAGCCGCAGACCGAGACGGTTTGGCGTCAGGCTGACAAGTATCACGTCCCGCGCATGATCTTCGTCAACAAGATGGACAAGCTCGGCGCGGACTTCTTCCGTTGCCTCGACATGATCGTGAAGCGCCTCGGCGCCACGCCGCTGGTGCTGCAGCTTCCCATCGGCGCGGAATCGGAATTCCGCGGCGTCGTCGATCTTCTCAAGATGAAGGCTATCGTCTGGGACGACGAGTCGCTCGGCGCGAAGTTCACCGAAGAAGATGTCCCGGCCGATCTGGTCGATCAGGCCCAGGAATACCGCGAGAAGCTCATCGAGACCGCCGTCGAGATCGACGAGGCCGCGATGGAGTCCTATCTCGAGGGCGAGGAGCCGACGGTGGATCAGCTCAAGGCGCTGATCCGCAAGGGCACCTGCGATAACGTCTTCGTGCCGATCCTGTGCGGCACGGCGTTCAAGAACAAAGGCGTGCAGCCGCTTCTCGACGCGGTCGTTGACTTCCTGCCGTCTCCGGTCGAAGTGCCGCCGATCAAGGGCATCGACGCCAAGACCGAAGAAGAGACCGTTCGTCACTCGAGCGACGACGAGCCGCTGGCGATGCTGGCGTTCAAGATCATGAACGACCCCTTCGTCGGCTCGCTGACGTTCGCGCGCATCTATTCCGGCAAGCTTGAGACGGGCGTCTCTGTGCTCAACTCGGTGAAGGAAAAGCGCGAGCGCATCGGCCGTATGTTGCAGATGCACTCCAATCACCGCGAGGACGTCAAGGAAGCCCATGCGGGCGATATTGTTGCCATCGCGGGCCTCAAGGGCACGACGACGGGCGATACGCTTTGCGATCCGCTGAAGCCGGTGATCCTGGAGCGCATGGAGTTTCCCGATCCGGTCATCGAGATCGCGGTCGAGCCGAAAACCAAGGCCGACCAGGAGAAGATGGGCATCGCGCTTAACCGGCTGGCCGCGGAGGATCCGTCCTTCCGGGTCAAGACCGACGAAGAGTCCGGTCAGACCATCATGGCCGGCATGGGTGAGCTTCACCTTGATATTCTCGTCGATCGCATGAAGCGCGAGTTCAAGGTCGAGGCCAACATCGGTCAGCCGCAGGTGGCTTATCGCGAGACCATCACCAAGCTGGCCGAAGTCGACTACACGCACAAGAAGCAGACCGGCGGTTCGGGCCAGTTCGCCCGTGTCAAGATCGTCCTGGAGCCGGGCGAGCCGGGCTCCGGCTTCACGTTCGAGAGCAAGATCGTTGGCGGTAACGTGCCGAAAGAGTACATCCCTGGTGTTCAGAAGGGCGTCGAGAGCGTCATGACCTCCGGCGTGCTTGCGGGCTTCCCGATGGTCGACGTGAAAGTCACCCTTATCGACGGTGCCTACCACGATGTGGACTCCAGTGTTCTGGCGTTCGAGATCGCGGCTCGGGCGGCGTTCCGCGAGGGCATCCACAAGGCTGGCCCTAAGCTGCTGGAACCGATCATGAAGGTCGAGGTGGTGACGCCGGAAGAGTACATGGGCGACGTCATCGGCGACCTGAACTCGCGGCGCGGCCAGATCAGCGGCACGGAAAACCGCGGCATTGTCACCGTCGTCGGTGCGATGGTGCCGCTCGCCAACATGTTCGGCTACGTCAACAGCCTGCGCTCCATGTCGCAGGGGCGGGCGCAGTATTCGATGGTCTTCGATCATTACGAGCAGGTGCCGCAGGCAGTTGCCGATGAGGTTCAGGCCCGCTTCGCCTAAGGGCGTCGACGGAGCGAGAAGTTAAAACGCTAGAGAGAGAACGGAGAACTCCGATGGCGAAAGCGAAGTTTGAGCGGACGAAGCCGCACGTAAACATCGGGACGATTGGTCACGTTGACCATGGCAAGACGACGCTTACGGCGGCGATCACGAAGTTTTTCGGCGAATACAAGGCGTATGACCAGATCGACGCGGCGCCGGAAGAGAAGGCTCGCGGCATCACGATTTCGACGGCGCACGTTGAGTACGAGACGGAGAACCGTCACTACGCTCACGTCGATTGCCCGGGCCACGCCGACTACGTGAAGAACATGATCACGGGTGCGGCGCAGATGGACGGGGCGATCCTGGTGGTTTCGGCCGCCGACGGCCCGATGCCGCAGACCCGCGAGCACATCCTGCTTGCCCGTCAGGTCGGCGTTCCGGCGATCGTGGTCTACCTCAACAAGTGCGACCAGGTCGACGACGAGGAGCTGCTTGAGCTTGTCGAGCTTGAGGTTCGTGAGCTGCTGTCGTCCTACGAGTTCCCGGGCGACGACATTCCGATTGTCAAGGGTTCGGCGCTGGTTGCGCTGGAAGACGGCGACAAGACGCTGGGCGAGGATTCGATCCGCGCGCTGATGGCCGAGGTTGACGCCTATGTTCCGACGCCGGAGCGTCCGAAGGATCAGCCGTTCCTGCTGCCGATCGAGGACGTGTTCTCGATCTCCGGTCGCGGCACGGTCGTGACGGGCCGCGTTGAGCGCGGTGTGATCAAGGTCGGCGAGGAAGTCGAGATTGTTGGCATCAAGCCGACGACGAAGACGACCTGCACGGGCGTTGAGATGTTCCGCAAGCTGCTTGATCAGGGCGAGGCGGGCGACAACGTCGGCGTTCTTCTTCGCGGCACCAAGCGCGAGGATGTTGAGCGCGGCCAGGTTCTGTGCAAGCCGGGTACGGTTACGCCGCACACCAAATTCAAGGCCGAGGCGTACATCCTGACGAAGGAAGAGGGCGGGCGTCATACGCCGTTCTTCACCAACTATCGGCCTCAGTTTTACTTCCGCACGACGGACGTGACGGGCATGGTCTACCTGCCGGAAGGCACGGAGATGGTCATGCCGGGCGATAACATCACGATGGAAGTTGAGCTGATCGTTCCGATCGCGATGGAAGAGAAGCTCCGCTTCGCCATCCGTGAAGGCGGTCGCACCGTCGGCGCCGGCGTCGTCGCCGGCATCATCGAGTAAGTCAATTCAGGCCAGGCGCGGCGCCGACTATGGGCGTCGCCAACCTTGCCGTTCGAGGGATCGGACATGAACGGTCAGAACATCCGGATCCGCCTCAAGGCGTTCGACCACCGCGTTTTGGATTCGTCGACCCGCGAGATCGTGAATACGGCGAAGCGGACAGGCGCCCAGGTGCGTGGTCCGGTGCCGCTTCCGACGCGGATCGAGAAATTCACGGTCAACCGGTCGCCGCACATCGACAAAAAGAGTCGCGAGCAGTTCGAAATCCGGACCCACAAGCGGCTTCTTGACATCGTCGACCCGACCCCTCAGACGGTCGACGCCCTGATGAAGCTCGATCTCGCCGCCGGCGTTGACGTCGAGATCAAGTTGTAAGGCCAAGAGCGGAAGGGCACGCCAGATGCGCGCAGGAGTGATCGCTCAGAAAGTGGGCATGACCCGCATCTATACGGAGGCCGGAGAGCATATCCCGGTTACCGTTTTGCGGCTCGACAACTGCCAGGTTGTCGGTCATCTCACGCAAGAGAAAAATGGATATACGGCGCTGCAGCTCGGCGTCGGTACGGCCAAGGCCAAGAATACGACGCGCGCCATGCGCGGTCATTTCGCGGTCGCCAAGGTCGAGCCGAAGCGGAAGCTGGCCGAGTTCCGGGTTAGTCCCGACAACATGATCGATATCGGTGCCGAAATCACCGCCGATCACTTTGTTGCCGGACAGTATGTGGACGTTACCGGCACCTCCATCGGTAAGGGCTTTGCCGGTGCGATGAAGCGGCACAACTTCGGCGGCCTTCGGGCGACGCACGGTGTGTCGGTTTCGCACCGCAGTCATGGCTCGACCGGTAACAACCAGGATCCGGGCAAGGTCTTCAAAGGCAAGAAGATGGCCGGCCACATGGGCTCCGAGCGTGTCACCACGCAGAACCTGGAGGTCGTGCGGACCGATGCCGATCGCGGCCTGATCATGGTTCGCGGCGCGGTGCCGGGCTCCAAGGGTGGCTGGATCCTCGTTCGCGACGCCGTCAAGAAGGCGCTGCCCGAGGGCGTTCCGACCCCCGGTGCGTTCCGTGCCGGCGAGGGTGCCGCCGCGGTGGCCGAGAAGGAGGCCGAGTAAATGAAGCTCGACGTAAAGACTCTTGACGGCGGCAGCGCCGGCTCGATCGAGCTCGCCGATGACATTTTCGGCCTGGAGCCTCGCACCGACATCATTCATCGTGTCGTGCGCTGGCAGCTCGCCAAGCGTCAGGCTGGCACGCATAAGACCAAGACTCGTCGCGAGATCTCGCGCACCGGCAAGAAGTTCGGCCGGCAGAAGGGTGGCGGCGGCGCGCGTCACGGTGATCGCAAGTCGCCGATCTTCATCGGCGGTGGCAAGGCCTTCGGTCCGGTGGTTCGCAGCCATGCCCACGAGTTGCCCAAGAAGGTTCGCTCGCTCGGCCTGAAGCTGGCGCTGTCGGCGAAAGCCAAGGGCGAAAGCCTGATCGTCGTCGACGAGGCCAAGGCATCCGCGGCCAAGACCAAGGACCTTCGCGAGCAGCTCGGCAAGATCGGTCTTGCCAACGTGCTGATCATCGACGGCTCGGACGTCGACGCCAATTTCGCGCTCGCGGCGCGCAACATCCCGAATGTGGATGTGCTGCCGATCGAAGGCGCGAACGTCTACGACATCATGCGGCGCCAGACGCTCGTCCTCACCAAGGCGGCAGTCGCGGCGCTCGAGGAGCGGTTCAAATGACCAACCTCAAGCATTACGACATTATCGTCAGCCCGGTGATCACGGAAAAGGCGACTTACGCGTCGGAAGAGAACAAGGTTGTTTTCAACGTCGCTCCGGACGCTACCAAGCCGGCGATCCGTGCCGCGGTCGAGGCCCTGTTCGGGGTTAAGGTCAAGGCGGTCAACACCATCGTCCGCAAGGGCAAGGTGAAGCGGTTCCGCGGGATCACCGGGAAGCAGTCTGACGTCAAGAAAGCCGTGGTGACCCTCGAAGAGGGCCACACGATCGACGTCACGACCGGGCTTTAAGGCAGAGGCGTACCGATGGCACTGAAGAAATTCAAACCGAACACGCCGGGTCAGCGACAGCTCATCCTGGTCGATCGGTCCGAGCTCTGGAAAGGCGCTCCGGTCAAGAAGTTGACCGAGGGTCTGACGAAGTCCGGCGGTCGCAACAACACCGGTCGTCTGACCTCGTTCCGCAAGGGCGGCGGTCACAAGAGGACGTATCGCAAGATCGACTTCAAGCGTCTGAAGTACGACGTGCCCGCGACGGTGGAGCGGATCGAATACGACCCCAATCGGTCGGCGTTCATCGCGCTCATCAAATATGCGGACGACGAGCTCGCCTACATCCTGGCGCCGCAGCGGCTTTCGGTCGGTGACACGGTCATCTCCGGCAAGTCGGCGGACGTCAAACCGGGCAACGCGATGCAGCTTTCGTCGATCCCGGTCGGCACCATCATCCACAATGTGGAGATGAAGCCGGGCAAGGGCGGTCAGATCGCTCGCGCCGCCGGGGCTTACGCGCAGATCGTCGGCCGCGACCAGGGCTACACGACGGTCCGCCTGAATTCCGGCGAACAGCGCCGCATCTTCGGTGGTTGCATGGCGACCATCGGCGCGGTGTCCAACCCGGACAATTCGAACACCAATCTCGGCAAGGCCGGTCGGTCCCGCTGGCTCGGCATTCGCCCGGTGACCCGCGGTGTCGCCATGAACCCGGTCGACCATCCGCACGGCGGCGGCGAAGGCCGCACCTCCGGCGGCCGCCACCCGGTTACCCCCTGGGGCAAGCCGACCAAGGGCAAGCGTACGCGCTCGAACAAGTCGACAGACAAGTTCATCGTGCGCAGCCGGCACGCGCGTAAGAAGTAGGAGAGGGCAGGCACGTGGCACGTTCTATCTGGAAAGGCCCGTTCGTCGACGGTTACCTGCTGAAGAAGGCGGAGAAGGTTCGCTCTTCCGGTCGCAATGAAGTGATCAAGATCTGGAGCCGTCGGTCGACCATTCTTCCGCAGTTCGTTGGCTTGACGTTCGGCGTCTACAACGGCCAGAAGCACATTCCCGTGTCCGTGTCGGAAGACATGGTCGGGCACAAGTTCGGCGAATTCTCGCCCACGCGGACCTACTACGGTCATGCCGCCGACAAGAAGGCGAAGAGGAGGTAGGTATGGGCAAGCCGAAGCGCGAGCGCGCACTTGCCGATAACGAGGCGCGCGCAGTCTGCCGCATGCTGCGGATCAGTCCGCAGAAGCTCAACCTCGTCGCCGCGATGATCCGCGGTCAGAAGGTCGAGAAGGCGTTGGCAGACCTGACGTTCTCCCGCAAGCGTATAGCCGTCGACGTCCGCAAGACGCTGGAGTCGGCGATTGCCAACGCGGAGAACAACCATCAGCTCGACGTCGATGCGTTGGTGGTTTCCGAAGCCCATGTGGGCAAGGCACTGGTGATGAAGCGGTGGAAGCCGCGGGCGCGTGGTCGCGTCGGCAGCATTCACAAGCCGTTTTCGCATCTGACGATTGTTGTGCGCGAAGTCGAGGAGACCGCCTGATGGGTCAGAAAGTCAACCCGATCGGACTGCGGCTGGGCATCAACCGCACTTGGGATTCGCGCTGGTACGCGGACAAGGGCGAGTATGGCGAGCTGCTGAAGGAAGACATGAAGATCCGGTCTTACCTGGAGAAGCGCCTGAAGCAGGCCGGTATCTCCAAGATCGTGATCGAGCGTCCGCACAAGAAGTGCCGTGTGACCATTCACACTGCGCGTCCGGGTATCGTCATCGGCAAGAAGGGGGCGGACATCGAAGTCCTGCGCCGCAAGCTGTCGACGATGACCTCCTCGGAAGTGCACCTCAACATCGTTGAAGTGCGCAAGCCGGAAGTCGATGCCAATTTGGTCGCTGCGTCGATCGCGCAGCAGCTTGAGCGTCGTGTGGCTTTCCGCCGCGCCATGAAGCGGGCCGTTCAGTCGGCCATGCGCATGGGCGCCCAGGGCATCCGCATCAATTGCGGCGGCCGGCTTGGCGGTGCGGAAATCGCGCGCACGGAGTGGTATCGCGAAGGCCGCGTCCCGCTTCACACGCTGCGCGCCGACATCGACTTCGGCATGGCCACCGCGCACACGGCCTATGGCACGTGCGGCGTGAAGGTCTGGATTTTCAAGGGCGAGATCCTGGAACACGATCCCATGGCGTCGGAACGCCGTGCGACCGAGGGCCAGGAGAGCGGTCCGAGCGGCGGCGGTGGCCGTCGGCGGCACGAAAACGCCTGAACGTTCGGGCCTGGCCCGGCGAACCCGATTAGAGACGAGCGAGAGTAGGAACAATGCTGCAACCGAAGCGCACCAAGTTCCGTAAGCAGCACAAGGGCCGCATTCACGGCGTGGCCAAGGGCGGTACGGATTTGAACTTCGGCTCCTATGGCCTGAAGGCGCTGGAGCCGGAACGGATTACGGCTCGCCAGATCGAGGCGGCTCGCCGCGCGATCACTCGGCACATGAAGCGTGCCGGGCGTGTGTGGATCCGGATCTTCCCCGATGTGCCGGTGTCGAAGAAGCCGACCGAAGTGCGCATGGGTAAGGGCAAGGGTACGCCGGAGTTCTGGGCGGCGCGGGTCAAGCCCGGTCGCGTGATGTTTGAAATCGACGGCGTTGCCGAGCCTATTGCCCGTGAGGCGCTCAGGCTTGGCGCTGCCAAGCTGCCGATCCGCACGCGGTTCGTGCAGCGCATCGCCGATTAGGCGAGAGAAGCGACGAGGGTGAGCCATGAAGGCGAGTGACGTCAGGGCCATGACCGTTGATCAGCTGACCGATGAACTCGGCAAGCTGAAGAAAGAGCAGTTCAATCTGCGCTTTCAGCGGGCAACCGGCCAGCTTGAGAACACCGCGCGTGTCCGGCAGGTCCGCCGCGATATCGCCCGGATCCAGACGATCCTGAACGAGAAGAGCGCAGCTTAAGAAGCGCGTAACGGAGACTGAAGATGCCGAAGCGCGTATTGCAAGGCGTCGTGGTGAGCGACAAAGCCGACAAGACGGTGGTGATCCGTGTGGAACGTCGTTTCACGCACCCGCTGTTCAAGAAGACCGTGCGCCGGTCCAAGAAGTACCATGCGCACGATGCTGAGAACCGGTTCAAGGTCGGCGACAGGGTGCTGATCGAAGAGGGCCGACCGATGTCGAAGACCAAACACTGGGTCGTTGTCGGCCCGGTCGGTGCGGCTGCAGACTGATAACGAGGAATGGGACGCTCGTGGCCCGTAGGCGAGTGATCCGACAAGACGAGGCGGCCAGTCATGATTCAGATGCAAACAAACCTCGACGTGGCGGATAACTCCGGTGCACGTCGCGTCATGTGCATCAAGGTGCTCGGTGGCTCCAAGCGCAAATATGCGAGCGTCGGCGACGTCATCGTGGTGAGCGTGAAGGAAGCGAACCCGCGCGGACGCGTGAAGAAGGGGCAGGT
Organism: uncultured Rhodobium sp.; assembly: GCA_963675285.2. Lineage (GTDB taxonomy): Bacteria > Pseudomonadota > Alphaproteobacteria > Rhizobiales > Rhodobiaceae > Rhodobium. The sequence goes on from CAXXGS010000001.1 coordinate 287,049, forward strand.
GATGAAGGCCGTGGTGGTTCGTACCGCCAAGGACATTCGTCGCCCCGACGGCAGCGTCATCCGGTTCGACCGCAACGCCGCGGTGCTGGTGGACAACAAGAAAGAGCCGGTCGGCACCCGTATCTTCGGTCCCGTGCCGCGCGAACTGCGCGCCAAGCAGCACATGAAAATCATTTCGCTGGCGCCGGAGGTGTTGTGATGGCGGCGAAGATCAAAAAGGGCGACAGGGTGATCGTACTGTCGGGACGCGACAAGGGTCGCACCGGCGAGGTCATCAAAGTCATGCCGGATGAGAACCGTGCCCTGGTCCGGGGCATCAACATGGTTCGCCGGCATCAGCGTCAGACTGCGCAGGCGGAAGGTGGGATCATCGCCAAGGAGGCGCCCATCCATCTGTCCAACATCGCGGTCGCTGATCCCAAGGACGGCAAGCCGTCGCGGATCGGGTTCAAGAATTTGGGCGACGGCCGCAAGGTTCGCGTCGCCAAGCGTTCGGGGGAAGTGGTCGATGGCTGAAGTTAGCTACGAGCCGCGGCTCAAGAAGGTCTACAGCGACGTCGTTCGCAGCCAGCTGATCGAGGAATTCGGCTACAAGAACCCGATGGAGGTTCCTAAGCTGGAAAAGATCGTGCTGAACATGGGCGTTGGCGAGGCCGTCAACGACTCCAAGAAGGTTCAGTCGGCGGCGGGAGACCTTGCAAAGATTGCTGGCCAGAAGCCGGTTGTCACCCGCGCACGGACGTCGATCGCGACGTTCAAGCTGCGTGAAGGCATGCCGATTGGCGCCAAGGTCACGCTGCGCAAAACGCGGATGTACGAGTTCCTGGATCGCCTGGTCACCGTCGCGCTGCCGCGCGTTCGCGACTTCCGCGGTCTCAATCCGAAGAGCTTCGACGGGCGCGGCAACTATGCGCTCGGCATCAAGGAACACATCGTGTTCCCGGAAATCAATTACGACCAGGTCGATCAGATCTGGGGCATGGACATCGTGGTCTGCACCACGGCGAAGTCGGACGACGAGGCGCGGGCTCTCCTGCGTGCGTTCAACTTCCCGTTCCGGACCTGATCAACACGTTTGCGACGAGGCAAAGTGCAATGGCGAAAAAGAGCGCAGTCGAGAAGAACAAGCGGCGTCGGAAGCTGGTGGATCAGTATGCTGCCAAGCGTGCTGAACTGAAGGCGATTTCCAAGGACGAATCGCTTCCCCTGGAGGAGCGCTTCCGGGCTCGGCTCAAGCTGGCGGAGCTGCCGCGCAATTCTTCCAAGACGCGTATCCGCAACCGGTGTGAAATCACCGGACGGCCGCGCGGCTTCTATCGCAAGCTGAAAATGTCGCGCGTCGCATTGCGCGAACTCGGGGGGCAGGGCCGCATCCCGGGCATGGTTAAGTCGAGCTGGTAAGGAGATCGGCGCTATGGTGATGACCGATCCGTTGGGAGATCTGCTGACCCGGATTCGCAATGCGCAGTTGCGCAAGCATTCCCGGGTGGTTTCTCCCTCTTCAACCCTCCGGATTCGGGTTCTGGACGTGCTCCAGTCCGAAGGTTACATCCGCGGCTACGCGGAAGTGGACCAGGAAGGCCGTTCGGAGGTCGAGATCGAGCTCAAGTATTTCGACGGTGAGCCGGTAATCAAGGAAATCCAGCGGGTGTCGAAACCCGGGCGTCGCGTGTACGCCTCGGTGAAGAACATTCCGCGGGTCTCCAATGGTCTTGGTGTGTCGATCCTGTCGACGCCCAAGGGTGTGATGGCCGACCACGAAGCTCGGGAACAGAATGTCGGTGGCGAGGTGCTGTGCCGCATCTTCTGATGCATGGCGCGGACCGGACGATCGACCAGCGAACAGGTTGAGAAGAATGTCTCGTATTGGCAAGAAACCGATCGCGGTTCCCAGCGGGGTGACCGCGAAAGTCGACGGGCAGACCGTCTCGGTGAAGGGGCCGAAGGGCGAATTGTCCTTCACCGTGAGCGATCTCTGCTCCGTCACGATGGACGACGGTGAAATTTCCGTCATGCCGCGCAAGCCGGACGACAAGGAGTCGCGGGCGATGTGGGGCATGGCCCGCACTATGGTCGCCAATCTGTGCGAAGGCGTGACGAACGGGTTCACCCGGAACCTGGAAATCAGCGGCGTCGGTTACCGCGCGGCGGTGCAGGGCAAGAACCTGCAGCTTGCGCTCGGTTTCAGCCATGACGTGCTGTATCCGATCCCGGAGGGCATTCAGATCGCCTGCGCCAAGCCGACGGAAATCGCGGTGAGCGGCATCGACAAGCAGCGTGTCGGCCAGGTCGCGGCGGAGATTCGCAAGTTCCGGCCGCCGGAGCCCTACAAGGGCAAGGGCGTGCGCTATGCGGACGAATATATCGTCCGCAAGGAAGGCAAGAAGAAGTAACGGACGATGACCATGGCCAACAAGAAGATCGATCGGCGTCGCGCCCGCGTTCGGCGCAAACTCGCCAAGACGGCCAACGGTCGCCCGCGTCTCAGCGTGCACCGTTCGTCGAAGAACATCTACGCGCAGGTCATCGACGACAGTGTCGGGCGGACGATTGCGGCCGCCTCGACCCTGGAGAAGACCCTGCGCGACGGTCTGAAGACGGGTGGCGACAAGGAAGCCGCCGCTGCGGTTGGCAAGCTGGTTGCCGAGCGGGCGAGCGAGGCTGGCGTCAACCAGGTCGTCTTCGATCGCGGCGGCCGGATTTTCCATGGCCGCATCAAAGCGCTCGCGGACGCCGCTCGCGAAGCCGGGCTGGACTTCTAGTCCCCGGTCAACCGCATACGAACGACGGAAGAATTCGATGGCAAGACAGGACAATCGGGACAGCCGCGACGACCGCGATAGCGAATTCGTCGACAAGCTCGTTCACATCAACCGTGTGGCCAAGGTGGTGAAGGGCGGTCGCCGGTTCGGCTTCGCCGCGCTCGTCGTCGTCGGCGACCAGAAGGGCCGCGTCGGCTTCGGCCACGGCAAGGCGCGCGAAGTGCCGGAAGCGATCCGCAAGGCGACGGAAGCCGCCAAGCGGACGATGATCCGGGTGCCGCTGCGCGAGGGGCGGACGCTGCATCACGACGTCGTCGGTCGTCACGGTGCGGGCAAGGTCATCCTGCGCGCCGCACCGGCCGGTACCGGTATCATCGCGGGTGGCCCGATGCGTGCCGTCTTCGAGACGCTCGGCATGCAGGATGTCGTCGCCAAGTCGTTCGGTACGTCGAACCCGTACAACATGGTCCGGGCGACTTTCGACGCGCTGGTGAACGAAGACAGCCCGCGTTCGGTGGCCGCACGTCGCGGTCTCAAGGTTTCGGCTCTGCAGGCGCGTCGCCGCGATCTGGTCGATACCACGGCAGAGGGTTGATTCCGGCGTTCCGGAATCCCAGTTTCTCGGGGAACGAGCCAATGGCTGAGAACAGCAACACCATTACGGTCGAACAGATCGGCAGCCCGATCCGTCGTCCGAAAGAGCAGCGGGCCACCCTGATCGGCCTTGGCCTGAACAAGATGCATCGCCGGCGGACCCTGACGGATACGCCCGAGGTGCGCGGCATGATCGCCAAGGTGCAGCATCTGGTGCGCATCGTCGACTAGGCGCGACAGACAGGAACACGACGATGAAGCTCAACGAACTCAATGACAATCCTGGCGCGGCCAAGACCTCCAAGCGGGTCGGCCGCGGCTACGCTTCCGGCAAGGGCAAGACCGCCGGTCGCGGCGTCAAGGGTCAGAAGTCCCGTACCGGCGTCGCCATCAAAGGCTTCGAGGGCGGTCAGATGCCGCTGCATCGTCGCCTGCCGAAGCGTGGCTTCAACAACATCTTCGCCAAGTCCTACAACGTGGTCAGCCTTGGCCGTGTGCAGCAGGCGATCGATGCCAAGAAGCTCGACGCCAAGGCGACCGTCACGGTCGAGGCGCTGAAGGCGGCCGGTGTCGTCCGGCGCGTCAAGGACGGCGTCCGCCTGCTTGCCGACGGCGAGATCAAGGCGGCGGTGACGTTCGAGATCGCCGGTGCCTCCAAGGCGGCGATCGAGGCGGTTGAAAAAGCCGGCGGCAAGGTTACCCTGACCGCCGTCGAAAAGACCGCATCGGAATAAGACGGCGGCCGTGGACCAACGGGTCCGCGGCCTCGCGTCGTCGCTAATCGGAGACGGATATGGCCTCTGCGGCTGAACAGCTCGCGTCCAATATCAACTTCGGGGCTTTCGCGAAGGCCGAGGATCTCAAGAAGCGCATCTGGTTCACACTGGGTGCGCTGATTGTGTATCGGCTCGGAACCTACCTGCCGTTGCCCGGGATCAACCCGGAGGCGCTGGCGCAGGCGTTCCAGGCGAATCAGTCCGGTATCCTGGGCATGGTCAACATGTTTTCCGGCGGTGCCGTCGGTCGCATGGCGATCTTCGCGCTCGGGATCATGCCCTATATCTCGGCATCCATCATCATTCAGCTCATGACCAGCGTGGTCCCCTCGCTGGAGCAGTTGAAGAAGGAAGGCGAGCAGGGCCGCAAGACGATCAACCAGTACACCCGCTATGGTACGGTGATCCTGGCGACGTTCCAGGCCTACGGCATCGCCGTCGGCCTTGAGGGTGCGGGCCAGATCGTTTCCGACCCGGGGTATTTCTTCCGCTTTTCGACCGTCGTGACGCTCGTCGGCGGTACGATGTTCCTGATGTGGCTCGGTGAGCAGATCACCTCGCGCGGCATCGGCAACGGCATTTCGCTGATCATTTTCGCCGGTATCGTCGCCGGTCTTCCCCAGGCGATCGCCGGTACGCTGGAACTCGGTCGGCAAGGCGCTATTTCGACGACGATCATCGTCGCGATCCTGGTTCTGGCGGTCCTCGTGATCGCGTGCATCGTGTTCGTGGAGCGGGCGCAGCGTCGCCTCTTGATCCAGTATCCGAAGCGACAAGTCGGCAATAGGATGATGGAGGGGCAGTCCTCGCATCTTCCGCTGAAGCTGAACACCTCGGGCGTTATCCCGCCGATCTTCGCCTCCTCGCTGCTGCTCATTCCGGCAACGATCGCGAATTTCTCGCAGGGGCAGGGGCCGGATTGGCTGGTCACGATCACCTCACTTCTGGGGCGCGGACAGCCGCTGTTTCTCGCGATCTATGCCGCGTTGATCGTGTTCTTCGCGTTCTTTTACACCGCAATCGTGTTCAATCCGACCGATACCGCGGACAATCTGAAAAAGCATGGCGGCTTCATTCCGGGCATTCGTCCCGGTGAGCGTACTGCGCAGTACATCGACTATGTGTTGACTCGGATCACCGTGATCGGTGCCATATACCTCGTGGCTGTTTGTTTGTTGCCGGAGTTTTTGATTTCCGCGACAGGCGTACCTTTCTATTTCGGCGGGACGTCGTTGCTGATTGTCGTGAGCGTTACGATGGACACGGTTTCCCAGGTCCAGGGACATCTGCTCGCGCATCAATACGAGGGTCTCGTCAAGAAGGCCAAGCTACGAGGGAGACGTAGATGAGGGTTATACTTCTCGGCCCTCCGGGGAGTGGCAAGGGGACACAGGCGGTCCGCCTCGTCAAGAAATACGACATCGTGCAGTTGTCGACGGGTGACATGCTGAGGGCGGCCGTGGCGGCCGGAACTGATGTCGGCCTGAAGGCCAAGGCGATCATGGATCGCGGCGAGCTGGTTCCCGACGAGGTGGTTGTCGGCATCATTGCCGAACGGGTCGCTGAGAAGGATTGCGAGAACGGGTTCATCCTCGATGGTTTCCCGCGCACCTTCAACCAGGCGGCATCGTTCGACGAACTGATCGGTGAGCGGGGCATGAAGCTGACGGCGGCGGTTTCGCTGGAAGTTCCCGATGAAGTGCTGCTCGGCCGGATCGAGAAGCGGGCGCGGGAGACGGGCGGCGCACGCGCCGACGATAACGCCGAAACGCTGAAGAAGCGGCTCGGCGTCTACCACGCGCAGACGGAGCCGCTGATCGGCTACTATCGCGATCAGGGGATCCTGCGCGCCGTCGACGGCACGCAGGATCCAGATGCGGTCGAAAGCGACATTGAAAAGATTTTGGAGGCCGCGGCGGCCTGATTGTCGCGGTTTTCCGAGGAATCGGTTGACGCCGATCCCCTCAATCCGTTATGAACCGGCGCAATTCGCGAAAATTCAGCGATCGGCGTCGGGAAACCCATGTGTGCCCGAGCCGGTCGTTCTGTGTTTGGTCGCGCGGCATCGGTCGATACGACGCCCCCTTGGTTCGGGGCGTTTGCGATAGGAGAGACGAGAAGTGGCTCGTATAGCTGGCGTCAATATTCCGACGAACAAGCGGGCAGTGATCGCGCTGCAGTACATTCACGGAATCGGGGCTGCGAAAGCCCGGGAAATCATCGAGAAGGTCAACATCGAGCCGCATCGCCGGGTCAATGAGCTTTCCGATGCGGAAGTTCTGCAGATCCGCGAAGTGATCGATCGCGATTACATGGTGGAAGGCGATCTTCGCCGTGACGTGGCGATGAACGTCAAGCGCCTGATGGACCTTGGCTGCTATCGCGGCCTTCGGCATCGGCGCAGCCTGCCGGTTCGCGGTCAGCGCACGCATACCAACGCCCGGACCCGCAAGGGCCCGGCCAAGCCGATTGCCGGCAAGAAGAAGTAATCGACGGATTCGGATTTGGGCCGAAAGGCCCGTTCGGTGGAGCCGCTGGCATTACGGCGGTGTCGAGATCGGAGAAAAGAGACTATGGCGAAAGACACGCAGCGTTTGCGTCGACGCGAACGCAAGAACATTTCGTCGGGTGTGGCACATGTCAGCTCGACGTTCAACAACACCATGATCACCATCACCGATGCGCAGGGCAACGCGATTTCCTGGGCGACGGCGGGTGGCATGGGCTTCAAGGGGTCGCGCAAGTCGACGCCCTATGCCGCACAGCTTGCCGCTGAAAGCGCCGCCAAGAAGGCGATGGAGCACGGCATGAAGACGCTTGAAGTCGAGGTTCGCGGTCCGGGTTCGGGTCGTGAGTCGGCATTGCGCGCCCTTCAGTCAGCGGGGTTCACCATCACGTCGATTCGCGACGTGACGCCGATTCCGCATAATGGCTGCCGGCCGCGAAAGCGCCGTCGCGTCTGACGGGATGTGTTTGTCGGGAGGCTCGGAATTGTCCGGCGCCTCCCGTTTCCGGTCCGAGCCGGATCGTGGCGGCGCAAGGGTCCGCCGGTGACGGCATCACCGACTATTCGTTCGTAAAAGGGGTATGATCGTGGTCATCCAGAAAAACTGGCAAGAGTTGATCAAGCCCAACAAGCTCGATGTCAAGCCGGGGTTCGATCCCTCGCGCACGGCGACGATTGTCGCCGAACCGCTGGAGCGCGGCTTTGGCCTGACGCTCGGCAATGCGCTGCGCCGGATCCTGCTGTCGTCGCTGCAAGGGGCTGCGGTGACCGCCGTTCAGATCGACGGCGTGCTGCATGAGTTCTCGTCCATTCCGGGCGTTCGCGAGGACGTCACCGACATTATTCTCAACGTGAAAGAAGTCGCGCTGAAGATGTCCGGTGACGGGCCGAAGCGGATGACGCTGAGGAAGCAGGGGCCGGGCCAGGTCACGGCCGCCGATATCCAGGTGGTCGGCGATATCGAGGTGCTCAACCCGGAGCTCGTGCTGTGCACGCTCGACGACGGCGCGGAAATCCGCATTGAATTCACCGTCGACAGCGGCAAGGGCTACGTTCCCGCTGACCGTAACCGTCCCGAGGATGCGCCGGTCGGCCTGATCCCGGTCGATTCGCTCTATTCGCCGGTGCGCAAGGTTTCCTACCGCATCGAGAATACCCGCGAAGGCCAGGATCTGGACAAGGACAAGCTGATACTGACGGTTGAGACCGACGGGTCGTTGTCGCCGGAAGACGCGGTCGCTTACGCGGCGCGCATCATGCAGGACCAGCTCTCGATCTTCGTCAACTTCGAAGAGCCGAGCAAGGAAGTGAAGGAGGAGCAGGTTCCAGAGCTCGCCTTCAACCCGGCGCTTCTGAAGAAGGTCGACGAACTGGAGCTTTCGGTCCGCTCCGCCAACTGCCTTAAGAACGACAACATCGTCTATATCGGCGATCTCATTCAGAAGTCGGAAGCGGAGATGCTGCGGACGCCGAACTTCGGCCGCAAGTCGCTTAACGAAATCAAGGAAGTCCTTGCGCAGATGGGGCTCCATCTGGGCATGGAAGTGGCCAATTGGCCGCCGGAGAATATCGAGGAACTCGCCAAGCGCTACGAGGATCACCACTATTGATCCCCGCGTTTCGCGGCTGAAGCTAACGGACATCCGGACGCGCGGGATGCGCAGGCCGGGCAGAAAAAAGGAACAGAGCCATGCGCCACGCCAATCGAGGCCGCAAGCTCAATCGCACCGCGAGCCACCGTCAGGCGATGTTCGCCAACATGGCCGCGTCGCTGATCAAGCATGAGCAGATCGTGACGACCCTGCCGAAGGCGAAGGAACTTCGCCCGTTCGTTGAAAAGCTGGTGACGCTGGCCAAGCGTGGAGATCTTCACGCACGTCGCCAGGCCGTCTCCAAGACGCGCGACGAGGCGATGGTCAAGAAACTGTTCGACGTTCTCGGCCCACGTTACGCGGGTCGCCCCGGCGGTTACATCCGGGTGCTGAAGGCCGGCTTCCGTTATGGCGATAACGCGCCTATGGCGGTGATTGAGTTCGTCGATCGCGATCCGGACGCCAAGGGCATCGATTCCGGCCCGACCGCGGAAATGGAGACCGAAGACGCGGCCTGAGCGAGGCCCACTTCGCGCCATCTCTGAAGTCCGTTGTCGCACGTCTGGCAAGGCGCTAGCGAAACGACACAAAAGACCGCCGCTCCGGCCTCGGGGCGGCGGTCTTTTGCGTTTTGAGAGATTTCCCGATCGTGCCGGGCGGGTTTGCCGAGGGCTAGGCTCTCGGCATGTCGTCAGATCGTCAGCAGGACCCGATCGACCGAGGCGATGCGGTGGGTGCCGTAGCCGTTGAAGCGGGTGACGGTGGCCGTGCCGTAGGCGCCGATGACGCCGAATTCGATCCAGTCTCCGACGGCGAGATCGTCGGGGAGGGCAAGGGGCGCGGGAAGAACGTCGATGGGATCGCAGGTCGGGCCGTAGACCTTGCGCTCGCTCGCCGGACCGGCAAGCGGGCTGTCGGCTCGCCAGGCGCGCACTGGAAGGGCGATCGGCGCCATGTAGAGCTCCATCAGGCCGCCGTAGATGCCGTCGTTGAGGAAGACGTCGCCGTTGGCGCGGATGTGCTTCACGCGAGTGAGAAGCGACATCGTCGGGGCGGAGAGGGCGCGGCCGGGTTCGCATACGAGCCGCGTCTTTTCCGCATCGAAGCCGCGCTTGAAGGCATGGCCGATATCGGCGAAGAAGCGCTCGAGCGGCGGCGCACCGGTGTCGCGGTAGGGGGCGGGAAAACCGCCGCCGACGTTAACCGTACCGGGCGTGACGCCGGCGGCATTGGCGACCCCGGCGGCATCGAACATCAGCGCCACGAAAGCCGAAGGGTCGGTGCATTGCGAACCGGGGTGGAAGGTGAGCGCGGGGCGGAAGCCGCGTGCGGCGACTTCGGCGAGAAGATGGGTGGCGTCGGCCGGTTCGGCGCCGAATTTCGACGTGAAGTCGTGCAGCGCCATGTTACGCGCCGGGCGCAGCCGGACCGCGATCTCAAAATCCGCGGGGCGGTCGACGGTTTTCGCGATGCGTTCAAGGCCCTCGCGATCGTCGACAGTGAAGTGGCGGACGCCGTAACGGGATGCCGCGCCGGCGATCTCGGCCGTTGATCGGATCGGGTTGTTGTAATGGAGCGTGGCGTCGGGAAGCAGTGAGCGCACGAGCGCCATTTCATGCAGCGAGGCAACGTCGAACGCCGTGATGCCGGCATCGATGAAGGCCTGGATGAGATCCGGGGTGGGATTCGACTTCACCGCGTAGGTAACGAGACCGGGAAAGCCGGCGCGAAAACGCCGGGCGCCGTTGTAGGCCTGACGGCGGGAGAGGCAGAACACCGGATCGTCCGGCGTCTCGGCCTCTATCAGCGCTCCGATGTCTTTGTATTCGCTGTCGGAAAGGGCGGCGATCGCGGCGGTGAGTCCCATTGGCTAACCCCTGATACTTGGAATCCGCCATCAAGCCTGCGGGATTTGCCGAACGGAAAAAAGACGTCAATACGTGTCTTTTCGACGGATGATCTGGTAAAAATATCGGAATGTTCGTCGATATAACGGATCCGGTTTCCCAATGTCCCTTACGATCACGCCACGCGACGAAGCGCTGATCGCGCTTTTGCGCGAGGACGCGCGGGCGTCCGTCGCCGACCTGGCGCGCCGCCTCGGTCTGTCGCGCACTACGGTTCAGGACCGGCTGAAGCGCCTGGAAGAGGGCGGGGTGATCCTCGGCTACGACGTGCGGCTTGCCGACGAGAACCGGCCCGGCGTTTCCGTGTTGGTCCTGCTCGAAATCGAGCAGCGCCATATCGCCGGCACCGTCGAGGCTGTGTGCGCGATCCCGGAAGTGGAGACGGTGCATACTGTCAGCGGCCGCTTCGACCTCGCCGTCGTCGCGGCTGCGCACAGCACCGGCGCGCTCGATGAGGTGCTGGATCGCATCGCCGGCGTCGATGGCGTAAAACGGTCCGAATCGGCGGTGATACTGGCAACCAAGCTCCATCGGCGCTAAGCAACGAAGGGGCGTCCCCCGAGTCGGGTAGCGGGCCACGACAGCAATCCAGGAATCAGGACCAGTCATGATCTTTCCCCGTTCCTTCTTCACGCCCATCGTGGCGCTGATCGTCTCCGGCGTCTCGTTCGTCATGCTGTCGCTCGGTGGCGGCATGGCGCCGGCGCTGGCAGAGAAAGCCCTGGTGCAAACCCGTGTGGTGCCGCAGTCGTCGGCCGAGATGCGGCTTTCCTTCGCGCCGGTGGTCAAGCATACCGCGCCGGCGGTGGTGAACGTCTATGCGACGCGCTTCGTGCAGCAGCGCACCATGTCGCCGTTCCTCGACGATCCGTTCTTCCGGCATTTCTTCGGCGAGAACGACTTCGACCAGCCGCGCCGGCGGATGCAGAAGTCGCTCGGCTCCGGCGTTATCGTCTCTGCTGACGGCATCATCGTCACCAACCACCATGTCATCGCCAACGCCGATACTGTGCGCGTGTCGCTGCCGGACAAGCGCGAGTTCGACTGCGACATCATCCTGAAGGACAAGCGCACGGATCTCGCCGTCCTCAGGATCCGCGATCCCAAGGACGAAAAGTTTCCCTTCGTCGATATCGCCAATTCCGATGACCTGCAGGTCGGCGACGTTGTGCTGGCGATCGGCAATCCGTTCGGCGTCGGCCAGACGGTGACGCAGGGCATCGTCTCGGCGCTCGCCCGCACCCGGGTCGGCGTTTCCGACTACCAGTTCTTCATCCAGACCGACGCGGCGATTAATCCGGGCAACTCCGGCGGCGCGCTCGTGGACATGTCGGGCCGGCTGGTCGGCATCAATACCGCGATCTATTCGCGCTCCGGCGGCTCCAATGGCATCGGCTTTGCGATTCCCTCCAACATGGTGCGGGTGGTGATCAACGCCGCGCTCGCAGGCGGCCATAGCGTCCAGCGGCCCTGGCTCGGCGCCTCGCTGCAGCCGGTCAACGCCGACATTGCCGCCAGTCTCGGCCTCGACCGGCCGCGCGGCGTTCTCGTCACGCGGGTTTTCAAGGATAGCCCGGCGGCGGAGGCCGGCCTCAAGGTTGGCGATCTCATCGTGACGATCGACGGCGTCACCATCGATAACCCGGACAGCTTCGGCTACCACTTCGTGACGAAGGGGCTGAAGGGGACGACGAAGCTCGGCATCCTGCGGAACGGCCGCGGCCGCGATGTCGATCTGCCGCTGAGGCGGGCGCCGGAGACCGTGCCGCGCGACGAGAAGACCCTGCGAGGCTATTCGCCCTTCGCCGGGATAACAGTCGTCAACCTGTCGCCCCGCGTCATGGACGAGTTGAAGCTCAGTGGGCCCGATTCCGGCGTTGTCGTCGTCAGCGTCGCGCGCGGCTCGCCGGCGAACCGGGTCGGTATCCGTGCCGGCGACATCGTTGAGGAGATCAACGGCCGCAAGATCACGTCGACGAAGATGCTTGCCCGTATAGCCGCCTCCGAACCGCGCCTTTGGCGATTCACGCTCAATCGCGGCGGCCGCAAGGTGCGCATGGCATTCCGGAACTGATTGATGTCCGATCTCTTCGAAGCGGCCGGCCTCGACGAAGGTGCACCGCGCCCGCTCGCCGACCGGCTGCGTCCGCACAGGCTCACCGAAGTGGTCGGTCAGGAACATCTGACCGGCCCGCAGGGCACGCTTACCCGCATGCTGGTGACGGGCCGGATCGGCTCACTCGTCTTCTGGGGGCCGCCCGGGACCGGCAAGACCACCGTCGCGCGGCTTCTCGCTGACGAGACCGATCTCCATTTCGAGCAGGTCTCGGCGATCTTCTCCGGCGTTGCCGATCTGAAGAAGCTCTTTGCCGAGGCCCGCGGCCGGCGCTCCACCGGGCAGGGGACGTTGCTCTTCGTCGATGAGATCCACCGCTTCAACAAGGCCCAGCAGGACGCCTTCCTGCCGGTGACCGAGGACGGCACGGTGACGCTTGTCGGCGCGACGACGGAGAATCCGTCGTTCGAGCTCAATGCCGCGCTCCTGTCGCGGGCTCATGTGCTGGTCTTCAAATCGCTCGACGAGGCGGCGCTTGAAACGCTGCTGGCGCGGGCGGAGGAGAGGGAAGGCGGACCGATTCCGCTTGATGCCGATGCACGGGCGGCGCTCCTTGCCATGGCCGACGGCGACGGGCGGGCGGTGCTGACGCTCGCCGAGGACGTCTGGCGGGCGGCGGGCGAGGGCGAGATCTTCGACCGCGCGGGGCTGACGGAGATCGTTCAGCGGCGCGCACCGATCTACGACAAGGGCGACGACGGTCACTACAACCTGATCTCAGCCCTCCACAAGACCATGCGCGGCTCAGATCCCGATGCCGCGCTCTACTATCTGGCGCGGATGCTGGTGGCGGGCGAGAATCCGCTCTTCATCGCCCGGCGGGTGGTGCGCGCGGCGGTGGAGGACGTCGGGCTCGCCGATCCGCAGGCGCTTGTCGTCGCCAACGCCGCCAAGGACGCCTTCGACTTCCTCGGCTCGCCGGAGGGCGAACTGGCGATCGCCGAGGCCGTCGTCTATATCGCCACGGCGCCGAAATCGAACGCGCTCTACAAGGCTTTTTCCGGCGCCAACCGGGTCGCCAAGGCGTCCGGCTCGCCGATGCCGCCGAAGGTTATCCTCAACGCGCCGACGAAGCTGATGCAGACGGAAGGCTACGGCGAGGGCTACCAGTACGACCACGACCAGCCGGAGGCGTTCTCCGGCCAGGAGTATTTCCCCGAGGCGCTTGGGCGGCAGTCCTTCTATCACCCGGTCGATAGGGGCTTCGAGCGAGAGGTGAGGAAGCGGCTCGACTACTGGTCGCGGCTCAGGGCGCAGCGGGGCTGAGACGGGTGATCCTTCGCTATCTGACGCATCCGCATGTGCGCATCGATCCGGCGGTGCCGGTTCCCGACTGGGGTCTCAGCGAGATCGGGCGCTCCCGCATCGAACGGGCCTGCCGCGCGTCGCTCTGGCGCAGTACGGTTCGCGTTGTCTCCAGTGCCGAGATCAAGGCGCGCGAGGCGGCAGAGCTTCTTGCCGGGGACCTCGGGCTCGGGGTCGAGATCCGTCCGGCGATGCATGAAAACGATCGCAGCGCGACCGGCTTTCTTCCGCCTCCGGCGTTCGAAGCCATGGCGGACCGGTTCTTCGCGGTTCCGGAGAGGAGCGTCAGCGGATGGGAACGTGCCATCGATGCGCAGGCGCGGATCGTAGCGGAGATCGAGGCGGTGCTGGCCGGACATGTGCCGGCCGGACATGCGGGCGGGGACATTCTCGTCGTCGGCCACGGCGCGGTTGGCACGCTGCTCTTGTGCCATTTCGCGGGCCTGGCGATCGATCGGCGCCACGACCAGCCGGCGGGCGGCGGAAACGTCATTGCCCTAGACATTGAAAGCCGGACCGTTCTCTATCCGTGGCGATCGCTGGAAAGCCTTGTCGCCGAATCCCTTGCCTGAGTTTTCGAAAGTGCGCATATAAGGCGACCGACGGACAAGCCGGGTGAGCGCCATGCATCTTCTCGACAACATCTCTCTGACGATGGTGATCGTCATCGCGCTCCTTCTCGGGTTTGCGCCGTTCTTTCCCGAACCGCATATCGTGGAAAAGATCCGCATGCTGGTGAACGGCCAGCTGCGGCGACCGCTCGATATTTTCGATCTTTTCTGGCATACATGGCCGTTCGTTCTGCTTGTCCTGAAACTGATCCGGATGAAGCAGACCGGCGCCTTTTAACTTTGTTCGCGCGCCGCTTCGCCCATCTCCGGCTTCCCCGCGGCGGGGCCGCCCGTGGAAGACGGTGATCGGAGCATCCTTCCGGCGGCTCTTCCACGCGGACGGTTTCTGACACGAGGTCAGGCATGAATCACCTTCTGTTCGTTGCGCTCGGCGGCGGTGCCGGCGCGGCCATGCGGCATCTCGTTGGCCTGTGGACGTTGCGCCTGCTCGGCGCGGGTTTTCCCTACGGCACGCTGATGGTCAACGTCGTCGGCTCGTTCCTGATGGGCGTGCTCGTCGAAATGCTGGCGTTGAAGTTCAACGGGCCGGCGGGACTGAGGCTTTTTCTCGCCACTGGCTTTCTCGGTGGCTTCACCACGTTTTCCTCCTTCTCGCTCGATGTGGCGGTGATGGCGGAGCGGGGCGATGTCGCGCTCGCGGCCCTCTATGTCGCGGTTTCGACCGCCGGCGGATTTGCCGGGATCTTCCTCGGCCTCTATATCGCTCGCAACATTTTTGCCTGAGCGCGGCAGCGTCGCTCGGCAGCAGGGAACGGACGGACAGACCATGGCCGGTGTCGAAAATCGTGAGGTGAGCCGCGACGAGGCGGGCATGCGGCTCGACCGGTGGTTCAAGACGCATTTCCCCGGCCTCGGCTTCGTGCAATTGCAGAAGCTCCTCAGGTCCGGGCAGATCCGTGTCGATGGGTCGCGTGCCAAGACCGATACGCGGCTTGCCGCCGGCCAGGCGGTTCGCGTGCCGCCGATGGCTTCCGGCCAGGTCGCCCAGCCCAAGCGGCCGACAGCGCCGGGTGCGATCAAGAACGACCGCATGGCGCTTGAAGCGATGACGCTCTTCGAGGACCGTGACGTGATGGTGCTGAACAAAGCCGCAGGCCTCGCCGTGCAGGGTGGATCGGGGCTGACGCGCCATGTTGACGGCATGCTCGAGGCCATGCGCGGCAAGGACGGCCAGAAGCCGCGCCTCGTCCACCGGCTCGACCGGGATACCTCTGGCGTCCTCCTCATCGCCAAGACGCGCAAGGCCGCGCAGGCACTCGCCAAGAGCTTCCGGGCGCGCGAGACGCGCAAGATTTACTGGGCACTCGTTCAGGGTGTGCCGAAGCCGTCGCAGGGGCGAATCTCGACCTATCTGGCGCGTGAGGACGCGGAGGAGCGCATGCGTGTCGCGCGCCATGGCGAGGACGGCGCGACCCATGCGGTGTCGCTCTATTCGGTGATCGATCAGGTCGCCCATACGCTTGCCTGGGTATCGCTGCGGCCGGTGACGGGCCGCACTCACCAACTGCGCGCCCATTGTGCCCATATCCGCCACCCGATCATCGGTGATCCGAAATATTTCAACACCGAGAACTGGGAGCTTCCCGGCGGCATTCAGAACAAGCTGCATCTCCATGCGCGGCGGCTGATCATTCCGCATCCCTCCGGTGGCTCCATCGATGTTACCGCGCCTCTGCCGTCACACATGCAGCAAAGCTGGAACCTTCTCGGCTTCGACGCGAGCGCCTATGATCCGCGTCAGGACGAACGGGAATAGCGTGGCGACGGCGGCGGAATCTCCGTTCGCCGGGTGCTCAAGTGGAAGACGGGGCAGCGGGAGATGGGCATGTCCGGCATTGGTTTCAGCATCACGCTGATCATCGCCATGGCGATCTCATTCGCCGCACTCATCGGCGCCGCGCTTCTTGCCAGGCGACAGCAGCGGCGATTGCGGTTCGGCGGCAAGGGCGATGACGTCGCCGAGGCGGTCAAGGCGCTGGCGGCGGAACTGCGGCGCTCGAACGACCTCCTGGAAGCCATGTTCGCCGATCACGATCGCCGTTTGGAGGTGCTTGAGTCGGCCACGACGGAGACGGGCGGGCCGGCGGTGGAAAAAGCGCCTCCGTCGGAGCGCTGATTTTCAAGGGCGATCGGCGCTCCGCCCCGACCAAGCGCTGCTACGGATGACAACGGCGGGGCGGTTGGGCTAAAAGACCGGCGCAAGCAGGCGCCAGCGACGATGCGGACCCGACGAACGGCGTGATCGGCGCATTTCGCGAAACACAATCTGGAAATCGATGTACCTGGTTCTCTTCGACTGCGACGGCACGCTCGTCGATTCTCAAAACGTCATCGTCCTTGCCATGGAGCGGGCGTTCCTGTCGGTCGGTCTCACCCCGCCGGCGCGCGAGGCGGTGCTGTCGATCATCGGTCTTTCGCTGCCGAACGCGATGACGCGGCTTGTGTCCGTCTATGCCGAAGAGGTCTCGATCGACGCGCTGGTCGAGGCCTATCGCGGCGCGTTCTTCGAGATGCGCTCCGATCCGGGCCACACCGAGCCGCTCTTTCCCGGCGCGCGGGAAATCCTCGACACCTTCGCCGCAGACGACGAAGCGCTGATCGGTATGGCGACCGGCAAGTCGCGGCGAGGCGTCGAGGCGATCCTTGCACAGCACGACCTGAAGGGTCGCTTCGTGACGATCCAGACCGCGGATACGTCGGCCTCCAAGCCGCATCCGGAAATGGTTCTGAAGGCGATCGCGGATGCCGGGGTGGGGCCGCAGGAGACCGTCGTCGTCGGCGATACCACCTTCGACATCGAGATGGCACGCGCGGCGAAGGCCCATGCGGTCGGCGTCTCCTGGGGCTACCATCCCGCCGAGGCGCTCAGGCTTTCCGGCGCGGCGAATGTGATCGACAATTTCGCGGCGCTGCGGGACGTCGTCGCCTCGCTCGTCCGCAAGGACGCAGCTGTGTGAGGGTGGCTCTCCGATCAGCTGGCAGCCGCCTGAGACTGGGAGTTCCGTGAATTGGGAGTTCTGTGACATGGGAACGCTCTTCGACGACATTCCCGAGCCGGGAGACGCGCATGACAAGGCCAAGGCCCATGCACGTCGTGCCCTGCCGCGCCGGTTCTACAGCGCCGTCACGGTCGACGAGGGCGGGGACGGCAGCTTCGGCGTCCTCCTCGACGGCAAGCCGGTGCGGACGCCGGCGAAGGCCTATCTGAGGGTTCCCTCGCGCGGTCTCGCCGAGACGC
Source organism: uncultured Rhodobium sp. (assembly GCA_963675285.2). GTDB lineage: Bacteria > Pseudomonadota > Alphaproteobacteria > Rhizobiales > Rhodobiaceae > Rhodobium. The sequence goes on from CAXXGS010000001.1 coordinate 304,477, forward strand.
TTGCCGGCGAATGGGACGCGCAGAACGAGGAAATCGATCCGGCGCAGATGCCGCTTACCCGGATTGTCAATTCCATTGTCGACGCGGTCGCCGCCGATCCCGGGCCGGTCAGGGCGGAGATCGTAAAGTTCGCCGGCAGCGACCTCGTGTGCTACCGGGCGGAAACGCCGGAAAGCCTCGTTGCCGCACAGGGCGAGGCGTGGGACCCCGTGCTCGCTTTTGCCGAACGGCGCCTTGGTGCGCGATTCGTGCTCGCCGGCGGCATCATGCATGTGGCGCAGCCGCACGAGGCGCTCGATGCCGTCGCCAGCGCTGTCGACCCTTTCGACGTTTATCGGCTCGCCGCGCTCCATGTGGTCACCACGATCACCGGATCGGCGCTGATCGCGCTGGCGCTCGCCCACGGCGAGATCGATGCGGAGGCGGCTTTCCTGGCCGCGCATGTGGATGAGGACTGGAACGCGCGATTCTGGGGCTCGGTGCCGGAAGCCGAAGCGCAACGTGAGATGCGCCGGCGCGACCTGATGGCCGCGGCGCTGGTGCTGGCAGATCGGGATCTGGCCGAGCAGCACCCGATCGGAGGCGGCGAGAGCGCATGATCCTGTCGCACAAGCACCGCTTTATTTACCTCAGGACGAAGAAGACCGGCAGCACCAGCGTCGGGCTGGCTCTGGCCTCGATCTGCGGTCCTGACGACATTGTCACGCCGATCAACGATCCGACCGCGCGCCAGACAGGGCACGAACCGCGCAACTATGAGATCCCGCCGGCGAAGCGCCGCTGGCTCCTGAGGCTGAAGCGGATTTGGGGCGCCGACGACAGGGCCGCCGGTGCGATCTTCTGGCATCACATGACGGCGGCGCAGATCCGTCGACGGATCGACCCGGCGACCTTCGACGCCTATACCAAGGTGACCATCGAACGGAACCCGTGGGACCGGGAGGTCTCCAACTACTTCTGGAAAACCAACAAGGCGGCGAAGGAGCGGGCGCCGTTCGAGACGTTCGTTCGCGAGCTGGAGGCCTCGGGAAAGGCGCACCGCGTGCCGATCGACAATTTCGACATCTATTCCATCGATGGTCGGATCGTCGCCGATGTGGTCATGCGGCACGAGACGTTGGCGGAGGATTTCGCCGGGCTGATGACGCGGTTCGGCGTTGCGGACGCGCCGGCCCTTCCCGCGGCGAAAAGCTCCTTCCGGCCGAAAGGCGCGCGGGCTTATCGCGAGATGTACACCGACGAGACCCGTGATATCGTCGCGCGCGTCTATCGCCGCGAAATCGAGGCGTTCGGTTATGAATTCTGATTTGGGCATGCGTTCCCATCCGTTCGAGATGGCGAGAGCCCGATGATCGTTTCGCACCGCCATCGCTTCGTCTTCATGAAGACGCGCAAGACCGCGGGAACGAGCGTGGAGCTGGCGTTGTCGCCGTTCTGCGGGCCGGACGACATCCTGACGCCGATCGGCCGCGATGAGCCGATGCGTCCTGCGGGCGAGGGCGCGCGCAACTATGTCCTCGACCGCCGCTGCCTGCCGCTTGCCGTTCGTGCACGGTTGCTTTTCGGCGCCAAGCCGGAGGCGGTGGGAGCCGTCCTCACCAACCACGCCACGGCGCGGGTCGCGCTCCAGGTTCTCGGCAAGCACGTTTGGCAGGACTATTTCACCTTTTCCATCGAGCGGAATCCGTGGGACCGCCAGGCGTCGTTCTATTTCTGGCTCTACCGGAACCCGAAGACGCGGCCGGATTTCGAGACCTATCTGACCGACCCGCGCTACCGGGCGCGGATGAATAATTTTTCCATCTACGGCATCGACGGGACCGTCGCGGTCGATAGGGTTCTGCGCTACGAGAACCTCTCCGAGGAGTTTGCCTCCGTCGCGGCCGGGCTCGGCCTGCCGGAGAGCGTGACACTCGGGCATGCCAAGGTCGGCTCGCGGCCGAAAGGCAGCCACTACTCCGCCCTCTACACGCCGGCAACGCGCGATCTTGTCGGCAGTTGGTACGAACGCGAGATCGCCGCGTTCGGCTATGACTTCGACGACCGCGATATGCGCAAGGCATCATGATCATTTCCCACGAACACAAGTTCATTTTTCTGAGGACCCGCAAGACGGCCTCTACGACGCTGGAGATCGCGCTCTCGCAGGTCTGCGGTCCGGATGACGTCATCACCCGCATGAGCGCGGAGGAAGAGGCGACGCGTGCCGCGCGCGGCGGTCGCAACGCGCAGAACTGGCTACCGGAGGGCGTCAAGGTCGGCCGCTTGCGCCGCCTTTACGGCCGCATGGTCGGGCGCAAGGTCATCGGCCGCGGCATCTACAGCCACATGCCGGCGGTGGAGGCGCGCGCGCTCGTTTCCGACGACGTCTGGAACAGCTATTTCAAGTTCTCGGTGGAACGCAATCCGTGGGACCGGCAGGTCTCGCTCTATTTCTGGCGCTACCCGGACACGGCGAAGCGGCCGAGCTTCCGCCGCTTCATCACCAATCCCCTTTGGCGCAAGACCGTGGACAATTTCGCCATCTATTCAATTGACGGAAAGATCATCGCCGACCATGTCATGCGCTATGATCGCCTTGGCGAGGATTTCGCCGAAACGCTGCAGCGGATCGGTATCGCCGACGTGCCGACGCTCGGCCATGCCAAGGCGACGACGCGCACCTCGCGCGCCGACTACCGCACGTTCTACGATGACGAAACGCGGGCCATCGTCGGGCGCTGGTACGCCCGCGAGATCGCGGCGTTTGGCTTCGAATTCTAACCCCTTGGCCGAGGGTTTCCGCGCATATTGACCTCTTCGGGACGGTCCTTGTTAGCCGCAGGTCGACTTTGCCGGCTCTTCGCTGCGTGCTAAGAGCCTCGTCAAGGACCTTGGGAACGAGCGAGCGGGTGCCGCGATGAAAGAAGTTTTGGCCGAACTGGAAAAACGCCGCAGCGTGGCGCGGATGGGCGGTGGCGAAAAGCGTATCGAGGCCCAGCACAAGCGCGGCAAGCTGACGGCGCGCGAGCGCCTGGAAATCCTCCTCGACCCGGGTTCGTTCGAGGAAATCGACATGTTCGTCGAACATCGCTGCAACGATTTCGGCATGGGCGAACAGAAGATCCCGGGCGACGGCGTGGTGACCGGGTCGGGCACCATCAACGGCCGCACGGTCTATGTCTTCGCCAAGGACTTCACCGTGTTCGGCGGCTCTCTGTCCGAGACCCACGCGCTGAAGATCACCAAGGTGCAGGACATGGCGCTGCATAACCGTGCGCCGATCATTGGCCTTTTCGACGCCGGCGGGGCGCGCATCCAGGAGGGCGTCGCGGCGCTTGGTGGCTATGGCGAGGTGTTCCAGCGCAACGTGCTCGCTTCCGGCGTTATCCCGCAGATTTCCGTCATCATGGGCCCCTGCGCGGGTGGCGACGTCTATTCACCGGCGATGACCGACTTCATCTTCATGGTGCGCGACACCAGCTACATGTTCGTGACCGGGCCTGAGGTGGTGAAGACCGTGACCAACGAGACGGTGACGTCGGAGGAACTTGGCGGCGCCTCGATTCACACAACGAAATCGTCAATCGCCGACGGGGCGTTCGACAACGACGTGGAATGCCTGTTGCAGATCCGCAAGCTGATCGACCACCTGCCGATGAACAACCAGGCCGACCTGCCGGAGATAGACTGCTACCACGACCCCAACGCGGAAGACGTCTCACTCAACACGCTGATCCCGGACAACCCGAACAAGCCCTATGACATCAAGGAACTGATCGTCAAAACGGTGGATGAGGGTGATTTCTTCGAGATCCAGCCGTCGTTCGCCAAGAATATCGTCACCGGCTTCGGCCGTATGGAGGGGCGCACCGTCGGTTTCGTCGCCAACCAGCCGATGGTGCTGGCCGGCGTGCTCGACAGCGACGCCAGCCGCAAGGCGGCGCGGTTCGTGCGCTTCTGCGACTGCTTCAACATTCCGATCATCACCTTCGTCGACGTGCCGGGCTTCCTTCCAGGAACGGCTCAGGAATACGGCGGCCTCATCAAACACGGTGCGAAGCTTCTGTTCGCCTATGCCGAGGCGACGGTGCCGAAGATCACGATCATCACCCGCAAGGCCTATGGCGGCGCCTATGACGTCATGTCGTCGAAGCACCTGCGGGGCGACATCAACTACGCCTGGCCGACGGCCGAGGTGGCGGTGATGGGCCCGAAGGGGGCGGCGGAGATCCTCTATCGCGCGTATCGCGACGACAGCGAAAAGTTGCAGGAGAAGATTCGGGAATACGAGACGCGTTTCGCCAATCCCTTCGTTGCCGCCGAGCGCGGTTATATCGACGAAGTGATCATGCCGCATTCGACGCGTCGGCGTATCACCCGCGCGCTGCGTCTCCTCCGCAACAAGACGCTTGAAAACCCCTGGAAGAAGCACGCGAACATTCCGCTCTAAACGCTTGAGACGAGAGTCCGATACAGGCCGCGGCGGAGGCTTTCCGGCGCGGCCTTTTCATGTCGACAGGGCGGGCGGGGTTGTCGCCGACAGGCGGTGGGAGTAGACCGTCGCGAACCCCGACACCCTGACACGCTTCTTCGCGTGCGCGGCGCCAAGAGCCGAGAATGATTCTCTCCCACGAGCACAAGTTCATCTATATCAAGACCTACAAGACGGCGTCGACCTCGATGGAGGCGGCCCTGAGCGAGATCTGCGGTCCCGACGACGTGATCACGCCGACCTCGGTGCGGCTGATGAAATCGCGCCCCTCGGGACGCGAGCAGAACTGGCGGATCGATCACCCGGCGGTGCCGAAGCGGCCCCTGTGGCGGCGGATCCTGCGGCGCCCGGAGCGGCCGTTTCACCCTTCCGTCGGCTATTACGAGCACATGCCGGCCTGGCGGGTGCGTGCCTATGTCGGCGAGGAGATCTGGAACAGCTATTACAAGTTTACCTTCGAGCGAAACCCCTGGGAACGGCAGGTTTCCTGGTACTACTACAAGACCAAGAACCGGGATCCGCGGCCAACCTTCGAGGCGTTCCTGAACAGCCGTCGGGCATACGTCGAGAATTTCGATCTCTACTCCATGGACGACGAGATCGTGATGGATTTCGTCGGTCGCTACGAGACCCTGACCGAGGATTTCGCCCGCGCAATGGCGGCGGTCGGCCTTGAGGACAGGGTCACCCTGCCGGTTACCAACGTCTCGACAGGCAAGGGGAGCGACTACCACAAGTACTATACCGAGCGGACCCGCGCGCTGGTGACGGACTGGTATGCGCGCGAAATCAGGGCGTTCGGATACGAATTCTAGTACGCGGAGGATTTTTCGGAAATCGAAACGATTAACCGAGGTCCTTTACCATACGGGAAGTCTCTTTGATTATCTTCTCTCCGAGCTTTGCAATCCGGGGAGGAGAGAATGGCTGGGATGGCGCTGGCGCCGATCGTGGACGCGGTGCGCGAGAACGGGTGGATCACGACGGAAGACGTTCTCGACCTCAGGCGGGCGATCTATCACGACGGCATCATCGATGCGGCGGAAGCGCGGGCGCTGTTCGCGCTGAACGCGGCCTGCGTGGAGGCGGCGCCGGCCTGGTCGGTGCTGTTCGTGGAAGCGCTGACCGATCACATCGTCCATCAGGCCGAGCCCCGGGGCTATGTCAGCCGTGCCAATGCCGATTGGCTGATCGGCGAGATCAGCCGGGACGGCGTGGTGGAGACGTCGCGCGAACTGGAACTTCTGATCAAGCTGATGGAGGCGGGACGGGACGTTCCGCGCAATCTCGTCGCCTTCGCGCTGGCGCAGGTCTCCCACGCGGTGCTCAACGAGCGCGGCGTCCTGGTGCGCGGCGGAGCGCTTGTGCCGGGCGTCATCGGCGAGCCGGAGGTCATGGTCCTGAGGCGCATCCTCTATGCCGCCGGCGGTGACGGGTCGATCGCCATCACCCGCACCGAGGCGGAAATGCTCTTTGACCTCAACGATGCGACGATCGAGGCGCGGAACGCGCCGGCGTGGTCCGATCTCTTCGTCAAGGCGATCGCTTGTCACCTGATGGCGGCGGAGGGCTTTCGCGTGCCGCCGCGGGCCGAGGCGCTTCGGCGGTCCGAATGGGTGGAGAGTGCTTGCGGCCTCGATTGGGGCGGCCCCACGGGCAAGGGCTTCAGGGCGGCGCTCGGCGGCGGTCTCAAGACCCTTTTCGGCGCCTCGCTCGGCGAGCGTGTGGAAGCGGCCTATGCGGAGCGCAACGGGGCGTTCGCCGCCGACGCGGCATCGGCGGAACGGCTCGACCGCGACGAAGCGATGTGGGTTGTCGACCGGATCGGCCGCGATGGCGTGGTGCACGAAAACGAGCGGGCGCTTCTGGCGTTCCTGCGCGATGAATCGCCGGTTGTCGACCCGCATCTCCAGGCGCTGATCGAGCGCGCGGCCTGAGTATCCAGGGGCTCCGGCGGCGCTCTCAGTTCGCTTGGCGGGGCCTGTACGCCGACCTTTTCGAGCGCCCCTGTCCGCCGATCGGCTGAGTTGCCGTTGTTCCGGCGACGCCGTAAAACATCCTGCAAACACAAGTCTGCGGGACCGTCCAGATGTTCAAGAAAATCCTCATTGCCAACCGGGGTGAAATCGCCTGCCGCGTCATCAAGACCTGCGGGAAGATGGGTATCAAGACGGTTGCGGTCTATTCCGACGCCGACAGTGACGCGCTTCATGTCGATATGGCCGACGAGGCGGTGCATATCGGTCCCGCCGCGGCGGCCGAATCCTATCTGATCGCCGACAAGATCATCGCCGCGTGTAAGGAGACGGGCGCCGAGGCGGTCCATCCCGGCTATGGATTCCTGTCGGAGCGAGCGTCGTTTGCCGAACAGCTCGCCAAGGAAGGCATCACTTTCATCGGTCCCAACCCGCATGCGATCGAGGCGATGGGCGACAAGATCACGTCCAAGAAGTTCGCCGCCGAGGCCGGCGTTTCCACCGTGCCGGGCAACATGGGGCTGATCGAGACGCCAGACGAGGCGGTGAAGATTGCCGGTGAGATCGGCTTTCCGGTGATGATCAAGGCCTCGGCCGGCGGTGGCGGCAAGGGCATGCGCATCGCCTGGAACGCGGACGAGGCATCGGAAGGTTTCACCCGCGCGCGGTCCGAGGCCATATCGTCCTTCGGTGACGACCGGATCTTTATCGAGAAGTTCATCGTCGATCCGCGCCATATCGAGATCCAGGTGCTCGGCGACAAGCACGGCAACGTGATTTATCTGGGCGAGCGCGAATGCTCCATCCAGCGCCGCAACCAGAAGGTCATCGAGGAGGCGCCGTCGCCGCTCCTCGACGAGGCGACCCGCAAGAAGATGGGCGAGCAGGCTGTGGCGCTCGCCAAGGCGGTGGACTACGATTCCGCCGGTACGGTCGAGTTCGTCGCCGGACAGGACAAGAGCTTCTATTTCCTGGAGATGAACACCCGTCTGCAGGTGGAGCATCCGGTGACCGAACTCGTCACTGGCATTGACCTCGTTGAACAGATGATCCGCGTCGCCTACGGCGAAAAGCTGGCGCTGGCGCAGGACGACATCCGGCTGAACGGCTGGGCGGTGGAGAGCCGGGTTTACGCCGAGGATCCCTACCGCAACTTCCTGCCGTCCATCGGCCGGCTGGTGCGCTGTTCGCCGCCGCCGGAAAAGGTGGAGGACGGCGTCACCGTCCGCGTCGACACCGGCGTCGAGGAGGGGTCGGAGATCTCCATGTTCTACGACCCGATGATCGCCAAGCTGGTCACTCATGCGCCGACGCGGCTTGAGGCGATCGAGGCGCAGGGGCTGGCGCTCGACCGCTATCTGATCGATGGCATCCAGCACAACATTCCGTTCCTGAACGCTCTGATGCAACATCCGCGCTGGCGCGAGGGCGCGTTGTCGACCGGCTTCATTGCGGAGGAATTCCCGGACGGCTTCCTCGGCCTTCTGCCGTCGCCGGAGCAGAAGAAGGTCGTCACGGCGGTGGCGATCGCGGTCGAACTGCTCAGGAAGGACCGGCTCGACCGGCTGCCGGGGCGTCTGCGGCCGCATTCCGGCAGGGTGGCGCAGAAGTGGACAGTCTGCCTCGAGCGCGATATTCGCGAGCTGCAGCCCGGCCACAAGCACCACGACAAACAGTATATCACGGTGGAGCTGACGGAGGATCGTCTGTCCATACCGCTCGAAATGGGCCTGCGTTTCGACGATGGCGACGTGGTGACGGTGGAATCGGCCTGGGTGCCGGGCGAGCAGCTCTGGAGGGGCAGGGTCGCCGGCCGGCCGGTGACGATGCGAGCGCGTCAGGTGCAGAACGGCATTCGCCTCTCGTGGCAGGGTTTTCGGACCAGGGCTCGGGTAATGAGCCCGCGGATCGCCGAACTCGATGCGCTGATGCCGGTCAAGATGCCGCCGGATACCTCCAAGATGCTGTTGTGCCCGATGCCGGGCCTCGTCATGTCGATCAACGTGGAGGAAGGCCAGGAGGTCAAAGCCGGCGAAACGCTCGCCATCGTCGAGGCGATGAAGATGGAGAACGTCCTCAGGGCCGAGCGCGATCTCGTCGTCTCCCAGATCAAGGCCGCGCCGGGCGACAGTCTGGCGGTCGATGCGCTGATCATGGAATTCGAATAGGTTCCGCGCGAACGGGCACGAAGTGGGCGATCAAGCGATGGCGACCCGAACCATACACGTTCTCATTTCCGGCCATGTCCAGGGGGTGGGCTATCGCGCCTGGTGTCAGGCCCGCGCCCGCGCCCTGTCGCTTTCCGGCTGGGTGCGCAACCGGCGGACCGGCGAGGTCGAGGCTGTCTTCCGGGGCGGCGCGGAGCAGATCGAGGAAATGCTGCAGGCCTGCCGGCTCGGGCCGGCGCTATCGCGCGTTGTCGATGTGGATGTGCTACCGGACGATCCCGGCGGGGCGCCCGACGGCTTCGAGGTTCGCGGCACGGTCTGATCGAGCCGCCAGCTGGCGGCTGTTCTCCGCTTCAGGTCGTTTTCTCAGCGACGCCTGTCTGCCTTGTCGTCCGCCGCGATGAGGTCGCCGTACTGTTCCTTGATGTAGGCTTCCAACATTGCCCGCTTGCGCCGCCAGTCGACCTGGGTGGTGATCGCCTTGTCGACCGGCATGCGGCGATAGATCAGCCAGGCGGCGATACCGATTAGCAGCGGCCAGAAAAACGCGCCGAGGACAAGCGCGGCAACGATGAAGGCCCCGGTGCCGAAGAGACAACCTGGGGCCTTGCGCTTGTCGGCCTTCTTCAGCGGCCTGTCCTTCAACTCCTCCACGCTTTGCGTCGAATAGTTGTTGACCATCAGCGGTGTGTCTTCGTCCCGTCCGGCGTCGTGCAGGTAGAAGACTTCGACATCGTGGCCGTCGCGCATGGCGATTTCGGCATTCTCCAGCCGGATCGGGATCTCCGGCTCGCCGGGGATGGCGAGGAAGAAGACCTTCACCGGCCTTTCGTCGGGCAGATGCTGATAACCGCGAACAATGCCGCGCACGGAAAAGATCGATTCGGATTTCGCCATCTCTTTCCTCGCTTGCGCGGTTCCTTGCCCTACTCGGGGGGGCGTGCGTCCGTCGTCTGGCCGAACAGGGCTTCGAATTCGGTGCGCATGGCGCCGTCGACTTCGGCCATGGTGATCGGGATGCCGAGGTCGACGAGGCTGGTGACACCGTGATCGCGGATGCCACAGGGCACGATCCCGGAAAAATGGTCAAGGTCCGGCTCGACATTGAGGGAAACGCCGTGGAACGAGACCCAGCGGCGCAGGCGGATGCCGATCGCGGCGATCTTGTCCTCGGCCGTCTCGCCCTTGTCCGGCCGGCGCACCCAGACGCCGACCCGGTCGTCGCGACGCTCGCCGCGGATGTGGTAGGTCCAGAGCGTGCGGATGAGCCATTCCTCCAGCGCCATGACGAAGGCCCGGACGTCCTGGCGGCGGCGTTTCAGGTCAAGCATGACGTATGCGACCCGCTGTCCGGGGCCGTGATAGGTGTACTGGCCGCCGCGGCCGGCATCGTAGACGGGGAAGCGGTCCGGCGCGATGAGATCCTCGGCGTGGGCGCTGGTACCGGCGGTATAGAGCGGTGGGTGCTCCAGGAGCCAGACGCATTCCCGCGCATCGCCGGCGGCGATCGCGGCGGCGCGGGCCTCCATGATCCTCAGCGCCTCGGGGTAGGCGACCGGCTCATCGGAAATACCCCATTCGACGGGGGGACAGTGGGTGAGGGGCAGGAACGTCGGGTCGATTGTTTGTCTTTCGTTAACCATAATTCGTTAACCATCCGGTAACGGGTTGGCCGTCAAGGTTTGGGGGTGGGATACCCCCTGGTTTTCGTTTCCCGCACATTGGTCAGGACAGGCGTATGTCAACCTTCGACAAGATCGACGTCGAGCTCTCGGTGGTTCTGGGATCCTCCATCATGCCGGTGCACCAGCTGTTGAGGATGGGTCGCGGGGCGGTGATCGAGCTCGATACGCACGAGGAAGACGATGTCGAGATTCTCGCCAATGATATCCCGATTGCGCGCGGTCGGGTGGTGCTGCGGGGCGAAAAAATCGGGGTGACGGTCACCGAAATCCTTTATCGCAATTCGCAATCGCGGATGCGGCACACCGTCCAGTGTGTGGATCCCTCCTGATTTCAAGTGGTTATTGGGTATTTTCAATAGCTTTTCGGGCGCTCCGAACAATCGTCGCAAAGCGGCGTCAGAACGCTTGAACCGGTGACATCGATTTGATACATGAAGGCGCGCCGAACGGCAGTTCGTTTCTCATTTGCGGTCGTGGCGGAATTGGTAGACGCGCAGCGTTGAGGTCGCTGTGGGGTAAAACCCGTGGAAGTTCGAGTCTTCTCGACCGCACCATGATCCGGGCCGGTGCCCGGCAAAAAGGCGGTGATCCGAAAGGGTCACCGCCTTTTGGTTTTTCAGGGCATTCGTTTTGCCGGGCAGGCATTCGGTCCGGGCGATCTTTTCCGCGCCGGCGATGCGAAGTGCCGATTTTTCGGTGGAGATCGGACCGGGCGCGGGCTACACATCGAGGGCGCTCCGCGAAGGGGCGATCCGCCGGATGGTGCCCGTGCCACGGTGCGTCGGCCGTCCGTGCTCGAGACGCGCCTGCTATCCGGAGTTGACCGTGGCCGAAAACGAGATCAGCGCGCCCGAAGAACAGGAAGACGATCTCATCCCGGAAATCCGGGAGGAGGACGATTCGCTGTCGAAGGACTTCGTCGGGCTGATCCGCGAGGCATTGGAGAGGGACGACACCGATCTCGTTCGCGAGGCGACGGTCGATCTTCACGAGGCCGACCTCGCCGATTTGATCGAGGCTCTGGCGCCGGACGACCAGACGAAGCTCATTCAGGTTCTTGGTGCCGACTTCGATTTTGCCACCCTGACCGAGCTCGATGAGGCGGTTCGTGTCCGCATCCTCGAGGAGATGCCGCCAGAGGCCGTTGCCAAGGGCGTCAGCGAGCTCGATTCGGACGATGCGGTCTACATCCTGGAGGACCTCGACGATCCGGAAAAAGCGGCGATTCTGGAACAGCTGCCGTTTCCCGAACGGGTTCAGCTGCAACGGTCTCTGGATTACCCGGAGGATTCGGCCGGTCGGCGCATGCAGACCGACTTTATTGCCGTGCCGCCGTTCTGGACCGTTGGCCAGACGATCGACTACATGCGCGATGCGGAGGATCTGCCGGAGGAATTCTATGAAATCTTCGTCGTTGATCCCTCGTTCCGACTCCTGGGGGCGGTGACGCTCAGCCGCCTGATGCGGGCGAAACGGCCGATCAAGGTTTCCGAAATCACCACCGAGAACCGGCATTTGGTGGAGGTGACGCAGGATCAGGAGGAGGTGGCACATCTGTTCGAGCGCTACAATCTCGTCTCCTCCGCCGTCGTCGACGATGCCGAACGACTCGTCGGCGTAATGACCATTGACGACATCGTCGATGTTATCCGCGAGGAGACCGACGAGGACTTCAAACTGATGGCCGGCGTCGGCGACGAAGAGGTGTCGGACTCCATCTTCTCCGCGCTGAAGAGCCGGTTTCCCTGGCTCGTCGTCAATCTGGCGACGGCGATTCTCGCCTCGCTGGTGATCGGGCTGTTCGATGCCACGATCGAGCAGATGGTGGCGCTTGCGGTGTTGATGCCGATCGTCGCGTCGATGGGCGGCAATGCGGCGACCCAGACGATGACGATCGCGGTGCGCGCGCTCGCCACCCGTGAACTGGATTTTTACAATGCCCGCCGACTCATCGGCCGCGAAACCGTGGTCGGTGCGCTGAACGGCGTTCTCTTTGCGGTGCTGATCGGCGTTGCCGCCGGTATATGGTTCGACAACATGCAGCTCGGCTGGGTGATCGCGGTGGCGATGATGATCAACATGCTGGTCGCCGGGCTCGCCGGCATCCTCATTCCCCTGGCGCTCGACAAGATGCGGGTGGATCCCGCCGTCGCGTCGGGCGTCTTCGTTACGACGGTGACCGATGTCGTCGGTTTCTTTGCCTTCCTCGGCTTTGCCGCCTGGTGGTTCACGATCGGTCTGTAATCTGGAGAATAGGCGAGCCGGTGAACGGCGCTGGGGCCGATGTCCGGTGTTCGATGTCCTCGGGGAAATACCGAAGGTGCCATCGCGATGGCATCTTTTACGATGATGGTGGTGGGGAGCGGGGCTCCCGCCGGCAGCAACGGCGATATCCGATCCGACGGAGCGGGTAACCCGAAGCGGGAATGGAGCGAAGATCATGGCAGACCAGACACCGCGCGATGCGGAACCGGGCGGACCCGGCGATCGGAAAGGCCCGGGAACCGGGGTTCCGCAGGGCAGGGTCCCGGAGGAGGAGCGCCGGCGCTGGCGCTTCGGTATTGGCACGCTTTTTCTCATCCTGGTGGTGGTCGGCGTCCTTGGCTCGATGATTCCGTTCGTTGTCAGCGGCTTCTCGCTCGACACCAACGAAAAGGCGCTGGCGACACGGTTCGCGGAAGTTCCCGTCGACGAGACGCGGCCGCTGTCGAGCATCGTGCCCGGCGCGTGGAGCGATGTTTGCGTGCTCAACACCGTCATCGACGATCCCGGCAAGACGCGAAAGCCGGAGCCGATGGACGGAATGCTTATCCCGCCGATGCGCAATCACAAGGTCTATCTGGAGAGCGGTTACTGGGTGATCGTCTCCCTCAACGCAGAGGGGCGGATCATCGGCGAATATCGCGTCGATCCATCGGTGATCGCCAACCGGCCAAGCGACAACGGCGGCAATTTCTGCGCGCCGCGCGGCAAGGCGCTCTATACGCTGAAGCTGTGCGACAAGGATTGCGAGCGGCGGATCGTCTTTGAAAAGTCTGACGACGCGCCGGCGAGCTGACGCGTTTTTCCGAAAATCCGGCGGATTTTCCGGATCGGGAATCTCATAAGGCCAGAGCGGCAGAGTCTCCGAGCCTCCCGCGTGTTTCTCCCGGCAGGCCGGGCATCCGCCCCCGGAGCGGCGCGGGGGATCCTATTTCGAGGACGTCGGCATAAGCCGCGCGCCGGCCACGCGGCGGATGCGGTTTCATGTCTGGCGACGAATTTCCTTGTATCGACTTTACTTGTATACTAGTAAATTGCCAACGAGGAAAATCCGGAGCCAACTGCCATGGATCGGGTGGAAGATTGCATCAGTTTCGTGATCGGCAAGGCCGCGCAGCAGGTGACGCGCCGGGCGCGAGAGCTGCTGGCGCCGTTCGGCGTGACGCCCGTTCAGTATGCCGTCCTTAAGGTCCTTTCGGACGCCGAGGCGATGGACGGGGCGATGGGCGGGGCGATGGGCGGGGCGGAAATCGGCAAGCGGATGGTGCTCGATAGCGCCAGCGTCACCGGCGTCCTTGACCGTCTGGAGGGGCTCGGCCTTGCCGAGCGCCGGCCTAATCCCCGCGACCGGCGGGCGCTTCTCGTTGCCGCGACGCCGCGCGCGCGGGAGATTCTACCGGCGCTGGATCAACAGATGGATCGCCTCAACGCGGAAGCCGCCGCCGCCCTGGAAACCGGCAGGGACAACCTCATTAAGGAGCTTCGCCGTCTGGGGAATGATACAAACTGGAGTCGTGATGTTTGATACCAAGATCGCCATCGTCGTTCGCGACGATCTCTTGACGTGGCAGAAGCTGAATGTCACGGCTTTCCTCACCAGCGGCGTGCTCGGCGCCGACGCCGCTCTTTTGGGCGAAACCTATGAGGATGCGGACGGAGGGGTGTATCGTCCCCTGATCATCCAGCCGATGATCGTTCTGACGACCGATGGCGCGGGTTTGAAGACAATCCATCAGCGCGGCTTCGACCGGGGCGTTGCGATGGCGATCTACATCGAGGATATGTTCGCCACCGGCCACGACGCGGCAAACCGGGCCGCGGTGAAGCGCCATGCGAGGGACAACCTGCCTCTTGTCGGGCTGGCGCTGCGGGAGGACAGAAAGCTCGTGGACAAGATTACCAAGGGCGCGAAAATGCACCCCTAGGGCGCGGCCGGACCATTGACGGGCTTGCGGGATCGCAAGAAACGCGTGGAATCAAAGAGCTCCAGTCAGCCCGCATGTTCAGTCAAAACATACCGCGCTTGGGCCCGCCGACGCGAGAGTTAACGCGGTATTAAGCATATTTTTGTCTGTTTGTTTCGAGTTGTGACGATCATTCGAGCGGGCAGACAAACCATGGCACAGGCGCGGGGCAATCGGCAGGAACGGCGGCGGGCAAAGAAGCTCGCTCAGAAAACGACGGAAAAGACCTCCGCGCCACGGGGTTCCAACGCAACGGATGCCGAGGTCGCCGAGCGTCTCATGGCGATCGAGCAGTTGCGGGTCAGCGGTCAGGTGGACGCCGCCATGGTCGCCTGCCGCCAGCTCAACGCCAGCCATGGCTACCGTGCCGACGTGCATTTCGCCATGGGAGTGCTCCATCGCGAGTTCAACCAGAACGACGCCGCCTATACGCATCTCAAACAGGCGGTCACGCTGGAGCCGGAACGCGCCGACTACTGGCTGCGGTTTTCGGTCTGCCTCTATGATCTCGGTCATGCCGAGGCCGCGCATATCGCGGTGATGAATGCGGTCCAGCGCAATCCGAACGACGTTAATGCGCTCCTGTTCATGGCGATCGTGTGCCGCGACGTCGACGACGCACCACGTGCTCTACAGGCCTGCGACGCGGCGCTTTCGCTGCAGCCCGGCGACGCGCGCGCACTCTTCGGTCGGGCCAGGGCGCTGATGATCATGGGCCGGGTCGCGGAAGCGGAAGACGCCTTCGTGGAGACGCTCAACGCCGATCCGCGCTACTTCACGGCCTACCAGAACCTCCTCAAAATCAAGTCGACGCGGTTCGATCCGGAGCGGCTGCGGCGCGACGCGATGGCCTATATCGCAGGCCAGCCGGCGGCTTCCGATGGCTTGATCTCGGCCTATTTCGCGCTCGGGATGCTGGAAGAGCGGGACGGCAATTCCGATGCCGCGATGGAGGCCTACATCGCCGGCAACCGGTTGCAGTTCGAGCGCAAGCCGTTCAAGCGTGGTCGTTTCCGCGAAAAAGTCGACGAACTCATCGAGCATTTCACGCCAGCGCTTTTCGAAACGCTCCGGGAGAGAGGGTCGGACAGCGAGCGGCCGATCTTTATCGTCGGCATGCCGCGTTCGGGCACGACGCTGACGGAACAGATCCTGTCCAGCCATTCCAAGGTTTTCGGCGCGGGCGAATTGAAGAAGGTTTCCCATATCGCCCGAGCGCTGCGCAACATGCGGCTGCAAGGTTTTTCCTATCCCAGGGACCTCGTCACGCTCAATGCCGAGACGCTTCAAAGCCTTGCCGACGACTATCTCAGGACCGCGTCGGTCGGCGTTGCCGACGACATCGAGCGGATCGTCGACAAGATGCCCGGCAACATAATCAACGTCGGGCTCATCGCCGTTTTGTTCCCGCATGCCCGGTTTATCCATTGCATGCGCGATCCGATGGACACTGCCGTCTCCTGCTTCTCACAGCACTTCAAGGACGATCTCAGCTATACGAATGATCTCAGCGCGCTTGGCTTCTACTATCGTCATTCGCTGCGGCTGATGGATCACTGGAAAAAGGTGCTGCCCGGTCGGATCATGGAAGTGCGCTACGAGGATACGATTGCCGATCAGGAGGCGATGAGCCACAGGATCATCGCTCATGCCGGGCTCGACTGGGAGGAACAGTGCCTCGACTTCCACAAGACCGATCGGCAAGTCAGAACCGCGAGCGTCTGGCAGGTGCGCCAGCCGATCTACAAGACATCGGTGGAGCGCTGGCGGCGCTACGAGAAACATCTCGGTCCGCTGATGGAGTCGCTGGCGGCAACGGATTGACGCCGGTGGCGGTCACGGCAGCCGCGACGATGGCGGTACGGGCGATCTGCGCGCAATGACGGATGCAACGCCTCTGCGTGATCGGGGCCGCCTTCCTGCCGGCGCGCGGGCCTATTCATTGCTGACGCTGCCGCTTTACGACGGCTGGGTGCACGGCTTTTCCAATCCCCGGCTCTGGGGCTGTTCGACGGCACGGCTCGGCGAACCCTATGGCCGGCTCGCGCGCGGTGATCATCTCGACGTCGGCGTCGGGACGGGCCTTCTTCCCGACCGCTATCTCCAGGCCGAGCGCATCACCGCGCTGACGCTCTTCGATGTGAATGCCGCCTGTCTCGACACCGCTTCGCGGCGGCTGGCGCGTTTCGGTCCGCGAACCGTGGCGGGTGATCTCTTTCGCCCGCTGGCTGCAGGTGGGCCGTTCACCTCCGTCAGCTTCACCTATGTGCTCCACTGCCTTGCCGGTTCGATGGCGGACAAGGCCATCGTCCTCGATCACCTGGCAGAGGCGATGGTTGACGACGGCATTCTCTTCGGCGCGACGCTCTTCCAGCACGGCGTTACATTGTCCCGTTCCGCCCGCATGCTGCAGGGGATCTATAATGCCCGTGGCATTTTCTCCAACCGGCGGGATCACCCCGACGAGTTGCGGCATCACCTGGCGATGCGCTTTCGGCGCGTCCGTCTCGACGTCGTCGGCGCGGTGGGGCTCTTTGAGGCGGCGGAGCCGATCCGTGTCGGCTCGTGAGGAGCCGGGTTCGCGACGTCTTCAACAAGCTGCGCCTATGGCGCGTGGAAACAGCAATTCAGTCGGAAGGGATATTCAGGATGGCATTCGTCTCGAAATACGCGATCGGGGTGGCGGCGGTGCTTGCCGGGATCGTTTTCGTTGCCGGATCTTCACTGGCGGCGCGGGCGGAGGATCCCTACGCCCCGAGCGAGAGAGATCGCCAGGTGGTCTACGACTGCCTTGAGGCGGCACAGGGCATGCCGGAGCTGAAGATCGCCGCGCTTTGCGTCGGCGTCGCCTCCGATCCTTGCCTCGATGATCCCGCCAATCAGACCACGCGGGGAATGGCCGGCTGCTTGCAAAAGGAAGGCACGATCTGGGACGAACTCCTCAACAGCTGGTACGGCTCGGTGCGCGAGGGGCTTTCCCGTGAACCGAGGCGGATGCTGCGCGATGCCCAGCGTGCCTGGATCAAGTGGCGCGACGCCAAATGCGCCTTCGAGCATGGGCGCTATGAAGGCGGCACGGGCGGCGGTCCGGCGATGGCGGGATGCCTGATGACGACAACCGCGACGCGGGCTCTGGAGCTGCGCACGCTCGTCGTCGAGTTCGAACAGCGCTAGGGAGAGGGGTTGTCGGTGTCACATCGGAGCCCCATGTGCGGGAGCGTGGCGGCCCCTTCGGGCGCGTTCCCGTCAAGAAAGCGCTATCCAGTTCTTTCGGGAACGCGCGGTGGCGCATCTCTTTAGTTTGCGGGCGCCAACCGCTTCCCTTAAACAGGGATATTGAATAGTGGCGACTCAACGTCGCCTCAATGGATTCAGACAGTGAGACAATCATGACCGAGCGTCCCAATCCGGTTTTCCCGCACCTCGACGACGAAGAGGACGAGGAAGAAAAGACCAAAACCCCACAGTCGATCCCGGTCGACAAGCACCTGTTCGAATCCCGGACCGTTCTGATCACCGGCCAGATCACCCAGGAACTCGCCCGTGACGTTTGCGCGCGCCTTCTGGCGCTTGCGCATGTCGCCAAGGATCCGATCACGGTAATCGTGTCCTCGCCGGGCGGTCACGTCGAATCCGGCGACATGATCCACGACACGATCAAGTTCATCGATGTCGAAGTCCGCATGCTCGGTATGGGCTGGGTGGCGAGCGCCGGCGCGCTGATCTACGTGGCGGCGGATAAGGACAAGCGCTTCTGCACGCCGAACACTCGCTTCCTGCTGCACCAACCCTCGGGCGGCGCGGGCGGTCCGGCGACGGATATCGAGATCCAGGCACGCGAGATCCTGAAGATGCGCGAGCGCCTCAACGAGATCTTCTCCGTGGCAACGGGGCAGCCGGTGGAACGGATCGACAAGGACACCGACCGGGACTACTGGATGTCGCCGAAAGAGGCGATCGAGTACGGCCTCGTGACCAAAGTGGTCAACAACGCCGCCGAACTCGGCTGACCGAACCGGCGCGGCCGGACACAACGGATCCTAGAAAGGGGCCGGGAAGCGATTTCCGGCCCTTTTGCTTTTTCCGTCTCAGGGAGGAGATCATCGATGATGGGGCGAACGGTATTTGCCACTTTTGGATTTCTGGCGTCGGCTGTGACCGCAGGCGCCCAGTCGCCCGGCCCCTATGACACCACCTACCGGGTGAAGAGCGAGACCGCGTTGCGGGCTTCCATGAGCGACAGCGGACAGGTCATAGCAACGATCCCTGCCGGGACGGGTGGCATTGTCATGCGCTGGTGCCGACCGGAAATTCCTTTCGGGCGCTGGCAGTTCGGCGGCTCGCGGGTCAAGCGGGAGTTGTTGAAGGCGCGCTGGTGCGAGGTCGAGGCCCGGGGCAAGATCGGGAATGTGAAGGGCGCCGACCTGAGTCCTGAATAGGCAAGGAGCCTTGCGCTTGGTTCGCCTCAGTCGATCGGTGCGCTGCGGGCCGCCGTTCGTGCGCCGAGGCGGGCGACGGCGAGGCCGGCGAGGACGAGCGCCAGCGCGGCGATGACCGTCAGCGAGATGGCCTCGCCGAGAAGGAGAGCGCCGAGTAGGACACCGAAGACCGGGATCAGGTTGAGGCCGAGCGAGAAGAAGCCATAGCCGACCGTGTTTACGAGGTAATAGCGGACCAGATAGCCGAGCCCGGTCGGCAGGAGGCCGAGGTAGAGCACCGTCCAGAGGATCTTCGGCGACAGCGCAGACACGTCGGGCACGCCGCTCGTCGCCGCGGCGATCGGCAGGAGGCACAGGCTCGACAGGGCGAGAACGAGAGTCGACAGTCGCGTTGACGGCAGACCCTCGATCCGGCGGATGAGGACGCCGGAGATGGCGTAGCAGAGCGTGGCGGCGAGGACGCAGAGCTGGCCGATGATCATACCCTCGGTGTTCGCCGTTGCTGCCGGCCCGAGAATGAGCGCGACGCCGGAAAAGCCGAGCACCACGGCGAGCGCCTTGTAGATGTTGATGCGCTCGTCGTCCGTCGTCAGATGGCTGAGGACGAGGGCGAAGAAGGGGCCGGTCCCCATCAGCAATGCGATCATACCGGCGCTGATGTAGAGCCCGGCCGTGGAGACAAGGAAGAACGGCACGACGGCGTTCAGCAGCGTCAGGGTAATGACCAGCGCCCATTGACGCCTGCCGCGCGGCAAAATGATGCCGCGCCACAGCGTCCAGGGAAGGAGCGTGAGAAAGCCGAGAAAGACGCGCGAGGCGGCGACCCAAAGGGGGCCGATGTCGGCGACGACGACACGGATGGCAGGGAATACGGAAGACCAGATCGCTGCCATCATGATCAGCAAGGAAAGGTCGAGCAGCGTCGGTTTGCGAATCATTGCCGGGCGGAATCCATGTCTCGGGCGGAGTGCCGGCAGGGGCGGTGTCCTCGCGGGCCGGTCTCGTCAGGGGCGCGGAACCGTGCGGCTGTCGGCGGTCCGGAAGCGTCGGGCCGTGCCGTCGGTTGCGTCGCGCACTCTAGCGCAAAACGCCGGCATGTCGAGGCGGGGTGCGACGCCGGCAGCGACGAGGCGTCGGTGGCAAGACGAGGGCGGCAAGGTGAGGGTGGCGGACCGGCCGTGATCGGCGCGCAGCCCGAAGGAAGGCGAAAGGCACGATGTTTCTCTATCTCTCCAAGATCCTCTTCTTCTTCATGCGGCCTTCGAACGCGTTGCTGTTTCTGTTTCTTTTCGCTGCCGGCGCTCTCGTTGCGGGCTGGCGCCGGACGGGTGTGGCCATGGTCGCTATCGCGGCACTCCTGATGCTCGTGGCCGGTCTCGGGCCCGTTGCGAACCTCCTGTTCGCGCCGCTGGAAAAACGCTTTCCCACGCCTGCCGACGTGGCGGCCGTCGACGGAATCGTCATCCTCGGCGGCGCCCTTGATACGGTGATTTCCGAGGCGCACGAGGTGCCGGTTCTCGGGCAGGCCGCCGAGCGGGTCGTCGCAGCGGCCGTTCTTGCCCGCCGGTATTCCGCGGCGCGGATCGTGCTTTCCGGCGGCAAGCCGGCGCTTTTCCCGGGCGATTTGTCGGAGGCGGACGCGACGGCGCGGCTTCTCGTCACGCTTGGCGTTGCGCGTGGGCGGATCGAGGAGGACAACGAATCGCGCAACACTTGGCAGAACGCCGTCTATTCCCTGAAGGTCGCTGACCCGAAACCGGGTGAGCGCTGGCTGCTCGTGACCTCCGCCTACCACATGCCCCGCGCCGTCGGCGCCTTTCGCCAAGCGGGCTGGCCGGCAATCATCGCCTATCCCGTCGACTATCGCGGCGCGGGGCGCTTCAGCCTATTTCCGTCCGTCGCCAAGGGGCTGCGCTACACCGATGTCGCCGTCAGGGAGTGGATCGGCCTTCTCGCCTATCGCCTCAGCGGGCGGACCGATGCGCTTTTCCCCGCGCCGGACGCGGCTTTGCCGGCGAACTAGGGGGCTTTTCAGCCGCGATCCGTGCCGCGATGGGGCAAAAATGCTGTCGCAATGCGGCCATGACGAATCCGCGGAGCTTCTTGCGGCGGTTTTCCGATCCGTCCACATTTCTGGGGGCATTCGCTACCACTGTCGTTAATTCGTCATACTCCCAAGGGGTTGCGGCGATTTCCCGATGCGGGTTGCGGTGTGCGAACCGGTGGAAAACCGGCATTCCGACCCGGTCATGGTTAGCGATCGGTAAATGAGACACTTGCGAAGCGCGAAACATATGCGTAACGGTACGCCTCACGCGGCGCGGGCCGCGGCCGATGTTCTCCTACCATTTTTGACGAATGAGGATTCGATGGAAGGTGAGGTTCAAAAGTCCTGCTGGGGTGTGATGGCATGGACCATCGTTCTGCTCGGCGGCGTGCTTCTGGTTGTCGGACTTCTGGGCGGTTTCGAAGCGTCCACCGTGATTGCATCCCAATAGGCGATCCGGAAAATCGAAAAGGGTTTGTTTCAAGGGGTGTGACCGGATGGTCGCGCCCCTTGCCTTTTGAGGACGTTTCCCATTTCCTGTCTGTCGGATTGGCCGGCCCGAGGAAGCGCGATGCGCTTTCAGAACCGCCGGCGAGACGAGGGGGGAAACATGGCGCAGACCATCACCAAGGGATTCCGCGAATTGATCGCGGAAGCGGAAGCGGAAATCGGCAATCTGACGGCGGAGGAGGCAATCGCGCTCCACGGTAGGGACGATGTGGTCTTGATCGATTTGCGTGATATTCGCGAACTGGAGCGGCGCGGGCGGATTCCCGGAGCGTTCCATTGTCCGCGCGGCATGCTGGAATTCTGGATCGATCCGGAGAGCCCCTATCACAAGCCGGTCTTCGCGGCCGAAAAGACCTTTGTGTTCCTGTGCGCCGGGGGCTGGCGCTCCGCGCTCGGCGGAGCGACCGCGAAGCGCATGGGGCTCGATCCCGTTGCCCATGTGCGCGGCGGTTTCGGCGAATGGGAAAAGCAGGGCGGGCCGATCGAGCCGCCCGAAAAGGCAATCGGCGAAATCGGGAACTGAACGTGTTGAAATGACGCCCCCGGGACGGACGGCGTGGCGTGTGAAAGGCGGCAGAGCGATGACCAAGCGAGTTCTGGTGATTGGCAACAAGAACTATTCCTCCTGGTCGTTAAGGCCGTGGCTCGCGATGAGCGTCCTGGGCATTCCCTTCGAGGAGGTCCTCATTCCGCTTGATGAGCCGGACACCAAGGAGAAGATCCTCGGCTATTCGCCGGCCGGCCGCGTTCCGGTGCTGATCGAGGGGGATCTGACGGTCTGGGAGAGCCTGGCAATTCTCGAACGGCTCTTCGAATCCGAACCCGAGGCCGGCATCTGGCCAGCCGATCCGGTGGCGCGGGCCGAGGCGCGGATGGTCAGCGCGGAGATGCATGCCGGCTTCGGCGCGCTGCGTGACTACTATCCGATGAACACCCGCCGCCGGGTGGCCGACCGGGTGCCGACGCCGGCCGTCGCCGCCGATATCGCGCGCATCACCGAGATCTGGCGAACGTCTCTTGAAGCTTATGGCGGGCCGTTCCTCTTCGGGGCCTTTTCCGCCGCGGACGCGATGTACGCACCCGTCGTCTCCCGCCTTGAGACTTATCAGGTCGAGGTCGATGCGGACTGCCGATCCTATATGGACGACATGCTGACGCTGCCGGCCTTCGAGGCGTGGTACCGCGCCGGCGAGGCCGAGCCCTGGGTGGTGGAGGCCGACGAGGTCTGAGGCCTTTCTCTGAGAGAGGGCTCGTGAGGCCCGATACGGCCGGGCGCGTGGCGATGGCGGCTCTACCCGGTGCTCCGGTGGGCTGTTCTGGCCGCCTTTGCCTCTCTTTTGCCGCATCTGTCAGCGGACTGTCAGTCTCGATCGTCTAGAGCATCTGACGACAAGGGTTTCATCCGGAAAGGATAGAATGATGCGGATTGCCGACCGGCTCGGTGTCGACGGCGGGTTTCTTTTTCGCTGGCGCAGTTTCCTGCCGCTTGCGCTTCTCCCGCTTTTCCTCGCCGCTATGAGCGAAAGCAGCGTTCTTCTCGACCGGATCGGTGAGACGGGCGAGCATGTGCTCTACTGGTGCGGGCTGGCGGTGTCCTTTGCCGGACTTGCGGTGCGCTGGGTGACGGTTGCTTTCGTGCCGGCCCGGACGTCGGGCCGAAACACCAAGGAACAGCGCGCCGAGGTCCTCAACGTCACCGGCACCTATTCGATCGTTCGCAATCCGCTCTACCTCGGCAACTATCTGGCACTGCTCGGCCTGACGATCGTGACCGGTGTGTGGTGGCTGGCGGTGATCGTGTCGCTAATTTACTGGCTTTACATCGAGCGGGTGATCGCGGCGGAGGAAGCGTTCCTGACCGAGAAATTCGGCACGGCCTACCGCGACTGGTGTGCGGTGACGCCGGCGTTCTTTCCCCGGCTTTCCGGCTGGCGTGGGTCGGACGCGGGCTTTTCCCTCAGGACCGTTCTGAAGCGCGAGTACAATGGCGTCCTCGCCGTTCTTGCCGCCTTTTTCGCCATCGATATCCTCACCGATCTCGCCGTCCGGCGCGAGCCGGTGGCCGAATGGTTGGCGGACGACCGCTCCTGGGTGCTGCTCTTTGCCTTCGGCCTGTGCTTCTTCCTCGTCCTCAGGACGCTTAAGAAGTCGACCCGGGCGCTGCACGTCAAGGGTCGCTAGGGGAGCGGCAGGTGGGCGATTGAGCCTGCTCAGGTCTTTCCCTTGCCGGCCTTCGCCTTCGCAGCCGTCTTGCCGACGAGGGCGGAGATGACGGGGCCGCGCAGGGCGATCACGACGAGCGCTGCGGCGAGGCCGGCGATGCCGAAGGCGTTGAGCCTTTGCGTCATGCCGTAGAACGCGAGGCCAAGCGCGGCAAAAAGAAGCACCGTCGACCCCTTCCAGATCAGCCGGGCCTTCCTTGAACCTGCGTCGGAGGGGACCTCGACAGGGAGCCCCGCGCTCTTCCAGGCGATCATGCCGCCCGAGACCGTATGCCCCTTGCCGTTGACGGTGCGGGCGAGCCTCGGGGCGCCGGAGCGCGTGCGGGCGCCGGAAGCGCAGATGAAGAGCGCCTTGGCCTTTCCCGGAAGCGCGATCGGGTCCTCGGAAATCTGCGACAGGGGTATCGTGATCGCGCCGGGAATGCGTTCGCGTGCGATTTCGTGCGGTTCGCGGACGTCGACGATGACGCCTGCCTTCCTGTTCACGAGCTTGGCCGCGTCGGCGGCGGAGATTTCCGTCAGGCTCATGGTCTTCGATCCTGTTCATGGGAGGAAGCCGGGCCCGGTGGGAGATGGCCGGACCGCGGATTCGACGTCTTATATCAGCAATTTCTGATTTTCGAAGAGCGATCGGCGATCGGCGAGCGCCCGGCCGGTGTTCGCCGTGTCGTCGTCAAGGGATCTCTTCCGGCGGACCTCTTTCGGCGTCAGCGGACCTCTCGCGAGAAGCTGGATGGTGCGGCGAGCGGAATGTGCCTGCAGGCATCGATGCCAAGGCATCCATGCCAAAAAGGCTCTTTGCCGCGGGCCGCCGGGGGATGGCTCACTCGTGTCGATCGGGAAGAGGAGAGACCTCCTCTGCCCGCACCGGGTTAAGACGGGAAAAGGCCGGGGCCTTATGCGGTTTCCGTCGCCTTTCCGGGTTCTTCGCTGTCATCGGGCTGTTCGAGGGGCGTGCAATAGATGTCCTTCAGGAGCATCAGGATTCGGCCTGCATTGGCGTCGTCGACATGGTAGTAAAGCGTTTGAGCATCTCGGCGAAACGCCACCAGGCCCTCCTGACGCATCTTGGCGAGATGCTGCGACAGGGCGGACTGCGACAAGCCGACGGCTTCGGCCAGGATGCCCACACTCGCTTCACCGACTTCGGCGAGGCGGCACAGGATCATCAGCCGTTTCTCGTTGGCGAGCAATTTCATCATCCGGGCGGCGTCTTCTGCCCGTTCTTCGAAGCCGATCATCGGCTCCAGTTCAACGACCGCCATGCGTGCGCTCCGTTCGTGTGCTCTCTTTAAAAATTAGATGGCCCTCATATATTCGTCAAGAAATCGCAATACCCCGAGCCGGGCAGGGAGGAGAATTAAATGCCGCAAAAGACACAAAGCGCAATTCGCGCATTTTTCGATGAAGCAACGAACACTGTCAGCTACCTCGTGTGGGATCCGTCCACCAAGCATGCGGCGGTTATCGATCCCGTGCTCGATTTCGACCACCGGTCCGGCAAGGCGAACACGGCGTCGGCGGATGCGATTCTCGACGCGGTTGCGCAGGAAGGTGTCACGGTCGAGTGGGTTCTGGAAACCCACGCTCACGCAGATCACCTGTCCGGCGCGCCTTATGTAAAGGCGAAGACCGGCGCTTCAACCGGTATCGGCGAAAATATTCGCGAGGTACAGAAAATATTCCGGCCGATCTTCAATATGGAAGATCTTTCTACCGATGGTAGTCAATTTGATCATCTTTTCTCTGACGGCGAGACTTTTTCTATCGGCGACCTTCCTGTTGAAGTGATTGCTACGCCCGGTCACACGCCAGCATGCATCTCCTACCGAATCGGCGAGGATGCGGTGTTTGTCGGCGATACGCTGTTCATGCCGGACTTCGGGACTGCACGGGCCGATTTTCCCGGCGGCGATGCGCGTGTCCTTTTCCGCTCGATCAGGCGGCTCCTGTCGCTGCCGCCGGAAACGCGGCTTTTCATGTGCCACGATTACAAGGCGCCGGGACGTGATGAGTATGCCTGGGAGACGACGGTCGCGGCGGAGCGGGCCAACAACATCCATGTTCACGACGGCGTCAGCGAGGACGAGTTCGTGGCGATGCGGCGGAAGCGGGATGAGACGCTCGCCGTGCCGCTGCTTCTTTTGCCATCCATCCAGGTCAATGTCCGCGCAGGAAGCCTGCCGCCGGCCGAGGATAACGGCGTCCACTATCTGAAGATCCCGGTGGACCTCGCGCCCTGAGTCTGGAACCCTGAGTCTGGAACCCTGAGTCTGGCGCCCTGAATTCTGGGCGGGGCCGGACGGAGACGGGCCTCAGTCGTTGAGGACGAACGTCACCTTCATGTTGACGCGCCATTCGTCGATCTTGCCGTCCTTGCAAGTCACCTTGATGTCCTGCACCCAGGCGCCCTCAATGTTGTGCAGCGTGCGATTGGCGCGGTCGATACCGCTTTCGATCGCGTCCTGGATTCCCGTCGTGGACGAGGAGCTGATCTCGGTGATGCGGGCGATCGACATGGGGTTTCCTTCCCTGACCGGTCTGATTCGAATAGCGGATCCTAGAGCGCTTTTTGGCGCGGTGGAAACAGCCGGCCGACAAAAACGATCCCGGATTCAACGTGTTGGGCGCTAATGCCTGCCGGGATCCGGATCACCCGGTGGAACGATGCACCGGCATGGATCGGACCGTCATCGGCTCCGGAAAGCCAGATCGACTTTCGTTCGGGGGGTGAAAGATCCGAATTTCTCCCGGAATCCGGGGTAAGTAGCCGGCGTCGCCGTGCGGCTCCGGATCGATCCGGAGCGGAAATTTGACCTTGGACGCAATTGGCGCGAACACTCCGGCATGACCGTTCATCTGATCAAACTGTGTGTCGGCGCGGAAAGCGTGGAGGATCTGCAGGGCTGGATCGAGCAGAGGCTCGCGCTCGCCCGTGCGGCGGGTCTGCCGGCGGAGCAGAAGCACACCACCCGGATGGTGCCCAAGCGGCGCGAGGACCTGCTCGACGGCGGATCGCTCTATTGGGTCATCAAGGGGCAGGTCCAGGCTCGCCAGACGTTGCTCGACATCCGGCCGTTCACCGATGACGACGGTATCAACCGTTGCCATCTGGTGCTCGATTCGACGCTTCACCTGACGGCGATGCAGCCGCGCCGGCCGTTCCAGGGCTGGCGCTATCTGCAGCCCAAGGACGCGCCGGCCGATATCCGTCAGGGCGCGGCGGACGAGGCGATGCCGGAGGACATGCGGCGTGATCTGTCCGAACTCGGATTGTTGTGAGGTGCCCGGGAAGCCGGGCGATCAAACGGCAATATTATCGATCAGCCGCGTGGAGCCGAGCCAGGCCGCGACCAGGAGACGCTTCGGAGGTGACGATCTTGAGAACTCTCCGGAGGAGTCCGCGGCGGAGTCGTGGAGCGGTTCGAGCGTCTCGGCGTGGCGCAGCTCCAGATAATCGAGCCTGAAGCCGGCTTCGT
Source organism: uncultured Rhodobium sp. (assembly GCA_963675285.2). Classification (GTDB taxonomy): domain Bacteria; phylum Pseudomonadota; class Alphaproteobacteria; order Rhizobiales; family Rhodobiaceae; genus Rhodobium. The sequence continues at coordinate 331,703 of CAXXGS010000001.1, forward strand.
CGATCGCATGGCGAGCCGCTTCCAGTGCCTTTCTGGCGTTGCAACCAGCGCGCACGGCGTTGGCGACGGCGCGCAGTTCGCCGTTGAGGCGCGGGGCGATCGCTCGCTGGCCCTTTGTGAGATAGACGTTGCGCGAGGAGAGCGCCAGACCGTCGGCCTCGCGCACGGTCGGCACGCCTGCGATTTCGCACGGGATCATCAGGTCGCGCGCCATGCGGCGGACAACGAGGTATTGCTGGTAGTCCTTCTCGCCAAAGAAAGCGATGTCGGGCTGGACGGCAAGGAGGAGCTTGGTGACCACGGTCGCGACACCGGAAAAGAAATGCGGCCGGAAGGCGCTTTCCAGACCCTGCGACGGCCCGCCGACCTCGATACGCGTCGCGAAGCCTTCCGGGTACATGTGGGTGGCATTGGGCGCGAAGACAGCTTCGACATCATATGGGCGCAGCTTTCTCAGATCGTCCTCGAAGGTGCGCGGATAGGCATCGAAGTCCTCGTTCGGGGCGAATTGCGCCGGGTTGACAAAGATCGAGACGACGACCTTCTGGACGCGTCTGCGCGCGGCCTCGACAAGGCTGAGGTGCCCGGCGTGAAGGGCGCCCATGGTCGGCACGAGCCCGACCGATTGGCCATCGGCGCGCCACTGACCGACGGAACGCCGGAGATCTTCCACCGTGGAAGCGATGATCGGATGCCGGATTGTCATGGAAAACTGCCCCTAGGGAATGGATCGCGCCCCGTAACGTCACGCTGGGGAGCTTGCCGGTCGGGCCGAGACCCTATCATCGAGGGCGGGCAAGTCCAATGTGTCGTTGCGACCGGCGGGATCGCTCGCCCCGGGGTGTTTCGCCGGATGCGATATGCTGCGCAGCGGGGCGTTGCGTATCCGGTCGGCCGCGCCACATTATAGCGTGCCGGAACTGGAAGGAACCGCGCGCCGAGCAAGGCGGCGGAAAGACAGCTCCGTGCAAGAACAGGACTGCGGAAAAGGCGGAAAGGGAGCCATGGCGAAGGACAAGACGTCCCTGACACCAGGTGCGACGGCGGCGACGGGGCAGCCGCCCGAGGCGCGCTCGCCCGGCGGCGAGGTGGCACCCGGCCGGTCCAGTAACGACGAGATCGATGCCTTCCTCGCCAAGGCCAAAACGATGACCCCGCCGCCGGAGGCGCAGGCGGCCGGTACGGGGCGGCTCGTTTTCGCGCTCGATGCGACGATGAGCCGCCAGCCGACCTGGGACAGGGCCTGCGCGCTGCAGGCGCAGATGTTCGAGGAGACGGCGAAGATCGGCGGGCTCGATGTGCAGCTCGTGTATTTCCGCGGCTTTAACGAGTGCCGGGCGAGCAGATGGGTGCGCGACGCGCGGGCGCTCGCCGGGCTGATGACGAAGATCGATTGCCGCGGCGGCCACACACAGATCGGCAAGGTGTTGACCCACACGCTGAAGGAGACCCGCAAGGCGCGGGTCAACGCTCTCGTCTATGTTGGCGATTGCATGGAGGAATACGTCGACGATCTCGCCCGCAAGGCCGGCGAACTCGGCATGCTCGGCGTGCCGATCTTTCTCTTCCAGGATGGCGGAGATGCGGTCGCGGAACAGGCATTCAGGGAGCTTGCGCGCCTCAGCAAGGGAGCCTATTGCCGTCTCGACGCCGGGTCCGCCCATCGTCTCGGCGAACTGTTGCGGGCGGTGGCGGCCTATGCGGCGGGCGGGCGCAAGGCGCTCGTTGCGCTTTCCGAGGCCGGCCAGGGCGAGGCGAAGCTGCTTCTGGAGCAGATGCGATGAGGCGACCGGCCAAAGCGCGCGCGGCAACGGCCGCGGCGGCGTCTTTCTGACCGGGATGGTGAAGGACGGCCATGGCGAGGCTCATTCTCATTCTCGGCGGGATCATCCTGCTGCTCATCCTCGGACAGGCGTTCCTGCGCGCCAATCCGGCCTCGCTCGCCCGTGCGATCCGTATCGGCGGCGGCGTGCTGCTGGTCGGGATCGCGGCGGGGCTGGCGGTCATCGGGCGCTGGGCCTTTGCCGCGCCGCTCGCGGCGATGGGACTGTCGCTGATGGGGGTGCCGGGGTTTCGGGCCTTCACCGGCCTTTTCGGCGGCGGGGCGCCATCGGCGGGAAACACCTCGCAGGTGCGGACCGACAGCCTGGAAATGACGCTCGACCATGACAGCGGCACGATGTCCGGCCGGGTTCTTTGCGGCGCCTACGAGGGGCGGCTGCTTGATGATCTGGCCATCGAGGAAGTGGCGGTGCTGTGGCGATCACTCGCCGGCGACGACAAAAGTCGGGCTCTCCTTGAAACGTATCTCGACCGCCGGCAGCCCGAGTGGCGTGAACACGTCGAGGATGATGCGGGTGCGGGGGCGGGCCGCGCGCCGGGAGCGGGCGGCATGAGCCAGGAGGAGGCCTACGAGGTCCTTGGGATTGCGCCCGGAGCCGGGGACGCGGAAATCCGGGCCGCGCATCGACGCCTTATGAAGCTGGTTCATCCCGATCACGGAGGTTCGAGTTTTCTGGCCGCTCGGATCAACGAGGCGAGGGAATTGCTTCTTGGTCGACATGGTGGTCCCCACAAACGCAAGTGACATATCGGCCGACCCGACGCAAAACCTACAAGGCCGGCCGAAACTGAATTTCCCTATGGGTTCAGCGCAAAGCAGCCGTAGCTTTTGCGCTTGAGCGACCGGCAGGCGGACCTGGCGGCGTTCTTGTTGGAAAAACCGGCGAAGCGGGCGCGATAGAGCGTGACGCCGCCCTTCTCGATCGCCTCGGTGTACGGGGTGGCGCTGGCGAGATGCCGGCCGCCGTCGTCGCGGGCGCGTTTCATCAGCGTGAGCGCGTCGGAGCGGCTCGGAACCGCAGCGATCTGGATCTGCCAACCGTCCGGCAGACGGGGCGTTGCAACCGGTGCCGGCTTTGGTGCCGCCTGTTGCGGTGCGGGCGTGGCAACCGGACTTGGCCCCGGAGTGGGTATCCGGGCAACGGGCTTGGGATCATTGTGCGCGCCGATGGAGACGGACATGGTGCGCACCGTCTTGATGGTCACGTTGCCGTTGGCGGCGACGGGCGTGACCGGTGCGCGCCTTGGCACGATGGAGGCGGTGACGATCGGCGTGCCCGGCTTGATGACAGGACGCGGGGCGCCGGACTTCGGCAGCGAGACATAGCGCCCCGGTGACGATGGCGCGCGGGCGATGAGGTCGGTGCGGCCATGGGTGCTGGCCTTGCCGATGAAGCGGCGCAGGAGCTTGGCCATGTGCGCGTTGCGCGAGCGACCGGTGCGGCCGCCCATCACGGTGGCGACGAGGTGGCGCTTGCCGCGCCAGTAGGAGCTGACGAGGTTGAAGCCGGAGGCGCGGATATAGCCGGTCTTGATGCCGTCGATGCCCTTCATACGGCCAAGCAGGCGGTTGTGATTGCCGTAGGTGCGGCCGCGATACTTGAAGTAGCGGGTTTTGAAGAGGCGATAGTATTTCGGGTGATGCTGCTGCAGCGCGCGCCCCAGCGTCGCCATGTCGCGGGCGGTTGTGCGCTGACCCGAGTTCGGCAGGCCGGAGGCGTTCCTGAAGGTGGTTCGCGACATGCCGAGGGCGTGCGCGGTCCTGGTCATGCGGCGTGCGAAGGCGCTTTCGGTGCCGCCGATGTTCTCGGCCACGACAACGGCGACGTCATTCGCAGACTTGGTGACGAGGGCTCGGATCGCATCGCGAACCTGGATGGTGCTGCCGGGCTTCAGGCCCAGTTTCGAGGGCGCCTGGCGCGAGGCATGCCGGGAGACCTTCAGCCGGGTGGTCATCTTCATGCGGCCGGCCTTGAGCTCATCGAAGAGCAGGTAGAGTGTCATCATCTTCGTCAGCGACGCGGGATAGCGCGGGGCATCGGCGTTGCGGGAAAACAGCACCTCGCCGGTGCGCCCGTCGACGACAATTGCCGCATACTTGGAATTGGCAAAACTCTTTTGCGGCGTGGCCGCTGCGGTCACCGCTACACAGGCAACCGCAAGGGCGCGAACCCAACTCATGCCGCGCCGGTTGGAACTTGCAACGCGTCTGAACACCACCGTGTCACCCTTTGAACTCGTAATCGTGCGACGCCCTGCGCCGACACCCGAAACTGCATGCTTTCAACCCGATCGGAGCGAACCGGTCGCCACGGCTGATCGCCAGATGCGGGCCAAACGTCCGGCTTTCCCTACGGTTTCTCCTGTCGGGCGGCGGCTTTTCGCCGGCCCGTTGAACACCAGCCTGCCGGAACACGGTTAGGAATCGGTAAATTCAGAATGGGGCTTTTTGCCTCCCTCGGGCGCCGTCAGGCCGATCGCCGAGGATTACGTCTTTGTGCAGCGCAAAAAAATATTTGACACATTTTGTGCGGTGCATATATAAATTCGGTATGCAATCCATGCGAGCAGCGGGCCGGGTGGGTATCGTGGTGCTCGGAAAACAAGGGGTCGAAACAATGTTTGCTAATTTTGAAGAGATGCAGAAGATCGGCAAGGAGAACACGGAGACGGCGTTGAAGAGCTTCGGCTCGGTCTCCAAGGGTTTCCAGGCGATCGCCGCGGAGATGGCGGACTTCACCAAGAAGTCGTTTGAGGACGGCACGACGGCCGCCGGCAAGGTGATGTCGGCGAAGTCCATCGACAAGGTGTTCGAGGCCCAGACCGACTACATGAAGGCCTCCTATGAGGGCATGGTCGGTGAGATGTCGAAGATCGGCGAGCTCTACGCCGATGTCGCCAAGGATTTCTACAAGCCCTTCGAGGACACCCTTGGCAAGGTCGCCAAGTAAGCGTTCAAGACGCGCCTTAGGGCGGTTTTCCGGGGCGTTTCGCCCCGGCTAGGGATCTGCGAAGCCCGGTCGGTTCGGCCGGGCTTTTTCGTATTTTCCGCGCTCAATACGCCGATTTGATCGAGAGATGCGTTGCACGTTGCCGAGAGCGCCTTACAATTGGCACACGCTCCCCTACATTGGGGGTGGTGCCGGTGCTTTCCCGCATCGGATTATGGGGCAGTCGGATGAGAGCCGGGCGCGGGTGCGTCTGGCACCTTGGCCGGCGGAGACGAGAGGATACGATCAGGCTCGATGGTTGTCGATCCGATCATTGCGTCCGGTGATGACGAGAAAGACGGCGGTGACGGCGATTCCGGCACCGCGGTCGTTACGAAGACGCGGCCGAAAATCAAACGGCCAAACATGTATCGTGTTTTGCTGTTAAACGACGACTACACGCCGATGGAGTTCGTCGTTCACGTTCTAGAGCGGTTCTTTCAGAAAACCCGCGACGAGGCGACGCGAGTGATGTTGCATGTGCATCATCACGGGGTTGGGGAATGTGGAATCTATACCTATGAGGTTGCCGAAACGAAGGTGACCCAGGTGATGGACTTCGCGCGAAAGCATCAGCATCCGCTGCAATGCGTGATGGAAAAGAAGTGAGGTCACGACGTGCCGTCATTTTCCCGTAGCCTTGAGAAAGCCCTCCATCAGGCACTGGCGCTCGCCAATGAGCGCCATCAGGAATATGCCACGCTGGAGCATCTCCTGCTCGCCCTGATCGACGATCAGGATGCGGCAGCGGTGATGCGCGCCTGCAATGTGGATCTCGATCTCCTGCGCCGCAACCTCGTTGAGTACATCGACGGCGAGTTGGAAAACCTCGTTACCGACGCGGAGGACGAGTCGAAGCCCACGGCGGGATTCCAGCGCGTGATCCAGCGCGCGGTGATCCATGTTCAGTCGTCAGGCCGCGAGGAGGTCACGGGTGCCAACGTGCTTGTGGCGATCTTTGCCGAACGCGAGAGCCACGCAGCCTATTTCCTGCAGGAGCAGGACATGACTCGCTACGATGCGGTCAACTACATCAGCCACGGCATCGCCAAGCGGATCGGCCTGACGGAGGATCGCACCGTCCAGGGCGCCGAAGACGAGACGGGCGGTGCGGATGAGGCCGAAGAGGGCGGTCCGAAGAAGAAGACGGATGCGCTCGAGGCGTATTGCGTCAACCTCAACGAGAAGGCGAAGGGAGGCAAGATCGACCCGCTGATCGGGCGCGAGCAGGAAATCCTGCGCACCATCCAGGTCTTGTGCCGGCGCTCCAAGAACAACCCGCTGTTCGTCGGCGATCCCGGCGTGGGCAAGACCGCCATCGCCGAAGGGCTCGCGCGGCGCATCGTCAACGGCGAAGTGCCGGAGGTGCTGTACGATTCCACCGTTTTCTCCCTCGACATGGGCTCGCTTCTCGCCGGCACGCGCTACCGCGGCGATTTCGAGGAGCGGCTGAAGCAGGTCATCAAGGAGATCGAGGACTATCCCGGCGCGATCATGTTCATCGACGAGATCCACACGGTGATCGGCGCGGGCGCCACCTCGGGCGGGGCGATGGATGCCTCGAACCTCCTCAAGCCGGCGCTTGCTTCCGGTACGCTCCGCTGCATCGGTTCGACGACCTACAAGGAATACCGCCAGTTCTTCGAGAAGGACCGGGCGCTCGTCCGTCGCTTCCAGAAGATCGACGTCAACGAGCCGACGATCCCGGATGCGATTGAGATCCTCAAGGGCCTCAAGCCATATTTCGAGGAGTATCACAAGGTCCGCTACACCAATGACGCCATCAAGTCGGCGGTGGAGCTGTCCGCGCGCTACATCAACGACCGCAAGCTGCCGGACAAGGCCATTGACGTCATCGACGAGACCGGCGCCTCGCTGATGCTGGTGCCGGAATCGAAGCGGCGCAAGACCATCGGCGTCAAGGAAGTGGAGGCGACCATCGCGACGATGGCCCGGATTCCGCCCAAGACCGTGTCGAAGGATGACGCGGAGGTGCTCGGCAACCTGCGCGAGAACCTGAAGCGCGTCGTCTACGGCCAGGACCAGGCGATCGAGGCGCTGGCCTCGGCGATCAAGCTCGCCCGTGCGGGCCTGCGCGAACCGGAAAAGCCGATCGGTTCCTACCTCTTCTCCGGCCCGACCGGCGTCGGCAAGACCGAGGTGGCGCGCCAGCTCTCGGAGCTGATGGGCGTCGAACTGCTGCGCTTCGATATGTCGGAGTACATGGAGCGGCACACCGTCTCGCGGCTTATCGGCGCGCCTCCGGGCTATGTCGGCTTCGACCAGGGCGGCCTCCTGACCGATGGCGTCGACCAGCATCCGCATTGCGTGCTGCTCCTCGATGAAATCGAGAAAGCGCATCCGGATCTGTTCAACATCCTGTTGCAGATCATGGACCACGGCAAGCTGACCGACCATAACGGCAAGACCGTCGACTTCCGCAACGTCATCCTCATCATGACGACGAACGCGGGCGCCGCCGACCTTGCGCGCGAGCCGATCGGGTTCGCCCGCACCAAACGCGAGGGCGACGACGAGGAGGCGATCAACCGGCTCTTTACGCCGGAGTTCCGCAACCGGCTCGACGCGATCATCCCGTTCGGCGCACTGCCGGCGGATGTTGTCCACAAGGTGGTGGAGAAGTTCGTCATGCAACTCGAGGCGCAGCTCGCCGACCGCGGGGTGCTGTTCGAGTTGTCGCCGGAGGCGATCGAATGGCTGGCCGACAAGGGCTATGACCAGCAGATGGGCGCCCGTCCGCTCGGCCGGGTCATCCAGGAGCACATCAAGCGGCCGCTCGCCGACGAGGTGCTGTTCGGCAAGCTGAAGAAGGGCGGCACCGTCAAGGTGACGGTCGAGACCCGCGACGACGGCTCGACCGGGCTGGCGCTCGAGGCGATCGAGGACGCGGCGCGGCCGGACAAGGCGGCGAAATCCGGCGATGCCGATGCCGAGAGCGACGATAGCGACGACAAGGGTGCCGAGGAGAAGGGCGCCGAGGAGAAGGGCGCCGGCGGCAAGGGCGGCGCGCGCAGCCTCGTTCCGAAGGTGCCGCTCAACGACTGACGGCGGCCGGACAGACGGCTTTCAGACAATGCGGAAGGGGCCGGGCGATGGAATGTCGCCCGGCCCCTTTTTTCGCGCACCTGGTAATCTTTTCGACGCCGAGCGGAGCCGCATCTCTACGCGTTCGCTGGAGGTTGCTTGCGTCGTTGCGGTCTTGTCGGCGTGGTCACAGCGGCATCGGTGCTCGGGCGGATTCTCGCTGATACGGATTTGGCCTCACAGCCATCGCGTGAGGTGCGGCGGTTCGCTATATTTCTCGGGAGGATGCCGGGGCAGGAGAAATTTCGCATGACCGGGAAACTTGATAACACGGAATTGGCCGCAGAGATCGAACGATACCTTGATAGCGGTCGTACGGATGAGGATCTGTATGTCGCCCTGGCCGACAGCGCGGGGTTGGGGGCGGACGAACTCGACAAGGCGGGCGTCGGCAAGACAATGTTTTCCAGGGTCTGGCATCAGGCCGCCGACAAGATCTGCGCGAACACGATGGTCGCAGCATACATGCGCGATCCGACAACGGCCGATATGACGGCTATTGTCGCGCAGATCGTCAATCTGCTTGTCGCGGTCAAGGGTATCAACGTCGTCATCATCGCCTGCTTGGCCCTGCGCATTGGTCTGCGCCGGCTTTGTGCGGAGAGGGGAAACGATACGGAAAAGACGACGTGAGGGATGCGCTGGAGTCTCCGGTCGACCTTTGGGCAGCCTGTGCGGTGGCAGAGGAAATGCCGCTTCCCTCCGCCGATCTATTCGAGGCGCTAAGAGATCCGGATGCGCTGGGGCGCCATCTCGTCGATATTGCGAAAATTCTGGATGAGCTTCCGCCCGATGTCGCGGCTCCCTATGCCGGATGGGTAACCAGGGCTGACAACTACCGCTTTGCCTCCGAAGGCTTTTATCAGTTCCGCATTCTCAAATGGCTCGCGAATGCGAGCAGGGCCGGCCGGATTGACACGCAAACGCCGGTTTTCCTGGCTCGCCAGCTTATTCGTCCCTCCGCGTTCGCGGATACGCCGCGGATCAAGCACGTTGGGGGCACGGCCTTCGTCCTCTATCCGCAGGCCGCGATCTACTGGCTTTATGAGTTCATGACATTGATCGCGCACGACATCGACGGAACGCCGATGCGCGATGAAACCATCGTTGAGTTCCTCCACCGCTCGCTGGCGCGCATGAGCTACGCGATGGCAGCAAGTCCGGACACCGCCTATGGCATAGACTTTCTCCTTGATGAAATCGTCCTCGGCGGAAGCGCCATGGCGGAGGCGCATCCTGTATCGAGCCGAGCCGCAGCGCTCACGTCGGGCGTTGAAGACTTCATCATCAATCACGAACTCGCCCATGCCTTGCACGGACATGCCGGCAGCACTGCAGCGGAGGTCGAGGCCGAAGCGGACCGCACGGCAATCGGCCTGATGCTCTTTTCCATGACCGGGGAGTGGGGAAGCGAACGGCAGCGGACGGTGGACGTATCGACATGGCCCATAGAGGCCTATGTCGCTCTCCAGGTATGGGGATTGATCCGAAGTTCAGCCGACCGCCGTATCCGCGTCTACACCTCCTTCGATGACGACGATCTTGCGCGTGCGCGTGCGCGAAACGACCAAGCCTTGCGGATCAGGATGGCCCGTCTGGAGATGCTTGACGATCTGTTCCAATTTCCGGCCCCAAAGGCGACGCGGGCGCTTCTTGAAGCCTGCGACCGTATGGTTCACCGCATTACAACGGTCGATCTCGACGATGGGGAAGTGGGTCGTATCGTTCGCCTGTCGCGATCACTTGCCCGACGGGATTATCTTGTTTTGAGAGAAGAAATTCGCGGAGCTGCAAACTCGCTGACGCATGCTTTGGAGGCGAAATAGCGTGATCCCGCAATGCGATCAGGAACCTGTGGTTTTCGCAACGTCATGTTCGGCTGGCGAAAATTCCGCTCGAACGGAATGAGCGCACCACTTCAAGCCCGGTTCGGTTCGGTGCAGCTCCCGCGAGAATCCGCGAGAGCCTTGTTCGCAATGGCAGTGCCTTCCTGAAGGTGCGGCGATGCTATGAGTTCAATTCGCCGGAACCGGCGCGTTGGGCCGGCCCCAGCCGGGGCCCTTGTTGTCGAGCGCGGCGCGGCAGTCGGGCGAGAGGTCGTCGCGATGCTTGGCGAGGCAGACGGGGATTTCGCCCCGGCCGTGCTGAAGGTCGCCGCAATAGCGGGCGATCTCGGCCTTGCAGTATTGCATCACCCAGCCCTGACCCATGCGGCCCATTTGCCCCTGGCCCGTCCCGCTCTGCGCCAGAGCGGCGCCGGCCATTGTGGCGGTGAGTGCGGCGGCGGCTAACAACATGACGGTTTTCATGGCTGATTCCTCCGATTTCGGGCGTGAGGCCGGTCTTGTGCGTTGCCGGCTCCTTATTGCGGTATATATTTTACCTGATTAAAGCTGACCGTTCGCTGACGGTGGAATCCGGGATGATCGGGGAGAAGCCCGGTGCCGATTTCCGTGGCGGGCTGCCTCTCTTGGCAGGCTTTCCTGAGGGCATGGGGGGCCGTCATGTGGGCGCGGGACCATGCGGGCGCGGGGACCATGCGGGCGCGGGGGGAAGCCCCTTGCGTTGCGGGCGGGTGGTCGCTTGCTGTCCGTTGGTGTAGCCTGAGAGCCTGCGTTGTTCGCCCGTTTTCTTTTTCCGGTTTTGCCCTCCATGTCACCGCCCGCTCTCACTGAACGCGACGTGCCGTCCCGCTGGTTTTTGCGCGGGGCGCGAGAGGCCGCGTCGGTGCCGGCGCTCGTCCTGATGGCGGCTTTCGTCGGCTTTGCCGGCCTGGCGCGTGAAAGCGGCTATTCGCTGCTTGAAACTGTGACCATGACGGCGACGATCTGGGCTCTGCCGAGCCAGGTGGTGCTGGTCGGAGCGATGGGCGCGGGCGCCTCGGTCCTCGCGGCGGGGCTTGCCGTGACGCTCTCCGCCGTCCGCCTCCTGCCGATGATCGTGGCGCTGGTGCCGATCGTGCGTGACGAGTCGACGCCGAAATGGCGGCTCTATCTCGTCGCGCATTTCGTGGCGATCACGTCGTGGGTGTTCGCCATGGCCAAACTGCCGGATGCGCCGCGGCCGATGCGTCTTTCCTATTTTTCCGGCTTCTGTCTCTCGTTGACGCTGTTCAACACGGTGGTGACGGGCGTCGCCTATATCGGCATCGAGCATCTGCCGGCGCTTCTCGGTGGTGCGCTGTTCTTCCTGATGCCGCTTTATTTCCTGATCTCGCTTTGGGGCGCGGCGCGCAATCCGGTCGACAAGATGGCGCTCGCCTTCGGGCTCGTGCTTGGGCCGATCTTCTTTGTTATTGCGCCGGGTTTCGATCTGATGTGGACCGGGCTCGTCGGCGGAACGGCGGCCTATCTGATTGGCCGCTTCGTGCGGGCGCGCACGTGATGCGGGCGAGAATGTGATGGGGGCGGGAATGGCCGAAACACTCGGCGGCTGGTGGCCGCTCGTCTTCATTCTCCTCGCAGGCGCCCTGCCGACCTACATCTGGCGCGGGCTCGGCGTCGTCTTTGCCGGCCGCATTCGCGAGGATTCTGAGTTTCTGCGCTGGGTGAAGGCGGTCGCGACGACGTTGATTGCCGGCGTCATCGCCCGGCTCGTCATTTTCCCCAGCGGCGCGCTCGTCGATGTACCGCTGGGGCTGCGGCTCGTCGCTCTTGCGGGCGGTTTCGGGGTTGCGTTTCTGCCGCACGGGACGATGTTCTTCGGCATCGTCGCCGGCGAAGCGATCCTCGTCGCCGGCGCGCTTCTCATGTGACGGCCGTGGTCGGCCGGATGACGCCGGACTATTCGGTTGCGGCGAGGGCGGCGACGAGCACCCTTGCGTGTTCGGCGAGCTTTTCCTGATCGGCCATTTCGCCCGTGTGCGGCTTCAGCGCGACGCCGGCGTGGCGCGGCAGCACGTGGACGTGGAGGTGAAAGACCATCTGGTCGCCGGCTTCCTCGTTGAACTGCTGGATGGTGACGCCGTCGGCCTTGAAGGCGGACATTACCGCGCGGGCGATCTTCTGCGTCGTCGCCATGACCGCGTTGATGTCGTCGGGGGCGACATCAAAGATGTTACGCGCCGGGTTCTTGGGCAGAACGAGCGTGTGGCCATCGACGCGCGGCATGATGTCGAGGAAGGCGAAAGTCTTGTCGTCTTCGTAGACCTTGTGACACGGCATCTCGCCCTTCATGATCTTGGCGAAGATGTTGTTTGGATCGTAGTCGGTCATGCCGGAACCTCGTGCACGGTTGGAGCGGGCGACCGTAGCCGCCGGTCTTTAGCTTCGATTAAGCGCGGCAGGCCCTGCGGGTCAACCCGCCGCGGCGCGGCGGTCCGTCATCACTCGCTGGAGGGCTGCGGAATAAAGCGCCATGTCCCTGAGGTTGTAGCGCGCGATGGTGCGCCGTGTGTCGAGATCGATGCGGGACTTGTTGCGCGTGACGTTCCTCAGGCGGGTATCTTTGGGTAGCGGCTGGAGGCCGGTGAGCGCCAGCGACTCGTCGAAGAATTCCGAAATACCGACGAAGCCGATGTCGGTGATGTCGAGCGGGCCGAGGACCAGGCTGTGGAGGTTCCGCGTTGCGCGTATCTCGGCATAGTCGACGAGCGACAGGTTCTCGTCGCGGATGCGGGCGACCAGCGGGGAGTCGGGATCCTGGCGGTTGCTGTTGAAGAAATACTCGGAGATGACGCGTTCGACCGGGTCGCGCAGCCACATCCAGTAGCGCGTCGGATCGGGAATGGCGTCAACGTAGCGGCGGGCGGAGAAATGGCCGTGGAGGATGCGGATGCCCTCGTCCTGGAGTGCCGTCAGCGTCGCGGCGGCAATCGGGCCTTTCGGCAGGTCGCGCAAAAGCGGGTGCGTTTTCGGGTGGCCGGCGCCATAGCAGAAAGCGACGGCATCGCCATGGTTGGCGACGAGAACGTCGGCGAAGGCCGTTCCCGCGGTCTTCGGCACATGGAGGGAGATGACGAGGCTGTCGGGAAGGGGGATCGGCATTCGATGGTCCGGCATGTCAGGCGGCGCGGGGGATCCGCGCGGCTGCCGTTGCATCGCCCCGCCGGCGGAAAATTGCAAGGGGGCGTTTCCTGATGGGCCTGCTTAGGCCTTCTTGAAGGGGGTCATCGCCTCCAGGGTGCTGTTCTCCTCCTCGACCGCCGCGCGCTCGTGGGTGAGGTAGTGCTCGACCGCGTCCCTGAGGCCCGGATGTACGATCCAGTGGGCGGAATGGGTTGTCACCGGGCGGTAGCCGCGTGCCAGCTTGTGTGGCCCCTGCGCGCCCGCTTCGACGCGGGCCAGCCCGTTGGCGATCGCAAAATCGATGGCCTGATAGTAGCAGATCTCGAAGTGCAGGAAGGGCATGGGGTCGATGGTGCCCCAGTTGCGGCCGTAGAGCGTGTCGGAGCCGATGAAATTGAGTGCGCCGGCGATCGGCTCGTCGCCGCGATAGGCCATGATGAGGAGGATGCGCTTCGCCATCCGCTCACCGATCAGCGAGAAGAACAGGCGGTTGAGATAGGGGCTGCCCCACTTGCGCGAACCGGTGTCCATGTAGAATCCGTAGAAGGCATCCCAATGGTCCTCGGTGATGTCGTCGCCGGTCACCCAGCGGACCGACAGGTCCGACTGGGCGGCCTCGCGCCGCTCACGGCGGATGGTCTTGCGCTTGCGGGAGGCGAGGGTGGCAAGGAAATCGTCAAAGGTCGCAAAGCCCTCGTTGAACCAGTGGAACTGTTGGTCGGTGCGGTGAAGGAAACCCTCGTCGACCAGAAGGTCGCGCTCGGCGTTTTCCAGGAAGGTGAGATGGGCGGAGGAGGCACCGAGCCGCTCGGTCGCGGCGATGACGCCGGCGGCGAGTGCGCGGCGGCGCCGGTCGGCATCGGGGCCGGGGCGGACGAGAAGCTTGCGGGTCGTCGCCGGGGTGAAGGGGATCGAGCTCTGGTACTTCGGATAGTAGCGCCCGCCGGCGCGCTCGAAGGCGTCCGCCCAGCCGTGGTCGAAGACATATTCGCCCTGGGAGTGGCTCTTCAGGTAGCCGGGGAGAAGGCCTGTGGGTTTGCCGTCCACACCTTCGAGGACGAGATGGCAGGCGGCCCATCCGGTCTGCGGCGTCGCGCATCCCGCCTCCTCAAGCGACCAAAGAAAGTCGTGCGAGAGGAAAGGATTGAAGGGGAAAGAATCACCTAGCGCCGGTTTCTGAGAAATCGATTCACGCTCTTCATGCAGTGATTCCGCTTGCCCTTCCGAGCCCTGTTCGCCCGCATTTGCCAGTGTTTTGGCCGTTGCGACGGAGGTTTCGGCAACGTCTTCACGCGGTGATTCCGCGGCTTCGCGATTCGATTCCGGAATGCTGTGTGAGTTGTTGATTTTGCTTGATGAATTGCTCTCGTTGAGAGAATGATTCAACGGGGTGTCCTGGATCTTTTCCAACGCGCCTCCGGGCGCGAGGCGCCAGCCGGGATTGGCGATGGTGTCCCAGGTGTCGCGGTCGATATCGGCGAGGCTCGACAGCAGGTGAATCGTCGCGTCGGTCATGGTGTGGCCAATGGCTGTGGCGGTTGCGGGAGGGAACCCTCATCCAATTAGGTAACGCCACAGCGTGGTGGCACAAGGCCGCAGGGGAAACGGGTCGGAAGAAAGGGACGCGCCCGCGATCGGGTCCGGCCGGGTCCGCTGTCAGACGGCGTCGGGGTCGAAGCCCTCGAAAGTCATCTGGTCAGCATGGCGCGCCGAAGCCTGCCGTTCCACTTCGGTGCGCACGGTCCATGACAGGAGCGCCGTTCCGAAGACGTGCTTGAGCACGAAGGGGCCGGCCATCGGTAGCGCCGTGACGTGATAGGACACGAAGTCCGGGCGCGACCACGGCGCGTGGAGGATGTGGCGCAGCGCGAGCCGCTGCCAGATCGCCAGTGTCGCCCAGTCGTCGTCGTCACACGCTGTCTCGTCGGCGGTGATGCCGCGCAGGATCTGAGGCGCGGCCTTGCGCAGCGCGATGATGAGGCGCGGGTCGAAGGACATCACCGCGATGGGGCCGTCGTAGCGGGAGAGCGCCTCGACGACCGGCGCGATGAGGGTGTCGTTGGCGGAGAAATCCGATTTCAGCTCGACGAGGAGCCCGGCGCGGCCGGCGACGCTTTCCAGATAGGTGCGAAAAGTGATGATCCGGTCCGGACCGCCGGTGATCGCGATCTTTTCCAGGTCGGCGGCGGTGCGCTCGCTTACCCGGCCGGTCTCCGCGGTCAGTCGATCGAGAGTGAAGTCGTGGAAGACCATCGGCACGCCATCGGCGGAGGCCTGAAGGTCGAGTTCGATGGAAAAACCGCGCGCGATCGCCGCCTCGGCGGCGCTGAGGGTGTTCTCGAGGATCCCGGCCGCCCGATCATGAAAGCCACGATGGGCGATCGGGCGGGCGGTGAGCCAGGAGAGATCGCGCGCGGTCACCGGAGAAGAGCCTATTCGACTTCGAGGATTGCCTCGACCTCGACGGCGACGCCGAAAGGCAGGCTGGCGACGCCAACGGCGGAGCGGGCGTGGCGGCCGCGCTCGCCAAGGATTTCGACCATGATGTCGGAGGCGCCGTTGACGACCTTCGGCTGGTCGCCGAAATCGGGTGCGGCATTGACGAAACCGACAAGCTTGACGAGACGGACGACGCGGTCGAGATCGCCGATGGCGGCCTTGGTCTGCGCCAGAACGTGGAGCGCGCACAGGCGAGCCGCCTTCTGACCGTCCTCAAGGCTCAGGGTGTCGCCGAGCTTGCCGATGAATTCCAACCCGTCCGGTCCGAAGGGAATCTGCCCGGAAGTGTGGAGGAGATTGCCGGTGCGCACGAAGGGCACGTAGCTGCCCGCCGGTTTTGCCGCCTCGGGAAGGGTGATGCCGAGTTCGGCGATGCGGGCGTCGGTCTGTCCGGCCATGCCAGGATCCTTTTTCTGTTCGTGACGGGCGGCGCGGGCCCTGCGGGAACCCCCGAAAGGCACGCCGCCCCGGAATGCGGGAAGCGCGGGTCGGCTTTCCTCGGTGCGGAAAGCCGGTCACGTCCGCGCGGACGATTGCCGAAAACGGCGGGGCAGGCAAGCGGCGTTGCGGGATTTTTGTTGTTTCGCTCCATTGTAGGGATCAACCGCGGCGGGAAGCAGGTGACGCTCGCCAAGCGCGGGATTTTACGTTACGTCGGAGGCGCGGGATCGAGATGCGGGAGCGGCGCTGGCGCCGCGCGCCTTCCTTCCGCCAAGCTCTGCGGCTAGGCCGCAAGACCAGTTCCGCGCGCCACGCCGAGGGCCTGTGGACAGTCAGGGAGATCCAGTCGTCCATGTTCCTTTCCATATCGACGCCCGTTCGCCGTCTTTTGCCGTCCTGTCTCGGTCGGCTGCTTCCGGTGGCGGTGCTCGCCGTCGGCGCTGCCTTAGCGGCCGCTCCGTGCGCCCGCGCCGGGGATGCCGGTGGCATCACGCGCGCCATGGTCGCCAAAGGGCTGGCAGCCCATCGCGCCGTTATCGACCTCAAGCTCGTCAAGGCGACGACCACTTCCAACATGTCCAACCTCGTCGGGCGGATGGTGTTCGAGGTCAACGGATCGAGCTGTGACGGTTACACCGTCAACTTCCGGTTCGTGACGAAGGTGCGCGATTCGAACGGTAAGGGACGGATCACCGACCTGAGGACGTCGACGTTTGAATCGGGCGACAGCAATCAGTTCGATTTCCTCACCCAGACCTACGTCGACGGCAAGCGGACGGAGAGCACCGAAGGCTCGGCCCGGCGCAAGGACGGCGAGGTTACGGTTTCCCTGAAGGAGCCGCAGCAGAGTCAGTTCGTGCTGCCTGGCGAGGTGGTCTTCCCGAATGCCCATCTGGTGGAAATGGTCTATCGCGCGCTGGTGGGAGATCGTTTTGCCGCCGTGACGCTCTACGATGGCTCGGAAGGCGGTGAGAAGGTCTTCCCGACCTCTCTCGGTATCGGCAAGGAACAGACCGGACCGGACGACTTCTCCGCCGAGCCGGCAGCCGACATCCCCTTGCTCCATGGCGTCCGGCGCTGGCCCGTTTCCGTCGCCTATTACAACGGTGAGACCGGGCAGGGCGGCGAACAGACCCCGGTCTATGAGATGCGCTTCCTGCTCTATGAGAACGGCGTCAGCCGCTCGCTGGTGATCGACTACGGCAGCTTTGTGCTCGAAGGCAAGGTCACCGAACTGGAGCCGCTGGAAAAACCCTCCTGTGACTGAGCTGGCGGCTCTCCCGGAGAATTCTCAGGCTTCGTTCTCTTTGTCGTCGGGCGGTGTGGCATAGCTTCGCGGTCGTTTGCGACCGGCCGTCAGTCCGAATTCCAGCGCATCGAGCCCGAAGCGTTCGCGGATGCTGTCGATGGCTCGTTCCGCCTTCGCCCGGCGCATGCCCTCGGCATCGACGAGGTCGGGCGGATCGGACTTGTCGCCATTGACGAGGTCGCCGACGCCGATGCCGATGAGACGGAAGCGGCGGCCGTCCGCTTCCCCCTCCAAAAGATCGCGGCCGACGCGAAAGATCCTGTCGGCGAGCTGCGTCGGATCGGTCAAGTGTCGGCTGCGGGTCAGTTGCCGGAATGCCGCCGTCTTCAGCTTCAGCGTGACAGTATGGCCGCCGATGTCAGCCGACTTCAGGCGCGCGGAGACCTTTTCCGACAGTCTCCTGAGATGGGTTTCGAGCGTGTGCGGATCGGCGATGTCCGTCTCGAAGGTGGTTTCGGCGCTGACGGTCTTGGCTTTCGTGCGCCCAGATACGGTGCGGTCGTCGATGCCCCTTGAGAGGCGGGAGAGGCGCTGGCCCATGGTGCCGTAGCGGCGCATCAGGTCGCCTTCGTCCATCGTCTGAAGGGTGCCGATGTGGCGGATGCCGTCCTCGGCGAGGCGTTTCTGGGTGACTTTGCCGACGCCCCAGATCATGCCGACAGGCTTATCGGCGAGGAAGCGCCGGGCCTCCTCCGCGCCGATGACGGAGAAGCCGCGCGGCTTGTCGAGGTCCGAGGCGATCTTGGCGAGGAACTTGTTGGCGGCAAGGCCGATGGAGACGGTGATGCCGATTTCTTTTTCGATCTCGCGCGCGAAGCGGGCGAGTGTCTCAGCGGGGCTGGCGCGGTGAAGCTTCTCCGTCCCGCTCAGATCGAGAAAGGCTTCGTCGATGGAGAGCGGTTCGACGAGCGGGGTCAGCGTCTGCATCATGGTGCGGATCTGGCGGCCGACACGAACGTATTTCTCCATGTCAGGACGGATGACCACGGCTTCGGGGCAGGCGTCTAGCGCCTTGAACATCGGCATGGCGGAATGGACGCCGCTGATGCGGGCGATGTAGCAGGCCGTCGATACCACGCCTCGACGGCCGCCGCCGACGATGACCGGCCGGTCGCGGAGTTCGGGCCGGTCACGCTTTTCGATCGCGGCGTAGAAGGCATCGCAGTCGACGTGGGCGATGGTCAGCGTGTCGAGTTCGGGATGGGCGATGAGCCGGGGGCTGCGACAAGCGAGGCACCGCTCGGCGCCGAGCGGGCTGCGGGCAAGGCAATCGCGGCAAAGAGAGGTGCACTCGCCGGGGGCCGGGCGATAGCGCCGGCGGCGAAGGCGGTGGGGTTGGCCTCTGTCCGCCGTCCCCATGCCGGCGTCGGTGCCGGTACGGGTATTTGAGCGTCCCTTGCCTGACATTCCCGTGCCCGGCATCGTCTCAGCCCCCTGCCACGGGTTCCGCGAGGACGGTGTGGATGAACCTGCGCGCCTCGCGCCAGTCGCCGGTGCGCAGCGCCACACCGTCGATCTCGGGGGCGAGCGCAAGGAAGCGGGGATCGGCAACGAACTGGACGATGCGGCAGGCGGCAACGGCGTCGCGGACGGAAACGAGATTTGACGGGCTGTCGTCGAGGAAGACGACGGGTGCGCCGGCCCTTTGCGCGATGAGGGCCGCGGCCTCTCCCTTGGGGCCGGTATTGGTAACGACCGGCTGACGAATGGCGCAGCGCGACAGGGTGGCGATGCGGTCGTCCCGATATTCGGCCGGGATATTGGTCAGGAGGACGACATCGGCGGTTCCCGACAACGCATCGAGCGCCTCGGAGGCGCCGGCGACCGGACGCTGGAGGTGAGTCGACTCGGCAAAGAAACCGTTGATGAGGGCGTGAACCTCCGCGGCGTCGAGGGCGGCGCCGGTGTCACGGCGGGTGATGTTGCCGACGAGTTTGTAGGAGCGGACGGAAAGCGCGTAGCCGAGACGATCGAGATGGGTTTCGAGCGGCGCGATGAAGGACAGCAGCACTTCGTCGACGTCGCAGATGACAAGCGGACGGCCGCCGATCGGCAGCTCCTCGATCTGGCGTCGCGTGATGTCGGAAACGACGGAAGGCTTAGTCGTCAAGGCCGCTATCCCCGCTCAGCCGGTAGCGCGCGGCGGCGATCATCGTCGGCCGAATCCGGCGTGTTTCCAGGAAGCTCAAAAGGACAGATTCGTCGCTCATCAGGAATTCCAGAATGCCGGCGAGAAACGTCGGGTCTGCCGCTGCGTCACGTAAGGTCTCGGGGCCGAGCCCAGTCGCAGCGAGAAAACGGCCAAGGAGCTCCATGTCGGAAGCGACGAACTGCAGGCCCTCAATGGCGATTTGCTCGGCTTCTTCATATCCGATTTCCGATCGCTTGCCGGACAGTTTGTCAGAGAACATGGGGTCCGTTTGCCTTTCTGAAAGATTTCACAGCTATTCTCCTATCACATTTCGTCAGCAATCTCTTCGGGCATGCAGGTGACGGGCAAGCACCCCGGACGGCGGCTGCGGGCGATGGGGGCGCTTTTTGGGGTAGCAGCATGACCAAGACGGTCCTGATCGTGGAAGACAACGAGCTTAACATGAAGCTCTTCCGCGATCTTCTAGAGGCACATGGATACGGAACGCTGCAGACGCGCAACGGGTTCGAGGCTATGGAACTGGCACGGGCGCATCATCCCGACCTCATCCTCATGGATATCCAACTGCCCGAAGTGTCCGGTCTTGAAGTCACCAAGTGGCTCAAGGAGGACGACGAATTGAAAGTGATTCCGATCATCGCGGTGACCGCATTTGCGATGAAGGGCGATGAAGAACGGATCCGGCAGGGGGGGTGTGAAGCCTATCTGTCGAAGCCGATTTCGGTCGGACGGTTCCTAGAAACCGTCCGTTCGTATCTCGGCGAAGGCTGAGGAGAGTATGCATGACCGCCCGAGTGCTCGTGGTCGATGACGTTTTGGCCAACGTCAAATTGTTGGAAGCGCGGCTTACCGCGGAATATTTCGAAGTCATTACCGCCATGAACGGCGTCGAGGCCCTGAAGATCTGCGAGGAGGGGCACTGCGATATCGTTCTGCTCGACGTCATGATGCCGGGCATGGACGGTTTCGAGGTCTGTCGACGGCTGAAGTCCGATCCGCGCACGTTGCACATTCCGGTCGTCATGGTGACCGCGCTCGAGCAGCCTTCCGACCGGGTCAAGGGGTTGCAGGCCGGCGCCGACGATTTCCTGACCAAGCCGGTGAACGACATCGCGCTCGTCACGCGCGTCAAGAGCCTTGTCCGGCTGAAGATGCTGACCGACGAATTGCGCATGCGCTCCGTTACCGGTCAGGAGATGGGTTTTGACGGCGGCATCGATCCGCAGGTTCTCAACGAGGGCAAGCGGGCTCAGCTCCTTCTCGTCGACGATCGGCGGTCGTCCTATGAACGCATAGCCGCGGGCCTTTCCAGCGAACACGACGTGGTGGTGGAGACCGATCCTCAGGAAGCATTGTTCCGCGCCGCCGAGGGCGGCTTCGATCTGGTGATCCTGTCGCTGTCGCTGGCCAAATTCGATAGCCTCAGGCTGTGCTCACAGCTGCGCTCGCTGGAGCGGACCCGATCGCTGCCGATTCTGCTTGTCACCGAACCGGAAGACAACGCCCGGCTGATGCGTGGCCTCGACCTCGGTGTCAACGACTACGTACTGCGGCCGGTGGAAAAGAACGAGATGCTGGCGCGGGTGCGCACGCAGATCCGCCGCAAGCGCTATACTGATCATCTGCGCGAGAACGTTCAGCAGACGATGGAAATGGCGATCACCGATGGCCTTACCGGTCTCCAGAACCGGCGCTACCTGGAAAGCCACCTCGGAACGCTGGTCGATCAGGCGCGCGATCGCTCCAAGGCGCTTGCCGCTCTCATCGTCGACCTCGATTTCTTCAAGTCGGTCAACGATACGTTCGGCCACGACGCGGGCGACGACGTTCTGCGCGAATTCGCGCGACGGTTGCGCAAGAACGTGCGCGGCATCGACCTGACCTGCCGTTACGGCGGCGAAGAGTTCGTCATCGTCATGCCGGAGACCGACCGGGCGCAGGCCTATGCGATTGCCGAGCGGTTGCGCCAGCGCGTTGCCGGCGAACCGTTCCTTGTCCTGGGTGGGGCAAAGGCCCTCGATGTGACGATCAGCGTCGGCGTTGCCACGCTCGACCACCATGAGGACACGCCGGAAACCATTCTGAAGCGTGCCGACAACGCGCTCTATCTTGCCAAGCGTGGCGGTCGCAACAAGGTGGTGGCGGACGCCGCCTGACATCTCCGGGCCGGTTTGCTGGTCGTTATCCTGTCGACAGACTTTCATGGCCGCGATGTCGTCGCGGCCTTTTCTTTGCTGATCGTATTCCGAGGCCGGGGGACATGACGGTGACCGTCGACAACCAATGTCTCGGCATATACCAGGGGGCGGTAAGCTTAACCGTTTACCTCGTTTTCAACTTGCCACCCGCAATGGTTACGAATTCGTTGATTAAAATAGAAAAATGCATAGTTTCGACTCAGGCGACGAAGAAAGCCGGTCCCGATCGATCGGCGCCTCGCGATATGTCGAGCGGGGATGGACGTCTGCACGAATAGAGGTCGTCCGGGACGACCCGACAGGTTTGCAAACCCCGCGGGGCGCTCAGGTCCGCCGCATCTCCTGGGTCCGTGGGGTTAGGCCGGCCGGCTGGCGGGGATTGAGTGGCCTCCTCGTGTTGAACCGTCACCGGTCGGCCAAGCTTTCCCCTGTCTAATCCCCGATCCCCTTCTCCCCACCGCTTTAGCCTATCAACGACACTCCACGCTGGCGTGCGGTCCGTTGCGCTCCGTCTTGGGGGATATTCGCAGACAAGAAAATGCGAAAAAGCCGGCGCGCAAATTCGCGGCCGGCTCATGATCGCCTTGCAATCCGCAACGGTTGTTCCCGGCGGGCCCGCCGGGCTTCACCAGTTCGACCGAGGTTTTCCGCCCGGGAGGGCGGCGCGGACTTACTTGATCTTCGATTCGCGGAATTCGACGTGCTTCTTCGCGACCGGATCGTATTTCTTCTTGACCATCTTCTCGGTCATCGTGCGGGTGTTCTTCTTCGTCACGTAGAAAAAGCCGGTGTCGGCGGTAGAGACGAGACGAACCTTGATAGTTGTCGCCTTGGCCATCGATGCGTTCCTTAAAGAAAATCCTGTGAGCGGCGTTGCTCGGGCGCCTGTGCCTGAACGTCGGGCGAATTCGCCCAAGCAGCATTGCGCCGGCGCCGGCGTCATTCGAGCGGCCACCCTAGCGATTGCGAGCCCGTTGTCAAGAATTGTGAGAAGGATCGCGGTAGGTGCGGGCGATGCGCGCCACCGCGAGCACGGCATAGGCGAGAAAGAAGGCGCCCGAGACATAGGCGAAGCCGTGCGGATTCCAGATCTGCATGCCTGAGCCGACGCTCGCCGGGCCGATCAGCATGCCCGCCGCATACATCATGACGAAGGCGGAATTGGCGTTGGCGAGATCGGTTCCGCTGAAGCGGGCGCCGAGGTGGGCGAGGCCAATGGTGTAGAGCCCGGCGGTGACGCCGCCCCAAATGAAGAGATCGGCGAAAAGGGCATAGGGTGTTTCGGCGAGCACGGGCATCAGGACGGCGCCGCCGATGCCGACGAGGGCACACAGCAGGAGCAGGTAACGCCTGTCGAGGCTGTCGCTGATCATGCCGAGGGGGATCTGCAGGACGACGTTGCCAAGCGTCGCGACGGAGATGAAAAGGGCGGCTTTGTCGGCATCGAAGCCGAGCCTGAGGCCGTAAACCGGCAGGAAGGCGAGCATGGCCGATTCGGCGGCACCGAAGGCGAGGGCGGCGAAGGTCGCGATCGGGGCGGTGAAGAGGAAGCGCAACGAGGCGACCACCGGTTCCCTGTCGACGCGCGGGCTCGTTGTGCGGGTGAAGACGACGGGAAGCGCGGAGACGACAAGGATGACGAAGCCGACGAGGAAGGGCAGCGGTCCGGTGAAGCCGGTGACGCTGAGGATTGCCGGTCCAGCGGCGAAACCCAGCGAGAGAACCGTGGCGTAGACGCCGAGAACGAGGCCGCGGCGGGCATTGGGCGCGAGCGCGCTGATCCAGAATTCCGACAGGACGAAGATCGTCGTCACCGCGCCGTGGAGAAACACGCGCAGCACGAACCAAAGGGCGAAGCTGTCGATGAAATGAAAACTGATGAGGCTGACGGCGGCGACGAGAATCATCGCGATCAGCAGATTGCCAGTGCCGAAGCGGTGGGCGAGCGGGGTGACGAAGGGGACGATGAGCACAGAGGCGAGGCCGGCCATGGCGGAATTGGCGCCGATGGCGGAGGCGGGCACACCGCGCGATTCAAGGATGAAGGACAACAGCGGCAGGCTGAGGCTCAGCGAGATGCCGACCGACGAGATCGTGACGATCGCGGCGATGAGGCCGGAGAAGCGCAGAAAGCCGCCGCCGGCGGTCGGGTCTTCCATCGGATGCGACATGGGGCGCTCTCTGGCATGCAGGGCAGGGGCGTGCTGAACCGATAGGTGTTGAACCGGCCAGATGTGTCGAGGATGCCGGCTGATCCTCCGTGCGTCAGACGTCAGACCAGGTCGCGGATAAATCCGTCTCGGCGCCAGTAATAATAGGGCGTCTCGGTTTCCGGTGCCAGCTCGGGATCGTCGACGAGACGGCGTTCCAGCTCTTCGATGATGGTGAGCGTGATCGTCGGCAATTCGGTCGACTTGGCATCGGTGAGCGTCAGCCAGTCGACCTCCTCCAGCTCACCGGAGGGGCCGGTCCCCTCCGGCAGCGTTTCGGCGATGGACTCGGCCCATACTGCGAGGAAGCGGGTATCGAAGCGGCGGGGCCGGCGCGGCGGGGTGATGGCACGGGCGATAACACGGACGGGGCTCAGGTCGGGGATGAGGCCGCGGGCGAAGAAGTCACCCCAGGAGCCGGTCGCGTTTGGGCGGGTGTCGCTTCTCTCGCCGATGAAGACGCCGGTTTCCTCGTAGGTTTCCCGGATCGCGGCGAGCGCGAAGGCGCGGGCCCGCGCGGCCGTCTTAGGCCCCTTCATGTCGTGCTCGAGCTTTGTTGCGACGGCGGGGTGATAGTCGCCGAGGAACGCGATGCGGGAATCGATCGGATCGACCCGGCCGCCAGGAAAGACGAATTTGCCGGGCATGAACTTGTGCCGCATGTGGCGTCGGCCCATGAGGACGCGCACTTCGCCGCCGGAGCGGTCGAGGATCATCAGGGTCGCGGCATCGACGGGGCGGCGGGGCGGATAGTCCATCCGCCGCTCGGCGCCTGAAAGGCGCTTCTGAAGGTCTGTCATGGCAGGGTCTGCACCACGGCTTCGGCAGGGCGGGGTTCGGGTTCGGGCATATCCGGCTCGGCTTCGGGATCGAAGCCGTGCATGTAGAGAGCCCATTGCAGGCCGACAACGCCGCCCTTGATCGGTCGCAGGATCGCCAGCGCGAAGACAACCGTCAGCGGGACCCAGATCAGGAAATGGACCCAAAGCGGCGGGAAGAAGGTGACTTCCACCGCGAGCACGAGGCTGACGATGACATGGCCGACGATGAGGATGGTGAAATAGGGCGGGGCGTCGTCGGCACGGTGATGGTGCAGTTCCTCGCCGCAATCGGCACAGCTGTCACGCACCTTAAGGTAGCCGTCGAAAAGCGCGCCTGTGCCGCAGGCGGGGCAGTGTGAGACGAGGCCGCGCCGGATTGCCTCGCCGAGCTGGCGCGGTGGATGGGTTTCCCCGAAGGTGGCGTTGTGAAATGGCACGGCGTTCCCTCTTTTCGCATTTTCGTCGCGCTCTCCGGCGTGTCAGGAGCGCCGCTTCGGTTTCCCCGGTGGTTTGCCCGCGGCTTTTCCGGCTCTGGTTTTTCCGATTCTCGCATTTCCGGCCCTGGCCCGTCCAGCGGGCCGTTTTCCCTTCCCCGGCGCGCGACCTTTGCCTTTCAGATAGCGCCCTTCGGTAAGGAGTTCAAACCTGAGCGCGCCGGCGAGCGGCGCGGCTTCGGCGAGGCGGACCTCGACGATGTCGCCGAGCCGGTGGGTTTCGCCCGTCCGGTCGCCGGTCATGGAAAGCGTGGCTTCGTCGAAACGAAAATAATCATCGCCAAGGGTGGCGGCGGGAATGAAGCCGTCGGCACCCGACTCCTGCAGCCGCACGAAGAGGCCGGCGCGGGTCACGCCGGAGATGCGGCCGGTGAAGTCGGCGCCGACGTGATCGGCGAGCCAATGGGCGACGAGGCGGTCGACCGTGTCGCGCTCGGCCGCCATGGCGCGGCGCTCGGCGGCGGAGATTTCCGCGCCGATCAGTTCCAGCCGCTCCTCCATGCCGTCCGGCAGACCGCCTTCGCCAAGGCCGAGTGCGCGCACCAGGCCGCGGTGGACGATGAGGTCCGCGTAGCGCCGGATCGGCGAGGTGAAATGGGCGTAGCGGCGGAGGTTGAGGCCGAAATGGCCGATGTTGTGCGGTGAATATTCCGCCTGCGCCTGGGTTCTCAGCACCACCTCGTTGACGAGGCCGGCATGCTCGGTATCGGCAACACGGGAGAGAATGCCGTTGAACGTTGCGGGGCGCAGGTTGCCGTCGCGCGACAGCTTGATGTCGATGGAGGCGAGGAAATCGCGCAGCGCGGCGAGCTTTTCGTCGGAAGGCGTATCGTGGATGCGGAAGAGGAGGGGCGTTTTCCGCTTCTCCAGCGTTTCGGCTGCCGCGACGTTCGCCTGGATCATGAACTCCTCGATCAGCTTGTGGGCGTCGAGGCGCAAGGGGACGTAGATGTCGTCGACCGTGCCGTCGGGCTTCAGGCGGATCTTGCGCTCCGGCAAATCGAGGTCGAGCGGTTGGCGTGCGTCGCGGCCGCGCTTGAGGATGGCATAGGCCTGCCACAGCGGGGCGAGCACCGGTTCGACGAGCGCTTCGGTGCGCTCGTTCGGCCGACCATCGACGGCGTCCTGGGCCTCCTGGTAGGAGAGCCGCGCGGCGGAGCGCATCATTACCCGGTGAAAGCTGTGCGTGCGCTTTCTGCCGTCGGCGTCGAAGATCATCCGGACGGCGATGGCCGGCCGGTCCTCTGCTTCGCGGAGCGAGCACAGGTCGTTGGAGATCCGCTCCGGCAGCATCGGGATGACGCGGTCGGGAAAATAGACCGAATTCCCTCTGAAAAGCGCCTCGCGGTCGAGCGCGGAACCGGGGCGGACGTACCAGGAGACGTCGGCGATGGCGACTGTGATGATCACGCCGCCGGGATTGTCCGCAGCCGTATCCGGTTCGCCCATGACGGCGTCGTCATGGTCCTTGGCGTCCGGCGGATCGATGGTGACGAGGGGGAGTTTGCGCCAGTCCTCGCGCTTTGCGAGCGTCGCGGGCTTCGCCTCCTCGGCCTCCGACAGCACGGCAGAGGGGAAGACATGGGGAATGCTGTGGGCGTGAAGGGCAATCATGGAGATCGCCTTCTCGCTGTCCATCGAGCCGATGCGTTCGCGAATAACGGCGCGGGGCAGGCCGTAGCGGCCCGAGCGCTGCGGTTCCACGGCAACGAGATCGCCATCGGCCGCCTCGCCGATATTGCCCTTCTCGACCGTCAATTCCTTCTGCTTCCTGTCGACGGGGACGATACGGCCGGAGCCATCCGGTTCGATGCGCAGGACGCCGAGCGCGGAGGAGCGGGTCTTTTCCAGCACCTTGATGGTGCGGCCGAGATAGGCAACGCCGAGATCGGACGGCGCCTCGGCGATGCGGACCAGCACCTGGTCGTTGATGCCGGGGGCGCGGCCGGGACGTTTTCCCCGGCTCTGGCCCTGGTTGTTCTGGGTGACGAGGATCCGCGGCGGGTCGCCGTGCTCGTCGACGTCCCAGTTGACGGGAATGGCGATCGGCTCGCCGGCCTCGTCGCGGGAGACCACGCGCACGACCGTGACAGAGGGGAGGTCGCCCGGGCGGGCCAGGCGCTTGCCACGCTTCTCCACGAGGCCTTCCTCGGACAGGTCGCGCAGGATGTGCTTCAGGGCTATGCGTGCACCGCCCTTGATGCCAAAGGCGCGGGCGAGTTCGCGCTTTCCCGCCTCGCCCGGGTGTTCCGCGATGTAGGCGAGGATTTGCTCGCGGCTCGGAAAGCCGCCCTCAGCGGCATTTTTCGGGGCGCCCTTCGAGGCGGATTTGCCGGTCGTTGGGTTCTTGCGGCGTGGGGCCAAGTGCGTGTCCGATCAGCCTGAGGATTGGCCGGTGTCGGCCGTCGCCTTGCCGTCCGACTTCGATTTCGCGGTCTTCGTGCCAGCCGACTTTTTTGCCGGGGCCTTCTTGGCGGTGGTTTTCTTCGCCGCCGCCTTCTTCGCCGCTGGTTTCTTGGCACCGGTCTTTTCCGCGCGGGCGGCGATGAGCTCCACCGCCTGTTCCATCGTCACCGATTGCGGGTTCATGCCCTTGGGCAGGGTGGCGTTGATCTTGCCATGGTTGACGTAAGGTCCGTAGCGGCCGTCGCGCACGGTGACGGCGCCGCCGCCGTCGGGATGTTCGCCGAGCTCCTTCAACGCCGCCGGTGCCGACCGCCGGCCGCCCTTCGCCTTCTTTTCGGCAAGAACGGTGACGGCGCGATTGAGGCCGACGTCGAAGACCTCGTCGACGCTGTCGAGATTGGCATAGACGCCGTCGTGCTGGACGAACGGCCCGTAACGGCCGATGCCGGCAAGGATGGGCTTGCCGGTCTCGGGGTGATCGCCGACCTCGCGCGGCAGCCGCAGCAGCCGCAAGGCCTTTTCCAGATCCATCGCGGCGGCTTCCCAGCCCTTGGGCAAACTGGCGCGCTTGGGCTTGGCCTCCTCGCCGAGTTGCACGTAAGGGCCGAAGCGGCCGTTCCTGAGCGTTACCTCAAGCCCGGTCTCGGGATCGGTCCCGAGCACCTTCGGGCCGTCGGCGGCTTCCTCGGCCTCCTCGCCGTTCGGGCGCGCGAGCTGGCGGGTGTAGCGGCAGTCGGGATAGTTGGAGCAACCGATGAAGGCGCCGTAGCGGCTGACCTTGAGGCTCAGGCGACCATCGGAACAGCTCGGACAGGCACGCGGATCGGATCCGTCCTCGCGCGGCGGGAAGATATGCGGCGCCAGAAGTCCGTTCAGCGCTTCCAGCACGTCGGAGACACGCAGTTCCTTGATGTCGTCGGTGGCCCCGGAGAAGTCCTTCCAGAAGTCCCTGAGAACGTCCTTCCAGGGAATGTCGCCGGCGGAAATCTGGTCGAGCTTGCCTTCGAGGTCGGCGGTGAAGTCATACTCAACGTAGCGCTTGAAGAAGCTCTGCAGGAAAGCGGTGACGAGACGGCCCTTGTCCTCGGGGATGAGGCGTTTCTTGTCGAGCGTCACATAGCCGCGGTCGCGCAGCACGGTCAGCGTCGAGGTATAGGTCGAGGGGCGTCCGATGCCGAGTTCTTCCATCTTCTTGATCAGCGTCGCCTCGGTGTAGCGCGGCGGCGGTTCGGTAAAATGCTGGTCGGCCTTGATGGCCTCGCGGGTCAGCGCGTCGTTGGCGGCCATCGCCGGCAGGCGGCCGTCGTCCTCGTCCTTCTCGTCGTCCTTGGTCTCGGTATAGAGCGTCAGGAAGCCGTCGAACCGGACAACGGACCCGGTGGCGCGGAGCTGCGCGGCGCGGTCGCCGTCGGTCGCCTCGATCTCCACCGTGGTGCGTTCCAGTTCGGCCGAGGCCATCTGGCTGGCGACAGCACGCTTCCAGACGAGTTCGTAGAGCCTTGCCTGTTCGGGATCGAGGAAGCGGGCGACGTCCTTGGGCCGACGGAAAAGGTCGGTCGGCCGGATCGCCTCATGCGCCTCCTGGGCGTTTTTCGCCTTGGTGGCGTAGTGGCGCGGCTTTTCCGGCAGGTAGCGCTCGCCGTATTCCTTCTCGATCACGCCGCGCATGGCACCGAGCGCCTCGGGCGCGACCTGGACGCCGTCGGTTCGCATGTAGGTGATGAGACCGACGGTCTCGCCGCCGATATCAATGCCTTCATAGAGCTTCTGGGCGACCTGCATGGTGCGCGAGGCGGAGAAGCCGAGCTTTCGCGAGGCTTCCTGCTGCAGCGTCGACGTGGTGAAGGGAGGGAAGGGGTGACGCTTTTGCGGTTTCGATTCGACGCTTTCGACCCGGAAGCTCGCGCCCTGGAGAAACGCCTTCAGGTTGTTGGCGTAGGTCGCGTCGCCGATATCGAGGCGGTTGAGCTTCTTGCCGTTGTCGCCGGTGAGCCGCGCCTCGAAGCCGACATTGTCCGGCGTCTTCAGCATTGCCGTCAGCGACCAGTATTCCTGGCTGACGAAGGCTTCGATCTCGCTCTCGCGGTCGCAGACAAGGCGGAGCGCGACCGATTGCACCCGGCCGGCGGAACGGGCGCCGGGCAGCTTGCGCCACAGAACCGGCGAGAGCGTGAAGCCGACCAGATAGTCGAGGGCGCGACGGGCGAGATAGGCGTCGACGAGCGGTGCATCGATCTCGCGCGGGTTGGCCATCGCGTCGAGGATCGCCTTCTTGGTGATGGCGTTGAAGACCACGCGTTCGACCGGCTTGTCCTTCAGGACGCGCTTCTTCTTCAGCACTTCGAGCACGTGCCAGGAAATCGCCTCGCCCTCGCGATCCGGGTCGGTGGCGAGGATCAGGCGGTCGGCGCTCTTGACCGCATTTGCAATCTCGCTCAACCGTTTGTTGGCCTTGCCGTCAACCTCCCAGGACATGTCGAAATCCTCGTCGGGACGCACGGAGCCGTCCTTCGCGGGGAGATCGCGGACATGGCCGTAGGATGCCAGGACCTTGTAGTCCGAGCCCAGGTATTTGTTGATCGTTTTGGCCTTTGCAGGCGATTCGACAATAACAACGTGCATCGTTTTTCGACGAGATTCGCTTTGTTGGAGCCTGCGGTTCGGCTCGAGTGGCTGTTCGACAGGCCCATCGATCGCGGGCTGTCTCTGCATCAGTGCGGCAAAATCGTTGTTCCGACCGTCCCTGTCAAATGCTGTTGATACAACTTTTAGGTGATCATGGTTGTAATTGCCGCAAAATGTTCGCGTTGATACAACCTTAAATTACAAATTGAATTTAAACACCCTTTTTAGTACCGTATGTGGTAAGGCAACCGGCGCGGCAACAGCGGGAGAGTCGTCGCCGGAACCATCATTCGGGGCCAGTGTCGCCATCAGGCGTGACCCAAACGTGGATTTTCAGCCATCATGGACGACAACAACACTCCTTCGCCGTCTGAGACGGCTCTCTACATTGAGCGCATGTGCACGGAAATGCGCAATCTCGCCGCCGGGGCGGATCTCAATTTCCTGGCCTATCTGCTGGATGTGACCCGCGAGGAGGCGGCGGAACAGTCCGGTATCGTCCGCGTCGCAGCGTCGCGGGGTAACGTATCGGCCTCCACCTAGGTCACATTTCCCGGCGGCGCAAGGGGCGGGGCTGTGTCGGCGTGCGCGGTCTCTGTCCTTGGGCGGGCCGCGCCATCATCGTCACATCACGAGCGAGACACGCTGGCCGCCGTGACGCTGAAGGCGGCCGGCGAGTTCCAGTTCCAGAAGGACAACCTGTACCATGCCGGCGGGAAGGCCGGTGTGGCGAATCAATTCGTCGACGGCGACGGGGGTAACACCGAGCGCGCCGACCACGCGTGAGCGGGCATCGTCCGTCGGCTCCTGCAGCGGCAGGGCATCGTCGCGATCCGGTTCGCCGGCGCCGTCTTTGCCGAGGAAGAGATCGCGCTGTGCAGAGCCCAGTTCGGCTAGGATATCGCCGGCGTCTCGAACAAGGACGGCGCCCTCGCGAATGAGGCGGTTGCAGCCTTCCGCACGCGGGTCGAGCGGCGAACCGGGTACGGCCATCACCTCGCGGTTCTGTTCCAGCGCGAAACGGGCGGTGTGGAGCGCGCCGGAGCGCCGCGTCGCCTCCACGATCACGACGGCGAGACTCAGTCCGGAAATGAGCCTGTTGCGGCGCGGGAAGTCGCGGGCGCGCGGCGACCAGCCCAAAGGCATCTCGCTGACGATGGCACCATCGTTGTCGAGGATCGCCTCGACAAGCGTGTCGTTCTCGGGCGGATAGATGTGATCGAGGCCGCCGGCGAAGACCGCGATGGTACCACCGGCAAGCGATGCGGAATGGGCGGCGGAATCGATACCGCGCGCAAGGCCGGAGGTGATGACAAAGCCATCCGCGGACAGATCGCGCGCCAGCCGTTCCGACATCTTCACGCCGGCAAGCGAACAGTTTCGCGAGCCGACGATGCCGACCCCGTGCCGCGACAGCACGTCCCTGGCACCGCGCACGGCGAGAAGCGGCGGTGGCCCGTCGATCTGGCGTAGGAGCGGTGGATACGCACTCTCGCCCAGCGCCACGAAACCAGCGCCGAGCCGCTCGGCAAGCGCCATCTCGCGTTCGGCATCGTCGAGGGAACAGATTCGGATGCGGCGTTTGGAGCCACCCCGGCGCGACAGCTCGGGAATCCTCTTCAGTGCTTCGGCCGCGGAACCGTAGTGATTGATGAGGGTGCGGAAGGTGGCGGGGCCGACGTTTTCTGAGCGAATGAGGCGAAGCCAGGCGAGCCGCTGCTCGTCTGTCAGGCGGATGCCTGTCCCGCTGTCGTTTCCGTCAGCGCCGCTCACGTCTTGGAACCGGTTCGCGAGCCGCCGATTTTGCTCTCGGACCCGGCAAGGAGGCGGCGGATGTTGGCCTGGTGCTTGACCCAGACGAGCACGGTAAGGGCAAGGAAAAGTAGCGCGAGGCGAGGCCGGTCGAAGCCAACCATGAGGACGGGCGTGGCGGCCGTGGCGACGAGGGCGGACAGCGAGGAATAGCGCGTCAGCACCGCGACGGCGAGCCAGATGGCGCCGAAGGCGAGGGCCACTGGCCAGAACAGGCCGATGAGGATGCCGATGAAGGTGGCAACGCCCTTGCCGCCGGAAAAGCCCAGCCAGACCGGAAACATATGGCCCAGGAGGGCGCCGAGAGCCGCGACCATGGCCGGCACCGTGCCGATTTCGGAGGCGATGAGGGCAACCGGCAGGGCGCCCTTTAGCACGTCGCCGAGGAGCGTGATGAATGCAACGCTCTTGTTGCCGGTCCGCAGGACGTTTGTCGCGCCGATGTTGCCGGAGCCGATCTTGCGGACATCGCCGAGCCCGGCAAGGCGTGTGGCGATGAGACCGGTAGGAATGGCACCGAAAAAATAGCCGGCGACGAAGGCGCCGATGAGGAAGGCGGTGGAGTGATCGGGCACGCTATCGGCTCCGCTGACGTTTCCCTGCTGTCCTGACCGGGAGAGCCGCGCGGCGCCCGTCCCGGGGTCGCATTTCACGCCCGCAATGGCGCGTGCGAAACATGCGGCGATGGTCGGCGCCACATTGACGTTATTGGGAAGAGTATGAGTAGACGACGTTTCCCGCAACCAGCGTGTGAAGGACGCGGCCGGAGAAGCGCCCGGCTTCGAAGGGTGTGTTCTTGGAGCGCGAGGTTATCGCCTCCTGCTCGTAGATCCACGGCATGTCGGGATCGAAGACGATGATGTCTGCCGGCCTGCCGGGTGTGAGCGTTCCCGTCTCCAGCCCGAGGATCTGAGCGGGGCGGGCGGTCATGGCGCGCAGCACCGTCGTGAGCGTCGCATCCTCTGAGTGGACGAGGCGCAGGGCGGCGGCGAGCATGGTCTCCAGGCCGATAGCGCCGTCGGCGGCCTCGGCGAAGGGGTGGCGCTTGGTCTCCACGTCCTGCGGGTCATGGTTGGAGACGATGACGTCAAGGGTCCCGTCGTTGAGCGCGTCGATGACGGCGTGGCGATCGTCCTCGCTCCTCAGCGGCGGCGATTGCTTGAAGAAGGTGCGGTAGGCGCCGATGTCGTTCTCGTTCAGCGTCAGATGGTTGATCGAGACGCCGGCGGTGACGGGCAGGCCGCCGGCCTTGGCGTTGGCGATCACGCGCGCGGTTTCCCCGCAGGAGACGATATCGGCGTGATAGCGCCCCCGCGTCAGCCCCACGAGGCGGATGTCGCGCTCCGCCATGATGACTTCCGCTTCGCGCGGAATGCCCGGCAGGCCAAGCCGGGAGGCGGTCTCGCCCTCGTTCATGACGCCGCCGCCGACGAGTGCGGGCTCCTCGATACGGTTGACGACGAGGGCATTGAAATCCCGCGCGTAGGTGAGGAGGCGACGCATCACCTGGGCATCAAAAAGCGCATGTCGACCGGCGGAAAAGGCGATCGCGCCGGCTTCCTGGAGAAGGCCGATTTCGGTCATCTCCCGGCCGAGGCCGCCCTTCGTCAAGGCGGCCATCGGATGGACCCGGACGATCGCCGTATCGCGGGCGCGGCGGAAGATGAAATCGACGAGCGCGGGATCGTCGATGACCGGGTCGGTGTCCGGCATGGTGATCATCGTCGTGACGCCGCCGGCCGCCGCCGCCTTGCTCGCCGAGGCAAGCGTCTCGCGGTGCTCGTGGCCCGGCTCGCCAACGAAGACACGCATGTCGATGAGGCCTGGCGCGACGATCTTGCCCTTGGCATCAAGGATTGTGGTGCCGTTCGGCGTGCCGTCGTTGCCGACGTTCGGTCCGACGTCGGCGATCCGGTCGCCGACCACCAGCACATTGCCGGGAACGTCAAGGTCGCGCGCCGGGTCGACGACGCGGCCGCCTTTGATGAGGAGCGGGGCCTGATCGGGCATGGACGACATCCTCGGACTTGTTGCGTTAGCGGTTGGGCAAGTTGGCGGCGAGCGCTTCCAGGACCGCCATGCGGACGGCGACGCCCATCTCCACCTGCTCCTGGATGACGCTGCGCGGGCCGTCGGCGACCGCCGGGTCGATCTCGACGCCGCGGTTCATCGGCCCAGGGTGCATGACGATGGCGTCGCCGCTGGCATGAGCGAGTTTGGCCTCGTCGAGGCCGTAGTAGCGGAAATACTCACGCACGGATGGCACGAAGGCGCCCGACATGCGCTCGCGCTGGAGGCGCAGCATCATGACGACATCGGCGCCCTTGAGGCCGGTTTCCATGGAGGTGTGGACCTCGACGCCGAGGCGTTCGGCATCGGCCGGCAGCAGTGTCGAGGGCGCGACGACACGCACCCGCGCGTTCAACGCGTTGAGCAAAAGGATGTTGGAGCGGGCGACGCGTGAATGAAGGATATCGCCGCAGATGGCGACCGTCAGGCCTTCGATCCGGCCCTTGTTGCGGCGGATCGTGAGGGCGTCGAGAAGCGCCTGGGTGGGGTGTTCGTGGGCGCCGTCTCCGGCGTTGACGACGGAGCAGCCGACCTTCTGGGCGAGCAGCGCCACCGCGCCGGCGGCCTGATGGCGGACAATGAGAATGTCTGGATGCATCGCGTTCAGCGTCGCGGCGGTGTCGATCAGCGTTTCGCCCTTCTTCACCGACGAGGAGGCGACGGACATGTTCATGACGTCGGCGCCGAGCCGCTTGCCGGCGATCTCGAAGGAAGATTGGGTGCGCGTGGAGGCTTCGAAGAACAGGTTGATCTGCGTGCGGCCGCGCAGGACGCTCTTTTTCTTCTCGACCTGGCGGCTGACCTCGACGGCCTCGTTGGCAAGGTCGAGCAGGCCGAGAATCTCGGGCGGTTGCAAGCCCTGGATCCCGAGCAAATGCCGGTAAGGGAAATTCATGGTGGGTGGTGCGGAATGTGCGCTCATCAAAATCAGGTCTATACGCAGTTTGCGGCGTGCGGACAAGAACGGTGGCTGGCTGTTTTCCGGCTTTGCCGCAAAAGCGGGGGAAAACCCGATTTCACCGCCCGCTGATTTCGCCGTCCGTTAACGCGTGCGGGTGCGCAAACATGCTAGCCTCGGGAGACATGCGGTCCGGTCCGGTTCGCAACAGGCGTCCCATGCGGGAAGGCGCGGAACATGAACGAAGATCGCTTCGAAACCCATTCGGTTGTCAACCAGCCGCCGGCCTACGCCGGCCGCAATCTCCTGGTTGCAGATCCGGTGCTGAGAACCGTTCTCGATGCGGTCGTCGATGGCGAGACGGAGGAGGCGCTGGGGCGGCTCGGCGGCTTTTGCGGCTCGCACGAGGCGGCCGAGTTGGCAGCACTGGCCGACCAGTTTCCGCCGCGCCTGCGGACCCACGACGCGGAAGGCCGCCGGCTCGGCGCCGTCGACTTCCACCCGGCCTACCACGCCCTGATGCGGCGGAGCCTGGAGGCGGGACTGCACAGTTCTCTCCATGAGACCGGAGAGGCAGAGGCCGGGCGGCGGCACGAGCTGCGCGCCGCGGGGCTTTTCCTTCTCGCTCAGCTCGAGCGCGGGCACCTATCGGCGGTCTCGGCGACAAGCGCCGCGCTTTCCGCCCTCGCCGCCGACCGGGCGCTGCGGCGGTCGTGGGCGCCGAAGGTCGCGGAGCGGAGGTTCGACCACCGGTTCCTGCCGCCCGACAAGAAAGTCGGCCTGACTCTCGGCATCGCGACGACGGAGAAGCAGGCGGGGACGGATCTCGCAGCGCTGACGACGCGGGCCGAGCCGGATGGCGACGGCTTCTTCCGGCTCGTCGGCCACAAATGGTTCGTGACTGCGCCGATGAGCGACGCGCTCGTCGTTCTGGCGCAAACGGCGGAGGGGCTTTCCGCCTTTCTCGTTCCGCGTTTTCTTGGCGACGGTTCGAGGAACGCCATCCGCATCGAACGGCTGAAGACGCCGCTCGGGCTTCGCGGCGGGGCGATCGCCGAGATCGAGTTCGCCGGGGCGGGGGGCTTTGCGCTCGGCGACCCGGGCGAGGGCGTGCGCGTCCTTGACGAAAGCGAGCGCCTTTTGCGCTTCGATGCCGCCGTGGTGTCGGCGGCGGCGATGCGGGCCGGGCTCGCCGAGGCCGTTCATCACGCCCGTCACCGCGTTGTCGCCGGGTCGTCTCTCCTCGATAAACCCCTGATGCTGCGGCTCTTTGCCGATATGGCGCTCGATGTCGCGGCGGCGACCGCGCTCGTCCTGCGGCTCGCCCACGCGTTCGATGTGCGCGGCGAGAACGAGACGGAAAATGCCTTCTGCCGGCTGATGACGCCGGCGGTGAAATACTGGATCGCGAAATCGGCACCGATGCTTCTTGCCGAGGCGATGGAAGCGCTTGGCGGCAACGCCTCGGCCGATGAAGGCGCGCTCGCCCGGCTCTACCGCGATGCGCCCATGATCGGTATGGCCTGTGGGTCGGGCAATCTCCTCGCGCTCGACGTCCTGCGGCACATCGCGGCGGCGCCAGACGCGCTCGACGCGGTGCTGGCCGATTTTCGCTCCGACCTCGGCGAGCATTCGCTCGTCTCCGTCGACGTTCTCCGGGCGGCGGCCAAGGCCTGTCAGGAAGACATCGGCTCGGCGCGGATCCTTGTCGAACAGCTGGCGATGACGGCCGCGGCGGCGGCGCTCCGGCGCTATCTGCCGCGGGCAATCGGCGATGCGTTCCTCTTCACCCGCCTCGGCGGGCAATGGCGGGCGAGTTATGGCATGCTCGATGGTCGGTTCGATGCGTCCGGCTTCGTCGACTACATGTTCCCGGCGCAATAGCCGGCGGTCAGCGGAACCACGGCTCAACCGCGCCCGGCTATACCGCACCCGGCGCGAGCAGGGTGATGGCGAGCGGCATGGTGACGATCGCGACGATCGACTGCAGGGTTATGATTTCCGCCATCAGGCCATGATCGCCGCCCATCTGGCGGGCGAGGAGGAAGCCGCCGGTTGCGGTCGGGACGGCGGTGGCGACGATGGCGACGCCGAGGGCCGTCGGCGGCAGCCCGAAGAGATGGCCGAAGAGCGCGGCAAGCGCCGGCATGCCGCACAGTCTCAGCGCCGACGACAGCGCCGCGCCGGCTGAGGGTCGGGCGAGGGCGGCGAGCCGCAGGCCGGCGCCGACGGCGAGAAGGCCAGCGGCAAGCGCGGAGCGACCCATCAGGTCGAGTGCTGTCAGCACCGCGTCCGGCGGTGTCAGCCCGGTGAGATTGATGGCGATGCCGATGGCGCAGGACCAGATGAACGGATTGCGCACAAGATCCATGGCGAGCTTAGCCGGGCTCGGGCTGTCGGCGCTGCCGTAGCGCGCCAGAACCGAGACGCACAGCACATTGAGGAGCGGGATCATGGCGATGATCGCGACGGCGACGAGGGCGACCCCCGGCGGGCCGAAGAGCGCACCCGACATGGCGATGGCGACGAAGGTGTTCCAGCGCGTGGCGCCCTGGAAGACAGAGGAGAAGGCGGCGTCGGAAAGCCGGAGGCCGCGCGCGATGACGGGTCGTGCCAGAAGGACGATGGCGGCCATCGCCAGGATCGAGAGGAACAGCGTAGAACCGAGGGGAAAGGCGGGAACAGCGCCGAAATCAGTCGTCGAGAGCGTATGGATGATGATGCTCGGGAAGAGCACGTGGTAGGCCATCTTCTCGAAGCCGACCCATTGGTCGGGCGTGAGGAGACCCCGTGCGCGCACGACGGCGCCGACGCCGATGATCAGCAGGATCGGCAGGAGGGCTTCGAGCGCCGCCAGCATGGCGCTACCGGAGCGCGGCGAGGCGGTCGAGCGCCCCTTGCAGGATGAAGGCGGCGGCGGCGGAATCGATCTTCTCGGCGCGTTTGGCGCGCGACATGTCGGCGGCGATCATCGCCCGTTCGGCCGCGACTGTGGACAGTCGCTCGTCCCAATAGACCATCGGCAGATCGGTGAGTTTCGACAGATTGCGGACGAAGGCGCGGGTCGCCTGGGCGCGCGGGCCTTCCGAGCCGTCCATGTTGAGCGGCAGGCCGACGACAAGGCCGCCGACCGCGTGTTCGGCGCAGGTCGCAAGCAGCGCCTCGGCATCCGGCGTGAACTTCACCCGCTTCTGGGTGTGCAGTGCCGTCGCGATGCCGCGTCCGACGTCGGACAGCGCCAGGCCGATCGTCTTGGTGCCGAGATCGAGGCCGAGGAGGCGCGCGCCTGGCCGCAGCGCGGCGGCGAAGTCTTCGATGGTAAGGGTCGGGTCAGTGGCCATCCTGTGCGTCCCGCAGTCAGGAAATCAGAATCAGGTAAGTCGTGTAATATTCTGAATTTCCGTGCCTTTTCTTCGTTGTCAAAATCCGGCGTATCGCCCCGTCGCCTGTGTCATCGCGCGGTCATGCCCGAAGCGGCATGGTTTGAGTCCGCAAAGATGCCGGGAGGATGGGCATTCGCCGATGCCACGCGAAAGGGCTCTAGCACGGGACGGCGTGCGTTGTCGCGCAAAAGCGCGGAAAACGACGCCAAACTTGCCATCAGGGTCGGTTCTGAGGCCCATGCCGGTGCTCATACCAACGACGGATAGGGGGCGGGGTGGAATGACATTGGCGTCTGGCGCACTAATATAAAGGACGGATTTCCCTTTCGCAGTGCACTCATCACAGTTCACCAATCACACTTCAACGGAGATTGACCCCATGAAGCTTACCTGGTTCGGCCATTCCGCTTTTCGTATCGATATCGAGGGGGCTTCGATCCTGATCGATCCCTACCTGAGCGAGAATCCGAGCTACGAGGGGACGGTGGAGGACGCCTCCGAAGGCGTGACCCATGTGATCCTCACCCATGGCCATGACGACCACATCGGCGACGCGATCCCGATTCTGAAGGCGACCGGGGCGCAGCTCACGGCAAACTTTGAGATCTGCATGTGGGCCGGATCCCAGGGGATCGAGGCGATCAACCCGATGAACACCGGCGGTACGGTCGATGTCGGCCCGTTCGCGGTCAGCCTCACCGTCGCGCATCATTCCTCTTCGTCGCAGATGAATGGACAGCCGGCGATCTATTTCGGCAATCCGCATGGCGTTGTCATCGACGCACCGAAGGAGAAGACCCTCTACCACGCCGGCGACACCGACATCTTCTCCGATATGGCGTTGATCCACGAGCTCTATCAACCCAAGATCGGCATCCTGCCGATTGGCGACCGGTTCACCATGGGCGCACAGGCGGCGGCGCTCGCGGCGCGGCGGTTCTTCCGCTTCGACAACGTCATTCCCTGCCATTTCGGTTCGTTCCCGATCATCGATCAGGATGCCTCCAAGTTCGTCAGCCAGATGGGCGACCAGTCCGGCAAGGTGCTGGAAATGGCGGTGGGCGAGCCGATCGACCTGTGACCGCGCCGCCGGACGGCGATACCGCCTTTTGCGCGATGGGGGACGCACGCGGACTGCTTCTGCGTGCGTCCGCTTCGTTTCCGGGTCGCAATAAGTGCGGAAATCGTCGATATTTCAATTAGCTGTGTCATACAGGCGCTGTCACAAATCTATTGCGTGGTTTTACTAGGTTCTCGGCTTGGTAGTTCGGCATTTTGCGCCGAAAGCGGGCAACCAGGAGAGAGCCATGAGCGAGATCATTCCGACCCCGGATCGCTACGAGGGCGATAGCGACGACATCCCTTCCAACGACAGCGGCAACACGCCGTTCGAGACCGTTGTCGAGCGGGCGATGAGTCGTCGTGCCTTCATGCAGACCGTCAGCGCCAGTGCTGCGATTGCGGCAAGCGCGGCTGTTAGTGGAACCGTCGGCAATGCGGTTTTCGCCACCGATGCCTTCGCCGCCTCCAGCGATCCCTCGACGCTGACTTTCGAGGCGCTGCCGCACGCCTATGACAAGACGCATCACGTCGCCAAGGGCTATGACGCGGACGTTCTGATCCGCTGGGGCGATCCGGTGGTGAAGGGCGCGCCGGCGTTTGACCCGATGAACCAGTCGGCCGAGGCGCAGAAGATGCAATTCGGCTACAACAACGACTTCATCGGCTACACGCCGCTGCCTTACGGCTCCGGCACCGCCGATCACGGTCTCCTCTGTGTCAACCACGAATACGTTAACCGCGAGATCATGTTTCCGGGCGATGCCGGCAAGGACATGATGACCCAGACGAAGGATCACGTGGACATCGAGATGGCCGCGCACGGCCATTCCGTCCTGGAGATCAAGCGCGGTGCGAACGGCAAGTGGGCCGTCGTCAAGGATAGCGATCTTAACAGGCGTATCCATTCCGGCACCGAGATGGCGATCGCCGGTCCGGCCGCCGGCCACGATCGGCTGAAGACCTCCGCCGACGCCACCGGCAAGGCCGTTTTCGGTACGGTCAACAATTGTGCCGGCTCGATCACGCCGTGGGGCACGGTCCTCTTCGCGGAAGAGAACTTCCACAACTACTTCGGCGGCGATCCGTCGAGCGGGCCGGAAGCGCGCAACTACAAGCGCCTCGGCATCAAGGGCTCGCCGGATTACGGCTGGTACCGCTTCCATGACCGTTTCAACGTCGAAAAGGAGCCGAACGAGGCCAACCGCTTCGGCTGGATGGTCGAATTCGATCCGTATGACCCGACCTCCAAGCCGGTGAAGCGCACCGCGCTCGGCCGCTTCAAGCACGAGGGCGCCCACGCGCTCGTCAACAAGGACGGTCGCGTCGTCTGTTACTCCGGCGACGACCAGCGCTTCGACTATGTCTATAAGTTCGTCTCCAAGAATGCCTACAATCCGGACGACCGGGCGGCGAATATCGGCATCCTCGACGAAGGCACGCTCCACGTGGCGCGCTTCAACGACGACAAGACCATCGACTGGCTGCCGCTTGTCTACGGCGAGGGCCCGCTGACGGCGGAGAACGACTTCCACAGCCAGGCTGATGTGCTGATCGAGACGCGCCGGGCGGCCGACCTTGTCGGCGCGACCCCGATGGACCGTCCCGAGGACATCGAGCCGAACCTCGTCACCGGCGTCGTCTACGTCAATCTAACCAACAACACCAAGCGCAAGGATGACGACCTGAACGCCGTCAACCCGCGGCCGAAGAACCGCCACGGCCATATCGTGGAAATGATCCCGCCGGGCGGCCGCGGCGCCGACAAGGACCACGCCGCGGACCAGTTCACCTGGGACTTCTTCCTTCTTGCCGGCGACCCGACCAATCCGAAAGACGGGGCGCAGTACCATCCGGCGGTTGGCGCGGGGCAGTGGCTGTCGGATCCCGACAACATGGCCTTCGACACCAAGGGTCGCATCTGGATCGCTACCGACGGTGCGCCGAAGTCGGGCTTCGCCGACGGCGTGTGGGCAGCCGACACCGAGGGCGAGGGCCGGGCGTACGTCAAGCTCTTCTTCTCCACGCCGATCGGAGCAGAGCTCTGCGGGCCGGCCTTCAACACCGACGACACGGCCTATTTCGCCGCCGTCCAGCACCCGGGTGATACCAAGGAGTCCACCTTCGAGAACCCGGTGACCCGCTGGCCGGACTTCGCTGACGACCAGCCGGTCAAGCCGTCGGTCCTCGTCATCACCAAGCAGGGTGGCGGCGCCATCGGCTGACGCCTGGCGTTTGATCCGCATTCGAAATTTGAGAAGGGCGGTCCGAGGGGCCGCCCTTTTTTGTTATGTCAAACCAAGGAAAAGGCGTCGCCCTATTCGGCGGGTAGCTGTTCTTCGGGGCCTTGCGAAACCTGCCCGTCGGAGAGTTCGGCCTTACCGATCTTCGCTTCGATCAGTGCCGACCATTCAGTGCGTCCGGTGTCGACGACGATCAGCCCGTCCGGTCGACATCCCGCCTCCATCGGCGTTTTCAATACAACCTCGGTGAACGCCTTGATCTTTGTTCATCTGCCGACACGCATGCCTACCGACGCAAGGACCTGCTCGGCAACTGCAGGAATTTGCGTCATGACAGCGAGAAATATTGAGGCGACGCGTTTTTCCTTGCTTGTTTCAGCAAGGATCGGAAAGAGCTTAGCCTCATCGCCACTAACGAGGTAGTTCGGCTTCTCAGACATATTGTTATTCCCCTACTTACCCTAGGGGAATAATAGGCGTCACAATTTATGGTCGCAATATGGGGGTGGGCGTCGGCAAAGATTAGACGCTGGCCTATTCCTCCAGCGGGACGTAGTGCCGGTCGGTCTTGACGAAATAGCTCTTGGGCGAGCCGCAGACGGGGCAGAGCCAGTCGTCGGGGAGGTCCTCGAAGGCGATGCCGGGTGGGAGAGGGTGGTCGCCGGCGATGTTGTCCGGGTCGCCCTTGAGCGGGTCGTAGACGTAAGGGTCGCATTCATTGAAGGTGCACAGCCAGCGCTGTTCGCCCGGTGGAACGTCGGATGCGGTCTCCGCCGCCTGCGTTTCGGCGCCAGCCTTGGCGGCAAGGCCGAGGGGTAGCGCGGCGATCCAGGCAAGGATGGTGCGGCGGGCGAGGCGGATCATGGCGAAGTCCCCCGGAGAATGGACGTGATGGCCCGAATGCTCTTGTGAGCGCGAGCCAGCACATCCAGTCTAGGGGGCGGAGTTTTCTCGTATGTGACGGTTCGGCGTGTCGATTGGTGTGCGACCTTCGGTGCCCGGGGAGGCGGAGACGGAGCGAAAGGCGACGGCATGTCCGGCGACGAAACACAAGTTGGGCATGACAAGAAGGGGGAACCCTCGGTCTGCCCGCGTTGCGGGGCGGAATTCACTTGCGGTGCGGCAAGCGGGCGATGCTGGTGCTTCGAGGTTCCGCTTGCGCTCCCCGTGCCCGCGGCGGGTGAGGGCGAAGCACGATGCTTGTGTCCCGATTGCCTCAGGGCGATGGCGGCGGAGACGGCCGTGAAGGGATAGGGCGGACCCCGCCGGAGATGGCGATGCCGCCGTCTGCGTTGCGCGGTGCGGGCGTTGGATGATATAGCCGGGCGACCGGACGGCGTGCCCCGCAAACGGGCCTTTCGCCGCCTCCCGATAGATCAGTCAACGGAAGCGATCATTCCCCCATGTCCGTCGATACCGACACCGTGAAACGCGTCGCCCATCTGGCGCGGATTTCCATCACCGAGGCCGAAGCCGACAAGATGACCGGCGAGCTCAACGCCATCCTTGGCTTCGTGGAACAACTGGACGCGGTCGACGTCGACGGGGTGGAGCCGATGACGTCGGTGGTCGACGTGACTATGCGCAAGCGCAAGGACGGCGTCACCGATGGCGGCTATCCCGAAAAGGTCATCGCCAACGCCCCCGACAGCGACGATAACTTCTTCGTCGTCCCCAAGGTCGTCGAGTGAGTGAGGGCGGACCGATGAGTGAACTGACGAAACTGACGATCGCCGATATCCGCGGCGGCCTTGCCGCCAAGGATTTTTCCGCCACCGAACTGACCGACGCCTATCTCGGTGCGATCGAGGCGGCGAACGACACCTTCAACGCTTATGTGGCGGTGACGCCCGACAAAGCGCGCGCCATGGCCAAGGCCTCCGACGAGAAGATCGCGGCGGGCGAGGCGCGGCCGCTGGAGGGGGTGCCGCTCGGCATCAAGGACCTGTTCTGCACCGAGGGCGTCCACAGCCAGGCCTGCAGCCACATTCTCGATGGCTTCAAGCCGACCTACGAATCGACCGTGACCTCGAACCTGTGGGCCGATGGCGCGGTGATGCTCGGCAAGCTCAACATGGACGAATTCGCCATGGGCTCGTCGAACGAGAGCTCCTACTACGGCCCGGTGAAGAGCCCGTGGCGGTCGTCGGGCTCCAACGCCGATCTCGTTCCGGGCGGCTCGTCGGGCGGCTCGGCGGCGGCGGTTGCGGCGAACCTGTGCGCGGGGGCGACGGGAACGGACACCGGCGGCTCGATCCGCCAGCCGGCGGCTTTCACCGGCACGGTCGGCATCAAGCCGACCTACGGGCGCTGCTCGCGTTGGGGAATCGTCGCCTTTGCCTCCTCGCTCGACCAGGCCGGGCCGATCGCCCATTCGGTGCGCGATGCCGCGATCTTGCTGAAGTCGATGGCCTCCGTCGATGTGAAGGATACCACTTCGGTCGACATCGAGGTGCCGGACTACGAGGCAGCTATCGGCCAGTCGGTGAAGGGCATGACGATCGGCATTCCCAAGGAATACCGGGTCGAGGGCATGCCGGCCGAGATCGAGGCCCTGTGGCAGACGGGCGCCGACATGCTGCGCGACGCCGGCGCCAAGGTGGTGGAGATCTCGCTGCCGCACACCAAGTATGCTTTGCCGGCCTATTACATCGTCGCG
Source organism: uncultured Rhodobium sp. (assembly GCA_963675285.2). Lineage (GTDB taxonomy): Bacteria > Pseudomonadota > Alphaproteobacteria > Rhizobiales > Rhodobiaceae > Rhodobium. The sequence continues at coordinate 375,925 of CAXXGS010000001.1, forward strand.
CCGGCGGAGGCCTCGTCGAATCTCGCCCGTTATGACGGCGTTCGCTACGGGCTCAGGGTGCCGTCCGACGAGATCATCGACATGTACGAAAAGACCCGCGCGGCCGGCTTCGGCCCGGAAGTCAAGCGCCGGGTGATGATCGGCACCTATGTGCTGTCGGCCGGCTACTACGATGCCTATTACCTGCGCGCCCAGAAGGTCCGCACGCTGATCAAGCGCGATTTCGAGAAGGCGTTCGCCGAGGGTGTCGACACGATCCTGACGCCGGCGACCCCGTCGGCCGCCTTCGGCATCGCGGAAATGGCGACCGCCTCGCCGGTGGAGATGTACCTCAACGACGTCTTCACCGTGACGGTGAACATGGCCGGCCTGCCGGGCCTTTCGGTGCCGGGCGGGCTCGATTCCAAGGGCCTGCCGCTCGGCCTGCAGCTCATCGGCAAGCCTTTCGATGAGGCAACGCTGTTCCGCGCGGGCCAGATCATTGAGGATGCCGCCGGTCGCTTCTCGCCGGAAAAATGGTGGTAAGCCGCCGCGCCTGACGGACGGCGCGCCAGCCGCCCCCTTCGCCGCCGGAGCCTCTTGTCTGAAACAGGCAACGGGCTCAGTGCGCGGATGTCCTGATTATTTTTCCCGATCCAGACAGGGCCCGACGCGGCGGTGGCGCTTTAATTATGCGCCACCGCGTCGAAGCGGACGCCGCCGCCGACATAGACTTCGGTCTTCTGGTCGGCGTAGATCTTCTTGCCCATCGACGTGGGCGGGGCCGGCGTGCGCGTTGTGCTGCAGGCGGCGAGCGTAACGGCGAAGAGAAGGAGCGTCATCAGACGCATCAAAGGGCGCATCGGACGGATTCCCGCATTCCTTGTTTCCGGTTCCGGCGTGAGTGGCCATTGCGGCCGAAGCGCGTCGGAACCGGTGTTTGGAGTGCGTGCCAGTCGTGTTCCAGTGTCACTGACCGGTCGCGGCCGCGCCGCAGAGCGCGTAAATGCCGCTGACGTAGTCGAAATTCAGTGCGCCGGAGTCCTCGCTCTCCTCCTTGCCGTCTTCGGCCGGCGGCGGGGCGAGGTTGAGGGCAACCGTGCCCATGATGAATTCGTTCTGCGACTGAACGCGAATTTCGCCGTTGCCGACGTCGACGATGGACAGGAAATCGGGACGGGTGATGCCGGAATCGTCGCTGCACGAGACGAGCGCGGTGGTGCCGGTCTTGTCGCTCCAGAAGTCAAGGAAGGAGCAGCTGAACTCGACGCCGGTGACGCCGGTTTTGTCGATCACGAGGCCATCAACTTCCTCCAGCCCCTTTTGACCGTTGCAGGCGGCCGGGTCGGTCGCATATTTCTTGGCGAGCAAATCCGGCATGTCGCCGGCAAGTGCCGGGAGCGAAAGGGCGGAGAGGAACGAGGCAACCAGAGCCGTACGACGGAGCATGATAGACCACCCGAAAGGTTGGAACATTGGTGGCCAGATCCTAGAGTATTTTTGCGCGCTGCCAACGGCAAAATCACGCTAGGGAAAAACCGATGCGCCGGCGTTGTCGCGGAGTTGTCAGGCGCATGTGCGAGACGTCGGTCGGGCGCTGTCAGCTGTTGCGTATGAGGATGGTTTTCGATGACTGTCGACGAATTCATGGCATCTCTGGCGAATGCCGGCCCGCCGGCCGGGCTGCCGGCCGCGCTCGTCGGGCTTTGGCATGCCGGCCGGGAAGACTGGGACCGGGCGCATGTCATCGTCCAGGACAATCCGGGGCGCGATGCGGCCTGGGTGCATGCTTATCTCCATCGGGTCGAGGGCGACCTGTGGAATGCCGGCTACTGGTATCGCCAGGCCGGCCGCCAGGAATGCCGCGCGCCGCTCGATGAGGAATGGCGGATGATCGCCGGAGAGCTGCTTTCCGTCAGCTGAGCGCGGACACTTTCCTTGTTGCCGCTGTTCTGGCGGTGATCTCTCTTGTTTTTCGAGACTATAGAAGGATAGCGCCATGACGGCGAACACCCCCAACCGGCCGCTCGGTACCCGCACACTTGCCATCCATGGCGGTGAGGCGCCGGATCCGGCGACGGGCGCTTCGGCACCGAACATTGCCATGTCGACCACCTACGTGGTCGACGAGGTGGCCGGCTTTTCCGCCCATGACCTGACGCCCGATTCGCCCTATCTCTATACCCGCTGGGGTAACCCGACAGTGCGGCAGCTGGAGGAGAAGCTTGCCGCGCTTGAAGGCGCGGAGGGCTGCGTCGCCTTCGCCAGCGGCATGGCGGCGGCAAGCGCCCTGTTCTTCAGTTTCCTGTCGGCCGGCGACCACCTCGTCATCAGCGATGTCTCCTATGCCGGCGTTGCCGAACTGGTGCGCGAATCCCTGCCGCGCTTCGGCATTGCCGTTACGCCGGTCGACATGTCGGACCTCGATGCGGTCGCGGCAGCGGTCCGGCCGGAGACGAAGCTCGTCTATGCCGAGACGCCGGCCAATCCGATCCTGCGGCTGACGGATCTGAAAAAGCTCGTCGAGATCGCCCATGCGGCCGGCGCGCGGGTGGCGGTCGATTCCACCTTCGCCACGCCGATCGCGACCAAGCCGATCGATCATGGTTGCGACTTCGTCGTCCATTCGCTGACGAAATATCTCGGCGGCCACGGCGATGCGCTCGGCGGGGCGGTGCTCGGCAACGCCGATGCCATGCGGGCGCTGAATGTCGAGGCCGGCATCCACTACGGCGGCATCATCAGCCCGTTCAACGCCTGGCTCATCATGCGTGGAATGGCGACCCTGCCGATCCGCATGAAGGCGCACGAGGAAGGCGCGATGACGCTCGCCGGCTTCCTCGAGGCGCATCCGAAGGTGACACGGGTGATCTATCCGGGCCTTGCCTCCCACCCCCAGCATGAGCTGGCGACGCGGCAGATGGCGAACTTCTCCGGCATGTTGACCTTTCAGGTCGCCGATGGTGAAGCGCTGGCGGAACGGATGATCGACGGCTTCGATGTGATCCACTATGCGGTATCTCTCGGCCACCAGCGCAGTCTCATCTTCTGGATGCCGACGGACAGCCTCCTGGAGAGTTCGTTCCGGCTCGAGGGTGCGGCGGCGGAGAGTTATCGCGCCTTCGCCGGCGACGGCATGTTTCGCCTCTCCGTTGGTCTGGAGGATGCCGAGGACCTCATTGCCGACCTTGACCGCGTCCTTGAGATGGCATGAAGGAGGACGGCTTGACGACGAGAATGGAGCCTGAAGGAGGGGAGAGATGATCCGCGTCACCGAGACGATCGCCATCGACGACGACGAGATATCGCTCTCCTTCATCCGGGCAAGCGGGCCGGGCGGGCAGAACGTCAACAAGGTGTCGAGCGCGGTTCAACTGCGCTTCGACGCCCGGCGTTCGCCGAACCTCACGGAGCGGGTGCGGCAGCGAACGATCGAATTTGCCGGTGCGCGGGCGACGAAGGACGGTGTCGTCGTCATTACCGCCGACCGCCACCGCACCCAGGAGGCAAATCGCGAGGACGCCGTCGGCCGGCTCGTCGGCCTGATCCGGCGGGCGGCGGAAAAGCGTAAGTACCGGGTGCCAACAAAGCCGACGCTTGGCTCCAAGAAACGGCGGCTGGAGGCCAAGACCCGGCGCGGCGCGATCAAGAAAACGCGCGGCGGCCGGATCGATCGGGACGGCTGACGCGTTCCCTCCCGGATCGTCTTGTCATTACCGGTCGTTTATGGTCGGTACGCCGGCGGGCGACACCATCCGGGGCGAGGGGATTTGCATGGATACGCTGTTTTCGGTCGATGTCTGGTTCACGCTGGCGATGCTGGTGCTTCTCCAGGCGGTGCTCGGCTTTGACAACCTTCTCTACATCTCGATCGAATCGAAGCGGGTCGCGGCCGGACGACAGGCCTATGTGCGGCGCATGGGGATCGGGCTCGCCATCGTGCTGCGCCTCGTCCTCCTGTTCGTCGTCATGCGGGCGATCCAGTATTTCCAGGAGCCGCTCTTTTCCGTCGATTGGACGGGGGTGCTGGAAGGCTCGTTCAACGTTCATACCCTCATTGTCCTCATCGGTGGCGCCTTCATTATCTACACGGCGATGAAGGAAATCTCGCACATGCTGATCATCGAGGAGATCGGCAACCATCAGGAACGGGCGCCTCGATCCGTTGCCTCGGCGATCACCTGGATCGTCCTGATGAATCTCGTCTTTTCCTTCGATTCCATCCTTTCGGCGCTGGCGCTGACCAAGGTCTTCTGGGTAATGGCGGCGGCGATCATCATTTCCGGCGTGATGATGATCTGGCTGTCGGACTTTGTGTCGGATTTCCTCAAGAAAAACCGCATGTACGAGGTGCTGGGGCTCTTTATCCTCTTCATCGTCGGTGTCATGCTTCTCTCGGAAGGCGGGCACCTCGGCCACCTGCATCTCTTCGGCTACGTCGTCGAGCCGATGGCCAAATCGACCTTCTATTTCGTCATCGGCGTCATGGTCGTCATTGACATCGTCCAATCGCGCTACCAGAGGAAGCTGAGGGCGCAGGCCCAGGCCGAGCGGGGGCAGGAAGGCGCATGAGCCTGCGTATCGTCGTGGACGACCTCACCGGACCGGGCATCATCGCGCTGTTGGAGCGCCATCTGGCGACAATGCGGGCGCAATCGCCGCCCGAAAGCGTGCACGCTCTCGACCTTGACGGGTTGCGGGCTCGGCAAGTGACGTTCTGGAGCGTCTATGACGGAGAAGATCTCGTCGGCTGCGGCGCGCTGAAGGACCTCGGCGCGGGCCACGGCGAGATCAAGTCGATGCACACGGCGGCCGAGGCGCGGGGCAGGGGCGTTGCCGCGGCGATGGTCAGCCACATCCTCGCCGAGGCGCGGCGGCGCGGCTATGCCCGCCTCAGCCTTGAGACCGGCGCACCGGAGGAATTCGCTCCCGCCCGGCGTCTCTACGCCCGCTTCGGGTTCACGGAGACCGGGCCCTTCGGCGACTACGTGCTCGATCCGTTCAGCGTGTTCATGACGCTGGAGTTGTGAGGTGCGCCCAGCGGGCGTGATAGGCGGCCGGAATTCCGGCAATTGCTTCCTCCGCGCGGCGTCACCCCGGCCTCGAGCCGGGGGGCATTGCCTGCGTCAAGATAGTATGCCGTTGCTTTTGTTTGCTTTGGCACGGCTCGCCGCTGAGGCTTCAAGCCCCTGGTTCATGCCAATGGATGCCGGGTCTTTGTCCGGCATGACGCCGTAAGGGGGAACCCCGAGCACGAAACGCGCCCGGGGGTTCCTTGTTGCCTTACCGATTGTCAAGTTGGGCCCGCACGGAGCGGATGCCGAGGTCGGAGATGCGGTAGGGACCGCCGTTCCTCGAGTGGATCAGCCGGCGGCGCTTCAGATGCCGGAATGCCTCGAAGGTGCAGTTCGACAGGTGCCATCCGTCGCGGTTCACACAGTCGACGTCGACGATGCGGCCCGCGTCGTCGCGGACGGGCCGGATCAGCCCGCCTTGCGCCAACGCATGCAGGATGCGCTGGTCGCGTTTTGAGATGTTCATTGGAAAAATCCCGAAATTGCCAAGCAAAAGGCCGCGCACGCGCAAGCGGCGCCGGCCGGTGGTCAGCAATCCCCGCCGCAGTCGGGCGGGGTCTTATCGGGATGTCTTGTCGTGACGCATAAAAGCTCCAAGTGGACGCCGATCACCTAGACCTCGGAACCGCTGGAATCAAGACGGTGCGCCGCTCGGAGAGGCAAGCGTTCGGTGGTGTTGCGAGCCTGCATCACGGCGGGCCTCTGACCGGTATTCGGCGCGTCGTTTCGCGCCCCGCGTTTCGCGTCCTTCCTTCCGCCCACACATTGCGCTAAAGGATGGCTCACTATCCCCAAAGGCAAGCAAGGTCTCCAATGACACTCGTCGACACCCGCAACACCAATCCGAAGAACCTGATCAAGGGCGCCACTGGCGACTGGGAAATCATCATCGGGCTGGAAGTTCACGCGCAGGTGCAATCCGAGGCGAAGCTCTTTTCCGGCGCCTCGACTGAGTTCGGCGGCGCGCCGAACGACCATGTGTCGCTTGTCGATGCGGCGATGCCGGGCATGCTGCCGGTGATCAACGAGGAATGCGTCCGTCAGGCGGTCCGTACCGGGCTGGGCCTCAAGGCGGAGATCCATTGCAAGAGCGTCTTCGACCGCAAGAACTACTTCTATCCAGATCTGCCGCAGGGTTATCAGATCTCGCAGTTCAAGCAGCCGATTGTTGGCGAGGGCGAGGTGATCCTCGACATGGGAGAGGGCGAGACGGTGCGCGTCGGTATCGAGCGCTTGCATCTGGAGCAGGACGCCGGCAAGTCGATCCACGATCTCAACCCGACGAAGTCCTACGTCGACCTCAACCGCTCCGGCGTGGCGCTGATGGAGATTGTCTCCAAGCCCGACATGCGGTCCGCCGACGAGGCCAAGGCCTATATTGGCAAGCTCAGGACGATCCTGCGCTATCTCGGCACCTCCGATGCCGACATGGACAAGGGTAACCTCAGGGCCGACGTCAATGTCTCGGTGCGCCGGCCGGGCGAGGATTTCGGCACGCGCTGCGAGATCAAGAACGTCAACTCCATCCGCTTCGCCGGCCAGGCGATCGAGTATGAGGCACGCCGCCAGATCGGCATCCTGGAGGACGGTGGCCGAATCGACCAGGAAACGCGGCTGTTCGATTCGGTGAAAGGCGAGACGCGCTCCATGCGCTCAAAGGAAGAGGCGCACGACTACCGCTATTTCCCCGACCCGGATCTCCTTCCGCTGGAGTTCAGCGAGGCCTTTGTGGACGAACTGAAGGCGGACCTGCCGGAGCTGCCGGACGAGAAGCGCGCACGCTTCATCGCCGACTACGGCCTGACGCCCTATGACGCGGACATTCTGGTGGCGGAGAAGATCGCCGCCGACTTCTTCGAGCACGTGGCCGAGGGTCGGGATGCCAAGCAGGCCGCCAACTGGGTTATCAACGAGCTTTTCGGCCGGCTGAACAAGGAGGGGCTCTCGATCGAAGCCTCGCCGGTGTCGGCCGAGCAGATCGGCGCCATCATCGACCTCGTCAAGGACGGCACGATCTCGGGCAAGATCGCCAAGGACCTGTTCGAGATCGTCTGGTCGGAAGGCGGCGATCCGGCAAGGATCGTGGAAGAGCGCGGCATGAAGCAGGTCACCGACCTCGGCGCGATCGAGGCGATCGTCGACGAGATCGTCGCAGCCAATCCGGAAAAGGCCGAGCAGGCGCGGAATAAACCGGGCCTTATCGGCTGGTTTGTCGGCCAGGTCATGAAGGCGAGCCAGGGCAAGGCCAATCCGCAGGCCGTCAATCAGCTTCTCAAGGCCAAGATCGGCATCGAATAACCATCTTTTCACATTGCGACATTTTGGTTTCCTAGACGGCTATGTTCCGCGGTGTATGATCGGTTCCGTTCGGGAACTTCGGCGTGCATGCGACGCGGCCCTGAAGGCGGCTTCCGGCTGTTTTCAGGGGGTGTGCGCAAGAGGCGTCGGTGGTACGGATGAAATGGCGGCTGCGCAGGGCGGTCGGTGGCAGGCGTTGCCGTCATGTCGCAGAAATCTGCGATGATGAAGGAACCTTCCTGGCCCTCGGTCATTATTTCGCCGGATGCGTTGTCATAGTTTTCGCACAACTGAAAACCGGGGCCGTTTCCGGTTGTGCGGTGGCGGTTGGCGCTGCTTACCAGCGCGAAGTTTGAGTTGCCGGGGAGCAGTGGAATGAATCGTCGCCGTTTTTTGCGGACTGGGGCAAGTGTCCTGGCACTGGCGGGAGCGGCGTTGCCGTTCCCGGTTCGCGCCCAGGAGGCGCAGCCGACGCCCTCGGCGCCGAAGGACGGGCCTTTTTCCTTTGATCTCCTGACGGAAAAAATGCGGCAAAAGGCGAAGACGCCTTACGATCGCGGAGCCTCGACGCTCCCCAAGTCGATGCAGGACTTCACGGTCGACGAATATCGGGCGATTCGCTACAAGCCCGACCACGCGTTGTGGCGCAGTAGCAACGGCCGCTACGAGTTGCAGGCTTTCCACCCCGGCTGGCTGTTCGATTATCCCGTGCATCTGTTCGAGGTCGTGGACGGACGCTCCCATCCGGTGACGTTCACCTCCGCTGATTTCGATTATCGCCCGCCGCTTGATGCCTCGCATTTCGAGGGATTCGCGCTGCCGGGCGTCGGCGGTTTCCGCCTGCATTATCCGCTCAACCGTCCGGACTATCGCGACGAGTTGATCACCTTCCTGGGGAATAGCTATTTCCGCGCGCTCGGACGGAATTCCGTTTACGGCCTGTCGGCGCGCGGCATTGCCCTCAACACCGCCTCCGACACCGAGGAAGAGTTTCCCGACTTCACCGCGTTCTATCTGGAGCGGCCGACGGAGCAGACACGCACGATGCGTGTGTGGGCCGCGCTCGAGGGTCCGAGCCTGACCGGCGCTTATGCGTTCGAAATCACGCCGGGCGCTGATACCGTCGTCGACGTGACCGCGCGACTGTTCTTTCGCAACGATGTGGAGCGCCTCGGCGTTGCTCCGCTCACCAGTATGTTTTTCCACGGCGAAAACGAGAATCGTGGCTTCGACGATGTTCGCCCCGAGGTTCACGACAGCGATGGCCTGGTGATTGTCAACGGCGACGGCGAAGAAATCTTCCGGCCGGTGCGCAATCCTTCCTCGCTGAGGGTGTCCTTCTTCTCCGTCGCCAATCCGCGGCGCTTCGGTCTTTGCCAGCGGGATCGCGATTTCTGGAACTACCAGGACGTCAACGCGCATTTCGGCCGCCGGCCAAGCGTCTGGATTCATCCCCGGAACGACTGGGGGCCGGGCCGCGTGGTCTTGGCGGAAATCCCCAGCAACAGCGAGAGCAACGACAATATCGTGTCGTTCTGGCAGCCGGAAGAGGGCCCGACGGCGGGGAGCGAGCGCGAATACAGCTATCGGATGCTCTGGGGGAGCATGGCGGAGAGTGCCAACGACCTGGCCCGGGTCAAGCAGACGCGGACCGGGTATTCCGGCAATCTTGCCAGTAAGCCCAATCCAGAGAAGCGCCGGTTCGTCATCGATTTCGAGGGCGGTATGCTGCCCAATCTCAGCAACGACAGCCGGCCGACGGCGACCGTCGAGGCGGGCGGCGGGCGCGTCGTGAGCGCCGTCGTCCAACCCATTCCGAAATCGGATTGCTGGCGGATCGTGATCGAGGCGCGCCGCGACGGCGATGCACCGGTGGAACTGCGTGCCTTCCTGAAATTCAATGACGAACGTCTCAGTGAGACGTGGCTCTATCAGTGGAGCTCCTGATGAACACGCTCCAGGGCGACGATAAAGGAGGGGCCGACGGCGCGGCCGGCGACGGCGACCCCTGTGCGGATATGGCCGCTGCCGGCGATGATCCCTATGCGGCGTTTCTGCGCTCGCTCGGCCGTGAGGATGTGCCGGCTGAGCGCGTCCCGGAGCTGATCGAAGATGCGGCGGGGCGCCTCGGCCTTACCGATGTCGATCCCTGCGCGGTGGCGGCGGGCCTGGCCGAGGCGGATGTGATCGCCGCGATCGTTTCGGTCATCGATTTTCCGCCGCCGCATGCTGAACTTGAAATGCCCGATCAACCGCTCGGCGCCTGTTCCGGACGCGGTATGCTGCCGTTCCGGTCCCGGTTCTGGCGGCGTTCGCACTAACAGGAAGGACCTCTATGTCGAAGCGATCCAAGGCGGGGTGGAGCGCACCATGATGCCGGTAAGTTTCAAGCGGTTTCTCGCCATCCTCCTGACGATCCTCTTGACGGCGACCGGCGTCTTCCTCTTCTACGATGTGGTTGCCGCGGACGGCTTCGATCTTCTCGACAGCGTGCGTCTCCTTCTGCTGGCGCTGTCGAGCGGCTGGCTTGCCTGGGGTGCGGGGACCGCGATCTTCGGCCTTCTGACCCCGGAGGCATCTGTACAGAGCGGATGCAGCGACCACGAGCCGCACGGGCGTATCGCCATCCTCGTTCCCGTCTACAACGAAGATGCCTCGGTCGTCTTCGCCAACGTGATGGCGATGTTCGAGGATCTGAAACGGACCGGCCGCGACAGCGCTTTCGATTTCCACGTTCTCAGCGACAGCACCAGGGCGGACCGTATCGCGGAGGAGAAATTCCTTCATCGCGCGGTGATCACGCGGTTCGGCGCCGGCAATCGGATTTTCTATCGTCACCGCTCGCCAAACAAGGGTCGCAAGGCCGGCAACATCAAGGAATTCGTGACCCGGTCCGGCGGCGCCTATGAGGCAATGCTGGTGCTCGATGCCGATAGCCTGATGCGCGGCGAAACCATCCTTGAGATGGTCCGGCGAATGGATGCGGAGCCCGAACTCGGTCTTTTGCAGACGGTTCCTGTCGTCATCGGCCGGTCGTCGCTCTTCGGGCGCGCGCTACAGTTTTCTGCCGCGTTCTATTCACCGCTCTTCTCGCGCGGCGTTGCGGCATTGCAGGGCAAACAGGGACCGTTCTGGGGGCACAATGCGCTGATCCGCGTAAAGGCCTTCGCGCAATCCTGTGGCCTGCCGCCGCTTTCCGGCACACCGCCCTTCGGCGGCGATGTGCTCAGCCATGACTTCGTGGAGGCTGCGCTTCTGGCGCGTGGCGGTTGGCGCGTCAGGCTCGATACCGATCTTGGCGGCTCTTACGAAGAGGCTCCGGCCAACCTCCTGGAATATGCCAAGCGCGACCGGCGCTGGTGCCAGGGCAACCTCCAGCATGCGCGTATCCTTCCCTCGCGGGGGTTGCCGATCTGGAGCCGGATTTCCTTCATGCAGGGCATCATGGCGTTCCTCGCCTCGCCAATGTGGCTGCTGTTCCTGATCGCCAGTTTGCTGGCGCTCGTTGTCGCGCCCGAGCCGGTCTACTTCCCCCACGAGGGAAGCGGCATGCCGGTCTTTCCGCATGCCGAACGCGGCAAGGCGATCGCGCTCGTCGTCGGCATTGCCGCGCTTCTGGTGCTCCCCAAGGCGCTCATCGTCGTTCGGGGCCTGCGCAAGGACGACCTGTCACCCTTCGGCGGTGGCGTCGCTCTCGTAATAACTTCGGTGGTCGAGCTCATCCTGTCCAGCATCATCGCGCCGATCAACATGATGTTCCAGAGCCGTTCGGTCGCGCAGGTGCTCGCAGGCCTCGACGCCGGCTGGCCGGCGGCCAACCGCGCCGACGGTTCGGTCAGTCTTATGACGGCGCTCCAGGCGAGCTGGTGGATGATGGTATCAGGCGCCGTGGGCCTTCTCCTTGGGTGGGCCTTCGCGCCGAAGGTGCTCTACTGGCTGTGGCCGATCGCGCTGCCACTGCTTCTGGCGCCGGCGATCATTTCGCTGACGGCCTCTCCGTGGTTCGGCGAGGCCCTCGGTCGCCTCGGCCTGATGCTGACGCCGGCGGAGACCGAGCCGGAGCCGGTCATCCTTGATGCCCGCGCCATGCATGAGATCGTGGCGCGGATCGACGAGGAACCGGTTGCCGCCCGCCTCTGACGCCTTCCGTTTTTCCGACTGCCCGGCAATCCATCACGACCGCGCGCGCGATCGTGATCGCGGATCGTGTCGTGCGGTATTGAGGGGGCGGGGTCCGCGCACTAGGTCATTGAGACCCGTCCGGCCTTCGGCCGGCGCCGGCGAGCTTTCTCATTCGCGCAGGCAACGCTCCAGTCACGCAGACAAAGGACGACAGATGCGGCAGACCGCTCCGATCCAGCTCCACTTCTGGCCGACCCCCAACGGATGGAAGATCTCCATCATGCTGGAGGAACTCGGCGTTCCCTATGAGGTGAATTTCGTCAACATCGGCAAGGGAGACCAGTTCAAGCCGGCGTTCCTTGCCATTTCACCCAATAATCGCATGCCGGCGATCGTCGATCCGGAAGGGCCCGGCGGCGAGGCGATCTCGGTCTTTGAATCGGGCGCCATCCTGCAATATCTCGGGCGCAAGTTCGGTCGGTTCTATCCCGCCGACGAACGCGGCCGCGTCGAGGTAGAGCAATGGCTGATGTGGCAGATGGGCGGTCTTGGCCCGATGGCGGGTCAGGCGCATCATTTCCGCCAATATGCGCCGGAAAAGCTGCCCTATGCGATCGAGCGTTACACCAACGAAGTCAACCGGCTCTACGGCGTGATGAACACCCGGCTCGCCGATCGCGAATTTCTCGCCGGCGACTATTCCATCGCCGATATGGCGGCGGTCGGTTGGGTCAAGCCGTATGAGCGTCAGGGGCAGGATCTCAACGACTTCCCGCATCTGAAACGCTGGTTTGAGACGGTGATGGCAAGGCCTGCGGTGAAGCGCGGCATGGCCGTTGGCGAGGACTATAGCCGCTCGTTCGACCTCGGCGCGGACAAGGGCGCGCAAGCCGTGCTCTTCGGGCAGAAAGCGACGTAGGCGCCCCGTAAGGAGGACTCTCGCGCGGCTTTCCTTGGCGGCCACAAGCGGGAAAAGCCGGCCGCAGGCGTTTTCGCCGGGTCGGCTTTTCTTTTGATGGGTGGCTCGTTCCGGCGTGTTTCCGGAAACGGCGGCTCTCAGAAAACGGAGGCTCTCAGGGGACGCGCTGCCAGGTCTCATCGCGGCAGATCTCGATGACGGCGTCGACGCAGCCCTTGATCTTCAGCCGATCGCCACCGTCGATGAGGCTGACTGTGGCGTCGGCGCGGCGTCCGAGCCGGGGGCTGTAGACCCGGCCTTCCCAGCGATTTCGGCCGGCGGGCCGCAGCTTGCGCAGGATGCGAAGGCCATAGAGCGAGGTGCCGCGCCGGGCCTTGGCCGGATTTTTGGCGTCGACCATGTCGGCGCGGGTCTTGCCCGGGGGGATCTTCAGATCGACGATCACGCCGCAGATGGTCGTGCCGCAATAGCGGATTTCGATCGTCGCGTCCTCTTTCGTCTGCCAGAAGCCGAACAACGCTTCGTCGCCGGGGGATGCGGCCGCTGGAGCCATGCCGCCGATCGACGCGATTGACGCTCCCGCGGCGATGACGGCTGCAGCCGCCCTCATTCTCAACGTCATGTTTTCCTCCTCATGCCGGTTCTGTCCGGGTAGTCCGATCTATGGGGTCACGGTCTGGCCAGCCTTCCGGGCATCCTTCTGGGTAGCCCTGCAGGGGGGCCTGATGCCGCGCCACCCCTCTTCTCGGGGGGTGTCCAGGATCGGTGCTCTTCGACCGGCTCTGTTGCCGTTTCTACGGGTGTGTGCCTGAACCGCCGATGAACCCGGCTGTCGTCCGTCCCTGCCGCGGTATCGGGGGCTGCGGTTAGGTCTTTTTCTTTGGCTTTGCGCGTCATGCTTAAGAAAGGCCAAACGGAAAAGGTCAGATGGGATCTTTCGCTGTTTGATGAATAACGGTTTTTCGACTTTCCAGCATGAACAGATTGTAAATTTTACAAAGCATTTTTCTTTTATTTGAAGAAATTTAAGCTTGTAGTTTAACCGCCCTTTCAAGGGAAGCGCCGACACTCGCGGTTGTGACGAGGACAAAACCGTCACCAACGGCGTTCCACAAACAGGAACTTGGGAGAGAGTCATGGCACGATTTGAAATCAACGATGCGACGATGGCGGGGCTCGGTCAGGATGGCGCGAGCGGCGATATTCTTTTCCGTCTCGGTGTCAACTATTCCACGGGCCGCAACGGCGCGACCGATCTCGTGGAGGCGCACAAGTGGTTCAATCTCGCCGCGATGAAGGGCAAACGCGAAGCGGCCGAGTATCGCCGCGAGATCTCCCATGAAATGTCGGCGGCGGAAATCGCCTCGGCCCAGCGCGCGGCGCGCGAGTGGCTGGCGCTGAACTAATCGCGCGGCGGGACGATCGGGCACACACGGCGTGGCGCCTGTCGCCACGCCCTGGCGGACGCGTCTAGCGGACAGCGCGTGGACGACGTCACCGCCCGTTCTCATCGGGTGATGTACTTGCGCCGCCCCGGTGCGGATTGAGCTTTCGGCGCTCTTCGGCTGGCCACTTGTCCATCGGCACGGTCCGGGCCCGCCCCTCCGATATGGGGATGCATTCGACACGCAGGGCGTCTTTGCGATCAAGACCCCAAGCTGCGCGAGCGTCTGCACAAGGAGGGACTGCAAAACCGCCCGTTTACGAGGAGGTTTTGCCCATAAGGCTTTCCGCACCCATCTTCCCTCCCGGACGACAGGCGAGGCTCTTGGCGCGCGACGCGGCCACGCAGTCTTTCGTGACACCACTGCCGGTAAGGCCGTTCGGGCATCAGGGTCGGCGAGGGCACTGAGCGCGATGGGCGACCGAAGAGGACCAACAGCGACCGCGTTGTGGCGCAGTGCTTCGTGCAGGGGTGGGATTTGGCTCCGATGCTCGTGCGAGCCAAGCACGCCTGCGATTGGCCACGTTTCTCAGGCGGTGCTTATCGGGGCGTTGGGGGGTGTTCTCGGTAAGGGAGAACGGTGCGTGAACAAAGCTGTGTCAGTTTTCTGCCACACCCCCGAACATGTTCTTGCGTGGTTCTGCACAGGCGCGCTCAAAGCGACCGCAAGAATCGTTTGACAAACCGGGCAGAATCCCTAGTTTCGCCTGCGCAAGGAGACGTGGCCGAGTGGCTGAAGGCGCTCCCCTGCTAAGGGAGTATACGTCAAAAGCGTATCGAGGGTTCGAATCCCTCCGTCTCCGCCATTATTTCGCTCGCGCCAATCTCTCTTCGTTCGATGGCTCCGCAGGGACGGCCTTCCGGCCGGTCGCGCGTCGCGCTCCTGGCTTCGGGTTTGAAGCGTCTCCCTCCGTCTCCGGCATTCTTCTATTTAAGCTATTGATTTATTTGAATTTTTGTATTTGACGATTTTGTGCCGCGCCATTTTAGCCCACATTTTGAGCTGCGCTGTACGGGCCGAACTGGGCCGTCTGTGTACAGTGACGACAGCACCAAAACCCTGAATTAGAGCGTTAGAGCGCCAGCCGACCGCATGCATCATGTCTGCGCATGCTGTTGGCTTTGGCCCCGTCTTTGAACGCAATAACGCCACCCGTTTGATTTGAATGAGCCTCCAGCCGGAATAACGCTCTCATAGCCAGTCTGGCTCCAAGTTCGGGCGGGAGCCGCCGCAACTTCGCAGAAAGCCGCTCTTGTGGCGAAATTGTACAAGCTGTATCGCACCGGAACTCAACTTATGATATTTATTCAAACAGCCGCTCTTAGATAGTGCGAATGCACAGAAATTGCGAACAAACGATAACTGGAAATTATGGTGATGAGCCTTGAGTGTTCCAATATCCTCAAGCGCGATGCGGTTTTTTCAGCACAGGGCGACATTTCAGGGCGACGCAGTCCCAAAAAAGTAATCGGACGTGGGGAAGGTCACTATCTCTTCGATGTCGATGGAGGAGCTTATCTCGACTTTCAACTTTGCAACGGCGCCGCCCCTTTTGGATACGCCAATCGGGAGCATGTTTTAGCCGCCGCAGAGCAGGCGGAGCGGCTCTCCGCGGTCTCCTCGGAGTTCATTACCCCCGAACGCAGCCAACTCGCCGAGGCGCTCTGCCTCAGTTTCGCGACGGCTTTTGGAGTGCCAGGTCGCGTGCATTTCGCGGTAGGCGGTGCGCAAGCGGTTGACGATGCGTTGAAGATCTGTGCGCTTCGCAGCGGATGCCGCAAAGTTCTGGCCATGGAGGGCGGATACCACGGACGAACCATCGCGGCATCCAACCTTTCCGCGAGTTATCGCTATCGGGCCGGCTTTGGATACGACCGAATTTCCGAGCCGGTGCCGTTTCCCTATTGCCCGCGATGCCCCTATGGCATGCAGCCCAGGGACTGTGATCTCTTCTGCCTGTCGCAGGTCCGCCGTCTGTTCAGCAGCGAAGCTTCCGGTTTGATCGACGGCGAAGGCGGCAAAGAAATCGGCGCGATTTTTGTCGAGTCCGTGCTCGGTCGTGGCGGTCATGTCGCAATGCCCGCCGGTTACCTTCGCGGCCTCAGGCAGATTGCCGACGACAACGGGCTGCTTCTGATCATCGACGATATCCAAATGGGTCTCATGCGAACGGGGCGCATGTGGACCGCCGAACACGCCGGCATCGTTCCGGACATCGTTCTTTTCGGCAAGGCGATCACCAATGGGATGTTTCCGACGTCCGGATTCTGGGCGCGCGACGACATTGCCAGCCCGGAAAACTGGCCGGTCGGATCATCCCACGCCACGTTCAGCGCCTCACCTGTCGGTATGGCGCTCGGGTTGGCGACAATGCAGATGCTCGACGATGCAACGCTTCCCGAGACCATTGAGACATCGGGACGGCGGCTTGACGAGGTGCTGACGGCCCTCAAGGGTGCGCACCCGTTCATTCATTCGGTGAACCGTCGTGGGCTGGCACTCTCGCTCGATATCTGCGACCCGGCGACAGGCCAACCTTCGCCGAAGCTTGCCCGCGATATCGTCGAGCGGGCAATCGCAGCGCGTTTTCATCACAAGGGCCAGCGATACGGACTCATCACCACGCATGGGGGCATGCATGGGCAAATGGTGATGCTGGCACCGCCTTATCGCGTCACGGAAGATGAGATTGGTCTTTTCGCAGGAATCTTAGAAGCGGTGCTGTCTGACTTGGATGCAGCGCGATGACGGGGAAAGTCCATTATGTTCTGGGGTTGGGCGGTTCCAACCATGATTTTTCCGCTGTTCTGGCCGCAAACTGGGACATTTGCGTTGGGATAGAACAGGAACGATTGACCCGGCGCAAACATGGCGCCGCCTTCTGGTTCGAGCATCCCGTAAAGGAGAGTATCGACTACTGCCTCGCAGCGGCCGACATTCGCCTGGAAGATGTCGATGAAATTGTCGGAAGCGACCTACTTCCCGCCCGTGCAATGACGCTGTCGGACGGGCGAAAGGTACGATTGTTCCAGCACCATCTTTGCCATGCCGCATCAGTGGCCATGATGGTGCCGCCGGGCAAGAGCTCCGCCATTCTGGTTGCCGACGGAATGGGCGCAATCATCGGGCAGGAAATGGACAAGAGCCTCTGCAACCGGCGGGAAACAATCAGTTTCTTCGATTTCAAGGATGGCGATCTGATCGCGCTGGGCGGTGTCGAAGGCAACAGCCTGTTCGAGCACGACGACTATCCCAGCGGCTGCACGAATTCGATCGGCAAGTTCTACGAGGTGGTTACCCACACACTCGGCTTTGGCAGCATGCAGGAGGGAAAAACAATGGGGCTTGCCGCATTCGGCGAGCCTCGTTTTGCTCCTATGTTCAGAGAGTTCTACAAGCTTGGTGACAGCCTGGATGGCTGTTTTGAATGCGACCTGGTTGAGTCGGGCTTTGGTGAGGCACTCGACGCATTGCTCCGTGCCGAGCGCAACAGCTTCAACTGCCGCGCGGATATTGCCGCGTCGGCACAGCTTGTGTTCGAAGAGGTACTGTTGCATGCCCAGCGTCTGCTGCTGACCGAGCCGCGCGACATGTTCCTTTTTTCCGGGGGCTGTGCCCTCAATACCGTGTGCAATGCACGTCTTTCCAGCGCTTTGGCGGATCGCACGACGTTTCTGGCGCCGCCCCACGCCAGTGATGCCGGTGTCGGTATGGGGGCGGCTTGGCTTGCCCTGCGCGAAAAGCTTGGTCAAACGCGCAGCATGAGCGTTCGTGGAGCGGATACCGCGACCCATATTGCCCGTCTTGGCCGGACGTACTCCGATGAGGATATCAATCGGGCCGTCAACCGCGTTTATCCCGGTCTCGCATTGGACGAAGGGCACTCGACACCGGAAGGAATTGCCAGACTGCTGGCCGATGGCAAGATCCTGGGCTTTTTCGAAGGGGCCTCGGAATTCGGCCCGCGTGCACTGGGAGGCCGAAGCCTGCTGAGCGACCCGCGCACGTCAAGCGCGCGCGAGCGGATCAATCGGGAGATCAAGCACCGCGAACCGTTTCGTCCGTTGGCGCCGATCATTCCCGAAGAGCTGTTCAATGCCTATTTCGAGCCGGCCAACGCCGCGGACAGGTTCATGTTGCGCGTGGCCACTGCAAAAGCCCATACGCGAACATTGGCGCCTGCTGCGGTGCATGTGGACAACACTGCTCGCGTGCAGGCGGTCAGTCCGGCAACGTCGCCGAAGCTGCATGATATCTTGATGGCATTCCAGGAACTGACCGGCTGTCCGATCCTGATCAATACGTCATTCAATGGCCGTGGTGAGCCAATTGTCGAAACGCCGGACGATGCGATAGCGGCATTCTTTACACTCGGCCTCGATGCAATTGTCCTGGATGGCCGCGTCTATTTTTCACCTTGAGTGGACAGACCAAGAGCGAGAGCGATCTTGCCAATGGCCTCTTCCATGCTCTGCGCGGTGTAGGCAATGCGCAAAGCATCGAGGAAAGCCGATTTCGCTCCCGGGAACTGAAACAGATAGTGAAGGACGCGCGCCCATTGCAGTCCTTCGAACTGACGTTTGCCAACATTGCCGTCCGCAATCCGAATCTTCTGAATTTCGCGATCCGAAACGAGGCTGCCGGACGCCTCCAGGAAATTCTGCGTTTCGACGGGATAGCGGCTGTAGGTTTCGGCAAGAACACGCAGAACCGCGCGCCGTATCCTGACATTGCTTGTCCCTAAAAGCGCGCGCAGTGCGGGCAGTCCTTCGCGGGGCCAAAGGATACAAAGCTGACCGAGTGCATGTATGATGCGAATGGCAGCAACTTCGTCCTGAATTTCCAGAAAATGGCGAAGATGGCGTTCGTAGACCGGAAAACGCGCCACGCCCTCCGATATGTTCGTTCGAGTATACTCCTCCCATCGCATCGAGCGCCGCAGATTGGAAGGCGCCAGGAAGCCATAGCAGGCAATTGGGTTGAATCCGTCTTCGAATACTTGGTCATAGGGGTCTGTGTATCCCCGCGCGAAACCCCGGATATTTCCCGGATGAAAACGGACGAATGCCGGCATGTCCGACAAGACTTTGTCGGTGGGCGCGGCCAGGAAATCATCGTATTCGCGATTGTTGATGACATAAATATACGGAATCGTACCCTGCAGGAAATCAAAGAAATTCGGATGGGATCGGTTATCTAGTTTTGAAAACAGCTCCAGCCAGACAGATAACGTTTTATCAAAATCGTTCAGAGACGAAATGATGAACAGGAAATTTCCCAACTGAAATTCCAGGTCGAAGTCAAAGGAATCGATGTACGGGACCAACAGATCAAAGTCATTTGGTTCGAGACAGCCGCCATCTGCCAATCGGTCAAATATGTGCACGAACGCCGACCGCCCCGGGTTCGCAAAGAAATTGTCGATACCATTTTCGGACGCGTTAAACAGATATCGGTCTTTGCCTGCCCGTATGAACGTTGCGAATTTTTCCAACTCAATGTCGGGCACACCTTCCGACACGGTATCCGTCAGTGCGTTCAAAATGGCTTTTCTGGCTGTCTGATACTCTTGCGGATGCAGATTGTCCGGCCCCAATTGGCTCGCCAACCCGAGAATTCGGCCCAAGCGGCGGTAAAGATCAACGCTCTTATCTGCGAAATACGGCCCGAACAGAGGATCTTTGAGTAGGTCGACGGACGTTTCACCGCGCTCCAAGAAGATCTCTACGACCTTGTCGATGACATGCGTATGGGCTTCTACGACAAAAGATGTCGTTGGCTCGGCCACATGTTCAAGTTTTGGCAGAACAGCAATCGTCGTTTCGTGGGGCAGAAATGCCGCGGCCCGCAGGTATGGAAGCAGTTGCGGAAGATCGCGAACACCAAGCTTGCACTCCTCGACACATTCATCGAACCGCCTGGCCAATAGCTTTGGTTGATCCACCGCAAGATCGGCCAAGAAATGGAGGCAGAACTCCAACACTTTGCTCTGGTGTGCCGCCGCCCAAGGGCTGCCGGTGGCCATGCTCGACAGTTTCAGGGCATCATCGATGACCTTAAGCATCTGATCTGAGTTGATCAGAAAATTCATATGCAACGCAGCCATTGCCTTTGGGAAAGGCTCAAATTCTTGAATTGCGTTCAGCAGCTCTTCCGGTGATGCGATCGATGGGCCCGTGGCGAGATCGAAACCCCGCGCGAGAAAGAACTCGAACGTACGGTCATGAGAAAAACGAACCGTGCCATTGCCAGCGTCGGCGAATATGGCGACATCTTTAAGATGGCGAAGGAGGGCTGCTTCGGGAAAGTGTTTCCTTATCAGGCTGTGATCCACGATCTCGCGAGACCGTTTGAAAACGTCCAACGCGGCCATCGCCAACGCCGTCATCACCTCATCTGAACTGCGTAGTATATGGGTCCGCTCGACCCGCTTGCGCATCATCTTTTCGAATGATGCTGCGCTTGCGCCGATCATCCATCCGTCCAGGCGCTCTTCTACTGCAATCGAGAGGAAGAATGGATCTTGCAGCAGATCGCGGATTGCCGGCGCCATACGCCTGCGGTCGTAATTCGTACCCTGCTGCCGATTGATCCGGGTAAGGGCATCGTCGAACTCGGCTTCGGAAAGCTTGCCCAAACCGATGGCGGCGACGCTTCCCGGCATCTGGTCAGGCGCCGACATGGCTCGCTCAAGATCGGTGTGATTGACCAGACGTTGAAACGCAGCCCAACTGTCCGAACGTATTGTCGTTACAATTCGGACGCATGAATTTTCCGGGGCATAGGCGCAAAATCGCAAAACACTCTTGAAAAGCTGGGCGCTGCGCTGGAGATCGCTGTCGAATTCGTTCAGGCCATCAATGACGACAATTAACCGCTTTAGGCGTCGCCGAAGGATTGTTTCTAACGCCTGTAGCCCCCCGCCGGAACCGAATTGCGCGCCATCGAGCTTGCGGACGATCTCGTCTTCGAAATCAGTCCCGACGAATGAATTGGCAGAAACCAGAAGAACGCTGGTATCGTTGGTTTGGAACAACTGCCGAATCCGCACTCCCAACGTGGACTTGCCATATCCCGACTGGCCGACGACGACAGCTAATGGTTTTTCGGACAGCAGAAACTGTTCGATCTGTTGTTCTGCTGCTTGGCGACGAACGATTTCAGGAGCAGATCCACGTTTTGACAAGCCAGGGTGCGCATTCTGGAATTCCTGCGAAGCGTAATCGACGCGCCAATGAAAGAGATTTTCAATAAAGACCTTGTCGCTTGATACGGCAAAGGGGCGCTGAAGGATTGGCTTGGCAATCCGATCAATTGCGCCGTCGAAATCGGTCTCAACGACAACGAAATTCTGCAACCCGCCGGCAGCTTCTACCAGCGGCGCGTCCGAGTTCGGCGGCGTGGGATTGCAGAAATATAGGCTCGCGCGGTGCTTGGAAAAACTTGTCCTGACCGCTTTCGCCAGGCCGGGGTCATATCCGCTGTAACCCAAGAAGACGATATGAGCATTGGCGAGTTTGTCCTTTAGAAGCTGCAGGAGGCTCGGCTCGTATTTGGGATTTTCGAGTTCATCGGATGTTATGTGCGTGACCGAGCGTGAGCTTATGCAGCCATGCATCTTGATGTAGGGGACCCGGGAGGAGTCCTGAAAATATTTCTCGTGCATTGGAAACGGGCGCGCCAGACCTGCTGCGAAGGTCTGAATGGCGGTAACTCCCATTTCTGCCTGGGCGGCTTCGAGCATCGAATCAAAGTTGGTCGTGACAATTACGTCAACAGCACCCTGTTGCGCGAGCAGAACGAGCATCCTGTAGGCGTCGGAGGGGATCAGTTCTTGATTGAGCCGAAACACTGTTTCGATCAGGTTGGCACGTTCGGATGGCGTGTCGATCGACTCAAACAGCTGTTGAAAGCGATGGTCGATCAATTCTTCCGATGCGGCTATGCTGGGTTCGATTTCTGCATAGTGTTCGAGGGCGACTTTTTTCAGCTCACGAAAACTGAGCCCACCTGACGCAATGTCTGCGCCGGCGCCTAAGAACAACGCAATTTTCTCACCGTTTTCCAGGTGGCCACTGGCACGCCTGGAAAACAGCATTCCGAGCCGTTTCAACGACATGGCAGATAGGCAGCGTCAAACAGTCTCTGCGCCCGCCGAAGTTTTATCACCATAATTTCCAGTTATCGCTACTCAGAATCCAATTTTCTCCATAGCGTTGGCGGTTTCGATTGCGGTGCGGAGAGAGCGGTCGGTGACGTGCGTGTAGAGCTCGGTGGTTGCGATGCTCGAGTGGCCGAGGAGTCTCTGAACGAAGCGGATGTCGACACCTTCCTCGATGAGCGTCGTGGCGGCCGTATGCCGAAAACGATGGGGTGTCACGTGAGGCGAGATGCCAAGATCGGACGAGAGGCGGCGTAGTCGCACCCGGAGCGTTTGGGGAGAAAGGCGCCCACCCCGGTTGTTGAGCATCAGGGGGGCATTGTGGTCGCCACAGTCCAGCGCGGCGATATGGCATCGTATGTCACCGGCAAGGGTTTTGCTTCCGACGAACACGGTCCGTTCCCGTGATCCCTTGCCAAAAATCCGGATGCTCGTGGCGTCCGCTGACACATCGCCGACATTGAGACGAGATAGCTCGCTGACACGAATGCCTGTTGCGAGCATCAGCTTGATAGACAAAGCCGTTGTTCGGTCGAGCTGGTTTCCCAATCGGCTCCCGGCTGGCTGCCCTATGCCAGGACGCTCGGGAATATGCTGGGCGATGCGCGCGATATGATCGCGCCCAAGCGATCTCGGCAGCTGTTTGGGAACCTTCAGCTTTAGGTCCATTCGGAGGAAAGGGGACTCCTCGATCACCCCTTCCTTTTCAAGCCACCGTGCGAAGGTGCGTGCACAAGCAATCCGCCGCCGTACGGTCGCTGGTTTCAACTCGCGTAGGTCACGGAGGTATTCGAGATAGCCGTAGACCTGATCCTCGCGAAAGAACTCGCGGATCGGCTGGGCGCCGGCATACCGTATGAGTTCGTTGAGGTCCTGCCGGTAGGAGTGGATGCTTAAAGCGGAGAGGTTTTTTGAGGTCTTGCAGAAGCGTAGGTAGAGGTCAGTTTGTATGGACCAATCTTGATTTATCATTTGAACTCCCCGTTGCTGGAGAGTTGCGGTGATAGGGCCAACTAATTAATTCTACGCTTTTCGGTATAATTAAATTTATGTCAGCGATTTCCATCGCCGGCCGAGCCAGGACCTGAGAGCAATTTGCGATTGAACCGGCGGGCGTGGGTTCAAAACACAAAGGCCGTGGCACACCAAGGTATACCCTGGCGTGACGTCACATTTCTTCAGTGCAAGCCGTAACATCCGGGTTGACGGCGACTATTTGTGACCCTGTAGCCGCGGGCTTAAAGCCTGAGGTGACACATGACGAAAATCGGTTACGCCCGCGTCAGTACGACCGACCAAGACCTCGACGTTCAGCGCGCCAAGTTGGAAGCCGAGGGGTGTGCGATCATCCGCTCCGAAAAGGTGTCGGGGGCCAGCCGCGAGGGGCGAGACGAGCTCAAGATCATCATTGAGTTTCTGAGAACGGGCGACGAACTCATCGTTACGCGCCTCGATCGCTTGGGACGTGACACCCGCGATGTTCTCAATATCATTCATGACTGCGAGCAAAAGGGCGCATTCGTCACCATCCTCGATCCGCATGTCTCGACGCGCGGCGAGATGGGGCATGTTCCCCGTCAGCCCCCATGGCACAGAATTGAGGTTGTGATTTAGGGAGGCTTTGGGTCTCGTCGGCGTGACGAAGGAACGAAGATGAGAGCCAAATCCCCAAGCGCCAAGAAGCCCGTCGAGCAGGAGGTCAAGGACATCCGCCGGCGGACGCGGCGGCACTTCTCTGCAGAAGACAAGATCCGGATCGTTCTGGAAGGACTGCGCGGCGATGACAGCATCGCCGAGCTGTGCCGCAAGGAAGGCATCGCCCAGAGCCTGTACTACTCCTGGTCCAAGGAGTTCATGGAAGCCGGCAAGAAGCGATTGGCTGGCGACACGGCCCGTGCGGCGACCAGTGACGAGGTCAGGGATCTGCGCCGCGAGGCCGGTGCTCTCAAGGAGGGGGGTGCCGATCTGACGCTGGACAACCGGCTGCTCAAAAAAAGCATGATCGCGGATGGGGACGGAGAGGAATGAGGTATCCCGCATCCGAAAAGCTCGAGATCATCAAAATCGTCGAACAAGCACATCTGCCTGCCAAGCAGGTCCTCGATCGGTTGGGTATCCCACGCCGGACCTTCTACCGCTGGTACGACCGCTATCTCACTGGTGGACCAGAGGCGCTGGAGGACCGCCCCTCGGCGCCGAGCCAGGTGTGGAACCGCATCGGCGCCGATATCCAGGACCAGATCGTCGAAATGGCGCTGGAGCACGGCGAGCTCTCACCTCGGGAGCTGGCGGCGCACTTCACAGACGAGAAGCACGACTTCGTGTCCGAAGCCACGGTTTACCGGCTTCTGAAAGCTCATGATCGGATCACAAGCCCGGCTTTCGTCGAGCGCTACAACCATCGGCGATATCACGAGAGCCTCAATAACGTTACACCGGCCGACGTCTACTTCGGCAGGGCAGAAACCATCATCAGACAACCCGAAAGGATCAAACGCCAGACCATCCAACATCGGCGCTTGCTGCACCGCAGAGCCGCCGCATAACATCAACCATCAGGCGAGGCCCGTTCTCCGCTAGCTCACGACGCCAATCGCGCCAAATGTCCTGACGACGGACAAGGCACGCGCACCCCGTCGGGTGCAACCCGTGGATGCAAGAGCAGCGGCACGCGGCGCTGACCCGCGACCTCGAAGATCGGCGCGAAATCGGGATGGTCAAGATTGCGCGCGCCACCCGCCCGCACAGCATCGCACCGGCGAAGCCCAGATCGACAATGCAGCGATCCAGTTCCGCCGCCGCGGCCCCGGGCCGGGCGACGGGAAGCGTCGCCATCGCCTCGAACCGGCCGGGATGACGCGCCACCGCCTCGGCCAGCGCATCGTTGACCCGGCGCGCCATCGCCACGCTCTCGTCGCCCAGATCGTGCAGCGCCGGGGTGGTCAGGGACAGAACCTGCACATCGACCCCGGCCTCGTCCATCAGCGCGATCCGCAGGTCGGAGAGATCGAGCAGGCGTTTCCCGATATCGCCGACCTGATGATAGGCCACCACGGGATCGCGGCGTTCCAACCCCGCTGCGTGCCAGGCGTCGGCAACCTTGGCGGTCAGCATATGCTTCGGTGGCAATGATTTTCATCATGTCACCACGCGACCGTGCGGCCGTCGCGATCCTCGTAGCGCAGGCCCGGCCGGCCCTCCTGCGCCAGCAGAACATTCACAAGCCTGGGCGCCGAGTCCGCCAGCGTGTAGAGTGCGTCCTTGCCGCCCAGCTCGGTCTGGATCCAGCCGGGGGCCATCAGCAGCATCGGGCGGGTCCCCCCCGCGCGGACCGCATAGCTGCGCATGTATTGGTTCAGCGCCGCCTTCGAGCCGCGATAGACCTCGCGGCCGCCACGGGTATTCCCGGCGATGCTGCCCTGACCCGAGGACATGACGCAGATCGTGCCCTCGGGCGTCACCAGATCGGCCAGCGCCTCGACCACCCGCATCGGGCTGAGCGCGTTGGTCACCATGACGCGGGTGAATTCCTCGGTCGAGGTTTCGGCGATCGTCTCGTCCTGATTGGCGTTCGCCGTGCCGGCATTCACCAGCAGGATGTCAAAGCGCCGATCCCTGAGCTGGTCATGGAGCGCGGCGATCTGGGTCGGCTCGGTGATGTCGAGCGCGGCGATTTCAACCGCCTCGGGGTGCTCTGCGCGCAGCGCATGCAGCGGCGTTTGCGCAGCTCCGCGGATGGTGCCGGTCACATGCCAGCCGCGCGTCACAAGCTCGGCGGCCATGGCGTGACCGATCCCGCGCGAAGCGCCGATGATGAGGATATGGTGCATGGAATGCCTCCTTTCCGGGTCGACGATGTCCCGCGAAAGGTAGGGAGCGACACGCAATTGCGCCACACGCAGCACTTTCAATAAGTGTTTGCGTCAAGCGCAACTTGATGGTTGAGATGAGATGATGAACGATACAGATCTCAACCTGCTGCGCGCGCTCGACGCATTGCTCGAGACCGGCAACGTGACAGAGGCGGCTGCACGCCTCGGCCTGAGCGTTTCGGCGATGAGCCGCAGTCTGAGCCGGTTGCGCACGGTCACCGGCGACCCGCTCTTTGTGCGCGCGGGCTCACGCCTGGTGCCCTCGCCGCGCGCCACAGCCCTCGCCGCATCGGTGCCCGCCCTGTTGGCGCAGGTCGAAACCGCCCTGGCGCGGGAGGATCGCGAGGTCGCCCTCGAAACCCTCGACCGGAGCTTTTCGCTG
The DNA here is from genome assembly GCA_963675285.2 of uncultured Rhodobium sp. Lineage (GTDB taxonomy): Bacteria > Pseudomonadota > Alphaproteobacteria > Rhizobiales > Rhodobiaceae > Rhodobium. The sequence goes on from CAXXGS010000001.1 coordinate 402,178, forward strand.
CGTGCGAATGAAGGGTTCATTCACCGCTTTGCCGCCCCGTTGATCGTGAAGATGCTGACACTGGCACCGCAGACCCGGCTGCACCTGATGGCGAAACGGGTGAAGGAGGCCACGGCGCTACGCGCGGGCGAGGCGGATCTCGAGATCGGGGTGCTTGGCGAGTTCGCGCCAGAGATCCGCACCCGGCGTCTGTTTCACGACCAGTTCATCGCCGCGGTGCGCCCCGGTCACCCGCTGCTCGACGCCCCCGTCACGCCCGAACGCTTCGCCGGCTGCCTGCATGTCGTCGCCTCCCGGCGCGGCAAGACCGCGGGGCCGGTCGACGAAGCGCTGGCGAAACTGGGCCTCTCTCGTCGCGTGGTGGCGATCTTGCCGGGGTTCCCCGATGCCATGGAGATCGCGCGCCGATCGGATCTGGTGGCGCAGATCCCACGCTCTGCCCTGAGCCCGGATCTGGTCGGGATCGACTTGCCGGTCGCGGTGCCCGGCATCAGCGTCTCGGCGATGTGGCATCCGAGGCTCGACGCCGATCCCGAGCAGAGATGGTTCCGGGAGACCGTCTTCGAGACGGTCCGGGCTGTCGAGGCCGCCAGGGGCGCGCATGCGGCCGCCGCGGCCGAGGCATGATACCTGCTGCGGGGGCCTCTTGCGGGCACAACTGCTGTCATCGTTCTCTTGGCTGATGCTGGCCAGTTCAAAGAGGATCGGACCGTGCAACCAGGTAAGCCCGGCACAGCACGGGCAATTCTTCGCGTAGGGCGGCCAGATCGCCCTGCGTGGCATCACGCGCCAACACCGCGCGCGTCGCCCCGGCGAGTGTCGCGCGAAGGGCGAAGGCGACCATGTCGGGTTGGTCGAAGCTGCGGTCTCCGGCGCTCAGCAGAAGGTCGCGGATCGCGGAATGATTGCGCCGGGCGATCGCGCCAAGAAGGTCGTCCGTGTCAAGCTCTGCCGCGACAACATAAAGCGCGCGCGTGGCGGCGATATCCCTGGTCTTCGCGTCGAGATAGGCTTGAACCAGCGCGTCCGCCATTTGATCAAGGGGCATTGCGCGACACCGCGCGCAGGTCGCGCAGACCGCATCGGAGCTGGCTTCGAGATGGCGTTGCAGCAGGGCGAACAGCAAGGCCTGCTTCTGCGGGAAATATTGATACAGGGTTCCCACCGATACGCCGGCCCTTGCCGCCACCCGGGTGGTTGTCAGGGCAGACAGGCCTTCCGACAGCAAAACCTGAATGGTTGCCTCGAATATCGCGTCGACGGTGACCTGCGCGCGCGCCTGACGGGGCTGTTTACGGGCACTGAGCGCATCACCGGAGGATCTCGTCATATGCGAATTCCAAACCTGATGAATGATTCATAAATTACCCGCATGCACCTGCGGTTCAACCACGCTTCGAAAGGAAACGTCATGCGATCATCCGCCGGATTGACCGCCCTCGTCACCGGGGCCAACAAGGGCATTGGACTGGAGATCGCCCGCCAACTTGGTCAGGCGGGGCTGCGGGTGATCATCGGTGCCCGCGACGCGGAACGCGGGGAAAAGGCCGCCCGAACCCTTGAGACCGAGGGGACCGCCGCGCGATACCAGCAGCTCGACCTGACCGACCCGGCATCGGCGCAACGGGCCGCCGCGGACATCGGCGGGCGCGAGGGGGTATTGAATATTCTCGTCAACAACGCCGGTATCAGCGATCCCCGGGACGCAAGCCCGGCCCATGCCGACCTCGACGCCGTCAGGCGCGTTTTCGAGACGAATTTTCTCGGCACCTTGTCCGTCACCCAGGCCATGCTGCCGCTCCTGAAGAAGGCGCGCCCGGCGCGGATCGTCAACCTCTCCAGTGGTCTTGGGTCGCTGACGCTGAACGCCGATCCGTCCTGGGAATATTCAGCTTACAAGCTGATCGGCTATAACGCCTCGAAGGCGGCCGTGAACATGCTGACCGTGCAGCTTGCCGCCGAACTCCGGCAGAGCGGTATCCGGGTCAACGCCGCTGACCCCGGCTTTACCGCAACCGATCTCAACGGTCACCGGGGACGGCAGACCATTCCGCAAGGGGCGGCCGAAGCCGTGCGCTTGGCCCTGTCGGAGGACGATGACGAGACCGGCGGGTATTTCGCTACAGAGGGGCGCCTGCCTTGGTGAGCGACAGCGGGGCAGGGGCCCGCTTGCCCCGTCAAAGCCGGTCGTCAAGGCGGAAACCGGCGGGTTCAATGCCTGGCTCACGCCAGGAGCCGAATGCAGCGCCGTGCTTTCAATGAAATGCCGTCGCCTGAAATCCCGATGCACCCGCGCCGTCCAGGGTGACCTGCCACGGGATTTTTCCTCCACTCGGAGCTAGAGTCCGACCCAGTGAAGGGACGGACAATGGAGCGAACGAGATTCAGCGAAGAGCAGATCATCGGCATCCTGAACGAGCATGAGGCAGGGGCGAGTTGCGCGGATCTGTGCCGCAAGCACGGGATGTCGTCGGGCACGTTCGGTCCGTCGCCAGGCTCACGCCCCATTCCGGCTTTTCGGTGTAGCCGGCATAGTGGGGACGGTTCAAATCGGCGCGTATCAACAATTGCGAGAAACGCTCCCGACGCCGGCTCTTTCACGGCCTTGCATCCATGCTTCGGGAGCCCCGCCAACCACGGCGGTGAGCGGTGCCGCGCGAATGGCGGGTCACTTGTTGCCGATCCGCCAGTTCGCTGCCTCCGTCCAGTGCCGCCAGAGGCTGGCGTAGAGGCCGTTGCCGGCGACGAGATCGTCGTGGCCGCCGCGTTCGACGATGCGGCCTTCGTCGAGCACCAGGATGTCGTCGGCGGCGCGCACGGTGGAGAGCTTGTGGGCAACGACGATCAGCGTCTTTTCCGCCACCAGTGCGGCGAGCGCGGCCTGCAGCGCGCGTTCGTTGGTCGGATCGATGGCCGCCGTTGCCTCGTCGAGCAGAACGATCGGCGCATCCTTCAGGATCGCCCGGGCGATCGAGACGCGCTGGCGCTCGCCGCCGGAAAGGCTTGCACCGCCTTCGCCGGCGCGGGTCCGGTAGCCCTCCGGCAGCGCTTCGATGAAGGAGTGGGCCTGGGCCGCCTTCGCCGCCGCCTCCACCTCGTCTTGCGTCGCCGACGCCTTGCCGAAGGCGATGTTGTCGAAGATGGTGCCGGAGAACAGGTAGACGTCCTGGAACACCACGGTGATCAGGCGCGACAGCCGCTCCGATGACATCTCACGGATATCGACGCCCCCGATCCGGACCGCGCCGCTGCCGACGTCCCAGAACCGCGGCAGGAGGTTGAGGACCGTGCTTTTGCCAGCCCCGGACGGCCCGACGATCGCCGTCATCGTCCGTTCCGGCACGGTGAAGGAGAGGCGTTTCAGAACGGGCGTATCGCCATAGCCGAAGGACACGTCGTCGAAAGCGATGTCGAAGCCGTCCGGTTCTTTCGGCGCGGCCGCCTCGGGCAAGGGCTGTGCGGTCAGGATGCGGTCCATGCGCGTCAGCGAGGCGTCGGCCATGCGGGTCGCCTCCATGACGGCGATCAGGCTGAGCAGCGGGCCATAGGTGGCGTAGATCAGCATGCAGGCGGTGATGGCGATCGCCGCGTCGATCTCGCCGCCGAGCCAGCGCCAGCCGGCGGCGAACAGGATCAGCGGCACGCCGAGCATCACGATCAGGCCGAAGCCGACCAGCGGCAGGGTCAGTTGCACCACCATCCGCACCGACAGGTCGCGGAACGTTTCCAGCGCCGTACGGAAATCCTCGGATCCCTTGGCGAGCCGGTTGAAGGCGCGGATGACGGCGATGCCCTGCACGAACTCGATCATCCGCGCTGCCGCCGCCGCCTGCATGTCCTGGCGGCGGATGCCGAGCTCTGCCAGCCGCCGGCTGGCCTTCAGATAGACCGGCACGCCGACAAGGATCGAGGCGAGGGCGGCCAGCGCCACGACCCAGTCCTGGACCGCAAGGAAAATGAGGATCGCGACCGGCAGGCCGAAGGCCTCGGCGATGCGCGGCATCCCGTCCAGCATGAAGTTCTCGACCATCTGCATGTCGGAGGTCAGCATCGTCACCGTGTCGCCGCGGTTGCGCGACAGGTGGAAGCCGAGTGGCAACCGCCGCAGCCGGTCGAGCATCGCAAGGCGCAGTTCCGCCCCGAGCTCGAAGGCGGCGAACCATGTGATCCTGGAGGACAGGTAGCCGAACAGGAGCTGGCCGGACAGGGAGAGGGCCGCAAGCCCGGTCATCGTCAGCGCCCATCCGGTCGTCGGTGTGAAGTCTTGCCGCACGAGATCGGTGACAAGAAGGATTGCCGCGCCGAAACCGAGGCCGAGGCAGAAGGACTGCGCGAAGCGATAGGCGATGCCGATGAGGACCGTCCGGCGCAGCGGTCCGGCCAACACCCAAAGCCGTTTCAGGCTTTCCAGATCGGACCGCACCGCGCCGCCATCGGGCGCAATGCCCGTCATCGTGCTTTCGATCTCGCTCACAGCCGATCCTCCGTCGTCGCCGGCGTGCCGCGCAGACTGGATCGCCGCGCCGTCATGAAATCGTCCCAGAGCCGGGCATAGGGGCCGCCGGCCGCCACCAGCGCGTCGTGCCGGCCGGTCTCTGCAATGCGCCCGTCCTCCACCACGACGATGGTCTCGGCCTCGCGGATGGTATGCAGGCGGTGCGCAACGACGATCAGCGTGCGCCCCGCCGCCAGCGCCTCGATGGCCTCCTGGATGGCCGCCTCGTTGTCGGGATCGGCGAAGGCGGTGGCCTCGTCGAGGACGATCACCGGCGCGTCCTTCAGGATCGCCCGGGCGATGGCGATGCGCTGGCGCTCGCCGCCCGACAGCTTGCGGCCGAGGTCGCCGAGGCGGGTATCGTAGCCTTGGGGGAGGGCGGTGATGAATTCGTGCGCCCGGGCCGCCCGCGCCGCCGCCACGACCTGTGCATCGCTGGCATCGGGTTTGCCGAAGCGGATATTGCCGGCGATGGTGTCGGTGAACAGGATCGTGTCCTGAAACACGAACGCCACGGTGTCCATCAACTGGTCGATGCCCATCTCGCGCGCGTCGACGCCGCCGATGGTGATCCGCCCGGAGCGGGGGTCGAAGAACCGGGGAATGAGGCTGGCGATGGTGCTCTTGCCGGAGCCCGACGGGCCGACCAGAGCGGTCACCGTGCCCTCGTGTGCGGTGAAGCTGATGCCGTGCAGGACATCGTGCGCGTCATATCCGAAATGGACGTCTTCGAACGCGACGTCGTGGCCATCGAGCGGCACCACCTTGCCGGTATCGGATTGCGGCGGTGCCGCGAGCACCTTTTCCAGGAGCGTCGAGCCCATGCTGATATGGGCCAGTTCGTGGAACAGGTTGAAGAGCTTGATCAGCGGCCGGCTGTAGTTGGCGCCGAGGATGACGAAAAAGACGAGCGTCGGCACGTCCAGTCCGCCGCTCACGATCAGGAAGGCGCCGGCCGGGACCAGAAAGATCACGTTGGAGAGCACCAGGGCATAGAAGGTGCCGCCGAGCGGCAGGAACGCGCCCGCCCACGTCTTTTCGATGTCCGCGTAGGCGTTCACTGCGTCGCTCGCCTCGCGGAAGCTCTCGCCGGAGCGGTTGAAGATCTTCACGACCGGCATGCCGGCGACATATTCGACGACGGCTGCGTTCATACGCTGGCCGGCCGCCTGGTAAGCGCCCGCAAACTGCGTGCCCGACCTCATGGCAAGGACGATAAGGACGAAGGCGACCGGCGTGATGAAAATGGCGGCCAGCGCCATGCGCCAGTCCACGGCAAAGAGCCAGGCGGAGACGGCGATCCAGGTGGCGATCGCGCTGATCCCCTCGGGGATGCCGTGGGCGATGATGAGTTCCAGCTTCTCCGGGTCGTCGATGACGAGCTTCTTGGCTTCGCCGCTCTGGTGGTCCTGGAAATAGCCGAGCGGAAGGCGCGCAAGGTGCCGCGACAGCGCCAGCCGCAGCCGGAACAGCGCGTCGAAGGCGACCAGATGCGAGACCATCATCGCAAGGCCGAGGACGGCATAGCCGAGGACCACAGCGCCGAGCGCGGCCAGCACGGACAGCAACAGCGTCGCCGCAGTCAGGTCGCCGGCGACCATGGCTTCGATCGTGCGGTAGATGAGGTAGATCGGCACTAGTTCGAGCGCGACCGAGAGCGTCGCCAGCACGACCGCCGCCGCCAGTTTGAGCCGCTGCCCGGCGAGATGCGGCCGGATCAGCCGGAAACTCGACAGGTAATCCGGGCGTTCCGGATGCTCGGCAATGCCGGCCACGGGGTCTTCTGCGGCCAAAGCTGCGTCCACCATCGCTTTTTCCCTACATGCCGGAGCATGATCCGATATTGCAAATGATTTGCATTATTAACACGGATGCGGCTGGCCACAAGGCGTTGCAAAATGTCGCAAGCGCCTGGCATCGGCACGGGCGGGTCAGAACGCTGAAACGCGACGCGGCGCTTCTTGAGCGGACGGTTATCCGGCGGTTTGGGACGCCTCTTCAAACACGATGGACGAAAGCGAACCGATGCGTTCCAGGCCTTTTGAAACCCTCTCGCTCAGTTCGCCATTGCGGAGATGGAGATGGCGGTTGGCAAGCGCGTGGGCGGCCGCCGGGTCGTGTGTGAAGAGAACCAATGCAAGGCCGCTTTCCTCCGTCAGCTTTCGGAGAAGGGAAAGAATTTGCGCCCGGGCCCTCATGTCGAGGGCCGATGTCGGCTCGTCGGCGATGAGGTAGCGAGGGTTTGCGGCAAGCGCGCGAGCGATGACGAGCCTTTGAGCCTCACCGCCGGAAAGGGCCGCGGTCTTTCGAGCAAGGAAACCGTCATCGACCGGCAGGCCGACACGCGACAGCATCGATTCGATCTGACCGCGATCGATGTCGGAGCGCCGGGCACGGGTCCCGCGATGCCGTTTCCGGCTTAGGAGAACGGCTTCGCGTAAAACCTGTTCGACGCTGAAATGGCGCGCCATGGCACGGTGCGGATGCTGGGAGACGAGTGCGGACAGTGAAAAGGCTGAAGGTCCGGCCGTCGGGCACCATGCGATCTTGCCGGATTGCAACGGCTCGAAGCCCGTCAGGAGACGCGCCAGGGTCGACTTGCCGCAGCCGCTCTCGCCGAGGATAGCAAGGCATGTCCCGGCCGGCACGAACACGGAAATATCCTGTAATACCGGCGGGCCGCCATAGCCGTGCGTGACGTTCGATACCAGCAAACCGGACCGCTCTGCGGCGCCGTCCGCCGCGATCGGTGCGGTCGGCAGGATTTCCTGCTCCGACGGCTCGGGGGTTCGCACCCGAGCCGTCGCCGTATCGCCGGAGGCCTGTAAGAGGCTGCGCGTGTAGGCGTCGGTGGGCCTGGCGAACACATCGGCGGTCGGGCCGATCTCCACCAGCCGGCCTTGGTGGAGGACGCCGGTGCGGTCAGCGAGGCGCCGGGCCAGGTCGAGGTCGTGGGTGATGAGCAATTGGCAGCGGTTCCCGCGACCTTTCGAGAACGTGGCGACGGCACGCTCCTTGTTGGCCGGATCCAGCGAGGCCGTCGGTTCGTCGAGGATCAGGTATGGCGGATCGCCGATTAGCGCCAATGCGGTGAGGACTCGCTGGATCTCGCCGCCGCTGAGGCCGGCGGGAAGGCGATGGTGCAGGTGCCGCGGTATGTTGTGGTCAAGGCATGCCGCGCCGGCGTCGATGCCGGCGACGCGGCGGACCTTCAGAACCTCCTCCATGTGCTGCAGCACGGTGAGATGGGGATTGAGTGCATCGGAGAGCGCCTGCACGATCAGGCCCGCCCGGCGGCCGCGATAGGCCCGCATCTGGCGCGGCGTGGCGGTCAGGACGTCGAGATCGCCGACACGGGCGGAGCCCGACCAGCGGAACCCGGCCTTCGCGCCGCTGTGGCGGCGATCGGAGGGGCCGCCGTCGAGGAGACCGAGCAGAAGGCGGGCAAGGCTGGTCTTGCCGCCGCCGGATTCGCCGACCATGGCGACGGTTTCTTCGTTCCCGACCTGGAAAGAGACCCCATCGAGGATGGTCTTGTCGGCAAAGCGAAGAAAGACCTTTTCGAGCCTTATCATGACCGTCCCATTGCCCCCGCCATCGTTTGCCTCTCGAGCCGTTGTCCGATGGCCAGCACGATCAGCAGGAACAGCGACAGCGACAGGGCCGGCGGCAACAGCAGCCAGCTCCAGGCATCCCCGTGCAGATAATCGAGCGAATCCTGCATCATGCTGCCCCATGTCGTCAGCCGCGGGTCGGTCAGTCCGAGGAATGCGATGCCGGCCGTTTTCATGACCGCCTGGCGAATGTTCTGCACGTAGAGCCCGACAAGGGCCGGCCAGACCGCCGGAACGATGTGGCGGGCAACGCAATAGGTCCAGCCGGCGCCCATGTGCCGTGCAAAGCGCACGTTCTCGCGCGTCAGTTCACGCAACACGATGGCGCGCAGGACACGGATGTCCTCGTGCCATGTGGTCAGCGCCAGGAGCAAGACGATGCCCGCAATGCCCGGCTGCAACCAGGCCGCGAACAACAGAAGCAGGAGGATCGACGGGATGACCTGCAGGATGTCGACGATGCGCAGAACGGCCGTCGACGCCAATGCCCCGCCGACTGCCGCGAGGCACGCAAAGACCGTCGCAATCACCAAGGAAATCAGCCCTGCCGCGACGGCGATGAAGACCGTGTTCGGCATCGCGTGCATGAGGCCGACAAGGACGTCCTGTCCGATGTCGTTGGTGCCGAGCCAGTGCTCCGGACCCGGCGGCTGCAGGACGTCGCGGCTGGTCCGGTACGGCGGAACGACCATACCGACGACCATGACGAGGACAACGGTGAGGACCACCCCCAGCGTCAGCCCGTTCCTGCGCCGAAATCCCGCCGCGCCGTATCCTATCTGCCCGAGCATGCGCTATCCCCGTCTGGCCAAAAGGGTGGCTGCAACGTCGATCAGCCAGTTGAGGGAAAGAACGAGCACCGACAGGCCCAACACCGCACCCTGCAGCAGCGTGTAATCGCGATCCATGATGGCGCCGAGGATCAGGTGGCCGATACCCGGATAGGAGAAAACCACCTCCACATAGAGGACCGCGCCGACCAGCACGGTGATCGAGTCGCTCATCCGCGCCAGGATGACCGGCAACAGGTTGCGCCCGTAATAGTCGATCCGTTCGCGCCAGCCGGAGATGCCGCGCGCGCGGGCGTTGATCAGGAACGGCCGCGCCGACAGGGCCACCGCTTCGCCGCGACTGAGGAAATAGAACCGGACGATTTCGTGCGCCGCCAGGGCCACGGTCGGGAGCAGGGCATGGCGCAGGATCTCCACGCTTCGGGCAAGCGGCGCTTCGGCGGGGAATATGGGCTGCGCCCCGCCCAACGGAAGGACGGGCCAAAGCACCGCGAAGATCAGAAGCAGGAAAACGGCGACGGTGAACGGCGGCAAGCTGGCCAGCACCGTCATCAGACCGGTGGCGACCCGGTCGAACCGCCGATGCGGGACCCGGCCGGCTTCGATGCCGGCGAAGACGCCGACGACCAGGTAGAGCGGGATCGCCCCCAGCACCAGCAGCCCGGTCCAGGGCAGCGCCGTCGCCAGCAATCGTGAGACCGGTGCGGCGTGGTGAAAGGAATAGCCCAGATCTCCGCTGAGGACGGCCCGGAAATAGGTAAAAAACTGGTCCGCCCACGAGCCGGCCAGACCCATGTCACGGCGCAGGGCCTCGGTCTCCGCCGCGGTCAACTCCCGGGTCACGTCGGACGACAGCAGCAGGGATAGCGGATCGCCGGGCATCAGGCGCGGCAATGCAAAAGTCAGCACGATCAGCAGGAAGAAGACGATCACGCGGTTGACGAGATCGTAGATAAGGCCGGCGCGGCGTCTGGCGGGATCAGGGCTTTTCACGATGATGGCGGTTCACTTGCGTTGACCGGTTCACTTGCGTTGGCGGGGCGGGCCGCAACGTCGCGCGGCCGCGCCCTGGTCGTTACCGATGGGATCGTCGGGGCCGGACCCTGTCACCGCAGGAACATGGATTTGTGCATGGCGTTCGGGATGCCGAATGCGACGCCGTCGACCAGGTAACGCGGCGTGACCTTGTCGCTGTGCACCGTGGTCCAGATCGGGTTCACCAGCATGTAGGCCGGCAGTTCTTCCGCATACAGCGCTTGAAAACGGTGCAGGTGCCGCAGCCGCTCGGCGTGATCGACGGCACGCGCCTGGGCGCGGATGGCCGACGTCATGGCGTCGTTCTGGAACCGGTCGCCGCGCCAAAACATCGGACTGAGCACCCGATGGGCGATCGCGGTCGGATCGCCCATCGTGCTGGCGGTGAACAGCGCCAGGTCGAAGTCGCCGGTCCGCACATGTTCCTGCTGGGCGGCCCTTTCCAGAATTCTGAGATCGATGGAGATCCCGAAGGCCTCTAACTGATCGGCGAGCGCCGTCGCCAGGTTGTTGAACCTCTTGGCCGCGATCAGTTTGAGGACGATCGGTGATCCGTCCCTGTGCCAGCGGCCGCCGTCGCCACGCTCCCAGCCGTTCCGCCGAAACAGGGCGACAGCCTTGTCGGCGTCGTGGGCGTAAGCCGGATCGGCGCTCTCGCTGCGCCATGGCGAGCCCTTCTGGAAGTAGCCGGTCTCCGCGACGATGGCGCCATTCTGGTAGACGACGTCGACGAGGGTCTGGCGATCGATCGCCAAGGCGAGCGCATGGCGCAGGGTCTTTTCGCGGAACAGGCCCTGATGATTGAAGACCAGCCGGACCGGATGGTTGCTGCGTGCCGACAGGACGTTGAGGCCGGCCTGTCGCGCCGCATCGACCTTTGTCCATGGCAGGCTGCCGATGACGTCGACCTTGCCCGCCGCCATTGCCTGGAGCGCGGCGTCCGGGGCCATTTTGACGATCGCCACCTGGCGGAATTTCGGCGTACCGCGATAGTAGCCCTCGTTGCGTTCGAACAGGTAGCGCCCCTGTGCCTTGTCGTAGCTGACGAGCTTGTAGGGACCGCTGCCGGTCGCGGCCTTCTTGTCGACGAAGCGCTCCGGCGTCGTCTGGTCCTGGTAAACGTGTTTCGGCAGGATCGGCAGCGAGAGCAGCAGCCCGAACTGAAGCCCCGCATAGGGCTGCTTCAAGGTGATCCGGACGTGTTCCTTCGAGATGGCCACAACCGTGTCGACCATGTCGACGGATGCGAGCACATAGGGGTGGTCGCTCATGTAGGCGAAGGTGAAGGCGACGTCTTCCGCCGTCACCGGTTTGCCATCGTGCCAGCGGGCCTTTTCTTCGAGCATCAGGTCGCAGACGAGCCCGTCGTCGGACAGCGTCCAGGATTTAGCCAGTCCGGGCGCAAGGCCGCCGTCCGGCCCGTGGTCGATCAGGGTGTCGAACACGTAGCTCGTGTAGATGTACCCCGGGCCGTTTTTTTGGTGGACATAGGGCGCGGGCATGCCGCGGTCGCTGCGAGCGCTGGCGATTACGAGCCGCTCGTCTGCACCGTCCGCATGGACGGGCAGGGTGGCTGACGCTACGACGACAGCGATCGCGGCAGGGCTGATGAAGCGGCGAAAGAACAGTCGCATGGGAGGCCTCTTCGTCTCTATCAGGTGTTTGGTATCTGGGGTTCGCCGCGATTCCCAACATTGCGAATGGGACGCACTTGCAAATTATTGCACCACCCTAACCCGGTGGTTGCGGGCCGCACAATTCGAAATGCCGGAGGTCCGTGCTCAGGTTTCCCGAGGTGCGAGGGAGACGGACCGAGCGAGAGCGAAGGCGCAAAACCGGCGACGGCCTGGCGCGTCCGTTATCAGGCAAGCCGAGGTCGGGCCTTGCGAAATTCGATTGGACGGCCGACCGCCTGGGCCTCAAAGTCATCCCATGACTTGCGATATTTTCACCCTGACCACGACCTGCCGACCGGCCGCATCGGCACCGCGCCGCGTCAACGCGTCGCTCCCAACGGCTGCGGCCGGTCGGCGCCGTCGTCGCAGTCGCCGGACTCAGCGGCGTCGTCTGTGCGTTCGTGCTCGGCGCCGAGATGGCGGTCGTGCTGGCGCTGGTCGTGTTCTGTATCGGGCTCTGGGCCACCGCCGCCGTGCCGGAATACTGGACGGCCCTGGCCTTCTTCCTGATCGCGGTCGCCGCCGGGATCGCGCCGGCGGACACGGTTTTCTCAGGATTCCGGTCGTCGACGTTCTGGTTGCTGTTCAGCGGGATCGTTCTCGGCGCCGCCTTCCGTCACACCGGTTTCGACACCCGGCTCGCGGACTCCCTGACGCGACTGCTGGGCGCGCACTATGCCGGTATCTACGCCGAAGCCGGCACTCCGGACGCCGACCTGGCGACCATCGAAGTCGACCGGTTCGGCGTCTACCTTGCCGTCCCGCTCGGAGCTTGCGGCTCTTGACTGCCGCGCTTGCTTTGCTCGCTCGCAGTGACGCCGAATGGATGGTGGCGTCAGCCCGCCGCCACCAACACCGGATCGGCGCAGCCGGCGGGCCGGAATTCCTGGATGACGTGGTCGCTCACGCCTTCCTCGGCGAGATCCCGGCTGAGGCGGTCGAGGGCGGCGGCATCGAGCAGCATGGGATGCACCGTGGTGCGGGCCTGGAAGGCAACGCCGCTGGCAATCAGCAGGCGCAGGCTCTCACGCGCCTTGTCGCCGCTGCCCGGCGCCCCGGTGATGCGGGCATAGTCGGCGAACGGCGCCTTGATATCGAAGCCGACCCAGTCAAGCAGCGGCAGCACGTCGGCGAACCGATGCGGATAGGGGCCGCCGGTGTGCAGGCCGATCTTGAAGCCCATCGACCGGACGGTCCGAGCCGCATCGACGAGGCCGGCCTGCAGGGTCGGCTCGCCGCCGGAAAACACCACGCCGTCGAGGAGGCCGCGGCGGCTTTCCAGGAAGTCGAGCACCTCCGGCCACGAGACTTGCCCCGGCGCCCTTGCGTCGATCAGATGCGGGTTGTGGCAATAGGGGCAGGCCCAGGGGCAGCCCTGGCAGAACACCGTGGCGACGATTTCGCCTGGCCAGTCGCAACTCGACATCCGGGCGAGCCCGCCGACCCGGATGTCCGTCTTGTGCCCGGCGGGCCGGCAGGCAGTGGCTGTGTCGGTCACCGCGGGGCCTGTTCTTCCGCGTAGTAGACTCGCTCCTGGAACTCGCCCTTTTTGCCGTGATTGAACGACGACATCGGCCGGTGATAGCCCATCACCCGGGTCCAGATTTCGCAGGGTTGGCGCTCTTCGTCGGCAAGGGTGATGGCGGCGTCGAGGTCGGCGGTGGAAGGCATATGGTTCATGATGGCATCTCCTTAAGCGGTTGGGTGGGAAGGGTCAGGACGCCGCGGCGCGGCGCTTTTCGGCGATCCTTTCGGCATCGCAGATGGGGCAGAATTCGTGCTCGCCGGCGATATAGCCGTGGGTCGGGCAGATCGAGAAGGTCGGCGTCACAGTGATGTAGGGCAGCCGAAAGTTCGACAGTGCCCGGCGCACCAGCTTGCGGCAGGCATCGGCCGAGGACAGCCGCGCCCCCATGTAAAGGTGCAGCACCGTGCCGCCGGTGTATTTGGCCTGCAGCTCTTCCTGCATTTCCAGCGCTTCGAACGGATCGTCGGTAAAGCCGACGGGAAGCTGGCTGGAATTGGTGTAGTAGGGCTGTGCGTCGGTGCCAGCCTGGAGGATGCCGGGATAGCGCTTGCGGTCCTCGCGGGCGAAGCGGTAGGTCGTCCCCTCGGCCGGAGTGGCTTCAAGGTTGTAGAGGTGCCCGGTCTCCTCCTGGAAGGCGACGATCTTCTCGCGCACATGGTCGAGGAGGCGCACCGCGAAACCGTGGCCCCACTGTGTGGAGATGTCCTCCGCCCCGGCCGTGAAGTTGCGGATCATCTCGTTGACGCCATTGACGCCGAGCGTGGAGAAATGGTTCCGCAAGGTGCCAAGGTAGCGCTTGGTATAGGGATACAGACCGGCATCGATATGCCGCTGGATCACCTTGCGCTTGATCTCAAGGCTGGTGCGGCCGATTTCCATCAGCCGATCGAGGGCGGCAAGGAGGCCCGCTTCATCGCCGCGATGGAGGTATCCGAGCCGGGCGCAGTTGACGGTAACGACGCCGACCGAGCCGGTCTGCTCGGCGCTGCCGAACAGGCCGTTGCCGCGCTTCAGGAGCTCCGTCAGGTCGAGCTGCAGACGGCAGCACATCGACCGCACCATGTGGGGCTTCAGTTCGGAGTTCAAAAAGTTCTGGAAGTAGGGCAGGCCGTATTTCGCCGTCATCTCGAACAGCCGGTCGGCGTTCTCGCTCTCCCAGGGAAACTCCGGCGTGATGTTGTAGGTCGGGATCGGGAAGGTGAAGACCCGGCCCTTGGCGTCGCCCCTTGTCATCACCTCCATATAGGCCCGGTTGATAAGGTCCATCTCGGCCTGCAACTCGCCGTAGGAGAAATCCATCTCCTTGCCGCCGATGATCGGCACCTGATCCTTCAGGTCGTCCGGGCAGGTCCAGTCGAAGGTGAGGTTGGTGAACGGCGTCTGGGTACCCCAGCGCGACGGGACGTTGAGGTTGTAGACCAGCTCCTGGATCGACTGCAGCACCTCCTCGTAGGAGAGGTCGTCGATGCGCACGAACGGCGCCATGTAGGTATCGAACGAGGAGAACGCCTGGGCGCCCGCCCATTCGTTCTGCAGCGTGCCGAGGAAGTTGACGATCTGGCCGACGGCGCTGGAAAGATGCTTCGCCGGCCCGGCCTCGACTTTGCCCGGAACCCCGTTGAGCCCTTCGGTAAGGAGCGTGCGCAGCGACCAGCCGGCGCAATAGCCGGACAGCATGTCGAGGTCGTGGATGTGCAGGTCGCCGGACCGGTGCGCCTCTCCGATTTCGGCCGGATAGACGTGCGAGAGCCAGTAATTGGCGACCACCTTGCCCGAGACGTTGAGGATCAGCCCGCCCAGCGAATAGCCCTGGTTGGCGTTGGCGTTGACCCGCCAGTCGGCGCGCTCGAGATATTCGTTGATCGAGGAGGCGACGTCGACCACCACCTCGCGGTCCTTGCGCAGCCGGGCATGCTGTTCCCGGTAGACGATATAGGCGCGGGCAGTGGCGAAATGGTCGGCCGAGATCAGCGCCTGCTCGACCACGTCCTGGATCTGCTCGATCTGCGGCGCCTCGCCCGAAAACCGGTGGGCCAGCACCTTGACGGCCTTGGTGCAGAGAAGCTCGGCCTCGACTTCGCCGAATTCGCCGGTGGCCTTGCCGGCAAGGGTGATGGCGCGGAGGATCTTGGCGGCGTCGAAGTCGGCCCGCGCGCCGCTGCGCTTGATGACGGAGCGGGGATGGGCGGCATGAAGAACGGTCATTCTGAGAGGTCTCACGAAAGCGGTGTGGCGGGATCGGTGGCGGGGCCGCGGTTCTCGAAGCGGGACCAGACGCCGTCGGCGCCGTCCCAGCTTCCCTGGCTCGCTGCCTTGGAATATTCGGTCGCCCGCTGCTCGAAGAAATTGGCGTGTTCGACGCCGTTGAGGATCTCCACCAGCCACGGCAAGGGATGTGGCCGGGCCTGCTCGTAGCCGCTCGCGGTCTCGCGGAAATAGCCGTAAAGGGTGGGCAGCTTCAGCTGCGTGAGCCGCCAGTCGCAGATGTAGCGGACATAGGCGACGATATCCTCCGCCCGCATGCCCTCCACCGCGCCGAGCTCGAAAGCCAGCTCCACGAATTTTTCCTCAAGCCCGACCATGGTTTTGGCGACGTCGAGAATGTCGTCGCGCACCGGCTTGGTCAGCGCTCCGGTCTCCCGGTTCCAGGCATGGAAGAGCCGGATGACGCCCTCGCAATGCAGGCTCTCGTCGCGCACACTCCAGGTGACGATCTGGCCCATGCCTTTCATCTTGTTGTGGCGCGGGAAGTTGAGAAGCATGGCAAAGCTGGCGAACAGCGCCATGCCTTCCGTGAAGGCGCCGAACATCGCCAGCGTCCGCGATACGTCGGCCACGGTGTCGACGCCGAAGGTGTGCATGTAGTCGGCCTTGTCGCGCATCGCCGCGTAGTCGTGGAAGGCCTCGAATTCGGCCTGCGGCATGCCGAGTGTCGTCAGGAGAAGCGCATAGGCGTCGATATGGATGGTCTCCATGTTGCTGAAGGCAGCCATCATCATCTGGATCTCCAGCGGCTGGAAGATCGGCATGTAGCGCTTCAGATAGTTGTCGCCGACCTCCACGTCCGACTGGGTGAAGAAGCGGAAAATCTGGGTCAGCAGATTGCGTTCCGCATCGGAGACCCGAGGCGAAGCCCAGTCCTTGATGTCCTCGCCGAGCGGTACCTCTTCGCCCATCCAGTGCACCTGTTGCTGCTTCTTCCAGAAGTCATAGGCCCAGGGATAACGGGAGATGTTGTAGGCGCCGGAAGCCTTGAGGAGGCCGACCCGGCCGGTATCGATCAGCGTGCGCGGATCGAGATGTCCAATGTCCATGTCAGGCGTCCTTATTGGCAGGCAAGGCATTCTTCGTAATCGGTCGCGGCGATGGTTGCCTCGGCCATGATGCGCTCCTCCGAGCCTGCGAAGGCGGCCCGGCGCACCGATTTGGAGCGGCAGTAATAGAGGCTCTTCAGGCCCTTCTCCCAGGCCGTCCAGTGCAGCATGTGCAGGTCCCACTTGTGGATGTCGGCCGGCAGGAAAAGGTTGATCGACTGGCTCTGGCAGACGAGCGGCGCGCGGTCGGCGGCAAGCTCGATGATCCAGCGCTGATCGATCTCGAAGGCCGTGCGGAAGGTGGCCTTCTCATCCTCGCTGAGGCAATCGAGATGTTGCACCGAGCCCTCGTGTTCGAGGATCGACTGCCAGGTTTCCGGCCGGTCGGCGTCCTTTTCGCCCAACAGCCGGACGAGGTGCGGGTTGCGCACGGTGAAACTGCCCGACAGCGTCTTGTGGGTGTAGATATTGGCAGGGATCGGCTCGATGCCGGCGCTGGTGCCGCCGCAGATGATGCTGATGGAGGCCGTCGGCGCGATCGCCAGCTTGTGCGAGAAGCGCGCGCGCATGCCACGCTCCGCCGCATCGGGGCAGGGGCCGCGCTCATCGGCGAGCTTCACCGAGGCCGCGTCGGCGTCGCGGCGGATCTTGCCGAAGAGCTTCCGGTTCCATGACTTGGCAAGCGCGCTCTCAAACGGAATGCCGCGCGCCTGCAGGAAGGAATGGAAGCCCATCACGCCGAGGCCGACGGAGCGTTCGCGGGCGGCTGCGTAGGCGGCCTTCTCCATACCCTCCGGAGCATTTTCGATGAAATGGTTCAAGACGTTGTCGAGAAAGCGCAAGACATCCTCGACGAAATGGGGCACCTGCTCCCATTCGTCCCATGTCTCCATGTTGAGCGACGACAGGCAGCACACGGCCGTGCGCTCGTTGTCAAGGTGATCGGCGCCGGTCGGCAAGGTGATCTCGGCGCACAGGTTGGACGAGCGCACCCTGAGGCCAAGCTCTCGCTGATGCTTGGGGAGCGCCCGGTTTACCGTATCGATGAAGAGGAGATAGGGCTCGCCGGTCTGCATGCGGACATCGAGGATGCGCTGCCAGAGCTGGCGGGCACTCACCTCGCGCAGGACCTCACCGGTCTTCGGGCTTTTCAGACCAAACGGGCGATCGTCACGCACCGCTGTCATGAAATCATCGGTGATGGCGATCGCGTGATGCAGGTTGAGGCTCTTGCGGTTGAAGTCGCCGGAGGGCTTGCGGATTTCCAGGAACTCCTCGATTTCCGGATGGTGGACATCGAGATAGACGGCGGCGGAGCCGCGCCGGAGCGAGCCTTGAGAGATCGCCAGCGTCAGGCTGTCCATGACGCGGATGAAGGGGATGATGCCCGAGGTCGCGCCATTGCCCTTCACCGCCTCGCCGATCGAGCGCACGCCACCCCAATAGGTGCCGATGCCGCCGCCATTGGAGGCGAGGTCGACGTTCTCGTTCCAGACATCGACGATACCATCGAGGGTGTCAGGCACGGCGTTGAGGAAACACGAAATCGGCAGGCCGCGCCGCGTGCCGCCGTTGGAAAGAACTGGCGTCGCCGGCATGAACCACAGTCTGCTCATGTAGTCGTAGAGTCGCTGGGCATGGTGGACATCATCGGCGAAGGCGCAGGAGACACGGGCGAACATGTCCTGAATGCCCTCGCCGGGAAGCTGGTAGCGGTCCTTAAGCGTCTCCTTGCCGAAGGACGTCAGCCTGTCGTCGCGTCCGCGATCAAGGCGCAATTCGGCCGGGTGCGGTCGCTGGGCACGCCGCTGCTCCGGCTCGGGAACGGGCCGCACGGGTTTGGACGCAGGTCCGGGCGCGAGACGCGCCAGCACAGACCGGCTGAAGGGAACGAGATTACCCTCGTCGTCAAAATCAAGAGCCTCTACGGCCATACGCGATCCCCCTCCGGGATTGGGAGCGGGGATTGGCGGAGGCGGTTACGCACGCGGTCAACCGACGACCACGCCTTATCCGCGATCCTTCGGGACACCCCGCCCGTGGACGTTTGCTTTGGATACGGCAGGTCTCCTGGCTCGCGGGTCGCCGCTTTCGTCCCGTCTTCCCGGCACCCGAAGGCACCAGTGACATCAGGGGACGATCGCTCGCCGCTTACAGTTGCGGGGGCAGCGCCGGCTTTCCCATGTTGGGGCACCGGCTTCCCTCTTAGCCCTAGATGTTGCGCATCTAAGGAACCGTAACGCTAGATATTGATGGACTACTTCGCCTCAAGCGTCAAGGGCACCGAGATCCGAATTGCGGCGCCGTTATCGCGAAGCGTGCCCGACCGGCGGTTTTCGAGACATTGAGGACCGCGACGTTCGTCCGCCGACTGTGGGCGACTCGTTTTCGTCTCGTCGCCGGGTGCGACGGGTTCCATCCCGAGGCAAGGCCGACTCAGCATCGACCGAATCTCCTTCTCGCGTACCCGTCATGACATGGCGGATCAATCTGTGCCTTTCCGCATGCCGGAAGTCGTCTGTACCTGGGATCGCCTGTACCTGGGATCATTTGTACCTGGGATCATCCGTACCCGGGGTTGAACCGCACTGAAGGTCCACAGACGCCACAATCAAATAAAGACATAAACATTTCTTTATATCACCCTTGACAATCCCGCGCCCGTCGCGCGATGGTCACCCTGTCGCGGTTCCGGCGGAAAGGGTGTCCCTTCCGCGGGCCAAGAGGGAAACCGGTGCCCCTTCCGTTGAAGTCATGAGGGAAGTCCGGTGCTGCCCCCGCAACTGTAAGCGGTGAGTCATCCCCACCGACGCCACTGAGGCATGATGCCTTGGGAAGGCTGGGGATGATGGCAATCCGCAAGCCAGGAGACCTGCCGCGATGCAGTCAACGTCCACGGGCGGGGTGTCCCGGTGGGGCGCAGCATGCTGTTGCTCTTCGGCAAAGCCGGGAAAGCGGACCGCCTTCAGGCTCCGCGCAATCCGGCGTCGGGATCGGCGACGGCATTGCCTGCATCCACACGCACCATGCCCCCCAACCTTCTGGGGTATGATATGTCTTCTGAACTGCTTCCTGTCGCAACGCTCGGCGTGCCACGTATCGGCCGCCGGCGCGAACTGAAATTCGCGCTTGAATCCTACTGGGCCGGCAAGTCGTCGGCCGACGACCTCCTCAACACCGCCAAAGCGCTGCGCGCCGCCTCCTGGCGTGAACAGGCCGAACGCGGTGTCACCCGCATCCCTTCCAACGACTTTTCACTCTACGATCACGTGCTCGATACGGCCGTTATGGTCGGCGCGCTTCCGGCCGCCTATGGCTGGACCGATGGCCCGGTGTCGCTCGACACCTATTTCGCCATGGCGCGGGGTGGGGAGGGTGGGCTCACCGCGCTGGAAATGACCAAATGGTTTGACACCAACTACCATTACATGGTGCCCGAACTCGTCCACGGTCAGAACTTCACCCTTGCCTCGACCAAGCCCATCGACGAATTCCTGGAGGCCAAGGCGCTTGGAATTCATACCCGGCCGGTTCTCCTCGGCCCGGTCACGTTCCTCAAGCTCGCCAAGGCCCGTGACGGCGACTTCGAACCGATGACGCTGCTCAAGACCCTGATGCCCGTCTATGTCGAGTTGCTTGGTCGCCTCAAGGAGGCTGGCGCCGACTGGGTGCAGATCGACGAACCGACACTGGTGCTCGATCTCACGGCCGAGGAGCGTGAGGCCTTTCGCTCCGCCTATGGAGCGCTCGCCGTGGCGGATACACCGGAAATCCTCGTTGCCACCTATTTCGGGCCACTCGGCGACAATCTCGACACCGCAGTGTCCCTTCCCGTCGGCGGCCTCCATGTAGACTGTGTCCGCGCACCCGAACAGCTCGAGCAGGTCGTCACGAAGGCTCCGTCGAATTGGGTCCTTTCACTCGGCGTCATCGATGGCCGCAATATCTGGCGCACCGATCTGGCCGCGCTCAGGGAACGGCTCGAAAACACCCTTCGCGGAACCTCCTTCGTCGGTATCGAGCTCGCCCCCTCATCGTCGCTTCTGCATGTCCCGATTGACCTCGATCTGGAGACGGCACTCGATCCGGAATTGAAGTCCTGGCTTGCCTTTGCCGTTCAAAAGATGAGCGAGTTGTGGATCCTTGCCTCGGCGCTGTCGCGGGGCGAGAAGAGCGTCTGGACGGACTGGCAGGCAACCGCGGACGCCTTGCAGACGCGTGCGATTTCCACCCGTGTCCACGACGCCTCGGTTGCCGCGAGAACGGCAGCGGTCGACACGGCGATGGAGAAGCGGGTGAGCCCGTTTGCCGAGCGCAGCGCCTTGCAACATGACCGCCTGAAGCTGCCGTTTTTCCCGACGACCACCATTGGCTCGTTTCCGCAAACCGCTGAGGTCCGCAAGGCCCGCGCCGCCCATGCCAGGGGGGAGATGAACGACGCTGACTACGCCGCCTTCCTGCGGGCCCGAACCGCAGAAACGATCCGCTGGCAGGAAGAGATCGGTCTCGATGTGCTCGTCCATGGCGAATTCGAGCGCAACGACATGGTGCAATATTTCGGCGAGCGGCTTTCCGGCTTCGCTTTCACCAAGCACGCCTGGGTGCAAAGCTACGGCTCGCGCTACGTCCGGCCGCCGATCATTTTCGGCGACGTCTCGCGCCCCGCGCCGATGACTGTCGGCTGGTGGCGCTATGCCCAGTCATGCACCGACAAGCCGATGAAGGGCATGCTGACCGGGCCGGTGACTATTCTCAACTGGTCTTTTGTGCGGGACGACCTGCCGCGCGCCGACGTGTGCCGCCAGATCGCGCTCGCTATCCGTGACGAGGTTCTCGACCTGGAGAAGGCCGGCGCGGCGATGATCCAGATCGACGAGGCAGCGCTGCGCGAAGGCCTTCCCCTGCGCAAGTCGGACTGGCAGACCTATCTCGACTGGGCCGTGGAAAGCTTCCGCCTCACATCGTCGGGCGTGAGGGACGAGACACAGATCCACACCCACATGTGCTACTCGGAATTCAACGATATCATCGAGTCAATCGCGGCCATGGATGCCGATGTCATTTCCATCGAGACCTCGCGGTCGCGCATGGAGTTGCTCGATGCCTTCCGCGAATTCGACTACCCCAATGAGATCGGCCCCGGAGTCTATGACATCCATTCGCCGCGTGTGCCGACGGTTGTCGAAATGGTCGATCTCCTGGAACACGCCCGCAAACGTCTCGCCGACCGCCAGATCTGGGTCAACCCGGATTGCGGCCTGAAGACGCGCAAGTGGGACGAGGTTCGCCCGGCCCTTGTCAACATGGTTGCCGCGGCGGCGCGATTGCGTGCCGAGGCAGTGGTCGCCGCCTGAGCCGCGCCTTGCGAACGGCAGATTGCAAGAGCCCCGGTCCGCGAGGATCGGGGCTTTTCACAGGCGCGAAGGACATATCGGTATGACCACGGACCGGCTCACCTGCCGGATGCATGGCGATGATGCGCACCGATGTGGCCCAGGAGATCGAGCAAGCGCCATTGCCGTGGCGACAGGGGCTCCGTCCGGGCCCGTGCCAGGCGGGCAAGGACGGATGTTGCCGCGAGCGCCGCATCCGTCCTCCTCGGCAGGACGGCCATCCAGGCAAGAACGATCGTTTCGGGGTCCGCCAGGGCTCCATCTCCACGATGGAAAGCGGTCTCGACAATGCCTGCCGGATCGTCCCAGTGTCGTGCTGGCATGCGATCATAGGGCGGGGTTCGAGGCATGATCACTCCCCCAGGAAAGAACCGGGCGCCGACTTGCTGTCCCGGTCATGACCGCTCAGGCCGCGGGTTCGGTCTGTGGCAGCATGGTCTCGACGATCGAGGCGTCGAGCGCCTCATAAGCCTTCAGATCAATCGCGGCATAAAGCTCGGCCCGGGTCTGCATGTCGCCGACCATGGCCTGGGTCGAGCCGTCGCGGGCGATCGTGGCATAGAGCCTTTCCTGCGCCTTGTTGGCGGCGCGCAGTGAAGAGACCGGCCATATCACCATGCGATAACCCATCTCCTCGAACTCGCTGGCGGTGAAGAAAGGCGTGCGGCCGAACTCCGTCATGTTAGCCAGGAGCGGCACGCCGGGCATGCGCCGTGCGAACTCGCGGAACATCTCCGCCGTCGTTAGTGCCTCGGGGAAGATCGCATCAGCACCGGCCGCCATGTAGAGTTTGGCGCGGGCAACAGCACCGTCGATCCCCTCGCTCGCTGCCGCGTCGGTGCGCGCGATGAGATAGAGATGGCGACGGGCCTTTGCGGCGGCGGCGACCTTGGTAGCCATGTCGTGCGCGTCGGCGAGCTTCTTGTCGTTGAGGTGGCCGCATTTCTTCGGCAGCAACTGGTCCTCGATATGGACGGCGCCGGCACCGGCCTCCTCGAAGGTTCGCACCATATGCATGACGTTGAGCGCCTCGCCATAACCGGTATCGCCGTCGACCAGCACCGGCAGGCCGCTTGACCGCGCCACCTGACGGATGAAGAAGCTGGCTTCGTCGACGGTGATGATGCCGAGGTCGGGCAGGCCCATGGAGGCCGTCATCGCGGCTCCGGAAAGATAAAGCGCCTCGAAGCCGGCGGAGCGCGCCTGCAGCGCCGCCATGCCGTTGTGGGCACCGGGAATACCGAGGATGCCTCCACGCTCGACAAGCGCACGAAGGCGAACGCCGGCAGGCTGGTCCGGAGTGTTGGATCCGATGAGATAGGGCATAAATGTCTCCTTCAATGTAACGGGCGACCGCAGAGCGGAGACACCGTCGCCGCAACCGTGCAGGACGGTCCGACAACGGCGCCTCCGTCAAGAGAGACGACGCGGATGGAATGGGTGAACACCGGCCATAAGCCGTCTCTCTTGATGCCTTGCGGTTTTTGGAATGGACGGCGCGCGTCAGGCAGCCCGCGATGTGGATCGCGCCGCCTGGCGTTCGCCAATCGGCACGAAGGTGCAGTGCTCCGGTCCGACATAATGGGCTGATGGCCTGATGATCTTCTTGTCGCGCCGCTGCTCCATGATATGAGCGCACCAGCCCGACACCCGGGCGATGGCAAAGAGCGGCGTGAACATCGCCGTTGGCACGCCCATCAGATGGTAGGCGACCGCGCTGAACCAGTCGAGATTGGGGAACATGGCCTTGGTGTCGGCCATTACCGTCTCGATCTGCTCCGCGATATCGAAGAGCTGAAGAAAGCCGGAGTCATTGCTTAACTGCCGGGCGACCTCCTTGATGACGGCGTTGCGCGGATCGGAGACGGTGTAGACCGGGTGACCGAAACCGATGATCACCTCTTTGGCCGCAATCCGCGCCCGAATGTCTTCTTCTGCCTCGTCCTGCGTCAGGTAGCGCTTCTGAATCTCGTAGGCCGCCTCATTGGCGCCACCATGCTTCGGCCCGCGGAGAGCGCCGATAGCGCCGGTAACGGCCGAATAGATGTCACTTTCCGTGCCTGCAATGGTCCGGGCAGTGAAGGTGGAGGCGTTGAATTCATGCTCGGCATAAAGGATAAGCGTGGTGTTCAGAGCCTTGATCGCCTTCTCCTCCGGCATCTTGCCGTGCAGGAGATGCAGGAAATGCGCGGCGACCGAGTCGTCGTCCGTCTCCACGTCGATCCGCCGGCCGTTGTGGGCGTAGTGGAACCAGTAGATCAGGATCGAACCGAGCGAGGCGACTAGCCGGTCGGCGATGTCGAGCGCATCGGCCGCATTGTGGTCGGCGCCTTCCGGCAAGACACAGCCGAGCACGGAGACGCCGCTGCGCAATACGTCCATCGGGTGGGTTGCCGCCGGCAAGCCTTCGAGCGTGCGTCGTACTGAGGCCGGCAGGCCGCGAAGCGCCTTGAGTTTCTGTTTGTAGATCGCCAGTTCGACCCGGGTAGGCAGGATGCCGTGCACCAGCAGGTAGGCGACCTCCTCATATTCGCAATGGTGTGCCAGGTCGTGGATATCATAGCCGCGATAGGCCAGATCGTTGCCGCTGCGCCCGACGCTGCAGAGCGCGGTATTGCCGGCGACGACGCCCGAAAGCGCGACCGATTTCTTGGGGCGGGGTTTCGTTTCCATCGGGGGTCCTCCTGCGTCAGGCCACATGGGTGAGCGGGCCGGCGTTTTTCGCCGAGTGGTCTTCTTTCCAGTCGAAAATGCCGTGCGATGCCGCGCCCTGGAGTGCTTCCGGGGCAACCGACACGGTGAGGCCGGCAAGACCATCGGCAGAAAGCCGCGGCAGGCGCTCGACCGCACCGAGGAAGCGATCCTGCTCGGTCTCTGTCACGATGCCTTCGCAGAGTGTGCGGAACTTGGCGATGTAGTCGGGTCGCGCGAACGGCCGGGCGCCGAGCGGGTGAGCGTCGGCAACGGCGAGCGCATCCTCGATTACCGTGCCGTCCTGAAGCGTGACGACGACCCGGCCGCCGAACGCTTTGTGCTTCGGATCGGTGCTGTGGTAGCGCCGGGTCCAATCGGGATCTTCCACGGTCGAGATCTTGTGCCAGAGCGCCACGGTTTCCGGTCGCCGGGCGCGCCCGGGCGCATAGGAGCGGACGTGGTGCCAACCGCCGTCCTCGAGCGCGACGGCGAAGATGTACATGATGGAATGATCGAGCGTTTCCCTGCTCGCTGTCGGATCCATCTTCTGGGGATCATTCGCCCCGGTGCCGATCACGTAGTGGGTGTGATGGCTGGTGTGGATGACAATGGACTTCACCTTGGAAAGCTCATCGATCCTCGGTCCCATGCGACGGGCAAGGTCGATCAGAGCCTGGCTCTGGTATTCCGCCGAATGCTCTTTGGTGTAGGTGTCGAGGATTGCCCGCTTGGCCTCGCCCGGCTCGGGCAGCAAAATGGCATATTCCGTCGCGGGTGCGTTGAGCATCCAGGCAATGAAGCCGTCCTCGCCCTCCCAGGCCGGCGACGGCGCGCCTTCGCCGCGCATTGCCCGGTCGACAGCCTCGATCGCCATCTTGCCGGCAAAGGCCGGCGCATAGGCCTTCCACGATGAGATCTCGCCCTTGCGTGATTGCCGCGTCGTCGTCGTCACATGCAGAGCCTGCTGCACGGCCTGATAGATCACCTCGCTCGGCAGTCCGAGCGCGGTGCCGATGCCGGCAGCCGCCGAGGGGCCGAGATGGGCGATATGGTCGATCTTTCGCTCGTGCAGGCACATGCCCTTCACCAGATCGACCTGGATCTCGTAGCCCGTCGCCAGCCCCCGCACCAGCGCCGCGCCATCGAGCCCGCAATGCTGGGCGACCGCCAGGATCGGCGGAATGTTGTCACCGGGGTGGGAATATTCCGCGGCAAGGAAGGTGTCGTGATAGTCGAGTTCGCGCACCGCGACCCCGTTTGCCCACGCCGCCCATTCCGGCGACACCCGGCGGTGGGGCGAAAGCCCGAAGACCGTCGCACCCGGCTGATAGGGGTGGGCGATCGCCTCGGCGCGGGCGCTGACGACCGGCCGGCGGTTGAGCGAGGCAACGGCGACGGACGCATTGTCGATGATGCGGTTGCCGATCATCTCCACGACATCGGCGTCGACGGCGACCGGATCGGTCGCGACTTCGGCAATCTTCCAGGCAAGCTGGTCCTCGCGCGGCAGGTTTTCCGAGGATTTGTGGGTGCGCACGCTATGGATCTTCATGGGACAGTCCTCTCCCGAGTTTGGTGAATTCTTCAGGCTTGGGGGATGCGGTCAGCTGGCTCGACCGCGCCGTGGCCGGCCGACGCGGCAATTGGAATCGGCCGGCCATCTGCGTCGACGGCGACCATTTCGAAGCGGCCCTGCATGGCCGAGCGTCGGTCGCCGCTGATCAGCGCCTCGGCGATCGTATCCACCGTGACCGTCATGGAGCTGCGGCCGACCCGGTCGATGCGGGCGGACAATTCGAACATCTCGCCAAGCCGGACCGGCACGCCGAAGTCGACTCTCTCGGAAGCCGCCATCACCACTGCCTTGCGCGCAAACCGGCTGGCGGCGACGAAGGCCGCCTTGCTCATCAGTTTCAGCGCGGCACCACCAAAAAGTGTGCCGTAGTGATTGGTCTGATCGGGAAAGATCATCTCCACGAACCGCGTTTCGCGCGGGTTCTTTTCGCTGTCGGGGCAACCGGCCACGGCGCGTTCCTCGTCTCTTTTGTTTGCGATGGTGCCGATTGGACCTTGCCATCGCGGCAATAGTTCGCAATATCCGCAAAATACGCGCGCTGAGAAGAGCTGAAAAAGCTAAGAAAAGCGAAGATTTTCAGCAGGATCTGCAAATTTTGCAAATTTTTAGGAGGAAGATGTGCGAAAGGCGTTCGTCGGGGTAAGGCTGAAGCGACTACGCGAGGAACGCGGATTGAGCCAGGTGGCGCTGGCCCGGGCGCTGGAGCTTTCAGCGAGCTATCTGAACCAGCTGGAGCGCAACCAGAGGCCGTTGACCGTGCCGGTTCTGTTGAAGCTCAACGCGGTCTTCGGGCTCGACGTTCAGGCCTTTTCCGAGGATGGCGAGGCGCGGATGATGACCGACCTCAAGACCATCCTCTCCGAGGCGGGCGGGCGCGAGCCTGTCTCCCAGGCCGAAATTCGTGAACTGGCGGCGAACATGCCGGCCGTCGCCCGCCGCATCGTCGAGCTGGACCGGCGCTTCCGCGAGGTCAGCGAGCGTGTCGAGGCCCTGTCGGCCAGGCTCGGTGAGGGGACAAAGGGTGAAGCCCAGATGACGACACCGATGCCGTTCGAGGAAGTGCGCGACTTCTTCTATGAGCGTCGCAACCACATCCCGGCACTGGACGCGGCAGCGGAGGCGATTTTCGCCGAGGAAAAACTTCCGATCGGCGCCATGGCCGAAGGACTCGCCGCGCGCCTCAAGGCGCACCATGCCATCGATGTCATCATGACCGACATGGGAGGAGAAGGGACGCTACGCGCCTATGATCCAGCTCGCCGCCAGTTGCGGCTTTCCGCTCGGCTGAGGCTTGGCCAGCAGGCGTTTCAGATGGCAACGCAAATCGGCTTTCTGGAGGCCGGCGAGACCATCGACCGGCTGGCTGCCGAGGCCGCTTTCCTCTCTGACGAGGCCCGACGGCTCGCCCGCATCGGCCTTGCCGCCTATTTCGCTGGCGCCTTGGTGATGCCTTATGGTCCCTTTCTCGCCGCCGCGGAAGCGGTGAGCTACGACATCGACCTCATCGGCGGCCGTTTCGACGTCGGCTTCGAGACCGTCTGCCACCGCCTCAGCACCCTGCAGCGCCCGGCGGCGCGCGGCGTGCCGTTTTTCTTCATCCGCGTCGACCGCGCAGGCAACATTTCCAAGCGGCAATCGGCGGCCGATTTCCACTTCTCCCGCATCGGCGGCAACTGTCCCTTATGGAACGTCTATGGCGCCTTCGCCCGGCCGGGTACGATCCTGACCCAGGTGGCGCAGATGCCCGACGGTCGCCGTTTCCTCTGGATTGCCAGAACCGTTTCGCGGGGACGCGGTGGTTTCGGTGCCCCACAAAAGACCTTCGCGGTCGCGCTTGGCTGCGACCTACAGCACGCTGATCGGCTGGTCTATTCACAGGGGCTCGATCTCACCAATCCGGCGGCGGCGACACCGATCGGCGCCGGCTGCAAGCTCTGCGAGCGCAAGGCCTGCCTGCAGCGAGCCTTTCCGGCGCTGAGTCGGGCGCTCGAAACTGATGAAAACACCAGCCGTTTCGCTCCGTACTCGGGCACTTCCTCGGAGGAATAACGCGTCCGATCATGTCGCGGGCAAGTTCGGCCCGCACATCGACAAGCCGCCTGCACCGACGCGGTCAGTTCTTCTGTTGCGGCGGCGACGGTTTCAACATTGGAAGATGCTTCATCGGACGTGTTTGCCACCGTGTCGGAACGTTCGGAGGTAACAGTCGCGGTGTCAGACATCTCCCGAGCGTAGGTTTCGAGCCGGAACGCTGCTGCGGAAACCGATTGGAGGATGCCACCGACGGCATCTTAGAACCGGGCAGCCATCTCTTGCAGTTCCGCCTGGCGTCTCACGTCAACAAACCGCCTATGTATTGGGTTCGGCCAGCACTCCGCTTTCACGCTTGGTAAGGATGCGGTCGATTAGCCCCCATTCCAACGCTTCTTCCGGCGTCATGAAGCGATCACGGTCCATTCCTTGCTCGAAATCTTCGTAGGAGCGTTTGCAATGCTCTGCGTAGAGCCGCGTCATGCGCTGTTTGGTTTTCAGTATTTCCTCGGCATGGATCAGCATGTCGGACGCCTGGCCTTGGAAGCCGCCTGATGGTTGGTGGATCAAAATATTGGCGTTCGGCAGCGCTGCTCGCTCGCCGGGTTCTCCCGCCATCAACAGGAAAGACCCCATCGAGCGGGCAGTCCCCATGCAAAGGGTATGCACCGGAGCGCGGATGTATCGCATGGTGTCATACATGGCGAGACCGCTGGTGACGACGCCACCGGGCGAATTGATGTAGAGGTGAATCGACTTGTTCGGATTCTCGGCCTCCAGAAACAACAACTGCGCGCAGACGAGCGCAGAGACGGTATCGTTCACCTCGCCGTTCAAGAAAATGATCCGCTCTCGGAGAAGGCGGGAATAAATGTCAAAAGAGCGTTCACCACGGCTGGACTGTTCGACGACCATAGGGACGAGTTGCATCGCTTCGCGCATAGGCGAACTCCTGTCTTCTGGATTCTGATCTGTTGGGATCTGAGGTGTTATGCTGCGAGCATAAGCGCAGGCCAATTGTTGTTTGCGGCAGGGGGGGCTCGCCGAACGGGTCGAGTGTCCACGAGACGATGAATAATTCTCAATCGTGTGCCGCCAAGAACATTAGGGCCAATCTGGAATGTCACGATGCTTTCAAGGAAGGGCGATACCTCTTCGCGCATCCGGTAACGGACTTCCTCTCCCGGTTCTGTCGAGATTGGGTCGGCATCGGCCAAGTCCTTTTCAGGTAGCCATTTCTCGCGAAACTCTGGAATACTGATTGCTCGCCAAACCTTCTCAGGGGGCGCGTCGATTTCGTATTCCATTATGAGGTCGTCCGCTGGCTGCTTGGCCTCCGTGTCGGTCATTGGTCCATGTCCTTTAGTAAGTTCTTCAATGCGTCAATTCGCGCGGGCCAATAGGTCCGATACTTCGCCAGCCATTCCGCGATGAGCACCAGCCCTTCTGGATCGACCTCATAGTTCACAAAGCGACCCCTGCGTTCCTCTCGCACCAGTTTGGCATTGCGAAGGACAGAGAGATGCTGCGACATTGCCGGCTGGCTGATTTCCATGCCTTTCCGCAAAGTGCTGGCATTCATGCTTCCTGACGCCAGCTTCTCAAAAATCGCGCGGCGTGTCGGGTCGGCCAGAGCTTTGAATATGTCATTCTGGATCATGACGACATATAAGCGCTCACTTATCTGATTCGCAAGAGCGAACGATCATCACAACATAATTCCCCTCCGCCTTCCCAATGGCCACGATACCGAACGACCCGGGACGATACCCGTGGCCTTGCGGCCGAGCTGGCGGTTGATGAGCGGCCGTCGCGGAGGCTTTCGAGCTCTTCGAGCAAATCGACAGCGACAATATTGCGCTGCAATACGACCTCTATCATTGGCTGAGGGCCGGGGAGAATCTCTTCCAGGTCATTCCCCGCTATATCGGCCAGATTGCCCACATTCTGGTTGCCGATGTTCCCGGCCGTCACCAGTTCGGCACCGGGTCGGCTGATTTCGTGCGCCTGTTCTCGCTGCTCCCCAAGCTTGGCTACGGTGGCTGGGCGAGCCTGGAGTATCATTCGGACGGGCCGACGGATGCGAAGATATCCTGATCCAAAAATAAAGAGCCCCCAGCCAGCGATGGCTGCGGGCTCTTGCGTATTGTGCGTTCCCCGCCGCTATCGCGGGCAGCCGAACTTTAAGTCCAGGGCCTTCAAGGCCGGGGATTTAAAGGTCGGCAACGCCGAAGCTCAGGAGGTCATCCACGCCAGCGGGACGGTGATGAGTTCGGGGAAGGCCACGAGGAGGAGGAGTACCACGACCTCGGCGACCATGAACGGTATAACGCCCTTGATCGCCCGGCTCATGGGCACGCGCGTGACGTTGCAAACGACGTTGAGAACGGTCCCCACCGGCGGTGTTACCAGGCCGATCGAGCAGTTCATGATGAACAGGACGCCGAAATAGACCGGATCGATGCCGGCCATGCGCACGATCGGCATCAGCACCGGCGTCATGATCAGGATGGTGGGGGTCATGTCGAGACCCATGCCGATGACGAGCCCGAGCATGATGAGGATGATGGTGAGGAGGCGGGGGTATGGGATGAACGGTTTGAGGAGGACGGCGACGTCCTGGGGGATGTTGGCGGCCGTGATCAGCCAGGCCGACACCGCGGCTGCGGCGGCCATGAACATGACGACGGCGGTGGTCTCGCCGGCGTTGAGGATGAGGCCGTAGATCTTGCGAACGGGAATCTCGCGATAGATCACGGTGCCAACGAGAAGGCAGTAGACGGCGGCGATGACGGCGGCTTCTGTTGGCGTGAAGAAGCCCACCTTGAGGCCGCCGATGACGACGACAGGCATGACCAGCGCCCAGAAGGCCTCGCGCGTCGCGGCCATGCGCTGGCGGAAAGAGGCCCTTGGCGCCGATTCCATGACGTCGTGTTTTATGCACCAGCGCCAGGCGATCATGATGCCGATGCCCATCAACACGCCGGGAACGAGGCCGCCGAGGAAGAGCTTGGTGATCGAGACGCCGCCGGAGACGCCAAAGATGATCATGCCCATCGAGGGCGGAATGACCGGGGCGATGATGCCGCCGGAGGAAATGAGGCCGACGGAACGTGCCCGGTTGTAGCCCGCGTCCCGCATCATCGGGAAGAGGACGGCGGCGAGCGAGGCGGTATCGGCAAGAGCGGAGCCGGAAAGGGAAGCCATCAGGACGGCGGCGAAGACGGTAACATAGCCAAGGCCGCCACGGATGTGTCCGACCCAGGCCGAGGACATGTCGATGATGCGGCGGGTCAGGCCGCCGGCGTTCATGAATTCGCCGGCCAGCATGAAGAAAGGAATGGCGAGGAGCGGGTAGCTGTTGGCGCCCTCCCACATGTTCTGGACGACGATTGGCGGTGAGGTGAAGCCGAGATGAAACATTAGCGCCAGGCCGCAGCCGATGAGCGCGAAGGCGACCGGAACGCCGATCATCATGAGTCCGAGGAGGGAGCCGGCGAAGATAGCGAGGGTCATTGCGAGGCCTCCGCCTTGCCGGGGACGTTCTCGTCGGGGCTGACGTCAGCGCCCATGCTGATCATTTCCATGTCGCTCACCCGGCCGAGCAGCAGTCGGACAAGGTTTACGATCGAGGCGATGATGATCACGGCACCGGTGAAATAGCTGATGCCGAAGACCCAGATCGTGCTGATCTGCATGACCGGGGAGACGTTTCCGACAATGATGTCGTGCTGCAGCAGGGTGCCATAGAAGATGTAGTAGCCGCATACGCCGGAGACGATCTGGGTGAGTCCCCAGCAGATCCGGCGGCCGGCGGCCGGCATCATCAGCACGAACAGGTCGACGCCGATATGCGAGTTCTTCTGGACGCCGATGACACCGCCGAGAAAGGCGAGCCAGACGAACAGGTATCTGGGGAGTTCCTCGGCGATATCGATGCCGGAGTTAAATCCCATCCTCATGACGACATTGGTGAAGACGAAGATCAGCATCGTCACCATGCAGGCGACGACGGTGAAATCGATGGCTTTGGTGTAATATCTGTAGAACTTCATCCCTTTCCTCCTTCCATCGTGAGGCTGGGCGAGGCTGGCCGCGTTCCGGCGTTGGCCGCTCGGGCCAGGGTAGGGACAGCAGACAGCCGGGAAAGAGGCAGTTTCCCGCCTCTTTCCAAAGGTGAATCCGAATGCCGATGGCTCAGTTGGAGGCCTTGCGGATCTCGGCGAGCTCGGACCGGAGCTGCTTGATCAGGTCTTCGCCGATGGCGGGGGTGAATTCGTCGACGACGGGTGCGGTGCGCTCGCGGATCTTGGCGAGTTCCTCCGGCGAGACGGAATCGACCTCGATGCCCTCCGAGCGGAATTGATCGATCACGTCCTGGTCGGCCTTCTCGAGCAATTCGCGCTGGTAGATGGCGGCTTCCTTGGCTGCCTTGCTGACGGCGGCCTTGTTGTCATCGCTAAGCGTGTTCCAGAACCGCTCGGACACGACCAAGGCGGCCGTGGTGTAGACGTGGTTGGTCAGGGAGATGTACTTCTGAACTTCCTGCATCTTGTTGGCGTACATATGGACGAGCGGGTTTTCCTGGCCGTCGATGGCGCCGATTTCGAGGGCCGTGAAGACCTCGGAATAGGCCATCGGCACCGCATTGGCACCGAGCGCCTTCCAGGTGGCGAGGGCGATCGGGTTGGCCATGACGCGGATCTTCAGGCCCTCGATGTCGTTGGCTGTCTTGACCGGGCGCACGCTGTTGGACAGATCGCGGAAGCCGATGCCGGTCCAGGCGAGGCCGACGAGACCAGCCGGTCGGATCTTCTTGAAGATCGTGTCACCGATCGGGCCATTCATCACCCGGGTGACCTCCTCGGTGTTGTCGAACATGAAGGGCAGATCCCAGACCTGGATCTCCCTGACGCGCGTCGACAGCGGGCTCAGGATGCCCATGTAGAATTCCTGGATGCCGGTCTGGGTCGCCTGCAGCTCCTTTTCGTCGCTGCCCAGCATGCCGCCATGGAACACATTCACGCTGATTTCGCCGTTGGTGTAGTCGTTGACGAGTTCCGCGAATTTTTCCATCGCGATCGCCTGGGGGTGGCTGGCGGGCATGCCGTGACCGAGCTTGGCCACAGTGGCCGCCTGTGCGCTTCCCGCAGCCATCAGCACCGTCGCGACGATGGATGCAAATCCGAGTGAACGAAACTTCATGTAAGCCTCCCGAGCTTGAAGCCACAACGATCCTTTCGCCGCGGAAATCCCTTCCGCGTCGTTGCAATCGATCGTGCAGCTCATTTGTAGTGGAACGACGGAAAAGGGCGCCGGCCGGCGCCGGGAACAGAAACCGCTCCTCCTGATGCTTGGAGATCAACCGACCGGCTGATGGCTCTCCACGTGGAGTGGACGTCATGCGGCCTAGGTGGCCGATCTCCCTTGGGTTTGTTTATATGGAAATGATTTCCAACTTGCTCTTTCTGTATAGCTGGCGCGGAACCGTTTGGCAAGGATACGGTGCGTTTAAATTTGCATTTTTCAATGTAAATCCCTTCCTTTTCTGTAGGGTGGAAAGACTCAAAGTAAAATATATACAGTATTGAAAAGTAATATGGCATCCGTCTCGGTGTTGAGGCGAATGAGCGGCGCGGCTCTCAGGTATTGCGGTATTCATCTATAATGATGTGGGGCGTGATCCTGGTTCGTGAGACTGAGTTGGGGCCGGTACAGCGCCCGCAAACGGGGCATCTGCGGGCGGAGTGTCGACGGTGGGTTATGGTGAGGTCCTGATGGGGGGCTGCCGAGCGCCATCAAGCGCATAGCGCTCGATGGCGTCGGCAACGCCGCCGGCGTCGTTGCGAGAGGTGACAGCATCGGCGACGGCCTTCAGCTCGTCGACGGCGTTCTCCATGGCAATGCCGAGGCCGGCCATCCGGATCATGCTGACGTCGTTCCCATTGTCGCCGATGGCCATTATGTCCGCCGGGGCGATGCCCTGCCTGGCGGCCCACTCCATCAGGCGGCGGCCCTTGCTGGCCGCTTGCGGCACGATGTCGACCCGGTCGGTCCAGGAATAGTCGACCTGGTAGATCGCCTGCGCCCGGATCTCGGTCGCGCAGGCGGCGAGGTGCGGCGCATCGGCGCTGGAGATAACGAACTTCCATACTTGCTCGGAGTTGTCGATCAGCGCGTCAAGATCGGGCATCAGCCGGATATCGGGACGTAGCCCATCTGGTTGCCGCGCACCCCAGGCCATCATGGTGCGGAGGTGCTCCGTGTCTTCCTCGGCGGCCATGATGTCGTCGCCGTAGATCAGGACGTTCAGATCTCTTTCGCGGCAAAAACCCAGTGTTTCGCAGGCCGCGTCATGGGGAATCGAGACACCGTCGACGACACGGTTTTCGGCGAAATCATAGATGTAGGTGCCATTGCAGCAGATGGCCGGCGTTTCAAGACCAATCTGCGCATGATAGGCCCGGGTCGCGCCGTGGTGGCGGCCGGTGACGACAATGACGGTGATTCCGGTTGCCACGGCCGCGCGGATCGCGCCGACCGCGCGTGGCGCCAGTTCATTGTTTCTGTCGAGAGCGGTTCCGTCGAGGTCTATCGCAATCAGGCGTGGCACGGTCCGGTTACTCCTGGCATCGTTTCACGGGCTCGCGGTTTCAAGTGCTTGAGGCTTCATGGGCGAGCGAAGTGCACAGCGCCTCGACCTCGTCGCGGGTTGGGCATCCGAGCCGTCCGCCGAAGCGTGTGCATTTGAGTGATGCGGCCGCGCAGGCGAATGTGGCGGTATCGGTGAGCGACCGGCCTTCGAGGAGGGCTGTGGCGAAGGCGCCATGAAAGATATCACCTGCGGAGAGCGTGTCGATAACGGCGACGCGCGGTGCCGGCACCGATTTCAATGTTCCGTTCTCGATCCAGCGGTATCCCTTGCTGCCGCAGCTTGCCCCGACATGGCCGCGCAGATCGCGGGCGGCATGCTTCAGGCCTGTATCCACGTCGCTTTCGCCCGTGTAGACCATGAGTCCGGCGTCGGAAAACACCGCGTAGTCGGCCAGCGGCACCAGACGATGCATGAGGTCGCGCGGCGCAACGTCGCCGTCGATCATGCTGGGAATACCCATCTCGCGGGCCGCCTTTAGGGCGACTTCCGCGCCCTCCGGCCAGCGCAGGTCGCAGTGCAGGAAGTCGGCGCCTGCGAATCGCTCGACGGGCAGCCAGCCGGCAGAACGGTCGGCGGCGAGATCGTGGAAGGGGACGACGAGGCGGTCGCCGCTCGCTTCCAGGATGACGGCGGCCTGTGAGGTCGCCGATCCGGGGACGGCATGGAGGCCGGAGGGGTCGATGCCCTCGGCGGCGAGCGTCGGTGTCACCGTATGGCCCTCGTCGTCATCGCCAATGGGGCCGAACATGGCCGCCGTGCCGCCGAAGCGGACGAAGGCGAAGGCGGCCGATAGCGCCATGCCGTCGATGACCTTCAGGTGCCGCTTGGCGACGACCTTTGCCGGCGCGCTCTCGATGCGCTCGACCTGATAGATGGACGTCGCGCAGATGGCGCCGACCGCGACGAGCTTCCTATTGCGCCCCGCCGTTCTGCTGCCGCCGTCATGCATGGTCGGTCCGCCGCATGGCAGCGGCCTCGCGGGCAAGCGCGGTGATGGCCGCCCAGTCGCCCGAGGCGACGAGTTTCGAGGGTGCCACCCACGAGCAGCCGATGGTGCGGCAGTTCGGGAGGGTGACGTATCCGGCGACGTCTTCCTTGCGGATGCCGCCGGTGGGGCAGAACAGGACC
Source organism: uncultured Rhodobium sp. (assembly GCA_963675285.2). Taxonomy (GTDB): domain Bacteria; phylum Pseudomonadota; class Alphaproteobacteria; order Rhizobiales; family Rhodobiaceae; genus Rhodobium. The sequence continues at coordinate 438,108 of CAXXGS010000001.1, forward strand.
TTGGGGAAGACCGGCGCCATCATTTTCAGCCAGGCGATGCCGTCCGGGCCGAAGGCGGGGAAGAATTTCAGCTCGGAAAAGCCGAGATCGACGGCCTGCATGATCTCCGAGGCGCTGACGGCGCCGGGCAGGAACGGCAGGTGGTGATGGTGGACGCGCGCTGCGAGGTCGGGGGACAGGCCGGGCGAGACGCCGAATTGCGCGCCGGCGTCGACCGCGCGGTCGACGTCGTCAGGCTTCAGCAGCGTTCCCGCACCGATCGCGGCCTCAGGCGCCGCAAGGCGCATCGCCTCGATTGCCTTGAGCGCCTCGGGCGTGCGCATGACTACCTCGAAGGCGAAGAGCCCGCCCTCGAAAAGCGCCCGGGCGAGGTCGCCGGCTATCGCGGCGTCGTGGATCGTCAGGATCGGAATGACGGGACTGCGCGTCAAGAGATCGCGCATCGGCAAGCTTTTGCCGTTCATGGCAAACTCCCGTGAGTGTGGTCGTTGGCGTCTAATGACAGGGCATGCTGAAGGCACACCGAAGCCGTTCCCTGCGAACCGGGTGTCCGCAAGGGGGAATGTTTCGAAAGTCCTGGAGCTTTCCGGTATGCCCTGGCGGTTCAGCCCACCGGCTCAACCACCAGGGTGTGGTGCATAATCAGTGGCTGTGACGCGCTTCGCCGCGGGTCTCCAGAATGTTGAGGTAGAGAACGGCCGGTTCCAGACAGCCACCGGTTTCCAGCTGACCGACCATGTTGCGATAGATTTCCTGCCAGGGCGTGTGGTTGACCAGTTCGGGCAGTGGGGTGTCTTTGCGCCGCTTTTCCAGTTCCTCCGGATCGAGGAGGATATCCACCCGGCGGCTGTTGAGGTCGACACGGACCGTGTCACCGGTCCGCAGCAGCCTGAGGCCGCCGCCGACCGCCGCTTCCGGCGAGACGTTGAGGATCGAGGGGCTGCCGGAGGTTCCGCTCTGGCGGCCGTCGCCCATGGTCGGAAGGACGTCGATGCCCTTTTCCAGAAGTGCCGCGGGCGGCTGCATGTTGACCACCTCGGCGCTGCCGGGATAGCCGACGGTGCCGCAGTTGCGGACGACGAGCATGCAGTTCTCGTCGAGGTTGAGCGAGGGGTCGTCGATGCGGGTGTGGTAGTCCTCCGGCCCCTCGAAGACCGCGACGCGGCATTCGAATGCGTTGGGGTGCTCCGGGTCCGAGAGGAATTTCTCGCGGAAGACGTCGTCGATCACCGAGGTCTTGATGACCGCGCTGTCAAACATGTTGCCACTGAGGACGACATATCCCGCCGCCTTCTTGAGCGGGTTGGAATAGGGGAAAATCACCTTGCGATCGGTTTCCTTGGTGTTGGCCTCTAGATCTTCGCGCAGTGTCTGTCCCGTTACGGTGCGGACGTCGCCGTTGAGCTTGCCCGCCTTGAAGAGTTCCTTCATCACCGCGGGCACACCGCCGGCGCGATAGAAGGCTTCGCCGAGATAGTGACCGGCCGGTTGGCAGTTGACGAGCAGCGGAATCTCGGGGCCGAGACGCTGCCAGTCGTCCAGAGTGTGATCGACGCCCATGTGGCGGGCGATGGCGATCATGTGGATCGGGCAGTTGGAAGAGCCGCCGAGCGCGGCGGCTGCGACGACGGCGTTTTCGAACGCCCCCTTCGTCATGATATCGGACGGGCGCAGGTTCTCGCGCACCATGTCGACGGATCGCTTGCCCGTCTCATAGGCAATCCATCCGCGCTCGCGATAGGGGGCGGGGATCGCTGCGCAGCCGGGAAGAGACATGCCGAGGGCCTCGGCGAGGCTGTTCATCGACAGCGCCGTTCCCATGGTGTTGCAATGGCCGATGGAGGGGGCGGAGGAGGAGACGAGGTCCATGAACCCCTCGTAGTCGATCTTGCCCGAGGCATGGAGCTTGCGGGCCTCCCAGGTGGCGGTGCCGGAGCCGGCCAGCCGGCCGTTCCACCAGCCGTCGAGCATGGGGCCGCCGGATAGCACGATAGAGGGGATATTCACCGTCGCCGCCGCCATCAGGCAGGCCGGAGTGGTCTTGTCGCAGCCGGTGGTGAGAACGACGCCGTCGAGCGGGTAGCCGTAGAGCACTTCGACAAGGCTGAGATAGGCGAGGTTGCGATCGAGTGCCGTCGTCGGCCGCTTGCCGGTCTCCTGAAGCGGATGGACGGGGAATTCCAGCGGAATGCCGCCGGCATCCCGAATGCCGGCACGTACGCGGTCGGCAAGTTGCAGGTGATGGCGATTGCAGGGGGTCAGGTCGTTTCCGGTCTGCGCAATTCCGATTATGGGCCGGTTCGACTGGAACTCTTCTTTGGTTATGCCATAGTTCATGTACCGCTCCAGATAGAGGGCGGTCATGCCGGGGTCATTGGGATCATTGAACCAACGACGACTTCTCAACTCATGCACCATGTTTTCTCTCTTTTCTCCCCGGCTGCGATGGTGGTCGGGGGTATTTTCCACGGGGCGGCGAACCCGCGCGGCTCACGGATGCGGATGATCCGACCGGCCCGGACAAGTCAGAATGGTGCCAGCGGTGTGTCGTCTGCTGCCGAAAACGGCGATCGGGGTAAGAACCGGTTGCTGGGCAGATCCCAGGCCGCTAGGCGGAATGCGGTGCATCGAAGCGCCGCCGGGTGGCGGTTTCGACCATCGCAAAAATTATATGGAAACAGTTTCCAGTTTGCAATACTGTTCTCATCGACTTTGGAGACATACCCATGGCAAACTTCAGTGCCTCCTCGATGGAGCGCGGCCTTGCGCTGCTGGAACTTCTGGTCGCCAACCCGTCCGGAATGCAGATCAGCGAGATGGCTCAGACCTTGGCGATTCCGCTCGGTGCAACGCACCGGCTTCTGCAAACGCTGGTGGCGACGCAGTACGTCCGGCAGGATCCGGTGGCGGGCGTCTACAAACCGACGCTGAAGCTGGGAACGCTGGGATTGCGTCTCATGGCCGATGTCAATGTCATCGACATCGCGCAGCCGGTTCTCGACGATTTGGCGCGCACGACCGGGGAACTGGTGCGTCTCGCCATCGTCGATTTCGGCTCCATGAGCTGGATTGCCAAGGCGCAGGGCGCGACATCGTCGATCCGCTGTGATTCGATTTCCGGACGGCATGTTCCCATTCACACCACGGCGATGGGCAAGGCGTGGCTGGCGCACATGCCGGAAGCGGAGGCGCGGGCGATGCTGGAGCGGACGGGGCTCAGTGCCGAACTCGTCGGCCCCAATGCCGCGGGGTCCATCGACGAAGTTTTGAAACGGGTCGCGGACGCCCGCAAGGCCGGCTACGCCCTCAACGAAGAGGAATCGGAACTGGGGCTCAATTCCATCGCGATGATCCTCAAGGATACGCACGATCCCTCCGTGGTGATCGGAGCGGTGTCGATCGCGGGACCGGTGTTCCGGCTGGGGCGCGAAAAGCTCGTTTCGTTCGTTCCCGCGCTGCGATCCGCGATCGCGGAGCTGGAACAGACCTGGGTGCCGGGAACGGCCAATCTGACCACGCACTGAGGCCGGCTGCGCCGTGCACCGGGGTCGTTGATACCGAAATGCCGTTCGCGGCGGGAATAGCTCCGCCCGCGAGCGGCACTCCGGGTTGTGCTCAGGCGCTGGCAGGCTCCAGTTTCTCAACCGCGAAGGACAGGGTTCCCAGTCCACCGATCTCGGCCTTGGCGGACTGCCCAACGACGATTTCGTGGGCGCCGCCGAAAGCGCCGGTAGTGACGATATCGCCGGCTTTCAGGCCGCGGCTGCGCTGGGCGAGGCGGTTGGCGAGCCAGATGACCGGATAGAGCGGATCGACTCCCGACATATGGGTGAAGTTGCCGTCGACGACGGGCTTGCCGGCGATGCGAAGGCCGGCTGTGTATTCCTGCGGACGCACGAAGGGCCGCCAGTCGGCGACCGGCCTGCCGGCCACCAGGCCGAAGTTGCTGAGGCGATCGGCCCGGGCGAGAAGCGCCGGGGTGTCGTGCTCCAGCGGGATCCGCTCGCCGATGATCTCGACCAGGGGTAGCGCACTGTCGATCGCCGCCTCGATATCTGCGCGATCATAGGGGGTGCCGTCGGCGCGGCCGGGCAGGTCGCCGCCGATCCGGAAGGCGATCTCTATCTCGGCGCGGACGGCGCCGCGTACGGTGGGAACGGTCGCACCGTCGCAAAACACATCTGGAGCGGGAACTGCGCCCCAACTGCCGGGGCCGTCTCCCACGTGTGCAACCTTGAAGGCGACAATCGGCCCTAGGCGTGTGGCGAAGTCTTCCTGAACGGCGTCAGCCTCATCCGCGTCGGCGGGTACGAGTTCGGGGGGAACGGTGGCATGGGTACCGCTCTTCTCGGCGGCAACGAGCAAAGAAACCAGGCGGGCGGCCTTTTCTGAAACGGACATGGGAAAATGCCTTGATGTACCGGACGCGCGAACGACCGGTTTGGGGGCTTGTTTCCGTCGGCAGCACGGGGTCGGCGGGCGGGAGGTCGAGAGTCCGCCCGCGCGAAGGCCGGGCGGTGTCGAGAGGGTGATTTTTGGTATACCAAAATTAGCGCAGAGAGGTGTTTCTGTCTTCGTCTTGGCCGGCAGGCTTGGCGCGGATCGTCCGCGCGAACACAAGAACACGACTGAAAAGCAGGACTTTCCAGCGCCAGATCCCGACAATATGCCGCAGAAATGTTGCGGAGCGGGACTGGTGAGAGCGGGATTGGCGGGCGGGACTTCAGGACCTGGCCGAGTCCAGTTACCTCACGCCTAGCGTTTGGGGTTTCCGGGCCTTTGCGTCAGCGGGCGCAGGTTAAGGTTTGCCGGCGCATCCGGGATGGCAGCCGGTCTTTTCCCGGGACGTTGGAGGGGGTGGGGAATCGGGTGCGCCGGTTCCGGCGCACCGCGGGTTTTCAGAGGTTCCGGATCGCGGTTAATTGCGGGCTGATTCGATGCCCGCCTTGACCTGATTGATCGCGCGGTCGACGGCTTCGATGGCCTTGACGCGGTGGCCACCCTTGTTGGCGGCAGCGCCCTGAAGCTCGGCGCGGGCGGCGCGCAAGAGGTCGAGAGCCTTGTGCATACGCGGCTGGTCGGCGAAAGCGGGTGTGGCCGAAGAGGCGGCGAGTCCGCCGATGACGACGAGCGGCAGGGCAAGGGCACGCGCCGCGGAGAAAACCGTTTTCATGTGTCTGGTCCTTTGTTTATGCCTGATCAGGGCAGTGCATGTCGGGGGCAGCCGGTAGGGGCAATGCAGAAACCCGGCATGTTCACCTCAATATATATGCCAGCGATATGTTCCGCGTCACGCGAAACGCGCGTAGGCCGACGCGGGCCATAGCTTTCCGCCGAACTGGTGAAGACGGGGTTTATGACCGGTGATGTTGGCGGTGGTGTTGCCAGCCCCGACGAAAACTGGCATCGCCTCGCTTGACGAGTGCGTGGTGGGCTTTCGGGGTCGGCACGTGCGCGACGACGACAGAGCAGGCGAGAGAGGACCAGCGCATGGCTGCGACGACGACGATCTACGGCATCAAGAACTGCAGCACGATGAAGAAAGCCTTCGCTTGGCTCGATGAAGCCGGGGTTACCTACCACTTCCACGACTACCGCAGGGAGGGTGTCACCGAAGAGGCGCTCCGGCGATGGTGCGCGGCGGCAGGATGGGAAAAGGTGATCAACCGCGCCGGCATGACCTTCCGCAAGCTCGACGCAGCGGAGAAGGCGGATCTCGATGAGGACAAGGCCATCGCGCTGATGCTCGACAAACCCTCGATGATCAAGCGCCCGGTTCTGGAGACCGGCGATATGCCCGGCGAGACGATCGAGCTTGGTTTCAAGCCGGAGCGTTATGCGACGATCTTCGGCGCCTGATCGCGTTGCCGCGCCGCTGTCTTCACGGGTACGGGCACGGGCTTCAGGGGCAGGGGCAGCCGGTTTGCCATCTGTTCTGTGTCAGAGATAAGGTCGGCGACGGCGTGCAGCGTGTGGACGTATCCTCGCGCACCGAGGTCGGCGATGGTCGCGATCGGTGAGGCGTTACAATGCGGGTTGCGCGCCTCGGGCCATTTCATCGCCGAGAGTTTCGGGTCGAGCGTGCGGTGCGCGAGGCTTGCCTTGCGCGATATCTTCGAGATCGTCGAACGCTGAGGTAACGACCGGGCAGATGGCGCTGCAAACGCCCGGTTCCGCATCGCCGACCAGACGTTGTTGCTCGCGCGCCGGCCGCGCGGCCTGGCGGCGTTTTTTTCCCCGCAGCGGATGCTGAGCGGGACGGGATTGCCGACAGGCCTGGCGGTTCGTTTCCGTTGTGCGCCGGCGGCGCCGAATCCGGCGTATCGACCTGCAACCGTCAGCGAGCGCAAGATCCCATTCTCGGCGGAAAGATATGCGCTCCGATGAAGACCCCCCTGAAAACCGGCGGAAAACCAACAGTCTTCGTATGTACGTAATTCTGCGCATTCGGCGTTGCCAGCACGCGGGGCTTTCACTACGCTGAAAATTATATGGTCATATAATTAAAATGAACCGACCGGATAAGAATGAGGAGAAACCTCAAGGGCCGAAAACGAACCATGCGCTGCGGAGCGCCTGTCTCAGCCGGTAAGCGAAGAAGCCGCCTTCGGGCGAAGACAGAAGGAGAATGGAAATGTCCAACCTGTCCAATGCTTCTGGCGCGGCTGCTGTGTCCGGCCGCAAGCCGCGCATCGGCATCATCGGCGGTGGCATTGGCGGTGTGGCGCTCGCCGCGTGCCTCCTCAAGTGTGGTTTCGAGGTGCGGCTCTTCGAGCGCGCGCCGGCCTTCGGCGAGGTCGGCGCCGGCATCCAGATGACGCCGAACGCGGTCAAGGTGATGCGCGAACTCGGCCTTCTCGACCGCGTGCTCGAAGTGGGGTTCCTGCCCGGGGCGCTCGTCGGCCACAACTGGAAAACCGGGCGGGAGATTTTCCGTACGCCCCTCAAGGACGTCTGCCCGACCCTTTACGACGCACCGTTCATCCACATTCACCGCGCCGATCTCCACCACACGCTTGCCTCGCTCGTGCCCGATAGCGTGCCGACATTCTCTACCGCCTGTATGGGCATATCGCAGGAGGGGGACGTGGCCGTCGCGCGGTTCGCCGACGGGACACACTTCGAGGCCGATGTGATCGTCGGTGCCGACGGCGTGCGCTCAACGGTGCGCTCAGCGCTCTTCGGAGACGAGGCGCCGCGCTTTACCGGTAATATGTGTTACCGCGCCGTGGTGCCGGTCGGCGGGGTCGTCGATTATGTCGATCCCGACGGCTCGTTCTGGCTCGGGCCCCACGGCCATGTCGTCACCTATTACGTCAAGGGGGGCACGGCGGTGAACATCGTCGCCGTCGCCGAAACCGATGCCTGGGTGGAGGAGAACTGGAACGCGCCGAGCAGCCGGGAGGAAATGCTTGCCTCCTATCAGGGCTGGCACCCGAACGTGGAAAGGCTCTTCAGCCAGGTCGGTGAGGTCTACCGCTGGGGGCTCTTTGACCGCGATCCGATGAAGACATGGTCGAAGCGGTCGGTCACTCTCCTGGGCGATGCGGCGCATCCGATGCTGCCGTTCCTTTCTCAGGGCGCGGCGATGGCCATCGAGGACGCCTATGTGCTTGCCGCCTCGCTTGATGCGCACGGCATGGACCTTGAGAGCGCCTTTCGAGACTACGAGGCGGAGCGCCTGCCGCGCACCAGCCGGGTGCAACTGGAAGCGCGCGAGCGCGGCCGAACCTATCACCTGCCGTCGCGCTTCTCGCAGGTGCGCCGGGACCTGGGTTACTGGGTGCGCGGGCTGATCAACCCTCAGACGACCGGCCTCAAGGCCGATTGGGTCTACGCCTACAACGCGACGGACTTCCGGCCGGGGGCCGGAGCCTAGGCCGAACGGCGGGTCGCCTGGCGCCTGACATCCAACGTTTGATATCTGACGTTTGACGAGGTGGTCCGGCGGCAGTGGCGGCGCCCGCTTTCTTCAGGCGTCATGGCAAGATAAGGTGCCGCCGTTGTGTTCGCCGAGAGGAATGGAAGCCGGTGTCTGACAAGGGTATCCGGAGACGCGCGGCGACAGTGCCGCGCGAAAAGAAGACCGCCGGCGGGCGGCGAAGCGGGCCGGGACGCCCGGAAGGGCCGAGCACGCTGAGGGACGATATCCTCGATGTCGCCGAGGCGGTCTTCGCCGAAGCCGGCTACGCCGGCACCTCGCTGCGGGCGGTGGCCGAACGCGCGGCGATCACCCAGGCGCTGATAGGTTATTATTTCGGCTCCAAGCACGGTCTCTTCGAAGAAGTCTTCCTGCGCCGCGGCCGCAAGATCTCCGACGAGCGCGTGGAACGGCTAAAGGCGCTGAGGGCCACCGGCGGACCACTTGCCGTGGAGGATGTCGTCAGGGCCTTCCTCGTGCCGACGCTGGCGATGCGGGCAACGCCGCAGGGGCGCACGTTCCTGCGCCTTCAGGCGCGGCTTCACACTGAGCCGGCGGAGGTCTCCTATGCCCTCAGGAACGACGCCTATGACGCCTCGACACGGCTTTTCGCCGAGGCGTTCATGGAGGCGCTGCCGCATCTTTCCGCCACCGACGTCTACTGGCGGCTGACGCTGATGATCGGGGGATATCTCTACGCCTTCTCCGATACCCACCGGCTGGAGGAACTGGCGCCCGGGATCTGCGACCCGGACGATGCGGAGGAGATGCTCCGGGTCATCAGCCGGTTTATGACGGCCGGCATGAGTGCGCCCGCCTGAGGAAGCCCCGCCGCGCTCGCGGCCATGGGCATCGCATTATGCGTTCGACCGCGCCGATCGGCGGCGGACAGGCCGTTCGCATCGATCACGTCCACGGCATGCTGATCGGCGGATCGGATCCGTACAAGGACGGCTCGCTCTGCTGTTAGTGCGTTTTCGCCGAAAATCCGGCCAACATGCTGTGATTCCTGAATAAGAAGACGCGTCAAGAGTTGGCGTCTCAGCATTTCGGCCGGCGGGTTACATCGTTTCTGGCGCGAAATGCGGGATCGCGGCGACGAGGGCGCGGGTGTAATCCTCCCGGGGGTGATGGAGGACGTCGTCGGCGGTGCCGGTCTCCACGATCCGGCCCTTGTTCATGACGACGACGCGCTCACACAGGAGGCGGACGACGTTGAGGTCGTGCGAGACGAAGATGTAGCTCATACCGAGCTCGCGTTTCAGCCGGTCGAGGAGCTGCAGGACGACGGCTTGGACGGAGACGTCGAGGGCCGATGTCGGCTCGTCGAGGATGAGAAGAAGCGGATCGGTGGCGATTGCCCGGGCGATGCCGACGCGCGCCTTCTGGCCACCGGAGAGCTGATGCGGGAAGCGCGTCAGCAGCGCGTCGGGCAGGCCGACGAGATCTGCCAGTTCCGCCACCTTTGCCGAAAGCGCCTTGCCGCCTCTGAGGCCGACGAGGCGTTTGAGCGGCTCGGCGATGGCGTCTGCGGCGGTGAAGCGTGGGTTGAGACTGTCGTGGGCGTCCTGGAAAACCATCTGGATCTTGCGGCGCTGGGGGAGGCGGGCAAAGCTCGCGGCGGGAAAGGTTGTGATGTTCTCGCCGTTGAATATGACGTCGCCGCGGGTCGGATCCATCAGCCGTGTGATGATCGATGAGGTGGTTGACTTGCCGCAGCCGGACTCGCCGACAAGGCCGAGGCTTTCGCCGCGCTTGACGGTGAAGGAGATGCCATCGACGGCGCGGAAGACCTTGTCGCCCTGCGCCGCCTTCGACCATGGCCACGGACCGCCGCTGTCGTGGCGCGGGAACTCCTTGACGAGATCGACGACCTCGAGTAGCGGCGTGGTGTTCGTGGAGGTGGGCTTTTCACTCGCAAGGACGGGCGAGGCGGGGATGGCCGCGGGCGCTCCCTCGTCTTCCATCTCGCCGGGAACGGCCGTCAGGTCCTGAAGGCGCGAATGGGGGCCGGGGGAGGCGGCGATGAGTTTTTGCGTGTAGGGATGCTGAGGGTTCCGGAAGAGCTCGCGCACGGGCGCTGTTTCCACCACCTTGCCGCGCTGCATGACGACGATACGGTCGCAATAGGCGGCCGCCATGCCGAGGTCGTGGGTGATGAGGACGACCGACATGGAACGTTCGCGCGTCAGATCGGCGATGAGGTCCATTGTCGCTTTCTGGGTGGTGACATCGAGGCCGGTGGTCGGCTCGTCTGCAATGAGGAGCCGCGGATCGCAGGCGAGTGCGATGGCGATCATGACGCGCTGGCACATGCCGCCGGACAGTTCGAACGGATAGGCGTTGTAGCGTCGCTCCGGTTCCAGGATGCGGACCTTGTCGAGGGCTTCGATCGCCTTCTCGCGCGCGGTCTGGTGCGTCGCCTGGCCGTGGCGCAGAAGGACGTCCTCGATCTGGCGGCCGACCGGGCGGATCGGATTGAGCGCGGCGCGCGGGTTCTGGAAGATCATCGAGATCTCGCGACCTCTTAGATCGCGCAGCGCCGACTCCTTCGCGCCGGTGAGCGCCATGCCGTCGAAGGTGGCGGCTCCGCCGGCGACGATGCCGGCCGCGTCGAGGAGGCCGATGACGGTATAGGCGCTGACAGACTTGCCGGAGCCCGATTCTCCGACGATGCCGACGACCTCGCCCTTGGCAACGGCGAAGCTGACGTCGTCGAGGGCGTGCACGATGCCGTTTCTGGTGCGGAAGTCGACGGAAAGGTGATCGATGGCGAGGAACGGGGATTTCGAGTTTGAAATGCCCTGGTCTGTGATGCCGTGGTCGGTCATGGCGGCTCTCCTCAGGTGCGGCGAGTCGGGTCGACGAGGTCGCGCAGACCGTCGCCCATGAGGTTGAAGCAGAAGACGGCGAGCATCAGTGCGGCGCCGGGGAAGAGCGCCAGCCACCATTCGCCGGAGACGATGTAGGTCGCGCCTTCCGCGACCATGATGCCCCATTCGGCATCGGGCGGGCGGACGCCGAGGCCAATGAAGGATAGGCCGGCGGCGTTGAGGATCGCCCAGCCCATGTTGAGCGAGATCTGCACCATCATCGGCGGCAGGATGTTGGGAAAGAGCTGGGTTGCGAGGATACGCGTGTCGGAGACGCCGGTGAGGCGGGCGGCAAGGACATAGCCGGCGTTGCGGCGCACGTTGGTCTCAGTGCGCGCAACGCGGATGTAAAATGGCAGGTTGATGACGGCGGTGGCGTAGATGATGTTTTCCACCGAATTGCCCATCGCCGCGACGACGCCCATGGCGAGGACGAAGAGCGGGAAGGCCATGATGGTATCGGAGAAGCGACCGATGATGCGGTCGGTCCAGCCGCCATGGAAGCCGGCGAGGCAGCCGAGCGCGCTGCCGATGAGGAACGACAGTGCGACGGCGGAGACGGCGATACCAAGGTCGAGGCGGGCGGCGGCGATGACGCGGGAAAAGACGTCGCGGCCGAGGTGATCGGTGCCGAAGGGATGCGCCCATGTCGGCGGATTGAGGGCGTTCGCCGCCTCCGTCGCCAGCGGATCGTAGGGGGCGATGACGGGTCCGAGGAGCGCTAGAAAGACGAACATGAGGAAGAGACCGAAGGCAAAGACCGTCACCGGGTTCTCGGCCATCACGTAGCGAAAGTGCTTCAGGAACTGGTTCATCGGGATTTCCTCCTCAATCGTCCATGCCGACGCGCGGGTCGACGAGGGTGAGGATCACGTCGATGGCGAGGTTCACCATGATGAACAGAAGCGCCATGGAGAGCACGAATCCCTGGACGGCGGCGTAGTCGGAGGCGATGAGGGCCTCAATGGCGAAGGAGCCGATGCCCGGCCAGGAAAACACCTTTTCGACAAGCACGTTGGCGCCGAGCATGAAGGAAAAGACCATGCCGAGCGTGGTCAGGACCGGCAGCGAGGCATTGCGGAAGGCGTAGGTCCACAGCACTTGGCTGCGCTTGAGGCCGTTGGCGCGGGCGGTGCGCACGAAATCGCTGGAAAGGGCAGTCAGCATCGCCGCGCGGGTCATGCGGGCGATCGGCGCGAGGGCGAAGAGGCCTAGGGTCACGGCCGGCAGCACGAGTTGGCGCACGGTGGCCCAGAAGGTCTCGAAGTCGCCGGCGATCAGGCTGTCGACGAGGTAGAATCCGGTGACGTGCGGCGGCGAGAGATAGAGGATGTCGAGCCGGCCGAGAGGCGAGGGGGCGATACCGGCGATATAGTAGAAGACGTAGATCAGGAAGAGGCCGGTGAAGAAGGTTGGCAGTGAGACGCCGGCCGTCACCAGGATGCGGCACAGGTGGTCGACCCAGCTTCCCGGCCTGGTCGCGGCAAGGACGCCGAGCGGGATGGCGATGAGGATCGCGATGGCGAGGCCGGCGAAGGTCAGCTCCAGCGAGGCGGGCAGCCGCGTCATCAGCTCTTCCATCACCGGCCGGCCGGTGGAGAGCGAGGTGCCGAGATCGCCATGAACGAGGTCGCGGCAGTAATAGACGAACTGCTCGATCCAGCTCTTGTCGAGGCCGAGTTTTTCCCGCACTTCCGCGATCGACTGCTCGTCGGCGACGAGGCCGGCGAAATAGACCGCCGGATCGCCGGGGAGCGCCCGCGTCAGAATGAATGTGATGACGATGACCCCGAAGACGGAGGGCAGCGCCTGCGCCAGTCGCCAGCCGATTCGGGAAAGCTTGGTCCACATCGCGTTCGGGTCCTGGGCCGGGGCATCGGGGTCGCGGGCGGGTCGGCGGCCTCATCCACGATTGTTTTTATGGGGTGCCGGCCGGATACACGACCCGGCCGGCTTGTCGTTCAGGATTTCTTGATCGAGCGGGCGTCGAGCTGGCGGTGGAACCAGGAGACGTAGCCGTCGACGTTCTTCTGCATGGCCGCGTCGAGATACGGCTGGTAGAGAGGAACGCGCGGCATCTCCTTGAAGGCGATGGCGATCATCCGCTTGACGTTGGGCACATACTTCGGATTGTCGGTTGCCATCAGCAGCGTCTCGTCGATCAGCTTCTCCATCTCCTCGTTGCGGTAGTTCGAGGAGTTGAACAGGTGGCCGTCCTGATAGGCCCAGAAGAAATAGTAGTCGGGATAGTTCAGCCAGCCGCCGAAGTTCTCCAGATGCATCGGCAGGCGCTTCTCGACGAGGGCGGCGGTGCGCCAGTTGGCGCCCGGGATCTTGTCGAGCGTGACCTTGATGCCAATCTTGCCGAGCGATTCCTGGATGAGGAGGGCGGTCGGTTCCTCCCAATCGGCGAGGCCGAGATTGTAGGATAGCGTGGTCTCGAAGCCGTCGGCGAGGCCGGCCTCTGCAAGCAGCGCCTTGGCCTTTTCCAGATCGGTGGAGTAGGGGAAGGGCTGAGGCCAGGTGATGTCCTTGGGCTCCATGTCCTTGCCGCCGAACATCGGCTTGCCGCGACCATAGGCGCCGACCTTGAGGATCTCCTCGTAGGGGATGGCGTAGGCGATCGCCTGGCGGACCCGCTCGTCGTCGAACGGCTTGTACTTCACGTTGAGGCCGAGGACATGGAGGCAATTGTCGATCGGCGCGCCCTCGACTTTCACCTTGCCGGCTTCCTTCAGTTCCTTGGCGTCCTTGGCCGGAACGTTCATGTAGAGATCGACGTCACCGCGTTCGATCAGGGCGCGCCGGGTGGCGGCCGACGGCACTTCGCGCACGATGACACGCTTGATCGCGGGCTTGGGGCCGAGCGCCCAATCGTCGTTGCGTTCGTAGACGAACTGCTGGCCCGGGTCCCAGCGGGCGATCTTATAGGCGCCCGAACCTGCCGGGTTCTTGTGCAGGTATTCCGTCGCCCAGGGATCGTCCTTGGTGGCGTGTTCCTTGGCGACCTTGGAATTGATGACGAGCGGGATTGGTACGGCAAGGTCCGGCAGGGTGAGCTTGGAAGGCGCCGGCAGGTCGATGCGGAAGGTCATGTCGTCGACGACGACGAACTGATCCGGCTTGCTCATGGAGCCGGCTTTCATCTGCACGGTCGGGAAGCCGCCGAGTGAGACGGCGCGGTCGAACGACCACTTGACATCGTGGGCGGTGATGGGCGTTCCATCCCAGAATTTCGCCTTCGGATTGATCTTGAAGGTCAGCGATTTGCCGTCCTCGGAGGTTTGCCAGGATTCGGCGATTTCCGGTTCGATCTTGGTGGAATCATAGGCGAGCGTGCCGTTTTCCAGCTTCTTGACGCCGAAACGGACGAGGCGGTCGTAGATGTTGATGCTGACCTGGTAGCTCGGCCGGTTGGTGCCCTTCCTCTGCAGGTCGAGACTGTTGATGTTGTTGCCGGCGACGACGACGAGCGTGTCGGCGCCGCCGGCGGCTTCCGCCGGCAGGACCTTGAGATAGGGCAGGATCGAGGCACCCGCGGCGGCGGCGCCCATGGTCTTGAGGAAATCACGTCTCTGCATAGTAAGGCTCCTCTTTCGGATCTGAGCTTATTGGGAGTTGGCGAGCGATTGCATGTAGGGGCGCCAGCCGCCGAGGTCGGTGATCTCGGTGGCGCCGTCTGTGCCGATGGCCTCGCACAGGAAGCCCTTCACCTGGCGTCCGTCGTCGAGGGTCAGCGTGCCGATGCCGAGCGGCCCGGGAATGCCGGCCATGAAGTCGCCGAAGCGGGCGCGCGGCACGGCCCAGACTTCCAGTGCGATAGCGCCGCCGCCCTCGGCGACGCGGACGAGGCCCGGACGATAGGGCGGTCCGCCGGCGAGGCTGAAGAAGCGATAGGACGGCGCGGTCTTCGCGGCATAGAGGAAACGGGCGCCGAGGCTGGTCAGCTCGTGGTTAAGCGGCAGGCCGGACATGTGCGCGCCGACGGCGGCGACCGCGATCTCCTCGTCGGCTGGATCGGGCCGGGCGGTTGCAAGATCGGCAAGCGCCGGCAGCGGCCAGCCGGTTGCGCCGAGGTCCGCGGCGGTCCGTTCCTGGAGCGCGCGGGCGATCGAGGCGATCCAGGCGTCGCGTCCGGTATCGGCGAGGACCGTGACGTTGCCTGGTCGCCCGTCGGCGCGCGGGGCTGTCGGAACCGCGATGCCGCACATGTCGAGGAGGTTGACGAAATTGGTGTAGACGCCCATCCGCGCGTTGGCGTCGATCGGCTCGGCCTCGAGGTCGGCGCGGGAGCAGAACGTCGGGATTGTCGGTACGCAGAGCGCGTCGAGGGAGGCGAGAAGCGGCGTCGTCTTCCGCCTCAGGTCCTTCAGGCGGTAGAAGGCGCGGAAGGCATCGGCGGCGGAGAACTCGTCCGCCTTCTCGATGATCGCGCGGGTCACGGGGAGGACGGCGTCCGGGTCGGTCTCCAAGAGCGTCTCGATGACGGCGTAGCGCTCCGCCACCCACGGGCCGTCATAGAGCATGGCGGCGACGTCGAAGAACGGCGTGAAGTCCATCTCCCGAATTGTCGCGCCGAGCGCGGCGAGATCGGCGAGCGCGGCCTTGAAGGCATCCGCCTGCGCCGTATCGTCGAAGAACTCCCGGCTCGCGGCATCGGGTACGCCGATGGTAAAGGCCTCCGGCAGGGGCGCGAGTGGCGGCGTCGCGACCTCACGCGAATAGGCGTCGGCAAGATCGAGCGCGGCGGCCGCGCGATAGGCGGCATAGGCGTCGTCGACGGTCAGCGCGAAGATGGAGATCGTATCGAGGGTGCGGCAGGCGGGGACAAGCCCGGTCGCCGAGATCGCGCCGAGGGTCGGCTTCAGTCCGACGATACCGTTGAGAGCCGCCGGCACGCGGCCGGAACCGGCGGTGTCGGTGCCGAGCGAGAAGGTGGCGAAGCCGGCGGCGACGGCGACGGCGGACCCCGATGACGATCCTCCCGGCACGATCGCCGGGTCAAGCGCGTTCCTCGGTGCGCCGAAAGGGGTTCGCATGCCGACGAGCCCGGTCGCGAACTGGTCAAGATTGGTCTTGCCGAGGAGGATCGCGCCGGCCTCCCTGAGGCGCGCGACGGCGACGGCGTCCTCGTCGGCCATTCTTGATGTGGCGGCACAGGCCGCCGTCGTCGGGCAGCCGGCGGCGTCGATGTTGTCCTTGACGACGAAGGGGATGCCGTAGAGCGGCCTTTCAGCCGGATCGAACGCGCCGAGTTTTTTGGCTTCGGCGCAGGCCTCGGCCTCGTCGATCAGATGGAGGAAGATGCCCGGATCGTTCCAGGCGGCAATCCGGCGATAGGCCTCCCTGACGACCGCGACGGGGGAGACACCGTCGGCGAAGGCCGTGTGGAGGGCGGGGATATGAAAGGGGAGACTGTGCAGCATCGGTTCCGGTCTTGGTTTCACTTTGTGCCAGAGGACCAGTTTCCAGCGCTGCAAGATACTGCTAATTTTCTCCAGAACCGATGCAAAAATTGCAGCGGTACGTTTTTATTCGGTATCTGGCATCCCGTTGGATGTCGCCGAAGGGGTGTCGCATGAAAGTGATGCAATCTTGGCGCTTCGTCGATGCGGTGGCGCGAACGGGGTCGATCCGCAAGGCGGCGGAAACGCTGTCGATCACCTCGACCGCGCTCAACCGGCGTATTCTGGCGATCGAGAACGAGCTCGGCGTGCCGATCTTCGAGCGGCTTGCGCGTGGCGTTCGTCTTTCGGCGGCGGGCGAATTGCTGATCCAGCATATCCGCGGTCAGCTGAGCGACCTTGAACGGGTCAAGAGCCAGATCGCCGACCTCGCCGGCGAACGGCGCGGTGGCGTTGCGATCGCCTGCAGCCAGGCGCTCCTGCCGTATTTCCTGCCCGAGCAGATCACGCATTACCGGACGCAGCATCCGGGCGTTAATTTCAGTGTGTTCCTGCGCGACCGGGTGGCGGCGGAAAAGGCGCTTGTCGACATGAGTGCCGATCTTGTCATCGTTTACGAGCCGGTGCTGATGCAAGATTTCGAGGTGCTGCAGACGGTGCGCCAGGAAATCCACGTGATGATGTCGGCCGGCCATCCGCTCGCGCGCAGACAGGTGCCGCGCCTGCGCGAATGCCTCACCTATCCGCTGGCCCTGCCGAATAGCACCATCGGCGTCCGCGCGCTTCTGGAGAACGCCGCGCGGCGCGTGTCGATGCCGATGCAGACGGTGGTCGAATCCGACAGTTTCGAGTTCCTTCGTCATCAGGTCCTGTCCGAGGATATTCTGTCGTTTCAGATTCCGATCGGCATTCCTCCGGAACGTCTCGGCTCCGATGTCGTCAGCCGACCGGTCGATCCGCGCGACCTGCCGCCCGGGCGGCTGTTCCTCGGCCAGCTTCGCGGCCGGGTTCTGCCGGTCGCGGCGGCGAGCTTCGCGCGCCAAATCCAGGAGACCTTTGCCAGTCGCTTCGAGTGCGAATGACGCTGGGGTCGGCGCCCGTGGTCCGTCTCCTTGCGCGGGTGCCGGAACTGAGAGGCCGCCGGCGCCTCGCGGCGATCCCATGCCCCGTAAGGGCGCCGTCGTCAGGCTACCATCGGGGCGGGGATGAGAGGCGAGACCGCGTCGTGGCGTGTGCCTCCCTTGAGGCAAAGAACGGGGCGAACGAGACGATCCGACACTTCCTCGCCGCCGGAATTGTCGAGAAGCTTGAACTTGCCCGTCTCGATCTTGAGGATGCTGATGTCGGCCTCGTAGCCGGGCTTCAGCGTGCCGAGCGTGTCGTCCATCTTCAGCATCTTGGCCGGGTTTGCCGTCACCATGGCAATGACGTCTTTCAGCGGCACGCCAAGGTGCAGGAGTTCGGTCATGGCGACGGTGAGATTGAAAGGCGCGACGCCGAAGAACGGGTTTCCCTTTACGACTTCGTCGGTTTCATCGTCGCCGGCGCGCACGTTGTAGCCGTGCATGTCGGCGCCGAGTGTGTAGGGGACAATGCCGGCGTCGAGGACGCGGCGGGCGCTGTCGAAGCTGAAGTGCGAGCCATGGCCGACGTCGACCGTGACACCGCATTCCTTCACCGCTTTGATGATGATCGGGTGGACCTCGCCGGTGGAGGAAACAAAGCCGCCGGAATGGCGTGTGAAGGGGTGGGCGAGGACGTCGCCCGGCTCCATGATCGGCACCAGCTCGCGGATCAGTTCGTCGGCGTCGGGGATCGGCGCTGAATCCGCCGTCGGCCACAGCTGGCCGAGGTGGATGTAGAGCGGGACGCCGGTTTCGCGGGCGATCTCCTTGCCGATCTTGATGACTTCGAGGCCCCAGCGCGACTGGCCGCCGATCTCGGCGTGTGCCTTGATGCCCTTGACGAGGTCGAGGTTTTCCTTCGCCACCCGGATGGTGTGTTCGGGATTGACGCCGTTCGGGCCGTAGAGCTCGGGATAGAGGTGGCCCTCCAGGCCGCCGACAAGATAGGCGGAGATGAAACAGAGGACGCGGCTCGCCGCCGGCTCCGAGACATAATGGCGGAAGCCGCCGATGGTCATGCAACTCGGGCCGCCCTGGTCGACCAGCGTGGTAACGCCGGACTTGACGCCGACGAGATCGGGATCGAGGCCGAACTTGCCGGTGACATAGCGGTAGACATGGGCGTGGGTATCGATCATGCCCGGAACGACCGTCTGGCCGATGGCGTCGATGGTCTGCTCGGCGCTCGCCGACGACAGGTCGGGTTCGACGGCGGCGATCCTGCCGTCCCTGACGCCGATGTCGTAACGGCCCTCACGGTCGGCGGCCGGGTCGATCAGCGTGCCGTTCAGGATCAGCGTGTCGAAATGTTGGGTGCCGGTCACTGTCTTTCTCTCCACATCGCGGGGTGTCGGGTCCGCGACCGACGGATTTTTTGCCGCGTCGCGCCGATCAGGAATTCTACGTAGAAAACAGTTGTAATCACGATTGTTATAAATACAATCTTTTTCGTCATCGCCGGATGCATAAATTTTTTGCATGATTATGCGCGTGGCATATTTTCCGATCGGCGGTCTCGATGCATCGCCGGCGAAGGCAAGCGACGGATGACGAATGGCGGTTGAGGAATGATGGTTGGCGGGGCAAGCAAGGGAGCGACGGGGCCGGAGAAGGGGAGCGGCGGCGCGAAGGGCGTCGGCGCGCGCCTTCTGCGCAAGGAAGACGACCGTTATCTCAATGGGCGCGGGCGCTA
Organism: uncultured Rhodobium sp.; assembly: GCA_963675285.2. Taxonomy (GTDB): domain Bacteria; phylum Pseudomonadota; class Alphaproteobacteria; order Rhizobiales; family Rhodobiaceae; genus Rhodobium. The sequence continues at coordinate 457,124 of CAXXGS010000001.1, forward strand.
CATCGGCGACATGCGAATGCCGGGCATGCTGGACATGGCCTTCGTCCGCTCGCCGATCGCGCATGGGCGGGTGCGGCGTATAGCGATCCCGGCCGACCTCGACGTGCCTGTGCCCGACCGCCGCGTCTTCGCGCCCGGCGACCTCGATGGGGTCACCGGCATCGTCGCCGATTCCGGTTTGCCGGGATTCCGGTCCTCCGAACAGCCGATCCTTGCCGGCGACAAGGTGCGCCACGTCGGCGAGATGGTGGTCGCCTGTCTCGCCGAGACCCGAGCCCGGGCGGAGGATCTCGCCGAGCGGATAGATGTCGACTTCGAGGAGCTCGCCGCCGTCCACGACATGATGCGCGCCCGCGATGCCGAGGCGCCGCTCCTCCACGAGCATTGGGACGAGAACGCCTTTCTGGAAACCGCGATCGACGTCGAGTTCGAGGCGGCTATCGCCGGTGCGGCGGCGGTCGTGACGCGGACCTACCGGACCGCGCGGCAGTGCATGGCGCCGATCGAGGGGCGCGGCGTCCTCGCCCAGTGGGACCGCAACCTGGAACAGCTCACCGTCTACTCGGCCACCCAGATGCCGCATATCGTGCGTGCCGGGCTCAGTGAATGCCTCGGCCTCGATCAGGGGCAGATCCGGGTCGTCGCGCCCGATGTCGGCGGTGGCTTCGGTTACAAGGGCATCCTTCTTCCCGAGGAGGTTTGCGCGGCCTGGCTTGCGATGAAACTCGATCGGCCGATCCGCTGGCTGGAGGATCGCCGCGAACATCTCGTCGCCGGCGCCAACTGCCGCGAACATTCCTACGAGGTGACGGGCTACGCCGGACCGGACGGCGAACTCCTTGCCGTCGACTGTTCGGCGATCGTCGATTCCGGGGCCTATTCCAGCTACCCGTTTTCCGCCTGCCTGGAAGCGGCGCAGGTCGCCAGCATTCTGCCGGGCCCCTACCGGATGCGCGGCTACCGCTGCAAGACCTGGTCGGTGGCGACCAACAAGCCGCCGATCCTGCCGTTCCGGGGTGTGGCGCGCACCGGTGTCTGTTTCGCCATGGAACTGATGATGGACGCGCTGGCGCACGACCTTGGCATGACACCTGAGGCGATCCGCGAGCGGAACCTGCCGCGGCCGGCGGACATGCCGTTCACCAACATCACCAACAAATATTTCGATAGCGGCAATTACCCCGAAGCGTTGAGACGGGCCGTGAAGGCGATCGACGTCGATGCCGTGCGTGCCGAACAGGCGGCGGATGCGGGGGGTGGGAGCAATGTCCGCATCGGCCTCGGTCTCTCGATCTTCTGCGAGCAGGGCGCGCATGGAACGTCGGTCTACTATGGTTGGGGCATTCCGATGGTGCCGGGCTTCGAACAGGCGACAACGCGGTTGACGCCCGACGGGGGACTGGAGGTTCGTGTCGGCGTGCAGAGCCACGGCCAGAGCCTGGAGACGACACTGGCGCAGGTCGCCTTCGAGGAAACCGGTATCGACCCGGCGCGCATCAAGGTCGTCCATGGCGATACGGCCTATACGCCCTATTCGACGGGAACCTGGGGCTCGCGCTGCGCGGTGATGGCGGGTGGCGCGGTGGCGGCCGCCTCCGCCGCGCTCGGCGAGCGCATTCGCCGCATTGCCGCCCATCTGTTGCAGGCCGATCCGGGAGACGTTGTCCTCGCCGACGGGATGGCGCGGGCCGGCGGCGCGGAAATCGCGGTCGCGGAGGTGGCGCACACCTGGTACCGCCAGCCGCAACTTTTGCCCGACGATGTCGACCCGCGCGGGCTGGAGGCCACCGAGGGCTATCGCACCGTCAGGGACACCGGCACTTTCTCCTACGCCTGCCACGCGGTGAAGGTTGCGGTCGATACCGAGCTTGGCGACGTGAAGATCCTCGACTATGTGATTGTCGAAGATGCCGGCACGATGATCAATCCGATGGTCGTCGACGGCCAGGTCTTCGGCGGCGCGGCGCAGGGGATCGGCACGGCGCTCTTTGAAGAGATGCCCTATGATTCCTCCGGCCAGCCGTTGGCCTCGACGCTCGCCGATTACCACCTTCCCGTCGCCTCGGATTTTCCGCGCATTCGCATCGACCACATGGAAACGCCGTCGCCGCTCAGCCGCTTCGGCCAGAAGGGCATCGGCGAGAGCGGCGCCATCGGTCCGCCGGCGGCAATCGCCAATGCGGTCAATGATGCGCTCCGCCCGCTCGGGGCCGAGGTTTCGTCGACGCCGATGACACCGGAACGGGTGCTTGCCGCCCTTGACGCGGCCCGGATGGAGGCGCGGCCATGAAGCCGGCACCCTTTGCCTACCGCCCGGCGGCGACGCTCGCTGATGCCTGTCGGCTTGTCGGCGACGCCGGCGCGAAACCGGTCGCGGGCTCGCAATCGCTCGGGCCGATGCTCAACCTGCGGCTCGCCCGGCCGTCGCTGCTTGTCGACCTCGGCACCCTGCCGGACCTGCGCCGGGTGCGGGAAACGGCGACGGGCCTTGTCATCGGTGCCGCCGTCACACACGCGGAGATCGAGGACGGTGAGGTGCCGGATCCGACGCCGGGCTGGCTGCGCTCCGCGGCCGCGAACATCGCTCACCGCGCGGTGCGCAATCGCGGTACGCTCGGCGGGTCGCTCTGCCATGCCGATCCGGCCGCCGACTGGGTCGTCGTCATGACCGGGCTCGGCGCCGTCGTCCATATCGAGGGCGTGAACGGTGCACGCACGCTGGCGATGGAAGACTTCATCACCGGACCGTTCGCCACCGCGCTCGGGGAGGGGGAGCTCCTTGCCGGTGTCGAGATCGCCCGGCCGGGGACCGGTGCGCGCTGGGGCTACTGGAAATTCTCCCGTCAGGTCGGCGAATTCGCCAAGGCGAGCGCCGTGGTCCATGCCGACCCCGAACGCGGCATCCATCGTTGCGCCATTGGTGCGCTCGGTGGACCGCCGGCCGTCCTTGCCGATGCGGCGGCGATCATTGCCGGGGATATTCCTCCGGCCGAGGCGCTCGCCCGCGCGCTGCCGGAACGCGACGCCGGGGCGCTCACCCTTCATGTCACCGCGCTCGCCCGAGCGCTTGCCGCAGCTGCGGCGGAAAGCTGATCGCGAGCCCTGTCATGAGCCAGACCGATCTTGCCGAGACCGATGTGCGTTTCACCCTCAACGGCCGTCCGGCCTCGGCGCAGGTGGAACCGCGAACGAGCCTTGCCGATTGTCTGCGCGAGGATCTTCTTGCCACCGGTACCCATGTCGGCTGCGAGCAGGGGGTGTGCGGTGCCTGCACCGTCTTTGTCGATGGCCGGCCGACGCGCTCCTGCATCACCTTGGCGAGCGCCTGCGAGGGCGCGGAGGTGCGCACCGTCGAGGGTTTCGCCGAGGATGCGCTGATGGCGCGCATCCGTGATGCCTTCAAGCGCCATCACGGCCTGCAATGCGGCTTCTGCACGCCGGGCATGCTGACGACGGCCTATGATATTGTGCGCCGGCTACCGGACGCCGACGAGGCGCGCATCCGGCGTGAGCTGTCCGGCAACCTGTGCCGCTGCACGGGCTATGCCGGCATCGTCGCGGCCGTTCAGGATGTGCTTGCCAACGAGCCCCCGGCGGCGGAGGTCGTGCCCTTGCCACAAAGGCGCAGGCTTTTGCCGAGGGACGAGCAGGCGGCGGCATTGGCTTTGCCTGGCGCCAGGCCCGATGCCGCGTCTTCCGACGCGCCGGCCGCCGGCTCGTTCGACTTCGACGAGGCGGCGCTTGCGGGCGGTGTGATGCTGTCGCGCTCTGTCCGTGTCGCGGCATCGGCGGACAAGGTCTGGGCCGTCCTTTCCGATCTTTCCGCCGTGGCGGAGACGATTCCCGGCGCCTCTCTCGATGGCGTCGATGCGGAGGGCGTCGCGAGCGGCAAGGTCACTGTCGCGCTCGGCCCGATCAAGGCGGCTTTCCGTGGGCGCGCGCGGCCCGTCTATGATCACGAAGACCGGTCGGGGCGCGTTGTCGGCGAGGGACGGGACGGGCTCAGCCGGTCGTCTCTTCGGGGTGCGCTGACGTTCCGTCTCGCAGAGGCGGCGGATGGCGAGGCGGATGGTGAAACCTCGTTTCTGGCGATCGACATGGTCTACACCCTGAAAGGGCCGCTGCAGCAGTTCGGCCGTCCCGCGCTGGTTGAGGAAGTCGCGGACCGTCTGCTACAAGACACAGTGGAGGCCATCGTCGCCCGTGCGGGCGGCGCCGATGCGCCTTCCCCGGCACGCCGCGAACTGAATGGCCTCGCCCTCTTGGCAGCGGTCGCGAAGGCGCTCTTCGGCCGTCTCTTCAGGCGGTGGTGAGCGCATGCGGGCAGTGCGGGCCCCAATAGCAACAATGATTGGATGCGGTATGGCCAATGCCGACATCGCGAATGTCGATAGCGTGGGCATGGACCTGATGGACGGCGGTCCGCTCGACGAGCGCGAAAGAGTGGAACGCGAATGGCGGAACGGACCGCTTTCGGGGCGTCCGGGATTCCTCATCCGTCGCCTGCACCAGATCCACACCGCGCTTTTCAACGAGGAATGCGGTAAGGGGCCGGTGACCCCGGTGATGTACTCCATTCTCTCGGCGCTGGCGCAAAGCGGGCCGATCGACCAGACGTCGCTTGCCCGCCGGATTGCGGTCGACAAGACCAATGTGGTTGACGTTCTGGAGCGGATGCGCAAGCGCGGACTCATCCGCCGGCGGACCTCGACGAAGGATCGCCGGGTACGCCTGACGGCGCTCACCGATGAGGGGCGTGCGCTTCTTGACAGTATCGACAAGCAGGCCGAGCGCGCGCATCGGCGCACCATCGAGGACCTGACCGCCGACGAGCAGCGCGTTCTGATGTCTCTCATGACCAAGATCATCGAAGCCAAGGATGGCGGGGTCGGGCGCTGACGGACGGGGTAGTCTCTTCCCGTTCGGCGTTCACCGGGTCCGGTATCCCTATCCTGAGGAGTTTGCCGCCCGTGCATCGATCGTCCGCCGCGACCCAGAGGTCGTTTTCCCGCCTCCTTTCCGCCGAGCCGGTCCTGACCGCGATCGCGCCGCTTGCCGATCTCGTTGCCGATCTGCCGGAGCGTACGCTTTTCCATGCCGGTCCGCCGTTCGGCGAGGAGGCCCCGACCGTGCCGATCGCCAGGGCCGCGGCCGCTGCCGCCATCCACGAGGGATGGGCGGAGACGATGGACGCGGCGGGCGACATGATCGTCCGAGGCGACATCCGGCTCATCCCGGCACAGGACGTCGGCCTCGTCACGCCGCTCGCCTTCGTCGTCGGCCCGTCGATGGTCTGTCTGAAGGTCGAGGACGCGAACGGTGCGGCGAGCCCGCGTTTGTCGCCGCTCAACGACGGACCGCTTCCCGATGCGCTTCGGATGGGAACGGGCCGTGAAGCGGGAATCGCCATGGTGCGCGAGATCACGGACGGCATCGGGGCGGAGCTTTCCCGCGCGCTTCTCGCCCCAGTGCCGCTTCTTCCCGTTCTTGCCGGGGCGCTCGGCGAGGGCGACGATCTCCACGGCCGGGTGGAGGCGGCGCAGACGCGGGTCGCGACCTTCTTCGACGACAGCCTCGATCCGGCGGCGGGGGCCTATCTCGTTCGCGCCAACCAGTTTGTCCTCAATGCCATCATGGCCGCCGCATCGCTGATGATTGGCGCCGGAGCAGGCGAAGAGGAGAGCGACATGATCGTCGCGGTCGGCGGCAACGGACGGATGCTCGGCTATAAGCTTGCCGGCGCGCCCCAGGACTGGGTCATGCAGCCGGCATTGCCGCCGCAGGGCCCGCGCATGCCGGGCATGGAGGCAAAGATACCCTTGCCGGCGATCGGCGACAGCGCGGTGATCGACGCGCTCGGCTTCGGCGCGGCTTGCCTGCGTTATGCCCCGTCGCTCGCCGATGGGTTGAAGGGGCATGTCGATGCCGCCTTCTTCACGCCGGCGGCGCATGAAGCCTTTATCGGGCCGCATCCGGCTCTGCCGCAGGACGTCCGTCTCGGGCTCGATCTGACACGCACGCGTGCCTGCCTCGGCATCATGCTCGCCATCCTCGATGCCGATGGCGAGGTCGGGCTCATCGGCCGCGGTATCGCGCCTTGGCCGGCGGGTTAGAGACCCTTGTCGTCAGCGGGTGCGCGCGGGCCGCGCGCCCCGACCGCCACGTCGGCTGCCTGATCGGTCGACGCCTGGGTCCGGCCGGAGATGGCACGTTCCGCCTGGCATTTTTCGATGGCGACGAGCGGATCGGGGAGGAAGATGCTGCCGGCCTCGATACGGACGGCATAGCGCGCCAGAGGCGGCAAGCGCCAGTTGGCGACGCAGCGGCCTGTGTCGAGATCGAACCGGGCGTCGTGCGCCGGGCAGACGAGCAGGCCGTCGCCGTTGAGCCGGCCGGTCGCAAGTGGCGCGAGGTTGTGCGGGCAAAGGCCCTGTAATGCGTCGACCCGGTCGCCGCGTTTTATCAGCAGAACCAGCGCCCGGCCGACAAGGACTTCGTGCGGCACGCTGTCTGTCAGCGTTTCGAGGGCGGCGACCGGCTGCCAGTCTGGTGTCATCTTGATCGGGGCTCTGGTCAGGTTTGGGGCGGGGTGCGTCCTGCGCTCCGCCGCATTGGGATGATTTCCTGGCAATACTAACGGAAAACGCGTGCAAGGTCCTGGCCGGGCGCGCTAATCTGCCGCAAATCAATGCCGCTTGCGCTTTCTCCCGGCGCCCGCGCCTCGCTTTCCAAGGGTCAAGACGCTTTCATGTCTTCATTCGCGCAGGATGACTTCATCAGGCCGACGACGGATTTCTGGCAGGAGATCCTTGCCGCCGACGATCCGGCAGCCGGATCGTCGGCGCCCTTTCGCTACGGCTATCCGGCGCGCCTGCCGGACGGGCGGGCGCTCGTTCTGCCGTTGCGCCGGCTACCGCAGGGCGACCGGGCCGTTGCCTCGCTTATTGCCAATCAGGCGAGTTTTGCCGTCTGTCGGACGCTGTCCGGGTTCATGGCGGAAGACGCCCGGGTCCTCGGCGCCGAGGTTGTTGTCGGCATGCCGACCCTCGGCCTCGTCTTTGCGCCGCTGATGGCGGAGATGATGGGCCACGCGAATTACGTTCCGCTCGGCTACTCGCGAAAATTCTGGTACCGCGACGACCTTTCCGAACCGGTCCATTCGATCACCAGCCCGGACAAGCGGGGCAAGTCGGTATTCATCGACCCGAACATGCTGCCGCGTCTCGCCGGCAAGCGCGTTGCGGTGGTTGACGATGCGGTGTCGAGCGGCACCACGGTTGTCGCCGTCATGACTTTGCTCTCCCGGCTCGATTGCGCGGTCGCCGGCGTCGTCGTCGCCATGCGCCAGGGCGTCAACTGGCGCACGACCCTCGGCGATTTCGATCCGGCGCTGCCGGGGCTTGTACGCGGGGCCTTCGCCGCGCCGCTCTTCACCCGCGTCGAGGGCGGCTGGGCGCCAATCCCGGGGACGCTCGACGGCACGCTCGATGGGGCGTGATCCGGCGCGTCACAGCCCCATGTAAGCCTCGCGGATGCGCGGATCGCTCTCCAGCTCCGTCGTCGGGCCGGCCATTGTGACGTTGCCGGTCTCGATGACGAAGCCGTGGGCGGCGAGTTCGAAGGCGGTCATGACGTCCTGTTCGACGAGCAGGATCGTCAGCCCGGTGGTGCGGTTGATATCGAGGAGCGCCTCGCCGAGATGGTCGACGAGGCGCGGGGCAAGACCGAGCGACAATTCGTCGATCATCAAGAGTTTCGGGCGGGACATGATGCCCCGGCCGATGGCGCACATCTGCTGTTCGCCGCCGGAGAGCGTGGACGCGTCCTGACCGGACCGTTCCCGCAGGATCGGGAAGGAGGTCATGACGAAATCAAGATCCTTCTCAATGGCTTCCCTGTCATTCCTCAGGTAGGCGCCGAGGAGGAGGTTGTCGCGCACCGACAGGCCCTTGAAGAGTCGACGGCCCTCCGGCACATGGGCGACGCCACGCTTGAGTACCGCATCCGGGCCGATGCCGCCGATCTCCTCGCCGGCCATGCGGATTGACCCGGCGCGCGGTACGATGAGGCCGGAGATGGTTCTGAGGAGCGTCGTCTTGCCGGCGCCGTTGGAGCCGACGATGCAGGTCACGGCGCCTTCCTCCACCGTGACGGAGAGGTCCCACAGGACCTGCACGTCGCCATAGCCGGACTGGAGGCCGTTGATTGTCAGAAGGGCGTCAGGCATCAAAGGGACTCCGTCTGGAAACGCTCAGCGAACTTGGGGCCGAGATAGGCCTCGATCACCTGCTTGTCACGGACCATGGCATGCGGTTCGCCCTCGGCGATGAGTTCGCCGTGGTGAAGGACGAGGACGTGCTGGGAAATCGACAGGACGACCTTCATCAGGTGCTCAATGATGAGGATCGAGATGCCGCGCTCGGAGATCTCGCGGATGAGCCGGAGCGCGTTGTCAATCTCGGTGGCGTTGAGACCGGCATTGACCTCGTCGAGGAGCAGCACCTTGGGGTTCATGGCGAGGCTCTTGGCGAGCTCCAGGCGCTTCCTGTCCGGCAGTGTCAGCGAGGCGGCTGGCGTCTCGGCGATATGGTCGAGGCCGACGAAGGCGAGTTCCTTGCGGGCATGCTCGTAGGCGCTGGGGATATCCTCCGGGTCGCCGCCGAAGAGCGCGCTCGCGGCGACATTTTCCAGAACCGTCATGCGCGGGAACGGCTGCACGATCTGGAACGTGCGGGCGAGCCCGCGGCGGGCGGCCTGGAACGGCTTCTGGCGGGTGACGTCCTCGCCGTCGAAGAAGACCTTGCCCGAGTTCGGTGTGTGGACGCCGGTGATCATGTTGACGAGCGTGGTCTTGCCGGCGCCGTTCGGACCGATGAGGGCGACGATCTCGCCTTCCTTCAGCGAGAACGACACGTGGGAGACGGCACGGACACCGCCGAAATTGCGCGAAACGTTGTCGAGCCTGAGGATTTCGCTCATGCCTGAGTCTCCGGGGCGGTCTTGCCGGTGCCCGGCCGGAGGCGGGCGAGAAGGGCGCGGTAATTAATGTTCAGCAGGCCACCCGGCAGGAAGAAGATGAGGAAGACGATGATGGCGCCCATGATGGCGCGGTTCCAGGCGAGGAAGTTCGCCCAGAAGACTTCTTCCAGGAGAATGAAGACGACCGGGCCGATGATCGGGCCGAGGATCGTTCCAGCGCCACCCAGAAGCGCCATCACCGGCACCTTGATCGTCATCAGGATGGAGAAGCTGTCGGTTGGGTCGATGTAGCCGACCCAGGACGCATAGACCGCGCCGACCGCGCCGCAGAAGATGGCGGAGAGGATATAGGCGAGGATCTTGTAGCGGGTGGTGTCGATGCCGACCATATCTGCCGCGTCCTCGTTCTGCTCAATGCACTTGAGGCCGAAACCGAGGCGCCCCCGTTCGACGATGACGGTGGTGATGAAGACAATGAGGACGATCCCCAGCATCACGTAGAGCACCATGGCGGAAACTTCGTTCGGCGTCCCCTTCAGCAACGGCACGTTGAGGCCGTCGCCGCCACCGGTAAGGCTGCCCCAGGAGGAGATGATGAGGCGGGCGAGCTCGACGATGGCGATGGAGCCGATGGCGAAATAGTGCCCCTTAAGCCGCAGGACGATGGCGCCTAGGGCGAGGGCGAGGAGGCTGACGCCGGCTGCCGCCAGCACCCAGGCAAAGGCGGCGGGAAGGCCGTGGCGTTGGGCGAGGGCGCCGATGTAGCAGCCGACGCCGTAAAAGGCGGCTGTGGAGAACGACGGGTATCCGGTGAAGCCGCCGATGAAGTTCCAGGACAGCGCCATGGCGGTAAACATGGCGATGGAGATGGCAATGCGGACGCCGTAATTGCCGAAGAGGACGGGCGTCAGCGCAAGGGCGACGATCCACAGAACCGCGATCGTGATGGAGAGTTTCCGGTTTTCCCGCATTATTCGTATCCCTTCACGCCCATGATGCCGGTCGGGCGGACGACGAGGAGGACCAGCATGATCAGATAGCCGACGGTGAGCGCATGCTGCGGGCCGAGGAAGTATCCGGAGAAACTTTCGATGATGCCGAGCGCGATGCCGCCGACGAGGGCGCCGGAGACGCTGCCGAGGCCGCCGATGACGCAGATGACGAAGGCCTTGCCGAGGAAGGCGCCGGTGAGGTTCGTCGTGACCGGGAAGACCATGGCGAAGATGGCGCCGGCGGCGCCGGCCATCAGCGCGCCGATGCCGAAGGTGATCGCGTAGATGCGGTTGACGCGGATGCCCATCAGGGCCGCGGCCTGGCGGTCCATGCGCACCGCGACGATGGCGCGGCCGATCTTCGAGCCGCGCATCACGACGTAGAGAAGGAGGGTGAGGAGGAGCGCCAGGCCCATGCCGAGGAGCCGGTCGACCGGCATGGCGACGCCGAGGATGTCGATACGGCCGAAGTCGAGCGAGACCCGGCGCGGCGTCGCGGTGAAGACCACGGTCATGACGTTATAGAGGATCATGTCGAGGCCGAAGGTGAGCGTCAGCGTGGTCAGAACCGGCGCCGTCACCACCTTATTGATGAAGAGGTACTGGACGACGTAGCCGAGCCCGTAGAGCAAGAGCGCGACAACGGGCAGGACAAGGATCGGGTTGATGCCGAAATACACCCAGGCGAAATAGGTGAGATATCCGCCCAGGATGATGAATGAGCCGTGCAGCATGTTGATCACGTTCAGCACGCCCCACACCAGCGAGAAGCCGATGGCGATGCAAGCGTAGAGCGTGCCGAGCACAATGCCGTTGGCGATGATCTGTGGAATGAACATGCGGGGATCGTCAGCTCTTGGTTTCTTCGGCGTATTGGGCGACGTAACCCTCTTCGAAGTGCCGCTTGGCGCGGGCGGCAAAGAGGGTGGGATTGGACGGCAGTCCATGGCCGTCGACCAGCCGGTTCATGAAGGAATAGCAGCAGCACACGAGGATTGCGTCCTGCAGGGCGTTCTCGTCCCAGCCGGCCGCAAAGACGGCGTCCGCATCGCCCTGGACCATCTTGTAGGGGGTCAGGGTGAGCTTTCTGAGGAAGTGGAAAACCGGCTTCAGGCGTTCGTCGACCGGGGCGGTGTCGATGTCCTCCATCAGCGGTGTGAACACGTTGGCGTCGATGCCGAAAAGGATGGCCGTCTGCGAATGCGAGCTGTAGCAGTAGGTGCAGTCGTTGAGCCGCGAACAGAAGGCGCCCATCAGTTCGCGCTCGCCGGGCGTGAAGGCGGAGCGGCCTCGCATGATGCCTTCCTCGACCTTGCACCAGTCGCGGAAAAGATCGGGCTTCAGGGGATAGATTTCCTTGACGAGGGACTCGTCGGGCAGGGACGGAAAGAAGGGCACGGTCTTGTTCCTTTGATTTTGGCCGGGAAGCATCGAGAGTCGGAATGCCGGACGATCTTCCGGTGCAGTCGGGGCCAGCGGATGGTGGCCGATCTCGTGTCACCGGTTTGCCGCTGCCCCGTTTCCTGGAAATCAGCTTCCTGGACATCAGCTTCCAGGACGCCTGCTCCCAGGAAGTCCCGGGGGCCGGGCGCGGGGAAATGGCCCCGCACCCGGGCTATGTCGCCTACTTGATCAATTCCAGATCGGCGTTGGAGATTGACGCTGGGTAGAGAATCTTGATCGCCTTGTCCTGGACTTGGATGATCGGCATCTCGCGGCCCTGGTTCATGCCGTTGTCGCCGAAATTCACCGGGCCGTAGAAGGTCTTGACGTCGGTGGCGGCAAGGGCGTCGCGGATGGCGGCCTTGTCCTTGGAACCGGCGCGTTCTACGGCGTAGGCGACGATCTCGGCTGCGGCAGCGCAGGAGCCGTGGACGTAGTCCGGGTCGGCGCCATCGCTCAACTTCAGGAAGTCCTCATAGAAGCTGTCGGTCGTCGGCCACACGCCGATGCCGTCGGTGTAGCCGGTGGCGTGGTGCCACCAGGTGGTGCTCGTCACGCCGTTGGCGAGATCGCCGAGGCCGTCGGTGAATTCACGATAGGCGGGGCCGGTGACCATGGTGATGATCGGAGCCTCGATGCCGAGGTCTTTCATCTGCTTGCGGCCGAGAATCAGGTCTTGGGTGTAGCCCGTCATGTAGACCCAGTCCGGCTTGGCCGACTTGATGGCGGAAAGCGCGGCGGAATGGTCCATGGTGCCGACGGAATAGAGCTCGTCGTAGACGACATCGAGTCCACCGTCCTTGGCGGACTTGGCAATCGCCTTGGCCATGGACTTGGGGAAGACGTCGTCGCGGCCGTAGACGGCGATTGACTTCAGGTCCGGCACTTTTTCCTTGAAGTAGGCGGTCATCGCCTCGGTCATGCCGGTGTTCGGGGCGAGCGTGCCGAAGAGATATTTGAAGCCCTGGTCGTATACGGAGACGGAGGAGGAAACGCAGGCGACGATCGGTACCTGATAGCGTTCGGCAACGGCTGCTACGATCTTGGTGTGGCCTGAGCCGAAGGGCGCCATCAGGACGTCGACGCCGTCGTCGGTGATCAGCTTTTCGGCGATCTGGCCGGCGCGCTTGCCTTCGGTCTGGTAGTCGTATTCGACGAATTCGACCTTCATCTTCTTGCCGCCGACATCGAGCCCCCCGGCGGCATTGACCTTGTCGCTCCACATCTTCCAGACGGCTTCCTGCTTGTGGCCCTCGTCGGCAAGGCCTCCGGTCAGCGCGAGGGGAGCGCCGATCTTGAGGACGTCGTCGGCGGCCTCGGCGACCGTCGCGGTCGTCATCGCGGCGCCGAGGAGTGAACAAAGGCCGGCTGCCGATGCAAGCTGGCGGGCGGATTTGCTTATCCTGTGGGTCATGCGTTTGCCTCTGCTGTTCCCATGATTTGTGAGGTCGTGATTGGCAGGCACACGCCGGGCGACCCCCCAGATCGGCCGCGTTCGCATGCTTCCGGCCCTGATTTCGCAAGGAATGTGCCAAAGGTAGTAACATCAGTAGTTTTAGGTACTACTACCTAGCGCGGCCGGCTGGTTTCCGCCGAAATGCCTTTCGCTTGTGCGGGAAAATGGCATTCTGCCTATCGGATAGGCGTATGGGCGTAAGGGGGATCGGCTTCGGTTTTTCTTTCGCCGAAGGGAATGGCAGTGGAATTTATGGATTTCGCTTTTAAATCAAAGTGATATAAATTATTTTTGAGAAAAGGAATCCGGTCGGCCCAGACGGTCGGCGTCGACCGGATCCACCAATGTTTCGCCTTGCTTGCGACGAGGCAATACCGGATACGTCGGTAAAACGCTTGCCGTTATAACGGGGTAGGCGGTGACGCGGCGCTGCCGCTAAATGCAGCATATTACCGTTTTCAAATAAGGGAATTCCCTTATCTCGCAGCGTGCGGATGCGTCGGGGTAGGCATCGTTGTCTGCGACAGGGCAAGCGCCGGCACGACCGTTTCGCGAAGGGCCGCGAGAAGGGCCCGGTCGGCGCCGGCCGACGCAACCAGCGAGAGGCCGAACGGGGCGCCGGCGACCGTCGCGCAGGGGATGTGGACCTGGGGAAGACCGCACAGGCCGGCAAGGCAGGTCATTTTGATGGCAGCCTGCCGGAACGCGCCGAGGGTGTCGTCGCCGGCAGAACGCAAGGGGGCGATGTCGGGTCCGGTCGGGATGGCGAGGAGCGTCCGCTCGCCGAGGATGTCGCAGATCCGGCGCCGGAACTCCTGCGCGCCGGCCGCCGCGATGCGCGCCTCCTCCGGGGAGATGCGGGAGGCCTGTGCGAACCGCTCGGCGATGCCGGGCGCAAAGGTCGGGTTGGTCTTCGTGATCCAGTCGCCGTGGATCTGCCAGGCTTCCCGCGCCTGGAGAACACGGAACCATTCGGCGGCCTCGGCAAGGTCTTCCTCGCCAGGGCCATCGATGGTCGCGGCGGCCTGCCACAGGTCGCCAAGCGCACCGAGCGCGGGGAGAAGCGCCGCGCGGCGGTCGTCCGCCAACATGGCGAACATTGGCTCGGCGACGAGCAGGCGGTCAAAGGACGGGACGGCGCGTTCCGGCAGGAGTACATCGCCGACGGCGTTCAGGGTTTCGGCGTCGCGGGCCATCCAGCCGATGGTGTCGAAGCCGGGCGCTAGCGGCGTCAGCCCTTTGGCCGCGATCGCGCCATGGCTTGGGCGCAGGCCAAACAGACCGCAAAAGAGCGAGGGTATGCGGATCGAACCGCCTGTGTCGGTGCCGAGCCCGACATCGGCAAGGCCGAGGGAGACGGCCGAGGCCGAGCCTGATGATGATCCGCCAGGGAGCCGGTCGGCGGCTGCGCCGTTCAGCGGCGTTCCGTAATGGATGTTGTCGCCGGTGAGGCTGTAGGCAAGTTCGTCGGTGAGGGTCTTGCCGGCGAGCGCGGCGCCGGCGTCCATCAGCCTTTCCAGCACGGGCGCGGTGGTGTTGGCCGGCGCGTGGGTCCGCAGCCAGTCCGGATTGCCGGCACCCGTCGGCATGCCGGCGATGGCGAAAAGATCCTTCACCGCGACGCGCAGGTTGGCGAGCGGGCCGTCTTGCCCCTTCGACAGCGGAAAGCCCTTGCGGGAAACGAACGGCAGCTTGATCTGGACGGACGGCGGGGTCGGGATCTGCGTCATGTTTGGCACTTCCGGTGGCAGGCTGGAAACGGTCAGTGGCCGGCGCCCATGAGGGACACATGGGCGGCGACGATGCGCCAGCCTTCGGGCGTGCGCATCCAGGTCTGGCTCTGTCGGCCGATCCGCTCCGCGCCCTCGCGGCGGAACTCCAGGTTGGACGTGGCGAATTCATCCCCGTAGGTGGTGATCACGCGGCGGATGACGGTGCGTTGCGGGGAGCCGCCGGCGCGTCCCTTGCGGAAGGCACGGATCTGGTCGATGCCATAGAGATTCTCGCCGACGCCATAGCGCAGCGTCGTCGGTGCGGCGTGAAAGAGGGCATCGAGCGTGTCGAGGTCGTTGGCCATCAGCGCGGCCTCGTAGCGGTCGCAGGCCTTGGTCACCTCGGCGACAACGGCGGGATCGTCGATCTTCACGGGCAGAAATCTCCGGATCGATGGCAAGACATGGGGAACGCCTGAAAGGGCGGAGGACGCCCCTCGTGACATTTCAGGCGGCGGACACTAGCAGAGGCTTTTGTGCCGTATCAATCGCCGCCGCGCGCCTATCGATAGCACGCGACCCTTTCCCTTTGATCCGAAATACAGGTAAAACTCCTTAGTCGGCGGGACTTTCGGGATATCTGCCCGAGGTACGATCCGTGTTCGATTTTTTGTTTCCTTCCAGGAGTTTCGCCATGCTCAGAACCCGCACCTGCCTGTCGGGAATGGTGACCGCGCCGCATCACCTGGCCGCGAGCGCTGGCGTGGACGTGTTGCGCGAGGGGGGCAATGCGGTCGAGGCGATGATCGCGGCGGCGGCAGCGATTGCCGTCGTCTACCCGCATATGAATAGCATCGGCGGAGACGGGTTCTGGCTTGTCGCCGAGCCGGGACGGGTGCCGGTGGCGATTCGTGCCTGCGGGCCTTCCGCCGGCCTTGCGACACGCGATTTCTATCGCGAGCACGGCGTCTCGGCGATCCCGTCGCGGGGGCCGCTTGCAGCGCTGACGGTGGCGGGCGCCATTGGCGGCTGGCAGGAGGCGCATCTTCTCGCCGGCGAGATCGGTGGCCGGATGCCGCTCTCCCGCCTTCTGCGCGATGCGATCCGCCATGCCCAAGACGGCGTGCCGGTCACGCGATCGCAGGCGGATCTGACGGCGGCGAAATTGCCGGAGCTTCGGGAGGTTCCCGGCTTTGCGGAGGTCTATGCGCGGGATGGCGCGCCCGCTCTCGCCGCTATCCTGCGCCAGCCGGCACTGGCGGCGACGCTCGATCATCTGTCGCGCTCCGGGCTCGACGATTTCTATCGCGGCGATATCGCGCACAGCAACGCGGCCGGGCTGGAGGCGGTTGGAAGCCCACTTCGTTCCGCCGATCTGGAAGCCTATCGCGCCGTGCGTGTCGCGCCGTTGGAGGTCGCGCTTTCGCTCGGCACCGTTTTCAACATGCCGCCGCCGACGCAAGGGGTCTCGTCGCTGATGATCCTCGGCCTCTTCGATCGGTTGGGCGTTGCGGAGGCGGAGAGCTTTGCCCATGTCCACGGCCTCGTGGAGGCAACGAAGCGGGCGTTCCTTCGGCGCAACGCCCATGTCGGCGACCCGGCGACGATGACGGTCGATCCGGCCGAATGGCTGGCGCCGCAGGCGCTCGACCTGGAGGCCGCGCACATCGATCCGGCGCGCGCCGCACCGTGGCCCGAGCCGACAGCGCCCGGCGATACCATCTGGATGGGGGCTGCCGATGCGAACGGCTGCGTCGTCAGCTACATACAGAGCATCTACTGGGAGTTCGGCAGCGGCGTCGTAGTGCCGGAGACCGGCGTTCTTTGGCAGAACCGCGGGTCGAGTTTCACGCTCGGTGAGGGGCCGAATGCGCTCTCGCCCGGCCGTCTTCCATTCCATACGCTTAATCCGGCGCTGGCGCGGCTTTCCGACGGCCGCACGCTCGCCTATGGAACGATGGGCGGGGAAGGGCAGCCGCAGACGCAGGCCGCCGTCTTCTCTCGCCACGCGCTCTTCGGAGAGGATCTGCAGGCCGCGATCACCGCGCCGCGCTGGCTCCTCGGTCGCACCTGGGGCGAGGAGACGACGACGCTGAAGCTCGAGGCCCGGTTTCCCGCCGCGCTCGTCGATGCGCTGGCCAAGGCCGGTCACGACGTCGAACTGGTCGGTGACTTCGAGGACATGATGGGGCACGCCGGCGGTGTTTCCATCCACCCCTCCGGCGTCATCGAGGGGGCGAGCGATCCGCGCGCCGACGGCGTGGCCGCAGGCATCTGACAGGGCGTCGATCTCGCCGGGTGCGGACGGCCGGTAGCGGCGGATGGATGCCCCCGGATCATCATTTCAGTATCCTTTCTCAGGTTCGTTCATGCTCCAGATTCTTTCCATCACTGCGCCTATCTTCCTCCTTATCGGCCTTGGCTTCGCGGTTACCAAGGGTGGGCTGCTGTCGCGCGATTTCGTGCCGCCGCTCGGCCGTTTCATCCTTTATCTGGCGATCCCGGCGCTGATTTTCCGCGCGCTCTCGACACGCGATCTCTTCGCCTCCATCGAGCCGCTATTCTTTGCGGCGTATGGCGGAGGAGCCTGCCTGTCGTTCCTTTTCGGCTTTCTCGTCTCGCGCTTCCTCCTGCGCAATCCGCTGCCGCTCAGCGGCCTCGTCAGCCTCGGCGTTTCGCTGCCGAACACGGTCTTCATCGGCTATCCGCTGCTGACCCAGGTCTTCGGCGACGCGACGGCAGCCGCCTTTGCCATGGCGATCACGCTGGAGAATCTCGTCCTCATTCCGCTTGCCTTCTTTCTTCTGGAAGTCGGCGTCGGCTCTTCGGTCGGCGCGGCGCGGAGCGCCGGCGCAGCGGCGCGCTCGATCGCCCGGCGGCTGGCCACCAATCCGATGATTCTTGCGATCCTCGTCGGCGCCACTGTCGCTGTCCTCCATCTGCCGATCCCGGCCTTTCTGGCCAAGTCCATCAACATGCTGGCGATGGCCGGACCGGCGACGGCGCTGATCTATATCGGTGCCTCGCTCGCGGGGACTTCGCTCAGAGGCGATCTCGGCGAGGTCGGTCTGGTGACGGTCGGCAAGCTTGTCGTGCATCCTGTACTGACGGCGCTGATGGTGTTTCTTCTGCCGCCTTTCGAGCCATCACTGCAGACGGCGGCGGTTCTTCTTTCGTCGGCACCGATGCTGAGCATCTTTCCGATCATCGCGGCTGGCTACGGCTACGGGCCGTTTGGCGCGCGTACGCTGATGGTTTGCACCGCGGCGGCGTTTGTCACCATTTCTGCTGTCCTCTGGCTGAGCGCGGGGCGCCTCGCGGGCCTGTGAGCGCGGCTGACGGGGCTGGCCAGCGGGGCGCGGCCCGACTGCAGGCGGATAGAGCTGCAATCTGTGATTTGTGCCGGTTTCTCTGTGCGCCCGATGACTGCGGATGCCTTCGTATTTTTACGCTATCATGAAAAATAATGCTTTACTGGTGCCGTGCGCTTTGCAATAAATTTCATATTCGTCAACAATCAGGTCAAATAAGGCACAAAAGTGCATGACCGGGCGGCGATGACGTCAGTCCGACACTATTGCCGGCCAACGTGCCGGAACCGGGGAGGAAATCCGTGAAATCACTTCTGAAAGCGACTCTTGCTGTCTGCGCGCTCGGCGCCGTCGGCCTGTCCACTGCCCATGCGGAAACCAAGGTTGGCCTCTTGCTGCCGGCGAGCGGCCCCTATGCCGCGCTCGGCAAGGAGATCGACGACGGCTTTACCATGGCCCTCGATGAAGCAGGCATGGCGGCCGACTTCTCGATCGTGCGCGAGGATACCGAGGTCAAGCCGCCGGTTGGCGTTGCCAAGGCGCGCAAGCTCGTGCTGCAGGACAATGTAGACGTGATCGTTGGCCTCGTGTCGTCGGGCGTCCTTGGCGCGGTGCGCGATTTCGTCGACGGTGCGAAGGTGCCGCTGATCGTGACTAACGCCGGCAACGACCAGGCGACGGGCGAGCGTTGTTCGAAATACATCGTTCGGGTGTCCTTCTCCAACGGTCAGGTGAACCGGCCGATGGGCCCGTGGATGGTCAAACATGGCATCAAGAAGGTCTACACGCTGGCGCCGGATTATGCCGCTGGCCGGCAGATGATCGAGGCCTTTTCCAAGGGTTTCACCGAAGCGGGTGGCGAGATCGTCGGTTCCGACTTCACGCCCTTCGGCAAGACCCAGGATTTCGGCCCGTACCTTACCAAGGCCAAGGCTGCCAATCCCGATGCGATCTATGTCTTCTATGCCGGTCGTGAAGCGATCGCCTTCGTCAAGCAGTACGATTCCTTCGGTATCAAGAAGGACATTCCGCTCTACGCCTCCGGCTTCCTGACTTCGCCGCTCTACGTCAACGCGGAAGGTTCTGCGGCCGAGGGTGTCATCACCGGGCTGCACTATGTGCCGACCCTGGAGACGCCGGAGAATGCGGCCTTCGTCAAGATGTTCAAGGCGAAGTTCGATCGCGATCCGTCCGAATATGCCGTTCAAGGCTATGACGCCGGCCGGCTTCTGGTCGAGGCGGTTAAGGGCGGGGCGAGCGACCGCGAGGCCATTGCCGCGGCGCTGCCGAAGATCCAGTACACCGGTCCGCGCGGGCCGCTGAAGATCGATCCGGCGACCAACAACATCGTCCAGAACATTTATGTCTACGAGACCGTCGCTGATGGCGATCACCTGACGCAGAAGGTCGTCGACACGATCGAGAACGTTCAGGACCCGGTCAACGGTTGCTCCATGTAAGACACGACGAAAGCCGGGGCGCTCGGCGTTTCGACGCCGGGCGTCCGTCTCCCGCTTCAGCTTCGAGGATAGGGTCAGGCATGCCTGTCGGGTTCGATTTCTGGATGACGCAGTTCCTCAACGGACTGCAGTTCTCCATGCTGCTGTTCCTTCTGTCGGTTGGGCTGACCGTGATCTTCGGCCTGTTGCACTTCGTCAATCTCGCCCACGGCGCGCTCTACATGATCGGCGCCTATGTCGGGGTCAGTGCGGCGGCTGAGTTTGGCAGCTACTGGGCGGCGTTCCTCGCCGGGCCGATTGCGGTCACCCTCGTCGGCGTCGTGCTCTACGTCTCGCTCATTCGGCGAATGCGGCGGGCAGGGCCGATGAACCAGGTGCTCGTTACCTTCGGGCTGATCTTTGTCGCGCTCGATCTCGTCCGCATCGTCTGGGGCGATATCGCGCTCGGTCTCGATGCGCCGGCGGCTCTGTCCGGCCCGGTGGAGATCTTCGGCGTGAGCTATCCCGCCTATCGACTGTTCGTCATCCTGATTGGTTTTGTCGTCATGATCGGGCTTGGCCTCGTCCTCGCTCGCACGCAGATCGGGGCGATGATCCGCGCCGGCGTCGAAAACGACGCCATGGCGGCCTGCCTCGGCATCGACGTCGAAAAGCTCTTCTTTGCCGTCTTCTGTGTCGGTTGCGCTCTCGCCGGTCTTGCCGGCGTCGTTGCTGCACCGGTCTTTTCCGCTACCCCAGGCATGGGCACCGACATTCTCATCCCGACGCTGATCGTCGTGGTGATCGGTGGACTCGGCAGCCTCAGGGGGGCGATTGCCGGCTCGCTGATCGTGGGGTTCCTTCAGACCATTGGCGCGGTGGTCGCGCCCGAGATCGCCTCGGTGCTCGTCTACGTGCTGCTCGCCGCGGTCTTGGTGACAAAGCCCGCCGGGCTTCTGCCGGCAAGGAGCTGATCGATGTTCCAGCAGACATGGACCAAGACAATTGCCGGCGTCGCGATCGTTCTGGGGCTTGCGCTCTACGCCGGTTTCGGCGGCTATTTCGCCCGCGAGATCGTGGTGGAGATCGCCGTTCTCGCGATCATCGCCATCAGCCTCGACTTCGTCGCCGGCTATGGTGGGATGATCTCGCTCTGCCATGGCGCGATCTACGGCCTCGGCGCCTACAGCTTTGCGGTCATGACGGCGATGCTCGGTCAGCCGACGGGACTGGCGCTTGTCGCCGCGATCGTCGTCGCCGCGCTCTTCGGCCTTGTCGTTGGCGCGGTCGTCTCCAACACCGCCGGCATCTTTTTCATCATGGCGACGCTCGCCTTCGGCCAGATGGCCTATGTGATGATCTTCGAATCGCGCACGCTCGGCGGTGACGACGGGATGTTCGGCATCACCCGGTTTGACCTCTCATGGCTCGGGCTGGACCTCAACGATTCCCTTCAGTTCGCGCTTTTCTGTCTCGCTGTCCTCGTCATCGCCTATGCGGTGACGGCGCTGGTCCTTCACGCCGCTTTCGGGCGCACGCTCGTCGGCATCCACATGAACGAGGATCGCATGCGGGCGCTCGGGCTGACGACCTGGAAGCACAAATCCGTGGCCTTCGGCTTCTCCGCCGCCGTCGCCGGCGTTGCCGGTGTTCTCGCCGCCCAGCACACGATGTTCGTTTCGCCGGAGTATCTCGTCTGGACCGTGTCAGGCGAGGTGCTCGTCGTCGTCATCCTCGGCGGCATCGGCACGCTCGTCGGACCGGTCGCGGGTGCCGCGCTCCTCGTGCTCCTCAAGCACGAGATCAGCGCCTACACCAACCATTGGCATATGGTGATTGGTCTCGTCCTCATCCTGACGGTGGTCGCCGGCGGGCGCGGCGTCTTCGGCCAGATCGAATATCTGATCGCACGGCGGCAGGAGACGGGCCGGGCGAAGGGCAAGGGGGCGAATGACGGGGCCAGGCCGGTATCGCGGACGCCGGAGGCTCCCGCCGGCCGTGTCGGACCGGCGACGGCGGAGGAGGCGGGCCATGCTTGAGGTGCGCGATTTGAACAAGGCCTTCGGCGGCCTCAGGGTTTCGAAGGAAATCTGCATGTCGCTGGAAAAGGGCGAGCGCCGGGTGGTGCTCGGACCCAACGGCGCGGGCAAGACCACGCTCTTCAATCTCCTCGCGGGCACCTTGAAACCGACATCGGGGGAGATCCTTCTTGCGGGCAAGCCGATCACCGCTCTCAACGTCGATCAGCGTGCGCGGCTCGGCCTGTCGCGCAGCTACCAGAAGAACAACCTCTTCGAGGGGCTGACGGTGCGCGAAAACCTGGCGCTGGCAGTGACGACCGCGCGCGGGTGGACCGGCTCCTTCGTGCGGCGCTTTTGCGAACGGGCGGAGGTGCGCGAGACGGTCGAGGACGTTGCCGGACAGGTCGGTCTGTCGGCGCTTCTCGACCTGCCGGTCAACAGGGCGTCCTACGGCAACCGGCGGCAGCTGGAAGTCGGCTTGGCGCTTGCCACGCGGCCGAAGATCCTCCTGATGGACGAGCCGACGTCGGGCGTTGGGCCGAACATGATCGATGCCTTCCACGGGCTGTTAAAGACGCTGCCGCGCGATCTCACCATTCTCATCATCGAGCATGACCTCGACCTCGGCTTCGATGTGGCGGACCGGATTTCGGTCCTTAACTACGGCGAGGTCGTCTTCGAGGGAACGCCGGAGGAGACCAAGGCGAGCCCGGTGGTGAAGGAAATCTATCTCGGCGATTGGCAGGGCGATGCTTGAGCTGCGACATCTCGAGGCCGGATACGGCGAAACCCAGGTCATCCATGGCCTCGACCTGACGGTCGAACCGGGGCGGTTCCACGCGATCCTGGGGCGGAACGGCGTTGGCAAGACGACGACGCTGAAGACCATCATGGGGCTGTTGCCGGCGCTCGGCGGGTCGATCGTGCTCGACGGGGAGGATATTACCAGCCACCGGCCGTTTGATATCGCCCACAAGGGCATCGCCTATGTGCCGGAGACGCGGGATGTCTTCGGGGCGTTGTCGGTCTTGGAGAACCTGCAGCTCGCTCAACGCATCGGCGCGGGGCGGGACGGCGGCTGGACGCTCGATCGCGTCTTTGGCTTCTTCCCCAATCTCGCTAGCCGGAAGACCAACGGCGGCAACCAGCTCTCGGGTGGCGAACAGCAGATGCTGTCGATCGGCCGGGCGCTTTTGATGAACCCGAGCCTGCTCATTCTTGACGAGCCGACGGAGGGACTGGCGCCGATCGTGGTGCGGCAGATCTTCGACAAGCTTCAGGAACTGAAGAAGGAAGGGATGACGCTTCTCCTCGTGGAACAGAATTTCCACTTCGCCGTCAACCTTGCCGATACCGTCAGCGTCTTCGGGCGTGGACAATGCATCTGGAGCGGCGATCCGGAGGCTCTGAAGGCGGACGCGGACCTGCACGAAAAGTGGCTCGGCGTCTGAACCGACTGGGGCGAACCGTCGGGAAGCGCCCGCGGCACATGTCTCGCGACATGCTTTTGCCGGGTATGTGCATTATATTTCTTATGATACGAAATTCGACGAAATATACGTAATTTTCCGATGAAATATCTTGCATTAAATTGTATTTGATGCACTATAAGACAACAAATCGAATTGGCCGGCCGGCCGGTCGCCTTTCTCGGGGCGCAATCCGGCTAAGGGCCAACGAGGGAGGGACGACATGTCCAAAGACGAGTTTCTCGACGTCGTGCGAACCATCGCCGAACGCATAGGGGGCGATCCGCTCGACGACCGGATGGCCGACAAGTTGAACCGCGACTTTCCCGCCGACGGTTCGCTCTTCCTGAAGCTTAAGGCGCTCTGTTCCGAAGGCGAACGCGAGGGCTGGCTGGTGCAGCGCGAGGCCGGCGGGATCAAGTTCGGCAGGCCGGTGAAAGCGGGCGCCGAGGCCGGTCGGTTCAGCGTCGACGTTGTGCGCATGGCCGATGTCAAAGGCCCGCATCACATCCACACGACCGGTGAGATTGGCGCCATCATGGCGATCTCCGGCGCGCCGAAGTTCGATGGCATCCCGGAGGGCTGGTACGTCTATGGCCCCGGCAGCGACCATCACCCGACGGTGACGGATGGTGATGCCTATGTGCTCTACCTGTTGCCGGACGGCGCGATCGAATTCACCGGTCGATAACGGCCCATCGGCCGGCGGCCTGCTCCGTCCGGCCGGAAAAACGCTTCAAAAGACTGTCTATTCGGTGCCGCTCTTTGGGCGGATCGGGGAGGAAACCATGGACGAGACAAACGGCAACGCAGCCGTCTATTTTGTCGACCGCCATCTTGGCGAGGGGTACGACAACAAGCCCGCTTTCATCGAGGGAACCGGGGCGGAGCGCCGGATCACCTATGCCGAGCTCGCGGCCGAGACCGGCAAGGTCGGTGATCTCTTCGCGCGGCATGGCATCCGGCGCGAAGACCGAGTCGCCATGCTCATCCTCGATCAGATCGAATTTCCGATTGTGTTCTGGGGCAGCATTAAGGCCGGCGTTCTGCCGATCGCGCTGAACACGCTTCTGGCGACCGACGTTTACGACGCGATCTTCCGCGACAGCCGCGCCCGGGCACTCGTCGTCTCGCACGAACTCTTCCCCGTCGTTGAGCCGCTCCTGGCAGACAGCCCCTATATCGACACGGTCTTCGTGATCGGTGGGGAGACGCCGGAGGGGTGTCTTTCCTTCGCCGAGGAGATGGCGGCGAGCGAACCGCGCCCTGCCGTCACCGTCTGTTCCGACGAACCGGCCTTCTGGCTCTATTCGTCGGGCTCCACCGGGCAACCCAAGGGTGTTCGCCATGTCCACGGCAGTCTCCGGGCAACAGCGGATACCTATGGCGCTCAGGTTCTGAAGATCGAGCACGACGACGTCGTCTTTTCCGTCGCCAAGATGTTCTTCGCCTATGGTCTCGGCAACGCCATGAGCTTTCCGATGTCCGTCGGGGCGACGACGCTGCTTCTCTCCGGCCGGCCGACGCCCGATAGCGCCTTCGATATCCTGGAGCGGCTGCAGCCGACGATCTTTTGCGGCGTGCCGACGCTCTACGCGGCGATGGTGCACGCGATGGAAAACCGGGATGCGCCGCCGAAGTTGGCGATCCGGCGTTGCATTTCGGCCGGCGAGGCGCTGCCCGAAGAGGTCGGCAAGCGCTGGAAGGCGTTCACCGGCGTCGACATTCTTGACGGTGTCGGTTCGACGGAAATGTTGCACATTTTCCTTTCCAACCGGCCGGACGACATCGTCTATGGCACCTCCGGCATTGCCGTTCCGGGCTACGACCTGCGGCTCGTCGACGAGGATGGCCGGGAGGTCGAGCCGGGCGCGATCGGCGAACTCCTCGTCAAGGGCGACTCCGCCGCCGCCGACTACTGGAACCAGCGCGGCCGCAGCCGGACGACCTTCGAGGGCGAGTGGACGCGAACCGGCGACAAGTACGAAAAGACAATGACCGGCCGCTACATCTACTGCGGGCGCACCGACGACATGTTCAAGGTCTCAGGCATCTGGGTCTCGCCGTTCGAGATCGAGCAGGCGCTCGTCGCCCATCCGGCGGTGCTCGAGGCCGCCGTCGTTCCCGAGCGCGACGAGGAGGACCTTGAAAAGCCCAAGGCCTATGTCGTCATGAAGCCGGGGGCGGGCGAGGCTGCGCTCGGCGAACTGAAAGAGTTCGTGAAGGAAAAGATCGGCAAGTGGAAATATCCCCGCTCGATCGAGGTCGTTAGCGAGTTGCCGAAGACGGCGACCGGCAAGATCCAGCGTTTCAAGCTCAGGGCGGCGTCGTGACCGTGACGCCTGTCGCATGGGACGATGGCGGCGCGGTCACGCTCGTTGCCAACGGTAAACGTCTTGAGGGCGTGTGCTTCGGGCCGCCGCCCGGGGCGGCGCCGACGATCGTCCTTCTCCATGAGGGGCTCGGCTGCATCGCGCTGTGGCGGGATTTCCCGAAGCGCCTTGCAGAGGCGACCGGCTTTGGCGTCTTTGCCTATTCGCGGGCAGGTTACGGCAACTCCGATCCGATAGCCCTGCCGCGCCCGCTCGATTACATGACACGCGAGGCGACGGACTCGCTCGGCGAGGTTCTCGACGCCATCGGTTTTCGCCACGGCGTCCTCGTCGGCCATAGCGATGGCGCCTCCATCGCCGCGGTCTATGCGGGCAGCGTGGAGGATTTCCGCGTCCGGGGGCTCGTCCTCATCGCGCCGCATTTCTTCACCGAGGAACCGGGACTTGCCGCGATCGCCGAGGCGCGGACCGCCTATGCGGAGACGAACCTTCGCGAAAAGCTGGCGAAGTATCATGTCGATGTCGACGGGGCGTTTCGAGGTTGGAACGACGCCTGGCTCGATCCCGGTTTCAAGGCGTGGAATATCGCCGAGGCGATCGACTATATCCGCGTGCCGATCCTCGCCGTCCAGGGCGAGGACGACCAATATGGCACACTGGCGCAGATCCGCGAGATCGAGGAGCGGGCCTATGCGCCCGTCGACACGATCATCCTGAAAGACTGCCGTCATTCGCCCCATATCGAACACCCTGATGCGCTGATAGCGGCGGTGACCGAGTTCACCCGGCGGCTGGAGCGCATCGAAAACGCCGAGGTTTCCCTCCGATGAAACTCGAAAGTCATCTCAGCGGTCAGTGGCAGGCGGGACGCGGCGAGGGCCGCCCGCTGGTCAATCCGGTTACCGGTGAAACCGTCGCGACGGCCAACGCCTCCGGCCTCGATATCGCGGCCGGTCTCGCCTTCGCCCGTACCGAGGGGGGCAGGGCACTTGGCGCCATGAGCTTTGCGGAGCGTGGAGCGCTCCTCAAGGCCATCGCCGATGTCCTTGCCGCCAATCGCGAGAAATACGGGGAGATCGCCCGGATCAATTCCGGCAACACGGCGCTCGATGCCGCGATCGACATCGACGGCGGCGTCGGCACGCTGAAATATTACGCCCGGGTCGGCAAGGGGCTCGGTGAGGGGCGGGCGATTCTGGAGCCGGAGAGCGATCAACTCGCCAAGGAGCCGGTGTTCTTTTCCCGCCACCTGTGGACGAGCCGGCCGGGCGTCGCCGTCCAGATCAACGCCTTCAATTTCCCCTCCTGGGGCATGTGGGAGAAGATCGCGGTGGCGACGATCGCCGGCGTGCCGAGCCTTGCCAAACCGGCGACGGCGACCGCGTGGCTGTCGGTGGAAATGATGAAGGACGTGATTGCCTCGGGCGTCGTGCCCTCGGGTGTCTTCTCGCTCGTCGCAGGGGGCGGTGAGGCGCTTCTCGATCATCTCGGGGCTATGGATTCGGTCGCTTTCACCGGCTCGGCCGCGACTGGCGCGATGATCGCCGGCCACGACCACGTGGCGGCGAGCGGCGCGCGGCTGACGATCGAGGCTGACAGCGTCAACGCCACGATCCTGGGCGCCGACGCAGGTCCGGGAACGCCGGTTTTCGACCTCGCCGTGCGCGAGGTCGTCAAGGCGCTTTCGGTGAAGGCGGGCCAGCTTTGCACCAACATCCGCCGCGTCCTGGTGCCCTCGGCGACGCGCGATGCGTTCACCGAGGCGGTTGTTGCCGGCCTTGGCAAGATCACGGTCGGCGACCCGGCCGATGAGGCGGTGCGCATGGGGCCTGTCGTCAACAAGCGCCAGCAGGCCGACGCGTTTGCCGGCATCGAAAAGCTTTCGGCCGAAGCGCGGGTCGTTTCCGGTGGCGGTGTGCCCGATGGGCTTGACGGGGCGGGAGCGTTCGTTGCCCCGACGCTCCTGGTGGCCGACGATCCGAAGGCCGGCACTGCCATCCATGACGTGGAGGTCTTCGGACCGGCGACGACGGTGATGGGCTACGACACGCTCGACGATGCCGTCGCGTTCGGCGCGCGCGGCGGCGGCTCGCTCGCGCTCAGCCTCTTCTCCGGCGACGGCAACACACAGGCGGCGGTGGCGATGCGGCTCGGACCCTGGCACGGCCGACTCCTCGTCGTCGACGAGACGGTCGGGCGTAACCACACAGGTCATGCGATCGTCATGCCGCAATGTGTCCACGGCGGGCCGGGACGGGCCGGCGGCGGTGAGGAACTCGGCGGGTTACGCGGACTGCGCTTCCACATGCAGCGGAGCGCCATGCAGGGCTCGCCCGCGTTCCTTGGCCGGCTGGCGGAAGGCGCCAGCGAGGCAGCCTTGTGATGGCAACCGGTCCGGCGGAGGTTGTCGCGCGACTGCCGTTGCCGGATCACGCGCATATCCCTGGTCGCAATACCCGGCCGGGAGAGGGTTTTCTCGCCGATCTTGGTATCGCGGTTCTCGCCGAGACGCGGGACGAGGCGGCGGCGGACAACATCGCCTGGCGCTATGGGGTCCGGCTCTTCAACGCCGGGTTCTTCTTCGAGGCGCATGAGGCGCTGGAGCCGGTGTGGATGACGGCCCCGCCGAACAGCCGCGAGCGACATCTCGTCGCCGCCGTAATCCAGATGGCGAATGCGGCGTTGAAGCAGGTGATGGGGCGGGAGCGGGCGGTCGCGCGGCTTCTCGATCTCGCCGCGGATCGTCTGGAGCAGGCGTTTGCCGGCGGCGCGAAGTCTGTGATGGGGCTTTCGCGTGTGGAGGCGACAGCCGCTCTTGAAGCCTTGCGGAGGAACGCGCGCGACTCGCGGGCGTTCCTGAGACTTGATCTGATATAAGCATTATAATGCATATACGGGAAATTTCGCATGTGCTGCGGAATTTTGGCGGAAAACGGCGAAAAATAAATATCCTTTGTTTTCAGTTTTCCGTTGCCAATGGCAAAAACAGCAATATAATGCACAGTAACGATGAAAAATCTTGCATGGGAGACACCAGCGTGACCAAGCGCATCGATTTCCAGACAGATCCCTCGCGCTATCGCCACTGGCGGGTCGACTACGACGGCCCTGTCGCCACCCTTTACATGGATGTCGACGAGAAGGGCGGACTGTTCGAGGGGTACGAGCTGAAGCTCAACTCCTACGATCTCGGGGTCGATATCGAGCTCGCCGACGTCGTCCAGCGGATGCGCTTCGAGCATCCGGAGGTCAAGACGGTGGTGATGCGCTCGGGCAAGGACAAGGTGTTCTGCGCCGGCGCCAACATCCGCATGCTGGCGGGCGCCGCGCATGCCCACAAGGTGAACTTCTGCAAGTTCACCAACGAGACCCGCAACACCTTTGAGGCGGCGGGCCGAGAATCCGGCCAGAGCTACATCTGCGCGGTGCAGGGCGCCTGCGCCGGCGGCGGTTATGAGCTGGCGCTCGCCTGCGATCACATCATCCTGACCGACGACGGCTCGTCCTCGGTGGCGCTGCCGGAAGTGCCGCTGCTGGCAGTGCTGCCGGGCACCGGCGGGCTGACCCGCGTCACCGACAAGCGCAAGGTGCGGCGCGATCTCGCCGACGTCTTCTGTTCGATCGAGGAGGGCGTTCGCGGCAAGCGGGCCAAGGACTGGCGGCTCGTTGACGAGATTGTGCAGAACTCGACCTTCGATGAGACGGTGGCGGAGCGGGCGAAGGAATTCGCGGCGAAATCCAGCCGGCCGGACAATGCCAGGGGTGTTGCTCTGACGCCGCTCTCGCGTTCCTTCGGCGACGATGGCAGCGTGCATTATTCGCTCGTCGAGGTCGCGATCGACCGCGACAAGGGCGTTGCGACGATCACCCTTTCCGGCCCGGACGGACCGCCGCCGGCCTCGATGGCGGCGCTGCAGGAGGAGGGCGACCAGACCTACATGCTGCGGCTTGCCCGCGAGCTCGATGATGCCCTTTTGCACCTGCGGCTCAACGAACTGGAAGTCGGCGTCGTCGTCTTCAAGTCGCAAGGTGATCCCGCGCTTGTTGTCGCCCATGAGACGCTGCTCTTCGACAATCGGGAACATTGGCTCGCCAACGAGATGTTGCTCTACTGGAAGCGCGTCCTGAAACGTGTCGACCTGACCTCGCGCTCGCTCGTCGCACTGATCGAGAACGGCTCGTGCTTTGCTGGTGTGCTGGCCGAAATCCTCTTTGCGGTCGACCGCTCCTACATGATGGAGGGTGACTTCGAGGGCGACAACCGGCCTGTGGCGGCCGTCACGCTGACGCAGTCGAGCTTCGGGCCATTCCCGATGTCGAACGACCTGACGCGGCTCCAGACCCGGTTCCTCGGCGAACCGGAAAAGGTTGCCGAGGCGGAAGCGGAGGCGGGCGAGGCGCTTGAGGCGTTCGATGCCGAACGGCTCGGTCTCGTCACCTACGCCTATGACGATGTCGACTGGGAGGATGAGGTGCGCATCTTTCTTGAAGAGCGTGCCAGCTTCTCGCCTGACGCGCTGACCGGCATGGAGGCGAACCTCCGCTTCGCCGGCCCCGAAACCATGGAAACCCGCATCTTCGGCCGCCTGACCGCCTGGCAGAACTGGATCTTCCAGCGCCCCAATGCGGTCGGCGAGGCCGGCGCGCTGCGCCGCTACGGCACCGGCAAGCGCGGCGATTACGACATGCGCCGGGTCTAACGAAACGGATAATCAGGAGACGCTCACATGCTCGACCTCATCAATGTCAGCTACGACACGCAGATTCCCAACAACGTCGGCCTTTCCACCGACAAGCGCGTTTTGAAGGCGCTGGAGAAGTGGCACCCCGGCTACATCAACTGGTGGAAGGGCCTCATCCCAGAGGACTTCCAGAAGTCGCTGGTCTACCTGCGGACCGCCGTCTCGGTCGACCCGAAGGGCTGGGCGAAGTTCGACTACGTGAAAATGCCGGAATACCGCTGGGGCGTGCTCCTCGCGCCGCAGGTCGAGGATCGCAAGATCCCCTGCGGCGAGCACGCCGGCGAGGCCGCCTGGCAGGAGGTTCCGGGCGAATATCGCAACCTCCTCAAGCGCCTCATCGTCATCCAGGGCGACACCGAGCCGGCCTCGGTCGAGCAGCAGCGCTTTCTGGCGCTCTCCGCGCCCTCGCTGTACGACATGCGCAACCTTTTCCAGGTCAACGTGGAGGAGGGCCGTCACCTTTGGGCGATGGTTTATCTTCTCCACAAGTATTTCGGCAAAGACGGTCGCGAGGAGGCCGACGATCTCCTGCGCCGGCAGTCGGGCTCGGAAGAAGCGCCGCGCATGCTCGGCGCCTTCAACGAGGAAACGCCGGACTGGCTGTCGTTCTTCATGTTCACCTACTTCACCGACCGTGACGGTAAGATGCAGCTGGAGAGTCTCGCGCAGTCCGGTTTCGATCCGCTGTCGCGCACCTGCCGGTTCATGCTGACGGAGGAGGCGCACCACATGTTTGTCGGCGAGACAGGCGTCGGGCGCACCATCCAGCGCACCTGCGAGGCGATGAAGGCGAACGGCATTGACGACCCATATGACATCGACCGGATCCGCGATCTCGGCGTCATCGACCTGCCGACAATCCAGAAAAAGCTGAACCTTCACTACACACTGTCGCTCGACCTTTTCGGCCAGGAAGTCTCCACCAATGCGGCCAATGCATTCAATGCCGGCATCAAGGGCCGCTTCATGGAGCACCGGATTGATGATGACCACCGGCTCTCCGATGACACCTACGTTGTGTGGGATATGGAAGGCGGCAAGGCGGTGCAGAAGGAAGTGCCGGCGCTGACCGCGATCAACATGCGGCTGCGCGACGATTACAGCCGTGATGCGGCCGGCGGCGTCGGGCGCTGGAATAAGATCATCGAGAAGGCCGGCGTCGAGTTCGAGTTGAAGTTGCCGCATGAGGCGTTCAACCGCAAGATTGGCGTCTTCTCCGGCCACAACTTCAATCCGGAAGGCGAGATCGTCTCCGGCGCAGACTACGATGCCGGCATGAAGGAGTGGCTGCCGACCCGTGCGGACGGCGACTTCATCCAATCGCTGATGAAGCCCTGCTGGGAGTCGGGTCAATACGCCGGCTGGATCGCGCCGCCGAAGGTCGGCATCGACAACAAGCCGGGCGATTTCGAGTACGTGCAGTTGCACATGGCCTGAGGCCGGCGGCCGGGGGCGGGGACTTCCTTTGCTTCAGGCCCTGTCGCCGAGACCGGGCGGGGCCAGTGCTCCGCCCGCACCGGACCTGCGCGCCAGACGCGCGGCGCAAGAAGACGACGACCAGCATGCGGGGAAGCCAAATGGGCATCATGACCAAACCGTTGAAGCAGCATCTTATCGATCCGGAGATCTGCATCCGCTGCTACACCTGCGAATCCGTCTGCCCGCTGGAGGCGATCACGCATAATGATGACAACGTCGTCGTCGATGCCTCCAAGTGCGACTACTGCATGACTTGCATCGCGCCCTGTCCGACCGGTTCCATCGACGAATGGCGGGTGGTGACGAAGCCCTATTCGCTGGAAGAGCAGTTCGAGTGGACCGAGCTTCCCGAGCAGGAGAGCTTTCCCGACGCCGCGCCGGAGGCGGATACCGCGCTGGAGGCGCTTGACGATGCCATGGCGGCGCTTCTTGCCGATGCGCACAAGGGAGCGGGCGGCAAAGCCAGAGCGCCGATCTCGGCTTCGAAGCCGAGCGTCAACCTCTACAATCTCGGCAAGCCGGCGACCGCGACCGTCCAGGGCAACTACCGGCTGACGGCGGAAGGCGCGGACAGCGACGTCCGCCACATCATCCTCGATTTCGGCGGCCAGCCGTTTCCCGTCCTGGAAGGTCAGAGCATCGGCATTATTCCGCCGGGAACCGATGCCGATGGCAAGCCCTATCTGCCGCGGCTCTATTCCGTCTCCAGCCCGCGCGACGGCGAGCGGCCGAACTACAACAACCTCTCGCTCACCGTGAAGCGGGAGGACAAGGGCGTCTGCTCCAACTACCTGTGCGATCTGGAAAAGGGCGCGGAGGTGAAAGTCACCGGGCCGTTCGGCTCCACCTTCCTGATGCCCAACGATCCGCGCGCCAGGATCCTGATGATCTGCACCGGCACCGGCTCGGCGCCGTTCCGCGCCTTTACCATGCACCGCCAGCGCTATTATTCTGATGCCTCTGGACAGATGACGCTGATCTTCGGTGCGCGGACGCCGGATTCGCTGCCCTATTTCGGGCCGCTGAAGAAGGTGCCGGACACTGTGCTGAGAAAGCATTTGGTGTTCAGCCGCCTGCCGGGCGAGCCCAAGCAATATGTCCAGCATCGCCTGCGCGAGGTCTCCGACGAGATCGCGGAGATGCTTGTCGATCCGAACGCCCACATCTACATCTGTGGCCTCAGGGCGATGGAAGAGGGGGTCGAGGAGGCCCTCGCCTCGATCGCCGAGAGTGTTGGACACCAATGGACGACGGTGCGCGATGCCATGCGCGACGACGGCCGCTACCATGTCGAGACCTATTGATGCTTGAAACCGCACCCTCGCAGCCCGGCGGGCCGTTCGTCTACACCATCCGCGTCGGCTGGGGGGACTGTGATCCGGCGCAGATCGCCTTTACCGGCCGTATCCCGAATTTTGCGCTCGAGGCGATCGACGCGTGGTGGGAGGCGCATGTGGGCGAGGGTTGGTTCGCGATGAACATCGACCGCAACATCGGCACGCCCTTCGTGCATATGTCGATGGACTTCCGTAGTCCCGTGACGCCGCGCCATCCGCTCCTGTGCACCGTGCGGCTCATCCGCCTCGGGGAGAGCTCCGTGCGGTTCCGGGTGGAGGGCCGCCAGGCGGACGTGCTGTGCTTCGACGGTGAGTTCGTGGAGGTGTTCGTCGCCGCCAAGGAGATGGAAAAGACGGCGGTACCCGATCCGATGCGCGCGACGCTGGAAAGCCTCGTCGAGCTGGTCCCGGCTGCGGAATAGGCGCGACATCGGCGAACAGCGGGCCGGACGGTTTGCTAGCCTGCGGCAGGATGTCTTTGTGAGTGGCATTATATTGCATAGGTCCCGCAGTTCCCTTATCCTGCGGAAATATGATTCATATGCTGGGTGGTGCCGTGAACGAGATCACGAATTTTCGCGGGGACGTCGTTCTCGATGCCGAATCCGCACCGGATGCATCGGATGTCGATCACTTCATTGCGACCGTCGGCGAGCGGGTCAGGAAGGCGCGGCAGCGCAAGGGAATTTCGCGCCGCATCCTGTCGGAGCTGTCCGGTGTGTCACAGCGCTATCTGGCGCAACTGGAGGCCGGGTCGGGCAACATCTCCATCGCGTTGCTCTTCAAGGTTGCCCA
This sequence comes from uncultured Rhodobium sp., assembly GCA_963675285.2. Lineage (GTDB taxonomy): Bacteria > Pseudomonadota > Alphaproteobacteria > Rhizobiales > Rhodobiaceae > Rhodobium. The sequence goes on from CAXXGS010000001.1 coordinate 490,632, forward strand.
TGCGCTCGACCACCGCATCGAGTGGCTCGTCAGCGACGAGGACCCCTGGGCCTCGGAGACCGCGCAGATGGCGGATCTCTACCGCAGTGCCACGGCAGAGCAGCGCCAGCGGGTAATCCAGATTCTCAATCCGGGGCGGCCAGCACAGATGCGCCGCCAGCGCATCTGCCTGATCGGCCTGAGGGGCGCGGGCAAATCGACGCTTGGTCGGCTGGTTGGCAACGCGCTTTCGATTCCCTTCGTTGAACTCAATCGCGACATCGAGGAACAGAGCGGCATGCCTGTCGAGGAGGTCATGGCGCTTTACGGCCAGGAGGGCTATCGCCGGCTTGAGCGTCAGGCGGTCGAGCGGATCATTGCCACCAGCGATGCCCTCGTCCTGGCAGTGGCCGGCGGCATCGTCTCGGAGCCGGAAACCTTCGCGCTTCTTCTCAGGAACTTTCACACGATCTGGCTGAAGGCGAGCCCGGAGGAGCACATGCAGCGCGTGCGCGCCCAAGGTGACGAGCGGCCGATGGCCGGTAATCCGAAGGCGATGGAAGACCTTAAGTCGATCCTGACCAGCCGTGAGGCGCTTTATGCGAGGGCCGAGGCGACGGTGAACACGTCCGACCAGACACTGGAAGAGAGCACGCAGGCGATCCTCAAGGAGATCGAGGCGCTGGGTTTCATGGCCGAGGCATCCTGACGCGCCAGTTGAAAGTACCCGCTGGAGGGGCCCTTTGGAGCGGTCTGTCATCCGTCGCCTTGCTCTCCGTTTGTGCGTCTTGACAGGTGCGCGCCGAAATCGAACCGTTACGACGGCCTGCAACAGCGTATGGCCGCCGGTCGTGGGGCTTGACCGCCGCGGGAGCCGGGAGCGCTTTCCACGAAATCCGCGGTTTGGCCGCAAAACCGGCTTGCCAACGATATCTGCATTATAATACATAAATGTGCACTATGAAGCATTACTCTATTGGGGGAACACATGGCCGTCACGATCGAGCGCCGGCAAGGCGCAGCGCTTGTCTTTCTCGACAATCCGCCGGTCAACGCCATCGGGCAGGCGGTCCGGCAGGAGCTTCTGGAGGCGGCCAAGGCGCTTGCCGCCGAGGATGGGCTTGAGCGGATCGTCATCACGGGCGCGGGTACGATCTTTGCGGCCGGTGCCGATGCGCGCGAGTTTGACGGCGCGCCGATCGAGCCGCATCTGCCCGATGTGATCGCGGCGATAGAAGCCTCGCCGGTGCCGTGGATTGCGGCCATTCCCGGCGCGGCACTCGGTGGCGGGGCGGAAATCCTTCTGTGTTGCCGTTACCGGATTGCCGCCCCAAAGGCCGTTATTGGCCTTCCCGAGGTCACCCTCGGCGTTGTGCCGGGTGCCGGTGGCACTCAGCGCCTGCCTCGCCTCATCGGGCTCAAGGCCGCCGTCGGTATGATCTCCGAAGGGCGTGGCGTGAAGGCCGGGGCGGCGCTCGACCTCGGCCTTGTCGACGCCGTTGCCGAGGATCCGCTCACCGCGGCGCTGGAACTCGACCTCTCCGCGCTTGGAAGCCGCGTGGCGCTGTCCGCTGCCCCGGCCCCCTCGCGGGACGATGAGGCCATTGAAGCGGCACGGGCGAAAGCGGAAAAGCGCATGCGCGGTCAGGCCGCGCCACTGGAGGCGATCGCCCTTGTCGCCTCGTCCGCGACGCTGCCCTTTGCGGAGGCCATGGCGGCGGAACGCGAGGCGTTCCTGCGGCTGCGCCAATCCGATCAGGCCAGGGCGTTGCGCCACATCTTCTTTGCCGAGCGGGGTGCCGGGGCGCCCGACTGGCTTGCCGCCACGGAGCCGCGGACGGTCACCTGTGCTGTCGTCGTTGGCGGTGGCAACATGGGGGCGTCGATCGCCTATGCGCTCGACGGCGCCGGCATTGACGTGACGATCGTGGAGACCGATGCGGCTGGCGCGGAGCGGGCCGCCGGTAATATCGCCAGGCTCGTCGATGGTGCGGTGAAGCGCGGTCTGATGACGGCGCAGGACGGCGAGGCGCGCAAGGGACGGATCGCGGTCGCGGTCGGCTATGATGCCCTGCCGGCGGCCGATCTCGCCATCGAGGCGGCGTTTGAGGACATGGCGGTGAAGAAGGCCGTCTTTTCGGCGCTGGAAAAGGCGCTACCGGCCGAGGCAATCCTTGCCACCAACACTTCCTATCTCGACATCGACGAGATCGCGAGCGTCGTCGGCGATCCCTCGCGCGTCCTCGGCCTCCATTTCTTCAGCCCGGCGCACATCATGAAGCTCCTGGAAATCGTGCGCGGGCGGGCGACGGGCGACGGGGCGTTGGCGACCGGCTTTGCCCTTGCCAAGCGGCTGCGCAAGATCGCGGTGCTCTCCGGCGTCTGTGACGGTTTCATCGGCAACCGTATCCTCGCGCGCTACCGCGAGATCGCCGACATGGTGATGATGGACGGATCCAACCCGTGGGAGATCGACGAGGCGATGGTCGAGTTCGGCTATCCGATGGGACCCTACGAGGCGCAGGACCTGTCTGGCCTCGACATCGCCTACGCCAACCGCAAGCGGCAGGCCGCGACGCGCGATCCGGACCGGCGCTACGTGCCGATCGCCGACCGCATGGTTGAAGAGGGCCGGCTCGGGCGCAAGACGAGCGTCGGCTGGTACCGCTATCCCGGCGGCGGCGGCCTCGTCGTCGATCCGCTCGTCGAGGACCTCGTGCGCGAGGAAGCCCATTTCGCCAAGGTCGAACGGCGCGAATTCGATGCCGACGAGATACGCGCCCGCCTCATCGCCGGCATGGTCAACGAGGCGGCGGCTATTCTTGAGGAAGGCATCGCGGAGAAGGCGGCCGACATCGATCTCGTGCTCGTTCACGGCTATGGCTTCCCGCGCTGGCGGGGCGGGCTGATGTACCACGCCGATGCGGTCGGCGCGGCCGCGATCCTTGCCGATATCGAACGATTCGCGGCGGAGGATCCGGTGGTGTGGAAGGCAAGCCCGCTCCTCAGGCAGCTTGCGGAGACGGGCGGCACCTTCGCCGACTGGCGGCGCGATACCTGAGCGTATTTTTCACGACAAGACGGAAGAATGTGTGGTGCGACCTCGAGGGGAGGCGCTCCGCGCGAGGGAGAGAACCATGGCTGAAGCCTTCATCTGCGACTACATTCGCACGCCGATCGGACGGTTCGGTGGCGCCCTCTCAAGCGTTCGGGCCGACGATCTCGCCGCTATCCCGCTTAAGAGCCTGATGGACCGCAATCCATCGGTCGATTGGGCGGCGATCGACGATGTCATCCTCGGCTCTGCCAACCAGGCGGGCGAGGACAATCGCAACGTCGCGCGCATGGCGCTTCTGCTGGCTGGCTTCCCGGCCTCGGTGCCGGGTGTCACGGTCAACCGGCTGTGTGGTTCCGGCATGAGCGCGGTGACGGATGCCGCGCGTGCTATCAAGGCGGGTGAGGCGGATCTGATGGTCGCGGGCGGGGTGGAATCCATGTCGCGGGCGCCCTTCGTCATGCCCAAGGCGGAGACGGCGTTCTCCCGCCATGCCGAGATCCACGACACGACGATCGGCTGGCGTTTCATCAATCCGCTGATGAAGGCGCAGTATGGCGTCGACTCCATGCCGGAGACGGCGGAGAACGTGGCGGAGGATTTCTCCGTCAGTCGCGCCGATCAGGATGCCTTTGCGCTCAGGTCCCAAAAAAAGGCCGCGGCAGCGCAGGCGAATGGCCGCCTGGCCAGGGAGATCGTCGCCGTGACGATCCCGCAACGAAAGGGCGAGCCGCGTATCGTCGACAACGACGAACATCCGCGCCAGACCTCCCTGGAGGCATTGGCGAAGCTGCGCGCGCCCTTCCGCGAGGGCGGATCGGTGACGGCGGGTAATGCCTCCGGGGTCAACGATGGCGCGGCGGCGCTGATTGTGGCCTCCGAGGCGGCGGCGAAGCGCCATGGCCTGACGCCGATCGCCCGCGTCCTCGGCGGGGCGGCGGCCGGAGTGCCTCCGCGCATCATGGGGTACGGTCCGGCGCCGGCAACGAAGAAGCTGTGCGCGCGGCTCGGCCTCTCCGTGGCGGACTTCGGCGTCATCGAACTCAACGAGGCCTTTGCCTCGCAGGGGCTCGCCGTGCTGCGGGATCTGGGGATCGCCGACGATGCGGCTCATGTGAACCCCAATGGCGGCGCCATCGCGCTCGGCCATCCGCTCGGCATGTCTGGGGCCAGGATTACCGGTACGGCGGCGCTGGACCTTGCCGAACGGGATGTAAAACTGGCGCTGGCCACCATGTGCATCGGCGTTGGCCAGGGTGTTGCCATCGCGCTCGAACGCGTCTGAGCGGACGCGCGATATGGGCTGGCAGGCCGGAACGGGGCTGGCGTAACGGGGCCGGCGGGCGCTGGCGGGGCGTCATGATAGGACGGCCGGCTAGAGTGGCCGGCGCGTCTCTTGTTGCCCTCCCGGGACCGGCGCGGCCGGCCGAAACCGTCAGCGGTGGATGACGATCCGCGTGCTTCCCTTACCGTGGCGGCGCACGAGATTATAGAGAGTGCGGGCGTTGGCGGGGTGCAGCCGGACGCAGCCGTGTGAGGCCGGTCTGCCGAGGTTTCTGATCGCGTTGGTGCCGTGGATGGCATAGCCACCGAGGAAGAAGATCGAGTGCGGCATCGGCGAGTTGTGATATTTCCGCGAGTAATGCATGCGTTGCATGACGCCGGGGCGGAAAGTTCCCTTCGGTGTGCGGTATCCGCGGCGCGCGGTCGAGACCTTCCAGGAATATGTCGGCCGGCCATTGACGATGACGGACATTTTCTGGCTCGAAAGATCGATTTTCGCAACAACACTGGCGCGAACGTCCGTCGGCACGCCAAACATCAGCATGCACGCGGCGAGCAAAAACAGGATACGCTTCATAGATTATTGCCTCCAGCCCTCAATCTAAACTGTGCCTCCTGGGCAAAGCTTATGGGCTTAAGCAAAAACGAATCAAGCAAATCACGCAAACGTGATCATGTTGACTTAATCTTGCCGCGAATCATCGTCGATCGCGGCTGTGTCGACGATCTTGCCGTTCTACCCGGCGGTCGCGCTTCGACGGGCTCGCAACCGCCCGTGAGGAATGCTACTCGACATAGGAATCCATCTGATCCGGGGCAGCGTTCCGCTCCGGGCACATCGTCACCAGATGTCGTTTGAACCGGGTCGGTTCGGACCGGGGCGTTTGACGATGGCAGACCGACTTGGGGGCAAATCGATGGCTCATCCGATGGGCGTACTGATCGCCGGCCTGGTGATCTTTCTTTCCGTTCATCTCGTTCCGGTGTTTGCCGAGCGGCGACAGGTGTTCGTGGCGCGTGTCGGGGCCATGCCCTACCGGGCCATCCACTCGCTGATCGCGCTTGTTGGTCTGGTGTTGATCATCTGGGGCTTCGGCATGGCGATGGAGGAAGGGGTTCCGCAGCTCTATTTCCCGCCGGTGTGGATCCGGCATCTGGTGATGCTGATCATGCTCCCGGTCTTCGTGCTTCTGGTCGCCGCTTACCTGCCGAGCCCGATCACCACCGCGACACGCCATCCGATGGTGCTGGCGATCAAGGTCTGGGCCTTCGCACACCTTCTGGCGAACGGCGATCTCGCCTCGGTCGTTCTTTTCGGCAGCTTCCTTGTCTGGGGCGTCGTCGCCCGCATTTCCTTGAAGCGGCGCGAGCGGGCCGGGCTGGTGACGGTGCGCGGCGGGCCGGCGTCGAATGCCGTGATCGCCGTCATCGTCGGGCTGGCGATATACGGCCTCTTCATCTGGAAGGCGCACATGTGGCTGATCGGCGTGCCGATCCTGTAATCGTCCCCGCCGGAACGCCAGTTTTCGTGGGTCCCGGTTTCGGGGACTTCAGGTCAGTTCGAGAGCACCTGGCTGCCGATCCGGAACGGGGCGCTGATCGTCGCGCCGACCGTGTCGAGCACAAAGGCGCCCGCGTGACCGATCGGGTTGCCGGAGCGCCGTTTCTCGCTCGCGGAAAGCTGCGGAACCATTCCGGCGAGTTCGACGAACCGGTCGTGGCGCGTGGCATCCGTTGGCGTGATCTCGGAAATATCGATGATCTGTATGCGGTTCGCCTTGGCGATCGCCTCGACCTGCGGGTCCGTCACATCGAGCGTGCCGACGCGGCTTTTCGAATGGGAAAGACGACGGGAGATAAGCAGGGCGCGATCGTCGGGGGAGACGAGTACGATCATCGGCGGGTGGTCAGGGCCGATCACCTTCATCTGCTTGCGGAAGACATCGATATCGATATCGGGCGCGGCCAGAATGACCTGCGACAGCCGGTTGAAGGTGCTGCGGTCTCCGGACAAGCGGAGCTGGCGGAGCGCTTCCATTGTCAGCATCCCGCCCATGCTGTGGGCGAAGACGGTGATACGGCGGGCGTTGCGCACCCGGGTCATGTCATCGAGCACGGTGACGAGATCGTCGCGGGAGTATGTGACGGAATCCTTGTCGGCGACGTAACCGGCGAGCGATGCCTGGGATGGCCATGAGAACAGGACGGCGGTGCCCGGGGTGCCGCTGTCGGCCGTCAATTGCGCCAACCGGAAGAGCGATTCCTGGAAATTGTTGTTGTAGCCGTGGACGTAGAGCAGGAGATCGGGCCGCCCGGCTTTCACCTCGCGCTCCATATCGGCGCGGAATTCTGCTTCCGTCAGAACGGACTGCGAGACGACGGCGAAGGTGGTCTTGGGATCAGGCTTGCCCTTTGGCCATTCGATCTGCGCGGGCTTGTGGTTGGGCGGGATGGAGACGACGAAGCGGGCGAAGTTCGGTTTCTTGGCCCTCTTGCGGGTGAAGACGTTCTCCGCCGCGGTCTTGCGTGTCCGTGTCGTTGCAACGTAGAGCGTGACAGTGCGCGCGGTCGGTGCATCCTCTCGGACGGTGTCGAGGACCTCCGGGCCCGGACGACTGGCGCAGCCGGCGACGTTGAGGCACAAAATCACGGTCAGAATCGCGGCCAGCCGCATAGGAGCCCCCCGGAATGCAATGTTGATCCGTTCTCTATCGCGGTTCTGCCACGATAGCCAAGCAATCTTACCGGGCCGCGCAACCCCGACGTGCGCTCAATGATAAGCGTGCGCGCAGCGATAGGCAAATGACCGCTCCGACCTTGGCGAAGTCTCTCCTGTCGGGGTAAAAACTCCGCTAAGCGGAATAATGGGGATGGTGTGGCATGGGCTTTCCGCTTCGCCATTGTGTTGCCCGATTGCACGGGCAACCGCAGGAAAGGCAATCGGCGGAGGGTTCGTGATCGCGACGGCAGCAAATTTGCCGTCTTGTGTCTCGCCCCGGGCAAGGAACAATGTTATGCGTCTCCCGAACTTAGCGGCTAGAGACTGAAGATAAATGTCGGATATTTTTCGCGAAGTAGAAGAAGACCTGCGTCATGAGCGGCTGCGCCGCGTGTGGGACAGGATCGCCCCCTTTGTCATCGGAGCGGCAGTGCTCGTCGTCGTCGGGACGGCGGGGTATCGCGGCTGGGAAGCGTGGACGACCTCGCAGGCCGAGAAGGCGGGTGACGCCTATATCGCGGCGACGGAAGCGGCCGATAAGGGAAATATCGAGGAAGCCGAGGCGAGCCTCGACAAGATCGCCAACGAGGGATCGGCGGGCTATGCGACGCTGGCGCGGCTGCGTGAGGCGGGTCTCAAGGGCGGGTCGGCGGATACTCGCGACGAGGCGGTTGCCGAGTTTGACGCGATCGCGGCGGATACCAGCATCGATGGCGGGTTCCGCGATGTCGCCAGGCTCAGGGCCGGCTATCTTCTGGCCAACAGCGGCGCGAAACGGGCGGAAATCGAAAAGCGGGTGTCGGTCCTTACCGCGGATGGCAATCCCTGGCGGCATTCGGCGCGCGAACTGATGGGCCTTGCGGCCTATGACGCCGGTGACCTGACGGAGGCCCGGCGCTGGTTCGAGACGATCACCAACGATACCGCGACCCCGTCCCAGGCCATGGCTCGGGCGCGGGTGATTTTGTCGATCATCACCTCGCGCATCGGACCGGCGGATGACGCCGCCAAGGTCGACAGCGCGGCCGCCGCGACCCCCGCCGCTGCTTCCGATAGCGCATCTTCGGATGCCATGCCTTCCGATACAGGAGCCTCCGATGACGGGGCCTCCGATGCTGGGCCCTCCGATGCTGGGGCCTCCGATGCCGATGGTTCGGGGCCCGCGGCGGGACCGGATAAAAGCGAGGACCAGTAATGGCGGTTTTGGGAACCACACTCGCGCGGGCGACCGCGATCGCAACATGCGCACTTCTCGTTGCCGGCTGCGGGACCATATCGGACTGGAATCCCTTCGCGGAGAAGGAAACGATCCTGCCGGGCGAGCGCAAGCCGCTCTACTCCGGCGCCGATCCACTGGCCGGCGTCGGTCAGGCAACGACCGCCAATCCCGGTGCGCAGACGGCGCGTGCGACTTGGCCGCAGTCGGGCGGAACCGCGGCGAACTATTCCGGCAACGTGTCGTTTTCCGGTTCGGGAAGGCGCGTCTGGAAAGTGCGCGCGGGGGCCGATTCCAGCAGCACATTTGGCTCGCTGACAGGTGAATCGCTGCGCGTCTCCTCGCGGCCGATCGTCTTTGGCGGGAATGTCTATGTCTACGATCCGCGCGGCAAGGTGACTGCCGTTTCGCTCGGCGGCGGGCGGCGCTGGTCAGTCTCGGTGCGGCCTGAGGACGAGCGCGACGTTGCCGCGGGCGGCGGCGTCGCGGCCGACGGAGGCCGTATCTTCGTTGCCACGGCCTATGGCGACTTCATGGCGCTTGATGCAGGCTCGGGCAAACAGCTGTGGAGCACCAAGCTGAGCGGTCCGGCGCGTACCGCGCCGGCGGCGGCCGATGGCAAGGTCTTTGTCGCGACTCAGAAGAACGAGGTCTACGCGCTCAACCAGAGCGACGGTTCGCAGGTCTGGACCTATCGCGGCATTGCGGAAAACGCCGGTCTTCTCCAGTCGTCGAGCCCGGCCGTTGCCGGTGGGATGGTGATCGTGCCCTCGACCTCCGGTGAGATCATTGCCCTGACGACCGTTGCCGGAGAACTGCGCTGGAGCGACATGGTCAGCCGGTCGTTTCGCACGCTCGCCGTTTCCGGCCTCGCGGACGTCTCCGCCAGCCCGGTCGTCGTCGACGGCGTGGTCTATGCCACGGGCGTCGGCGGGCGGACCGTGGCGGTCAACCTGAAGACCGGCAACCGGGTCTGGGAACAGGGTACGGGCAGCGTCCACACGCCTGTCGTTTCTGGTGACGCCGTCTTCATGGTCGATCTCGACGATCGTGCGACCGCGCTCAGCCGTAAGACCGGCAAGCCGCTGTGGGTGACGCAGTTGCCGAAAGGCGAAAAGAAGGAACGCAACACCTGGGCCGGACCGGTTCTTGCCGGCGGCATGCTGTGGTTCGCGTCCAATCGCGAGAAGTTCGCGGCGGTTGACGCCTCTAACGGGCGACTGGTCTCGACCAGCGATATCGGCTCGCCGACCTATGTGTCGCCGATTGCGGCATCGGGCGAGATCCTGATTCTGTCCGGCGATGGGTCGCTGTCCGCGTTCCGCTGACGGGTGAGGCGGGCGCCGCGTCGTCGGTGCCCGACCCGGGAAATGAGGTTAGCGCCCGGTCCGACCGCGTTCGGAGCCGGGCGTTTTTGACGGCCTTCTGCCGTCTCGAGGGAAAGGCCGGGGCAGCCATGAGCATCACCGTCGCCATTGTCGGGCGGCCTAACGTTGGGAAATCGACCCTCTTCAATCGTCTCGTCGGCAAACGGCTGGCGCTGGTCGACGATACGCCGGGGGTTACGCGCGATCGCCGGGAGGGCGAGGCGCGCCTTGGCGATCTCCGCTTCACCGTCATCGATACGGCTGGCCTTGAGGACGCCGACTCCTCCTCGCTTGAAGGGCGGATGCGCGGCCAGACGGAGGCCGCGATCGCCCATGCCGACGTGACGCTCTTCGTTGTCGATGCCCGCACCGGGCTGACGCCGCTTGACAATCACTTCGCAGAAATCCTGCGCCGCTTCGACAAGCCGATGATCCTTATCGCCAACAAGGCGGAGGGACGAATCGGTGAGGCCGGGCTCTACGAGGCCTACGGTCTCGGATTCGGCGAGCCGGTGCCGATTTCGGCCGAGCACGGCGAGGGGATGGCCGATCTCTTCTCCGCTCTCGACGCAGCGTTTCAGACGCTCGATATCGATGAGCCGGAAGTCGATGTCGCCGTTGTCGACGGCGAGGCGGAGGATGGCGGTGAGCCGGAGCCGGGCCTTGATCCCAAGCGGCCGATCCGGATCGCGATTGTCGGGCGACCCAATGCCGGCAAGTCGACGCTGATCAACACGATTCTCGGCGAGGAGCGGCTGCTGACGGGACCGGAGGCGGGAATTACCCGCGATTCCATTTCCGTTGACTGGACGTGGAAAGACCGGGCGGTTCGGCTCTTCGATACCGCCGGCCTCAGACGCAAGGCGCGGGTGCAGGAGAAGCTGGAGAAGCTTTCCGTCGCCGATGCGCTGCGCGCAGTGCGCTTCGCGGAGGTGGTGATCGTGCTTCTCGATGCGGCGATCACCTTCGAAAAACAGGACCTGCAGATCGTTGATCTCGTTGTGAAGGAAGGTCGCTCGGTTGTCATCGCCGTTAACAAGTGGGATGCCGTTGACGACCGGCAAGAGAAACTGGCGGAGCTGCGCGAGGAGTGCGAACGGCTCCTGCCGCAGATCCGCGGCGTGCCGCTCGTCACCGTTTCCGGGCTCACCGGGCAGGGCATTGACAAGATGATGCAGGCGGTCATCGGTGCCTACAAGATCTGGAACCGGCGCATCCCGACCGGGCAGCTCAATCGCTGGCTTGAAATCACCACCGAGCGGCATCCGCCTCCCGCCGTTGCCGGCCGCCGCATCCGCCTGCGCTACATGACGCAGGCCAAGGCCCGCCCGCCGCATTTCGTCGCCTTCTGCTCCCGGCCGGAAAACCTTCCCGACGCTTACACCCGCTATCTTGTCAATGGGTTGCGTGAGAGTTTTAAACTTCCAGGCGTGCCGATCCGCTTTTCTCTCAGAAAGGGCGAGAACCCCTATGAGGGGCGCAAGAAGAAGCGCTAGCGGAGGCGTTTGCCGTTCGCGAGGAGTTTTTCTTGCCGGCCGCTTTGCCTTTTCGGGACCTGCGGATCGTATCGCGTGCAGCGGAGCCTTTGCTGGTGCCTGCGGCGGCGAGCGACCGCCTGTGAGCGCCCGACCATGGGCGGCTCAATCGCAAGCGAAAATACACCGCACGAAAAAATATTCAGGCCGGCATCTGCGGCGTCAGCCAGTTCTTGGAGCGGAAGTCGAAGATCCGGCCGGTCTCGGCGCAGTCGGGCGAGACCATTTCGAGGACGAATGGCGCCAGCTCGTCAGGATGCGGCAGGGTCTCGGGATCCTCGCCAGGCATGGCGGCGGCGCGCATGGCGGTGCGCACCGGGCCGGGATTGAAAAGGTTGGCGCGCACCGGCGTGATGCGGCCGGTCTCGGCGGCGTAGGTGCGGACCATGGCCTCCAGCGCGGCCTTGGAGGCGGAATAGACGCCCCAGAACGGCTTGCAGCTATGCGCGGCGCCCGAGGTGAAGAACACCGCCCGGCCGGCGTCTGACTGGCGCAGCAGGGGATCGAGCGAGCGGATGAGGCACCAGTTGGCCGTGACGTTGACCGTCATTGTCTCGTTCCAGACCTTCGGATCGATGTGGCCTAGAGGCGAGAGCTGGCCGAGGAGGCCGGCGTTGCCGACCAGGATGTCGAGCTTTCCCCAGCGCTCATAGATTGCCAGACCGAGGCGGTCTATGGCCTCGAAGTCGGTGAGATCGAGCGGGACGAGGGTTGCGGATTCGCCGCCCGCGGCGCGGATCTCGTCGTCGAGCTCCTCCAGCCCGCCGACGGTGCGGGCGATGGCGATGACATGGGCACCGGCGGCGCCGAGCGCGCGGGCAACAGAGCGACCGATACCACGGGAGGCGCCGGTGACGACCGCGATGCGGCCGGAAAGCGGATGTGTCATGGCGATATCAGCCCACCTCGGCCAGCAGCGAAAGCTGGCGAACGTTCTCGGTGTTCGACCGGTCAGTGAGACGGGTCGGATATTCACCAGTGAAACAGGCATCGCAGAATTGTGGCGAGTCGGCGTCGCGCGTTTCCTGGCCGACGGCGCGGTAAAGCCCGTCGATGGTGAGGAACGCCAGGCTGTCGACCTTGATGTAGCGGGCGATCTCGTCGATCGACATGCGTGAGGCGATGAGCTTGCCCTTTTCCGGCGTGTCGACGCCGTAGAAGCAGGAATCGGTCGTCGGCGGGCTGGCGATCCGCATGTGGACTTCGCGCGCGCCGGCGTCGCGCACCATCTGGACGATCTTCAGCGACGTGGTGCCGCGAACGATGGAATCGTCGACCAGCACGACGCTCTTTCCCTCCAGCATGGCGCGGTTGGCGTTGTGCTTCAGCTTGACGCCGAGATTGCGGATGTTGTCCGACGGCTCGATGAAGGTGCGTCCGACGTAATGGTTTCGGATGATGCCGAGTTCGAATGGCAGGTTGGCAGCCTGCGCGTAGCCAATGGCGGCCGGCGTGCCGCTGTCGGGCACGGGCACGACGACGTCGGCGTTGGCCGGGGATTCCAGGGCGAGTTGGGCACCGATCTTCTTGCGCACATCATAGACGCTGATGCCCTCGACGACGGAATCGGGGCGGGCGAAATAAACGTACTCGAAGATGCAGAAGCGCTTTTTGATCTGCGGGAACGGCTTGAGGCTTTCCAGCCCGTCATCGGTGATGATGACGACTTCGCCGGGCTCGATGTCGCGCATGTAGGTGGCGCCGATGATGTCGAGCGCGCAGGTCTCGGAGGCGAGGATGTAGGCACCGTCGAGTGTGCCTAGCACCAGTGGGCGCACGCCGAGGGGATCGCGACAGCCGATCATCTTCTTGGCCGACATGGCGACGATGGCATAGGCGCCTTCGATGGCGGAAATGGCATGAATGAAGCGGTCGACGAGCTGGCGCTTCTCACTCGTCGCGGTCAGATGGATCAGCACCTCGGTATCGGAGGTTGACTGGAAGATCGAGCCGCGTTTCTGCAGCGTCTTCTGCAGCGTCAGCGCGTTGGTGATGTTGCCGTTGTGGGCGATGGCGAATCCGCCGCCGGCGAATTCAGCAAAGAGCGGCTGGACGTTGCGGAGTACCGGTGCGCCGGTGGTCGAATAGCGCGTGTGGCCGATCGCCCGGTCGCCCTGGAGAAGATCGATGACGGAGGCCTTGGAAAAATGGTCGCCGACGAGGCCGATATGGCGCTCGTTATGGAACTGGGTCCCGTCGTAGCAGACGATACCGGCCGCTTCCTGCCCCCGGTGCTGGAGGGCATGGAGGCCGAGGGCGGTCAGGGCTGCGGCGTCGCGGTGTCCGTAGACGCCGAACACGCCGCATTCCTCATGCAGGTGATCGCCGTCGAAGGGGTGGGCGGGAACGTGCATGCTGGGCGCATCCGTCATTGTGTCTCTTCTCACGCTTGGGCCGATGTCATGGTGGTCATCGCGGCCATCAGGAAAACCGGTGCCCGTTACTGGCTTTTGGCTCCGTCCGTTGACTGAATGAGCTGATCGAGCCCGTTCTGGTCGTCGGACCGGTATTCCGGCGCCTCCGTGTCGTCGCTCGCCGGCGTCGTGTCGGCGGGGGCGGCGGTATTTCCCGTGCGCTTGCGCAGGCGGTCGAGAAGGCGCTTTTCCGGGTCCTCCGGCAGGGCCGAGATCAGCGTCTGGCCAAGGGAATCCAGCATCGCCTTCGATTTTGCCTGCGCGATCCAGGCCGGCTGGCCGCTGTCGTTGGGCACGGCCCAGTTGACGAAGAGCATCGCCACGACAACGAGAAACAGGCCGCGTGCGGCGCCGAAAAGGAAACCGAAGGTCCTGTCGAGTGCCCCGATGCGACTGTCGAGCACGAAATCGGAGATCCGCATGGTGATGTAGCTCACCACGATGAGAACGACAAGGAAGATGGCCGCGCCGCTGACCACGGTCGCGACCATTTCGTGGCTGACATATTCCTTCACGTAGGGCAGGAGCTGTTTGTAGAGCAACAGCGCCGCGACGAAGGCGATCACCCAGGAGACGATCGAAAGCACCTCGCGGACAAATCCCCGGATCATCGCCAGGATGGCGGATATCAGCATGACGCCAATGAGAATTCCGTCGAGGATGGTGATCGGCATCGGTGGTCGACCCTTCGTCTCCGAACGCCGCGCGACCGGCTGTCCGGCTTGGTTTCAGTCTGGATCCGCGACAGGCGGATCCGGTCGGTCAGCGCTCTTTGGCCAGCGCGGGCGCCGCGCCCTTTTCGCGCTTGCCGGAAACGATGCGGGAGACGAGGTCTCCCAGATCGTCCACGCCGACGAATTCGAGCCCGTCGGCGGCCTTGCCGTCGCCTCTTGCGTTCGCCGCTGTCACGGCACGCCCGAAGCCAAGTTTCTGCGCTTCCTTGAGCCGCGCGGGAACCTGGGGAACCGCGCGGACGGCGCCTGACAGCGCAACCTCGCCGAAATAGACGGTCTCGGGGGGAAGAGCAACCCCGCTCGCAGAGGAGACGAGCGCGGCGGCGACGGCGAGATCTGCCGCCGGTTCGGTGATCTTCAGCCCGCCAGCGACGGCGAGGTAGACGTCGTTGGCGCCGATCTTGAGACCGAAGCGGGCTTCCAACACGGCGAGAATCATGGAAAGGCGACCGGTATCCCAGCCGATAACGGCGCGGCGCGGGGTGCCGAGCGGCGAGGGGGCGACGAGCGCCTGTACCTCGACGAGAAGCGGACGCGTGCCTTCCAGCCCGGCGAAAACCGCGGCGCCGGGCGTTCTCTGGCTGTGATCGCCGAGGAAGAGCGCGGAGGGGTTGGCGACCTCGCTCAGCCCTTCTCCGGTCATCTCGAAGACGCCGATCTCGTCGCTCGGGCCGAAACGGTTCTTCACTGATCGCAGGATGCGGAACTGGTGGGCGCCGTCGCCCTCGAAATAGAGAACAGCGTCGACCATGTGTTCCACGACGCGCGGACCGGCGATCTGGCCGTCCTTCGTCACGTGGCCGACGAGCACGACGGTTGCACCGGTCTTCTTGGCATAGCGGGTGAGGGCCTGTGCGGAGGCGCGGACCTGGGTGACGGTTCCGGGGGCCGACTCGATTGTGTCGGTCCACAACGTCTGGATGGAATCGATGACGACCAGCGCCGGGGGCGGGCCGGCGTTTAACGTCGCCAGAATGTCTTCAACGCTCGTTTCCGCGGCAAGGGACACCGGCGCGGTGGAGAGCCCGAGCCGTTCGGCACGCAGGCGGACCTGGGCGATCGCCTCCTCGCCGGAAATGTAGACGACGCGATGGTTGCGGGCCGACAGGCGTGCGGCGGCCTGAATGAGCAGCGTTGATTTGCCGATGCCCGGATCGCCACCGACGAGGAGAACCGAGCCGCGCACAAAGCCGCCGCCGGTGACGCGGTCCAGTTCGGCGATGCCGGACTGGAAGCGCGGCGCGTCCTCGATCGCACCGGCGAGGGGAACGAGTTCGACCACCCGGCCGCGCGACGAGGCGGCCTTCCTGGGACCACCGCCAACGCCACCGACGTCGCTTTCCTCAACGATCGTGTTCCACTCGCCGCAGGCCTCGCAGCGGCCGGTCCATTTGGACGAGACCGCGCCGCAGTTCTGACAGACATAGGAGAGGGAGCGTTTGGCCATTGCCTGTCCTTCACCGCCCGATATGGCGGCGCGCGTAGCGGCGGCCGAGGCCGGTAAGGACCTCATAGCCGATGGTGCCGGCGTGGGCGGCGGCCTCGTCGACCGAGATCGTGCGGCCGATCAGTTCGACGAGGGTTCCGCGTCGGACCTTGTCCTCAGGCACATCGGTTACGTCGAGCGAGAGGAGATCCATGGAAACACGGCCGATCAGCGGGGCGTCGTGACCGTCGATGACGGCGCGGGCGCCGGGTCGTTCGTCGCTCGATCCGGCAAGGCGGTGGAAGCCGTCGGCATAGCCGAGGGAGACGACAGCGACGCGCGAGGGCCGGCGTGTGTGTTCCCGTCCGCCATAGCCGACGGGATCACCCTTGGGTACGGAGCGGACCTGCATGACGCGGGCCTGAAGCGTCACGACCGGGCGCATGGGATTGCGCGCGTTGGAAAGCGGATTGCCGCCGTAAAGCGCGATGCCGGGGCGGACCACGTCGAAGCAGAAATTCCGACCGAGGAGAACGCCGGCGGAGTTCGCCAGTGAGGCGGGCACCTTGGGAAAGAGGGCGCGGGCTTCGAGGAATCGCCCGAGTTGCAGCATGTTGACCTTGTCGTCGGGATCGTCGGCGCTCGACAGGTGGCTGATCAGCAGCGATGGCGTGAAGGCCGCCATGAGGTCGCTCCGACCGGAGACAGCCGCGGCCTCGGCGAGGCGCATGCCGAGCCGGTTCATACCGGTATCAACGTGGATGCCGGCGGCAAGGGGCTCTCCTCGGCCGGCGCAGAAGGTCGCCCATTCCTCGATCTCGGCGATGGAGCCGAGCACCGGCCGCAGATCCGCTTCGGCATAGGTCGCGGCAGTGCCGGGCATGAGGCCGTTCAGCACGTAGATCGTTGCCGTCGGGGCGACTGCACGGGCTGTCAGCCCTTCCCCAGGAAGGGCGACGAAGAATGTCTCGCAGCCGGCATCGGCAAAGGTTTCGATCGCTCTTGCGAGGCCGGTGCCGTAGGCGTCGCCTTTGACGACCGCGCTGCATTCAGCCGAGCCGGCACGGAATTTCATCGTGCGCCAGTTCGCGGCAAGTGCGTTGTGGTCGATCGTCAGGATCGCGCCGGCCAGGCCTTCCCCGCCAGCGTTCATACCATCCGGATTTGGCTCGTCTGCCATCGTTTCGATGTCTCAATCCATGCGGGCAGGAACCCGATCGTCGCGAACGAGCGTGGAGAACCGCGTGACATCGGCATCGAACTGCAATTCGACGGTGCCGGTTGGACCGTGACGTTGCTTGGCCACGATCAGTTCCGCTATTCCGGCGACCCGTTCCATGTCCGCCTGCCAGGTGAAAAACTCTTCCGAGCCCTCCTTGGGCTTCTTATTCTTCAAATAATACTCCTCGCGGAAGACGAAAAGCACGACGTCGGCGTCCTGCTCGATCGATCCCGATTCACGCAGGTCGGAGAGCTGAGGACGCTTGTCGTCGCGCGCCTCGACCTGACGCGACAATTGCGACAGGGCGACAATCGGCACCTCGAGTTCCTTTGCGAGGGCTTTGAGGGATGTCGTGATTTCGGTGACTTCCTGCACACGGCCGTCGGAGACGCGCTTGGAACCCTGCAAGAGTTGCAGGTAGTCGACGATGAGCACGTCGAGACCACGCTGCCGCTTCAGCCGGCGGGCCCGAGCGCACAGCTGCGCGATGGAGAGGCCGCCGGTCTGGTCGATGTAGAAGGGCACCGACTGCATCTCACGGCTCGTCGCGGCGAGATGGGCGAACTGGTCCTCGTCGATGGCGCCGCGCCGGATTTCCGACGATGGCACGCTGGCCTGTTCGGCGAGCACGCGGGTTGCGAGCTGTTCGGCCGACATTTCCAGTGAGAAAAAGCCAACGATGCCGCCGTCGATTGCCTTGAGGGAGCCGTCGGGCTGTTCCTCGCTGCGATAGGCGCGGGCAATATTGTAACCGATGTTGGTCGCAAGCGCCGTCTTGCCCATGCCGGGACGGCCGGCGAGGACCAGAAGGTCGGAGCGCTGCAGACCGCCCATAAGCCGGTCGACGTCGTCGAGGCCGGTGGAGATGCCCGAAAGCTGGCCGGCGCGCTCATAGGCCGCCGCGGCCATGGCGATGGCGTCGGTCAGGGCGTCGGAAAAGGCGTAGAAGCCACCGTCGTAGCGGCCGGTTTCGGCGAGTTCATAGAGCTGGCGTTCCGCGTCCTCGATCTGCGATTTCGGCGGCATGTCGACAGGCGCGTCGAAGGCGACGTTGACCATGTCCTCGCCGATGCGGATCAGATTGCGTCGCAGCGCCAGATCATAGATGACGCGGGCGTAATCCTCAGCGTTGATAATGGTCGTGGCATCGGCGGCGAGGCGCAGAAGGTACTGCGTGACGGTGAGCTCGCCGATGCGGTGCTCGGCCGGGAAAAAACTCTTTACCGTGATCGGCGAGGCGACCTTGCCGGCCCGCACCAGTTCGCCCGTGCGCTGAAAGATCTCGCGGTGCGCTTCCAGGAAGAAATGCACCGGCTCGAGGAAATCCGACACGCGATAGAAGGTGTCGTTATTGGTCAGGATGGAACCGAGAAGCTGGCGTTCGGCCTCGACATTATGCGGCGCGATACGCTGAAGCGGTTGCGTTTCGGACCGTCGCTGGGCGCTGGAAGCCATAATGCCGTCTAACCTGTCTCTTGAGCCGGAATGGGAAACTCGCGCAAGCCCTCAATCTACCTGAAGCGCAGTACGCTGTGGGGCAAAATCCGGCGCTTTCCACACTGACTCACAGACCAGTTCGGATGGGCGCGGAAAATCACGATCGAAACGACATTCCAGAAGACCGTCATTGTGCGCGATTCTCGGGACCCAGCGACAAAAAAAATCCCGCCGCAGGATCAAAAAAACCCGCGGCGGGACGGTCTGTCGAAATGCCCTGGAAAACCAGATGAGCGATCGGATGCGTGATCCGGCTCAGTTCTGCTCGTCTTCCTCGGCCGGGGCCGGCTCGTCGAAGAACGTCTCGGTTTCGACGGCGTCTTCCTCGCCCTCTTCGCGGTCGTCCTCGTCCTCGTCCTCGTCTTCGACCTCGAGAACGAAGCCCTGATCGCGTTGGGTCAGGTCCTCGCCCTGGGCCTGGCGCTCGGCCTCGTCCTCGGAACGGGCGACGTTGACAGTCACCGAGACCTCAACTTCCGGGTGCAGAACGATGAGCACCGAATGCAGGCCGATGGTCTTGATCGGCGCGTTGAGCGCGACCTGGTTGCGACCGACGGTGAAGCCGCCGGCATCCATGATCTCGGCGATGTCGCGGGGCGACACCGAACCGTAGAGCTGACCGGTCTCGCCGGCCTGGCGGATGACGATGAAGTTCTGGCCGTCGAGCTTGACGGCAACGGCCTCGGCTTCCTGCTTGCGTTCCAGGTTGCGGGCCTCGAGCTGGGCGCGCTGGGATTCGAACTTGGCCATGTTGGCTTCGGTGGCGCGAAGGGCCTTGCCCTGCGGCAGCAGATAGTTGCGGGCAAAGCCCGCGCGGACCTTCACCGTGTCGCCCATTTGGCCGAGCTTGGCGATGCGTTCGAGAAGAATGACTTGCATGGGGTGCTCCTTGCCGTCTGTCCCGGGGGCGACCATCGCCTTCCGGTTAGAGGCGGTCCGGCATGCACCGACCGCCCCAGAGGACCGGCATGGCGGCAGGGCCGCCGGCCGGTTGCGGGGTTGGCCTAGCTGATCACGTACGGCAGCAGGCCGAGGAAGCGCGCACGTTTGATGGCGCGGGCGAGTTCACGCTGCTTCTTGGCCGAAACGGCCGTGATGCGGCTGGGAACGATCTTGCCGCGCTCGGAAACGTAGCGCTGCAGAAGCTTGACGTCCTTGTAGTCAATCTTCGGGGCGTTGGCGCCGGAGAAGGGGCAGGACTTGCGACGACGGAAAAACGGGCGGCGAGCAGATGCGTCAGCCATGGGGTGATCTCCTGAATTCTGAACGAAACGAGTGTGTCAGCGGGTCGCGCTTCAGCGGCGCGGGCCGCGATCATCGCGATCGCGCGGGCCGCGACCGCCGCGGCGGTCATCGCGGTCGCGCTTCTGAAGCATGGCGGACGGACCGTCCTCGTGCTCCTCGACGCGCAGGGTCAGGTAGCGCAGGATGTCTTCGTTCAGCCGCATCTGACGCTCCATCTCGGCCATCGCCTCGTGCGGGGCCTCGATGTTAAGAAGCGCGTAATGCGCCTTGCGGTTCTTCTTGATGCGGTAGGCGAGGCCCTTGAGGCCCCAGTTCTCGACCTTGGTGATCTTGCCACCGTTTTCCTCCAGCAGCGCCTTGTACTGGTCGATCATCTGTTCGACCTGCTGGCTGGAGATGTCCTGGCGAGCCAGGAGAACATGCTCGTAAAGCGGCATGGGAGCCCTTCCTTTGTGTGTTGCCGGCGCGGAGCCCCTTCGAAGCCTCGTTGGAAAGGCTCGACGGTAACCTTCGAGAGCGGGAACACGGGAAGCCGGATCCACCTGGATCCCTGTCGTCGCGCGAGGCGGCAACCTTCCGTTCAGCCCCCGGCCGGGCAGTTTCAGAGCGGTGAGCTATACGCCATTTCTTCGTGAATGCAAGAGAGAAGCGCGGAAAAGCGCCAAAAGAAACGCGCCCGGGCTTGACACCGGCCGTCTGGGCCGGCACTTGAGCCGCAGCCGCGCGGGCCGCCACCTCACATGCCGGCCTCATAAGACGACAAGACAATGGAATACGCAGCATGACGATCGCTTTCACTTTTCCCGGACAGGGCAGTCAGGCCGTTGGGATGGGCAAGGATCTAGCCGACGCCTTCCCCGAAGCGAGAGCAGTCTTTGCCGAGGTCGATGACGCGCTCGGCGAAGCGCTGACGGAGATCATGTGGAACGGCCCTGAGGAGGCGCTGACGCTGACGGCGAATGCCCAGCCGGCGCTGATGGCCGTCAGCCTTGCCGCGATGCGGGTCCTGGAGGCGCGCGGTCTCGATCTGGCAAAATCCGTTTCCTATGTCGCCGGCCATTCGCTCGGCGAATATTCCGCGCTTGCCGCCGCCGGCAGCCTGTCCGTCGCCGATGCGGCGCGTCTTCTCAGGATACGCGGTGCCGCGATGCAGGCTGCCGTTCCGGTTGGCGAGGGCGCCATGGCCGCACTCCTCGGCCTCGACATGGACGCGGCCGCGAAAGTGGCCTGCGACGCCGCCGAGGGCGGGGTCTGTGAGGTCGCCAACGACAATGCCGACGGGCAGGTGGTCATCTCCGGCCACAAGAGCGCGATCGAGCGGGCGGTTACCATCGCCAAGGCGGCCGGTGCTAAGCGCGCGGTGTTGTTGCCGGTGTCCGCGCCGTTTCACTGTTCACTGATGAAGCCAGCCGCCGACGCCATGGCCGAGGCGCTTTCGGCGGTTGAGATCACGGCGCCGGCGGTGCCGCTCGTCGCCAATGTCGTCGCCGGCCCGGTGACCGATCCGGCGGCGATCCGGGACAATCTCGTCAAGCAGGTGACGGGCTCGGTGCGCTGGCGCGAATCCGTTTCCTGGCTTGCCACGAACGGTGTTACGTCGCTCGTCGAGATTGGCTCGGGCAAGGTACTGACCGGGCTTGCGCGACGGATCGCGCGCGGGCTGGAGACGGCAGTCGTCAACGGCCCGGACGATATCGATCCGCTGATCGCCAGGCTGGATTGAACGGGCGGCGGATCTGGGCGGGCGGACAAGAGCACTTTTATAAATGGGACAGGCGAGATGTTTGATCTGAGTGGAAAATGCGCGCTCGTGACGGGCGCGACCGGGGGAATCGGCGGGGCAATCGCCCGGGCGCTCCATGCGCAGGGCGCAACGGTTGTCCTGTCGGGTACGCGCGCGGAGCGGCTCGAGGCACTCGCCGCCGACCTCGGCGAGCGGGCCTTCATCGTCGCTGCCAACCTTTCGGATCGCGCCGATGTCGACGGCCTCGTTGCCCGGGCGGAAGAGGCTGCCGGTCCGCTCGACATTCTCGTCAACAATGCCGGTATTACCCGAGACATGCTCTTCATGCGCATGAAGGACGAGGACTGGGATGCGGTGCTGGAGGTTAATTTGACCTCCGCCTTCCGGCTTTCTCGTGCCGTGCTCAAGGGCATGATGAAACGCCGCTATGGCCGCATCATCGGCATCACATCGATCGTCGGGACAACGGGTAATCCTGGGCAGGGCAACTATGCGGCCGCCAAGGCCGGCATGGTCGGCATGTCGAAGTCGCTGGCACAGGAAGTCGCCAGCCGAGGAATCACGGTCAATACCGTTGCTCCGGGCTTTATCGATACGGCGATGACCGAGGCGCTGAACGACAAGCAGCGCGAGACGATTCTCGCCGCCGTTCCCGCCGGCCGTCTGGGCACCGGAGATGACATCGCGAGCGCGGTGGTCTATCTGGCGAGTGAAGAAGCGTCCTACGTGACCGGCCAGACGCTGCATGTGAATGGCGGCATGGCCATGATTTAATCGCGGAAAGTCCCGCTTTTCCGGGGCTTTCCACAGGTTCGTTGCTGGCCTTATGCGTGGCTGGTCAAGGCGAATAAAGTGTGTTACCAACCGCGCGGTCTGACGACGGAACCTTGGTTGGGAAAGTTTCGAGGGCTGGCATTCGCGGCGTTTTGGAGTTCCTGCGCGCATACGCGAATGGCTGTATTTGCTGACAGTGTCATGATAGCGAAGACGCGGGCATGCCCGTCGAAGTCATGAATCGTGAGAGATCGAGGATTAGATAGAATGAGCGACATCGCAGATCGGGTTAAGAAGATCGTCGTAGAACATCTCGGCGTCGAGGCCGAGAAGGTGACCGACAACGCCAGCTTCATCGACGACCTTGGTGCCGACAGTCTGGACACCGTCGAACTTGTGATGGCGTTCGAGGAAGAGTTCGGTGTCGAGATTCCGGACGATGCAGCCGAGACGATCCTGACGGTCGGTGATGCCGTCAGCTTCCTCGAAAAGAACGCCGGCTGACCTTTGGCAAGCGTTTCTTTGCACAAACCCAACAATAAAGCTCGGTGGGGGGGATGAGGCGAGTCGTCGTTACTGGTCTGGGAATGGTGACACCACTCGGGACCGATGTGGATGTCACCTGGAAGCGCATTCTGGCCGGCGAAAGCGGGGCAGGACGCGTCGAATCCTTTGACGTATCGGATTTGGCTTGCCAGATCGCCTGCCAAGTGCCGCTCGATCCGGCGGTCGAAGGCTACTTCGACCCCGATCGTTGGGTTGTGGCCAAGGAACGCCGCAAGGTGGACGATTTTATCGTCTATGCGATGGCTGCGGCCGATCAGGCGCTGGAGGATGCCGACTGGCATCCTGGCAGCTACGAAGACCAGATCAGCACGGGCGTGATGATCGGGTCGGGAATCGGTGGCTTGCAGGGGATCGAGGAAGGGGCGATCACGCTTCGCGATCGCGGTCCCCGGCGCATATCGCCGTTCTTCATACCCGGGCGCCTGATCAATCTGGCGTCGGGGTATGTGTCAATCCGTCACGGACTGAAGGGTCCGAACCATGCCGTCGTTACGGCGTGTTCCACGGGCGCTCATGCGATCGGCGATGCGTCACGGCTGATCGGGCTCGGCGATGCCGACGTGATGGTCGCCGGCGGGACGGAATCGCCCATTTGCCGACTGGCACTGGCCGGCTTTGCATCCTGCCGGGCGCTTTCCACAGGTTTCAACGACGATCCGGAACATGCCTCGCGACCTTACGATCGGCGCCGGGACGGCTTCGTCATGGGCGAGGGGGCGGGCGTCGTCGTGCTTGAGGAATACGAGCACGCCAAGGCGCGCGGCGCCAAGATTTACGGCGAGGTGATCGGCTACGGGCTTTCCGGCGACGCCTATCATATCACCGCTCCGGCTGAGGATGGCGACGGCGCCTATCGCTGCATGACCGCGGCGATCAAGCGTGCCGGCGTGACGCCGGCCGATATCGACTACGTCAATGCACACGGCACCTCCACGCCGCTCGGCGACGAGATCGAGCTTGGGGCGATTCACCGCATCGCCGGCGAGCATGCAGACGGGTTGACGATGTCATCGACCAAGTCCGCGACGGGGCACCTCCTCGGTGCGGCCGGCGCGGTGGAGGCGATCTTCTCCCTGCTTGCCATGCGTGACAGCGTGGCGCCGCCGACGATCAACCTCGACGATCCGTCGGTGGAGACGAAGATCGACCTCGTTCCGAAAACGCCAAAGGCGATGAACATCGATGTGGCGTTGTCGAATTCCTTCGGATTCGGCGGTACGAACGCATCCTTGGTCTTCCGCAAGGTTTCCTGATAAAAGCCGGTTCGGGGTGCGGTTCCGCGCTCCGAATCGCATTTTCGTTTCGCCACGTTCGCTTCGTTACGGCGGGGGGTGTTGGGTCGGCTCTCGGAAGCCGTCGCAGGGGCTGTTGTTTCCAAATTCTCGGAATGGGTGGATCGGTGACATGCCGACGGATAGAGCCGTCGGCGGGTGCCTCGCGCCGATCGGTCGTCTTGCTCCGGACTTGGAAACGGCCCAGGCTTGACGGCGTCCGACTTCGTCCTTTCGCCATATTCCTTTTCCACGTTCCGGCGTGCGCGAGGCAGAAGAGAAAACGGACCCAGACCCATGGCTGATCGCCCCAACGAGCCCGGACTGAGACCCAGTCCCAAGAGCCCACGCGAGGCGATCGAACCCGAGCAGGCGCCACCACCGCCCGGGCGCTCCCGGCACGTGCGCAACCCGATCATCCTCCTGCTCAATCTTCTGATGACGCTGCTCGTCGTGGCGGTGATTGCCGCAGGCGGCCTGCTCTACTGGGGCAAGACCCGCTTCGAGGAGCCGGGCCCACTCGTCCAGGATCGCACGGTTATCATTCCGGCCGGGTCCGGCCTCGACACGATCGCCACGCTTTTGAAGCGCAACGGCGTCATTTCCGAGGCCTGGGTATTTTCCACCGGCGTCCGGATCTATAAACATGCCGGCAAGCTGAAGGCCGGCGAATATCTCTTCAAGGCAGGCGACAGCATGGCCACGGTCATGGATACGATCGTCCAAGGCAAGGCGATCCTGCATTCGGTGACCATTCCGGAAGGGCTGACCAGCAAGCAGATCGTCGACCGCCTGATGGCGGAGGACCTGCTCGTCGGTGCGATCGATGAGATCCCGGCCGAGGGATCGCTTCTGCCGGAGACCTACAAGTACACGCGTGGCACCACGCGCCAGCAGATGCTGAAGAAGATGGAACGCGCGCATGATCGCGCCGTGAAGGAAATCTGGGCGCGCCGCGTCGAGGACCTGCCGATCAAGACGCCTGAGGAGATGGTGATTCTCGCCTCCATCGTTGAGAAGGAAACCGGCAAGGCCGACGAGCGCAGCCGGGTCGCGTCGGTTTTTATCAATCGGCTGAAGAAGGGCATGCGGCTCGATTCCGATCCGACCATTCTCTATGGTCTTTACGGTGGCGACGCATGGACTAAGGCGCGTACCCTGAAGCGCAGCGAACTGAACAAGGAAAACCCCTACAGCACCTATCAGATCAAGGGGTTGCCACCCGGGCCGATCGCTAATCCGGGCCGTGCGGCGCTTGAAGCGGTGGTCAACCCATCGCGCACCAACGATCTCTATTTCGTCGCCGACGGTACCGGCGGGCATGTCTTTGCCGAGACGCTCGACGATCACAACCGCAATGTCGGCAAGTGGCGCGAGATTGAGAAGAAGCGTCGCCAGGCACGCAAGGCGCAGCCGTCGGCGGCGGAGAAGCCGGCCGATGCGGGCACCGGCGCGGCAGCGCAGGGCAATAATTGAGGTCCAGGCCCCAAGGGCCGCGCCTCCAACACCAGAAACGGTATCACCATGACCCTTGCAAGCATGACCGGCTTCGCCCGCGCGGATGGCAGCCATGGCGCGACCCGCTGGACATGGGAAATCCGATCCGTCAACGGCAAGGGGCTTGACCTCAGGATGCGGATCGCCAACGGCTTCGAACGGCTGGAGCCGACGGTGCGCGACAAGGTGCGCGCGGTGCTGGCGCGCGGGTCGGTCACGGCCAGCCTTTCGGTGACCTCGGAAAAGGTCGGCCAGATGCCGCGTATCAACGATGACGCCTGCGCGGCGCTCTTCGGTGAGGCATCGGCGCTCGCTGCCCGGCTTGGTGCTGTGGAGCCGACGCTCGATGCGATCCTCGGCCTCAAGGGTGTGGTGGAATTCGTCGATATCGAGGATGACGGGGACAGCGATGCGCTCGATGAGCTCATCGTCGCCAGCCTGGATACCTGTCTCGACCAGCTCGTCTCGGCGCGACGCTCCGAAGGCGTTGCGATCGGCGCGGTGGTCAACGGCCAGATCGACGAGATCGCCCGGCTGACGGAGGAGGCGGAAACCAATCCGGCACGCAGCTCGGAGGCGATAGCGCGACGATTGTCGGAAGCCGTCGCCGCACTCGTCGAAGAGAGCGATGCCTTCGATCCGCAGCGGCTTCATCAGGAAGCGGTTTTGCTTGCCACCAAGGCTGATATCCGCGAGGAACTCGACCGCCTCGTTGCCCATGTCGCAGCGGCGCGGGCGCTTCTGGAAGGCGGCGGCTCGGTCGGGCGCAAGCTCGATTTCCTCGCCCAGGAGTTCAACCGCGAAACCAATACGCTCTGTTCCAAATCGAATGACGTTTCGCTGACCCGCACGGGGCTGGCGCTGAAAGCGGTTGTCGACCAGATGCGCGAGCAGATCCAGAATCTGGAGTAGCATGCGATGACCGTTGGCGAAACCATTCCCCGCCGGGGGCTGATGTTGATTCTTTCGTCTCCGTCCGGGGCGGGAAAGTCGACACTGGCGCGCAACCTGCTGCAATCCGAACACGGTGTCGGGCTGGAGCTGTCGGTCTCGGTGACGACGCGGGAACGGCGGCCGAGCGAGATCGACGGCGTGCATTACCACTTCATCAGCGAGAAGAAGTTCCTGGCGATGCGGGAGCGGAATGACCTTCTGGAGTGGGCGGAGGTGCACGGCAATTACTACGCGACGCCCCGCGAGCCGGTTGAACAGGCGCTTTGCGAAGGCCGCGACATGCTGTTCGACATCGACTGGCAGGGCACGCTGCAGCTTTTTGAGCAGAAGCGCGAGGACATCGTCAGCATCTTCATTCTGCCGCCTTCCATGCGCGAGCTGAAATCGCGGCTGGAGCGGCGGGCGGAGGACAGTGCGGAGACCATCGCCCGGCGCCTTGCCAATGCCCGTACGGAGATCGAGCATTGGGCGGAATATGACTACGTCCTCGTCAACGATGACCTCGAGCGTACGTTTGAGAACGTGAAGGCGATCCTTGCCGCCTCACGGCTCGACCGGTCACGGCGCGCCGGGATGGGCGAGTTCGTTGCCGGCCTCCTCGCCGAGGATCTCGGCTGATCGCGCCTGCGCTTGATGACGCCCGTCAGGGCGCAAGGACGAGGCGGCCGGTGACGCGACCGGCGCGCAGGTCGTTGAGGCTGCGATTGGCGTCGGCGAGCGGGCGGACCTCGAAGGGAATACTGTCGACCTTTCCCGCGCGCACCAGATCGAGCATGCGGATCGCCTGGTCGCGGGTGCCGACGTAGCTGCCCTCCACGGTGATACCGCGCAAGGGGAACATCGGGATCGGCAGAGAGAACGCGCCACCCATCAGGCCTACGACCACCACCTTGCCGCCCTTCCTGAGGACGCTCTGCGAGAAGGCGAGCGAGCCTTCGGCGCCGACGAAATCGGCTGCGCCGAAGACCCCGCCACCGGTTTGCTTGAAGAACGCTTTTTTCGCGCCTGGGTCTGCAGGATCGAAGGCGGCCGCTGCGCCTGCAGCGAGCGCGGCCTCGCGCTTTGCCGGATCGATGTCGGCGACATAGGGCGGGTCTGTGAAGAGGGTCTTGGCGAAGGCGAGGGCCATCATGCCAACGCCGCCGAGGCCCATGATGAGGATCGGTCCGCGTTCCGCCATGGCCGACAGCCTTTCGAGGGCGGAAAAGGCGGTGAGGCCGGAGCACATGTAGCTGCCGGCGAGCTCGCGCGGAACATCCGTACTATCAAGAAGATAGCGCGGGTGGGGAAGCATGACGTGCGTGGCGTAGCCGCCGTCGTGCTGAATGCCGATCTGGCGCGGCCGCTCGCACAGGTGCTCCTCGCCGCCGGTGCAGTTAGGGCAGGCCCCGCAGCCGATCCAGGGATAGAGCACATAGCGTCCGCCGACCTTGACCCGGCCTTCCGCCGCCGCTTCCGCACCCGGTGCCATTGCCTCTACCGTGCCCTCGATCTCGTGGCCGAGGGTGAAAGGCAGCGCGCGGCCGTCGCGAACGTCGAGCACCTTGCCGTTGCCGAGGCCGAAATGCCCCTCGTGGAGGTGCAGATCGGAATGGCAGACGCCGCAGTGGCCGACCTTGAGGCGGACCTCTGTGCCCGTCGGGTCCGGCAGCGGCGCCGTGGTTTCCTCGAGCGCTTCGCCATAGGCGACGATCGACTGACGGATAAGATGGCTCATGTGCGGGGATCCTCCGTATGCCGCGGCGGGTGAATCCCGGCTTTCACGCGGTCGTTCTGATCGGCAAGAGTAGTCACGCACCCGACGCGGTTGCAAGCGCGTCGGCAAGGCGGAGGAAACCTTCGACCGGGACTGTCTCGGCGCGCTGCTGCGGGTCGAGGCCGGCGGCGCGGATGAGGGCCTCGGTGTCCTCGACACGGAGCGGCTTGAGGCTCGAGCGGAGCATTTTGCGGCGTTGGCCGAAGGCGGCGGCGGTCACTTCTTCCAGGCGCTTCGCCGACACCGGTTCGGCGTTGGGGCGGGGGACCAGCTGCACGATGCTGGAGGTGACCTTTGGCGGTGGCGTGAAGGCGCGGGCGGGAACGTCAAAGAGGATCCGCGCGTCGGCTCGCCAACCGGTGATGACCGCGAGGCGTCCGTAGGCCTTCTCGCCCTGGCGGGCGACGATGCGTTCGGCGACCTCGCGCTGGAACATCAGCGTTGCCGACGACCACCACGCCGGCCAGGGCTGAGCCTGCAACCAGCCAATCAGCAGAGGTGTGGCGACGTTATAGGGAAGGTTGGCAATGATGGCCGCCTTTTCGTCGCCGAGCATGCCCGGCCAGTCGACTTTCAGCGCATCGCCTTCAATGACCTCCAGCCGGCCAGGATAGTGCGCGGAGATTTCGGCAAGCGCGGCAAGGCAGCGCCGATCGCGTTCGACGGCGATCACGCGCCTGGCGCCGTTGGCGAGGATCGCCCGGGTGAGTCCGCCCGGACCGGGGCCGATTTCAACGATTGTGCGATCGCTCAGATCGCCGGCGGACCGAGCGATGCGGGCGGTCAGATTGAGGTCGAGCAGAAAATTCTGGCCGAGCGATTTGCGGGCGCTAAGCTCGTGATCGCGAATAACGTCGCGGAGCGGCGGCAGGTCGTCGATCTGCGCCATTATGTGGCGTCTGCGAAGCTGGTGCTGTTGGCGGCCAGCTTGCCGGCGAGCCGGATCGCGGCCATCAGGCTCTGCGGCCGCGCGGTGCCCTTGCCGGCGATGCCGAGTGCGGTGCCGTGGTCGGGCGAGGTGCGCACGAAGGGAAGGCCGAGGGTGACGTTGACGGTTTCATCAAAAGCCAGCGCCTTGACCGGAATCAGTGCCTGGTCGTGATACATGCCGAGGACCACGTCATATTGCGCGCGGGCGGCGGGATGGAACAGCGTGTCGGCGGGAAGCGGGCCGGTGGCGTCGATGCCGAGCGCCTGCAGCCGAGCCACCGCCGGGGCGATGATTTCGCCGTCCTCGCGTCCGATCGCGCCTTCCTCGCCGGCATGCGGATTGACACCGGCGATGGCGAGGCGCGGGCGGACGATGCCGAAGCGCCGGCGCATGTCTGCGTCGACGATCGTGGCGGTGTTGACGATGAGTTCGGGATTGAGGGCTGCGGGCACGTCGGCCAGCGGAATGTGGACGGTAACGGGAACCGTGCGCAGTTCCGGGCCGGCCAGCATCATGACCGGGCGGGTGGGGCCGCAATTCCAGCGTTCGGCGAGCGCGCCGAGAAATTCGGTGTGGCCGGGATGGCGGAAGCCGGCGTCGTAGAGCGCTTTTTTCTGGATCGGGTTGGTGACGATTCCGGAGGCCTTGCCGGCATGGATATCAGCGACGTTCTGTTCGATGGACGCAATGACCGCCGCCGCGGTTTCCGCCGACGGACTGCCGGGCACGACCGCGAAGGCATCGCCGGTATCGATGACGGGAAGCGCCCGGTCGAAGACCGTCAGGGCGCGTTCGGGGACCGTCGCCTCGACCGGGACGGCAAGCTTAAGCCGTTCGGCGAGTGCGGAGAAAAGTGGGGCGGGACCGCGCACGTAGAACGGCGGAAGCGCCTCGGTCTTGCGCGCGAGCCATGCGGCAAGCGTGATTTCCGGACCGATGCCGGCCGGCTCCCCGAGCGTGACGGCGAGTGGCAGGGTCTCGGTATCGTGGGACATTTTCGGTTTACCGGTACTGGATGTTGGCGTTGCGGCGCAGTTCCATGAGGAATCGGCGGGAGAGGCGCTCGCCTTCCTCGGCCTTCATCTCGTCCTTCAGGATGCTCAGGGCGGCGGCATCGCTGTCGAGTACTTTCTTGTCGCACACGGCAAGCGCCTCGTAGCCGAGGTTGTCCCGGCGGAATTCGGTCAGATGGCCAATCTCGACGCCCTTGAGCCGCTTGCGGCTCTCCTCGTTGATATCTGCCTCGTTGCGAATGCCGATCTTCTTGACGACAACCTCCTTGAGCGCGCGCGCCTTTTCCAGATCGGTATCGCAGGAGGAGAACTCGCGGCGCAGCTTCTCGGCGGCGCGGCGCTGGTAGCCTTCCATCGTCGCTTTCATCTTGCTGGGAACGACGAAGATGATCTGGGCAAGCGTGTACTCGGTCGTCTGGTCGGAAAACTCTCCCTCTTCCTTCTTGTCCCGCAACGCCGCAATGACGTCCTGGTCCTCGACCTTGACGGTCGCCTGGAAGCGCATGCGGACGATGCGGCCCCAGGCCATCTGCGCGAGGATGCGGCGCTTCAGTTCTTCCGGGTCGACGCCGGAGCGACGTAGAGCGGCCGACAATTGCTTCGGCGACAGTTTGCTCCGTTGGGCGATGGAGGCGTAGGCGGCGTCGACCTGGCTCTTGGTGATGCCGATGCCGAGGCGCTTGGCTTCGTCGAGCTTCAGTGCTTCCTCGACCAATTCCTGCCGTGCCTGTCCGCGTGCGGCCGCAGCGCCGAGGCTTCGCTTGACGAGGCGCAGGAGGCGAGCCCGTTTGTCGATCTCATAGCTGGTGATGACGGACTTGTTGACGACGACCTCAATCTTCGTCGCCGCTTCGGCTCGCTCGATGATCGGGGTCAGGGACGAAGCCAGAAGCATGGCCGCAGCCAGCATCGGCGCGGCGAAAAATCGTTTCCGGATCATTCCGGCGGTTCCTCCGATAGGGGGCGTGTGTCTCATTCACTTCGATTTCGCACAAGAACTTGGCAATTTGAAGGGAGTGGGCACCCGATTCAAGCACCCGGGCGTCGGATCGGGACGAATTTTGCGGCCGTGTCCGCGTTCGTGGCCGTTCCCCAGCTCCCTTTGCGGCAGGTGTTCGCCATCTTCGGTCCGGCGTGCCTCAGTTCAGCGTGTTGGTGCTTAACTGCGTGTCGCCGAGGGTGCGCAGCCCCAGCCGGAAGAAGATCGTGCGATCGGTGGGGTCGCCATCGAACCGGCTGCGGTCCTCGGAAAAGGCAAGGGATACGGAAAAGCTCTCGTCGTCATAGGCGAGACCCAGTCCGTCACTGACGGTGCTGCCATTGCGGATGTCGTAGCGCAATGTGCCGAACACGCGCCAGGATTCGGAAAGGCGGGCGCTCGCCGCGGCCTGCACTTCCTCGCGCTCGCTGGGAATGCCCAGCTCGGGCTGGGCGTCGAGGAAGGCATAGGTGAAGGAGCCGAGGAACGGTCCGCGCGCCATGATCGCCTGCGCCTCGACCCGGCTCGGTTCGAAGGTCACGTTGTCGAAGCGCGCCCGCGTGCCGATGAGGAGGCCCTTGTTGGTGTCCATGTAGAGTCGCGCGACGTAGTCGGAGTGATCGTCCTGGAGGCCGGAATCGGCGGTGGCGTTGAGGATGTCCGGCGTGTTGAACGAGTTGCGGCCGGCGAGGTGGAACGACTGGCCGATGAGGGCGGAGATGAAGCCGCCGTCGTTGGCCTGGACCTTGTATTGGAAACCGACGTTGGCGCGCGTCCCGCCCTCGGTTCGGTCGAAGCCGGAAAACTTGTCGGTGCTGAACAGCGTGGTGTCGTCGAAGACGAGGCTTTGGGCATCCTCGTTCGGCAGCTTGCCGATGTCGGTCTCGTTGGGACGGGCAACGACCTGCATGATCGGCTCGAACACCTGGCTTCCCCAGTTGTGGCTGGAGATGAAGGGGTAGCGGTATTCCAGACCGATCGACGGCATGAAGCGGCCATAGACGCCGTCTTCGGCGAAGGGCTCGACATTCGGGTTCACCAGCGCGGTACGGCCGGTGTAGGCGGTCACGCGATTGTCGATCGACGACAGGAAGAAGGCGTCGCCTTTGACGGAGGCAAAGGGCGTGATCACCTGACCGATCGGGTCGATGAACTGGCGCCGCCAGGTCGCTTCCACCGTGGTCCGGGTGAAGGTGCCCTCGACGCCGCGGAACCGGGTGAGCACGGCACCGTTCTTTTTGATCCCGAAAGCATCGGTCTCATCGCGCGTCAGGCTCGTCAGATTGAAGTCGAACGACAATTCGCCGCCGGCGACGGGATCGCCGAAGATTGCCGAATAGTCGAGCACCGGGTGAACGATCGGCTGCTTTGCCTGGAAGTTGCGCCATTGCGGCGAGAACGAGCCCGCCGGCGCGATGCTGCCGCTCTTGCCCGACCCCTGTTCCTGGAACACGTCGAAGCGATAGGCGCGCAAGTCGAAGTAGTTGCGGTCGCCGAGGCCGGTCAGATAGACCGTCGAAATCGCTTCGTCGTCATTGTCGCCATCGCGCTTGTAGTCCTTAAGGAAGGCGCGATCGCTCAGCAGCGTTGCGTCCCAGCCCCACTTCCAGCGCGGGTTGATGTAGAATTCGCCTTTGCTGCGGATACTGCCGCGATAGGAACGGTCGCCGCTGGTGCCGAAAAATGCGCCGGGTTCCGACTGCTTGATGCCGGCGGCGCTGATGGAATAGGCGCCGTCCATGAGACGCTGGCGCCATTCAACCTGGCCGAGGAGGCCCTGCCGGGTCAGCGGCGTCGCGGTGAAGGTCACGTCCTTGTCGGGCCCGAGCACCCAATGGTAGGGGACCGACACGCCGACGCCGAGCTCGTCGGAAAAGACATAAGCCGGTGCGAGCAGGCCGCTCTTGCGCTTCACCGTCGGATCGGGGTGCGACAGGAACGGCAGATAGGCAACCGGAACGCCCCAGAACTCCAGCCGGGCGTTGTCATAATAGACCATCTTCTCGGATTCTTTGTGGATGATCCGCTTGGCCTTGATTTGCCAGGTCGGCGGCCGCGACGGATCGTCCGCGCAGGAACCGCAGGCGGTGTAAACCCCTTTTTCGAAGACGGTGGTCTCGCCTTCCGTGCGCGTGGCGGACTCGGCGGCGAAAACCGTCCGCTGGGTGGACAGCACCCGGAGCGAGCGCACGAAGCCGTCGCGGAAATCGTCGGAAAGGTCGATCGCCTCGGCCTCGACAACGTTGCCGGTCGGCTCGATCAGCCGGGCACCACCGGAGGCACGCATGCGGCCGGCCTTGCGGTCGAGCGTTACCTTGTCGGCCTGAAGCGTGTAGCCGCCGTAGTAGATGTGGACATTGCCGACCGCGGACACGGTATCGCCATTGAAATTGTAGATCAGTTCGTCGGCCTCGACGAACATCTCCGGCGCTTCGTCATTCTTGGGGGCGAGCGATTCGAGTCCGGATTTGAGGGCGTTGGTTTCTTCAGCCTGGGCAAGGGCGGGGCGCCCATAGGTGCCCGTTCCGCCGATCAGCACGAGAACGGCGGCCGATGCGAGCAACGACGCCTTGAGGCGTGCTCGCCAAATTCCCCTTGCTGCCCCTCGGGATGAGGAAGAAACCGGAACCCGGATCATCCGTCCTCCCTGTGAAGCAGTATGCTGAACCCGATCAATGTCGCGACAACTCCCGGTGACCACGCGGCAATGCTCGGCGGTACGATTCCCGCCCCGCCCAGATCCTGTGCGAATTCGCCGACCACATAAAGCACGAAGCCCGCGGTGATGCCACCTAGAATCATCTGGCCCGTGCCACCGAAACGGGCGAATCCGAGGGATACTGTGGCCGCCAGAAGCACCATTGCGGCAAGAAGAAGCGGGCGGGCCAAAAGCATCTGATATTGCAGACGATATCGATAAGCCGGCAGGCCAGCATGGCCGGCAAGCTCGATAAACGAAGGCAATTCCCAGATCGAGATGGTGTCGGGCGCGGCGAGCGACTGGCGAACCTGCTCGGGCGCCAGGTAAGTGCTCAGCAGGTAGGTGTCGAAATGCTCGGGGTCGGAACGCAGCCTCTGGACGGACGCATTTTTCATCGTCCAGTGGCCTTCCGACAACAGTGCCTCATCGGCGTCGATACGCTGCTCGAAGCGTCCGTTCTTGTCGAAGGTGAAAACGGTGACACCGACGAGCCTCATGCCCTGCTGCAGCGCGGCGCGGGCATTGATCACCGATTCGCCGTCCTCGCCGTTCTGGCGGAGCCAGGTATCCCCCGTTGTCTGCAGAAGGACCCGCTGCTCGTTGCCGAAGAGCGCAACGCCGAGATCGTCGGATTTGGTCTTCATCCAGGCGGAAACCGGGTTGTAGACGGTGATGGCGAAGATGCCGATCCCCAGCGCGGTGAGCAGCACCGGTGCGGTGAACTGCCAGACCGACATGCCGGCGGAACGGGCGACGACCAGCTCCAGCCGGCGCGACAGGCTGTGGAAGGCGGCGATTGCGCCGAAGAGCGTGATGAAGGGAAGCGCCTGTTCGGCCAGCGTCGGTACGCGCAGAAGCGACATGATTACCGCGCGCCCCATGGTGAAGGCGTCCTTTTCGGAGGCGCGGCGCACCAGTTCGAGGAAATCGAACAGGAAAATGAGGCAGATGACGAGAAAAAAGAGCCCGGCGAACCAGCGCAGGAAACGGCTGGCGAAATAGCGCGAAAGGGTCGTGCCGATCATTGCGGGCCTCCCTGGCCGGCGGCGCCGGGACCGAGGATGCGGCGTGCGAGTTCCATGATGCGGCGCGAGGCGGCCTCGAGTGCGCCGGCGATCGGGCCGGGCAGGCCGACGCGGCGGTCGGTGGCGATCATCCAGGCCGACAGTCCACCGGCACCGATCGGGATCGCATAGATGAGCGGAATGAGGGCTGGTGCATTGATGGAAGCATTGACAGCGGCAAAACCGAGGAGACGGACACCGAAGCAGGCAACGAGTGCAGCGGTAACGCCGACGCCGCGTCCCTGTCGGGTGGTATGAGCGCCGCCGAGAAACACGAGCACGATGAAGACGAAGGAAAGCGGGAACAGGGGCTGGGAAACCCGGTCGTGGAATTCGGCGCGCATGCGGCCGAGGTTCCTCTGGGCGTAGCCGTCGTCGGGCGAGGGCGAGAGCAGTTCGGAAAGCGTGCGTTCCGTCGACTTGTAGACGGGATCGGAGTCGGTCGGCACCAGGCTCGTCAGATCAAAGCCATAGGATTCGAACTCCACGATGGACAGGTCGCCGTCCTGGCTGCGGCGCTGGATTGTGCCGTCGTGCATGAGAATCATCGTGCGGCCGAGGATCTGCAGCACCTCACCGCGTTCGGCCAGATAGTCGAAGCTCTCCTCGGGCTTGCGGCGGTCGTCGAGCAGGATGCCGGCGAGCGAGCCGTCGGCAAGCCGGTCACGGATGTGAAACGTCAGCCCGTCGTCGATTTCGATGAAGCGGCCGGGCTTGACGATATTGGCGACGAGGTCGGCGCGAATTTGCGTCGTCTCCGCGCGCAAGGCGCGAAGTCCGGCCGGGCCAAGCCAGAGGGAAAGCACCAGGGCGGCGATTGCCACGAGGCCGCCGATGGCAAGGAGCGGGCGAACGAGAATCGCCTGCGAGGCGCCGGCGGCGTTGATGACGACGAGTTCGCTCTCGCTGTTGAGCTGGTTAAGAACGGTGACAATCGCGATCGCCAGGGCGAAGGGCGCCACGATCAGCGCGAGCGAGGGAATGGCGAGGAAGGTGATCTCCAAGAACAGCCACAGGGTCTGGCCCTTGGCGGTAACGAGGTCGAAGCGGCGTAGCGCCTGAGTCATATAGACGACACCGATCAGCGTCGTCAGGACGACAATGAACGAAAGGCCAACCCGCCGGGCGATGTAGCGTTCTATCAAGCGCATGCGATAGCCGAGGCGGTAGACCGCACTCCCGTCTTTACTCTGTTCGTCGTCCCCATCGCTCCGGATTGTGCGGTCTCACCCGCAGCGAACAACCCGAAACTAGCATGCCAGCGGAATGGCTAACAGGTCGCGAAGGAACGCGGTTAATCAAACGTTACCCGTATTTGTTGCACATGCGAAGTGCCAATTGACGGCGCTTCTCACATCGGCTCTCTCCGCCGGGACCGGACTGCCGGGTGGAAAATGCGCTTTGCCGTTTGCCGGCGGCATTGCCATAGCCCGCTCTTGTCCTGACGCGTCCGGCGCGCCATGTTCATGGCACAATCATTTCCGGACGGCGGGCGCCTCTTATCAAGGCACCCGCCCCCTATCACGCGTCGATCCATCCCAGAATTGAGCGAAAAACATGGCCACCTCCCCAACTCTTTCCTTCGTTAAATCGGTCGTGCCGACTTCGGGCACGGCAATCGTGCTCACCGACGAGTCGTTGCAACTCGGCCCGGTCGCCAAGGCGCTCGACGACAAGGCCGGCGGTCTGATCGCTCGCGCGGCGGGCGTGGCTAAGTTCAAGGGCAAGGCCCTGAAGATGCTCGATATCGTCGCGCCGGCCGGTCTCGACCTCGACCGGCTGATCGTCGTCGGCCTCGGCAAGCTCGACGATCTCCGCGACCAGGATTGGTGGAAGCTCGGTGGCACCATCATGGGCAAGCTTGCCGGCACCACGGCCGATGCAACGGTCGCGCTGGAGCGTCCGGACGGCAAGGAGATCGCCGCCGAAGCGCTCGCCGACGTCGCGCTCGGCGCAAAGCTGCGCGCCTACAAGTTCGATACCTACAAATCGAAGAGCGAGGACGATGACAGCGTCGAGGTCGCGACGATTGCGCTCGGTGTTTCGGACCCGGATGCCGCGGCGACGGCCTGGACGCGCGCCGAAGCCATCGCCGAAGGCTCGCTCCTTGCCCGCAAGCTCGTCGACGAGCCGTCGAACGTTCTCGGCACAGAGGCCTTCATAAAGGAAGTGAAGGGCCTGGAGGCCGTGGGCATCACGGTCGAGGTGCTTGACCGCGCTGCGATGGAGAAGCTCGGTATGCGAGCGCTGCTTGGCGTCGCGCAGGGGTCGGTGCAGCCGCCCTATCTTGCCGTCATGCGCTGGAATGGCGGCGCCGACGGGGACAAGCCGGTTGCCTTCGTCGGCAAGGGCGTCGTTTTCGATTCGGGCGGTATTTCGATCAAGCCGGCCGGTGGCATGGAAGATATGAAGGGCGACATGGGCGGTGCGGCGGCCGTCACCGGCCTGATGCGCGCGCTTGCCGGACGCAAGGCCAAGGTCAACGCTGTCGGCGTCATCGGCCTGGTGGAAAACATGCCCGACGGGAACGCCCAGCGGCCGGGCGACATTGTCACGGCCGCGGCCGGCAAGACCATTGAGGTGATCAATACCGACGCGGAGGGCCGGCTCGTCCTCGCCGATGCGCTCTGGTACACCGAGGAGAAACTGGCGCCGAAGGCAATCGTCGATCTGGCGACGCTGACGGGCGCTTGCATCGTCGCTCTCGGCCACGAATACGCGGGCCTCTTTGCCAACAACGACGAACTCGCCGAGGCGCTGTCGGCCGCGGGCGAGGGGACCGGCGAGAAGGTCTGGCGGCTGCCGCTCGGCAAGGCCTACGACAAGCTGATCGATTCCAAAAACGCCGACATGAAGAACACCGGTGGCCGCGCGGCGGGCTCCATCACGGCGGCGCAGTTCCTGCAGCGCTTCATCAAGGACACGCCCTGGGCGCATCTCGATATCGCCGGCGCGGCGATGGGCTCGCCCAAGACCGAGATCAGCCAGGGCTGGTCGTCGGGCTTCGGCGTGCGCCTGCTCGATCGCATGGTCGCAGATACCTACGAGGCGTGAGGGCCGTCCCGGCAACGGACGAGGGGACCGATTGATGACCGAGGTTCTCTTCTACCATCTGGAGCGGCGGCGGCTGGAAGATGCGCTGCCGGCGCTCCTTGAAAAATGCGTCGAACGGGGCTGGCGAACCGTCGTCCAGTCCGGTTCGCGCGAGCGCCGCGACGCCCTCAACTCGCACCTGTGGACCTTCGCGGAGGAAAGCTTCCTGCCGCACGGCACCGCCGATGACGGCCACGCGGAGATGCAGCCGGTGTTCCTGACCACCGAAGACGACAATCCGAACGGCGCCACTGTGCGGTTTCTCGTCGACCGGGCGGCGCCGGGCGATCTTGTGTCCTACGAGCGGGCGGTCTTCGTCTTCGACGGCCATGACGAGGATGCCGTTGCCGATGCCCGCCAGCGCTGGCGCGAGGCGCGCGACGCCGGCTTTGCCGTTACCTACTGGAAGCAGAACGAGACCGGACGTTGGGAAAAGAAGGCGTGAGCGAGAACAGACACTCAGACGGGGAACACCGCCGGCAACGCCGGGCGCAGATCGATGCGCTGCCGGGGGCGACGGATGGCGACATCGAGGAACGCGCGCAGTGGTTCGAGACCGTCTACGAGAGCGCCCATCGTCACACCGAAGATATCCCCTGGGCCGATCTGAAAGCCAAAAGCGTTCTCCTCGACTGGTTGAAACGCAATCCGGGCGGTGGAGCGAGCGCGCTCGATGTCGCCTGTGGACTTGGCGACAATGCCGAGGCATTGGCCGCCGCCGGATACGCGACGACCGCCTTCGACGTCTCCCACACGGCGGTCGAATGGGCGCGGGAACGCTTTGGTAACAGCCCGGTCGACTACCGCGTTTCGAACCTTTTCCATCCGCCCGAGGAATGGATCGGGGCGTTCGACCTCGTCCACGAATGCTACACGCTGCAATCCTTCGGCGGCGAGATGCGCGAGGCGGCCTTTCCCGCTGTCGGGCGGCTGGTCAGGCCCGGCGGCCGGCTTATCATCGTCGCCCGGTCCCGGTCCCGGTCCCGGGACGAGGGCGCGGAAGCGTCCGGACCTCCGTGGCCACTGTCGCCGAGCGAGATCGATCGCTTTCTCGATCTCGGCTTCGAGGCGGTCGTGGCAAGCGACTATGTCGTTGCCAAAGGCGACCGCCGCATCCCGCATCGTTTCGCGGAATTCCGGCGCATCGATTGATTTCGTCCCATTTGCGGATTGTTTACCCTGACATTCGCATTATGCCCCACGATTCCAGACAATCGATCGGGCGGGGACATGAACGCAGCTGTTATCAAGAAGAGCCTCTTGACGCTTGTCCTTCTTGGACTTGCGGCAATCCTTGTAGGCGCGCTGGCGCTGCGGGTCATGGGCGAGGAGGCGGGGTCCAATTCCTATGCGCTCCTGGCCGATGCCTTCCTC
Source organism: uncultured Rhodobium sp. (assembly GCA_963675285.2). GTDB lineage: Bacteria > Pseudomonadota > Alphaproteobacteria > Rhizobiales > Rhodobiaceae > Rhodobium. Next base: position 530,043 of record CAXXGS010000001.1, read on the forward strand.
CACGGCCGGTTCTGGTCGGAACGCTGTTTTGACGGCGATTGCGCGCTTTTCAACGGCCGGACCTATGTGATCTTCCCGCCGGTGCCGGCGGTCCTGGCGATGCCGTTTGTCGCCATATGGGGCACGGGGTTCGCACACTTCATGGTGATTTCCGTCGCGCTCTTTGCGCTGACGGGACTGCTGTGGTGGCAGATCTTCAGCCGGATCGGCTGCGAGCAGGCCCTTGCCGCGCTGCTCGTTGTCGCGCTTCTGTTCTCCACGCCATTGCACTTCGTCGCGCTACGCGGAGACGGTGTCTGGTTCTTCGCCCAGATCGTGGCGGCGGCGTTGGTGACGCTGGCGATCTGGAGTGCCTTCGTGCTCCACAGCCCGCTCGCCGTCGGCCTGTTCATTGGCCTGGCGTTCCTCTCCCGGCAGATGAGCATCCTCTACATGCCGTTTTTCTTCGTCCTGATGACGCCGGCGGACCGGTCGATCCTCGGCATCAACCGGGAGGCCATCGCGCGGCTCGCGAAGCTGGCGCTCTTTCCCGCGATCGCGATCGGGATCTACCTTCTCTACAACTACATGCGCTTCGGCGATCCGCTGCAGACCGGCTATGCCTATATCTTTCCGGCCGAGCGGGCCAACGCGGAGATGTCGAACTTCATCGCTAACCGGGTTCGCGACATCGGCCTCTTTTCCAAGGATTACCTGCTCTACAATCTTCTCTATTTCTTCGTGCAGGGACCGCATGTGGAGTTCGCGGGCAAATATCTGACGGAACTGAAGGCACTCGATGCCGGCGGCATCGCCATTTTCATCGGCGCACCGTTCCTGCTGTTCTACCTGCTGGCGCGCTGGGACCGGAATTTCCTCTTCGCCACGCTGACCATCGTCGTTATCGCCGGCGTGACGATGCTCTACCATTCCAATGGCTTCTCGCAGTACAGCATCCAGCGCTACGCGCTCGACTGGATGCCGCTCGCCATGCTCTTCGTCGCCATCGGCGTGAAACCGGAGAACAAGGGCATCCTCGGCCTTCTCGTCGCGCACGGCATGGTCATCGCGATCGCCATGCAGGGCGTCGCCTTCATGGTGAACCGATAGGGCGGGACGGGGACGGTCGTTGAGGGGAATCCTCAGACGAAGGTGATGATCTTGTGGCCGAGGTAGTTGGTCACGGCACCGACCGCGATGGCGATGCCGTGGGCGATGGCTTCGGCGTAGAAGACCGGCAGGATATGGCCGAGGCCAGCGGCAAGCCCCAGCGACAGCCCGAGAACCACCACGGCCGAGCCGGCGTTAACGGCGAGGAAATGCGCGATGCGCGTGTGTTCCCGCTTGTCGGCGTTTCGGGGTGAAGCGGTGAACACGAAGCGGCTGTAGAGCGTGTAGCCGACGCTCATGCCGATCATATAAGCGATCAGGATCGCCAGCCAGAACGGCATGAAGACGGATAGGCCGATGCGGATCAGCCAGTTGACGGCGGCCGCGAAACCGCCGGCAAAGAGGAACCGCACCACCTGGCGCATTTCCGGGCTCGTGCGGTAGCGCTCGACAAGCGTTCCGGCGATTGACGTCATCCGACATGCCCTCCGAGCCAGGCGGCGAGGAAGAAGATCCCCATCATCCCGCCCATGGCCAGGCTCGCCCGGTCCTTGACCGCGAAGACGACCGGATCGTCATCCAGGATCTGGCGCTGGCACATGAGCCAGATGCGGCCGAGCCACAGGAACAGGATGATCGGCAGACCCCACAGCGCGACGGGCATGGAATAGAAACCGGCCTTGAAGGCCTCGTTGGTCAGATAGAGGACCATGACGAGGACGGCCGCGACGCCGCTCGCCGAACCGAAGGCCATCAGCACCGGATCGTCACCCTCGACGTAGCCGCGGCCGTGAATGGACGACGTCTTTCCCTTCAGGCCGTTGCGCATCACTTCCGTGTAACGCTTGGCGAGCGATAGGGAGAGGAAGAGGAACATGGAGAAGACAAAGAGCCAGGGTGAGGGCGGCACGCTGACGAGCGTCACGCCGATGCCGAGCCGTAAGGTGAAGAGCGTTGCAAGGACGGCGGTGTCGAGGAACGGCACGCGCTTCAGGTAAAAGGAGTAGGAGAGCGTCACCACCAGGTAGCCGAGAAGCGCGACGACGACAGATGGTCCGATCGCCGCGGCAATGGCGAGTGAAGCACCGATCCCGGCCGGGATCAGCGCGAGCGCGGTGGTGATCCTCAGGCGCCCGCTCGCCAGCGGGCGATATTTCTTCGACCAGTGGCGACGGTCGGAATCGAGGTCCCACATATCGTTGAGGAGGTAGGTCGCCGACGCCATCAGACCGAGAGCGATAAAACCGGCGAAGGCGGAGGCCCAGGCCATCGGATCGGCGGCGAGGCCGCCAAGGATCAGCGGCACGAAGAGGAGGGCGTTCTTGGCCCATTGATGCAGCCGCATTACCTTCAGGGCGAAGCGCAGCGACGGCCTCTCGCGCGGAAATACAGTGTGAATGTCCGAAATCTTGTCGGTGCGCTCGATGAGGCGTGACGACGGATGAACGAGGATCGATTTTTCCGCGGCGGCGAAAACCGGCAGGTCGGCGGTGCTGTCACCTGCATAGATGAAGCCGCCCGGGAACCGTTCCGCCAGATAAGCGGCCTTCGTCGCCGACTTCAGGTTGGTGCTGGCGCTGGAAGCATGGACCTCGTCGATGAAATCGAGGTTTTCGACGATCCGGCGCGCCACGGTTTCATTGGCCGCCGTCGCCAGATGCACGGGCCGGCCACCTTCTGCCTCGAAGCGGGCGAAGGTGACGAGATCCTCGTTCAGCGGCATGTGTTCAAGATCGAGAGAAACCGCTTCGGAAAGCCGCTGCTTGAGATGGGCCTTGCCCTTCATCAGCCAAAGGGCGAGCTTATAGGCCTGCCACGGCTTCTGGCGCAGAAAGGCGACCACTGCCTCATAAAGGAGATCGGTATTGAGCAGCGTGTGATCCAGATCGAGGATCAGAGGCAGGCGGGTCTCCGCCATCCGTTCTTGCTGCAGTGAAGCCGTTGATTGCATCCTGTCTGACGCCCTTTTGGATTGTCTTTCGCATCGTTTGGACAGGACGATAAGCTAAAAATGTAAATTTCGGCTCACGGATCATGCTTTCTATAATCTTTATTCTTTTCATAAAATCATAGCGTTAAATATTACGAAGAATTAACCATCGTGGCCGGTGCGTTGAAAGGCGTCGGCATTGGTTTAGTCTTCGGATGCCGCCTCGTATTCGGCGGAAAGCTCCAGCCAGGCCTCCTCCGCCGCCGCGATGCCGGCGGTGGTGTCGGCGCGCTCCTTGGCAAGCATCGCGCCCTTGGCGGGATCGGCGGTGAAGAGATCGGGGTCGGCGAGCCGGGCATCGAGTTTTTCCAGTGCCCTGTTGAGCGTTTCGATCCGCTTTTCCGCGTCCTTGATCTTCTTGCGCAAGGGGGCGAGTTCCTTGCGCCGTTCGGCAGCCGCCCGCCGGCGCTCCTGGGCCGAGCCGCGATCCTCGACGCCGTCCATGGTCTGCTTGCGGGAGCCGTCGCCATTTCCGGCGTCACGCTTGAGAACGAGGCGGCGGTAGTCCTCCATGTCGCCGTCGAACGGCGAGACGGTGCCGTCGGCGACGAGCCACAGCCGGTCGGCGGAGCTTTCGACCAGATGGCGGTCGTGGCTGATAAGGATGACCGCGCCTTCGTAGTCGGCGAGGGCCTGGATGAGCGCCTGACGGGCGTCGATGTCGAGGTGGTTGGTCGGCTCGTCGAGGATGAGGAGATTGGGGCCGGCAAAGGTGACGAGGCCGAGGAGGAGGCGTGCCTTCTCGCCGCCCGACAGATCACGTGCCGGCGTTTCCATGCGGTCGGTCGGCAGGCCGAAGCGGGCGACACGGGCGCGCACCTTCGCTTCGGCTTCGTCCGGCATCAGGGCGCGCACATGGGCGACGGCGGAGTGTTCCGGCACGAGGTCATCGAGCTGGTGCTGGGCGAAAATCGCCACGTCGAGCTTCGGCGCGCGCGAAATGGTGCCCGCTTCGGCCTCCAGCCGGCCGGCAAGGAGTTTGGCGAAGGTCGACTTGCCATTACCGTTCGGACCGAGGAGAGCGATGCGGTCTTCCATGTCGAGGCGCAGCGTCAGGCGGCTGAGGATCGGCTTCCCGGGCTCATATCCGACCGAAACCTTGTCGAGGGTCAGGATCGGCGGCGGTAGCTTGTGGACGGGTTCGGGAAAGGAGAATGGCTGCATGTGGTCTTCGATGACGGCGGCGATCGGCGTCATCCGCTCCAGCATTTTCAGCCGAGATTGGGCCTGGCGTGCCTTGGAAGCCTTGGCGCGGAAGCGGTCGACGAAGGCCTGCAGATGGGCGCGGGCGGCTTCCTGCTTCTCGCGTGCCTTTTGTTGCAGGATCAGCTTTTCCTGCCGCTGGCGCTCGAACTGGTCATAGCCGCCGCGGTAGGCGGTCAGGGTCGCCTGCTCCAGGTGAATGATGCCCTCGACGGCGGAATTGAGGAGGTCGCGGTCGTGGCTGATGAGGAGCACGGTCTTGGGATAGCGGGCGAGATAGGTTTGCAGCCAGAGCGTGCCTTCCAGGTCGAGATAGTTCGTCGGTTCGTCAAGGAGCAGGAGATCGGGCTCGCAAAAGAGCACCGCGGCGAGCGCGACGCGCATGCGCCAGCCGCCGGAGAAATCGGAGCAGGGGCGTTGCTGGGCGGTATTGTCGAAGCCGAGACCAGCGAGAATCGTCGCCGCGCGCGCCTCTGCCGCGTGGGCGTCGATATCGACGAGACGGGTGTGAATTTCCGCGATGCGATGGGGATCGGTCGCGGTCTCCGCCTCGGCCATCAGGCTGGCGCGTTCGGCATCGGCGGCAAGCACCCAGTCGATCAGCCGGTCGGGCCCGCCGGGCGCCTCCTGGGCAACGCGGCCAAGGGTCATGCCCTTCGGCATGTCGATCTCGCCGCTTTCGGGCGCGGTGTCGCCGACGATGAGGCGGAAAAGCGTGGTCTTGCCGGTACCGTTGCGGCCGACGAGGCCCATCTTGGCGCCGTCGGGCAGCGTCAGGGAAGCCTTGTCGAGAAGGGTACGGTCGGCGAGCCGGTATGTGAGATCGGTAATGCGCAACATGGCCGCTTCGTCGCCGATCCGGCTGCGGATGGCAAGATGGTCTGAGCGATTTTCCGCCGGTGCGGCCTGTCTGCCGCGATTTCGCCGGCTTTGTCGCGATCCATTGCCGGATGGCGATACGTTTGTCCCCGTTCTCCGTGACCGGCCAGCGCTTTGCGGCTCTCCCGCCGCTTTTTGGGCTCGCGGTCTCGCTGTTCGCGCTCGTCCCCGGCGATGCCGGCGCGACGGGCCCGGCCGGTTCGACAGATAGGGCCATCCTGCAACCGAACGGCTCCTACCGGCTGGAACTCACCTATCTGGCGCGCAACGGCTGCATGGTGATCACGGGCGTGCGCGCCGGTGCTGTGATGCAAAGCGGCTTTGCGCGCGTCACCGTGACGCTGAAGCGACGACGGGGGGCGTGCACCATGGCGCTGAGCCCCTTGCCGGTGACGGTCACGCTCCCGCCGCATCACCCGCTTAGGGGCGCGCTCGTCACCTTCGCGCTCCCGAGCGGCAAGGTGGTGGACGAGCGGCGGATCACCTTCGCGCCGCAATAGTGGGCGGCGCCTGCCGTGGAAACACGAAGACGGCCGCGGGCAGGGCGCCGGCGGCCGTCTTTTCCGTGACGTTTTCCAATGTCCTTGCCCGGTGATCCCGTCTGTCAGGCGGCAGCGTCGATGTCGATATTCTCCTGAAAGTGGATCATGTCGATCTGCGGTGCCTTGTAGCCGAGCTGATGCAGGAAGGCATGCACCTGGCCGCGGTGATGAGTCTGATGGTTGAAGAAATGCGCCATCGTCGCCAGGAGGGGCTTTTCGACCAGCACAGGGTTGCGGGTGGTCTGGAACAGGAAGGGCTTGAGGAAGTCCTCCTCGGACATCTGCTGGACGATCGACAGGATGCGCTCGTCGAGGATCGCGCGCGCCTCGCGCAGACTTTCGAGTTCCTCGAACAACGGCTCGTCGAACGTGTCGGGAACCTCGCCGGTATACGTGAAACGATAGAGCCAGACGCTGTCGGCCGCGTACATGTGGTTCAGTGTTCCGTGGATCGACTTGAAATAGGCGCCAATATCTTTGTAGTAATCCTCATCCGATACGGTGCTACAGGCACCGTAGAGGATACCGTTCGCCCATTTGTTGTACTGCGCCTCGAGCAGAAAAAACTTCTTCATCGATCCGTCCGTCCCTGTCGGCATGTTTGTAAAAAATCCTTCGCAAGTATTCTAAGCAGGCAAGGATTTTGTGCAATTGCGCTGCGTCAAATGCGCGAAACCGGCCGTGACCTCAATGCGATAGCGGTTCATGCGGGCGAAATCGGCGCGCACGACGTGCGCTTTTCCCCGGAATTTTGCGGTTTTCCGCTCCCCTGCGGCGAATTGCGCGGAACGGCGCTTGCCGCCATCGGTGCGCGCGGCTATACGTCCCGGCAATCTCGGACACGCCCTCCGGGGCCATTTCAAACGACAAGGAAGGATGCCATGGCGATCGAACGCACGTTCTCCATGATTAAACCGGACGCCACCAAGCGCAACATCACCGGCAAGATCGTCGACCGACTGGAAAGCGCGGGCCTCAGGGTCGTTGCCCAGAAGCGGATCTGGATGAGCCGCAGGGAGGCAGAAGGTTTCTATGCGGTCCACAAGGCTCGTCCGTTCTTCGATGAGCTGTGCGAGTTCATGAGTTCGGCGCCGACCATCGTGCAGGTGCTGGAGGGCGAGAACGCGATCGCCAAGAACCGTGAAGTGATGGGCGCCACCAACCCGTCAGAAGCGGCTGAGGGTACCATCCGCAAGGACTTCGCGCTGTCGATCGGTGAGAACTCGGTGCACGGTTCCGACGCGCCGGAGACGGCTGCGCAGGAGATCGCCTACTTCTTCGCCGAGACCGAAATCGTCGGCTGACGCGCGGACCCGCGCTCGCCATCGGTGGATAGCGATCGACGACTTTACGGGCCGACCCTTGCCGGGGCCGGCCCGTTTCTTTTCCGGTGGTGATGTCCTGTCGTGACGGGATGTTGCGCGCAAATGCTGGCGGGTTATCCTCCCGCGATCCGTGTTCGGGCGCATGCCGTGCCCTCGACCCGCAACCGCGTGAGGCCAGCATGACCACTCCGCTTTCTCCAACGATCGGCCACAGTGCCTGTCCGCACGATTGTCCCTCGACCTGCGCGCTCGACGTGGAGATCGATGCGGAGGGGGCGGTCGGCCGGCTGCGCGGGGCCAAGGACAATGCCTATACCGCCGGCGTCATCTGCGCCAAGGTTGCGCGCTACGCCGAGCGACTGGCCAATCCGGACCGGCTGACGACACCGCTGCGCCGGGTGGGGCCGAAGGGCTCCGGGCAATTCGCTGAAATTTCCTGGGACGACGCGCTCGACATCGTCGCCGAGGCCTTCCTGGCGGCGGAGGCGAAGGCCGGGCCGCAGGCTGTCTGGCCTGTGCACTATTCCGGCACGATGGGGCTCGTCCAGCGCGACTCCATCCATCGCCTGCGCCACGCCAAGGGCTATTCGCGCCAGTTCGACAGTATTTGCACCAACATGGCCTGGACCGGTTATGTCGCCGGTACGGGGCGGCTCGCCGGGCCCGACCCGCGCGAGATCGCCAGGTCCGACTGTGTCGTCATCTGGGGTACTAATCCGGTTGCCACCCAGGTCAACGTCATGACGCATGCGGTGACGGCGAGGAAGACGCGAGGAGCGAAGATCGTCGTCGTCGATGTCTATCCGACCGAAACGGCGCGGCAGGCCGACGTGGCGTTGATCGTGAAGCCGGGGACGGATGCGGCGCTAGCCTGTGCCGTCATGCATGTGCTTTTCCGCGACGGGCTCGCCGACCGGGCGTATCTCGATCGCTATGCGGAGGACACGCGGGCGCTCGAGGCGCATCTTGCGACGCGGACGCCGCAATGGGCGGCGGCGGTCACCGGGCTGAAGGTTGAAGAGATCGAGGCGTTCGCGGCGCTCGTTGGAACGACGAAGAAGACGTTCTTTCGGCTCGGCTACGGCTTCACCCGGCAACGGAACGGCGTCGTCGCCATGCATGCGGCCAATTGCATCGCCACCGTGCTCGGCTGCTGGCAATATGAGGGCGGGGGATCGTTTCACAACAACGGGGCGATCTATCGCCTCGACAAGACCATGGTCGAAGGTCTCGATGTCGTCGACCCGAGCGTCAGGGCGCTTGATCATTCGCGTATCGGTGCGATCCTCACCGGCGACGCGGAGGCGCTGCTCGGCGGGCCGCCGGTGTCGGCCATCCTCGTGCAGAACACCAATCCGGTTTCCGTCGCGCCGGACCAGAACCGGGTGAAAGCCGGCTTCGCGCGCGATGATCTCTTCGTCTGCGTCCACGAGCAGGTGATGACGGAGACGGCGAAGATGGCTGATATCGTCTTGCCGGCGACGATGTTTCTGGAGCACGACGACATCTACAAGGGCGGTGGGCACCAGAATCTGCTGCTCGGCCCCAAACTCGCCGAGGCGCCCGGCGAATGCCGCGAGAACGTGGCGGTGCTCTCGGCGCTGGCCGAGCGGGTTGGGGCGGTGCATCCGGGTTTCGCCATGAGTGCGCGCGAACTGATCGATGCAACGCTTAAGGCCTCGGGCCTCGGTTCTTACGATGATCTCAAGGCAACGCGCTGGATCGACCTGCAGCCGGATTTCGAGACCGCGCATTACCTGGACGGGTTCGCGACGCCGGATCGGCGCTTCCGCTTCACGATAGACTGGCCGGCGCTTGAGGCCCCCAACCGGGGCGGGCCGTTCGGCCCCTTCGACGCGATGCCGGCGCTGCCCGACCAGTGGGGTGCGATCGAGACTGCTGACGAGGCGCATCCGTTCCGGCTGGCGACGTCGCCGGCGCGCAATTTCCTCAATTCCACCTTCAACGAGACGAAGACGTCCCGCGGCCGCGAGGGGCGGCCGGAGGTCATGGTGCACCCGGTGGATGCGGAGCGTCTGGGGATCGTCGATGGCGATATGGTAAGGCTTGGAAACGGCAGGGGCGTTGTGATGCTCCACGCGCGGATCGTTGCGGGTCTGTGCCCCGGCGTGCTCGTTTCGGAGGGCATCTGGCCGAATGACGCGTTCGAGGACGGATGCGGCATCAACAGCCTGACCGGCGCCGACCCGGTCGCGCCGTTCGGTGGGGTGGCCTTTCATGACAACCGGGTCTGGCTGCGGCCGGCGCCGGCTGACGGGGCGTGAGGGCTCCGTCGATGGTTGCAGGGAGAATACGAATGACGAAGACGACTGTGTGGATGACCATCGTTGCTCCGGGCCTTGTTTCGGCCCTTGCCGCAGGGACGGTCGCGGCGGGACTTTCAGTTGTGGCAAGCGTTCCGGCGGCTGCCCAGAGCGCGGAAAAGACCCGGGTGCGAATGGTCGATGATTGCGTCTACAGCGAATGGAAGCATCCAGCACGGCGCAAGACGGCGGCCAAGCGCTGCAAATGCGCGGCCAAGGCGGCTGTCGGCACGCTTTCGGCGGACGAACGCACGGATACGAGCTGGGGTGGCGGGCTGACGCGCCGGCAGATATCGGCCTGGCGGGAGGCTCTCAAATCCTGCTCTTGAGGTCTTGAGATCTATTTGCCGCTAAGGTCCGGCCAGATGAAGGCCGGGGGCACCGTCGCGGGGTTGTCGTGGATGACGAGATCGTCGACGACGCGCACCTCGCCGGTCGCGACGAGAGACAGCGCCAGCGGATAGAGCCGGTGTTCGGCTTGGAGCACGCGGGCGGCGAGGGTATCCTCGTCGTCGGTGCTGAGAACGGGCACGGCGGCCTGCGCGATGATCGGGCCGTCATCCATTTCCGGGCGCACGAAATGGACCGTGCAACCGTGCAGCTTGACGCCGACGTCGAGGGCGCGGGCGTGGGTGTGAAGCCCTTTGAAGGACGGCAGGAGCGAGGGGTGGATGTTGATCAGCCGGTCGCGCCAGCGGTCGACGAAACGGGGCGTCAGAAGACGCATGAAGCCGGCGAGGCAGACGATGTCGGCGCCGGAAGCGACGATCGCGGCGGTGAGGTCGTCTTCGAATTCCTCGCGCGAGCCGTAGGGCTTGTGGTCGATGATCGTGGTGGGTATTTCCGCCGCTTCCGCCGTCTCAAGCCCTTGCGCATCGGCGCGGTTGGACAGGACGAGCGAGATGCGGGCGGGGTAGCTCGGCTCGAACGCGGCCTTGATGAGGGCCGCCATGTTGGAGCCGCGCCCGGAAATCAGGATAGCGACGCGCTTCTTGGTCATTTCGAGGTTTCCGAAAGAGCGAGACGGCCGTCGTAGATCATCGCCTCGCCGTCTCGCGCGACGAGCGTTCCGAGCATGGTGACCGTCTCGCCGGCTTCTTCAAGGGCGGCGGTGATAGCGGCGACCCGGTCCGCGGCAACGACGACGGTCATGCCGATGCCGCAGTTGAAGGTGCGCAGCATTTCCGCCTCGTCGATTTTTCCAAGTGCCGACAGCCAGCCGAAGACCGGCGGCGGGGCAATGGCGGACAGATCGATCCGCGCGGCGAGCGTGTCGGGGAGGACGCGCGGCAGGTTCTCCGTTAGCCCACCGCCGGTGATATGGGCGAGGGCCTTGACGCCGCCGGCGGCGCTTTCGGCGCGAATGGCGGCAAGGAGCGGCTTGACGTAGATCCGTGTCGGGGCGAGGAGCGCCTCGGCGAGCGATCGGTTGGTACCGTTGCCGAAAGGGGCGGGCGCCCGCCAGTCGAGCTTGCTGTCATCGACGAGGCGACGCACGAGCGAGAAGCCGTTGGAATGAACGCCGGAGGAGGCAAGGCCGAGGATGACGTCGCCCTCGGCGAGCGTCGGCAGCGGCAGCACGCCGTCGCGCTCCACCGCGCCGACGGCGAAGCCGGCAAGGTCGAAGTCGCCGGCCCCGTACATGCCGGGCATTTCGGCCGTTTCGCCGCCGATCAGCGCGCAGCCGGCGTCGCGGCAGCCGGTGGCGATGCCCTCGACGACCTTTCTTGCCGCGTCGACATCAAGGTGGCCGCAGGCGTAATAGTCGAGGAAGAACAGAGGCTCGGCGCCCTGGACGACGAGATCGTTGACACACATAGCGACAAGGTCGATGCCGACCGTGTCATAGGTTTCCGCGTCGATGGCGACCTTCAGCTTGGTGCCGACCCCGTCGGTGGCGGCGACAAGAAGGGGGGCCTTGTAGCCGCTTGCTGCGAGATCGAAGAGGCCGCCGAAGCCGCCGATGGACCCCATGACTCCGGGCCGCCGGGTGGATTTCACCGCCGGTCCGATCGCGGCGACGAGGGCATTGCCGGCGTCGATATCGACACCGGCCGAGGCATAGGTATAGGAGGAAGACGAGGGCTTCTCGTTCGATCCGGTCATTGGCGTGCGCTGGCCTTTCGCTGTCCGTTCCGGCGGCCCCGGGGACGGGGCGGGGACTCGCCGAGACTTCGGTGGCATCCAATCACATGGCGGGCAGAAAGCAAGCCGTGAGGCCGGCCGTCTGTGGAGGTGCGGTATTTTGCGTTGCAATGCCCTCGGGGCCGCACATATGAAGAATGCCGAGGGGCCCTGCAAGTGGCGTAGGGACCCTTCTTCCCATTCGCCCGCAATTTGGATGGGGAAAACGAGGTTTGGCGACTGAACCGGCACAGACCGGAGGGCGCCAGGGGAGTTTTGTGCGTGACCATTCCCAATCTGATCACCGTCGCCCGGCTTCTGCTGGTGCCCGTGATCGTGTGGCTGATCGGTACGGGCGCCTATGATGCCGCGCTCTGGGTCTTCGTGATCGCCGGGATTTCCGACGGCGTCGACGGCTATCTCGCCAAGACCTTCAACATGCGCTCCGAACTTGGCGGTTATCTCGATCCGCTGGCGGACAAAGCGCTCCTGGTTTCGATTTTCGTCATTCTGACGGTGGTCGGCGAAATCCCGTTCTGGCTGACGCTGCTCGTCGTCAGCCGCGATATTCTCATCGTCGGCGGTGTCCTCTTGTCTTGGATTATGGACCGGCCGGTGGAGATGGCGCCGCTTTATGTGTCGAAGTGGAACACTGCGGTTCAGATCATCTACGCCAGCCTCGTCATGGCGGATCTGTCCTTTGGGTTCGACCTCGGCGGCGCGCGCCTGACGGCGATGATGTTCGTCGTTCTCTTGACGGTGCTCTCCGCAGCGGCCTATCTGGTCGAATGGTTCCGCCACATGACGGAGGACGACGGGGGGTCGGACAGTCGCGAGGCGGAAAGCGAACCCGAGGCGGGAAGCGAGCGCGAATGACCTTTCGTCGACAGCTCTCATTCTGGATCGGCACCTTCGCGGTGCTGATGCTCTTCCTCTATGTCTTCAGTGCGATCCTGCTGCCGTTCATCGCCGGCATGGCGCTCGCCTATCTGCTCGATCCGGTTGCCGACCGCTTCGAGAAGGTCGGCATGAGCCGCATGTGGGCGATTGTTACGATGCTCATCCTTTTCGTCATGTTCTTCCTTCTGGCACTTCTGGTTATCGTGCCGGTGCTCGGCTCGCAGCTCTCCGGCTTTATTGAGCGCCTGCCGAGCTATGGGACGAGCCTCCAGGGACTCTTCACCGATTTGACCAACGGGCGGACGGGCAAACTCCTCGGCATCGCCCCGCAGGATCTCCAGAAGCAGATGGGAGATTTTATCTCCCAGGGCGCCGGCTGGCTCGGCGATCTTCTGAAATCGCTTTGGAACGGCGGTCAGGCCCTGCTTTCGGTGCTGTCCCTCTTCGTTGTCACGCCGGTGGTTGCCTTCTATCTGCTCTACGACTGGGACCGGATGATCGATACGGTTGATTCGTGGCTCCCGCGCGACTATGTCGCGACGATCCGCAAGCTGGCGCGCGAGATGGACGCGAGTGTCGCGGGCTTCCTGCGCGGCCAGCTTTCCCTGTGCCTGATTCTCGGCACCTTCTATGCCGTCGGGCTCAGCCTCATCGGGCTCAACTTCGGCCTTCTGATCGGCCTTGGGGCCGGGCTCATCAGCTTCATCCCCTACGTCGGCGCCTCGCTCGGCCTCCTCGTTTCGCTCGGCGTGGCGCTTGTCCAGTTCTGGCCGAACTGGGAATGGGTGGCGGCGACGCTCGCCGTCTTCGCCGTCGGCCAGTTCCTCGAAGGCAATGTCCTGCAGCCTAAGCTTGTGGGCGGCAGTGTCGGGCTCCATCCGGTGTGGCTGATGTTCGCGCTTTTCGCCTTCGGCTATCTTTTCGGCTTCGTCGGCATGCTGATCGCGGTGCCGGCCGCCGCCGTCGTCGCCGTTCTGGTGCGTTTCGCTCTCGAACAATATCTGGAAAGCCCTCTTTATCGCGGGACCGGTGAGCGCGAGGGTGGCGATGGTGCCTAGAGGTGGTGACAGCCGGCCGATGCAGCTTCCCCTGCTTCTGCCGTTCGAAGAGGCGCTCGGCCATGACGATTTCCTCGTCGGGGAGAGCAATCGCGCGGCGCTTGCCCTCATCGAGCGCTGGCCGGACTGGCCGGCCGAGGTGGTGCTGCTCGCCGGCCCGGTCGGGGCGGGGAAATCCCATCTCGTCTCGATCTGGCAGGAGATCTCCGGCGCCCGCCGCATTACGGCACGGGCGCTTTCCGGCGCCGATCCGGTGGCGCTTGTCGCCGGGGGCGCTCTTGCGATCGAGGATATCGATGCGTCGCCCATCGACGAGACGGCCTTGTTCCACTGTCTCAACGCGGCGCGGGCGGCCGGCGCGAAGGTCCTCCTGACGGCGCGCCAGTGGCCGCAGTCGTGGGGACTGAAGGTCGCCGACCTCGTCTCGCGCCTCCGGGCTGCAACGCCGGTGGAGGTTGGAGAGCCGGACGACCGCCTCCTGAAAACGGTGTTGATGAAGCTTTTCGCCGACCGGCAGATGATGGTCGACGCGGCAGTCATCGACTATCTGGCGGTGCGGATGGAGCGTTCGCTATCGGCCGCCGGCGTGCTCGTCGACGCACTCGATCGCGAAGCGCTGGCAACCCGCAAGGCGGTGAGCCGGCCAATGGCGGCGACGGTCCTGAAGCGGTTGTGGCATCGTGAGGCCAGCGCTGGAGGCGGCAGGCCGGAAGGGACCGGCGACGCCGACTGATTGTTGTCGCACCGGCCACTGATTTTCCTTCCGTTCCGATTGCAGCCTTTCCACGAGCGATTTCGTCACATTTCTGTATTATAAAACCGAGATTGATAGCCGACGCCGATGCGGTCCAATGAACGTCCGATGATGTTTGTGCCGGCGGTGCCGGAGACGCCCGTTTTGCCGACCGACCGCCACCAGACCCCGTTTTGCCCGACTTGAGGTTCACCATGGATTCCGCCCAGCCCGCCGATCCGCTCCAGGAGCTTGTGACGCAACCGCTCGAACCTGTGTCAGACGCCGCCGAGGCGCTGAAGGGCAATCCGGCCCGGTTCATCAACCGCGAACTCTCCTGGCTGCAGTTCAACCGCCGGGTCCTGGAAGAATCGGAGAACCCCAATCATCCGCTGCTGGAACGACTCCGGTTCCTGTCGATCTCGGCCAACAACCTCGACGAGTTTTTCATGGTCCGCGTCGCCGGCCTCAAGGGGCAGCATCGCGAGAAGGTCGCCAGCCTCAGCATCGACGGGTTGACGCCGGGCCAGCAGCTTGAACGCGTCAAGGAGGCCGTCAGCCGCCTGCAGGGCGCGCAACAGGAACGCTGGGTGGCGCTGCGCAGCGAGCTGGCCTCGGCCGGTATTTTCATCCTGACGGAGGAAAACCTTTCGCAGGTCGATATCGACTGGCTTAACGAGTATTTCCTGGAAAGCATGTTTCCCGCGCTGACGCCGCTGGCGATCGATCCGGCGCATCCGTTCCCGTTCATTCCGAACCTGGGGTCCTCGCTCATCCTGGAGTTGGAGCGGGAAGGGGATTTCGAGCCGATGACCGCGCTCCTGCGTATTCCGCACAAGCTGGAACGCTTTATCCGCCTGCCGAGCCCGGAGAATGCGCCGGAGGTGTCACGCTTTATCGCGCGTGAGCACGCAATCAGCATCTTCACCACACGGCTCTTTCCCGGTTACACGATCAAGGCCAAGGGCTCGTTCCGGGTCATTCGCGATTCGGACATGGAAATCGACGAAGAGGCCGAAGACCTCGTCCGAACCTTCGAGACCGCCCTGAAGCGCCGCCGGCGGGGATCGGCGATCTGGCTGGAGATCGAAGCCTCGACGCCGGAGCCGCTGCGCCGGTTTGTCGCCGATGCGCTCGATATCACCGAGGACGACACCTTCCAGGTGGAGGGCGCGCTTGCCCTCAACGAGTTATCGCAGCTCGTCGGCGTCGAACGGCCGGAGCTGAAGTTCTCGCCTTTCTCCGCGCGCTTTCCAGAACGCATCCGTGAGCACGGCGGCGATTGCTTTGCCGCGATCCGGCAGAAGGACATCCTTGTCCACCACCCCTATGAATCCTTCGACGTGGTGGTGCAGTTCCTCAGGCAGGCGGCGGAAGACCCCGACGTCATCGCCATCAAGCAGACGCTCTATCGCACCTCCAACGATTCGCCGATCGTGAAGGCGCTGGCGGAGGCAGCCGAAGCGGGCAAGTCGGTGACGGCGGTGGTGGAGTTGAAGGCGCGGTTCGACGAGGAAGCCAACATCAAGTGGGCGCGGGACCTCGAACGGGCCGGCGCGCAGGTCGTCTATGGCTTTATCGAGCTGAAGACCCACTCAAAGCTGTCTCTGATCGCCCGGCGCGAGCAGGGCCAACTCGCCACCTACTGCCACATCGGCACCGGCAACTACCATCCGATCACGGCGCGGATTTATACCGACCTGTCGTTTTTCACCGCCGATTCGATCATTGCCCGGGACGTGGCCAAGGTGTTCAACTTCATCACCGGCTATGCGGAACCGACGGGACTGGTGAAGATGGCGGTTTCGCCGTTCTCCATGCGCTCCACGATCATTGAGAACACCCGGGTCGAGATCGAGAACGCAAGGGCCGGGCAGCCGGGTCAAATCTGGGCCAAGATGAATTCGCTCGTCGACCCGGACATCATCGATGCCTTCTACGAGGCGAGCCAGGCCGGCGTTCAGATCGACCTGGTGGTGCGCGGCATCTGCTGTCTGAGGCCTGGCATTCCGGGGCTGTCGGAGAACATCCACGTCAAATCGATCATTGGTCGGTTCCTCGAACACAGCCGCATCTTCTGCTTTGGCAATGGCGACTGGCTGCCGAACGGCAACGCCCGCATCTATATCGGCTCGGCCGATCTGATGCCGCGTAATCTCGACCGCCGGGTCGAGGCGGCGGTGCCGATCGAGAACGAAACGGTTCATGCACAGATTCTCGACCAGATCATGGTTGCGAATCTGCGCGACAATCAGCAAAGCTGGCGCCTGTTGCCCGATGGGGGGCATCACCGTATCGTCCCGGGTGAGCATGAAGACCCGTTCAACGCCCATCAGTATTTCATGACCAATCCGTCCCTCTCAGGCCGCGGACGCTCCCTTGCAGAAGATTCCCCGAAAACCTTCTCTCGTCGCAAGCACTTCTGAAACGTTGAAGATCGCTGACGACGCTCCCGGTCGGTTGAATGGAACCGGGCCCGTTGCCGTTATCGACATCGGCTCCAACTCCGTTCGCCTGGTGATCTACGAGCGTCCTGCGCGCAGTCCGACCGTTCTGTTCAACGAGAAGGTGTTGGCGGGGCTGGGGCGTGGTGTCGCAGCCACCAATCGGCTCGGTGAGGAAAACGTGGAGCGCGCGCTCGCCGCGCTCAGGCGCTTCCGGCGGCTTTCCGATCAAGCCGGCGTCAAGCGACTGTCGGTGCTGGCGACGGCGGCGGCGCGCGAGGCGGAGAACGGTGCGGCCTTCATCGGCGCGGTGGAGGAGATCACAGGCGTTGACGTGCAGGTGCTGACGGGGCCGGAGGAGGCGCGCAATTCCGCCCTCGGCATCATCTCCGGCATCTGGCGGCCGAACGGCCTCGTCGGCGACCTTGGCGGCGGCAGCCTCGAACTGGTCGATATTCGCGCCGGCACGATCGGCGAGGGTAAGACATATCCGCTCGGCGGGTTGCGGCTGCAGGAGATGGCCGACAACTCACCGAGGAAGGCGCAGGCGATCGCGGAGGAAATCCTCGGCGAATGTGATCTTCTGACCGGCTGCGAGGGCCGCGCCTTCTACGCCGTCGGCGGCACATGGCGTTCGCTCGCGCGGCTTCACATGCACGAAACCGGCTATCCCCTTCACGTGATGCACCACTATTCGATCGCCGCCGGTGAGGCGCTCGATTTCTGTCGAATGCTGGTGCGGGCAGATCTCGATACGATCGATTCCATCGATGTCGTCTCGCGCAACCGGCGGGCGCTTCTGCCCTATGGTGCGGCGGTTCTGGAACAGGTCATCCGGCAGGGACGGCCGAATGCGGTTGTGCTGTCGGCGCTCGGCGTGCGCGAAGGCCATCTCTACGGCCTCCTCGACGAGCCGCTCAGGCGGCAGGATCCGCTCTTAGCGGCCTGTGAGGAACTGGCGCTTCTGCGCTCGCGCTCGCCGCGTCATGCGGCCGAACTCGTGCCGTGGACGGAAGAGGTTTTTGCCATCGCCGGCATGGAGGAGACCGCGGAGGAGCGTCGCCTCCGGGCGGCGGCCTGTCTTCTCGCCGATATAGGCTGGCGGGCGCATCCGGACTATCGCGGCGAGCAGAGCCTCAATATCATTTCCCACGCGGCCTTCATCGGCATCGACCATGCCGGCCGGGCGTTCCTCTCGCTGGCCAATTTCTATCGCCACGTCGGGCTGGTCGACGAGGAGGTGAGCCCGCGCGTGCGCGAATTGGCGTCGACGCGGCTGAAGGAGCGTGCACGCTTTCTCGGCGCGGTCTTCCGCGTCGCCTATCTCGTCTCCGCTTCGATGCCGGGTGTCATTCCGCGCGTGCCGGTGCGCCGTGACGGTGACACGCTTCTTCTGGTGCTGCCGAAAGATCTTGCCGAGATCGACGGCGAGCGCCTGAGGAAACGCCTCATCCAGATGGGCAAGATTGTCGGGCTTTCCGCCGATATCGTCGTGGAATAGAGCGGTTAATTGTGCGTCGGGCCGCGGTTCGATTGCTGACCGGCTTCGAGCCGACTACAGCCCGATCTTGCGGCCGAACCAGGACAGGAACTTGGCGAGCGAATAGGTAATGGCGTGGCGGCGATCGCCGCGCATCGTCGTCAGTCGGTCGACGAGCACCTCCGGCGGGCAGGGCAGCAGCGTAACCGGGTCGATGTAGCGGGCATAGGCAATGAGCGCGAAATGGACGAGCTCGTCGAGGTTGCGCCTGCGGGTGCGGCGCGGCGAGGTCGCCAGATCGTCGGTGAGCCCCCAGCCGGCGTAGAACGGCATGCCGTGAACCGTGACCATCTTTCCCCGCATCAGCGCTTCGAAACCCGACAGGGACGAGATCGTCTCCACTCGGTCACACTGGTCGAGAAGGTCGACGATGTCGATGTCGGTAACGACGGCGTCGGCGTAGCGCGCGGCGACATCGGGGGCTATGCGGCCCTTCCTCAGGTCCGCTTCGACGTCTGGATGCGGCTTGAAAACGATGCAGGCATCGGGGTTGCGCTCGCGAGCGGCCCTGAGGAGCTGGAGATTGACGTTTTCCGTGCCGGAACAATCAATCGTCGTCGACAGGGTCTTGAGGATTCCGGCATCGTCGGCGACCTGGCCGGGGACGAGAATACCGGTCTTGCCTGCGGCGAAGATGCGGTCGGTGCTGGCGCGGCCGACATTGTATTTCGTCAGCCGCGAGGCGACAATTTTTTCGCGCAGGGCCGCGGCGCGGGCAATTTCCTCAGCGGTAAGATCGATGTTTTCGAGCATCCATTCCAGATCGCTCGGGCGCGTTGCGTCAAAGTAGATGCCGCGCCGGTCGAAGGCGGCGGACGCGCCCTTGGCGAGCGCCGCGCCGAGGCCGACGGAGCGCAGGAAGCCGTCCTCAAGCCGCACATAGGCAACACCGGCCCGCTCGGCGGCCGTGGCGCGCTCTTGCGTCATCTGGGCCGCCCAGAAGCACAGGCGCGCGTGCGTCTTTACCGCTGCATCAAGGGCCTTGTCGAAATCGTCGATGAAGCGTGCCGAACCGGCCGGGCTGTCGAGCAGCGCGCCGATGCCGCGATGGTTCCACCATTTGACGCCGACGCAGACCGCCGGGCGGTCGTTTTCGCGCCGCCGGTCGAGGAGAAAGCCCTGAAGGCGCGCGGCTTCTTCAAAGGCAAGCTCGGTTCCGTCATAGGGCGAGCGGTAACGGCATATGCGTGTGAAGAGAAGGTGAGCGAAGTCCGCGAGCGGAACGGGATGCCCGGCCCAGGGCGGCGATGCCAGATCCTCGGTCAGGCCGAAGCCGGAATAGAAGGGGGAACCATCCGTCGCCACCGGCGTCCCGGCGAGAAGGGCGGTGAGGCCCGCCGGATGCTCGCCGACGTAAACGGCGCGGGTGCCCTGAAGGAGCGACCAGGGCTCGACAGGCCGCTGGACGGCGGCTGCCCCTTGCGGCAGGGGTAGCGTAATCGGTGCTCCGAGCGTTCCGTGCTCGTCGACGCCGACGGCGACCAGCGTTGCGCCGGGATGGGCCCTGGATGCCCGGAACATCCGCTCTGCCGCTTTTGGGCCATCGAGGATGACGACAACGGCATAGCCAAGGCGGTCGGCGTTTAAAAAGGCGCTCGCCGGCTCCGGCACGCTCGCCGGTTCGGGGAGAAAGGGTGTCAGGCGGAGCCGTTGCAAAAGAGCGAGGGTTTTCCCCGCATCGTCCTTGCCGGCGTCCACGGCTGCGAGGTTGGCGATGGCGGTGGCGATCGGCGCCTGCATATGGGGAAGTTCGGCCGGCGCGATTTCGGCGACTGCGGCGGAAACGGGCTTTGGCTGCGACAGCGGCCAGAGCGGCGGAAACGGCCCGTCGGTCACGACGATGAGCGGAATACCCCTGCCGTGGGCCGTCTGGGCGCTGCGCACGACCTCGCCGGTGCTGTCGTTGCAGACGATTGCCGGGGCCTTCGGCGTCCGCGATGCCGCCCAGAAGCCGGCGAAGGCGAGCCCGTCGGAGTCGCGGCGCAGCATCGGCGCAATCGTCAGATTCGTCATGTCGGGCGAAAGAGCGGCCATCGGGCCTCCAGTATCGACGAGTTGGCCGGCCGGGAACGCGCGGGCCGGTCACGTCAGGGACATACTACAGCGGCGCGCCGAGCGCACGGGTTACAATGGCGCGCCGATGGCGCGGGCGCGGGCAAGGCGCGGCGGTGGGTCGACGAAGGCGTCGGGCGCGTTGAGCCTGTTGGTGAGGATCCGCTCCGCCATGCCGGTGACGGCTGCGGCAAGACCGTCGTCGGAATAGATCGTGCCGCGCACCTGGACGGTGCCGGCCAGGGCGCGCAGGAAATCGGCGAGGAGAGCGGCATCGGGGCGAAAATCGGCGGTCCAGAACGCATCGAGCGGGCCGGAAAAGGTCAGCCCCTCGATGTCGTAGATCGCCGGCGTCAGGGTCTTCGTCCTGAGGCCGGCCTGGATCGCTTCCATGCCGGCGGAGCTGTTGACGGTTACAACTCCCTCGGCGTGGGCATAAAGCGCATCGAGCCGGCCACCGTCGAGGAACCGGACCCGACCCGCAAGGCCATGCTTTTCGGCTAGGGACGGGACGACGCGCGGCCAGCGCTCCAGCCCGTTCTCGAGCGGGTGTCCCTTGACGATGAGGAGCACGTCCTTCGGCGCATGTTCGCGAAAGGAGGAAAGCACGGTATCGAGCGCATCGGCCATGCCGGAAAAGGGCGAGTGGTCGCGGATCTGGAAATCGCCCTCGAGCTGCATCGGGAAGACGTAGAAGGGCCTGCCGGAGGCGACGAGCGCCTCGGTCTCGCCGGCGATGGCGCGCATGCGCCGGCTCTCCGTCATCAACCGGCCGATCCAGGCGCCGTATTCGACTATGGGATGGTAGATCGTGTGGCGCTGGAAATGTGGATAAAGAAACCACAAAAAGCTATTGGAAAGATTATAGATAACGTCCGGCGCTGCGACCTTCCAGAAGCTGCCCTTATAGAGTCTTTCGGAGGCGAACTGCGGGACCGATGCGGCGATCCGGCGGATGTGGTCGGGATCCTCGGGAAAATGCGAGCCGGTCGACGTCGCGTCGCGCTCAATGGTCATCCAGTCGGGTCTGAGGTAGCCGAGTTCGGTGGCGATGACGCGGATGCCACGGGCGCGCGCTTCTTCCGCCGCGAGGCGATGATAGATCCGGCGGTCGCCGTGAAGGACGAGATCGGTGATGCCGAGCCGCTCCATGGCCGCAGCGACATGGGCCGGCCAGGCCTCCACCGTGCCGCGATAATTGTGCGTACCCGTGCCGTGCCAGTGCAGCCAGTCGCCGAGGGAGAGATTGATGCGATGGACGCTATGGCCGTGGCCGGTGAGCTCGGCGCCAATGAGCCGGAAGAGGGGTGATAGCGGTCCCTGCAGGAACAGAAAGACGCGGCGGTCGGTGGTCGTCATCGTCCGCTCTCCGGTGAGGCGTGGATGGTCGGTGGACATGGATGGGCCCGCGCGGGGGCAAACATGCTGCCACCTCGAGTCTGGCCCGAACTTTGGCCCAAACTCTAGCCGGAGTCCGGCTCAATCCGAGCCTACTTGATCCGGCCGGCGAGCACATCCTCATCGGACCAGAAGGGAACGCCACGACGCTTAGCTTCCGCAATGCGCGGCGGCTCCTCGACATAGGCGCCGGGCTCGTTGATGCGGCATTCGACAAGGCGGCGGGCGGCCTCCTCGATGGCGACGGCGCGGCCTTCGGCCGTATAGAAATTGCCCTTGACCTGAATCGTGCCGGCGAGTGCGCGGATGAGATCGGCCAGAAGCTCGGGATCGGGCTTTTCCGCCCGTTTCCAGAAGTCGTCGAGGGGCCCCTGGAAGGAGAGGCCGGCGATATCGAAGACCGCCATGCCGAGCACCTTAACCGGGCAGCCGACACGATAGGCGTGAAGGCCGACAGTGCTGTTGATCAAGACGGTGCCATCGGCGTGCGTCAGGAGAAGATTGAGCTTGCCGCCGTCGATGAGGTGAACCCGGTCAAGGACATCATATGTCTTGGCCAGCCGTTCCAAAACGCCGCGCCAGCCTTCCAGGCCGTTGTCGAGCGGGTGCACCTTGAACACCAGCCAAGCTTCCTTCGGCGCATGCGCGGCGAACGACTTGATGACCAGTTCCATCGCATCCGACTGATGCTTGAAGGGCGAATTGGCCCTGAGCTGGTAGTCGCTCTGCATTTGCATGGGAAAGACGTAATAAGGCTGATCGCCGCGCTTCAGGTGGCGGATGAGATTGCGCGCCCTGATCTTGTTGATGCGCGACATCAACAGGCGCGGCAGGTAGCTGGGATAGTCGATGAACGGGTGGTAGTACTTGTCGGCGTCGTAGTGCCAGTGGACCCAGGGGAAAAGCGCGGTCGTCATGTTGTAGACGACTTCGTTGAAGGCCTCGGCATTGAACGAATAGGGGTAGCGGATTTCCAGGTCCGGATCGCCGACGCTGTGGGCGATGGCACGAATGGCGTCCGGATCATTGGGGAAATGCGAGTAGGTCGACATGCCGCTGCGTTCGAAGGTCAGCCAGTCCGGCCTTAGATAACCGAACTCATAGGTCGTTTCGCGGATGCCCAGCTTGCGGGCGACGGCGGCTGCGACGCGGTGATAGGGCAGGCGGTCGGCGTAGTAGAGGACGTCGGTCACGCCTTGGCGGCGGCAAAAGTCCTCGAGATAGGACGGAAATTCGGCCAGTTTGCCGCGATAGTTGATGGCACCGGGCTTGCGCCAATAGAGCCAGTCTCCGGCGCTCAGGTTGATCCTGAGCGTGCGGTGGCCGAGACGATCGAGCTCATCGCTGAGCTGACGCGAAAACGGCGAGGGTGGGCCCTGGAGAAAGAGGAATACGCGATGCCGGTCAACTGCCATGATACGGATCCAACCGCTCCGCCCCCGACTACGGAAGCGATTGAAACGGCAACCTTATTGAGATGTGTTCGGGTAGCACTCGGTTTGCTTCTGTGTCAAGCGGAGCGGGGGGGTGCAAATGCGGAAACACTCGGAAAAGCGGGTAATCTCGACAGGGCGAGCGGCGGCTGGTACGAGTGCGGCACGTCTTTTCCCCTCGGATCGGCCGGAGCGATCCCGTCGTGCCCTTACAGCGCGCGCCGACATCCGGTAAGCGGAGCCTGAACGGTGGCAAGGAACATGCCGACCTCGATCGTCATTACTGGAGCATCCGGCGGTATCGGCAGCGCGCTGGCGCGTTTGTACGCCGCTCCAGGCGTGCGGCTGATGCTCACCGGCAGAAATGCCGAACGGCTGGAGGCGGTCTCTGCCGCGTGCCGTTCGGCCGGCGCCGAGGTTGTCGCCGTGGCGCTTGATACACGCGACCGGCAAGCGGTCCATGCAGCACTCAGGGACTTCGACCGGGAGGCGCCCGTTGATCTCCTTATCGCCAATGCCGGCGTTTCGGCCGGGCTCGGTCCCGACCGGGCGCGCGAGAGCGACGAGGAGGCGGAGCGGCTTGCCGACATCAACTACAAGGGAACGGTGAATACCGCGACCGCGCTTATCGATGCCATGCGCGCGCGTGGCAAGGGGCACATCGCGCTCGTCAGCTCGCTCGCCGGTATGCAGCCGATTCCGGATATGCCTTCCTACAGCGCGACCAAGGCAGCCGTCATCGCCTATGGGGCGTCGCTGCGCGCCTGGCTCAGGCCGGACGGCGTTTCGGTCACCGTCATCTGTCCGGGGTTCGTCACTTCGCCGATGTCGGCCCGGCATGTCGGCCCCAAGCCCTTCGAGATCACGGCGGAGCGGGCGGCACGGATCATCATGCGCGGCCTCCGGCGGCGGCGCGCCCGGATTGCCTTCCCCTGGCCGCTGGTGTTCGGCGTCCATATCGGCCGCTTCCTGCCAACGCGGGTCGAGGAGTTCTTTCTGCGGGGCTTTGCGGCGGAGGTGCAACCGGACGGGCGCGACTGGTCGAAACCCCGATCCTGATGCGGCCTGAACGCTGCATCTTTCATGAAACGAAAATGTCCCCGCCCGGTGGGGGAGGAGCATTGATCGTCGTGCCCGTCGGGGCTCAGGTCAGCCGGACTTGTTGAGGATTTTCGACCATTGCGGGCCTTCCGCGCGCACTTCGGTCAGGCATTCCGCGGTCAGGTCGACGGTACGGGCGATCTGCTCGGGTGTGTGCTCGCTGGTGATGAAATACCGCAGGCGCGCTGCCTTTTCCGCCACTGCGGGAAAGATGATCGGCAAGGCGTTGACGCCCTTTTCCAAAAGGCGGTTCGAAAGCATCACCGACTGGATGGAATCGCCGACGACGACGGGGACCACCGAATAGCCGGCACTCGGGCCGGTATCGAGGCCCTTTTCCCGGGCAAGCTTCAGGAACAAATGGCCGTTGTCGCGCAGCCGGCGCACGCGCTCCGGTTCGCGCAGCATGATGTCGACAGAAGCCATGACGGCGGCCGCGAGCGGCGCGGACAGGCCGACGGAAAAGACGAAGCCCGGGGCGGCGACCTTCAGATAGTCAACCAGCGCGGAGGAGCCGGCGATGTAACCGCCGCAGCCGGACAGCGTCTTGGAGAACGTGCCCATCCACATCTCGACTTCATGGCCGTCGACGCCGAAATGTTCAGCGATGCCGCGCCCGTTCTCGCCGAGGACGCCGATAGAATGAGCCTCGTCGACAAGCAGCCAGGCGTCATGCCGGCGCTTGATGTCGATCAGCTTATGGAGGTCGGGAAAGTCGCCGTCCATGCTGTAGAGGCCTTCGACAGCGATCAGGACGTGGTCGTAGGCGTGGCGGTTCTTGGTCAGCATCGCGTCGAGCGCATCAAGATCGCCATGCGGGAACGTCTGGCGCGCCGCGCCGGAGAGCTTCACGCCCTCGGTGATGGAATTGTGGATCAGCGCATCGCAGATGATCAGATCCTTTGGCGTCATCAGGGTTGCGATCGCGGTGACGTTGGTGGCGTGGCCGCTGACGATGGCGATCGCATCTTCCACGCCGTGAAGATCGGCGAGGCGGCGTTCGAGTTCGCGGTGGATCGGTCGCTCGCCGGCGACGATCCGGCTTGCCGATACCGACGTGCCGTAGCGGTCGATGGCGGCCTTGGCGGCTGCGCTTACCTCCGGATGGCCGTTGAGGCCGAGGTAGTTATAGGAGGCGAAGTTGATGTGCTCGCGGCCGTCGATCATCGACGTGCCACGGGCAATGCCGTCGTGCGGGCGGAAGAAGGGGTTTTCGATCCCCATCATGTCCGCCGCCGCGCGCTGCATCTTGAACTGCTTGACCGCCGGGAGTTCGGAAAAATCGAACGCCCCCTTGCGTACCGGCTTGTGGGCCGGGCGGGACGGGGCAGGCCGACGATCGCGGGTCGCTTTCTTGTTTGCACGCAGATCAGCCAGAAGCTGATCCTTGGCTCCACCCGAAAGTCCCCCGAGACCTCTTTGCCGCGTCATTTCAGCATGTTCCTCACGGATTGGCTTTTCTCTTCAACGGCCTCTGCGATGGCCGAGATGTCAGCTCCCGCCTCGCCGGTCTCGCCGACGTGCTGCTGGTAGAGCGACTCGGCGGTTTCCGACAGGCCGCTGTCACCCTCTTCGCCGAGGACACGAGCAGTGACCCGCCCGGCGATATCGGAGAGCGTCGCTCCGTTGGCAATGGACATCAGCGGAATGTCAATTCCAAGGCGCTGTTCCGCCGCCATGCGCAGTTCCAGTGCCATCAGCGAATCCATGCCGAGCTCGGCGAGCGGACGGTGCCGGTCGACCTCTTCGGCCGGCAGGCGCAGGATACGGGCGATTTCGGCGGCGAGCAGCTTGCTGATCGCATCGATGGCCTGGACCTTGTCGAGGCCGGCGATCAGCGCCTTGACGTCGATGTCGCCCGTCGCCTCGTTGGCATCGGCATCGATGTCGGTGGCGAGGTCGGCAAAGAGTGGCGTCTGCAGGAGCACCAGCTCCTTGCGCGCCGAGCCCCAGTCGATGTGGGCGAAGGCGGCGGATCCGCCGTCGTAGTGGATCAGCAGCCGTTCCAGTCCGTCGAGCGCGTCGCGCGCGGCCAGCGTGTGCCGGCCCAGCTTCTTGGCGAGCATTTCATTCACTTCGGCGTTGCGTGCCAGGTAGCCGGCGTCGCCGATGGCGCCCCAGGCGACCGCGAAACCGGCGAGGCCTTCGTCACGCCGCTTCGCCGCGAGCGCTTCCAGATAGGCATTGGCGGCGACGTAGTTTGCCTGGCCCGGGTTGCCGACAATGGTGGTCGCGGAGGAGAACAGCACGAAGAGATCGAGGTCGAGACTAAGGTCGCGGCTCGCCTGGTCGAGCACATAGGCGCCGGCGACCTTCGGGGCGAGAACCTTGCGGATCTTGTCCTCGTCGAGATTGGCGATGAGGACGTCTTCCAGCACCATGGCGGTATGGAGGATACCGCGGATCGGCGGTAGCTCCTTGGTCAGACGTTCGAGGAGTGCGCGCGTCGCTTTTTCGTCGGCGACATCGCAGGCCTCGACGACGACTTTGGCGCCGAGCGCCTCGATGGCGGCAATCTCAGCCTGCGTCGCCTCGTCCGCCGCGCCACGGCGACTGGTCAGCACCAGCGTGCGGGCGCCGAGATCGACGAGCCAGCGGGCGGTCTGGAGGCCGAAGCCGCCGAGGCCGCCGACGAGAATGTATGTTGCGTCGGCGTGGATGGCGAACGGCTTGACCGGTTGGCGCGCCAACCGGTCAGTCGGCGGTGTCAGCACAATCTTGCCGATGTGGCCGGACTTCTGCATCAGCCGGAAGGCATGGGTCGCGTCCTCGCCGGCGAACTCGCGGTAGGGGAGCGGCGTCAGGACACCGTCCTCAAAGAGCTGGACGAGATCGGTGAAGATCGTATCGGCGAGCTTGGCCTGGCGGGTCAGAAGCTGGTCGGCGTCGATGCCGAAATAGGACAGGTTCTGGCGGAACGGCCTGAGCCCGATACGGGTGTTGGCGTAATAGTCTCGCTTGCCGAGTTCGAGAAAACGGCCGAACGGCTTCAACACATCGATGGAGCGTTCCATCGCCTCGCCGAAGAGCGAGTTGAGAACGACGTCGACGCCTTCGCCATCGGTGATCCGCAGAATGTCATCGGCAAAGGTCAGCGAGCGGGAGTCGAGTACGTGATCGGCCCCCAGCATCCTGACAAAATTGCGCTTCTCGTCGGTGCCGGCGGTGGTGAAGACGGTCGCGCCGCGCCATTTGGCGATCTGCAGGGCGGCGAGGCCGACGCCGCCGGCACCGCCGTGGATCAGCACCGATTCGCCTTCTTCCAAATGGGCGAGCTTGACGAGTGCGTAATAGGCCGTGAGGAAGGTGACGGGGATCGTCGCGGCTTCCTCCAGCGATACCGTCGAAGGCATCGGGGCGCAGGCGCGCTCGTCGACGGTGACATAGGTGGAGAAGCAGGCCGGTGCGAAGGTCAGCACCTTGTCGCCGGGCTTCAGGCGCGTCACATCCGGGCCGACGTTGACGACGACGCCCGCGCCCTCCATGCCGAGCGTCGGGCCAGCGAAGCCGTCTTCGAGCGCCTCTTCCGGCAGAAGGCCCAGCGCCCACATCACATCGCGGAAATTGAGGCCGCTTGCGCCCATGATGATCTCGACCTCGGCACCCTGCGGCGCCCTGCGGGCGACGCGGCGCCAGACGAGTTCGTCGAGCGAGCCCTGGCGGGCGATGTCGAGTGTGTAGGCGGCGCCATCTTCCGGGCCGTTAAATTCGCCCGGCGTCGGCAGAACGCCGCCATGGGCGATGCGCAGGCCGGTGCGGCGGTCGGCGTCGATGAGAATCTCGTGCTCGTCGCCGGGAGCGATGATTTCCGCGGCAAGTCGGCTCGACGCCTCGCCTGGCTGGAGAACCGGCGAAATGTCGACGAGACGGACGTCGGCGGTCGGGAATTCGTTTGCGGCGACGCGACCATAGCCCCAAATCGCGGCCTGGACGGGACGATGCACATGGGCGCCGGCGAGGTGCTGCATCGCGCCGGGCGCGACGATCCACAGGCGGGCGGGCTTGTTGCCGAGAGCCTGGAGGAACACCGTCAGGTCCGAGGTGCGGCTGAGGACGCCGTCGAGCGGCTCGTCCTCGGCGGCGCCGATGCCGGCGAAATAGACGAGGTCACGCGGACCGTCCTCGCTCAGGAGTGCGGTGAGAAGATCCTTATTCCCGTCGCCTGAGGCGGTGTTGTAGATCCATTCGTCGTCGGAGACCGACCGGGTTTCAGAGCCCGGGACGGCGGTGATCACGGATCGGCCGAGATGGCGCAGGCTATTGGCCAGACCATCCGCGAATGCGCGGCTGACGCCTTCGCTGTCGGCCAGGAGAACAAGCAGCGATGCGCGTTCCGCGGTCTCCTTTTCATCCGTTAAGTCTTCGGTCGGTGCCGGGGCGTTCGACGAAGCTTTCTCCAGGGCTTTTGTCGGTGCGCGGGCGACGACGATGTAGCCTTCGGTCTCGGCGTCGGCGAGGGGCGCAACGGAGACATCGGTGTAGAGATCGGACGCAAGAGCCTCGGACCAGTCGGCCCCGGAACGGAGCGCGGAAACCGGATAGGCGGGGTCGACGGTGTCGGCCCACCAGTCGGCGCCGATGCCAAAAATGATGTCGAAGAGGAGTTCCGGTGCCGGTTCCGCGGCCAGCATTGCGCCACCCGGTGCCAGCACTTTGGACAATCCGCCGAGCGTATCGCCGTCGACGTGGGTGAAGGCGTTGGCGCCGATCACCAGATCAAAGCCGCCGTCGATGGCGCGGCGTGCCTCAACCTCCTCCATCGTGGCATAAGAGGTGCCGGGATGGGCGTGGGCACGGACCCGGGCGCGCTCAAGAAGATGGCCGTCCGTATCGGTGATGGTGAGCGTTGCGAATTCCGGATCGAGCACCTTCTCCACCGCCCGCACCAGGCGGTCGTTGGTGGCACCGATCTGCAGGATGCGCAGCGGCATGGCGTTCGGCCATGCTTCCGCAAGGCCGGCCACGACGTCGGCGAGGCCGTCGACAAGCGGGGCGAAGGCCGGAGAACCGGCAATCAGATGCTCGACGAGAGAGGCGGTGAAGACCGTGTCGGCGGCCTCCGGCAGTCCTTCGCGAAGGAAGCCGCCAATCGCACTGTCGAGGTGAGAGAGCAGAGACACTTCCGCGACGCGAGCCGGATGCTCGGCGATCACGGTGCTCAGAATGTCGGTGGCGGAGGGGTGTCCGTCATTGTCGGTGATTGCCCAGGCGCCGTCGGTTTCCTCGGCAAGGCCCGCACCCTCGAGCGCGACGAGCAGGCGGCCGACGAGCGGCTGAGCGTTGCTCGCCAGCCTGCCGGTGGCGACAGCGGATGCCGGGTCGAAGCTTCCGGCGGCCTCGCCGGCGATCGCCAGGAGGGCCTGATGGCCGATGGCGCGCGCCGCCGCTTCCAAAAGCAGCCAGGCCTCTCCCGTCTCCCGCTCGTCGTCACTGGCGACGATGCCACGCTTTTTGGCCAGGGCAAGAAGACCGTCTGCGGCGGCCTCGCCGAGGGCGGACACCTCTCCCGGCCGACCGAGGCGGCGGCTTGTCGTTCGGTAGACGAGTTCGTCCGGCAGGGCCTGCTTGGCAAGGGGGACAGCGCGGAAACGTGTTTCCTCCAGCGAAGCGACGAGGGTGCCGTCCTCGGCGACGATCTCGAAGCTTGCCTCGATGGATCGCGGCGATGCCTTGGCAACGCGGATGACGGCGTGGGCGGCCTGAACGCCAGGCTTGTAGAGCCTGAGCGTACCGATACGGACCGGCAGGAAGCTGGTATCGGACGGCGTTTCGCCGGACTGTCTCAACAATGCAAACAGGCCGTGGAAGGCGCTGTCGAGGAGCGTCGGGTCGATCAGGTAACCGGCGCCTGCGGTCAGTTCGCCGGGACTGGCAAAGGTGACCTTCGCGGTGCGTTCGTCATAGGTTTCCACGAGCGCGGCGCGCTGGAAAGCCGGCCCGTAATAGAGGCCGAACTGTTCTGTAATGCGGTAGAGTGCCTCGGAGCCGAGCGCGGCCGGCGATCCGGTAGGCATGTCGACCACGGGAGCGCTGCCCGGGATCCTGGCGAGATGACCGCGGCTGTGCAGCGACCATTCGTCGTCGGAAAGCCGGGCCCGGCTCATCAGATCGAAGACGGCGCCGTCTGCGGAGATACGCAGCATGGTCTCGCGTGTCTCGTGATTGTCGATCACGAGCGGGCGGATGATGTCCATGTCGCGGATTTCGATCGCGTCGCACTCAAGCCAGGCATGGCCGGCGGCCAGCGCCATCTCGACGTAGGCGGCGGCCGGGAAGACGACGGCGTCTTCCACCTTGTGGTCGGCGAGCAGCGGGACGAGTTCGTCGTCGATGTGGTTGAACCATTCCGAGGCTTCCGGACGGACTCGGTAGCCGAGCAGCGAATGATACTCGCCGCCGAACATCGAATAGCTCTCGGTGGTGTGGTCGATCCGGTAATCCTGATTCTGCCAGGGATAGGTCGGCAGATCGACCGCCGGGGTGATCCTGGTGCCGAAGAGGCCCTTGTCGTCGATACGGCCACCGGCGGCGAGCGCCAGCGCGACGATGCGCCCGATCGGGTCGCTCTTGTCGGCATCGTCCTTGTCGAGCGCGGGCAGGCAGGCGCAGGAGGTGTCGAGCGCGCGATACGTGTCGTTGACGTAGGTGGTCAGCACCGGGCGCGGGCCGATCTCCACGAAAACCTTGTATCCGAGTTCTCTCATGGTGGTGAGCGAAGCCTGGAAATGCACAGCGTCGCGGACGTTGTCCCACCAGTAGTCGGCGTCTAGCGTGCTGCCGTCGACCACTTCACCCTTTGCCGACGAAACGAAGGTGGTCTTTGTCTGGCGCGGCTCGAGCCCCTTCAGCGACGCCTTCAGCGGCTCCTCGATGGAATCGATGAGGGCGCAGTGGAAGGGATAGTCCAGATGGAGCTTGCGGAGTGCCCAGCGCTGCTTGCGGGCATGCTTGGCAAAAGCGTCGATTACCTCGACGGGGCCGGATATGGTGACGCTGCGCGGGCTGTTGACGGCGGCCAGCTCCAGACCCTTGAAGCGCGGGTCGTCGATCGCCTTGCGGGCCTCGTCTTCGCCGAGGAGGAGCGCGGCCATGGTGCCGAGGTGGCGGGCGACCTCCTGATGGGTACTGCGGGCGTGGATGACGCGGACAGCCTGCTTCAGGTCCAGCGCGCCGGCGCACCATGCGGCCGCAACTTCGCCGACGCTGTGGCCGGCAACAGCGTCGGGCGCAAGCCCGCGCTTCTTCAGCGCCTGGGCGATGGCGACCTGAATGCCGAACAGCAGAGGCTGGGCGATCTCGGTCCGCTCGATTTCGGTTTCGAGCTCGGGCGAGAACAGCATCGTCAGGAGCGACCAGCCCGATACGCTCATGAAATGGCGGTCGATCTGTTCGAAGGCGTTGCGGAAATCGGTGTCGGTGCGGTAGGCCGCCTGGCCCATGCCGGCCCATTGCGAGCCGTTGCCGGAAAACAGGAACGCCACTGGGGCCGAGCGCGTCACGGCACGGGCCTCGACGACCTCCAGCGACTTCTCGCCGGCAAGGAAAGCGTCGAGCGCGGCGATGTGCTCGTCTTTCGACGAGCCGAGCGCCAACAGGCGCCGGTCGAGTCGCTCGCGACAGAAGGCGGCGGCGTTGACGATCCTGGTGGCCGTCGTTTCGTCGGCTCCGTCAAGAAGATCGCGATAGGTTTCGGCGAGCGTCTTGAGGGCCTCCGGCGACTGCGCGCTCAGCAGGAGCGGCGCGTGCTTGTCGGCATTAGCGACGGAGGTCTTCTTCACCGGGTCGGGGTCGCGCACGATCGTGTGCGCGTTGGTGCCGCCGAAGCCGAAGGAATTGACACCGGCGTAACGCGGTTTCTTGCCCCGCGCGAGGGGCATCGGCTTGGTGACGACCTCCAGATTAAGCTCGTCGAAGGCAATATCCGGATTGGGCGTGTCGAAGTGGAGCGATGGCGGCAGGATATCGTTCTCCAGCGCCATGACCGCCTTCAATACGCCGGCAAGGCCGGAGGCGGGTTCCAGATGGCCGATATTGGTCTTCACCGAACCGATCGGCAGGACATTCTTGCGCTTCTGGCCGAGAACGGTGCCGAGCGCATTGGTCTCGGCCGGATCGCCGACGCGGGTGCCGGTGCCATGCGCCTCGATAAAGGCGATGGCGTCCGGATCGATCTTGAACTCCTCATAGACCTTGTCGAGGAGTGTGGCCTGGGACTGTGGCGAGGGCAGCGACAGGCCGACGGTGCGGCCGTCGGCGTTGATGCCGGTGCCGGCGATCAGGCCGTGAATGCGGTCGCCGTTCTTTTCGGCGACGTCGGCGGCGCGAATCACCATGGCCACAGCGCCCTCAGAGCGCACGTAGCCGTCGCCGTCGGCGTCGAACGCCCGGCAGAGGCCGCTCGTCGAAAGCATGGAGGCGCGCGAGAAGCCGATGAAGGCGAACGGGCTCAGCAAAAGGTGCACGCCGGCGATGATGGCGGTGTCAATATGGCCGGTGCGGATCGCCTGCATCGCTTCGTGAAGGGCGACGAGCGACGACGAACAGGCCGTATCGAGCGTGAAGCTCGGACCGCGCAGGTCGAAGATATAGGACACACGGTTGGAAATGATCGACAGGGTGTTGCCGGTCATCAGCTGGACGTCGGCGGCGGCGGGATCGAAGAGGAAGCCGTTGCCGTAGTCGAGCGAGGACGCACCGACATAGACGCCGGTCTCGGAGCCTGCTGCCTTCGAAGGGGGGATACCGGCATCTTCAAAGGCTTCCCAGACCACCTGCAGCAGCAGACGTTGCTGCGGGTCGATCTGCACCGCCTCACGCGGCGAGATGCCGAAGAAGCCGGGATCAAAGCCCCAGACGTCGTCGAGCTGACCGGCCGCCCAGGTGTAGCTCTTTCCGGCGGCGGTGCGGTTGGGATGGCCGAACCGCTCCTTGGTCCATCGATCCTGCGAGACGGTGCTAATCGCGCACCTGCCCTCGACGAGCGATGTCCAAAAGGCATTCGGGTTCGGAGCCGAGGGAAGTCGGCAAGCGTAACCAATGATTGCGATGTCGCGCTTGTCACCGTGCATGGGGGCTGTCGATTATCCCGTTTAGACCACAAATCCAATCGGATGGAATCCAGATGACGCTACCAGCCCGCAAAGCGTTTCGGCATGGCATCTGGATTTTTCCGTCTTTTTCCACTTCAAGCTCGCTGGACCGCAGTCGATTCCGCTTTCGCCGACCTATCCGCAATGCCCGCCAACCCCACTGGTCAAGACGCTCCCGAAGTTGGCGTCATACTGTATCGAACCGATTGGCGCAAGAAGATGGCAAATGCAGCCTATCGGCAGTTTAAACTCTGGTTAAGCCTGATTTTACAGTAAATTTCCCCAAGGGATTCGCGAATTGGAGTGTTTCTGTTCATATAAGTCGTTGTCGACTGGTCGTTGATCACAGCACGCTGTCGTTCGTCATGATTTCACAAATTGTGATGTATTGTTACAGCGCCCTCCTTCTGCCTTGTCTGATCATGATGGAAAGTGTACCGACCGTTTTCGCTCGGACGGCCGAAAAAAACATGGTGCCAGTCATTGATGCGATCCCTACGGAAAATCCATTACTCGTTATATCACCTTCCGCGTGGTTATTCCGATCCTTCCGCTCATTTTGTTCAATCTGGCCGTTTGTCACGATCATGCCATTGGCGGTAAGGGATACGGCGGCGAAGGAGGGGAAATGAGGTGGGGACAAAAATCATGACAGGCCCAGGATTCGATAACATGACGGCGCGGCCGGAGACGATCGGCGTTTTTTCCACCGGTATTGCGAAGCTTCCCCATCTCACGGCACTGGTCGGCGTGAAGGATGCGATCATGTTTCCCTCGCATGCCGAGGCGGACCGTATCGACGTGGTGGTCGGCTGGGGGCTCAAGCCGACGGCACGCAAGGCGCGGGCCTATGCGCGCCGCCACGGGCTTGACTATCTTGCGCTCGAGGACGGCTTCCTTCGGTCGGCGGGATCGGCGCGCCACAAGCCGCTTCCGCTGTCGCTCGTTCTCGACGACGCGGGTATCTATACTGATGCCTCCAGACCCTCGCGCGTTGAGCGGCTGATCCGCGAGGCGCCTGCATTTCCTCCCGACCTGCGCTGGCAGGCGAGCGAGGGGCTTGAGGCGGTGCTCTTCCACCGGCTGACAAAATACAACACGGTCTCGTCCGGTGCCGCCGGCGAGCGACTGGCGAAGACCATTCGGGTTCTCCTCGTCGACCAGGTTTATGGCGACCAATCGATCTCCGGCGGGCTCGCCAGCGAGGCGAGTTTTGCGCGCATGCTGGAGACCGCGCTGCAGACGTTTCCGGCCGGAGCCATTGCGGTGAAGGTTCATCCGGACGTTCTCGCCGGCCGGGCACGCGGCTATATCGATGAGCCGGCGCGGCGCCACGGGCTGACGCGTATCGTCGGCATGGGTAATCCGCACGATCTCCTGGAAGGGATCGAGGCAGTCTGGACGGTCAGCAGCCAACTCGGCCTGGAAGCGGTCTTCAAGGGGTGCAAGGTGCGCTGTTTCGGCGTGCCGTTCTATGCCGGATGGGGCCTGACGGAGGATACGCCGGACAATGCAAGCGCCTCGTCCGCGCTTGCCCGGCGCGGCGCGCCACGCTCGCCGGTGGACGTCTTTGCCGCCGCCTTTGCCGCCTACGCCAACTACGCCGATCCGGTGACGCGGCAGCCGATCTCGCTCATGCGGGCGATCGAGCGTCTCGTTGCCTGGCGCGACTATGCGCAGGAGTGCAGCGGCAAGACCTGGTATATCGGCTTTCCCCGCCGCATGCGGGTGGCGGAACGGTTCTTCGCCGACGGAGGTGGTCGGATCGAGCATGTCTCGCTCGCCCGTTCGCTTGATGCCGCCCGTGGCGAGGTGGCGAGCGTCTTAATGTGGCAGAAGCGCGGCTCGGCGCGCGCCGTTGGTCGGCTGCAGGCCCACGGCGAGCGGATTTCCCTGGTGCACGAAGGACCGCTCTCCCTTGGTGGCGGGACGCCGTGCTCGATCGTGCGCGAGACGGCGCTGGATACGGTGAAGGGGGTCGACAACGCCACCATCGTCAATGTGCTCGCCCATCATCACTTCGAGCCGGCATTGCTGAAACGCGCGGCGGCACTGCGCGCGGCGCTTGTCTCCGCTGCAGAGGTCGCGCCGGCATCGGCCTTGCCGTCGCTGACCGCGAAGGCCGACGGTCGGCGTGTGGTCCTCATCGCCGGTGAGCCGGCGCGTCTTGAACGGGCGTTCGGCGTTCCGCGCGTGGTGCGTGACGTCGACGGGCTCGTGCGGACCGTTCGCGAGAAGCAGCCCGATGCCTTTCTCGTCGAGGCGGTTCCCGCCAATGGCCTGCGAGACCGGATGAAGAGGTCGACCGGGGCGATGCCACCCGGCGTCGACATGGTGGTGAGGGAAAGCGATCTTCCGGCACTCTACCGCGCTATCGACGAGGTTCA
This sequence comes from uncultured Rhodobium sp., assembly GCA_963675285.2. GTDB lineage: Bacteria > Pseudomonadota > Alphaproteobacteria > Rhizobiales > Rhodobiaceae > Rhodobium. Next base: position 565,654 of record CAXXGS010000001.1, read on the forward strand.
CGTGCTGCGGTCGCATGTCGGTCTGGAGGCGCTTATCCACGCCAAGCACGTGGAATGCTGGGGGGCGCCGTTCTTTGCTGGATGGGGCCTGACGAGCGACCATGTGCCGATTCCCGGCCGGCTCCGCCAGCTCTCCATCGACGAACTCATCGCCGCTGCCCTCATTCTCGTTCCGCGCTATGTCGATCCGGAGACCGGCGTCTATTGCGAGGTCGAGGCGCTGGTTGCCCGCTATCTCGACCGGTTGCGGAACGGGGCCGGAGAGAGGGCTGGCGAGAGCGGTGGTGGTGACCGCGATGCGGATCGTCCGAATCGTGCCGGCCGTTCTGCGGCGCGTTCCATCCTTGACGATCTCGCCCGGCGCGTCCGTTCGCTTGGCTAGATGACGAAAATCCAGCGCTTTCCTGGTCGCTAAAGCGGACCGGACCGGGAAAGACCACGCCCCGTCTTTACCGAGGGGAAGGATGCGGACTAGACTGTGGTCCATATCTCGGGCGGGCGACGTCCAGAGAGGGCACGAAGCCCGGTGACAGACAGGGCCGCATCCGGCGACGGGGCTGCGGCGTCATCGCGGCGTAAACGATGTGCTCCAGACTTCGAGGGTGGAAGCCCGCGGGTCGCGATACGATCGCGCATCCAGGCATTTGCCCGAGGAGGGAGGTTGCCATGTATACGCTCGTTCACGGCCTTGCCGGCCGTTTTACGTCCATATCCCGTTCCTTTCTTCGCTCCGGCCTCGGCGCCCTGCCGCTCGCCGCGTTGGTCCTCCTGTCGCCGGTATCGGATCCGGCTGTGCGGGCCGCAGAACGCGATCTCGTCATCACCGAGGGCGGTGACTATTACGGCCGCGACTTCGACATCCTCAAGGACGTCGATCTCGACGCCTGCAAGGCGGCCTGCCTTGGCGACAAGCGTTGCGTCGCCTTCACCTTCAACACCAAGGCCGGCTGGTGCTTCCTGAAGAGCGATTTCAGCGAGCTGAACAACGTCGCCGGTGCGATTGCCGGTCGTGTTGTCGAACGCGAAGCGGCCGATCCGGACCGCGAGAAAGAGCGCCGGGCGGAACTGTCGTTCCTGCCGCCGCGCTTCCTCAGCGCCGCCGACAGCTTTTCTGGCTCTCTCTCCAAGACCTTTCGGCCGCAGGGCGAGAGCTATGGTGACCTCCTTGTCCGCGCGCGGCAGTCAATGGCAAAGCCCGCCGTTGCTGCCGGCTTCTTCGGTCGCGCGCTGGCCGTGAATTCCGAGGCCTTCAATGCCTGGACCGGATTTGCCCGTGCGCGCATCGCCGATATCGACAACGACTGGAAACGCCGGCAGCGCAACGAGCGCCAGGCGGTCGAGGCGGCGATCAATGCCTATCTGCGCGCCAGCAACACCGACCAGCGGGTCAGGGCGCTGTCGCTTATCGGCGAGGCGATGGCCAGGCGCCGCGCCTGGCGACCGGCGATCCGCGCCTACCGCGCGAGTCTTGCGCTGCGCGAGGACGCGGGCGTCAGGAAGACCTACGTGTCGCTCATTGCTGAACACGGGTTCCGAATCGTCGACCACACGGTCGATTCCGATGCCGCCGCGCCGCGCATCTGTGTTGTCTTCTCCGACCCGCTGCCGAAGGTGCGCGATGGGCTCGCCGATTTTGTCACCGTTTCGGGCGGCGAGGGCCTGTCGATCGAGGTTGAGGACAAGCAGATCTGCGCCGACGGCGTGAAGCACGGCCAGCGCTATCAGATGACGGTGCGGGCCGGCCTCCCGGGCGCCGACGGCGAGAAGATCGAGAAGCCGGTGGATCTTTCCATCTTCGTGCGCGACCGCTCGCCCTCGGTGCGCTTTGCCGGGCGGAACTACGTCCTTCCCGCCGGCGGCAAGCCGGCGCTTCCGGTCGTCAGCGTCAACGCCAAGGAGATCGACGCCGCCGTCTATCGCATCGGCGACCGGGCAATCGCCGGATCGGTCGCCGACGGCACGTTCCTGCAACAATTGAATTCCTGGCGCGCCAGCCAGATCGAGGATGACAAGGGCGAGAAGCTGTGGTCCGGCACCATCGAGGTCGACACCGTCCTCAACGAGGAGGTGACGGCGCTTGTTTCCATCGACGACCTTGTCGGCGCCCTGAAGCCGGGCGTCTACGTCATGACGGCGCGGGCGAAGGCTGATGTGAAGGATCGCTGGGGCACGCAGGCGAGCCAGTGGTTCGTCGTTTCCGACCTCGGCCTTGCGGCTTTTTCCGGCAACGACGGGCTCCATGCCATGGTGCGCTCGCTCTCGTCGGCCGACCCGATCGAGGGCGTGACACTGCGGCTGGTTGCGCGCAATGACGAGGTCCTCGGCACGGCCACCACCGGCGCGGACGGCTTTGCCCGTTTCGAGGCGGGGCTGATGCGCGGCACCGGCGGTAATGCGCCGGCCATTCTCGTGGCCGAGACGGCGGGTGGCGACTACGGCTTCCTCGACCTCGTCAAGGGCGCCTACGACCTCACCGACCGGGGCGTCGGTGGCCGGCCGGCGCCGGAGCCGATGGACGTGTTCCTGACGACCGAGCGCGGCGTCTACCGGCCGGGCGAGACGGTGCACACCACGACGCTGGTGCGCGATTCCCGCGCCGAGGCGATCCCGCAGGTGCCGATGACGGTCGTCTTTACCCGGCCCGACGGTGTCGAGCATAGCCGGGTAACGAGCGTTGACGGTGGGCTCGGCGGCCATTCGGTCGATCTCGATCTGCCCCAGGCCGTTATGCACGGCACTTGGCGCGTCGCGGTCTATTCCGACCCGAAGGGGCGGGCGTTGGCGGAAAAGACCTTCCTTGTGGAAGACTTCCAGCCCGAACGCATCGATGTGACGCTCGACGACGAGCCGGAGGCCCTGATGTCCGGCGCGCCGGCGTCGTTCGACCTGACCGCGACCTATCTCTACGGCCCGCCGGCAGGCGATCTTTCCGTCGGCGCGTCCATTCTTATCTCTCCGGTGGCCGAACTGAAGACCTGGCCTGGCTACCGGTTCGGCCTAGCCGAAGAGGCGGTCGAGCCGCAACGACAGGTCGCCGACGGCACGCGCACCGACGAGGCGGGCAAGGCGACGGTGACCTTCCAAGTGCCGCGCATGCCCTCAAGGACGAAGCTCTTCAAGGCTGAGGTTACCGCGCAGGTGACCGACAATGGCGGCCGCGTGGTGGAACGCACCTTCGAGGCGCCGATTGCCGCCGACGGCGACCGCATCGGTATTCGGACGCTCTTTGAGGGCTCCGTCGACGAGGGCGGCAGGGCGGCCTTCGCCGTCATCGCGCTCGACGCGGACGGCAAGCGCATCGCGGCCGTTGACCTGTCCTGGCAACTCGTCGATGTCAGCACCTCGTTCCAGTGGTACGAGCAAAACGGCGTGTGGAACTGGGAGCCGGTGACGGTGACCAAACGCGTCGCCAGCGGCACGGTTTCCGTCGCGGCCGACGAGCCGGCAAAGATCGAGACGCCCGTGAAGTGGGGTCACTACCGGCTGGAAGTCGAGCGCGGAGGCGAAGAGCCGACGGCGACGAGCGTCGAGTTCAACGCCGGCTGGTATCTCGCCGGCGCCGGCACGGACACGCCGGATCTTCTTCCCGTTGCCCTCGACAAGAAATCCTACGCGGTCGGCGATACCGTTCGGCTCAACATCGAGCCGCGCTTTGCCGGCAAGGCGGAGGTCATGGTCATGGGCGACCGGATGATCGAGCGCCGCCAAGTGGACGTGCCGGAAGGCGGCACGACGGTGGAACTCCCGGTAACGGAGGCCTGGGGCGCCGGCGCCTATGTGACGGCGATGCTCCTTCGGCCGATGGATCTTGAGGCCAAGCGCATGCCGGCGCGGGCACTCGGCCTTGCCTGGGCGAAGGTCGATCCGGGCGATCGCAAGCTGGCGCTGACGCTCGATACCGAAAAGCGGGTGCGCCCGCGAGGCCCTCTCGACATAGGCATGACCATCGCCAACCTGAAGCCGGGTGAGGAAGCTTACGTGACGGTCGCTGCCGTGGACGTCGGCATTCTCAACCTCACCGCCTTCAAGACGCCGGACCCGGATGCCTGGTATTTCGGCCAGCGAAGCCTCGGCATGGAGGTGCGCGATCTTTACGGCCAGCTCATCGACCGCACGCAGGGCGTACCTGGCCGCATCCGCACCGGCGGCGACGCCGGCGGTGTCGGAACGAAAGGCCCGCCGCCGACCGAAAAGCTGGTCGCCTTTTATTCCGGCATCGTGAAGGTGGACAAGGATGGCCACGCGGCGATCAGCTTTGACGTACCCGACTTCAACGGCACGGTCCGGCTGATGGCGATGGCGTGGTCGGCCAAGGGCATCGGCCATGCGGAGCGGGACGTTCTCATCCGCGACGACATCGTCGTTCTGGCCAGCCTGCCGCGCTTCATCGCACCGGGCGACCGCTCGCGCATGCTCGTCGAACTCGCCCATGCCGAAGGGCCGACGGGGACCGTCACCATGCAGGTGTCGGCGACCGACGAACTGATCATCCGGCCGGGCGATGCCAACCGGATCGTCGATCTCGGCGAAGGCGGGCGCGAGAAGCTGATCGTGCCGATCGAGGGCGATGCGGTCGGCGATGCGTCGATCGTCATCACGGTGACGACGCCGGAGGGCGTTGACCTCACCAAGCACCTGACGCTCGCGGTCCGCTCCAATGAGCAGCCGGTGTCGCGCCGTTCAGTCGTCTTGCTCGCCGCGAACGGTGGCAAGCTGATGCTCGATGGTGAACCGCTCGCCGAATTCTTGCCGGGCACCGGGTCGCTCTCGCTCGCCGTCAGCGGGGCAGGGCGGATCGACGTTCCCGAATTGCTGCGCGATCTCGACCGCTACCCCTACGGCTGTTCGGAGCAGATCACCTCGCGGGCGCTGCCGCTCGTCTATCTCGATGCCGTCTCGCTCGCCGCCGGGCTCGGCCGCGATGTGGAGATCGGCAAGCGGATCAACGAGGCGATCGTCAATGTGCTCGCCAACCAGTCGAGTTCCGGCTCGTTCGGGCTATGGGGGCCGGGTTACAATGACCTGTGGCTCGATTCCTACATTACCGACTTTCTGACGCGGGCGAAGGAAAAGGGCTTCGAGGTGCCGCGGATCGCCTTCGATGTCGCGCTCGACAACCTTGCTAACAAGGTCGCCTATGCGTCCGACTTCACCAAGGGTGGTGAGGATATCGCCTATGCGCTCTATGTGCTGGCGCGCAACGGGCGGGCCTCGATCGGCGATCTGCGCTACTACGTCGGGACCAAGCTCAATGCCTTCAGCACACCGCTTGCCAAGGCGCAGATCGGCGCGGCGCTGGCGCTCTACGGCGATCGAACGCGGGCCGACCGGGCCTTCAAGGCGGCTTATGCGGACCTTGAGGCCGGCCGGACCCTGAAGGGCTACCGCAGCGATTACGGTTCGGAGTTGCGCGACACCTCCGCTCTGCTGACGCTTGTCGCCGAGACGAAAAGTTCGGCGGTCGACATCTCGGCGCTGGCGAATGACGTGGCGAACGAACGCGAGGCGCAGCGACGCACCAGCACCCAGGAAAACGCCTGGATGCTGCTCGCCGCCCATGCGCTTTACAGTTCATCGAGCCCGGTGAAGCTGAAACTCGACGGTAAGCCCGCCGGCAGCCACGTCTTCGAGCGCTACTCCAGCGCCGAGCTCGCTTCACAGCCGGTGACGATCGAGAACGACAGCGCGACCGAGCAGGTCGCCGTCGCCACCTACACCGGCATTCCGCGTGTGCCGGAGCCGGCGGGCGGGACGGGTTTCTCCATCGAGCGCCACTATTATACGCTCGACGGCAAGCCGGTCGACGCCACGACAATCGGCCAAAACGACCGCTTTGCGGTGATCCTCACCGTGCGCGCGCAGCATGACGTCGACGGGCGGCTGATGATCGTCGATCCGCTGCCGGCCGGGTTCGAGATCGACAACCCGAACCTTTTGAAGAGCGGCAAGGTCGATAGCCTCAGCTTCGAGGGCCTCCTCGACAACGTCGACCACGCCGAATACCGCAGTGACCGCTTCGTTGCGGTCGTCAACCGCAAGGCTGGCAACCTGATGACCTTCCGCGTCGGCTATATCGCGCGGGCCGTGTCGCCGGGGACCTTCGCGCATCCGGCGGCCGTCATCGAGGATATGTACCGGCCGAACCTCAACGCGCGCACCGACGCGGGCCGTGTCGAGGTCATCGGCCCGATGCGGTGATGATCGGCGGCTCGGGACGATGAGGACGGATTGGCGAAATCGATGGCGTTCGTGGCCGCGATGGCGGTGTTGGATGGCTATGTGTGGTCTGACGGCAATGTCCGTTGCCGGCCTTGCTGGCGCGGGCGCGGTGCTCGTCGACCGGTTGATCGACGAAACGCCGCTGCCGGCGCTCGCTGTCGAAACCTCCATCGTCGTTCTCGACCGCAACGGCCGGCTCTTGCGCCCGTTCCAGGTCGCGGACGGGCGCTGGCGGATGCCGGTGATGCTCGACGCGGTCGATCCGACCTACCTGGCGTTTCTCCAGGCCTATGAGGACCGGCGGTTCCGGGACCACGGCGGCGTCGACTTTCGTGCGGTGGCGCGGGCGGCGGGCCAGTTCGTCCTTGCCGGTGGGCATATCGTTTCGGGCGCCTCGACGCTGACGATGCAGCTCGCTCGGCTTCTCGCCGACGCCAACACCCGCTCGCTCGGCGGTAAGCTCGCCCAGGCGCGCATGGCGCTGGCGCTGGAACGCCGGCTCTCCAAGGACGAGATCCTCCGGCTCTACCTGACGATGGCGCCCTATGGCGGCAATCTCGAAGGCGTGCGGGCCGCTTCGCTTGCCTATCTCGGCAAGGAGCCGGCGAGGCTCACGATCGGCGAGGCGGCGCTCCTCGTCGCCCTACCGCAATCGCCGGAGACCCGGCGCCCGGATCGCCATCCGGAGGCGGCGCGGGCGGCGCGAGACCGGGTGCTCGACCGGATGGTCTCCGCCGGTCTCATCGACAGTGAACAGGCGAGGGCCGCACGCCGTGAACCGATGCCGAGGCGCCGCAAGGCATTTCCGAAATACGCCGCCCATGCCGCGCTCCACGCCAGGCTGGCGTTCCCCGACCGGGCCGAACACCGCCTGACCATCGACCGGCGTCTGCAGGCGCGGATGGAATCGCTTCTCGCCGACCGGATCACCGCGTTCGGGCGCAAGCTCTCCGGCGCGATCATGGTGGTCGACCGGGCGAGCGGCGAGGTGAGGGCAAGCGTCGGCTCGCCGGGGCTCCTCGACGACCGCCGCAGCGGCTATATCGATATGACGCGGGCGGTGCGCTCGCCCGGCTCGACGCTGAAGCCGCTCATTTACGGCGTCGCCTTCGAAAGCGGTCTCGTCCACCCCGAAAGCCTGATCGAGGACCGACCGACGAGCTTCGGCGCCTATACGCCGACGAATTTCGACGGCGGCTATCATGGAACCGTCAGCGTCCGCGAGGCGCTGCAGCAGTCCTTGAACGTGCCGGCGGTCGAGCTGCTCGATGCCATCGGGCCGGCGAAACTCGTCGCGCGGATGCGGCGGGCGGGCGTCCGGCCGGTGCTGCCGGATCTTTCCGCGCCAAACCTCGCCGTCGGCCTCGGCGGTGTCGGCGTCACGTTGCGCGATCTCGCCGCGCTCTATGCCGCGCTCGCCAACGGCGGGCGGCCGGTCGCGCTCGTTGACCGGCTGGATGAGCCGGCCAGGCGGTTTTCGCGCAGCGCCCAGCGCGTCGTCTCGGAGAAAGCCGCCTGGTACGTCGGCGACATTCTCGCCGGCGCGCCGCGGCCGCTCAACGCCGCCCGGAACGGCATCGCCTTCAAGACCGGGACGTCCTACGGCTACCGCGACGCCTGGGCGGCCGGCTACGATGGGGAGACGGTGATCGCGGTGTGGATCGGTCGGCCCGACGCCGTGCCGATCACCGGGCTGACGGGCATTTCGGCCGCCGCGCCGATCCTCTTCGACGCGTTCGCCCGGCTGGAGCGGCCGGTTGCCGCGCTGCCGCCGGCGCCGCGCGGCACATTGATCGCCGCCAACAGCGCGTTGCCGCCGCCGCTCCGCCGCTTCCACGACCGGAGGACGGGCATCGTTGCGCGCGACACCGGGCCTCAGATCGCCTTCCCGCGCGATGGCGTCCGGGTCGACCTCGGCCTCAAGGACCACAATGCCGTGCAGCTCGCCCTCAAGGTACGCAACGGCGAGGGACCGTTCGTCTGGCTCGTCAACGGCCGGCCGTTGGAAAGAAATCCGTTCTCGCGGGAGGCACGCTGGACGGCCGATAGCCCCGGCTACGCGACCGTCTCCGTCATCGACGCCAACGGCAAGGCGGACCGCGTCACGGTCTACGTTGAGTAGAGACTATTCTTTCGTGAGTTCGGTATTGATGTGCTCGACGGCTTCCCTGAGTTCCGGGTCGATGAGATAGGTGGACGTCTGCAACTCGCAAATAGTCACATCTTTCCCGCTTTCCATGAGACGCAGGGGCTTTCCGCCAAGAATGTTGTCGGCAAAGTCGGCGTTGATACGAGTATTGCAATCTTCGAACATGGGATAGTCGCAACGCACAGCTGTCTCGCGTGCGAGTGCCTCGAATTTCTTTCGAAAGATCGAAAGCATCTCTTTCAGTGTATTTTGATGCGTACCCAAGCGCCTGGAGAAATTCATTCCCGACCGGTCCTTTGTCGGACCGGAGTCGGGATTGCGTAGCAGATCGATCTCGTTGAGCGTTCTGATCAGATCGTAGCGGAAGTCGTGCATCGCCATGTTTGCGCGTTTGGTTTCGGACGGAAGATTATCTGTTTCATCGAGCCCCAGGAAGCCGAGATAGGTGCGCCAGATATCATCGGTTTCCTCGAAAGAGTCGTAGTCGACGATGGTGAGGTTTTCTTTGCCGAAAACGGTGGCGAGTGTTTCCAACGCGAGGTGGTAGTTGGTGAAGCCGGTGGCAGCATAGGTCCCGGCAGTAAAGAGAGACAGACGCCGTAGCAGGAAGCTGTCGAAACGCAGGATCGTCCCGGCCATGACCATGGTTTTCCATAGGGCGAGAAGATAGTCGGGCCAGTTGCGGAGCGAGATGTAGACGACGATGCGGTAGTCGGCGAAGACCTTGCGCAAGGTCTGAAATTCCTCGCGATCAAGCGATAGAAAATTCTCCGATGACAAAAGGATGCAAGGGTATCTGAGAGCCGCTTTTAGGCCTTCTTCCGTTAGTCGGTCGGGGGAACCGAGCGTCGACGAGAAATACGCAGCCCAGCCCAGATGACCCCAATGGCTCCCCAACCCCGTATTGGGGTAGAAAATGCCATTCTGCAGGAGTGTGTCGCGGTTGGCAGAAAAGGCTTTCTGAAGATAGGTGGTGCCCGTCTTGTGGGTTCCCACATGGAGATGCAGGACTTTGCTCATACTGCTTTTTCACCGTGCCTTTATCGAGCGGAGGATTGACGGCAAGGTCGCTGTTTTACAGAACGAAGGCAACATGCATATGGATGAATTCCCTGCCGGAGCAACGAGATTCAAAAAGGGCAGATGCGTTGCCGCATCCGCCCTTTGTGGTCCGTTGTCTTTTTGACTGGCTTGCCGCCGGTCAGCCCTTCATCGCCTGGTCGAGGTCGGCGATGATGTCGTCGGCGTTCTCGATGCCGATGGAGAGGCGGATGACGTCCGGGCCGGCGCCGGCGGCGACCTTCTGCTCGTCGGTGAGCTGTTTGTGGGTCGTCGAGGCCGGATGGATGATGAGGCTCCTCGTGTCGCCGATGTTGGCGAGGTGGGAGAAGAGCTCGACGCTGGAGACCAGCGAGACGCCCGCCTCGTAGCCGCCCTTGAGGCCGAAGGTGAAGACCGCGCCGGCGCCTTTCGGCATGTAGCGCTGCTGGAGGTCATGGTAGCGGTCGCTCTGGAGACCCGCGTAGGACACCCAGGCGACGGCGTCATGGCCGGCAAGCCATTCGGCGACCTTCTGGGCGTTGTCGCAATGCTGCTGCATGCGCAGCGGCAGGGTTTCGATGCCGGTCAGGATCAGGAAGGCGTTGAACGGCGAGATCGCCGGACCGAGGTCGCGCAGGCCGAGGACGCGCGCGGCGATGGCGAAGGCGAAATTGCCGAAGGTCTCGTGCAGCTTCATGCCATTGTATTCCGGGCGCGGCTCCGACAGCATCGGATAACGACCGCTCGCCGACCAGTCGAAACTGCCTCCGTCGACGAGGATGCCACCCATGGAATTGCCGTGGCCGCCAAGGAATTTCGTCGCGGAATGAAGAACGATGTCGGCGCCGTGCTCGAACGGGCGACACAGGTACGGCGTTGCCATGGTGTTGTCGACGATCAGCGGGATGCCGTGACGATGGGCGATCTCGGCGATGGCGGCAATGTCGGTGACGACGCCACCCGGATTGGCGAGGCTCTCGACGTAGATCGCCTTGGTCTTCTCCGTAACTGCGGCCTCGAATGAGGCGATGTCGTCCGTATCGGCCCAATTCACCGACCAGCCGAAGTTCTTGAACGAGTGATTGAACTGGTTGATGGAGCCGCCATAGAGCCTGGTGGAGGCGACGAATTCGTCGCCCGGCTTCATGATCGTGTGAAAGGCGAGGAGCTGGGCGGCGTGGCCGGAGGCAACGGCGAGCGCGGCGGTGCCGCCCTCGAGCGCGGCGACGCGTTCTTCCAGCACCGCGGTCGTGGGGTTGGTGATGCGGGTGTAGATGTTGCCGAAGGCCTGCAGGCCGAACAGCGAGGCGGCATGGTCGACGTCGTCGAAGACGTAGGCGGTCGTCTGATAGATCGGGGTCGCGCGGGCGCCGGTGGTGGGATCCGGCTGGGCACCGGCGTGGATGGCGAGGGTGGAAAAGTCGGGTACGCGATCGGTGGTCATGAGTCTTGTCCGTTGGTGCGGGAATGGGTGTCCCGAAATCAGAAATCGGGTCAGTGATGGCGGAGATTGCGGGTCGCGTCAAATGCGCGAAAACTAATATAAATATTTGGGATCAGTCGCGTTTTTCGGATTTTGCGCGCAGTCCCAAATGTTGAAAACCCGCTTCCAATTTTGGCCGCTTGGAGGAAATGGTTTTCGAATTTACCCCCGCCCAGGCGATTTCGCCGGAAAGTCTTCCGTATTCGATCTTGGGGCAGCGGTTCATGACGACGCGGAGGCCGGCAGCCTCTGCCCGGGCCGCGGCTTCGTCGTGCCTGACCCCGAGTTGCATCCAGATCACCTTCGGCGCCGGGGACAGCGCCAGCGCCTCGTCGACGGTCGCACCGGCGGCCTCGGAATTGCGGAAGATGTCGACCATGTCGATCGCGACGGGCACGTCCTCCAGGGAAGCGACAAAGCGGGTTCCGAGGATGTCCTTGCCGGCCTGGCCAGGGTTGACCGGATGGACGTCGTAGCCCTTGGCGAGGAGATACTTGAGGACGAGATAGCTCGGCCGGGTCGGATTAGCACTGGCGCCGACCATGGCGACGGTCTTCACCTCGTCGAGGATGGCGCGGATATCCGCGTCGCTGTAGCTGTCATGATCCATGAAAAGCCGGGACCTCAAAATGCGCTTGCGTTCGGGTGGTCGTTCGCCGGCATGTCGGTCACCGGTCTTCCCACTCGGGCGTCTTCTTGTCGATGAAGCAGGAAATGCCGATCTCGGCGTCGCGCATCATCAGGTTGTCGACGATGACGCGGCTCATCATGCCGTAGGCATCCTCGACGCCCAGTTCGGCCTGGCGGTAGAAGGCCTCCTTGCCGAGGGCGACGACGGCGCGGGACTTCTGCGTCGCCCGGCGCGCCATCTCGCTGGTGCGGAATTCCAGGTCCTCCGGCTGGACAACGGCGTTGACCAGGCCGTGGTGGAGGGCGCGTTGAGCGTCGATCATCTCGCCGAGGGTCAGCATTTCCATCGCGAGCTTGCGCGGCACGTTGCGCGACAGCGCTACCATAGGCGTGGAGCAGAAGAGGCCGGCGTTGACGCCGTTGACGCCGAAGCGCGCTTCGCTGGAAGCGACCGCCATATCACAAGTGGAGACGAGCTGGCAGCCGGCGGCGGTGGCGATGCCCTGCACCTCGGCGACGACGATGACGGGGAGGTTGCGAATCGCCAGCATGACGTCGGTGCAGCTCTCGAACAGCGCCTCGAAGAAGCCGCGACCGCCGTCCGGGTCGTCGCGGTGAGCGGTGATTTCCTTCAGGTCGTGGCCGGCGCAGAAGGCCCGGCCTTCGCCGCGCAGGATCACAGCACGGACTGAATGGTCCTCGGCGATCTCGTCGAGCGCGGCACGCAGCGCCTGCAGCATCGGTAGCGAAAGGGCGTTGAGAGCACGCGGCCGGTTGAGCGTCAGAATGGTGACGCCGTCGTCGTCCTGGCGGAGGACGAGCGGCGTTTCGGCGTCATTGGCCGGCGTGGCAGTTGTGGACATCGGCGACTTCCTCGCTATTCGTTTCCTCGTCTGATTGCCCCACCTTAGAGCAAGTCGCGTCCATGGGGGAGCCCTACTACTGGTCGCTCCGGAGAACGGCGACTTGAGGGCATTGGCGAAAGAGCAGCCGCACCTTATGAAGGAAAACGGCCGCGCGCGGATGATGGCGCGCGGCAGTGTGGGCAAAAAAAGAAAACGACGGGGAGGGAAGTATGGGGCTGTCACCCATCATGACGGCGCAGGAGATCGTCGATCTTCTCGACCGGGAATTTCCGCAGCTCCACGAGGGCGGGCAATCCACCTTCGTGGAAGCGATCGGGCCGGGAACCGCGAGCCTGCGACTTCACGCGGCCGAACGGCACCTGCGGCCGGGCGGCACCGTGTCGGGGCCGTCGATGATGACGCTGGCGGACCTGGCGGCCTATGCCGTCATCCTTGCCCATATCGGCCCGGTGGCGCTTGCCGTGACCACCAACCTTTCGATCAACTTCCTCAACAAGCCGGAGCCGGGCGACATCGTTGCCGACTGTACACTGCTGAAGCTCGGCAAGCGGCTGGCGGTGACAGAATGCCGGCTCCATTCCCGCGTTTCCGACACGCTCGTCGCGCATGCCACGGCGACCTATTCCATTCCACCGCGGGGGTGAGAGACGGCGATCCCGCTTGTATTCCGTTTGCGGGCGGCATCGCCCCACGCGCTCCCCGTCATCCCGGGGTCGACCCGGAAGCCATTGTCCTTTTCCATCCGGTCGTCCGTCGCGGTTCATTTGCCGGGGCAAAGCCGCCCTGCCATTCTTGATCCCAACGCCCATGGATGCCGGGTTTGCGTTCGCCATGGTGTCGTGCGGGATTGGAAGGCCGTGCCGTATTTGGCGCGCTGAGCCCGACGGGCTGGTAAGGCCGACTGGTCGTTGCGCCCAATGGCGGGGGCTTGCGTAGGCCAGCCCGCATAATCGTACGCTCGGCCAGAAGCGGTCGTGAACGCTCGGGCACGCGGGAAAAGACTTTCGAGGATTTGTCTGGGGAGAGAATGGCTTTCGATTGCGGTATTATGATACCATAATTGCAAGATGCTGTTTTTTATTGCTCTTTTGGACGATAATGCGCTTGACCTTTGGCGAGGCTTGGCTTAGATCGACGCCGATCCGCGGTGGTGCGCGTCTTGTCGTGTGCCGCCGCCGACGTTTTTCGGGCCGCGACGGGTGTAAAGCCGGTCCGGCGGTCCAGACAAGCGACCTCAGACACCAACGACAACGGGTCAGGACGAACATGAAGACCTATTCGGCCAAAGCGGCGGACATCGACAAGAAATGGATCTTGATCGACGCCGAAGGGCTGGTCGTGGGACGCCTTGCCGCCTTTATCGCCATGCGACTGCGCGGAAAGCACCTGCCGACCTTCACGCCCCACATGGATTGCGGCGACAACGTCATCGTCGTCAATGCGGACAAGGTGGTTTTCACCGGCCACAAGTTCCATGACAAGACGTACTATTGGCACACCGGCTATCCCGGCGGCATCAAGGAGCGCACCGCGCGTGAGCTGCTGGAAGGCCGTTTCCCGGAGCGGGTTCTTGAAAAGGCCGTGCAGCGCATGATGCCGGGTGGCCCGCTGACCCGCGCGCAGCTGAAGAACCTGCGCGTCTATGCCGGCGAAGAGCATCCGCATGAAGCGCAGCAGCCGACCAAGATCGACGTCGGCGCGATGAACTCCAAGAATGTTGGGAGGGCCTGACCATGGCCGATGAGATCCAGTCTCTCGAAGATCTCGGCGCCGCGTTGGGCACGGCGGCCGGTGCCGCTCCGGCCGAGCCGGAAGCGCCGGCGCATGTCCAGAAGCTCGACGCCCAGGGTCGCGCCTACGCGACCGGCAAGCGCAAGGACGCGGTCTCGCGCGTCTGGCTGAAGCCCGGCTCCGGCCGCATCATCGTCAACAAGAAGGACTTCACCGAGTATTTCGGTCGTCCGGTGTTGCAGATGATCGTTCGCCAGCCGATCGTCGCCGCCGACCGTGACGGTCAGTACGACATCGAGGCGACGGTGTCCGGCGGTGGTCTTTCCGGCCAGGCCGGTGCGTTGCGCCATGGTATCTCCAAGGCGCTGACCTACTACGAGCCGGAGCTGCGTGGCGTGCTGAAGCGCGGCGGGTTCCTGACCCGCGACGCCCGTACGGTCGAGCGCAAGAAGTACGGTCGGGCCAAGGCGCGTCGGAGCTTCCAGTTCTCCAAGCGCTGATCCGCTTCCGGATCATTGCCAGGAATGCGAAAAGGCGCGGTTTCGACCGCGCCTTTTTTGTTGTCCGGATAAAGGAACTGGGACGGGATTTCGGGCTCGTGGTCCGCGGTCTGGTCGCCCGCCTGAGGCGCACCCAGCCTCCAGTGTCCAGCCTCCAAGCCGCTAGACCCGGCCTCTAGGTCCGTCCGTCTTGGGGTCCGTCGGTCGTCAGGGGCGTGCGGGCATTTGCGTTCTGCCGAGGCCGGCGGTGAGCGTTTCCGGTGCGATCGCGGGCGGGAGTTCGCGCGACAGGCGCGTGAGCGATGCGTCTTTGCCCAGAAGCTTTTCGGTAAGTTCGACGATGCGCGGCGCAATGAGGGCAGCACCGGCGCCAGACAGGTGATCGTCGTCATAATAGAACACGCGGTCACCGATGGCGTCGACGCAACGACCGGCAATGAAGGTGTTGCAGAGCGTGGCCGCCGGATCGACGCGGTAGAGATTCGGATCCCGGATGGAATTGAAGGCGGTGATGACCGGGCCGTAGCGTTCGCGATAGCGAGCATAGCTCGTCGACAGCTTGGTGATCGGATGATCGAGGAGAGCCGCCTTCGCCAGAAGGTTCGGCACATTCCAGCCGGATTCCGGGATCGGATAGACCAGTACGACCTTCTTGCCGGCGCTGAGGTAGCGCTGGAGGCCGCGCTTCCAGATGTCGATCGCTTTCTTGCCGCGGGTTTGCGACGTTGCCGAGACATAGTCCGGCATGAAGGTCTTCTCGCCGAAATCGCCGTCCTCGACGCCACCCTCGCCGTTGTCGTAGTGGGCGTCGTAGTAGGTCGAGGCCCAGCGCGCGGCGAGGATGACGACATCGATGTCGCTGTTGAGTACGTAGTCCTGAATCTTCGAATTCACCGCGTGACAGTCAAGGCTGCCCTTGGTGTAGCCGAGGAAGGGCTGGCAGTCGGTGACGGTGATCTGGGTCGCCGTCACGCCGTCGTGGGCAAGGCCCTCGACGGCGTGACGGCGATGGCGGAGGCGTGGGAGTCACCGAGGATGGCGACCGTGATGGGCTTTTCCGCGTTGCCTGTGATGCAGAGCCTTGCCGGTAGGTCGGGCACGGAGACCCGGTGCAGGAATTCGCTGTAATGGCAGCTCTCGCTAAGTGGGTTTATGTCCCGGTCGGCGGAGGAAAGCGCCAGCACCGTTGCCGGCATCCGTTTGGGAAAGCCGCGGGCAAGATAGCCGCCGATACCGGCCGCAATCATCAGCCCGGTCGCGATGGCGGCGGCGGTCAGCACCTTCGGCGCGCCGGCAAGGAGCCGACCCTCACGTCGGCGGAACGGCTGTTCCACGAAGCGCCAGCTCAGGTAGGCAAGGACGAGCGAGAGTGCGCAGAGC
Organism: uncultured Rhodobium sp.; assembly: GCA_963675285.2. GTDB lineage: Bacteria > Pseudomonadota > Alphaproteobacteria > Rhizobiales > Rhodobiaceae > Rhodobium. Next base: position 581,653 of record CAXXGS010000001.1, read on the forward strand.
GTCGCCATCAGGAGGACGGAGGGCTGGCGCAGGCTGTGGATGCGGGCGAAGGCGAAGAGAGGCTGATGCCAGAGATAGGCGCTGTAGCTGATGAGGCCGATGCCGACGAAACCTCGCATGGAAAGAAGCCGAGCGACCCAAGTGCCTTGCGGCGCAAAGAGGATGATGAGCGCCGCCCCGATTACCGGCACGAGGGCGTAGAGCGACGGGAAGGGTGTCGAGGCGTCGAAGCAGAAGATCGCATAGACGATGAGCCCGAGGCCGGCGAGGCCAAGGACGTTGTTCGTCCTTTGCGGCCGCTGGAACTGGGCGAGAGCGCAGAGCGAGCCGACGAGGAGTTCCCACGCCCGCGTCGGCGCCAGATAGAACGTCGCCGTCGGTACGGTGCGGATGCCGATCTCGCTGAGGAGGAGGCTGACGCCGGCGATCAGCACGATGGCGGAGAACAGCGGCCGGCGGCCGAAACGCCACATCAGGAGGATGAAGAGCGGGAAGAGCATGTAATATTGCTCCTCGACCGCCAGGCTCCAGGTGTGCAGGAGCGGCTTTTGTTCCGCGAGAGGATTGAAATAGCCGCTCTGGCGCCAGAACAGGATGTTAGAGCTGAAGAGCGCGACGGCGACGGCGCTGGACGCAAAATCCTTCAGCTGCTCCGGCAGCATCCACATCCAGGCGAACGGGATGCAGGCGAGGATGACGACGGCGAGCGCGGGCAGAATGCGCCGGGCGCGGCGCTCGTAAAAGCGGACGACGGAAAAGCGACCGTCGTTGCATTCGGCAAGGATGATCGACGTGATCAGATAGCCGCTGATGACGAAGAAGATGTCAACGCCGATAAAGCCTCCGCTGAAGATCGAGAAGCCAGCATGGAAGAGAATGACGGGAACAACGGCGACCGCTCGCAATCCGTCGATTTCTTGCCTGTGCCGCATGGTTTGAGTTGTCCATCTGGGTTTCTCGCAGCCTCGAAGAAAGCTGGAAAGATCCCATCGGGGAAGCGTATTCGTTCAGTAACGTTAAAGGTTGAAAAGTTCGCATTCCGCATTTTTTCGATGCGGGCTTGGCAGCGCGCGCGCTTTGGGGCAATCGTAGGTGGCAAGGTCCGGCGCCTGGTGCGGGTGGCCGTTCCGCCTCCGGCGTTGTGTCGCTGGAAATTGCGGCGAAGTGGGAGGATGCCATGACCGATAATTTCGAGGACCGGGCGCTCGAGAATGCTGCTTTCGGTTCCTGCCTTCTGGGCGGTAGCCACGAGGCGACCTACGCCGGTGCGCTTTCGTTCATGCGGCGCCGATTCAGCCGCGATCTCGATGGCATCGATGCTGTCGTGTGGGGCATTCCGTTCGACGCGGCGGTCTCCAACCGGCCGGGCGCGCGCTTTGGGCCGCAGGGGATCCGGCGGGCGTCGGCCATCCTGTGCGGCGATCCGAATTACCCCTTCGGCGTCGACATCTTCCAGCACATGGCCGTCGTCGACTATGGCGATTGTGCCTTCGACTACGGCCGCCACGCGGAAATTCCGGCGATTATCGAGATGGAGGCCGGCGCCATCCTCGATGCCGGCTGCCACCTGTTTTCGATGGGCGGCGACCACTTCGTCACCTGGCCGCTCCTCAAGGCCCATGCCGCCCGTAACGGGCCGCTGGCGCTCGTTCATTTCGATGCGCATCAGGATACCTGGGACGATGACGGCGACCGGCTCGATCACGGCACGATGATAGCCCGGGCGGTGAAGGCCGGCGTCATCGATCCTGAGCATGCGATCCAGATCGGCATCCGCACCCATGCGCCCGATACCTACGGCATCGAGATCATCCACGGCTACGAGGTTGAGACGCTGGGCGTTGCCGGCATCATTGAACGCATCAAGGCACGGATCGGCGACGCGAAGGCCTATATGACCTTCGATATCGACTGCCTCGATCCGGCTTTCGCGCCCGGGACCGGAACGCCGGTCGCCGGCGGCCTCACCAGCCGTGAGGCGCTGGCGATCCTGCGCGGTCTCGGCGACATCGACTTCGTTGGCGGCGACGTCGTCGAGGTCGCGCCGGCCTACGACCACGCCGACATTACCGCGATCGCCGGCGCCGCCGTCGGCCAGACCTATCTCGGGCTTCTGGCCGAGCGCAGGGCGCGGGACTAGGGCGCGCGTCAGCCGGCCTTCCGTCAGCCGATGGGCCGGGCCGGATTGCCGGCAACGGTTGCGCCGGCGGCGACATCGTGGGTAACGACCGCACCGGCGCCGATGATCGCCTCGTCGCCGACGGTGACGCCGGGAAGAAGGAGCGCGCCGCCGCCGATCCAGACGTTGGCGCCGATGGTGACCGGCTTGCCGAGTTCGAGCCCGGCGCGCCGCGCTGTCGGGTCGCGGGGATGGTCGGCGGCAAGGATCTGCACGGCGGGGCCGATCTGGGTGCCGTCACCGATGACGACCGGCGCGATGTCGAGGATGACGCAGCTGAAGTTGAGGAACACATTGCTGCCGACCGCGATGTTGAAGCCGTAGTCACAGAAGAACGGTGGTCGGATCTCGACCATCCGGCCGACGGCAGCGAAATGCTCAGCGAGGAGGACGCGGCGGTCGTCGGGCGAGGGTGCCTCCACGCCGGTCGCGTTGTAGCGGGTGAGCCAGAGCGCGGTTTTCGCGCGTGCCGCTGCCAGTTCCGCGTTGCCGGCATGGTAGAGATCTCCCGCCAGCATCTTGTCCTTTTCGCTGCGTGCGGCATCTTCCGGTTTTCGTGTCATGGAGTTCGCCTTTGCGGTCTGGCGATGCGAGTCGCAAGAGTTCGTGCCGAGTTTATCCGATTCAAGGGGCGCTCGGCGCCGGCGGGTTCCCCACCGACACCAGATTTCACGATTGCAGGAGACAGGATGATGACGGAGATGCGCAGGGAAACGGACAGCCTTGGCGAGGTTCTGGTGCCGGCGGACAAGCTGTGGGGGGCGCAGACGCAGCGCTCGCTGGAGCATTTCAGCATTGGCCGGGAACTCATCCCGCACGAGATGATCGCCGCCTACGCGATCCTGAAGAAGGCGGCGGCGAATGCCAATTGCGCCGCGGGCCACCTCTCGGCCGAGCTTCGCGACCTGATCGTGAGGGCCTGCGACGAGATCATCGCCGGCGAGCATGACGCCATGTTCCCCCTTCACGTCTGGATGACAGGCAGCGGCACCCAGTTCAACATGAACGTCAACGAGGTGATCTCCAACCGCTGCTGCCAGTTCGCCGGAACGGCGCTCGCCAGCAAGTCGCCGGTTCATCCGAACGACCATGTGAACATGTCGCAGTCGTCGAACGACACGTTTCCCGCGGCGATGTATATCGCGGCGGCGATCGGGGTCAGCAAGCGGCTAATGCCGGTCACCTCCGCCCTGCGCGACGCGGTGGCGAAGAAGGCGGAGGAGTGGGCCGATATCATCAAGATCGGCCGCACGCACATGCAGGACGCGACGCCGCTCACCCTTGGCCAGGAGTGGTCTGGCTACGCGGTGATGCTGGAGGAGAATCTCGTCCGGCTGGAGGCGGCGCTTGCCGGCGTCTACCGGCTGGCGCTCGGCGGCACGGCGGTCGGCACCGGCATCAACGCCTTCCCGGGCTTTGCCGAGGCGGCGGCCGAAGGGATCGCGGCGGCGACGGACCTGCCATTCGTCACCGCGCCGAACAAGTTCGCCGTTCAGGGCGCGCATGATGCCTTGGTGCAGCTTTCCGGCTCGATGAGGACGCTCGCCGTCTCGCTTTACAAGATCGCCAATGACATCCGGCTCCTGTCCTGCGGCCCGCGCGCGGGCTTCGCCGAGCTGCACCTGCCGGAGAACGAACCGGGCTCATCGATCATGCCGGGCAAGGTCAATCCGACCCAGGTCGAGGCGCTGACGATGATCGCCGCCCAGGTGATGGCCAACGACGTTGCCGTCGGGCTCGGCGGTGCCGGCGGCTATCTGGAAATGAACGTCTACAAGCCGTTGATGATCCACAACATCATGCAGTCGGTGGCGATCCTGTCGGATGGCTCGGAGAACTTCCGCAAGTATCTTGTCGAAGGAACCGAGCCGAACCGGGCGCGGATCGCGGAATACGTCGATCGCTCGCTGATGCTGGTGACGGCGCTGTCGCCGGTCATCGGCTACGACAAGGCTTCGGAAATCGCCCACCACGCGATGGAGCACGACCTGACTCTGAAGGAGGCGGCGCTGGCGCTTGGCCATGTCTCGGCGGAGGATTTCGACCGCATCGTCGATCCCGCCAAGATGGTCGCGCCGACGGTTTCGGAATAGCGGCTATCTTGTGAGCGCGCCGCCGTGTTCGTTGCGCGGCGGCGCGATTTCGTCTAAGTGCTCGCCCACGGGACGGGGCGCGTCGGCTTCATTCGACGCGCTTTCTTCTTTCCCGGACCTTTTACGAACGAGAGCGGACCCCCGCGGAGAAAGACGATGGTGGACACAATCAGGATCGGCGTATTGGGCGCTTCGGGTTATACGGGCGCGGATCTCGTCCGACTGGCCGCCTGCCATCCGAACATCGAGATCGTCACGCTGACGGCGAATTCCCATGCCGGCAAGCCGATGGCGGACGTCTTCCCGCATCTCGGTTTCCTCGATCTGCCGGACTTGGTCACCTGGGAAGAGGCAGCGTGGGACAAGGTCGATGCCGTCTTCTGCGGCCTGCCGCATGGCACCACGCAGGAGATCACCAGCACGATCTTTGCGAAGTACCCGAATATCAAGGTGATCGACATGTCGGCCGATTTCCGGCTGCGCAATGCCGACACCTATGCCGAATGGTACGGTCATCCGCATCAGGCGACGGATCTTCAGACCGAGGCCGTCTACGGCCTCACCGAGCACTACCGCGAGGAGATTGCCGGGGCGCGCCTGATCGCCTGTCCGGGCTGCTATCCGACGGCGGTGCTGACAACGCTGCTGCCGGTCGTCAAGGCCGGCCTGGTCGATGCCGGGGATCTCATCATTGATGCCAAGTCCGGTGTCTCCGGCGCCGGACGGGGGCTGAAGCAGAACACGCTGTTTTGCGAAGCGGGCGAGGGGATGTCGCCCTATTCGGTCTCCAAGCACAGGCATGCGCCGGAGATCGAACAGGAAATCGGCGTCGCCGCCGGCCGCGAGGTGATTGTCAACTTCACGCCGCATCTGGTGCCGATGAGCCGGGGCGAACTCGTCACCTGCTATGTGCGGCTGACCGACAGGGCGAGCGCCGACGACATCAGGACCGCGCTCGTCAGGCGCTACGCCGACGAGCCGTTCGTGCGCGTGCTGCCGGCCGGCCAGATGCCATCGACCCAGTCGGTGCGCGGCTCCAACTACGTCTCCGTCGGAGTCTTCGCCGATCGCATGCCCGGCCGTGCCATCATCATCGGCGCGCTCGACAACCTGGTGAAGGGCTCGGCCGGTCAGGCGCTGCAGAACATGAACGTTGTCTTCGGCCTTAAAGAGACAACGGGCCTGCAACAGCTGCCGCTGTTCCCCTGATCTGGCAGCGCTCTAGGGGCGTCTTTTCGACAAGGCCTTTCAGCGGCGCAGGCGCAACGGCCGGATGCGATCGGTCGCCGCCGCGCCGTTGTCGTTTCCGGCCGTTCTCGACCATGAGCGATAGACCGGGTCGCGGGTCTTCATGTCTTCGTAGAGCCAGACCATCCGGTCGAGAAACCAGAGCTTGGTGAGGATGACGACGGTGGTGCCGAGGATGGCCGGCCAAAGTTCAGCGACGAAGGCGGACCACAGGGCGATCAATGCGCCGACGGCCGTTGCGAAAGCGAGAACATGCGCCATGACGGCGTGATGGCGCGGGATCGGCACGCGGTGGCGGCTGAGCCAGACCCGTTCGCCGAAGGTGGCACGTGCTGACCAGCCGGAGGTGTCGGCGGGGACTGCGAAGAGGCGTGGGTTGAGCCATGTGAGGAGGGCGACGATCGCCGCCATGAGGGTGGCGCCGAGCGCTCCGATCCAGACATGGCTCCAGATTGCGACGAGCATCAGCGGTAGCCCCAAGATCCGGGTCCACACGCTCCAGGGATTGGCGTGGCGCGCCCAGACGTGGTCGTCCATGCGCATCAGGCTTGCGAGCCATTCGTCATAGCGAAAGTCGTTCTTCATCCCGCGCCGCTTTTCGATCTTTGGAGTGCGTTGGGGCCGACCGGGGCGATCCGCCGCGCGCTCATTGCCTATTTTTGGGGCCTCTTCCGGATCTGCTCGGGCCAGCCCTTCTCGAGCCTTTCGTCCCCCTGCGGAATGGTGCCGGCCGGAGGCGGGTAGCGTTTGCGATTTCCTTGTCCTGGAACGATTCCCGCTCAGAAAGACGGTCGACATATCGTCGATGCGGCCTTGCGGCTGGGGACGGCACTCCAAGTGAAACGCCTCACCAGTATTGCGCCTTGTCCACGGCGATGCCACCCGCGGATGGTGGATTTGTCGTCGCATGCGGTTTTGCGGGATGGAACGCCGCGCCGGCAGGGAGCTCGGCGGGTGGAAATCATCCGTCCGGTCAGCTTTTCACCTTGACGTAGCTCCCGGGCGCATCCTCGATCGGTTTCAGTTTGCCGCCGCCCGGTCGGCGCGCCTTGACGCGCTCGTCGCCGAGCTTTTCAATCCAGTCCTGCCAGTAGGGCCACCAGGATCCCGGTGTCTCCTCCGCCTTGCGAACCCACTGATTGAACTCGCCGCGCGGGGGGCCGCCGGTCCAGAACTGATATTTTCCCTTCGCCGGCGGATTGACGACACCGGCGATATGGCCCGAGCCGGAAAGCACGTATTCGACCGGTCCGCCGAAGGCGTTGCAACCCTCGAAGACGGATTGCGGCGGAGCGATATGGTCTTCGCGGGTGGCGAGATTGAAGATCGGGATCTTCACCTTGCGCATGTTGATGCGCTTGCCGGCGAGTTTCATCGTGCCGTGGCTCAGGCGGTTCTCCAGGTAGCAATGGCGCAGGTAGAACGAATGGTTCGCTGCCGGCATGCGGGTCGCGTCGGAGTTCCAGTAGAGAAGGTCGAAGGGGAAGGGCTCCTTGCCCTTCAGGTAGTTGTTGATGACATAAGGCCAGATGAGGTCGTTGGAACGCAGGAGGTTGAAGGCTGCCGCCATGCGGGCGCCCTCCAGATAGCCGCGCTCGGCCATGCGCTCTTCCAGCGCCTTGATCTGTTCCTCGTCGACGAAGACCTTGAGATCCCCGGCGTGGGTGAAATCGACCTGGGTGGTGAAGAAGGTGGCGGAGCGGATGCGCTCGTCTTTCGTCTGCGCCATGTAGCCGAGGGTCGCGGCAAGGAGTGTGCCGCCGACGCAATAGCCGACGGCGTTGACTTCTCCCTCGCCGGTTACCCGCTTGATCACGTCGAGCGCCTCCAGCGGTCCCTTTTGCATGTAGGCGTCGAAACCCATCTGCGCGAGGCGCTCGTCCGGATTGACCCAGGAGATGACGAATACAGTGTGTCCCTGGTCGATCGCCCAACGAATGAAGGATTTCTCCGGGGTAAGGTCGAGGATGTAGTACTTGTTGATCCATGGTGGGACGATGAGGAGAGGGCGCTTCAGCACCTCCCCGGTCGTCGGCGTATATTGGAGGATCTGGCAGATGTCGTTCTGCCAGATGACTTTTCCGGGCGTCAGCGCGAGGTTCTTGCCGACCTCGAACTGGGTTGGATCCGACTGGCGGATGCGCAATTCGCCGCCGCCGGCCTGTATGTCCTCGGCCAGCAGCTTCATGCCGCGCACGAGGTTCTCGCCGTTGGAATCGAAGGTTTCGCGCAGGAGCTCCGGATTGGTCAGCACGAAGTTCGACGGCGACAGGGCATTGGCGATCTGACGAACATAGAACTCGGCCTTGTGCCGGGTATGCTCGTCGAGGTCGACGGCCTCGGCGACCATCTGTTCGGCCCAGCGCGAGGTGATCAGATAGACCTGTTTGACGAAATCGAAGAACTGGTGCTTCTGCCAGTCTTCGTCCTTGAAGCGCTTGTCGCGCGGGTCGGGCGCGATCGTCGGCTCGCTCGGCTCGCCGGCCATGCGACGCAGGGCGTGGCCCCACAAGTCCATGTATCCGGTCCAAAGACGCATCTGCGCTTCCATCGCGCGCTTGGGGTCGGAGAACCAATATTCGCCGACCTGGGCGAGCGTCCTGACGATCTCGGCGACCTCGTCGGCGAATTCCTCGCGGGCGCGGCCTTCCTCGCGCGGCGCCACATAGGCCGCCAGCGCTTTTCCGCCTTCCTCGAAGATGCGGGCAAGGTTCTGCGCGAAGGCTTCGGGATCGCGAATCGCATAGGGGAGATCCGATGACAGATCCGCTCCCTTCGCCGCCGTCTTGTCGCTTCCGCGACCGCTCTTGCCGGCGCCGTTCATCCCCCCCGCCTTGTGCATGCTCATTGCTACGCTCTCCCGATGCCGCTCCAACTTGCGGCTGTCGCGCGTTTCCCTTTCTGGCCGATTGTTTCAGCACGTTTTCTTCTCTTCCTTGTATCGCCATATTGGGGCCATAAGGAAGGGGAAGCGATCGTCCGGAGACAGGAAATCCGGGGAATCGGAGTGTTTTGTGGCCGTTTTAGCCGTTCGGGGACGGAAAGACATGAAATTCGTATCGAGCACCACCGCCATGCATCCGGCAGGTCTGGCCGCCGGGGCCGGTCGCCGTGCGCGGGGGCGTGGGCTTGTCGCGCCGCTTCTCGCCCTGGCGGTTGCCGTCGCTGCGGTTTCCACCGCACTTCATGGCGCACGCGCGGGCGAACCGGTCCAGTTGCTGCCGCCTGACGTCGACGGCCACAGAGCCAGGGACGATGCTTCCGCGCCGTGGGCTGACTTGGTCGAAAAATCTCCGCCGGAGGCGCATGCCGAGGATGGTTACCCCAACATCGGCTACGATCCGGCAGCCGGCATCACACCGTTGAAGAACACGGACGAACAGGCCTCGGAAATGGATCGGCTCCGGGCGCTTTCCGCAGCGAACAGGCGCAGGGGCGCCGCCGCTGCCGGCCCGTCGTTCGAGGGGCGCCTGCGGCACCTCAAGGACACTCATGGCGCGGATGCGCTCAAGGAGATCGAGGGCGGTTCCTGATCGGACCGTCCCACCGGCGGGCGGGTGACGGCAGGAAAACGCCGGTGAGCATTGCGGAAATCGCCCGCGACATCGGCAAGAGATGGTAGTATTCAAGGCCGTAGTATTCAGGGCCCATGCGAATGGCATGCGGCCGATCACTCAAGACACTTCCCACAAGGCGCCAGGACAATGGACGAACTATACAAGATCCGCAGACTCCCTCCCTACGTGTTTGAACAGGTAAACCGTTTGAAGGCGAGCGCGCGAGCAGGTGGCGCCGACATCATCGATCTGGGGATGGGCAACCCCGATCTGCCGACCCCGCAGCACATCATCGAAAAGCTGACGGAGACGGTCCAGAACCCGCGTACTCACCGCTATTCCATGTCGCGCGGCATTCCGGGACTCCGGCGTGCGCAGGCGGCCTACTACGGCCGGCGCTTCGGCGTGAAGCTCGATCCGGAAAGCCAGGTCGTCGTCACGCTCGGCTCCAAGGAAGGTTTCGCCAACATGGCGCAGGCGATCACCGCGCCGGGCGATGTGGTGCTGGTGCCCAATCCGAGCTACCCGATCCATGCCTTCGGTTTCCTGATGGCCGGCGGGGTGATCCGCGCGGTGCCGTGCGAGCCGGGTCCCGACTTCTTCTATGCGCTGGAGCGTGCGATCCACCATTCGACGCCGAAACCGATCGCTGTCGTCCTGTGCTATCCGTCCAATCCGACGGCCTGCGTCGCCGACATCGATTTCTACAAGGACGTCGTCGCGTTCGCCAAGAAGCACGAGATCTTCGTTCTGTCCGATCTGGCCTATTCGGAGATCTATTTCGAGAACACACCGCCGCCCTCCGTGCTGGAGGTTCCGGGCGCGATGGATGTTGCGGTAGAGTTCACCTCACTGTCCAAGACCTTCTCCATGCCGGGGTGGCGCATCGGTTTCGCCGTCGGCAACGAGTATCTGATCGCAGCGCTGTCGCGGGTCAAATCCTATCTCGACTATGGCGCTTTCACGCCCGTTCAGGTTGCGGCGACGGCGGCGCTCAATGGACCGGACGACTGCATCCGCGAGACGCGGGAAATCTACCACCACCGGCGTGATGTGCTGGTCGATTCCTTCGCCCGCGCAGGCTGGGACGTGCCAGCACCCAAGGCGTCGATGTTCGCCTGGGCGCCGATTCCGGACAAATTCAAGCATCTGGGTTCGCTGGAGTTCTGCAAGCTTCTGGTGGAGAAGGCTGACGTCGCGGTTTCGCCCGGCATCGGCTTCGGCGAGCACGGCGATGGCCATGTCCGCATCGCGCTTGTGGAGAACGAACAACGCATCCGGCAGGCGGCCCGCAATATCCGGCGGTTCCTTGAAACCGCGGACGAAACGTTGCACAACGTGATCCCCATCACTGCTCAGCGTTGAGGTCTGGCCTCGGCGCCGGGTATCTCCCCGGTGAAACGGATCACGGTGCATGAAAGAGACATTGCGGGTTGGCCTGGCGGGCCTTGGAACTGTTGGCGCTTCGGTTGTGGAGCTTCTCTCTCGCCACGGAAGCGAACTGGCGACGCGTTCCGGCCGTGCCCTGACGGTCAAGGCCGTAAGCGCTCGCGACCGCACGCGTGACCGCGGCGTCGATGTATCCGCATTCGCCTGGTTTGACGATCCGGTGGCACTGGCGCAATCGCCCGATATCGATGTCTTTGTGGAACTGATCGGCGGCGCATCCGGTGCCGCCGAAGAGGCCGTTCGCGCCGCGCTTGCTGCCGGCAAGCATGTGGTGACCGCGAACAAGGCGCTCCTCGCCGAACATGGCGTGGCGCTCGCGCGTTTGGCGGAGGAAAAAGGCGTTTGCCTCAACTTTGAGGCTGCCGTCGCCGGCGGCATCCCGATCGTCAAGACGATGCGCGAGGGGTTGGCGGGCAACGCCGTCGATCGCGTTTACGGGATTATGAACGGCACCTGCAACTACATTTTGACGGAGATGGAGAAGGAGAAGCGTCCGTTCGCTGATTGCCTCGCGGACGCGCAGGCGCTCGGCTATGCAGAGGCCGATCCCACCTTCGACGTCGAGGGTTTCGACACCGCCCACAAGCTGGCAATCCTGACGAGCCTTGCCTTCGGCAGCGAGATCGATGCCGAGTCGATCTACGTCGAGGGCATCACGTCGCTATCGCTCGCCGATATCGAGGCGGCGGATGAACTGGGGTATCGAATCAAGCTTCTCGGCGTTGCGCAACGCACCGATACCGGAATCGAGCAGCGTGTGCACCCAACCATGGTTCCCAAGGGCTCGGCCATCGCGCAGATTGACGGCGTTCTGAACGCCGTTGCGGTCGATGGCGATTTCGTCGGCGAGATCGTGCTCGTCGGACCCGGCGCCGGTGGCAAGGCGACGGCATCGGCAGTGGTCGCAGACCTCGCCGATCTGGCGCGCGGCGATGCGATGCCGCCGCTCGGACGACCCGTTGCGACACTGGAACCCTATCGGCGCGCGCGCATGCGGCTGCACGAAGGCGGCTATTATATCCGGCTGAGCGTCAATGACCGGCCGGGGGCCTTCGCGGCTATCGCCTCGCGTATGGCGGAAAAAGATATTTCCCTGAAATCCATTGTTCAGCGTCATCGCGTTCCGCGTGGTGCTGTGCGGGCCGGGGCGGACGCGGGACCGCAGCCGGTGGTGTTGATCACCTATGAGACGACGGAGCTTGCGATCCGGGAAGCACTGGATCGTATTGCCGAGGACGAGGTGATCGCGGAGGAGCCGCAGATGATCCGCATTGAAAAGCTGGATTGACGGTTCGTGAGAGGACACAAGCGAACCGGATGACGAGCGCTTTGCGAAAGTGGGAGCAAGGAAGCAATGAGCAGCAAAGACACGGTGGTTAAAGCCGAAAAGGAAATACTGGACCGTATTCTCAGCCTTGAGCTGGTGCGCGTGACCGAGCGCGCTGCGGTTTCCGCCGCACGGTTGCGTGGTCATGGCGACGAGAAGGCGGCCGACCAGGCGGCGGTCGATGCGATGCGCCGCGAGCTCAACCAGCTTCCGATCGACGGAACGGTGGTGATCGGCGAAGGCGAGCGCGACGAGGCGCCGATGCTGTTCATCGGCGAGAAGGTCGGCACCGGCAAGGGGCCGCGTGTCGATATCGCTCTCGACCCGCTCGAGGGGACGACGATCTGCGCCAAGAACCTGCCGAACTCACTTGCCGTCATCGCGCTGGCGGTCGAGGGCGGTCTGCTCAACGCGCCCGACTGCTACATGGACAAGATCGCGATCGGGCCGGGCTATGCGCCGGGAGTCGTCGACCTCGATGCCTCGCCGGCGGAGAACATCATGGCGCTGGCGCATGCCAAGGGCGTTCCGGTCAATGAGATCACAGCCTGCATCCTCGATCGGCCGCGCCATGCCCGGCTCATCGAGGAAGTGCGCGCGACGGGCGTGTCGATCCGGCTGATCGGCGACGGCGACGTGGCCGGCGTCATCCACACGACGGATCCGGACGAGACCGGTATCGACATCTACATGGGCATCGGCGGAGCGCCGGAGGGCGTGCTGGCGGCGGCGGCGCTTCGCTGCATCGGCGGGCAGATGCAGGGGCGCCTGGTGATCAACCGCGAGGATCAGCGCGAGCGGGCGATCCGCATGGGCGTTTCCGATGTCAACAAGAAGTTCGACATGACGGAAATGGCTGGCGACGACGTCTATTTTGCCGCGACCGGCGTTACCGACGGCAATTTCCTCAAGGGCGTGAAGTTCGGCCGCAACGAGATCCAGACGCACACCGTGGTGATGCGTTCCAAGACCGGTACGGTGCGCTATATTGAGGCGGATCATACCGAATTTACCAAGTTCCACCTTGATTGATTGATCGCAATCCGTCGGTCGTGATCAGCTTGGCCTGAGGACTTGCGGGTCGGACCGGCTCCGGGGAATCAGGAAAAGAAAGCTCGACGAAGCGATCGCGATGACAGCTGAAGGATTTCGAGAAGATCCGGTCCGCCGCGCCGTTCTCGGCGTGGAATCCTCGGTCAGCGGCCGGGCGTGGCGTGAGCGGCTCGATGCGACGGCCTCGTTGTGGGCCGAGGCTATCAGCCAGCGGTACGGCATTCCCGACGTCGTCGCGCGGGTGATGGCGGGGCGGGGCGTTGACCCGGACGCGGCAGAGGGTTTTCTGGAGCCGCGCATTCGCGATCTGATGCCCGATCCCTCGGCTCTTACTGATATGGATGCGGCGGCCGATCGGCTCGCCCATGCGATCGACAGTGGCGAGCGGATCGCGATCTTCGCCGACTACGACGTCGACGGCGCGACTTCGGCCGCTCTGATGACGCGCTTTCTACGTGCGTTCGGCATTGATCCCCGGATCTACATTCCCGACCGTTTGACGGAAGGCTACGGGCCGAACGTGGCGGCGATGCGGGCGCTCAAGAAAGCTGGCGCCGATCTCGTCGTCACGCTCGATTGCGGCACGACGAGCACCGAGCCGCTTGCGGAGGCGGCAACGCTCGGCATGGATGTTGTCGTCCTCGACCATCACCAGACCGGTGAGGCGCTGCCGCCGGCGCGGGCGCTCGTCAACCCCAACCGCCAGGACGATCTGTCCGGCGTAGGGCATCTGGCCGCCGTCGGCGTTACCTTTCTGACGCTTGTCGCGATAAATCGCGCGCTTCGCCGTCGTGGGGCCTATACGGAGAGATTTTCCGAGCCCGATCTCCTGTCGTTGCTCGATCTCGTCGCGCTCGGCACCGTTGCCGACGTCGTTCCGCTTGTAGGCCTCAACCGCGCCTATGTGCGCCAGGGGCTTGCGGTGCTTGGGCGACGGACGAATCCGGGCCTCGCTGCCCTGTCGGCGATTGCGCGGGTGAATGGGCCGCTTTCGGCCTATCACCTCGGTTTCCTCCTCGGTCCGCGCATCAACGCGGGCGGGCGGATCGGCGAGCCGGGCCTTGGGGCAAAGCTTCTGACTGCCGATGATCCGGGCGAGGCGGAGCGGATCGCAGAGACACTCGATCAGTTGAATACCGAGCGTCAGGTGATGGAGCGTGAAATCCTGGAGGAGGCCGACATTCAGGCCGCGCTCACCGTCGAGCGCGACGATCCGGCCGTGCTGGTCGTCGCCGGTGAGGGGTGGCACATGGGCGTCGTCGGCATCGTCGCCTCGCGGTTGAAGGAGAAATACCGCCGGCCAGCCTTCGCAATCGCCATCGACGAGGCGGGAACGGGCACCGGCTCCGGTCGCTCGATCTCCGGCGTCGATCTCGGCCGGGCCGTTCGCGAGGCGGTGGAGGTGGGGATCCTCGTCAAGGGCGGTGGCCATGTGATGGCGGCCGGCATGACCATCGTGCGGGATCGGATTGACGCCTTCCGCGCCTTTCTCGGCGAGGCGCTCGGCAGCGATGTGCGAGCTGCGCGCTCGAGCGACGCTCTTTCCGTCGACGGGCCGCTGACGGCCAACGGGGCGACGTCGGATCTTGTCCGGCTGATTGACGAGGCAGGGCCTTACGGAGCCGGGCATCCGCAGCCGATCTTCGTGCTGCCGGCCCATTCGGTCGCCTATGCCGAGCCGGTCGGCAACGGCCACGTACGCTGCACGCTTGCCGGCGGTGGCGGCGCGGCAAAGCTCAAGGGCATCGCCTTTCGTGCGGCGGACGAGCCGCTTGGCCAACTCCTCCTGTCGGCGCGGGGACGCTCGCTGCACTTTGCCGGGACACTCGGTCTCGACTATTGGCAGGGCCAGCCGAGGGTTCAGATGCGGCTCATCGATGCTGCCGAGCCAAACCGATCACGATAGTTCTGAATCAATATCGTATATTCATTTCTTGACGTAATGCATGAGCCGATATGGCGGTTCGTTCGGCGGTGCCGGGAGGCGATCTCAGCGGCCGCCCGAGACATCGATGAAGGTTCCGGTCGCGTAGGACGACCTGTCGGAGGCAAACCAGAGGATCGCTTCGGCGACTTCCTCTGGTGTGCCGCCGCGCTGCATCGGAACGGCGGCCTTTAGCCGGTCGACACGGCCTGCCTCGCCGCCGGAGGCGTGGATGTCGGTGTAGATGAGACCGGGCCGGACGGCATTGACGCGGATGCCGTCGCCCGCGACCTCCTTGGCCAATCCCGTCGTCATGGCGTCGAGCGCGCCCTTGGAGGCGGCATAGTCGATATATTCGTTCGGCGCACCGAGGCGGGCCGCCATGGAGGAAACGTTGACGATGGTTCCGCCCCGTCCGCCGTGGCGGGTGGAGAGCCGGCGAATGGCTTGGCGCGAGCACAGATAAGGGCCGAGGACGTTGACCGCGAGAATACGCTCGAAACGGTCGCGTTCGATGTCCTCGAACCGCGACTGGGGCGCGATGGTGCCGGCATTGTTGACGAGGCTGTCGAGGCGGCCGAAGGCGTCGTCGCAGGCCGCGAACAGTCGCGTGACGTCGGCATCGCTGCTGACATCGCCCTGAACGGCCAGCGCCTTGCCGCCGGCGGCCTCTATCGCGGCGACGACGGATTTCGCCGCTTCGGCATTGCCGGCGTAGCTGAGGCAGACGGCAAAGCCTTCTCGGGCGGCGAGAAGGGCGGTGGCGGCGCCGATGCCCCGGCTTCCTCCGGTCACCATCATCACCTTTGTCTCGTTCATCTCCGGTTCCTTCCGTTGCGCTTATGCCCGCCGGGTAGCGGGCGCGAGAATGGGCGGGTGAGGGCATCTGGTCAAGCTCTCCCCGGGCGTCCCGCGAGGGCGCGAGGTCACGGCGTCGGGAGCGCGGAGGCGCCTCGTCCGGTGGCCGCGCTCGCCGTCTGGCGATGGTCGCTGACATCGATGCTGGCGACGACGGACATGCCGGGGGAAAGCTTGCGCGCCAAGGGCTGGCCGGGGTCGATGGCGATGCGTACGGGCAGGCGCCGTGCGATCTTGATGAAATTTCCGGTCGCGTTCGAGGCGCTGATGACGCTGAACTCCGAACCGGTCGCAGGCGAAAAGCGTTCGATGTGGCCGGTCAGGCGGGCATCGCCAAGCGCGTCGACGGTGAAGGTCACCGGCTGGCCCGGTTCCATGCCACGCACTTGGGTTTCCTTGTAATTGGCGACGATCCAGATGCGATCCGGCACCAGCGTTGCCAGACGGGAGCCGGCACTCACGTATTGGCCGGTCCTGGCGCCGACTTCGCCGAGGCGTCCGTTTACAGGGGCGGTGATCCGGGTGTTGTCGAGATCGATGCGGGCGAGCTTGACAGCGGCCTCGGCACTGGCAACGGCGGCTTCCAGCGATGGTCGGTTGTTGAGAACGGAGGCGACGGACTGCCGCGCGGTGTCGACCTTGGCGCGGGCCTGGTCGAGGGCGGCCCGGGCTTGGTCGCGGGAGAGGCGTTTTTCGTCGGCCTCGCGCTGCGAAACAATGCTGCGCTTGATCAGCCGTTCGGTGCGGCCGAGGTCGGCCTCGGCGACCTTGAGGGCGGCCTTGGCGTAGACGACGCCGGATTCGGCCGAGCGCAGTTCGGCTTCCGCGGTGCGCAGCTGTTGGCGGGCATTGGTGCGGGCGGCCTTGCGCACCTCCAGAGCGGCCTCGGCCTGGGCGAGCTTTTGCCGGTAGATCCGGTCGTCAATGCGGACGAGGAGATCGCCGGCTTTCACGCGCTGGAAATCCTGTACGGCGACTTCGGCGACGATGCCTGCGAGCTGCGGCGCGAGCGTCGTCACCTTGCCGTGTACGTAGGCGTCCTCGGTAATCCGCAGCGTCGTGGAGAACGGCGGCAGTTTCCAGGCATAAAGCACGCCCAGGAGGCCGAGGACGCCGATGACCAGAGCGAGCGTGGTGGCGGTGTGGCGGGCGAAACGGGAGATCATGGTCCGGGAGTCCCTCCGTCAGGATGTTTCAAGGACGGCGGATGCCTCGGCGGCGGCGCTCAGGCGGGCGCGCCAGGCGTTGATGCCGATGTGGATGATGAGGCAGGCGAGTGCGCCGGCGGATATGAGGGCGATGACGTGGAACGCATCATTGTAGGCCAGAACGGTCGCCTCGACGGTTGCCTGGGATTTCAGGGTGGCGAGCGCCTGGGCGTTGCGGGCACCTGCATCGGCCAGCAATGAGCCGTAGGAACCGGCCGTCTGGGCGATCCGTTCGCGGACGAATTGATCCGTGGCGGGAAAACTCTCGACGAGCCGTTCGAGATGAAGTTGGCGGCGCAGGGTGATGAAGGTGGAGAAGATCGCGGCTCCCAGAATGCCGCCGAGCTTCTGTGTCGTCAGGAAGATGATGATGAAGCTGAGGAGGTAGTCGCGGCCGCGCTTGAGCGCCGATATGAGGCCGGAAGACATGGCGGGGGCGAGAAAGAGCGCGGAGGCGAGCGCGATCAGGGTCTGGCTGACGTACATGTTGTGCGGCCTGGTCTGGCTCGTCACATGGGCGTCCATCGATGCGCCGATGATCAGCAGGACAAGTGCCACGACGTGGAAATAGGGTTCGCGCTCGGCGCGCAGGAGGAAGGCGCAGATGATTCCGCCCGCCACCGTGGCGGCAAGGATCAGCGCGAACAGCGGTTGCATTTCGGCGTTGTAGATGCCGAGTGCACGAAACAGGCCCGGTGTGCCGGAGGTCTGCTCGGCCAGCACAATGCGGAAGAGGAGGAGCGCGGCGGCGAAGTGGAGGACCGGTGGGCTGGTGATCCAGCGGATGTCGAGGAGCGGGTTTTCCCGGTTGAGTTCGATGATCGCAGCGGTGGTGAGCGTCACGATACTGAGGATGAGGAGCCCGCCGACCCAGCGCGTCTCGAGCCACCAGTAGCTGGTTCCCAGGGTGAATGCGATGGCGAGCGCGCCCATGCCGATCGCGATCAGCAGGTAGCTGACCACGTCGGCGGAATGAATGACCTTCCGGTGCGGCGGCGAAGCGAGCGGCAACATGTAGATCAGTCCGAAACCGATCATCGCCAGCGCGACCTCCATCGTGGCAAGGCCGTCCCACAGGCCGACCTGGAGAAGATGCGGCGAGACGAGACGCGTCAGTGGCGAGCCGAGGAAGATGAAGGTGAGGGAGAGTGACAGGCCGACGCTCAGCTTCCTGTGCTGCGGCAGTGGTTCCAGCATGTAGAGGAACGCCAGCGATGTCATCGGCGCGGCGGCCATGCCGGCCATGAAGCGGACGGCAACGGCGGCATCGAGACTGTTGGCGGCATAGTTCAGAAAGGCGGCGAGAACGAAGCCAAGGATACTGATCTCGGCAAAGTTTCGGAGCCCGTATTGCGCCCGGATCTTGATGAGTGCGAGCGACATGGAGACGTTCGGCGCCAGATAGGCAGCCGAAAGCCACATCGTCTCCGTCCGGGTGGCGCCGAAGCCGCCCTGAAGCTGCTGGAGGTTGGCCGAAATCACGTATTGACTGAAGGCCTGCGACAGCGCGAGGACGAGCGAGGCGGTGAAATAGCCCATGGCGCGCCATCCCGGCATCGGCTGTACCGCCGGCGCGGGAGGCTTGGCACCTTCTGCGTTCGCCGCACCGCTTTTCACGCGTGCGTTCATTTCTCGCAGGCCTTGTGGAGATTGTGGAGCATGCGGGCCAGGACCCGTTCGACGACCGCAATGTCCTCTGCGGGGACGCCCTCCAGCACCTCTGCTCTCACGGTCCTGGTGAGGCGCTCCAGACGGCCTGCATGGCACTGTGCCTCGGCCGTCAGAGCGATGTGCCGTGTCCGCCGGTCGCTTTCGCCGATCTCGCGGGTAACAAGGCCCGCTTTCTCCATGCTATCGAGGAGGCGGGCCATGGTGGGGCGCTCCACCTCCAGCTCGGTCGCGAGTTCGCTTTGGGTCATGTCGGGGCGGCGGCCAAGCAAGAGGAGCGTCCGCGCCCGGGCAAAGGTCAGGCCGTTTTCGCGCGATCGGGAATCGAACAGCGTGCGGATCTTTCGCGCCACCACGATCAGATCGGATACGGCGGTCGTGTCGGTCGTGGAAAAGGCCATGGGGAGGGACTCGTATATTAGATAGAAGGCTAATAGATGCATAGCTATCTAATAGGGCGAAGACGATGCGACAAGTCCGACGGGCGCGGAGCGGGCATGTGTCAGATGCATGAGCGGTGCGGTCATGATTCTCCGTTTTCGGGAACACGACGGCGGACCGCTTCATTGGGGGAGAATCGCATCGTGCCGCTTGGCTTGGTACGGATTGACGGCCAGTGCTGATTTCGTGGTTGTGCGCTTGATGCATCCCGTCGCCAGATCGACGAGGTCATCCGCAAACCGCCGGCGATGAAATCAGGCGCGGACTTGCGGCCAAGTGCTTCTACGGCGCTTGGCGCCAGCATGGCGCGCCTGGATCAATCGGTGCCGGATGTCGATGATGCGAGCCCCGTGTTCCATCCGTCTGTACGATGCCTTCGTACCGGACGGAACATCCAAGGTCTTGAAGTCTAGGGCTTTATAGATCCCCTAGCGTTGTGAGACGGTGGCACTCCCTAGGGGAGTCGAACCCCTCTTTCCAGAATGAAAATCTGGCGTCCTAACCGATAGACGAAGGGAGCGCAGCGCCGTCTTCAACGGGGCGGGGTTATAGAGTCGATTTCCGCTGCCGACAAGAGGGAAGATGCGGCGAGACCGCAAAAAATCCGCGTCGCCGCATCCTTTGCCGGGTTCTCTTCGTTGAGCGCTTACCAGTGGCCGATGTTGTCCATCGAAGCCCAGGGCTCGAGCGGGCTCTTGGCGTCGCCCTTCTGCAGGAGTTCGATGGAGATATTGTCCGGCGAGCGGATGAAGGCCATGTGACCGTCACGCGGTGGCCGGTTGATGGTGATGCCGGCGTCCATCAGCGACTGACAGGTGGCATAGATGTCGTCGACCTCGAAGGCGAGGTGGCCGAAGTTGCGACCCTCGCCGTAAACCTCCGGATCCCAGTTATAGGTCAGTTCGACAAGCGGCGCCTTTTCGGCGCGGGCCCGTTCGTCGTCGAGTGGGGCGGCGAGATAGACCAATGTGAAGCGGCCCTTCTCGCTTTCCATGCGGCGGACCTCGGAAAGACCGAGCTTGTTGCAGTAGAAATCGAGAGATGCATCAAGGTCGGCGACGCGAACCATGGTATGAAGGTAGCGCATTATCGGGCTCCCGTTGTTGGTGAGACTCGGGTGAAAGGAAGGATTGAGGTAGACATATGACACTTGTGTCGGAGCGCAAGAACGCGGTGTCGACGCTGGCCGAACTCTTTGCCGATGCGCGCAGGGCGGTCATCTTCACCGGTGCCGGAATCAGCACCGAGTCGGGCATTCCCGACTTTCGCAGCCCCGGCGGTATTTGGGAACGCACCGACCCCGTCTATTTCGACGATTTCGTTACCAGCGAAGATGCGCGCCGAACCGACTGGCAACGGCGTTTCACCATGCTCGACCAGTTCGCCGCAGCCGAACCCAACGCCGGTCACCGAGCGATCGCGGCGCTTCACAGGCTCGGCCGCGTTTCCGCGGTCATCACCCAGAACATCGACGGCATGCACCAACGATCGGGCGTTCCCGACGACAGGGTGATCGAGCTGCACGGTAACGGTACCTTTGCGACCTGTCTGGAGTGCGGCGAGCGGCACGAACTCGAGGCCATTCGCGGACCGTTCGAGGAGAGGGGCGAAACGCCACGTTGCCGCGCGTGCGGCGGAATCGTCAAGGCGGCGATCATTAACTTCGGCCAGTCGATGCCGCTGGAGGCGATGGCGCAGGCGCAGGAGGCCGCATTGGAGGCGGATCTCTTCGTCGCGATCGGCTCGTCGCTTGTTGTTTACCCGGCGGCGGGCTTGCCGATTCTGGCCAAGGAAGAGGGCGCCGAACTCGTCATTCTCAACCGGGAGGCGACGCCGCTCGACGGAATCGCCGATTTTGTCATCCGTGACGAGATCGGTCCGGTCCTCGCACCGTTCTGTGACAAGGTTGCCGCTGAATACTGAGAAAACCGCAGTTTTCGGCCGAAAATCGTGGAAAGCAGTGAATTAGTCTTGCGCCACTTCCCCGCCCCGATGATATCCTGCCGAGGAATCAAGGGGCCGATTCGTTCCGCTGAGGAAGAGGACCAGGATTATGGGGGCGAAATACTCGCCAGATGCGCAACCCTTCGAGGATTTGACGGAAGAGGCTGCCGTCGACGTCATCGAAGTCGCCGGGACCATCAAGTGGTTCGACGTGGGAAAAGGGTATGGTTTCATCCTCCCGGACGGCGACGGCATGCCGGATATCCTGCTGCATGTGACCTGCCTGCGACGAGACGGCTTCCAGACCGCCTATGAGGGGTCGCGCGTCGTCTGCGAGGTCCTGGAACGGCCTCGCGGCCTGCAGGCGCTGCGGATCCTTTCCATGGACGAGACGACCGCCGTCCACCCCTCGCAGATGCCGCCCTCGCGGACCCATGTCCAGGTCAACGCGACATTCGGGCCGGAAAAGGCCACGGTGAAATGGTTCAACCGGGTGCGCGGCTACGGGTTTCTTTCCTGCGGCGTCGGAGCGCCGGATATTTTCGTTCATATGGAAACGTTGCGCCGTTTCGGCTTGACTGAGCTGCAGCCGGGGCAGACGGTTGTCGTGCGCTACGGTGCCGGCCCGAAGGGGCTGATGGCTGCGGAAATCCGTCCGGTCGAGGGCGGACATATTCCGTCCTCTCACTGATTCCGTCTTTTCATCGACTGGGGCGTCGACAAGTGCAGTGTTCTCGCGTTCTCAGGCTGTGCCGCGCGTCGGCGATATGGTTGGCCTGCCTTTCCCTCTTCCTCATCCCCTTTCTTGGCGGCGATGTCTTTTCCGGGGTCGGTGCCCGGGCCGAAAAAGCGGCCAGCGTGGCCGTCGACGAGGGACGTCTGGTGATAGAGACCGCCGGCGGGCCGCGCGTCTTCCGGGTCGAGGTTGCCGATGACGTCGGCGAACGCAGCAAGGGCTTGATGTTTCGCCGCTCGCTCGACCGCGATGCCGGCATGCTATTCGACTTCTTCCGCAACGAAGAGGTCTCTTTCTGGATGAAGAATACCTATGTCGCGCTCGACATGATTTTCATCCGTGCCGACGGCACGATCGCCCACATCGCAAAGAACACTGTGCCGCTATCGGAGCGGCCTGTGTCGTCGGGAGAACCGGTGCGCTTCGTGCTGGAGGTCGTTGCCGGAACATCGGCGCGTCTCGGTATCCGTCCGGGCGACCGGATCCGCTATCCGCGCGTCGAGGCCGTGAAATAACGCCTGCATTGACCCACGAGACGCTTGTCGCTCCCGCGCGCAGCGTGTAATCGAAGGAGCGAATAACGCGATCCGGTCCGATTGGCGGGGCATAGCGCAGCCTGGTAGCGCAACTGCTTTGGGAGCAGTAGGTCGCAGGTTCAAATCCTGCTGCCCCGACCATCGCCGGATCCGCTCTCTCGTCGCAGATGTCCGAGCGGCGACAACTTTGCGCCGGACGTGGTATCCGGACGGATCGAACGGAACGATCAAGGGAAAGCGAAAGCGATGACGGCACGCATCTTCAGACCGAGCAAGAACGCGATGCAATCGGGGCGGGCGAAGACCCATCACTGGGTGCTCGAATTCGAGCCGGAGGCACCCCGGTCGGTCGATCCGCTCATGGGCTACACGTCTTCCACGGACATGCGCCAGCAGATCCGGCTGAAGTTCGAGAGCAAGGACGAGGCGATTGCCTATGCGCGCCGCAACGGCATCGCCTTCCGTGTCTTGGAAGCGAAAGACCGAACGCCGAAACGCTTTTCCTACTCTGACAATTTCCGCTACGACCGCATGGGCGTGTGGACACACTGACGGACGCCGCTTTCCGGCCCGGTCCCGATCTTGCGCCTGGCCCCCGTTTCGGCCGGGCCGTTCGGTATGGCATGTATTCTTGATCTCACTCCGGCCCCGTAGCTCAGCTGGATAGAGCAACGGACTTCTAATCCGTAGGTCGCAGGTTCAAATCCTGCCGGGGTCGCCATTTAATTATTTGGAAAATAACGAGCTTTCTTTTCGACGGACTCGCTGGTTGGGCGAGTTTGACAGTTTTGTCAGTCGGGTTTGACAATTTTTGTTCGCCGTCGGTTCACTTCGGCGTCGAAATTGGCGACGCCGCCGGAACGAAGCCCACACCTCAAGCTGCGGTAAACTGCCGGACGAAGTCGCTGGCGGGCCTGGTGCGGATGTCGGCGGGCTTGCCGACCTGCTCGATGCGGCCCATCGACATGACGACCACGAAATCGGCAAGTCCCATTGCTTCCTCCTGGTCGTGGGTGACGAAAATCGTCGTCAGGCCGGTGCTGTCGTGAATTTCCCGCAGCCCCTGACGCAGATCCTTGCGCACCTTGGCGTCGAGCGCGCCGAACGGTTCGTCGAGCAACAGCATACGCGGCTCGATGGCGAGCGCACGCGCCAGCGCCACGCGCTGCCGCTGTCCGCCTGAAAGCTGGTTTGGATAGCGGGTGCCGACGTCGGGAAGCTGAATCAGGTCGAGCAACCGGGCCACCCGGCGGGCGATCTCGGCTTCGGTCGGGCGTTCCCGGCGCTTGCGGGCGCGCAGCCCGTAGGCCACGTTCTCAAAGACCGTCATGTGCTTAAAGAGCGCGTAATGCTGAAAGACGAACCCGGCGCGGCGGTCCTGTACGCTGAGGCCGGTGGCGTCCTGCCCGTCGAAACGCACCCGCCCCGATGTCGGGAATTCCAGCCCGCCGAGGATGCGCAAGAGCGTGGTCTTGCCCGAGCCCGAGGGGCCGAGCAGAGCGATAAGCGCACCGGAAGGGATTGAGAGCGAGACGGGATGTAGCGCTCGTTCTGTGCCGAACTCCTTGGCCAGTTCCTCGATATCGATGTTCATGGCGACAAGTCCTTTCAATGGCGCTCCGTGGCCGCCAGCAGATCCGCGTGGCGCCATCTGAGCAGCGATTTCAGGGCGAGGGTGAGAAGGGCGAGAAGCGTCAGGACAGCGGCGAGCGAAAAGGCCGCGACCGAAAGGTATTCGTTGTAGAGCATCTCGATCATGATCGGCATCGTGGTCGTTTCGCCGCGGATCTTGCCCGAGACGACCGCTACCGCGCCGAACTCGCCCATGGCGCGGGCGTTACTCAACAGCACGCCATAGAGCAGCGCCCAACGGATGTTCGGCAACGTCACGGTGAAGAAGGCCCGCCAGCCCGAGGCGCCCAGCGTCAGCGCCGCTTCTTCTCCCGCGCGCCCCTGTTCGATCATCACCGGGATCAGTTCGCGGGCAACGAAGGGGAACGTGACGAACATCGTGGCCAGCACGATGCCGGGAAAGGCGAAGACGATCTTGACGTCATGCGCAATGAGCCAGGCTCCGAGCGACGAGTTGACGCCGAACAGCAGGACGAGCGTGAGGCCGGCGACGACCGGCGAGACCGAGAACGGCAGGTCGATGAGCGTGATCAGGAACGCCTTGCCGCGAAAATCGAATTTGGTGATCGCCCAGGCCGCTGCGATGCCGAAGGCGGCGTTGAGCGGTACGGCGAAGGCGGCGACGACAAGCGTCAGGCGAATGGCCGAGCGGGCGTCGGGCGACGTGAGCGAGGCGAGCGACGCCATCGCTCCCTGCCGGAGGGCTTCGACGAAGACGGCGACAAGCGGTGCGAAGAGAAGAACCGAGAGCAGACCGAGGGAAAGCCCGATAAGCAGGCGCCGCACGAGGCGGGGTTCGGTCGTGACGGATTCGGGCCAGGAACAAGCCGGAGCGGACATTCAGACCTCCATTGCCGCAAGAGGCGGAGCGGGAGAGGGCGGATCTGTGCGGAGGCGACCGTCGCGGCCGTTACGACGCTTTTTCTGTGGCATTTCAAACAAGGCCGATCCTCCGTCTGCTCCAGACCTGGATGGCGTTGATGCCGAGCAGCATGGCAAACGAGATCGCCAGCATGGCGATGCCGATCGCGGTTGCGGCGTCATAGTTGTATTCCTCAAGTCGGATCACGATCAGCAGCGGCGCGATTTCGGTTTTGAACGGCAGGTTGCCGGCGATGAAAATGACCGATCCGTATTCGCCCATGGAGCGGGCGAGGGCGAGGGCGAAGCCGGTGATAACCGCGGGCGTGAGCGTCGGCAGGATTACCCGGCGCAGGGTGTAAAGGCGCCGCGCGCCGAGCGTGGCGCTGACCTCCTCGACCTCGTGGTCGAGTTCCTCGATGACCGGCTGGACGGTACGCACGACAAAGGGTAGCCCGACGAAGATCAGTGCCATCCAGATGCCGATTTCGGTATAGGCGACCCGGATGCCGAGCGGCGCCAGCGCCCGGCCGAAGACGCCGTTCGGTGCATAGATCGCCGTCAGTGCGATGCCGGCGACGGCCGTCGGCAGCGCAAAGGGCAGGTCGACGGCGGCGTCGATCAGCCGGCGTCCCCAGAAGCGATAGCGCACCAGAACCCAGGCCAGCAGCAGGCCGAAAACCAGGTTGAAGAACGAGGCGACCAGGGCGGCGCGGAACGACAGGGCGAGCGCGGCCCAGATGCGACGCGAGTTCACCATCGTCCACAGATCGGCCGGGCCGACGGCCAGGCCCCTGCCCAGCAGCGCCCCGATGGGGAGCAGGACCACAATGGAAAGTGCCGTCATCATGATCCCGACGCTCAGCCCGAAGCCCGGAAGGGGCGAGGGCGCGCGGAGAATGCCCGTCCGCATGATTTACTCCGCGTAGATCTGGTCGAAAACGCCGCCTTCGCCGAAGTATTTCGGTTGCGCGACCGACCAGCCGCCGAAGTCGGCGATGCTGCGAAGCTCGACATGGGGGAAGCGCGCCACGTCCGACGGGGCCGCAGCCGAGGTGTCCCACGCGCGGTAAAAATGCTTCAGTGCCAGAGCCTGTGCCTCGGGGCTGTAGAGGTGCTCGAGATAGGCTTTGGCGGCCGCGCGCTGGGCCTCCGTCGTGATGTTGCCGTCAACAAGCGTTACCGGCGGCTCGGCTAGGATCGAGACGGAGGGGACGACGATGTCGAAGGCATCCTCGCCCAGTCCCTTTTGTGCGAGGAAGGCCTCGTTCTCCCAGGCGAGCAGGACATCGCCGATGCCGCGCTGGGTGAACGTCACGGTCGATCCGCGCGCGCCCGTGTCGAGCACCGGCACGTGGCGATAGAGCGCGCCGACGAAATCGCGCGGGTCGATCCCGCTGCGCTCGGCATAGGCCCAGGCCGCGAGAAAATTCCAGCGCGCGCCGCCCGATGTCTTGGGATTGGGCGTGACGACAGCGACGTCGTCGCGGATCAGGTCGTTCCAGTCCTTGATTTTCTTGGGATTGTCATGTCGCACGAGGAACACGATGGTCGACGTATAGGGTGAGGAATTGTGCGGCAGGCGCGCCTGCCAGTCGGCGGGAATGCGTCCTGTGCGCTGCGCGATCTTGTCGATATCGGCCGACAGCGCGAGGGTCACCACGGTCGCCTGAAGCCCGTCGATCACCGCCCGCGCCTGTGCGCCGGCGCCGCCATGGGACTGGCTAATCGTTGCGGGCGCATGACCCTGCGCTGTCCACCACGCGTTGAAGAGCTCGTTGTATTCCCGGTAGAATTCGCGCGTCGGATCGTACGAGACGTTCAGGATCTCGACCTTTTCCCCGGCGTGAACGGCAAAGGGCGCGCCGAAGGCAAGCCCGGCGGCGGCGATCAGGGCGGCTACGCCGGCCGGCCAGCGAATCGCGGAACGGGTTTTGCGATGCGTCCCGGTCATCGCCACGTCGATATCGCTTCTCCCGTCCTTGAAATGACGGACACGGGTGACTTGCGCCGATGCACGGGCGCCGCTGCGGATGATGCCAAGCATGATCTTTCCTTTGACGAACCCTGACACCTAAATAACGACAGAGTTAATCGTGATTATCAAAGGAAGAATCACGTTCTTTTCAGGTGTGATTTTGGAAGATCATTCTCTCCCGGCGGGTCCTGGGAGGGGAAAGCCCTCAATGGGGCGGACATCCTGCTGCAAATCGGCAAGCGTGAGCGATTCGATCATCAACAAGTAGCTGGCGTAGAAGCCGCTGAAAACGGCGCGCACCCGGCAGGCCTCTTCGTCCTTGCAGTCGTCGCACTGCTGGTACGCGCGGCGCGACAGGCAGGGCAGAGGCGCGAGCGGCCCGTCAATCAGCCGGAGCACCTCGGCGAGAGAGACGCGCTTCGGGTTTTTGATCAGTTCATAGCCGCCCTTGCGTCCGCGCCGGCTGCCGATCAGTCCGGCCCGCTTAAGATCCAGCAGAATGTGTTCGAGAAACCTCTTCGGCGCGCCCGACCGCTCCGCGATTTCCTCGATGCGCAGGGCCTCGGTTCCGGCGGCCTTCTCGTCGGCGAGCACCATGAGTGCCTTGAGTGCGTATTTGGTCTTCTGCGTGATCATTCGCCGACGGTGGCCTCGAAAAGTACGACTAACAAGGTCGACATTATCAGAATCGGCGTGGAAAGCGAGCCTGAACAGATAATACACGACATAAACGATAGACATTTTGTATAAATGTGCGACCCTCGGTGTCAACCCGTCAGGAGTGGCCGGACAGGCCCGGAAGGAGACGCTATGACGTTCGACCGGATCGACCTGAAAATCCTCGATTTGTTGCAGCGGGATGCGACAATCCCCGTCGCGCGCATCGCCGACCAGGTGGGGTTGTCGCAGTCACCGTGCTGGAAGCGCATTCAGAAGCATGAAGAGTCGGGTGTGATCCGCGCCCGCGTGGCGCTTCTGGACCCGGATGCCTTCGGCCCGTCACTGACGGCCTTTGTGATGATCGAGGCGGTCGAGCACACGGCGGAATGGCGGGCGAAACTCCTTGCCGCCGTGGCGCGGCTGGAACCGGTCCTCGACGTCTACCGTCTCGCCGGACCCTGCGATTTCCTGTTGCGCGTCGTCGTCGCCGACATGGCGGCCTTCGACCGGTTTTACGACGACCTGACGGCAAGCATCACGCTGCGCAGCGTCAATTCTCTCTTCGCGCTGGAATGTGTGAAGGTTAGCACGACGTTTCCGTTTTCCGAGCTCCACGTCGAGCCGGGCAAGGCGTGACTTGCCGTCATATTGGAGTTTGTCGCTCTCGCGGCGATCGCCGCGCCGGAGGCATCATATCAGGGCGATAGCCGGTGTCGTGTGAGCGAGGGCCAAGGGCCAGGGTCTTGCCGGCCACCGGGTGCTATACCAAGGGCCTTTCAAACAGGAATTGTGGTTTTGGAACCGCCTTAAGTTCTGGCGGCCAGAACGGCCTGACGTGCTGCGGGGCGCGTTCATGCCGGGGGCGAGCGAGGTGTGCTTGGAGCGGTGGTTCGCTGCTTTGCGCCAGGATGCCTTTATGCCGAGACTGAATGGTGAGGGGGAAGGCTATCTCGTTGGTGCCGACGGATTTTTCACCATCCGGATGCTGCCACGGGAATGATTAGGCTCACACGAAACTCGCACACACATCATAGATCTTAATTGTCCATAATAATCAAATAATTATTGTATTTCATATGCAGACTTATAATCCGTGGGTCGCAGGTTCGAATCCTGCCGGGGTCGCCATTTAATTATTTGTAAAATAAAGGTCTTCTGTATTTTCGGCTTCGCCCGCGATCTCAATTTTTCGCGCTGTCAAAGCCGAGCAGGTCCAGATAGCGGATCTCGACTGGCGTTGAAAGCTTCCGATTTCTTTGTCGTCATGTTGGTTTAGCGGACGATCGCCTGGGGATCAGGGTAGGCGCGGCCAATTTGACACGGTCATGCGCGTTTGCCGGTTCGCGCGCGAGAAGGTCGAGAGCTGCGGCCGCCATCTGGTCGAAGGGCACCCGGACGGACGTCAACGGGGTTGGCAGGCGGCTGACGATGGGAATGTCGTTGTAGCCGACAAGCGACATGTCGTTGGGAACCGATAGTCCTCGCCACGAGAGAGCGGACATCGCGCCGATCGCCGTGTTGTCGTTGATGGCAAAAATCGCCGTCGGGCGGTCGGCGAGACTCAACAATTGTTCCGCCGCGCTCGCGCCTGACTCGATGCCGAAGGTCGACTCGACCACGCATTCCGGATCGATCTCGAGCCCGGCCTCCGCCATGGCCTGCCTGTATCCTTCCGCCCGCCCGAGCGCGCTCGACGCGTAGGCCGGACCGGCGATCAGCCCAATTCGCCGATGTCCCAGGTCAAGCAGATGGCGGGTCGCCAGATAGCCGCCAAGCCTGTCGTCTCCCACCGACGACAGGCTGTAGCCATCGGTTCGCAGCGCCAGCACGCAGGGGACGCCTCGCGCCTCCAATTCACGGGGAAACGCGTCGTCGATGCGGCTTGTCGCCATAACCAGCCCGTCGACGCCCTGGCGCAACAGCCTTTCCGCGGCCGCGCGATCGGCTCCCGGCTCGTCGTCGGTCGTGGCTACGACGGCAAACTGTCCCGACCGGCTGGCGGAATGAGCAACCGCCTCGTAGAACATCGCCATCACGGTATCGGTCAGTCGCGGAACGATGACGCCGATCGTCATGGTTTTGCCACGCCGCAGGCTCGCCGCCGAAACATCGCGCATGTAACCGAGCTCGGCGGCGACCTGGCGCACTCGGATCGCGGTTTCGCTTTCCGAACGCGGCAATCGTTCGTCGAGAATTCGCGAGACGGTGGACTTCGATACGCCGGCAGCCGCGGCGACGTCATGCAGCGTGATGCGCGCCTGCCGTCTGCTTCTCGTTCGATCCTTAGACGGGCTTGCTCTTTCCACTGTGTAATGGCCTCGTTGATGTCGGCAATGCGTTTCTTCTTGACACAATATCGCACCCGAGCATTAATGGGAACGTTCCCGGTAACGATAAAAAGCTCAGATCGCACTTTCTTTCGGCCCAAAACGGGAACGTTCCCGCAAACGATCTTCATCAAAGGAGAATAGAATGTCCGTCATGGATTTGCGAGGTCTCAATCCCGCTCCTGTCACCGCCTTCACCGTCGACGGGGAGGTTGATCACGCCGCCAATGCCGAGCTTGCTCGTTGGCTGGTGTCGATCCATGGTGTGAAGAGCATGGTGATTCTGGGCCACGCGGGCGAAGGGACCTATCTGACGCCCGAGGAGCAGGTCGCTCTCATTCGCACCTATGTCGAGGCGGTCGGCGACAAGGTTCCGATTATCGCCGGCATCACGGGTGAGGGCACGAAGGTCGCCGCCCTGGAGGCGCGCCGCGCCGCCGACGCAGGCGCCATCGGCGCGTTGGTCTACCCGAATCACGGCTGGCTGCGCTTCGGCTTCCAGAAGGGCGCGCCCCAGGAACGCTACAAGGCCATCTATGAGGAATCCGGCCTGCAGTGCATTCTCTTCCAGTATCCCGATGTGACCAAGACGTCCTACGATCTCGAAACCCAGCTCGAGATCGCAGCGCAGCCCGGCGTCGTCGCCACCAAGAACGGCGTTCGCAACATGCGCCGCTGGTACACGGAAATCCCGATTCTGCGGAAGGAGAACCCGGACCTGCAGATCCTCACCTGCCACGACGAGTATCTGCTGCCGACGATGTTCGATGTTGACGGCGCACTCGTGGGATATGGCAACATCGCTCCCGAACCGTTGGTCGAACTGATCGAGGCCGGCAAGGCGAAGGACTACGCCAAGGCCCATGCAATCCACGAGCGTCTGCTGCCGGTCACCAAAGCCGTCTATCATCGCGGTTCGCACATGGAGGGGACCGTCGCCCTCAAGATCGCGCTCGCTCATCGCGGCATTCTCAAGCACGCCGCTATCCGCTCGCCGCTGCAGCCGCTGCAGCCCGGTGCGGACAAGGAGATAACGTCTGCGATGGATCTGGCGGGCCTCGGCACCGTGAGCGCTGCCGCCGCTGCGTGAGGCAGCGGAACGACAAAGAAAAACAAAGAAAAACAAAGAACGACAATAGGAGGAAATCATGTTCACTTCGGTCAAGATGCGGATAGGCGGGCTAGCGCTTGCAACGCTAGCCGCGCTGGCAGCGATTGCCCCGGCGGCGGCGCAGGAAATCCGGATCGGCGCGATGCGCGAGGGTTCGTCCTGGTACGTCTTCGCGGCGACGCTGGAACAGATGCTCGAACCGATCTTCGGACAGAACACCGTTGAGGTGATCGCCCGGGGTGGTGGTGTTGCCAACCCGATGGTGGTGCAGAACGGCAAGGCCGAGATCGCCCTGTCCAATGTGGCAACGGCGGTCTGGGCGCGCGACGGCAACGCCATCTACGGCGGAGCCTCCGCGCCCGATATTCGGGCGCTCGTCGGTGGTCTCAACAACGTCTATATCGGCGTCATGGCCAGGCAGGATTTCGTCAAGGAGCGTGGCACGCGCGATCTTGCCGAGATTTTCGCCTCGGACAAACCGGTTCGGCTTCTCATGAAGCCGACCGGCTCGAGTGCCGTTCCGGCCGCGATGATGATCCTGAAAGCCCTCGGTACGAGCCCCGAAAAGATCAAGGCGAATGGCGGCAGCATCCTGCAGGTCGCGACCGCCCAGATCCCGGATATCCTGCGCAACGGTGACGCCGATATCTACATCGACACCGTGATCAAGGGGCATCCGACGATCACCGAAGTCAGCCTGACGGCCAATGTCACCTTCCTCGACATCCCGAAGGTCGCGCTCGATCTGTTGCAGAAGAACGGCCTCCTCCCGGGCAAGTACGGTCCCTGGTTCAAGGGGCAGGACGGTCCAACAATGGGGGCGAACCTCGGCACGGTGCTGATTGCCAACAAGTCGCTCGACGACGAAAAAGCCTATCAGATTACCAAGACGCTGATCGAGAATGCCGCAACACTGGCCAAGGCGCACGCTGCCTGGGCGCATTTCGATCCGGAAAAGGCCTGGACGAAGGCCGCGACGGGTATCGAACTGCATCCCGGTGCGGCGCGCTACTATCGCGAACGCGGCTGGATGTAACCGGCGAATGCGACGGCGCCGGGGCTTGCTCCGGCGCCGATCTTGCCTGTCATTCGGAGGTTGGGAGTCCCGTCAATGTCCCTTGATCGAAATCGCCCGTTGCTTGCATCCGCGACTTTTCTGATCGGCGTCTGCTTCATCGCCTTTCAGATCTGGATTCTCTACGAACCGCAGCAACCGTTGTTCGAACGCCCGATGCATCTGTGCTTTGCGCTCGTCCTGCTGTTTCTCTACAAGCCGCTGACGGCCGAATGGCTGCCGCGGCCTGTCCGCATCGGCATCGATGCGTTGATGATCATCGCCACGCTTGCCGTCGGCGTTTACTATCTCGTCGAGTTCGGCCGGCTGACCACACGTATGGAAAATGTCGCGCCGGTCTTCCCGCTCGACATCTGGGTCGGCGTGGCGCTTGTCCTGCTGCTGCTTGAAGGGGCGCGACGGGCGGTCGGCTGGGTGCTGGTCAGCGTCCTTCTTGTCTTTATCGCCTATGTCTTCTGGGGCAACGTGTTGCCAGGCTGGTTGTCGTTCCGCGGCTTCACTCTCGACGCGGCGATCGAAATCACGACGATGACGACGGCGGGCGTACTCGGCATTACGACCTCGACCTCGCTCAACTTCGTTTTCTACTTCATTCTGTTCGGTGCGTTCTATGGCGCTGTCGGTGGCGGACAACTGTTCATCGACCTGGCGATTCGGCTGGCCGGCCGTGCCGTCGGGGGGGCGGCGAAAACGGCCATTTTTTCTTCCAGTCTGATGGGATCGATTTCCGGCAGCGCCGTCGCCAACGTGGTCTCCACCGGTGTCTTCACGATCCCGCTGATGAAGCGCAGCGGCATGGAGGACTATCGCGCCGCCGGTGTCGAGGCGATCGCCTCGACGGGAGGGCAACTGATGCCGCCTGTGATGGGCGTCGCCGCCTTCATCATGGCCGAAATGCTTAACATGCCGTATTCGCAGATTGCGCTGGCCGGCCTCATTCCGGCGGTCGCCTTCTATCTGGCCCTTCTCGTCGTCGTCGATCTGTCGGCCAGGCGGAACAACCAGCGCACGATGACGGCGGAGGAAATCGCCCGCATCGCGCCGGTCCTGCCCCGGCTGCATCTTTTGCTGCCTCCCGTCATCCTCATTGCCGCACTCGTTCAGGGATACTCCGCAGCGTATTCCGCTGTTGTGGCGACCGCGAGCTGTCTTGTCGTCCCGTTCCTGCGCCGGTCGACCCGGATCAAATTCGGGGATCTGATGGATGGCCTTCGCGAAGCGCCCCGACAGGCTGCCGATGTCGCCGTGCCGATCGCGGCTATCGGCATCGTGATCGCGGTTGCGGTGCAGTCGAACCTGGCGCTGAAATTCGCCGGATCGCTGATTGCCCTGTCGGAAGGCTCGATTTACGCCTCCCTGTCGCTTGCCATGCTCGGCTGCATAATCA
Source organism: uncultured Rhodobium sp. (assembly GCA_963675285.2). GTDB lineage: Bacteria > Pseudomonadota > Alphaproteobacteria > Rhizobiales > Rhodobiaceae > Rhodobium. The sequence continues at coordinate 614,905 of CAXXGS010000001.1, forward strand.
TGGGAATGGGCCTGCCGACGGTCGCTGCCTATATCATCGGCGCGGTCCTCTATATCCCGGCTCTGGAAAAACTGGGTCTTCAGCCGCTCGCCGCGCATTTCTTCATCTTCTACTACTGCGTTCTGTCGATGGTCACGCCGCCTTTGGCTCTTGCGTCCTTCGCGGCGGCGGGCGTGGGCAAAGCCTCGGCCATGCGAACGGGCATGGCGGCTTTCGGGCTTAGCCTGGTTGCCTTTTTCATTCCCTTCGGCTTCGTCTTCGATCCGGCCATTCTGTTCCAGGGAAGCGCCGGGGAAATCGCCGTCAGCGCGGTCGCGTTGCTTTTGTCGACCGCGATCTGGGCCGTTGCGTTCGGCGGATGGTGCGGTAAGCCGCTCGCTTTGCCATTGCGGATTGTGATCGGCCTTGCCGGCCTCGTCGCGGTTATCGAGCCATTCGGTACATCGCTGTGGTTTGCCGCTACGATCGGCGGCTGGGGCGTCATCGCGACGACTTATGCCGCATCGAAGTTAGGCTCGAACCCACTTGCCACTCATCTCTTCGCGCAAACGGCGAAGAACGATGGCCTGGCGCCCGTCGTCGATGGCGGGCCGCACGCGCACTGACGAGATCGATACCGGTCGCCTGCCGGCAAGAGCCTTGCCGGCAGGTGCCGTAAGGCCGCGCTTGCACGGCCGCCATTCGACGTGCGCCGTCCGCCCCAATCGTGCCCTGACCTCCGGCCCTTATGCCCGCCAGGTGACGACGCGCTTCTCGATCCATTCGATCAGGTAGAAGAGCGCCACGCTCATGATCGTCAGCAGGATGATCGCGGCGAAGGCGAGGGCCGTTAGCGACTGCGCCGTCGACATCAAAATGAGATATCCGAGGCCCGATTGCGCGGCGACGAATTCGGCGATAACCGCGCCGATGACGGCGAAGGTCACGGCGATCTTGCAGCCGGTAAACGTATAGGGCAGTGCCACCTGCAGCCGGAGGCGCAGGAACATGTCCTTCTGGCCGGCGCGCAGCGACTTCATCAGATCGACCATGGACTTCGGTGCTGCTTCGAGCCCGGTGACCATGTTGACGAGGATCGGGAAGAAGCAAACAAGGATGACGATGACGGTCTTTGGCAGTTCGCCAACGCCCATCCACAGGGTGACGAGCGGGGCGAGTGCCACCTTTGGCACCGATTGCAGGCCGAGGAGGATCGGATAGACCACGCGGCGCACGACGGTGGTGAAGGCGATGACAATGGCGAGCGGGATGGAAATGGCGAGGGCGATCACGAAGCCGACCACTGTTTCTCGCAGGGTGACGATAAAGTTGCTAGCGAGTTCGGGTGCCCATTCGAAGGCGATGGCGATGATCGCGGAGGGCGCGGGCAGAAGCCAGCCCGGGAGATCGGCCCAGCGGACGACGAGCTCCCACAGGACGAAGAGGGCGATGAAGATTAGCATCGGTTCGCTGCGGGCGCGGAGCGCCTCGATGCGTTTGGTCACGTCGACTCCCCCTTGCGGCTGAAGATGATGGAGCGGATCTGCTGCTTCAGTTCGGTGAAGTGGGGGAGTGCTGCGGTCTCGACGCTGCGCGGGCGCGGCAGGTCGACGGCAATATCGGCGACGATACGGCCCGGACGTGGCGACATGATCACGACGCGATCGCCGAGGAGGATCGCCTCCTCGATGTCGTGGGTGATGAGGAGCGCGGTGCGGCCGAGATCCTGCCAGAGGCGGGAGAGATCGAGCGACAGCTCCTCCCGGGTCAGCGCGTCGAGCGCGCCGAAGGGCTCGTCCATCAGGAGGAGCGCCGGATCGCTGATCAACGCCCGGCAGAAGGCGGCGCGCTGTTTCATGCCGCCGGAGAGCTGGTCGGGACGATGGTGGACGAAGTTCTTCAGGCCGGTCGTCTCCAGGAGATCAAGGGCGCGGGCGCGCGCCGCGTCGTGGTCGAGCCTGTAGACATTCGCCGGCAGGAGGACATTGTCGAGGATCGACAGCCAAGGAAAGAGCACGTGCTCCTGGAAGATGATTCCGGTCTCGCGCGAGGGACCGTCGAGCGCTTCGCCGTTGCGCAGCACGGTGCCGGACGAGGATTCTTCCAGGCCCGCGACGATCTTCAGGAGGGTCGACTTGCCACAGCCCGACGGGCCGACGACGGAGATGAATTCGCCTTCCTCGATTGTAAGGTCAATGCCCTGAAGCGCGGTAACGGCGCCGACGACGCCCTCGCCATAGACCTTGCCGAGGCCGGCCATTTCCAGACGCGGACGCCGGACGGTGGACCCATCCGGCGTTGCGGCATTCGCAGGCCTTGCGTCGACTTGGGTCACTCGACAAACCCCGGCACGTAGACGTCCTCCGGCTTTACAGGATTGGCGAGCTTGTAGGCGCCCTCGACGACGGCGACGGTTTTCGCCATCTCAGCGGGATCAATGGCGCCGGTCTTGCCGTCATAGTCGCGGACCAGTTCGCCGACCTTCTTTGTCTCGCCTTCGGCGATCGGAACCGTCACCTGCTTCTGGTACTTGTGCATGATCTTGCCGGCCGCTTCAGGGTTGGCGAGGGCGTCGGCGAGACCCTTGTAGGTGGCGCGGACGAAAGCCTTCACGGTCTCCGGATCCCTCTTGATCATCGCCTCGCTGGCGACAAGGCCGTTGCCGTAATAGTCGAGGCCGGCGTCGGCGTATCCGAGGCGCACCAGCTTCCCGGGCGCGACAGCCTTTTCCAAGAGCGGCTCGCCGACGATATATTGACCAATGACATCGACCTGGCCGCGGGCGAGAAGCGCGGGAAGGGCGGAGCCGTCGGCGGTGATCCATTCGACTTTCGAGGCGTCGATGCCGGCGGCCTTGGCATAGGCCGGGAAGAGCAGCGGCATGGCGGAATAGGCGCTGTCGGCGACCTTCTTGCCCTCAAGATCCTTTGGTGTCGCGATGCCGCTGTCGGCAAGCGCATAGAGCGCGTGGGGCGAGGTGGCGTAGACGATGGAGACGAGCTTGACTGGCACGCCGTCGTTGCCGCGCGCCAGGACGAGGGCGCCGGCGTCGGCAAACCCGATGTCGGCGGTGCCGGAGGCGACCTTCTTGATCGCGTCGGACGAGCCCTTGCCGTTGATGATCGTGACGTCGAGGCCCTCGGCCTTGTAGTAGCCCTTGTCGAGCGCGACGTAGAAATAGGCGTGGCGACCGTTGAAGCCGAAGTCGGTGGTGAACGTGATGTCCTTGGCCTGGGCCGCGACACCGCCGGCAACGAGAAGCGCCGCCGCCGTCAGGGATCGGATTGCATTCAGCAGCATGGGTTTTTTCTCCGTCGTGTCAGCTGTGCCGGAGGTGCGATTGCGACATCCGGCCGGTTTCACTATTTCATTCGATACCGTACAAATACGGATGCGACAAGTGCGTACTGGTGTATTTATGAGCGACTCTAAGGTTTGATTATCTTTTGTGCGAAAATGCTGCGATGTGCCGCGAAAATTTGCAAAAATCGCTGCATTTTTGCGATATTGGCAGCCAATCTAAGGTGCGTGCATGGAGCGCCGGAATGTGGCGGCGCGGGCCGTAGGGGGTGTGCGGCGACGACGGTCGCCGCGTCGACGATGTGCGAACAGGGGTGAGGACGCCATGAATAGTTCGTTAAAGAAGGAAAAATCAGGCGAGGGGCCGCTGCGGCCTCCAGAGGTGGTGGCGGCGATTTACGAGCAATGGGGCAAGGAGCGGCCAGATATCGATGCGAGCCCGGTCTGGGTCTTCGGCCTCCTCGGCCGGGTGCAGATGGAGGGGACGGCGTTGATCAACCAGGCTTTAGCGCCCCTCGGCCTCACGCGGCCGTCCTACGACGTCTTGACGGCGCTGCGCCGCGCCGGCGCTCCCTATGCGCTGACGCCGAAGCAGATAGGCCATTCTCTGCTCTTGAGCGCATCCGGTTTAACAAGTCGAATCAATATCTTGGAAGAAAAGCGTCTGGTTGCCCGGATGCCCGAGCCATCCGATCGCCGGACGGTTTCCGTGCAACTGACCATGGAGGGTTTGAAGGTGGTGGAACAGGCGATTCCGCTCGTCTTCGCCGTTCAACGGCGTGCGCTGGAAGCACTCGGCGAGGAGGGCGCACGCGCCCTGTCGGACGGACTGGTGACGCTCTCGCGGCAGATCGATCGCGTGGTCGGGCAGGTCGAGGCCGTCGACGCGACGGAGAGTTGACATCCTTTCCCTGGGAGTTCTACGTATTTCATTCTATATCGAATGAAATGGCGGCGCCGACCGGCGGACCGCGAACAGCGAGAGGCGCGGATGGCGGCAAAAACGAAAATCGCGGTGATTGGAGCGGGGCTCGGCGGGCTGACGGTCGCGGCGTTTCTGGCGCGGATGGGCCACGAGGTGCGTGTGTTCGAGCAGGCCGAGGTCTTCACCCGCCTCGGCGCCGGTATTATTCTCAGCCCCAACGTGACACGCGTGCTCGGCAACCTCGACCTCGTGCCGGCCCTGAAGGCGCGGGGCATCGAGCCCGATGCTTTTCTCAGTCGCGACTGGAAGACGGGCGCGACGTTGATCGAGATGCCGTTCGGCGCGCGCGAGGAGGCGGAATACGGAGGACCCTACCTTAACATCCACCGGGCCGACCTGCATGACATCCTCGTTTCGGCGCTGCCGGCGGGGACCTTGAGGCTCGGGTATCGGCTCGACGGCGTCGATGAGGTGACGGACGGCGTCCGGCTGCGCTTTTCCAACGGGGAGACCGTCGAGGCGGACATCGTGATCGGCGCAGACGGTATCAACTCCCGCGTTCGCGAACTCGTCCAGGGCGCGGCTCAGCCGCGCTTCACCGGCAAGATGGCGCAGCGCACAATCCTCAGGACCGCCGACATTCCTGGCGGGCCGGTGCGCGACTGCACCAAGTGGTGGGGACCGGACCGGCACATCCTTGCCTATTACATGACCGGGCGGCGCGATGAGCTCTACACCATGGGTGCCATCCCGGGCGAAGGCTGGGAATACGAAGAGAATTCGCGGCCGTGTCCGCCCGCCGACATGATCGCGGCGTTTGACGGCTTTCACCCGGACCTGATGCGCGTCCTTGATGCTGCGAAGGAGGCGACCGTCTGGCCGATCTGCGACCGCCCACGGAACGACAACTGGGCGGAGGGGCGGATGGTGCTCGTCGGCGATGCCTGCCACGCGGTGCGGCCGTTCATGGCGGCCGGCGGGGCAATGGCGATCGAGGATGGGGTCATTCTCGCCCGCGCGATCGACGGCGCAGAGGGCGACCATGGCGCGGCCTTCCGGGCCTATATGGACGAGCGTATCCCGCGCGTCAGCGAGGTGCAGCGCATTTCCATCGACAACAGTTGGATGCACGGCCCGACCGAGACCGATTGGTTTTTCCGCTACGACGCGGCCGCTGCGCCCCTCAAGGTGGCGGCATGAGCGCGGCACGACGGGTCTTTCCCGAGCCGATGACGTTACGCGACCTGGTCGGTTACGGTGAGCGCCTGCCTGATCCGAAATGGCCGGAGGGTGCGGCGATTGCGGTCAATTTCAATCTCAACGTCGAGGGCGGCGCGGAAAACACCCTGGCCAACGGCGATGCCGGCTCGGAGCCGATGCTGAACGACATCGGCGAGGCGGCCCGTCCGGGCGTTCGCGCGCCGCTTGTCGAATCCGTCTTCGAGTTCGGCGCCCGGCGCGGCGGCTGGCGCATCATGGCGATGTTCCGGGAGAATAAGATCCCGATCTCCATCCTCGCCGTTGGCCGCGCGGCGGAGCTCTATCCCACCTTCTTCCGCCAGATGGCGGGAGAGGGGCATGAGATCGTCAGCCATCATTACCGCTGGATCGACTACGCGCACGTGCCGGAAGACGAGGAGCGCGGGCACATTGCCAAGGCCATCGCGGCGATCGAGGCGGCGACGGGCCGCGCGCCGACCGGCTGGATGACGGGGCGGCCGGGACAGAACACGCGTCGTCTCCTCGCCGAACACGGCGGTATTGTCTATGACCGCGACTCGCTCGCCGACGAACTGCCGTGGTGGGTCGACGCCGGGGGTGAACGTCCGCATCTTGTCATTCCCTATTCGTTCGAGACCAACGACAACAGGTTCGACGCCAACAATGGATTTTCGACCGCCGGTGAGTATTTCGACTATCATCGCGACGCCTTCGACCTGATGCGGGCGGAGGGCCATGCGGGCCAGCCGCGACTTCTGTCCATCGGCCTCCATGACCGGCTGATCGGGCGCCCCGGCCGGGCGGCTGGTCTTGCCAGGCTGCTCGACTATATGACCCGGTTCGACGACGTCTGGTTCTGCACCGGCGATGACATCGCCCGGCACTGGGCGGCGACTTTCCCGCCGCATGCCACTTGAAGGAGGCCACTTGAAGGAGGCCACTTGAAGGAGGCCGCTTGAAAGAGGCAGCCTGAACGAGACCGCCGAACGAAACGACCCGAGCCTGTGCCCTGTCTTTTCCGCATAGAAGGACCCCACGAATGACACTCATTCCCGAGATAGAGGCTTTCAAGGGTGATCTCGTCGCCTGGCGCCAAGACTTTCACGCCCATCCCGAACTCGGCTTCGAGGAGGTCCGGACTTCGGGAATCGTTGCGGAAAAGCTGGAAAGCTGGGGGATCGCGGTGACGCGCGGCATCGGCAGGACCGGCGTCGTCGGCGTGCTCAAGGGCAATCGGCCGGGCAGGACCATCGGGCTTCGGGCCGACATGGACGCTTTGCCCATGGAGGAACTGACGAACCTTCCCTTCGCCTCCAGGACCCCCGGCCTCTTTCACGGTTGCGGCCACGACAGTCATACGACGATGCTCCTCGGCGCGGCGCGCTATCTCGCCGAAAACCGGGATTTCGCGGGGACGGCGGTGTTCATCTTCCAGCCGGCGGAGGAGGGGCTCGGCGGCGCCCGGGCGATGATCGCCGACGGTCTCTTCGAAAGGTTCCCCTGCGACGAGATCTTCGGCATGCACAATGCGCCGGAGGATGCGCCGGGACGGCTCGGCATCAAGCCGGGCGTTGCCATGGCCGGGGCGAGCTTCTTCGACATCCGCCTCACCGGCAAGGGCAGCCACGCGGCCTCGCCGCATAATTCCCGCGACCCTCTGGTGGCGGCGGCCTCGCTCGTTGGCGAACTCCAGACCATCGTGTCGCGCAATGTTGCGCCGACCGACCGGGCGGTTCTTTCCGTCACCCGGATGACCTCCGGCACGGCCTACAACATCGTGCCGGAGACGGCGGAGTTGTCCGGTACGATCCGCTATCTCGACAGGGAGACCGGCGAGGAGATCGCCCGCCGCGTCGAAACGCTGGCAAAGGGTTGGGCCATTGCCCACGAGATCGAGGTCGACGTGAATATCTGGAATGTCTTTGACGTCCTGAAGAACGATCCGGTGCTCTGCGAGGCCGTCGTGGAGATCGCGAAGGGTGTGCTGCCGCCTGAAGATGTCTACCTGAAGGACCGGGTATCGCTCGCCTCGGAGGATATGGCCGACATGCTGGCCGTGGTGCCTGGCGCCTATTTCACGCTCGGCCACGGCGGCGATGTTCCCTTGCATAATCCGGCCTTCACGCTCGACGATGCGATCCTGCCGCAGGGGGCGACGATGTTCGCCCGCCTCGTCCAGGTGCGCGGCGCGGCGTGACGCTGGCGGGCATCCCCAGGGCTCCATGCGGCAACGGTGCGTTGTCGTTCCGACATCACGACAAGTGTGACGAAGGCGACGACGCCGGGAGCGTTGGCCACGGCGACCCGTGTGCCCGAGGTCGGCGGGGCGAGGAACGCGCAGCCGATCGCCAGATTGAATTGCGATATCGACAAGCCGCGGTGCCGCCTTCAGCCGGCGGCGGCGGCGGCCGGGAACCGGGAGAGCAGGCTTCCAACGGAGCATCGCGATTCTTTTGCCGGCGTGACAGTCGTTTGGCGGATTTTTCCTCGGGATCAGATGTCGGACCGAGCCCGACCCCTCGCGTTGGGACCTTGGGTGTGATGTCCGCCGGACTCCGGCCGGCCACGGTCGCCGCATGAGACGGCTCCGGTGGATGCAGATGTTCCTCCGGGTTCGAAGGTGCCGACAGGTCAAGGTGAGCGGTGTGGCGATCAGGCAGCGGCGAAGGCTGCCGCATTCGTGCGTTCCATGATCCGCTTTTGCACCATCTGGAGATCGCTGCGCATGGTGGCCTCGGCCGCTCACTTCTCACCGCCCTAGCGGTGCTGCCGCTCCTTGCCGCTCCGGCAAGCCTTCCCGCCCATGCGCAGACGACGATGAAGCTTGCCTCAGCGACCATCAATGATGTCCAGTACGAATGGCAGAAGGTGTTCAAGAAGGAACTCGCCGACCGTGTCGGCGATGCCGTCAAGACCGAGATCTATCCGGCCAGCCAGCTCGGCACGATCCCGCGCATGTCGGAGGGCGTGCTTCTGGGAACCATCGAAGCGTTCACGACGCCGACCTCCTTTCTGAGCAATGTCGATAGCCGGTTCCAGGCATTTGATGTGCCGGGGCTCTTCAAGTCGCCCGAGGACGTCGACAAGGCGATCCATAATCCCGAATATAGGGACCACCTGGAAACGATGTTCCTCGACAAGGGGCTTCGGGTGATCGGCGCGATCTACAACAGCCCGACCGTCGTTTTCACCATGAAGCCGGTTGACAATCTGGAAGGGTTCGACGGCCTGAAGATCCGCACTTTCGCCTCTCCGATGCAGGTCAAGCCGATGGAGCTTCTCGGCGTTACCCCGGTGCCCCTGGCGCTGTCGGAGATCGTGCCGCAGCTCGAGGCCGGCAGCCTCGACGGGCTTCTCGTCGGCATGCCGATCCTGACCGCCTTCAAGTACTACGATATAGGCAAGAATATCACAGACCTGCGCTTTGCCGAGATTGTCTCGGTGACGGTCGTCAACGAGGACTGGTTCCAGTCGCAGACGCCGGAGGTGCAAAAGGCGATCATCGAGGCCGGCCGCGCGGCGGAAAAGAAAGTCTTCCCCTGGGGCGTCGAAAACGTCAAGAAGACCTACAAGATCTGGACCGACCACGGCGGCGCCATCCACGAGCTTCCGGCCGATGAGCAAAAGAAGATGGAAGGCGAATTCGCCGCCCTGGCCGGCAAGCTCGTTGCCGACGATCCCGCGCTCAACAAGGAATACACGCGCCTGAAGGCGCTTGTCGACGCCAAGTAGGCGGCGAAGGGCACCTGCTGGCGCTCGCGTCGACGACAGGTGAAAGACTGAAAATGCCGGGAGACCCGCGGCGGGGCCTTCCGGCATTCGTCATTTGAGGCCTTGGCGGGTGCTGCTAGTCGCTCGCGACGCCGGTGAAGGGTGAGGGCCCGGCGTAGGCGCCGACGGGGATGAGGTGGCTGACGATCCGGCCGTCGCGCATCTCGTGGAGCATCATGCCGCCCGGCTCCTGCGTCAGGCTGTTGCCAGCATTTTCGCGCTGATCGAGCGTGACGGCATGGGATGTGCCCGGCGCGATCTGGCACAGGCGGCCGCCGATCAGGGTGGTGACGGAGCGGTGGACGTGGCCGCAGACAAGGGCGATGTCGCCCGGATACGCCTCGATGCGGGCGAGAAGCGGTGCCGGGTCGAGGAGATTTTGGCGGTCCATCGCCATCACGCCCGTCTCGAACGGCGGGTGGTGAAAGGCAATGATGAGCGGCTTGCCGCCGAGCCGTGCGAGGCATGCGTCGAGGACGGCGAGCGATGGTGCCTCGATGAATCCCGCGGCGCGGCCTTCGCGCAAGCTATCGAGGCCGACAACCGTGAGATCGTCGAAATCGGCGGACCAGGCGACAGGTCCGTCTTGCGGCATCCAGTCCTCGCCGGCAAATGCATGGCGCATGGCCTCGCGTCGGTCGTGGTTTCCGGGTACGACGCGATAGGGCACCTCCAGCGGCATCATGATGGTGCGAAAAAGGTCGTATTCCTCCGCCGTTCCGTGCTCGGTCAGGTCGCCGGTCACGATGACCATGTCGACGGGGCCGATTTCCGGCAGGCGCCGGTTGATCGTCGCGACCGTTTCGGCGAGTGCAGCCGCTGTATCCACCACGCCGTAGGCCAGTTCGCCGGCACCGACGACATGGGTATCGGAAATCTGCAGAATTTTCGTCATGCGTTTTCGTTTCTATCGGGCAAGGAGGAGGACGGCATCGGACGGGATCGTGACGCGGACGCGCTCGCCGGGCGCCGGGCGCGACGGGCCCGAGCAATGAGCGAAGAGGGTGCCGTCGGTGATGCCGCTGATCGCGACGCGATGGTGCCCGCCAAGGAAGACGACGGATTCGACCGTTCCTTCCAGTGCGCCGTCGGGGTCGATGCGGACGTGCTCGGCACGGACGTAGGCGCGCTTTGTCGGGTCCGCGAGGGTCAGGTGTCCGCCGGGCATCGCGAGGCCGTTGCCGGTCGGTTCGCCGGTCAACGCAATGGCATTGCCGACGAAGCCGGCGACGAAGGCAGAAGCCGGCCGGTGGTAGAGGTCCTCCGGTATGCCAATCTGCAGGATCTCGCCGGACGACATGACGGCGACGCGATCGGCGATTGCCATCGCCTCCGACTGGTCGTGGGTGACGAAGACTGCGGTGATGCGGAATTCCCTGAGGAGGCTCGCAAGTTCGTCACGCAGCTGGTCGCGAAGAGCGGCGTCGAGAGCGGAGAGGGGTTCGTCGAGGAGCAGGATGCGTGGGCGGGGGGCGAAGGCGCGGGCGAGCGCGACGCGCTGCTTCTGGCCGCCAGAAAGGGCGCCGATGGGGCGGTCGGCGTGCTCTGTCAGGCGACACAGGTCCAGAACCTCGGTGACCCGGGTCTCGACCTCGGTGCGCGGCAGCTTGCGGATCCTTAGGCCGTAGGCGACGTTCCTCCTCACCGACATGTTGGGAAAGAGCGCGTAGGACTGGAACACCATGCCCACGTTGCGGCGCTCCACGGCGAGATCGGTGACGCGGTCGTCGCCGAAGCGGATCTCACCGCCCGGATCGGGGCGTTCCAGCCCCGCGATGATGCGGAGAAGCGTGGTCTTGCCGCAACCGGAAGGGCCGAGGAGGGCGAGGATCTGGCCTTCGTCGACAGTTAGGTCGGTCGGTTTCAGGGCCCGTGTTCCATCGGGAAAGGTCTTGGCGGTTCGGGTCAGTGTCAGGGTCATAGGATCGGTCTCATCGGGGCATCCATACTGGTGTCATGGTCAGCGCGTCAGCCTCTGGGCTCGGTTCGAGGCCCATTGCATCGCCATCAGCAGCGGCACGATCATCACGAAGAAGATCAGTGTATAGGCGGAGGCGACTTCGAGGCGCATGGAGGCGTAGCTGTCGGCAAGCCCGACGGGCAGGGTTTTGAGGTAAGGCGTGTGCAGCATCCAGGTGAGGTTGAACTCGCCGATAGAAAGCGTCACGACGGTGAGCGCGCCGGCGAGAACGCCCGGAAGCGCGTTTGGTATGACGATGGTGCGGAAGCGCTGGAAAGCGGTGGCGCCGAGAGTCGCGGCACCTTCCTCAAGTGTTTTCAGGTCGATCGCGGCGAGGACCGCCAGCACCGAGCGCACCATGAAGGGAAGCGTATAGAGGACGTGGCCGACGAGGATGAAGGTCCAGGAGCTGCGAAAGCCCTTCATCGAGCCGTAGAGCTGGAGGAGCGCCAGCGCCAGCGCAAGCCCGGGAATGGCGAGCGGCAGGGATATGAATTCCTCGATAACGCGCGAGAGCCGGCCGGGATTGCGAGCGAGCGCATAGCCGGCCGGAACGCCGATGACGAGCGTCACCGCAAGGCAGGCGATGGCAATCCACAGGGAGAGAAAAATACTGCCTGAATAGAGGTCCCAAACCCTCGCCAGCCATTTCGTCGTCAGCCCGGAGGAGATGCCGCGAAAGTAGTTCGCCGTCAGGCCGGCCAGCACCGACTGGATCGCCGGGACAATAAGGAAGGCCGCCGTCAGCAGTGTGACGGCGAGGGAGAAGGCCTTCGATCCGGAAATTCTCATCTTATTACCCTCCCGCCGGCACGGTCGTGCCGGAAAACAGGCGCGCGACGAGCAGCAGCACCCAGGTGGCCAGCCCGAGGACCACCGAGAGGGCCGAGGCCATGGCGACGTTCGCCGACAGGGTGAACTCGGTGTAGATCACCATTGGCAGCACATCGATGTCGGTGGCGAGCGTGAAGGCGGTGCCGAAGGCGCCCATGGCGGTGGCGAAGGCGATGGCACCGGCAGCGACGAGCGAGGGCGCAAGGCCCGGCAGAATGACGTCGACGACGATCCGCAGCGGCGAGGCGCCAAGGGTGCGGGCAGCCTCCTCGAGCGCCGGATCGAGCTTTTCCGTCGCTGCCATGACGGTCAGTAGTACGCGCGGGATGGAAAAATAGAGATAGCCGAGGAAAAGCCCGGTCAGCGAATAGGCAAAGACCACGTGGCCGGGGAGAAGCTGGTTGAAGAGGCCCTGGCGGCCACCGAGCAGAATGATCAGGAAACCGATGACGACGCCGGGGAAGGCGAGCGGCAGTGTCAGGATCGAGATCAGCGCACCGCGTCCGGGAAAACGGTTTCGCGCTAGGAACAGCCCGGCGATTGCGGAGATGACGAGCGCGGCGAGACTGACGGCGAGCGAGACGAGGACGGTCTGGACGAGGGAACCGAGGTAGCGCGGGCTCTTCAGGATGTCGAGATAGATGCCCCAGCCGGCTTCGCTCTGGAGCGAACCGGTGGCCAGCCGCACGATCGGCAGCGCCAGGAAGGCGAGCGTGAAGACCGCGAGCGGCAAGAGGCACAGGATAAGGAAGCGTCGGTTTGTCATGGCTGCCGATCTGTGTCGCGAGAGGAGCGCCGGCGGGAGTAGGGATACCCGTCGGCGCTCTTTTCAGGGAGTTACTTGACTTCGTTGAGGTAGCGCTCGCCGAAGCCGGCCTGCGCTTTTTCCATCGCCGCGTAGTCAACGGCGACGGCGCGGGCGTAGTCGCTCGCCGGCAGGAACTTCTCCGCGATCTTCTCCGGCAGTTTCACCGGACGCGAGGGCTGCAGGTAGGCGTTGGTCCAGATCGCCTGACCCTCGTCGGAGAGGATGAAGTCCAGCACCTTCTTGCCGGCTTCCTGATGCGGCGAATTCTTGACGAGGCTCATGACGTAGGGGACACGGACCGAGCCCTCGCAGGGCAACACGAACTCGAAGTTGCCGTCTTCCTCGTACTTCGCGCGATAGGCGTTGAAGTCGTAATCGAAGAGGATCGGGATCTCGCCGGAGACGACGCGGGCAAACGATGTCTGCTTGGGCACGATCGGGTCGTTCTTGGCCAGATCCTTGAAGTAAGCGATGCCGGGATCGAAATTCGTCAGGTCGCCGCCGAAGGCGAAGTTGGCGGCAACGGCACCGGCGTAGCCGACGAAGGCGGAGGAGGGGTCGAGGTAGCCGACCATGCCCCTGTATTCGGGCTTCTTGAGGTCGGCGAAGCACTGCGGAACCTCGGCGCCGCCGAGCGCATCGACATTCACGAAAAAGCCTATGGTGCCATAGTGGACGGCGAACCACTTGCCGTCCGGGTCCTTCAGGCCATCCGGAATATCGTCGAAGCCGGCCGGCTTGTAGGGCTCGACGAGATCCATGTTGCCGGCCTTGATGCCGGTGGTGACGCCGTAGTAGGCGACGTCGGCGATCGGGTTGTCCTTCTCGGCGATCAGCTGGCTGATCGTCTGGCCGGAATTCTTGTTGTCATGCGGCATTTTGATGCCAAGCTTGGCGTCGATTGCCTTGAGCATCGAATCCCAGTCAGCCCATTGCGGCGGGCAATTGTAGCAAACGGCATCTTCGGCCTTCGCCGGCAAAACGGCGACCATTGTCAGCGCGACCGCCAAAAGTGTACGTTTCATGTCGGTAACTCCTTGGAAAGGGCTTGATCTTTCACGGGTTGGTCGTTCAGGGGTTGCTTGTGCGATGGCGGAGAAGTGGCAGCTTCTCCGCCATCGCTTTTTGCGGTCCGGGGGGTCCCGAGCGATCCGCCGGACCGAAATTCGTAGGAAAGGGCGGGGGCGGGCGCATGCGGCAGCGGTTTGCCAGCAAGCCCCGCGAGGACCGTTCGCGTGGCACCTTCTCCCATCGCGTGGGGATCGGTGACGACGGTGGCGAGATTGGGCTCGACGATGAGGCCCGTGGCGATGCCGTCGAAGCCGGCGATCGACAGGTCTTCCGGCACCCGCCGGCCGAGGCCACGTGCGGCCTTCATTGCCGCCAGGGCGAGGAAATCGTTGGAGGCGAAGAGGCCGGTCAGCCGAGCGTGGCGGGCAAGGAGCGTATCGAGGAGTGTCAGCAGCTTTCCCTCCGTCTCGCTGATTTCGAGGAGCGCCGGCGGTGCCATGCCGTTCTCCCGGCAACCTTGTGCGAAGCCCTCGTAGCGCTCGCGCGAGCGGTCGGAACCCCTGAAGCGCAGGGCGAGAAAACCGGTATGGCGGTGGCCGGCCCGGGCGAAGGCGTGAGCCACCTCACCCGCCGCGGCGCGATTGTCGACCGCCCACGAGGGGACGTCCGGCGTTGGCGAGTTGAACATCAGGCAGCAGGGTACCTGACGGGCGCGAACAAGATCGAGGCTGGCGCTGCCGGCGGCATTGCTGACCGTCAGCACGAGGGCGTCGACGCGGGTCGCGATCAGCGTTCGCACGGCCTCCAGTTCCAGATCCTCGTCGTAATTGGAGCAGGCGAGCAGCAGCTGGTAGCCGGCGGCATGGGCGGCCTCCTGGGCGCCCTGGACCGCGTCGGCGAAGACTGGATTGACCAGCGAGGGGACGACGCAGCCGATGGTACGGGTGGAGTTGCTCTGGAGCGAGCGGCCGAGTGCGCTGAATTCGAAGCGGAGCGCCTGGGCTGCCGCAAGGACGCGTTCGCGCGTCGCCGCGCTCGCCGAGCCGGTACCGTTCAGGACGCGGCTGACCGTGGCGATGCCGCAGCCGGCACGTTCGGCAACATCCTTGATGGTCGGGGGGCGGGTCATGCGAGACGGGCTTTGGCTAGGGCTCTTGGAAACGTTTCCAAGGATGATAGTGAAGGATGATGTCAGTTTGATAAAGTCCTTAGGAGAAGGGTTTCAACATTCTCTTCCAAGCGGCGGCAGTGCGACCCGGTCCGACCGGTCGACGTGGGATAAATGGCGACGGCGGTGGGGAAGACAGGGCCGCGACGCTCGCCACCGCCGCTATTCGCATGTCATTCTGACTTTTCGGATTTTGGTCATTTAATTATCGCGCGGTGCCAGATGGACCGGCGGGCAATGTCAGACCGCGAATCGGTGCTCGCTCGGCAGCTTGCGCGCTTCAGCGAGGAGGGCGCCGAGAAAGGCTTCCTCGGCACGATTGAAGCGGGCGTGGGCGTTCCACATCAGGTGAACGTCGACCGGGCCGACGCCACCGGTCGGTGGCAGTTCCCGCAGTTCGCCGCTGGCGACGGAGCGGGCGGCGATATGTTCGGGCAGCGGCCCGATGCCGAGGCCGCACAGGATCATGCGGCGGACCTCGTCGAGGTTGGCCGAGGCGCCAACGACACGGCCGGCGAAGCCCTCGCGCGCCCGGAAGAGCGCGATCGGCGACAGCATGCCGTCGATCTGGTCGCTGGTGAAGGAGACGAAGTCCGCCTCACGCAGGTCAGCTATGGCGATGTCCCTGCGGCCGAAGAGCGGATGGCCGCGGCCGCAATAGAGCCGGTAGGTCTGGCGGATCAGGATCTCGCTTTCGAGACCGGCGACGGGTTCGCGCATCAGGCAGATGCCGAGCGTGCCGACCTGTTGCTGGAGGGAGACGTGAATCTCGGCCGAGGCCGTCACGTCGATGCGGAAAGTGACTTTCCGATGCCGCTCGTGGAAAGTCGTCATCACCCGGTCGAAGATCGCGGTCTCTATACGGCTCGCCATCAGGATGCGGACGTGGCCGGAGATTTCCTCCGGCATGTCGCGTACCATGACGCCGAAGCGGCTGATGGTGCCGTAGATCTCCATCACCTCGGCGTAGATCGCCTGGCCGGCGTCGGTGACCGCGAAATGGCCGTGGCCGCGCTCGACGAGGCGCCGTCCAAGTTGGGTTTCCAGGCGCTTGAGGGCAAGGCTGACGGCGGGCTGGGTCAAGCGCAGGCGAAGCGCCGCCGCGGTGATGCCGCCTTCCTGGACGATGACGAGGAAGGTCCTGAGCAGGTTCCAGTCGAGCGTATTGCCGAACCTGTCCAGATCGCGTTCCTTCGCCACGTCATCGCCTCGCGTCTCTCGTTTCCGTCATCCTAGACATAAATCAAATTTATGCGAGTGATGAAAATCGCCTATTTGTGAGGTCTCTGAAAAACGGGCCTAATGGGTAGGCCCGGCAACGCCGCGTCCCACATGCGGTGGTCGCTGTGGCACGACGGGTGCGCACTGAGTGCTCAGGAGGAGTTGCTGTATCATGCGGTGCTTTCATCATCCCGACACGGTCCTGCACGAGCCGCCGCGGTTCCTGGTGCGCGGCGAGCCGCGTCCGGTGCCGGAAAAGCCGGAACGGGTCGCTGCCGTCCTCAGGGCGCTGGAGGAGCGCGGGGATATGGTGGAGCTTGCATCGGCTGCCGAACGGGCGGCGATGGCGGCCGTGCACACGCCGGCCTATCTCGACTTTCTGGAGACCGCCCATGCGTGCTGGACGGCTTTGCCGGACGCGTCCGAGGCGGTCATTCCCAATGTTCACCGCGGGCCGGACATGACGTCCTATCCTGAGAGCGTCGTCGGCCAGGCGGGCTACCACATGATGGATACGTCGTGCCCGATCGCGGCGGGAACCTTTGTGGCGGCGCGGGCGGCGGCGGGCTGCGCGGTAGCGGCCGCCGACGTGCTGGCGCGGGGCGAGGCGCCGGTGAGCTATGCGCTTTGCCGCCCGCCCGGACACCACGCGGGCCGTGATATGGCTGGCGGCTTCTGCTACCTCAATAATGCGGCGATCGCGGCCGAGCACTGCCTGACGCGCCTGCGTGCCGAGGGCCGTCCGGCCCGCGTCGCAATTCTCGATGTCGACGTCCATCACGGTAACGGCACCCAGGCGATCTTCTGGCGCCGGAGCGATGTGTTCTTTGCCTCCGTTCATGCCGATCCATCCGTCTTCTACCCGTTCATGGCCGGATATGCGCATGAGCGAGGCGCGGACGAAGGCGAGGGGTTCACGCTCAACCTTCCGCGGCCGTTGGGAACGGACGAGGACGGCGTTCTCGACGCCGTCGACGAGGCGTTGCGGGCGATCGCGCTCAATGCGCCGTCGATGCTCATCGTCTCGCTCGGCTTCGACACCTTCAAGGACGATCCGCTTGCTGCCTTCGGCATGACGACGGCGGGCTTCGGCCGGCTCGGCTCGACAATCGCGGCCGCGGGCCTGCCGACCGTTCTCATCCAGGAAGGCGGCTATGCGGTCGACCACCTGACGGCGAATCTGTCCCGGTTTCTTGCCGGGTTCGAGGCCACTCTTGGCTGAAAACGACACCGGATTTCGAGGAACCATACGTATGACGCATGCAGGTCGAAGGCTATCCGCTACAAGCCGCCAGGACGTTGCCAACGGGCGTGTCCGGGTCACCGAATGGCGGTTCGAGCCGGGCGCGGAGACCGGTATTCATACGCATGAGCACGACTATGTCATCGTGCCGGTGACCGACGGGCGGATGCTGATCGAGTCTCCCGACGGCACCGAGGCGCACGCCGAACTCGGTGCGGGAGTCAGCTATTTTCGCGAGGCAGGGGTTTCGCACAATGTGATCAACGAGGGCGACGGGATCCTGATCTTCGTCGAGGTGGAACTGCTGGAAGCCAGTGGCTGAGCGCCAGCCGGTTTTCGTGGCATCAGGGAGGAGCGTGGCGTGACATCGAAGACGGATCTGGGGCTCTTGAATGCGGCCGAGCTTCTGCGGCTCTACCGCAGGAAGCAGGCGTCGCCGGTGGAGGCAACTAAGGCGGCACTCGACCGAATATCGCGCTTCAACGAGGCGGTGAACGCCTTCTGCCTCATTGATGAAGAGGGCGCGCTCAAAGCGGCCCGGCAGTCGGAAGAGCGCTGGATGCGCGGCGAACCGACGGGCATGCTTGACGGGCTGCCGACTTCGATCAAGGACCTGACGGTTCTTGCCGGCACGCCGATGCGGCGCGGGTCACTGACGACCGATCCGAACGACGTCTCCGATGTCGATGCTCCGCTTCCGGCACGCATGCGCGAGCAAGGCGCGGTTTTTCTGGGCAAGACGACGACGCCGGAATTCGGCTGGAAGGGTGTCACCGACAGTCCGTTGACCGGGGTGACGCGCAATCCCTGGGATCTGTCGCGCACCAGCGGCGGGTCGAGCGGCGGGGCGGCGGCCGCGGCGGCGCTCAACATGGGCGTTCTCCACCAGGGCTCTGACGCTGGCGGATCGATCCGCATCCCGGCAGGTTTTTCCGGCGTCTTCGGCCACAAGCCGACGTTCGGCTTCGTGCCGCAATGGCCGACGAGCGCGATGGGGACGCTGGCCCATGTCGGGCCGCTGACGCGCACGGTCGCCGACGCGGCGCTGATGCTGACCGCGATCGGCAGGCCCGACGACCGCGACTGGCTTTCCGTGCCCTACGAGCGGGACTGGACAGTCGATCTTTCCCGCGGCGTCCGGGGGCTACGCGTCGCCTACAGTCCAACGCTCGGCTATATCGATGTACGCCCGGACGTTCGGCGGGCCGTCGATGCGGCGGTAGACCTCCTGGCGGAGATGGGCGCGTATGTGGAGGAGGTCGATCCGGGCATCGAGGACTGCCTCGACACCTTTAACGTCCTGTGGTTCTCCGGTGCGGCGAAGATCGTCGCCAATATGGCGGAGGACAAGCGCGCGCTCTGCGACCCGGGATTTCTCGCCGTCGCCAAAGAAGGCGCATCCTTCGATGCGGTTACCTATCTGCGCGCCGTCGATGATCGCGGCGCGCTTGCCAACCACATGGCCGCGTTCCATCGCGACTGGGACCTTCTGGTAACGCCGACCTTGCCGATCACCGCCTTTGAGGCGGATGCGGACGTTCCGGTGGGAAGCGGGCTGACGCACTGGATGGAATGGACGCGCTTTAGCTACCCGTTCGATCTGACGCAGCAGCCGGCGGCGACAGTTCCGATCGGGTTCGGCGATGACGGACTGCCGGTCGGGCTCCACGTCGTTGCCGCCCGCTTCCGCGACGATCTTGTGCTCAGGGCGTCGGCGGCGGTGGAAACCAGGCTGCCGCCGGTCTTCCCGGACGCGCCGAAACCAGGTGTCTGAGACGGGATATCCGGGAAGTCTGGGAGGGGGAGGAAGCGCCCCCGGCGCGACTATTTCTTCGGCCGGGGGATACGTCAGTGCGAACGGGACCGGCGCTTGCGCGGGGCGGGCGGGTCGACGCGGTCCAGTTCGACCTCGATCGGCACAATCCGGGCGCCGTTGAAACCGAGGGCCACGCGGCCCTGCTTGAGAGCGAGCGCCTTGTCGCCGAAGAGTTCGCGGCGCCATCCCTTCAGTGCTGCAACGTCGGCGTCATCGTCGGCGGCGATCTTTTCCAGATCGTCGACGGTCGCGATGATTTTCGTTGCAACGCCGTTCGCCTCGCTGGTGAGCTTCAGCAGCACCTTCAGGAGGTCCACCGCCGCGCTCGATCCATTCGGCGCGGGGTTGCCATTGCGCGGGAGCGCGGGGAGATCGGCGTCGGGAATCTCCTGCGCCATGCGGACGCGGGCAAGGATTTCCTCGCCGGCGCGCGAGCGCTCGAAGCCGCGCGGGATCGTTCTCAGATTGGCCAGCGCCGTCTCTGTCGTCGGCTGCTGGGCGGCGATCTGGTAGATGGTGTCGTCCTTGATGATCCGGCCGCGCGGCATGTCGCGGCGCTGCGCCTCTTCCTCGCGCCAGGCCGCGATGGCCTGCATGACGGCGAGTTCGCGCGGTTTCCTAACCCGCATCTTCAGCCGTTTCCAGGCATCCTCCGGCTGCAGCTGGTAGGTGTCGACGGAGGTGAGGACGGCCATCTCCTCGCGCACCCAGTCCTCGCGCTGCTGTTCGGCGAGCTTGGCCTTCAGGAACTGGTAGACGTCGCGCAAATGGGTGACGTCGGCGAGCGCATAGGTGAGCTGCTTTTCCGACAGCGGGCGGCGGGCCCAGTCCGTGAACCGGTGCGACTTGTCGATCCGCGCGCCGGTGACCTTGCCGACGAGCTGGTCGTAGCTGATGGAATCGCCGAAACCGCAGACCATGGCCGCGACCTGCGAATCGAACACCGGCTTGGGGATCAGGTTGCCGAGATGCCAGACGATTTCGATATCCTGGCGCGCGGCGTGGAACACCTTTTCCACGCTTTCGTCGGCCATCAGTTCAAAGAACGGGGAAAGGTCGATCCCCTCGGCGAGCGCATCGACGATTACGGCGTCGTCCGGACCGGCCATCTGGATCAGGCACAGTTTGGGCCAGAATGTGGATTCTCGAAGGAATTCGGTATCGACGGTGACGTAGTCGTGTTGGGCGAATTGCCGGCATACGTCGGTGAGGGCGCCGGTGGATGTTATCGGTTTCATGAAGTCGCTGTCATGCAGGGTTGCCTTTCTATCTTCCTAAGCGTTTGTTGTTTCAACGGCAATGCGGAAATGTGATCAGTTTTCCGGGAATTTCTCTCGCCATCGCTTGTCGAGGGGGCCGGGCGCGAGGAACCCACGTGCCCAATAATTTTCCGTTTTCGTCTGAACCGGGAAAACCTGCAGCGGGATTTGTTGTATGCTATCAAAATCTCGTGGAAGCTGTCTTTAGCCTCCAAAGGCGGGTGCAATAGCAAGGCGAGTTGAGCACATATGTCCCAAAATCCGTATAGGGCCTTGGACGAAAGGGCCTTCTGGGCGACGGCGGTTGCGGGTCGCGACCATTCCGAAATCAAGGATCTGTGGACGCCAAAGTGGCGGGTCGCGCGCAAGCACCGGATCGTGACGTTCGGTTCGTGCTTCGCCCAACATTTCAGCCGGGCGCTCGAGGCGCGGGGATTCGAATGGCTGAATAGCGAGCCGGCGCCCGGTGATATGTCCGAAGATGAGGCAAAGGCGAATCAATACGGCGTCTTTTCCGCCCGTACCGGGAATATCTACACGGTTTCACTGCTGAAACAGTGGATGGAATGGGGACTTGGGCTGAAGCCTGTGCCGGGCGAGGTCTGGGAACAGGACGGACGCTTCTTTGATCCGTTTCGTCCCGCCATCAAGAAGGGTGGCTTTGCTTGCGCCGATGAAATGCTGGCAAGCCGTGCCGCGACCCTTGATGCCTTCGGTCGCGCAATGCGCGAGGCGGATTTGCTGGTTTTCACGCTCGGGTTGACGGAGAGCTGGTTCAATCGGACGCATGGGTACGAATATCCGATGTGTCCTGGAACCGCTGCGGGTACGTTCGACGAGACCGAGCATGTTTTCGTCAATCAGTCCTTCATGGATATCCGGTCGCGCCTGCTGGAGTGCCTCAAGATGCTGCGCGAGGTCAATCCCAAGGTACGCGTCCTTCTCACCGTGTCACCCGTTCCGCTGACAGCCACGATGTCGGGTGACCATGTGCTCGTCGCGACGACACGGTCGAAGTCGATCCTCAGAGCGGTCGCCGCCGATGTCATGGAAGAGCGCCGTTTCGTCGATTATTTCCCCTCCTACGAGATTGTTGCGACAGCGCCGTTCGAGGGGGCGCTCTATCAGAAGAACAAGCGAACGATCACTCCGGACGGCGTCTCCCGGGTGATGACGGCATTCTTCGAGGCACAGCGTGAGGCGTTCGGTCCGGCGAGCGCGAAAGCCGGCAAGAAGGCGGGTGCGGCAGCAAAAAGAGCCGCGGATGGCAAAGGGAAACCGGCAGCAAGAAAAAAAGCCGAGGATGACGACGACGTCGTTTGCGAGGAGGAACTTCTCGCGGGTTTCGCCAAACACCCCCGCTGACCTCGAGGGTACGCGGCTGCGCTTGCCGCTCCCCCCTTCTTTATGAGCCTTCATGAAACTCTGCATTCTTTCCAACAGCCATGCCACGTCGCTTAAGGACGGGCTTGAGAGTGATCCCGAGCTTGCGAGCGTGCTCGACTGCACATTCTTTGCCGCGCCAAAGAGCCGACTCAAGGGGCTGGAATTCGACGAATACCGGCAGGCGCTGGTTTCTTCGGATGATCGGACGCGACAATATTTCGAAATGACATCGGGCGGGCTCGATTATATTCCGGTGGACGCCTTCGACGCCTTTTTCATTTACGGCCTGTTCTTTACGTTGCCGCGTTTGAAACGGTTTGCGACGCAAACCGAAAAGAAGATCGCACTCGATACTATGTTCAAAGGATCCATCGCGCACCAGATCGCACGGAAACTTGCCACCGCGTCTTCGACATCGATTATCATGTCGCCCGAACCTTGGCGCACCGCAAGACTGGGAAAGACGTTTCACAAGCGCGTTCTGCGTCTGGTGGAATCATGGTCGCTTGCCCAGCCCGACACGATCTATGCGGCAATCGAGGCACGCGGTCTGCCGGATGGCGTCTCCTATCTCTGGCAGGATGCGGCAACGCTTACCAGGCGTTTGGGTACGCGGCCGGAATTTGGTGTCGGTTCGCGGCGGCTTACCATCGATGATAAGCTTAATGAACATCTAAAGAAGGATCGGCGGCACATGAACGGCCAGTTTGGGGCGATGGTCCTGCGCCACGTCGCGGAAAGGCTTGGAGCCTTGCCGCCTCGCGGTTGAGGTGTTTTTCCGCAGGTGTGCCGCTCCTGCGCATCGGGGCTTGCCGCATTTGTTTTCCGGCCCGTCGGCTTGACAAAACGGGGCCTGCGTGCGCTTTTCCCCGCAGCCCGACGCCATGGCGTCCGTACGGCCGAAAGGCCGTTGTAAAACCTCCGATACTCGTTCCGGGTGATCCCTGATGCATCGTTATAGATCTCATACCTGTGGTGAATTGCGCCGCTCCAACGTCGGTGAGCCGGTCCGGCTTTCCGGTTGGGTGCATCGGGTGCGCGACCACGGGGGCCTCCTGTTCATCGACCTTCGCGACCATTACGGTCTCACGCAGGTTGTCGCCGACCCGGATTCGCCGGCCTTTGCGACTGCCGAGCGCGTGCGGTCCGAATGGGTGATCCGCGTCGACGGTGCGGTGAAGGCGCGGTCGTCAGAGACGGTCAACGAGAAGCTGCCGACGGGCGAGGTGGAAATCTTCGCCGCCGAGATCGAGGTCCTGTCGACGGCGCCGGAGCTGCCGCTGCCGGTCTTCGGCGAGCAGGAATACCCCGAGGACATCCGTCTCAAATACCGTTTCCTCGATCTTCGTCGCGAGACGCTGCACGCCAACATCATGAAGCGTATGGCGGTCATCACGTCGCTCAGGCAGCGGATGATCGAGCAGGGCTTCTTCGAATTCCAGACGCCGATCCTGACGGCCTCGAGCCCGGAAGGTGCGCGCGATTTCCTCGTTCCGGCGCGCATGCATCCCGGCAAGTTCTACGCGTTGCCGCAGGCGCCGCAGCAGTTCAAGCAGCTCATCATGATGGCGGGCTTCGATCGCTATTTCCAGATCGCGCCGTGCTTCCGCGACGAGGACGCGCGCGCCGACCGGTCGCCGGGCGAGTTCTACCAGCTCGATATCGAGATGAGCTTCGTGGAGCAGGAGGACGTCTTCCAGGCGGTCGAGCCGCTGCTTCGGGGCATCTTTGAGGAGTTCGGCGGTGGTCGGCCGGTGACGCAGGTTTTCCCGCGCATCTCCTACGCCGAATCCATGCGCAAGTACGGTTGCGACAAGCCGGACCTGCGCAATCCGATCGAGATGGAAGACGTCACCCGCCATTTCCGCGACTCCGGCTTCAAGATTTTCGCCCGCATGATCGATGAGGATCCGAAGGTCGCCGTGTGGGCGATCCCGGCGAAGGGCGGCGGCAGCCGCGCGTTCTGCGACCGGATGAATTCCTGGGCGCAGGGCGAGGGCCAGCCCGGCCTCGGCTACATCTTCTTCCGTGACGGCGAGGGCGCTGGTCCCGTTGCCAAGAACATCGGCCCGGAGCGCACTGACGCGATCCGCACCCAGCTTGGTCTCGGCGATGGCGATGCCGTCTTCTTCGTCGCCGGCCGGCCGGACAAGTTCGCGCCGTTCGCCGCGGCCGCGCGCCAGAAAGCCGGTTTCGACCTCGGCCTCGTCGACGAGAACAAGTTCGAGTTCTGCTGGATCGTCGATTTTCCGATGTTCGAATGGAATGAGGATGAGAAGAAGATCGACTTCTCGCACAATCCG
This sequence comes from uncultured Rhodobium sp., assembly GCA_963675285.2. Classification (GTDB taxonomy): domain Bacteria; phylum Pseudomonadota; class Alphaproteobacteria; order Rhizobiales; family Rhodobiaceae; genus Rhodobium. The sequence continues at coordinate 639,110 of CAXXGS010000001.1, forward strand.
TTCTCAATGCCGCAGGGCGGCCTTGAGGTTCTGGAGGCGATCGAGGCGGGGACCAAAGACCCGCTCGACGTGCTGGCCTATCAGTACGACATCGTCTGCAACGGCATCGAACTGTCGTCCGGCGCGATCCGGAACCATCTGCCGGCGATCATGCGCAAGGCCTTCGATATCGCCGGCTACGACCAGTCGGTGCTGGAAGAGAAGTTCGGCGGCATGCTTCGCGCGCTCGAATTCGGCGCGCCGCCGCACGGCGGCATCGCTCCGGGCATCGACCGTATCGTCATGCTCCTGTGCGACGAGGATAATCTGCGCCAGGTCGTCATGTTCCCGATGAACCAGCAGGCTGAAGACCTGCTGATGGGGGCACCGTCGACGGTGACGCCGAAGCAGCTTCGCGAACTGCATATCCGGTTGAATCTGCCGGAGAAGTGATCCGGGCACCGGCTGGGGCCGGCCTCGCGACACCAGTTAAGCTGAAAACGCCCGTCCGGATCGCTCCGGGCGGGCGTTTTCCTTTGTCGCGCTGGCCGAACCGTCCATCGACGTCCCGGCCATGCAACGTCCGGCGACTCTCGGGGAGTACGCGTCAGTCGGAGGCGCGCATCATCAGGTTGATCTGGCTGATGATCGCTTGCGGTGCGACGGCCGCCAGCCCCATGATCTGAGTGAGCGGCAGGGGCTGCTCAGGGGCTGCCTCCACTGTCAGCTTGCGCGGGTTTTTCAGAAAGCTGGTGATCGCGTTTTCGATCATTTCCGCGGTTGCCGGGTCGCCGAGGCTCTGGACGGCCATGCTGACTCCCACCAAGATTTCGTCGCGGACATCGTCGACCGACTTCTGCTCCTCCTCGGCCGTCTTTCTCATGACGGATTGGATGAAGGCCTGGTTGTCGATGTCGAGCCTGGCGGAGGTGAAGGCGAGCGTCGCGAGTGCCTGTTGCGCGGCCTGGGGGTTCTCGAACACGATCCGCGGAACGCCCGTGATCCGCATGGCTAAGCTGAGCTTTCCGGCACCCTTCAGTTCGAGGGTCAGGGGATCGAGGGTCAGATCCCCGGTCGCTTCGTTCCAGGCCAGCGAGAGTCGTTCGTTGAGAACCATCTCGTTGAGGCCCATGCTCTCGAATGCCTCGCGAGCCTCGTGGTCGTCGACGATCGAGACCGGCGCACGGAAGTTGTCGAGGTGGGTTTCGACCGACGTCGGGATCGGCCCGATGTGGCCGCTGAAGCGGGTCAGCGCGCGGTCGATCGAGACCGTGCCTTCCGAAGCCTTGGTGACGGAAAAGGCCCGGGTCTCCATCTCGCCGAGGGTCGGGATGACCGGCAGGACGAGGCCGACGGGCGGATCGATGCCGGGGTTGTTCTGGGTAAAGGCCGTCAGATCAAGGATCGCCCTGGCTGTCGGGAACGTCAGATCCTTGAGGCCGAAGCGCTCGAGGCTCAGGGAGATCCCCTTCGGGTCCGAGGCGTGGATGCCCTCGATGGCGATTTCGCCGATGCCGTCCGGCGTCAGATCGTTGGCGAAGATACGGTCGAGACGACCGGAGCCCTGTGTGTCGGAAGGGGTGTGGTAGGTGATATCGTCGATGGAAATCGTCTTTGCCGCGAACGAGCCGATCGCCGACAATGCAAGGTGGAGAGCTTCGATCTCCGGCACCACTTCGCCCTTCGCCATCCGGTCAGCTACGGCGAGAATGTTGACGTCGGGCCGTCGCATGGCGAAGCCGGTGCCACCATAACGGCCGACGCTCACCGTCATGCCGTCGAGGTTACCGGTTATAGTGTTGGCCCAGGCTTCGTCGATAACGGGGTAGAGGGCCCGGTCGGCCTTGTTAATGGCATGGGTTTCGGGATCGAGGAGGAAGACGATCCGGCCGAAATCGTAATTGCGATAGGTGACGGAACCGACCTCGTAGGTCATCTCCATCGTTGACGTGCCGGCGGCCGGCGTGTTCGGCGTGTCCTGCTTCGTATTGGGCATTTGCGGCGACGGCAGGATCTGCGTCGTGTGCGCGACCATCCGTCCGATCCGCGTCGACCCGATGACGCCCTGCTTCTGGTCAGTGACGACGATATCCTCGTAGACCGTCTTCTGCGTGGTGTCGCCAGGGCCTGTCTGATCGACTGTGAGCGACTCGATGCTGCTGCGCTCGGCTTCCATGTTGGCGATCCAGCGCAGGAGCGGATAGTAGCGGGAGATCGGTCGGTCGGGGTCGGCCGCAATTGTGGGAAGATCCGGCCAATAGAGACCGTCGCCCTGCCAATTGACCACCGAGCCGGTGGCGCGGAAGGTGTCGTCGCCGGGAAGGGAAACGGAAATCGCCGCAGTGCCGGGCATTTCGGCATGTTCGATCTCGTATCCCTTGCCCGTCCGACGGGCGTTGACGACGGTGAACGACGGCTGGCGCCACAGAATATCCATGGAGAACGTGCCGGCGACGCCGAAGTTGAGCGCAATCGGCAGATCAACGGCGATGTCGCTGACCGTCGCCGTTCTCGTTGCGGGATCGTCCTCGATCGGGCCATGGTCGAGGCGAGTCGCGCCGAGGTCGCGGATTCTCTCGAAATAGTCCTGCAGGAAGGCCGCGGATTCGCTCGCTTGCGCCGAAGCGGGCAAGGCGACAGCGAAAATGAGGCAAGCAGTAATAATCCCCAGGGGGCTTCGGGGCGGCATGAAAAGTCTCCTGATCATTGCGACGGCCCTGCCGGATATTTTCGCCCGCAAGGCCAGGGGGTGAAAATAGTATCTGCTGAAAATTCCCGAAAGGAAATGCCGCGGCGTTGGAGCCGCGGCATTCGGTTGTGCGCGAGGTGCTGTCCGTGCGGCTCAGGGATTGGTCGTCACGTTGACCGACAGAACGTCCGGGATCGTCTGCGGGGCGACCATCGCGGTGCCGACAATCTGGGCGATAGGAACCGGCTGGGACGGATTTGCGGAAGCGACGATGGTCTTGCGCTCCTTGAGGAATTCGGCAGCCGCGTCGGAAACGGTCTTCTGGAACTTTGGGTTCTGCAGGGCCGAGAGCATCAGCGGCAGGGCGCCGGAAAGCTGCTCAACGAGCGCGTCACGGGTTGTGCCCATTTCCTTGGCCTGGGCGTCGAGCGCGCGCTCCACGACGGAATCATCGTCGAAACGGATCGACAGGCCATCAATGGTCAGATTCTGCAGAAGCTGCATGGCCTTCTTGGGATCGTCGCTGTCCTGCAGGGCCTGCATCTTGGCGACGACGTCCGGCGTCAGGCCACCGATCTTGGCCATCATCGACAAAGTGCCGACATCGGCGGCGGAGATCTTGAAGGTCTTGATGTCACCGACGCCGGTCGCGTCGTCCCAGGAGCCGTCGACGACGACGGAAACCTTCATGTCGTCATATCCGAGCTGGTCGAACATCGCCTTGCCCTTGGCATCGAGCATCGCCTTCTTGACGCCGATATTGGCGATATCGAGCGAGAACGCGCGCGGAATATCGCCGACGTAGTCATCGGTTTTGACCGTGATCGACTCGATCGGAATCTGCGCCTCGTCCTTGGCCTCGATAAGGATGCCATTCATCTCGGCTACCTTGTATTTGACGTCGGAGCCGAGGTTGGGGCTCTTGGCCTCGATGTCGCCGGCCGCCGGCAGGCTGATGTCGGTGGCGTTGAGCGAGTCGACCGTGAGGGTCGTCTCATCGTCCTGGAGCTTCATCCCTTCGAGGGTCATTTCGCCGGCGCTCACCTTGCCGTCGGTCAGGGCACTGTCGGTGAGGGAAACCATGCGAATGGTCAGCGTGCTCGTGTCGTTGCCCTTGGTGCGAACGGCTTTCAGATCGCTGATCTCGACGTCGTCGGAGCCGCCGGTGACGGAGCCCGCGGTGACCGTTGCGCCGGTCGCCTCGATGTTGGCCATAAGTGCGTCGGCGATGTCATTGCCAGACGGATCGAAGGCGTGCGCCGCAGGCGCGAGCGCCATGAAGCCGGCGACGAAGAGCGCGCGGGCGCTGGTCGAAGTGGCGAGTTGCATTGTTCTGTCTCTCCTTAGTGCGTCGAAATCTGCGAGGTTCGGCGCAAGCCGCGCTCGCCGTTGGCTGAAATCACTCCCCGGGGGCGCAGAGTGCGCGACCGGGGCCTTCGTCGCAAGTCATTCCGCGGGGGCCCGGACCACCTCGGTAATGGCGCTCTCCCGCAAGCCTTCCCCCTCCTTCCGACGATCGTCGGACCGTTCACCATGGCGGTGAGCGACGAGCGGAGGGACGGCGTCGACGCGGAGACGCTAAAACGCAATTGTTGGCAAACATATGGTGCCCATATGGTTTCGTGGGCGCGTTCCGGTTCTTTCCCGTTTCCGACTCGCGTCGTGGCTCTTTATAGCGCGCAGATGCGCACGATTTTGTGATCCTGCGTCACACTTCATGCGCCGCCCCGGCGACGTCCGTCTTGCCACGATCGGCGTGGGCGAGGGGCTCTTTGCGCACTTCTGCGTTGGGCATGGGGCTCGCGCCATCGGTCCGGAAAAGCCGGTCGCCAGGAATTTTCCGCGACTTCAAGCATCTGATTTTCGCAAATCGCGCGACCCGGCCTTGATTTTGAGAATGCATTACGATATATCTTAGTCATATTTTATAGTCCAAGCATAATAGGATAAGATGGCTATGGAAAAGGAAAACATGGACAACGGCCCCAGGGGTCGGGGACATCGACAGGCCAAGGATGGCAAGAACGGCGGACACCGCGCCGGCGGTCACGGTTTTGGCGAACATCGTGCGGGTGAACACGGGCGTGGTCGCGGTCAAGGTCGCGGCGGTCACGGGGGCGGCAGTCAAGGTCGCGGTCACGGGAGCGGCGGCTTTGCTTCCGATGAAGCCGGATCGCGGCGCGGGTTCGGCGAACGGCGCCGTCACGGCCGGCGCATCCTCAGCGCTGAAGAGCTTCGCCTGGTTATTCTCAGGATGCTCGCCGAGAACGCCCGTCATGGCTATGACCTCATCCGTGCGATCGATGCGCTTTCCCAGGGCGAGTACACGCCGAGTCCCGGCGTCGTCTATCCGGCGCTCTCGGTCCTGCAGGACATGGGACTGATCGATGAGGCCGCGTCAGAGGGAACCCGCCGCGCCTTCTCCGTAACGGAGAAGGGCGAAGAGGAACTCGCTGCCAAGGCGGACCAGGCGGAGGCGCTTTTCCAGCGCCTTTCCCGACTTGCCGGAGGCAGCGAGCGCGATCTCATGCCGGTTCACCGGGCGATGGACAATCTGAAGGCGGCGCTTCGTGTCCGTGTCCACAGCGAGCCGTTCGCGCGCGAGACGGCGTTTGACGTCGCGGCGATCATCGACGAGGCGGCTCAAAAGATCGAGCGGCTATAGGGCGCATTCCCAAACGCTTCCGTGGCGTTTTTGATCGTGACCAACACGCATGATAGAGGGGGGCCGGCAGGTAAGAACGCCGGCGCCCCTCGATCCGTTTGCGACATGAAGGAGATCCCATGACAGTTCGCAGTATTGCCGCCGTCCCAACGGAGAACGGCAGCCGCTACCTGCAGCAGATCTGCAAGCACTGGAGCCACAACATGGCGGTCGAGTTCTCGGCCGAGAAGGGCGTGGTGGTCTTTCCCGCCGAGGGCAGGAGCGGCAACTGGCCGAGTGACGCCCGCCTGACCATGACGGTTGAACCGGCGACGCTTCGCTGCGAGATCGAAGGCGCGGTGCCCGAGCAGGTCGATGTCCTCAAGGACGTCGTCGCCCAGCACCTCGACCGTTTCGCGTTCAAGGAAGGGTCGCTGTCCTTCGCCTGGCAGGATCAGTACACCTGACTTTCCAACGCGCCCGACTTTCCTGCGCGCCCGACTTTCCTGCGCGCCCGACTTTCCTGCGCGCCCGACTTTCTTGCGCGCCCGACTTTCTTGCGCGTCTGGCATCCCGGTCCGGTATTCGACGTCGTATCGGTCCCGGACATCTGGTCTGATATCGGCTTTCACCGGTTTCCGACCGGGCCGCGCGGGATTCGGCGCGATTGCAAAAAAAAACGCGGCCGGGGCTTTCGCTCCGGCCGCGTTTTGTTACCTGGTCGCCTGGAGCGAGATTGCCCGCAACCGGATGACAGGTATCGTCCGGTTGATTTTGCTCGCTTTCCCTCCCGATAGCCATCGCCTTGTCGCCAGAGAACGGCTGCTCCGAACGGACGGGCCTCAGGCCTTCTCGCGCTGCCGCATCGACGGCGGCGCATAGCCTTCCTTGGGCGAGAACTTCGCCATTACCCGGTCGATATCGGGAAGGCTGGGAAGGCTCGTCTCATTGCCGAGCTTCTGGATAGAGCTGGTGGAGGCGGCGCGGGCGAACTCGAAGTGGCGCTCCCAGACCGCGCCCGGGCGGGTAAGGTAGGAGTACATGTAGGCGCCGTGGAAGATATCGCCGGCACCGTTGGTATCGCGCACGAGATCCTTGGGCACATTCAGCGACGGCATGAAGCGGTTGTCGCCGAATGAGTCGTACCACAGCACGCCCTTGTCACCCATGGTCAGGGCGCCGACGCGGCATCCCTTGTTGCGCAGGTATTCCAGCGTCTCGCCCTCACTCAGCTTGAGCGAGCGGGCGAAATCCTCCGAGACGACCGCGACATCGATGAAATTTAGCAGTTCCTCGGTGTTGGAGCGGATGTTGCCACCGTCGAGCGAGGTCAGAATGTGCTTCTCGCGGCACGCTTTGGCATAGTGCAAAGCGGCGTCGGGAAGGTGCCCGTCGACATGCAGGCCCCGGCACCCGTCGAGATTGAGATTCGGGTAGGGGTGCAGGAAATGGTCGTCGCGGCAACGCACGATGGCGCGCTTGCCATTGTGCGGCATGATGAAGGAAAGAGACGATTCGCGAACTTTTCGTCCGTGCACCGAGATCCCGTATTTGGCCGCCATGTCGAGAAACATGCGGGCGAGCCAATCGTCCGCCTGGGAACACATGAGATCGGGCGACAGACCGAGCTTCGCGCAGCAGAAGGCCGCGGTCACGGCATTGCCACCAAAGCTGACCGCATAATCGTCGGCGATCGTCTTCTCGTCACCCGTCGGGATGCGATCGGTGATGAACGTGACGTCGATATAGGCTTGTCCGATGAACAGAGCTTCCATAAAGCGGTATCTCGGTTTGCAGAGTCTGGGTACGACCCGGGTATGACGTTTAGGCCCATTCAGCAAGGGGCTGAGTCAAATTGCAACGACGTAAACGATGTGGCGAGAGTTTTTCCTCGCCGTCAGTGCATTTGCGCAACGCAAGGTGGCGATTGGGGCGCTGTCATTCGCCACTGGTGTGAATGGCCGACAAGAGGTTCCGGCAGCGAGCCAGCGCCGGACCGCGCTGCGCCTTCAAGTGGTTGAAATCTTGTTTGCAATGGAAACGCGCAAAAATCTTTAACAGTCCTTTACCGACTTTGCTGCATGATTCCTGTATCTTTTTCAAAGTGCAGGAATGCCGTGTCCAGGCGCGCCTATTTCCCGTTTTTCAAGGCCTTGGCGATTTCGGCCGCCGTTGTTCTCACGCCCTTCGTCGGCGTGGAATTCATCCTGCACAACCATGCCGAAAGCCGTGGGCGCGAGGAACTTCAATCGGTTGCGGGACTTTACGTCCAGCGCGCGGAGGCGGCGCTTTCCGAGGCGGTTTCCAGTCTCCGGCGTCTCCACCAGAATGGCGAGGCCGACTGTCGCGCAACCTCGCGGCGAGACTTCGTCTCGGAGGTCGATCGCAGCGAATTCATCCGCACTATCGGGCTCGTGGATTCCAACGGCCTTGCCATGTGTATGGAGCCCAAGAGTCCGCTTGCGACGGCGACGCTCTTGCCGCCCTACCAGAGGGATGCGCCGACCATTGCGATCGGCATCATCGAGGATGCCAACGGGGTTCGCTCGGCAATCGCGGGCTGGCATATCGGTAACGGTGACCGGATCATCGCCCGGCTTTCGCAGGAGAGCCTGGCGATCAATGCGGGGCCGGAGTACCTGCGCGCCGACATGGTGGCTGACGTGCGCCTGTCGGACGGCAGCCTTTGGTATCGGACGGGCAGTTTCGACAATCGGGCCGACACCGGCGATATCCTGGTGGAGACGATACGTTCGTCGAACTTCCCGCTACGCGCAACGGTCAGCGTCCCGCGGCATGCCGCGCTGTCGCTCGTACGTCAGCTCGACATCATCGCCACGATCACGGCCATCAGCGCCGTTCTGGTGCTGACGATCGTGCTCATGCGGCTGCATGTGACGGACAAGCGCTCCGGTCTGATCGACCAGATCGACGACGCGCTCAAGCAGCGCGAATTCATTCCGTTTTTCCAGCCCGTCATGGACATCGACAGCGGTCGTCTTGTCGGCTGCGAAGCGCTGGTGCGCTGGCAGAAGGAAGACGGACGGATGATCATGCCCGGCGACTTCATTCAGACGGCGGAAGCAACGGGCCAGATCTTCCCGATCACGCTGCAGCTGATGGAGCAGGTGAACGCCCAGCTCGGAGAGCTCTATGCGGCCCATCCCGAGTTCAAGGTCTCCATCAATCTTGCCGCCGGCCATCTCGATGATCGTGACATCGTGGACGACATCAAACGCATCTTCGGCAAGGGGCCGATGGATTTTTCCCAGCTCGTCTTCGAGGTGACCGAGCGCCAGGAACTCAAGGACGTCGACGGTGCCCGTCGGATCCTGGCGGAGATCCGTTCGCTCGGTGCGCGCACGGCGCTCGACGACGTGGGAACCGGGCACAGCGGGCTTGCCTATCTGCAGAAACTCGGCGTCGATATCGTCAAGATCGACAAGATGTTCATCGACCAGCTGACCACCGACAAGAATTCCCATGCAATCGTCGACAAGCTCGTCGAGCTGGCGGAAAGCCTCGACATGGGCATTATTGCCGAGGGAGTGGAGAACTTCGAGCAGGTGGAGATCCTGCGTGAACTCGGCGTTTCTTCCGCCCAGGGCTTCCTCTTCGCGCCGCCGCTGCCGCTGAACGTGTTCGTGCAATTGGCAAAATCGCTGTCGGTAACCAGTGCCGCCAGCCGGGTCGCCGCGGGCGACGAGGCGGAGGGCGATCCTGGCGAAGAGGTGGACGACAGCGCGGTCGCCTGATCAGCGGCGATGAACCGACAAAGGGCGGGCATGATTCGGGACGGCGATCGGATCTGGGAAATCGAGGGCCATGCCATTGTGTCGGACGACGATCGTATAGCGACGACGGACGGGCACATGCCGGACAGCCTCAGGAACGATGCGGACTGGCGACACTTCCAGGCACAACTCGATGCGAGCCGGGCGCTCGTTCTCGGTCGCAAGGGCCACGAGGTGACGCCGAATCCGAATGGTCGGCTGCGTATTATCGTCAGCCGTTCTGTCGCCGGCCTGGAGCGGCGCGACGACGGCTGGTGGTGGAATCCGGCGTCCGTTCCCGTCGCCTCAATGCTGCGGCGTGTCGTCCCGCAGGGCGGCCGGATCGCCGTTCCGGGTGGGCGGGGCGTCTTCGACCTCTTCCTCGGGATCGGTTATGACGCGTTCCATCTGACCCGCGCGCATGGCGTCTGTCTCCAGGGAGGAATTCCGATCTTTTCGGCGGTGGAAAAGGGGCTTCGTGCCGAAAACTGCCTCCTCGACGGCGAATTGAAACCGGACCACGAAACGGTTCTCGATACTGACGGCCCGGTCGTCCTTTGCGTCTGGCGGCGATCGTCTCGGGACAATTGCGGAGGCGAGGTGGCGGCACGTTGAGGGGAATTGTTGCGCTGCTGCAACACACCAAGCGGGATGCATCCGTTATAGGGGCCAGCCGGCAAATATGCCGCCGTTCGGCCACAAAGTGGGATGAGTTTCGCCAGCCACGGATTACGCGAAACGGTTGAAGATTGATCCCCCGGCCGGCGAGGCACGCGGGCTATCCCGAAGCAGTCCGGTGTGGTTCACCGGTAAAGACAAGCCTTCGGTGATCGATTGACGGCCAGAGGTTCAGGATGGACGCCATTACGTTTGGAAGCGGACACCATTTGGCAAACTGCGCACGGCCGGACGAGACGGCCGGGCAGCGCGGTGTGTCTCTGCATTTTCGGAACGGACGGCGGTCGATTGTGACTTCATTCACTTTTGTCGTCTTTGCCGCTGGTATGTCCGGTGGCGACGATCTGCGGGAAGGGACAGCCTTTTCCGGGACGACGGTGAGAAAACAGGCCCTGTCCGTGCTTGGCGCGCGGCGGGAAACGGACGGTGCGGATCGCGCGAGAATTTATGGCGCGCGTCTGGCGGGTCCGGCCAGGAAGGGAGCCGTCACGCATCCGTGCGGTGGGGCGGAATAGTCGGTCATGCTGGTCAGTAAAGCGTTTTTGTTCAGTGTATGCTTTGGGACAGGTGCCCTTCTCGGGGCTCTTCCGGCTGTCGCCTTTGACGGCAACTCTCCCGATACGACCCCGGTGGAGGCGTTCCGCGCGGGTGCCAAGGCCTATTTCGCCGGCGACAAGAAGACGGCGCTCGATGCGCTCAGCTTCGCCGCCAAGAAGGGGCATCCGCTGGCGCAGTGGAAACTCGGCCGGATGTATGCCAACGGCGACGGCGTTCCCGAGGACGATCTCAAGGCCTATGAGTATTTTCGCAGCATCGCTGACGCGCATGCCGACGAGTCGCCCAATTCGCCCGAGGCGCCGTTCGTCGCCAGCGCCTTCGTGGCGCTCGGCTCCTACTACCTGACGGGTATTCGCGACACCGCGGTCAAGCCGAACGTCGACCGCGCCCGTGAGATCTTCACCTTCACCGCGTCCTATTTCGGCGACGCGGAAGCGCAATACAATCTCGGCCGGATGTATCTGGAAGGCGTTGGCGGTGAGCGCAATCCGCGCCAGGCAGCGCGCTGGCTGCATACGGCGGCCAAGAAGGGCCATCACGAGGCCCAGGCGCTGCTCGGCAAGCTGCTCTTCGACGGCGACGACAAGGCGCTTGCCGCACGGCCTGTCGCCGGTCTCAAGTGGCTGATCGTGGCGCGCGCCTGCAGCGGCGGCAAGGGCGACCGCTGGATTGGCGATTCGCTGGAGCGGTCGTTCTCGCTTGCCAGCGAAAAGCAGCGCCGCAAGGCGGCCAAGCTCGCCGACAACTGGCTCTCCAGCCATACGGAGTGCCATTGAGGCCACCCTCCAACAGGGCCGATCAGGCCCCGTTCGGTGAATTATTCAAACAGGCACGGTCGGTACCCAGGCGCCCCATAGAGGCGCCTTTTTTGTTTTTCACGTCTGTTTCGGAGAATGTTTGCCGCCCTATCCGTGGTCCGGCGATGCGTCGCCGGCCTCTGGCATTTCAAAATTTTCATCCGTGGCGCGTCGGGATATCGGGCAGCCGTCCTTCAGGAACGTCCACGACGTGTTGTTTAGCACCATGTCGCAGCGCGCGAGCCGCGCGCCCTTGGGCGTGTGGAGGCAGGTGACGGTTCCGACGGTGAATTTGGTGCCGGCGTAGCGGCACGAGCAGGGAATGCGCGCATCGCTGGCGAGCGCGGGGAGCGGGGCGAGGGCGAGGCCTACCATCGCCATTATGGCGCGTGTCGTTATCCCATCGGGGAGAGAATAGCACGGTTTGCAGAAAACACTGCGCCATGGTGTCCCAGATGACGGCGTTTCAGCCGAAATCGAGGTCGATCTTCAGCGGAACGTGGTCCGAAGGCTTCTCCCAGCCGCGCACGTGCTTGTCGATGGTGACGCTTTTCAGCCGGTCGGCGGCACCGGGCGACAAGAGTATGTGATCGATGCGGATGCCGTCGTTCTTTATCCAGGCGCCGCCCTGGTAATCCCAGAACGTGTAGATCCCGTCCTCGTCTGTTGTCGCGCGAAGCGCCTCGGTGAGGCCGAGGTTGACGAGGCGGCGGTAGGCGGTGCGCGTCTCGATCCGGAAGAGGGCGTCGTCGACCCAGACCTCCGGCTTCTTGGCGTCGCGCGGGTCGGGAATGACGTTGTAATCGCCGGCGAGGACGAAAGGCTCCTCCAGCGCCAGGCGGTCCGTCGCCCAGGCTTCGAGCCGCTCCATCCATTTCAGCTTGTAGGAGAATTTCTCGCTGTCGACCGGATTGCCATTCGGCAGGTAGAGCGAGACCACCCGCAGCACGCCCGCGTCGGTGGAAACGACCGCCTCCAGGAAGCGCGCCTGCTCGTCGCCGTCATCGCCGGGGAGGCGGGCGTTTACTTCGTCGAAGGGGCGCTTGGAGAGGACCGCGACGCCGTTGAAGCCCTTCTGGCCGTGTGTGGCGACGTTATAGCCGAGGGATTCGATCTCCAGTGCCGGAAAACCCTCGTCGACCGATTTGATCTCCTGCAGGCAGGCAATTTCCGGCGAGGCTTCCTTCAGCCACGTCAGGACGTTGTCGATGCGGGCCTTGATGCCGTTGACGTTCCAGGTGGCGATCTGCAAGGGGGCGTTCCTCAATTGGCGATGCGGCCGGCAGTCTACGCCGGACGGGGAGCGATTCGCACGCCTTGCCGTCGCCCTTCGCGGAGCGCCTCCCGCCTCAGATCGAGAAGCTTGTGCCGCAGCCGCAGGACGCCGTGGCGTTAGGGTTGCTAATCTGGAAAGACTGGCCCATCAGGTCGTCGACGAAATCGATCTCTGAGCCTTCGAGGTACTGGGCGGAGATCTGGTCGATCAGCACCGTGGCGCCGTCCCGCTCGATGACAAAATCGTCGTCTTCCTTGGCCGTCACGAGATCGTACTTGTACTGGAAGCCGGAGCAGCCGCCGCCTTCGACGCTGACGCGCAGCATGGTGCCGTCCGGCTCCTTGGACACGATCTTGGCGATCCGGCGCGCGGCGCGCTCGGTCACGGTGACGGGGGTATCGAGAGTTGCGGTATCCATGGTCATTTTTCCATGTCGTTTTCGACCGGCTTGCGGCGTATCGGCTAAGTCGGCCGGTCTAGCGGGGCCCTTCGTCAAGACCGAACCCCGCGGGGCCCTCACACGCCGAAAAGGGTCGGGGAGGCAAAACGCACCCTGTTCATTGCTCGTCAGGATAGTTAAGACCTGTGGGCACGAAGTCAATTGGACAAACACGATGGCCAGATCGCACTGAGATACGGGCGGGTGGCCGCAGATACCGGCGTTACCGGAACGCGTGAAAGCTGAGCATGACGGGGAGCAGCAACGGGGAGCAGAACATGACGGTGCGCACCTTCCCGCCGCACCCGCGCGCGGCCTATGCCGTCGATCCGGCGGCGACGCGCGGCCGCCTCTTTGACGAGCCGGAAAGTCGCAGCCGATCTCCCTTTCAGCGCGACCGCGACCGGATCCTCCATTCGACCGCCTTTCGCCGCCTGAAGCACAAGACGCAGGTCTTCGTCTATCACGAGGGCGACCATTTCCGCACGCGGCTGACCCATTCGCTTGAAGTGGCGCAGATCGCGCGCACGCTGGCGCGCATGCTCGGCCTAGACGAGGACCTGACCGAGGCGCTGGCACTCGCCCACGATCTCGGCCACACGCCCTTCGGCCATGAGGGTGAGGACACGCTCGATGCCTCAATGGCGGATTACGGCGGCTTCGACCACAACGCCCAGAGTCTCAGGATCGTGACGCGGCTCGAATGCCGCTACGCCGATTTCAACGGGCTGAACCTGACCTGGGAGGCGCTCGAAGGCCTTGCCAAGCACAATGGCCCGCTGACGGACGCAGACGGAAGACCTGCGGGCAAGTTCGCCAAGACCGGGCTGCCGCATGCGATCTCCGCCTATGTGCCGATGCACGATCTGGAGCTGTCGACATGGCCGAGCCTTGAAGCGCAGGTCGCCGCGATCTCCGACGATATCGCCTATGATGCCCACGACATCGACGACGGGCTGCGGGCGCGGCTCTTCACCCTCGACGATCTCGTCGACGTGCCGGAGGTCGGACCGATCATCCGCGCGGTCGCGGAACGCTATCCGGGGCTGGAGCCGCAACGCCTCGTCCATGAGACGACCCGGCGCATGATCGGCCATTTCGTCGAGGATGTGCGGTTGGAGACGAACCGGCGGCTCGATATCGCCGATCCGCGTTCTGCGGACGACGTGCGGGCGCACGACGGGCCGCTCGTCGCCTTCTCCGAACCATCGGCGGCGGCGGAGAAGGGTCTGAAGACATTCCTCTTTGCCCGCATGTACCGCCATGCGGACGTTCTCGCCGTTCGCGAGGGGGCGTCGCGGGTGATGCGGGACCTCTTTTCATGGTTCCTTGAGGACCCGGCGCGGCTGCCCGAGGAATGGCGCCACGGCCTTGAGCATGCCCCGCAGACCCGGCATGCGCGCCGCGTTTGTGACTATATTGCCGGCATGACCGACCGTTATGCGCTCGAAGAACACCGGCGTCTGTTTGACGATACGCCGGAATTGCGATAGGTCGCGCCGATCCCGGTCGCCATATCTGGCCGCCCGCGGAGAGTCTCACCGGAGCCAACCCCCGTGACCAATATTTTCAAGGACTTTACTTCCCGGATCCAATCCGCCGTTCTGAGCACCGGTCTGACCGCGCGCTCCGGCGAGGCGCTCGATATCTCCCGCATTGTCGTGGAGCCGCCGCGCGATCCAAGCCATGGCGATCTCGCCACGAACGCGGCGATGGTGCTGGCAAAGGGGGCCGGCATGAAGCCGCGCGACATCGCCGAAAAAATCGCGGCGGCGCTGGAGGGCGATCCCGATATCGCCGCGGCCGAGGTCGCCGGTCCGGGCTTCATCAACATCCGACTGGAGCCGGGCTTCTGGGCCGCTTTCCTCGCCTCCGTCCTCAAGGCGGGAGAGGGATACGGCCGCTCCGATCTCGGTGGCAACGTCAAGGTCAACGTGGAATACGTCTCTGCCAATCCGACCGGGCCGATGCATGTCGGCCATTGCCGCGGTGCGGTCGTCGGCGATGCGCTCGCCGGACTCCTCGATTTCGCCGGCTACGATGTGACGCGGGAATACTATATCAACGACGCCGGCTCGCAGGTCGACGTCCTCGCCCGCTCCGCGTTCCTGCGCTACCGCGAGGCGCTCGGCGAGGATATCGGAACGATCCCCGAAGGGCTCTATCCCGGCGATTACCTGAAGCCCGTCGGTGCGGCGTTGGCCGAAAGGTATGGGGAAGAGCTTCTCGCTATGGATGAGGCGGATTGGCTGCCGATCGTCAAGGACATCACCATCGATGCGATGATGGAGATGATCCGCGGCGATCTCGCCGCGCTTTCGGTCCATCATGACGTGTTCTTCTCCGAACGCTCGCTCGTGGGTAATGGCAAGAACCGGGTGGAGGAAGCGATCCGGGATCTGCGTGACAGGGACCTCATCTACGTTGGCACGCTGCCGCCCCCGAAGGGGCAGCTTCCCGATGACTGGGAAGACCGGGAACAGACGCTTTTCCGTTCCACGGACTTCGGCGACGACGTCGATCGGGCGCTATTGAAGTCCGACGGCAGCTATACCTATTTCGCCTCCGACATCGCCTATCACTACGACAAGTACCTGCGCGGCTTTGGCTACCAGATTGATGTTCTCGGCGCGGATCACGGCGGCTACGTGAAGCGGATGCAGGCGGCGGTGAAGGCGATCACCGGCGGCGAGGGCAAGCTGGAGATCAAGCTTTGCCAGCTCGTCAAGCTGTTCCGCGGCGGTGAGCCGGTGAAGATGTCGAAGCGGTCGGGCGAGTTCGTGACGCTGCGCGACGTCGTCGACGAGGTCGGCGTCGATCCGGTTCGCTTCATGATGCTCTACCGCAAGAACGACGCGCCGCTCGACTTCGATTTCCAGAAGGTGACGGAGCAGTCGCGCGACAACCCCGTCTTCTACGTTCAGTACGCCCATGCCCGCATCGCGTCGGTCTTCCGGCAGGCGGACGAGGCGTTTGCGGGATCGGATTTTGGACCGGAAGCGCTCTGCGCCGCGCCGCTCGATCTCCTCACCGACGAGGGCGAACTGGCGCTCGCGGCAAAGATCGCTGAATGGCCGCGGCTCGTCGAGGCGGCGGCCGAAGCACAAGAGCCGCATCGCATCGCCTTCTACCTTTACGAACTCGCTAGTGCCCTGCATGGACAGTGGAATCGAGGCAAGGATTTGCCTCAATTACGCTTTATTAACGCTGATCGTTCAGATTTGACTACGGCACGACTAGCGCTTGTGTATTGCGCCAAGTTGGTCATTCGGGCCGGGCTCGGTATTCTAGGCGTTGGAGCCCCGGACGAAATGCGTTAAAGCGCGCGAGAGTACATTCGGCATGAGGGGTCGCGCGCGTGGGTGAAGTTCGAACCCCGAGGATTAGCCGACTATGGCCGAGACCAACCACAAGCATCGTTATCCGGGCGACCGGCGCGATCATCCCTCCGAAGGCGCGCGCCGCGAGGAAGACCCTCTGGTCGAACTGGCGCGGATCGTCAGCGGCGGATCGTTCTTTCCCGACCCGGAAGAGGAAACCGCGCAGGAAGTAGAGCCCCGGTCCGGTGCCGCTGATACTGGCGAGGCCGGAGATCCCCCCGGGAGGAGTCGTTCCGACGAGGAAGACATTTCCGGCGGGGCGGGCGAAACGGGCGGGGCGTATTATGATGCCGAGCCGGGCATCGCTCCCCGGTTTCCCGGCGATGAGCTCCCCGGCGATGAATTTCCATATGACGGAAATCCCCTTGAGGCAGCCGCTGTCGATGGGTGGGATAGACCGCTCGGCGAGATGAACGCGGATCGGGGTGAGCCCTCGGACGGTGGTCTTGCCGGCGATGGCCTTTCCCAAGCCGACCCGATGGACGCGCTGGAGCGCGAACTGCTTGGCGAGCTCGATGAACAGTTCGCTTCCCGGACGCCGGGTGCCGATGCTGACGTCGATGTCGTCGAACAGGCGATCGCGCCCGAAATGGAAGCGGATGCCAATACCGGTCCGGAGACCGCGCCGAAGATCGCCAGCGAGCCGGAGCCGGATCTTGCCGCACCGAATCTGCAGAAACCGGCCGCACCGCTGTCCTTCGTTCCGGTCTGGGACGAAGAAGAGCCCGCGAGCGGCATGCTTCCTGCCGTCGATCCGTCCGTGGTTTCCTCCGATGTCCCGCCGGTGGTGGACGAGCCAGTCGTGAAACGCGATGCCGACCTGAAGGCCGACCTTTCCGCACCCGACGCGCCCGACGCGTCCGATGTGTCGCTGGGCGCGCTTGCCGCCTCGCTCGATCCCTCGCGCTATGAAGCCGGCGCATCGATCGTGGAAAAGCTCGCCAGCAATGTCTCGCGTGAGGGCGACGGTTACACGTTAGGCGATGCCGTCAGTTACGAGCCCGCATCGATCGGCTCGACAATGGATCTTTACGAGCGGATCCGGGCGTCGAGCTTCGCCGCTCAGGATGGCGACGAAACGGGAGTGGCGAACGAGACGGAGGATGCCGGCGACGAATTCGACGTTGGCGAACAGCCGGTTCCGGAAGCCTCCGCCGCCGAGGATCGTGCTCCTCGGGATTCCGCAGAAGACTTTTCCGAGGATATCGCCGGGGAAAAGCCGCTCGATGCGCCCGACGTGGCGCGCTCGGCGGTCGACGAAGCGGATGCCGAAGCGCTGGAAGATGCCATTGCCGCCGCGTTCGATGACGAGACGGCCTCGCCGGTTCTTGCCGCCGAGGAGGTCCCGGTCGCGGGGAGCGGGGCCGTGTCGCTACGTCAGCCGGCGTTCGCGACCGGCCTTGATATTGCCGGAACGGATGACGCGATCGCGTCCTTCGATCTCAGCGCCTATTCCTCCGCCTATGCGATGACGGCGCCTGCAGCGGCCGTCGCGGCCGGCATGGCGGTAGCCAATTCCTCGCCACCACGTTCGCGGTCGACGGCTTTCCCGATCGAGACGGCGGGCATGAGCCGGTTCGAGGCCGAGCGCATTGAGATGCCGCAGCCGGTTGAACCCGCCGTGGCGCCTTTGGACCTTGCCGGGGAGCCCGAGCCTGCGGTCGCTGCAACCCCGCTCGATGCGGAAATTTCCGTTGCCGATAACCTGCGAGCCGAAGCGGCCGCGCCGGATATCGAGCCGGCGGTAGACGAGTTAATCGAGGATCCGGAAGATCTTCTGGAGAACCTTCTTGCCAGCGAACTTGCCGGCGACGCGTTTCTGCGCGAGCCGGCGCGGCGGGCTGCAGCGGGGGTCGCGCCGCCGCTGGATGCCGAGCCGGACCCCGTCGTGCCGGCATTCGACGGCGTGTCGCGCGCGTCAGAGGACGAGTTCGAGAGCGCGCTCGCAGACGATGTCTCGCCCTATGGCGACAGGCCTGCGGACGACGGCTTCGATACACGGTTCGAGGACGATTTTTCGGATCGTGCCGGTTTCGAGACTCGCGACAGTCGGTCCGAGGTGGAGGAGGACGTCTATGCGCGAACGCAGCCCATCGACCTTGACGAGGTCTATGGCGGCGGTTCGCGGGACGACGCCGATTCCTATGCCGCCGATGAAATCGCGCTCGCCGCTTCCGAGGCCGCACCGACCTATTCCGACGAGGAGGTCCTGCCGCCAAAAGACGAGGACGACATCGCCGCCCCGCCGGCCGGTGAGGCGTCGCGCCGGGGCGTTTGGGCAATGGCCGCAATCGGCGCCGTGGTGCTTGTTGGTATTGGCGGGTTCCTCGGCTATCGCATTCTCGCGGGGCCGGAAGACAGCGGTCCGCCGCCGGTGATCCAGGCCAGCACGAAACCGGTCAAGGTCGTGCCGGACAAACCGGATGCCAGCGGTGATGCCGATGCACGCGGCAAGCTTATCTATGATCGGGTCGGCGATGCCGGAAAAGAACGTTTGATCGTGCCGGGCAACGAGGATGTCGTGCCGCTTGATGGCGCGACCAGCGGTCCGCGCGTGGTGGGAACGCAGAGTCAGGAGGGCAACGGAGAGTCGCTGCCGGGCGTTCCCCGCCGGGTGCGCACCGTGGTTGTCCGCCCCGATGGAACGATCATCTCAGGGGAGCCGGACGCCGATTCGACCGAGCCGGCCGCGACGGATGGCTCGGAAGGTCTGCGTTCGACGACAAGCGATGTTGCTGAGGCTGGCCCAACGAGTGGCACCACAGACGACGGCGGTGTCGATCCTCTGGCTGGCGATGCGGTCGCGAGTGGCGATCCGGCTGACGTTCGTCCGCCTGAAAAACCGGGCGAGGACGGAGCAGCAGAAGCCCAGCAGGCAGCAACGCAGACGACAGATGCCGCCGATACGCTGTCCGCTCCCGTTCTGCCGCCCGTGCCGCCGAGCGAGGCGGACCGCCGGGTCGCGACACAGAGCTTTTCCACGCAGCCGGTCGAGATCGGTGCGAACGCTCCCGTTCCCGTCAATCGTCCCGGCGACGTGACCACCGCACAGTCCGCACCGGCACGCACGGTATCGGCATCGCGCCAACCGGCAAACGAGGGTGCTGTCGAACGGATCCGTCCGGTTTCGCCGACCGTTCCGGGAACCGGGAATGGCCAGCCCATGGCGCTCGTCCCGGCGACGGGGACGCAGACGGCGGCGGCACCTGCGCAACAGACGTCGTCGGCGCAACAGACGTCTTCGGCGGCCCAGACGGGTGGTGATTACGTCGTCCAGGTCACCTCGCAGCGCAGCGAGAGCCAGGCCCAGATCGCCTATCGCTCGCTGCAGAGCCGCTATTCCGAACTTCTCGGCGGCCGGTCGCCCAACATCGAACGCGCCGACCTCGGCGACAAGGGCACCTATTATCGCGTCCGAGTGGGGCCGATGAGCCGGGACGCCGCAAACACTCTGTGCGGCGGGCTGAAAGCGCGGGGCGGCGACTGCTTCGTGCGGCGACGCTGACCGCTCTTGGCGGCTCCGGGCGGCTCTTGTCGACTTCTTCCTGCAAGGCTCCTCGGCCGGGCGGCTTGACGCCCGGCCTACAGGCCGATATGGCCGAAGTATGATGGCGAAAGCGTTTATCACCGGCCTTGAGGGCACAGGACTCACCGAACGCGAGCGAAGCTTCCTCGCCGACGAACGGCCCTGGGGCCTCATTCTCTTCCAGCGCAATTGTGTCGAACCGGCGCAGGTCCGCGATCTCGTCGCCGGCTTTCGCGACGCTGTCGGGCGTGCTGACGCCCCAGTTCTGATCGACCAGGAGGGCGGCCGCGTCCAGCGTCTCAAGCCGCCGCATTGGCCTGCTTATCCGCCGGGTGCTTCGTTTGGGGCGCTCTACCTGCAGGATGCCGACCTCGGACTGCAGATCACGCGCCTCAATGCGCGCCTGATCGCGGCGGATCTTCAGGACCTCGGCATCGACGTCGACTGCCTGCCTGTGCTCGATGTACCGCAGCCGGGCAGCCACGACGTGATCGGCGATCGGGCTTACGGGGCGACGCCGGAGATTGTCATCGCGCTTGCCCGCGAGGCGGCGGAGGGGCTCCTTGCGGGGGGCGTCCTCCCGGTCATCAAGCATATCCCCGGGCACGGGCGGGCGGGTGTTGACAGCCACAAGCTTCTGCCGCGTGTCGATGCGTCGCGCGAGGCGCTCGAAATGGTCGATTTCGCGCCCTTCCGCGCGCTTCACGCCATGCCGCTCGCCATGACCGCGCATGTGGTCTATGAGGCGCTGGACGATAACGCTCCGGCGACGACGTCGCGCCGCGTTCTCGAGGGCGTCATTCGGGGTAACCTCGGCTTCAAGGGGTGCCTGATGAGCGACGACCTGTCCATGGAGGCGCTCGACGGCGATTTCGGTGCCAGGACGCGGGCCAGTCTTTCTGCCGGTTGTGATCTGGTGCTTCATTGCAATGGCGATTTCGCCGAGATGCGGGCGGTTGCGGACGCGACGCCGCCGCTTGGCGGCAAGGCGCTGGAGCGGGCCGACGCCGCTCTTGCACGACGCGGCGTGCCGGAACCGTTCGACCGCGCGGAGGCACGGGCGAGACTGGAAGACGCGCTCGCCGAGCATTGGCGCATCGCTTGAGGCGTGCGACTATCGGCCATGAGGACACCGCCGCGGGCGGTGGGGCGCATTGGGGCGAGGAGGCAGTGCGATGGCCGAGGCTGGCGATCCCGACGACGGGCAGGGCGCGCTTGCCGTTGATCTCGTGGTGGAGCGGGCGGCGGACGAACCGGCGCTGGTCATCGATGTCGACGGCTTCGAGGGACCGCTCGATCTCCTCTTGAGCCTTGCCCGCACGCAGAAGGTCGATCTGACGCGGATCTCCATTCTTGCGCTTGCCGAACAATATCTTGCCTTCGTGGAAGAGGCTCGCCGGCTCCGGCTCGATATCGCTGCCGACTATCTGGTGATGGCGGCATGGCTCGCTTACCTGAAATCCCGGCTGCTCCTTCCCGCGCAGGAGGATGACGAGGAGCCGAGTGCGGAGGAAATGGCCGCCGCGCTCGCCTTCCGGCTTCGCCGTCTGGAGGCCATGCGCGACGTTGCCGCGCGGCTGATGAACCGCGATCGGCTTGGCCGTGACATGTTTCGCCGCGGCGACCCGGAGCCGATCAACGATATTCCGCAGGCGCGCTACGACGTCGCTCTCTATGACCTCCTGTCGGCTTATGCCGCGCAGCGGGCGCGTAACACCGTCACCCGCATGCAGGTCGGACACAGGACCGTGTGGTCGCTGCAGGACGCGAGGGAAATTCTCACCCGCCTTATCGGCGATCTTGCCGACTGGGTGCCGCTGGAGACCTTCCTGACCCGTTACATGCGTACGCCGGAGGAACGTGCCACGGTAATCGCGAGCACGTTTTCGGCGAGCCTTGAACTGGTCAAGGAAGGTGTGCTCGAATTCCGCCAATCGGAGACCTTCGCGCCGCTCTACATGCGCCGCCGCGAAGATCGATCCGGGGGCGGGGCGTGACGGGGATGTCCCGGCCGGGGATGCGGATCAGATGACCATGGACAATGTGACCAACCTTTCCCCGGAGGACCGCCGGCAGCAATTGCGCATGCTGGAGGCGCTGCTTTTCGCCTCGGCCGATCCGTTGCCGGAAACGCTGATAGCGGAGCGCCTGCCGGAGGGCTCGGACGTCGCCTCACTCGTGGGCGAACTGAAGACCGTCTATGCCGCGCGCGGGGTGAACCTCGTCCATGTCGCCGAAGGCTGGGCCTTCCGGACGGCGCCGGATCTGGCGTTTCTCCTTGCCAAGGAGGTGGTTGAGCCGCGCAAGCTCTCGCGTGCCGCCCTCGAGACCCTCGCGATCATCGCCTATCACCAGCCGGTGACCCGGGCCGAGATCGAGGAGGTTCGCGGCGTCTCGGCGAACAAGGGCACGATTGACGTGCTGCTGGAAACCGGCTGGGTGCGCATGCGCGGGCGGCGCAAGTCTCCGGGCCGTCCGGTGACCTATGGGACGACGCCGGATTTCCTCGACCATTTCGGGCTTGCCACCATCAAGGACCTGCCGGGCATGGACGAATTGAAGGGCGCAGGTCTCCTTGATTCCTCCGCACAGGGCGATCTCGGTCTGCCGATGCCCAGCGACGAGCCGATCCTGCGCGATGACGAGGATCCGCTTGAGGCGGATTCCCTCGACCACGATCCTCTAGAGCAGGATCCCCTCGACCAGTACGATGAGGACCGCTAGAAACGGCAAATGCCCGGGCCGGCGCGACTCCGCTGCCCGTCGTGAGCATTGGCGAAGAGAGGAGACGGCATGACGGCACTGGCGGCGCGGGGTGACAAGGATGTGGCCAAGGCGGCGGGGGCCAGTCTGGTCTTCGACGACATTAGCCACGACTACGACGGCATTGCCTCGGTCCGCAACGTCAGCCTGGAGCTGCAGCCCGGCGAAGTGCTGTGCCTTCTCGGCCATTCGGGCTGCGGCAAGACAACGCTCCTCAGGATCGCCGCCGGCATCGAGCGGCAGGCGAGCGGGCGTGTGCTCGTCGACGGTGCGGAAGTTGCCGGGCCGGCGACCTATCTGCCGCCAGAGCGGCGCGGCGTCGGCCTGATGTTTCAGGACTATGCGCTGTTTCCGCATCTGACGATCATGGAGAACGTCGTCTTCGGGCTCGCCGGTCTGCCGCGTGCCAAGGCATTCGCGGAGGGGCTCGCCGCGCTCGAACGGGTCGGGCTTGTCGGCTATGCAGACGACTATCCGCATGCGCTGTCCGGCGGTGAACAGCAGCGCGTCGCACTCGCGCGCGCCATGGCGCCGCGTCCGGGTGTCCTGTTGATGGACGAGCCGTTTTCCGGCCTCGACCGGCGGCTGCGCGATACCGTGCGCGCCAGCACGCTTTCCGTCCTTTCCGCATCGGACGCTTCCTGCATCATCGTCACTCACGATCCGGAGGAGGCGATGATGATGGGCGACCGCATTGCGCTGATGCGCGCTGGCCGGATCGTCCAGCTCGGCACGGCGCGGGATCTCTATACCCGGCCACATGATCTTTTCGTTGCCCGCTTCTTTTCCGACCTCGACGAGATCGATTCGCGGGTCGCGGGCGGGACAGTCGAGACGCCGGTCGGCTCGTTCGCGGCCGGCGACCTTGCGGAGGGGACGGAGGTGACGGTCTGCGTCAGGCCGCAGGACGTCCGTCTGGCGCGGACGTCGAAAGACGGCGGCAAGGATAGAGGCGTTGCCGGCAAAATCGTCGAAAAGCGGTTCCTCGGTGAGGTCGACCTCTATCACGTCGCGATTGAGGGTCTGCCGTTTCCACTCCGCGCGCGGCTGCGCGGCACTGATTTTGTCCCCGGCGACGACGTCACGATCGAGGTCGTGAGTAATGGTGTCTACCTTTTTCCACTGGAACCCGGGCACCGATCCACCTAGTTAAGGACAGGTTGGACGCTGAGTGACAAAACGCGTCGGCGAGGGTTCCGGCGTGTTGCGGCTATCTGGCCTTTCTGCGATAGTGCCGCGCAAAATGCTCACGCGTCCCCATGTGAGGAGAGATCTTTAATGTCCATAGGTATCTGGCAAATCGTCATCATTGCCGTTGTGGTCGTACTTCTGTTCGGCCGCGGCAAGATCTCCGAGTTGATGGGCGATGTCGCCAAGGGCATCAAGAGCTTCAAGAAGGGGCTCAACGAGGATGACACGGCTGACGCGGAGTCGAGCAAGACGATCGATCACAAGCCGTCCGACAGTGTTTCCATGAACAAGGCCGAGGACCAGAGCAAGGCGAGCTGATTGCCTGCTCTCTGGATTTCGGCGGTTTCACCAGGAAACGGCGGTCTTTCATGTTCGATATCGGCTGGACCGAACTCCTGGTCGTGGCGATGGTTGCAATCCTCGTGGTGGGTCCGAAGGATCTGCCGCGCATGTTGCGCACGTTCGGCCAGACAGTCGGCAAAATGAAGCGTATGGCCAACGAGTTCCAGTCGACCTTCAACGATGCGCTGAAGGAGGCGGAGCGGCAGGCCGATGTTGCCGACATCAAGAAGACGGTCGAGGACGTCAAGAAGATCGATCCCATCGGCGATGCGAAAAAGCTCAATCCCCTCAATGCGCTTGACGATGAAGTCGACGAGGCTGGCGTGAAGACATTCGCGCCGCCGTCGCCGGCTCCGCCGGTCAACAAGCTCGACGCTGCGGATGCGGGCGAGGCCGTTGAGGCCGCGCCGATAGCGCAGGAGGGGCCAGCAGTCGCCGATACGGGTGCCGCGGGTGGCGACGAAAGCGCCGCCGGCAATGCCGCGGTCGAGACGCCGAAAGCCGCCGATCAGGCGCTCGATTCAGGGGCCAAGGCATGAGCGCGGACGAAGACGAGATCGAGGCTTCGAAGGCCCCGCTCATCGACCATCTGATCGAGCTCAGGCAGCGGCTCTTCTGGGCGGTGATCGCGATCGCGATCGCTTTCGTTGCCTGCTTCATCGTTGCCGACCAGATCTTCAACATCCTGATCATTCCCTATGAAGAGGCGGCGGGCCAGCAGCATCAGATCGAGCTGATCTACACCGCGCCGCAGGAATATTTCTTCACGCAGATGAAGCTGGCGCTGTTTGGCGCGCTCTTCCTTGCGTTCCCTGTTATCGCCAGCCAGGTCTACATGTTCGTTGCGCCGGGGCTCTATCGCAACGAACGCCGGGCGTTCCTGCCGTATCTGATCGCGACGCCGGTTCTGTTCGCGCTCGGCGCGATGCTGGTGTTCTTTGTCATCATGCCGCTCGCCATGCAGTTCTTCCTCAGCATGGAGCAGCAGGGCGGTGACGGAAAGGCGATGATTCGGCATCTGCCGCGGGTGTCGGAATATCTCGGCCTGATCATGACACTGATCTTCGCCTTCGGCCTCGTCTTCCAGATGCCGGTAGTGCTGACGCTTCTGGCGCGTGCCGGGCTGACGACGTCGCAATCGCTGAAGTCGAAACGCAAATATGCGATCGTCCTGACCTTCGCGGCCGCGGCAATCCTGACGCCGCCCGACCCGATCTCCCAGATCGGGCTTGCGATCCCCACACTGCTCCTCTACGAAGTTTCCATTCTCGCCGTGCGGATGGTTGAGCGGAAGCGCGCGGAAGCCGAGAAGGCAGAGGAAGAGGCCGAGGCCGACGAACCGGTATAGGCGCGCTCTTCGGGCTTTTCCGGCTCTCGTTTCAGGGCTTTTCCCCTGGGCCTTCGGACCGGGACGCCTTCGCGGACCGGGGTCGGGGCCCTCGCGGAACGCCGCCCCGGCGGAACACGCCAATTTCTCCGTGCCTGCCGCACGGTCGGTCGCAGGGTAGCTCTCATGTACGATATCAAGTGGATCCGCGAAAATCCGGAAGCCTTCGACGCGGGGCTCGCCAAGCGGGGCGCCGAGCCGATGGCGGACAAGGTGCTGGCGCTGGATGAAGCGCGCCGCAGCCATGTCCAGAAGCTGCAGGAAGCGCAGGAGCGCCGCAACGCGGCATCCAAGGAGATCGGCAAGGCAAAGGGCTCGGGCGACGAGGTGCGGGCCAAGGCGCTCATCGACGAAGTTGCCGAGATCAAGAGCTTCATCCAGTCCGGCGAGGGGGAAGAACGGCGGCTCGACGGCGAGTTGGAAACCGCGCTTGCCGCCATCCCCAATCAGCCGCTCGACGACGTTCCGGTTGGCCCCGACGAGAGCGCCAATGTCGAACATCACACGGTTGGCGAAAAGCCGGCCTTCGACTTCGCGCCGAAAGAGCATTTCGAGCTGGGTGAGGCACTCGGACTGATGGATTTCGAGGCGGCGGCGAAGATAGCGGGCTCGCGCTTCGTCGTGCTTCGAAGCCGGCTCGCGCGGCTCCACCGCGCGCTCGGCCAGTTCATGATCGACCTCCATGTCGAGGAGCACGGCTACACCGAGATCGTGCCGCCGCTGCTGGTGCGCGACGATGCGGCCTACGGCACCGCGCAACTGCCGAAATTCGCCGAGGATCTGTTCCGGACCACGGATGGGCGCTGGCTCATTCCGACGGCGGAGGTGCCGCTCACCAATCTGGCGCGCGAGACCGTCTTTGAGGAATCGGAACTGCCGATGCGGGTGACGGCGCTGACGCCCTGCTTCCGCTCCGAGGCCGGATCGGCGGGGCGCGATGTGCGCGGCATGCTGCGCCAGCATCAGTTCGACAAGGTGGAGATGGTGTCGATCGCCCATCCCGATCATTCGGTGGCCGAACTGGACCGGATGCTCGGCTGTGCGGAGGATGTGCTGAAGCGCCTCGGGCTCCATTATCGCGTCGTCACGCTGTCGACCGGGGACATGGGCTTTGGCGCGCGCAAGACCTATGACATCGAGGTCTGGCTGCCGGGGCAGGGCATGTACCGCGAGATCTCAAGCTGCTCGGTCTGCGGTGACTTCCAGGCACGGCGGATGAACGCGCGCTACCGGCCGGCGGAGGGCAAGGGCCTCAACTATGTCCACACCCTCAACGGGTCGGGCATCGCGGTCGGCCGGGCGCTCATCGCGGTGATGGAAAACTACCAGAACGCCGACGGTTCGATCACCGTGCCGGAGGCCCTGAAACCCTACATGGCCGGCATCGACCGGATCGCGCTTTCGTGAGCGTGGCAGGTATCGGAAGAGATATGCGCATTCTCATAACCAACGACGACGGCATCAACGCGCCGGGCCTTGCGGTCATGGAGCGGATTGCGGCGGCCTTGTCAGATGACGTCTGGGTGGTCGCGCCCGAGACGGACCAGAGCGGCCTGTCGCACTCGCTGACGCTCAGCGATCCTCTGCGGCTGAGGCAGGTCGGCGAACAGCGTTTCGCGCTTCGTGGCACGCCGACCGATTGCGTTATCATGGGGGTCAGGGAGGTGATCGGCGGGAAGCCGGATCTGCTCCTTTCCGGCGTCAACTCAGGCCAGAACGTCGCCGACGACATCACCTATTCGGGTACCGTCGCCGGCGCCATGGAAGGTACCATGCTCGGCATTCCCTCGATCGCGCTTAGCCAGGCCTACGACTGGGACGGAACCCGGGTGGTGCCGTGGGACATTGCCGAGGAGCACGGGCCCGACGTCATCCGCCGCATCACCGATGCGGGGCTCGATCCCGATATTCTTGTCAACGTCAATTTCCCCAATGTCGCCGCAGGCGGCGTCAAGGGCATGGAAGTGACAGAGCAGGGCAAGCTGACGCACGGTCTTTTCGCCGAAGAACGGCAGGACGGTCGGGGTGTGCCCTATTACTGGCTCGCCTATCGCCGCCGCAAGGTGGAAAGCCGCGCCGGTACCGATCTCACAGCGCTGGAAGAGGGGCGGGTGTCGATCACGCCGCTGAGGCTTGATCTGACGGCGTACGACATGCGCGAACGCCTTCGGACCGTCCTGGACTGAAACTGTCCCCGCCAGGGCCGAAGGCCCGCACTCGGCGACACAGCGGACCTCACCGACTATCCATAGGTGTCATGGCGGATCCAATCCACACGGCGCCATTCCGGCCGCTCCGTTGCCATGCGACAGTCCTTAAGAAGCGGATCGCCAAGCTGGCGATGTCCGATTCTCTCCGCGAGGGCTGCGGCGAGGCGCTGGTCCCTGTTTCCTCGACCTGACGAAGCGCGCCCGTTCTCAATCCGGCGCTTGCCCGGGCGTGGCGGCCCGGCAAGGCGGGGGTCACAGCCCGGTACGCGAAGCGGCTGCGCGATCTCGGCGAAGACCGCGACCCAGTCGATATGGCGAGGCTTGTAGCAGCCATGCGGGAATACGCAGACCGTGATAATGCCCATGTTGCCATCTGTAACGCCCGTTTCCGGCCGTGACATCCTCAATCGAGATTCTCGAGAAGCGCGCCGAGCAGCGCCTCCGGCGCGTCCTCATGGCCAATATGGGCGGCATCGGGTATCGGCGTGAAACTCTTCGCCTTCACCGCCTGTGCCAGTTCCTTGCCCTGGGAGAGGGGAATGAACGTATCTTTCTCTCCCCAGATCAGGTGGATGTCGAAATCGGTCGCGCCGTAGCGGTTCTGAACCTCGGCGATATGTGCGGTGTCGGACTGCCCGATCTGCCGGTAGAAGGCGGCCTTGCCCTGCGCATCGGACCAGGGGGCGAAGTAGAGCCGGATCGATTCTTCGCGCAAGGGGTAGTGCGCCGCATTCTGGATATAGGCGCGGAAGAGTGCCTCATGGGCGTAGTCCGGCAGACCTGCGAACGCGGCCTCGTGGTGGCGGACATGCGCATAGAACGGCGATCCGGATGGCAGGACGCCGACGGCGTTGATCAGATGCAGTCTGCCGTAGGCGAGGCCGTTTACGAAATGACCGCGCAAGGCAGCGAGGCCGCCAAAATCATGTCCGATCACCTGCGGCCGCTTCAGACCCCAGTGGCCGATCAGGGTTGCCAGGAGATCGCTCTGCACCGATTCCGTCACGTTCTGACCGGCGGATTTTTCCGATTGCCCGGTTCCCAGCATGTCAAAGAAGTAGACTGTGTGGGTCTTCGCCAGCCACGGCGCAATCCGGCGCCAGGCCTGTGCTGACCACGGAAAGCCATGCACGAGGACGAGCGGATCGCCCTTGCCGAGGGAACCCCAGGCGATCGACTGGCCGTGATGCGTGTAGGTTCTGTCGAGGGTGAGCATGATCATCGTCCTTCATATTGACATATAGCATAATTGCTTTATTACTATTTGTATGTCAGTTCGAGACGATCAGATCAAGGCCCTGGCGAGTGAGACGCGGATGGAGATCCTGCGCGTGCTCGACGACCCGGCGCGCCATTTTGGCCATCAGGAATCGGCTGATCCGGCGGAAACCGGCGTGTGCGTTCAACTCCTCGCCGAGCATTTCGGCGTCAGCCAGCCGACAATGAGCCGCCACATCGATCTTCTGAAGCGGGCCGGCTTTCTTGCCACCAAAAGGCGGCAGAAGTGGACATACTGTTCGCGGGATGAGGCCGGGCTCCGTGACTACGCGGACTGGCTGGCGGTATCGCTGAACATCAGATCGCGGTGAGCGAGGACGTCGGCTTTTGCGCTGCCGGCGCGCCGTATGCGCTCCGCACTGAACGCCAGCCGTCTGTTGCGGCCGTCCACCTAGGCGCGGGCGCCAAGGCTCGTGGGATTGGGGTCGCGACGACGAGAGATGGTGTGTTGCCTGCTTTTGACAAAATGCAGCATGCTTTCGCCGCGTGCGGTGGCCGGTGACGTTTTTCGTTTGATGTTTTCGTTCGATCCTTGCTGGAGCCCGTACTATATCGTTCCGTCGAGGGGCGTGTTTTTATCTCAAGAGACGGGCAGCTTTGGCGCGGATATCGCCGGAGGAAGTGTGCCCTGGGGAATCCGGACGGCATGGACGAGGAGCACGAGCGTCGCGCGCATGAAGAAATCACGCAAGAGGACCGCATTTCTCTGGCGTCGCTGATTCTTCAACTCCGCTCGCAGGGAATTGGCGATCGCCGGGTGTTGTCGGCGATCGAGAAAGTGCCGCGCCGACTCTTCCTTGCCGCCGAGAATCACGACCTTTCCTATCTCGACCGCGCGCTGCCGATCGAATGCGGGCAGACCATTTCCGCGCCCTCGATCGTGGCGCTGATGACGGAAGCTCTGGCGACGGAGCCGGAACACCGGGTGTTGGAGGTCGGCGCGGGGTCCGGGTATCAGGCGGCGGTCCTGTCGCATCTGGTAGAAGAAGTTTATGCGATTGAGCGGTTCCGCACGCTGATCGAGCTTGCCGAACAGCGGCTGGCGACCTTGCGCATCCACAATGTCACGTTGGTCCATGGCGACGGCCTTGACGGCCTTTCCGACAAGGCGCCCTTCGATCGCATCATCGTCTCGGCAGCGGCCGCCGAAGTGCCGGAGGTGCTTGTCGGGCAGCTTGTCAGCCGGGGAATCATGATCATTCCGATTGGCGAGCCAGGCACCGTCCAACGCCTGATGAAGATTACCCGGCGCGGTTCGCATTATGACGAGGAGGAGTTGTGTCTCGTCCGCTTCGTGCCCGTAATTCCGGGCGTCGCGGCCCGTCTCTAGGTTCGCGCGCCGGTAATCTGTATGAATTTTCCGGCCCGTAGCCGAGGTCGTTTAAGCCTTTATCAACGTTACCGCCGTTTAATCACGCTGACTGTAGTTCGACGTGAGTAGGGCGATGTTTGGGTCCAGATCAAAAGAACGGGCGCGCGTGCTTTCGCAGGTGGCGACCATTGCACTCATCGCAGGTATAAGCGCCGGGTGTAGTATGGATATGTCCCGGTTCGCCGACGATGTGATGACCGGATCGACATCCAACCAGAAGCGGATCGTTTCGAGTGGTCGCCAGAGTCCGACCTACGATGAGGTGATCACCGGCTCGGTGGCGTCTTCGCCGACACAGGCCGGGACGAGCCAGCAACTTCCGCCGGCCCGGACCAGCTCTGCGCCGACAGTGTCCCGGGCGACGCTTCCGCCGGCGGCTGCCGGTAGACCCAATTCCTCCATTTCCGTCTATAATCCGCCAGCTTCGGTCGTTCCGGCAAGTGCGCCGTCGGCGCCGGCGCCGATCGCGTCGGCCGGTACGGCGAAGGGGGGCTGGACTTCTGTTGGCGGCACGAAAGTGACCGCGCATGAAGGCGAGTCGCTGAAGACGCTCTCGCGTCGCTATGGCGTGCCGGAGCGAGCGATGCACTCTGCCAACCCGTCGCTGTCGCCGAGCGCGCGGCTGGCCGGCGGCCAGCAGGTCGTCATTCCGACCTTCGTTCAGGGCGGGCCGGAATACGCCCAGCCGAATTATGCCTCGAATGCGGTTCGTCCCGGGCCGGTGCGCGTCGCGAACACGGCGCCACAGGCGCAGTCTATGAAACCTGACATGATCACGACCGGATCGGTGGACCGCTCGGCTGCTCCGCGCCCGACGGCGAAGCCGGGACGACGTGTCGCTTCTCTCCCTCCGGCGCTTCCCGCGGCTCCTGCCTCTGCGCGTCCGGTTCCGTCTCGCGCGTCCACTGTGCCGGCGGCGGGTGTCGCGGCGGGTGTCCATGTCGTGAATTCTGGTGAGAGCCTCTCCGGCATTGCCGCGCGCTACGGTCTGTCGTCACGTGACCTGCAGGCCGCGAACAACATCTCCGATCCCAATTCGATCCGCATCGGTCAGCGGCTGCGCGTTCCCAGCGGCCCGGTTTCCGTTGTCGCCGCACCGAGCCCGGAAAGTTCCAGGGCGCCGACGCCGGTAACGGTCGCCGGCCTGCCACAGCGCAAGCCGCATACCATAACTGCACGCCAGAGCGCGCCGGCGCGGCCGATTGCAGTTGCCCGCAACACTCCCGCATCTGAACCCGATCCGATCGTGACCGGCAGCGTTTCCTCCAACTCCGTGACAAACGAGCCGGCCAGGGTCGCTTCGGCGCCGAAGAACGGTCCGTCCTTCCGCTGGCCCGTGCGCGGCCGTATCGTTTCCGGCTTTGGCGACAAGCCGAGCGGCAAGCGCAACGACGGTATCAACCTTGCCGTTCCCGAAGGCACCTCCGTCAAGGCGGCCGAGGATGGCGTCGTCATCTATTCCGGTAACGAGCTGAAGGGTTTCGGTAATCTGCTTCTGGTCAGGCATTCGGGTGGCTGGGTCACGGCCTATGGCCACAACAGCGAACTCCTGGTGCGGCGCGGCGATACGGTTCGTCGCGGCCAGGTCATCGCTCGGGCCGGAGCTACCGGATCTGTCACGCAGCCGCAGGTGCACTTCGAGCTGCGGCAGGGCTCGCGCCCGGTCGATCCGCAGCCCTACCTCGCGGGAACGTGAGAGCGGCTGGCTTTTGCGAAACAAAATCCGAGTTCGGTCTGATCAGCCAACGCAGCACCCCCGCGAAACACGCTGATCTGGAGAGCGGGGCGGCTCACTCGTCGAGCGACGACCCGAGCCGCCCCGCGATCTCCTGTACGAACTGCCAGGCGACGCGGCCGGACCGCGAGCCGCGCGTTGCGGCCCATTCCAGCGCTTCGGCGCGCAGCTCAGACGCATCGATATCCAGCCCGAAATGGTCCACGTAACCGTTCACCATGGCGAGGTATTCGTCCTGGCTGCAGCGGTGAAAGCCGATCCACAGCCCGAAGCGGTCGGATAGCGACACTTTTTCCTCCACCGCCTCGCCGGGATTGATCGCCGTGGAGCGCTCGTTCTCCATCATGTCGCGCGGCAGAAGATGGCGGCGGTTGGAGGTGGCGTAGAAGATTACGTTCGACGGCCGGCCTTCGATACCGCCTTCAAGCGCGGCCTTCAG
Organism: uncultured Rhodobium sp.; assembly: GCA_963675285.2. Taxonomy (GTDB): domain Bacteria; phylum Pseudomonadota; class Alphaproteobacteria; order Rhizobiales; family Rhodobiaceae; genus Rhodobium. The sequence goes on from CAXXGS010000001.1 coordinate 671,566, forward strand.
CGATTTATAGGACGTATCGTCGCCATCGAAGGACATGTCGTCGCAAAAGACGACAAAACGGAAGGGCGCCGGGCGCAGGATCGCCATCAGTTCCGGCAGCGAGTCGATATCCTCGCGATGGATCTCGACCAGCTTGAGGGGAGGACCCTTGCCGTCTTCGGCGAGCTTTGCGTTGATGCTCGCCTGCGCCGCCTTGATCAGGGAGGACTTGCCCATGCCGCGCGCGCCCCACAGGAGCGCGTTGTTGGCGGGAAGGCCACGCGCGAAGCGTTCGGTGTTGGCGAGAAGTGTGTCGCGATTGCGATCGACGCCCTTGAGAAGAGTCATGGCGACGCGGTTGACGTGCGGCACGTTCTGGAAGCCGTGACGGTCCGGCTGCCATACGAAAGCGTCAACGGCATCGAAATCGGGCGCCTTGGGCGCAGGCGGGACGACGCGCTCCACGAGCGCCAACAGGCGGTCAAGTTTCGTGGCGATTTCGGCGGCGTCCGTCATGTCGGGCGGCTCCCTCATGGATGCTATTGTCGGTTTGATACCTCATCGGCGAGAGCTTTGCTCTAGCACGGCGAATATTGGCGGCAAAAGGGCGATTGCGTCTTGGCTTGCAAACACCCACATGGCGGCTATAGTCCGCGCGACTTTGTTGTGCCGGGATCGCTATCGCGGTTCCTCGTACGATCCATATCGATAACCCGAGGAGTGGTTTATGTTCGTGACTCCGGCTTATGCCCAGGGAGCGGCGGCACAGCCCGGCGGTGATTTGCTGTTCAGCGTTCTGCCTTTCGTGCTGATCTTCGTGATCATGTATTTCCTGATCATCCGGCCGCAGCGTCAGCGCGCCAAGGAACATCAGGCAATGGTCAGCGCGCTGCGGCGCGGTGACACGGTGGTGACCGGCGGTGGTATCGTCGGCAAGGTTTCGAAGGTCGTCGACGATCAGGAAATTCTGCTGGAGATCGCGGAAGGCGTGAAGATCCGCCTGATGCGCAGCCTGATCACCGAGGTCCGGTCGAAGGGCGAGCCGGCCAACGACTGAGTCGCCGCGGTCTCGCCATGTGGCGGGGCTGGGGCCTTGCGGGCATGCCACTGACGCGCCGGAGTGCAGCCGATGCATCCTGGTGCGGGCGTGTCCATTGAGACGGACCGATCGGCAGGCCGCCACGACTGGTGCTGCGGTTGCCGATCCTGCGCTGAGACTGAACGAGCATGCTCTATTTCGCCCGTTGGAAGATCGTTCTGATCATTTTGGTGGCTCTTGCCGGTTTCACGGAGACGCTGCCGAACTTCTTCTCCAAGGAAACCGTGCAGGCGTGGCCGAGCTGGCTTCCGGCGCGGCAGCTCGTTCTGGGCCTCGACCTTCAGGGCGGTGCCTATCTCCTGTATCAGGTCGATCGCAAGAATTTCGCGGAAAAACGCCTGAAAACGCTCGTCGGCGATGTCCGCAAAGCTCTGCGTGAAAAGCCGCGCATCGGCTACACCGGACTTGGCGTTCACGGCGATGCCGTTCAGGTTCGCATCCGCGATGCCAGCCGTATCGCGGATGCCCGAAAGCGCCTGACGCCGCTGCAGAACGAACTCGTCAGTTCAATGTTCGGCGGTCAACCTGTCGACGAGTTTCAGCTCGATATCTCCGATGACGGTCTTGTTCGCTTCACTTTCACCAAGGAGGGGTTCGCCAACCGCGTGCGCGGCATCGTCGCGCAGTCGATCGAGGTTATCCGCCGCCGTATCGACGAACTGGGCACGACCGAGCCGAGCATCCAGCGCCAGGGCGATGACCGCATTCTGGTGGAAGCGCCTGGCGAGCAGGATCCGCAGCGTCTGAAAGACATCATTGGTCAGACGGCGCAACTGACGTTCCATCTGGTCGATATTTCCACATCGGCGGAACAGGCGATCGCCAACGGTGCGCCTCCGGGCGAAAAGGTGCTCTATTCCACCGACGATCCGCCGGTTCCTTATCTGGTGGACGACACGCCGATCCTTACCGGCGAGGAGCTCGTCGATGCGCAGACGAGCTTCGATCCGCAGACCAACGAGCCGGTCGTCACCTTCCGCTTCAACACCTCCGGCGCGCGCAAGTTCGGCTTGGTGACGCAGCAGAACGTCGGCCGTCCGTTTGCCATCGTGCTCGACGATGAGGTCATTTCCGCTCCGGTGATCCGCGAGCCGATCCTTGGCGGGTCGGGTCAGATCTCGGGTAACTTCACGGTCCAGGGTGCTAACGATCTGGCGGTGCTCCTGCGCGCGGGCGCACTTCCTGCCCGTCTCTCCGTCATCGAGGAGCGGACGATCGGCCCGGGTCTTGGCGCGGATTCGGTCGCCTCAGGCAAGCTCGCCGCCATCATCGGCATCGTTGCCGTGGTGGTCTTCATGGTCGCGGCCTACGGCCTGTTCGGCATCTTCGCCAACGTGGCGCTGATCATCAATATCTTCCTGATCTTTGGTGTTCTGTCGGTGCTTGGCGCGACGCTGACGCTGCCCGGTATCGCCGGTATCGTGCTGACCGTCGGCATGGCGGTCGACGCCAACGTGCTGATCTACGAACGCATACGTGAGGAAGCGCGGCAGGGCCGATCGGCGATCAACGCCATAGATGCCGGTTTCTCGCGTGCGCTCGGCACCATTCTTGACGCCAACATCACGACGCTGATCGCCGCCGTGATCCTGTTCCAGCTCGGGTCCGGGCCGATCCGCGGCTTCGCCGTGACGCTGGCGATCGGTATCGTCACCACGGTCTTCTCGGCCTTCACCTTCACGCGGCTTCTGGTCGCCCAGTGGGTCCGGTACCGGCGTCCGACGTCGGTACCGATCTGAGCCAAAAGCGGATCATCAGGGAAATTTCGATGTACCATCTCCGTCTCATCCCCGATAACACGCGCTTGGCGTTCATGAAGCTTCGCGTGTTCTCGTTCACCCTGTCGAGCGCCGCTGCGATCGCGTCGATCGCGCTGTTCTTCACCTTCGGACTGAATGTCGGTATCGACTTTCAGGGCGGCACGCTCATGGAAATCCAGACCAAGGACGGCCCCGCCGACATCGGTTCGATCCGTGTCCGGCTCGGCGAACTCAACCTCGGCGACGTTCAGGTGCAGGAATTCGGTGAGCCCGATACCGTGCTCATCCGTATCGAACGCCAGCAGGGCGGCGAGAAAGCGCAGCAGCGCGCGGTTTATCTCATTCGCCAGACCCTTGGTGATGCTGTCGACTACCGGCGTACCGAAGTCGTCGGGCCGCGCGTTTCGGGCGAACTCGCGCGCGCCGGGACGATTGCTGTCATCGTCTCGCTGGTTGCTGTGCTGATCTACATTTGGTTCCGCTTCGAGTGGCAATTCGCCATCGGCGCTGTCGTGGCGACCCTGCATGACGTCATTCTGACGATCGGCATGTTCTCGCTCGTCCAGCTGGAATTCAGTCTGGCCAGTATCGCCGCGATTTTGACGATCGTCGGCTATTCGCTCAACGATACCGTTGTCGTCTACGATCGCGTACGTGAGAATCTCAGGCGATACAAGAAGATGCCAATCGAGCAACTGCTCGACATGTCGATCAACAACACGTTGTCACGCACTATCCTGACCTCGTTGACGACGCTCATCGCACTTTTTGCCCTCTACCTCTTCGGGGGCGAGGTGCTGCGGCCGTTCACCTTCGCGATGATCTGGGGCATCTTCGTCGGCACCTATTCCTCGATCTTCATCGCCGCGCCCCTGCTGATCTTCCTCGGTTTGCGCAACCGCCCGCGCGGCGGTGGCGAAACCACCTCACAGTCGGACGAGGAGACGGAGGACGCGGCTGGAAGCCCGGCCTGAGCCATGCGCGGTGATCCCAGGGACTTGGTGATACGAGACGCTCATTTCCCGGGCCGTGCGGCAGTCGACGCCTACGGGAACGGGGGGTTCCGCTTCGCCGACATGTCCCACCGGGGCAGCATCCTTTGCGTTCCCTCCGGCATTTATGGCTGGAACGTGGAGACGGTGGAGGAGATCTCGGTCGCATCGCTGCAGCGCGCCGTCGACGAGGCGGCAGGGATAGAAGTGTTGCTGATCGGCACGGGCGACGACCTCGTTCCGTTGTCCGCCGACATCCTTGCAACACTTCGCGAGGCTGCGCTTCGGGTTGAGTTCATGGCGACCGGATCAGCGGTTCGCACTTTCAACGTTCTTCTCGGCGACGCCCGGGCAGTGGCGGGCGCCTTTCTCGCGGTGGACTAGCGCGACATGAGCTCTAGGTCTGCGGGTATGGAACAGGCATACGATTATTGCGCCGACCTTGTGCGCCAGAACGATCGCGATCGCTTCATCGCCGGATTGTTCGCGCCAGCGGCCGTGCGGCCGCATCTTTATGCGCTCTACGCCTTCAATTACGAGATCGGGCGGATCCGCGAGACGGTGAGTGATGCGCTTCCTGGCGAGATCCGGCTGCAATGGTGGCACGATGCCATCGGCGGCACGGAACATGGCGACGTACGCTCCAATCCGGTCGCCGCCGGCCTTCTCGACACCATCGAGCAGTTCGAATTGTCGCGAGAGGTGCTCCACACCATGATCGAGGCGCGCACCTTCGACTTTTACGACGACCCGATGCCTACGCTCGGCGATCTGGAAAGCTATGCCTCGGAGACGGCGGCGGCACTGATCGCACTCGGTGCGCATGTGCTCGGCCATGGCTGTGATGCCGACATCATCGACGTGGCGGCCGAATCCGGCATGGCAAAGGGGATGACCGATATTCTCGTTGCCCTGCCGTATCACGCCTCGCGGCGGCAGCTTTATCTCCCGGGCGATCTTCTGGAAACGGCGGGCGTCGATCCGGAGAGCGTGTTCCTCGGCAGGACGACACCGGAATTGGTGGGGGTTCTCGGCGAGGTTCGCGCCAAGGCACGGCGGCATCTGGAGGCCACGCGCAGCGATATCGGCTGTGTGCCTTCCGCCGTAGCGCCCGCGTTTCTCGAGGTCAGCCTCGTGGAATGGTACCTGCGCCAGCTGGAGAAGCCTGGCTATGATCCGTTCCGCACGCGAGTGGCGCTGTCGCCGTTCCGGCGGCAATGGATCCTCTGGCGCGCGGCCGTCGCCTGCCGTCGGCGAACCTGCTGATCTGCGACATGCCCGCTCAAGGGTTGCGCCGCGTCAGGCCGTTTCCGCGTCGGCGCTAAAGACATCGATCCAGGGTGCGATATCGGCGAGGGCACGGGCGCAGGTGGCGGCCTTCTTGGCGCGCGCCTTGTCCTTGCCGCGGAACCGCTTCACTCCCTCGGGCTTGACGATCTCGACGGGCGGGAAGAGGCCGAAGTTGACGTTCATCGGCTGGAACGAGCGGGATTTCGCGCCATCGTCCCCGTCCGCGGAGAGGTGACCGCCGGTGATATGGCCGAGGATCGCGCCAAGCGCCGTCGTTGCCGGCGGGGCGGGAAGATTCCGGCCGAGCCGCTCGGCGGCGGCGAAGCGGCCGGCCATCAGGCCGACGGCGGCCGATTCCACATAGCCCTCGCAGCCGGTGATCTGGCCGGCGAAACGCAGTCGCGGCTCCGCCTTGAGCCGCAGGCGGTCGTCGAGCAGCTTCGGCGAATTGAGAAACGTGTTGCGGTGAAGGCCGCCGAGACGGGCGAATTCGGCGGACTCCAGCCCGGGGATTCGGCGCAGCACGTCAGCCTGGGCGCCGTATTTCAGCTTCGTCTGGAAGCCAACGATGTTGTAGAGCGTGCCGAGCGCGTTGTCCTGGCGGAGCTGGACGACGGCGTAGGGCTTTACCTCCGGATCGTGCGGATTGGTGAGGCCGATCGGTTTCATCGGACCGTGGCGCAGCGTCTCGCGACCGCGCTCCGCCATTACCTCGATCGGCAGGCAGCCGTCGAAATAGGGCGTATCCATTTCCCAGTCGCGGAATTCGGTCTTCTCGCCCTCGATCAGCGCGTCGACAAAGGCTTCGTATTGCGCCTTGTCGAGGGGGCAGTTGATATAGTCGGCACCGGTGCCGTTCGGGCCGGGCTTGTCGTAGCGGGACTGGAACCAGGCCTTCGACATGTCGATGCTGTCGAAATGGACGATTGGCGCGATGGCGTCGAAGAAGGCGAGCGCGTCTTCGCCGGTCAGCGCGCGGATCGCCTCGGCGAGCGCTGGCGAGGTGAGGGGACCGGTGGCGACGACGACCCGATCCCATTCCCTTGGCGGCAGACCGGCGATTTCGCCGCGCTCGACCGTGATCAGCGGATGCTCCCTGAGTGCTTCGGTCACGGCGGCGGAAAAGCCATCGCGGTCGACGGCGAGCGCGCTTCCGGCCGGTACGGCATGACTGTCCGCCGCGTTCATGATGACAGAGCCCGCACGGCGCATTTCTTCGTGCAGGAGGCCGACGGCATTGGCGCTCGCGTCGTCGGAGCGAAACGAATTGGAGCAGACCAGTTCGGCGAGGCCGTCGGTCTTGTGCGCTTCGGTCATGCGCGTCGCGCGCATCTCGTGGAGGACGACGGGAACGCCGGCGGAGGCGATCTGCCAGGCGGCCTCGGAACCGGCAAGGCCGCCGCCGACGACGTGGATGGGGGCGAGGGTCGGTGTGTGTGCTGTCATGGCGGGAAATTAGTGACCGCGCGCGGGAAAGGAAACCCCAAAGCACGGCCCGGCATCTTCACGCAGGCGTTTGTTGGGAAAGTGGTGCAAATCCGTTAGTTTGCGCCGTGCTCTGACCTGATGGGTGATTCGATGCCGCGCCGCGCTGCTGCTTTCCTTGTTCTCGCCCTTGCCGCGGTTCTCGCCGGCTGTGCGGGCCAGAGCGATGGCAAGCCGAAGGCTTGGTATGCCACGCATGGCGGCGTGGCGCCGAAAGGCGACCGGATTTACGTATGTCACGGCTTCGGTTGCTACTGGCGGACGGCCTTTACCTACTCCAGACGTGATCTCCGCCACCTTCGCCGGATCCTGCGAAAAGGTCGCCGTTCGCCGGCGGCCGAACGCAAGGCGATCGCGCGGGCGGTCAGCTGGTCGGAGAAACGGGTCGCCAAGACGGTCGGCTCGGCGAATGATGTGGGTGGACTCGACCTCCACAATGCCGGCGTGCGCGGGCAGATGGACTGCATTGACGAGGCGACAAACACCACCAGTCTTTTGCGCATTGCGGAACGGCGAGGTTATCTGAAGTATCACCGGGTAACGTCGCCGGTCGCGCGGGGCTTCTTCCTCGACGGACGCTACCCGCATGCCACCGCTGTCGTGGCGGAAAAGAAGAGCGGCAAGACCTTCGCCATCGATTCCTGGCCGCATCCGAACGGCGCGCTGCCGGACGTCATGCCGCTTGAGGCCTGGTTCGCCGCACGGCCGAACGCCTGACGCCCGTGGCGCCTGTCGTCGCGCCAATCCTTGCGTCGGGCTGATGCTGGCTTTCCGTCACCACGAGTCGGGCAAAAGAAAACGCCCGTCTAAGGGATCGACGGGCGTTTCAAATACCGAAAGATTGGGTTGCTTCCGGCCCGGCTACCGCCGCCACCTCAGCGAGAGGTGCGGCGGGCGACGAACGGGATATCGCCACGCTGGAGGCCGATGTCACGGAGCTCGTCCGAGGACAGGCGCATCAGTTCGGAATAGGTCGAGCGATACTTCCGCCAGGAGCGGAAATTGCGAACCATGGTATCAAACATTTCACTCACCCGTGAAGGTTAGCGATCCTGCGGATCTCGTGCTGCGGAAAAGGTCAGAGCGGATAGGCCAGGATGGCCGTCTGCGCTGACACCGCTTAGCTATGCGATTTGCAGAGCGTTGTGCAGATGCGAAACTGCATAGCTGTGATGCAGTATGCACAGATATTGTTTCTTTACTTTTAATGCCTTGTCATAAAATAGGCATCTGCGGTCAAAAATAAGGCGGTTCGTTGTCGCGATGAGGGCGTGCCGTTCTTTTGAGCACAGCCGCTCACTCGGCGGCTGGCTTCTGGCGAGCCGACTGTTTTCCCAGGAGCGGTGCGAGATAGTGACCGGTATGGCTCTCGGGCGTCTCGGCGATTTTCTCAGGCGTTCCCTCGGCCACGACACGGCCGCCACCGTCGCCGCCTTCCGGGCCGAGGTCGACGATCCAGTCAGCGGTCTTGATGACCTCCAGATTGTGCTCGATGACGACGACGGAGTTGCCCTGTTCGACCAGTTCGTGCAGCACTTCCAGAAGTTTGGCGACATCGTGGAAGTGTAGCCCCGTCGTCGGCTCATCAAGGATGTAGAGCGTGCGGCCGGTGGCGCGCCGGGAGAGCTCCTTGGCGAGCTTGACGCGCTGCGCCTCGCCGCCCGAAAGGGTGGTCGCCTGCTGGCCGACGTGGATGTAGCCGAGGCCGACGCGGGCGAGCGTTTCCAACTTGTCGCGCACGGCCGGCACGGCGGAGAAGAATTTCGCGCCTTCCTCGACCGTCATGTCGAGTACGTCGGCGATGGATTTGCCCTTGAAGAGCACTTCCAGCGTTTCCCGGTTGTAGCGCTTGCCGTGGCAGACGTCGCAAGTCACATAGACGTCGGGCAGGAAGTGCATCTCGATCTTGATAACGCCGTCGCCCTGGCAGGCCTCGCAGCGTCCGCCCTTGACGTTGAAGGAAAAACGCCCCGGCGCATAGCCGCGCGCCTTGGCCTCGGGCAGGCCGGCGAACCATTCGCGGATCGGCGTGAAGGCGCCGGTATAGGTGGCCGGGTTGGAGCGCGGCGTGCGGCCGATGGGCGATTGGTCGATGTCGATGACCTTGTCGAGAAACTCCAGCCCGTCGATGCGGTCGTGCGGGGCGGGCTGCTCGCGCGAGCCGGAGATGCGCCGCGCCGCCGCCTTGTAGAGCGTATCGATGAGGAAGGTGGACTTGCCGCCGCCGGAGACGCCGGTCACGCAGGTAAAGACGCCAAGCGGGATCTCGGCGGTGATATCCTGGAGGTTGTTGCCTCGTGCGCCGACGACCTTCAGCCGTTTGGTCTTGTGGCGTTTGCGGCGCTTGGCCGGGACCGGAATTGTCCTGGTGCCGGAGAGGTACTGGCCGGTGAGGGATTGCGGATCGGAGATGATCTCTTCCGGCGTGCCCTTGGAGACGACATGTCCTCCGTGGATGCCGGCGCCGGGGCCGATGTCGACGACATAGTCGGCGGTGCGGATTGCGTCCTCGTCGTGCTCCACCACGATGACGGTGTTGCCGAGGTCGCGCAGGTGCTTCAGCGTGCCGAGGAGTCGGTCGTTGTCGCGCTGGTGAAGGCCGATCGAGGGCTCGTCGAGCACATAGAGCACGCCGGTGAGGCCGGATCCGATCTGAGAGGCGAGACGGATGCGCTGGCTCTCGCCGCCCGACAGCGTGCCGGAGCCGCGCGAGAGCGTGAGATAGTCGAGGCCGACATCGTTCAGGAACCGGAGCCTCTCGCGAATCTCCTTCAGGATGCGGCCGGCGATTTCGTTTTGCTTTTCGGTCAGGCTTCCGGGCAGGGTGCCGAACCAGAGAGCTGCCTCGCGGATCGACATCTGCGACACGTGGCCGATGTGCAGGCCGCCGAGCTTGACGGCGAGCGCCTCGGGCTTCAGCCGGAAGCCTCCGCAGGCCTCGCAGGGGCGGTTCGACTGGTAGCGCGACAGCTCCTCGCGCACCCAGGACGACTCGGTTTCTCGCCAGCGGCGTTCGATATTGGTGATGACGCCCTCGAAGGTCTTCGACGTCTGATAACGCCGAACGCCGTCGTCATAGACGAAGGTGATCTTTTCCCTGCCGGAGCCGAAGAGGATCGTCTTCTTCATCTCCTCGGGCAGGTCCTTCCACGCCGTTCCCATTGACGCCTTGTAATGGCGGGCAATGGCCTCCAGCGTCTGGGCGTAATAGGGCGAGGTGTTGCCGGTCCGCGCCCAGGGCAGCACCGCGCCGTCGCGGAGCGACAGGGCGGTGTCAGGCACGACAAGGTCGGCCTCGAACTCGAGCGTGGTGCCAAGCCCGTCGCAGGTCGGGCAGGCGCCGAACGGGTTGTTGAAGGAAAACAGTCGTGGCTCGATCTCTGAAATCGTGAACCCGGAGACGGGACAAGCGAATTTCTCCGAGAAGACCAGCCGTTTCGGTTCGCCCTTCTCGTCCTTTTCATCGGCCAGTTCGGCAACCGCGAGACCATCGGCGAGGCCAAGGGCGGTTTCAAGCGAATCCGCCAGCCGCGTCGCCATGTCCTCGCGTACGACGATGCGATCGACGACGACATCGATGTCGTGTTTGAACTTCTTGTCGAGGGCGGGCACATCGGCGATCTCGTAGTAGGTGCCGTCGATGCGCACGCGCTGGAAGCCCTTCTTCTGCAGTTCCGCCAATTCCTTGCGGTATTCGCCCTTGCGGCCGCGCACGATCGGGGCATTGAGATAGAGCCGCGTTGCCTCCGGCAGCGCCAGGGTGCGGTCGACCATCTGGCTGACGGTCTGGCTTTCGATCGGCAGGCCGGTCGCCGGCGAATAGGGGATGCCGACGCGGGCGAAAAGGAGCCGCATGTAGTCGTAGATTTCCGTCACTGTGCCGACAGTGGAGCGGGGATTGCGCGAGGTCGTCTTCTGTTCAATGGAAATGGCCGGCGACAGCCCGTCGATCTGGTCGACGTCGGGCTTCTGCATCATCTCCAGGAACTGGCGCGCATAGGCGGAGAGCGATTCCACGTAGCGGCGCTGGCCTTCGGCGTAGATGGTGTCGAAAGCGAGGGAGGATTTGCCCGAACCCGACAGCCCCGTCATGACGATCAGCCGGTCGCGCGGCAGGTCGATATCGACGTTCTTCAGATTGTGTTCGCGTGCGCCGCGGATGGAAATGGATTTGTTCGACATCGGTCTCAGGCTCGTCGCCGGTCGCGCTTGTCACCATGGCGCGGGCGAGGTTTGTTGGGTGTTCAGGCTTCGTGGTCTTGTCTGGAGAGCACTTGATTAGCGGTCGGGAGCGCCCGCGACAATCGCCGTCACCACAGACATCATCGGCAAATATGTGTCAGCTGGCCGCTATCTTGAAGGATTGTTAAGCCGATTGGGTGAAATTGCCACGAATAGAAATCGTGCATGATTCCCGGGTACACCGTGTTCCGGGTTTGCGGCCGATGAACCGGTAACGAGCACAAGCCGGCCCGGCGCGCCTTGCAGGCGGGTGATCAGGATGACGCAAGAGCTACGGGAATCTCCACGCCGTCGCGTGATCAAACAGGCGAAAGTGGTCTATGGCAATTTTCTCTTTGTCCTCGAATGCTATGTTCGCGATCTGTCCCCTACTGGCGCCCGGATCAAGATCCGCGATACCAGCGAAGTTCCGGACGAATGCCATCTTTTTATTCCCTCCGAATACCTGATCTACAAATGCGTCGTTCGCTGGAAGAAGGATGGTGAAATCGGTCTGGAGTTTGAGGGAGCGCCGCGCAACGTCCTGACTGACGACGATCCGCGCTTGACCCGCTTCCGTTTCTGAGTAGACGGCTTTGCGGCCGCGAGCTGCGTTGTGCCCATTGCCTGACCGGAATTCCTCTCTTCGCCTCAAACGGTTCGCCCTTTCGCCGCAACTGCGGAAGCGCGACTCACTTGCGGTTTCTTTGTGTTTAAATTAGAACAAAAAATGAACAAATGCCATAGGCGCGGATGAAAACGGACGAGATGGCCGGGCATAGGGGTTTGCGGCTCCATGAGGCGATGGTGACAACCTGCTTGTGGAAATCGCAAGGACGGCGAGACGCGGGGCGCCGGGCAGTATAGTCTTCAGCGCCTAGCCAACGGATTTGGAAGAACAGGAGACTGGCGCCATGGCCGGCAGTGTCAACAAGGTGATTTTGATCGGCAACCTCGGCGCCGATCCCGAAGTCAAACGGATGCAGGACGGCAGGCCCGTCGTCAATCTGCGGATCGCGACAAGCGAATCCTGGCGCGATCGCAACAGCGGTGAGCGGCGCGAGCGGACTGAATGGCACCGGGTGGTTATCTTCAATGAAGGCCTTTGCAAGATCGCCGAGCAGTATCTGCGCAAGGGGTCCAAGATCTACCTCGAGGGTCAGTTGCAGACGCGCGAGTGGGAAGACCAGACCGGAAACAAGCGCTGGACGACGGAAGTCGTTCTGCAGGGTTTCAACAGCGCGCTCACCATGCTCGACGGCCGCAGCGGCGGCGGCATGGGCGAGGGCTCTGGAAGCTACGGCGGCGGATCCGACTTCGGCAACTCCGGGCCGACGGACCGTATGTCCGGTCCATCGCAGGCCTCGTCGCGCGCACCGGCGCGGACCGACGACATGGATGACGACATCCCGTTCTGATCGGGTTTGGATGGCGCTGATCGGATTCGCTCGGCGCATTCGTGCCGGGTCGGGGCGTGGCGGTTACGTTGCGGCCGCCTTGCTGCTTGGCACGGGCTGACGCACAGTGTCGTGCGGGCACGACGGGGACTGCGAGCGGCAGTGTAGCGTCTCTTTGGAGCGGAGGCTGACCCTTTGGGGGCGGGCCCGCCTTGGAGGATTTCTCGTCATGGACGAGATCGCATTGGCGGGGGAAGGCGAGGGACGACTTGCGATTATCGCCGGGGGCGGCGCGCTTCCCGGGCGGGTTGCGCGTATCGTCGCCGACAGCGGCCGGCCGTTCGTTCTCATTGCCATACGCGGCGAGGCAGATTCGTCGCTTGAGGTGTTTTCTCCACGCTGGCTTGACTGGGGCCAGATCGGCCGGCTGTTTTCTCTTCTGCGCAAGGAGGGGTGTCGCGACGTCGTGATGATCGGCGGTGTCCGGCGGCGCCCGAGCCTTGCGGCCCTTCTCGGTGATCTGGGCACGCTTCGCCGCATTCCGCGCATCATCAGGGCAATCGTCGGTGGAGATGACAGCGTTCTGAAGAACGTCATCGGGATCTTCGAGGACGAGGGTTTCCGGATCGTTGGCGTCCATGCCATCGCGCCGCATTTGCTGGCACCCGAGGGTGTTCTCACCAAGGCCGTACCCGACACGTCGGCCGCCGCCGATATCGCTTCCGGCGCGGCTGTCATTGAGGCGTTGTCGCCGCATGATGTCGGCCAGGCCGTCGTTGTCGCGCGGTCGCGCGTGGTGGCGGTAGAAGCGGCGGAGGGCACCGACCAGATGCTCGCGCGCTGTGCGGATCTGCGTCGGGAGGGCCGGATCGGCAAGGCGCCGTCGGGTGTTCTCGTCAAGCTCGTCAAGCGTGGCCAGGACATGCGCACGGATCTGCCGACCATAGGCCCGCGCACCGTCGCCGGTGTGGCCGCGGCGGGGCTTTGCGGTATTGCCGTCGAGGCCGACGCGGTGCTTGTCGCCGATCTGGAAGCGACGGTCGCGGCAGCCGACGAGGCCAAGCTCTTCATCATCGGTATTCAGCGAGGCGAGGCGGCGTCATGAGCGATGGGACGCCGCTCAAGGTTTTCCTCATAGTTGGCGAAGAATCCGGCGACCAGCTCGGCGCGGCGCTCATGCGGGGATTACGCGCGCATGTCCGCCGGCCGCTCGCCTTTGCCGGCGTCGGGGGCGACCGGATGGCGGCCGAGGGCCTTGCCTCGCTCTTTCCCCTGCACGATATCGCGGTCATGGGAGCGACGGCGGTGATTGCCCGCCTGCCGCTCATCCTCAGACGTATCCGCGAGGCGGCGGACGCTGTGATGGCGGCCGAGCCCGACGTCCTTGTCGTGATCGACTCGCCGGATTTCAGCCTGCGTGTGGCCCGCCGGGTACGCAGGATGCGGCCGGATATCCCGATCGTCGACTATGTCTCGCCGTCGGTCTGGGCGTGGCGTCCGGGCCGCGCGCGGGCCATGAGGCCCCATGTGGACAGGCTCCTGGCGATTCTGCCCTTCGAGCCGGAGGTGCACCAACGCCTGGGCGGCCCGCCGACGTTTTACGTCGGCCACCCACTCATCGAACGGCTGGCGCAATTGCGTCCAGCCGAGGGCGAACGGGTGCCGCTCGATGAGGTGGAAAGGCCTGTCCTGCTGGTTCTGCCGGGAAGCCGGCGCGGCGAGCTCGATCGTATGCTCGATCTCTTCGGCGAGGCGGTCGCGATGATCGGTGCCCGGGCTGAACGCCCACCGGAGGTGCTGTTGCCCGCGGTCTCGCACCTGGCCGAAACGATCCGGGAGCGCACGGCAGACTGGCCGCTCAGGCCCGGTGTCGTCGTCGGGGAAGCGGAGAAATTCGCGGCGTTCCGCCGGGCGCATGCCGCGCTGGCGGCCTCGGGCACGGTGGCACTGGAACTGGGTCTTGCCGGCGTGCCGATGGCGGTTGCCTATGTGCTCGACCCGATCTATCGGCAGATCAACCGGTTGCGGAAGATCATTCCGAATTTCGCGCAGATCGACACCATGGTGCTGACCAACATCATCATCGGTGAGAACGTCATTCCCGAACTTCTCGATCGTGAGGTGACACCCGAGGCGCTTCAGCGCCTCGTCGTGCCGCTTCTCTCCGACACGCCGGAGCGCCTGCGGCAACTGGAGGCCTTTCGCCGCCTTGACGAGGCGATGCGCCTCGATGGCGACGAGAAGCCGAGCGCGCGCGCTGCGCGCCTCGTCGCGGACCTCGTCGAGGCCTCGCACGATCGCTGACACCCGCCACAAAAAAAGGGCGCCTGAGGCGCCCTTTTCCATATTCCAATGTGAACCGGAACCGGCTACTTGCGCTGCGACAGCGGGACGTAGTCACGCCTCGTCGCGCCGGTGTAGAGCTGGCGCGGGCGGCCGATCTTCTGGGAGGGATCTTCCACCATTTCCTTCCACTGGGCGATCCAGCCGACGGTACGCGCGAGGGCGAAGAGCACCGTGAACATGTTGTTCGGGAAGCCGAGAGCCCGCAGCGTGATGCCGGAGTAGAAGTCGATGTTCGGATAGAGCTTCTTTTCGACAAAGTACTCGTCGTTGAGAGCGATCTTCTCCAGCTCCAGCGCGACCTGCAGCAGCGGGTCGTCGTGGAGGCCGAGTTCGTCCAGAACCTCGTGGCAGGTCTGCTGCATGATCTTCGCGCGCGGGTCGTAGTTCTTGTAGACCCGGTGGCCGAAGCCCATCAGGCGGAACGGATCGTCCTTGTCCTTGGCGCGGGCAACATATTCGGGGATGTTGTCGACTGTGCCGATCTCGGTGAGCATGTTGAGCGCGGCCTCGTTCGCGCCGCCGTGAGCCGGACCCCACAGGCAGGCGATGCCGGCGGCGATGCAAGCGAACGGATTGGCGCCGGAGGAACCGGCCAGACGCACGGTCGAGGTCGAGGCGTTCTGTTCGTGGTCGGCGTGAAGGATGAAGATGCGGTCCATGGCGCGGGCAAGCACCGGGTTGACCACATAGTCCTCGCACGGCACGGCGAAGCACATGTGCAGGAAGTTGGCCGCGTAGCCGAGGTTGTTCTTCGGGTACATCAGCGGCTGGCCGATGGAGTACTTGTAGGCCATCGCGGCGATGGTCGGCATCTTGGCGATCATGCGCATGGAGGCGACCATGCGCTGGTGCGGATCGGCAATGTCGAGGGAGTCGTGATAGAACGAGGCGAGCGCGCCGACCACACCGACCATGACGGACATCGGGTGCGCGTCACGGCGGAAGCCGGAATAGAACTTGTGCATCTGCTCGTGGATCATCGTGTGATAGGTCACACGGTTGACGAAGCTGTCCTTTTCCGAGGACGTCGGAAGTTCGCCATAGAGCAGCAGATAGCAGGTTTCCAGGAAGTCGCCGTGGTCGGCGAGCTGTTCGATCGGGTAGCCTCGATAGAGGAGAACGCCGTTGCCGCCGTCGATATAGGTGATCTGGGATTCGCACGATGCGGTCGAAGTGAACCCCGGGTCGTAGGTGAAGCGGCCGGACTGTCCGTATAGCTTGGAAATGTCGAGGACGTCGGGACCAACCGAGCCCGTGAGGACGGGGAGGTCGTAGCTCTCGCCCTCTATTGTCAATGTCGCTTTGGAATCTGTCATAGGCTATTCCCCTTAATCTCTAGATCGCGCGCTGTTATCGGGACTTCCGACGGCAAGGAAGGCGTCGGAATTGCCGGAACAGGCACTACGGGAGGAGCAATCGCTGTTTGGGTACTCTATTTGCCCGCCCCCCGCAAGAACCCGCCGCGTTGCCACCGACGCGTCTCATACGAAGGATGTAGACGGTGGGCGGGTGCCGAAATGGCTGAAAACGGCCGCATCCGTTCGGTTCAGGCGACGCCGGCCTGGTCGCCGATGCGGGCAAGGCTTTCCTCGCGGCCCAGCACCTCCAGGACATCGAAGATGCCCGGAGAGGTCGTTCTTCCGGTCAGTGCGGCGCGCAGGGGCTGGGCGACCTTGCCGAGCTTAAGGCCCGTTTCCTCGGCATAGGCACGGACTATTCCATCGGTCTTTTCGGCCGACCAGTCGTCTAGGGATTCCAGTTTTTCCAGAACGCCGGCAAGCACGGCACGGGCGTCGTCGCCGAGGATCTTCTCGGCCTTGGCGTCGAGCGACAGAGGCCGCTCTGCAAAGAGAAAACCGGCGCCGTCGACAAGCTCCAGAAGCGTTTTGGCGCGCTCCTTGAGGCCGGGAAGCGCGGCGAGGAGCTTTGTCCGCATCGTCTCGTCGAGTTTTGCGGCGATCGCCTCGCCGCCCTCTATGTGCGGCAGGAGGGCATCGAGGGCGGCGAGGAGCTCCGCGTCGCCGGTTTCGCGCATGTAGTGGCCGTTGAGGTTTTCCAGCTTGGCGAAATCGAAGCGCGCCGGCGAGCGGCCGATGGCATCGAGGTCGAACCATGTCACCATCTGCGCGTCGGACATGATCTCCTCGTCGCCGTGGCTCCATCCGAGGCGAACGAGATAGTTGCGCATGGCGGCAGGCAGATAGCCCATGGCGCGATAGGCATCGACGCCGAGCGCGCCATGACGCTTGGAAAGCTTGGCGCCGTCCGGACCGTGGATCAGGGGGATATGCGCCCACACGGGTACCGTCCAGTCGAGCGCGTTGTAGATGATCTGCTGACGCGCGGCGTTGGTCAGGTGGTCGTCGCCGCGGATGACATGCGTCACGCCCATGTCACGGTCGTCGACGACGACGGACAGCATGTAGGTCGGCGTGCCATCGGACCTGAGGATGATGAAGTCGTCAAGGTCCTTGTTCGGGAAGGTAACCGTCCCCTGGACCTGGTCTTCGACCGTGGTCTCGCCATCCAGCGGTGCCTTGATGCGGACGACCGGGTCGACGCCGGCTGGCGCCTCACAGGCGTCGCGATCGCGCCAGCGGCCGTCGTAGCGCGGCGGGCGACCTTCGGCGCGGGCGCTCTCGCGCATCTCGGTCAGCTCTTCGGGCGTGCAGTAGCAATAATAGGCGCGGCCCTCGGCGACAAGCTTTTCGGCGATCTCGCGGTGGCGCCCGGCACGTTCGAACTGTGAGACCGGTTCTCCATCCCAGTCGAGCCCGAGCCAGGTCAGCCCGTCGAGGATTGCGGCGACGGCGGCATCGGTCGACCGCTGGCGGTCAGTATCCTCGATCCGAAGCAGCATCCGGCCGCCCTTGGCACGGGCATAGAGCCAGTTGAACAACGCCGTCCGGGCTCCGCCGATATGGAGGAAGCCGGTCGGGGAAGGGGCAAATCGCGTAACGATCTCGGCCATGGTCGCTTTCTTGTCGGGTTGGCTTTCGCGTTGTCTGATTGGTGGTGCGGCCCGGCTCGCCAAGGGCGGGGACTCGCATCGTTCCGCCGGTGGTGTAGCATAGGCCCGAAGTGGGGCGAAAGCGGCGGAATCCGCAAATGGGGGCGGGAAACGACAGGTCCGGCGGCGATATCCGATCCGACGATGTCTTCGTTGGGCCGGACGCGGGCGATTTCGTCGCTGTCGGTCACCCGGTCGCCGTCGTTCCGCCGGCCGGACGTCTTGCCGTCTGGCGGCTCCAGCTGTCCAATGTGATGGCCGGGGTCGGCGACCTTCTCGCCGAGGAGGCGGACCTCGGCCGGCTGTTCCTCTGGCTGCCGGTCTTCCTGGCGCTCGGCGCGGCGGGGTATTTTGCGCTGCCGCGGGAGCCGATGCTGATTGCGCTCGCGCTCGCAACCGGTGTCCTCCTGGCAATCGCGCTGCGGGTCCGCTCTCGACCGGTGCTTCACGCCGCGCTCGCGGCCGCGGTCGCCTTCGCCGCCGGTATGACGCTGGCGAAGCTGCGCACCGAAGCCGTCCGCGCTCCGATCCTCGACCGGGAACGCACCGTAACCTTTGCCGGCACGATCGAGCGGGTGGAGGGCGCGGAACGGGGCTTGCGGCTCACCGTCCGGCTGAGCGACATCGACGACAGAGTGCCCGCGCCGAACCGCCCGGAGCGGATCCGCATTAGCGTACGGTCCGATGCGCCGCATCTCTTTCCCGGAGCCGCAATTGAGGGGCTGGCCAGGCTGCGTCCGCCGCAGGGGCCGGTTTTGCCCGGCGGGTACGATTTTGCCCGGACGAACTTCTTCAACGGCATCGGCGCGACAGGTTTCAGTTATGGCACGCCGGACGCGCGGAAAAGGATAGGCGCGGAGGCCGAGACCGTCGCGGACGGTTTTTCCACCGGCATAGAGCGCATCCGCGATGCGCTTTCGGAACGGATACGGGAGACGCTTACCGGCGATGCAGGGGCCGTCGCGGTCGCGCTCATCGTCGGCGACCGGCAGGGCATTGCGCCCGATACCGCCGACGCACTCCGGCATGCCGGCCTCGCCCATATTCTGGCGATCTCCGGTCTGCACATGGCGCTCGTCGGCGGTGTGGTCTTCTGGATGGTGCGGGCGTTCCTTGCGCTTTTCCCGGACCTTGCGACACGCCATCCGATCCGCAAATGGGCGGCCGCCGCGGCGCTCCTCACCGGCGCGGGCTATCTTCTCGTCTCCGGCATGGGGATCGCCACTCAGCGAGCGTTCATCATGGCGGTCATCGTGCTCATCGCCGTCCTTGTCGACCGACCGGCGTTGACCATGCGGTCGGTGGCGCTAGCCGCGCTCGTGGTTGTCGCGCTTGCGCCGGAGTCCGTCGTCGGGCCAAGTTTCCAGATGTCGTTCGCCGCTGTGATCGCGCTCGTCGCGGGCTATGAGATCCTGTCCGGGAGGCAAGATAGAAAGCCGGATGGGCGATCGGGCGAGGTACCTCGTGGCCGCGCCGCGCGCGTTGCCAACAAACTGTCGCGCTATGTCGTCGGCCTAGCCCTCACGTCGCTGATCGCCGGACTGGCTACCGCGCCGGTGGCGGCGTTTCACTTCCATCGCATCGCGCCGTTCGGGCTCATCGCCAATCTTGCCGCGATGCCCGTCGTTGCGATGCTGATCATGCCGGCGGGCGTCCTTTCCATGGCGGCGGTTCCGTTCGGGCTCGACCCGCTCGTCCTTCCCGTCATGGGGGCAGGCATCGACATGGTTATCGCGATATCGCGAACGGTCGCCGACTGGACGCCTCATGGTGGGGTGATCGGCCGTGTTCCGCTGGGCACAGTTTCCATGCTGGCTGTGGCGTTGGTGTGGTTCAGCCTGTGGCGCACGCGGATGCGCTGGTTCGCCGTCGTGCCGGCGCTTCTCGGGCTTGCCGTGGTGCCGTTTGCGGCGCGCCCGGACATCCTCATCGCGGCCGATGGCAAGGTAGCGGCACTGCGCGGCGCCGACGGCAGGCTGCGCGTTGCGGCGGGACGGGGGACAACATTCGTGGTGTCGAACTGGCTGACGGCCGATGGCGACCGGCGGGCTGCCGACGATCCCTCCCTGAAGCGGGGGCTTGGGTGCGACGCCTTCGGTTGCGTTCTTGCCTCACCACTGGCGCCTAAGGGCACACAACCGGAAAGGGCGACCGACGCCGGGCAGGCAGACAAGGCAGGACGGGTGCGCAAGGTAGGACGGGCACGACTATTCGCAGAGCCTCCCTTCCTGGTCGCCGTCGTCCGCGATCCGCTGGCCTTTCGCGAGGACTGCCTGCTTGCCGATATCGTGGTGTCGAGCCTTGCGATACCGTCGACATGCAGGCCGCGCGTTCTGGCAATCGGACGGGAAGGTCTCAAGAAAACAGGATCGCTGGCGCTCTATAGCATCCGTGCTCCGCCGAGTGATGCGACTGCAAATGCGGCGGTGAAGGCGAAAGCCGCGGCGGTCGGCGAAGGGGAAAGAGGCGCAGAGGTGGATGACGGCTCAGGGTCGGGGGAGACTTGGCACACGGCTGCTCCCGCATTCCGCGTGGTCGCGGCCCTGCCGCGTTTCCCGCGTCCCTGGCATCCGAACGCCGGTGCCTCGCCTCGATTCTTGCCGGCGGAAGCGAGGCCGAAAGAGGGGGGCGTCACGGTCGCTCAGTAGCGCCGGAAGAGACCGACCAGCCGGCCCTGAATGCGGATGCGGTCGGGACCGAAGATGCGCGTTTCATAGGCCGGGTTGGCGGCTTCCAGCGCGATCGATGCACCCTTGCGGCGCAGGCGCTTCAGCGTCGCTTCCTCGTCGTCGACGAGGGCGACGACGATATCGCCGGTGTCGGCGGAATCGGAACGTTTGATGACAACGGTATCGCCATCGAGAATACCGGCCTCAATCATGGAATCGCCGCGAACCTCAAGGGCGAAATGGCTACCGCCGGCAATCATCTCCGCCGGCAGGCTGATTGAGTGGCTGTGTGACTGGATGGCCTCGATGGGCGTTCCGGCGGCGATCCGGCCCATGACGGGAATGGATACCGTATCGGACGTCTCGGCCACACGGGCGGGGTCGACGGCGGGCTTGCCGAGCGATCCCTCGATGACGCTCGGCGTGAAGCCGGTGGCGCGCTGCGCGCCGAGACCGGGGGCAACCGATTCGGGAAGCCGAATGACCTCCAGCGCCCGGGCGCGGTTCGGAAGGCGGCGGATGAAGCCGCGTTCCTCCAGCGCCGTGATAAGGCGATGGATGCCCGACTTGGAGCGAAGATCAAGCGCTTCCTTCATCTCGTCGAAGGACGGAGGAACCCCGGTCTCCTTCACGCGCTCATGGATGAACATGAGAAGTTCATACTGTTTGCGGGTCAGCATCGGGTCGGCTCCACCTGCGAAAAGGTCATGGACAAAACACGAACGAAGCATACACGTTCTGTATGTGTTCGGCAACCGTTCATATATGCAGATTGTCATGTGGCGCAGGCCGAGGGTGTCCGGCGGTGCAGGCGCGGCACCGCCGAATTCGCAGATCAGCCGGGGAGCGAAACCGCGATGAAGCGATGCGTCAGAGGCGGATAATGGTGCACGGTGCACCGGCTCTGGCGGCCGGAGCGAAGGCGGGGCGGATGATGAGTGCCTCGGCGCCGGCCATCATGCTGAGAAGCGAGGAATCCTGCAGCGTGCGGGGAGTTGCGACCGTGCGTCCAGCCGCATCGTGCGCCAGCGTCGCGCGGATGTAATCCTGGCGAACGTTGTTCTCGCGAACGTCGGCGCCGAGAACCGCCGGTTCCTCGTGCGGAAACGGCTTGGCGACCCCGAGCATCGTACGGATTAGGGGGACGAGGAAAATCAGGCTGCAGACGAGGCTGGAGACCGGATTGCCGGGCAGGCCGAGCACTTTCATCGGTCCGGTGTTGCCGAACATCAGCGGTTTTCCCGGACGCATGGCGATTCGCCAGAAGGCCATTTCAAAATCGTTCTCACCAAGCGCGTCTCGGACGAGGTCGTGCTCGCCGACGGAGGCCCCTCCGAGGGTGACGAGGACATCGGCGCCGGCGTCGCGCGCGCGGTGTATTGAGGCGGAAATCACCTCTACGGTATCGGTGGCGATACCGAGGTCGAACACTTTGCCACCGGCATCGGCGACGAGGGATGCGACGCCGTGGCTGTTGGAAGCGATGATCTGGTC
This sequence comes from uncultured Rhodobium sp., assembly GCA_963675285.2. Taxonomy (GTDB): domain Bacteria; phylum Pseudomonadota; class Alphaproteobacteria; order Rhizobiales; family Rhodobiaceae; genus Rhodobium. The sequence goes on from CAXXGS010000001.1 coordinate 693,308, forward strand.
GGGGCGGGGATCGCCGCCGGCCGGGACCAGTTCGTCCCCGGTGGCGAGGATCGCGACGACGGGCTTGCGGCGAACGGGCACCGTGCCGTGGTTCATCGCGGCGGCGAGCGAGAGGGTGCGAAAATCGAGGCGCTGGCCGGCACGGAGGAGAACCTGACCGAGAGCGAAATCGAGGCCGGCGGGGCGCACATAGCGATCGATCGGCGTTGCCTCGCGGACAAGGACACCCCCGTCTTCGGTCTTTTCGGTGTGCTCCTGGATGACGATCGTGTCGGCCCCCTTGGGCACCGGCGCGCCGGTAAAGATGCGCACCGCTTCGCCCGGGCCGACCTGGCCAGCGAAGGCGTGGCCGGCGGGTGCTTTGCCGATCACCGACAGTCTGACGGGAACGCTCTGGACATCGGCGGCACGCACCGCGTAGCCGTCCATTGCGGAGGCGGCGAAGGGCGGCTGTGTGCGCAGCGCATCGAGATCTTCGGCAAGGGTGCGGCCGTTCGCGTCGGCAAGGGCAATGCGCTCGACCGGCATCGGTCCGACATCGTCGATCAGCCGGCTCTGCGCTTCGGAAACCGTCAGAAGATTCATTTGCTGTTCTCCGCGCCAAGGACCCAATGGCCAGAGCGGCCTCCGGATTTCTCGCGCAGATGGATTTCGCCGATTTCCATGAAGCGGTCGACGGCCTTGGCCATGTCGTAAATCGTCAGACAGGCGACGCTGACGGCGGTCAGCGCCTCCATTTCCACACCGGTCTTGCCGGTGAGCTTGGCCAGCGCCGATACGCGCAGGCCGGGCAGGGTTTCGTCCGGTTCAATATCAACGGACACCTTGGACAGCGCCAACGGATGGCAGAGCGGTATGAGCTCGTGCGTGCGTTTGGCCGCCATGATCCCGGCGATGCGGGCGGTGCCGACGACATCGCCCTTCTTGGCGTCGCCGGCGCGGATCATGGCCAATGTCTCGGGCCGCATCTTCACCGCGCCTTCGGCGATCGCGACGCGAACGGTCGGCTCCTTGTCAGAGACGTCGACCATGTCGGCCTTGCCGTCGGCATCGATGTGGGTGAGGGCGTTTTCTTCGGACATCGGGTCAGTTCACTTGTTCGCGGGAAAGCAGCGCCTTCGTTGCCGCTTCCACATCGTTCTGCCGCATCAGGCTTTCGCCGATGAGGAATGTTTCGATGCCGACGCGGGCCAGGCGGGCGAGATCGGCGGGTGTGAAGATGCCGCTCTCGCCGACGAGCAGCTTGTTGTCGGGCACTTGCGGCGCCAGCCGCTCCGCCGTTTCCAGCGTGGTGGCGAAGGTCTTGAGATTACGGTTGTTGATGCCGAGGAGCGGCGAGGCGAGACGAAGCGCGCGCTCCAGTTCGCTCTCGTCATGCACCTCGAGAAGAACGTCCATGCCGCGGGCGAGCGCGGTCTCCTCCAGCGCCTTGGCCTCATCATCGGTGACGCCGGCCATGATGATGAGGATGCAATCCGCGCCCCACAGACGGGCCTCGTCGACCTGGTAGGGCTCGTAGAGGAAGTCCTTGCGCAGGGCAGGAAGCGAGACCGCTTCGCGCGCAGCGGCAAGATATTCCGGTGCGCCCTGGAACGAAGGCCTGTCTGTCAACACCGAAAGACAGGCCGCACCTCCGGCCTCATAGGCGCGGGCGAGCGCCGGCGGATCAAAATCCGGCCGGATGAGGCCCTTCGACGGGCTTGCCTTCTTGATTTCGGCGATCAGCGCATATCCGCCTCCCGTCGTCTTCGCCTTCAGGGCGCGGACAAAACCGCGCGGCGGCGGCAAATCGGCCAGCCGGGCGATCAGTTCGTCGTGGGGAAGCGCGGCCTTCGCGGCCTCGATCTCGCGCCGCTTGTAGGCTTCGATCTTGCGCAGAATGTCGGTCACGAGCTTTGTCCGTTGGAAGCTGCGACGAGGCGGTCGAGGGCGGTGCGGGCGCGGCCGTCGTCAATAGCCGCCGCGGCGAGTCCGATACCGTCCTCGAACGTGGCGGCGAGGCCGCCGACGACAAGGGCGGCGGCCGCATTCATCACCACGATATCGCGATAAGGGGTCTTGTCGCCGTCGAGAACACCGCGCAGAGCCGCCGCGTTGGTCTGCGCATCGCCGCCCTTCAAGCTTTCCGGCGCGACGATCGGCAGACCGACGTCCTCGGGCGAGAGCGTGAAGACCCGGGTTGCGCCGTCCTTCAGTTCCGCAACGGTGGTCGTCCCGGCATTGGTGATCTCGTCGAGCCCGTCGGAGCCGTGGACGACCCAGACATGCGACGAGCCGAGATTTTTCAAGACCTCGGCGAGCGGTTCGACCCATTCCTCGGCGAAGACACCGATCATCTGGCGGCGGACGCCGGCGGGATTGGACAGGGGACCAAGCAGGTTGAAAATGGTGCGGGTGCCGAGTTCGACGCGGGCCGGGCCGACATGTTTCATGGCGGCGTGATGGGCCGGCGCGAACATGAAGCCAAGGCCAGCCTTGGCGATGCAGCGGGCGATGCCATCGGGGTCAAGGTCGAGATTGACGCCGAGCGCGGCGAGGACGTCGGCGGCACCGGATTTCGAGGAGAGCGCGCGATTGCCGTGCTTGGCGATCGGTACGCCGGCGCCGGCCGCAACGAAGGCGGCGCAGGTGGAGACATTATAGCTGCCCGAGGCGTCACCGCCGGTACCGACGATATCGACGGCATCTTCTGGCGCCTCGACCGGCAGCATCTTCGATCGCATGGAGGCAACGGCGCCGGTGATCTCGTCGACGGTTTCGCCGCGGACCCTGAGGGCCATGAGGAAGCCACCGATCTGGGCCGGGGTTGCCTCGCCCGACATCATGATGTCGAACGCGGTACGGGACTCCTCCATGGTCAGGGCCTTTCCGGCGGCGGCCTTGGCGAGGAGTTGTTTCAACTGTGACATGTTCGGCCTTCCGGGCTTTCGATGGGACGCAGGCCAGCGGCGACGGTCTCGTCGGGCAACGGCACAAAACGGTATGGAGCGAGCCCGCCGGCCCAGTCCCGCTTATTCCTGGCTCAGTCCGAGCGCCTGCTGCAGCACCCGCTGGTTCACACTGACGCCGAGATTTTCCTGCAGCAGGGTGACATATTCCGTCATCAAGGACGTCTGAAGCTGTTGGTCGAGCGCCTTCTTCAGTTCCGGCACGCCGGCGGCCTGGGCGAAGAAGACCGGCGTGTTGACCTCCTTCACTTGCAGGATCACACGGGTGTCGTCGCTGCCGACGGCGCTCGCGAGGTATCCCTTCGGCCCGTTGAACGCCTCGGCGATGACGGCCTGCGGATAGGCCGGGTTCTGGGTCTGGCGCTTCAGCGGGGGAGAATCCACGGCGATCACGCCGATCTCGGCGGCGATATCGTCGAGGCTCTTGCCGCCCCGCGCCTCGGCGAGCAACTCCTCGGCCTTCTTGGTGACACGGCTGTCGTATTCCTGCTTGCGCCAGGCGGCGACAACCTTGTCGCGCACCTCGTCGAGGGTCCGGTCGTGGGCGGCAGTGACGCCGCTGACGTCATACCAGATGAATCCCTTGGGCAATTGCAGTGGATCGTTCTCGATGCCGACGTCGCTTTCGAAGACGAGCTTGAGAAGCTCGGCTTTCTTGGGCAGGTCGAGATCGGAACCGTCCGGCGACTTTCCTGTCGCATCGACGGCATCGACGGTGACGAACTTGAGCTTGAAGCGCTTGGCGATCTCGTCCAGCGTCGCGCCGCCGGCCCGGGCGTCCTCGATCTCGTTGGTCAGATCGAGAACGTCGCGCGAGGCGTTCCGTTCGGCGATCTCCTGGGCCAGCTTGTCGTGCACCTCGGCGAGCGGCTGGACCGATTCCGGAGTGATGTCGGAGACGGTGACGATGACCTTGCCGAACCGGCCGTCGATGACGGGGCTGATCGCGCCATCGTTGAGCGAGAAGGCGGCGTCGGCAACGGCGGGATCGATCAGCGCGCCCTTGGTAACGACGCCGAGATCGACGTCCGCATCGCTGAGCTTACGGTCCTTGACGATGTCCTCGAAGCTCGCCCCGCCCGCGATCTTGGCCGCTGCAGCGTCGGCCTCTTGCTGGTTGGGGAAGACGATCTGGCGCACATGGCGGGTCTCTGGGGTCCGGAAACGGTTGCCGGCGGACTCATAGAGCTTCTTGATATCGTCCTCGCTGACGTCCTCGGGACGGGCAACCGTCTCGGGATTGACGACGATGTAGGAAAATTTGCGGTACTCCGGCGCGCGGAAATTCGCCTTGTGGGCGTCGAAATAGGTTTTCAGTTCATCCTCGCTCGGATCGGCGACGGCTTCGACCTGGCCGGGACCGATGGCGAGCGTATGGATCACCCGTTCCTCATTGGAGAAGGTGTTGATCGCTTCAAGATAGGTCTCCGGCACTTCGATGTCGCCGGTGATCGCGACGGCGATCTGCTGGCGCAATTCGTCGGAACGCCGCAGATCGATGTATGTGTCCTCGGTCATGTCGTTGTTGGCCAGGAGCTGGCGGAACGCGTTGCGGTCGAACCGGCCGCCGACACTCAGGCTCGGATCCTCGCGGATCTGGCGGGCAAGTGTTTCGTCGGAGATCGCCAGACCGCGGCGACGGGCCGCTTCGGTGAGCGCGGCTTCGCTCACCAGCTGGCCGAGCACCTGGGCGGGCAGGCCGTGCTGCAGGGCTTCCTGCGAACTGATGGCGCGGCCGGCGCGGCGGCCGAGCGTCTGGAGTTCACGATTGTAGGTCGTGCGGAAGTAGGTCGCGGAGATCTCCGTGTCGCCGACCTTGGCGACGGAGCTGGCGCCGAAACCGCGGAAGATATCGGCAATGCCCCAGATCGCGAAACTGATGACTAAGAGACCGATGAAAAGTTTTGCGATCCAACCGGCCGCGCTTTTGCGCAGAGCGTCGAGCATGGCGAATTCCTGATTACGTGCCCCTGTGGGCAAACGATAACGGTCGCCGGACCTTCGAATGGCCCGACGCGAGACGGGGCGGATAATAGTGAGCGCGTCGGCGCGCCGCAAGGCGGGGAGCTTTGATCGATCGGCGCTTTCTGATAAGGCCTTAAACCGGAAATTTCATAGCTATTCCGATGGAGGATACCGCCGATGACGACACCGGGAATCAAGCCGCTCGTGGCTGGAAACTGGAAGATGAACGGCCTTAAGGCGTCGTTGGGCGAATTGGAGGCGGTGATCGAAGGATTCGATGCCGCGCTTCAGGAGCAGGCCGATGCGATGATTTGCCCGCCCGCGACTCTCGTTGCCCTGTTCGCGGACAAGGCCTCAGGCAGCGCCGTCCAGATCGGCGGCCAGGATTGCCACGAGGCGGTTTCGGGTGCGCACACCGGTGATATCGCTGCGGAGATGCTTGCCGATGCTGGCGCGGATGCCGTCATCGTCGGTCACTCCGAACGGCGCGCCGACCATCGCGAGAGAAGCGCCAAGGTCTGCGAGAAGGTCGCGGCGGCCAAGCGTGCCGGACTGGTGGCCATCGCCTGTGTCGGCGAGACTTTCGACGAGCGCGATGCCGGCGAAACGCTCGACGTTGTCGGCGAGCAGATTGCCAGATCGGTGCCCGCAGACATGACGGCGAATGAACTCATCATTGCCTACGAGCCGGTGTGGGCGATCGGCAGTGGCCTGACGCCAACGCCGGAGAATGTTGCCGAGGTCCACACCTTCATCCGCGAGAAGCTTGTCGCCATGTATGGGGATGAGGGCGCGAAGATGCGCATTCTCTACGGCGGCTCGGTGAAACCCGGCAATGCTGCGACACTAATGGCGGTGGCGAATGTCGACGGCGGCCTCGTCGGCGGCGCCAGCCTGAAGGCGAGCGATTTCCTCGGTATCCTCGCCGCCTATCGCTAGGCGCTTGTTTTCCGCTCCCGGACGCCGGGGGCGGGCGCTGACAAACGAGATCGGCCGTCGGCCGAAAAGGCCGTCGGCCGTCCCGCTTCAAGATCCGTCGCGAGGCGGGAGTGCAATCTTTCTCCATTGCTTGTCGGCAACGGGGAAGGGATGTGTGTTGCCGTTTCTCATGCACGGGGTGGAAAGCGCTGGCGGGATCGTGTAAAAGGCGCCGACTTCCCGCTTCTCCTGAGCATGCGGACGTGTTCGCGAAGACTGGGTTGTGGCGTCGGAACCCTGTTCGCGAAACGTGGCGGGAACCGACAAAACCGCAATGACCCTCTTGGCGCGGCCTTTCGCAGCGACCAGGTTGGATTAGAAGAACAGATATAATGACCGGATGTCCGCCGGCGGCCTGTGCCGGCTCGGCGAATCCGGCTGAAGAGTTGGTCTGAAAGAGCCTGACATGGAAACCGTCATCATCGTCATCCACCTGATGGTCGTGATCGCGCTCGTCGCCGTCGTCCTTCTGCAGCGTTCCGAAGGCGGAGCGCTCGGTATCGGCGGCGGTGGCGGCGGCGGCGGCCTGTTCACCAGCCGGGGGACGGCGAACGTTCTGACGCGGCTGACCGCGATTCTCGCAGCCGGGTTCTTCGCGACTTCGCTCATCCTGACGATCCTGGCGGAGCTCAAGACAAAGCCGTCCGATATTCTCGACCAGCCGACGACGGAAACCAACGAGCCGGCAATTCCGGGCGGTGAGCCCTCGACCGGCAGCGGTATTCTCGACCAGCTTAACGGCGGCACTACGCAGCCGGCAGCCCCGCCGGTCCCGGCCGGTCCGCAGATCCCGACCATTCCGCAGATCCCGACCGCACCGGTTGCTCCGGCCGCCCCGTCGCAGACGGCACCTGCGCCTGAGACATCCGCACCTGCTCCGGCGAGCCCGGCGAGTGAAGCCCCGACTTCGGGCACGGCGGACACGCCGGCGGATGCCCCGGTCGAGACCCAGCAGCAGTAAGTTTCACGCGGCGGTCATTCGCCGCGTGTTTTTCATGTGAGCGAGGCAGATTCGGACTCACCGAATCGGCGCGAATGGAGGTATTGTCGGGGCCCATGGCGCGGTATGTTTTCATCACCGGCGGCGTGGTGTCGTCATTGGGCAAGGGGCTTGCGTCGGCGGCTCTGGGGGCCCTCTTGCAGGCGCGGGGCTACAAGGTCCGGCTGCGTAAACTTGACCCTTATCTCAATGTCGATCCGGGCACCATGTCGCCCTATCAGCATGGCGAGGTCTACGTTACCGACGACGGGGCGGAGACCGACCTCGACCTCGGGCACTACGAGCGTTTCACCGGGCGCCCCGCGAACCGCCTGGACAATATCACCACCGGCCGCATCTATCAGGATATCATCGCCAAGGAACGGCACGGCGATTACCTCGGCGGCACCGTTCAGGTCATTCCGCATGTCACCGACGCCATCAAGGCGTTCGTCCTCGATGGCAATGACGATTACGACTTCGTTCTGTGCGAGATCGGCGGCACGGTCGGCGATATCGAGGGCCTACCGTTCTTCGAGGCAATACGCCAGCTCGGCAACGACTTGCCGCGTGGCGATGCGGTTTACATCCACCTCACGCTGATGCCCTATATTCCGAGCGCGGGCGAATTGAAGACCAAGCCGACGCAGCATTCGGTGAAGGAACTGCGCTCTATCGGTATCCAGCCCGACATTCTCCTTGTCCGCTGCGACCGGCCTATCCCGGAATCGGAACGGCGCAAGCTCTCGCTCTTCTGCAACGTCCGCCAGTCCGCCGTCATTCCTGCGCTCGACGTCGCCTCGATCTACGACGTGCCGATTTCCTATCACGCGGAGGGGCTGGACGAGGAAGTGCTCGAAGCGTTCGGCATCAAGGGCGCGCCGGCGCCAGAGCTGACCCGCTGGGAGTCGATCTCGCGGCGGATCAACGAGCCGGAAGGCGAGGTGACGATCGCCATCGTCGGCAAGTACACCGTTCTGAAGGACGCCTACAAGTCGCTGATGGAGGCGCTTGTGCACGGCGGCATCGCCAACAACATCAAGGTCAACCTGGAGTGGATCGAGGCGCAGATTTTCGAGGAAGAGGATCCCGCGCCGTATCTCTCTGGCGTCAACGGCATCCTGGTTCCCGGCGGCTTCGGCGAACGCGGCGCGGAAGGCAAGATCGCGGCGGCGAGTTTCGCGCGCAAGCGCAAGGTGCCCTATTTCGGCATCTGTTTCGGCATGCAGATGGCGGTGATCGAGGCGGCACGCAATCTCGCCGGTATCGAGAACGCCAATTCCACCGAATTCGGCCCTTGCGAGGAGCCCGTGGTCGGGCTGATGACCGAATGGCTGAAGGGCAACCAGCTGGAGACTCGTCTTGCCGACGGTGATCTCGGCGGTACCATGCGCCTTGGCGCCTATGATGCCACGCTCAAGCCCGAAAGCCATATCGCGAGGATTTACGGGACGACGAAGATTTCCGAGCGCCACCGCCACCGCTACGAGGTGAACGCCTCCTATCGCGACAAGCTCGAAAGGCAGGGTCTTGTCTTTGCCGGCATGTCGCCCGACGGGGTGCTACCGGAAACGGTGGAACTGGCCGACCACCCGTGGTTCATCGGCGTGCAGTACCACCCCGAGCTCAAGTCCCGGCCGTTCGAGCCGCATCCGCTCTTCGCCTCGTTCATCACCGCCGCGCTGGAGCAGAGCCGGCTCGTCTGATGCCGTCGTGGCCAAGCGGCGTCCGGGCCTTTCCGGCGATTCAATTCGCCCCCGCAATGCCCCCGGATAACAGGGCGTCTTTACCTGTGCGATCTCTTGAGACCGGCGGGATCTGTTGAAGGAATTCACCATGGCGCACGGCGTCGATCATATCGTCCTGCCGGTCGAAGACCTCGATATCGCGCGATGTCGGCTGGCGAGTCTCGGCTTTGCCGTCGCGCCCGACGCGCGCCATCCGTTCGGGACGGAAAACGCCTGTGTATTCTTCGCCAACCGGACCTATCTGGAACCGCTCGCCGTCGCAAATCGCATGGAGGTAGAGGGGAATGCGCGGGCCGGCATGGTTTTCCTCAGGCGCTATCAGGCCTATCGTTTCCGCCATGGACTCGAAGGCGCGGCGATGATCGCGTTTTCCACCGACGACGCGAACGCCGATCGGGCACGCTTCGATGCGGCGGGCTTTTCCGGCGGTCCGGTCTTTCCCTTCGAGCGGAAATCGGCGACGAGCAACGGCGAGACGACCGTCGGCGTTCGGCTGGCGTTCGGCCTTGATGAAATGGCGCCCGATTTCACGCCGTTCTGCTGTCAGCATATCAACACCGAAAGTTTCTGGGCGCCGGATCGGACGTGCCATCCGAACGGCGCGGCGGGAATCGATGAGGTGATCCTGACCGAGGAGAACCCGTCCGACTTCCAGTATCTCCTGCAGGCGGCGACCGACATGCGCGACGACCGCGCGTCCTCGTTCGGGCTGCATTTCGACCTGCCTAAGGCGCGGGTTTCAATGCTCTCACCGGCCGGTTACGAGGCGCTTTTCGGCGAGGTCGCACCGAACGTTGGACGCGGGCCACGGATCGCGGCTTTCGCCGTTGCCGTTGCCGATCTCGCCGGCACTGTTGCCCATCTCCAAGCCGGCGATGTGGCCTTCCATCGGCGGTCCGGCGCCGTTATCGTCCCCCCCGCGCCCGGTCAGGGCGTCGTCATCGTTTTCAGGGAGAGTCAGCAATGACCTCGTCGCCCGATACCGTCGTCACGGCCGGTTCCGTCCGCTTCGGCAATGCCCTGCCGTTTTCTCTCATCGCCGGACCCTGTGCCATGGAAAGCCGCGAGCACGCGCTGGAAATGGCTTCCGCGCTGAAGGCGATCACCGAGCGGCTGGGGATCGGCTTCGTTTTCAAGACGAGCTTCGACAAGGCCAACCGCACCAGTCTGTCGAGTGCGCGTGGCGTCGGCATGGACAAGGCCCTGCCGGTCTTCGCCGAGATCAAGGAGACGCTCGGCATCCCGGTTCTCACCGATGTGCACGAGGCGGCGCAATGCGCTCCTCTCGCCGAGGTCATCGACATCCTGCAGATTCCCGCCTTCCTCTGCCGCCAAACCGATCTTCTTGTCGCGGCGGCCAAGACCGGTGCCGTCGTCAACATCAAGAAGGGGCAGTTCCTCGCGCCCTGGGACATGGCCAATGTTGTGGCCAAGGTGACGGGCGCCGGCAACGGCCGCGTCATGCAGACCGAGCGGGGTGCGAGCTTCGGCTACAACACACTCGTATCCGACATGCGCGGGTTGCCGATTATGGCGGCAACGGGCGCACCGGTCATTTTCGATGCGACTCACTCTGTGCAGCAGCCTGGTGGCCGCGGCGGCACCTCCGGCGGCCAGCGCGAATTCGTGCCGGTTCTGGCGCGCGCCGCCATTGCCGTTGGCGTCGCCGGCGTCTTCGTCGAAACCCATCAGGATCCGGATTCGGCGCCCTCCGACGGGCCGAACATGGTCCGGCTCGATGAGATGGAATCCTTGCTTTCGATGCTGATGGCGTTTGACACCGTTGCCAAGGCGCACCCGGTCGCGCTTTAGTAGCGCAGGCACACAGGGAAATCTCATCATCCGCCGAGGCGGCCGGCGGAGCGAACTGACCGCAGCAGCATGACGCTGCGGAATGTGATACACAAAGGCGCCATGACCGTGAACATATTTTCGAGCAAATCGAGCGGTGCGGGCGACCGGCGGACGCTGGTCCTGTTCGATATCTCCCGCCTTATCTCCCGGATCAAGCGCGCTGCGCCGACCGGCATAGACCGGGTCGAGCTGGCCTATGCGCGCTGGCTCATGCACGAGGTGGATACCGGTCTGAGGTTCGTCGCCGTGGTCGGAGGCAAACCGCGGATTGTCAACGACGCTGTCGCGCGCCGCATCATCCGTATCCTGTCGCGCGAATGGTCCGGGCGGGGCTTACAGGCCAATGCGGATGAACTGGAGCGTATCGCGGCTTTCCTCAACAGTTCCTGGCATCCGAGCAAGGAACAGGAAAGGCAAGCTGCCGAAGCGCCGACGGTGGAGGATCTGATGGCGGCGGCGCCGGACGAGCGCGGGCCGAACGGTTTTGGCCTCGCCAATCCCGCGCGGCTTTGGGCGCGGCGGCCGATCAAGCGCATCGTCAGTCAGGCGCATGCGTCCGGTCACTTCGTAATTTACTTGAATGTATCTCATCATCATCTTGAAAAGAAATATGTTTTTGAGAATTTGAAGGCCACTGGCGTTGATCAGGTCGTCGTGATGATTCACGACATCATTCCACTCGACTATCCTGAGTACTGTCGCCGTGGCGATGCGGAGAAGCACCGGCAGCGCATCAACACGGTGGCCGAACACGTCGATGTGGTGATTGCCAATTCGCTCGATACGGCGAGGCGGCTGAAGCCGCTGCTTTCCCGTCGCAAGGTCGACATTGTGACATCCCATCTGGGGCTCGACCTTGTCGTCCATCCGCGCCGGTCGCTTGGGCATTTCGGGTCGTCAGACCCGTATTTCGTCATCGTCTCGACGATCGAGGCGCGCAAGAATCACCTCATTCTCCTCAAGGTCTGGCGGCAACTGGTGGAACGCCATGGTCACAAGGCACCGAAGCTCGTTGTCGTCGGACGCCGCGGCTGGGAAGCGGAGGCGGCAATCGACATGCTGGAGCGGTGCCGGACGTTGTGCTCGCATGTCTATGAGACGGAAAAGCTTACCGATAGTGATGTCATTGCGCTGATGACGGGCGCTCGGGCGGCACTGATGCCGTCGTTTGCCGAAGGGTTTGGCCTGCCGGTTGCCGAGGCGTTGACGCTCGGCGTGCCGGTGATCGCCTCCGACAACCCGGCACTGGTGGAAGTCGGGCAGGGGATCAGCGAGCACCTTGATCCACTCGACGGTCCGGGCTGGGGCGCGGCGATCATGGACTACGCGGATCCGGCCTCGAAGCGTCGCAAAGAGCAGATGGAGCGTCTCACGGCGTTCGAGCCTTTTCGCTGGCGCAATCATTTCGGTCCCGTTGCGAAGGAACTCGGCCTCGCACTTAACCAGGTGGTCACCTCGGGCTGAGGTGTCCGTTGCGCGCGGCGGCTTTGCCGCGTCACGCGACGGTCGTATTTCGGGATGATGGTGTACGCGCGTTCACGGTGCGGCGTTTTCTCCCTCCAAGGGGCTTCCGAAGAGTCGCCCCACGCGGTAGAAGCCCCATACTGCCTTCCTCCACCAAACACATGCGGGAGATCACAATGTCCGCGATTATCGATGTTACCGGCCGGGAAATTCTCGACAGCCGGGGAAATCCTACTGTTGAAGTCGATGTTATTCTCGAAGACGGCTCCTTCGGCCGCGCTGCGGTGCCCTCGGGCGCTTCGACCGGTGTCCACGAAGCGGTGGAACTGCGCGACGGGGACAAGAACCGTTTCGGCGGCAAAGGTGTCACCAAGGCGGTCGATGCGGTCAACGGCGAGATCTTCAGCGCTGTCGGCGGTCTCGATGCCGAGGACCAGGTGAAGCTTGATTCCGTCCTTTGCGCGCTTGACGGTACGCCGAACAAGAGCCGCCTCGGCGCCAATGCGATCCTCGGCGTTTCGCTCGCCGCCGCCAAGGCTGCCGCGGAATCCGCCGGTCTCCCGCTGTATCGCTATGTCGGCGGCACCAACGCCCGCCTGCTGCCGGTGCCGATGATGAATATCATCAACGGCGGCGTGCATGCCGACAATCCGATCGACTTTCAGGAATTCATGATCATGCCGGTCGGTGCCGACACGTTCGCCGAAGGCCTGAGGACGGGTGCGGAAGTGTTTCACACCCTGAAGAAGGCTCTGGCGGATGCGGGCCACAACACCAACGTCGGCGATGAAGGCGGTTTCGCGCCCAATCTCGCGTCGGCGGAAGAAGCGCTGAACTTCATCGTGAAGGCGATCGAGGGCGCCGGCTACAAGCCGGGCGAGGACGTTTGCATCGCGCTCGACCCGGCTTCCAGCGAGTTCTTCGAGGACGGCCGCTACAATCTGAAGGGTGAGGGCCGGGTCCTGCCGCCGGTCGAGATGGCGGCGGTGATTTCCGATTTGATCGACCGCTACCCGATCATCTCCGTCGAAGACGGAATGGCGGAGGATGACTGGGACGGTTGGAAGGTGCTGACGGATGCCGCGGGCGGCAAATGCCAGCTCGTCGGCGACGATCTCTTCGTCACCAACACCGAGCGCCTGGCGGACGGCATCGCCAAGGGCGTGGCCAACTCCATTCTCATCAAGGTCAACCAGATCGGCACGCTGACAGAGTCGCTGGAAGCGGTGGAAATGGCGCACAAGGCCGGCTACACCGCCGTCATGTCGCACCGCTCCGGCGAGACCGAGGATTCGACGATCGCCGATCTCGCGGTCGCGACCAACTGCGGTCAGATCAAGACCGGCTCCATGTCGCGCTCCGACCGTCTGGCCAAGTACAACCAGCTCCTGCGGATCGAGGAAGAGCTCGGACCCGAGGCGCGTTACGCCGGAAGGAGCGTCCTGCGCGGCTGATGCCGGTACGCAACGCTTTAGAAACGCGAAAGGGCGGGCCGATCGGTCCGCCCTTTTTGCATTTTGCCCTCTACGATCTTCATCGGGTAGTCCGTCAGTCAGCCTGTCGACACGAGTTTCGGGAACGTCAGGGAGACCTTGGCCCCACCCTGCCGTGCGTTGGTGAAGCGCAGCGTGATGTCGTAGCTTCTGGCGATGTCGCGCACGATGGCAAGGCCGATGCCGGTGCCCGGGGCACTTTCGTCGAAACGCGCGCCGCGCTCTCCGAGCGATGCGCCGGCACTGGCGGGAAAGCCCGGTCCGTCGTCGGCAATGACGAGTGTTGTTGTGCCGTCTTCCTCTTGCGCCGCCACCGAGATATGGCTCCGCGCCCATTTTGTCGCGTTGTCGAGGATATTGCCGAGGAGTTCGGTAAGGTCGTTGTGATCGACGGCCACCGCGATTTCCGCCGGGCAGTCGATTGTCCAGGACAGCGCCTCGCCCTTCGGTGTCTTGTCAAGTGTGCGGGTAATCGCCTTGAGAAGGGGGGCGAGGGCGATCTCCTCGTGACGCCCGTGGCCGCGCGCGTGAAGCCGGGCGAGCGCGAGCTGATGATCGACATGGCGGCGCATGTCGGCGACGAGGTGGTTGAGGTCCTCGCCGGCTTGCGCGTTGCCGGCCTCTATAAGCCGGCGGGCATGGCCGCCAAGCACCGTCAGGGGCGTCTTCAGGCCGTGTGCGAGATCGGCGGCGCGGGAGCGGGCGTGCTCCATGGCGCGCTCCTGCTCGGCGAGAAGCGTGTTGGCCTCGGTAACGAGCGGGCGGACCTCGTCGGGGAAATCGCCTTCGAGCCGGCTTGCATGGCCTTCTCGGATCGCGGCGAGTCCCTGGCGGATCGCCTGCAGCGGCTTCAGGCCGAGACTGATCTGGATCCAGGTTGCGGCGAGAAGAAAGGCGGCGAGAAGCACGACCGAAGGAAGCAGATCGCGGGCGAAATCGGCCGTCGCGTTGCGCAATTCGCTTCGGTCGAGGGCAACGGCGATGCGCACCTTGTGGGTGCCGTCGGGTCGGGGATAGGCGATTTCCTGTTCCGCCACGATGATGGTGCCGCCGCCGGGGCCCTTGAGCACATGGTGATGGATCATATGGACGCCGAGGTCATCTTTCGGGAGGTCGAAATCGCTGTCCCAGAGCGAACGGGAGCGCTGGATGGCGCCGGTTTTTGCGTCCTTGGCACGCCAGTAAAGTCCACTCAGAGGCCGGTCGAAACGGGGGTCGGCGAGGCGCCGGCTGAAGGAAAAGGAGCGGCTGTCGGGCGCAAAGGCGAGATTGCCGGCGAGCTGGTTGAGATAGGTCTCCAGTTCCTGGTCGATGCGCCGCTCGACGTGGCGTGAGAAGAGGAGAACGAGGCCGGCGGCGGTGAGCGCGAGCGCGAGCGTGACGGTGACGGAAGCGAAGAGAAGGAGCCGCAGCTTAAGCGAGGGGATCCTCATCCATCAGCCTCGCCGATGACGTATCCGAAACCACGCTTGGTGTGGATCAGGTCGACGCCGAGCTTTCTGCGGGTGCGGCCGACCAGCACCTCGATGGAGTTGCTGTCGCGCTCGAAATCCTGGGCATAGAGGTGCTCGGTCAGTTCGATCTGCGAGACGACGCGCCCCTTGTGCATCATAAGGTAGGCGACGAGTTTGTACTCCTGCGGCGACAGGGCAACGGGCACGCCGTCGATCGCGACGCGCATGAGGCGGGTGTCGAGCGTCACCGCGCCCTCGGAAATGACCGGGGTGGCGTGGCCGGACGAGCGACGCACGATGGCGCGGAGCCGGGCGAGGAGTTCCTCCATCTGGAAGGGCTTGGGCAGGTAGTCGTCGCCGCCGGCTTCGATTCCCTCAACGCGCTCCGTCCAGGTGCCGCGCGCGGAGAGGATCAGGATCGGGAACCGGCGGTCGTTGGCGCGCCAGCGCTTCAGGATGGTCAGTCCGTCGAGGGTCGGAAGGCCGAGATCGAGGATGACGGCGTCGAAATCCTCCGTGTCGCCGAGGAACCAGGCTTCTTCGCCATCGGTCTCACAGGTCACGACGAATCCGTGGGCAGAGACCGCCGCAGCGATATCGCGGGCGATCCTCGTGTCGTCTTCCACCAGCAGAACCCGCATCACTCGTCCTCGATCTCGAGGATCCGTCCGGTCTTGGCATCGAGGTCGACCTCGATCAGGCGTCCGCGTTGGTCGATGACGCGGATCTCGTAGACCCAGAGGTCCTTTTCCCGCTCGATCTTGACCTCTGCGATGCGACCGTCAACACGCTTTCGCATAAGGCCGATTATCTCCTGCAGCGGCAGGATCTCGCCGCGCTCGCGTGCCTCGCGCGCCCGGTCGTGATCATGCTCGTCGTCGCCGCGCGCGGAAAAGCCGCCCACGAGGGCGAGGGAGGCGGCACACAGGGCCAATACTATGGAGAGACGGCGGATCATCCCGATCTTGTCTACCATTCTTGCTGACAATTGCCTGACAAATGCCATCAGCGGACGGTCAGGCAGAGGTCTCTAAGGTCGCCTCATCACGAAACGCCCGGACGGGCACCATATCAGGAGTGAATTGATGCGCCCCTTTCTTCTTTCTCTCGCCGTTCTGACCACGCTTGGCACCACGGTGCCGGCCTTCGCCTCCGACGATCCCTCCTGCGGTAATGCACCGAGGGAGCAGTGGATGAGCAAGGACGCGATCACGGAAAAGGCCACCGGTATGGGCTACAAGGTTCACCGGGTGAAGATCGAGAACGGCTGCTACGAGATCAAGGCGTTTGACAAGAACGGCAACAGAGCCGAAATCTACGCCAATCCTGTCACCGGCGAGTTCCTCAACAGCAAGATGGACGACTGATGACTGCGACAATCGAACAGGGCACAGCTGGAAAGCCCGCCAGCGGGACGGCGAGTGTGAAAGTCTGGGATCCGCTGGTCCGCATCTTCCACTGGAGCCTGGCCATCACTTTCACGGCCGCCTACATCACCGGCGACGAGTGGGAGAAGCTCCACTACATCATCGGCTACATCGTCATCGGCCTCATCGCCTTTCGTCTCGTGTGGGGGTTCATCGGCCCGCATCACGCCCGGTTCTGGCATTTCGTCTATCGTCCAGCGACGGTCTTCGCGTTCCTCAGGGACAGCGTGTCGCTGAAAGCGAAGCGCTACATCGGCCACAATCCGGCGGGAGGGGCCATGGTCATCGCACTGCTGGTTCTTTTGGCGCTGCAGACCGCGACCGGCTATTCGATGACGGTGGAATCGCTCGACAGCGCGATGCCGTGGCTGGAAGACGTCCACGGCGCGCTGGCCAACGTGATCCTGGCTCTGGTCATCCTGCACGTTATCGGCGTCGTCGTGGCCTCCATCGAGCACAAGGAAAACCTCGCCCGCTCCATGGTCACTGGCCGCAAACGGCCCGAATAGACACGCGCCTTCCTGAACACGGGCCTGCCTTTAGCGGGCCCGGCATTGGGACCCGGACAGGGGGTTCTTTGCGACTTCGCAATATGGGAAACGGATGTCGGCTCGCCGCTGGCATCCGTTCTTCCTATCCTGCCCGCAACAGACGGACGGCTTCGTCACGCCCGAAGAGATAGAGCAGTACGCGGAGCGCTTCGCCACGCGTGTCGCCGAGATCGGGATCGCGCGTGAGGATGAGCTGGGCGTCGTCGCGGGCGGCTTCAAGAAGCTCTCCATGCTCCTCAATGCGGGCGATGCGGAAGCCGGGCGTGCCGCTCTGGCGGGTGCCGAGGACCTCGCCTTCACCACGCAGCTTCAGATCCTCCTCGGCGATGCGGAAGCCGTCCTCGCTGTCGCGCAGAACGGCGAGGCGGGCGCGGGCCGTCTCGCCGAGCGGCGCCTTGTAGAGGAGTAGGCAGGTCGACGGCTTGTCGCCGCGTCCAACGCGGCCGCGAAGCTGGTGCAGCTGCGCCAGGCCGAAGCGCTCGGCGTGTTCGATGACGATGATCGTGGCGTCGGGAACGTCGACGCCGACCTCGATGACGGTGGTGGAGACGAGGACGCGCGTCTCGCCAGCGCGGAACGCCTCCATGGAGGCGTCCTTTTCGGCCGATTTCATGCGGCCGTGGACGAGGCCAACGGCGTCGCCCAATTCGCCCCTGAGGCTTGCATGGCGTGCTTCTGCGTCGGCGAGGTCGGAGACCTCCGATTCCTCCACCAGTGGGCAGACCCAGTAGACCTTGGCGCCGTCGGCAATCGCGCCCTTGAGCCGGTCGATGACTTCCGGCAGCCGGTCGAGCGAGACCGTGCGGGTTTCGATCGGCTGGCGGCCGGCCGGTTTCTCGGTCAGCTTGGAGACGTCCATATCGCCGAAATAGGTCAACACCAGTGTGCGCGGGATCGGCGTCGCGGTCATCACGAGGACGTCAGTTCCGGTGCCCTTGGACGTCAAGGTGAAGCGCTGGTGAACGCCGAAACGGTGCTGCTCGTCGATGACGGCGAGCGCCAGGTTGTCGAATCTCACACCGGACTGGAAGAGCGCATGGGTGCCGACGAGGATATGAACCTCT
Organism: uncultured Rhodobium sp.; assembly: GCA_963675285.2. Classification (GTDB taxonomy): domain Bacteria; phylum Pseudomonadota; class Alphaproteobacteria; order Rhizobiales; family Rhodobiaceae; genus Rhodobium. The sequence goes on from CAXXGS010000001.1 coordinate 711,233, forward strand.
CCGGCCTCCAGATCCTTGAGTATCTCCTCGCGTGCTTTGCCCTTTTCACGGCCGGTGAGGACGGCGACCCGGAGGCCTGCCGTTTCTGCCAGCGGCGCCATGGTGCGCATGTGCTGGCGCGCGAGAAGCTCCGTCGGCGCCATCATCGCCGCCTGGCCGCCCGCCTCGATGACGGCGGCCATGGCGAGAAGCGCGACTACGGTCTTTCCCGAGCCGACGTCGCCCTGGAGAAGGCGCAGCATGCGCTCTGGCCGGGCGAGGTCGGCTTCAATTTCGGCGACGGCTTCCGTTTGGCTCGCCGTCAGCGAGAACGGCAGGGCGGCGAGGATCTTCGCCTTCAGCGTGCCGCCGGCGATCCGCGGCTCGCCCGCCGTCCGGCGCATGGTCTTCCTGACGAGGGCGAGGGCGAGCTGGCTCGCCAGCAGTTCGTCATAGGCAAGCCGCGACCAGGCAGGATTGCCCGCATCGATATCGGCGGCCTCTTCTGGATTGTGGAGATCGACGAGGGCCTGGCGGAAGGGCGGCCAGGCGTTCTTGTCGAGCCAGCTTCTTTCCTGCCATTCGGGAAGCTCGGGCTGGAGTTCCAGCGCCGAGGCGATGGTCTTCCTTAAGGTGCGGCCGGCGAGCCCGGCGGTCATCGGATAGACCGGCTCGACCATCGGCAGGTCGCCGAACTCATCCTCGGCGACGATATAGTCGGGGTGGACCATCTGCGGGCGGCCGTTGAACCATTCGATGCGGCCGGAAATGAAGCGCTCCTCATCGACCGGCAGCACGCGGGCAAGCCAGTCGCGCCGGGGATGGAAGAAGACGAGGGCGATCTCGCCGGTGTCGTCGGTGCAATAGACACGATAGGGCGCGCGGGAGCCGCGCGGCACTGGCTGGTGGCGGTCGACGCGGACGCGGAGCGTGACGATGCCGCCTTCGGGCGCGGCGGCAATACCCGGCTGCAGGTGACGGTCGATCAGCGCGACCGGCAGGTGGAACAGGAGATCGACGACATGCGCCGGCTCGTCCGTCCCGCCGTCGACGAGCAGTTTGCGGAAGAGCTGTTCGAGCTTTGGGCCGACGCCCTCGAGGCTGGTGATCGGCTTGAACAGGGGGTTGAGAATCTCGGGCCGCATGACTTTGATCGTATGACCTGGCTCGTATGATTGGGATCGCAGGATCGCGGATACGGGGGTGCCCGCTTCGCCTGTCCCCTTGTGCCATGCCGGCAAGTCCGTGGCCAGACGCCGCGCATGGCTGACAAGGCAGGGCGAGGGGGCTATATACGGGTCGCCCGCCGCCACGCGGGCTTTCACAGCAAGATCGGATACGCGCAATGACCGGACTGGAAACGACGAGCGCCGGGCTCGACGAACGACGCAAGCGCAACCTCTATCGCGCCTGGCATCGGGGCATGCGCGAGATGGATCTCCTGCTCGGCCCCTTCGCCGAAGCAACGCTGGCGACCATGACGGATGAGGAACTGGAGCAGTTCGAAGTGCTGCTTGAGATTCCCGATCAGGATTTCTACACCTATATCACCGGTGCGGTGGCCGTCCCGGACGAGAGACGGAACGCCGTTTACGACCGGTTCGTGGCGTTCCACGGAAATCTTCCCGCACAAAAGTAGCGACCGTTTCACAACCGTTTCAGGCGGAGGATGATGGTGAAGGCGTTGAGCGGCCTTGTCGGCCGAGGCGAGAAACTTGCTGTTTCAAGCGTTGCCGACGGGCTGGAAGGCCTCGTCATCGGTACGCTTGCGCGTGAGCGCCATGCCGAAGACAGCCCCTTGGCTCTTGCCTATCTGGCGCGCGATGCTGGACGGCTTGCCGCCGTGCGCGATCAGCTTGCCTTTTTTGCGCCGGAAGTGTCCGTCCTCCAGCTTCCCGCCTGGGACTGTCTGCCCTATGACCGGGTGTCGCCCAACGTCGTCATCTCCGCCCAGCGCATGGCGACGCTGGCGCGCCTGTCGCACCTGCAAAAGAGCGGGCAGCCCGTCATTCTGATGACGACGGTCGGTACGCTCGTCCAGAAGCTCGCGCCGCATGACTGGGTGATGGCGCAGAGCCTCGTTCTCGCGCCCGGCAACCGGCTCAATTTCGACGATCTCACCCATTGGTTGGAATCGAACGGCTTCCAGCGCACCTCCACGGTGCGCGAGCCGGGCGAACACGCGGTGCGCGGCGGCATCGTCGATCTCTTCGCGCCGGGAACGGAGGAGCCGGTCCGGCTCGACTTCTTCGGCGATACGCTGGAGACCATCCGTTCGTTCGACGTAGAGAGCCAGCGCTCGACGGGCCAGATGCGCCGGCTTGAACTGGTGCCGACCAACGAAGTGGTGCTGGGCCAGCAGGCGATCAGCCGGTTCCGGCAGGCCTATGTCTCCCGCTTCGGAGCAACGACCCGCGACGACCAGCTCTATACGGCTGTCAGCGAGGGGCGACGCTATCCGGGGCTGGAACACTGGCTGGCGCTTTTTCATGACCACCTCGACCCGCTGTTTGCCTATCTCCACGATGCGCCGCTGGTGCTCGACCCGCTGATCGATGACGCGATCCGCGAACGGCTCGATCAGATCCACGAGCATTACGAGGCGCGGTGCGAGGTCGCCGAGAACAAGAACCTTGCCGGGGCGACGGTCTACAATCCGGTCGAGCCCGAAGCGCTCTATCTTTCCGGCAACGAGATCACCCTTGCCCTTGCCGATCGGCGCACGATCCGGCTGACGCCGTTCGCGACGCCGGACGACGGGCTTGCCGCGACGATCGATCTCGGCGGCCGGGCGGGGCGCAGCTTCGCGGCGGAACGGGCGGCCGGCGACGTCAACGTCTTCGATGCGCTCATTGCGCATATCGGCGCAATCCGCAAATCCGGGCGCCGGGCGATCATTGCCTGTTGGAGCGAGGGCAGCCGCGACCGCTTCCGCCAGGTGCTGGAAGACCATGGGCTGGAGCGCATGGCGCTCGCCGACGACTGGGCGGCGGTCGAGACGCTCGATCCGGGCGTCGCCGCGCTCGTCGTCCTCGGCGTGGAGACGGGTGTCGAGACTGACGACTTCGCCATCATCGGCGAGCAGGACGTGCTCGGCGACCGGCTGGTGCGCTCGCGCCGCAAGCACAAGAAAGGACAGGACGTCCTTACCGAGGCGTCGAGCCTTTCCGTCGGCGATGTCGTCGTCCACATCGACCACGGTATCGGCCGTTTCTTCGGTCTGAAGACGGTGACCGCGGCGGGTGCGCCGCACGATTGTCTCGAACTTCATTATTCCGGCGACGACAAGCTCTACCTGCCGGTGGAGAATATTGAACTCCTGACCCGCTACGGGTCGGAGGACATGGACGTCGCGCTCGACAAGCTCGGTGGTGGTGCCTGGCAGGCGCGCAAGGCGCGCATGAAGAGCCGCGTCCGCGAGATCGCCGGTGCGCTGATCAAGACCGCGGCGGCGCGGGCGCTGAAGTCGGCGCCGGTGATCGCGACGCCGGAAGGGCTAGCCGACGAATTCGCCGCCCGGTTCCCCTATGAGGAGACGGAAGACCAGATGGCGGCGATCGAAGCGGTGGCCGAAGATCTCGCCTCCGGTCACCCGACCGACCGGCTTGTCTGCGGCGACGTCGGCTTCGGCAAGACCGAGGTGGCGCTCCGGGCAGCCTTCATGGTCGCCATGTCGGGACGGCAGGTGGCGGTCGTGGTGCCGACAACCCTGCTCGCCCGCCAGCACTACAAGACCTTCGAGGAGCGCTTTCGCGGCCTTCCCGTTCGGGTCGAACAGGCATCTCGGCTCGTTGGCACCAAGGACATGAAGAGGGTGAAGGCGGGGCTTGCCGACGGTTCGGTCGATATCGTCGTTGGCACCCATGCGCTCCTCGGCAAGGCCATCCAGTTCCGCGACCTCGGCCTCCTCATCGTCGACGAGGAGCAGCATTTCGGCGTCAAGCACAAGGAACGGCTGAAGGAGCTGAAGACCGACGTCCACATCCTGACGCTGACGGCGACGCCGATCCCGCGCACCCTGCAACTGGCGCTCACCGGTGTGCGAGAACTCTCGCTGATCGGCACGCCGCCGGTTGACCGGCTCGCCGTGCGCTCCTTTATCTCGCCGTTTGACCCGCTTGTGGTGCGCGAGGCGCTTCTGCGCGAGCGCTATCGCGGCGGCCAGTCGTTCTACGTGTGCCCGCGCATTTCCGACCTTGAGGATCGGCGCGAATTCCTCGCCACTACGGTGCCGGAAGTGAAGGTGGCGGTTGCCCACGGGCAGATGTCGCCCGGCGTCCTTGAGGACATCATGACGGCTTTCTACGAGGGCCAGTACGATGTTCTGCTGTCGACGACGATCGTTGAATCCGGCCTCGACATTCCGCGCGCCAATACGCTGATCGTGCATCGGGCCGACATGTTCGGCCTCGCCCAGCTCTACCAGCTTCGCGGCCGTGTGGGGCGCTCCAAGCTCCGGGCCTATGCGCTCTTCACCGTGCCGGCCAACCAGCGGCTGACGCCGACGGCGGAAAAGCGGCTGAAGGTGCTGCAGTCGCTCGATACGCTCGGCGCGGGCTTCCAGCTCGCCAGCCACGATCTCGATATCCGCGGTGCCGGCAATCTCGTTGGAGAGGAACAGTCGGGTCACATCAAGGAAGTCGGCTTCGAGCTCTACCAGCAGATGCTGGAAGAGGCGGTGGCGCAGCTCCGTGACGGCGGTGAGGCGGCGGCCGAGGATCAATGGTCGCCGCAGATCGCGCTCGGCACGCCGGTGATGATTCCGGAAGGCTACGTGCCGGATCTACAACTGCGCATGAGCCTTTATAGACGCCTCGCCGATCTCGCCGAGGCCGGCGACATCGATGCCTTCGGGGCCGAGCTCGTCGACCGCTTCGGTCCGCTGCCGGACGAAGTGGAACACCTTTTGAAGATCGTCTTCATCAAAGGGTTGTGCCGCAAGGCGAACGTGGAAAAGGTCGATGCCGGCCCGAAGGGCATCGTCGTCGCCTTCCGCAACAATGAATTCGCCAATCCGGCGGGGCTCGTCCGGCTCATCACCGAGCAAGGCGTGCTGGCCAAGATCCGGCCGGACCAGAAGGTTGTCTTCGTGCGCAACTGGCCGGGCACCGAGGAGCGGCTCAAGGGCGTTGCGACAATCCTTTCCAAGCTTGTCCGGCTGGCGCGCGAGGTCGCGCCGGCGGTCTGAGACGGCGCGACGAACGGCTCTCGCGCGGCTATCGGGCTAATCGGCCGGGGCGGAAGATTTTGCCGCGACGTCCCGCAATGCGCCGGCAAGGACATCTGCGGGGTGGGCGCCGACGATCGAATAGCGGCTGTCGATAATGAAGGTGGGCACCGAGTTGATGCCCGCGGCGTGAGCCTGAGCGATGGCCGCGCCGACCGTATCGCGGTCGGCGTCGGAGGCGAGCGCCTCGGCAAGACTGTCGCGGTCCATGCCCGCGTTGGCGCCGATCTCGACGAGGGTCTGTGGTCGCGTGAGGTCGCGGCCCTCGATGAAGAAGGCGGAGAAAAGCCGTTCGACGACGTCGCTCTGGCGATTCCCGGCAGCGGCCCACAGGATCAGGCGGTGGGCATCAAGTGTGTTCGGCGAGCGGTCGATCTTTTCGAAAGCGAAGGGAATGCCGACGTCCCGGCCGGCTTGCGCGATGCGCGCATGGATCTCGGCTACACGGTCCGGTCCGCCGAACTTTTCGTTCAGATAACGGCTGCGGTCCTTGCCTTCGGCCGCTAGCGTCGCGTCGAGCTGGAACGGCTGCCAGTTGAGATCGATGGCAATTTCCGGGACGAGCTGGAGAGCGGCCTGGAGACGGCGTTTGCCGATGAAGCACCAGGGGCATATGACGTCGGAGACGACATCGATGCGAAGCGATCGGGGTTCGGTCGTGTCAGGTTCGGTCGTGTCGGGGACGGGCAATGGGGAGCGACGCCTCTCTCACTTCGGCCTGTCCGGGGACGGCCAGCACCATGAATCCGAGGCTGCTACAAGCGGGTGCCGGCGAGCAAAACACTATATCGCGAGCGGTCCGGGAGGTGTTTTCGGGCGTGTCAGACGCCGTGTGCGGTCTCGGCGGTGCGGCGGACGAGGGCTTCGGCGGTGTCGCCTGGCTTGAAGGCGTTCACCGCGGTACGGATGATGACCGAGATGGTCTGCTCGAAGCCATTCAGTGAAAAGGATGATGCCTCGAGGACGGCGCTTAGCCGGTGCGCCGCGGCGTCGGCTTCCTCCAGGCTCGTCGCGGGAAAGACGAGGACGAAGATACCGCCGCTCCAGCGTGCCGCGAGGTCTTCACCGCGGATCATGCCGATGACGATATCGCTGAGCTGGCGAATGATACGGTCGCCGGCCGGATAGCCAAGGTCGGCGTTTATGGCACCGATATTGTCGATGCTGAAAGCGGCGACGGCAAGGGGATGATTGTTGCGCTCGGTATCAGCGATGACGCGGGAGAGATGGTCGAGCAGGAAGCCGCGGCTGAAAAGGCCGGTCAGCGCATCGCTGGTCAGGACATGACGGGCCTCGCGATAGGAGTCGCGCAGGTTTTCCAGCGCCCGGTGTTCCGCAATCAGCGTCTTGGCCCGGGCAACGAAACCCTCTTCGTGGCCTTCGAAGGAGACGATGTCGGTTACACCGGCGGAAAAGAGGCCGGCGGCCTCGTCGTGGGCGACCATTTCGCCAAGTATGATGACGGGCAGATCGTGGAAGCGGGCGTTACGGCGAAGGGAGGCGAGGAAATCCTCCGCGTCGCAGACCGGCATCTCCATGATCACGACGTCGAAGCGACGGTAGAGGAGGTAATCAAGCGCGGTGGCGCCGGAAAGGGCGCCGAAAACGGTGCCGACGGCATCCATTTGCGCTTCAAGGCGTCCGAAGCTCGGGCCGGTTCCGATGATCAGGATGCCGGCTTCGCGCTCCGCCTCGCGCTTGCTCGGATCGGCCAGTTCCAGGCCGTAGTCGAGGGCGGTTGCCTGTCTGCGTGCCATTTCCTCGCGCATCGTGGCGAGCCGCTGGAGGGCATTGATCCGGGCTTTCAGGTGAACCGGGTCGAGGGGAAGGCTGAGGACTTCGTCGATCCCGTCGATGACCGGCGAGCGGTCCGGTTCCTCGGCGAGCGCAATGACTGGCCGCTTGAACATGCGCAGCGCCCGGTGGAGGGCCTCGGTCAGTGGGGTGGGGTCGAAATGCGTTTCGACGTCGTCGCGGTCGAATTCGAGCACGATCGCATCGGCATCGCGCGCAGCGCGCGCCAGTCCGGTGTCGCCGCTACGCGTGCGCGTCACGTTGAAGCCGCATTCCGTCAGCCGTTGGCTCACGGCATCGGGCTGGCTGTCAGCATCGACGTCGCTGACCAGCAGGAGGCGTTTAGTCGTCATCATGGCGCGGTCCCCGACGCTACAGGCGGCAAATTTCCCTTTCGCGATCCTAGCGCAGAAGCCGTAAAGGCAGCGTAAAGGCCGGTGCCCGGAAATCGGCGCCGGCGATGCGCCGGGCCGGCTCAGCGCAGCAGGGACACGCTCAGTTCGGCCCGGTCGATGCGGCCGTCGACCTCGCGCGGAATCTCCGGAACGATGAAGACGTTCGCCGGGCGCTTGTCGAGGGAGATGCGCATTTCGTCGAGGAAAGCATAGAGCGCATCGGGCGTTGCGCTTTCGCCGGCCTGCTGGACGAGCGCGGCGCCGATCCGTGCGCCGAGCACCGGATCCTCGATGAGGAACGCGGCGGCTTCGTCTACCTCCGGGCATTCGGAATAGAGCCGGTCGAGCATTTCGGGGTCGATCACCGCGCCGCCGGCATGCCAGAAGGCACCGCTGTAGGGCAGGGGACGAGCGAGCGAGGGGTCACCGGCGAGGGTTTCGCCAGGAAGGCCGGTGGGGACGAGGCCACCTTCGTCGAGGGCGATGGGGCTGGCGAGATTCCCCGGCCAGCCGATATCGGGGACCATAGGGCCGCTGACGGAGAAACTTTTGGGACCGAGGCGAATGTCGAGGAGGGTCGGCGCCGCCTTGCCCGCCGAGGGGGCGGAAATCGAGCCGAGCGGGATCGGCGCGGGCTCGACCGAATCCCGTCGCGCGGCGTAATAGGCATATTCACCGAAATTCGTAATGTCTATTGTGGCCTGCGTTGCATTTCCGGCTCGGGCGTTGCCATCGCCGCTCGTTGGATGGCCGTTCGACCAGACCGCGGTGATACGGGCCGGTCCGGCGTCCTTGCGCTCGAGGGCGCGGGCGAAGGCGTCGGTCAGCGATGCCGGCAGCGGCACGTGGTCGGCTCCGATGGCCTTGGCGTGGTCGGTGATCCGCTCGATGGAGCGGAAATGGTGGAGGTGCAATTCGGCGCCGGACAGAAGCCAGGGCGCGACGACGGCGCCGAGGCCGATGAGGCCGCTCGGCGCGAAGGGGCTGAGGATGACGGAGCCGGGTTCGAGCCGCGCCTCGATCATCTGCATCAGGCCGGCGGCGATCCACTGATTGTGCGAGCGTGGCAGCGGCACGGGATCGCCGCCGAGAGGGGCGGCCCAGGTCGCGGTCGCGACATCATCGGCGGTCATATGCACCGAGCACGGCGGAACCTCGCCGGCTTCGGTGCGCAGGTGCCCGAGCGAGAGGACGCCATCGGGCAGATCGGCGCCAAGACCGAGGATATAGCGGATGCCGAAAAGCTTCCGGGCGGCGTTGCGGCAATGGTCGGCCGGTGTCAGCGTTTCGATGCGGTCGGCGGCAATCGCGGCCTTGGCGGCGAGGATTTCCAGCGCGGTCTGGATTTCGCTTTCGCGCCAAGTCGTCGGCAGCGGCGTGACGATCAGGCCGGCACGCAGGGCGCCGAGAAAGGCGACGATGGTGTCGACCGTATTCGCCGCCTGAAGGCCGACGACGGAGCCCACGTCGAGGCCGATGACGGAAAAGAGGCTCGCGGTTGCCTCCATCTCGGCGTTCAACTCCGCGTAGGTCAGTCTGCGGGGCGTACCCCCGGTCCAGTCGGAACGGTCGGGCGCATCGGCGAGGGCGAGGGCATCGGGGCGGCTGTGGGCGTTCTTGCGCACGAGACCGTCGAGCGTGACGCGTCCCCACGCGCCGCTGGCCGAGAAGGCGGCCCTCCGGGATTGTTGTACGAGAATCATCTCTTTAGCGTGGTCCTCATTTGTCACGTCCGTGCCACCACGTGTCGTAACGTTGCCCGTAGAGGGATGTTTTTTCCGGATGCTCGATACGGCTCCAGCGCGCTACCCAGTTTTCCGGAACGTGGAAGAGGGGAACGACATAGAAGCCGGACAGGAGCACACGGTCGAAGGCGCGTACCGCGGCGACGAAGGCCGGTCGGTCGCGGGCGTTCAGCATGGCGTCTATCATGGCGTCGAGAGCGGGTTCGCGCGCGCCGGTGAAATTGAAACTGCCGTCCTGGCTCGCACTCGCCGAACTCCATCGGAAGATCTGCTCGTTGCCGGGTGAGAGCGACGAGGCCCAGGTAGCTAGGATCATGTCGTAGTCGAAGACCTGCAGTCGCTGCTGGTATTGGGTGGAATCGACGGAGCGCACGGTGACCTCGATGCCGATGCGTTTCAGCGAGCGGGCATAGGTGAGCGCCAGCCGCTCCTGATCACGGCCGGGGACGAGGATCTCCAGGGTAAAGGGCTTGCCGTCGTCGTTTACGAGACGGCCGCCGCGAATGCGCCAGCCGGCCTCGGCAAGGAGCTTCAGTCCCTTGCGAATGGCGTTGCGGTCGCGGCCGGTGCCGTCGGTCGCGGGCGGGGTCCACGTGCCGGCCATGATGTCGGGACTGACGACGCCGGCAAAGGGGGCGAGGAGGCTCTTTTCCGCATCGCTGGCCGGATGGCCGGGCGAGGCGAGCTCGGAGCCCTGGAAATAGCTCCCCGTCCGGTCGTAGAGGCCGAAATAAAGGTTCTTGTTGATCCAGGCGAAATCGAGGAAATAGCCGAAGGCCTCGCGCACCCGCTTGTCGGCGAAGATCTCGCGGCGGGTGTTGAAGGCGAAAGCGAACATCGGCTTGGGCGTGCCGGCGGAAAAGGCATCCTTGATGACGTTGCCATCGGTTACGGCGGGAAAATCGAAGGCCGTTGCCCAGCGGGCCGGATCGTTTTCCGGCAGGATGTCGACGAGACCCTTTTTGAAGGATTCAAAGAGCGCGGTCTGGTCGCGGAAATAATCGAACCTCAGGGTATCGAAGTTGTAGCGGCCGCGGTTAATGGGCAGGTCGCGGCCCCAGTAGTTCGGATCGCGGGTCAGAACGAGGCGGGTGCCGGCATCGACTTCGGAGATGACATAGGGCCCGCTGCCGACAACCGGGTTGAGCGTTGTGCGATCGAAGGTTTCGCGATCGAAGAAATGGCTCGGCAGAACCGGCATCAGGCCAAGGATCAGCGGCAGCTCGCGGTCGCTGCCATCGACGAAAACGAAGCGGATGCCCCTGTCGCCGATGCGTTCGACATGGTCGACCTTGCCGTAATAGGCGCGATGGTTCGGGCGCCCCTTGTCGCGCAGGGTCTCGAAGGAAAAAATGACGTCGTCGACGGTAATCGGCTTGCCGTCCGAGAAATGTGCTGCCGGGTCCAGGTGGAAGGTCACCGAGGTGCGGTCGTCCGGCATGTCGACGCTATCCGCGATGAGGCCGTAGAGCGCGAAGGGCTCGTCGTAGTTCCGCTCCAGCAGGCTTTCGAAGACATTGTTGCCATAAACGGAGTCTCGCAGGCCGCGCGCTACCACGCCCTTGATGATGAAGGGATTGAGGTTGTCGAACCGGCCGATATTGCCGATCGTCAGCGTTCCGCCCTGCGGCGCCTGCGGGTTGGCGTAGGGAAGAGCTGTCATATCGGCTGGAAGGGCCGGTTTCCCGTGCATGGAAATGCCATGCGCCGGTTCGGCGCGCAGGCCGGGGGCGGCACAGAAAACCAGGCTAATGGCCAAAGTGGCGGACGGCACAAACGCGCGAAGAAGCCGGGCTACCCGGAAGGGACTTCGCGGGGCGGCTCGCCGATTTGCGATCACGTCTCTTGCCCTCGCGGACCGTATCATTTTGGTAACACTGCGCGTTGATTCTCCCATTCCGATCCTACCATACCTTGGGTCGAATTCGACCGAAGCGCCTGATGGGTGGAATTCCGATCCACAAGACGCTAAGGATGCCGCAAGAGAATTCACCGAGGCCTCTATGTTGCCGAATTTGTCAGGCACGCACCTCACGAGGTTAGGGCGGTTGATATCCGTTGCCCCGGGAGCAGGCGTTCAAGTGCTGGTCAGGACGGGACGACAGGGAATCACGGGATCAGAGAAATCAAGGGAAACGGAATGCGATTTGACACGAAGGGACTGTCGGTCATGAATTCGAAATGCAAAGTGCTCGGCCGTCACGGTCTCGCCGTGGCGTTCTTGGCGGGAATGGCAAGCTATGCGCCGCACGCGATGGCGCAGGAAGCTTCCGCACCGGATACGCCGTGGGTCAAGATCTGCAATACGGATCCGAAGACGAAAAAGCAGATTTGCCTGATCACGCAGGAACTGCGCACCAAGAACGGCCAGTTCCTGTCGTCTGTGGCAATTCGCGAGATCGGCAACGAGGCGCGCAAGACGCTGCTCGTCGCCGTGCCCTCGGGCATGCTCATCCAGCCGGGCCTGAAGATCCAGGTCGACGGGAACAAACCGCAGAACGCCAAATTCAGCATCTGCTTCCCGAACGCCTGCTACGCCGAGCTGCCGATCAATGACGCTGTCATCAGCGGCATGAAGAAGGGTGCAGAGCTGCAGGTCACGGCGCTTAACCAGCAGGCAAAGCCGGTGCCCTTCAAGTTGACGCTGAACGGCTTCACCGCCGTTTACGAAGGTGAGCCGATCGATGCCGCGCAGCTGCAGCGCAAGAACGAAGAGCTGCAGAAAGAACTCGTCAAGCGCGCCGAGGCGGCCCGCAAGAAGCTCATTGACGAGCAGAAGAAGGCGAGCGAGGCGGCTCAGCAGAACTGACGGTTCGCGCGTCAAGCCGGGTGTCGGGCGGAAATCTGTTCCCTCGGCGCTTGCTGACCTGAATATGAAAACGGCGCGTTCCCGCGAAGGGAGCGCGCCGTTTTTCCGTGCGGTGTCCTTTGTGGACTGTTTGCCGGATGTCAGTTGAGGCGCATTTCGCGGGCGCGGTACTGGCCGTCGATCAGGCTTTCGAAGATCTCTTCAACCTGGGGATGGCGCACGGGCTCGCCCGTTTCGTCGGCGACAAGGTTCTGTTCCGAGACGTAGGCGATGTACTCCGTCTCCTCGTTTTCGGCGAGCAGATGATAGAACGGCTGGTCCTTGCGCGGCCGGACGTCGTCCGGGATTGCATCCCACCATTCCTCGGTGTTGTTGAATTCCGGATCGACGTCAAAGATCACGCCCCGGAACGGATAGGTCCGGTGGCGAACGATCTGGCCGATATTGAACTTTGCCTGGCGCATACTCATCCATAAATTCTGGCATAAACTCCGGCAGCCGGAGGTCTGTCGCGATCCGGCCGTTTGCCGATGGGCCGGCGATCGACATTCTTCATATCGCCACGCCCTGAGAGTGGCAGCCCGGGAGGCTGGTGCCGCTCTCGACCTTCTTGTGTGAAACAATATGGGCCGACGCGGTGCGACGTCCAGCGCGGAGCTCAAGTGGTCCCTGTTGCTGGCCCATATTATCGGCCATCAATGCCGCTTTCTGGCGCTCCTCCAGTCCCCGCCGCAAGCGAACGACAGGCAGAAAAGACACCCGCGACCGAACGGCCGGGACCGATGCCGCGCACAAGGCCACAAGCGCGGCCGATCTGTCAACTGACGGGCGTCGCTGCTCAGGCTGAATAGGCGGTGGCGAGATCGGGATCCTTGTCGGCAACGAGATCGGCGAGGTCGGCGGCGACCTTGGCCTGTTTCCAGGTGGCGTCGTCCTGCATCTTGCCGTCGATCATGACGGCGCCGGTGCCGTCCGGCATGGCCTCGAGCACCTTGCGGGCGAAGGCGACTTCCTCGGGCGTGGGACTGAAGACACGCTTGGCGATCCCGATCTGGGTGGGATGGAGCGACCAGGCGCCGGCGCACCCGAGGAGGAACGACGACCGAAACTGCGCCTCGCAGGCGGCCGGGTCGGAGAAGTCGGCGAAGGGGCCGTAGAACGCCTTGATACCGGCGGCCATGCAGGCGTCGACCATCTTGCCGAGCGTATAGTGCCACAGATCCTGCTGCATGCCGGGGCGGGGCGCCTGCGGCGCATCCGGGTCGGCATCCGGCAAGACGACATAGCCGGGGTCGCCGCCGCCGACACGGGCCGTCTTCATCTGGCGCGAGGCGGCAAGGTCGGCGGGGCCGAGGCTCATGCCGTGAAGTCGCGGGCTGGAGATGGCAATGTCGTCGACGTTCTTCACGCCTTCGGCCGATTCCAGAATGACATGGATGAGGATCGGCCTGGCGATGCCATGCTTGGCCTCCAGCTGGGCGAGGAGCTGGTCGAGATAGTGGACGTCCCAGGGGCCGTTGACCTTCGGCAACATGATGACGTCGAGTTTGTCGCCGACCGCACCGACCACCTCGAGGATATCGTCGAGCGCCCAGGGACTGTCGAGGCTGTTGATGCGGGTCCAAAGGCCGGTCTTGCCGAAGTCGTTGGCGCGGGCGAGTTCGATGAACCCGGCACGCGCGGCAAGCTTGTCGCCGGCGGGGATGGCGTCCTCCAGATTGCCGAGGAGAACGTCGACCTGATCGATCAGCGCGGGAACCTTGGCACGGACCTTCTCGATGTGCGGCGGAATGAAATGGATCATCCGCTCAAGCCGTACCGGCAGGTCGCGCGGTGGCGTCGGGGCACCGATCGCCAGGGGCTTGTAGAATGCTCGCGGTGTCTTCATGGCGGCGTGTCCTCCCTGACGCCCGGCCGGCGAGGTGTTTTCCCCAGCTTCGGTCCCGGGTCTTGTTCCGTCCTGCGTCCTGCACGTCAGCGCCAGGCCGCGTCAGGTGCGAGGGCAGTTCACCAGTCGCACGCGATGCGCGCAATAGGCCTCAAGTCGCATTGTTGATCTCGCCGGCAAAGCGCGAGCGCGGACCCTTCTTCCAACCACGGGGCGCCCATTTACGGTGGGTCCACAGCCATTGATCGGGGGCTTCTCGGATCCAGTTTTCGAAGCATGCCTGGATGTTGCCCGTTGCCTCGGCGACGTCGGCGGCCCGGTCGTCGGTGCGGGGAACATCGATAATGCGGAACTCGAAGCGGAAACGGGAGGAGCCGGTGCGGACCGGTCGCAGCGCGATCAGGGGCCGGTCGTAGGTCCGCGCGATCATGGCCGGAAACGGCGTCGACCAGGCGAGATGGCCGAAGAAAGGCACCTGGATGCCGCGCAGGTCGCGAAGGTCGGCGAGGACGGAGATGTCGCCGCCCTTTTTGGCAATGGCGAGGAGACGGCGCCCTGTGGAGTGACTCTTTGGGAACAGACCGCCGGTGAAACAAGGTTCGCGGTAGGCCTTCAGGAAGGCGTCGGACAGCGGATTGGCGAGTTTTTGGTATACGCCCGCCACCTTGCGACCGAGCATCATGCCGGCGACCGACAGGACCTCCCAGTTGGCGAAATGACAGGAGACGAAGACGCATCCATCCGGCGCGTTGGAGATGACGTCGTCTGTGCCGTTGAAATCGAAGCTGAAGCGGCTCTCGTCACGGGCGAGCCGATCGAACCATAGCGTCTCGGCGACGACGGTTCCGATATTCGCCCACATACCGCGGGCGATCCGCTCACGCTCCGCTTCGCTGAGCTCCGGCATGGCGAATTCCAGATGGGCGAGCGCGCGCCGGTGGCGCGCCGTCAGCGGTGCGATCAGGCGGACGCCGTTGGCGCAGATCGCGGTCGCCACCGAAAGGGGGAGCGCGCGCACGATGAAGCTGCCGAGGCGGAGGCCGGCATATTCCAGATAATGTGACAGCCGGGGCCGCCGGGAGGCGTTTGAGGTCACGTACGAGGTTCCATTCACAACCATGCGCCCCGCTCGATCGGGCGCCGGGGCGCGGGTACAGCTCGGCACTGGGTGATTGACCGTCTTGCCGTAAGCCGATAGGCCGATGTCATAAAAGACGGCACCCCTCGGCGCAATCCCGGTGGTGTGTGTCGATGCATCGGGGATTGGGGGGAAGTTCACGGCATGCAGGACGTCCTGTCTTTGGCCTTGCCGTTTTTCGGGTTGATCTTTCTGGGGTACCTGTCCGGAAAATTCGTCAAGATCCCGGCTGACGGGCTCGCGTGGCTCAATTTCTTCGTCATCTATGTGTCTCTGCCGGCGCTGTTTTTTCAGCTCCTGGCACGCACGCCGATCGAGGAAATGGCGAATTTTTCCTTCGTCGCTTCGACCACCTTCTCTTCCTACTGCGCCTTCGCGCTCGCCTTCGGCATCGGTGTGGTGGCGACACGCGGAAAAATCCCGGAAGCGACGATCCAGGGGCTCGTCGGCGGCTATTCCAACATTGGCTACATGGGTCCGGGGCTGACGCTTGCCGCGCTTGGAGCGCAATCGACGGTGCCGATCGCGCTGATCTTCTGCTTTGACAATATTCTCTTCTTCACGCTCGCGCCGCTGATGATGGCGATCGACGGCACGGAGAATCACAGTTTCGGCCGCACCGCGCTGATGGTGGCGAAGCGGATCTTCACCCATCCGTTCATCATTGCCACGCTTGCCGGAATTCTTGCCGCTGCAATCGATTTCCAGCCTCCAAAGGCGATCGACCAGATCCTGACCTATCTGCGGTCCGCCGCCGCTCCTTGCGCGCTTTTTGCCCTCGGCGTGACGGTGTCGCTCGGGCGCGCGAACCGGTTTCCGCTGGAGCTGCCCGCCATCCTCGCCGTCAAGCTCATCGTGCATCCGTTGATGGTGTTCCTTCTCCTCTCCTGGGTCGGGGGTATCGATCCGGTGTGGATCGCGACGGCCGTTCTGATGGCCTGCCTGCCGCCGGCGGCGAACGTCTACGTCATCGCCCAGCAGTACCGGGTCTATGTGGAGCGGGCGTCCAGTGCCGTCCTCATCGGGACGCTGGTTTCCGTCGCAACCGTCACGGGCATTCTCTATCTCATCAAGTCTGGTCAACTGCCGATCGTGCGCTTTTGAAACGACCGGGCGGGCCGGCTGCACGATTGCGGTTGCAAAGATCCACGGTTTCCTTCGTGATGTCAGCAATGACAACCACCGGCACGCGAAAAGCGGCACGGGGGACGAAGAGGGAGAAATCGCCGTGACCACCCAACCGTTGGCGGGGACGCTTGTCCTCGACTTCACTACGCTCTTGCCCGGACCGTTGGCGACCCTGATGCTCGCGGAGGCCGGCGCCGAGGTCGTCAAGATCGAGAAGCCGGGCGGCGAGGACATGCGCCGCTATCCGCCGTCCTGGGGCGATAGCTCGGCGCCGTTCGCGCTTCTCAATCGGGGCAAAAAGAGTGTCGAACTGGACCTGAAGGCCTCCAACGCCGTCGATCGCCTGAGGCCGCTGATCGAGCGCGCCGACGTGCTCGTCGAGCAGTTCCGACCCGGGGTGATGGCTCGCCTCGGGCTTGGCTATCAGGCGCTGCGGGAGATCAATCCCCGGCTCGTCTATTGCTCGATCACCGGTTACGGACAGCACGGGCCGCGTGCCATGGAAGCGGGGCACGATCTCAACTATATCGGCGCAACGGGACTTCTGGCGCTCGCGCACGGGCCGCAGGATGCGCCTGTGGTTCCGCCGGCTCTCATCGCCGATATCGGCGGGGGCACGTTTCCGGCCGTCTCCAACATTCTGATGGCGCTTCTGGGCCGCGAGAAGACCGGACACGGCACGCATATCGATATCGCCATGGCGGACGGCGCCTTTACCTTCGCGCTCTATGCCAAGGCCGAGGGCCTTGCGACCGGCCGGTTCCCCGGTTCGGGCCAAGCGCTTCTGACCGGCGGCTCGCCGCGTTACCAGCTATACCCGACCGCCGACGGCCGGCTCGCGGCCGTGGCGGCGTTGGAGGACAAGTTCTGGCAGGGTCTATGCCGGCTCCTTAACCTGCCGCCGGATCTCGCCGACGACAGCCGCGATCCGGAAGCGACGCGCAAGGCGGTGGCCGAGCGCATCGCGGCGAGAAGCGCGGCGGAATGGGCGCCGCTCTTTGCCGAAGCCGATTGCTGCGTCACCATCGTCGCCTCGCTGGCGGAAGCGATGGGCGATCAGCATTTCGTCCACCGCGGCCTTTTCCGCCATCGGGTGAAGGATGACAACGGTGGCGATCTGACGGCGGCCGTCGTTCCGGTCGCGCCGCAGTTCCGGTCGCTGGAAGACAGCCTTCCAGTGCCGGCGCTCGGCGCCGACAGCGCCCACTATCTCGGTGCTAACGGCGACTAGGTGTTTAGTCCCGGCTTGTCAGGCCTTGCGGTCGAGGCCTCGCGCGAGACGTGGGCCCCAGAGGCGCGGCGTGATGCCCTCGCGCATCAGCAGTCGGCGAACGGGCGGGATGCGGCCGGCGAGATAGAGGCCGAGACCGCGGGCGAGCTGGACGGGCAGGAAATCGCTCAGGAGTGCCCGGTTCAGCATGTCGACCCCGGCGGTCCTCGACCAGACGTCGGGGCGCCGAGCGCGGTCGTAGGCGGCGAGGGCCCTGTCCGCGCCGATATCCTCGTCGCGTTCGCGCCAGGCGGCAGCGATTTCCACCAAGGCGGCGGCGTCCCGGATGCTCAGATTGAGGCCCTGCGCGCCGATCGGCGGGAAATAATGCGCGGCCTCGCCAATAAGTGCGATGCGGTTCGCCGCGAAGCGGTGCGCGACCATGCTGGCCATCGGGTAAACCTGGTGCGGGCCGTCGATCTCCATGGCGCCGAGGATCGAATGGGCGCGGCGCTCGACCTCGGCCGAGAGCGCGGCATCGTCCATGGCGGCGAGAAGACGTGCGGTTTCCGGCCGCTCGACGCAGACGAGGCTCGACCGGTTTCCCGTCAGCGGCACCAGCGTGAAGGGACCGGTTGGCGTATGGAACTCGGTCGAGGCGTCGCGGTGTGGCGCCGCGTGGCGGAAGTTGGCGACGAGCGCGGACTGCTCGTAGCGCCAGCGCTTGACGTCGATTCCGGCGGCCATGCGGCTCGGCGATGCGCGGCCGTCGGCGGCGGCAAGGAGGCGGCAGGCAACGATCTCGCCGGTGTCGAGGGTGAGATCGACCTGGTTTTCGCAGGGGTGAACCGCCGTCACGCTCGCCTCGATCCAGGTCACCGAACGTGCCTCGATTGCCTCGGCGAGCGCGGCGTTGAGCGCCTGGTTGCGAATATTGTAGCCGAAGGCCTCCAGCCCCAGTTCGGCGCTGTCGAAGGCTGTTTCGGGCGCGCGCACCAGTCGGCCGGTGTCGTCAACGAGGCGCATGACGCGCAGCGGCGCGGCGTCGGCGCGGATCGTCTGCCACAGATCGAGCGCTTCGAGGACGTTCACAGAGGCATCGAGGAGGGCGGTGGTGCGGGCGTCGTCGGCCCGCGCGCCCCTCGGCGAGACGATGACGACATCGAATCCCTCGCGGGCGAAGAGGAGGGCGGTGACGAGCCCGGCCGGTCCGGCGCCGACGACCGCGACATCGTGACGGGACGGCGTGGCGCCTTTCGGCTCGGATCGGGGCATGGTCTCGTCCTTTCACAGGGCCGGACCTTTTGATCCGACCCGTCACATGGATATCAGCCTTCTATATGTGATCGTTCGTCGCGATGTCACGGGACAAGCGGGAAGAGCGGGCTTGTCGGTCCGTTTAAATTTGTGCATCCGCGACAACTTGCGACATGGCCGGGGAAACTCCCCACTTGACGGCTTGCGTGGAATTGCCGAAGTGCAACGGGTGCACGCATGGTGACGGGATGTCGCCATGGCCTTGGGGCGATTGCGACAAGCGGCTGAAGAGCAGGAACCATGACGTCCGGCAGCTATTCCGAACTCGGCGCGGTCGATCGCGTGCTGGCGTGGTTCGCGCTTCGCCCGCGGCTGACCGTCATGCTTCTCGTAGTGATCACGGCGGGCATCGGCTGGGCCTATCTCGCCATCATGGT
This sequence comes from uncultured Rhodobium sp., assembly GCA_963675285.2. Lineage (GTDB taxonomy): Bacteria > Pseudomonadota > Alphaproteobacteria > Rhizobiales > Rhodobiaceae > Rhodobium. Next base: position 730,240 of record CAXXGS010000001.1, read on the forward strand.
CGCCGTCATGGTGCCGGACATGGACATGGGCGCGCTCGGCCCGGGCATGAGTGTCTTCAACGCGTTCAACAATTTCTCCGGCCTCGATGCTGTCGCGCGCGCCGCGCTCGTTGCCCTCTGTTCGCCAGGGACCGGCGCCAGCTTCGGCATGCCGGCGACGGGGGCTTGGGGATTCGTCGACGTCGCGCTCGTCTTCCTGATGTGGGTGATGATGGCCTTCGCCATGATGCTGCCGACGGCGGCGCCGATGCTCGCCGCCTATGCCGGCCTTGCCCAGAAGGCGCGCGCGGAGGGGCAAAAAGCGGCGCCGGTCGTCATTCTCGCCGCCGGCTACCTCTGCATTTGGGGTGCCTTCGCCGTCGTCGCGACCCTCGTCCAGTGGGGGCTGACGGAGCTTCGCGCGATGACGCCGATGATGGCGCCGGCGAGCCTCGTCCTTGCCGGAACAACGCTGATCGCGGCCGGGATTTACCAGTTCACGCCGGCCAAGAACGCCTGTCTCGTGCGCTGTCAGACGCCGCTGCCGTTCTTTCTGTCCAACTGGCGGCAGGACGTGGTCGGCGTCTTTCGTCTCGGCCTCGACCAGGGAACGCTGTGTTTCGGCTGTTGCTGGGCGCTGATGACGGTGATGTTTGCCGTCGGCGTCATGAACATCGTCTGGATTGCCATTCTCGGCGTCCTGATGACGATCGAGAAGATGGTGATCAATCCCTGGGTGCCGAGGGCGATCGGGCTAACGTTCCTCGTATGGGGGGGCGCGGTCTTGATGATGGCGGAGCCGATCCGGCGCGCCGCCGGCCTGTGAACCGTGCGGGCGGTCGACCTCTCGCCTGGCCGGTGGCGAGGGATGCGGAAACGGTTGTGTGTCCGCGCGTTTCGGACTACTTGAAAAGTACAGGCCCTTTGTGCCGGAAAAGGGAGCGGTCCGGTCGTCGTTCTTCCGGGCCGGTGTGAAACCTTGGATTGTCGCCGACCCGAGAGGTCCTCGGCAGGAGAGTGGTCCGTGAGCGGTCATATGTCGCGAAAAAAAGTCGAACCGTTGTTGTCGGTTCCCTTCGCCGTGCACCTGCTGACGGCGTCCGGTGCGGCCTTCGCTCTTCTGTGCGGTCTGGCGCTGATGCACGGCAATCTCGTCATGGCCTTCACCTGGCTCGGCGTTGCGCTTCTTGTCGACGGCATCGACGGACCGCTGGCGCGCCGCCTGTCGATCAGCGAGGTGCTGCCGCGCTGGTCCGGGGCCGCGCTCGACTTCGTTATCGACTACACCACCTACGTCTTCCTGCCGGCGCTGATCCTGATTTCATCGGCCGTTGTCGCGACGCCGTGGGACATCGCCGCCGCGGTCATCATCGTCGTTTCCGGCGCGCTCTATTTCGCCGACACGCAGATGAAGACGCGGAATGCGGCGTTCAAAGGCTTTCCGGCGGTCTGGAACATGGCGATCTTTGCGCTCGTGGTGCTCAATCTCGGCACGGTCTTCACTTTCGGCGCGGTGGTCCTTCTGGCGGTGCTGACCTTCGCGCCGGTGCATTTCGTCCATCCGGTGCGCGTGACGTGCTGGCGACCGCTTACGCTCGCCGTCACGGCGCTGTGGTCGCTCTTTGCCGTCATCGCGGTGCTGCAGGACCTGAGGCCCGATGCCTGGGTGCATGCCGGGCTCATTGCGACCAGTGCTTATCTGTTCGTGATCGGAGCTCTCATTCAGCTCCGCGAAGGACGAGCCGCCGCTTGATCGGACGTTTCCGGTCATTCTGAATTTCTTCGTCGCTTTTCATCGTCATCCGGCCGCCGGCCTGCAGATCGCGGATATCGCCATGACCTGGATTGCCGATCCTGCCATATGGGCCAGCCTCGTTACGCTGACGGTGATGGAGATCGTTCTCGGCATCGACAACATCGTCTTCATTTCCGTGATCGTCGGGCGGTTGCCAGCGGCGATGGCGAAGCGGGCTCGTCAGATCGGGCTCCTTCTCGCGCTTGTCTTCCGGATTGCTCTGCTGGCCGCGCTGAGCTGGCTTATCGGCCTTTCCGCGCCGCTCTTTACGGCCTTCGGCGAGGTGGTGACCTGGCGCGACGTGATCCTCATCGCCGGAGGGCTTTTCCTTCTCTACAAGGCGACGCACGAGATCCACGCCGACATGGAGGAGGGCGGCGAGAAGGCGCCGAAGCCGCTTCACTCCTTCTTCTCCGTCCTCGTCCAGATCGTGCTGATCGACATCGTCTTTTCGGTCGATTCCATCATTACCGCGATCGGTATGGCTGAGCACATCGAGATCATGGTCGCCGCGGTGGTCATCGCCATGGCCGTCATGTATGCCGCTTCGGGGCCGATCGCGGGTTTCATCAAGGAGCATCCGACGACGAAAATGCTGGCGCTCGCCTTCCTCCTCCTCATCGGCGTCGCGCTCATTGCCGACGGCATCGGCTTCCACATTCCGCGCGCCTACATCTATTTCGCCATGGCGTTTTCCGCCGGCGTGGAAGCGATCAACGTCATCGCCGCCCGGCGGCGGCGTGCCCGCCGGTAAGCTTGCGAGCCGTCAGGTCCCGGTCCCGGGTGCCGCGAGGCAACCGCTTGGCGCGAGGAGCGATCCGGCCTAACGTCGGGCACAGGTGATTTGCCCTCGCCGAGGCGAGGTTGTTGGGAGGGAAGCGATGTCGCGCGGTATCCGTATCCATGAAACCGGTGGTCCCGAGGTCATGCGCTGGGAGTCCTATGATCCCGGCGAGCCGGGGCCGGGCGAGGCGCGCATCCGCCATACGGCCGTCGGTCTCAATTTCATCGATACCTATTTTCGCACCGGGCTTTATCCGGCGCCGGCGGGCGCGCCGTTCACCCCCGGCAACGAAGGCGCGGGCGAGGTCATCGCGGTTGGCGAAGGCGTGACGACGGTAAAGGCCGGTGACCGCGTCGCCTACGTTGGACCGCTCGGCTCCTACGCGGAAGAACGGCTCGTTCCGGCCGACCGGCTGGTGCTGCTTCCCGATGGGATCAGTGACGAGACGGCGGCGGCGATGATGCTGAAGGGCATGACGGCGCAGTATCTCCTTCGGCGCACGTTCCCCATCGCGCCGGGCCACAAGGTGCTCTTCCATGCGGCGGCCGGCGGCGTCGGGCTGATCGCCGGGCAATGGGCCAAACATCTCGGCGTGGAGATCATCGGCACTGTCGGCTCGGCGGAGAAGGCGGAGCTGGCGCTGGCGCATGGCTATACCCACGTCATCAACTATCGCGAGGAGGATTTCGTCGAGCGCGTCGCCGAACTGACGGGCGGCGAGGGCGTCGATGTTGCCTATGATTCGGTCGGCAAGGATACGTTTCCCGGATCGCTCGACTGCATCCGACCGCTCGGGTACTGGGTGTCGTTCGGCAATGCCTCCGGCCCGGTTCCCGATTTCAATATCGGGATCCTCAGCCAGAAGGGATCGCTTTTCGCGACCCGGCCGACGCTCTTCACCTATATCGCCGAACGCGCCGATCTGGAGGCGACCGCCGGCGATCTCTTCGATGTGGTGACGTCGGGGGCGGTGAAGATCGAGATCAATCAGACCTATCGCCTGGCCGATGCCGCGAAGGCGCACGAAGACCTCGAGGCGCGGCGCACGACCGGTTGCACGATCTTCACCGTGTGACGCAAGGGCGCAGAGCCGCGAATTTCGCGCTCTGTATGGCGATCAGCCATGATTCAGACATGATTTTTCTCCCTTTTGAGCCGGTCAGGGGCTACTGATCATGTCGGATCTTCCGATTCCGAGTCGAAAACGGAAGATCTCCAAGACCAATACGGCGCGGGTGCCGGACACCCGAAGCCGGGGTTCGCACCCGCCGTCACTCGCCTGTCGCGTGGGCGTGGTGCAAGGATGGAAACGACAGGACGTGAGGCAGCCATGACGACGTCGCTCTGCAACGACGATTGCCGGACTTCCGAGATTCTTCTCCCCATTACCGCCCGACGTCACAGGGCCTTTCCGCAGTCGATCGCGATGGCGCGGCGGGTTTTGCTGTCGGCGGTTTTCTGTGCCGGTCTCGGTATGGTGCCGGCCGACGCGCAAGATGGCTCCGAGGCTGCTCCCGACGACGGGCAGCAGGGTGAATCGCAGGAGTTCCAAATCTACACCGGCGATTTGATCGTCAGCCGCTTTTCCGGCTTTGCGGCCGAAGGCGCGATCGATCAGGACGGTCCGACGGTCCAGCTTATCGACGTCTCTGAGCCCGGCAAGGCGCCGGATGGATCTGTCTGGCAGGATCCGATCGGCGGAACGCTGTCGAGTGCGGGGGAAATCGGCCAGGTCTTCGGACTTGCGACGATGACGGGCGAGACGGTTACCGTATTCGCCGCTGCGACCTCCGCCTTCGGCCTCCATGTCGACACCGAGGGGAAATGGCTCAGCGGACAATGGGGCGAGGGCGGTCCCGGCGGTATCTACCGGTTTTCCTCCGACAACGGCTACATGCCGGAGCTCTTTGCAACGATCACGCTTGACGGGCGCAAGAACACCGGCGCGGCGCTTGGCAATATCGCTTACGACCCGGCGCACAAGCAGCTTTTCGTCTCCGACCTGGAATCCGGCATGATCTACCGGCTGTCGTCCGAGACGGGGGATATCCTTGGACGTTTCGACCATGGCGTCGACGGGCGATCCCATTTCCTCGACGCCGAGCTCGCTGATTATGCCGTGCTCGACGTCGCCCCGTTCGAGCCTGAAACCAAGGCTCGGATCGGCACCTGCACCGATGCGACAGGCGGGAAGGCGGCCTTCGGTACGACGCCATCGTGCTGGAACGTCGCCGATTTCCGTCGCCGCGTCTGGGGGCTCGGCGTTCGCGTCGATCCCAAGACCGGGGCCACGCGGCTCTACTACGCAGTTTGGGGCGGCGCTTCGCTTGGCCAGCCCGAATGGGCGGACGCCGGCGAGGATGCGCATAATTCCGTCTGGTCGATCGCGCTCACGGCCGAGGGCGATTTCGACATCCAGGATATTCGTCGCGAGGTGGTTCTCCCCGATTTCGTTCCCAACGCTACCGGCAACGATGCGGCGCGCCAGCCCAATCCCGCGATCAGTGACATTGCCTTCACTGACGATGGTGTGATGCTCCTGGCGGAACGCGGCGGCCTTGCCATCCCCGGCACGGTGCCGACCTTTGCCGATCCACATGCCGGCCGGGTGCTGCGGCTCTATCGCGGCGAGGACGGTCTGTGGAACCTTGAGGCGCGCTACAACGTCGGCAACGCGGAGCGGCGCGAGGCGCCGTTTATCCGGGCAAATGCCGCCGGTGGCGTCGCTACCGGGTTCGGCTATGGAGACGACCACCAGCTTGATACAGCGAAGGCCGGGGCGTTCCTCTGGGTGAGCGGCAATGCGCTGTGCGGCCCGGACGGACCCTGCTTTCAGAACGACACCACGATCGTCAACGGCGTGCAGGGCATGCCGCTCGACAGCGGCACGGAGGTGCTGCCCGATTCCGCCCTGAAGGCGCCGGAGAGCGGCATTTCCGCAACGCCGCCGGATGGTGTCGATTCCGCCTATATGATCGCGCTTTCCGACGGGTTGAGTGATGCTTCGGTGCCGCCGACCTATGCCGGCGACGTCGAGGTTGCCGGCCTGCCGGCCGACGAAGTGGGCGACGAGAACGACGAGGCGCAGGGGGACGAAAGCTCGGCTCCCGCCGACGCGGCCGCGGCGCCCGAGGGAACGCCGGTCGAGCCGGAGATCGAGGAAGGCGATGCCGGACCGCGGTTCGACCTCGCGGTACGCAAATCGGGACCAGTGACCTGCGAGGCTGGGGGATCGTGTGCATTCGGCATCGAAGTCGTGAATTCGGGGCCCGACGATTACGACGGCCCGATCTTCCTCTATGACGACATGTCGGTCGGCGGCGCGACGGTCGATACCGATCTTCCCGGCTGGATCTGTTCGCAGAACGGCACCGGCGTCTATTGTTCGTCCGATGAGGGGCCGCTGGTGGCGGGCAATTCGCTGACTCTGACGCTGACCTATCAGCTTCCCGATGTGCTTCCGGCCCGCTCGATCCTCAATTGCGCCGAGTTCGTCTGGCTCGGCCGCTCCTATGAGACGCGCATGCGCTTCTTGCAGCAGGCGCTCGCGGTTCGCGGTTATGATCCCGGGACGATCGACGGCCTCTTGGGGCCGAATACGGCCACCGCGATTGGCCGGGCGCGGGCGGACTTCGGGCTCAGCAAGGGCGAGGCCGTCGATTCCGCGCTCATCGAGGCGCTTTTCGGGCCCGGTGCCGACGAAGTCGGCGACGAAAACCCGCTCAACGATCGCAGTTGTGCCCGGGTCGCCGTTCCGGGGCCTGAGGTCGTCGACCACTGGGTGGCGCTGTCCGCCTTCCATCGCAAGTTCGCCTCGTCGCGGCACGATTCGGAAGTGACGGCCCTCGTCGACCAGCACGAGCCAGCGCTGTCGCAGTTCCATCGCCAGTACCGCTCGGCCCGCCACGACGGCGCGACGACCTCGCCACTGGCGATCCACTCGGCACGGCTATCGTCCTTCCACATGCAATATCGCTCGGCGCGGCATGATGGCGTCTTCACGCGTTTTGTGCCGTCGCACAATCCGGCGATCTCGGTGTTCCACCGCTCGGTGTCGTCGTTCCTGCACGACCCGGTGACGACGCGGCGCCTTTCGACGCACTACAGGCCCCTGTCACGCTTCCACCAGCGTTGGCGGTCGAGCCGGCACGACCAGCGGGTGACGAACCTTGCGCCGGTTCATGTGCGCCGGCTGTCGCAGTTCCACCTGCGCAACCGCTCGGCGCGCCATGACGGCACGTTCAGCAATGCCGTTCCGGTACACGCCGCGGCGCTTTCTTCCTTCCACCGCAACGTTCGCTCCGGCTTGCACGACCAGCGACTGACGCGGATGGCACCCGGCAGCCACAGCGTTGGCATCTCGCAGGTGCACCGGCGGGCGAAGTCGGCACAGCACGATCCCTGGACGACGCGGGTCCGCCCGTCGCATGGACAGGCTCTTTCCAAATTCCACCAGCAGCGCCGATCGGCGATGCACAATCCGCGTACGACCTCGGCCGCCGCCGCGCATGACGCGGGGATTTCCCGCCTGCACCTGCAGGTCCGCTCCGTCATGCACGATGCCCGCACCACCAAACGGCGAGGGGACGTTCACGCCGCGGCGATTTCCGCTTTCCATGTCCGCGTGCCGTCAAGGCAGCACAACGCGCGCACATCGAGGGGCGCTGCGTCGCTCGATCGCGACCACCGCAATCCGAACCGGCCGAAGCCGGACCGTTCCGAGATCGAACGCCGCAAGAGCCAGGACGCGGAGCGCAAGGCTCGCGAGCGACAGCAGCAGCGTGAACAAAAGGCCCGGCAGGAGCGGCAGCGCCGACAGCAGGCCGACGAGACGCGCAAACGCCGTCAGGACGCGGAACGCCAGCGCCGCCAGCGCGAGCAGAAACAGCGGCAGGACCAGCAACGCCAGAAGCAATTGCGGCAGCAGCAATTGCAGCAGCAGCAACGTCAACAGAAAGCGCAAGAAGAGCGGCGCCAGAAGCAGCTTCAGCAGCAGCAGCAAAGGCAACAACAGCAGAGGCAACGCCAACAGAAAGCGCAGGAAGAACGGCGCCAGAAGCAGCTTCAACAGCAACGCCAGCAGAAGGCACAGGAGAACCGGCGCCAGAAGCAACGCCAGGAGCAGTTGCAAAAGCAGCGTCAGCAGAAGGCGCAGCAGGAGCGGCGCCAGAAGCAGCTTCAGCAGCAGCGACAAAGGCAACAACAGCAGAGGCAACGCCAGCAGCAGAAGCAGGGCCAACAGCAGAAGCAGGGCCAGAACCAGCAACGGCAGAAGGCGCGGCAACTGCAGCGTTTCCACAATCGCGCGCCGTCGGCCCAGCACGATACCCGCTCCAGCCGGCGCAAGTAGCGCGATCGTTAAGAAACGACAGGATTCCTAGTATGAAACGTTTCGTCGGACCCGTTCCTGCGATGCATCGGGCCGTGTCGACACGGTGCCGACGGGCGCTGTTCGCGGCCGTTGTAATGACCGCCTTCGGCATTTTCGTACCGGCGGCGCAAGCCGTCGATCGGGGCGTCACTCTCAATCAGGATTATGTCGACCAGATCCGTGGCGAGCGAGATTTCGACATCGAGGACATGATGGCCACCTTCGGCTTCATCTTTTCCTCGCTCGACGACGAGGTCATGGTCTATCCGACGGAGAACTATTTCTATTTCCGCTTCATCCACAAGGGTGCGCTCTATGCCGGGAACATGCGGCTCGACGTTTCCGACCGTGACAAGGGTATCCTGCATTTCGCCTATTTCTCGCAATCGGAGCCGTGGAACTCCGAGCTCATCACGCAGTACAAGCCGCTGACGAAAGAAGATGGTGTGACGGTGGAGAAGGTGGAGGATTTCCTCTATCGCGTCACCTTCGCCGGGCGGTCGGTGCTGTTTCGCTTGAACGATCTTTCCGGCGTGCGTCCGCCTGAGGGGACGGTGGCGGAAAGCGAGACCTATCTCGGTCCCGTGTTCGATGAGTCGGGCGTTCAGTTCTATCTGCTTTTCGACGAGGCGCTGAAACAGTTCCGTTTCGTTCTCAACGAGGCCGACGGACAATCGGACGTGCTGAGGCCCTATTCGCCGGAGACGCCGGTCATCCTCATCGGCACGCGGACGGGCTTCGTGTTCTTCGACGATCGGCGGCAGAACCGCAAGCTCCTCGTCGCGGTCTATCGGGGAAATGTCGACGCCAACAACTACTTCGACGGTCCGTTCGACCAGCTACCGGACAATTTCATCAAGGGTGACGAATTGCGGCAGGCGATCCTCGCCAAATATCCGGACCTGAAGGACGACATCTCGCGTCTCGGCACGTTCACCCATCAGGACGGACGGTTTCTCGTCAATCCCTATATCAGCTACACGCAGCCGATCGAGCTCGATGCTTTCTACCGCTGCGTCGACCCCGGGCTCGACCGGGCGCAATACTACGCCTGCCTGACGCCGGAGAAGCCCGAGTGACGCCCTTCCGGCGCGGTTGAAACGGGATCGCTTCCGGCTGCCTTCTTTTCGGGCTTTCCCTGCCTGTTATTTCGGCTTTGCGCGAGTAGTGGATAAATGCCACGATCATGTTGCGAAGCCGCCGAAATTGTTGATGTTTGTCTTGAGGTTCGGCGTCTCGCAGGGCTTTTGGCAGATGTGCCCTTTCCGGGGGCGCAGGGAGGGGCGGTGACAGGAAACGGGTCCGCTGGCGAAGAGGTGCTGCAGGCCGGCACGACGCCGGATGCCGCTCCGCTTCTTCAGGCACGCGGCATTACCAAGACATTCGGCTCGCTGACGGCAAACGACGCCATAGACTTTTCGATTCTGCCCGGCGAGATCCATGCGCTCCTCGGTGAGAACGGCGCGGGAAAATCGACGCTGGTAAAGATCCTCTACGGTGCCCTGCAGCCGACCGCCGGCGATATCCTTTGGAAGGGCGAGCGGGTGCGCATCGCCAATCCAGCCGCGGCCCGGGCGCTCGGTATCGGCATGGTGTTTCAACACTTTTCGCTTTTTGATGCGCTAACGGTGGCGGAAAACATCTCGCTGGCGCTCGCTGATCCGCCGCCGATGGCCGACCTGCAGGACAGAATCTCGATTGTCTCCAGGGAGTACGGGCTGCCGCTTAATCCCGCTTCGTGCGTCGCCGATCTGTCGGTTGGCGAGCGGCAACGCATCGAAATCGTCCGCTGCCTGTTGCAGGAGCCTGAACTCATCATCATGGACGAACCGACGTCGGTGCTGACACCGCAGGAGGCTGACGATCTCTTCGTCACCTTGAAGCGCCTGACGGAGGAGAACTGTTCGGTTCTTTACATCAGTCATCGGCTGGAAGAGGTGAAGCAGATCTGCCACCGCGCGACGATCCTCAGGCATGGCAAGGTCGTTGGTGCGTGCGATCCCAAGGAAGCGACGGCAGGCCAGCTTGCCCGCATGATGGTCGGCTCGGACGTCCATCAGCTGGTGAGCGAGGCCGTCATCGACGGGAATGCGCCGGTCAGGTTGCGTGTCCACGCGCTCTCGCTACCTCGGCCGCACCAGTTCGCGGTCGCGCTTCACAACATCTCGCTGGAGGTTCGCGGCGGCGAGGTGGTGTCGATCGCCGGCGTGGCGGGCAATGGTCAGGACGAGTTTTTCGACGCGCTGTCGGGCGAGACGCTGGCCAAGGACAACGCCGCCATCGAGATCGACGGCAAGCCGTGCGGCCGTCTCGGGGTCAACGCGCGACGACGTATCGATGCCGCCTTCGTGCCGGAAGAGCGGCTTGGTCATGGCGCTGTTCCGCGACTGAAGCTGTCGGAAAACATCATTCTCACCCGGCATGGCACGGGCGAAGGTTTGGTGCGCTCCGGCATCGTGTCGTTCGGCGGCGCGCGCGGAGTCGTCCGGCGGATCAGCGAAGCCTTCGACGTCAGGAAGGGCGTTCCGGACCCGGAAGCAGCGGCCCTGTCGGGCGGAAACCTGCAGAAGTTCGTCGTCGGGCGCGAATTCGACCGCAAGCCCGGCGTGCTCGTCGTCTGCCAGCCCACCTGGGGCGTCGACGCGGGCGCCGCGAGTACCATTCGCCAGGCGCTGATCGATCTGGCACGGTCGGGCTCGGCGGTCCTGGTCATCAGCCAGGATCTCGACGAGATCATGGAAATCTCCGACCGGATCGCGGTCATCTCCAAGGGACATCTTTCTCAAGCACGGGATGCACGTGGCATCACGCTGGAAGAGATTGGCCTCCTGATGGGCGGTGCCGGCGAGGGAACGACGGCGGAGGAGGCGAGCCATGCGCATTGAGCTCATCCGACGGCCGAACCGGTCCCGCTGGATGGCAGTGCTGTCGCCGCTGATCGCGATCGCACTCACCGTCATTGCCGGGTTTTTCATTTTCACCGCCAGCGGCGTCGACCCGCTAAAGGCGCTCTATATCTATTTCATAGAACCGCTGACGGCGATGTGGTCGCTCGAGGCGCTGATCGTGAAGGCGGTGCCGATCGTCATCATCGCGGTCGGCCTATCGCTCTGTTTCTATTCCAATACCTGGAACATCGGGGCTGAGGGCCAACTGGTCGCCGGCGCCATCGCCGGGTCGGCGCTGCCGATCCTTTTCCCCGACTTCCAGGGACCTTTCGTGCTGCCGCTGATGCTTATCCTCGGCATCCTCGGCGGCATGGCCTACGGCGCCATCCCGGCGATCCTGAAGAACCGCTTCGGGGCCAATGAGATTCTGACGAGCCTGATGCTCGTCTATGTCGCGCAGCTCTTCGTTGACTGGCTGGCGCGGGGACCATGGCGCAATCCGGCCGGGCACAATTTCCCCGATAGCCGCCCGTTCGAGGGCGACCAACTGCTGCCCGTCGTCTTCGGCGACAGCGTCCAGCTCAACGCCGTCTTTGCCGTCATCATCGCGGTTGTCGCCTGGTTTATCCTCAGGCGGACGATCACCGGCTTCAAGATCACCGTTCTCGGCCAGGCGCCGCGTGCCGGCGCCTTCGCCGGCTTTAGCCACAAGCGCATGGTGATGCTCGCCTTCCTCATCTCCGGCGGATTGGCGGGCCTTGCCGGCATTTGCGAGGTGGCGGGGCCGACGGGCATGCTCCGGACGTCCGTTTCGCCGGGTTACGGTTTCACAGCGATCATTGTTGCCTTCCTCGGCCGGCTCAATCCGATCGGCATCGTCTTTGCCGGCCTTCTCCTTGCGCTGTCCTACATAGGCGGCGAGGGCGTCCAGATCGCGCTCGGCATGTCGGATCAGATCACCCGGGTGTTCCAAGGCATGCTGCTCTTCTTCGTTCTCGCTTGCGACACCTTCATCTTCTACCGGGTGCGCATCGTGTCGGCGGCGGCGAGCGTGAGCAAAACGGCGGGGGAGGCCTGATCCATGGGCATGTTCGAGGGTATCCTCCTCACCATCATCACGGCGGCGACGCCGCTGCTCTTCGCCGCGCTCGGCGAACTGGTGACGGAGCGTTCCGGTGTCCTCAACCTTGGCGTCGAAGGCATGATGGCGGTCGGGGCGGTGTGCGGTTTCGCGGCGGCGAATGTCAGCGGCGTTCCGCTCGTCGGCATCCTGGCGGCGGCGGTCGCCGGCGCGCTGATGGCGTCGCTCTTCGCGCTTGTCACGCTGATCTTCGTCGCCAACCAGGTCGCATCGGGTCTGGCGCTGACGCTCTTCGGGCTCGGTCTTTCCGCCCTTATCGGCGATGCCTACGTCGGCATTCCGGGCCTCGGCCTGCCGAGGCTCGACATTCCGGTCCTCAGCGATCTGCCGGTCGTCGGCAGGCTGATCTTCGGCGAGGATCCGCTGACCTATCTGGCGATCGTCCTGACGATCGGCGTCTCCTGGTTCCTATTCAAAACCCGGGCCGGACTGATCCTCAGGGCCGTCGGCGACAATCACACCTCGGCGCATTCGCTCGGCTACAGCGTCATTCGCGTGCGCTTCCTCGCCGTGCTCTTCGGCGGGGCCTGCGCCGGGCTTGGCGGTGGCTATCTCTCGCTCGTCTACACGCCGCAGTGGACGCAGAACATGACAGCGGGACGGGGATGGATCGCGCTAGCGCTCGTCGTCTTCGCTTCCTGGCTGCCGTCGCGTCTCCTCGTCGGCGCGGTGCTCTTCGGCGCGGTCAGCATCCTGCAGCTCCATGCCCAGGCGCTCGGGGTCGGCATCCCGTCGCAATTCCTCGCCATGCTGCCCTATCTGACGACGGTCGTGGTGCTCGTCATCATATCGCGGGACAAGACGCTTTTGAGAATCAACACACCGGCCTGTCTCGGCCAGTCCTTCGTGCCGGATCGCTGAATGGCGAACGGGCACACTCTTGCATGCCCCGGTTGAATGGCGCAAATTTTCGCCAATGAGGGGTTCAGTCCGATGCGTCCTTCCGGCTGGCCACGCGGCTTTCCGGCAAGGCGTTCCAGATGACCGGCAGGCCATTGCGCGGCCTCGTCGCGAACAGGGAGATCAACCATGCGCAAAACCTTCGCTCTGGCCGGCGCGCTCGTCGCCTTCGGCCTGATGGCCGGCAGTGCCCAGGCCGCCGATCCGTTCAAGGCCTGTTTCGTCTACGTCGGCCCGCACAATGACGGTGGCTGGTCGCAGGGGCACGACACCGCACGCCTCTACGCCCAGAAGGAACTCGGCGACGCCGTCGAGACGTCCTATGTGGAAAACGTGCCGGAAGGACCCGATGCCGAGCGGGCGATCGAACGCCTGGCGCGTTCGGGCTGCAAGATCATCTTCACCACGTCATTCGGCTTCATGGATCCGACGATCAAGGTCGCCAAGAAGTTTCCGGACGTGAAGTTCGAGCATGCGACCGGTTTCAAGACGGCGCCGAACGTTACCACCTACAACGCGCGCTTCTACGAGGGCCGCTACATCATCGGTCAGATCGCTGCGAAGATGTCGAAAACCGGTACCGCCGGCTACATCGTCTCCTTCCCGATCCCGGAAGTGGTGATGGGCATCAACGCCTTCATGCTCGGCGCGCAGTCCATCAATCCCGATTTCAAGATCAAGATCGTGTGGGTCAATTCCTGGTTCGATCCGGGCAAGGAAGGGGATGCGGCCAAGGCCCTCTTCGACCAGGGCGCCGATATCTCCGTACAGCACACCGACTCGCCCGCGCCGCTGCAGATCGCTCAGGAGCGCGGCCTGCACGGCTTCGGACAGGCGCACGACATGATCGAATTCGCCCCGAAGGCGCAATATACCGCGATCGAGGACCATTGGGGTCCCTACTACGTCAAGCGTATCAAGGCGGCGATGGACGGCACGTGGGAATCGAAGGCGAGCTGGGAAGGCCTGAAGGAGGGCATGGTGCAAATGGCACCCTACACAAACCTTCCTGTCGAAGTCGCGGAAGAGGCCAAGGAAACCCAGGCGATGATCGAGTCGGGCGAGCTGCATCCCTTCAAGGGGCCGATCTTCAAGCAGGACGGCACCAAGGTCATTGGCGAGGGCGAAGTGCTCGACGACGGCACGCTTCTCGGCATGAACTGGTACGTCAAGGGCATCGACGACCAACTGCCGAAGTGAGTCGGCCAGCGGTCTGAAGACGCTTGACGGACGATGAAGGGCCGGATGCTCTGGAGGGTGTCCGGCCTTTTCTGTCCGCTCGAGGACCGGCTTCAGGCAGGATGAAGGATCGGTCGGTGCGGGAAAACGGCCGTTAGGGATTGTCGGCTCCGGCGCGATGGGGCTACATATCGGGACAAGCGATGGGTGCCGGGACGGTGCGTCCGCTTAAACGATCAAGGGAGCAGGGGCCGGTTTCGTGTCCGACGATCCAAGTAGCCGCTCCGGCGATGCCGGACCGAACAGCGAGACAGACATTCCTTCCCGAAGACGGGCCGCGCAATGACGGCCATTTCCATCCTGTTTCCCGACACCAATATCCGACCGGGACGTGTAAGCGAATGCTTGGCCGTGTGCCGACGCGACAGCGGCGCGCGAAAACCGGCCGGGAGGACATGAGGTCATGAAATCCCTGATCGATGAGGTTTTCGAGCGGGAGATCGCGTTCGCTCAGGCGCTGATCCGGATGCCGAGCGAGAATCCACCGGGCGATTGCGCCGAACATGCGGCGATGACGGCGGCGCTGCTCGAGGATCTCGGCTTAACGGTTGAGCATTGCCCGGTGCCTGAGCCCTACGCCCGGCAGAACGGCATGAAGTCGATCACCAACCTGATCGTGCGCCGCCAGTTCGGCAGCGGGGCCGGGCCGACGATCGCGTTGCAGGCGCATGGCGATGCGGTGCCGCCTGGCAATGGCTGGAACGCCGATCCTTACGGCGGCGAGATTCGCAACGGCGCGCTCTACGGTCGCGGTGCGGTGGATGCGAAATCCGATTTCGCGGCCTATGTGTTCGCCCTTCTGGCGGTCGAGCAATCGGGCCGGACGCTGGAGGGTTCCGTCGAGCTGCATCTGACCTACGACGAGGAGACCGGCGGTTTCGTCGGTCCGAAGTGGTTGTTGGAGCAGGGGCTGACCAATCCCGACCTGGCGATTTGCGACGGGTTCTCCTACACCATCATCGGTGCCCACAACGGCTGCCTCCATCTGGAGGTCGTCGTGCGCGGCGTTCAGGCCCATGCGGCGATGCCGGAAGGGGGTGTCGATGCGCTCGAGGCGACCGTGCCGATTCTTGCCGCACTCTATGACGAGCGCCGGCGGATCGCGGTGCGAGAGAGCGCGGTGGACGGCCTTGGAACGCCGAAGCTGACCGTCGGCACCATCAAGGCAGGTGTCCATACCAACGTGGTGCCGGACCGCGTGGTGATGCGCATCGACCGGCGGATGATCCCCGAAGAGGTCGGCGAAGTGGTCGAGGCGGACCTGATCGCGCTCATCGAGGCGGCGGCGCCAAAGATCGAGGGGATCGCGGTGGAATGCCGGAGGCTGATGCTGGCCGAGCCGATGGAGCCGAATCCGGCGGCAAAGCGGCTCGCCGACACGCTGCGTCATCACGCCCAGGCGGTCTTCGGCGATGAGGTGACGATCGGCGGGGCGCCGCTCTTCACCAACGCTCGCCACTATGCCTCGGCCGGCATTCCGACGGTGCTTTATGGCGCCGGGCCGAAGGATCTCTTCGAGACCGGTAGTCACAGCGCCGACGAGCATATCGCGCTCGATGACCTGAGGGCCGCGACGGAAGTCGTGGCGCGGACGCTGATCGACCTCTTGTCGCCAACGCAAAGAGTGTCGGACTGATCAATCCGGACAGTCGGACCTCTCAGCCAACGACCTGGGCATAGCGATCATAGGCGTCGGTCGCCTCGACCTTGGCGGTGACGATATCGCCGACGCAGATCGGCCGGCGGCCGGTCAGATGGACGACGCCGTCGATTTCCGGCGCGTCCCACATGGTGCGGCCGGTCGCTTGCGTGCCTGCCGATTTGTCGACGATCACCTTGACGCGCTTACCGAGCGAGCGGCGCATCAGTCGATCGCTGATCGCCTGCTGGTGGGCCATGAAGCGGTTCCAGCGCGCCTCCTTGATGTCGTCCGGCACGACGGCGGCGTCGAGGTCATTGGCCCGGGCGCCTGAGACCGGTTCGTAGCGGAAGCAGCCGACGCGATCGAGTTTCGCCTCGTCGAGCCAGTCCATAAGCATCTGGAAATCCTCCTCCGTCTCCCCGGGAAAACCGACGATGAAGGTGGAGCGGATGGCGAGATCGGGACAGATCTCGCGCCAGCGACGGATGCGATCGAGGGTCTTTTCCTGCGCTGCCGGGCGACGCATTGCCTTCAGAACCGACGGCGAGGCATGCTGGAAGGGGATGTCGAGGTAGGGCAGGATCTTGCCCTCGGCCATTAGCGGGATGACCTCGTCGACATGGGGGTAGGGGTAGACGTAGTGAAGCCGCACCCAGGCGCCGAGGTCGCCGAGGGCTTCGGCGAGATCGAGAAAGCGGGCACGGACCTCGCGATCCTTCCACGGCGATGGCTGGTATTTCAGGTCGATGCCGTAGGCGCTGGTGTCCTGGCTGACGACGAGGAGTTCCTTGACGCCCGCCTCGACGAGCTTTTCCGCCTCGCGCAGCACGGCCCCCGCCGGCCGCGAGACGAGGTCGCCCCGGAGCGAGGGGATGATGCAGAAGCTGCAGCGGTTGGAGCAACCCTCGGAGATCTTCAGGTAGGCGTAGTGGCGCGGCGTCAGCTTGACGCCGCCGGGCGGTACCAGATCGACATAAGGGTCATGCGCCGGCGGTACCGCCTCATGGACCGCCGCCATGACGCTTTCATACTGCTGCGGACCGGTGATGGTGAGCACGTTCGGATGTGCGCTGCGGATGGCATCCGGTTCGGCGCCCATGCAGCCGGTGACGATTACCTTGCCATTGACAGCGAGAGCGTCGCCGATCGCCTGGAGGGATTCTTCCTTGGCGCTGTCAAGGAAGCCGCAGGTGTTGACGACGACGGCATCGGCGCCTTCGGCACCGCGTGCGAGCTCGTAGCCCTCGGCCCTCAGGCGGGTGATGATGCGCTCGGAATCCACGAGCGCTTTCGGACAGCCGAGGCTGACGAATGAAATCCGGGGCGCGTTCGTGGTCATAGCGGGGCTCCGCGTGTCGGGTTCATGTCGGCGCGGTCGGTCCGCAGCATTCCGATCGCGACTTCTACCGTAAACCGTGGCCGTTTCAAGCCGGAAGACCGCAGACGGAGCGAGTGTCGAGCCGCGTTATGCGTGCGAAAAGCGTTCCCTGGCGATGTCAGCCGGTCCTTGCCCGGGCATTTGCGCCGGTAATGACGGGCAGGGGACGCCGGGTGGAACGCATGCCAGGTCCCCTTGGGCGTTCCACGAAGTCGGCGTTGTCGAGGAGTTCCATCGCGGCCTCCTCCAGGAGCCTGTTGTCGATGCCGGGATCGTCGGCAAAGCGCCGTGCGGCGGTTGCGAGCATGCGGGCGGCGCGGCGCGGCTCGCGGCCGACGGTGGTGAGGCGATCGAGGACGCCCCGCAGCCGTTTCCGCGTGCCCGCCGGAAGACCCTTGTCGCCGAGCACCTCGTCGATGTGGAGGACGGCGCTGCCAAGAAGGAGGGTGGCGAAGGCGCCTTCGACAACCGCGTCGCGGCTTTGTCCGGTCTTGTCGGTCCAGCGCACGAGTTGCATTAGCCGGTGATAGAGGCGGGCGCGCCAGATCCGCCGGCGGCGGTGTGCGCCGTGCTGTGCGGCCAGGGCCTCGATCTCGCGCACCATCATGGCGACGATGGTGTCGAGGCGTTTCCTGCCGTTCACCGGGAAGACCATGAGGAATGCCAGAAGGCCGCTCAGGGGTCCGAGCACGACGGCGACACCGGCCGTCAGCGATCCGGCGAGCGAGCCTCCGAGCGGCCAGGCGGGCTGGGACAGGAGCAGCACCACCATGTTGTAGTCGAAGCCGATCGGTCCCGCTCCCCGGCGGTGGGCCAGGAGGAACCCGCCGAAGACGATGAACGGCACCAGGAGCAGCACGAGCTGTAGTTCGTTTTCGGCGAACGGCCAGACGAACCAGCGGCAGGCGAGGGCGCCGAAGACGCCCAGCGATTGGCCGAGGATGACCTTCTGGAGCGTGGCGGCAGGGTGATCGACGGTGGAGAAGATCGTCGTCATGATCGCCGTGCCGAGAAGCATGAAGCCACCGTATTGCCAGCCTGTCAGAAGCCAGAACGCGCCGACGAGAAGCATGGCGCAGGTCGAACGCGTGAGGGCCTCGCGCGCGCCGACCCAGTCGCGGTGGAGAATGACGGCGTCGCGGTTCGCGTCGGGCATCGGGTTACCCGTCTCCGTTGCCCGCTCGCGGGCCGCGGCCTCGGCGAGACCGGTCAGTGCCTCGCGCAGGACCGGGGACTGGGCGGCGCCTTTCGCGGCCGTCCGCAGCGTCCCTTCCAGCTCCGCAGGCGTGGCTTTGTCATCGCTTGCCGCGGACGCGGCCCGGAGCGCAGCGATCAGACGCGGGTCGGGGCGTTCCGGTAGGGCGCGGCGCATCCATAGGAGAGCGGCGACCTGGGTCGACAGCAGCTTGCGGATCGCGCGGATCCTGTCGCGGGTGCGGAATGTGCCGGCTTCCTGGGTGTCGAGCGCGGCCTCAATGTCGACGATTTCGGACAGCAGTTCCTGCTGGTCCGCCCGCGACAGGCGAGTGTCCTTGGCAAAATGGCCGGCGAGGGCGGCGAGAATGCGCTGTGTGACACGGCGGGCGCGGCGCGCGGGATCGTCCGGATCGGCGGTGGTGGCAAAGAGCCATCCGACGGCGAGCGCGACTGCGATGCCGCACAGGACCGTCAGCATGCGGTCGACGCCGACGGCGAGGAGACTCTGCGAGCGCGAACTGTGGAGGAGGACGACCATGGCGGCAGAATAACCCGCGAGCATCGCGCCGTAGGAGGCGAAGCCGCGCACGATATTGCCGACGCCGGCGCAGATGCCCGTCCAGACGGCAAGGCCGGCGACGGTCAGCCAGAGGTGGTCTTGGGCGGCGAAGAGCAAGGCGATGCCGACAATTGATCCGATGACCGTTCCGGCACCGCGAAAAAGGCTCTTTTCAAGGAGCTGCCCGCGCACGGGTTGGGACGCCGCCCAGACGGTCATGCCGGACCATTGTGGATGTTCCAGGCCGAAAAGCCAGGCGACAAAGATGGCAAGGACGGCGGCGGCGGCCGTTCGAAGCGTGAAACGAAGGCGCCCGGTTTCGAAGCCGAGCGCGGCAAGTATTCCTAGCGTGCTCATTGGGCGGAGAGTGTCTCCACACGCTTAGTTTCGGCGTCCTCCGTCCGGCTCCGTATCGTCCCGATACGGGCGTCGATCCGCTCGAGCGCCGACATCAGGCCACGCATCTCATCGTCGCTGAGGTCCTGCAGCATGTCGCCTTCGACGGCGGCAAGGGCCTCCTGGATGGCGTGGACGACCTTGCGGCCGGCCGGCGTCAGATAGAGAAGGTTCGAGCGCCGGTCGGTCTTGTCCTGACGGCGCTCGATCAGCTCCTTTTTCGACAGGATGTCGAGGAGGCGCACGAGGGTTGAGCCATCGATGCCGAGGCGGGTGGCGAGATCCTTCTGGCAGAGTCCGCGGCCACGGCCGATGTGAATGAGCGGGCGCCAGGTCGCATCGGACAGGCCGACATCGGACAGGCGGGAATCGATGGCGGCACGCCAGCGGCGGGAGACGCCGACAAAAAGAACGCCGAAGCTTTCGCGGGGAGTGAGCGGTTCAATCATCGCTATAAGATGGAGGACCAATAATTGGTATTCAAGCTATTTTTTGGGCCGCCACCGCCGTGAAGCGTGGCGGCGTCGGCCGGAGCGCCGGTTTCGGGACTCTGGGGACACGGATGCGGCCTCGCCGTGGCCGAAACGCCTGTCAGCCGACCTTCGCAGCCCGGCGTGCGAGGCCGGCGAAGTTCACCGCCGGGATCGGCGGGCGCGTCTTGCTGATGGCGAGCGAGAGGGCAACGCCCGGCGCCGGGGCTCTGATCGAACGGTAGGTGACGCCCTTGACGTCGAGCTGTCGCATGGAGGCGGGCACCAGCGAGACGCCGAGTTCAGCGGCGACCAGCGACAGGATCGAGACGATCTGCGGCGCGCCGGGACCGAGCGTCGGCTCGAACCCGGCCGCGCGACACGCATTGATTGCCGCGTCATAAAGGCTCGGGCCGACCGCCGGGGAGGTCATGATCAGCGGGTCGTCGGCGAGTGTGGCGAGATCGATCGGCCCTTCCGTTCGCGCCGCCGCGTGGGAACCGGGGACCGCGGCGATGAGTTCGTCCTCGGTAAGCTGTTCAACCTTCAGATCGGTCGGGTCGGATGTTGATGGACGCATGATCGCGATGTCGAGGCGGTCTTCGAGGATATGCTTCAACAGTACGAGCGAGTTGTTCTCTTCGAGATGGAGTTCGACCCCGGGATAATTGCGGCGGAACATGCGGATGCTCGCCGGAACGATCGGATTGAGCGCCGCGCTCGCGGTGATGCCGAGGCGCAGGTGGCCACTCTCGCCGAGCGCGGCGCGCCGGGCCGCCTCGATAGCACCCGTCGCCTGCCCCGGGAGAGGCGCGACGGCAGCGCGAAAGGCCTTTCCAGCCTCGGTCAGTTCGGCTCCGTGAGGCACGCGATGGAAGAGCCGCGCACCGACTTCGGTCTCCAGATCCTTTATTTGCTGGCTGAGCGGTGGCTGGCCGATGCCGAGCCGCGCGGCGGCACGAGTGAAATTGCCTTCCTCGGCGACCGCGAGGAAATAACGGATGTGTCGAAGTTCCATGCCATTCGTTTTACATATTGCATTCGCCTCTGCAATATATTGGACCTATTGCCAAAGGGGGCCTAGCTTGAGGTGCGAACGAAAGCACGTACAAATGACCTCCCGGACCCTGACCCTTGAAGACATGACGTTTGACGATGCGCCCGGCCTCGTGCCGAATGAGCCGGCCGGGGACATCGGGCCTGCCGCGGCAGCCCCGCCGGTCGAGCCGGTGTGGATCCGGCGCGGCACGGCGGAATACCGCAATGTCGGCATCGCCTTCTTCCTCGCCGGCTTCGCAAGTTTCTCGCTCATCTATTGCGTCCAGCCGCTCTTGCCGTCCTTCGCCCATACCTTCCAGGTCAGCCCGGCCGAGAGCTCGCTCGCCCTGTCGCTAACAACCGGCACGCTGGCGTTTTCGATCTTCTTTGCCGGCGCCTTTTCCCAGGCGCTCGGCCGGCGCGGGCTGATGTTTGTCTCGATGCTCTTTGGCGCCGGGCTGAACATCGTCGCCGCGATGGTGCCGAGCTGGTCGGCGCTTCTGGCCACGCGCGCCGCCGAAGGCGTCGTTCTCGGTGGCGTCCCGGCGGTCGCAATGGCCTATCTCGCCGAGGAGATCGATCCCGAGCATCTCGGAAAGACCATGGGCCTCTATATCGGCGGCACCGCCTTCGGTGCGATGATGGGGCGGGTCGGCATGGGCGTCATGACCGAGTTCGCGTCCTGGCACGTCGCGATGATCGTGCTGGGGACGCTGTGTCTCGTCTCCGCCGCAGGCTTTTTCCTCCTGTTGCCGAAGTCGCGGAACTTCGTGCCCCGGCGTGGCATCAATCTGCGCTTTCACCTTGTCACCTGGGGTGCGCACCTGCGGAACGGGCGCCTCATCCGGGTCTATGCGATTGGTTTCCTCTTGATCAGCATCTTCGTGACGCTCTTCAACTACGCCACCTTCCGGCTCGCCGGCGCGCCTTACCACCTCAGCCAGACGGCGGTCAGCATGATCTTCCTCGCCTTCGGCTTAGGCATCGTGTCGTCGTCCGTCGCCGGCAATCTCGCCGACCGCTTCGGCCGTCGGCCGCTTCTCGTTGCAGGTTTCCTGATCATGCTCGCCGGGGTTCTCCTGACCCTTGCGACGTCGCTGATCGCGATCGGCGTCGGCATCGCACTGATTGCCACCGGGTTCTTTATCGGCCATTCGGTCGCCAGTGGCGCCGTCGGGCCGCTCGCCCAGGGGCCGAAAGGCCACGCCACGGCGCTCTATCTGCTGTTCTATTACATCGGGTCGAGCCTGACTGGATGGACCGGCGGCTGGTTCTGGCAGGCCGGCGGATGGCCGGCCATCGTGGCGGTGACAGGGGGCTTCGCTATCCTTGGCGCACTTCTGTCACTCTCCGTCCCGCGCCTGCGGCCTCGGCTCTCCTGACAGCATTCGCGCTCTGTTCCGGCCGCCCGTGTGAGGTGAATGAAGGGAATGCCGCTGCGGAGGTGTCGGCGGCTTTGGCGCGGTCGTTATGCTTTTTGTACAGTCTGCTCGACTATTTCCGGCATCGGTCCACGTTCGAGGTAGCTTCCCAGAACCACGTAACTCTGCGTGGAGCGGACGCCTTCGACCTTGAGGATGGACGACAGGAGTCGCTCAAGACTGGCCGTTCCGGAGGTCCTGACCTTCAGGACCAGGCAGGCATCTCCCGCGACGGTGTGGATTTCCTCCACGTCGGCCAGCTCCCTGAGGCCGAGGATCGGCTCTGTCATTCCCCATCCTTCGGTCACGACGTGGACGAACGCGAGCAGCGGACAGCCGATCTTTTCGCCGTTGAGCCGGGCGACCGTCCCCAGGATCACGCCATCCCTCTTGAGGCGCTTGACCCGCTCGTGAACGGCGGGGGCGGAGAGGTGCACCATGGAGGACAGATCGGCGTAGGACCTGTCTGCTTTCTCGGCGAGCAGCCTTAACAGCATTCGGTCCTTTTCATCGAGGCCGGAGGGGTGGGGCGGTCTTTTCCGAATGTCATTCGTTTCCATTGCGACGGTTCCCATAAAGGATTGAATTTTATTTTTTCAGAGCGCATTACACCCTTATGACATTTCAAAAATCCATAAAAAAAACTTCTATTATTCAGTCTCTTCAGGTCGCCATGCTGTTTGCCGCAGTCGTTCTGGTCGGCGCGAACGCCTTCGTTCTGAGTCCGATCCTGACCGAAGTCGGGCGCGGGCTGGGGAGCGAGCCCTATCGGATCGCGTGGGCGATCTCCGCATTCGGAGGGGCGACGGCGCTGTCGTCGTTCTTTTTCTCGCCTGTCATCGACCGCTTCGCGCCGCGATGGACGCTCGCCGCCGCCGCCGCGACGCTGGCATTCGCCCAGGCTATCGGCGGCGCAAGCCAGAGCTGGATCTGGCTCTGCCTGTCGCAGGTCGTCGCAGGCCTTGCCGTCGGGGTCCTCCTTCCCGGTACCTATGCGACCGCGGCTGCGACGGCGCCTGTGGGACGCGAGGCGGCGCGGCTGGGCATCGTCCTGACCGGCTGGGCGCTATCGCTCGTGCTGGCGGTGCCCGTGGCCGCGTTCGTTGCCGCGCATGTCGGATGGCGATCCGTCTACTGGCTCCTCGCCGCGATGTCGGCAGCCGTCGCCGTGGGGCTCTTCCTTGTCATGGGGGGCGAAATCATCGCTGCGGGCGAGAGAACGTCGCCCCGGTGGGCGCTCCGCCTGCCGGGCGTCCCGTTTCTGCTTGCGGTGATCTTCTGTTTCATGACGGCGTTCTACGGCACCTTCGCTTTCCTGGGGGAGGGCGTGCGCCGGGCGTTCGACCTCTCACCCGAGGGCAGCGGCCTCTTCGTCCTTGCATACGGTCTTGGCTTCGGCCTTGCCGGGATCGGTCTCGGGCTCGTCGCGCCACGGACCTCGCGTGCCTACCTGCTGGCAGTGCTCTGGGCGGTCGCTGGCGTCTACGTCCTCTGGCGCGTCGCCCTCGGCGCGCCATGGCTGGCGTTCCTCACCGCCATCGCGTGGGGCGCGCTGAACCAGCTCGGCCTCAATGTGTTCGTGGTGTCGCTCTATCGGCGGGCGAGCGCCGCGCGCGGGGCCGTCATGGGTCTCAACAGCGGCGTCACCTATTCGGCGGTCTTCGTCGGCCCCCTTGTCATGGGGTCGGTCTATACGGCGGCCGGCTTTCCCGCCGTGGTGATGGCGGCGGCGGCGATTGTCTCCGCCGCTGCAGTCGCTACGACGTTTGCCGGCCGCACGGCGGGCTGACGGATAGCCGTTCGGAACCGTTCGCTCGCCCTCGTTCAGGCAAGGAAATCGCCGACATAGACCAGATGCTCGAAGGGCTGCTTTCCCTCTGCAAGTTCATCGAGGACGGTGCCCAGCGTAGCGCGAAGAACGGCTTCGTCCGATGCCCATCCGGCATGATAGACGATCGCGATCGGGGTCTCGTCGGGGAGAAGGGTGCGCAGGCGCGCTACCAGATCAGCCAGTTCGGTGCGCATGGTGAAGAACACCAGCGTCGAATGCGTCCTGGTCAAGAGCTCCAGGCGATCGCTTCCGGTGTATTCGTCGTGGATATTGCGCGCGGCGGTGAGGATTGCGGACCGGCTCGTCCTGCCGGTCATGATGTCACGCGTGAGGGCGGCGTTGGCGGCGTTGAACGAGGACACACCCGGAACGACAACGGGGGCGAGGTCCGCGAATTCTTCCATATAGCCCGAATGCGGCCCGAAGATCATGGAGTCGCCATAGTCCATGACGACGACGGTCTTTCCCGCGGCCACCGCCGGGCGGACGATGGCGCGGATGCGTTCTTCCATGGCTTGCGTCTCGCTTTCCTCGCGGTCCTGGCGCCCCCATGTCGTGAACAGGCCATGTCCCGGATCGTGCAGCTCCTTGTCGCGCACGAGATCGGCGAACTTTTCCAGCTGGGACTGGAAGCCCAGAACCACATCCGCCGCGGCGATGATCGTCTGCGCTCTCACGGTGATGTTTTCAGGGTCCCCGATGCCGGTACTGACCAGGAAGAGGCGGCCTGTATCGTCAGGGCGCGGTTGGTGGGATTCGGCCTGGGAAAGCGTGATATGGGCGGTCATTGACGGTTTTGTCCTTTCGAAAACGGTTGAACCGCCAAGAATGCTATTACTTCAAGTCAACTTTAGGTCAAGACCGCACGGGACGGATCGGCGCGGCAAAGGCTAACGGCTGGGGTTGGAACGGCCTGTCCAACCGGTCGGACGCCATGCCGGATCGAAAAGAGCGTGACGCATCTGGCGCGAGACCGGTCATGGCGGAAAGTCCGGAAGACCGCCCCTTCGGAGCCATCGAACGAAATGAGATCGGCACGAGCGAAACAATGGCGGGCCGTGCGGGATGCCAACGGGCACGATACCTGCTCCATACCCTACCGATTTGAACCGTGATCGAAGCGTGCAAGCTGCTGAGAAACATCTTCGCGTCGTCCGCTCGGCGGTTTGTCAGGCGGTTGCAGCCCTTGCATGCTTCGACAGCAGTGTGCCGGCGATTTCCATGGCCTCCTCGCGAGACGAGGCGAGCTTCAGCGGATAGCCCCAGAATTTGGCAAAGGCCACGCCGAACGACTTGAATGCCAGACGCTTGGCGGCGCTCGGCTCAATCACGATCATCGCCAGAACCAGTGTCCGCAGCTCGGCCTTGTGCTTCTTCATCCACAGCGCGGTGCGCTTCTTTTCTTCCGGGCTGTGCTCGTGGTCTTCGGTCGGAGCGTTATCGGTCAGGATCACGAACGGCTCGCCGCGCTTAAAGCTCGCCTCTAACGCCGCGAAGTCCTCGTCGTGGTCGTGGTCGGGCTCTTCGTCATAACTCATCCAGACGAGCGGGAAATTCGTATTGTCCAAAGGCATATCTCGTCTCCTTGCCGCGATGGTTGGTGTCAATTCGATCGGATGTGCCGCCACGACATGATCAGCGCGACCGCGCCTGGAAGCGTGACTGCCAACAGCTCCAGGCCAACCAGATGGCTGCCGTCGCGCAGGCCATCCGATACGCCGGCGAGCGTGCTCATGATGAAAAGGAGACCGCCGAGGACGAGCATGGCCCAGTCGGTCGCGCGTCTTCCGGCAAGCGCCAGCAACGGCGGGCAGACCCAGGCGCCGTAGAAAATAGATACGCCCCATAACGCGGCGGGGCCGAACGTCATGGCCTCCATCGTTCCGTCGCTGGCGACGTAGGTGTTCAGATAAGAGAAGCACTGGATCGTTATGAAGATTGCGGCACCGGCCGCCGGGACGAGCCACGCGAGTGCGAGCTTAACTGGGTTATGTTCGATCACGTAAGAACTCCTATCCGTATTTGCGTGACAGGGCAGTTGAGCGCCACCCCCTCGAAGGGGAGCGTGGTCATGTTCGCCGCGCAGTCCCTTCTTCTGTCTGAAAGCAATACGTCAGCGGGCGAATGGCGTCATTGCGCAATCCTGCCATCATATGTTTTGATCCGGCCAAGATGGAAAACGCCGAGGCCTTTGATGTATCTGGACGTCCCTAGCGAATGGCTTTCCCATGTCGATGAGATTCCTCGCGCGCTCGTCGCGGCCAGCGCTGTCGCCAATCTTGGGGCGCTGGAGCACTCGCCGCGGCACCACCATCAGAAAGCGCAGCTGCTTTTCACGGTCCGCGGTGTCCTCAATTGCGAAGTTGACGACGCTGTCTGGATCGTGCCGCCGCAATGCGCCGTATGGATTCCGGGCGGGCTGCCCCATACCGTTTTCGGCTCAGGCGAGGTGGAGTGCATTTCCCTCTTCATCGAACCTCCAAAGGCTCCGAACCTGCCGACCGAATGCTGCACGATCACGGTGTCGAGCTTCTTGCGTCATTTGCTGATGCGGGCCAACGCGATACCGGAGCTCTATGATGTCGACGGGCCGGACGGCCGGATCGTGTCCGTTATCTTCGATGAGCTGGCCGTGGCACCGGTCGAGGACCTGCGCCTGCCGATCCCCGGCGATCCGCGTCTGAAGAAGCTTGCCGATCTGTTGATCGCGGCGCCGGCGGATCATGCGACCGTCGCGGAGTGGGCCTCCCGCGTCGCGCTCAGCGAGCGCAGCCTGAGCCGTTTGCTGGCGCAAGAGGTGGGCATGAGTTTCGGCCGCTGGCGCCGGCAGTTGCATATTGTCCTTGCCTTGCGGCAGCTGAGCGCCGGCCAGACGGTCCAGGCCGTCGCCATGGATCTCGGCTATGAAGGCGCCTCGAGTTTCGTGACCATGTTTCGAAAGATGGTCGGCAAGCCGCCGAGCCGCTATCTGCTCGAGCGGCGTGGGCCGGTACTTTCCGATGGGGATGAGCGATAGGAGCTGCCGGGTGTCATCCACAATCGCTGCCTAAAGCATCAGACCGAAAAATCAGGTCCGGTTTTCCGATAATCCGGTGCGAAAACAAAGACCTTGAGCATGAGGCCCGATTCCGAAATCGAGTCTCATGCTCAAGATGCGGTTGCATATGGCACCGGTCGTCGCCTTTTGCCCGTGCCCAATGCCCGGGCAAGGGGCATGTGGTCAGCCCTTCCATTCCTTGTCCGGACGGTGAAAGAGCAAGGTTGCGATGACGGAGGATGCCGCCAGGGCCGACATCAGCATGAATGCCTCGGCGAAACCGCCGCTTTGGCCGACGATCCAGCCGGTAAGGGCCGGAGCCAGAAAACCGGAGATCGCGAAGCCGAAATCCATGAGGCCAAGCGCCGTGGCGGAACGGTCGCGGGCGACGTCGATATTGACGGCGTAGAATGCCGCGTTCGCGCCCATGGAGGAGGCGACGGCAATAGTGATCAGGATCAGCGCAAGCGTCAGATTGTCGGTGAAGGCAACGGGCAGGATCACCAGCGCTGCGAGCGCTTGCGTTGCTGCAATCAGATAGCTTCGGGCAATGCGCAGCTTGCCGGTGCGCTGCAAAAGCGTATCCGACAGGTTGCTGAGCAGGACCAGCGCGACGGCAGCGGCAAGCCAGGGGGCGACAGAGAACCATCCGACGCTGGTGATCGACAGTTTGAAGGTCTGTTCCAGATAGCCCGGCAGCCATGTCATGAAGAAGAACAGGAAGTAGCCGAACACGAAGAACGCCCAGTAGTTTGCCAGAAGCGTGCCGTTCGTCAGCAGTTTTGCCCAGCTTGTGTGCTCGCGCTGCCCACCGGCGGATTTTTCGTCGCGCGTATGCACTTCCTGATCCGCAATGACGTCGACCTCGGCCGCATTCACCCTATTGCTGTCTGCGGGGTGGTTGCGGAACAGGACCCACCACAGCGGCATCCACAGGATGCTGATGGCGCCGAGCAGGAGAAACATCTCGCGCCAGCCCGTGATCGCGGTGAGATAGGAGACTATCGGCGCGCCGATGGCCAGCGAGATCGGCACCGCGACCAGCGAATATCCAAGGGCGCGTCC
Organism: uncultured Rhodobium sp.; assembly: GCA_963675285.2. Classification (GTDB taxonomy): domain Bacteria; phylum Pseudomonadota; class Alphaproteobacteria; order Rhizobiales; family Rhodobiaceae; genus Rhodobium. The sequence goes on from CAXXGS010000001.1 coordinate 758,371, forward strand.
ACGTTCCCGTCCCGATAGCCAGTTCGCAATGGCGCCGGTCTGACCGGGGAACATCGGCCCTTCGGCCAGACCAAGCGCTGCACGCGCGGCGAGGATGAGAAGAAAACTGCCGGCCACGCCGACAAAGGCTGTGGCCGCCGCCCAGGCGACAACCGAGACCGCCAGCACGATGCGCGGGCCAAACCGGTCGACCAGAATGCCGCCCAAAAGGGTTGTCACAGCGTAGCCGATGCCGAAGGCGCCAAGGATCATGCCCTGCTGCGCATCGCTGAGGTTCAGCTCTTTCGACATCGGTCCAATCGCGTAGGAGATTGCTGAACGATCGATGTAGTTGATGAGGATTATTGCGGCGAGCATCGCAACGATGACCCAGCGAAAGCTGGTCGCACCGGCTGATTGTGATGAGGGTTTGGTGGCTGTCGTCATTTTTTCCTCCTTCTTTCTCGGAGGCATTTTTGGTGATCCGACTGAACAGTGGATGTCGCCAACCTTACAAACGCGTCAACTCTATGGTGTTTTATTCTCCAGCGTGACGATGCACGGGCCACGCCGGATAATGATGCTGAAGAAAAATGCGGCCCGTGGCTTTCTGCGTGAGACAAGTCTCGGCATGCCTGGCAGAGCCCGATGATTGCGGTCTGTATATTGGAAAGCGCGCTTTCTCGAAGATCATGGACCCGACTCCGAAATCGGGTCTCATGCTCCGGCAGGGCGGCCGTCCCGATACGCGACGTGTTCTTGGTCAAAACCTGTTGGTGATCCCAAGCAGCGCCGTACCGACCGGACTTGGTCGAAAGCGACCGCGCTGCAGCCACGCGCACGCGCGTATCGGGTCATAGCGTGGAAAACGCGGCTCGCTATACCGCACGGCGGCGTGCGGTGTTCGGCGGCGATATTGTGCGACAGAGGCTATCCGGCGGTGAATGGCGGATGGGGTGGGATTCGAACCCACGGTACAGTCTCCTGCACGCCGGTTTTCAAGACCGGTGCCTTCAACCACTCGGCCACCCATCCGCGCGCCGCAAAGGCGTCGCCATCAATGCGTAATCGGGCGGGGCAATGCAAGCCCATTTGCGCCGGCCCTGCCGCGAAAGGGCGGTTCATGGCCGTCGGAGGCGAGGGGGCGCCATGACCATTCCCCGAGGTCGGCAAGGAAAAAGGCGACATGGTGGCATGGCGCGACGCTTTTTCGTCACATTGTCCCACTGTCGCCGCAATTGGCAACAATTCGGTAACCTTAAACAAATCGTTCGAATTCGAGCGATCGCCATTTAACGTTGCCGTAACAGTCGCAGGCAGATGGTTTCGGGGCAGAATTCCGGCGATCCTCTCAACGTTCGCATTCGTCGACATAACGGCTAGTATGGGCCGTCGCAGGAATCGACAACAGGGGCTCGCGGGGAGTAAACGGTTCGTGACGTCGACAGTTCCAGATCTGATGCGCACGGGCCGAGCGTGCGGAAAACACGACGCCGGCGAGCGTACCGAGTAGGCGGCATGACAGATATCGATCTTTTACCGATGCACGATGGACCGACGGCCCCCTGGTCGTGGCGGCGGTTCACGTCGATGCTCATCCTCGGCGTGGCTGTTGCGGCGCTGGCCGGTTGCGCGACGGCGCCGAAGAAAAGCGGCAAGCACGGCAAGGAATATTTCTCCGAGAAGAAATACGGCGTGAAGGCCAGCCCGCGGGTTGCCTCGAAGCACGATAAGATCCGCAAGGGTGGCGGTCGCTATCTCGTCGGCAAGCCGTACAAGGTCGCCGGGCGCTGGTACAAGCCGCGCGCGGTGAGCCATTACTCCAAGACCGGCAAGGCGTCCTGGTACGGATCGGCGTTCCACGGCCGGCTTACCGCCAACGGCGAAGTTTACGACATGAACGGGCTGACGGCGGCGCACCCGACGCTGCCGCTGCCGTCCTATGTCCGGGTTACCAACCTGAAGAACAACCGCTCCGTCGTCGTGCGCGTCAACGATCGCGGGCCCTTTCATGGCCACCGCCTCATCGATGTTTCCAAGCGCACCGCCGAGCTCCTCGACTACAAGCGCTTCGGCGTTGCCCGGGTGAAGATCGACTATATCGGGCGTGCGCCGCTCCACGGCCACGACCAGGAATATCTGATGGCGTCCTACAGCGGGCCGGGCCATCCGGGTCGCGACCTGCCCAAGGGCATCACCGAGCCGGGTGCGAGCATGCCCGGTACGATGCTCGCAAGCATCGATGACGCGCCGGTGCGCGAAGCGATTGGCAAGGCGCCGACGCCGCCGCAGCGTCCGTTCGCCGTGCCGATCCGGAGCGTTCAGGTTGCCTACGATCCGGCCGCGGCATTCTCTTCGCCTTCGCCCGACGCGAGTATGATGGTGGCTTCGCTGGAGAGCGAGCAGGCGCCGGGTGCCCGGGACGAGGAGAAACCTGCCGGCACGAGCCTTGTCGATACGCCGATCCCTTCTCAGAGCGAGGGCAAGACGTCGAGCGCGACAAGCACTTACAGTCCGGATGGCCTCGCGGATCGGCGACAACGCCGTGGCAACGATGCGCGCGCCGTTCAGACGGTTGCCTTTGCCGCGCCGGTCCGCACCGAGCGGCCGGGCCGCGATTCCGCCGTCAGGCGCGTCGCCTACGAGGCATCGCCGACCCCTGCGCCAACGTCGACCCGGGGCACGCCGCCGCGCTCGCTCGGCACCTTGCCGGCCAAGGCGGTTTATGGCACCGGCGGCCCCTATCATCCGCTTCCGCCCGCCTCGATCGGAGCGACGACCAGAGCCCCCGCCTCGAAGGGGCCGATGGTGCTGATCAGCGACGACCGCGGCGCGGCCGCCATGGTTCCGGGCGCGCTCTTCTACGCGCCATCCTATCGGGTGGCGGAAGCCCATCAGGTGCTGGCGCACGCGGCGCCGAATTCCGTTCCGCTTCGCGTTCTTGCCGCGCAGCATGAGCCGATGGCATCGGCGGGCGATATCGCCGTGCAGGTCGGCGTCTTCGGTGATCACGACAACGTTGCGCGCCTTGAACGGATGCTGAAGCGTTACGGCACGGTCGAGACGCACCAGATGACGCTCGACGGGCGCACCGTGACAGCAGTAACGCTTGCTGCTTTCGCGCCGGGCGTGTCGGCGGACGAGGCCGTGCGCGCGGCCGAGGCGCTCGGTGCGCGCGGCGCGCGTATCGTGGGTGACGCAGCCAAGTGATCCGCTATACTTACCGCGGGATGGCGCACGGGACCCTGGTCCCGTGTCCCGCCATATAGAAGCTGGTCAGGCCTGGAACATCGAGGGGAGGGGCGCCCCGTTCCATGTCCCCCGGCGTCGATGACGCGCTTTTGCCGGCCACCGGTTCATGAAGCGCGGTGTCGTTGTCCGGTCGGGGAGGGGGAGAGGAATTGTGTGCGTTCGCTATAATGAGCCTCGTTCGGCACTTTTCCCTCGAGCCTTGAGGCGCGCGCGGTTCGGCCATCCCGGCCTTTCGTCCCTCGCCGTCCTTTCCATCCTGCTTGCCTTTCTTGCTCTTTCGGTCTCGGCCGAGATCGCGCCGGCTTCGGCATTCGAGACGAGCGCCAAGCAGGCGATCCTTATCGACGAAGAAACCGGTGCCATTCTCTTTGAAAAGAACGCTGACGCGCCCTTTCCGCCGGCCTCCATGGGCATGCTGATGACGCTGGAAGTCGTCTTCGATGCGCTGAAGACGGGAAAGGTGCGGGACGATCAGACGATCAGGATCAGCGAGCACGCGTGGCGTACCGGCGGTGCGCCGTCAGGCGGGACGACGATGTTTGCGGAGCTGAAGTCAGAGGTGCCGATCATCGATCTCGTCCGCGGTGTGATCGTTCACCTCGCCCACGATGCGGCGATCGCGCTCGCAGAGGGGCTCGCCGGCTCGGAAAAACAGTTCGCAACACGCATGAATGCTCGGGCGAAGGAAATCGGCCTGACCGGCTCGACGTTCGTTAATCCGACGGGCTACGACGACGTGCACCAGCAGGTCACGGCGCGCGACATGGCAAGGCTTGCCCGCCACATCATCGATACCTACCCGGATCGCTATCCGCTTTTCTCGCTGCCTGATTTTACCTGGAATGACATCTATCAGCGCAACAAGAATTCGCTCATTCCCGCCAATTTCGGCGTCGACGGGCTGATGGTCGGAGGTGCCAACGAGCATGAACTCGGGGCAGTGGCGTCGGCCAAGCGCGACGGGCGACGGCTGATTCTCGCCTTCTATGGCCTCGGCTCCAAGGCGGAGCGGGAGAAGCAGGCAAAGGCGCTTTTTAACTGGGGTTTCGAGAGTTTCGGCGACGTGCGGCTCTATGCAGTCGACGAGGTCGTCGGCGAGGCGCGCGTCTTCGGTGGTGAGTCGCTCTACGTTCCGCTGGTCGGCAAGGGGCCGATCCGGGCCTACATGGAACTTGCCTCACGCAAGGGCTATCGGGCGCGGGTGGCCTACGAAGGGCCGATCCGCGCGCCGGTTAAGAAGGGGCTCAGGGTCGGGTCCCTTCAAATCACTCGCAACAAGATCCCCGTTCAGAGCATTCCGCTTTATACCGCCCGTTCCGTCGCCGTCGGCGGATTTATCCAGCGGGCGCGGGACGGGCTCATCGAAGCGATCGCCAAGCTATGGTATTGAGCGGTTATCATTTTCGTTCAGCGATGCGAAGGGATCAGGGTGCGCGGCACGTTCATCACGTTTGAAGGCGGTGAAGGCGCCGGAAAGTCATCGCAGATCAAGCGTTTGGCCGAATGCCTGAAAGCGAGGGGGCGGTCAGTCGTGGTGACGCGCGAGCCCGGCGGCTCGCCGGGCGCTGAAGCTGTCCGGCATGTACTTCTTTCTGGCGCCGCGAAAAAGCATGGCCCGTTCGCGGAGGCGACGCTCTTTGCCGCGGCGCGTGCTGATCACATCCACGAGACGATCGAGCCGGCGCTCGAGCGCGGCGACTGGATACTGTGTGACCGCTTCACCGATTCCACCCGCGTCTATCAGGGCGCCGGCGACAATGTCGACCAAGGGCTCATCGCGACGCTGGAACGGATCGCCGTCGACGGGCATATGCCGGACCTGACCCTTATCCTCGACGTTCCGGTCGAAGTCGGACTTCAGCGTGTCGCGGAACGGTCGCGCGCGAACGGCTCGGGCGGACCCGACCGGTTCGAGGCGGACGAAATTTCCGTTCACGAGCGGCGGCGGCAGGCGTTTCTGGAGATCGCGCGGGCCGAGCCGGGGCGCTGTGTGGTCATAGATGCGAGCGGCGACATGGACGCGATTTCGCAAAAGATCTGGGACGTGGTATCGAGCCGCTTTCCGGTCTCCTCAGACGCTTCAGAGACGAGGGGCGATCCAGACACAACAGGCGGCGACGTAGCGTGAGCGATCCGGCAACACGGGAGGCCGACAGCATCGATGGGGTGCCGCTGCCACGCGAGGCGACGGATCTCGTCGGCCAGGCGGCCGGCGAGAACGATCTCCTGGAAAGCTACAAGAGCGGCCGGATCCATCACGGCTGGATCATTTCCGGACCGCGCGGTATCGGCAAGGCGACGCTCGCCTTCCGTTTCGCCCGCTTTGTGCTCGCCAATGGAGATCCGGGCGATCCGGCGGTCGCCGCGGCAACGACGCTGTCGATCGACCCGGCGGGCCCGGTGGCTCGCAAGGTGGCAACGGGCAGTCATCCGGACCTTTTTCATCTGCGCCGCCCCTATGACGAAAAGGGCAAGCGGTTCAAGACCGAACTGCCGGTCGATGAGGTGCGCCGGGCGACCGGGCTTTTCGAGACGACGGCGGGCGAGGGCGGCTGGCGCATCTGCATCGTCGATGCCGCCGACGACATGAACCTCAACGCGGCCAACGCGCTCCTGAAAATCCTCGAAGAGCCGCCGCCGCGCGCGCTGTTCCTCATCCTCTCGCACATGCCTGGCCGGCTCTTGCCAACGATTCGCTCGCGCTGCCGCAAGCTGGCGCTCCGACCGCTGGAAGACGACCAGATCCGACTCATTGCCGGCCGCACGCCGCTCGGCGCCGGTCAGGACGCGGACGCCATGTCCCGCGCCGTATCTCTGGCGCGTGGCAGCGCGCGGCGGGCGCTTGTCCTGATGGCGGCCGATGGCGTGGCGATCTGGTCGGCACTGGAGGACGTCACGCGGCGGTTTCCGGAGTTCGACCGGCGCGCGGCCCATATGCTGTCCGATCTTGTTTCTCAGCGGGGCTCGGACGAGTCCTACGGGCTTTTCATCGACTTCACCCGCGACTGGCTGACACGGAAAATCCACGACGGTGCGGCTTCCGGCGCGCGCGCGGAGGACCTCATCGGCTGGACGCAGGCCTGGGAGACCATTGACCGGCTCGCCCGCGAGGCCGACATTCTTAATCTCGATCGCAAGCAAACAGCGCTCGACATCCTCCTCACACTTGCGCAGGCGGCTCGGGATTCGCTATCCCCGCAGCGGATATAGCGCCGCGGGATGAAGGCGCCGCTGTCGCGGTCCCCCGCGCGATCAAGGCATGGCAATGACCGACAAACAGAAATTCTACATCACGACCGCAATTTCCTATCCGAATGGCGCGCCGCATATCGGCCATGCCTACGAGGTGATCGCGACCGACACGCTGGCCCGCTTCAAGCGGCTCGACGGCTACGACGTCTTCTTTCTGACGGGAACGGACGAGCACGGTCAGAAGATGCAGCAGACGGCCGCCAAGCAGGGCCTGACCGCGCGCGAATTCGCCGACCGTCAGGCGCCGCTCTTCATGGCGATGGTGGAAGCGCTGAACTGCTCCAATGACGATTTCATCCGCACCACGCAGGAGCGGCACTACGCCTCCGTTACCGCGATCTGGAACCGGATGGTTGAAAACGGCGATCTCTATCTCGACACCTATTCGGGCTGGTATTCGGTGCGCGACGAGGCCTACTACGCGGAATCGGAAACCGAGGTTCGCGACGACGGCGTGCGCTACGGGCCGCAGGGCTCGCCGGTCGAATGGGTCGAGGAGGAGAGCTTCTTCTTCAAGCTGTCGACCTATCAGGACAAGCTCCTCGCGCACTATGAGGCCAACCCCGGCTTCATCGGCCCGGAGGAGCGGCGCAATGAGGTCGTCAGCTTCGTCAAGGGCGGCCTTCGCGACCTGTCGATGTCGCGCACGACCTTTGACTGGGGCATTCCCGTGCCCGGTCATCCCGGCCACGTCATGTACGTCTGGGTCGATGCCCTGACCAACTACATCACCGCGCTTGATTATCCGGACGTCGAGGCGGAGAAATTCAAACGCTACTGGCCGGCGAATGTTCATGTGATCGGCAAGGACATCGTCCGCTTCCACGCGGTCTACTGGCCGGCATTCTTGATGTCGGCCGGGCTGCCGCTGCCGGAACGGGTCTATGCGCACGGCTTTCTCTTTAACCGCGGGGAAAAGATGTCCAAGTCGGTCGGCAATGTGATCGACCCGCATGCGTTGACCACGGCTTATGGCGTCGACCAGGTGCGCTATTTCTTCCTGCGCGAGGTGCCGTTCGGCCAGGACGGCAACTACAGCCATGAGGCGATCGTCAACCGCATCAACGCTGATCTCGCCAATGACCTGGGCAATCTGGCGCAGCGCTCGCTTTCCATGATCGCCAAGAACTGCGGCGGTGCGGTGCCGGCACCGGGTGCCTTTTCCGAGGCCGACGCAGCCATGCTGGCCGAAGCCGATGCCATGCTGGACAAATGCCGGCCGGCGATGGACCGCCAGGAGATCCATGCCGCTCTTGCCGCTATCTGGGCCGTGGTCGCAGAGGCGAACCGCTATTTCACTGCGCAAGAGCCCTGGGCGTTGAAGAAGACCGATCCGGAAAGAATGGGCACCGTTCTCTACACGACCGCCGAGGTCATCCGGCAGGTGGCGATCCTGGCGCAGGCGGTGATGCCGGCGAGCGCGGCAAAGCTCCTCGATATCCTCAGCGTGCCGGCGGAAAAGCGTGTGTTTTCGGAACTCGGCGAGGCGGGCCGGCTCGTCGCCGGGACGGCCATTCCGAAACCGACGGCGGTCTTTCCCCGTTATGTCGAGGAGGATGTGTCCTGATGCTCGTCGACAGCCATTGCCATCTCGACTTTGCTGATTTCGCCGAGGAGCTTGATGATGTGGTCGCCCGTGCCAGCGAGGCCGGTGTCGGCCGAATGGTGACGATCTGTACCCGGGTGAACCAATTCGACCAGGTGCGCGCGGTCGCTGAACGCTTCCCGATGGTCTATTGCTCGGTCGGCACCCATCCGCATAGTGCCGCGGAGGAACCGGATATCGTTGCCGCCGATCTTGTCTCGCGTGCTGCCGACCCCAAGGTCGTGGCGATCGGCGAGGCGGGGCTCGACTACTACTACGACAAGTCGCCGCGCGATATTCAGCAGCGCCAGTTCCGCGAACACATCAAGGCGGCGCGCGAGACGGGGCTGCCGCTCGTCATCCATTCGCGCGACGCCGACGACGACATGACGGCGATCCTCAGGGAGGAAACGGAGGAGGGGGCCTTCCCGGCCGTGCTCCACTGCTTTTCCTCCGGCCGAGACCTCGCCTTCGCCGCGCTCGATCTCGGACACTATGTGTCGTTTTCCGGCATCCTGACGTTCAAGAAGTCAGAAGAGGTGCGCGCTGTCGCCCGGGATCTTCCCGCCGACCGGATCCTGGTGGAAACGGACGCACCGTATCTGGCGCCGGTGCCGAACCGGGGCAAGCGCAACGAGCCGTCCTTCGTGCCACATACGGCGCGGGTCCTGGCCGAGGTGCGTGGCGCCGATATTGCGGAAATCGAGAAATTGACAAACGATAATTTTTTCCGTCTTTTCAATAAGGTACCAAAATTCTCTGAACTTGAATACGAGGCGGCGCGTTAAACTGTCATGGCAAGTACTCTCCGTGTGACCATGCTGGGATGTGGCTCGTCGCCGGGCGTTCCGCGCATCGGCAATGACTGGGGCGCCTGCGACCCGGGAAATCCGAAGAACCGCCGCCGCCGTGCATCCATCCTCGTGGAGCGTTTCCGCTCGCCGACGGAGGTGACCCGCGTGCTGGTCGATACCGGGCCGGACATGCGCGAGCAGATGCTCGATGCGAACGTCGACTGGGTCGACGGCGTTCTCTACACACATGCGCACGCCGACCATATCCACGGGATCGACGACCTGCGTGCCTTCGTCCTCAACCGCAAACGCCGCGTCGACGTCTATATGACGGAGGAAACGGCGGAACGCATCCACGCCGCTTTCGGTTATTGCTTCGAGACACCCAAGGACTCGTATTATCCGCCGATCCTTGAGGATCACCGCATCCGGCCGGGCGATACGATCACGATCGACGGCAACGGCGGGCCCATTGTCACCCAGGCGTTCCGCCAGCTTCACGGCAGCATTGAGTCGCTCGGCTTCCGGTTTGGCCGGTTCTGCTATTCGACGGATCTGCATGAATTGCCGGCGGAATCGGAGCCGATGGTGCGGGAGCTCGACGTCTGGATCCTCGGCGCGCTGCGCTACACGCCGCATGGGAGCCATTTCTCGGTCGACCAGGCGGTGGCTCTGTCCCAGCGCATGGCTGCGGAGCGGATGATCCTGACCCATATGCACAATGCGCTCGACTACGATGAACTCTCCGGGCGGCTGCCGGCGGGCGCCGAGCCGGGCTACGACGGCCTGACGTTCGAGATCGCGATCGACGACTGAGCGGGTGCGTGTCGTCGCTTTGGTTCCAAGGCAAAGATACAGTCCGGCGGGGCCTTATGCTCGTCATTGCCGTCACGGCGTAAACTGGGCCGTCACGGCGTAAACTGGGCCACGGCTGAGGCGCTGCGGAGATGCGCTTCCACGGAGCTTCATGGGGCGCCATTCCACGGAGCTTTATGGGGCGCCATTGGCGCTTCCGGCGCTATGATGCATAAAGCTAGGGTGTCGGGAATTCCTCTTGTTTCCGAAGATTCGGCTGGAAAATAAGTTCCATAATCTATCTTATGCGAATTACGGTGACGCCAGCCGGACACCTTGCGAAGCATTGCCGCAAACTCCCTGCGTGAGACTCCCGAATGCGATCGATCCACCCTCTCGCTTGTTGCGCAAGATTGGTTTGCGCTCGCGATCCCTCCGGCACTTTGCTAGCCTCGCCATGACCTTTCCAACGGATCTTGTGAGTCTCACGATATGACGCCCTCCCGCGACATTTCCCGCCTGCTTGAAATCATGGCGGCCCTCCGGACGCCCGGCACCGGGTGCCCATGGGATCTGGATCAGTCGTTCGAGACGATCGCGCCCTATACGGTCGAGGAAGCGTATGAGGTCGCGGACGCGATCGCGCGCGGCGAGCCGGACGACATCTGCGACGAACTCGGCGACCTCCTCCTTCAGGTGGTTTTCCATGCCCGCATGGCCGAGGAAGACGGCCTCTTCGATTTCGGTGATGTGGTCACGGCAGTTACGAAGAAGATGATCCGCCGCCATCCGCACGTCTTCGGCGATGCGCAACGGCGCGGCAGCGGCATGTCGAAAGCGATCTGGGAGCGGATCAAGGCGGAGGAAAAAGCGGAAAAGGCCGCCCGTCGCGAGGCCGCCGGCCGCACGGAGCGCCAACTGGGATTCCTCGATGACGTACCGGTGGCTGCCCCCGCTCTGATGCGCGCCGAAAAGCTGCAAAAACGCGCCTCCACTGTTGGCTTCGACTGGAACGATCTCGGTGCGGTGCGGGAAAAGCTGGCGGAGGAACTCGGCGAGCTCGACGCGGAAATCGATGCGGAGACGCCGGACAAGGACCGGATCGAAGATGAACTCGGCGACCTCCTGTTCGTCATCGCAAATGTGGCACGGCACCTCGATATCGACCCGGAAAAGGCACTGCAACGGACAAACGAGAAATTCCGTGGTCGCTTCGGACATATCGAGGATAGCCTGAAAACGGCCGGTCGGACGCTTGATGACGCTTCGCTTGAGGACATGGAAGCGCTTTGGCAGGAAGCGAAGGGAAAAGACCGGTGATTACCCGAAATATCAGTTTGTTATGCTGTTAGCTTGACGGTCTCTTTGTCGATATTTCGGGGCGGTCCAGTGCGATTCGGCAACATTCCCAAATACGTATAGACGGGACATCAAATCCGGCTAAAGAAATGAACTTAGCCGGCTGTTCAACCATCACTTTCGTAGTCGCCGCCCTTTGATTCCACGTCGTCGAGAAAAGATGCATAGTCGCGACGGAATTCGCCGGCGTGTCGTTCCGGCACCCGGACGATAAGATGGACGACGAGCTCCTCTTCATCGCGCCGCATGACATCTGCGTGGCGATAGAGCCAGGCGAGCGCCGCGCCGTCTGCGGCGGGGAGCGTCAGGGAAGCAATAATATCGCGGGCCCTGAGGCGCGCCTCGATCGCGGCGACAAGCGCGGGAATGCCCTCGCCGCTGATGGCGGACACGGGAAAGGTCGCCGTTCCCTCGCCCGTCTCGGGATGGTCGCGTTCCATGATCCGTTGACGCTGTTCGGGATCGAGCCGATCAATCTTGTTCCAGACCTCGATTACGCGCCCGGCGTCGCGGCTGTCGATGTCGAGGAGCGCAAGTGTCTGTTCCACGTCGTGCGCCTGGGCGACGTGATCGGGGTGGCTGATGTCGCGGACGTGGAGAACGATATCGGCCTCCACCACCTCCTCCAGCGTCGCCCGGAAGGCGGCGACGAGATGGGTCGGCAGATCAGAGATGAAACCGACGGTGTCGGACAGGATCGCCTCGCCGCCGTGCGGCAGCCGGATACGGCGCAGCGTCGGGTCGAGAGTGGCGAAGAGCTGGTCCTGGGCAAGGACGTCGGCCTCGGTCATCCGGTTAAAAAGCGTTGATTTGCCCGCATTGGTGTAGCCGACGAGGGCGACGACGGGATGCGGCACCTTCTTTCTCTGGCGGCGGTGCAGAGCGCGGGTGCGGCGGACCTGTTCCAGATCCTTTTCCAGCCGCGAGATGCGCTCCTGAATGAGCCGCCGGTCGGCTTCGATCTGGGTTTCGCCCGGCCCGCCAAGAAACCCGAAGCCGCCGCGCTGGCGCTCCAGATGTGTCCAGGAGCGGACGAGCCGACTTTTCTGGTAGGTCAGGTGTGCCAGTTCGACCTGAAGGCGTCCTTCCTTGGTGCGCGCCCTCTCTCCGAAGATCTCCAGGATGAGCGCCGTGCGGTCGAGCACCTTGCAGGTCCAGGCCCGCTCCAGATTGCGCTGCTGGATCGGCGTCAGCGGATGGTCGACGACAACAAGGTCGACGGCCTCGGCCTTCACGATCGCACCGATATCCTCGACCTTGCCCGTGCCGAAAAGCGTTGCCGGACGCGGACTGGCGACGCGCACGACATCGCCGCCGGCGATCGCCAGGCCCGAGATCGCAGCGGTCAGGCCGATGGCCTCCTCAAGGCGAGCCTCCGGGAGGCGCTCGGCGGCCGGGTTTTCCGCCGCTTCGCCCGTCGGGCCGCGCACATGGCGGCCCTCCAGGGCCGGCACGAGCACAAGCACCCGTGTCTCCCCACCGCGTTCGGTGGAGAGTTCATCGGGGGAATCGCCGTTTCCCGAAATGCGCCGATCAGTCGGCTTCAAACGCCCTCATTCCCGGTCGGCATCCTCGCCGGCCTCGAAAAGCTGAACGGGCTGGTTCGGCATGATGGTCGAGATGGCATGCTTGTAGACGAGCTGGGAATGCCCGTCGCGACGCAAAAGGACGCAAAAGTTGTCAAACCAAGTTACTACGCCCTGGAGCTTTACGCCGTTGATGAGGAAAATCGTTAGGGGAACTTTGTTTCTGCGAACGTGATTGAGAAACGTGTCCTGGAGGTTTTGCCCGCGGTCCGCCATTTGAAGTTTGTTCCTGATTTTTGCTCGTTTCGTTTTCCGAACTTCTCACGCACGGGCCGTCAAAGCGGATCCCGTTGCATGTTCAGCCGCGCCACTTTCCGACGCGACCTTTACGAAAAGATCATAAGGGAGACATGCGATATTTGAAACTCCCCTCACTACGTATACTGCCCCAAATCGTCACAGCGGCGTCCTTTCCGCCGCGTCGTGGAAATGATGTCGCATGCGCAAGGCTGTCGACCCCGGCGCGCCGTTGCCGATCGTTGCCTCGTCGATGCGGACGATCGGCATGACGATGGTGCTGGCGGCGGTGATGAAGACCTCGCGCGCGGCTTTCGCTTCCTCGACCGTAAACGCGCGCTCCTCCACCGTCAGGCCTAGCCGGTCGGCGATGTCGAGGACGCCCTGGCGGGTGATTCCCCGCAGGATCCCATGTTCTGCCGGACGCGTGACGAGCCTGCCGTCCATCGTGACGATCCAGGCGTTCGTCGAGGATCCTTCGGTGATGAAGCCCTCGGCATCGACGAACAGCGCCTCGCGAGCGCCTTTCGCCCGGGCGGTCTGTTTCGCCAGGACGTTGGGAAGGAGGCCAATGCTCTTGATATCAACGCGATCCCAGCGATTGTCGGCGAGGGTGATGGCCGATGCGCCCTCTTGCGCCAGCGCTTCGTGGGCGGCGCGGTCGTGGGAGTGGGCAGTCATGACGAGCGCGGAGCGGACGGCCGGATCGGGAAAGCCGTGATCGCGCGGCGCGACGCCCCGGGTCACCTGAAGGTAGACGATACCATCGCGCACGCGATTGCGTCGCGCGGTCTCGTGCAGAACCACGGCAAGGGCGTTACGCGGCATCGGCATGGCGATGGCAAGTTCGCTGAGCGAGCGCCCGAGTCGATCGAGATGCCGCGTCTCGTCGATCACGGCGTTGTCGCGGATCTCAAAGACTTCATAGACGCCATCTGCAAACTGATATCCCCGGTCCTCGATATGGACCGCCGCAGAGCGATGTGGCACGTAGCTGCCGTTCACATAGGCGATGCGCGTCATTCCCAATCCGTTCCCCGGGCTGTCAGCGATGGTACCAGTAAGTTCGGTTCGCGGCACCGAAGACAGCCAGAATTTCGATTCTCCCTGCAACCATAAGCAAGATCGAGACCATCTTTTCCCAAGGCTCGAATTCGGCGAATCGGGGCCACGTTCGAATGCCGGGTTGCCATGCGCTGTCATAGACCGGACCGCTGTTCGACAAAAGAGAGATTGCGGCCAGAATCGCTGCTTCGGCATCGGGCATGTTGAGGGAAAGGACGATCGCGCCGACGAGAACCGCGCCGACGAGGAGCGCAAAGGCACTCCAGACCGCCTTCATGAGCTGGATGTCATAGACTTGACTGCCGAAGCGCGCGGCGCGGATGCCGTGCGGCAAAAGGATGCGAATGAGTTCGCGGTAGGACTGCACCATCATCCCGCCGAAGCGATAGAGCTTGATGCCACCGGCAGTGGAGAATGACGCTCCGCCGATCAGCATGATCAGGATGACGAGAGGAAATGGCAGGATTGAGAAGCTTCCGTCGCGCACCTCGTAGCCGGTCGTGGAGACAAGCGAGGTCGCGGTGAAGAGCCCTTCGCGCAGCGCCGTCAATGGCGCCAGGACCTGCGGCGAACCGGCCACATGGATCATGGTGCCGGCGTAGATAAGCCCGAGAACGACAGCCAGGCCGATGACGAAGTAGCTCTCACGGTGCTGGATGAGCAGCATCCAGCGGCGCTGGACGATCATGGAGTGCCACAGGACGCTCGTCGATCCGACGATCATGAAGATCATCATCCAGAACTGGGCGCCCGGCCCGGCGATGTCGGAGACGTTGCCCTCATGCGGCAGGAGGCCGCCGGTCGAAACCGTTGAAAACATCAGGCACATGGCATCGAACGTCGTCAGGCCGGATGCCAGAAAGGCAACGAAACAGGCAAGGCTGATAATCCCGTAGGCAATCGCCGTTTCCGCAAGCAGGTGTTCGATCCGCCGGCCGGCTCCGTGGCTCGTCGATTCCAGGAGCTTGATGTAACGGTTCGGCAACCCCCCGACCCCCGCCGGCGCCAAAATGAGGACGATAGTCAGCAATGTCAGGAAGCCGCCGAGCCATTGCAGCTCGGAGCGCCAGAAGATGATGGAGCGCGGCAGGGAATCGAGCAGAGGAAAGACCGAGGCGCCGGTCGTCGTCAGACCGGAAGTCGCCTCGAAAGTGGCGTCGATGAGGCCGGCGTCGGTGGCAACGGCGACAGGAATGGCCGCAATAAATGGCGTGAAAGCCCAGGTGATGACGAGAAGTGTGTAGCCTCCGGCATTGGCAAGCCGCCTTCCCTGCCCGGAGAGCGCGAATGACGTCGCACCGGCTACGAAGACCGTCAGCGTGGCGACGAGCGCGAACGACTGCATGACCCGCACTTCGCCATAGATCGCGGCGACGAAGACCGGTCCCAGCATCGCGACGGCGAGTGCGGCGAGAATGCTGGCGAAGTAGTAGAGCACACCGGTCATGACGCTCTTCGATCGGGTTGCGGGATCAGAAGAATTCGAGACTGACGCGGAACATCTGCTCGACCTGCCGAACGCGTCCGGAAACCGCGAAAATGACGACCCGGTCGCTCGCCATGATCTGCGTGTCACCCTCCGGGATGATCACCTTGCCACCCCGGTAGATCGCGCCGATGCGGATGCCGTCGGGAAGATCGAGGTCACGCAGGGGCTGGCCGACGAGCGGCGACGTTTCCAGCGCTTCGGCCTCGATCACTTCCGCGCCGCCGTTCTGCAGCGAATGGACGCCGCGAATGCGGCCACGGCGGACGTGGCGGAGGATCTTGGAGACGGTGACGGCGCGCGGGTTGATGTGCGCGTCGATGCCGAGAGCGTGCGCGAAGGGATGATAGCTGGTGTTGTTGATCAGGCAGAGATTGCGGCGGCAGCCAAGCTTCTTGGCCATTACACTGGACAGGATATTGACCTCGTCGTCATTGGTGACGGCGATCATGGTGTCGGCTTCCTGGACGTCCGCCTCACGCAAGATTTCCTGATCGAGCGCGCTGCCGTGCAGGATCACGGTGCGTTTCAGGTTGTCGGCGATGGAAATGGCGCGGTCGCGCGACGCTTCGATGATCTTGACCTTGGCGCGGGCCTGGCGTTGCTCCAGCGCGCGGGCGACGTAGAGGCCGATATTGCCGCCGCCGGACACGACGACGCGGTTCGCTTCCGGCTCCTCGTGGCCGAAGATGCCGAGGGTGCGCGCGACCTGATCGCGCCTTGCCGTGACATAGACAAGGTCATCCTCGAGCATCGTGTCGTTGATCCGCGGCACGAAGAGCTTCTGGTCGCGGAAAATGCCGACGACGACGGCGCCGAGATCGGGAAAGAGTTCGGAAAGCTGGCGGATCGGCGTATCGAGAACCGGGCAGTCTTCGTCGCAGCGGATGCCCACGAGGATGACCTGATCGTCGGCGAAGCGGACCGTCTCCACCGCACCCGGCAGGGACAGACGCCGGAGCACCATCTCGCCGACCTCGATCTCCGGCGAAATGATCACGTCGATCGGCAGGTGGTCGCGCGAGAAGAGATCCTGCCAGTGCGGCTGCAGATAGCTCTGCGCGCGCACGCGAGCGACCTTGGTCGGCACATTGAACAGCGAATGCGCGACCTGGCAGGCGACCATGTTGACCTCGTCGTGCAGGGTGACGGCGATCAGCATGTCGGCCTGGTCGGCGCCGGCCTGATGCAAGGTGTCGGGGTGGGCGCCGTGACCGACGAACCCGCGCACGTCGAGGCTTTCGCGGATGACGTTGATGAGGGTCGGCGAGGAATCGATGACGGTGACATCGTTCTGTTCGGCCGACAGCCTTTCGGCGATGCCGTAGCCGACCTGACCCGCTCCGCAGATTACGACTTTCATCGAGACCCCTTCAGAATCGGTGGCGCCATGCATTGTGGGGCGGCGCACTCCGCTCAAGCCGCCCTTTTACCGCGCCCGGCCGAAAACTGAAACCGGTGATCTCGCACCGCGCGGCTTTCGTCACTGCCGTACGGTCAGCGCATGATTTGCCGGGCATCTTAAACGCTTCCTAAGTGTTTCCTTGATAAATTCGGAGAGATGCAGTCGCGCTTTGCCCGACCAGATTTTTGCAACTGGTGGTCCTGTGAAAACGCATTTCCTTCGTTTCCTCAATGATCAGAACGGTAACCTCGTCGCGATCTTTGCGTTCTTGGCGCTTCCCGTCCTTATCGCCATCGGCATGGGGCTCGACTACGCCCGATGCTACAGCGTGAAGCTTGAGTTGCAGGCGGATCTTGACGCCGCCGTTCTCGCTGTCGCCAAGAAGCTCAGCATCGAAAACGACGAGACGATCGAAAGTGAAGTGCGGAACTGGTTCGCCGCGCAGTCCGGGCACAGGACACTGGAGTATTCGCTCGACGATCTTTCCGTTTCCGTCGGTACGCAGGAGGTCACGGCGGTCGCCAAGGCGACGGTGCCGACGACCCTCATGGCGCTGGCGCATATCGACACCGTCAATGTGAGCGCGTCCAGCACCGCGGCGGCGGCCGGCGCTTCCTTCCTCAACGTCTATATCGTGCTCGACAAGTCCGCCTCGATGCTGCTTGCGGCAACGAAATCGGGTCAGAGTTCGCTGGAAGACGTGACGTCGCAAATCAATGAGTGCGCCTTCGCCTGCCACGAACCCGAAGGCGGATCCTATCAATATCGCGGCCGATACTACGACACCGTCTATGATCTGTCGGTGGCGATGCAGGTCAAGCTCCGGACCGACGTCGCGATCGACGCCGTGCACGAGGTACTCGACATAATCGACGAAGCGGACGCCAGTCACACGCGAATCAGGGTTGGCCTTTACGCCATCGGCCAGACCGCGAAGGAGGTGCTGGCGCCGACCTTTTCGCTTGGCACCGCACGCGCCAAGCTCGCCGACGATGGGAGTGGCCTGACGAGCGCGACGTCGGAGCCCGCGTCCTACTTTGATCGCTCGTTTTCTGCCCTTGCCGACATGATCGGCAAAGCCGGCGACGGCAATTCGGCGACTTCGCCGAAAAAGCTGGTGCTGATCCTGACGGACGGCGTGCAATCGGAACGGAACTGGGTCCTTCAGAAGGAACAAGGCATCCGCTTCCCGACGAACTACACGATGCTGCAGACGGTCGTCACACCGCTCAACCCGGACTGGTGTTCCGGCATGAAGGGAAACAAGGTTTCCGTCGGCGTGCTTTATACTCGCTATCTGCCCCTTCCCGACGACTGGGGCTACAGGGATACGCTGGCCAAGACGATGGCAAGCAGCGCTTTCGAGGGTATCTGGAAGGGCAGGATCGCGCCCAACGACTCCGGCATGGCGCGGCAGGCCTATATCCCGACCGCGCTGTCGGCCTGCGCAACCAACTCCTCGCTCTATCTCCAGGCGGATTCGCCTTCGGAAATCGAAGCCGGCCTCTCTTCGCTCTTCACACAGTACATGTCGATGGTCCGGCTGAGCCGCTGATCGAAGAGCTGCCCTGCCCCATGATCTAGCCGATGCCGAGCGACTTCAGTTTACGATGGAGGGCGGAGCGCTCCATGCCGACGAATTCGGCCGTGCGGGAAATGTTGCCGCCGAACCGGTCGATCTGTGCCTTGAGGTAATCCCGCTCGAAGATTTCCCGTGCTTCGCGCAGCGACAACGACATCAGATGTTCGCCGCCGTTGTTGGACGACAGCGAGGGAAGCATGGTGCCGATCTCGGCCGGCAGGAGATCGGCGGTGACGACCGCCTCCGGATCGCCGCGCGTCAGGATCAGCAGACGTTCGACGTTGTTGCGCAGCTGGCGGATGTTGCCGGGCCAGTCGTGTGCCTGAAGGACCGCCATGGCATCGTCGCCGATGACGCGCGGCGGCATGCCGCTCTGGGCGGAAAGCTGCTCGACGAAGAACGAGACGAGTTCGGGAATGTCCTCGCGCCGCTCGGCAAGGCCCGGAACGCTCAGCGGCACGACGCCGAGGCGATGGAAGAGATCCTCGCGGAAGCGGCCCTCGGCGATCTCCTCTTCCAGGTTGCGGGCGCTTGAGGAGATGACGCGGACGTCGACGCTGACCTTCGTCGTCCCGCCGACCCGCTGGAACTTCTGGTCGACGAGAACACGCAGGATCTTGCCCTGCGTTTCGCGCGGCATGTCGGCGATCTCGTCGAGGTAGAGCGTTCCGTTGTGCGCCTCTTCCAGCGCGCCGACGCGACCGCTGGAGTCGCCGTCGCCCTCCGTGCCGAAAAGCTCTTCCTCCATCCGCTCCGGGGTGATCGTCGCAGCGTTGATGGCAACGAACGGGCCGCCGGAGCGGTGGGAAAGTTCGTGGATGGTGCGCGCGGCGAGCTCCTTGCCGGCACCGGACGGACCGGACAGCAGGATGCGGCTGTTGGTTGGCGCGACGCGCTCGATCGTCTGGCGCAGGTGGTTCATGACCGAGGATGAACCGACAAGACGGTTGGCATCGCCGCTCCGCTGGCGCAGCTCCTTCACCTCCCGCTTCAGCTTGGAAGCTTCCAACGCCCGTTCGGCGACGAGCACCAGCCGGTCCGCCTTGAACGGCTTTTCGATGTAATCGTAAGCGCCGCGCCGGATTGCGGAAACGGCAGTCTCGATGTTGCCGTGGCCGGAGATCATGACGATCGGCAGCTCGGTGTGGCGTTCCTTGATTTCGTCAAGGAGCGCAAGGCCGTCGAGGCGGCTTCCCTGCAGCCAGATGTCGAGGAAGACCAGAGACGGACGGCGTTCGCCGATCGCTGTAAGCGCGGCATCGGCATCGGCCGCGGTCCGCGTGCCATGTCCCTCGTCCTCGAGGATGCCGGCAACGAGCTCTCGAATATCGGCTTCGTCGTCTACGATGAGGATGTCACTCGCCATGATGTTCAGACCGTTGTTGTTCGCCTTCGTCGGCGATTTTTTGGCTCGGCGCCGACGCCGGCGCGGCAAGGAACAGCCGCACCATCGCGCCGTGACCGCCGTCGGCCACCTCGGGGGAATCCAGGAGTTCGATACGCCCGCCGTGCTCTTCCATGATCTTGCCGACGATGGCGAGGCCGAGGCCTGTGCCTTTCTTGCGGGTCGTCATGTAAGGCTCTAGCAGGCGCTGACGGCTTTCGGCGGGCAGGCCGATGCCGTTGTCAGTGATGTCGATGACGAGGAAGGTGTCCTCCCGCCTGACGTTAACGGAAATACGACCCTTGCCCTGTTCCTCCGCCGGCAGGGCCTCGATCGCTTCGGTCGCGTTCTTGATGACGTTGGCCACCGCCTGGGTGATCAGCCGGTGATCGAAGCGGGCAAGAAGCGGCTTTTCGCCGAAGTCCGTCGTCATTTCCACGTCCGGGTTGCCAACGCTCTGCAGGAAAACCGCTTCGCTGACCGCTTCCGTCAGGTCCGCCTCTTCCATGTTCGCCGACGGCATTCGCGCGAACGCGGAGAACTCGTCGACCATCCGGCCGATGTCCCCGACCTGGCGGATGATGGTATCGACACATTGGTCGAAGACCGGATTCTCTTCCTCGATGTGGCGCCCGTAGCGCCGGCGCAGACGTTCGGCGGAAAGCTGGATCGGCGTCAGCGGGTTCTTGATTTCGTGGGCGATGCGGCGGGCGACATCGGCCCAGGCAGAGGCACGCTGAGCGGATACCAGATCGGTGATGTCGTCGAGGGTGACGACGACGCCATGGTCCTGGTTGGGAGAGCGCTCGTTCGTCGCCCGCACCGAGATGATGCGCTCGCGGCCATTGCGGCTGACAGAGATCTGTTCCTGGCGGTCACGTAGGGCGTCGGATCGCGCCTCGTCGACGATATGCAGGAACTCTGGCACCGTTTCGTCGATCGTCTGGCCGACGAGCGCGCTTTCGTCGATCTCCAGGATTTCCATCGCCGAGCGGTTGGCGAGCGTCACGACGCCGTTCTCGTCGATGCCAAGGACGCCGGCGGTGACGCCGGAGAGCACGGCCTCGGTGAACCGGCGCCGGCGGTCGATAAGATCATTGGCAGCTAGAAGTTCGCCGCGCTGGTGGCGCAACTGCGCTGTCATGGTGTTGAAGGTCGAACCGAGGCGGGCGAGATCACCCTCGCGGCGAGCGATCGGCACCGCGACGTCGAGATTGCCGCGCGAGATCTGATCGGCGGCGCCGATGAGCCGCCTGATCGGGGCGACAAGCCGGTTAGCGAAGCCGAGACCGATCCAGATGGCACTGAGGAGGAGGACCAGCGCGACGCCGATATAGACGAGGCCGAAGGCGATTTGCACCCCGAAGCGGCTTTCCTCCAGCTGGCTGTATTCGTCGGTATTCTCGCGCGCCAGGCGCAGATATTCGATGACGCGCGGATCTAGCGAGCGGGCGACATAGAGATAGGTATCAGTATACGCGGAGAGCTTCATCACGCCGCCGACGAGATTGGACGAGCCGGGGGCGATAAGAACCGGCTTTCCTTCCGCGGCCTGCTTCATGGCGCTCGCCGGGGGCTTCGGCGCATTCATCTCCCGGGGAACGGCGGCCTGGGTGATGACCTTGCCCTTCGAATCGATCAGATAGGCAGCCGGCAGGAGGCGCAGATTCGCCTGAGTCTTGAAGAAGGTGTCGAAGCGGCTCGGTTCGTAGTCGTAGAGCTGCTTGGCCCGGTCGATGTCGGTCGCCATGGCGATCAGGTCGCCACGCAGCACATGGGCATGCTCCTGAAGATACGCGCTGGCAACCAGCAGAGAGTTGGAAATGATCGCCCGCGTGCGCTCCTGGAACCACCGGTCGAGGCCGCGGTCGAGCGTTATGGTGGCGATGATGGCGACGATGATCGCCGGCACTGCCGCAATCACGCTGAAGAGCGTGACGATGCGGACATGGAGACGCGCTGCCGCCCGCCCTCGCCGTCTTGCCTTGACGAGGCTGGCGACTTCGAGCGCGATCGTGCCGACGAGAACGAGCGCGATGATGCCGTTGATCGCGAGCGCCCAGCGGACGACGATCTTGGTCGGGGTTACCGTCGTCGACCCCGTCAGCACAAGAAAGGTGACAGCGACGGAGATCAGCGACACGACCACGGTCAGCATGCCGAGGGTGCGAACGCCGCGCCGGAAATCGGAACGTTGCCCGCCCTCGCCCGCCGTGCCTGGGGATGCGGTTTTCTCGGGAAGTGTCTCGCTCAAGCGGACCATCCTTGACGTTTCAAGCCCGCTCTCCGAGCGCCTGGAGGCAGGTCGTTCGAATTGTTGGCGGCCGGTAGCCGGCCGCGTTTGCAGAGTACAGACACATCATTGCCGGATATCGGAAGCGATCCTTGGACCGGCGCCGAATCCCTCATTGATGACCGTAGCAGTCTTACAACAATGTTGCGAAAATGAGACAGCTCTTTTGAGCGAATTCCGCGACATGGCGGCGCGGGACGGCACCACGCGTGCCGGCTTCCTCTGCCCCGGTCGGATTCCGGGCAGGCGAAAGACGCCAACGCCGGGGAACCCGATTCGGCTCCGGGGATGCCTGCCCGAGGTTACTGTCCCGTCCGGCGGCACTGCGGGGTCTGCGAATGCCGCTTCAGCGCATGCCGCGATAGACCTGAATATCGAGGTCGCGGATCTTCTTTCGAAGCGTGTTGCGGTTCACGCCGAGAAGTTCGGCGGCACGGATCTGGTTGCCTCGCGTCGCCGCCAAAGATGCCGTGATCAGTGGATATTCGACGTCGCGCAGGATCCTCTGGAGGAGGCCCGGAGGTGGCAAGTCTTCGCCGAAACCATTGAAGTACTTGGCGAGGTATTGCTCCATGAAGCCCGACAGGTCTTCCGCTTCCGACGTCGGCTCGCCCGCCGGCATGGTGGCGGGACGGTCGAGTTCCTGGGCGATATGCGTCGCGGTGATGATGTCGTCCGGGCACAGCGCGGCGAGGCGGCGAACGAGGTTTTCCAGTTCGCGCACGTTTCCAGTCCAGCGATAGCGCTTTAATAGGTCGATCGCGGCCGGCTCCATCTGTTTGGCGCCGAGCCCCTCGCGCTCGGCCTGGGCGAAGAAGTGGCGGACGAGATCGGGAATGTCGTCGGTCCGCTCACGCAGGGGCGGAAGCCGGATCGGCACGACATTCAGGCGGAAGAACAGATCCTCTCGAAAGAGCCCTTGGTTGATGAGGAGCCGAAGGTCCTTGTTGGTGGCGGCGATGATCCGCACGTCGGTTTTGATCGGGGTGCGGCCACCGACGGTGGTGTATTCGCCCTGCTGGAGAACGCGCAAAAGGCGGGTCTGCGCCTCCATCGGCATGTCGCCGATCTCGTCGAGGAAGAGCGTGCCGCCCTCAGCCTGTTCGAAGCGGCCGGCAGAGCGGTTCTGCGCGCCGGTGAAGGAGCCCTTCTCGTGGCCGAAGAGCTCCGACTCGATGAGATCACGCGGGATCGCGGCCATGTTGATGGCGACGAACGGCCCATTGCGGCGCTTGCCATAATCATGGAGCGCGCGGGCGACGAGTTCCTTGCCGGTGCCCGACTCGCCGTTGATCATGACCGTTAGATCGGTCTGCATCAGTCGGGCGAGGACGCGATAGATCTCCTGCATGGCGGGCGAGCGACCGACGAGAGGGATGGTGTCGGTGCCCTCCAGATCGTCGTCGTCGACCTGTTTGCGGCGGGGCTCGGTCAACGCCCGCCCGACGATGGAGATGAGCTCCTTCAGGTCAAAGGGCTTGGGCAGGTAGTCGTAGGCACCCTTCTCGGAGGCGCGGATGGCGGTAATGAAGGTGTTCTGCGCGCTCATCACCAGGATGGGCAGTTCCGGGCGCACGCGCTTGATGCGCGGCAAGAGATCGAAGGCATTTTCGTCCGGCATCACCACGTCGGTGATCACCAGATCGCCGTCGCCCTCGTTCACCCAGCGCCACAACGTCGCGGCATTGGACGTCAGACGCACTTCGTATCCGGCGCGTGAGAGGGCCTGGTTGAGGACGGTGCGGATCGCGGCATCGTCGTCGGCTACGAGAATCCTTCCGGTCGACATCACTTCTCCTCCGGTGCCGTCTGATCTGCAGCAGGGTCGCCGGTGAAGGCCGGCATTAGAACACGGAACACGGTTCGGTTGGACTGGGAGTCGCATTCGATCACGCCGCCATGGTCGTGAACGATCTTGGCCACGAGCGCGAGGCCGAGCCCCGTGCCGTTGATCTTGGTGGTCACGAACGGATCGAAAAGGTGCGGGAGAATGTCGTCGGCAACGCCCGGCCCATTGTCGCGCACACAAAATTCCAGCGGCAGGCTGACCTTGTCGGTGCTGCCGGGAATGGACAGGCGTATGCCCGGCCGAAACGCCGTCGACAGCGTGATCTCGCCGTCGGCGCGGTCGCCGATCGCCTCAACCGCATTCTTCACAAGATTGAGGAAGACCTGGATGATCTGGTCCTGATTGCACAGCACTGGCGGCAGCGAAGGATCGTATTCCTCCACGAAGCGGATGTGGCGACCAAAGCCGGATTCGGCGATGCGGCGCACCCGGTTGAGGATGACGTGGATGTTGGCGGGCGCGCGGTCGGTCGGCCGGTCGTCGGAGAAGACTTCCATCCGGTTGACCAATTCCACGATACGATCGGCCTCGTCCATGATCAGGCGGGTCAGCGCGCGGTCGTTGTCGTCGGCGGACTGTTCCAGAAGCTGCGCAGCGCCGCGAATGCCGGACAGCGGATTCTTGATCTCGTGGGCCAGCATGGCTGCAAGTCCGGTGACGGAGCGCGCAGCGTTGCGGTGCGTGAGCTGACGGTCGATCTTGTCCGCCATCGACCGTTCCTGCAGCATCACCACGACGGCATCGTCGGTCTTGTGCATGGGCGCGGCATGGATGTCGACGATGCGCTCGGAACCGATGCGCGGCGAGCCGATGTCAACGCGATATTCATTCACCGGGGTGCCGCGCCGGCGCACTTCGTCGACGAGCGCCAGAAGCGGGCTGCCGAAAGGCACGAAATGGCGCAGACCGTTGCGGGTCAGCAGCGTGGCGCTGACCTGGAAGAAATCCTCCGCCGCGCTGTTGCTGGCCGCCACGTCCATATCGCCGATGATGAGGAGGACCGGATGGGGCAAGGCGTCGACCATGGCCCAGGCCTCCTCGTCCGGCAGATGAGGGTTTTGTGCTGTCATGCGGCTTCTCGTTGCGGTGCGAACCATTGGTCGAGGAGATCGTGGACGCGGTCGGGGCTCTCCTCGGTGAGAATTGCGCGGCGTAGACCCACTGGGTCGTCGCAATTGCCGGGAGGAAAGCCGTCCATATACCATCCGAGGTGCTTGCGCGCATTGCGGACGCCGAACGGCAGGCCATAATGGGCGACAATAGCCTCATAGTGTTCATGAACGAGGTCGAGGCATTCGTTCCAGGCCGGTTCACTGAGGCGTTCACCGGTTCGAAGATAGTGGGCGACGCGACCGGGGAACCAGGGCCGCCCTTGCGCGCCGCGACCGATCATCACGCCGTCGGCGCCGGAGGCGGCAAGCATGCGATCGGCGTCGTCATAGCTGCGGCAATCGCCATTGGCGATGAGCGGAATCGCGACCGCCTCGCGTACCGCGGCGATAGCCCGCCAGTCTGCCTTGCCCTTATAGAACTGATTGCGGGTGCGGCCGTGGACGGTGATCATGCGCGCGCCCGTCGCTTCGGTCCGGCGGGCGATGTCGGCGGCATTGAGGCAATCCTCGTCCCAGCCGAGGCGCATCTTCACCGTGACTGGAACCGCAACGGCATCGACGACGGCGGCGATCAGGCGGATGGCGTGATCGGGATCGCGCATCAGGGCCGCACCGGCATAGCCGGTAGTGACCCGCTTCGACGGGCAGCCCATGTTGATGTCGATGATGTCGGCGCCGGCGCCTTCAACCATGCGGGCAGCCTCCGCGAGGAAACCGGCCTCGCGACCGGCGAGCTGCACCATGTGCGGGAAGAGCCCCTCGCCTTCCATCCGCATCTGCGCCTCGACACGGCCGGTCACCAGTTCGCCACTCGCCACCATCTCCGATACGACGGCACCAACGCCGAAGCGCGCCGCGAGGCGGCGGAACGGCAGATCGGTTATTCCCGCCATCGGGGCGAGCAAAACCGGATTGCCGAGGGCTATGTCTCCGATACGGAGTTCGGTCATCACGGGCCGCGTCAACGCTGCTTATCTGTTGGGCATGTAGCTGCAATGCGTAGAGATTAGACAATGCCGCCTTTTGCTGCAATGCGTAATCCCGACCAGCGCATTAAAAAGCATCACTTGGTTAGGATGGTGATCGTGCTACAACATGACGCGCCGTTCAGGCAAATGTGAAACGACGGACGTCCCCATGTCTCAACCCCTTGTGGCTGCAATCATTGTCGCTGGCGGACGCGGTTCGCGAGCGATTCGCGACGATGGGGACACGCCCAAGCAGTATCGCATGCTTGGATCAACCTCCGTGATTGCCCGCACTTTGGGCATTTTTTATGAACACCCGCGCATCAATCGCGTGCTGACTGTCATCCACAAAGACGATCACGAGGCCTTTTCGCAGGCGGTTCGTGCGCTGCAAGGGCCGCATGAAACGGCGATCGGCGGCGCAACCCGGCAGGCGTCGGTGCTCGCCGGGCTGGAGGCGCTCGCGGATAATCCGCCGGATATCGTCCTCATCCATGACGCGGCGCGCCCTTTCGTTTCAGCCGCGACCGTCGATGCCGTCCTGGATGCGCTAAGCGTCGCCGACGGGGCGATCGCCGCACGACCCGTCACCGATACGATCAAGCGGCAGGCCGGCAGGTCGCCGACGATTGTCGACACCATTCCGCGGCGTGACCTGTGGGCGGCGCAGACCCCGCAGGGTTTTGTCTTCGCGCCAATCCTTGAAGCCCATCGGCGCGCCGCCGCGACGCATCCGGAGGAATTCACCGACGATGCCGCCGTCGCCGAATGGGCGGGGCTTGCCGTCCGGCTGGTTAAGGGCAACGCGGAGAACATCAAGCTCACGACGAGGGACGACATGGAAACCGTCGACGCGCGCCTGCGGCGCAGAGAGGCAGAGGAGCTTGTGGACATCCGCGTCGGTAATGGCTTCGACGTCCATGCCTTCGCCGACGGCGATGCGGTCACCCTTGGCGGCATCACTATTGCGCATGAGCGTCGACTGTCAGGTCATTCCGACGCCGACGTCGGCCTCCACGCGCTCACCGACGCGATCTTCGGCGCGCTCGGCGAAGGCGATATCGGTAGCCATTTTCCGCCGTCCGATCCGCAGTGGAAGGGCGCAGCGTCCGATCTCTTCCTGAAAGCAGCGGTTGATGCCGTCGCCGCGCGCGGCGGCCGGATCGGCCATCTCGATCTGACGCTGATCTGCGAGGCGCCGAAGATCGGACCGCATCGTGAGGCCATGCGGACACGGATCGCGGAGATCTGCGGGATCCCGATCTCCCGCGTCTCAGTGAAGGCGACGACGACGGAACGTCTCGGCTTTACCGGTCGCAGGGAGGGGATCGCGGCGCAAGCGACGGCGACCGTGCGGCTTCCTTTCGCCGAATGACCCCCGCGACAAGACCTGACGGAGGCCCGCGATGACCGATCTCACCCCTCTCCTCGCCCACGCCGAGGTCCTGCTCCGGACCCTGCGCGAGGCCGGCCTCACGGTGGCGACGGCGGAATCCTGCACTGGCGGCCTTATCGCCGGTACGCTGACGGCCGTCGCCGGCTCGTCGGATGTCGTCGAGCGTGGCTTCGTGACCTATTCCAACGAGGCCAAGACCGAGATGATCGGCGTGCCGGCCGAGATGATCGAAAAGCTCGGGGCTGTGAGTGCCGAGGTCGCGCGGGCGATGGCCGAGGGCGCGCTTGGCCATTCGCGCGCCAATGTCACCGTCGCGGTGACCGGCATCGCCGGACCGGGCGGCGGCAGCGCGGACAAGCCCGTCGGCCTTGTCTACCTCGCCGGCGCGCGGCGCGGGCAGGCGACAATCGTCCTGGAGCGCCGCTACGGCGACCTCGGACGTAGCGGCATTCGGCTTGCTACTGTCTCAGATGCCTTTGAAATCCTTGAACGACTAGCCGGCGAATAAGTTTCACCAGGCAAGTCGATAAATGCATGCAATTTTTGACGTGCGTCAGACATCCAACTCGCCGTCCGGCTTTCCATAGACCTCGTCGGCGCGCTTTTCGAACGCTGTTGCAAACTTTCTGAATACCAGATCGAACATCGTCCCCATCAGCGAGCCGAGCATGCGTGAGCGGAACTCGTATTCGATGTAGAACGTCACGTCGCAGCTTGCCGGCGACAACGGTATGAAGCGCCAGCGGTTGTCGAGGTGATGAAACGGTCCGTCGAGGTAGGAGACGCGGATTTCCAGCGCCGGCAGGTCGAGTTCGGCCTTGCTGGTGAAGCTCTCGCGCACGACCTTGTAGGCGACGGTCATGTCGGCGACGATGATGGCCTTGCCATCGTCTAGTTCCTTGCGGCCCCGCAATGAGGTCGACTGACAGAGCGGAACGAATTCAGGGTACTTCTCCACGTCCGCCACGAGGTCGAACATGTTCTTGGCGCTGTGGCGCACCCTTCGCGTCGTTTGAAATTGCGGCATTGCCGCCCCCAGCCTTCCCGCTCCGGTCCGTTCGTGTTTCCCTGGCTCGCCGGTCTTCAGAAGCCCTTGGCCGCGATGCGTGCCTCGCGCAACTGCCGGAAGTCTTCACCCGCGTGATGCGACGAGCGCGTCAGCGGGCTGGCGGAAACCATCAGGAAGCCCTTGGCATAGGCCATCGATTCATAGGACGCAAATTCCTCGGGCGAGACAAAGGATTCAACCGGATGATGCTTGCGGGTCGGCTGCAGGTACTGGCCGATGGTGAGGAAGTCCACATCCGCCGTTCTGAGGTCGTCCATGAGTTGCAGGATCTCGTTCCGCTCCTCGCCGAGGCCGACCATGATGCCGGACTTGGTGAACATGGCCGGGTCGAGTTCCTTCACCTGCTGGAGAAGCCGGATGGAGTGGAAATAGCGCGCGCCGGGCCTGACCGTCAGATAGTTGCCGGCGACAGTCTCCATGTTGTGATTGAAGACATCAGGCTTTGCCTCGACAACGATCTCCAGGGCACCGGGCTTGCGCAGGAAGTCGGGCGTCAGCACCTCGATGGTGGTCTGCGGCGAAGCGGCACGGATCGCGGCGATGACAGCGGCGAAATGCGCCGCGCCGCCGTCGGCGAGGTCATCGCGGTCGACGGAGGTGATGACGACGTGTTCCAGGCCCATCTGCGCCACGGCGTCGGCGGTGCGGCGCGGCTCGTCCGCATCAAGCGGGTCGGGCATGCCGGTGCGCACGTTGCAGAAGGCACAGGCGCGGGTGCAGGTCTCGCCCATGATCATGAAAGAGGCGTGCTTCTTCGACCAGCACTCGCCAATGTTCGGGCATCCGGCCTCCTCGCACACCGTGACGAGACCGTTGTCACGTACGATCGAGTTCGTTTCGCTGAAGGTCGGAGATCCCGGCGCCTTGACGCGAATCCAAGCTGGCTTGCGCGCCACCGGACGGTCGGGCTTGTGGGCCTTTTCCGGGTGGCGCGGGCGGGCCGCCTTCTTCTCGCTGTTCACGGTGTCGATCAGGGTGACCATGGTGGCAAATGTCCTGCTGGGTTCGGGCCGAGACCGCCCGAACGATGTTCGACCGGGTATGTAGCCGAGTTCGGCCGGAATTCAAATTCCGGCCGAATGCCGGTGCCGATGGTGAACCCGGGCTACGGGTCCGGTCAGGAAATCAGCCGGGCAATCAAGACGACCACGATGGCACCGATCGTGGAAATGATGATCTGCTCGACGATGGCGCTGCCGATATTCAGGTGCAGGTTGAACTGGCTAGCGAGGAAGCCGCCCACGACGGAACCGACAAGGCCCCAGATGAGATACTTGACGAGGCCGCCGCCGCCGACAACGAAGCTGGCGAGCCAGCCCGCAACGACGCCGATGATGACCCAGATGATGATTGAGCGTGCGTCCATGACTTTGTCCTTTTGCTGTGCCCGCGGATAGCCGCGGGGCTGCCCCTGGACGGCATTCTAGCGAAGTCTTGCGTCAGATGTTAATCACCTTGCCGTAGGCATCGAGCACGCTCTCGTGCATCATTTCCGACAGCGTCGGATGCGGGAAGACCGTGTTCATCAGCTCTTCCTCGGTCGTCTCCAGATTCATGGCGACGACGAAACCCTGGATGAGCTCGGTCACTTCCGCGCCGATCATATGGGCGCCGAGGAGCTGGCCGGTCTTGGCATCGAAGACAGTCTTGACGAGGCCATCCGGCTCGCCGAGCGCAATCGCCTTGCCATTGCCGACGAAGGGAAAACGGCCGACCTTGACGTCGTAGCCGGCTTCCTTGGCCTTGGCCTCGCTGAGGCCGACGGAGGCGACCTGCGGCTGGCAGTAGGTGCAGCCGGGGATCTTTAGCTTGTCCATCGGATGCGGGTTCTCGCCGGCGATCGCCTCGACGCAGATGACACCCTCGTGCTCGCCCTTGTGGGCGAGCATCGGCGGGCCGGCGACGTCGCCAATCGCGTAGATGCCGGGAACGCTGGAGCGGCCGAACTTGTCGATAACGACGCAGCCCCGGTCGGTCTTCACGCCGAGCTTTTCAAGGCCGAGGCTTTCGATATTGCCGACGACGCCGACGGCGGAAATCACCCGGTCGACGGTGATCTGGCTCGACTTGCCGGCCTTGTCGGTCAGCGTCGCGGTGACGCTGTTGGCCTTCTTGTCGAGCTTGTCGACCTTGGTTTCCAGGTGGATCTTGAGGCCCGCCTTCTCCAGACCCTTCTTGGCAAGGCCTGAGATTTCCGCGTCCTCGACCGGGAGCACGCGGTCCATGACCTCCACGACAGTCACATCGACGCCGAGGGCATTGTAGAAGGAGGCGAACTCGATGCCGATGGCGCCGGAGCCGACGACGAGGAGCGACTTCGGCAGATCCTCCGGCACCATGGCCTCGAAATAGGTCCACACGAGTTTCTTGTCAGGTTCGAGACCCGGCAGCACACGCGGCCGGGCGCCGGTCGCAATGACGATGTGCTTGGCCTTGTAGGCGCCACCCTTGAGCGCGCCCTTGGGGGCATTGTCGGCATCCTTGACGGTGAGGCTGCCGGGCGCGGTGATCTCCGCCCTTCCCCAGATCACATCGATCTTGTTCTTTTTCATCAGGTAGCCAACGCCGGTCGAGAGCTGTCCGGAGACGCCGCGCGAGCGCTTGACGATGGCGGCGAGATCGAACTTGGCGCCATCGGCCGACAGGCCGTAGTCCTTCGCGTGCTTCATGTGGGTGTAGATCTCGGCGGAGCGCAACAGCGCCTTCGTCGGGATACAGCCCCAGTTGAGGCAGATGCCGCCGAGGTGGTTGGCCTCCACGACCGCCGTTTTCATGCCGAGCTGGGAGGCGCGGATGGCGGCGACGTAGCCGGCCGGACCAGCGCCGATGATTATGACGTCGTAATTGGTCGACACGAGACATCATCTCCTTGAACTTATGCCGGATCCGTTCGTCCGGCCATCAGGCGCAAGAGCGCGCGATGCGCCCTTCCCGCTCGTTCGGATGCAAACGCCGGGGCTGCCGTCGTAGCGAACCCGGCGTCGTGGTTCAGTTCTCAAGCACCCTGATCGCGATCGAGCCGGTAACGACGGGGAGTGACCGTCTCGCCGATCTTCCGGGTCTCGTTGGCCGCCAGATGGCTACCGTCATCAGCGCTCGGCGCGGCGTTGAGGAAGGCGCGTTCCTCTTTGGCGCCGGGTTGTCAGACCAACAGCGCCATCGGGTTCTCGATCAGCTTCTTGAAAGCGGCGAGAAGCTGGGCACCGAGCGCGCCGTCAACGGCGCGGTGATCGGTGGAGAGCGTCACCGTCATGATCGTGGCGACGGTGAGCGCGCCATCCTTGACGACGGCGCGCTGTTCACCGGCGCCGACGGCCAGGATCGTCGCGTGCGGCGGGTTGATGACGGCGGAGAAGTCCTTGATGCCGAACATGCCGAGATTGGAGATCGCGGTGGTGCCGCCCTGGTATTCCTCAGGCGCGAGCTTCCTCTCGCGGGCACGCTTGGCGAAATCCTTCATCTCGTTGGAGATGGCCGACAGCGATTTCTTTTCCGCATCGCGCACGACCGGCGTGATGAGGCCGCCGGGAATAGCGACCGCGACGCCGATGTCGGAGACCGAGTGCTTCAGCATCGCCGTCTCGGTCCAGGTCGCATTGGCGTCCGGCACGGCCTGAAGGGCGAGCGCCATGGCCTTGATGATCATATCGTTGACCGAGACCTTGTAGGCAGGCTTGCCGTCGCCGTCGACGGAAGCGGCCTCGTTGACCTGCTTCCTCAACGCCAGCAGCGCATCGATATCGCAATCGAGCGTCAGATAGAAATGCGGGATCGTCGACTTCGATTCCGTCAGGCGCTTGGCGATGACCTTGCGCATGGAATCATGCGGCACTTCCTCATAAGAGCCCTCTTTATAGAAAGCACGGACCGCGTCATCCGACATCGCGGGCTTCGCGGCTGGTGCCGGGGTGGTTCCGGCAGCGGCGGCGGCCTTCTCGGCCGGCTTCGCCTTACCGGTGCCGGCGGCGATGGCCGCCTCGATATCGGCCTTGACGACACGGCCGCGCGGGCCGGAGCCGGAAATGGCGGAGAGGTCGAGATCGGCTTCCTTGGCAAGGCGCCGGGCGAGCGGCGATGCGAAGATACGGCCGCCCTCTTCCGTCGTCGGTGCGGGGCCGGCGGCGGGGCTTGCCGCACCCGCATTCGTCGCCGGCGCGTTGGCGGGCGCGACGGCCTGGCCGTCCGTCATGGCCGCCTCGGCCTTCGCGGGCTCGGGTTTGGCCGATTCCGGCTTCGCCGCGGCGGGCTTGGCGCCGGCATCCTTCAGCGCGCTTTTGTCCTCGCCTTCTTCCAGAAGCAGGGCAATGACGTCGTTGACGGGGACATCCGTTGCGCCTTCGTCGACGAGGATCTTGCCGACGGTTCCCTCGTCGACGGCCTCGACTTCCATCGTGGCCTTGTCGGTCTCGATCTCGGCGATCACGTCGCCGGAGGATACCGTATCCCCTTCCTTCACGTGCCATTTGGCCAGATTGCCCTTCTCCATCGTGGGCGAGAGAGCGGGCATCAGGATCTCGATCGGCATTTTGGACAAACTCCCCGGAATTATTGATCGGCACCGGCCGAATGCCCCATCATGGCGGGACGTTCGTCCGGATCACGCCGTTTTAACGATAGCAGACCGCCTTGACCGCCTCGATCAATTCAGGAACCGAGGGTTTGGCGAGTGCTTCAAGGTTGGCCGCGTAGGGCATCGGAACGTCCTTGCCGGTAACGCTGAGGACCGGCGCGTCGAGCCAGTCGAACGCCTTCGACTGCACTTCCGAGGCGATATACGCCGACATGGAGCAGACCGGCCAGCCCTCTTCCACCGTGACGCAACGCCCTGTCTTCTTGATCGAGGCGAGGACGGTGTCGATATCGAGCGGTCGCAGCGTGCGCATGTCGATCACTTCAGCCGCGATACCCATGCCGGCGAGCTCCTCGGCGGCCTTCGTCGCATAGGTCATGCCGATACCCCAGGAGACGATGGTGACGTCGTCACCCTCCTGGACGACCTTGGCCTTGCCGATGGGGAGGACGAAATCCTCCATGTCCGGCACGTCGAAGGACTGGCCATAGAGGATTTCGTTTTCCAGGAAGACGACGGGATTGGGGCTGCGGATGGCGGCCTTGAGCAGTCCCTTGGCGTCGGCGGCGGACCACGGCATGATGACCGTGAGGCCGGGGATCTGTGAATACCAGGCGGAATAATCCTGGCTGTGCTGGGCCGCGACGCGGGCAGCCGCGCCGTTCGGACCACGGAAGACGATCGAATTGTGGATCTGGCCGCCGGACATGTAGAGCGTCTTGGCAGCGGAGTTGATGATCTGGTCCATCGCCTGCATGGCGAAGTTGAAGGTCATGAATTCCACGATGGGTTTCAGGCCGGCGAGCGCAGTGCCGACGCCAAGCCCGGTAAACCCGTGTTCGGTGATCGGAGTATCGATGACGCGGTCAGCGCCGAACTCCTGCAGCAGACCCTGGGTCACCTTGTAGGCGCCCTGGTACTCGGCGACTTCCTCGCCCATGACGAACACATCGCCATCACGGCGCATCTCTTCGGCCATGGCATCGCGGAGCGCCTCGCGTACAGTCAGGCGCACCATCTCGGTGCCGGCCGGAATATCCGGGTCTTCCGCCGGTTTCTGCTCGATCGGTGCGGCCGCTACGGGCGCCGGTGCCTCGGGCGCGGCCTCTTCTGCCGGAGCGTCGGCGGCGGGCGCCTTGGCGGCAGCCGCGGCCTCGTCGAGCGCCGAGGCGTCCTCGCCTTCTTCCAGGAGCAGCGCGATCGGCGTGTTGACCTTGACGCCTTCGGAGCCGGCCGGAACAAGGATCTTTCCGAGGGTGCCTTCGTCGACGGCCTCGACTTCCATCGTTGCCTTGTCGGTCTCGATCTCGGCGATCACATCACCGGAGGAGACGGTGTCGCCCTCGTTCTTGACCCACTTGGCAAGTGTGCCCTCCTCCATCGTCGGGGAAAGGGCGGGCATGAGAATTTCGGTCGGCATGGCTCAGGCGTCCCCTACAGGATGAATGATATCGGTCCACAGCTCCGACGGATCCGGCTCGGGATCGGTCTGCGCGAACTCGGCAGCCTCGGCGACGACGGCGCGGACGTCCTTGTCGATCGCCTTCAATTCGTCCTCGGTCGCCCACTTCTTCTCGATCATGCGCGCGCGGACCAGTTCGATCGGGTCATGCTCGGTGCGCATCTTCTGAACTTCCTCCTTGGAGCGGTACTTCGCCGGGTCGGACATGGAGTGTCCGCGATAGCGATAGGTCAGCATCTCCAGGATGTAGGGGCCCTTGCCTTCCCGGCACCAGGCGATCGCCTTGTCGCCGGCAGCCTTCACCGCGCGCACATCCATGCCGTCGACCTGTTCGCCGGGAATGTTGAAGGAGAGACCGCGCTGGGAGAAATCGGTCTGAGCGGAGGAGCGCTGCACCGAAGTGCCCATGGCGTATTTGTTGTTCTCGATGATGTAGACCACCGGGAGCTTCCACAGCGAGGCCATGTTGAAGCTCTCGTAGACCTGGCCCTGGTTGGCGGCACCATCGCCGAAATAGGTCAGCGAGACCTGGTCATTCTTACGGTAGCGATTGGCGAAGGCGATCCCGGTGCCGAGCGAGACCTGGGCGCCAACGATGCCGTGGCCGCCGTAGAAGTTTTTCTCGGCGGAAAACATGTGCATCGAGCCGCCCTTGCCGCGCGAATAGCCGCCCTGACGTCCGGTCAGCTCCGCCATGACGCCCTTGGGATCCATGCCGCAGGCCAGCATGTGGCCGTGGTCGCGATAGCCGGTGATCACCTCGTCGCCGTCCTTCAGTGCCATCTGCATGCCGGTGACGACGGCTTCCTGGCCGATATAAAGGTGGCAGAAACCGCCAATCAGACCCATGCCGTACATCTGGCCGGCCTTTTCCTCGAAACGCCGGATCAGCAGCATATCGCGGTAGGCACTCTCTTCCTGCTCCTTGGTGAAGTCAGCGACCTCAGCCGGTTTTTTCCGGGTGGATGATTTGGTCGCGGCCCTGGCGCCGGATTTGCCCCGTGGTGTGGCCATGCTTTTCCTTGCCTCCATTCACCGAATTGCCCGGAAAGATACAGCACAATCGGCAGGGGTCAAAGGGCAAACACGTCGCGTGAGGATAACGGAAAACAGTCTTATTGATTTGAAATTGTTAGCAAAAAACTACTTAACAAATATTCAGTTAATTTGTTGATTAACCGCATATTTGTTAATCACCCAGGCCTTTTCGCCGGATATAGAGAACGACATCCCCCGGCCGAGCATAGTTGAGGCTGGCGCGGGCGAGTTCGTCGACAAGATCGGCGTCGAGGCTCTCGGGGCGGACCCGCGCAACGCGCGCGGCGAGCGCCCGCCTGCGGGCCTGCAGGTCGTCGAGCCGAGTCTTGAGCGTGGCAACCTCATGCTCCAGCCGCGCCTCGGCTAGCATGCCATATTCGCCATGGAAGGCGTGATAGGCGAAATAGCCTAGGAAGGCGGCCGTAACCGTCGGCATGATCAGGCGACGGAGGAAGGTTTCCCTGCGGTGTCTCGTGGTCATTCGTGTACGCGATACTCTTAACGACCGGCGGCCCGATGTGCCGTCCGACCATAACACCCCAACACGATGCGCAGTCTGGCGCCTCAAGTTTAACGGAGGGTTTCATCGACGCCAAAAAGCGGCGTGCGGAGGCCGGATTTCGCCTGGTAGCTACGGCCCGATATGTGACCTGACGGCAGGCGCCGAAAGCGCGGCAGGCTTCAGTTACCGCCGCTTGCCGCGACGCGAGTTGCGCCGCGATCAGACGGTCCGGCCGTGGCCGGCCACTAGGTGTCCTGGAGGCCGGCTTCGACGGCGAGTTCCTGCGCTTTGGCCTGGTACTCCGGCGTAACGAGCCCGGCGGAGATGACAAGCTTGGCGGCGTCCTCGACCGTCATGTCCAGTTCGATGACATCTGCGCGAGGGACGAAGAGCAGAAAGCCGGAGGTGGGATTCGGCGTCGTCGGCAGGAAGACGCTGATCATGTCGCTCTCTTCGGGCAGCTTGGCGGCCACCTCACCTTTCGTGCCGGTCGCCAGAAAGACGATCGCCCACAGGCCGCGGCGCGGATACTCGATCAGCGCGGCCTTCTGGAACGACGTTCCGCGCGCCGACAGCACCGTCTCGAAGATCTGCTTCAGGCCGCGATAGAGGTTGCGCACGAAGGGCATGCGGTCGAGCAGCATCTCGCCCACGGAGATGATCGAGCGGCCGGCTATGTTGGCGGCGAGAAAGCCGAGCAGCGTAAGCGCGAAGATCGCCAGGACGAGGCCGAAGCCGGGGACCGCGAAGGGCAGATAAGTTTCCGGCCTGTAACTGACCGGAACGAACGGCCGCACCCAGCTGTCGACCCATTGGATGAGCGACCAGGTCAGGTAAAGCGTGATGCCGATCGGACCGGCGATAATCAGACCGGTCAGGAAATAGTTCCTGAGGCGGGCCGCCGCGCTCATTCTTACGGTCGGCGGCAATCCGAGTTCCTCGGGCGACGCACCCTGTTTCTTTGGCTCCATCCAACGATCACCGCTTCTCCCGCGCGGAGCCGGTCCACGCGTCTTGCCCGTTTCTCGCCGCCGGCAACGGCGCCTTGACGACATCGCGGCTGGGAACCGGCAGCGATGGTGCCTATTCGACGGTCACCGATTTCGCCAGGTTGCGCGGCTGATCGACATCCGTCCCCATGAACACGGCAGTATGATAGGCGAGCAATTGCACCGGGATGGCGTAAACCATGGGCGTAATCGTCGCGGGCATATCCGGCAGAACGAGGGTCTCCACGGCATCGATGGCCGCGGCTTCCGCGCCTTTCGGATCGGTCAACAGGATGATTCGTCCGCCCCGTGCGGCAACTTCCTGCATGTTGGATACGGTCTTGTCGAAAATGCGGTCATGGGGTGCGATCACGATAACCGGCATGGTTTCGTCGATCAATGCGATCGGTCCATGCTTCAGTTCGCCAGCCGCATAGCCCTCGGCATGGATGTAGGAAATCTCTTTCAGCTTCAATGCCCCTTCGAGTGCCAGCGGATAGCTGGTACCGCGCCCGAGATAGAGGACATCCTTGGTTTTCGCCAAGGTCTTAGCCAGCGCCTCGATCTGCGGCTCCAGTTTCAACGCCTCGACGGCGAAGCGCGGGATCTCGGCGAGCGCCCGCACCAGCTTCCTCTCGTCGTCGCGGTCGAGGTAGCCCCGCCTGGTGCCAGCAGCGACGGCGAGCGCGGCGAGAACGGACAGCTGCGCGGTAAAGGCCTTCGTCGAGGCAACGCCGATCTCGGGACCGGCGAGCGTGGGGAAGATGACGTCGGATTCGCGCGCGATCGTCGATTCCGCGACATTCACGATCGCTGCGATATGCTGGGCCTCGCCGCGGCAATAGCGCAGGCTGGCGAGCGTATCGGCGGTCTCGCCTGACTGCGAGATGAAGAGCGCCAGCCCGTCCTTTTCCATCGGCATCTCGCGGTAGCGGAACTCGGAGGCGATATCGATGTCGACCGGCAGGCGGGCAAAGCGCTCGAACCAGTATTTGGCGACGAGGCCGGCGTAGAAGGCCGTGCCACAAGCCGACAGGGAAATCCGGCTCAGCTTGGCGAAGTCGAACGGAAGATCGTCGGGAAGGAGCGTTGCTTCGGCGTTGAGGTCGACG
Source organism: uncultured Rhodobium sp. (assembly GCA_963675285.2). GTDB lineage: Bacteria > Pseudomonadota > Alphaproteobacteria > Rhizobiales > Rhodobiaceae > Rhodobium. Next base: position 796,492 of record CAXXGS010000001.1, read on the forward strand.
TAGCGGGAGATCGTGTGGCCGATGACCTCGGGCTGCTCGTGGATCTCCTTGGCCATGAAGTGGCGGTGGTTGCCCTTGTCGACCAGCATCGCCGAAGTGATCGATTGTTGCTCCGGACGGCTGACGGGATTGCCGCTCTCATCGAAGATCTCAACGGAGGCGCGGGTCAGCACTGCCCAGTCGCCGTCTTCCAGGTAGGTCACACGGTTGGTGAAGCCGGACAGTGCGATCGCGTCGGAGCCGATATACATTGCACCATCGCCGTGACCGAGGGCGAGCGGGCTTCCGCGCCGCGCGGCGATCAGAAGGTCCTCATCGCCGGCGAAGAGGAAGGCGAGCGCGAACGCGCCTTCCAGATTCTCCAGTGCGGCCTTCACCGCCTCGCGCGGGGAGAGCCCCTTGTCCATCTCCGCGGTCACGAGACGTGGCACAACCTCGGTATCCGTTTCGGTGTCGAAGGCAACGCCCTTTGCCTTCAGTTCCTCGCGCAGCGCCCGGAAATTCTCGATGATGCCGTTGTGCACGACGGCGACACGCTCGGTCGTATGCGGATGCGCGTTCTTTTCCGTCGGCGCGCCATGGGTCGCCCAGCGGGTATGGCCGATACCGGCATGGCCCGAAAGAGGATGGCCGGCGAGGACGTCCTCAAGATTGCGAAGCTTTCCCGGCGCGCGCAGCCGCTCGATCCGGCCGCCTTCCAGGGTGGCGACGCCGGCGGAGTCGTAGCCCCGGTATTCGAGCCGCTTCAGCGCGTCGACCATCAACGGCGCTACGGGCTCTTTTCCCAGAATTCCAACGATTCCGCACATGCCACACTTCCCTCTCGATCAATCCATGACGGGGCCGAAACCCGGATCTTCCATAGACCCATGGCCCGTCTTTTCAGAAATCAAACTTGATGTCGGTTTTTATCGGCCATGCGGCGGACCGGATGCCATCGTCGCGACAACGATGGAATCCGAACCGTTTCAATCCCGTTTCTTCGCCGCCGCTTTTTCCGCCGTCCTGCGTGTCCGGAATTCCGCCGCCCATCCGGGTTTCACCGCCTGGCGGCCGCGGCCGAGCGCCAGGGCATCGGTCGGGACGTCATCGGTGACGACGCTGCCGGAGCCGACGAAGGCGCCGGAGCCGACCGAGACGGGCGCGACGAGCGCCGAATTGGAGCCGATGAAGGCGTCAGCGCCGATCACCGTGCGGAACTTGCCGAAGCCGTCGTAATTGCAGGTAATGGTGCCGGCGCCGATGTTTGCGCGCGCGCCGATCTCTGCGTCGCCGATATAGCTCAAATGGTTGACCTTGGCGCCCTCATCGACGCGGGCGTTCTTGATCTCGACGAAATTGCCGACGCGGGCCCCGGCGGCGACACGGGCTCCGGGACGCAGGCGGGCATAGGGGCCGATCTCGGCGCCGGCAGCGACCGTTGCGCCTTCAAGATGGGAGAAAGCGCGGATGCGGCTTCCCTCGCCCACCGTGACGCCCGGACCGAAGACGACATTCGGCTCCACGATCACGTCGCGGGAAAGCGCGGTGTCAAACGAGAAGAACACGGTTTCGGGCGCAACGAGCGTGACGCCCGCGGTCATGGCGGCGGCGCGCGCACGGGCCTGATAAATCGCCTCGCAGCGGCTGAGCTGCGCCCGGTCGTTGACGCCGAGCACCTCGTTCTCATCGCCGGTTTCGGCCACCACGGTCAGGCCGCGCGCGGTGGCGATCTCGACCGCGTCGGTGAGATAGTATTCACCCTTGGCGTTGTCGTTGCCAATTGCATCCAGGAGCGACAGCATGGTCGCACCGCGAAAGCCCATGATGCCGGAGTTGCACAGAGTGATCCGGCGTTCCGCATCGCTGGCATCCTTTTCCTCGCGGATGGCGAGAAGACAGCCGTCCTGATCGGTGAGAAGACGACCGTACCCTGTTGGTATCGGCGTCTCGAAGCCGAGGACGACCACATCGGCACCGCCGGCAAGGCGGGCGCGGACGCGGGAGAGCGTTTGCGGCGTTACCAGCGGCGTGTCGCCGTAGAGAACGAGCACATCGTCCACCGTCCGGTCCAGTTCTGCGCGTGCGGCCAGAACCGCATGGGCGGTGCCGAGCCGGTCGCTCTGGACGGCGGTGGTGGCCTCCGGCGCAAGGGCCATGACCTCCGCCTGAAGGGCGTCCATTCCCGGGCCAACGACGACGGCAAGGCGATCGGCGCCGGCCTCCCGGGACGAGGCGATCACATGGCCGACCATCGAGCGGCCGGCGACCTGGTGCAAAACCTTTGGATGCGCGGATTTCATGCGAGTCCCCTCGCCCGCCGCGAGCAGAACGACAAGACAGGTTCGCATAGCCATTAAATCCGTGTCCTTCCTAGAATCAGCCGTCGAAAATCATCTGCCCGGGATCAGCCCGTTCCAGCCAGCCATCTTGATCTTGAAGGAAATGGCCACGAGAGCGCGGCCGGGTCAAGTCTGGCAAATGCGACGCCAAGTCTGTGGAGAAGAGCTTCGGGTTTTCATCATATGTCGACAGGGAAACATCCTCGGCACATGCTACACAAAACCGTTAAAAGGATTCGCTCGCGAAGCGGAGAAAGAGTGCGTGGCGGCGAAACGCAGTATTTTGCAGCAGATGTTGGCCGATGAAGAAAGCGGTCCGGACGGCCTTGCCCTGGCCGGCTGGGGCTTTGCGGCCGTTATTGCGTTTCTGTTCGCCGCCGCCGCCTGGCAGTTCGCAGAAACGCCGCAGCAGACTGCGGAACGGCTACGGCTGCCTGACGCCGGACCGGTGGAAATCACCGGCAGCATCGGTGCGCCTGAGCAGAAGATCGGGATCTATGGCGTACCGGCCAAGAAAGGCCGGTCGGCGATGGAAAAAATGCTGACGGAAGATCTGCAGTCGGTGAAGCAGGATCTTGTGGCGCTGAGGCGGAATGAATCCTCGCAGCACGAGGCGAATGCGGAGTTGAAACAACGGCTGACCGCGCTCGAGGTTCGCTTCTCCTCGATCGACGAGGCGCTCAAGAACACGCGCGAGCAGGTCGCTTCTCTCGATGCGAACCGGATGGCCGCCGTAAAGCGGCTCGCAGAGGCGGATGTCACTGCCACACGCTCGCCCAATGTCGCGACGCGTACAGTGCCGCTCTCCCCGAATGGCACCAACGCGACGAAGGCCGCCCGCCAGGCGGGCGAACCGGGCAAGACAGCCGCGCGCGTGGCACGAGCCGACGGCGCGGACCAGCCGAAAAACACCGATTCGATTGTCACCGGCTCGATCCCGAAATCGAACCGTACCGGATCGGCCGCTTCGACGGTGGTCGAGCGTGCGCCCGGCTCCGTCCGGCGTGTGGGAGAGACAAGCGGCCTGTCGACCGCGCGCCCGAACCTGCCGGCCATTGACGCCCCGCTACCAACGATCGATGGCGTTTCCCGCGTCATCTCCGACGGGGAGACAGGCGTGCCGAAGGCAAAGCCCGCCGGCGGCGATACCAAGATTTCCCGTGCAGCCAAGCCGACGGCGGATACCACCTTGCTGTCGAGGCAATCCCGGGAGATGCGAAGGGCACGACCGGCAAGGACAGCCGATGCGGCCAATCCCGATCAGCAGGATGAGGGCCGGGAGACGGAGATCTCGCGGTCGGAATTCGGTATCGACCTGGGCGGCTTCCAGTCGATGTCGGCGCTGAAGACAAAATGGCAGACGTTCGCGAAGCAAAACCCGGACCTTGCCAAGTCGCTGCAGCCGCGCGCCGGCATCAGCGAGAAGAACGGCGCGCTGGAGGTACGGCTTATTGCCGGTCCGTTCAGCAATGCCGCCGATGCCATCATCCTGTGCGCCAAGATGGGCGCAGACGGAAAAACGTGCCAGCCGGCGCTCTATTCCGGCGAAACGGTGCCGGTCCAGTAGCGCCTCGCGCCGCTATGCACGCGGGGGCCCGCCTTATGCGCGATTGATGATTGCCGGTGGCAGCCGATCTGCCTAAGCTGCCGACTTTCCCGTGTACGCTGCGGTACTCGCCGACAGGATTTCAGACACTTCCATGCCCGACACCGGACGCTCCGACGGCCCGCAACTCGATGCGTTTGCCTATGGCATCCTCTTCGCGTCGCCGGTCTTCTTTTCTTCCAATCTCGTGATCGGCCGTGCCGCGATCGGCTCGGTGGAACCCTTCACGTTGGCGTTCCTGCGCTGGGCGCTCGCCTTCCTCGTCATGATTCCCTTTGTCTGGCGGGGCGTCCGCCGCCATCGCGAGATCTTCTTTGAAAACTGGCTTCTGCTGTGCGCGATCTCGTTTCTCAGCATGTGGATCTGCGGCGCGGTGGTCTATATCGCGCTGCGCTATACGACAGCGACGAACGGCACGCTCATCTACACGACGTCTCCTGTCATGATCATGCTGATGGAGTGGATCTTTCGCGGGCGGCCAATCGCGCGACGCGAGGCATTCGGCATCGTGCTGGCGCTGGCGGGCGTCGTCATGATCGTGGTGAAGGGCGACCTTGATACATTGCTCGGGCTTCGTTTCAATTTCGGCGACATCCTCTTCGCCATCTGCATGGTGAGCTGGGCCGGCTATTCGGTGCTGCTGAAGCGGCCGGAATTCTCCAATGTGCCAACCATGCCGATGTTTGCCGCGTCGGCCGGCGTCGGGGCGATCCTGCTTTTTCCCTTCATGGTCGGCGAGAGCGTGGTCATGGGGACGTTTCCGACGGCGGCGAACGCCTGGGCATCGGTCGCCGGGCTCGTCATCGTCTCGTCGGTCCTGGCCTTTTCCACCTTCCAGTACGCGATCAAGCTCGTCGGCCCCTCGATCGCCGGGATGTTCATGTATCTGCTGCCGCCCTACGGAGTGCTGATGGCGGTCGTCTTCCTCGGCGAGCGGCTCCACCCATACCACTTCGTCGGTTTCCTGCTGATCATGTCCGGGCTGATGCTGGGCACACTACCGAAGGACGTTCGGCGCCGGATCGCCGGTTGGCTGATGGCGCGGATGGTTCCGGGCGGGCGCTGACAACGGCTCGCGAGCGCAACGACGTCTTGCGGCCTCCTTACCCGATCCCCACGCGGTCTGCGCCTCTCATGGTGACGGCCCATGAGCCGCTCCGGATGCTGGCATGTCCGGCAGTCGGTCAGATCCCGACGACCTTGACGCTGCGGTTCGGCGTGATCTCGACGGTCGGATTGGCCTTCAGGTGGCCTTCCACGACATCCCAGATCGGCGGCCCCTCCGTCCCTTCGTTGACGCTGGCCCAGCCGGCGACGACGTAGGTCCGGGCCGGATCAATCGTTTCCCCGGACGCCAGGATCGTCATGTCGGAGATCCGCGCGCCGATCTCCTTCGTCGGATCGATGGTGTAGCCGAGACCGCCGACGCGCACCATGTCGCCGCCCTGCTGATAATAGGGATCGGGATTGAAGAGATTGTCGGCGACGTCCTCCAGAATATCCTTGAGGAGTGCGCCCGTCATCTCGCTGCGGTAAGCCTCGGGGTAGGTCATGCCGGTTTCGGTGAAGACGTCCTCCACGGTGATGTCCTGGCCGGGCAGCAGAGTTGTTCCCCAGCGAAAGCCCGGCGACAGGGCGATTTCCGCATCACGCTCGCTGAGCAATGCCTGGCAGAGGAGGTCATCGAAAGTGCCGTTGAAGTTGCCGCGCCGGTAGAGCAGAGAGTCAGTTCGCCCGAGCACTCGCGAAAGCTCCGGCTCGAACGGCGCGCGCACCTTGTCGATCAGCGCCGCCGTCTCGCCGTCCGGCGTGATCACGTCGGAAAAGATCGGAATGAGCTTGAAGCGAACGTCTTTTACCTCGCCGTCGCGTATGTCGAGGTCGAGGCGGGAGAGGAACTTGCCGTTCGACCCGGAGGCGACGAGCAGGGTCTTGCCGACGCGGATCATATCCGGCAGGGCATCGTGGGTATGGCCCGTCAGGATAACGTCGATGCCGGAGACGCGCGAGGCGAGCTTGCGATCGACGTCGAAGCCGTTGTGGGAGAGCAGAACGACAAGCCCGGCACCGGCGGCCCGCGCCGCGTCGACATTCTTCTGGATATCCTCTTCGCGGATGCCGAACGACCAGCCGGGAAACATCCAACGGGGATTGGCAATCGGCGTATAGGGGAAGGCCTGGCCGATGACGGCGATCTTGACGCCGCCGCGCTCGAAGTAGGCGGTGGAATCGAACGCCGGCTCGTCCCAGTCGGTGTCGCGCACATTGCCGCACAGGAACGGGAAGTCGAGCCCGTCGACCGCCTCCTTCAACCGGTCGGTGCCATAGGTGAACTCCCAGTGCGCCGTCATGGCATCGGGCTTGAGGGCATTCATCACCTCGATGACGTCGGCGCCGCCGGTCTTCAGCGATGTGTAGCTGCCCTGCCAGGCGTCGCCGCCATCAAGGAACAGCATGCGGTCGCCACGTTCCGCCCGGATAGCCTTCAAGACCGTCGCGACGCGGTCGAGCCCGCCCATGCGGCCGTAGGTACGGGCGAGTGCGGTGAAGTCGTCGCTCGTCAGCGCATAGGCGGCGGGCGAGCCGGCGGCGATGCCAAAATGGCCAAGGAACGCCTTGCCAGTCAGATGAGGCGGCAGGCCCGTCACGTCGCCGACACCGAGATTGACCGAGGGCTCGCGGAAATAGACCGGTTTCAATTGCGCATGAAGATCGGTGATATGAACGAGCGTGACGTTGCCGAGCGGCTCGAAGGCGAGGATGTCCTTTTCGCCGAGCGCCTGCTGCGCCATGGCGCGGGCCCAGGGCATCAGCCCGCCGGTGCCGGTGAGCGCGGCGGCGGCCATTGCGATCTGCAGGAATTCCCGTCTCGAAGTGCCCAATGCCATCCGGCTCGTCCCATCAAGAGAAAATAATCGGTCGTGAACCTGCGCCAGGGCGGCGGGCGGGCGCAGAAAATCCGCGCCGGCCTGTCCCCTCCCCGTCGCCTCGCGCCTGTTGCGCCTGCCTACTGGCGAACCGCCGGCGTCTCGACCGAAAGGCCAGTGCCGCGCCAGGCAACGTAGACCTCCAGCGCGAGGAACTCGTCGCTCATCGGCTTGAAGGGCACGGCGCGAGCATCGCGAATGCAGCCCTTGAAGCGGTTATGGATGGAGACGAGCCCCTGGCTCTTCAGCCGGTAGGTCGGGAACCCGTTTATCTGGCCCTGGCTGAGGTGATCGGCGCGGATGTACTTACCGTAGTTCTCCTCGTGACAGTTGGCACAGGAGAGCTCAAGCTGACCGTAGCGGGTGTAATAGATTTCCTTGCCGCGCTCCCACCAGTTCTTCATGTCGCCGGCATCGAGGTCGAGCTTGACCGGCATGCCGCGGGATTGGTGGCGCACGAAGGTCACAATCGCCTTTTGATCGGCGGAATCGAACTTGTAGGGCTCCGCCTTCATGTTCGCGGTACGACACTCGTTGATGCGCATGGCGAGATTGGCCGGCTTGTCGAGGCCCTTGTCCCACTTGGGAACCGCCGCGCCGACGCCCTTCATGCTTTCGGCCGCGTCGCCGTGACAAGAGGCGCAGGATTTCCCCGCCTCGCCTTCGACCGTATTCCAGATATCCTCGCCGCGCTCGACCGCGAGCATGCCGGGATTCTGGAAATCGTCGAGCTCCAGCGCCTGGGTCTCCTTGGTGCGGTATTCGAAGCCGGAGGTCACCTGCCTAAGCGGATGACCGTGCGGCGATGCCGTCCGGGTGGTGATCGGGCCGTGACCTTCAATGCTCGGCAGACCGGGCATGCGCTCTTCGTCGGCCGCGCGGGCGGTGACGCACAGGGCGGTCAGAACCGTCGGCAGCAGGAGACCGGTGGCAATCGCGGCGGCGAGCGAACGCCCCCTTCCGCCACCACGGGCGGGTGTCTTCATCGTCTTCACATGCATCGGTTCTTGTCCTTCCTCCCTCGTCGCGCCGGCGCGGACGAAAGCCGGTCTCTCTTCGCCGGCCGTGCGTTCGCACCCCGTCGCGTCAGTTGACTTCGATCGCCTGTTCGCTGGAATAGACCGAGCCGTCGTCGTCGACCCAGGTGAATTTGAACGTGCCGGACTCGGCCACCTTCACGTTGAATTCGAGATAGGGGTTGGCTGATATCGCCGGCTGGATATCGACGCTGAACACCGGCTCGCCGTTGAATTCACACGAGAACTTGTTGATGATCTTGCGCGGGATCGGCTTGCCGTCCTTGTCCTTGCGCTGACCGGATTCCATCTTGTGGCTGATCAGCGTCTTAATGGTGATGACCTCGCCCTTCTTGGCGGTCTTGGGCACCTTGATGCGCGGCTTCGGGGTCGCCATTGTCGTTGTATCTCCTCAAACTCTTGCCTGATGCGATCGAGACGGATGCGGCGCTGCTCAGCCGCCGCATCCGCCGATGGTGACCTTTACGGTCTTGGCATCCATGAATGCGGATCCGTCCTTCATGCGCGCCACCGCGATCACCCGCTGGGTCTTGGCGAGGCGCATCCGTGTCGAGGCCTCCGCCTTGCCGCTCATCGAGGAAAACTGGAACGTCGCGACGCCCGGATTGGGGTTGCCCTCGGCGACGATCATGACGGCGTCGACGACATCGTCGCCGGACATCGCGCTGTCGACCGAAAACGACACCGGGACCGTGTTGCCGTTTTCCGCGATTTCAGGCGCGGTCAGCGAAACCTTGCCCGTGGCCGGCTCCGCGCCGCCGGTAAAATCCTTGATCATGGTCGCGGTAGCCGCCTCGTCGGCGAAGGCGATCGGCACCGTGCCGAAGACGCCTGAGGCGGCAACGCCCGCAGCAAGTGCCAGTGTCTGGCGTCGAGTCAATGCGGTCATGAGTGGCTCTCCTTAATGTTCGCCCGGTGATTGCCGGGATCCGCGGTCCGCGCGGCGGCGCATTTCCGGCGGGCCGTGTCTTTCAGGTGAATTCTTCGCCGGACGATTTCCTGGCCGGCGGCGTCGGGGACCGGATTCCCGTCCCGCCCGGTCACTGCAGCGTTTTCAGGAACGCGACGACATCCTCGACCTGTTCGGCTGTCAGGATCGACTTGCCTTCCAGGTCCGGGCGGACGCGAATAAAGCCGCTCGTCTTGTAGAAGGACGGCATGACCGTTCCCTCGAAGACCTTCTTGGCGTCGGTGACGATCAGGCGGAGTTCGGGCTCGCTGTAGCGTTCGGCGACACCGGCGAGCGGCGGGCCGACCTCGCCCTGGAAAGGCTGATCCGGAAGGGTCGAAATCGTGTGGCAGGCCAGACAGTTGCCGAGCTTGCGGTTGATGATCGTCTTGCGACCCTCATCGGCATTTCCCGGTTTACCGGTATAGGCAGCGGGGATGCCGCCGTCGACGATTTCGTAACCGGGGCCGGACGCGAGGACCGGCGATGCGATGACCGGCGATGCGACGACCGCGATGGTGCCGGCTGCCAGCAGAGTTTTCAAACGTGTATTCATCGGCCTTTTCTTCCCCTCCGTCGTGGCGTCCGCCCCGTCTTCTCGCGGGTCCGTCCCGTTCCGCTTCGTTGGTGCGGCTGCCAGCCAACATTTCCGCTCCGCGCCCTATTTTATACTTCGAATGCAAGAGCGATTTCAATTTCTATTATTAATATCAATTATTATATCTCTTGTTTTTCTCATATTCCATTTCGGCGAACGAATTTTCGAAAGCTTTCTTCTTTATAGGCTTTCTGTTCTACAAAGCGGAACATGGCGAGAAAGTGCGGCGGCTTGAGATACCCGGCGGCGCGGGTAACCTCGCGTTCGGCCGGCACCCGTTCTGACAGGCCGTCCGTCGAATCCGGGAAAAACTGCACCGTTGGTGTGAAGCGGATACCGTATTTCCGCGCCAGCGCCTTTTCCGACAGCTCTTCGCCGTCGAAATCCGTCACGACCCTGGAGCCGATGATGTTGAGCTGAAGGATGTCGAAACGCTCGCGGATGTATCCGGCGATCGCCGGATCTGCGAAATTGACCAGATGCGTTTCGCGGCAATAGGGACAACCCTTGAGCTCCCAGATGATCGCAAACCGCTTGCCGGCACCCGCCGCCGTGTCGAGATCTTCGGCAAGCTCCAGAAAGCTCTGCAGGAACCACGGCTGGTGATGCAAGCCGTCGTCGGTCAGGTCCGGCGTTTCGGCAGCACTGACATGTGGGCTCGGCCAGACGGCCAGCGGCAATGTCAGCATGCCGAGCATCATGGCACGGCGCGATATCACGGCTCCCCCCCCCGGGGCTGACCGGTTGGGCATCTTCTGCCTCTCGCCCGGCCTTTTGATTTCATATATTAAAATACTGATGTATTATCCGCCGGCGCGCAACCCCGAAAACGCACTATTCGCTCGCTCCAGGACAGCATTTCATGTTTTCTATTCGGACAATTCTCTTCGCCTTTGCAGCATTTTCTTTGTTATCCATCCCCGCACGCGCGGGAGAAACGGACGATTTTCTTCACGAAATGGATGCTTCCTTCGCGCATTACCGCGAAGCAGCAAGTTATCTTCGCACCGGCAACATCGATCTCGCCGCGCTTGAGCTGGAGGAAATGGCAAAGACCTGGACCTCCCTCGTCAACCGGTTCGGCAATCGGGTGCCGGACGGGTTCGAGGGCAACGCCGTTTACGGCGAGACGCTCGCTTCGATCGATTCAGGCATTCAGAATGCGCTAAAGGCGATCGAAAACGGTGATCGCGAGGCGGCCATGGCGGCGCTCTTTCCGCTTTGGGGAAAAGCCAGTGCCTTGCGACGAGCGAGTGGCTTCTATCTCGCCTCGGACTGCATACTCGATGCCGGCGAAGCGATGGAAAGACTTTATGCCTTCAAGGAGCCGGCGCCGGACCTTGCTGATCCCGCCGTGGCGGCTTCGCTCATTGGAGCGGCGGCGGTCTATCGCGCGGCGCTGTCGCGCTGCGTCCCGCTCGTTTCACCCGATCGACGCCAAAACGATGCGTTTCAGCGTCTTTTCGACGGCGCTGACAAGAGTCTTCAGCGCATTCCGCAGGCGGTCAACGCAGGCGATAGCGGCCTTGTCTACCGCCTTCTCATCGAACTGAGGTCGTTCGACCGGCTGATCGCCTTCCGCTACGGATAGCGGGCTGTGAGCCGGGCTTCCAGTGACGATCCGGCGACGCAAACACCGTCAGTTAAGCGTCTCCAGCATGTTCTCCTCGAACTTTTGCAGGCCGGGGAAGGTGTCGAGCAGCCAGCCGCCGGCTTCCGCGCTCCAGGCGAAGAAATCGCCGGTGAGAAACAGGATGCCGACGATGATGAGAAAGACGCCGACGACCTTCTCGATCAGCCCCATGTGACGGCGAAGGCCCTTCATCATGCCGAGGAAGACGTTGGTGAACCAGCCGGCGAGGATGAAGGGAATGCCGAGACCGGCCGAGAAGAAGGCGAGAAGGATGACGCCTTCCCACACCGAATCGCGCGTTGCGGCAAGATTGAGGATGGTCGCCAGGACCGGACCGACGCAGGGTGACCAGGCGAAGCCGAAGGCAAGGCCGATCAGATAGGCGCCGATGAACGTCGCCTGGCCGGTCTTGACCTCCAGATGCGCTTCGCGGGCGAGGAAGCCGATGCGGAAGAGGCCAAGGAAATGAAGGCCCATGATGATGATGATCGTGCCGGCGATGATCTCGAAGATCGACCGATAGGCGAGAATCACCTGACCGAGCGCCGTCGCCGTCGCGCCCATCAGGACGAAGATGGTGGAAAAGCCGAGAACGAACAGCAGGACGGAGACGAAGACCTTTCGGCGCGAGACCCGCACGTCGTCCTCGTTCGTGAGCTCGTCCAGGGAAACGCCCGCCACATAGCACAAATAGAGCGGCACGATCGGGAGCACGCACGGAGAGACGAAGGCGATCAACCCACCAAGGAAGGCACCCATATATCCGACGTCGAAACCCATATCCGTTTCCTTGCTTCTTGTCGTTGCGGAGCGTCCCGCCGTTCTCGCCTTTTTGCGCGCCCTCGTCTATACCGGGAAACCTCATCCCGGTAGCAATTGTGTGAGGATGGCCATGGCGCGGCCGGTTTCTGCCCTTTTCGCGATGCTTGCCGTCCTGGTCATCGCTGTTCTCGCCGCACCTGCATCGGCGGCGGAACTGGTGATGCTTCGACGCGACGGGTGTATCTGGTGCGCCCGCTTCGAAGAGGAAATCGCGCGCGCCTACCCCAAGACCCGCGAGGGCTGCCTAGCGCCACTTCGCCGGGTCGACATCAACGCGCCGATCCCGGCGGACCTTGCCGGCATCGTCCATGACCGTATCACGCCGACATTCGTGCTCATGGACGACGGCAAGGAGTTCGGTCGCATCCGCGGGTACCCCGGAGATGCGTTTTTCTGGTCGATGCTCGACGAACTGCTCACGCCACTTACCACGAAAAACGTCAAGGAAAACGGCTGTGGCGCTTGATTGTTGCCGTTTCGGGCGGCTAAGACATATCCTATGTCGTTTTCCCGTTCGGCTCCTCCTACCGAGCGGTTCCAGTCAGAGTAACCTTGCGTTTGAGTGTCCCGGCACGAAGCGCTGTTCGTGAGAATCGCCCTTTCGTGTGATTGCGCTATAGTCGGTTGTCTCACCCGGCTTTTCGTCATGCGCGTGGAGCCCCGGTTCGCACGGCCATGCCGGAGAGGCGTCAGCGGAGAATTGTCGTGACAGAAACGGCACTTAAAGACCAGGTGATGAGCCCTAAACTGCAGCGGATCGTGGCCAATGCGCGCGACGCGACCGATTTTCTGAAAGCGGTGTCGCATGAGAGCCGGCTGCTGATCCTGTGCTTTCTCGCCGAAGGCGAAAAGTCGGTCACCGAGCTGGAGGAAATTCTGGAGCTGCGCCAGCCGACCGTTTCCCAGCAGCTTGCGCGCCTCAGGATGGACCGGCTGGTAACGACGCGCCGCGAGGGAAAGACCATCTATTACAGCCTTGCGAGTGACGATACGCGCCTCATCATCGACGCGATCTACGACGTTTTCTGCTGCACCGAGGACCGGGTCCAGGCGGCCGCCAAATAGGTCTACCCAGACGCCCGGCATCGGCATCACGGCAGGCCCAGGATCTTGAGCGCGTCCTCTCCTCTGGCTGCCGGAAATCCGAGGATTTCTCGTGATCGCGCAGCCAGGCCGACAAGCTCGGCATTGTCTGCAGCAAGATCACCATCGAGCCTCCAGAGATTGTTTTCAAAGCCGATGCGGACATGGCCGCCGACCGAAAGGGTCGCCGCCGCAACGGTCGATTCCTGCGCTCCGAAGGCGCAGACCATCCAGGCGATCCGTTCCCGTTCCGGCGCTTCATGTAAGACATCAAGAAACGGCCGTATCTCATTTGGATCACTGGTAAGATCAGACGAATAACGGCCAAGCACAAAGAGCACCGACCAGCGCTCGCCCGGGATGATCCCGCGCTTCAGGAAGGCGAGAAAGCGGACGAGATCCTCCGCCGCATAGAGGATGTACTGGACCGCGATCTTCTCGCCGAGACACCAGCGGAGGAAGGCCGCGCCGGCCCTCTCCGCCGCGGCGTCGCCATCGGGAAAAAGTTCGCGCAGCGCGACGCTGAACGCCTCCGGGCGGACATCGCGGATGACGGCGATCTGCTCGGGCGGGCGATAGCGGCCAACGGCCTCGGTGGTGATCTGAATGACGAAGTCCGGCCCTGTCGCCCGCTTTACCGCCGCGATCGATTGCCGATAGAGATCCGCATCGAGGATATGCGTTCCGTCCGCACCGCGAACGTGGAGATGCACGGCCCCCGCCCCGGCGTCTTCGCAGGCGCGGGCGGTTTCCGCCATTTCCGAAGCGGTCATCGGCAGCGCCGGATGGTCGGCCTTGGTGCGCCGGGCACCGTTCGGCGCGACCATGATGAGGACGGGATCGATCATCGGAGGTCCTGTTAGATGGCGAAATACTCAGGCGGGAAGAACGGAGTCGACCGCGCGGCCGAGCCGGTCGACGATCATGTCGACATGGGTGTCGTCGATGATAAACGGCGGAGCCAGGAGAATGTGGTCGCCCGCGCGCCCGTCGACGGTGCCGCCCATGGGATAGCACATCAGCCCCTCGGCCATGGCGGCGGCCTTGATGCGGCCGTTGACCTTTTCCGCCGGATCGAAGGGCGCCTTGGTGCCCCGGTCGGCAACGAGTTCGATGCCAAGGAAGAGGCCCCGGCCGCGGATATCGCCGACATTGGGATGATTGCCAAAACGGGTCTCGAGCTGTGAGCGGAGCCGTGCGCCCATAAGGCGGACATTGGCGAGAAGGTCGCGCTCGTCGATCGCGGTCAGCACCGCGTTGGCGGCGGCGGCGGCGGCGGGGTGGCCGAGATAGGTGTGGCCATGCTGGAAGAAGCCGGACCCCTCCTCGATCGCGGCGTAGATCTTCGCCGAGCAAAGCATCGCGGCGATTGGCTGGTAGCCCGCGCCAAGGCCCTTGGCGACGGTGACGATATCGGGCCGGACCTCCTCCTGCTCGGAGGCGAAGAGCGTCCCCGTCCGTCCCATGCCGCACATGATCTCGTCGAGGATCAAGAGGACACCGTATGTGTCGCAGATCTCGCGGATGCGGGCGAAATATCCCTCGACTGCCGGTACCGCGCCCATGGTCGCGCCAACAACGGGTTCGGCGATGAAGGCGGCGACCGTCTCCGGCCCCAGTTCGAGGATCTTTGCCTCCAGCTCGTCGGCAACGCGGCGACCATACTCCACATCGCTTTCGCCCGGCGCTTTCCAGCGATAGGCGTGGCAGGGCGCGATATGGTGCATGGCGGGAACGAGAAGCGGCTCGAACTGGCTGCGCCGCCACCGGTTTCCGCCGGCCGACAGGGCGCCGAGCGTATTGCCGTGATAGCTCTGCCAACGGGCGATGACGGCCTGGCGCGAGGGCTCGCCCGTCTCCAGGAAATACTGTCGCGCCAGCTTGATCGCCGCCTCCATGACCTCCGAGCCGCCGGACAGGATATAGACGCGGTCGATGCCGTCCGGGGCCCTTTCGACGAGTGCGTCGGCTAGGTCCTCGGCGGCGTCGGTGGTGAAAAACGCGGTGTGGGCATAAGGGAGCCTGTCAAGCTGGGCCTTGACCGCGTCGACGACCGTCTTGTCGGAATGACCGAGACAGGAGACGGCCGCGCCACCGCAGGCATCGAGGTAGCGCTTTCCGGTGCTGTCGACAATCCAGGGGCCATCGCCGGCAACCGCAACGGGCAGATTCGCCTTGGTGTGGCGCGGAAAAACATGGCTTCTTGCCGTGCTCATGGAATCACCATTGTTACCTGTGCCGGCCCTCGTATCACCGCGCTTCTATCGTCCGGTCCGCGGCGAATCCATGCCAGCTGACTGGCCGTCGCGTCGGTATTGCCCAGGTGTCGAGGTGTCTGTCGTGGAGAATGCCCGCGATCCTGCGGGTCATTTTTCTAGACGCCTGCAATCTGGTGGAAAAAAGGCAATGCCGCGGCCGAGATCGCGCCAACGCCGAGTCCGATCGCCACGCGCTTCATCCGGCTCTCGATGCGGGGCGCTGCGGCGGCGAGCCCGCCGCAGATCAGTGCGTAATAGGCAAGGTTGACCGGATCCATTCCGCTTTCCTTTCCCATCCCGCTCAGTCGCGCACCACCAGCACAGATTGCTTGGCGTGTCGGACGACCCGGGCCGCGTTCGGCCCGAGCAGATAGTCCTGCAGTTCGGGACGATGCGAGCCGACGACGATCAGATCGGCGTCGATCTTGCCGGCGGTGTGGATGATTTCCTCGTAGATCGTTCCGTGGCCGATGTGGATCTTGACCGGAACGCCGTCCTTGACGTGGCCGGAGACGAAGTCCTTGAGCTGCGTGGCTGCCTCGGCAAGCGCCGTTTTCTCGAAGTTGTCGGGAAAGAAATTACCGACGATCGACATGCCGAAATCCGGCACGACGGTCATGACGTGGAGTTCGCCTCCGCCGACATGGGCGAGTTCCGCCGCGATCGGCAGAGCCTTGTCCCAGGAGCTTTCGTGGTTCAGATCGATCGAAAGCAGGATCCGTTTGTACATATGGTTTCCCTCCCCTTAGGCCGCGACCGTCTCGCGTCGCCGCTTGCCGGCCGTCCGCCCGCGCTGCAGCCAGACGACGATGCCGAGCAGGATGAGCGCGGGAATGAACATCAGATATTTGGACGGCTGGCTGACCGGTTTGAGCACCTTCAGGACCTCCTGATCCCAATCCAGGCCGGCCTTCTTGGCCGCCGAATCATAGGCCGCATCGTCCACCAGCACCTTATCGCCGTCGGTTCGCAGCGTCAGGCCGGCTTTTTCGAGCCGATCCTCACCGCTGGCAAGGGAGTGATCGAGCGGCAGGAGGGCGACGAAGGATACCGGATCGCCGACGTCGTCGACGCCATTGACGCGCAGACGCAGGTCCTCGCCCTCATGGGCCGTTGCCGCCGCCTCCACGATGGCGCTTGGCGGCAGCTCCTCATAAGGCGGCGAGATCATGTCCATCCAGAAACCCGGCCGGAAGAGCGTGAAGGCGATGAGAAGGAGAGCGGCGGATTCCCAAATGCGGTTCTTCGTCAGGAACCAGCCCTGCGTCGCCGCGGCGAACAGCAGCATCGCTACCGTTGCTACTATGAAGACGAATATACCCTCGGCGATGGTGACGTCGATGAGCAGCAGGTCGGTGTTGAAGATGAAGAGGAACGGCAGGGCGGCGGTCCTCAGCGAATAGAAGAACGCGACGATGCCGGTCTTGATCGGGTCGCCGCCGGAGACGGCGGCGGCGGCGAAGGAGGCAAGGCCCACGGGCGGCGTCACATCGGCCATAATGCCGAAATAGAAGACGAAGAGATGGACGGCGATGAGCGGCACGATGAGGCCGTTCTGCTGACCGAGCGTGACGATGACCGGGGCGAGCAGCGCGGAAACGACGATGTAGTTGGCCGTCGTCGGCAGCCCCATACCGAGGATCAACGACAGGATTGCGGTGAGGAAGAGGATGGCGAGGATGTTGCCACCCGACAGCACCTCCACGACCTCGGCAAGCGCGGAGCCGACGCCGGTCTGGCTGACCGCGCCGACAATGATGCCCGCGGTCGCCGTGGCGATGCCGATGCCGATCATGTTACGGGCGCCGGAAACGAGCCCGTTGAAGAGGTCGACAAAGCCGGCGCGGACTTCCTTGTTGAGGATCGAGCCCTCGCCCCGGAAGGCGGCCATCAACGGGCGCTGGGTGACGAGGATGACGACCATGAAGGCCGTCGCCCAGAAGGCCGAAAGGCCTGGCGACAGGCGATCGACCATCAGCGCCCAGATCAGCACCACGACTGGCAGCAGATAGTGGAGCCCGGCGCGGGTGGTCGGGGCAGGCTCCGGCAGCGACAGGATCGGCGCATTGGGATCGTCGAGTTCGAGCGGCGGCTGTTTGGAAGCAATGAAAAGCAGGCCGACATAGACCGCGCACAGGAGGGCGAAGACGATGTAGCCGGCAGAGGCCGGGAAGACCGTGCGTATCCAGCCCATGCCGTAGTAGACGGCGAAGGATACTGCACACAGGACGACGACGCCGAAAACGAAGCCGACGAGACGCCGGACCCAGGGCTTGGGCTCGACGGCGCGCGGCAAGCCTTCCATCCCTGCCTTGGAGGCTTCGAGATGAACGATATAGACAAGCGCGATGTAGGAGATCACGGCCGGCAAGAAGGCGTGTTTGACGACGTCGAAATAGGGAATGCCGACGTATTCGACCATGAGGAAAGCGGCGGCGCCCATCACCGGCGGCATGATCTGGCCGTTGACCGAGGAGGCGACCTCGACGGCGCCGGCCTTTTCGGCGGAAAAGCCGACGCGCTTCATCAGCGGGATAGTGAAGGTGCCGGTCGTCACCACGTTGGCGATCGATGAGCCGGAGATGAGGCCCGTGGCGCCGGAAGAGACGACGGCGGCCTTGGCCGGGCCGCCCTTCATATGGCCCATGAAGGCGAAGGCGACCTTGATGAAGTAGTTGCCGGCACCGGCGGTGTCGAGCAGCGCGCCGAAAAGGACGAAGAGGAAAACGAAACTCGTGGAAACGCCGAGCGCTATGCCGAAGACGCCTTCCGTCGTCACCCACTGGTGGTTCACCACCTCCGACAGGCTGTTGCCCTTGTGGGCGATGATGTCGGGCATGTAGGGCCCGAGGAAAGTGTAGGCGAGGAACACCGTCGCGACGACCATCAGCGCGGGACCGAGCGAGCGCCGGGCGGCTTCCAGGAGCACCATCAGGCCAATGACGCCGACGATCAGGTCCTGGGTGATCGGCGCGCCGGGCCGGTCGGCAAGCGCTTCATAGAAAATGTAGAGATAGGCCGCGCAGAAGGCGCCGACGATGGCCAGCGCCCACTCCCACGGCGGGATGGAGCGCTTTGGTGAGCCGAGCAGGACGACGATGACCATGCCAATGGCGGCGGCGGCGATAATCCAAAGCGGCAGGCTGCCGTCGGCACCGATGCCAAAGAGAATGGCGAGCAGGATCGGCACGCCGACGCCGAGACCGAGCTGGGCCGGCGTGCGCGCGGCTGGATAGGCGAGGAACGCCAGGAGGATGGCAAAGGCGAGGTGAATGGAGCGGGCTTCGGTATCGTTGAATACGCCGATGCCGAAGATGAACGGGAGCGGTGAGGCGAACCAGAGCTGGAACAGCGACCAGAGAAACGCAACGGCGACGATGAACTTGCCGGCAAATCCCGGCGGGTTGCGAGCGCCGGTATCGGCGGAGGCGACGAGATCGTCGATTTCGTCCTGCGACAGCCCCCCGCGCCCCGAAGCGGCCATTTCGACATTCGCGGCCTGCTGCTGGATATCGTCGTCTCGGCGGTGATCACCGTTGCTCATGCACCCCTCCCCCGGGCCCTGGGCCCGCCCAACGGGGCCGCCCGCGCCTTCCCTCCGGACACGGACACCCCTCAAAAAGACATGAAAATCGGATCAGGTCAGATAAGCCGGTCGTTGCCGGCGAGTGGGCGCGGGCGGCGTTTGCTGCCCGCGCCCGAGGTGGATTACATCCAGCCCTTTTCCTTGTAGTACTTCACCGCACCGTCATGCAGCGGGGCGGAAAGAGACTTCGAGATCATCTCTTTTTGGTCGAGGTTGGCGAACGCCGGATGCAGCTTCTTGAAGCGGTCGAAGTTGTCGAAGACAGCCTTGACGATCTGGTAGATCGTGTCCTCGTCGACCTTGCTGGAAGAAACGAAAGTGGCGCGCACACCGAAGGTCTTGGTGTCCTCGTCGGTGCCCTTGTACATGCCGCCCGGAATCGTGGCGACGGAGTAGAAAGCATTGTCGGATACAAGCTTGTCGACTTCCGGACCGGTCACCGGAACGACGATCGCGTCACAGGACGTCGTCGCTTCCTGGATCGAGCCGTTCGGATGGCCGACGGTGAAGACGATGGCGTCGACCTTGTTGTCGCAAAGCGCGGAGGCCTGCTCAGAGGACTTCAGCTCGGAGGCGAGCGCAAAGTCGTCCTTGGTCCAGCCCTTGGCCTTCATCAGCACTTCCATCGTGCCGCGCTGGCCGGAGCCGGGATTGCCGATGTTGACGCGCTTGCCCTTCAAGTCGTCGAACGTCTTGATGCCAGAATCGGCGCGGGCAATGACGGTGAACGGCTCGGGGTGCACGGAGAAGACCGCCCGCAGCTCCTTGAACGGACCGGCGTCGGCGAACTTCGAAGTGCCGTTATAGGCGTGATACTGCCAGTCGGACTGAGCAACACCCATGTCCATATCGCCGGCACGAATGGCGTTGATGTTGGCGATGGAACCGCCGGTCGAGGGCGCCGTGCACTTGATGCCGTGCTTGGACGTGCCGCGGTTGACGAGCTTGCAGATCGACTGGCCAACAACGTAGTAGACGCCGGTCTGCCCGCCCGTACCGATGGTCACGAATTTTTCTTCGGCATGCGCAACCGTGGTCGCGCTGCCCATGGCCAGCAGCAGTGCGGCTGCAAGAACGTGTTTCGACATAAAGAGCCTCCCTTACGGAAAAATACCCAGAAACGGAATTTCAGTCTCATACACATGTTCGACGCTTGTCAATTGCATGAAACAAATGTTCTATCTTCGCGGGAATTGTTTCGTCTTTGTAGCCAAGGCCGGTTCAACGGGTCTGGCGGGCGGTTTCGGTCGGGAGGGGCAGTCGTGGGCAAGACGATTGGGGCAAGCGATCGGTGCGGCGCATGCGATGCGGGGACGGATTTCGAGCGTATCCGGCGGCGCCTGCGCGACCTATTGCCCGAGCTCAGTCCACAGATGGCGCGTGCCGCGACCTACATCCTGGAAAATCCATCGAATGTTCCGTTCCTGACCGTTCGGGCATTGGCCGACGCCGCGTCCGTCAATCCCTCGACTATCGTGCGGGTTTGCAAGGTCGCGGGCTTTCCGTCATTCGCGGCTTTCCGCGAGGCCTATCGCGACCTCGTCCGCCCTCTCGACGTGCACTATGGCGAGCGGGCGGCGGCCTTGGCGGCCGGCGATCTGGATGAACCTGACCTCGCGCGCCGCATCGCGCAATCGGCCTGCGCCAACGTCGAACAGCTCGTCATGCCGACGAGCCTGGGGGTCGTGCGGGATGCGGCGCGCGTTCTCGTCTCCGCGCGGCGGGTCTTCATCACCGGGTTCCGCAGCTCTTTCGCGCTTGCCTATTATCTCGCCTATGCCGGCCGGATGGCGTTTTCTTCCGTCCGGCTGATCCGGCACGGTGGACTGCCAATCATGGATGAACTGGCAGACATGACGCCGGAGGACGCTTTTGTTATCATCACCTTCCGGCCCTATTCCACCGACGCTCTGAAGGCGGCCGATGCGGCCCACGCCAATAACGTGCCGGTCGTCTGCATCACCGACCGGATCACGGCGCCGATCGCCCGGGGAGCGTCACACGTCATCGAAATCCCGATGGCGGGACCGCAGTACCTTCCCTCGCTCGTTGCGGCGACGGCGGCTTGCGAAATTCTGCTCGGTGAGATGGTTCAGGCGGCGGGGGAGCCGGCGATCCGGGCAATCGGCGCCTTCGAGGATCGGGTGCGCGGCATCGGCGGCTACGCGTCCTGAGGCGGTACCATCTTCCTGTGGACAATATGCTCCCTAACCCGTCTTTCCGTCCTCGCGGATCATGTCCGAGGCCCGCTCCGCGATCATCAAGGTGGCGGCATTGGTGTTGCCGGACACGAGGGTCGGCATCACCGAGGCGTCAACTATGCGCAGGCCCGGAATGCCATGAACGCGAAGACGTTCATCGACGACGGCCAGCGGATCGGACCCCATCTTCGCCGTGCCGACCATGTGGTAGAGCGTCTGGCCGTTCTCGCGGGCAAACGCCAGGATCTCGTCGTCTGTCGCCACATCTGGACCGGGAGCGATTTCCTCGCCACGGTAGGCGTCGAGCGCCGGACGGGCGACGATCGCCCGCGCGATCTTGATCCCCTCGACCAGCACCCGCCGGTCTTCCGACTCGGCGAGGAAATTCGGCCTGATGAGCGGGGCTATCGCCGGATCGGCGGAAGCGACATGGATGCTTCCGCGGCTTTCCGGGCGCATCTGGTAGGTCGCAAGCGTCATGCCGGAATGGCGATGGAGCTCGCGGGTGGAAGCGTCGGCGTAGCTTGCATGCGCCAGATGGTACTGGATATCGGGTGTCGAGAGCCCCTCGCGGCTGCGGATGAAGCCAAAGACGAGGCCGGCGCCATAGGTCAGCATGCCCGTCCCGGAGCCGGCATAACGGGCAAGCTCGTAAAGAAACCGCCAACCGCGCGCCATCTCGTTCAGTGTGACGGCGTTCCTAATGCGCCAGCTCTGGCGGGTACCGTAGTGGTCGCGGTAATTCTCTCCGACGCCGGGGAGCGCACGGAGAACCGGGATGCCGGCGGCCTTCAGGATGTCCGGGTTGCCGACGCCGGAAAGTTCCAGAAGCTGCGGCGTCTTTACTGCGCCGGCCGACAGGATAACCTCGCGGCTGGCGCGGACAAACCGCCGCATGCCCCCCCGGCGGTAGACGACGCCGACGGCGCGACCGTCCTCGACGACGATCCGCTCGGCGGCGGCGTGGGTTCTAACGGAGAGATTATCCCGCTTCATCGCCGACCGCAGATAGGCGGTTGCAGCGCTCGACCGACGCCGGCCCTTCTGGGTGAGTTGGTAGTAGCCGAAGCCGTCCTGGGTGCCGGAATTATAATCGGCATTGCGCGGATAGCCCGCCTCCCCGGCGGCCTCGATGAAGGCATCCGTCAACGGGTGACGGGTGATTGTTTCGCGGACGTGAAGGGGCCCCTCGCGGCCACGAACCGCATCGCCCCCCGTGCCAACGCCCTCGCCCGCACCGGCGAAGGTCTCCATGCGCCGGAATGCCGGCAGGACCTCCTCGTAGGTCCAGCCACGATTGCCCATCTGCGCCCAGGTGTCGTAGTCGAGCGGCTGGCCGCGCACGAAGAGCGAGCCGTTGATCGAGGACGATCCGCCGAGCACCCTGCCGCGCGGAATGGCGATTCGGCGGTTGGCCGTCGCCTCCTCCGGCTCGGAGGAAAAGCGCCAGTTGAAGCGGGCATCGCTGAGGAGTTTGTAGAAGCCGGCGGGGATATGGATGAACGGGTGCCAGTCGCGCCCGCCGGCCTCCAGGAGGAGGACGCGCGTGTGGCCGTCCTCCGTCAGCCGGTCGGCGAGGACGCAGCCCGCCGACCCGGCCCCGACGATGATGTAGTCCCAGCTCTCGCCGGTCTCCACCGTCCCGCCTTTTTCCATCGCGTCCATTGGGCCCGTCTCCGCGCCGGCCTGATCAGAACGCGACGTCGTCGCCGCCCTTCAGCGACAGGATATCGCGCGCCTCTTCCGGTTTTGCGACCTCAAGGCCAAGCCCCTCGACGATGGCGCGGACGCGACGTACCTGGTCGGCGTTCGACCTGGCGAGCTTGCCGGGGCCGTCCCAGAGCGAATCCTCGAGCCCGACGCGGACGTTGCCGCCCATCGAAGCGGCGAGCGTCGTGATCGTCATCTGGTGACGACCGGCGCCCAGCACCGACCAGACGTAGTCGTCGCCGAAGAGGCGTTCGGCAGTCCGCCGCATATGGGCAACGTCCTCGGGGTGGACACCGATGCCACCGAGGATGCCGAACACCGACTGCACGAAGAGCGGCGGCTTGACGAGACCACGATCGAGGAAATGCGCCAGATTATAGAGATGGCTGGTGTCGTAGCACTCGAACTCGAAGCGGGTGCCGTTGTCAGCGCAAGAGCTCAGGATGTACTCGATGTCCTTGAACGTGTTCTTGAACACCGTATCGCGCGACTTCTCCAGATATTCCGGCTCCCAGTCATATTTGAAGTTCTCGTAGCGGGAGAGCATCGGATAAAGGCCGAAGTTCATCGATCCCATGTTGAGGGACGCGACCTCCGGCTTCAGTTGCAGGGCCGGCTGCAGGCGTTCCTCCACCGTCATCATCGGGCTGCCGCCCGTCGTCAGGTTAACGACGGCGTTGGTCGACTGCTTGATACGCGGCAGAAAGGTGCGGAAGCGGTCTGGATCCTGCGTCGGGCGGCCGTTTTCCGGGTCGCGGGCGTGGAGATGGATGATCGTCGCGCCGGCCTCGGCCGCGCCGATCGCCTCCGATGCGATCTCGTCCGGGGTGATCGGCAGGTGGTCTGACATCGTCGGCGTGTGGATGCCGCCGGTGATTGCGCAGGTGATGATGATCTTCTTGGTTTTCTTCGCCATTTTCGATTCTCTCCCAGGAGTTTGTTTTCTCTATTCGCCGATTGTGCGGGCGGCCTCCCGCTTGTGAGCAATGATGGCCATGAGGCGCCGGTCGCGCCATTCGCGGCGCGCACCGATTTCCTCCGCCGGCACGGCCGCGCGCCGGGCCCCATCCAGAAAGGCGGTGAGTTCGGCAGTCCATTCGCGCGGATCGCACTGGCTGTGTGCCATCTCATTGAAGAGTGGACCGTAGCGGGCGATGAAATCGGGAATTCCCGCCGGAGCGTTGAGGTCGCCAGTCTCGAACGGACCCATGAAGGACCAGCGAAGGCCGAGGCCGTGCGACACGGCAGCGTCAATATCCTGGGGACTGGCATAGCCGTCCTCAGCGAGTCGGAACGCCTCGTTGACGAGCGCGCCCTGCAGGCGGTTGAGGATGAAACCCTGGATCTCCCTGGCGACAAGGATGGGCTTCTGGCCGACGCGGAGCATCAGTTCGCGGACCCTGTCGACGATGGCCGGATCAGTGAAGGGCGCCGGCGACAATTCCACCAGCGGCACCAGATAGGGCGGATTGACCGGGTGGTTGACAAGGACGCGCGCCCTCCCCGCCAAGTCTTCGGCAAAGAGCGAGGCGCGGATCGCGGAGGACGAACTGGCAAGGATCGTCCCGGGCGCCGCGAGGGCATCCATTTCCGCGAACGTCCGGGTCTTCACATCGAGCAGCTCAGGGCCGCTTTCCTGGACGTAGGCGGCCCCGTCAAGCGCCTCGGCGAGGCTTGCCACCGTGCGAATGCGCGACAGCACGGGGTCGACGGCATCGATCAGACCAAAGCCGGCGAGATCGTCGAGCGAGGTCCGAATGCCGGCCATCGCTGCATCGAGTGCTCCCTCGCCCGGATCCCAGATGGTGACGTCGTGGCCGGCGCGGGCGAAGACGATCGCCCAGCCTCGACCGATGAGGCCGGCGCCGACGATTGCAACGGGCTCCGGCACATGCGCGTCAGGCATCTGTGCTCCGGGCGCGTGCGTTTGTGGCGAGGTGGTTGTTGTCATGGCCGCCTCACAGGTTTTCGACGTTGCCGCACACGCTCAGCGCCTGGCCGGAGATGTTGGCGCCGGCCGGCGAGGACAAGAACAGCGCCATGGCGGCGATATCCTCCGGCTCGACCATGCGGCGCAGCGACACCATCTGCAGGTAACGTTTCTCGGTTTCTTCGTAACTGAGCCCCATGGCGTCGGCGCGGCCCTGGATGACGGCCTCGATGCGCTTGCCGCGCACCACGCCGGGAAGGATCGCGTTGACCTGAATGCCGTCGGGGCCGAGTTCCTTGGCAAGGCTCGCGGTGTAGCCGACGACACCCCATTTCGCCGCCGCATAGGGCGTGCGAAGCGCATAGCCGAGGCGGCCGGCGACGGACGAGAGGTTGATGATCCCGGCATGGTTGCTCTCGCGCAGCATCGGCACGGCGAGGCGTGTCGTCAGGAACTGGCCGACGAGATCGACGTCGATCGTACGCTGCCAGTCCTGCGGGTTCATCTCCTCCACCGGAGCGGTCGGGCCGGAGATTCCGGCATTGTTGACGAGAACGTCGAGACCGCCGAGCTTGGCCTTCACTTCGGAGAAGAGCTTTTCGACATCCGCCTCGCTGGAGACGTCCGCGAGGGAACCTGATACGTCGCGATGCTCGTCGCAGAAGCCGGTCAGGGCATCCTCGTCGACGTCGCAGATATGGACGCGCGCACCGGCGTCCAGAAAGCCCTCCGTAATGGCCGCGCCGATGCCGGAAGCACCGGCGGTGACAAGCACTTTCAGGCCCTGCCGGGGCCGCATGCGGTCGATGAGACTCATGATCCGATTTCCTTCCCGCGCCACATTCTTCGACCGGGTTCGGCCGGGCGCGTCTTCATGCCTATGATGTGGTGGGCGCCGTCAGGCGACGTGGTCGGCAAGATCCGGTCGATAGGCGGCAATGTCGCCATATTCGACGAATTCCAGGACATTGCCTTCCGGATCGCGCACAAAGACGAGGAATGTCTGCGGGCGCACCTCGACCACCTCCGGTCCGGTCATGACGTCGGCGCCGGCATCGAGGAGCCGGGCGAGCATCGCCTTCAGATCATCGATGATGAAGGTCAGATAGACCGCGCCCTGCCGATCGAGGATCCAGTCCGTCGGCGCCCCCGCCGGATCGGCGACGCGTGAAGGTTGCAGGAGCTTGATGCGCTCGCCCCAGGGCGTCTGGATGCGGGCGACACGGTATTTCGCCTTTGAAAGCGCCGTCGCCGGCGCCTTCTCTGTCGGCACCTCGATATCGTTGACGAGCGTGCAGCCAAGGATGGCGGTGTAGAAGCTCGCGAGCCGATCGAGATCACGGCAGCAAATGCCGACTTCCATCGGCGCTACCATCGTCATTGTCATGGAATCCTCCCGTTTTCGTTTTATGTCCGGCTTTCATCCGGCTCATTT
Source organism: uncultured Rhodobium sp. (assembly GCA_963675285.2). Taxonomy (GTDB): domain Bacteria; phylum Pseudomonadota; class Alphaproteobacteria; order Rhizobiales; family Rhodobiaceae; genus Rhodobium. The sequence continues at coordinate 822,588 of CAXXGS010000001.1, forward strand.
TCGGCCGCGTGCCGCCTTCAGGCCGCGACCGTCTGTCCCTTGTCGGCCATCACACGGCGATAGCCGTCGGCGATTTCCTCCCGGCCGGCCATGGTCGCGGCTTCCAGCACCTTTGAGACGCTCGGTGCTGCCTCGCCGCCCGTCACGCGCTCGACGGGCGTATCGAGCCAATCCATCAGGCGGCGCTGAATTTCGTCGGCGAGCATGCCGCCGTAGGACGTGCCGAGCGCGCCCTGCTCGACGATCAGGACCGCATTGGTGCGCTTGACGCTCTCCTCGATCGCCTGCCAGTCGAGACCGGCGCGATCGAGGCTCCTCAGGTCGATGATATCGGCGTCGACGCCGAGCTCCTCGGCAACGGCGACGGAGGGCTCGACCATGGCGAGGTAGGTCAGCACCGTGACGTCTTCTCCTGACCTGACGCGCTTTGCCTTGCCGAGCGGAATGAAATAGTCGAGGTCGTCGGCCGGCACCGCGCCCGAGGAGGCATAGAGGTCGACATGTTCGATGACGAGGACCGGATCCTTGCAGGCGAGCGCGCTGTTCATCAGGCCGACATAGTCGAAGGGTGTCGAGGCGGCGACGATGCGCCAGCCTGGCGATGTCGCAAAGATGCCCGCCGGCTCCATGGAATGTTGCGAGCCGTAGCCGGTGCCCATGGCAACCTTGGTCCTGAGGACGAGCGGCACATCGCTGTCGCCGCCGAACATGTGCCGCGCCTTGCCGATCTGGTTGAAGACCTGGTCGGCGGCGACCCACATGAAGTCGGGGTACATGAACTCGACAACCGGCTTCATGCGGCCGTCCAAGGCGATGCCGCAGGCAAGCCCGGTGAAGGCGTTCTCCGAGATCGGCGTGCCGAGCACCCGGTCGGGGAAATCCGCGGCCAGGCCGCGCGTCGCACCGTTGGTACCGCCTTTCAGGCGGTGGATGTCCTCGCCCATGATGACGACGCCGTCGTCGGTCTCCATGCGGCGATGCATGACGTCAGCGACTGCGTCGATGAACTTCTTTTCCACCATCTCACCGCCGTGCGTCTCCGCTTCTGCGAAGTGCCTGCCGGAGAATTCAGACAGGTCACCGCGAATGCCCTTGTCGCGGAAATCCGGGCTCGGCCAGAGCGAGGGCACGACGCGGCGGCGGTTGCCGTCGGCCGGTTCGGTCAGTTCCGATACCGCGCGGGCCATCGCCTCCTGGGCACGGCCGCGCAAGCCTTCGATATCGGCCTTGGTGATCAGCTTGCGACGGATCATTTCCGCGCCGATCCGGTCCATCGGGTCGCGGTCGCGCCAGGCCTGTTCCTCTGCCTTATCGCGATAGCCGAAAGCGCTTCCCGGGAACGGGCCGCTCTGATGGAAGTAACGGTAAACCTCCGCCTCGATGACGGTCGGGCCGTTCCCGGCGCGCATGTGGGCGACGGCCTCGTCCATGGCGAGCGACACGGCGAGCGGATCCATGCCGTCGACGCGCCAGGAGGGAATACCGAAGGCGGGACCGCGCGAGGAAAGCCGCGTCTCGCGGGTGGATTCGGAAATATGCGTCGCGACGGCGTAGAGGTTGTTCTCGATGAAGAAGCAGACCGGCAGAGACCAGGCCGCCGCGATGTTCATGGTCTCAAGGACCGAGCCGATGTTGACCGCGCCGTCGCCGAAATAGGTGACGACCACATCGCCGGTTCCCGCCCGCCTGTGGGCGAACGCGGCGCCGGCCGCCATCGGTACGCCGCCGCCGACGATGGCGTTGGTGCCGAGCGCGCCTGCCTCGCCCCAGCGCAGGTGCATGGAGCCACCGCGGCCGCGGCAGAAGCCGTCGGCAAGGCCCATGATCTCGGCGAGTGTCTTCTTCAGAAGGCCGTAGACGTCGCCATCGAGGTCGCCGGTCGGATCGATACCGTCCGGCTTGATGTATCTCAGTGCCTTGGCGAGGAATTGATGGTGCCCCCGGTGGGACCCGTTGACCTGATCGCCGGCGCGAAGCGGAAAGGCGGAGCCGACGGCGCCGCCCTCCTGGCCGATGGAGGAATGCGCGGGTCCATGCATGAGCCCCTCGCTCGCGACTTCCAGTACAGTTTCCTCGAAGGCACGTACGAGATGGATATTGGTCAGCATGGAAGCGAGCCGTTTGGGATCGGCAGCGTCCCAGTCCTTGCGCGTCACGGAAATTTCCCGCCACGGCGCGTCCATGGTGAGTTTCTTTTCAGTCGGCATCTCGGAATCCATTCGGTTTCAGGCGTCCGGTTTCAGGTGTCCGGTTGGCCCCGTCGTCAGACGTAGCCATAGGCGGTCCAGCCGCCGTCGACGCCGACGACCTGGCCGGTGATGTAGGCGCTGGCATCGGAGGCGAGGAAGAGCGCGAGATCGGCGATTTCACCGGCGTTCGCCAGGCGACCAAGCGGCGTGCGACGGCTCAGCGCGTCGATATCCATGCGGCCGGCGGAAACGAGGCGTTCGACAAGGTCGGTGCGCACATAGCCCGGTGCGATCGCGTTCGCCCGCACGCCGAGGTCGGCCCATTCGATCGCCATCACCTTGGTCATCATGGCGAGGCCACTTTTCGTCGCGCAATAGGCAAGCCGGTCGGGCGCGGCGATGACACCGTACATGGAGGCGAGGTTGAGGATGATCCCCCGCCCCCGCTCGCGCATGCCCGGCACCACCCGCTGGGCGCAAAGGAACGGTACCGTCAGGTTGATGTCGAGGCAGGTCTGCCAGTCCTCGCGAGCCAGCTCCAGCGTCGGCACGTTCATGGAGATGCCGGCGTTGTTGACGAGGATGTCTACGCCGCCGAAGGCCGTGTCGGCCGCAGCGAAGACCGCCTCGCGGATCTCGTCGTCGACGATGGATCCCGCTTCGGTGACAACCTCCGCACCGAGTTCCCTCACCTCCGCCTCGACGGCGGCGAGCTGCTCGGGGTGGAGATCATTAAGCGCGAGCCGCGCGCCCTGGCCGGCGAAGGCGAGCGCCATGGCCCGGCCGATGCCGGCGCCGGCACCTGTGATGGCGACGCGGCACCCGGCAAGGCTCGGATAATTGGCCCTTCCCGCGTCCGCCATCAGGCCACCTCCAGCCAGGAGCGGCGGACGTCGGGATTGTCCTTGAGGTCCTCGGGCGTGCCGCGGAAGACAATCTCGCCGTGGCCCATCACCATCACTTCGGAGGCGACCTTGAGGGCGATGGTCAGTTTCTGCTCGACCAGCATGACGGCAACGCCGCGCCGGCGGATGTCGAGGATCACCTCCATCACCACGTCGACGATCTTCGGCGCGAGGCCCTCCGTCGGTTCGTCGATGAGCAGGACGCGGGGGTTGCCGAGGAGCGAGCGGCAGATCGTCAACATCTGCTGTTCCCCGCCCGACAGGTTGCCAGCGTTGATGTCGCGGCGCTCCTTGAGGCGCGGAAAGTAGGCGTACATTTCGTCTACGGTCCAGGTCGGCGCGCCTTCCGCCCCCTTCTGGATCCCCATCACCAGGTTTTCCTCCACCGTGATGTTGGGGAAGACCAGCCGTTCCTCCGGCACAAAACCGATGCCGGAGCGGCAGATCTGGTAGGACCGGCGTCCGGCCATTTCCGTGCCGGCAAGCTTCACAGACCCCTCGGTCGGCGGCACCAGGCCCATGATCGCCTTCAGCGTCGTCGACCGCCCCGAGCCATTGCGGCCAAGGAGGCTGATGATGCTGGCGTCCTCAATGGCGAAATCGACGCCATGGAGGATATGGCTCTTGCCGTAGTGGGCATGCAGACCCTTGACTTCGAGAAGCGTCATTCCGCCTCCTCCCCCAGGTAGGCTTCCTGGACTTTCGCGTTCTCACGGATACGTTCGGGCGTGTCGGTCGCCAGGATATGGCCGTAGACCAGCACCGAAACGCGGTCACAAAGGCTGAAGACGACACCCATGTCGTGTTCGACCATGAGGAGTGTCTTTCCTTCCGTGACCTCGCGGATGAGCTCGACGATGTAATCGGTCTCCTCACGCGACATGCCGGCGGTCGGCTCATCGAGGAGGATCACGTCGGCGCCGGTCGCCAGCGTCATGCCGATTTCCAGCGCCCGCTGCTCCGAATAGGTCAGATCGCCGGCCATGCGGTCGCCGCGCGCGGCGAGCCGGACCTTGGAAAGGATCTCGCGCGCCTCGTCGTTCACCCGGTTGAGACCGCTGACGGGGCTCCACAGGTTGAAGCGGACGCCGTGTCCGGCCATGACGCCGAGCCTCAGGTTCTCGAAGACGCTCATGCGGTGGAAGATGTTGGTGATCTGGAACGAGCGCGAGAGACCGGCCCGGTTGATCCGGTGCGGCGATAATCCGGCGATCGACTTCCCCCTCAGCCGGATATCGCCGTCGGTGGGCGGGAACATGCCGGAGATGAGATTGAAGAGCGTCGACTTGCCGGCGCCGTTCGGACCGATCACGGCATGGCGCTCGCCGGCGCGCACATCGAGATTGAGCCCGTGGAGCACGGAGAGCTGGCCGAAGGCCTTGTCGACGTCAATGAGTTCCAGAGCCGGAATGGTCCCGGCGGCCGAGGCCGCACGAGGGCCCTCGGTGGCGATCGGAGTGGTTGCGTTGGTCATCATTCCGCTCCTATCCGCTGCATTTCGGCGGCTTCGGCCTCCGCTTCCTGGCGGAAGACGGCCTCGGCCTCGCGCTCTCCGACCGCGTCCCAGGCGGCGGCGATCGGCCCGCGTGCCTTGTGGATCAGCCACAGGCCGGCGGCGAAGGCGATGAGTGGCGGTAGCCAGGTCAGCGGGCTGAAGGGCATCCAGTGGAGATCGAAGAGCTCATAGCCGGGGAAACCACCATCGGCGCCGCGGCGCGCGTTGGCGTATTCCTCGCCGAAGAGGAAGCTGAACGTTTCGATGGTGAAAATGGAACCGAGGGCGACGAGCACTGCGCCAAAGGTAGCGACCGCATAGGGTCCGGCGATCCGGTGCCAGTCGAGCCGTTTCCAGTTGTGCACATGGGTCTGGACGACACCGCCAATGCCGGTCGGCGCATAGAGCATGACGAGGACGAAGATCAGACCCTGATAGAGGAGCCAGGACCGCGTCGCATCCGAGATCAGGTAGGCGAAGAGCGTAAAGATCGCCGCGCCGATCGCCGGTCCGAAGAAGATCGTGGAGCCGCCGACGAAGGTGTAGAGCACGACCTGGGCGGAGGCCTGAGTGGTGAACAGCGTGTAATTCGCCGTTTCGTTGGAGATCGCCAGCAGCGATCCGGCGACGCCGGAGAACATGGCGGAGACGGCGAAGACGATGACCTTGGTGGCGTGCACGTTGTAGCCGAGGAAGCGGACGCGCTGCTCGTTGTCGCGCAGCGCCAGCGTCAGCCGGCCGAAGGGCGTGCGGGTGTAAAGCCACAGGATCAGGATCGACAGCGCCACCCAGGCGAGCGTCAGATAGTAGACCTCCAGCGTGGAACCGAAGACGAACCCGCCCCAGGGCATACGCATGGACGACAGGCCTGCCTCTCCGCCGAAGAGTCCTTCCCAGTGCGGTGCGAGCGAATGGAAGAGCTCGGCGATCGCAAGGGTGACAAGGGCAAAATAGACGCCTGAGCGCATGGTGGCGAAGAAGCCGGCGACGACGCCGACCAGAAGGCCGCAGAGCGCGCCGGCGAGCGGCAGGAGCGGCGTAGGGAAGCCGAGGCCGTCCTCGATCGCGGTCATCAGGTGAAGCGCGGCGAAGGCGCCGACGCCGAAATAGGCCGCATGACCGAAGGACAGGAGGCCGCCCTGGCCGATCAGCAGGTTGAACGCGACGGCAAAGAGCGCCGCGATCAGCACGTTGACAAGGGCGTTCTGGGACCCGATGCCGAGGAACGGCGGGAGGGCGACGAGGAGAGCCAGGATGACGGCAATGGGGATGAGACGTTTGATCACGGGTCGCTCCTCAGTTCCGGTCGCCCATCAATCCGGCAGGCCGGACGAGGAGCACGATCAACATCAGAAGGAACGGAATGCTGCCGCTGATGGAGGAGATGGTCAGCGTCATCAGGCCGCCGAGGCTCTGCGCCCAATCGCCGAGACCGACGAGGCCGAAGAGGCTGGCGAGCGACCAGTCGAGGCCAACCGCGAAAGACGAAAAGAGACCAATCAGAAGCGAGGCGATGAGCGATCCCTCCAGCGAGCCGAGCCCGCCGACGACCACGACGACGAAGACGATGACGCCGAGTTCGATCGCCATGTTCGGGTTGGTTGGGTAGAAGGCGCCGGCGACTGCGCCGCCGAGGCCGGCAAGTGCGGCGCCGGTTCCGAAGACACCCATGAAGACGATGGGGATGTTGTGGCCCAGCGCCTCGGCCATCGACGGCAGGCGCTCCGCGGCGCGCACAACAATGCCGGTGCGGGTCCGCGACAAGAGAATGTAGAGCGCAACGAACATCACGATCGCCACACCGCCGATGAACAGCCGGTAGAACGGATAGTCGGTGCCGAAGACGGTGAAGGCGGCGAAGCGCAGGCCGTCCGGCATCTGGTAGTTGACCGGGAAGTCACCGTAGAAGAGCTTGATGACCTCCTCGAAGATCAGCGCAAGGCCGAAGGTCAGGAGAAGCTCGTGAGCGTGGCCGTGGGCGTGGACCCGGCGCAGAAGATAGCGCTCGACGAGAATGCCGACGATGCCGACGACTATTGGGGCGATGATCAACCCGGCCCAGAAGTCCACGAGCGTCGAGACGGTGTAGGCGACATAGGCGCCCAGCATGTAAAACGAGGCGTGGGCGAAATTGAGCACACCCATCATGCCGAAAATCAGCGTCAGACCGGCCGAAACCATGAACAGCAGCATGCCGAAGATGGCGCCGTTCAGGGTCGAGATGATGATGAATTCCATGTCGTTATCTCCGGATCGCCGCGCGACGGGCGGCGGCGCGATCGACGAAGAGGATGACCGGCCGGACGCGGGGCGCCCGGCCGGCGGTGAACCGACGGCTTAGCCTGAGGCTTAGTTCGGCCGCTTCATCTTGCAGGAGTCCTGGACCGGGTAGATCGCGTCGGGTCCGGAGATGACCTCGACAGGCTCGAAGCCCATGTCCGTTCCGTCGACCGGATATTTCGCGCCCTTCACGACCTTGGAGACGACGACCGGACGGATGGTCTGGTGGTCTTCCTTGCGGACCGAGATCGGACCGACCGGGCTCTCGTAGGTGACATTCTCCAGCGCCAGGGCAATGTCCTTGACGGAGATATCACCGCCGTTGAAGTCGAGGCCGGAGAGCGCCTGCTGCAGCGCGCGGATGGCAAAGACCGTCTGCGGCTCGATGAACACCGGATAGTGACCGGTGGCGGCCTTGTAGTCCTCGGAGAACTTCGCATCGCCTGCCGCCGGCGTATAGTTGTTGGCGACGTAATGGCCGAGCGCGGTGTCGCCGGCGTTGGCGATATTGCCGACCTGGTCGAGGAAGGCAGTGCCGAAACGGACCTTGAGACCGGCGTCGCCAGCCGCCTTCATCAACAGGAGCAGGTCATTCGACCAGTTGCCGGTGATGACGGTATCGGGACCGGCCGCCTTGATCTTGGCGATGAAGGGCGCGAAGTCCTGGATCTTGTTGACCTCGTGCAGAACCTCGCCGACGATCTCATAGTCACCCATCTTAGCGGCGTCTTCCGTCGCCTTCTGCACGTCGCGGCCCCAGGAATAATTCTGGTTGATCGCATAGACCTTGGTGCCGAGATCGCCCGCACCCTTCATCGCCTTGACGAGGGCGTTGACGCGCATCGGCGCGGTGGTCGTGTAGCGGAAATGGTAGAAGTGGCACTTGTCGCCGGTCAGTTCCATCGCCTCGGCGCCGAGGTTGATGTACATGATCTCGTGGCCAGGATTGCGGATGTTGTGCTTGCGCACATCCTCGGTGACCTGGCCGCCGATGGCGGATGAGGCGCCCTGAAGGACAATGTTCACGCCGTCGGCGACGGCCTGTTTGAACTTGTCGGCCGCACCGGTGGTGCCACCGGCGTTGTCATATTCGATGACCTCGACCGGCTCACCGTTGAAACCGCCGTTCTTGTTGATGTCATCGATGACATATTGCGCGGCGGTGGCGAAGAGGCGGCCGGTCGACGTCTGCGAGCCGGAAAGGCTTTCGATGATGCCGATCTTCAGCGGCTCGGCATGGGCAGCGGTGCCGGCCATGAGCGCGGCGGCGAAGGCTGCGAGTGTCAGGCGCTTTTTCACTGTGTTTCTCTCCCTCGGTTTCATTTTTTGAGGATGGTATCCGGTGCGGCTTCCCCGTCCGGGCGGGGTTGACCCTCACCGTGCCGCCGGCACCTTCACTCGCGTGGAAGGGCGCCGACGAATTCGGCCAAAAGGCGCAACTGCGCCCTGAGCATGTGGATGCCGCCGTGTGTGGTGAGACCGGCATCCCGCGCGGCGGCGAGAAGCGGCGTCACCTCCGGTTTCATGATGATGTCGGCGACGATGGTGTCCGAGCCGGCGCCCTCAAGATCGATCGGCAGCGGATCGTCCGGCCTCAGGCCGAGTGCCGTGCCGTTGACGACGATGTCGTGGCCGCCGGCAACGGCCTGACCGACGGCGAAGCGGCCGTCGGGGTAATGGCGGCTGAGGCGCGCGACGAGATCGGCCGCCTTCGCCTCCGTCCGGTTGGCGATGGTGAGGCTTTCGACGCCGGCCTCGGCGAGCGCAAAGGCGATGGCGGAAGCCGCCCCGCCGGCGCCGACGAGAAGCACGGACCTGCCGGCCGGATCGCGCCCTTGCGCACGCATGCCCTCCAGGAAGCCCTTGCCGTCGTACATGTCGCAGATCATGTGGCCATCGTCCGTGCGGCGCACGACATTGGCCGCGCCGATGGCACGTGCGGCATCGCCAACCTCATCGCACAGATCGAGGATCGCCGACTTGTGGGGAACGGTGACGACGAGGCCGCCGAGCGACTTCATGGCCCGCAGGCCCTGCCAGAGGCTCGCCAGTTCGTTGGATGCGACATGGATCGGGACCATCACGCCGTCGACGCCCGCCTCCTCCAGCAGCGCATTGAACAGCGCTGGGGTGCGAACATGGGCGATAGGATCTGCCAGGATGCCGAATACACGGGTAGCGCCGGTGATCGTCGCCACGAATTCCTCCCTGCTGGCGCGTTCCGCCGCGCCGTTCCCTCGGCATCGTCCTGCGCGCGTCCGGCACGGGTTCGGTCCCGTGCTCGAATCTTATCCCGTCTCGCCGGAATGGCAGGGCCGAAATACCGGACCGGCCTGCCGGAAAAGACGGAGCGCGAAGGCGGCGCCCTCTATGTTGAACGGTACGGTAATCACAATTATCTTGTCTGACAACCTGTTTTTCTTACAATAGATCAAAATCGAGAAAACCGGTGAAATCGGCCGGAAAGGGAGGAAAGATGATCGACTTTTCGGACCGCGTCCTGGTTCTGACGGGTGCATGCGGGGGGATCGGACGCGCCGTTGCCCGGCTGTTTTTCGACCATGGCGCATTGCTCGTGCTGACCGATATCGACGCAGCGGCGCTCGATGCCGCAGCTTCAGATCTCGGCGGCGGCGAACGCATCCTGACCGTCGTTCAGGATGCGGCGCGTGCCGATGATGCCGACAAGGTGGCGGACCTGTGCCAGACGCGATTCGGCGGCTGCGACTTCGTCGTCAATTCCGCCGGCATCTACAAGGAGGGCCTTCTTGCCGAGATGGACGATGAGACATGGCGGCAAACGATCGCGGTCAATCTCGACGGCACGTTCTACACCTGCCGCGCGATGACGCCGCTCATGCGGGACGGTGGCGCCATCGTCAATCTCGCCTCCGTCGCCGGGCACCGGGGCAGTTTCCGGCACGGTCATTATGCGGCCTCGAAGGGCGGCGTAATGGGCCTGACCAAGTCCCTCGCCTGGGAACTGGCGCCGGCAGTGCGGGTGAATGCCGTTTCGCCCGGCATCATCGATACGCCGATGGTGAAGCCGCTGATGGAGGCGCGCGGGCCGCAGCTTCTCGAGGCGACACCGCTGGGGCGGCTCGGCACGTCAGAGGAAGTCGCAGGCGTCATTGCCTTCCTGTGCAGCGACCTCGCCTCTTTCGTCACCGGCGAGACGATCCATGTGAACGGCGGTCTTTATATCGCCGGATAACAACTTGTGGTGGAGTCATGCGGCTCGATTCGATCTATGATTTATTCATGTTCGGGATTTCGGCTTCGCCCGACCTCAAGGGGCGAACCGTTCCGGCACCGGCGATCATTCGGTGCGAGAGATGAGGAAGACGATGCCATCGTTACGGAGCCAGCATCTGCGTCGGGCCCCTGCCCTGTCCGACGAAATTGCCCGCCGCCTCGGCAGGGATATTCGCGAGGGGCGGCTTGCTCCCGGTGACCGGTTGCCCACGGAACGGGAAATCGGCGAGGCGTTCGGCGTCAGTCGTGCGGTGGTCCGCGAGGCGATATCCCGTCTCAAGCAGGATGGCATGATCGAAAGCGTCCAGGGGCGCGGGGCGTTCGTGTCGAGCGACCCCGATGGCGCGACCTTCCGCATGAACAAGGTCAATCTCGACGATCAACAGGAACTCAGCCATATCGTCGAACTGATCGCGACCTTCGAGGTGGAAGCGGCGGCGCTGGCGGCGGAACGGCGCACGGCCGAGGATCTCGCCGCCATCCGCGCAGCGCTCGACGAAATGTACGCCGATATCGAGGGTGGACTTTCCGGCGTTGATGACGATCTCCAGTTCCACACCGAAATCGTCCGGGCGACAGGCAATCCCTATTTCATCGAACTGCTGGCAGTGCTGGAGAGCCGGGCGCGCAAGCTGATCCGCGCGGCGCGTACCAATTCCGCCCGCCACAAGGGTTTGGCGCAGCAGGCGCAACGCGAGCATCAGGTGATCTATGACGCGATCGAGGCCGGCGATCGGGTGCGGGCACGCCGGGCAGCGGCGACGCATTTGAAGAACGCCGCCAAACGCCTGCGGCTCTATCGCAGAGACAGCGCGAACGAGACGAAGTCCCCGGCATCATCATAGTCTCGGCGCCGTCATGACCTCGCGCTGACGCCCCGGTCGCCGATTGCAACGCCCCTCTTGATCTAATCGCGATCTCACGCCATGTTTCTCTTTTGTTCTCGCTCTGGCGACAGCATTGGAGATCCCATGTCCGACCCTGCGAGTGGCCCTATACCATCTGGCCCGATACCTGGCTCGCTATCGGGGGCCGTATCCAGCGCGTCCGGTTCCGACATCGCCGCCGTCTTTCCGCCGAGGGCAGGCCGTGCCCATGAGGTGACGGGGGCCGGCATGGTCGGCTTTGCGGCCATTGTCTGCGGCCTCAGCAATCGTTTCGACGGAAAGCCGGCGTTTTGGATCGCGCAGAGCTGGCGTAACGAGGGGCTCAACCCGGTCGGGCTCGCCGATTTCTGCGACCCTGCCTGTCTTCTCCTTGCTCGGGTGAAGGACACGGCGGAAGGCCTCGCTGTGGCGGAAGAGGCGCTCAGGTCCGGTGCCGTCGCCACCGTCGTCATGGAGGTAGCGGAGCGGCTCGGGTTGATCGCCGGCCGCCGCCTGCAACTCGCGGCCGAGGCCGGCGGGACGACCGGCCTCTTCCTCATTTCGGAAGGGAACGGCAGCAACGCGGCGGAAACGCGCTGGTGCGCCGCACCCGTCTTCCACAGACAGGACTCGACTCTGCAGCGCTGGGAGCTTATCAAGAACAAAAAGGGAACACTAGCCGGATGGACCGTACGTTGGGATGCAGAAGCGCATCGTATCATTGTGGTTTCCGAGTCTGGCGAGCGACCGGGTCTTGCGGCTCCGACCGCTCGACGGCCCCTTCGTGCTCACGGCGCGGCACCATAATACGGAGCGGATCGTCTGCCTGAACCGGCAGGCGGAGGCGGCCGGCCTTTCCCGCGGCATGGGTTTTGCCGATGCGCGCGCGCTCTGTCCCGATCTCCTCAGCCAGCCGGCCGATCCGGTCGCCGACAAGGGTTTCCAGCTTCTTCTCGCCCGCTGGGCGGGACGCTACTCCCCGCTCGTCGGCCTCGACGGCGACGACGGCCTCGTTCTCGACGTCACCGGGGCGACGCATCTCTTCGGCGGCGAGGAGGCGATGCTCGACGACATGCGCCGGAGGCTCGGGCGCAGCCACCTGACGGTGCGCGCCGGGCTCGCCGCCACGCGCGGGGCGGCCTGGGCACTTTCCCGCCATGGCGAAGGCATCGCACCGCCGGGGCGGATCGCGGCGCATCTGGCGCCGCTCCCTGTCTCGGCCCTGCGGCTCGGCGGCCGCGACGCAGAGACGCTTTCCCGGCTGGGACTTCGCACCATCGGCGATCTTGGCACCCTCCCCCGCGCTGCGCTTGCCCGCCGGATCGGAACCGAGACGCTCCTTCTCCTCGACCGGGCGCTTGGCGACCAGCCCGAACCCGTCTCGCCGCTTCCCGAGCCGGTGCATTTCGGCGTCAGAATGGCGTTTCCCGAGCCGATCGGGCTCACGGGAGACGTCATGGCCGCGCTCGACCGCCTGTTGCAGGCGCTTTGTGCCCGCCTCGACCGGCACCGGCAGGGCGTCCGCATTCTTTGCCTCACGGTGAGGCGGGTCGATCGGGCGAACCAGCAGATCGAATTGCGACTCGCCCGGCCGATGCGCGAAGCGGCGCGGATACTGCCGCTCTTTGAACGCAGTGTCGGCGAGATCGACGCCGGCTTCGGCATCGACCGGTTGCGGCTGGAAGCGCTCGAAGTGGAGACTTTACCGGCCGAGCAGGTCGTGCATCCAGGGCTCTGTGCCCGCCAGCGGGGGGGCGCCGGAGCCCCGGCGGAAGGGGACCGCGACCGGCTTTCCGACCTCATTACACGGCTCGGCAGCCGCATCGGGCTCGACAACATCCTCCGTTTCCTGCCGGCCGACAGCCATATCCCCGAACACGGATTCCTCGTCGCGTCGGCGGCCTACTCCGAACCCGCCGACGCCTGGCCCGCTATCCGGCGCCGGCCTGTGCGCCTCTTTTCGCCCGAGCCGATCGTTGCCGAGACCGATGCCCTGAAGGGCCGCGAGCCGCCGCGCCTCTTTCGCTGGCGGCGTATGCGCTTTACGACAGCGCGGACAACGGGACCGGAGCGCATCGCGCCGGAATGGTGGCTGGAGGATCCGGACTGGCGCACGGGGCTGCGCGACTACTGGATGGTGGAGACGCGCGAGGGTCGCCGGCTGTGGCTTTTCCACACGCCGCAGGCGCCCGGCTGGTATGTGCAGGGAGAGTTCGCATGATATCCCCCGCTTCCCATCCTCCCGCGGCCTATGCGGAACTGTGCGTCACCTCCAACTTCACCTTCCTTACCGGAGCCTCGCATCCGGAGGAGTTCGTTGCCCGTGCCGCCTCGCTCGGCCTCGAAGCCATTGCCATCACCGACCGCAATTCGCTCGCCGGCGTGGTGCGGGCATGGTCGGCGCTGAAGGAATTGCACAGGAAATCTGCCGAGGAGATCCGCTTGCGCTCGTCGCGCCGCGTCGATCCCTCCTCCAGGCAGGAGATGGCCGGATGGCAGGGCATCGGACCGCCGAAGGCTGCACCAGCGAAAGATCTGGACAGGTCAGAAGAAGATAGGCCAGAAGAGACGCCGCCGCCCCGGCTACCGCGCCTCATCGTCGGCTGCCGGCTGGTCATCGCCGACAGCCCAGTCGAGTGGATTGCCCTGCCCCGCGACCGGGCGGCCTATGCGCGCCTCACCCGCCTTTTGACGCTCGGCAAACGGCGGGCGGCGAAGGGCGACTGCCGCCTTCATCTTGCCGATATGCTTTCGGGCGCAGCGGGCATATCGGGCGCTGACGGCATGGTGCTGATTGCCCTGCCGCCGGATATCCTCGAGACATCCGATGATGACGCGGCGATCGCCGCCGGGCATATCCGCCAGGCCGTCGCCCGCTTTCCCGGTTCCATCTTCCTCGGCCTTCCACCCCGCTACGACGGCCGCGACGAGGCGCGCTTTGCCGCCGAGGCGGCGCGTGCGGGCCAGCTCTCTGCGCCGCTCGTCGCGGTCGGCGACGTCCTCATGCACCAGGCCTCAAGGCGCCAGCTCGCCGACGTGCTGACCTGCATGCGCGAGCACATCACTATCGACAGGATCGGCGCCCGTGCGCTCCCCAATGCCGAACGCCGTCTGAAGGGCGCGGCCGACATGGCGCGTATGTTTCATCGCTACCCGGCCGCCCTTCGGCGTGGCGTGGAAATCGCGGCGCGCTGCGCCTTCGATCTTGGCGAACTGTCCTATGAATACCCGGACGAGATCGCCGACGGCGAAACGCCGCAGGCCCGTCTCGTCCGGCTGGTGGAAGCCGGCCTTGAGCAACGCTATCCGGCGGGCGTCCAGCCCTCTGTCCGCGCCCTCGTCGACAAAGAACTCGGGCTCGTCGGAAAACTCGGCTTTCCGGCCTATTTCCTCACCGTCCACGACATCGTCCGGTTCGCGCGCTCCAGGGGCATCCTTTGCCAAGGGCGCGGCTCGGCGGCCAATTCTGTCCTCTGCTACGCGCTCGGCATTACCGACGTTCCGCCGGAAATGATCACCATGGTGTTCGAGCGCTTCATTTCGGAATATCGCGGCGAGCCACCGGACATCGACGTCGATTTCGAGCACGAGCGGCGCGAGGAGGTCATCCAGCACATCTACGCCAAATATGGCCGCGAGCGCGCCGGGCTCTGCGCCACCGTGATCCATTTCCGCTCGCGCGCCGCGATCCGCGAGGTGGGCAAGGTCATGGGCCTCAGCCAGGATATCACCGCTGCGCTTTGCGGCCAGACCTGGGGCTGGTCCAACCGCGGCGTCGAGGAAGAGCGCCTGCGCGAAGTGGGGCTCGACCCGGCAGACCGCCGACTGGCGCAGACCGTCCGGCTGATCGGCGAGATCATCGGTTTTCCCCGCCACCTCTCCCAGCATGTCGGCGGGTTCATCATCACACGCGACCGGCTCGACGACCTGTGCCCGATCGAGAATGCGGCGATGGAGGACCGCACCATCATCGAATGGGACAAGGATGACATCGACGCGCTCGGCATCCTGAAGGTCGACATCCTCAGCCTCGGCATGCTGACGTGCCTGCGCAAGTGCTTCGACCTGGTGGCGGAAAACGGCGGGGCAGAGAACCACGGGGAAACGATTTCCATCCACTCCGTCCCCAAGGAGGACCCGGAGACCTACGCCATGCTGCGTCGGGCCGATGCGATCGGTGTCTTCCAGGTCGAAAGCCGGGCGCAGATGAATTTCCTGCCGCGCATGCAGCCGAAGATCTTCTACGACCTCGTCATCGAGGTCGCCATCGTGCGTCCCGGGCCGATCCAGGGCGGCATGGTGCACCCCTATATCAACCGGCGTCGGGGCAAAGAAAAGATCGTCTTTCCCTCCAGCGCGTTGGAGGAGGTTCTGGGCAAGACGCTCGGCGTGCCGCTCTTCCAGGAACAGGCAATGCAGATCGCCGTCGTCGCGGCCGGGTTCACGCCGGAGGAGGCCGACCGCCTGCGCCGCTCGCTCGCAACCTTCCGCCGCATGGGCACGATCGGCACCTTTCGCGACCGTTTCATCTCCGGCATGCTCGAGCGCGGCTACGAGAAGGTGTTTGCCGAACGCTGTTTCTCGCAGATCGAGGGATTCGGCGAATACGGCTTTCCCGAAAGCCACGCCGCCGCCTTCGCCATGCTCGCCTATGTCTCGGCCTGGCTGAAATGCCATCATCCGGCGGCCTTCGCCTGTGCGCTCCTCAATTCCCAACCGATGGGCTTCTATGCGCCGGCGCAGATCGTGCGCGACGCGCGTGAACACCGGATCGAGGTGCGGCCGGTCTCGGTCAACGCCAGCGCCTGGGACAACACGCTGGAGCGGCGCACCGACGGTACGCTGGCGCTGCGGCTCGGATTCCGCCAGATCAAGGGGCTAAAGGAGGAGGACGCGCGCTGGATCGTGGCGGCGCGGGGAAACGGCTATCCCGATCCCGAAAGTCTGTGGCTGCGGGCGGGAGTCCGTCCGAACGCGCTAGAGCGGCTGGCGGAGGCCGACGCCTTCGCCGACATGGGGCTCACCCGGCGCAACGCGCTATGGCAGGTGAAAGCCATCCGCGGCGACGCACCCCTTCCCCTCTTCGACGATCCGCTTGCCGGCGAAGGCATCCGCGAGCCTCCGGTCGCGCTGCCGGCAATGCATCTGGGTGAGGAAGTGGTGGAGGACTATCTCGCCATGCGGCTGTCGCTGCGGGCGCATCCGATGGAGCTCCTGCGCCCGTCGATGCCGGGGCTGACACCGCACGCGGATCTCGTCGGAGCGCCGCTTTGCCGGACGACGGTCTGCGGCCTTGTCATCACCCGCCAAAGGCCCGGCACCGCCTCCGGCGTCATCTTCATCACGCTGGAGGACGAGACCGGCGTCAGCAACATCATCGTCTGGCCGAAGGTCTACGAGCGCTTTCGCCGCGCCGTCATCGGCGGGCGGCTGTTGCGGGTGACGGGCCCCTTGCAGCGCGAGGGAATCGTCGTCCACCTGATCGCCGACCATGTGGAGGATTGCTCCGACCGCCTGTCGCTCCTCGGCCATCCACACGAGGAGACAGTCGCGGCGCTGCCGACCGGCACCGATGAGGCGCCTAGGCCACCGCGTCCCGTCCGCCGCGCCCGGCACCCGCGCGACCAGGCCAAGGTTTTGTTCCCGAGCCGGGATTTCCACTGATCGTGCCGATGGCCGGTTGGCGTTAAAGGGTAAGGAGATCGTCGAGTCGCCTGATTGTCAGATCCGCGCCCGGGAGCGTTCCGTCCCCGGGAACGAAAGCGGCGGCGGTGAGCCCAGCGGCCTTCGCCGAAGCGATTCCGGTGGCGGAATCCTCCACCGCGAGGACGTCCTGCGGCGCCAGATGCAGGAGCGCGGCTCCCCTCATATAGGGCTCGGGATCGGGCTTTCCGGCCGTCACGTCGGAAAAGCTCACTGTTCCGGTGAAGCAATCGGCAAAGCCAAGGCGAGCGATATTCACGTCGACGACGCGGCGCAGGGAATTGGAGACGCAGACCTGGCGGATGCCCCGGGCGGCGAGCGCTTCGATCGTTGCGCGCGCGCCCGGGATCGGCGTCAGGCTGTCGGCGTGGGTGCAGTAGAATTCCTCGATCTCGGCATTCCACTGTTCTTCCGTAAGGCTTTCCGGATAGCGGGGCGCGAGCGCCGTCCACACATCACTCATATGCATGCCGCGGAAGTGGTCGTCCGGTTCACCGGACAGATCGACGCCATGGCGGGCGCTGACGGCGAGGAGCGAATCGAGGTGCAGCGGCTCGCTGTCGATCAGCGTGCCATCGATGTCCCAGGCAATGCCCTTCCAGCGCCAGCCGGTCTTATCGGAATCTGCGTCAAGCATGAAAACCCTTCAGGCGCGTATAGAGTTCGCGGAAGCGGGCATAACCGCGATCGTAGACGGCACCGTTTTCGGCCGTCGGCTCGATCGTGCCGGCATCGCTGACGAAGGCGCCGATGCCATCCCAGTCGGCCAGGCCGACGCCGACCGCCGCCGTCCAGGCTGCGCCGAGGCAGGAGCCGGGATGCCCGCCGAGCCGCCGGACGGGTGCGCCGAGGACGTCGGCGACGATCCCCATCCACACCGCGCTCGCCGAACCGCCGTCGGAGACGACGAACCGGTCCGCCGGATGGCCCATGTCCCGAAGCACCTCGACATGGTGGCGAAGGGCGTAGGCGTAGGCTTCCAGAACCGCGCGCCACAGGTGGCCGATGTCGTGCGAAAGGGTCAGCCCCTCGATCACGCCGCGGGCGGATGGATCGTGGATCGGCGTCTTTTCGCCGAGGAAATACGGCAGGAGCGTCAGGTCGTCGGACCCTGCGGGCCGTTCGGCCGCCAGATCGTCCAGACATGCAAGTATCGGCCGACCGTTGGTCTCGACGCCTGACGCAAAGGTTTTGACGAACCAGTTGAGCACCGATCCGCCAGTCGACATGCAGCCGTTCGGCATGTAGAGGCCGGGGATCAGGTGGTAATCGAGATAGAGGCGCGGATCGGGAACGACCTTGTCGGTCGCCGTCATGATGTCGACCGCGCCGCCGAACTTCAGCAGCACGTCACCGGCGCGCGTCACCCCCGCCCCGAGCGCGGAGGCGATCATGTCGGCCGCACCGCCGACGACGGGTGTGCCGGCGGCAAGGCCCGTCGCCTCGGCCGCCTCCGCCGTCACCTCGCCGAGAATTTCGTGCGAGCCGATCTTCGGGGGAACGGCGGCGACCGGAACGCCGGTCAGGGTCGCCAGATCCGGATCGAGCGCGTCCTCGTGAACGTTGACGAGCCCAGCTTCCAGCGCCCAGTTTTGCTCGATCGCCTTCTTTCCGGTCAGCCGCCAGTTGATGTAGTCGTAGGAGCCGAAAACGGTGGCGATCCGGGCATGGTTTTCCGGCTCGTGGCGGGCGATCCACCGGAGCTTGGCTCCGACGAGTTGCTGGTTGACGCCGTTGCCAGCCCGCGCAATGAACGCGGCCTCGTCGATCTCGGCGCGCATCTCGTCGACTTGCGTGCCGCAACGGCCGTCGCTCTGCTGGATGGAGGGACGGATAAGCGCGTCATCCTCGTCCAGCAGCACGACCGCCGGCAGCATGCCGGACGTTCCCACGGCGACGATGTCCGACGCGGGCCGTCCGGCTTCGGCGAGAAGCTCCGGCACGATGGCGCAAACGTTCTCCCACCACTGACGGGGATCCTCTTCGGCCCAACCCGCGTGCGGCGAGGAGAGGACGACAGGCCGCGAGGCTGTCGCCAGCACGCGGTTCGGCAGTTCGATCAAAATGCCGATGGTCGACGTCGTGCCGATATCGAGCCCTAGGACCAGAGCCATGGTGAATATCCCCGTCAGTGACTGTCGCCGGATCGCGGACAGAAGCGCCTCAGCGCAGCGTCGCGACCTTGTCCATGAAGCGCTTGACGCGGTCGCTGTCGACGGCATTCCAGGTGTTGCCGTCGACCTTGAAGTGAGTGCCGATCACGCAACCGCTGGCGACCGACATGACGTCGGCGACGTTGTCGATGTTGACGCCGGTGTTGGCGAAGACGGGAACCTCGGTGACGACCTCGCAGACCTTGCGCAGGTCGGACTGGGCGGCAGGCTGGCCGGTGATCGGGCCGGAGACGAGAATGGCGTCGGCGACGGAGGAGAAAACCGCGCTCTTGGCCCTCAGCTCAATCGGCCGCTGGTCGAGTGAATGGGCGAATTCGGCGTTGATATTGAAGAACATCTTCATTTCACCCCGGCCGAGATTGGCGCGCAGGCGCGCGGCAGATGCGCAATCGGGCTCCCAGATGCCCATGTCGGAAGCAAAGACGCCGGTGAAGATCTCACGCACGAAGCTGGCGCCAGTGATCGAGCCGATGGCGACGGAGCTCTGAGGATCCCACAGGTAGTTGACGCCGAAGGGCACCTTCAGCATCGGCTTGATGGCGGTGACGACGGCGGTCATGGCGGCGATGCTTTCCGGCGTACCCTTGAAGACATAGGGCCGGTCGTTCTCGTTGCCGAACATGATGGCATCGACGCCGCCATCCTGCAGCTTCTCGACATCAGCGGTAACGTCCTCGATCAGGCCGTCCATGCCGCGGTCGGCATTATAGAGCGGCGATCCCGGCAACGCACCGATATGGGCCATGGAGATTACGGCCTTCTTCTTGTCGCCGAAAAACTCGAAAATCATCTCATTCTCCTGTGTGGGGATGGCAAGTATGGGCCGGCCGGAAATCAGGCGCCGGCGATCCTGATATCGACATTGGCCGCGGCAAGCGCCGAGGCGATATCCAGTGGGGGCTCAGCGTCGGTTATGACCATGGAGACATCTTTGAGGGCGCAGATCCGTGCCGTCGACATGCGCCGGAACTTGGTCGAATCGCACAGGACGACGCGCTGGGCGGAGCGATCGACATAGACGCGCTTCAAACCGGTATCATCGAGCGAATAGTCATAGAGCCCATCGGTGGTCAGACCGGAGATACCGAGAACGGCTATATCGAAATAGAACTTGGAGAATTGCTCGACAGCGGTCGGCCCCGTCATCGACATCTCGTCGCGACGGATACGGCCGCCAGGCACATAAACCTCCGCTTCCGAGGAGGCGAGACATTCGGCGATCCGAAGACTGTTGGTGAAAATGCGCTTTCGCGACAGCGCGCCCGGCATTCCGGCCATCCGCGTCGCGGTCAGCAGCGTGCTCGTTCCGACGTCCATCGCGATGGTACGAAAGGGGGCGAGCACACGCACCGCCTCGGCTGCGATCCGCTCCTTCAGCGCGCGATTGTTGTCGGCGCGCAGGTCAAACTGCGGCTCGACATCGTCGATGACCTGAAGGGGACCACCCGAGGGCGGCACCGCGCCGCCATGGACGCGCTCCAGCAGCCCTTCCCTTTCCAATTCGGTCAGATCGCGCCGGACCGTCATGTCGGAGACGCCGAACGCGCGGGCGATCTCGGCAACCGTCACCGAGCCGCCGGCATGCAGACGTTCCAGAATCGCCGCCATGCGCGCCTGCGCCGGCGTTCTTGACCGCTCGCCACTCGTTATCGCCGACGTCCCCGCCATGATGTCCGGTCTCCTTCGCGCTCGCTGCGCCATACGTGCGGCGTCCACATGCGCCTTGCCTGGAGCGTACAAGGCTGATGGGAACAAATCAAACATATTTGTTGATTTATGTGTTCGTTTTTGTTTGTTTGATTCAAACGCAGGAGAATGCCATGTCCCCCAACGAACTTGCAGAACAGACCTACCCGGACCTTATGGGAAAGACCGCCATCGTGACTGGCGGCGCGACCGGTATCGGCTTTGCCATCGCGCGATCCCTCGCCGCACAGGGCGTTTCCATCGCGATTGCCGATCTTGATTGTGACGCCGCTAAAAAGGCGGCCGGCGCACTCGGTGCCGGTCATCACGCGCTGGAAATCGACGTGCGTGAGCGGGCCTCGGTCGAAACAGCCGTGGCGGCCGCCATAAGCGCTCTCGGCGGCCTCGATATCTGCATCGCCAATGCCGGCGTTTCCTCCATGCGCCCCGCCGTCGACCTCACCGACGAGGACTGGGATTTCAACATGGACGTCAACGCGCGCGGCGTTTTCTTGACCAACCAGGCCGCGGCAAAGCATTTCCTCAGGACCGGTCGCGGCACGATCGTCAACACCGCGTCGCTCGCCGCCAAGGTCGGAGCGCCTCTCCTTGCCCATTATTCCGCCAGCAAGTTCGCCGTTGTCGGCTGGACCCAGGGCCTGGCGCGAGAGCTTGCCCCGAAGGGTATCCGCGTCAACGCCGTCTGCCCGGGCTTCGTCCGCACGTCCATGCAGGAGCGTGAGGTCGTCTGGGAGGCCGAATTGCGCGGCATGACGCCGGATGAGGTCACCGCCGACTACATTTCCCAGACGCCGCTCGGTCGCATCGAAACGCCGCAGGACGTGGCCGGCGTCGTCACCTTCCTGTGCTCCGGGGCGGCGCGCTTCATGACCGGTCAGGCGCTCAACGTCACCGGCGGCGTCTACATGACGTGATGTCGACGAATGGATGAGCGAATGTTTGAATATTCGCTTGTAAAGTTCGTTTGTGTTTGTTTAAGGTGAAAATAGGACATGGCCCATTTCCGTGGGTCAACCAGGAAGAGCAATGGCCAGCATCCAGCTTCAATCCGTCAGCAAGCAATACGGTCCGAGCGTCTATGGCGTGCGGGATGTGGACCTGACGATCGAAGAAGGCGAGTTCATGATTTTCCTCGGGCCGTCCGGCTGCGGCAAGTCGACGACGCTCAGGATGATCGCCGGGCTGGAAGACATCACCGAGGGATCGCTGATGATCGGCGAACGCGACATGACGCGCGCCGCGCCGCGCGATCGAAACGTCGCCGTCGTTTTCCAGAGCTATGCGCTTTATCCGCACATGACCGTGCGTCAGAACATGGAGTTCGGTCTCAAAATGCGCGGCATGAAGCCGGGGGACCGCGCCGAGCGCATCCTGGCGACGAGCGAGATCCTCGGCCTCAATCCCTATCTCGACCGCAAGCCGGCCGCCCTCTCCGGCGGTCAGCGCCAGCGCGTCGCGCTCGGCCGGGCGATGGTGCGCGAGCCCGACGTCTTTCTGATGGACGAGCCGCTTTCCAATCTCGATGCCAAGCTGCGCGCCGAGATGCGCCTGGAACTCATCAAGCTCCACCGCCGGCTCGGTCGCACGACCGTCTTCGTCACCCATGATCAGGTCGAGGCGATGACAATGGGCGACCGGATCTGCATCATGCGCGATGGCCATCTGGTGCAGGTCGGAAAGCCGCTCGATGTCTACGCCCACCCCGTCGACACCTTCGTTGCGCAGTTTCTCGCCTCGCCGGCAATGAACCTCGTTGCGGCCGATATCATTGCCGCCGCCGACGGCCTCACAATCAGGACCACGGCCTGCGACATTGAGGTTCCGGCCGCGTTTGTCGATGCTTACGGCAAGGCGGTCGGGAAAAAGACGCTGTTCGGTCTGCGCCCGGAGGATATCTACGCCGAGGACGGCCCCGGTCGCGCGCCGCTCGCCGCCCATGTCATCGCCGTTGAAGCGCTCGGTACCGAGAATATCGTCGTCTTCTCATGCGGCGGTCAGGAATGGACAGCACGGCTCAACCGTCATTTCCTTCCGACAGCGGGCAGCGAGATCACTCTCTACGCCGATCCGGAGCGCATGCATCTCTTCGACGCCGAGACCACCCTCGCCTATCCGCGCATGACGGGCGAGTGAGGAGAGGCGACATGCGTAAGCTCATCCCCCATATCGGCCTTCTCTTCTTTTCCGCTGTTGTTCTCCTGCCGATCCTGTGGGTGCTGCGCACCAGCCTCGTTCCCGAGCACCTTTCCTATAGCACCCACATCCTGCCGTCGCTGACGCTGGAGAACTACGTCGCGCTGTTTACCGAGAAGCATTTCGGGCGGAACTACATAAACTCGCTCATCGTTGCCTTCGGGTCAGTCGTCCTTGCCCTGCCGCTCGCCTGTACCACGGGCTATGCCTTCGCGCGCTTCCGCACCAGCGGCCGGGCAGGCCGCTTCGCCGTCCTGGCGACGCAAATGCTGCCGCCGGTGGCGCTGGCGCTGCCGACCTTCATGCTCTACCGGTCGATCGGCATGACCAATTCCGTGCCCGGACTGACGATCGTCTATGCCGCACTCAACCTCCCCTTCCTCACCTGGATCCTGATGGGCTTCTTCGAGGCGGTGCCGCGCGACCTGGAAGGCGCGGCGATGACCGACGGCGCGACCGCCTGGGGCGCCTTCTGGCGCATCGTCCTGCCGGTTGCTGCACCCGGCGTCGCGGCCGCCGCTGTCCTTGGCTTCATCCTGTCGTGGAACGAATTCCTCTTCGCCCTCATTCTCGGCGGGCCGAGAACCGCGACCGTGCCGGTCGCCCTCGCCGCCCTGCAGACATCGAACGGCGTCGAGATCGCTAAGGTCTCCGCCGGCGTTTCCCTTGCCATCCTGCCGTTGATGATCGCCTCACGTTTCATCCAGCGCTACCTGGTGCAGGGCCTTTCATTCGGCAGCGTAAAATGACTGCCGTTGGCGGCCGTGAAAACCGGCCCGTAGATCCGAACCGCGAACCAGACAGAGAGGACGTACAGAAATGACGATCCATAAAGCCGCGGGAGCGTTCGTCGCGACCCTGCTTGCCACCACCGCCATGGCGCATGCCGAGGACATCACGCTCCACGCCCTCATGGAGGACGTCCCGGAGACGCAGATCATCGAGAAGATGCTGCCGGAATTCGAATCGGAAACCGGCATCAAGGTCGAGTTCGAGAAGGTCGGCTACGGCGACATGCACGACAAGCTGGTGGCCCAGCTGGTTTCCGGCCAGAGCTACTACAACGTGCTTTCGGTCGACTTCCTGTGGGCCGGCGAGTTTCCGGCCGCCGGCTGGCTGACTAACCTGAAGCCCTACGTGGAGAAGAGCGATTTCGACCTGAAGCCGTTCATTCCCTCGATGCTCGACCTCCTCGGCGCCACCGACGAGGCAATGCCGATCCTGCCCATGTACAACTATTCCATGGGTACGATCTATCGGACCGACCTTTTGAAGGACCCGAAACTCGCCAAAGCCTACAAGACGGAATTCGGCACGGACCTCGAAGCGCCCAAGACGCTTGAAGGATACGTCACGCTGGCGAAGTTCATGAAGGAGAAGGCCGGCGTTGCTGGCGCCGCCATGCAGGGTCAGAAGGGTGATCCGAACTCCATGGAGTTCTCCAACTATCTCTTCGCGGCCGGCGGCGACTACCTTGATGCCAACAAGACCGTCGTGCTCAACAGTGACGCGGGCAAGAAGGCCCTCGGCCTCTATGTCGACGCGATAAAGAACGCCGCCCAGACCGGCGCTCTTTCGGCCACGCTCGACGACACCATGCGGCTGATGTGCAGCGGCGATGCGTTCTCCATGGTCACCTACTGGTGGATGCTGCCGCAACTCGACAACAAGGAAAGCTGCCCGGCGGTCGCCGGCAAGCTCGCCCTTTCCGTCATGCCGGGCGGCCACGGCGAGAGCGGCGGCTGGGGCTGGGGCATTCCGGCCAACGTATCGGACGCGGAAAAGGACGCGGCCTGGAAGTTCATCACCTGGGTCCAGGGCAAGAAAATCGCCGTCAAGCGGGCTCTTGAAGGTCACGCACCGGTGCGCTCCGACGTCTTCGAAGACAAGGCCGTTTTGGAGAAATATCCGTTCTACAAGGACGGCCTCGACATCGTCGCCAGCGGCAAGTCGTTCCCGATCTTCACCTATTCGGCGCAGTACGAGGATGTGCTCGGTACCCAGGTCTCGCTTGCGGCAAGCGGCGAAGCCTCCGTCGACGACGCTCTGAAGGCCGCCAGCGACGGCCTCACCGAACTGATGAACAAGTAAGCAAAACCCAAGTCGACCCATACGACAGGGCGCCGGCCGCTTTTTCCCGTGGCCGGCGCCATCCACGGAATGACCGTCTACAAGGAACCGGCCATGGCTCTGTTCAAAACCGCGGACCGACGTTTCCGAACCGGCTGGGCCTTTGCCTTGCCGGGGCTTTCCGTGCTCGCCATCACAATGGGCTTTCCGCTCCTCTATGCGCTGGCGATCTCACTTTCCTCCATGACCCTGCTGAAGCCGCATCTCGCGCCCTTCGCCGGGTTCGCCAACTTCGCCGCGATCATGCGCGAAGACCTCTTCTGGCATTCGCTGTTACTGACGATCCGCTATTCGGTTGCAACCGTCATCGGCGAGTTCGTCATCGGCCTTGCCATCGCCATGATGCTGCAGCGGGTGGTGCGCACCAAGCCGGTCTATTTTGCCATCCTGACCCTGCCGATGGCGATGTCGCCGGTCGCCGTCGCCCTCATCTGGCGAATGCTGCTGCAGCCCAATCTCGGCATCATCAACCAGTCTCTCATTGCAATCGGCCTGCCCGCCGTGGACTGGCTCGGCAGCCCAGACCTGGCGCTTTCGACCATGGTCGGCATCGATATCTGGCAACAGACTTCCTTCGTCGTTCTGCTCCTTTCCGCCGGCCTCGCCTCGCTGCCGAAGGACCCGTACGAGGCGGCAAGGGTCGACGGCGCGAGCGCGCTGCAGCAGTTCTGGTACATCACGCTGCCGCTGCTGCGCCCGATCTCCGCGATCGCGATCATCATCCAGTTGATCAACGAATTCCGCACCTACGACCTCATCTACGTGCTGACCAAGGGCGGACCGGGCGTTTCGACCGAACTCCTCTCCTTCTTCGCCTACAAGCGTGCCTTCCAGGGCCTTTCGGTCAACGAGGGCAACGCGGCCGCCTTCGTCCTCCTCCTCATCGTCCTCGTCGTGACGGTCGTCTTCTTCGTGCGGCTGGAACGCCAGCGGGTGGAATACTGAGCGGATCCGTTCCGTCCCTCATCCCGGCTTGTCTCGCCGGTCCGGGAGAGGCATCCTCCGGCGGCCGCTCACCGCGGCTTGGGATGGGAGGAACGGGACACGTGGCGAAATCGGCAGCCGAACACGGCACGGGCGAGCTGTGGGCGCGGGCGTTGTGGTTTCCCGCCGCCGGCACGTGCGAGATCCGCGACGAGGCACTTGCCGCGCCCGGCAAGGACGCGGTGCTCATCGAAACACTCTTCAGCGGCATCAGTCGGGGGACCGAGGCGCTGGTCTTTGCCGGCCGCGTGCCGGCGAGCGAACAGGAGCGCATGCGCGGCCCCAACATGGCCGGCACCTTTGCCTTCCCCGTGAAATACGGCTATGCGGCCGTCGGGCGGGTCGTCAACGGACCCGACAACCTCCTGGAAAAAATCGTCTTCTGCCTCCATCCGCATCAGGACCGTTTCGTCGTGCCCGAAGCGCTCGTTACACCTCTCCCCGCCGATCTTCCGCCGGCGCGCGCGGTCCTTGCCGCCAACATGGAGACAGCACTCAACATCGTCTGGGATGCGGCGATCCTGCCCGGCGACCGCGTCGCGGTCTTCGGCGCCGGTGTCGTTGGCGCGCTCGTCGCCTATCTTTCCTCCCGGATTGTCGGCACCGACACCGTACTTGTCGATCCCAACCCGGCGCGGGGGCTGCTTGCCGACCAGCTCGGCCTCGCCTTCACCCATCCCGATGGGCTCGCGGGCGAATATGACCGGCTGGTGAATGCCTCCGCATCGGCTGACGCGCTTGCGACCGCGCTCGACCATGCCGGACAGGAGGCGCGGATCGTCGAGGCGAGTTGGTATGGCGACACGTCAGCGAAGATCCCACTCGGCGGTGCGTTCCATTCGCGCCGGCTTTCGCTCGTCAGCTCCCAGGTCGGCGCGATCCCTTCCGAACGGCGTGCGCGATGGGATTTTCCGCGCCGGCTTTCGAAGGCGCTAGACTTGCTTTGCGCCGACCCGCTCAATGCTCTCATATCCGGCGAAACGGCATTCCGCGACCTTGCCAAAGCCTTTCCGGCGACCCTTGCCGACCCGGAAACCCTCTGTCACCGTATCCGCTACTGAGGAAGAGATCTCATGTTTGCCGTCGAAGTTCGCGATCATATCATGATTGCTCATTCGCTTCCCCGCCCCGTCTTCGGCCCGGCGCAGGGCCTCCATGGCGCGACCTATGTGGTCGATGCCGCGTTCTTCACTCGCGATGTCGACGAGGACGGGCTCGCGGTCGATATCGGGGCGGCAACGACGGTGCTCGGCGAAATCCTCGCGCCGCTCAACTACCAGAACCTCGACGAGCACGCCGCCTTCTCAAACACGGTCACGACGACAGAGGTCGTCGCGAAACACATCTTCGATCAATTGGCCGGAGCGGTCGCAAAAAAGAAGCTCGGGCCCGGCAGCGACCGCATCTGCCGGTTGAAGGTGACCCTTCACGAGTCCCACGCCGCCCGGGCTTGGTACGAGGCTGATCTTTGACGCGTGAGCTGACCTTAGCCTTTCCCGGCCGGCTTGAGACCAAGACGGGCGGCTACGCCTACGACCGCCGGCTGATCGCGGGGCTCGGCGATCTCGGCTGGGCGGTCCGTCCGCTCTCGCTCGGTCCGGGATTCCCCGATCCGTCGGCGGCACAACGCAGAGAAGCCCAGCTCCGGCTTTCCGCCCTGCCGGACGGGGCGCCCGTCATCATCGACGGTCTCGCCTTCGGTGTCCTCGACGACTGGGCGGCGCGGGAAGCAGCGCGCCTCAGGATCGTCGCCCTCGTCCATCATCCGCTGGCGTTGGAAACCGGCATTGGCGCCAGTCGCGCCGAACGTTTGCGTGAAAGCGAGCGCAACGCTCTCTCCTTTGCCACCCATATCCTCGTAACATCCCCCGCGACGGCGCGTGCGCTTGAGAGCGGTTACGGGATCGGTGCGGACAAGCTCACAGTTGCCCTTCCCGGCACCGATCTGGCTTTACCAAAGGAACGCTGCGGGACGGATCCGACGCCGCACATCCTGTCGGTCGGCACGCTTACGCCGCGCAAGGGACATGACGTGCTGGTCGCGGCGCTGAAACGCATCGAGGATCTCGACTGGCGCGCCACCATCGTCGGCGGGCGCGCATTCGATCCGGCAACGGCGTGCGCGCTCGAACAACAGGTCGCGGCACTCGACCTTTGCCAACGCATCCTTCTTGCCGGAGAATGCGAGGACACCGCCCGCTTCTTCTCCGGAGCAGACCTCTTCGCGCTCGCCAGCCGCTATGAAGGCTATGGCATGGTCTTCGCCGAGGCGTTGGCGCATGGGGTGCCGATCGTCGCCTGCCGTGCCGGCGCGGTGCCAGAGGTCGTGCCGCAGGATGCCGGCATCCTCGTGCCTGTCGACGACGAGGCTGCTTTCGCCGCCGCGCTCCGGCATCTCCTTTGCGATGCCGACGCCCGCCGGCGATACATTACGGGTGCACGCCGGGCGGGCGCGGCACTTCCCCGCTGGCCGGAGACGGCGCGGATCGTTGCAAACTGTCTGGGAGCGCTTTCATGAGCGGGTTCGACGCGGCATGGCTGGCGCTTCGCGAAACGGCCGACGCGCGCGCCCGCAACCGGGCGCTCGTCGCCTCGCTCGCTACCCACCTCGCCGATCGCAGCGGGCCGCTCCGGCTTCTCGACATCGGCTGCGGCACGGGATCGACCTGGCGGGCGCTTTCGCCGGCCCTGCCCGATGCGGTTCGTTGGAATCTTCTCGACAATGATCCACTGCTCTTGGCGGAGGCTCGCCGCCGGATCGGACCGGACAATCGCACCCATTTCCTTCGCCACGACCTTACCGATCTTTCCGGGCTTCCGCTCAAGGACGTTGCGGCGGTCACGGCATCGGCGCTCTTCGATCTGTGTTCGCAGGCCTTCTGCCGCGATTTCGTGGACCGTATCGCCGAAGCGGGTTGCGGGTTCTACGCCGCACTCACCTACGATGGCCGGTTCGTCTGGTCCCGCCCCCATCCGCTCGACGAGGCGGTCGTCGCCGATTTCAACCGACACCAGCGAACGGATAAGGGATTCGGTCCGGCGCTCGGCCCCGATGCCACCGCGTGTCTTGCCGACCATCTGGAGCGGAACGGTTATCGCGTCACGCTCGCTGCAAGCCCCTGGCGTATCGGACCGGACGAGACCGCGCTGCAAGCCGCGATGCTCGACGGATTCCGCGACCCGGTGCGTGAAATGGCAAGCCTGTCCGACACGGCGGTGGACGGCTGGCTCGCCTTTCGCCGCGAGGCGATCGCAACGCCGGGCAGCCTATGCGAGGTCGGCCATACCGATCTTTTGGCGATCCCGCGCCGCTAAGCCGGCGGCGGGTTTCAGATGGCAATCGAAAAGCACCTCGTTGCCGAGGGCGTAAACGTCCGTTGCGGGCCTGCGAGCGGAGGACAGCCGGTCGATCGGCGCAAGCGCGATGCCACTCGGCCCGGAGCCGATGATGATCGGCGAGATGACGACATGCAGACGGTCGACGAGGTCAGCGTGAACGAAGCGGGTGATGGTTCTGGCGCCGCCCTCGACAAGGATACGGCGCAGACCCCGGCTTTGCAGCACATCGAGGATCTGATGCGGATCGAGGCCGCAGGGACAGGGCGACAGGCGGATCACCTCCGCGTTAACGTCGGCGCGGCGCGGCGCCTCGGTGCTCTGAAAGAGGATGACCGGCGTCCCGCCGTCATGAAACAACCTTTCCTCGCCTGTCAGCGTGGCGTGACAGTCAACGACGACGCGGACCGGGTCCGGTCCCGTTACGAGCCGCACGGAGAGTTGGGGATCGTCGGCCCTCACGGTGCTGACGCCGACGACGACGGCATCGACCAGAGCCCGGCAGCGGTGGAGATGCGCCAGTCCGTCTGGCCCGGAAACGTCACGCGCATCGCCGGACGGCGTCGCGATCCGCCCATCGAGCGACTGGCCGACCTGTGCCAGGACGAAAGGTGCCTCACCGGCCGAGGCGATGGGCCCGTAAAGCGCCTCGGCGGGCGCCGTTTCGCGCGCGGATGCAGCACGGCCATCCCTGAGCGCCAGAAGCCGCTTCCATATCTCTTCCGTAATCTCGAACTTCCGCATCGATCGTCCTGCGCATTCCTTCGGGCCTTGCGACGCTAGAGGATCCGGTAAAGCGTGTGATCGCGCCTGATCACGTGATGAAAGAGCACCGCTCCCATATGAACGGCGAAAAGGGCAAATAGGATCCATGCGCTCCAGCCGTGGATCGCAGAGAGCGTCCAAGCGACATCGGGCGATTTGTCGATCGGGCTCCAGACCGTGACGAGGCCGAACCATTTGAGCGGAAAGCCGTGTGCATTCGTCGCCAGAAATCCGCTGACCGGCATGACGATCAGGAAGACATAGAAGAGGCCATGGACGGAGGCGGCGGCGATGCGCTCGATCGCGGGGCCCTCCTGGGGCGGCGCACCGGAGACCAGCCTATTGCCGACCCGCACGAGCATGATCCACAGGATCAGGAAGCCGAGACTTTCGTGGATCAGGTAGAAATCGAGCGACACCTCGTCCTTGACAAAGCCGATAATGATTCCGAGCGGCCATGTTGCGAGGACGAGAACAGCGACGATCCAGTGCAACACGCGTGATGTTGCCGGATAGCGTTGCAGCGCGGTCAGCGCCTCGGCCGACCCCGTGAGTGCTCCTGTTTCGGTCCTCGTCGACATGATGGTGCCTCCCGCTTCCTGTTCTTTGTTGCCGTTCCCGGTCGCCACAGGAACCCGGCAGAAGCCGGGCATCGCCCCCGCTCCCCGAGCGCGGACGGCGAAAACGACATTGTGGGAAGCACGATATCCATGTTGTGATATCGGGTAAATCACATAGAGACACTAAAATACACAGAGACACAAAAAGACACAGTTTTGTCCTCAATATTGTCTAGCGCCCCGATAGACGAAACCGGCCGGCGGGTCGTTCGAGACATCCATGTTCTCGCCCGCCATTTTCGAAATGGATCCGCATGTCCCGACCTGAGAGGCTCTATTCTCCATTTGCTGCTTGCGATACCGGCGCTGAACCGGCCGTTCTCGCCGCCTTGCGACCGGGCGCGATGCGGGCGCTCGGCGTCATCTTCGCTGTCTCGGTCGCCGCCTATGCCCTTGCCGGATTTCATCCGGCGCTGGGGGTGCGGGTTGCCGCCACGGCCACGGCCATTCTTCTCGCCATCTTCGGCCTTGTCGTCCTCGCCCTTCCGCGTCATGGCCATTACCGGTTCGGCAGCGCCAATGTCGTCACCGCGATCCGGGCCTCCATGGTCAGCCTTGCCGGTGCCGTCGTCTTCCTCGCTTCCGAACTTCACGCCTCGGAAAGCGTTCTGTGGGCGCTCGCCGGCCTTGTCGCCGCAGCGCTCGCGCTTGACGGTCTCGACGGCTTCCTCGCCCGACGCGAGCGACGGGAATCGGCATTCGGCGCCCGGTTCGACATGGAGGTGGACGCGTTTCTCATCCTGGTCCTTTCGTGCGCGACGCCGATCCTCGGCAAGGCCGGTTGGTGGGTCGTGCTGATCGGGACGATGCGCTACGGCTTCGTTGCGGCGCAGGTGGTCTTTCCCCGACTCCGGGGAGATTTGCCGCCATCGGTCCGGCGCAAAGCCATCTGCGTGGTACAGGTGGGCGCGCTCTGTATCCTGCTCGCACCAGTCATCCAGCCGCCAGTTTCGATGGTGATTGCCGGCGTCGCCCTTGCCCTTCTCAGCTATTCCTTCGCCGTTGACGTCAGATATCTCCTCTCGCGCCGGAGCGCGGAACGGTGAAGCTTCCTGCCCGGCTACGCACCGGCGTCGGCATCGCCCGCTCACTCCTCATCTACTACGGCCAGCCCTGGCGCCGGCGGGCGCTGAAACGGTTCTATGGCGATCTCATCGGGCCCGGCGCCCTCGCCTTCGACATCGGCGCCCACGTCGGCAGCCGGACCGCGACACTCCTGTCGCTCGGCGCAGACGTCGTCGCAATCGAACCGCAGCCGATCTTCGCCGATTTCATTGCGTGGCATTTCGCAAAAAGGCTCAAGGGCTTCGAGCGCGTGGCAGTCAGTGCGCGGGAAGGAGAAACGGTGCTACGGGTCTCCAGCCGGCACCCGACCGTGACGACCATATCGAACGCCTTCGTCGACGGCGTTGCCGATGTCGCGGGATTCCGTGGTGTGACATGGGACCGCGAGGTAGGCGTGCCGGTGACAACGCTCGACCGGCTCATCGCCCGCTACGGCAGGCCGGATTTCTGCAAGATCGACGTGGAAGGCGCAGAAGCGGAGATCCTCGCCGGGCTCAGCCAGCCGCTGCCGCTCGTCGCCTTCGAATACACGCCAGCCGTCCCCGCAATCGCCACCGCAGCGATCGCGCACCTCGCCGCGCTCGGCGACTATCGCTTCAACCGCGTTGTCGGCGAACGGCACCGCTTCATCGAACCGGACTGGCGCGACGGGCCGACCATGCTGGCAACGCTCTCGACCCTGCCGCCGGAGAGCCCTTCCGGCGATATCTATGCCAGGCTGAACCGGTAAGGGCGCCAGGCCTCAGGCGCGGTCGATCCGCCGGCGCACGAGACCGAGCGCGAGCGCCGCGAGGGCCGGCAAAGCGGTGCCGGCGAGACACAAGGCGCCGTAGAGCAGGCTTGCCGCGAGACCATCGGCGCTGGAAAGGCCGAGCAGCGGCCAAAGCGCCACCGCGGCAGCCTCCCGCGTTCCCCAGCCACCGACCCCGACAGGGATCAGCATTGTGAGAAGACAGAGCGGAATCACGGTCAGCGCGGCAACCGCGGGGAGCTTGGCTCCAACGGCGTCGGACGCGATGAAGAAGGTCAGGACATAGGTTGCGACGATTGCCACGCTGAGGCCCGCCTGCACCGCGAAGGCGCCGTCACGCAGGAACGTTGCCGCGAGATCGGGTTTCAGGCGTTGAAGGCTGTGGAACCGGCTCGACCGGAAGAGAGCAAACGCCAGACCGACAGCGGCGGCAACCGGCGCGATGACGATCAGCGCCAGTGCTGCAGGGCCGACGGGTATTCGTGCGGCGATGAGAGCTGGCCAGGCAAGCAGCCCCGCGCCGGCAAGAAGGAAAAAGGCGACTTGGCCCGACAAGCGCTCCAGAACGACCGCCGCCGCCGGGCGCTTCCACCCGCCGGGCTCTCCCGTCCGGGCGCGATAGGCGCGGATCGCATCGCCGGCCATGCCGCCGGGGAGAATCTGGTTGAGGAACCCGCCGACGGCATATTCGCTGATCGCCAAGGCGAGCGGCAGCGGATGGCCGAGGCGCGCGGCGGTGAACCGCCAGCGGATCGCGGAGAGAACGATTTGCACTTCGACGACAAGGAGCGCGGCGAGCACCGAGGCGGGCGGAACGCCGCGAAGGGCCGTCGCGACCGCGGCAGGATCGACGGCGAACACCAGCAGAGCAAGGACGCCGAGACAGAGAAGGCCCGTCAGGATGCCGGATTTCGCCAAGACCATGACTTTCGTGTGAATTCGTGCCACTGCGGTTATACGTGACATATGACACGTTCGAAAACATATGCCCTCGACACGCCCCGCACCATCAGGACGAACCGTTGCACGGGATGGCGAATGGTTCTTGCGGTCTGCATCTTCCTCGTCGTCGCGTTCCTTGCCCTGACGCTGCCCGACCACCCGGCCGGACTCCGCGTCGCGACGTTCCTCAGGCTGCCGCTGGAACTCCCGCTTGCGGCCCTCGCCCTCCTCCTCCTGCCGCGCGGATTGCGCATGCCGCTGGCCGGGGGACTGACACTCGCGGTCGCGGTGCTGCTCTTTCTCAAGATCGCCGATATTGGCGTACAGGCGGCCTTCCAGCGCCGCTTCAATCCCTATCTCGACATCAAGATGCTGGGCGACGGCTGGAACCTCATTTCCGGCACCGTCGGCACCTGGGCGGCCGCTGCGGGGATCGCGTCCGCGCTCGTGATTCTCCTCATCCTGTTGTGCCTCTTCTATCTGGCTTTACGGCGGATGGCCCGGGCCGATCGCGTCGCGCGTCGCGCGATGATCCTCGGTTTTGGGGCGATCGCAGCCCTCGGTGCGGCGCTGTGGGCGGTCGGCGCGACCTTCGGAATCGGCACGCCAGCCGAGGCCCGGGCGGTGCCCTATCTCACCGCACGTCTCGCCCTCGTCGCTCGCTCGGTTGCGGACATGAAGGTCTTCGACAGACAACTCGCCATTGAGCCCGTCTTGCCGCCGCAAGATGCGCTCTTCTCAGCCGTTCGCGGCCGCGACATCGTGCTTGTCTTCATCGAGTCCTACGGTCGCAATGCCGTCGAGGATCCGCGCTATGCCCCTCTTATCAAACCGCGCCTGAAGAGTATCGAGGCGGCGTTGAAGGGCGCGGGCTTCGCTGCGGCGAGCGGCTGGACCCGCTCGCCGACGGTCGGCGGATTGAGTTGGCTCGCCCACGGCACGTTCCTCTCCGGCATGTGGATCGACAGCCAGGCGCGATACGACAGGCTGATGATCAGCAAGCGGGAAAGCCTCAATCGGCTTTTCCAGCGTGCAGGATGGCAGACCGTTGCCGTCATGCCGGCGATCACCATGGCGTGGCCGGAGGCAGCCCATTTCGGCTATGATCGGATCCTCGCGGCAAAGGATCTCGGCTATCGGGGCAAGCCCTTCAACTGGGTGACGATGCCCGACCAGTACACGCTCTCCGCCTTCCAGCGCCTCGCACGGACGCCTGCCCATGCCGACGGCACACCAGTGATGGCGGAGATCGCGCTCATTTCCAGCCATGCGCCGTGGACGCCGGTACCAACGTTGATCAACTGGGACGCCGTCGGTGACGGCAAGGCGTTCGACAATCAGGCATTGAGCGACGATCCACCGGCCGAAGTCTGGTCCGATCCCGACCGCGTTCGGCAGCACTACATCAGAACAATCGACTATTCGCTGCAAACGCTCGGCGACTACATCGCGCGGTTCGGTGGCGATGCCGTCTTCATCTTCCTTGGCGACCACCAGCCGGCCGACATCATCACCGGTCCGAAGGCCTCGCGGGACGTCCCGATTCATGTGGTCAGCCGCGACCGGGCGTTGATCGATCGGTTCGCCGCGGCGGGCTTTACACCAGGCATGACGCCCGCTCCGACGGCGCCTGCGCCGCCGATGGATACGATCCGGGCACGACTCATCCGTCTTTTCGGCGTCCGCTGATGACGTTGCCGCAACGCCGCTTGACCGATTCGTCCCGGTCGGCTCTCTCCCGGAGCATGATCGCCACGGTCGCGACATCCGTCCACCGCTTTCGCCCGGCCCCATACCGCACCGCACCAGGAATGCCGGAGGTCTAGCGACGGGGATGGCGGCGACCAAGGCTCTGGCGCGCTTGTGCACTGCCGCAGAGGCAGACGAACCATCGCTCCACCCCGGCCACCTGCGACAATTCGCAAGCGACTCTTGTACGAAAACGTTTGCGCAAACGGTTTTCTCATGCCAACCCTACTATCGGAAGGTCATATGGATCAAAAGCAAGAGATCTTCTGGAGGAAGCGTCAATGAAGAAAACAGGCATTCTCCATCCCGGACTCAGCGGGGCGATCGCGCGCCTCGGCCACACCGACACGCTCGTCATCTGCGATGCCGGCCTGCCCGTCCCCGATGGACCCGACCGCGTCGACCTGGCCTTCCTGCCGGGCCTTCCCGCCTTTCTCGATGTCCTTGAGGGAATCCTCACCGAAGTCCAGGTTGAGCATGCGGTGGTCGCATCGGAATTTTCCGCGAGGAACGCCGGACTTCACGACGCGACGCTTGCCATCCTGAAGACGGCGGGCGAAACCCAGGGTGTCGAGATCGGTCTTTCCGCAATCAGCCATGAAGACCTGAAGCGGGAGAGCGGCGCAGCGCGACTTTTGGTGCGCACCGGCGAATGCACACCCTTCGCCAATGTCATTCTTCGGTGCGGCGTACCGTTCTGATCCGTCCACGGTGTAAGACCAGGGAGCCAGATCATGGCAGAACCGGTTCTTGAACTTCGCGACATCTCCAAGACGTTCGGCTCAGTGCGCGTGCTCGACCACGTCGACCTTGCCGCCTTCCCCGGCCGCGTTCTGGCGCTCGTCGGCGAGAACGGCGCCGGCAAGTCAACGCTGATGAAGATCGTTACCGGCATCCACCATCCCGACCCGGGCGGCGAGATCCGCCTCAGGGGCGAAACGATGACGATGAGCAATCCCCGCCAGGCGATGGACCGCGGCATCGGCATCATCCATCAGGAACTGAACCTTCTGCCCGGCCAGTCGGTGGCGGAGAACATCTTCCTCGGCCGCGAGCCGCGCACCGCCCTCGGCAACATCGACTGGGCGACAATGTACGCGCGCTCCGATGCGCTCCTCAAGACACTGAAGCAGGATCATATCGATCCGCGCAGTCCCGTCGGCCGGCTCGGCGTCGGCGCGCAACAGATGGTGGAGATCGCCCGCACGCTGTCACTGAACGCCGAAGTCATCATCATGGACGAGCCGACCGACGCCCTAACAGATGTCGAGACGGAAATCCTCTTCGGGGTGATCAGGCATCTGCGTTCCGAGGGCAAGGCGATCATTTACATCTCGCACCGGCTCGGCGAGATCTTCGAATTGTGCGACGACGTCGCGGTGCTGCGCGACGGCGCGATGGTTCATTCCGGTCCGGTCGCGGATCTGACTGAGGCCAAGCTCATCCATCACATGGTCGGCCGAGACATCACCGACCAGTACCCTTACGAGACGGTCGAGGCCGGCCCGGTCCGGCTTCGGGTCGATGCCCTGACCGCTTTCGGGATCACCGATATCAGCTTTGAGGCGCATGCTGGCGAGATCGTGGGCTTCGCCGGGCTGATGGGAGCCGGACGCACGGAACTGGCGCGCGCCATCTTCGGCGCCAACCCCGCGCTTTCCGGCACGGTGGAGATCGACGGCGTTCCCGTCTCGATCCGCAGTCCGCGTGACGGGGTTGCCGCCGGCATCGCCTATGTCACGGAGGACCGCAAGAGCGACGGCCTCATCCAGCCACACTCGATCCGCCTCAACATGTCGCTTTCGGCGCTGCCGCGCTTTTCCCGCGCCGGCATCATCAACGGCGGCGAGGAAGTGTCGGCGGTGGCGGATTACATGAAGAAATTTGCGGTCAAGGCGCCGGACATGGACGCCCCGATCGCGACACTGTCGGGCGGCAACCAGCAGAAGGTCTCGCTGGCCAAATCGCTGCTCGCGGAACCCCGTATTGTCATTCTCGACGAGCCGACCCGGGGCGTCGACGTCGGCGCCCGAAGGGAGATCTACACCCTTATCGGTGAGATGAAAAAGCGCGGCCTCAGCATTGTCCTGATGTCTTCCGACATGCCGGAACTGCTCGGGCTTTCAGACCGCATCCTCGTCCTGTCGCAAGGCCGCCTGACCGGCGCCTTCGCCCGCGGCGAGGCCACCCAGCAAGCCATCATGGAACGCGCGGTCGCGTAGACAAAGAAGGACCCGGTAACATGGATACGAGTCGTTCGACCCCCGCCGCAGCGACGCAGCCCGATCCCGGCGCAAGCCGTGTCCGTGTGCTGCTCGGCTATCTCGATCGCAACAAGTCGCTTGTCGGCCTGATCATCCTGATGGCAATCGTTTCTGCCTTCAGTCCAAATTTCCTCACCACCGACAACTTGCTCAACATCCTGCGCCAGACCTCGGTCAACGCGATCATCGCCTGCGGCATGACCTTCGTCATCCTGACGGCCGGCATTGATCTTTCGGTGGGCTCGGTGCTGGCGCTGACCGGCGCGGTGTGTGCCTCGCTGATCGGCGCCGACCTCAACATCTGGCTGGTCATCGCCGCCACCCTCGCCTTTGGCGCCGCGCTCGGCGCCGTTTCAGGCGTCATCGTCTCGGTCGGCCGCGTGCAGCCGTTCATCGCCACGCTGGTGGCCATGACCGCGCTTCGCGGCGCAACGCTGGTTTATTCCGGCGGACGGCCGATCGATGCGGGCGAAGGCGCCGCGGCCGATGCTTTCTGGGCACTCGGCGGATCCTATGTCTTCGGCATTCCGGTGCCGGTCATCATCGCGGCCGTGGTTTTCCTCGTCGGCTGGTTCGTGCTCTCGCATATGCGCTTTGGCCGTTACGTCTACGCCATCGGCGGTAGCGAGCAGGTCGCGCGCCTGTCCGGCATCGCCGTTGGCTGGATCAAGATCGCCGTCTATGCGATCTCGGGCATGACGGCGGCGCTTGCCGGCATCGTGCTCACCGCCAGGTTGCAGAGCGCGCAGCCGACGGCGGGCACCACCTACGAGCTCGACGCCATCGCGGCCGTCGTCCTCGGCGGCACCAGCCTGATGGGCGGCCGCGGAACCCTCTTCGGAACCCTTGTCGGCGCGTTGATCATCGGCGTGTTGAACAACGCCCTCAATCTGATGGACGTGTCATCCTACTATCAGATGGTCGCCAAGGGTGCCGTCATCCTCCTCGCCGTGCTGGTCGACAGCCGCGGCAAGGCAAGCAGTTGATCTGCGAAAACACCACACCATGGGAGATTGAAACCTTGCGCAAGATTCTCACCGCGGCCGCCGCCGGCATCCTGTTTGCCGCTGCCACCGCCTCCTCCGCCCAGGCCGCCGACAAGCTGGCCCTGGTCATCTCGACCCTCAACAACCCGTTCTTCGTCACCCTGAAGGATGGTGCGGAAGCCAAGGCCAAGGAACTCGGCTACGATCTCGTCGTTCTCGACAGCCAGAACGATCCGGCCAAGGAGCTTTCCAACACCGAGGACGTGCTGTCGCGCGGCGTCAAGGTGCTGATGATCAACCCGACCGATTCCGACGCCGTGAAGGCCGCCGTCAGGACCGCCAACCGCGCCGGCGTGCCTGTCGTCACGCTCGACCGCGCGGCGAACGGCGGCAAGGTCGTCAGCCACATCGCTTCCGACAATGTCGCCGGCGGCAAGATGGCCGGCGAAGCCATCGTCAAATACCTCGACGGCAAGGGCAAGGTCGCCGAACTCGAAGGCGTTCCTGGCACCTCCGCCGCGCGCGATCGCGGCAAGGGTTTCCATGACGTCGTCGAT
This sequence comes from uncultured Rhodobium sp., assembly GCA_963675285.2. GTDB lineage: Bacteria > Pseudomonadota > Alphaproteobacteria > Rhizobiales > Rhodobiaceae > Rhodobium. Next base: position 861,504 of record CAXXGS010000001.1, read on the forward strand.
ACTGAAAAGGGCATCGAGGTCGTCGCCAGCCAACCGGCTGACTTCGACCGCACGAAGGGCCTCAACGTGATGGAGAACATCCTTCAGGCCCATCCGGACATACAGGCCGTCTTCGCCCACAACGACGAAATGGCGCTCGGCGCGATCAAGGCCATCCAGGGCTCCGGCAGCAAGGCCATCGTGGTCGGCTTCGACGGGACCGACGACGGCGTCGCGGCGGTCAAGGACGGCTCCATGTATGCCACGATCGCCCAGCAGGCCGGCATGATCGGCGCAATGGGCGTCGAGGCCGCCGACAAGATCGTCAAGGGTGAGAGCGTGCCTGAGTACACGCCGGTGCCGCTGAAGATGATCACGAAATAACATCGACCCACCAGGACGGGGTCGGTACCATCCGACCCCGTCTTCAACCTTCGAATCTGGTACTCATGGTCACCATCAAGGACGTTGCGAGGGAAGCTGCGGTTTCCGGAAGTACCGTTTCCCACGTCATCAACGGAACGCGATTCGTCGCGCCGGAAACGGCGGAGCGGGTTCGCAACGCCATCGAGAAACTCGGCTTCTCACCGAACGGTGTCGCCCGCGCGCTCAAGGGCAACCGGACGCGCACCATCGGCATGGTTGTCACGTCCTCGACCAACCCCTTCTTTGCCGCTCTCATCCATGGCGTCGAGGCGACATGTTTCGCGCGCGGCTACAGCCTCATCCTGTGCAACTCGGAAGACGACCGCGCGAAATTCTCCAGTTACCTAAAGACTTTGCGGGCAAAACGCATTGACGCGCTGATCGTTCTGACGGCGAACCAGCAGCCGGGCATGACGGCGGAACTCGCCGCCACTGCCGGCATCCCGGTGATTGCGCTCGATGAGGAAACGGCGGGCGAGGCCACCTCGATCACCGACGACAGCGAGGCGGGGGGTGCTCTCGCGGCCCGGTTCCTCGCGGAGCGCGGCTTCACGCGCATCGCCTGTATCACCGGACCCGCCAACCATCAGCGTTCCGAGGCGCGCCTGAAGGGCTTTGCCGTCGCGCTCGGCGCACACGACGTCTATCTGCCGGGCGATAGCATCGTTCCCGCCGACCTCACGGTCACCGGCGGCCACAGGGCGATGACACGGCTGCTTGCAAGGCCCGATGCGACGCGCCCCGAGGCTGTCTTCTGCTTCAACGACGTGATGGCCATCGGTGCTCTCAGCGCGGCGTACGAGAAAGGTTTCGGCGTTCCCGCCGACATCTCCGTCATGGGCTATGACGACGTCGAACTCGCCGCCTATACAGCGCCGCCGCTGACCACCATTCACCAGCCGGTCAACGAATTGGGCCAGCAGGCCGCCAACCTTGCCATCGACCACCTTGAGAACGGCACCCCCCTCCCCGCCGCCGTCCGGCTTAAGCCGACGCTCGTCGAACGCCGGTCGGTCGGTTGCCCCGCCCCCTCCAGATCCTGAGGCCGCTCACCATGACCATTGTCGTTTTCGGCAGCACCAACGTCGACGTCACCGCCTATGCCGCACGCCTGCCGGCCCCCGGACAGACCGTTCACGGCGAGTCCTACGCCATTCAACTCGGCGGCAAGGGTGCCAACCAGGCGGTTGCCGTGGCCAGACTCGGAGCCCCCGTGGAGCTTGCCGGGCGCACCGGAACGGACGCCTTTGGTACGCTGGCGCGCGACCGGCTCACGGCCTTCGGCGTTGGCACCGGCCACCTGCTGGCGGACGCGGGAACCCCCACCGGCATCGCCGTGATCGGCGTTTCCGGCGACGGCGAGAACTGCATCACCGTCATCGGCGGCGCCAACATGGCGGTGGGAAGAGACGACGTCGCGCGCCTCTCCGATCTCTTCGCCGAAACGAAGATCCTGCTCCTGCAGCTTGAGATTCCTCTCGAAGCAGCCCTTTCGGCCGCAAAAGCGGTGCGCCGGGCCGGTGGCTTCGTCATCCTCGACCCGGCGCCGGCGCCGGCCGAGCCCTTCGCCGACGATGTCTGGAAGAGTGTCGATCTCGTCACGCCGAACGAGACGGAGACCGAAGCGCTGACCGGCATCCGGCCGATCGACCGGGCATCCGCCGCGCATGCCGCCACCGCGATGATGGAACGCGGCCTTCCGAACGCCATCGTCAAGATGGGCGCCGGCGGTGTCTACTGGAAATCGGCCGAAGGCGAAGGCTTCGTGCCTTCGTTCAAGGTCGAGGCAATCGACACGGTGGCCGCCGGCGATTGCTTCAACGGCGGCCTCGCCTTCGCGCTCGCCCGCGGCGATGAACTTGCCGATGCGGTGCGCTTCGCCTCCGCTTGCGGCGCCCTGGCGACGACGAAACGCGGCGCCTCTGATGCCGCGCCCTCACTCGGGGACGTCGAACGGTTGATGGCGACCGCTACGGCGGCCTGATCGCGCGTCGCCCTCCCCCCACCGTCCCGCTGACAGGCACACCCTGTTCGGCGACTATAAACAGCGTCCTGTCGCCGCCGCATGCCCTGCCAAGTGCCGCGATTGTGGCCGGCCTTCTTTCCTGTCCACAACCGGACATTGGGGAAGCGAATCCGGCGGTTCAACCGTGGCCTCAATTCCGGCGAAAGCGGCAAGACGGCCCCCAATCGCTACCTGGATACCTCCCGGACACCTCCCTGGACGCCCCTATTCGGGCGGCGGGGATGCCCAGATGGCAGGCACTGCCTTACAACGTCGCAATTCTACCGCATCTTTGACTCAAGACTTCTGCCTGCGGCCGCATATTCAGAAAAAAATTCCAGAATGCGCGTTGTTCGCCAACGGCAAGTTGAGAGCAGCTTCCCGGCCCATGACAAGAGGGAGTTTACCGGTGCCCCCGATACCCGAGATGCAGCAGTGCCGTACGCGAGAGCGATCCTTTATGCTTAGGCCAGAGCCTGAATACTGATTGCGCGCGGGTCTTCAGACAACGCAAAGCGCGGCCGCGAACCAATCCGGCCGCCAACCGGACGCAAGTGTCGCCATGTATCAGATCTTTCGATCGCATCGGCCAGCGTTACCGTCTCTTGCAAGCGGCTGCTCTCGCCAGGGAGCGCATGCGATGGCTGTCCTCGCTTCATGCCTGGATTTCATGACAGTGCCGGCCGGCGCCGCGATCACCGTTGCCTGCCCACATGCGGCCTTTCCCGAACGGGGATCCCGGTCGGGATCCGCGGGATCGGCTGACAGGTCCCTTACCAGCCACCACCCAGAACGCGAGGTCGCTGACCATGCATTCCGTTCCTGACATTGAAGACCTCGTACAGCGTCGTGAGATGGGCAAGAGCCTGGAGGCGCCCTTCTACGTCTCACCCGATGTTCTCGATGTCGACATCGAGGCAATCTTCGGCCGCAACTGGATCTTCGTCGCGGTCGAACCGGAACTTCCGGAACCGGGTGACTGTGTCACCGTCGAAGTGGGCAAGGCTTCGATCCTGTTGCTGCGCGGCGACGACATGGGGATCCGCGCCTTCCACAACGTGTGCCGGCATCGCGGCGCCAAGCTCATCGACGAGCGCTCGACCACCATCGGCAACATCGTCTGCCGCTATCACGGCTGGACCTACAGCGAGGACGGCGACCTCATCCTTGCTGAGCACATGGGCGTCAGGTTCGACAAAAACTGTCATGGCCTGAAGACCGTGCACGTCCGCTCGATCGCCGGGCTGATCTTCATCTGTCTGGCCGAGGAGGCTCCCGACGACATAGAGGAGATGGCGCGGATCATGGAACCCTATCTCGCGCCCCATGACCTCGCCAACTGCAAGGTCGCCCACACCTCGGAAATCATTGAGGAAGGCAACTGGAAGCTGACGATGGAGAACAACCGCGAGTGCTATCACTGCGAAGGCAATCACCCGCAGCTGACCGTGCCGCTTTCCGAGTTCGGCTTCGGCTTTTCTCCCGACGAGCTCGACGAACGCCGCTCCGACGACGTGAAGGCCTATCTTGCTTCGATCGCCAGCGAGCACAAGCGGTGGGAATCCTGCGGGCTGCCGTCGGCGGAGGTCGATCACCTGTCGAATGTCACCGGCTTTCGCGTCATGCGCCTGCCGCTGAGCTGGGCCGGGGAATCGCACACGATCGATACCAAGGTCGCCTCAAAGAAGCTTCTCGGCGATTTCACCGACGCCAAGCTCGGCGGTCTCAGCTTCTGGACGCATCCCAATTCCTGGCACCACTTCATGAGCGACCATGTCGTCACCTTCTCGGTACTGCCGCTCACGCCGGACCGCACGCTCGTGCGCACCACCTGGCTGGTGCACAAGGACGCGCAGGAGCGCGAGGACTACACGGTCGAGAACCTGACCCAGGTCTGGACGATGACCAATCAGCAGGACGCCGATCTTGTCCGCCTCGCCCAGATCGGCAGCGAGCAGCCGGCCTACCGGCCCGGCCCCTATTCCAGCTTCACCGAGCCGCACGTGGAGGCATTCTGTGCCTGGTACATCGGACAGCTGAGGGATTATTTCTCCTCCCCGCACGTTGAATTGGCCGCAGAATGACCGACGCCAAGAAACCGGACACGTCATCTACCGCGGAAGCGAAAGTCGGAGAGCAATTGACCGAAGCGACGCGCGTGCCGCTCTGGGATCCCGAGCAGGACGACATTCTCGTCTGCCGGCAGGTTCGCCAGGAAACGCATGACGTGAAGACCTTCGTCTTCTCCGGCCGCGAGCCACGCGCGTTCCGCTTCTATCCGGGACAGTTCATGACCTTCGAACTTCCGGTCGAGGGCATGATCACGCGCTGCTACACGATCTCGGCCTCCGCCGCGCGACCCTACCGGATCGAGATCACGGTCAAGCGCGTTCCGGGCGGGCCGGCTTCCAACTGGCTCCATGACAGCATGGCTCCGGGTAAGGAGGTTCACGTTTCCGGCCCCGGCGGCGAGTTCACCACCGATGCGACGGTGGACGAGAAACTGCTTTTCATCTCCGCGGGAAGTGGCATCACCCCGATGATGTCGATGACGCGCACGGCCTGCGACCTGTCAGAGCCGTCCGACCTGCATTTCATCCATGCCGCGCGCACGCCCGCCGACATCATCTTCAAGGACGAACTGCAGCTCCTCGCCTCCCAGAACCCGAAGCTGAAGCTCGCGTTCACCTGCGACACCACCCTGCCGAGCCACAGCTGGACCGGGTTCACGGGGCGTCTCGACCTGAAGATGTTGTCGCTGATGTCGCTCGACTTCATGGACCGCAAGATCTTCTGCTGCGGCCCGGCCCGCTTCATGGATGGCGTGCGCGCCATGCTGCAGGAAGCCGGCTTCGACATGGAGAAGTATTTCGAGGAGAGCTTCGATTTCGGCGCGGAGACCGCGGGCACCTTCGAGGAGCCGGTCTCCGTCGCACCGGAGATCAGCGACCAAACGTTCCGCGTCAGCTTCACCAGCACCGGCCAGGTGGTCGAGTGCAGTCCCGGCATGACCATCTTATCGGCGGCGCGCCAGGCCGGGCTCCTGCCGATGTCGTCGTGTCAGCGCGGTATCTGCGGCACCTGCAAGTCGAAACTCATCTCCGGACAAGTCGACATGCAGCATGGCGGCGGCATTCGTCAGCGCGAGATCGATCAGGGCAAGGTGCTGATCTGCTGCGCGACGCCTCTGTCGGATGTGGAAGTCGAGCTGCGGGGCGCCTGAAGCTCCTGTCTGCGCGCCGATGGCATCGGCCGATCGCAACGCAATCCCGCCGTGGCGGGCGGTTTGGTTCTGCGCGAACAAGATATTTGCGACATACGCTCGCCCGAAAAGAGGCTATTTCGCGCGTTGACGCGACGCCATCCGAACGCTGCGCCCGCCGGAATCCTCAAGGAAAAGTCCGGAGAACCCGATGATGACGCATACCTTCGACAAAGACGCCGCAAAAGTCCGATTAATCGGAGATATGAGACGTAATCATCACGCAGATCTCTTTCTTGGAGCGCTTGTTGCACGATGACTCGTTTCAACGCATTCAGCCTGCTGAAGAACACCCTGAGTGGGCACAAGAACTGGACCGAGCAATGGCCTGACAGCCAGCCCAAGGCCGAATATGACGTCGTCGTCGTCGGCGCCGGCGGCCACGGGCTCGGTGCGGCCTACTACCTGGCCAAGGAGCACGGCATCACCAATGTGGCCGTAATCGACAAGAGCTGGCTCGGCGGCGGCAACACCGGCCGCAACACGACGATCATCCGCTCCAACTACCTCTACGACGAGAGCGCGCGCCTGTTCGACCACGCCGTCGACCTTTGGGAGGGGCTCAGCCAGGAGCTGAACTACAACGTCATGTATTCGCGCCGCGGCTGTCTCATGCTCGCCCACACGGTGCATGACGTGCAGAGTTTCAAGCGCCACGTCCATGCCAACCGGCTGAACGGCGTCGACAACCGCTGGCTGACCGCTGAGGAATGCAAGGCCTATTGTCCGCCGCTCGATATCTCACGAAACGCCCGCTATCCGGTCATGGGCGGCGCGCTGCAGGAGCGGGCCGGCACGGCACGGCATGATGCGGTCGCCTGGGGCTATGCCCGTGCAGCCGCCGCGCGCGGCGTCGACATCATACAGAACTGCCCGGTAACCGCGATCCGCCGCAATCCGGACGGGTCCGTCGCCGGCGTCGAGACGGCCAAGGGCTTCATCAGGGCCAAGAAAGTGGCCGTCTCCGCCGCTGGCCATACGTCGGTGGTGATGGAGACGGCGGGCGTCAGACTGCCGCTGGAAAGCTACCCTCTCCAGGCGCTCGTTTCCGAACCGGTCAAGCCGATTTTCCACTGCGTGGTGATGTCGAACGCGGTGCACGCCTACATCAGCCAGTCCGACAAGGGCGAACTGGTCATAGGCTCGGGTACCGACCAGTACACCTCCTACTCACAGCGCGGCGGCCTGCCGCTGATCGAGCACACGATCGCCGCGATCACCGAGATCTTCCCAATCTTCAACCGCATGCGGATGCTCAGGAAATGGGGCGGCATCGTCGACGTGACGCCCGACCGATCGTCGATCCTCGGCAAGACGCCGGTGAAGGGACTTTACGTCAATTGCGGCTGGGGAACCGGCGGCTTCAAGGCGACGCCGGGCGCCGCCCACACGCTCGCCTGGACCGTCGCCAAGGATGAGCCGCACCCGATCAACGCCCCGTTCACGCTGGAACGGTTCCGTACCGGCCGTCTCATCGACGAAGCCGCCGCGGCGGCCGTCGCGCACTGAGGACATCGCCATGCTGCTGATCCATTGCCCCTATTGCGACGAGACGCTGCCCGAAACCGAATTCACCTATGCCGGTGAAGCCCATATCGCCCGGCCCGACGAGCCCGCCGGCCAGAACGACGAGCAATGGGGGGCCTATCTCTATATCCGCAATAACGTGAAGGGTCCGCACTACGAACGCTGGCGGCATTTCCATGGTTGCGGACGGTTCTTCAATGCGGTGCGCGACACCGTGAGCGACCGCTTCCTGACGACCTACAAGGCCGGCGAGCCGCGCCCCGACATCGCCACCCTGACGGAGAGCGGAGAATGAGCGCGTACCGTGTTTCCGGCCGTGGCCGCGTGGACACCTCCAGGCCCGTGACCTTCACCTTCGACGGCAAGACCTATCGGGGCCTACGGGGCGACACCGTGGCCTCGGCGCTCCTGGCCAACGGCATCCACCTGATGGGCCGCTCATTCAAGTATCACCGGCCGCGCGGCGCCGTCACGGCGGGCTCGGGCGAGCCGAACGCGCTGGTCGGCACGCGTCGGGGGCCGGGCCAGTTCGAACCCAACACCTGCGCCACCTTCCAGGAAATCCGGCAGGGACTGGAGACAACATCCCAGAACAGATATCCGAGCCTGAAGTTCGACCTCGGCGCTGTCAACGACGCGGCCTACATGCTCTTTTCGGCCGGCTTCTATTACAAGACCTTTATGTGGCCGAAGAATTTCTGGCACAAGGTCTATGAGCCCGTCATTCGCGCCGCAGCCGGCCTTGGCGTCTCTCCCCTCGAGAACGATCCCGACAGCTACGCCTCGCGATACCTCCATTGCGACGTACTGATCGTCGGCGCAGGCCCGACCGGCCTTGCCGCCGCGCGCGCCGCAGCCGTCGATGGTCTCAGCGTCGTTCTCGTCGATGAGAACGCGGAGGCCGGAGGCACGCTTCTGTCCGAGCCGCAAGCAAGGATTGACGGCCGTCCGGCCTGGGAGTGGCTCGCCGGCGAACTCGACGCGCTGAAGGGCCTCGGCGTGAAGGTCATGACCCGCACGACGGCCATCGGCTACTACCATCAGAACATGATCGGCATGGCGGAGCGGCTGACCGACCACCTCGACGAGCTGCCAGCCGACACTCCGCGTGAGCGCCTCTGGCGGGTGCGGGCCGGACAGGTCGTCCTGGCGCAGGGCGCGCTCGAAAAGCCGCTCGTCTTCCATGGCAACGACCGGCCGGCGATAATGCTGGCGGGCGCGGCGCAGACCTATCTGAACCGCTATGGCGTCAAGGTCGGTGACCGGCCAGTGGTGCTCACCAGCCACGATTCAGCCTGGTACGCCGCCTTTGACCTTGCCGATGCCGGCGCCAGCGTTCAGGCCATCGTCGACACCCGCGAGATGGTGCGCGACGATCTGATGGCGGCAGCCGGCGAACGCGGCATTACGGTGAAGCTCTCCCACACCGCCACCGCGACCTCCGGCCGGCTGCGGGTCACCTCATTGCGGGTCAATCCCGTCTCGGGCGGCAGGGTCGGCGCCGGCGAAGAGATCGGCTGCGACGCGGTGCTGATGTCGGGCGGCTGGACGCCGTCGCTGCATCTTTTCTCGCACACCAAGGGGACGCTCGCCTGGGACGAGGAACGCAGCACGTTTCTGCCCGACACAACGCCGGAGGACTGCGTGATCGCCGGGGCGAGCCGCGGCCTGTGGGGCATCGAGGCGGCACTTGCGGACGGCGCCGAAAAGGGGCGCACCGTCGCCGCGGCGCTCGGCAAGGCCGGCACCTCGATTGCCTATTCGGTCGAGGGCGACCGGCCCGGAACCGGCGTCTCGCACAAGGAGCTGCCAAGCGACAGAAATCCGGGCAAGGCGAAGGCCTTCGTCGACTTCCAGAACGATGTGACCGCCAAGGACCTGCGCCTTGCCGTGCGCGAGGGCATGCGTTCCATCGAGCACGTCAAGCGCTATACCACCAACGGCATGGCGGGCGATCAGGGCAAGATGTCCAACATCAACGGCCTCAACATCGCCGCAGACGCCCTCGGCAAGCGCCAACCGGAGGTGGGCCTGACCACTTTCCGCCCTCCCTACACGCCGACAACCTTCGGCGCCTTTGCGGGCTACCATCGCGGCGATCATTTCGAAGTCACGCGCAAGACCGATATCGACGGCTGGGCGGAGGAGAAAGGGGCGGTCTTCGAGCCGGTCGGGCAATGGCGCCGCGCGCGCTATTTTCCGCGGCCGGGCGAGGACATGGATACGGCCGTCCGGCGCGAATGCGCGGCGACGCGGGCCTCGGTCGGGATCTTCGATGCCTCCACCCTCGGCAAGATCGAGGTCGTTGGACCCGATGCGGTGGACTTCATGAACCGCATGTACACCAACCCCTGGGCCAAGCTGGCACCCGGCCGCTGCCGCTACGGACTCCTCCTCGGCGACGACGGTTACATCCGCGACGACGGCGTGATCGGGCGGCTGTCGGAGGACCGCTTCCACGTCACCACGACGACGGGCGGCGCGGCGCGCGTTCTCAACATGATGGAGGACTATCTCCAGACGGAGTGGCCTGACCTCAACGTCTGGCTGACCTCGACGACCGAGCAATGGTCGACCATCGCGCTGAACGGGCCGAACGCGGCCAGGCTTCTCGCGCCCTTCGTCGAAGGTGTCGAGCTGACCGACGAGACCTTCCCGCACATGTCCTGTGTGGAATGCACGGTCGCCGGGTTCCCGGCGCGTCTCTTCCGGGTGAGTTTCACCGGCGAGATCGGCTTTGAGATCAACGTCGCCGCGCCCTTCGGCCGGGCACTGTGGGAAAAGCTCTGGGCGGCCGGCAAGGCTTATGACATCACCGCCTACGGCACCGAGGTCATGCACGTCCTGCGCGCCGAAAAGGGCTATATCATCGTCGGCCAGGATACCGACGGCACGGTGACGCCCTATGACGCCGGCATGGGCTGGGCGGTCGGCAAGAAGAAGGCTGACTTCGTCGGCATGCGCGGCCTTGCCCGGCCAGACCTTTCCAACCCAAGGCGCCGGCAACTGGTGGGGCTCGTCACCGAGGATCACTCGAAGCTTGAGGAAGGCGCGCAGATCGTCTTCGATCCGAACGAACCCATTCCGATGACGATGGTCGGCCATGTCACTTCCTCCTACGACGTCGGCACGACGGAGCACCCAATCGCGCTGGCGCTCATCGAGGGCGGACACGCCCGGATGGGAGAGACGGTCTACATTCCGATGCCCGACCGCACCATCGCGGCGACGATCACCGGCACTGTGTTCGTCGATCCCGAAAACGCTCGGCTGAAAATCTGAACGGAGATCAGGATGTCCCATACCGTCTCGTCCCTGACGCCCTCGATTGTCGCCGTGACGGCCGCCGCGCGGGTTTCCGTCATGGAGATGAGTGGCCGGATCTCGCTGCGTGCCCGCGGGGATCTTTCGCCGATCGAGGCCGCACTCGGCCTGGCGCTGCCGGCCAAGATCGGCACACGTACCAGCGCGGAGGATCTGGAGGCGGTCTGCCTCGGGCCCGACGAGTGGACACTTCTCATGCCGCTCGGCCGCATCGATGGCGTCAAGGCGGCGCTTGCCGGGATCTATTCGACACACCCCCACAGCGTGACGGAGATCAGCGGGCGCGAAGTAACCTTCCTGATCGAGGGGGCGCGGGCCGCCGAACTCCTCACCATCGCCTGCCCGCGTGACATCGCCGCGATCGGCGTCGGCGAGGCCCGCCGCACCGTCTTCGATGGCGCCACGGTCGTTCTGTGGCGCGACGCCGTGGACCGTTTCCGGATGGACGTTTGGAACAGCTTCGCGCCGTTTCTCGCCCGCACGCTGGAGACTGGCTGCCGGGAGCTTGCCGCAGAAATCGCCTGACGATAAGCTGCCTGACGAATAAAGGGATCCTTGCGATTTGCCTGACCGCCAGCGCATGCCATTGACGACAGCAACCGGCACAGCGGTAAAGGTGCGCGTCGGCGCGCTTCAGTTCCGTGCGGCCCCGACCGTGTCCGGACGATAGATGTTCCTGTCGGTTTTCGATGTCTTCAAGATCGGCATAGGCCCGTCGTCCTCGCACACGATGGGACCGATGGTTGCCGCGGCACGCTTCATCGAAGACCTGCGCGCGGGTAAGGGAAACTATCCCGGCAGCGGTCCCCTCGCCCGGCTTTCGGCAACGCTGCATGGCTCGCTCGCCTTCACAGGAAAGGGGCACGCGACCGACCGCGCGGTGATCCTGGGACTGTGCGGGCTCCTGCCCGAGACGCTTGATCTCGACGAGGCGACGCGGATCGAGCGAGAAGTCTATGCGGAAAGACAGATCAGGCCCGACGGCCTTCCCGTCCTCGGCTTCGATCCCCGCACCGACCTCATCTTCGACTACGGACCGCCGCTCGCGGGCCATGCCAACGGCATGGTGCTGCGCGGCCACGACGCGCGCGGAACCGTCTACTATTCCCAGATCTACTATTCGGTCGGCGGCGGCTTCGTCGTGACCGACCAGGAGCTGGCTGAGCCCGACAGGACGACCCCGCTGTCGGGCGAGAAGCAATCGCGGCCCGTCCCGTTTCCCTTCGGCACGGCAAAGGAGATGCTGGCCATGGGGCGGACGTCGGGCCAGACCATCGCCCAGATGAAGCGCGCCAACGAATGGGTCCTCCATGGCGCCGACCTGGAACCGAAGCTCGACCGGATCCATGAGGCGATGGATGCCTGTATCGATCGCGGCCTTTCCCAGGACGGCATCCTGCCCGGTGGCCTCAAGGTGCGGCGGCGGGCAAAGAAGATCCATGAGGCGCTGTGCGCGGAAAAGGGCCTCAACACCAATCAGCCTCATGTCGCCAACGACTGGATGAGCGTCTACGCAATGGCGGTGAACGAGGAGAACGCAGCTGGTGGGCGCGTCGTCACGTCGCCGACGAACGGCGCGGCAGGCGTCGTCCCGGCTGTGATGCGCTACTACCGTTCCCATTGCGTCGGGGCGACGGCGGCGGGCGCACGCGACTTCCTGCTGGTCGCCGCCGCGATCGGCGGCCTGATCAAGCATAACGCTTCGATCTCAGGCGCCGAAGTGGGCTGTCAGGGCGAGGTCGGCTCGGCTGCGGCGATGGCGGCAGCCGGGCTCTGCGCCGTCCTCGGCGGCACCAACGAGCAGGTGGAGAATGCTGCGGAAATCGCGCTGGAGCATCACCTCGGCATGACCTGCGACCCGGCGAAAGGCCTCGTTCAGGTACCCTGTATCGAGCGCAATGCGCTCGGCGCGATCAAGGCTGTCTCGGCCGCCAGCCTTTCACTGCGCGGTGACGGCGAGCATTTCATGCCGCTCGACAATTGCATCCAGGTGATGCTGGAGACCGGGCGCGACATGAACAGCAAGTACAAGGAAACCTCGACCGGCGGAATCGCGGTCAACCTTCCCGAATGCTGAACGTAGAGGCGTCCCTTCCCCCCGGCCGCGCCTCACCGGCCATATCATCCCGAAACATCAGATCCCGAACACCATCAGCAGCCGCTTACCACGCGCAGCCAGTTGGAGCGGCGTTTGATGAAACCGCTCACCGTCGTCGAAGTGTAAGTATCCCGCGAATACCGAAGGCTAAAAACGGAGCGAAAAAGCAATTTCGCATCCATGGAAAAGTATTTCCGCGCCAAAACAGGAATTCTCACAGAATTCCCCGCATAGCGCATGGCGAACAGTCTAACTCAGCATATTTTTTAGTGGTAATCGCTTTCTTTGTGGTCAAAAGTCAGTCATCAAGCGGCGCTTGACGTCGCAAGCCCTGCGGAGTGCAGCCGTACCGACGGCGGAACATCCGGCTAAGGTGCGAAGAATCGCAAAATCCGCAGTCTACGGCGATCTGAGCGACCGATTTCTGGCTTTTCTCGACGAAATGACGGGCCAGTTCGAGCCGCATGTTCAGAAAAGCGGCCTGCGGGGACGTATCCAGCGCAAGCCGGAAGTGGCGTTCGATCTGGCGCTTGCTGTTGCCCATGCGGCGAGCGATTTCCTGCACGGAGAGCGGCGTGTCGATGTTCTGCTGCATGATCAGCAGCGAGCGCTGCACGATCGGGTCCTGCGTCTTGAGATCAAGCGGAATGCCGGGCTGCGGTTTCTCGGCCTGCAGCGCATCGTCAATGATCATTATGTGGAGGCTCTTGCTCGCCTCGGCGCGCCCAACGTGCTTGTCGACGAGATAGGCGGCCAGATGCGCCGAACTCGCCCCGCCGGAACAGGTCAGGCGATCACGGTCTACGACGAAGATCTGATCGGCGACCGGGTTAAGCCCTTCGAACTGTTCAAGGAAGTTGGAATGATGGAACCAGCTGACGCAGCAGCGGTATCCGTCAAGGAGGCCGGCCTGGTGGAGGAGGAAAGCGCCGGTACACACGCCGGCGAGCGGAACGCCGGCCTCGGCCGCCTGATGCAGGAAACGATGATAGGCCGGCCCCAGCGTCGGCGTCTCGTCCATAAGACCACCGACCACGACGATGTAATCGAAACGACATGGATCGCCGAGCCGCTCCTTGGGCTGAACGGTGATGCCGCTGCTCGACGGCACCGGGTCCATGGTATCGGACAGCACGGTCCAGCTGCACAGGATCGGCCTGCTGCGGTCGCCTTCGTCGGCCGCAAGCCGCAGCACGTCGACGAAATTGGCAAAGGCGCACAGGGTGAAACGCCTGGCGAGGATGAACCCGACGGAGAGGCGTGGTCCCTCCGGTCTTGCTTTCAGCGCCCGCGGAGCGGTTGTGCGCACGGCCGCTTGAGAGCCTGCGGATACGGAATTCGTGCCCATCGATCCTCCGTCGAAGGCGGGATGACAGAATTTGTCGTAGCGATAATCTTGCTTTGACGCAAATATTCTATTTTCCGACGCAATAGTCTCCAGATTATCTTGAGACGATACCCAAAGCGGAAGTTCGCATGAAAACAGGTGCCTTGAAGCCGAACGCACAGGTTGCGGGAAAGATGCTTCCCGTTCCGCCCGGCGGCAAGGGAAACCGCCATCCTTGGGATATAGGACAGGAAGACGCCATGGCGATTGATACTGACGATGCAGTTGCCGCTGCCCTCCCCGCCGTTTGTGCGCTCGCAGCGGCCTTCCCGGCAGGCGCGCCAGGACGGGCTTGTCTGTTCCCGCGTGCCCGCGGCATGTCCTGAAACGGAACGCCCCGATGAGCGACGCGTCCTACATCCTGCGTATTGCCTGTGACGACCGGCCGGGCATCGTGGCAGCGGTGACCTCGGCGTTGGCCGCCCGTGGCGCCAACATCGCCGAATCCAATCAGTTCTGGGACCGCAAGACCAACCAGTTCTTTCTGCGCATCGCCTGCAGCACGCCTGACGGCGTCGACCGGAACGCCATCGAGCTGGCGCTTAAGCCGTCGGTTGATCGCTTCAACATCAAACTGAAGATCGAGGACCTCTCCCGCCGGCCTCGGATCGTCATCATGGTGTCGAAGTTCGACCACGCGATGCTTCACATTCTCTACCAGATCAAGGTCGGCTGGCTCGATGCCGAGGTCGCTGCGATCGTCTCCAACCATGAAATGTCGCGCCGGGTAGCCGAGCAGGAGGGGATCCCGTTCCACCACTGGCCGGTGACACGGGAAAACAAGGCGGAACAGGAGACCCGGCTGGCTGATCTGGTCAAGGAGACGAATTCCGAACTGATCGTGCTTGCCCGCTACATGCAGGTGCTGACCAACACGTTTTCCAACCAGTTCTACGGCATGATCATCAATATCCACCACTCGTTCCTGCCCTCGTTCAAGGGCGCCAAGCCCTATCATCAGGCGCACGAGCGCGGGGTAAAGCTGATCGGCGCCACGGCGCATTACGTCACGCCCGACCTCGACGAAGGGCCCATCATCGAGCAGGAAACGGAACGCGTGACCCATGCCATGTCGGCGGAGGATTTCGTCGCGACCGGACGGGACATCGAATCCCGCGTTCTCGCCCGCGCGGTGAAATACCACCTCGAAGGGCGGGTGATGCTCAACGATCACCGCACCGTGGTCTTCACGCCGTGAGGCGCCACGCGCCGACACGATCTCGCACAGAAGGAACGAACAATGTCCGCATTTCCTGACAGGGCCAGAGTCGTCATCGTCGGTCTCGGCGGCATCGTCGGCGCCTCGGTCGCGCATCACTTGATCGAAAACGGCTGGGACGACATCGTCGGCATCGACAAGTCCGGCATTCCGACCGATATCGGCTCCACCGCACACGCGTCCGATTTCTGCTTTGCTACGAGCCACGATCTCCTGTCGTGCTGGACGACCATGTATTCGGTCGATTTCTACGAGAAGATGGGCCACTACGAGCGCATCGGCGGCATCGAGGTCGCGCGTGTCGGCGACGACGAGCGGATGGCAGAACTGAAACGTCGGGTCGATTCCGGCAAGGCCTTCGGCACCAACGTCAAGATCATCTCGGCAGCGGAAGCCAAGGAAAAATTCCCGCTCCTTGAAGAAGACCTCATCCAGGGTGCGATGTGGGACCCGGATGCCGGTCTCGTCATTCCGCGCTCGCAGACGGTGGCGGGAAAGCTCGTCGACGCGGCCGTCGAAAGCGGCAAGCTCAAGGCCTTTGCCAACACCTCCGCGCTTGAACTCGTCACCGAGAACGGCCGCATCAGGGGCGTTGTGACCGAGCGAGGCACAATCCACGCCGACCACGTCGTCGTCTGCGCCGGCCTTTGGGGCCGTCTCATCGCGGCAATGGCGGGCGAAGACCTGCCGGTGATGCCGGTGGACCACCCGTTGACCTTCTTTAGCCCCTACGACGAATTCGCCGGCACCGGCCTCGAAATCGGCATGCCACTGCTGCGCGACCAGGGCAATTCCGCCTACATGCGCGACACGGGCGACCCCAAGAGCACCGAGGGCGGCCAGATCGAATGGGGCTACTACTACGAGGAGGAGCCCCGCCTCGTTCACCCCCGCGAGATCCTGGAAAAACATCAGGCTCGGCTCTCGCCCTCGCAACGAGACCTCGTTCTGGAGGACGTGATCGAGCCGCTGGAACGGGCCATGGAGCTGACGCCGATCCTCACCGAACTCGGGTTTAACGAAAGCCACTCCTTCAACGGTCTTCTGCAAACCTCGGCCGACGGCGGCCCTTCCATGGGCGAGAGTCAGAAACTCCGCGGCCTGTGGTACGCGGTCGGCATCTGGGTCAAGGACGGCCCCGGCATGGGCAAGCTCATCGCCGACTGGATGACGACCGGGCGCACCCATGTCGATCACCATGCGATCGACTTTTCCCGCTTCAACAGCTTCCAGCTCAACGAACAGTACATCCACGACCGCTGCTGGGAGACGGCGAAGAAAATCTACAATCCGCCGGTCCACCCGCGCGAGCCGTTCTCCAAAGCGCGCGGCATCCGCCGTTCACCGTTCCACGCGCGTGAGGTCGAGCTCGGCGGCTACTTCATGGAATTGGGCGGCTGGGAGCGCGCCCATGGCTACGCCGCCAACGAGCACCTCCTTGAGAAATACGCCGATCGGGTTCCGCAGCGAGAGAACGAGTGGGACTGCCGCCATTTCTGGCGCGTCTCCAACGCCGAGCAGCTTGAGATGAGCGCCGATTGCGGCCTCATCAACCTGTCGCACTTCCATATCACCGACATCGAGGGCCCCGACCATGTGGCGCTAATGGAATGGCTGTGCGCGGCCAGGATCGGCGGCGACAAGACGATCGGCAAGGGAATTTACACCCACATGCTCGACGACGAGGGCATGGTTCGCGCCGACTTCACCGTCTTTCGCATGGAAGACCGCTGCCGCATGGTCAACGGCGCCGACGCCGGGCCACGCGATCTGCACTACATGCTGCGTATGGCCGAGGACAAGGGCTTCGACGTCACGATCAGCGACGTCACCGAGAAGTACATCACCATCGGCATCTGGGGGCCGAACGCACGCGAAAACCTGAAGAAGGTGGTCGCCGACCCCGACGCGCTCGACAACGACGCCTTCCCCTTCGCCGCCATTCGCCCGGTCAAGATCGCGGAGAAGACCGTGACCGCTTTCCGCATCTCCTACGTCGGCGAACAGGGCTGGGAGCTGCACATGGCCTATGAGGATGGGCTTGCCGTCTGGGACGCGCTGCGGTCCGCCGGAGTCATGGCCGTGGGCGTGGAGACCTATGCCAACTCACGGCGGCTGGAGAAGTCTCTGCGGCTGCAGAACGCCGACCTCATCACCCAGTACAACCTCTACGAGGCCGACCTCGCCCGCCCGAAAGTCAAGGACGCCGATTTCCGCGGCAAGGAGAAGCATCTGGAATACCGCGCGCGCGATCACCAGCCGGCGATGCTGTGCACGCTGGTGATGACCGATAACACCGACAGCCAGGGCGTGGCGCGCTACCCGGTCGGCACACTGCCGGTGATGGACCCGGAGACAGGACAGACGCTGATCGACGATCTCGGCCGCCGGTCCTACACGACCTCGATCGCCTTTGGCCCGAGCATCGGCAAGAACATCGCGCTTGCCTATCTGCCGTGGGACTACTGTCAGGAGGGACGCAAGCTCACGGTCTCCTATTTCGACGACATTTATCCCGTCGAGGTCGTTGGTATCGGCTACAAGCCGCTCTACGACCCGGAGAACCTGAAGCCGCGCAGCTAGCGCGCCCATGCCCTCGAGGATCGGACGGATCCTCGAGGCGGGGCGGCTAGGCGTCAGTCATTGGCCGGCGCGGTGATGATCGCCTGGCGGTCGATCTTTCCCGTTCCCGTCTTGGGAAGCTCACCGACATATTCAAAGAGCCGCGGCGACTTGAACGGCGTCAGCTGCGACTTGACGTAATCGCGCAGTTTCCGCGTCTCGGCATCGCCCGCCTCGACGTCGGAAACGAGGCTGATCACCGCGCGCAGCGCCATGCGCTTGTCCGCCAGCTGGTGGGCGAACACCGCGCATTCATGCACGTCGGGGTGCTCGTTGAGGCAGCGTTCGACCTCCAGCGGCCAGACCCATTGGCCCGATACCTTGATCAGGTCGTCCGCCCGCCCCTGGAAATAATAGTAGCCGTCTCGCTCGATGAACCGGTCGCCGGTGTAGGTCCACTCGCCCCGCATGGTCTCGCGGGTCTTGTCCGGCCGATTCCAATAGATCGGCGCGGAGGAATGCCCCCGCACGAGCATGACGCCCTCCTCGCCGGGACCGGCCGGTTCGCCCTCCGGTGTTTCCAGCCGGATCTCGTAGCCGGCCACCCGGGCTCCCGCCGCGCCGATGCGGTGGTCGTCGAGCCGGTTCGACAGGTAAATATGCAGCATCTCGGTGGAGCCCAGCCCCTCGGTCGGCCCGTGTCCGACCTTCGTCTTCCAGGCGTTATAGACGTCTTCGGACAGGATTTCGGCCGCCGACATCGACTGGCGCAGGGACGAAAGATCGCGGGTCTCGATACCGTCGGAGCGAGCAAGCGCGGTGTAGAGCGTGGGCAGGCCGAACAGGACGGTCGGCCGATAGGTCTCGATGGCGTCGAGCACGACGTCAGCGCGCGGTTGGCCGGCAACGAGAAGAGTCGTCGCGCCTTGAGACACCGGGAAAATCATCGAATTGCCGAACCCATAGGCGAAATAGGCCTTGGGAACCGAGTAGCAGACATCGTCATCGCGCAGCTTCAAGACGGTGTCGCCGTAGCTTTGCTGCACATAGGCCATATCATGGTGCAGGTGGACGATCCCCTTGGGGCGCCCGGTCGAACCGGAGGAATACATCCAGAAGGCCATGTCGTCCGGTCCGGTGTCGGCGCAGGCAAGATCGGCCGACTGCCCGCTCAGGAAGTCGGCGGCGAGGAAAAATCCCTCTCCCCTCGCCTCGCCGTTCGCGACGACGGTGGTTTGGAGGCTCGTGCCTTCGATCGTCTCGCCGGCAAAGACCCCGGCGATCTCCGCGTCCACCACCGCTAGGCGGGCGCCGGAATCCCTGAGGAAGTAGGTGAGGACATCGGGCTTGGTCTGGACGTTCAGAAGCACGGGAACGAAGCCGCAGCGCACGGCGCCGAAGAACGCCGCAGCGAAGACCGGCGTATCGTCGAGGAAGAACGCGATGCGTTCGCCGCGCGCCAGTCCGGTGGCGGCAAAGGCGTTGCCCCAGCGGCCAGCCTCGGCAATGAGTTCGCGATAGGTGACCATCCCGCCGGGACCAACGAGCGCCACCTTGTCGGGATTGCGGACAAGGTTCTGCCACAGGATTTGCGAACAGTTGCGATGATCGGCCCGGTGGTAGCCGATTTCCCGTGCGCCCGGCAGATCGTCCGGAACGGGATCGACGATTACGTCTGGACGTGTCCCTGCGGGACCGTCACCGCCGGTTTCTGCACTGGTCATTCTGGACATGGTTCCTCCCCTGATTTTTTCGACGCGGAATCAACCGGAATCGCGCCGGATGCGATCCCGCCTAACCCCTTTCGGGTGTTCCTGTTGTCGTTCAGCTGGCGATGCTTGTGTGTTCCGCGTAGGCGGCGGCAAAGTCCGGCGCTATCTGCCTGAGCCGCTCCTCTGTCATCCGTCCCGATCGCATCAGATAGTTGTGCGCGAAATCCATCGGCGCGAGACGCATCTTGTCGCCAAATGTCTCGTACCAGGTCGCCGAGGTATTGGCGGCATCGACGATCTTGCGCGCGACCGGCGGACGCTCGCGCTGATAAGCGGCCAGCGCCTCGTCGACGTCATCGTGATCGGCAAGCGCGTGGACCAGCGCGATCGCGTCCTCCATCGCCAGGCGGGTGCCCGATCCGATCGAGAAATGCGCCGTGTGGACGGCATCGCCGAGAAGCGCGTAGCGGCCGGCGATCCATGACTGGCACCAGAGCCGTGGGAACCGGCGCCACATCGACTTGTTGGTAATGAGCTGCGTTCCCTTCAGTACGTCGCCGAAAAGGTCGCTGCACACCCGCGCGCTTTCGGCTTCGTCCATGGCGCCGAAGCGGTACGCCTCGTAGGTCTCGTCACCACACTCGACGATGAAGGTGCTGCGATCGGGCGCGAACCGGTAGTGGTGCGCGTTCAGCGGACCCTTGTCGGTTTTGATGAAGGTCTGCGTCAGGGTATCGAAAGGAATCGAGGCGCCGAACCAAGCGAAATGGTTGTCGAAATGCTCGACGGTGGGCTTGAACTCTTTCTCAAGCGACTGGCGGACCAGAGAATTGAGGCCATCAGCGCCGATGACGACGTCCGCCTCCAGCTCATCGAGAGAGCGGACCTGTGTACCGAAGCGGATCGGCACGTCGAGCGCGCGCGCCCTCTCCTTCAGGATCTCGATCAGCTCCAGCCGCCCCACCGCGGTGAAGCCAACGCCATCGAGTGTCACCACGCCGTCCGGCAGGTTCAGCGTCATGTTCCGCCAGCGCTCCATGTGGGGCGTGATCAGGTCGTGGGTTTCCGGATCGTCGGTCTTGAGGAATTCGAGTGCCCTGTCGGAGAACACCACGCCGAAACCGAAGGTTGCACCTTCCGGATTCTGCTCGGTCACGCGAACGCGGACGTGCGGCAGCAGGCGCCGGATGAGAATGGCGGTATAGAGCCCGCCCGGGCCGCCGCCCAGTATTTCAACACTGGTCAAGTTCGACATGCGTCCTCCCAAGAGCCGTTATGTTTTTCGAAACGGTAGACGCAATTTTCGTATTGCGCAATGATTTCTGTTATATGGAATTCACAATGAACACACTCCTTCACGAGAGGTAAGCTTCGAACTCGAAAACGGGCGGAACAGATGATAATTTCCAACATGTTGTGTCCGGCGTCGCGACATCCGAGACCAACACCGAGACCAACATCGGCATTGGCTGAACCACGGAGACAGGACATGGCCGAGGATAGTGGACACGGGCTGAAATCACTCGACGCCGCCCTTGGCGTGCTCTCTCATCTTGCCGGGCGGAACGGACCCCTTGCCTTGTCGGAAATCGCCCGCGGCTGCGACATGCCGGCGAGCAAGGCGCACCGCTATCTCGCTTCCTTCGTTGCCGCCGGCCTGGTGAAACAGGAGGGTCGGTCGGGGCGTTACGATCTCGGACCGCAAGCGGCACAACTCGGCCTCGCCGCGCTCGCCCGCCACGATTTCGTCAACCACGCGGCCGACGGCCTAACCGAACTCGTCCGCGTAACCTCAATGACGGTGCTTCTCGCGGTTTGGGGAAATCAGGGCGCAACAATCGTGCGATGGGAGCGCGGCATCTCGCCGACGGTCACGTCAATGGGCCTTGGGACAACCCTTCCCCTCCTCAATTCGGCGACCGGCCGGGTTTTTCTTGCCTGGGCGCCGCAAGCCGCCATCCAGACGGCGCGGGACAGTGAGCTGCGGCGCGCGGCACGCAATCCAGCGCTCGTTCCCGATCTCAACCCGACGCGGGCCGGCCTCAGCGAATTGACGAAAACCATTCGGGGTCGCGGCTTTGCCTCGGTGGACGGCCAGTTCATTCCGGGCCTCATCGCGGCGGCGGCGCCGATTCTCGACTGGCAGGGCGAAGCGCAGGCGGTCGTCACACTGGTCGGTGTCGATCCGGCCGCGCTCAATCCCGAGGCGTCAGAGATCCAGGCGCTTCTCGCCTTTTGCCGCGTGCGGTCGGTGGTCCGCTCCGAGATCGGATCGGAAACCGGCGCGGCGGTGACGAATGCCATCCGGCCCTGACCGATGAGGCGGCATCAGCCTCTCCCGGGCAGACAAGAAGCGAGACCACGCTGCCGCCGATCAAGGCGATGCGCGATTAGCTGTTGAGACAGGAATATGGGCTCCAGACGCGCCGCCGCCCTTTATGAGGATTTTGCCCGCCAAACGCCGAGCCGCCGCCAGGCTGGTTTCCTTTCAGGCGGCTCGGGCCCGCCAGTCCTCGTGCACGGCAAGCGCCCGCAACCCGGCCAGGTCGTGAACGAAGACGCCGTGTCGAGCATGCGATAGCGGGTATCGATTCAAGACCAGACCTTCAATCACGATTTCCCTTCAAACGTGAGCCGCTGGAGCGGCGAAAGCGCGCGCTCCTGTCAGGTTCAATTGCTGCCCGCTTACCGCCCCATCCTTTTCGGCGGGCGATACCTCGGCGAGATCCCGTCGCCCAATGGCGCCGTCGGGCGACGGCGGGCAGTGGATATAGACCGCACCGCGCATCTTCGCGCGCATGTCCCTGGGCGTGAGGCCATAGGTGGCGCGGATGGAACGGCTGAAATGAGCGGAATCCGGATACCCCAGCTCAAGCGCGATCTCGGTCAGCGAGGCAGGTTCGAAGACCTGCTCCAGATACGCCCGCGCCCGCTTCCACATCCGGTATCGGCGAAACGGAATACCGGTGTTGTCGGCGAACAGCCGCCGGAAGCGGGAACTGGACAGGGAAAACTCCTGGGCGCAGTCGGCCGTCAGAACCGTATCGCCGAGCCGCCTGCGGATGAACGCCATTGCATATTCGATCCGTTCGTCGAGCTGCCTGCCTTCCAGGGCACCTCCGAACACGGCCAGATCGAATCCGTCCCGCGAGATGACGGGAAAGGCGCCGCCGGGCATCTCATCTGGAACCGCCCCATGGCCCAGCAGGCGCTCCACCAGCGGATCGGCGCCCTTCGGGCACGCGAGCCTCGCCGACAGATCCGCCAGGCACCGATCCGAGACGGTTTCCGGCTCAATGAGGATGGTCTTCACAACCTGTCGGTCCGCGGCGATCCGGTGCTTACCGTAGGCGGGCACCACGACGACCCGGGATCTTTCCTGCGGCCGGTCTGTCCAGGACACAGTGACCTCACCCTCGACACCGACGTAGACCACGTGGGCGCCAATTTCCCGGAAATCGAGGCGTGATCCAAGCCGGCAGACGTGCAGCACCCGATCGGGCGCCACCATGATCATCTGTTGATGGTCCACTGCCGGCCCGCCGGCGCGCCTGTCAGAACGGGCGCGGTCGGCTGAAGAAGAGCGGCCGGTCGAGGCCGGCGCCCTGCCGCTCACTTCGTTTCCTCGAAGAGCTCCCGGCCGATCAGCATCCGGCGGATCTCGCTGGTGCCCGCACCGATCTCATAGAGCTTGGCGTCGCGCAAGAGCCGGCCGGTCGGATAGTCGTTGATGTAGCCGTTGCCCCCGAGGCACTGGATCGCATCGAGCGCCACCTGCGTGGCCTTTTCAGCGGCATAAAGAATGCACCCAGCCGAATCTTTGCGCGTTGTCTCGCCCCGATCGCATGCGGCGGCAACCGCATAGACGTAGGCGCGGCAGGCGTTCATCGTCGTATACATGTCGGCGAGCTTTCCCTGCATCAGCTGGAACGTGCCGATCGGCTTTCCGAACTGCTCGCGCTCATGCACATAGGGCACCACGGCATCGAGGGCGGCCGCCATGATCCCCAACGGCCCGGCGGCGAGAACCACCCGCTCGTAGTCGAGGCCGCTCATCAGGATATTGACGCCCTTGCCCTCCTCGCCGAGGACATTCTCGAACGGGACTTCGCAATCGCGGAAGACCAGTTCGCAGGTGTTGGAGCCGCGCATGCCCAGCTTGTCGAGCTTTTGCGCCGTGGAGAACCCCTCAAAGCCCTTCTCGACCAGAAAGGCGGTGATGCCGCGCGGCCCGGCCTCGGGATCGGTCTTGGCATAGACGATCAGCGTCGAAGCATCGGGCCCGTTGGTGATCCACATCTTGTTGCCGTTCAGCACATAGCTGTCGTTGTGCTTTTCGGCACGCAGCCGCATGGAGACGACGTCGGAGCCGGAGCCCGGTTCGGACATGGCGAGAGAGCCGACATCTTCGCCAGAGATCAGTCGCGGCAGGTACTTCGCTTTCTGCGCCGGCGTCCCCCAGCGGCGCAGCTGATTGACGCACAGGTTGGAATGGGCGCCGTAGGACAGGCCCACAGAGGCGGACGCCCGGCTGATCTCCTCGATCGCCACACAATGCGCGAGGTACCCCATGCCGACGCCGCCATCTTCCTCGGGAACCGTGATGCCGAGAAGGCCAAGGTCGCCCATCTTCACCCAGAGGTCGTCAGGAAATGCATTCGTTTCATCAATTTGCGCAGCGCGCGGCGCGATTTCGTCACGGGCGAACCGGCGGACGGTTTCGCGCAAGGCATCTATGTCATCACCAAGACCAAAATTCAGGGACTGATCGAACACGCCCTTTTCTCCCTCTTCCTGCGCGGCCGGTCAGTTTTTCCCGGGTCCGCGATGCGTTTCCATTCTCGTTTATCGTTGATGGACATCGCCCGTCCTTGCGGGCTTATTCAAAGCATAAAGAGCCCCTTTTGCGGCTGCGAGAAAACCAGAACATGCGGATTCTCCGCCTTCGCCAGATGGGGATAGCACGCCTGCGTCATGGCGTCGGTGCCGCGGAGATTGACCTGATGCTTCAGATCGAGCCGCTTCATCGGCAGATTCGGGATCCTGGTGAGGTTGATGGTTCTGGCGTTGTTCACAAGACAATCGATGCCGCCGAAAACGTCGACCGCCCGCGCCCTCGACAACCCGCGCGACAATGTGGATCGTGCCTCAAGCTTGGGATTGGGCGAGGACGTCTTGGAGGCAACGACGATGTTGGCCCCATTCCGAGCCTCCCGCAGAGCGATCTCCCGGTCTGTTCCGCGACCCGCCGCGGTCATGATGATCGTCTTGTCTCTCAGAGAGGCCGTCATCCACTCGCATCCTTCCCGTTCCATTTCGCAGAGTTGCACTGTTTTGCGACCTCACCAAGGGGTCGGTCTTGTTTAGCAGGAAAACGATGGGCGCCGGCGCAAGATCTATTCACTGACGACGCCAGGCAAGAGGCCCTCGATCAGTGGCTGGGGAATTTGCCGGAACGGCTCTTTGAGCTCAGGGACATGGCGATCCCGCAGCGGTTCTTTTCCGACGTCTCACGTCCCGATGAATTGGAAACCCGGCAAGGGAGCAGGTTCGCAATCGCGAGGAGCGGATCGCCGCGTTCGAGGAGATCGCCGAGCGCTCGCGGAAATATGCCGGGCAACACCGGATGTCCCGCACCTTGCGCGGACGACTGGTCTGAGATCGAACAACAGGGATCGGAATAGCCCGACCCCGAAATCCGCGGCCGGGTCTTATGCATCGGGGCCTGCCGGTTATCGCTGGGATCGGGCCCCGCCTCAGGAAAAGCAGACCGGTCAGTCGTCCTCCGCCTCTAGCGTCAGAAGCAGCGTGCCGTCGGCAACCTGATCGCCAACGGCGACCAGAACTTCCGCGACGATGCCATCGCGCGGGGCTTTCAGCGCGTGCTCCATCTTCATGGCTTCAAGGACGATGAGCACGTCGCCCTGGGAAACCGCGCTGCCAGCGGCGGCCGAAACCACGCTGACGAGGCCCGGCATCGGTGCGATGAGCGCATCGCCGCTGGCCTGTGCGTCCTCGGCGCCGGCAAGGGAATCCGGCAGGCCGAAGGTGAAACTGCACCCGTCGACAAAAACCGATATCGTCTCGCCGTCGGTGACGAGATCGACTTCGAAGCGCCGCCCTCCCACGGTGACCCGACACGTGGTCCCTTGCCGGGGCTCCACCGACACTTCGGCCGTCTCATCGCCCGCCGTGGCCAGATAGCGCCCCTTGTCGAACGTCGTGACGCAGACTTCGATCAGTTGGTCCCCGGCTTTGGTATCGGCCGCCAGGGTGACGAACTCGCTCGCCTCGGTCCAATGACGCCAGCCGGCAAGTCGGTCCCACGGATCCGCGCGGGAAGACTCCTGCAAGAGCCCCAGGCCACCAAGCGCGGCGAGAGCCAGAACGTAGCCAGGAGGATCGGGCCGCACCGTCAGACGGTCGATGTCACGGCCAATCAGCCCGGTGTCGACGTCACCGCCGCGAAAGCCTTCATCGCGAGACAGGGCACCGAGAAATTCCAGATTGGTCACCGCTCCCGCCACATGACATTTTTCAAGGGCGGCCGAGAGCATGTTGAGCGCCGTTGCCCTGGTCGGACCATGAACGATGACCTTGGCGATCATCGGGTCGTACCAGGGGCTGATCTCGTCGCCCTCCCGCACGCCGCTGTCGATCCGCACCGCGCCCAGCGCGAATTCGGCGCCGGCGGGAAAGACCAGGTGCTTCAGGGTGCCGGTGGCCGGGAGGAACCCCCTCCCCACATCCTCGGCATAGAGGCGGGCCTCGAAGGCCCAGCCATTGATCGAAAGGTCGCCTTGCGCAACCGGCAGGGGCTCGCCGGCCGCCACCCGGAGCTGCATCTCCACGAGATCGAGACCGGTGATCGCTTCGGTGACCGGGTGTTCCACCTGCAGGCGAGTGTTCATTTCCATGAACCAGAATCCATCCTCGCGCAGCGGACCGGACCCGTCGACGATGAATTCGACAGTGCCCGCCCCCTGGTAGCCGATCGCCCTTGCCGCGTCGACAGCGGCCCGGCCCATGGCGGCGCGAACGGCCTCAGGCATATCCGGCGCGGGAGCCTCCTCTATGACCTTTTGGTGCCGGCGCTGAAGCGAGCAGTCGCGCTCGAAAAGATGAATGACGGTGCCGTGGGCATCGCCGAACACCTGGATCTCGATGTGCCGCGGGCAGCTGATGAATTTCTCGATCAGGCAGGCCGAGTCGCCGAAGCTGGCCTGTCCCTCCCGCTGCGCCGCTTCCAGCGCGGCTCTGAAATCCCCCGGCCTCTCAACGAGCCGCATCCCCTTGCCGCCACCTCCGGCGCGCGCCTTGATGAGGACCGGATAACCGATCGCCTCGGCCTCGCCGGCGAGGAAACCGGCATCCTGGTTCGCACCGTGGTAGCCGGGCACCACCGGAACCCCTGCTTCCACCATCAGCGCCTTCGCCGCATCCTTGAGGCCCATGGCCCTGATCGCGCCGGCCGGCGGGCCAACGAACACGAGCCCTGCCGCCTCCACGGCCTCGACGAAATCGGGGTTTTCGGAAAGGAACCCGTATCCCGGATGGATCGCCTCGGCGCCCGTCAGCCGGCAGGCGTCGATGATCCGGTCGACCCTCAGGTAGCTTTCGCCCGCAGCCGGCGGGCCAATATGCACGGCCTCGTCGGCGATGGCGACGTGTCTGGCGTTCGCATCGGCATCGGAATAGACGGCAACCGTCCTGATCCCGAGCCGCCGCGCCGTCATAATCACGCGGCAGGCGATTTCACCGCGGTTGGCGACCAGGATTTTCGTGAACATGGTCTTCCCCCTACATCCGGAACACGCCGAAGCGCGTGTCTTCGATCGGCGCGTTGAGCGCCGCCGACAGAGACAACGCCAGCACGTCCCGGGACTTGCGCGGATCGATAATGCCGTCGTCCCACAGGCGCGCTGAGGCATAGAGAGGATGCGCCTGGCGCTCGAACTGGTCGATGGTGGGCTGTTTGAACGCCGCCTCTTCCTCGGCCGACCACGAACCGCCCTTGCGCTCGATCGCCTCGCGCCGAACGGTGGCGAGAACGCCGGCCGCCTGTTCGCCGCCCATGACCGAGATTCGGCTGTTCGGCCAGGTCCACAGGAAGCGGGGACTGTAGGCGCGCCCGCACATGCCGTAGTTGCCGGCGCCGAAGGAGCCGCCCACCAGCATGGTGACCCTCGGCACGCGCGTCGTGGCGACCGCCGTCACCAGCTTGGCGCCATCCTTGGCGATACCGCCGTTCTCGTATTTCCGGCCGACCATGAAGCCGGTGATGTTCTGCAGGAAAACGAGCGGGATCCTGCGCTGTGAGCACAGTTCGACGAAATGCGCGCCCTTCACCGCTGATTCCGAGAAGATGACGCCGTTGTTGGCGATGATGCCGACCGGAATTCCCATCACATGGGCGAAACCGCACACGAGCGTCGTGCCGTAGCGCGCCTTGAATTCATCGAAGCGTGAACCGTCGACGACGCGGGCGATGACCTCGCGGATGTCATAAGGGGTTCGCAGATCGGCGGGCACGACGCCGAGGATCTCGGCTGGATCATATCGCGGCGGCTCAGCCGGCTGCAGCTGTGGCCCGGCCGGCTTCGTCCGGTTGAGATTGGCGACGGCACGGCGCGTCAGCGCAAGGGCGTGCTTGTCGTCGTTCGCCAGATAGTCGGCAACACCGGAGAGCCGCGTGTGCACGTCGCCGCCGCCGAGGTCCTCGGCGCTGACGACCTCGCCGGTCGCCGCCCGAACGAGGGGCGGGCCGGCGAGGAAGATCGTGCCCTGCTCCTTGACGATGATCGAGACGTCCGACATCGCCGGCACATAGGCGCCACCCGCCGTGCACGAGCCGAGGACGACGGCGATCTGCGGGATGCCCTTGGCCGACATGTTGGCCTGATTGTAGAAGATCCGGCCGAAATGATCGCGGTCGGGAAAGACCTCGTCCTGATTGGGCAGGTTCGCGCCGCCGGAATCGACGAGGTAAATGCAGGGCAGATGGTTTTCCTCGGCGATTTCCTGCGCACGAAGGTGCTTCTTCACGGTCATCGGGAAATAGGTTCCGCCTTTGACCGTCGCGTCATTGCACACGATCATGACCTCGCGGCCCTCGACGCGCCCGACCCCGGCGACCATGCCCGCCGAGGGACAGGTGTTCTCATACATGTCGTGGGCGGCGAACATGCCGACCTCAAGAAAGGGCGAACCGGGATCGAGCAAGCGCGAGACCCGCTCGCGCGGCAGGATCTTTCCCCGGTTGACATGGCGCTCACGCGCCGTCTCGCCACCGCCCCCGATCGCCCGGGCAGCGGCCCGATGCACGACGTCCATTGCATAGGCATGCGCCTCGGCGTTGGCCGCGAATTCCTCAGAGCGGGTGGAGATTGTCGAACTCAAGACCGCCATCAGACTGCATCCCCCTTCAATTGTAGACACCGCCGGCGACGGCCCCCGATATCCGCATGTATCTCAGGCCTGCCTGCAACTCGCACCCTAGCCTTACCGTTGCAGTCAATCACCCGTTTGCAAGTACACAGGCCTTCATGACAGCGATATGCAGGCCTTAGTCACAGCATCCAATCGGTGTATCGGCTTGGGAATGGTGGAGGTCGCGGACGTTGCGACCTCCCATTCGCTTGCCGAGCCTGCCGGCGCCCCGATCAGGCGAAGACACGATCGGGCACCTCTCGCGTCAGCGATTCCGCGGTGCGCGTAAGGGCGAGCATGCCCGGGATCCGCGGCACTTCGGCGGCATAGAAGAACAGGCAAGCCCAACGTTTTTCCTCCGCGATCGCAGCGTTGCCCGATTTCTCGGCGGCTATGGCAACGTCGAGCCAGATCCAGGCCACGACCATGTGCCCGAAACCCTCAAGGAAGGCGGTGGCGTTCGCGAGGGCGTCGGACAGCGTGCTGTGCGCCAGGATATCGGTCACCACCGTATCGAAGAGGTCGCACAGCTCGCCGAGTTGCCGGGCTTCACGGGGAAAGGCGGCAGCGCGGTCGACCGTGGCGCGGACGTGTTCGAGAAAGGCGGCGAAGGATCGCCCGCCATCCCGGATGATTTTCCGGCCGAGCAGATCGATCGCCTGGATGCCTGTCGTACCTTCGTGAATCGGATTGAGGCGGCTGTCGCGATAGAGCTGCTCGACGTCGAAGTCGCGGGTGTAACCATAGCCCGCGTGAACCTGGATCGCCTGATGGAGTGCCACCAGACCCTGTTCGGAGGGCCAGGACTTGGTGACCGGCGTCAGGAGGTCGAGCATCGAGGCGACCGCCGCTCGCCGCTCGCCATCATCCAGCGTTTCGGCAAGATCGCAGAGCATGGCAGATTTCAGACAGAGCGCCAGCGCGCCTTCCGCGATCGTCTTTTGCACGAGAAGCATGCGCCGCACGTCCGGATGGCGCAGGATCGGAACAGGCTTGTCACGCTGCTTGTCGTCCGCCGGCCGGCCCTGGATGCGCTCGCTTGCATAGGTCCGCGCCAGCTGATATCCGCGATAGGCCATGGCGGCACCGCTGAGACCAACATTGGTGCGGGCCTCGTTCATCATCTGGAACATGATCCGCAACCCGTCACCTTCCGCGCCGAGGCGCCATCCGATCGCCCCTTCCGTCTCCCCGAAGTTCAAGAGGCAGTTCGGCGTTCCGCGATATCCCATCTTGTGGTTGAGGCCGGCGACGGCAATGTCGTTTCGCGCCTCGCCAAGATGCGCGGGGAGATATGTCGGCACGATGAAGAGCGTTGTCCCTTTCGGCCCCGGAACGGTCGTCCCGTCGGGTCGGAGGACCTTGCCCAGGACGAGGTGGACGATGCAGTCGGTCACGTTCTGGTCCCCCGCCGAGATCCACATCTTGCGCCCGCGGATACGGTAGCGCGAACCCAGATGATCCTCGCCGTCCGGCTCGGCGCGTGTCGTCACGTCCCCGAGCGACGATCCGACGTCGGGCTCCGACAGGCACATCGTGCCGAGCGCTGCGCCCTCGAACTGCGGACGCGCGAAGGCCTCGACCTGTTCGGGGGTGCCGACGTCGGCGATGACCCGGGCGTTGGCGACGGACAACATCACGAAGCCCGACCCCGACACATTGGCTGCCATCAGCTCCGCCATGGCGGCGGATGCGATCACGAACGGAAAGCCCATGCCGCCATTCTCCGGATCGACCGTTGCCAGTTGCACCCCGGCATCGAGATAGGTCCGCAGCGCCCGTTTGAGATCCGGCAGAACGACGACCCGGCCGTCCCGCAGGACCGGCTCATCGCGGTCGGCGATCTTGTAACAGGGGAGGAATTCGTTCCAGGAAATCGCCCCGGAAAGATCCATGAACGCATCCCAGTCGACCCGCTCCTGGTCAGGGAAAGCGTGCCCTTCCAGAAGCGTTTCGGCTCCCAACCAATCGTGGAGAAGAAAGTCAATCTCGCGCCGCATGCTTTCTGTCATCGCTAAAATCTCTCTTCCGCGCTGCGCGTTCGCTCCGCATACCGGTCGACGATTGGCTGCGAAATATGAGGCCGGGCAAGAGGCTGCCCTCGTCGTGCCGTCCACGGCGTGCGTAACGAAATGGCCAGAGAAAGTCAGACAAGCGTATCCCGCAGTTCGCGCTTCAAGAGCTTGCCGTTGGCGTTCCTCGGCAATGACTCGATGACCAGCGTGAACGTTTCCGGCACCTTGTAGTCCGCCAGTTCGGCAGCACAGTGTGCTCTCAGCTCTTCAGGCCCTTCCATTGGCGTTTTCAGGCGAACGAAGGCATGGACACGTTCGCCAAGGACGGGACAGGGCCGCGAAACCACCGCGGCCTCGACGACATTGTCGTGCGTCATCAGGACGTTCTCGACCTCGCTGCTGAAGACCTTGTAGCCGCCGCGGTTGACGAGATCCTTTATCCGGTCGCGAATGCGCATGAACCCGTCATCATCGATGGTTCCCACGTCGCCCGATCTCCAGAAGCCGCCGGCAAACTCCACGGCGTTGGCGTCGGGACGGTTCCAGTAGCCGGGAACGACCATGGGACCGCGAATCCAGAACTCTCCCTCTTCGCCGGGAGCGCACTCGCGGCCGTATTCATCCATGACAAGCACTTCGGCACAGGCGACGGGCCTGCCGATGGTATTGAAGACGGAGGGCTCCGCCCCCAGCGGCACGAGGCTCGTCGGCGATGTCGTCTCGGTCGCGCCATAGGCGTTGACCAGATTGAGGCCAGGCAAGAACCGCGCAAGCTTCTCGATCGTGTCGAGCGGCATAATCGCGCCGCCATAGCCTCCCACCCGCCATGCGGAAAGATCGTGGGCGGAGAAATCCTCGCGCAGAAGCAGCAAATTGTACATGGCCGGAACCATGATCGTGTAGCTAATCCGCTCGCGAGCGGCGATCTGCATGACCTGGTCGGTGCGGAACTCCTGCATCATGACCAGCGTCGCACCGGTGCCGAGCGAGGCCATGACGAGGCCGATCAGTCCAGTGATATGGGTGGCCGGCACGACCAGCAGCGACGTGTCCTGCGGCCCTACCCCGAGATGGACCTCATAATGCAGTATGGAGTGAATGATACCCAGGTGGGTCAGCATTGCTCCCTTGGGCGTTCCGGTGGTGCCCGACGTGTACATGATGCAGGCGAGATCGTCCTCGCGGATGGTCTCACCTGGCGAGGGAAAGTCCGGTGCATCCGTCTGTTCCCGGAACGCATCAGCGGACAGGCGCCATGACAGCGAAGGCACGGCGTCATGCGCGGGGATGGCGTCGGGAAAGGCCGGATCATGGATCAGACCGGTCGCCGCGCAATCGGTAAGGATGAAGGTTGTTTCGGCGGATGCCTCGCGAACATTGATCGGTACCGGCACGGCACCGAGGCGCCAGACGGCCAGAAGAGCGATGGCGAATTCCATGCGGTTCGGGATCACGATGCCGACGCGCTCGGATTCGCCAAGCCCGAGGTCTTTCAGTTGCGCCGCCAGGGCCGCGACCCGGTTGCCCAGTTCGTCATAGGTCAGCCGGCCATGCTCGTCGACAACCGCGACGGCGTCCGAAAACCGCGCAATGACGGCATCGATCCTGTCCATGATCCGTTGCGGACGATCCGCGAAACACCGCAGGATCCGATCCGAAAAATGCAGTTCGCTGCGGATGTTCTCCGCCTTGTTCATCGGCATGGCGTTTCCCCCGGACGTTTCTTGCCTGCCCCCGGGGCTTGTCCCCGATCCCCGCCACAATAGGGGGGCGCGCAAAACCAGTCTTGCTTCGAGCGGCTGCGGCCGGCACTTCCGGAAAGAGCTTCCGCATACCGGGACCGGGCGCCGCAGTGGCACCAGGCGCGTCACAAAAGGGTTTCGAACAGGGCGGCCGCGCCCATTCCACCGCCCACGCACATGGTCACGACAACGTATTTCTCCCCGCGACGCCGGCCTTCCAGGAGCGCATGGCCGACCAACCGTGCGCCCGTCATCCCGTATGGATGCCCGATCGAGATGCCGCCGCCGTTCGGGTTGTAGCGCGCCGGATCGATGCCGAGGCGGTCGCGGCAGTAGATCGCCTGGCAGGCGAATGCCTCGTTGAGTTCCCAAACCCCAATATCATCGACCGTCAGACCGTGCTGGCGGAGCAGCTTGGGAATGGCAAAGACGGGACCGATCCCCATCTCGTCCGGTTCGCAGCCGGCAACCGCCATGCCGCGATATAGCCCCAGCGGGGTTAGACCCCGCCGCGAGGCCAGTTCCGCTTCCATGATCACGCATGCGGATGCCCCGTCGGAAAGCTGTGAGGCGTTTCCTGCCGTAACCGAACCGCCGTCGAGAACGGGTGCGAGGGACGCAAGGCTCTCCAGAGTCGTCGCGGGGCGATTGCCCTCGTCCCTGGACAGGGTGACCTCCCCCTTCGAAGTCTCCCCGGTTTCCCGGTCCTTGACGACCATTGTCGTCGTGAAGGGGACGATTTCGGCATCGAGCAGGCCGGCCTCCTGCGCCCACGCAGTGCGCTGCTGGGATTGAAGTGCATAGAGATCCTGCGCCTCACGCGTGATTCCATAGCGCTTCGCGACCGTCTCGGCGGTCTTCAGCATCGGCATGTAGGCCGCCGGAACCCTGGCTGTCACGTTCGGGTCGGCCTCTTTCTGCACCCATTCGAAATAGGGCGTCTGAACCGCGGAGGTATTTTCCTGTCCGCCGGCAAGGACCACGTCCATGCCGTCAAGCACCACCTGCTTGGCGGCGGTGGCGATGGCCATCAGGCCGGAGGCGCATTGGCGATCCATGGTCTGTGCGGCGACGCTGACCGGCAGGCCCGAGGCGAAGACGGCATTGCGCGCAAGGTTCATCCCGGCGGTCCCGGCGGTTAGCACGGTGCCGAGAACGCAGTCCTCGATTTCGTTCGGGTCGACACCCGCCCGCGCGACCGCATGGGACAGCACGAAGCCGGTCAGGGTCGGCGACATGGTGGCGTTCAACGAACCGCGAAAGGCCTTGCCAATGCCTGTTCTGGCGGTGCTCACGATGACGGCTTCTCTCATCAGAGATTTTCCTTCCTGACAGTCAGTTTACCCAGTCGCTCAAACGGCCACCGCCGCTCGCCAGCCGGCGCAGCAGGGGAGAGACATCCCAGTAGCCCCAGGGATTGCCGGAGCGCTGGGCGTAGTGGTCCAGTCGCGCGACCACGGTCTTCAGTCCGATCTCGTCGGCCATGAACAGCGGCCCTCCCCGCCAGCGCGGAAAGCCATAGCCGCAGGTCCAAACGACATCGATGTCGGAGCCGCGGCGGGCAATGCCCTCGGCGAGAATCCGCGCCGCTTCGTTCACCATGGGAAACAGCAGGCGCTCGAAGATCTCGTCGTCGTCCGGCGCACCGCTAAAGGCCACGCCGGATCTGGCGGCAAGCTCCCTTGCGAGGTCGTGCACGGCCGGATTGGGACACGCCTTCCGCCCCTCGTAGCGATAGTAGCCCTCGCCGGTCTTCTGACCGTGCAGGCCGGCGGCAAACATCTCGCGGCACAGGATGCGATAGGACGGATCGCGGGGGCCCTTTCCGGAGTTGATCCACTCGATCACCGTGCGCGCGCCGACGTCGACGCCGGCCATGTCGAGCATCCGGCTCGGCCCCATGGCCATGCCCCAACGCCCGGGATCCTCGGCGATTCCGTCGACCTCGCCGGGCGTCGCGCCTTCCAGCAGCATCGCCTCGCTCTCGCGCATGTAGACCTCGGCCATGCGGTTGCCGATAAAGCCGTGGCACACCCCGCTGACCACAACCGTTTTCCGGATCGTGCGGGCAAAATCCATGACGGCCTGCAGCACCTCGGGCGCCGTCGCGTCGCCGCGCACGACCTCCAGCAGCCGCATGATGTGTGCGGGGGAAAAGAAATGGGTGCCGACCACGTCCTGCGCCCTGCCGGAGGCGTCGGCGATGACGTTGACGTCGAGCGTCGAGGTGTTGGTGGCGATGATGGCGCCGCGTTTGCAAAGCGCGCCGAGAGAGGCGGCGACGCGGCGCTTCAGTTCCATGTCCTCGAACACGGCCTCGATCACCAGATCGACACCGCTCAGCGCCTCCAGCCCGACTGCACCGCTCATGCGCGCCCGGCAGGCCCGCGCATCGGTCTCGTCCAGCCGCCCGCGCCTCACCATCGCGTCGATCATGTCCGCAATCTTCCCGAGGCCCCGGTCAAGTGCCGGTCGGTCCACCTCCACAAGCGTGACGGGGAAGCCGGCAAGGCCGGCGGCGAGCGCGATGCCGGCCCCCATGGTGCCGATACCGAGGATGCCAACGGTATCGATCGGGCGCGGCGTGCCTTGCGTGTCGAGCCCGGGAACGCGCATCGCCGCACGCTCGGCGAAGAACAGGTAGCGCAGTGCTCGGGAGACAGGCGTTTTAACAAGCGAATCAAAGAGTTCCGACTCGATCTTGATCCCGTCATGGAAGCCCCGGTCGCGCGCAGCGATCAATGCGTCGCGGGCCGCGGCATAGGCCGGCTGCTGGGGATTGGCATCGGCCCTCTCCCCAAGGCCGGACAGCGCATCCGCCCCCGATGCCTCAACGGCGAGCCCGGCGGTACGGCGCGGCGGCCGGCCAGCCAGTTCCCGGACGATCGCCACGGCCATCTCCACCAGGTCCTCCGTCTCGACAATCCCGTCGATCAGGCCGGATGACAATGCTTCCTCTGCGGAAATCGTCGTTCCCGTCGCGATCATCTCAGCGGCGCGATCGAGTCCGACGAGGCGCGGCAACCGCTGGGTGCCATGCGAGCCGGGTATCAGCCCGAGGCTGATTTCCGGCAGTCCGAACCGCGTTCCCGCGACAGCAATGCGGTGGTGGCAGGCCATGGCCAGTTCAAGGCCGCCGCCGAGCACCGTTCCATGGACGGCCGCCACCACGGGACGCGTACTCGCCTCCAGGCGCAGCAGGAGATCGTTGAGGGGGTCGGCGGAAAAATCGGGACGTTCGAAATCCGCGATATCGCCGCCGGCGACAAAGGTCCGCCCGCGCGCGCGAACAACGAGCCCGGAGATGTCCTTACGGGCGAAGACGGTCTCGATCTCCACCGCCAGATCGTCGATCACCCGCCGCGACAGGGCATTCACGGGCGGATTGTCGATTTCGAGGATGGCGATGCCATCCGCGATCGAAAGTGTCACCGTCCTGCCCATGTGTTCCTCCCCGGCTATTCACGGGGATGGGTAGCGGTTTTACGGCTGCAAAACTTGTGCGGACCGGCCGTCGTCGTACGCGAGGCCCGGAAAGCCGCCTCTCAAGGCAGGGACGCAGCGCTGTCCTCTGCATGCTGGAGATGCTCCTTAAGGAGTTGGGAGGCCGTTTTCATGTCACGTTTCTCGATCGCGGCGATCACGGCGAGATGTTCCCGGCACCAGTCCTCGATGCGTCGGCGGCCGATGTATCCGCGGTGCTCGAGCATGCGGCGCATGCTGTTCTGGGCTTGAACCGCCTGCGTGAACATGGGGTTGCCGGAAAAATCCACGACCGTTTCGTGGAACAGTGCATCGATGTGGAAGAGCTCCTGGCCGGAGGCGCCACCGCCATGGCGCTCCTGTTCGAGCAGCATCTCGTGTTCGCTCCTCAGGAACGCCAGCACATCCGGCTTCGGCGCGTAATCCGGCAGCAGGAGTGCGGCCGGCTCGATCACCAGGCGGAACTGGTAGCTGGCGCGCCTGGCGCGGTGGCTGTCGAACGTCGGCTGAAAGGACCAGCCATGTCCAGCGCTTCGAATCACCAGCCCCTCGTCGGCCATCCGCGCCAGAACGCGTTCGACGAGCGGCCGGTCGACGTCATAACGGCGCTGCATCTCCACCTGGGTGACGCGTTCGGGCAGCCGACCGGACAGGCGGTCGTCGGCGATGCGCATGTAGAGCTGGTCGTCGTTTGATGGCGGCAAGACCAGATCAACGCCGTGCAAATCGGAGGCCGGACGGGCAACGAAAGCACCCAGATTTGCCTCGATCCGCACCACGCCCTTGTCTTCCAGGAGCTTCAGCGCCTTGCGGATCGGTGTCCGCGAGGTGCCGAAGGCAACCGCCAGTTGCTGTTCACGCAAGTGCGCGCCCTCCGCCAGCCGCTCGCGGCGAATAAAGGCCAGGATCCGCCGCGCCATCTCCACCTGGCGGCGGCTGGCCGCCCGATTTTCCTCGCCCGCTGCCGCCTTTCCGGTCTTGCGGGCGCGGGACTTCGAGCCTGTTTCGTGGGCGACGGTCACGGGCATTTTCCTTTCACTCGAACGCGGGACCTTTGACGGAACGTTCCTGTTGACTCGTTCATTGTATTAAATGTACCGTAAAAAACAACGTTGAGGTCAAGTGCCTTCCTGGCCCTGCGTTAGCCAAAAAACAAATTGGGGAACTGATGTCATGAATGGGAACCTCTCCCTTCTCGGGGGTGCCTTTGCCCTCGTTCTTGCGGTCTCCACGGCCCATGCTGCGGACGTTGCACCTCCTTCCAAGCTGGTTGAGCCCGGCAAACTCACCTACGGCGTCGCTGCCACCTTCGCGCCCTTCGAATACAAGGACGGCGACAAGCTGGCCGGCTTCGATATCGAACTCGGCAAGCTCCTTGCGGCCAAGATGGGCCTGACCGTCGCGCCGCTGAACATGGAGTTCCAGGGTCTCATACCGGCTCTCGACGGAAATCGTATCGATATCATCAATTCGGCGATGTACATCAATCCGAAGCGCGCGGAAAAGGTGGACTTCGTCCCCTATCTGACGGTCGGTAACGAGGTGATCGTCAAGGCCGGCAACCCCAAGGGTCTCACGGGCCGCGAGGATGTGTGCGGCACGACGATCGCGGTGACGCTCGGCGGCATCCAGGAAAGCTACGCGCGTGCCGACGCCAAGCGCTGCGAGGAAGCCGGCAAGGACACCGTGACGGTCATGACGCTGCCGACGGCGCAGGATTCGGCGCTGGCGGTGCGCAGCGGCCGTGCCGATGTGTTCTATAACTCCACGCCGGGCGCGGCCAAGCTGATCGCCGAATTGCCGGGCGTCTATGAGCTTGTGGGCGAAAGCTTCGAGGCGAACACCAAGATCGGTATCGCCGTGCGCAAGGGCGATACCGATACCGCCAAGGCGATCGAGGCCGCGTTGAAGGCGGTGGTTGCCGACGGCGACTACATGGCCCTGGTAGAGAAGTACAAGCTGCCCAAGAGCGCCGCGCTTCTCGCCAAGTAACGCCCCCCAGAGCACATATTTGCCCGGCCGGCCGGACCCGTTCCGGTATCCCGTGACGGCCGCCCGGTCGGGCCGATATCGCAAGAGGATCGCAGCCCATGTTCGATTCGCCGGAGCTCATCTTCCAGTACCTCGTCTCCGCGACATTCCTCAAAGCCGCCGGCATGACGCTCCTCATCACCATCGTCTCCATGGTCGGCGGCATGGTGCTTGGTCTCCTGCTGGCGCTGTTGCAGGAGATGAACAACCGCTTCGTCAACCCGCTGATCGTCATCTATCTCTGGCTGTTTCGCGGCACGCCGGTCCTCTTCCAGATCATCTTCGTCTTCAATGTCCTGCCGGTGGTGGGGATCGTCCTGTCCGGCTTTACCAGCGCCGTCCTGGCACTTGCCATGAACGAGGCGGCCTATCTTGCCGAGATCTTCCGCTCGGGCATCGAATCCGTGAACAAGGGCCAGAGGACGGCCGGCCAGGCACTCGGCATGCGGGACTGGCAGGTGATGCGCTATGTCGTCGTTCCGCAGGCGCTACGTGTCATCATCCCGCCCCTTGGCAACCAGTTCCTCGGCATGCTGAAGCTGTCGGCCCTCGTGTCGGTGATTGCCGTCGAGGATCTTCTCCTGACCGCCAATCAGGCCGCGAGCGCGAACTTCCGCTATTTCGAGGCGCTGACCGCGGCCGGCATCCTCTATCTGGCGATGACCACGGTGTTCATGTTTATCCAGTCCTGGATCGAGCGGAAACTCGGTGCGCGCCGCTCCAGCGAAGGCGGCAAGAAGAGCCTTACCCAGCGGTTGCTGGGCATGACCTCCAATGCCGACGCCTGAAGGGATCTCCACCATGAATTCGCCCGCCGCTCGCGAAAACGCCGTCCCTCCAATCTTCCAGGTCCGCGGCCTCCACAAGTCCTACGGGGCGCTGCAGGTGCTCAAGAACATAGACCTGACCGTTCACACCGGAGAGACGGTCGTGCTGATCGGACCGTCCGGGTCCGGCAAATCAACCCTCCTCAGGTGCATGAATCTCCTGGAGCCGATCGACGAGGGCATCCTCCGCTTCAACAACAAGGAGATCGGCACGGTTGTTCTGAACGCCCATCGCGTCCGCCAGGAGGTCGGGATGGTTTTCCAGAACTTCGAGCTGTTCAAGCATCTGAGCGCGGTGGAGAACATCATGCTCGCGCCGATGAAGGTGCTCGGTCTCTCGCGCAACGATGCCCACGACAGGGCGCTCGCCCTCCTCGATCGGGTCCACCTGTGTGATCGCGCCGACCATTATCCCGATGAACTGTCCGGCGGTCAGCAGCAGCGCGTGGCGATCGCCCGCGCGCTCGCCATGGACCCCAAGGTAATCCTCTACGACGAACCGACCTCGGCGCTCGATCCGGAGATGATCCGCGAGGTCCTCGAGGTCATGACCGATCTTAGCCAGAGCGGCATGACGTCGGTCTGCGTCACGCACGAACTCGGGTTTGCCCGGCGCGCGGCCGACAAGATCGTCTTCATGGACGAAGGCGAGATCGTCGAGACCGCGACCACCGAACAGTTCTTCGCCGGAACCGACAATCCGCGTACGCAGCGGTTCCTGGAGCAGATTCTGCACTGAGCGGCGGGAGGGGACGCGCGGATCCGCTTTTCTCTTCCCTACGGTACCGGCTCGACCTCGGACCGTGGAATTCCCGGGCGGGCCGAGCCGTCCGCAAGTCTTTCTCCCCTTCTGAAAGGCGCACGCCATTCTCGACAGCGCTTTTCGCCTCTTGATGAAGAAAGGTCGTCTTCATGTCACACGCCCCCGACGATGCCCGGATGAAGGCCACGCTGGAAAAGCTAGTCTCCTTCAACACCGAAAACCCGCCCGGCCGCGAGGCGGAGGCGGCCGCCTATCTTCACGGTCTCCTCGTTGACATGGGTTTTGAGACGCGACAGGACGAATTCATGCCGGGGAGGACCAATGTCGTCGCGACACTGACCAACGGCGACGGCCCCCTCTTCGCC
Source organism: uncultured Rhodobium sp. (assembly GCA_963675285.2). Lineage (GTDB taxonomy): Bacteria > Pseudomonadota > Alphaproteobacteria > Rhizobiales > Rhodobiaceae > Rhodobium. The sequence goes on from CAXXGS010000001.1 coordinate 901,660, forward strand.
TTCAACTCCCACATCGACGTGGTGCCGGCCGGGGATGGCTGGCGGAGCGATCCCTTCACGCTGAGCGAACGGGACGGCAGACTCTACGGGCGCGGCTCGTGCGACGCCAAGGGTCCCATCGTCGGCATGCTCGAGGCGCTACGCATGCTGGCCGCCGACCGCTCGTCCTGGCGCGGAACGCTGATGGCGGCCTTCGTCGCCGACGAAGAGGTCGAAAGCCGCGGCGCCAAGCGCCTGGCGGCGAACGACCGCCCGGCGGTCGATCTCGTCGTCATCGGCGAGCCGACGTCCAACACCACCGTCACCGCGCACAAGGGCAGCCTGCGCCCCGTCGTCCGGGTGATCGGCGAGACGGCCCATTCCGGCACGCCCGATCTCGGCGTCAATGCCATCCTGAAGGCCGGACGGCTGCTCGGACTGATCGAGGACCACCACCGGGACTGCCTCTGCCACCGCTGCCACGACCTCGTCGGCAGCGCCAGCATGACGGTGGTACGCATCAATGGCGGGCTTGCCGACAATGTCGTTCCCGATGCCTGCGAATTCATGATCGACCGACGGATGGTGCCGGGCGAGGACGAGGCGGCGGTCAAAAAGGAGATCGCGGATCTTCTGGAAACGGCGCGGAAGGAATTCGGCGTCCAGGCCGAAATCGTCGGTTTCAAACCGACGACGGGCGGGCCGACCGAGACCGCCGCCGACCACCCCATCGTTGCGGCCTCGCTCGAAGCCGGCAGGGCGCATGGCGTTGCCGAGAGCGCATTGCACGGCTTCCAGGGCGGCTGTGACCTGGTGCATTTCCGCTCGCTCGGCGCGCAAGGGACGGTTATCGGCCCGGGCTCGCTTGCCGTTGCCCACAAGCCCGACGAATTCGTGCCCATCGACGAGTTCGTCGCCTCCAGCCTCATCTATCGCGACGTCGCCTTGCGGATGTTGCAGGGCGCGGGAGCGTGACCGCCATGCGGATCCGGCTCTTCAAGGGCTCACTGCACTACGGGCCCGAGCTGGTTCTGCACACGGCGTCGTCGGGCCCGGTCGGCGGGCTCGAAGAACTCGTCGCCGCGCTGAACGATGCCGACGGCACGCTCATCGCGCTCGGCGGGGTGCGTATCAACATTGCCTATCTGTCCGGCATCGCGCCCGAAGCGCTTGAGGCCGAAGCGCTTCGAGCCATGACCGCCCTTGACTGGACGCGACCGCCCGAGGTGTTGCTCGAAGCGATCCACGAAGCTGGCGTATGGTCGGCGCCGGTGCGCGCCCTCCTCGACCAGACGATGCACGACGCGCTCGCCCGAAGGGCCGGCCTGTCCCTTCACCGGCTGCTCGCAACGCCGACCGAGGGCGATGGCGCCAATCCAGCGGCGAAAATCTCCGCCGACACCAACCAGACGCTCTTCTGGTGTGACGACGATGCCCTTCTCGCCCGCGCCGAGCGCTATGTTGAGCGGGGATTCCGAAAACTGAAGCTGCGTGTCGGCTTCGGCGATCTCGGCGACGACGTGACACGGCTTACGTTGCTGCGCGAGCGGTTTGGCAACGACATCCGATTGTCGGCAGATGCCAACGGCCATTGGGCAGGCGCCGAGGCGATCCACGCCGTCGAGACCCTTGCCGCCTTCGATCTCGATTATCTGGAGCAACCAGTCCCGGCCACCGACTGGGACGCCCTCGCCGGTCTCGCCCGGAACGCGCCGATGCCGATCATGCTCGACGAGTCGCTGGCAACACCAGCCGATGTCGAACGCCTCGCGGCCCTCGGCGGGCGGCTTTCGGGCCATCTCAAGCTCGTCAAATGCGGTGGCATCCGACCATTGATGGCGACGGCGCGCCATCTCCTCGACGCCGGCATCCGGGTGATGGTCGGACAGATGAACGAGGGCGCGATCGCCACTGCCGCGATCGCCCATTGCGCCGTGGCGCTCGACACCCGTGGCAACGAACTCTACGGCGCCGACGGGCTGATCGACGATCCGGCCGACGGCCTCGACTACGACGCGGGCGATGGCCGGATCCATCTTCCCGCCGGCCCTGGCCTTGGCGTCAGCTTCGATCCTTCCCCCCTCACGTGCATCTGGGAGTGTGAACAATGAATGCATCATCCGCCGTCAAGCAGGGCCAGGAGGCGGCCTTTCCAAAGCCTAGTCTCAATGGCCGCATCGATGCCGCCCGCGCGGCACTGGCGGCCCGGGGCATCGACGTGATGATCGTCACCGGCCCGGAAAACATCTTCTATCTGACCGGCCAACAGACGCCCGGCTATTACACCTTCCAGGCGCTGGTGCTGCCGGTCGAGGGAATGCCGCGCTTCATCGTCCGCCAGTTGGAAAGCCAGAACTGTCGCGCCAACACCTATCTCGAGGCGATGACGCCCTACGGTGACGGCGACGATCCGCTGGCGATGCTCGTCGCGGCGGTGCGCGATCTCACCGGCACCGACAAGACCGTCGGCATCGACAAGCGCGGCTGGTTCCTGCCCATCACCGCCTATGAAACGCTGCAGCGCCAGCTCGGCGAGATGACCGACGCGGCCGGCGTGATCGAGAGCCTGCGGGCAGTCAAGTCGGCGGAGGAAGTCGCCAAGATCGAAACGGCGGCAGGCTACGTCGATGCCGGCATCGAGGCGGGCTATGCCGCGATCCGGGCGGGCGCGAGCGAAAACGACATGGTCGCGGCGATGATGGAGGCCGCGATCCGGGCCGGTTCCGAATACCTCGGCATGGAGCCTTTGGCATCCAGCGGCCCGCGCTCCGGCGTTCCACACGGCACCTGGAAGCGACGCCGCTTCGAGCCCGGCGATCCGGTCTTCCTGGAAATGGCGGCCTGCCACGACCGCTACCACGCCGCCCTGATGCGCTCGGCCTGGCTCGGCACGCCGCCCGACGAGGCGCGCCGGATGATGGACTGCTGCCTTGAGGCGCTCGAGGCCGCGCTCGGCAAGATGAAGCCCGGCAATGCCTGCGAGGAACCGCATCTCGCCGCCCAGGCCATCATCGACAAGGCCGGCTATACCGACGCCTACCGCAAGCGGACAGGCTACAGCATCGGCATATCCTTTGCGCCCGATTGGGGCGAATGGCAGGTGGCGAGCCTTTTTACCGGCATCACGACCGAGCTGAAGCCAGGCATGGTCTTCCATGTCCCGCCGGCACTCCGCGTCTATGGCGACTTCACGGTCGGGACGAGCGAGACAGTGGTGATCACCGAAACCGGGTACCGCGCCCTCGGCACGGTCGGCCGCGACATGCGGCTTTTGTGAGCGGTCCGCAATGATGGCTGCCCAGGAGTGCCCCTCTATCCTTGTCGAGTGCGTCGACGCCTCGTTCTCCGATGCGATGGTGGTTGCCGCGGAGATTCAAGCCTTCCTGCAAGGGATCTCGGCGCGACCGATTGCGCTGCGGCGCCTGATGGCGGGCACCGGCGATCCGGCGCGCGACCCGGCCGGCCACCAGCATGTGTCGGCGGCGGGCGGGCTGATGGCCAATGGTTGGCTTTGGGCTGAACGGTTGGCCGGCCTGGCGGTGGATCCCTCCTGGGAGGTCTCCGGACCTGAGCCCATGGTCGCGGGACCGCAGGTCTTCATCGGCGCCGACATGGCGGTCGGAGCGACGCCCGCAGCGATCCACGTCGCGGTGCGGGCACGCGACAACACCATCGAGGCGATGCAGGGCATGGGAGAAGGCGCGCCGCCGTTCGTCCGCTGGCGCTACGATGCGTTTGCCCGTCCCCAGCTTGTTTTCGGCCATCCGGGCATCCTTGCCGGGATCGGCCCGGCGGATGAAACCGCGTCGCGCGCCGCATGGTCCCCATCCAGCCCGATCGCGGCACGAACGGTGCTGCTTGTCGGCGAGGACGATCATTTGCGGCATGTCTATCCGGCGGTTCTTGCCGCACTCGGCGATGCAGCGGATGGGCTGAGGATCGCCGTGCGGCCGCGTATTCTGTCGCCTCGCGCGCTCACGGCGAGCGAGGCGGAAGACGCGGTGCGGGCGGCGGACGCGATCATCCTTCCCGGTGGCTGCGACGGAAGCCAGGTCGACGGACAGATCCTCGTCGCCGGCGCCGCATTTGCCCTGAAGACACCGATCCTGGGCTGCTGTTTCGGCATGCAGACGATGACCGTCGCCTACGCTCGTACTGCACTTGATGTGCCTGATGCACACATGGAAGAAGTCGCTCCCGATGTCCGCCCGCTCGTCTTTACCGGGCTGAGAAACGCGGCGGGCGAAAGACGTCACCGGCTCGGGGAACGCCGGTTCGCCATCGCTCCACACAGCCTCGCCCGGCGCGTCTACGGCTGCGGCACGGCGCGCGAGCGCATGCACCATCGCTACGGCCTTGCCCCGCAATTTGTCGCGCCGCTCCAGGCCACCGGACTCCTCGCCTCCGGGACCTCGGAAGGGAGCGCGATCACCGACGTCGTCGAGGCGCGGGACCACCCCTTCTATCTCGGCATACAGGGACACCCTGAACTCTCCAGTTCGGCGGGGCGCCCGCATCCCGCCTTCGTGGCACTCCTCGCGGCCGCCTGCCGACCATGACGCCGTGGCCCTGACGCCGAAGACCGCCATACCCTTTTTCCCGATACAGCAAACAGTCTGAAAAGGACCCTTGCGATGAAGACCATCGACGAAGCCTTCGCCAGAACCAAAGGCCTCTACAACATCTGCGTGACGCCGTTCGCCGCCGACGGAGCCTTGAAGATGGATGCCCTTGCCACCAACATGGAACGGGTGATCGACATGGGCTTCGACGGCATCCTGATCGGCGGCACCTATGGCGAATTCCCGGCCATGAGTGCCGACGAACGCGCCGATCTCTTCCGCGCTGCGATCGATGTCGCCGGCGACCGGGTACCACTCCTCCTGTGCTCGGCCTCATCTGATCCGCGCGAATGCCGCGCCCTCACCCGGCTCGCCGCCGACCTCGGCGGCCTTCCGATGGTGACCGCTCCTTACGTCTCGGAAGTGACCGACGACCAGATCGTCGCCTATTTCCGCGACATCGTGGCGGATTCCAAGACCGGCATCATGATCTACAACGCACCGGGAATCGGCATCACACTGTCGCCGGCGACGATTGCCAGGCTCGCCGACATCGACGGCGTCGTGGCGCTGAAGCAGGGCGACCTCAACCCGACCAGCATCGACCGCATTGCCGGCACCGTGGGCGACAAGATCCGCATGCTGTGCGCTTCCGATCTCGCCATGCCGGGGCCGATCGTCACCGGTTTCGACGGCTTCAGCTCCACCAACAGCTGCGCCCTGCCGGAAATCATCCACGGCACCTATCATGCTCTTGTCGGCGGTGACTTCGAGCGCGCGCGCGCGCTCAATGCCCTGTGGTTCCCGTTGCGCGAACTGTGCCGCAGGTTCGGCCAGCCGCAAACCGTCAAGGCGATGATGGCGCTGCGCGGCTGGGACGGTGGCCAGGTACGGGCGCCGCTGATCGACCTCGACACGGCCGAGCAGGCGGAGCTCGCCAGCACGATGGCGTCCGTCGCCGGGAAAGCCGGTGGCCTCCTCAGCCTCGCCTGACGCCATCGCCACCGCATGACGCGGTCCCGGCCCATCGGCAACGAGGCGACGGGCCGCTCCCAACATGGAGACACCAAGAATGGCCAAGGCCCTTCTGGCACCGCGCATGGGCCAATTGCGCGAATCCCCGACCGCCGCCATTTCCGACCTGATGCGGACGATGGCGGACAAGGGGGAAAAGGTCATCAATTTCGGCGAAGGCGAACTGGATTTCGACACGCCGCACCATATCGCGGAGGCCGGCGTCGCGGCCATTCGCGCCGGCGAGACGCGCTATACGGCAGTTGCCGGCACGGTCGGGCTGCGCCAGGCGATCGCCGACAAGTTCCGCCGCGAGAACGGTCTTTCCTACACCCCCGACCAGATCATCGTCGGCACCGGCGCCAAGCAGGTCCTCTTCAACGCACTCGTCGCAACTGTCGGGCCCGGCGACGAGGTCATCATTCCCGCGCCCTACTGGGTCTCCTATCCCGACATGGTGCGCGTCGCGGAGGGAACGCCGGTCACGGTCGCGGCGGACGAGACGTCGGGCTTCAAACTGACGCCGGAGGCCCTCAGCTCAGCGATCACCGACAAGACCCGCTGCCTCATCCTCAATTCACCGAACAATCCGAGTGGCGCGGTCTATGGGCCCGAGGACATGCGCCGTCTTCTGGCGGTCGTCGCCGACAGGCCCGACATCCTGGTCATCGCCGACGACATCTATGAGCACCTCATCTATGACGGCGTGTTCGCGACGCCGGCCGCCGTCTTTCCCGAAATCGCCGACCGAGTCCTGACGATCAATGGCGTCTCCAAGGCCTATGCCATGACAGGCTGGCGGATCGGCTATGCCGGCGGCCCGCCGTGGCTGATCGACGCCATGCGGGTGCTGCAGTCGCAGAGCACCAGCAACGCCGCGACGATGTGCCAGGAGGCGGCGCGGATCGCGCTTTGCGGGCCGCAAGATGTCCTGCCTGGCCGCATTGCCGAGCTGCGCAAGCGGCGCGACCTGGTGGTCGAACGCATCAACGCCTGCGAAGGCCTGAGCACCGGCACCCCGAGCGGCGCTTTCTACGTCTTTGCCAGTTGCCGCGGGCTCATAGACCGCACGACACCGGACGGCGACGTTCTCAAGACGGACACCGACGTTGCCGGCTATCTTGTCCGCGAGGCCAAGGTGGGGCTCGTGCCGGGCTCTGCCTTCGGCATGTCGCCCTATCTGCGGATCGCCTATGCCAGCGGCAAGGACATTCTGGAAGACGGCTGCGCGCGCATCCGGCGTGCCTGCGGCCTGACGCGGCCATGACCGCGCGCACGCAGCCCACACGAACAGACCCAATGGGAAAGGACCTGACATGGATCTTGGACTGACCGGCAAGAAAGCCCTCGTTCTGGCGTCCTCGCGCGGCCTCGGCCGCGGCGTCGCCGAAGCGCTCGCGGCCGAAGGCGTCGACGTGCTCCTGACCGGCCGCGATGAAGCGGCACTGGCAGAGGCCTCAGCGGCCATCAACGCGCGCGGCGCCGGCAAGGCCGACTACGCGCTCGTTGATCTCTCCGCCGTGGACTTCGTCGACAGCACCGTCGCAATCGCAACCGAAAAGCTCGGTCGCGTCGATATTCTGGTAAACAATTCCGGTGGTCCGAAGCCCGGTTCGGCGGAAGCCATGAGCGAGGAAGATCTGCTCTCGAATGCCCAGGCCATGGTGTTTCGGATCATCGCCCTGACCGGCCGCCTGCTGCCGGCCATGAAGGACGCCGGCTGGGGACGCGTCCTGACGCTTGCCTCGTCCGGCATAGCGCAGCCGATTCCCAATCTTGCGCTCTCCAACACGCTGCGCTCGGCGCTCGTCGGCTGGAACAAGACGCTTTCGAACGAGGTCGCGGCAGCGGGCATCACCGTCAACATGCTGATTCCGGGGCGCATTCACACGGAGCGGGTCGACCAGCTCGACGCCGCGGCAGCCGAGCGCACCAATCGCAGCCTCGACGAGATTCGCACTGCCTCGCGCGCCACGATTCCGGCCGGACGCTATGGCAAGGTTGCGGAATTCGCGGCTGTGGCGGCGTTCCTGTGCAGCGATCCGGCGGGCTACATCACCGGCTCCATCACCCGCTGCGACGGCGGCCTGGTGAAGTCCGTCTGAGCCCCAACCGGCCGGAGACATATCGGCCCGGTGTGAATTCGGCGCCGGGCCGGCGGTTTCAGGCAGCGATGGACCTCTTGCGCACCGTTTCAGGCGCCGTCGCCGCTTTTCCTTGTGAAAACGCCCGGACAGGGCAATTTCGCGCCAGCGATGGCGGATACGGCAACATGCCCCGCAATGGCAAGGCCTCGGTACAAGCCGGGATACGTGCGGCACGGCGCGCGAACAAACCCGCGCAGCCGACTGCCCGATCATTCAGCGATACATTAAGAAATCAGCACACGCTTTTGAAAAGATTGGTGAGCGGGGTGGGGATCGAACCCACGGCCAGCTGATTAAAAGTCAGCTGCTCTACCACTGAGCTACCCGCCCTAAAGGGACCTGTCCGGCACCGGCGAGCCGGGCGGACGCAGTCACCGGGCGTGGGTACTGACCCCAGCCGCCGGTGTCAAGTCCGCTTGCGGGTTCCGACTTGTGCTGCCAGCGAATTCCCGCGCCGGAATCCGGCAACTGTCCCCTCTCTTGGCATCCGTCCTTCAGGGTCAGTCGGCCGGTTCGACCGCCGGCTTGCCCAGCGGCAGATAGCGCAGGCCCGCGGCGGAAACTTCCTCGCTGCGGTATATGTTGCGCAGGTCAATGAGCGTATTGCCCCGCATCGCCGCCTTCAGCCGGGTGGGGTTGAGGCCGCGATAGGCATTCCACTCGGTCAGCACCACGACGACGTCCGATCCCTCGACGGCATCGTAGATGTCACGGTACCAGTCGACGCCGGCAAGCTGCGGCCGCGCCTGCTTCTCGGCCTCGGGATCGTGAACGCGCACCGTCACGCCGGCCTCGACGAGACGGGGCACGATCGCCAGGCTTGGCGCCTCGCGCACGTCGTCGGTGTTCGGCTTGAAGGCGATGCCGAGCACGGTCACGATCCGGCCTTCGATGGTCTCGCCGAGCGCGGCGAGGATGCGGTCGGCCATGGCGAGCTTGCGCCTTTCGTTGACGTCGATGACCATTTCGATGAGCTTCTGCGGCGCGTCGTGCTTGCGGCCGGTAGCCGCGAAAGCGCGCGTATCCTTTGGGAAGCACGATCCGCCGAAGCCGGGTCCGGCGTGGAGGAATTTGCCGCCGATGCGCTTGTCGAGCCCCATGGCCGAGGCGATCGCCTGCACATCGCCGCCAACCCGCTCGCACAGATCCGCCACCTCATTGATGAAGGTGACTTTCATGGCGAGGAAGGCGTTGGAGGCGTATTTGATCAGCTCGGCGTTTTCCAGCGTAGTCACGACCATCGGCGTCTCGCGCAGATAGAGCGGACGATAGAGCCGGTTCATGATCTCCTCGCCCCGCTCGTCATGAACGCCGACAACGACCCGGTCGGGTCGCATGAAGTCCTCAACGGCGGAACCTTCGCGCAGGAACTCCGGATTGGAGGCGACGGAGACGTCAATCCCCGGCCGCGCTTCCTCGATAATACGGCGGACCTCGCGGCAGGTTCCGACAACCACGGTCGACTTGATGGCGACGACGGTGCCGGGCCGCATGGCGCGGGCAACCTGTTCAGCGGCGGCGAAGACATAGCCGAGGTCGGCTTCCCCGTCGCCTCGTCGCGACGGCGTTCCGACCGCGATATAGACAACGTCGGCGTCGCTGACGGAGCAGGCGAGATCGGTCGAGAAGGTGAGCCGGCCGGAATCGCGGTTCGACTTTACCAGCGCTTCGAGGCCGGGCTCGAAAATCGGGATCTCGCCGCGCTCCAGACGGGCGACCTTTTCGGCGTCGACATCGACGCAAACAACGTCGAAGCCGAATTCGGAGAAACATACGCCGGATACGAGGCCGACATATCCGGTTCCGATCATCGCGATTTTCATGCTGTGCCTCGGGGCTCTGTCTTCATCTTTCGTGGTTGCCTTTTCGGCGAACCGCCCGCGCCGGTCAACCGGCGCGTATTGTCACGCAGCCATGCCGGTGGGATGGAATCGCTGCTGCCGTGCAGCCTTTTCCGCGCTCCCTCTAGCCGACAAACACTTCGGTTACATGACGGTTTGCATGAGCCGCGAAACGAAACGCGCGGCCGGCGTTGGGGCTCAGGGCATGGGAAGGAACTTGCCGTCAGCGAGATCGAGGTTAGGCGAATAATAGGGATCGCCGGCAAGGGTCTTGCCCCACGTCTCACGCATATAGGCGATCTCTGCATTGAAGCGGGCGCGTTTCTCCGTGTCCTGATCGTAGCCCCGCGAGGCCGATTCATGGTGGACAAGGCGCGCGAAGGGCGTCCAGACGACGAGGTAGCCGGCCTTTCTGAGGCGCAGGCAGAGGTCGACGTCGTTGAGAGCGACCTTGAGGTGCTCTTCCTCCAGGCCGCCCACTTCCTCAAAGAGCACCTTGCGCATGACGAGCACGGCGCCGGTCACAGCGCTCATGTTCTGGGTCATGACGAGGCGGCCGAAATAGCCCGGCGACTCGCCCGGAAACCGCAGGTGGCCATGGCCGGCAACGCCGCCGAGCCCGACGATCACGCCGGCATGCTGGATGCGGCCATCGGCGAAATGGAGCTTGGCGCCAACCGCGCCGACCTCGGGGCGAAGCGCATGGCCGACCATTTCCGACAGCCAGTCCGGCTCGATCGCCTCGATATCGTTGTTGACGAGGGCAATGATCTCGCCCCTCGCCTCCGCGACTGCCAGATTGTTGATGGCGGAATAGTTGAAGGGTCCGGGATAGGCGATGACGCGCACGTCGGCCTCACCGCGTAGTTCCTCCAGATAGGCCAGCGTCGCGGGATCTTCAGAGCCGTTGTCGACGATCACGAACTCGACATTCGGATAGGCCGTCTTCTCACGGATCGAAGTGACGGCCATGCGCAGAAGGTCGACACTGTCACGCGTCGGGATGATCAGCGAGACGAGCGGCGGCTCTTCGGGCAACCGATAGGTCAGGTGATAGAAGGGAAAGCCGCCGACCTCGCGCACGTCGGCATTAATGCCGGCGCGGCGGACGTGGTCCTTGAGCGCCTTCAGCCCGGCGTCATAGGCGTAGGACTTCTCGCCGACCGCGCGGGCGGTGGAGCCGGCGACGGCGCGCCAGTGATACAGCACCTTGGGAACGTGCACGACCGCATCGGTGGGGATGCGCTCGATCAGCCGGCACAGGAGATCATAGTCCTGGCTGCCTTCGTAACCGATCCGCCAGCCTTCGAGTTCCATCACGTCTTGCGACCGGAACGCACTGATATGATTGAGATAATTAGAACAATGGAATAGATCCGGCGACCAGTCGGGCTTGAAGTGAGGCTCGAAGCGGTCGCCCTCCTCGGTGATCTTGTCCTCATCGCTGTAGATGAGACGGGCGTGCGGATCGGCGTCCATCGCGAGCGCCAGCTCGGCCAGCGCGTGCGGCGCCAGGAGATCGTCGTGATCGAGGCAGATGATCCACTCGCCCGTCGCGCACTGGAGCGCAGTGTTGGAGGCGCGCGAAATATGTCCCCGCTGCTCACGGAAGCGCACGAGGATGCGGGAATCGCCGGCCGCCACGTGACGCAGAAGATCGAGCACTTCCTTGCGCGTGGAGGCATCGTCGGCGATGCAGAGCTGCCATTTCGGATAGACCTGCCGGCGGACGGAGGCGATCGTCGCGGCAAGGAGCTCCGGCTCGGGATCGCAGACGGGCATGATGATGGAAATCGTCGGCGCCCGCTTCATGCCCTTGAGACGGGCTTCGTAAGCCGCCCGGTCACGCTGGTCATTGTAGTCGTTATGCTGCCGCCATGAGGCGTAACGCTCGCGGCGTTCCTCGGCGAGGCGGTCGCCACCGCTGGTGTCCCGGAAGGAGGAGAAGCGCTTTGGGCGAAACACGATCCCGGCCAGATCGCCAAGGAACGCGGTGAAGCCGCGCGGTCCCTTGCGCCACGCCTTGCGCGCCTGGCGCCAGGCAGCACCGGCAAGCTCCAGAATACCGACGCGTCTAACGCGGAAATCACCGATTTCAAAGAGGATTTCCGTTTCGGACGGAGCAAAGTCAAAGCCTTCGAGGCGCCCGGGAATTTTCAAGAACGACCGGTAAATGCCGTTTGGCAGCTTGTTGAAACCGATATCGACGGGTTCGGTGCGGGCGTCGGCGAAATGCAGGCGTGCGGCCGGTTTCGTAAAACCGTCCGTCCACATGTCGAGTTCTATCTTGTACCAGCCAGCGCGGATCGGACGGGGGAAACGAAGAGCCAGACGCGGTGTCCGGCCGGTGACGCGCATGCGCTTGCCGTCAGTGACGATATCGCTGGCGCCATCGAGACGCGCGTTCATCGTCCAGGATGCGGCAACGGCCTGCAGCGCGGCGAGATCGTCGGCGGCCGAGGCCCGCAATCCTTCTTCCTCGGGCCGATCGGTCGTATTGGGTCCCTTGCTTACCGCCATCGCTTCACGCGCGTTCCCTGTCTTTCCGGTGTCGTCCCGGCAGCGTCGCTGCCGCGGCGCCTTTTTCGCGACGCCTTTCCCGCAATGTCTGGCGCCCCACCTCACGTCACGGGTCCGAGCCGGCCGGCGCCCAAGGGCAGCGGCATACGCGGTCCGGCCGGTTTATCGCGGCCTCGGGGTCGACGCAAGCGGCTGGCGTGGTGGCCGCACTTGCGCTCGCCCGACTTCCCCGCATAAAACTCTGCGCGCGCGAACGACATCATTCGGCGCGGGCGGTTCATCCGCCGCACTTCATCTTCTTCACGCAAGGGCCGGAATGACCGCCACCAGACCTATCGTCTTTCAACATCTGTTCAAGTCGGGCGGAACGAGCGTCATAGACCGGATGCGGGACCGCGTCGGCTCCGAGCACCTGCTTCACGTCAAATCGGTGCCGCAGTTCGTCGCCATGGCGAAGGCTGAGCCAGAGCGCCTGGCGGCCTACGCAGTGGTTGCCGGACATCTCCCCCTTGCCGTCATTCGCCGCGCCTTGCCCGAGGCCGCGATGATGACGATCCTGCGCGACCCGGTCGACCGGATCGTTTCGCAGTACTTTCATTTCCGTAAGGAAGGGCTGCGGATCAAGGAGGCCGAAGCGGGCGGGCACGACGCGCCGGTTCGCGGGACAGATGGCCACTTCTTTCGCAGTCGATTCTGCGCCGACAACGACTTCGAGGCTTATCTGTGCGATGAGAGCCCGGAGAATACGGTCTATACCCGCAATCACGCGACCTGCGCGCTTGCCGGTCTCCCCAAGGCGCGCAACCCCCACCGGCTGCCGATCCTGAAACGGGCGCGGGCAAACCTCGATCGTTTCGCACTCGTCATGACGACGGAGGACATCGACGCCCGGTTTGACGACGCCTTCGGAGCAATCGCGGCCGATTGCGGCATCGCACTCTCCCGCCCCCCTCTGCCTCGCGGACAGACGCGCCGCAACGTCTCCCCTTTGCGCGTATCCGCCGGCTTGCGTCTTTCCGACGGGGCACTGGCAAAGCTCATACGGTTCAACCAGTCCGACTACGCGCTCTATGCCGATTTCCGCTGGATGCATTAGCAACGCTCGTCACATCGCGCCGACCGTGCCATATTGTGGACATGCCGCTATGAGACCGGGTGCCGGGTATTTGCCGTGTTTATCGCCTGTCTTCGCTGTCGCCTGACCTGCCAACAAGGGTGAGATTGCTTTTCAATGAGTACTCTTGGAGGACCGCTTCAAACCGCCGGACGCAATATCTGGGCACTCATTCTGCGCGACATGCAGACGCAATTCGGCAATCAGTCACTGGGCTACCTATGGGCGCTGATGGAACCGTTGGGCATGATCATCGTGCTCGGTCTCATCTTCCATTTCGCCGGACGCTCCGCGCCACTCGGCGAGAGCTCGATCCTCTTCTTCGCCACGGGTGTCATTCCTCTACGGATCTACACCCAGACGGTCGGCAAGGTCAGCAAGGCGGTGAAGAGAGGGCAGAGCATGCTCTACTTCCCGATCATCAAGCCGATCGACGTGTTCATTGCTCCGGTGTTCCTGCAAGCATCGACAATGTTTCTCGTTCTCGTCGTGTTTTTTCTCGGCTTCCAACTTTTCGAGGGCGAAGGCCTGCCGGACGACTGGTTCGGGACTTTCCTGCCTCTCTTTTTCCTCGCTATGTTCGGCTTCTCGATCGGCGTGATCAACGCCGTCATCATTCGTTTCTTCTCCGCTTGGGAAAAGATCTGGAAGTTGTTGAACCGGCCGACGTTCCTGCTTTCGGGAATCTTCTTCCTGGCCGATTCCATGCCGCACTCCGTGCAGCAGTTCCTCTACTTCAATCCGTTTCTGCATTGCATCGAATGGATCCGCACGGGGTATTACGCTGGCTACGAAAGCCAGTTTTACGATCCCAGCTACGTCCTTGCCACGCTCGGCGTCCTGATGTTCCTCGCGCTTCTTCTGGAGCGGATGTTCCGTCGGCAAATCATGGAATCGGTCTAGGGGCGCCTCTTCACGACGCATCGCCCTGGAGCGGCGTGAACGCGGATCCTGCTTACGAACAAAAAAGACCCCCGCATCTGCGATAAAGATGCGAGGGTCTTTCGTTTCATGCGGGGCCCGCGGCAAAGACGGTCCGCCAAGGCATGCCGCGCGGTCTACAGAGCCCGCAACACGCCTTGGCTTATTGCTCAAACGCGAGTTTCACCCAAGAGTTCTGCCGGCTTTCCGGGCCTGCGGTCTATTGGGCGACAACGCCGCGCGAGCGCAGCGCCGCGATGATCTCATCGGCAAGTTCTTCCGGTGTGCCCTTGGTGGTGTCGAGGTGGATTTCAGGCTCCTCCGGTGCCTCATAGGGCGAGTCGATACCAGTGAAGTTCTTGATCTTGCCCTCGGCGACCTTCTTGTAGAGCCCCTTGGGATCGCGCTGCTGGCAGACCTCGATCGGGGTGTCGACATAGACCTCGATGAACTCGCCGTCCTCCAGAAGATCCCGCGCCAAACGACGCTCGGAGCGGAACGGCGAGATGAAGGACACCAACACGATCTCGCCCGCGTCGGCGAACAGGCGCGAGACTTCCGCCACACGCCGGATGTTCTCAACGCGGTCGGCGTCGGTGAAGCCAAGGTCCTTGTTCAGGCCGTGACGGACGTTGTCACCGTCGAGCGTGTAGGTATGGCGACCTTCCGAATGGAGCTTCTTTTCCACCAGGTTGGCGACGGTGGACTTGCCCGAACCGGACAGGCCGGTGAACCACAGAACCACAGGTTTCTGGCCCTTGAGGTTGCCGCGGGCAGCCTTGTTCACGTCGAGTGCCTGCCAGTGGATGTTGGTGGCGCGCCTGAGGCCGAACCAGATAAGGCCGGTGGCGACCTGAGTTCCGGTTTCACGTTCGACCAGCATGAAGACACCGGTCTCGCGGTTGGTCTCGAACGGGTCGAAGGCGATGGGCTTGTCGACGGCGATATTGCAGAAACCGACGTCATTGCCCTCAAGCGTCTTGGCAGCCAGGTGCTCGAACGTTTCGATATCGATCTTGTGCTTGATTTCGGTGACGGCGGCGCCGACCTTGCGGCCGCCGATCATCAGATCATAGGGGCGACCGGGCAGGAGATCATGCTCGCCCGTCCAGATCACGTGGGCGGCGAACTGGTCGGAGACCTCCGGCCGGTTGTCGGCCGCGGCAATGATGTCGCCATCACCGGCCTCGACTTCATCGGCGAGTTCGAACGTGACGGCCTGACCCGGAAGCGCCTCTTCGACGGGCTTGCCGTCAATGGCGATAGCCGCCAGCCGCGAGGTGCGCGCGGGAACGGCGACGACGACAGCCGCGCCGGGACGGGCGATACCGGTCGCGACCGTGCCGCTGAACGTACGGGACGGTCCTCCGTTCGGATTGAGAGCGGCGATGCGCAGCGGACGGCCGGCACGATCGTGCTCCAGCTCGGTTGCCTCCAGATAGTCGATGAGCGCAGTTCCTTCGAACCACGACATGGCATCGCTCAACGTGCCGATGTTGTCGCCCTGGCGCGCCGAGACCGGCACGGCGTTCACCGAGGAGAAGTCGAACGCATCGGCAAATTTCTCGAACGAGCGCACGACCTCCTGGAAGGCCTTCTTGCTGTAGCTCGCGTCGTCCATCTTGTTGACGGCAAGAACGATGTGCGGAATGCCGAGCAACGACGCGATGAGCGCATGACGCTTTGTCTGCACCGTGACGCCAGAGTTGACGTCGACGACAAGCACGGCGACGTCCGAGCCTGCCGCGCCGCCGGTCAGCGAACGCGTGTAGCGGTCGTTACCCGGCGTGTCGACCAGAAGATAATCGCGGGACTTCAGGCGAAAGGGCTCGATGGAGACGTCGACCGTCTCGTAATGCCCGCCATCGGCGGCGGCGGCAGCGCCTCCGCCTCCGGCTTCCTTGAGAAGCCGTTCCTTCAGCGTCGTCTTACCCGTTCCGAAGCCACCGCAGACCAACAGTTTCACTGTCGTTTCCTTTCTCGTTCGATTGTGCGCGCCCCCGCGCCGCCGTTCCCGAAGCGTCGGCAGGCGTCTGAGTATTGCTTTTGCCCAACGACGCATCGTCTAATCAGCTCGTCTTGCCGGCGCCAGACGCGGGGCGAGGCGTCGCCGATGCCCGGATCGGCGTTCCGGGCGTTTCACTTGCGGACGACGGGCTGCTGCCCGGTCCAGAGATAGGGTGTCGTGAGACATTCCTGAAAGACCATACCGGTCGCAGCACGACGCTGCCGTACCGGCGCGTATGCTACCTCCCGAAGGGATCGATCGTTCCGGCGGCAACGAAAAACGGATTGGCGAAATCCGAGTCGTCGGCCTGGTTGCGTTTGCCGTAGACCAGCGGAGCCCCGTCGAGCGTCAAGACCTTGCCGCCCGCTGCCCTGAGAACGGCATCGCCGGCGGCGGTATCCCACTCCATGGTCCGCCCGAGGCGGGGATAGAGATCGGCGTCACCGGCGGCAACGCGGCAGAATTTCAGCGAGGAACCGGCGGACACCAGTTCCTGCACCTCGAACCGGTTGACGAACGCCTTCGTCTCATCGGTCATGTGCGAGCGGCTGGCGACGACGACGAGGCCGTCCTCGGGAACAGGACGAGCCTTGATCGGCCGGAAATCGGACAACGATCGGGCATCCTCCGGCCCGGCATCCGGATTGATCGTGCCGAGAAGCGCGCCCTCGCCCTTCGATGCGACATAGACCTCACCCTTGGCAGGCGCGTAGACGACGCCAGTGACGGGAATGCCGTTCTCGATGAGTGCGATATTGACGGTGAAATCACCGTTCCGGCTCAGAAATTCCTTCGTGCCGTCGAGCGGATCAACGAGAAAGAAACGATCAGCAATGTCCGGAATACGGCCGGCCGCGACCGCTTCTTCCGCAATCACGGGAATATCGGGCGCGAGGTCGGCAAGCCGGGCGAGGATCAGTGCCTCGGCGCGTTCGTCGGCGACGGTCACCGGAGAGTTGTCCGCCTTGTGGGTGACCTCGAAATCGGTCTTGTAGATTTCGGCGATAACCGTACCCGCGTCGAGCGCAATGCGCACGAGGGTCTGCAAGAAACTGTCGTTGATCAAGGAAACCCCGTTGGCTTGTTTTCCGGCTTGGATTTTCTTCAAGGGCGTGTAGCGCATGACGCCTCACGGTGCAAGCAAACCGGGGGTTTCTCCTTATAGGGATACTATTCTCGGGCTATGCGGCATGCTGTCGCCGGCCACCGGCTCTGCCGGCGCGACGTCCGCATGTCCCTCCTCAGGCATCGTTGCGCAGGGCGAGGCCCTTCTCCCAGGAGAGAGCATGAGAAACAATTTCCTCCAGATCCGCATGCGCCGGCTGCCAACCGAGCGTTTCGCGAATGCGATCGGCGCGAGCGACGACGAGGGGCGAATCCCCGGCCCGGCGCGGCGCCATCTCCACCTTGAAATCAACGCCGGAAACGCGCTTCACCGCATCGATGACCTGCAGCACCGAAAATCCGCGCCCGTAGCCGCAGTTCATCACCGCGCTCTTGCCGGTTTCGCGCAGGCGGGCGAGCGCCAGCCGATGAGCCTCGACGAGATCGGAGACATGGATGTAGTCGCGCACACCCGTGCCGTCGGGGGTCGCATAGTCGCTGCCGAAGACCGACATCGACGGCCGTTTGCCGAGCGCCGCCTCGCAGGCGACCTTGATGAGGTGCGTGGCGTTCTTTGTCGACTGGCCGGTACGGCCTTTCGGATCGGCACCGGCGACGTTGAAATAGCGGAGCGCGGTATAGGCGAAATCATGCGCGGCGGCGACATCGGCCAGCATCATCTCCGTCATCATCTTCGACGTGCCGTAAGGCGAGAGCGGGGCAAAGGGCATTTCCTCGCCGACCGGCTCTTCGCCCGGTTCGCCATAAACAGCGGCGGTGGAGGAAAAGATGAAATTTCCGATGCCATTGCGCACGCAGGCCTCGATGAGCACGCGGGAGTTGGCGGTGTTGTTGCGGTAGTATTTCAGGGGGTCGGAGACGGATTCCGGGACAACGACAGAGCCGGCAAAATGGACGACCGCATCGATTTTTCCCTCACCGAGAAGGTCATCAAGCAGCGTTTCGTCGGCAATGTCGCCAACAACAAGCCGCGCCTCAGGCGACACCGCCCACTGGAAGCCGGTGGACAGATTGTCCAGCACGACCACATCCTCACCCGCATCGACCAGAGTCCACACCATGTGGCTGCCGATATAGCCCGCTCCACCGGTCACCAAAACTGCCATTGTAACCCACCCAAATATGAGAAATCGCACCTCCCGACGCGGTGCGTTTCGACATGTCCCCGATAACTTGCGTGGAATCGGCTGTCGGGCTCGGCGTTCTTCAACGCCTTCCCGCATCCGTCTTCCGCCGCGGAATATAAACACGCCGGTTCCTAACCGATCGATAAATCGGAAAATCTGTTTTCCGGTCGGATCGATTTGGCGCGGCGCGCGTTTGCCCAATTGCGATCATGGGTTAAATACGTTACCGCGATGATGCGATTGCACTCTTCTTCTGGCCGGAGCGCGCTTGCCTTCCGGTTTCATTGTGCGTCCGCGCCGCAGTCAATTATCGATAACCGAAAAGCATTGAGGTCTCCACGATGGTGAAGAAAATCCGCAAAGCAATCCTTCCGGTTGCCGGCCTTGGGACGCGCTTCCTGCCAGCGACAAAGGCGATGCCGAAGGAGATGCTGACCGTCGTCGACCGGCCGATCATCCAGTACGTCGTTGACGAGGCCCTGCAGGCCGGCATCGAGCACATCGTGTTCGTGACCGGGCGCAACAAGAGCGTTATCGCGGACCATTTCGACATCTCCTACGAATTGCAGGACACGTTGTCGGAACGAGGCAAGTCCGAGGCGATCGAACTGCTGAAGCAGTTCCTGCCGGGTCCTGGACAGACGAGCTTCACCCGTCAGCAGGCGCCGCTCGGTCTCGGCCACGCTGTGTGGTGCGCGCGCGACATCATCGGCCCGGAACCCTTCGCGGTGCTTCTGCCGGACGTGCTGGTGAAGGCGGAAAGGGGCTGTCTGGCGCAGATGATCGACGCCTATAACGAGACAGGCGGCAACGTCATCGCGGTGGAGGAAGTGCCCGAAGATCTGACGTTCCAGTACGGTGTCGTCGAGGCACAGCGTAAGGGCGAGGAACGCGTCTTCCCCGTCACCGGCATGGTAGAGAAGCCGAAGGCCGGCACTGCGCCCTCGAACCTCATCATCACCGGCCGCTACATCCTGCAGCCGGAAATCTTCGATATTCTGGAAAACGTCGACACGGGTGCCGGTGGCGAGATTCAGCTGACCGACGCGATGCTGGAGCTGATGAAGGAAGATCCGTTCACCGGCGTCCACTTCGAGGGCAAGACCTACGACTGTGGCTCCAAGGTCGGCTTCCTGATGGCCAATGTCGCCTATGCGCTCGCCCGCGACGACATCGCCCCCGACTTTTCGCCGGAACTCGACAAGCTGCTCGGCCACTAGATCCCGCAGCAGATCGCACGCACCCCGGTCCGCCGCCCGCAAGGTCGCCTCAACGGCTGACGAGCGGGCGGCTTTTCTTTGTCGCGCCAGTGGACTACTTCTCATGTCCACTCCGGGAATCGACCCGGACGACGCACGACAAGGATGCGGGACAAGCCAATGCCGAAAACCTATCTCGTGACGGGCGCGGCCGGCTTCATCGGCAATCACGTCTCGCTAGCCCTCGCGAAGGCCGGCCACCGGGTCGTCGGCGTCGACAATCTCAACAGCTACTATGATCCCCGGCTAAAGGAAGCACGGCTTTCGCGGCTTTCCAGCGTGGGAAATTTCTCGTTCCACCGGATCGACCTTGAGAACCGGCACGCGATCATGGCGCTCTTTGCCGATGAACGGCCGGAGGTGGTGATCAATCTCGCCGCCCAGGCCGGTGTGCGCCACAGCCTCGATGCGCCGTTCGATTACGTCGACAGCAACGTCACCGGCTTTCTTGCCGTGCTGGAAGCCTCACGGCACCACGCCGTCCAGCACCTCGTTTATGCCTCGACATCCTCTGTCTACGGACTCAACACGGCGATGCCGTTTTCCGAGCATCAGCCTGTCGGCCATCCGGTCTCGCTCTATGCCGCGACGAAACGGGCGAACGAGTTGATGGCGCATTCCTACAGTCATCTCTTCGACATTCCGACGACCGGCCTGCGCTTCTTCACCGTCTACGGCCCTTGGGGCCGGCCGGACATGGCGCTTTTCAAGTTCGCCCGCGCGATCCTCGCCGGCGAACCGATCGATATCTACAACAACGGCCGGATGAAGCGCGACTTCACCTATATCGACGACATCGCGGAAGCGGTCGTGCGGGTCGCCGGCGTTGCGCCCTCCCCCAACGCTGCGTGGGAGGGCGACCATCCAGACCCGGCGTCGAGCGGCACGGCGCCCTTCCGCCTCTTCAACATCGGCAATTCCTCGCCGGTCGACCTGATGGCCTACATCGAGGCGCTGGAGGCGGCGCTCGGCATGGAAGCGGACAAACGCTTCCTGCCGATGCAGCCGGGCGACGTGGTTGCCACATGGGCCGATACCAGCGCCCTGGAGGACGCTATCGCCTTCCGACCGGCAACGCCGGTCCGCGAGGGCGTGGCGGCCTTCGTCGCCTGGTATCGCGACTACTACGGCGTCTGACGAACGCCTGAAACGGGCCTCGCCGCCGCGCCCTATACCGGCTGTCCATCAGACAATTCCGGCGGCGAGCGCCTAAGCCTGCGGCGCAAGATTCCCCAGCGTTTCCGCGATAGCCGCCGCCCCGCTCTGGTCGCGTTTCATCACATAGTATTTTTCCTATTCAACTTTTGTGGTATACCACATTGCGCGTTTCCCTTACGGGAGCGGAGCCGTTGAGCGAACGGAGAGACAACCCATGGACCCCTCAGACTTCATGGCTTTGGGCGTTGTTGTGGTTCTCGTTGCCCTGGCCGGCTTCCTTGCCGGCCGCCTGCGTCCAGCCTTTGACCGCGCGGATGCCGATGCGATCCGCGATGCGGTGAGCCGGCAGATCAACGCGTTTCTGACCGACGATGCCTCTGTCGCCTTTTCCTGTGCCGCCCCGCGGCTACAGCGCAAATACCGGAGCGGGAACGCTTTCATCGCCGCCATGAAAACGGCCTATCGGCCGATTTACCGGCCGCTCGCCTATCGTTTCGGGGAACTGGTGCGCGCCCATACCGGGCCGACGCAGCTTCTCCACGTGACGGGCCCGCAGGGCATCGACTGGATTGTCTCCTGCTACATGGAAGAGCAACCCGGCAAAGAATGGCGTATTGCCGGTTTCCATATCCGGCGCGCGGGCGACCGCCCGCCGGCCGTGCAGGCACTTTGACCACAAAACGGTAACGGCGCGGCGCAGGCCTATGCCTGGTAGGGTGCGATATCGCCGCGCGCCCAATCAGCCTTGAGACCCGCGACCGTGTCGGCGTAGGTGCCGGCCTCGATCGCCGCGCGCAGGGTGCGCATCAGGCTCTGGTAATAGGCGAGATTGTTCCAGGTGATGAGCATCGCGCCGAGCGTTTCCTTCGTGCGCACGAGATGATGCAGATAGGCGCGCGAATAATCCCGCGCTGCGGGACAGTCGCTTTCGGCATCGAGCGGCCGAGGATCCTCGGCGTGGCGGGCGTTACGGAAGTTGACCTTGCCGTAGCGGGTGAAGGCGAGCCCGTGCCGGCCGGCCCGCGTCGGCATCACGCAGTCGAACATGTCGACGCCGCGCGCGACCGATTCCACGATGTCATCGGGTGTACCGACGCCCATCAGGTAGCGCGGCTTGGTCTCCGGCAGTTCCGGATTGGTGATCTCCAGCATCTCCAGCATGACGGCCTGCGGTTCACCGACGGCAAGGCCGCCGATCGAATAGCCCTCGAAGTCCATGGCGGAAAGCGTGCGCGCCGACTCCACACGCAGCCGGGCGACATCGCCGCCCTGGACGATGCCGAACAGGCCGCGGCCGGCATCGAAGCCGCCGTAATCGTGAAACGCCGCGCGCGAGCGCTCCGCCCAGCGCAGGGAAAGCTGCATGGCGCGTTCCACTTCCGGCTCGTCGGCCGGCAGGGCAACGCATTCATCGAGCTGCATCTGGATGTCGGAGCCGAGGAGGTTCTGGATCTCCACCGAGCGCTCTGGCGACAGCATGTAGCGCGCGCCGTCGAGGTGGGACTGGAACTCGACGCCCTGCTCGCTCATGCGGCGGAGCTTGGCCAGAGACATGACCTGGAAACCGCCGGAATCGGTCAGGATCGTATGCGGCCATTGCATGAAGGTATGGAGGCCGCCGAGCCGCGCGACGCGCTCCGCTCCGGGCCGCAGCATCAGGTGATAGACGTTGCCGAGCACCACGTCCGATCCGAGATCGCGGACCTGGTCCGCATACATTGCCTTGACCGTCGCCTGGGTGCCGACGGGCATGAAGGCGGGCGTCGCGACCTCGCCGTGGGGCGTCGTCAGACGGCCGCGACGAGCCGCGCCGTCGGTTGCCAGGCAATGAAAGGAAAAGCGGCTCATCGTCCTTCTCCGCGTGCCTCTGAAGCAGGGGACCTGTTGGGCCCGGGAAAGAGTAGCGAGGAATCGCCGTAGGAATAGAAGCGATAATGATCGTCGACCGCGTGCGCGTAGGCTCGCCGCATGAGATCGAGGCCGGCGAAGGCGGACACCAGCATGAAGAGCGTCGACTTGGGCAGGTGAAAATTGGTCATCAGGATATCGACGGCGCGGAAGCGATAGCCCGGCGTGATGAAGATCGCGGTCTCGTCGCAGAACGGGCGCACGATACCGTCCTCGTCCGTGGCACTTTCCAGAAGCCGCAGCGAGGTCGTGCCGACGGCGACGAGGCGGCCGCCACGCGCCCGCGCCGCGTTGAGCGCATCGGCGGTCTCGGCGTCGATTTCTCCCCATTCGGCATGCATGTGGTGCTCGGCGATATTGTCGACCTTGACCGGCAGGAACGTCCCGGCGCCGACATGGAGCGTAAGGAAGCGCCGGTGGATGCCCTTTTCGGCCAGGCGTTCGAGCATGGCGTCGGTGAAATGAAGGCCAGCAGTCGGCGCGGCGACGGCCCCCTGCCGGTCGGCATAGACCGTCTGGTAATCCTGCCGGTCATGAGCGTCGACCTTACGCTTTGAGGCGATATAGGGCGGCAGCGGCATGGCGCCGACGCGGGAGAGTTCGATGTCGAGCGCCTCGCCGGAGCGGTCGAAGCGGTAGTCGATCTCGCCGCCCTCGCCCTTGGCGACGACGGTTGCCATCAGCGCGCCGCCATAGCAGAAGGAGCAATCGGCAGCGAAGGCGACGCGGTCTCCGACGTCGAGCTTGCGCGCCGCCTTCGTCAGACCGGCCCAGGTGTCCGGCCCGCGGCGCTTGTGCAGCGTCACGCCGATCTTCGGTGCGGTATCGCCGCGGCCGATACGCTTGCCTTGAAGCTGGGCGGGAATGACACGGGTGTTGTTGAAGACGAGAACGTCACCTTCCTTGAGGAAATCGGCAAGGTTGGACACCGTGCGGTCGAGGAGTTCCTCCTCTGCGCCAGGCCGGACGACAAGCATGCGGGCACTGTCGCGCGGCCGGGCGGGACGGAGCGCGATGCGGTCTTCGGGAAGATGAAAGTCGAAATCGTCGAGCTGCATGGCGGTGTCCTTCCGATCCCGTTGCCGTTTTCTGCGCGATCAGTCTGCTGAGAGATCGGACGCGGATCGGAAAAACGGACCGGCGGAGACCGCCGATCCGGTGAATGATATCGGGTTGTGTACAATCACGTGTCGGTTCGGTGACGGCCCGGTCACGCAGCGTCGGCGGCGACCGTCACGCTGACGATCTTGTCGGGATCGACGACCGGCTCGCCGCGCTTGATCTTGTCGATATTGTCCATGCCCTCGATCACCTGGCCCCAGACGGTGTATTCGCCGTCGAGCCAGGGAGAACGCTCGAAGCAGATGAAGAATTGGGAATCGGCGCTGTCAGGGTTCATGGCGCGGGCCATGGAGCAGGTGCCGCGCTCATGCGGTGTCTTGGAGAATTCCGCCTTCAGGTTCTTGCCCGAACCGCCGGTGCCCGTGCCCTTCGGGCAACCGGTCTGGGCCATGAAGCCGTCAATCACGCGGTGGAAGACGATGCCGTCGTAGAACTTGTCGCGCACGAGTTCCTTGATGCGCTCGACGTGGGTCGGCGCGAGGTCGGGGCGCATGGCGATGACGACGGAACCCTGGGTGGTTTCCATCAGCAGGGTGTTTTCGGGATCCTTGATATCGGCCACTGGTCCGATCCTTTCGTTTTCCACAGGTTGTCCACAGGTTTTGCACACCGTTTCCACGGCAAAGTCACAGGCGCTCGCCGGCTATTCCGCCACATCGGCGGCAACGCGCAGCGAGATGATCTTGTCGGGGTCGGAGACCTGGCCGCTGCCCGGGGCCCCGCGCTTGATCTTGTCGACGACATCCATGCCGGAGACGACCTGGCCAAAGATGGTGTATTTGCCGTTCAGCCACGGGCCGTCGGCGAACATGATGAAGAATTGCGAGTTGGCACTGTTCGGGTCGCTGGAGCGGGCCATGCCGAGTGTGCCGCGCGTGAACGACTCCTTTGAGAACTCAGCCTTCAGGTCTGGCAGGTCCGAACCGCCCATGCCGGTGCCGGTCGGATCGCCGGTCTGGGCCATGAAACCGTCGATCACGCGGTGAAAGACGATGCCGTCGTAGAATTTGTCACGCGCCAGTTTCTTGACCCGCGCGACGTGGTTGGGCGCGAGATCCGGGCGCAGCCGGATCACGACGCGTCCGTCCTTCAGGTCCATATAGAGCGTGTTCTCCGGGTCGAGCGTCTCGGCGTGGGCCGGTGCGGTGAACGCAAAGCCGAGCCCCATCAGGGTTCCCTTGTCCTTCATGCCGGTGGAGAGCCAAAGGACAACGATCAGCGCCGCGGCAATGGCGGCGAGGAGCGCGGCACGCATTTTCGTCATTCGCATGAAGATCATCCTGTCTGTTTCGGGGCCCGTTTCACGGAGCCTGTTTGCAACGGCAAGGGCCGGCCTTTCCCATCCGTCCCGACGATGGCGCTCCTACGCCACTTTCAAGGTCGGGGAAACACCACGCCAATCACAACGCGTGCGATCCGGCGGCGGTTCATGCCGTTCGCGCCTTGAGACGCTTTTCCACACTCGGCGACACGAAGGCGCTAACATCGCCGCCCATGGCGGCGATCTGACGAACAAGCGTGGCGGTGATGTGGCGCACGCTCGGCGAAGCGGGAAGGAAAACGGTACGCACCTCCGGCGCCATCGCTCCGTTCATGCCGGCCATCTGCATTTCGTAGTCGAGATCGGTGCCGTCGCGCAGGCCGCGGATCATCATCGCCGCACCATGCTCACGCGCGGATTCAATGGCGAGCCCGTCGAAGGTCGCGACCCGGACCCGCCCGGCCTCGCCCAGCGCGGCGGCAGCCTCGGCGATCATCTCCGCACGCTCTTGTTGCGAAAAGAGCGCCTTTTTCGCTGCATGAAGCCCGATCGCCACGACGACCGTGTCGGCGATATCGAGCGCTTGCGCGAGGACATCGAGGTGGCCGTTGGTGATCGGATCGAAAGATCCGGTGTAGAGCGCGATTTTGGTCATGCGCCTCAATACAGCGTGTGCGTTAAGGCGACAAGGCTCGGCGCAACCGGCGTGGCCGGTCCTCGACAGGAAAAACCGGTGAAGCGGGTGACCTCAACCCCCATTAAACTTTTAATGTTTCCGGCCTCATACCGATAACCATGTCTTTGTTTTTCCTTATTTCCTCCTCTCGCAAACGATCGCTCTTAGGAGGTTTTTCAAAGATTCGCGCCATGCTCGATCCCATCGCAGACATTGGGGCCGGGAACCAATTTCGATTGACCCGCGTTTAGGTCTGGAACACGCACTATCGGGGATGCGCAAAGATGATCAGGAAAGCTGTTATAGCACTGGGATGTGGCTTTCTTCTCGCTTCCGGCCTGATGGCTACGGCGGGTGAGATCGTCAAGGCTCAAGTGGCCGTGAAGGGCGACAGGCTGGCAATCAACGTTGAACCGGCCGGTCTATTCCAGAAAAGCGCCGGTGTGGTGTTCACAACGATTGAGCGCCGGGATCCGGGAGCAAACAGCTCCACGCTCGTGCGCCAGCCGAGCGGGGCCTGATCAAGACCCGGCCCGAAAAGGGACTATTTGGACAATTCGAGCTCAGTGACGGCGCACACCGATGTTTGCGCCGAACGGGGGAGATGCGTCCGCCGGATGGCAAACGGCACCGAACAAAGCGTGACGGCCATCACAACGGCATCGACAGGTAAGGCGTAGGACAGAAGGCACAGACAAACAACCACGGGATTGAAGGTCCCGGACGGGAGAGCCAGTCATGAACACGAACCGCATCAGCAAGCCGACCGCTCTTTTTTCTTCCCTCGCCATCCTCGCCGGCGCCTTTGCCATCGCCGGACTGATGACGGCACCGACCTCGGCCATGTCCGAAAAGCACAACGACCGGGTTGGAAGCGCGACGGATGCACTGTGCTCACAGGCCGCCTGGCCGCGTGTTTCGCAGGCCTGCCTGGAATGGAACGGCGGCACCGTCACCAAGCGCAAGCAGGTTCGTGTCGTGACTTTTGAGACCCGCGACGAAGCCAACCGCACCTCGACCCTGGTCAAGATGCCGGTCACGGTCGTTGCCACCCGATAACCAGACAACCGCCACCCGGAGACGCAGCCCCGTTTCCGGTTGAGTGAGATCTATCCTGAATGACCTCCCCCTTGATGCCGGCCCTCCCCGCGCCGGCATCTTTTTTTTGCCCGGCGCACAGGTCCGTCAACGGATCTTGCGCGTGGACCGACAGTGGCACGACATTCAAAAAAACGGGCGCCCCACCACATGGGAGCGCCCGTCTGCATGTCAGCATCCGGCCCGCGGCCGATATCTCCCGAACGAGGCCGACGCTAGTCCTCGTCGCCAGTCCCGCCGGAACCGGTATCGGGTTCGGCGGATCCGGGTGCGCCGCCGCCATTCGACGACGGATCACCGTCAGGCGCCGGAACGTCGCCTTCGCCGGGCAGATCGTCCTCGTTCTCTTCATGTTCGACGTCGCTCAGCCGTTCCACGGAGACGACGTTCTCATCATCGGCGGTGTGGAAGACACGCACGCCCTGCGTGGAGCGACCGACGACTGAAATGCCGCTGACCGGGCAGCGAATAAGCTGACCCTTGTCGGTTACGAGCATGATCTGGTCGGTATCCTCGACCGGGAAGGACGCGATGAGCGGTCCGTTCCGGTCGTTGACGACCATGGCGATGATGCCCTTGCCGCCGCGGCCCGAGGTCCGGTACTCATAGCTGGAGGAACGCTTGCCGAAGCCATTTTCTGAAACCGTCAGAATAAACTGCTCACAGGCGCTCATTTCCGCGTAGCGCTCACCGCCCAGTTCGATCGCGCCTTCCGCGCCATTCTCCTCCTCGCCGGCAACATCCTCGATGCCCGCCTCGGCCTCGATCTCGCCGTGGACGGCACGCCGCATCTTCAGATAGGCGGTGCGCTCGGCCGGGCTCGCATCGAAGTGCCGAAGGATCGACATGGAAATCAGGTGATCGCCCTTGCCGAGGTTTATACCCCGCACGCCCATGGAATCGCGGCTCTGGAAGACTCGCACCTCGCCGACGGGGAATCGGATGCAGCGACCGAGCGCCGTCGTGAGTACGACGTCGTCCTGATCGGTGCAGGTCTCCACGCCGACAATATCGACGCCCTCATCCAGCTTCATGGCGATCTTGCCGTTCTGCCGGATGCCGGTGAAATCGGAGAGCTTGTTGCGGCGTACCGACCCGGTCGTCGTGGAGAACATGACGTCGAGCGTGTCCCAGGTCTCCTCGTCTTCCGGCAGCGGCATGATCGTCGCCAGCCGCTCGTTCGCCTGAATGGGAAGCAGGTTCACCAGCGCCTTGCCGCGGCTCTGCGGCGCGGCTAGCGGCAGCTGGTAGACCTTCTTCTTGTAGGCAATGCCGCGCGAGGTGAAGAAGACGACCGGCGTGTGGGTGTTGGCGACGAAGAGCCGGACGACGACGTCGTCTTCCTTCATCGACATGCCGGAGCGACCCTTGCCGCCGCGCCGCTGCGCCCGATAGGTGGAAAGAGGCACGCGCTTGATGTAACCGCCATGGGTCACGGTAACGACCATGTCCTCGCGCTGGATCAGGTCCTCATCCTCGAAATCGCCGAGCGAATCGGTAATTTCGGTCATGCGCGGGGTGGCATAGGCGTCGCGGACTTCCTGCATCTCGTCCCGGACGATCCCGAGGATACGAGCGCGCGAGGCGAGGATCTCCAGATAGTCGCGGATCTCGGCGGCGAGTTTTTCCAGTTCATCGGAAATCTCGTCCCGGCCGAGCGCGGTCAGGCGCTGGAGCCGCAGCTCAAGGATGGCACGGGCCTGCTCTTCCGACAGTTTGTAGGTGCCGTCCTCGGCGACCTTGTGGCGCGGATCGGCGATCAGTTCGATCAGCGGCGCGATATCGGTGGCCGGCCAGTTCCGCTCCATCAATTGCGCGCGCGCCGTCGCCGGATCGGGCGCGGTGCGGATGAGGCGGATAACCTCGTCGATATTGGCGACGGCGGTCACCAGGCCGACCAGGACATGGGCCCTGTCGCGCGCCTTGTTGAGGAGGAACTTGGTGCGCCGGCTGACGACATCCTCGCGGAAGGCAAGGAACGCGGCCAGCATGTCCTTCAGATTGTGCAGGTCGGGCCGACCGCCGTTGAGCGCGACCATGTTCGCGCCGAAGGTCGTCTGCAGCGCGGAGAAGCGGTAGAGCTGGTTGAGGACGACATCGGCAACGGCGTCGCGCTTCAATTCGATCACGACGCGCATGCCGGACCGATCCGACTCATCGCGAATATCGGAAATCCCCTCGATCCGCTTGTCGCGCACCATGTCGGCGATCTTCTCGATCATCGTCGCCTTGTTCACCTGATAGGGAATGGCGTGGATGATGAGGGCCTCGCGGTCCTTGCGGATCTCTTCCGTCGTCACGCGACCGCGCATGACGATCGAGCCGCGCCCGGTTTCATAGGCCGAACGAATGCCGGATCGACCAAGGATCAGGCCGCCTGTGGGAAAGTCGGGCCCCGGAACGATTTCCATCAACTCGTCGATCGTCATCGAGGGATTTTCGATGAGTGCGATCGCAGCGTCGATTACCTCGCCGAGATTATGCGGCGGGATGTTGGTGGCCATGCCAACGGCAATTCCGCCCGCGCCATTGGCGAGGAGGTTCGGGAACCGCGCGGGAAGAACCGACGGCTCGCTTTCGGAGTTGTCGTAGTTCTCCTGGAAGTCGACCGTATTCTTGTCGAGATCGAGAAGCAGGCTGTGCGCCGGGCGAGCGAGCCGCACCTCGGTGTAACGCATGGCGGCGGGCGGATCGCCGTCGACGGAGCCGAAATTGCCCTGGCCGTCGACCAGCGGCAGGCGCATGGAGAACTCCTGCGCCATGCGCACCAACGCGTCATAGACCGCCTGGTCGCCGTGCGGGTGGTATTTACCGATGACGTCGCCGACGACGCGGGCGGACTTGCGATAGGGCTTATTCCACTCATAGCCGTTTTCGTGCATCGAATAGAGGATGCGGCGATGCACGGGTTTCAGGCCGTCCCGCACATCGGGAAGCGCGCGCGAAACGATCACGCTCATGGCGTAATCGAGGTAAGAGCGGCGCATCTCGTCCGTGATCGAGATGGGATTGATATCTTGCGGCAGGGGTTCCTGCGGCGGCGTCTTTTCGTCGTCCGACAAGGCGGCTTCTCTGTTTCTTTACAATGGTGTGCTTCTTATAGCCGATTCATGCTGGCATGACCAAATCCGGAGGGGTTCCCGGGACAGGTATTTTCCCTTTAAATTCCAATGCCTTATTCTGGCGCCGAGAAAGCGTCCACATTGCTTTGGCGGCCCGGGAGGAAAAACCGTCCGCAAGTGGCCGACTCAGGGACTTTGCGGACCTTAGAAATGCTGCGGGGAGCCATGTCTGTCGACTTCTTCATTAACGCGTTCACGACGCTTTTCGTCACCATAGACCCGATCGGTCTGGTACCGATCTTCCTAGCCGTCACCGCGGGGATGTCTCGCGAAACACGGCGCTCCGTCGCCATCCGCGCATGCGCGATTTCCTTTGCGATTCTCGTTGTCTTCATCATCGCGGGTAATGCCGCCCTCGGCGCCCTAGGCATCTCCATCCCCGCCTTCCGCATCGCCGGCGGCATGCTGCTGTTCTGGACCGCTTTCGAAATGGTCTTCGAGAAGAGGCAGGAGCGGAAGTCGCAGACGGCGGAAAAGGCTGTGGAGGAAGATAATCACGCCGACCTCGCCGTCTTTCCGCTCGCCATCCCCCTCATCTCCGGACCCGGATCGATCTCCGCCTCGCTGCTTCTCGTCACCAAGGCGCCGGATTGGCTGGTCGTTGCCGGCCTCATCGGCCTCATCGTCGTTCTCATTGCGCTGGTGCTCGCCGCCTTCCTCCTCGCCAACGCCATCGACCGTCACATGGGACCGACGGTGCAGACGGTGCTGACGCGGCTTCTCGGCGTTCTTCTGGCGGCACTGGCGGTGCAATTCGTCGCCGAGGGCGTGATGTCCTTCAAGATGGCCTGACGGCATCTCTTGCCCCCGCTGTCGGGGTTCGTCGCCCAGGGATGCGGAGCCAGAGTTGGGGGCCAGAGTTGGGGGCCAGAGTTGGGGGCGGGAAATGCGAAAAGGGCGCCGCGCGGCGCCCTTCCCTTCTCCATCTTGCCGGCATATGTGATCTGCCGCAGTCGGTTCTGGATCGGTCAGCCGTCCTCTTCTTCCTTCCCCGTCCAGCCGAACGGGTGATGGTCGTCGCGCAGCGCGACGTAGATCGCGGGGATGACCAGGACCGTAAGCAGGGTGGAGGAGATCAGGCCGAAGAGCAGCGATATCGCCAGACCCTGGAAGATCGGATCGAACAGGATCACCGCCGCGCCGATCATCGCCGCGACAGCGGTCAGGAGGATCGGCTTGAAGCGGATCGAGCCGGCCTCCAGAAGCACGTCCCGCAGTGCCCGCTCCGGTCTCCTCAAATGCTTGATGAAATCAACGAGCAGGATGGAGTTGCGCACGATGATCCCGGCAAGCGCGATGAAGCCGATCATCGAGGTCGCGGTGAACGGCGCATGGAAGAGCCAGTGGCCGAGCATGATGCCGATGAGGGTCAGCGGGATCGGCGTCAGGATCACCAGCGGGATCTTGAACGAGCCGAACTGGGCAACGACGAGCACGTAGATCGCCAGGATTGCGACGGCGAAGGCGGCACCCATGTCGCGGAATGTGACATAGGTGACCTCCCATTCCCCGTCCCACAGAAGAACCGGCTTGGTCTCATCATTCGGCTGGCCGTGGAAGGCGATGACCGGCTTTTCCAGAGCGCCCCAGTCATGGGCATCGATCGCGTCCGAGACGGCGAGCATGCCGTAGATCGGCGCTTCGAAGGCGCCGGCAAGGTCGGCCTGCACCATCTCCGCGTAATGGCCATTGTGGCGGAAGATCGGGAACGATGCCCGTTCGGTCTCGACCCGGACGACGTCGCCGAGCTCGACCACGGAGCGGCTTCCCGGCAGGGCGTTGGCGGCAACCGGGGTAGAAAGCAGCCGCTCGTTGACCTGAAGATCGGAATTTGGCAGTCGCACGGTGATCTCCACCGGATGTCGTCCCTCTCCGCGATGGGAATAGCCGACGGTGATGCCACCGAAGAGCGAAGCGATCGTATCGTAGACGTCCTGCTCCTCGACCTTGTGGTACTCCAGATTGTCCTGGTCGATCCGCATCCGCTGACGCAGCGATCTGATACCGAAGGAGTCATCAACGTCGACGATGAAGGGCACCGCCTCGAAGATCCTGCGCAACTCCGTTGCCACTGCCCGGCGCGTGTCGGCATCGGGTCCGTAGACCTCGGCCAGAAGCGTCGCCATCACCGGCGGTCCGGGCGGAACCTCGACGACCTTGATGTTCGTCCCGGCCGGCATATCGAGGGCCTGCAGCCGCTCGCGCACCTCAAGCGCAATGGTGTGGCTGCTGCGCTCGCGCTCGCCCTTTGGCGTCAGGTTGATCTGCAGATCGCCCATTTCCGGGTTGGAGCGCATATAATAGTGTCGCACGAGGCCGTTGAAGTTGAATGGCGCGGCGGTTCCCGAATGTGACTGGACCGACACCAATTCCGGAAGGTCGGAGACCAGCCCGGCCGCCTCGGTCAGAACCCGGTCGGTCATCTCCAGAGAGCTTCCCTCCGGCAGATCGACGACAACCTGGATCTCTGATTTGTTGTCGAACGGCAGGAGCTTCACCGTCACATGCTTGGTGTAAATCAGCACCATGGAAGCAATGGTCGCGGCACCGACGATAAGGAGGAACGCCCAGGCATTGAACCGGGTGGCGATGATCGGCCGGGCGACGGCGCGATACATCCGCCCCAGAATGCCGCCCGACGCCGTGTGCCCGCCATCGTCATGGCCGCCCTTGCCGAGGCGCAGCATCAGCCAGGGCGTCAGGATGACGGCGACGAAGAAGGAAAACAGCATCGCGGCCGAGGCATTCGCCGGGATCGGGCTCATATATGGGCCCATCATGCCGGAGACGAAAAGCATTGGCAGCAGCGCCGAGATCACCGTGAGCGTGGCGATGATGGTCGGGTTGCCGACCTCGGCGACGGCCTCGATGGCGGCCCGACTGCGAGTTCTGCCATCATGCATCGACCAGTGGCGAGCGATGTTCTCGATCACCACGATGGCGTCGTCGACGAGAATGCCGATGGAGAAAATCAGCGCAAAGAGGCTGACGCGGTTGATGGTGTAGCCCATCAGCCAGGAGGCGAGCAGCGTCAGCAGAATCGTCGTCGGGATAACGATGAGAACGACGATACCCTCTCGCCAGCCGATGACGAGGCCGACAAGGAGGACGATCGAGACAGTCGCCAGCCCCAGGTGGAAGAGCAGCTCATTGGCCTTCTCGTTCGCCGTCTCGCCGTAGTTGCGCGAGACCTCGACGTTGAGATCGGCCGGGATCAGCGTTCCCTTCAACTGCTCGACGCGATGCAACACCTCCTCGGCGATGACCACCGCGTTGGCACCGGAACGCTTGGCGATCGCCACTTCCACGGCGGGAACGCGGGTCATGCCGCCTTTGCCATCCGGCACCATCTGCCAGACGTGGTGTTCCTCCGGCACGGCATCGACGACGACGTTGGCGACATCGCGCACGTAGACCGGGCGGCCATCTCGGGCGGACAGGAGAAGAAGGCCGATGTCGGGGATACCTTTGAGGGTCTGCCCGGCGACGAGTTCGATGCTGTGGTTTTCCTCACGCGTCCGCCCGGCAACGAAATTCCGGTTCGCCTGCTTCACCTTGCCAACGAGTTGAGAGAGCGTGATGCCATAGAGGGAGAGCCGTTCGGGATCGGGCTCGACGCGGATCTGCTTGGCGCGGCCTCCGACGAGGTAGGACAAGCCGACGTTCGGCTGTTTGGCCAGTTCGACCTGCAGTTCGTCGGCGACGCTCCTCAAGTCGACGTCGGTCCAGCGATCCGCCGTCTCGAGCGTCGGCGACAGGGTCAGCACCACGGTGGCGACGTCATCGATGCCTCGCCCAACGATCAGCGGTTCTGGAATGCCGACCGGGATCCGGTCCATGTTGGCGCGGATCTTTTCGTGCACCCTGAGAATCGCGTCATCGGCATCGGTGCCGACAAAGAAGCGCGCGGTGACGACAAGCCGGTCGTCATAGCTCCAGGAATAGACGTGTTCCACGCCGTCGATAGCCTTGACGATGGTCTCCAGCGGCTCGGTAACGAGCTTCACCGCGTCCTGCGCCTTCAGGCCGTCGGCGTTGACCGAGATATCGACCATGGGGACAGAGATCTGCGGCTCCTCCTCGCGCGGCAGCTGGATCAGCGCGATGAGGCCGAGGGCGATCGATGCCAGGAGAAGAAGCGGCGTCAACGGCGAGGAAATGAACGTGCGGGTGAGGTTCCCGGAAATGCCGAGCTTCATGGCTTCACCAGCCGGTCGCCGGCCTCGACGCCAGACAGGACTTCGACATAGGCCTTGCCGTCGCGCTCAAGCGGCTGACCGAGTTGCACCACGACGTCGATGGGCTCACCGTTGCCCCTGTCGAGGCGGACGAAATCGGAACCATAGCGAACGAAACTGAAGTCACGCGGGATGACGAAAGTCTCGCGCCTGCCGGCCGAAACCCGGACGAGCGCGCGCTCACCGATGAAATAGTTACCGAGATCGGGCACGGCGGCATCGGCGATGACACGACCGTTCTGCAATTCGGGATAAACCTGCTGGATGTGTCCCAGGCGGCCGCCCTCGGTTTTGGAAAGCCCGCGTTTGGCGACGCGGATCGGGTCGCCCTCCTTCATGAAGCGGGCATGGCGCTCAGGTATCTCAAGGCGCAGGATGAAGCCTTCGGCGGCGATCGTCGCCACCGTCTCGCCGGCCATAATGACACCGCCTTGGGTCACCGGCACGGAGAGGACGCGGCCACCTTGCGGAGCAAGCACCGCCCCTTCGGCCAATTGCTGCTTGACGACGGAATGTTCGGCCTCGGCTGACTCCAGCTTCTTGCCGGCAACCTCGAACGCGGTCTTGAGCGCATCGAGGCGAGACTGCGCGATGATTCCCCGTCCGATGAGGCGATTGCCCCGGTCGAGCTCGATCCTGGCATTCTCCAGTTCGGCTTCGGCCGCCCGGATCTGTGCCTCAAGCGCATCCATTTGCAGCGACAACTTGGGGTCGCCGACTGTGGCGATCTGCTGGCCGGCCTCGACCTCGTCGCCCTCGTCGACGGTCAATTCGTTGACCGTGCCGCCGATCCGCGCTCTCGCCGTCGCCGTCACGACGCTGCGCACTTCCGCGAACACGGCCTTGGTGTCGTCGATAATGGTGGGTTCGACCGAAATCGTATCGGCCGCGAAGGCGCTTGCGGACCGAATGACCAGTGCCGCCAGAACCGTTGCAAGGAGTGCCGTTTTCGACGTTTTCATCGCCCCATCCGTCTCGTTGGTGCCTGTTCGACCAGGCGATCACCCGCCAGATCTTATTTTAGAATTCGCGCATATATGGAATAGTCCCGGAAAATACTCAAGGCCGGAATTCCACTTTCCTTCCGCCGATTCCACCGCCCGCGCGTGCCTGCCGAACTCGTCCGCCCGCCGGCGGCGGAGATCGTCATTCTCCTGAATAAACCCTGGCGAAGAGGTGTGGAAGGTCGCACGACCACTAAAGGTAGCGACCGGCTGACGCGTCGCCCCCTTCTCGGGCACCATCGTTGATCCGTCGACCTTTCCCCACTATCCCTAGCCTAGACACGGAGAGTGAACCCGGCGGAGCGGATTGTCATGGCACATGGATCGAAGAAGGTGATTTTCGCGGCACTCGCCGGCAACGCGCTGATTGCGGTGACGAAATTCGTCGCTGCGTCGATTACCGGCTCGTCGGCCATGCTGTCGGAGGGCATTCACTCGGTCGTCGACACCGGCAACCAGGTGCTCCTTCTCTACGGCATGCGGAAAGCCGCGCAGCCCGCCGACGACGAGCATCCGTTCGGATACGGCGTGGAGCTCTATTTCTGGGCCTTCGTCGTCGCGATCCTAATCTTCGCGGTCGGATCGGGCGTGTCAATCTACGAGGGTGTGCACAAGATCACGAATCCGCACGCGGTCGAGAGCCCCCTCGTGGCCTACGCCGTCCTCGGGCTCGCCTTCGTCTTCGAGGCCGGCGCCTGGACGGTGGCGCTGAAGGAGTTCGCCAACGTCAAGGGCAAGCTCAGCTATCTGGAGGCGGTCCGGGTCTCCAAGGACCCGACGGTCTTTACCGTCCTCTTCGAGGATACCGCGGCGATGCTCGGCCTTATCGTTGCCGCGCTCGGCCTTCTCGGCGCGCAGTTCCTCGGCCTACTCTGGCTCGACGGCGTGGCATCGGTGGTGATCGGCATCATTCTCGCCGTCACCGCGCTCCTTCTCGCGTTCGAAACCAAGGGGTTGATCATCGGCGAGGCGGCCGACCCGCAGATTGTCGCGACCATCGAGCGGATCGTTGAAGCAACCGCCACCGTTCGCCACCTCAACGAGTTGCGCACCTTGCACAGGGGGCCGTCCGATATCCTCCTCGCCCTCTCCGTCGACTTCGAGGACAACCTGCCGGCCGGCAAGGTCGAGGAAGCCATCTATTCCATGGAAATCACCATCCGGGCGCAGTTTCCGGCGATCCGCAGCGTTTTCATCGAGGTTCAGGCTCAGCGCCACCACGTGGCTCTCGAGACCGGCGGGGCGGCGACCGGACAGGAGGGATAGGCTTCCCCCTCCCTCAGGCTGACGAAAAAGGCCCGGCGCTCACCAGAACGCCGGGCCTTTTCATTTTTTCATTCTCTTTAGCGCGCCCGGACACTGCCGGATGCGCCGCGTTGCGGCCTCACATTGCCTTCAACTTCATGCCGGCAACACCGGCCGCAATGTTCGTTCCGGTCTGCGACTGAACGCTCAGCGGCTGCAGCGTAATGGAGTTCTCGAGGCCACCCACCAGCGCGTTGGCGCCAGCGCCGGCCCCGATGCTCAAATCGGCGGAAATGCCGGCGTAGTCGCCCGCGAGTGACCCCGGCTTCAGCGTCTTGGAAGGCGCAACGACGCCCCACACGATCGTCATCTTCTTGACCTTGCCGATATCGATCCCGAAGCGACTGATCTCGGCGCGATAGGGTTCGACCTTACCGCTCAGAGTCTTGAACTGGCAATCGAGCGTCTTGGTGGAGCCGATGATGAAATTCGTGCCACTGACGGCATTGCAGGTCAGCCGTCCGACCTCGACACCGGCATCCGCCAACGCCGGGGTCGCGAGAAGCGAAAGCGTCAGGGCGGAAAGGGCGAGTGTTTTGCGAGCAGACATTGAAAAATCTCCTGAGAAAATCTGTTCCGCCACGAAACGCTCCACACTGGCGAATTGTTCCGCGCGAGGGAGAACGCCTCTCATGACCGCTCGTCATGGCACTGGCGTCTGTCACCCATGAAACAGATGGCGATCCGGAGGCCTGCGCCCAAGGGGGCGCGGGAGATTTTATGATGCGTCTGCCGCAGCCCCCGCCCTGGCGTCTTAAATCAGGCGGGCGGACAAGGCGGGACTGGCGCGGCTCAGGCGGCTTCGCGCGGATGGCGCGGCGTGCATAGCGCACGATCGGAGTCGGCACGAATGAAAGCGAGGACACGCGCAACGGCCGGATCGTCGCCGAGCGCGGCTTCTACCTCTTCGACCCGCTCCTTCAGCGTGCGCTCCTCGGCAAAGAGCATGCGATAGGCCTTGCGCAGCGCATGGATCTGTTCGCGCGGAAAGCCATGCCGCTTCAGGCCAACGAGATTGAGGCCACCAAGATGGGCCCTGTTGCCGAGAACGGACCCGAACGGAATGACATCATTCTCGACGCCCGCCATGCCGCCAATGAAGGCATGCGCCCCGATGCGCACCCACTGGTGGACCGCACACAGGCCACCGAAGATCACGAAATCTTCGATGACGACATGCCCGGCGAGCGTGGCGTTGTTGGCCATGATGACATGATTGCCGATTCGGCAGTCATGCGCCACATGGGCGCCGATCATGATGAGGCAACCCTCACCGACGCTCGTCAGACCGCCACCGCCTTCAGTACCCGGGTTCATGGTCACATGCTCGCGGATCGTTGTCCCCGCGCCAATGACAAGGCGCGTCTTCTCGCCCTTGTATTTCAGGTCCTGCGGCGGCAGGCCGATGCTGGAGAAGGGGAAGATCGTCACGCCCTCGCCAACGTCGGTGTGACCGTCGACAACGACGTGCGCACGCAGGCGAACGCCGGACGCAATGCGGACATCGGGCCCGACAATGCAATAGGGACCGATTTCCGCATCGGCGGCAATCTCCGCGCCTGCCTCGACGAGCGCGGTCGGATGGATCGTGGTCATACTCTACCTTACCTATCGACCAGCATCGCGCTGATTTCCGCCTCGGCGACGCGCGTGCCGGCCACGATCGCCTTGGCCTCAAACCACCACATGTTGGCGCGCTTGCGGGTCTGGCGAACATGAAACTCGATCGTGTCTCCGGGAACGACGGGCTTGCGGAACTTCGCCTTGTCGATGGTCATGAAATAGACCAGCTTCGGCGCGTCGTTGCCCTCGCGTGCCAGAACACAGATGGCGCCGGCGGTCTGCGCCATCGCCTCGATGAGAAGAACGCCCGGCATTACGGGTTGTCCGGGGAAATGACCCTGAAAATGCGGCTCATTGAAGGTCACGTTCTTGATGCCGATCGCCGAATTGTCGCCATCGATGTCGATGATGCGATCAACCATCAAGAACGGGTAGCGGTGCGGCAGAAGCTCCAGCACCTTCAGGATATCCACGCTTTCGAGCGTTTTCGTCGTTTCTTCTTCCATTCCCATCAGCCCTTGTCGCGCCCTTTCCGCCCGTCGGCGGATCGGGCAGCCTCTTCTGACGCCCCGCGGCACACCAAAACACAGGTTCCGCGACATTTCGACCCTTGCAGGGCGCCGTTTCGATGCGCCTTTACCTCTTCGTTTCGCCCCGGTTTTTTACCAGGTTTTTGATCGCAAGCATTTCCCGCGTCCATTCGCGCAAGGGCTTGGCCGGAGAACCTATCCAGCGCTGACCGGCCGGCACGTCGTCGTTGACGTTCGATCCCCCGCCGATCTGTGCGCCCTGCCCGATCGTCAGATGGCCTGCAAGCCCGGCCTTGCCCGCAAGGACCACATAGTCCTCAAGATGCGTGCTGCCGGAAATGCCGACCTGCGCGATGATGACGCAATGGCGACCGACGACGACGTTGTGGCCAATCTGAACCTGATTGTCGATCTTGGTGCCCTCGCCGATGATCGTATCGCGGTTGGCGCCGCGATCGATTGTGGTGTTGGCGCCGATCTCCACATCATCCTGAATGACCACCCGGCCGATCTGCGGCACCTTGCGATGGCCGCCCTGCCCCATGGCAAAGCCGAAACCATCCTGGCCGATGCAGACGCCGGGATGGATAAAGACACGGTTGCCGACAAGCGCGAACTGCACTGTCGCATTCGGGCCGACATAACAGTTGCGGCCGATCCGGACGCCTGCACCGATGACCGCATTGGCTGAGATCACCGTCCCGGCACCGATTTCCGCGCCGGGACCGACGACAGCGCCGGGCTCGACAACAACATCGTCCTCAAGCGCCGCGCCCGGATCGACGACGGCCCTGTCGTCGACTCGGGTCAACGCGGGGAACGCACCGCGAAGGTGCAGCGCCGCCGGATAGAACCGGCCGGATACCGTGGCGAACGCGCCGTAGGGATCCGGGGTCTGAAGCGGCACCACCGCGGCGGGCACGCGCTCGATGAACTTCGGCGAGCAGAAGCAGGCCGACGCGGCGGTCGCATCGAGCGTCGGCAGATAATGAGGGTTGTCGATGAAGGTCACGTCGCCGGGTCCGGCGAGATCAAGCGCCGCAAGGCCGGTGATCTCCCTGTCGCCCTTGCCCCGAACGATGCGTGCCCCGGTCCACTCCGCAAGGTCGCCGATGGTCACCGGTGTCGGGCGGGCAAAGAATTCAGGGTCGGTCATGGTCTCAACTAGCTGTCTGAAATTGATCGCTGGCGCGCCAAGCGGATTGCCGACCGGCAAACGCCGGCGCACCGGTCAGAGGTTTACGCCGAAATGTTGCCGCAGAAAAACAAAAAGCGCGCATCGGGGTGCCCGATGCGCGCTTTTGGAAAGCGTTGCCGCGATCAGAAGGTGGTTCCACCACCGATCCGGAACAGCTGTGTTTCGTCGAATTTTTCCTTGACGACCGGCCAGGCGACGTCGGCGCGGATCAGACCGAAGGGCGAATCCCACAGAAGGCCGACACCGATAGAGGCACGAATGGCACCGTCGTTGCCGACGATCCGGGTCTTCTTGTGCCCCTTGAAGCTGTCGTCGACATCCCAAACCGTACCGGCATCGGCGAAGACCGCGCCGTAAAGGCCAAGCTCGGAAGGTAAGGCCGGCAGCGGGAAGTCCGCCTCGGCGGTGCCAGCGATGAAGGCCCGGCCGCCGAGTGCGTCGCCGGTGATCCGGTCACGCGGGCCGATACCCTGCGTTTCAAAACCGCGGATGGTCTCGCCGCCAACGAAGAAGTGGTCCGGAAGGCGGAGGCGCTCGCCGACGCCAACAACATAGCCGCCCTTGGCCTTCAGCATACCGATCACGCCCCAGTCAGCCAGAAGCTCCTGGTAGTAGCGACCTTCGACCGTCGTGCGCAGGAAGGACACGTCACCACCGACACCGGCGAATTCCTGCTTGAACTCACCGTAGATGCCTTCCTTCGGCATCTTCTTGTTGTCGAGAGTGTCGTAGACCAGCGAGTAGCCGATCATCGAGGTAAAGGTCTCACCGATCGCATCCTTGACGGCGTAAGAAACCTCGTCCCGATTGGTGCCGGGACCGCAGGTCGCCGGACGCGGCGTGCTCTTATCCTGCCAGTAGCAGCCGTCCTTGAGGCCCCTATCGACGTCGAAGTTACGCTGATAGCCATGGTAGAAGGTGTTGAACGTCACCTCGTCGGTCAGCGGCAGTCCGAAGTTGATCTTCGCGCCGGTGACTTCCTCGTTGTACTGCCGGTAGTCGTTGTTGTCGTAGACATGCCGGTAGATGGCGATACCGGCGGACAGCCGGCGGCCGAGGAAATACGGCTCGGTAAACTGGAAGTCATAGGTCTCGGTGTTCTCGCCACCGCCGACTGCGAGCTTCACGTACTGACCACGCCCGAGGAAGTTGCGCTCGGTGACCGAAATGTCGCCGATGACACCGTCCGAGGTCGAATAGCCGGCACCGAAGGACACGGCGCCTGTCGCCTGCTCTTCCACGTCAACATTGATGATGACACGATCCGGCTCCGAACCGGGCTCGGTCGTGATGCGAACCGACTTGAAGTAGTTGAGGTCCTTCAACCGCCGCTCCGCCTTGTCGATCAGGACGCGATTGAAGGCATCGCCTTCGGCGACATCGAACTCGCGACGGATGACGTAGTCGCGGGTGCGGGTGTTGCCGCGAATATTGATCCGCTCGATGTAAACCTGTGGCCCCTCGTCGACGTAATAGGTCAGCGAGATCGTATGGTTCTCGTAATCGCGATCGCCGCGCGGACGGACCTGAGCGAAGGCATAGCCCTTCTCGGAGACATCCAGAACGAGATCCTCCATGGACTTCTGCACTTCACGCGAATCGTATGTCGAACCCGGATCGGTCTTGACACGGGAGCGCAGCTCCTCCGGATCGATACTCGCCAGCGAGCTCTGAACCTTGACATCGCCATACGTGTACTGATCGCCCTCATCGACCGTGAAGGTGACGAAGAAGGTGTTGCGCTCGCGATCAAGGTCGGCGACCGCGGAAATGATCCGGAAGTCGGCGTAGCCGTGACGATAATAGAATTCGCGCAGCAGCTTCTGGTCGGAATTCAGCCGATCAGGATCGTAGTTGTCGGTCGTGCGCAGCCAGCTCAGCAGACCCGATTCGCGCGTCTTGATGACGTCGCGAAGCCGACCGTCGCTGAAGGCATGGTTGCCGATGAAGGTGATGCGGGAAACGCCGGTCTTGTCGCCCTCGTTGATCTCGAAGACGAGATCGACGCGATTCTGCGGCAGCGAAATGATCTTCGGCTCGACGGATGCCCGAAAGCGGCCGGTGCGGCGGTAGATCTCGAGGATCTTCTGAACGTCGGCCTGGACCTTGGCGCGGGTCAGAACGCTGCGGGGCTTGGAATCGACCTGGCTGAGAAGTAGCTCGTCCTTCTGCTTCTTGTTGCCCTCAAAGGAAACCCGGTTAATCACCGGGTTCTCGACGACGGAAACAACAAGGGTACCACCCCGCTGAGAGATGTTCACATCGGAGAACAGACCGGTCTTGAACAGGGCCTTGAGCGACTGGTCGACGTCATCGGCGCCGAAGGACTTGCCCGGCGTTATGGTCAGATAGGTCTTGACCGTTTCGACGTCGACGCGCTGGACACCCTCAACGCTGATCCGGCTAACCACCGCGGCCTCGGCCACATCTGCCCCGAGCACCGGCAAACCAGGAGCAGCAAGCGGCGCCACAACCAGAAAAAGTGCGGCTGCCGCCGCTTTTACAAGCGCTGTCAAATTAGCTCGCATCGGGTATCACTGCCCTTTTGCCTATGTACATTCCCCGACCTCGCGCACCGGACGATCTTTTCTCGATCCCGTCGATGCCATGGCGAAGTCGGCATAATCTCGAATCCCACTCACCTTCTTACAAGGTTTGGAATGGGTTGCAAGGCGATGCCTTTGGTCGCCGGTCTTTTTTAGGTGGAACCGTTGCGCGCCGGACACGATCTATCGTCTCGCCCCATTATCCGTACCTCTACCATGTCCGTGTCACGATGATGAAACCAAATTCATAATGTCGTTCCAAGTCACCAAAACCATCAGCGTCAGTACGATGGCCACACCGACTCGGAAGCTCATTTCAAGCGTCCGCTCGCTCAGCGGCCGACCGCGCACAGCCTCGATGGCGTAGAACAGCAGATGTCCGCCATCGAGCATGGGAACCGGCACCAGATTGATGAGGCCGATGCTCACCGACAGGAACGCCATCATGTGAATGAGCGGAATGATTCCCAGGCTCGCGACTTGACCGGAGATCTGCGCGACCCGAATCGGGCCACCAAGCTGGTCGGCCGGCTGGCGGCCGGTGATCACGCCACCGAGATACTGCCCGGTACGGACGATGATGTCCCAGGTCTCCGCCATGCCCATCACCACCGCCTCATATGGCGGATAGTGCTTGACGACAATGTCGGAGGCCTCCGTGCTGCGCTGCACGCCGAGCAGGCCGACGGAATTCTTGTTGCCGAAGCGATCCTCGATCTCGCGCAGTTTCGGCGTCACCTCTCGCCCGATCTTTTGACCATCGCGTTCGATCGTCATGTGCATGGGGACGCCGGCGTTGACAGTCACGATGCGCTGGATGTCGGAAAAACTCTCGATC
Source organism: uncultured Rhodobium sp. (assembly GCA_963675285.2). Lineage (GTDB taxonomy): Bacteria > Pseudomonadota > Alphaproteobacteria > Rhizobiales > Rhodobiaceae > Rhodobium. The sequence continues at coordinate 944,844 of CAXXGS010000001.1, forward strand.
TTGGTGCCATCGATGGACAGAATCAGGTCGCCAGGCTCAAGCCCTGCCTCGGCCGCAGCGGATCCCGGCACCACAGAATCGATCCGAGGCGCGACCATCTGCTTGCCGTAAACCCCGAAAAAGATAGCAAAAATCACGATCGCCAGGATGAAGTTCGCAATCGGCCCTGCGGCAACGATCGCCGCGCGCTGGGCTACATTCTTGGCGGGAAAGGTCTTCGCCCTCTCCTCCTCGCTCATCGCCTCCAGCGCATCGGAGTCTGGCGTGCTGGCGACCGAATCGTCGCCCTTGAACTTGACGTAGCCGCCGAGAGGAATCGCGGCGACGCGCCAGCGCGTTCCGTGCCGGTCATTACGTCCGAAGAGTTCCGGCCCGAAGCCGATCGAAAAGGCATCGACGGAAACGCCGCACCAACGCGCGACGAGGAAATGGCCCAGCTCGTGAATGAAGACGACGATGGTGAGAACGCAAAGGAACGGAATCACGTAGCCGACAAAGGTCGTTCCTATTTCCGTAATGAATTCCATAGGGTTACCCTTGCCTTCTGCTGTCCGCGCGCCTGGTTATCATAACTAGCGAAAAAGTGCGTACAAATGGTTTCTGGCGACAAGATGGTGCAGGCGCAGGATTCCGCCAGCACATGCGAGTAAATCCTCGTCTGCCTGCGGCGGAACGAAGCGGCGCCCGGTCAACCCGAGACGGTCAAGGCGACAAACTCACTGGCAAGCGCCCGGGCGGCGCGATCGAGGTCGAGCGCATCGCCGACCGAAGCCGGCTCGACCAACAGCCCGCGGACGTCCGCGGCCTCGATCGCGCGCTCAACCGTGGCGGCGATATCAAGGAAGCCGATTTTGCCGTCGAGGAAGGCGTAGACCGCAACCTCGTTCGCCCCGTTGAGCACGGTTGTCGTGCCCTCGCCCCGCTTCAGCGCCTGACGGGCCAGTGCCAGCGCGGGAAAGCGCTCATAATCGGGGCGTTCGAACGTCAGGGTGGCAAGCTCGACGAGATCCAGACGATTCGACGGTGCCGCTGCGCGTTCCGGCCAGGCGAGACAATGGGCAATCGGCGTGCGCATGTCCGGCGAGCCGAGCTGGGCAAGGAGCGAGCCGTCAGCATATTGCACCATGCCGTGGATCACCGACTGCGGATGGACGAGCACCTCGATCTGATCGGCTCTGACCGGGAAGAGATGGAAGGCCTCGATGACCTCCAGTCCCTTGTTCATCAAGGTGGCGGAATCGATGGTGATCTTGCGGCCCATGCTCCAGTTCGGATGCTTGAGGGCCTGCGCCGGGGTCACGGCCCGCATTTCGTCGCGCGAGCGGGCACGGAACGGGCCGCCCGACGCCGTCAGCACGATCTTCTCGATATGGGCGGCGTTATCCTGCTCCAGCACTTGAAAGACCGCGTTGTGTTCAGAATCGAGCGGCAGAATCGTACCGCCGGCGCGCTTCACCTCCGCCATGAAGGCGGCTCCGGCGCACACGAGGCACTCCTTGTTGGCAAGCGCGATCGCCGCGCCGGTGCGAACCGCCGCGAGCGTCGGCTCCAGGCCGGCCGCACCGGTGATCGCGGCAACGACCACATCGGCCTCCATCGCCGCAGCCTCCGCCATCGCGGTTGGCCCGGCTCCGGTCGCCACCCCCGTTCCGGCGAGACCGTTGGCCAGTACCGGACCGAGCGTTTCGTCGGCGACGACGGCCATTGCAGGCCGATGCTGACGGGCGATCGCGACAAGGTCCTCGACATTGCGGTTAGCGGTCACGGCAACGAGGTCGAACCGCGCGCGATCGCGTTCCACGAGGTCGAGCGTGCTGGTGCCGATGGAGCCTGTCGCCCCGAGGATGGAAATTCGCATGTTCTTGCCGCTCTCTCGCACCGGCAGGCGCCGCAAGGCGCGCCGTGGCGGAGGGCCCTTTCTCTACCAGATGAAAAGTCCGCTTCCCGGATCCTGCCAGCCGGTACGCAGGACACCGACGACAGTTGCGACGAGCGCACCTATGACAAGTGCATCGACGCGGTCCATAACGCCGCCATGACCGGGAATGATGGTGCCGGAATCCTTCTTGCCGAAACGCCGTTTCAGGGACGACTCGGCAAGATCGCCGGCCTGGCCCGCGACCGAGATCACGGCTGCGACAGCGACGAGCCCCGCGGCGGGACCATATCCGGCGGCAGCGGCCGTTGCCGTTCCCGCCGCCGCGCCACCGACAAGCCCTCCGATGGCGCCCGACCATGTCTTGTTGGGCGAAACGGCGGGCCAGAGTTTGGGACCGCCGACGGTGCGGCCAACGAAATAGGCCGCGATGTCGCTCACCCAGATGACGGCGAAAAGAAAGACGATCGCCGCAAAGCCGCTGTCCCCGCCGCGCAGCAGGATCAGCGCGCCACCGCTCAGGCCGGCATAGAGGATGCCGAGCGCAAGCCAGCGGCTGCAGATTCCGCCGAGGCGGCCGAGAAGCGCGAGCGCAACGCCAGCGGCGAGGAACGCCGCACCGAGGCGAGGAGCACCAAGAAGGCACGTGATAAGCGCGGCAACGACGATCATCCCCGCCACCCAGTCTAGGGCCGGGGCCCGGCTGTGACCGGTGATGTCACACCATTCGACCATGACCAGCGCGGCAACGGCGACAATCAGCAGGCCAAAGAGCCAACCGCCGACCCAGGTCGCGACAAGGACAATGGGAATGAGGACCGCTGCGGAGACGACGCGCAGATAGAACTCCCGGCGCTTCGCCGCCAATGGATCTCTTCGTCTGCCGGCGGCATCGGCCATCAGACCGTCGCCCGCCCGTCGACGCGGCCGAAGCGGCGTTCACGATTCATGAAATCGGCGATCGCGGCGTCGAAAGCCGCGGCGTCAAAATCGGGCCACAGAACGGGCACGAAGACGAATTCCGCATAGGCCGCCTGCCAAAGGAGGAAATTGGAGAGCCGCTGTTCGCCGCTGGTGCGGATGATGAGGTCCGGATCGGGAATCTTGGCGGTATCGAGCGCGTCCGAAACCGCATCGATGGTGATTTCGTCAGGCGATAGAGCCCCGTTCGCGACCGCCTCAGCGAGCTTGCGGGCGGCGCGCGCGATTTCGTCGCGGGCGCCGTAGTTGAAGGCGACGACAAGCGTCAGCCCGGTGTTGTCCCGGGTTCCGTCCTCGGCATCCTTGAGCAGCTTGCAGAGATCGGGTCGAAGGCTGTCGCGCTCGCCGATGATGCGAACGCGCACGTTATTGGCCTTCAGCTCGGCCAGATCGCTGCGGATGAAGAGACGCAGGAGGCCGAGCAGATCAGCAACTTCGCTCGCCGGCCGTGCCCAGTTCTCGGAACTGAAGCTGAACAGCGTCAGATAGGACACGCCGATGTCGGCGGCATGGCGAATCGCCCGCCGCACCGCCTCCACGCCACGGCGATGCCCTTCGGTACGCGGCAGCCCCCTCGCCTTCGCCCAGCGTCCGTTGCCATCCATGATGATGGCGACATGGCACGGGGTCGCAGACGTTCCGGTAATGTCCGGATCCGGCGTGGCAGAGGCGTCCAGAGGCAATGACATCGCGACCCCCGTTCCGGGTTTGGCGCCGGCCGGCGATCAGACCTGCGTGATTTCCTGTTCCTTGGTCGCCAGCAGGTCGTCGATCGCGCCGATCTTGGCATCGGTCAGCTTCTGCACTTCGTCGGACTGCGCGTGCATGTCGTCCTTGCTAAGGTCGCCGTCCTTTTCCAGCTTCTTCAGCGTCTCCATGCCGTCGCGGCGCACGTGGCGGACGGCGACCTTGGCCTGCTCGGCATATTTATGCGCGATCTTGACCAATTCCTGACGACGCTCCGCATTCAGTTCCGGGATCGGAAGGCGCAGCGTCTGCCCGTCGACCACCGGGTTGAGACCGAGGTTCGACTCACGGATCGCCTTGTCGACCGCGTTGATCATCGACCTGTCCCAGACCTGAACCGACAGCATGCGCGCTTCCGGCACACTCACCGTCGCGACCTGATTGATCGGCATCTGCGAGCCGTACGCATCAACCATGATGGGATCCAGAAGCGCGATGCTCGCCCGTCCGGTCCGCAAGCCGGACAGTTCATCCTTCAGAACGCTGATGGCTCCCTCCATCCGGCGCTTGATGTCTTTCAGATCGAGAGCTTCGTTGTCCATCTTTTCCTCGCATGGTCGCGTTCGTTCGCGACCCATCCTTGCAGTTGTTCCTTGGTTCAGCCGGCGAATGGCGTCCGACCCTGCGGGTCCGACGCCACGGCGCTGAACATCATGATGTCACGCGTCACCGACAAACGTGAACCGCCCGCGTCCGCACAACACCCCGACAATAGCGCCGGGCTCGTGAATCGAGAAAACGATTATCGGGATACCGTTGTCGCGGGCAAGAGCAAAGGCGGCGGTATCCATAACCCCGAGGCCCTTTGCCAACGCCTCGTGGTAGCTCAGCCGCTCGTACCGGGTCGCTGTCGGGTCCTTTTTCGGATCCGCGGTGTATACGCCGTCAACCTGCGTCGCCTTGAGAAGCGCGTCACAGCGCATTTCGGACGCGCGCAACGCAGCACCGGAATCGGTGGTGAAGAACGGATTGCCGGTACCACCGGCGAAAAGCACGACCTTGCCTTCGGCGAGCGCGGCATCGGCCACCCGCTGACTGAAGGTCTCGCAGATCGTGGGAACCGGCAGCGCAGAGAGCACCAGCGAAGGCACACCGAGCCGCTTCAGGGCATTGTCGATCGCGATGCTGTTGATGACCGTGGCAAGCATGCCCATGTGGTCGCCGGAAACCCGATCACCGCCGTCGGCGACCACGGAGACGCCGCGAAAGATGTTGCCGCCGCCGATCACGATGCCAACCTGGGCCCCGAGCCGAACCGCCTCGCAAATCTCTTCCGCGATCCGATTCACGAACGCAACGTCTATGCCAAATCCCTGCTCTCCCACCAGCGCCTCGCCGGACAGCTTCAGGATCACCCGCCGGTAGACCAGTTCAGCAGACATTACCGTTCTCTCCTTTTTGGCCGATCTTTGCGGCATGGCTAGCGGGCGTTCGTTGCCGCCCGTCGTTTTCGCTCGTCAGCGTTTTTGCTCATCAGCGGTTTCGCCGGCCTCCGGAGCATCCCGGCCGTTCGTTCGAGCGGCCGGCGGCGAGCCCCCGCAGCGTCGGATAGAGCATTTTCCCGGTTTGCGCCAGACCTGGCGAACCGTTGCCCCGGCATTCCCACCGGATCTCACCGAGCGGCCGACGACCCGCGGGCACCGGGCAAAAAAAAGGGCGCCCCGAAGAACGCCCTTTTTGATTTCAGAAGGACCAGCCTACTTCTTGCCGGCCATGGCAGCAACTTCGGAGGCGAAGTCGCCCTCCTCTTCCTTCTCGATGCCCTCGCCAAGCGCAAAGCGAACGAAACCGGACACCTTCACCGGTGCGCCGACCGTGCTCTCGGCGGCCTTGGCGGCCTCTTCGACGGACTTATCCGGATCGATGACAAAGGGCTGCTTGAGGAGCGTCGATTCCTCATAGAATTTGCGCATCCGGCCCTCGACCATCTTCTCCACGATCGCATCGGGCTTGCCGGACTCACGTGCCTGCTCGGCATACACCGCACGCTCGCGCTCGGCGACATCGGGATCGACATCGTCCTGGCTCAGCGCAAGCGGGTTGGCAGCGGCAACGTGCATGGCGACCTGCCGACCGAACGCATTCAACGCCTCCTTGTCACCGGTCGATTCCAGCGCGACCAGGACACCGATCTTGCCCAGGCCCTCGGAAACGGAATTGTGCACATAAGAGGCGACGACACCGTCACCAACCTTGAGCGCAACGGAGCGGCGCAGGTTCATATTTTCACCGATCGTGGCGATCGCCTCGCGCAGCTCGTCCTCGACCGTGTGCTCCTTGCCGGGGTAGGCAGCCTTGGTGATCGCCTCAACGTCCCCCTCGACGGACAGAGCCACGGACGCAATGTCGCGCGCCAGCTTCTGGAAACCGTCGTTGCGGGCCACGAAGTCGGTCTCGGAATTGACTTCCACCACCGCGGCGACGCCATCGCCAGCCGCGATCGCGACGAGGCCTTCGGCGGCGACGCGTCCGGCCTTCTTGGCGGCCTTCGCCAGGCCCTTGGTCCGCAGCCAGTCGACGGCGGCATCCATGTCGCCATCGGTTTCCGTCAGCGCCTTCTTGCAGTCCATCATGCCTGCGCCGGTGCTGTCGCGCAGTTCCTTCACCTGTGCGGCTGAGATGCTCATCTGTCGCCTCGTCCGTATATGTTCAAGCGGGTCAATATGAAACACAATGCCGCTCGGCGGACGTGAGCCCGCCGGCGGCTTTCTGCGAAACGGGAGGTCGGCGCGTCGAAGCGCCGGCGCTTCCCCGTGGATCAGCTCATCAGGGCCTTGGCCTGAGCGACCCAGTCTTCACGCGCGATGCGGCCCTTGAAGTTCAGGACGTCGTCGACGCGGGCGATCTCGTCGTCGCTGAGGCCGGCGATCTGACCATAGGTCGTGATGCCGAGGGCGTTCAGCTTGCCCTCAAGGACCGGACCGACGCCGGAGATCTTCTTCAGATCGTCGGCATCACCGGCCGGTGCCTCGAACATCGGCGACAGTTCGGCCTCGGCTTCCGGCTCCGCAGCAGCCTCTTCCGCGACGGGGGCCTCGGCAACGGCAACCTCTTCGGCAACCGGCGCTTCCTCAAGCACCACTTCCTCAATGACCTCTTCGGCTGCACCGACATCATAGCCCATGTCACCCTGGGCACGGGAGATGCCGTCGAGCGCGGCGCGCGAGATCAGGTCGCAGTAAAGGTCGATGGCGCGCGAGGCGTCGTCGTTGCCGGGAACGGGATAGGAAATGCCGTCCGGGTCGCAGTTGGAATCAAGAATCGCAGCGACAGGGATCCCAAGCCGGCGGGCTTCCTGAATGGCGATCGACTCCCGGTTGGTGTCGATCACGAACAGAAGGTCGGGAATGCCGCCCATGTCCTTGATGCCGCCGAGGTTGCGTTCCAGCTTCTCGCGCTCACGGTCGAGATTGAGACGCTCCTTCTTGGTCAGCCGCTGGGCCTCACCGGCGAGCATTTCCTCAAGATTGCGCAGGCGCTGGATCGAATTGGAAATGGTCTTCCAGTTGGTCAGCATGCCGCCGAGCCAGCGGGCGTTGACGAAATACTGCGCGGAGCGACGCGCGGCATCAGCGACCGGTTCCTGCGCCTGACGCTTTGTGCCAACGAGGAGCACGCGGCCGCCGCCGGCGACGGTGTCGCTAACGACCTTCAGCGCCTGGTGCATAAGCGGAACGGTCTGGGCCAGATCGATGATATGCACGTTGTTGCGGGTGCCGAAGATGAACGGCCCCATCTTCGGATTCCAACGGTGCTTCTGATGGCCGAAATGGACGCCAGCCTCAAGCAGCTGGCGCATGCTGAAATCGGGGAGAGCCATGGCTCTTATGTCTCCTGTTTTCCGGTTAACCCTCCGCGGAGCCACGACCTTTTGGGTCGAAAACAACACCGGAAGGACGTCAGTCGGCGACTGACGCCCTCGACACTCCGCGTGTGGAATGGGCGCCTTATAGGCTGGCGCCCACGATCTTGCAACCCTTGCCGCAGAAAACTGCCAACGAGCGAGGATTGCAGCAGCGTGGCGCGACGCGGCAGCGGGGTGCCAGGGCAAAAGGAAACGGCGCAACGGGAAACAGCACGAAGGGAAACTGGGCGAAGGGAAACTGGGCATCCTGGGACGAGACTCGCCTCACCGAATATATAGATGGCGGATCTTCCCCACATGACGCAGAGCGCCGGCGGCATCGCCCCTCTCCCGCTGCCCCCCTTATCCCGCTGCAGCCTACCAGCGCAGCCTGGCCGGTCAGCGCGAGCCCGTGAAACTCAGCGAGTGAAGCGATCACGCGGGACACGAGTGCAAACAAACCAATTCCAGAGCCGCGTCCGGGCCAACGCAGAACGGGGTTGGAAAAAGCGCATAGTGTTCTTGGGGCTCTAGGGGTCGAAAGCCCGATCTCGCGTCCGGTGGGCATACGTCGCGCTCGCGCAGGCCGGAGGCAAGTCCGCCCCTGACAAGAAAGACATTGAGGTCAGGCTGCTCTACCAGCCAGGTCATCAGGGGTCGGCATGGTGATCTGGCAGGTCAGGCCACGCGCAGGGTCAGGGGGCGGTCTGATCAATCCGCCCAGAACAGCGCAGATCAGAACAGCGCAGATCAGCTCAGGTCGACCTGGACCACGCCGCGCACCGAGCGCAGGGCGTTGGCAATGAGCGGCGAGACCTGATAGCCGCCGGGGAGTTCCACTTCCACCTCGCGCCGCTGTTCGTCGAGTGTCATGACAAGGCTCACCTTGCCATCGCCGGCCTTCTTCAACTGACTGGCGATGCTTTCGACCGGACCGGAATCGCGCAGGAACACCCGCAGGTTCTTGTGGAGGCCATTGGCGACACGTTCCAGCGGCTCGACCGACTGGATCCGGACGCTGATCGTCTCGTCGCGCTCCTCGGCCGCGACAAGAAGGACCAGCGACTTTCCAGGCTCGAGCTGGTCTCGATATTCGTTCAGCGTTTCGGAAAAGACGACGGCCTCATATTGTCCGCTCGGGTCGGAAATATTGAGGATGCCCATCTTGTTACCGTTGCGCGTGCGACGTTCTTGCTTCTGGGTCACCGTGCCGATGAGGCGTCCAACGGCCGCACCGCGCTTCACGGATTCGGAAAACTCGGTCCACAACTGAACGCGAAGCTTGGCGAACATCGGCCGGTAGCTGTCGAGCGGATGGGCGGAGAGATAGAAACCAACGGCATTCATCTCGCGCTGGAGCTTGTCCTCCATCGTCCATTCCGGCACATCCGGCAGGCGCACTTCGACGCCGCCATCGGGCCCGCCGAACAGTTCGTTCTGGCCGCTGTCCTCGTCCTGGCGTACGCGTGCGGCCTCGGCGACGATGCGGTCGAGCCCCTCGGCGATCGAGCGCCGATTTGGCTCCAGGTCATCGAAGCCGCCGGCCGCGACAATGCATTCCAGCGTGCGCTTGTTGACGAGACGCGGATTGATCTTGCGGGCGAAGTCGCTGATGTCCTTGAAGCCCGTCTCACCGCGCACGTCGACGAGGTGATCGACGACGCCGTGGCCGACGCCCTTCAGGGCTGCGAGCGAATAGACGATACGTCCGTCGTCCACTTCGAACGGCACCATGGAGCGATTGACCGACGGCGGCAGAACCTCAATGCCGAGTCGCATGGCCTCGCGACGGAAATCGTTCAGCTTGTCGGTGTTGCCCATGTCGAGCGTCATGGTGCCGGCGAGGAACTCCACCGGGTGGTTGGCCTTCAGATAGGCTGTCAGATAGGCGACGAGCGCATAGGCGGCGGCGTGCGACTTGTTGAAGCCGTAGTCGGCGAACTTGGCGAGCAAGTCGAAGATCGTATTGGCCTGGTTCTTGTCGATGCCGTTCCTGACCGCCCCGTCGACGAAGCGCACGCGCTGTTTGGCCATCTCCTCCTTGATCTTCTTACCCATGGCGCGGCGCAGAAGATCGGCTTCTCCGAGGGAGTAGCCGGACAGCTCCTGGGCAACCTGCATCACCTGCTCCTGGTAGATGATGACGCCGTAGGTCTCCGACAGGATCGGTTCCAGCTTCGGGTGCGGATACTCGGGCTCCTCAAGACCGTGCTTGCGGCGGTTATAGGTCGGGATGTTGTCCATCGGGCCCGGACGATAGAGCGCCACGAGGGCGATAATGTCCTCGAAGCGGTCCGGCTTCATGCCGGCGAGCGCCTTCCTCATGCCCTGACTTTCAAGCTGGAACACGCCGAGCGTCTCGCCGCGGGCCAGAAGCGCGTAGGTCGCCGGATCATCGAGCGGCACCTGCGACAGATCGATGTCGACGCCTTTGCGGCGAATTAGCTTCACCGCCTTGTCGAGCACCGTCAGTGTCTTCAGACCGAGGAAGTCAAATTTCACCAGGCCCGCTGGCTCCACCCACTTCATGTTGAACTGGGTGACCGGCATGTCGGAGCGCGGGTCGCGATAGAGCGGCACCAGTTCATCGAGCGGCCGATCGCCGATCACGATGCCGGCGGCGTGGGTCGAGGCGTGGCGGAAGAGCCCCTCAAGGCGCGTGGCGATGGAAAACAGACGCTCGACGATCTCTTCCTCGCGCGCGGCCTCCTGCAGGCGCGGCTCCTCGTCGATGGCCTTGTGAAGCGGCGTCGGATTGGCCGGGTTCGACGGCACGAGCTTGGCGAGCTTGTCGACCTGGCCATAGGGCATCTGCAACACGCGGCCGACATCGCGCATGACGGCGCGCGCCTGAAGCGATCCGAAGGTGATGATCTGCGCGACCTGGTCGCGGCCGTATTTTTCCTGAACGTAATGGATGACCTCGTCGCGCCGGTCCTGACAGAAGTCGATATCGAAGTCCGGCATCGACACGCGTTCCGGGTTGAGGAAGCGTTCGAAGAGCAGCTTGAAGCGCAGCGGATCGAGGTCGGTGATCGTCAGCGAATAGGCAACGAGCGAGCCGGCGCCCGAGCCGCGTCCCGGTCCGACCGGGATATCCTGGCTCTTGGCCCATTTGATGAAGTCGGAAACGATCAGGAAGTAGCCGGGAAACTTCATCCCCTCGATGATCGAAAGCTCGTAGTCGAGGCGCTTGCGATAATCCTCTTCGCTGGCGCCGGGTGCCATACCCTGAAGCGCGATGCGACGCTCCAGGCCCGCTATCGCCTGGCGGCGCAGCTCCGCCGCCTCCGCCTTCTCACCCGCCTCGCCGTCCTCGCCGGTGAAGCGCGGCAGGATCGGGCGCAGGGTGTGCGGCCGCCAGGAACAACGTCGTGCGATCTCGACCGTGTTATCGATCGCCTCGGGCAAATCGGCAAAAAGCTCCCGCATCTCCTTACGGGACTTGAAATAATGCTCCGGCGTCAGCCGCCGCCGGTCTTCTTCCGCGACCATCCGGCTTTCCGCGATGCAGATCAGCGCGTCATGCGCCTCATAGTCGTCGCGGGTGGCGAAGAACACCTCATTGGTGGCGACGAGCGGCAGATCCATGGCATAGGCAAGATCGACAATCAGCGGTTCCACCCGGCGCTCGCTGTCGAGATCGTGCCGCTGCAGCTCGACGTAGAGGCGATCGCCATAGACATCGGCGAGAAACCGCAGGCGGCTTTCCGCGATCTCCGCGTAGCCTTCCGCCAGCATCCGGTCGACCGGGCCACCGGGGCCGCCGGTCAGGACGATGATCCCCTCGCTGTTGGCGGCAAGATCCCGAGCGGCGACATGCGCCTTCATGGAAGCGTCGGTTTCCATGAAAGACCTGGAGACGAGATGGACGAGGTTGCGGTAGCCGGTCTCGTTTGCCGCGATCATGACGACGGAGGGAAGCGCCTCGATGCGGTTTCCCCGCCTTTCCGGTTCGTCATCGAAGACGACCGCGACCTGACAGCCGATGATCGGCTGCAGCCCACTGCCCGAGGCCTTTTCGGAAAACTCCAGCGCACCGAAGAGATTGCCGGTGTCGGCAATGGCAAAGGCCGGCTGCCCGTCGGCCTTGGCAAGCTTCAGCGCATCCTTCAGCTGGATCGCACCCTCGAGAAGCGAAAATGCTGTATGGACGCGAAGATGGACGAAGCCGAGGTCTTCCATGGCTCATTTTCCGGTTGAGGGCAATGGCGCCCATCTCCTGCCGACACCTTCAAGGGACCGGGGATTCGGGCTCGAGCCCAAGCGTGCCCCAGCAAGGGCTCGCGGAACAAGCGCAAGCGACGTCCGATCCCCAGTCTTCTCTCTGGTATCCGGCTTTCAGCCGAGCTGCGCGATCAGATCAGCCCACAGGGCAATGGTGGAAAGAAAAAGGAAAAGCGCGGTTCCGGCGGCAATGTCCTGCGCCCAGGCGCGGAAGACGGGAAGGTTCCAAGCGTTCATGACCAAACTCCTGTCTGTCGTGTACCTGCATAATGTTCCTGTTTTGTTCCATTGTCAATTCCCCAAGGGGAATGGGTAGTGTCTCAGTTTGAAATTCAGGGAAGGATGGCGTTTGGTGGAGGCGGGACCTTATCCCAACGCTCAGCGATATCGCTGCAAACCGCCTTCATCTCGTTGTACTTGTAGATCGGTTTTTTGGGTGTCCGATGCGTTTCGCCAGAAACGGCGCAAAGGACCAAGCACAGCTTGTCTTCGGGCTTCGCCTCTTCATAAAACGGCTGCTCAATAAAATACCCGTACATGAATGCACATTGCCACTCGGCGGTGTCGGTCGGGACGGGCTTCCCTTTGGCATATCTGTACATGATCGCACCAATCTTCTGGGTGTTCTGTTTGGTGGTGCGATAGGTCAGCAAGCTCGGGGTAAACCGAACCAACGTTCCGTTGAACGATGGGTCTGGGATTCGCTGAGGGGCGACGATCTCAAAGCGGCTGAAATCAAAGCTGGCGGCGTTCGCCGCGAACGAATCGACAAAATCGGCGTTGTACTGGTGTAACTGCGCGTCAAATTCTGAATCCGCCAACATGTCGCGGATTTCTTGCGCTTTTTCGGCCAGATTTCCAGGAAGTGGATTCCCCTCAAGTATATGATCTGATATAGTTTTTCTTGCCAATTGGTGCTGAAATGTCCGAGCGAGGGACTTATATCGGCACTTTTGGACTATGCCGCGGCGAGCTTGATTGGACGCCGACATGTAGTCCGCTAGGTACTGGACTGGAATTTCAGGTTTTGAAACGACTCGATGGGTTGGCGTTGCCATTGTTTCACCAGGGAGGGCCACTTCGATGCACTACTATAGCGGCACAATCGGCAACGATGCTACTCTTAGGCTGGCCCCTCTATCTGACGCCGATGCTGGAAAGGCTGGCGTTGACGATGTATCCGGCTATTTTCTCTGTCGGATTCACTCATCCGCCCCGAACGATCTTGAGGTTCTGGCCCATGTGGCCACCGATGAAGCGGCCTTCCAACTCAGCCGCCTACTTGGTCTCGACTGACCGTTTTTTGTAGGTCTTCGGTCGCCCCGGCTTCGGCGCCCGCGCGTCGATCAACCCGACGATCCACTCCATATCGTGAAGCGTGTCGGTAAGCCCTGCGGCCATGGCCGGCGACGACCCTTTCAGGCTCTTGTGCTGGCGACAGAAGTTGTACCAGACGAAGTAGAGCGACAGCGCGTGAATGTGGTTGTCGATCTTTTTCGAAAAGGCGTTCGTCAGCCGGGTAAACCGACGCATGCCCATGCGCATCGTCAGGTTCATGCGTTCAACGTGAGACGTGCTCACCTTGTCGATATCCGGGTTGCCCACAATCCGGCGCTTCTTTGAGCCGTTGAACTCCGCCGGGCTGTATTTCCGCTCCGGTCCCTTCTCGCCAAGCTCGCCGTAGAGCTTCACCAGCATGGCGTAATCGACATCACCGCCGAATGACCCTGCCACGGCGTCCAGATACGCCTTGTGGCCGTCTGTGGTCAGTTGAACGCGGTTGGCAAGGCGTTCCTTCAAATCCTCGATGAAGAACATGGCCGTCTCGGCGCTCCGGTCGCCGACCATGTACGACAGGATCATCTTGCTATCGGGATCGATGGCCGTCCACGTCCAGATATCGCCAGCCCATGCCGGAGCCGCCTTGGCGTCCTTAACGTTCTTTGCCTTGGAATAGCAGAAGGACCAGATTTCATCACACTGGACGCGCTGAGACTGAACGTCCCGCACCGTCTCGAAGTGATAGGCCGCGCACGCCTCACCAGCATCAACAAGCAGCTTCGAAACCGTGTTGATCGAAACGCCGGCAACCCGAGAGATCGACCGCATCGACAACCCCTCAGACAGCATGTTGAGGATTTGAACGCGCTTTTCGATGGGTAAGACGTTTGCCATACCCATGAGATAAGTGAGCTAATGCTTATTATCAAGCATTTTTTTCATTTCGAAAATGAGGGTAAACCGAAATACCTTTCTGGCGTTGGGACATCTGTCTTCGGCTTGATGTCAGAAAACCGGTCTGCAAGCTCCTCCGCTCGACGGATCGCGTCCGGCTTAGACGCACCTTGCTTGGGCAAACTCGCCAATCTTTTTTCTACCTTTGCCACCAATGTCATCTAAGTTCTCCGATCATAGCCCGACTCGATGATTGTGCATGAAAAAGCCCAACCCCATGCGGTCAATGAAACCAGTGAGTGGATCATTGTACTCCCGAATAAGAATCCGGAGTTCGTTGTCGTCAGAATAGTCGTCGATCTGGATACGCATTGCTGCCAGCTTTGGCAGATCTATGCTGCGCCCATGTGAACGCCATAGCGTATGATTGCCGAGCGATGTCGCGATTTCCTCTGCGCGAACTTGCTTCTCTTCATCCGTAACCGGCGTTCCCGCATTATTTGTCCTATGATGCGTCCAATCTTTAAATTTGTACTCAACAAGCCATGCCTTCAGTAGGTCCCTAGACAGATCGCGAGCTTGCTCAAAAAGCGCTAGCTTTCCCAAATCCATACTTTTCAGAAGGACTACATCAGCTGGCGCCAGATCGCCCTTTTCCGTAATTTCTTTAACTTTATCCAAGTATCCCATAGCAGGCACATATTCGCCGGTATCTGGAGCCGGCACTTGTGGGTCTATAGGACCAAGGCTCGAGGAATAATCCATAAATATCTTATCGCCAGCCATGCAAAGTATAGTTCCAGCTGACATTGCCAAATCTGGCACAACAAAATAAACAAGACGATAGTGCTTTCTTAGCACTGCCACCATGCGCTCGGCTGTTTCCGCCGACCCTCCGCCTGTTCTAATAAAAACAGCTACAGCTTCATCGCTTCTTTCGCTTCCAGACTTCATCTCCTCGACATAGTCGCGGAAACTACGAAAATAGTTTGGCAGTATTCCACCGCTATAAAACAGGACATCCGCTTGCAAGCGCTCTTCGAGCTCTTTCGCACGATTATTGACAAGGTCAAAAATGGATCTGTCGAAGAGATCGAGGCTCATTTCTTCCAGCGAACCTCCGCTGCCAGCTTCGCGATTTTGCTGCGCTCTTCGGGCGTGAGTTTATCGGCGCGCGCTTTCGCCCCGGCCATACCTGAGCGGACGCGACCAGACTTTTCCGTTGTCTCTTCTTCGATTTCACCTGTGGCGATTTTTGCGACCATGATTGCAGCGCCGATTGTATCGGCCGGTCGTTTTTCGCCGCGCGGTCCTTTTGCCATTTTGCTCCAACACCCGGTTTGAGCAGGCATCCTCCCTAGAGCGTACGCCAAAACGTTAGCGAAACTGCCAACGCTCAGCAATGATTCTATCGCTTGATATCTCCGCGCCGGCCAACCTCCCTTTGTCTCATAGGTCGAGGCCAGCGAGGACTAGCTACCTCACACTTGCCTAAACACCTGGGACATTCCTGTGTTCCGGTATCCAGGCACTGGGGACAAGGTTCGTCTATTGTGCGCATGCCGTTGCAGGCTTCGCAGTCAAGGAATCCGTATCCTTCACAGCGTGGGCATATCATCATGCCTTAGCGGATAAGCATGTCCCTATTGAGGTGGGCAAGCGCACAGAATGTGTCAACAGAGAACAAATTCAAACTGAGACACTACCAGGGGAATGACCTCTGGGCGTGGAAAAATACTTGGGATTCCTGGCAGTTACAAAGGCGCGCACGAGTTTCGGCCGGAAGAAATCGCCGTTTCACATCTCGACGATAAGACCGTCGTTGAGCGTGATGCGGCGATCCATGCGGGCGGCGAGCTCCAGATTGTGCGTGGCGATGAGGGCGGAGAGCCCGGAGGCGCGGACGAGCGCTTCGAGCGCTTCGAAGACATAATGCGACGTCTTGGGATCGAGATTGCCGGTCGGCTCGTCAGCGAGGACGAGACGGGGGGCGTTGGCGACCGCGCGGGCGATGGCGACCCGCTGGCGCTCGCCGCCGGAAAGCTCCGCCGGGCGGTGCTCGGTACGGGCGCCGAGGCGCATGTAGGTCAGAAGCTGGCGCGCCCGCTCCAGAGCCTCGCGACGATCAAGCCCACGCACCATCTGCGGCAGGGCGATATTCTCGGCCGCGGTGAACTCGGGCAGAAGATGGTGGAACTGGTAGACGAACCCGATATCGAGGCGGCGGATGCGTGTCCGCTCCGCGTCCCCCAGGCGACCGCAGGGCTCATCGCGCATATAGACCTCGCCGTCGTCCGGGCGTTCCAGAAGGCCGGCGATATGCAGAAGCGTCGACTTGCCCGCACCAGACGGCGCAACAAGCGCGACGAGTTCGCCCGGACCGATCACCAGCTCTGCGCCGCGCAGGATGTCAAGACGCCCCGCCCCTTCCGAATAGCTGCGCGAGATGTTCTCCAGACGGAGGACGGACGATGGCGTGGTTTGCGGGGCGCTCGCTCGGACTTCGGACACGGCCGCGCCTCCTATTCGTACCTGAGGGCATCGACGGGATCGAGCCGCGCCGCGCGCCAGGAGGGATAAAGGGTCGCCAGATAGCTGAGACCGAGCGCCATGATGACGACGGACACCGTCTCGCCGGTGTCCATGTCGGCCGGCATCCGGGTCAGGAAGTAGAGCTCCGGCGAGAACAATTCGGTGTTTGTGACCCAGGCGATGAACTGGCGGATCGGCTCGATGTAGATGCACACAAGCGTTCCCAGCGCCACCCCGGCGAGCGTGCCGACGGTGCCGATCGCAGCGCCGGTGATGAAGAAGATCCGCATGATTGCCCCGCGCGTCGCCCCCATAGTCCTGAGGATGGCGATATCGCTGCCCTTGTCCTTCACCAGCATGATGAGGCCGGAGACGATGTTGAGCGCGGCGACGAGCACGATCAGCGTCAGGATGACGAACATCACGTTGCGTTCCACTTCAAGGGCGGAAAAGAACGTGACGTTGCGCTGGCGCCAGTCGGTCACGAAGACCGGCCGGTCGGCGGCGTCCTCCACCGGCTGGCGCAATTCGCCAACGCGGTCGGGATCGTCGAGGAAAACGTCAATACCGGTCGCCTTGCCCTCATCGTTGAAATAGAGCTGGGCTTGCTTCAACGGCATGAAAACCATGGTGCTGTCGTATTCCGACATGCCGATCTCGAAGATCGCGGCGACAGGATAGCCTTTCACGCGTGGAGTGACGCCGAGGGGCGTGACGTTGCCCTTGGGCGTGACGATGGTGATCTGATCGCCGACGGCGACACCGAGGCTGCGGGCGAGCCTGGATCCGATGGCAACGCCGTTGCCGTCGTCGAAGCCGTCGAAGGTTCCGGCCAGAACCGTGCCGGAGATAAGCGGGAGCTGATCAAGATCCTTTCGCCGCACACCACGTACGAGCGCGCCGAAGGCGCCGGACGGGCCGGAGACAAGCGCCTGGCCCTCGACATAGGGCATGGCGAAGCGGACGCCGTCGACGGCGTCGATGCGCCGGCTGACCGCGTCATAGTCGGTCAGGTCGCGCTCGATCGGCTGCACCAGGAGATGGCCGTTGATGCCGAGAATCTTGCCGAGGAGTTCGCCACGGAAGCCGTTCATGACGGCCATGACGATGATCAGCGTCGCAACGCCAAGCATGATGCCGAGGAAAGAGAAGCTGGCGATGATCGAGATGAAGGCCTCGCGCCGACGAGCGCGCAGATAGCGCCCGGCCAACATCCATTCGAACGCGGCGAAGGGCCGCGTACCGGTCGGCTCACCTGCTTTGTTGTCGGCCATGGCCGCTCCCTTCCCCATTCGCTCAGGCGTCTCCCTCACAGAGGTATTCCTCAGGCGCCCCCATCCGAAATGGCGGCGACCAGACGGTTCATCGCCGCGTCGAGCGACAGCGTTTCGCGCTCGCCAGTCGCCCGGCGCTTGATCTCGACCTCCTCGCGGGCGATGCCCTTCGGCCCGACGATCAGCTGCCACGGCAGGCCTATGAGGTCCATCGTCGCGAACTTCGCGCCGGCCCTCTGGTCGACATCGTCGTAGAGGACCTCTATGCCGGCCTTCTGCAGCCTGTCATAGAGATTGGCGCAGGCGACGTCGGTTGCCGAATCGCCCGGCTTCAGGTTGATCAGACCAACGGAAAAAGGCGCGACGGAGTCCGGCCAAATGATCCCGTTGTCGTCGTGGCTCGCCTCGATGATGCCACCGAGAAGACGCGACACACCGATGCCGTAGGAGCCCATGTGAACCGGGGCCTCGACGCCATCGGGGCCCATGACCCTGGCGTTCATCGGCTCGGAGTACTTGGTGCCGAAGTAGAAGATGTGGCCGACCTCGATGCCGCGCGCGGCGACCTGACGCTCGGTCGGCACCTTCGCCCATTCGGTCTCGTCGTGCATCTCCTCGGTCGCGGCGTAATGCGCCGTCCAGGCATCGACGATGGGCGAGAGATCGCCTTCAAAGTCGATGTCCGCGCCCGGCACGGGCGTATCTAGAAGATCCCTGTGGCAGAAGACGGCGCTCTCGCCGGTGGATGCCAGGACAAGAAACTCATGACTCATATCGCCGCCGATTGGTCCGGATTCGGCGCGCATGGGAATCGCCTGCAGACCAATGCGGGCGAAGGTCCGCAGGTAGGCGACGAACATCTTGTTATAGGCGCGGCGGGCGGACTCGCGATCGATATCGAAGGAGTAAGCATCCTTCATCAGGAACTCGCGTCCGCGCATGATGCCGAAACGCGGGCGCACCTCGTCGCGGAACTTCCACTGGATATGGAAAAGATTGAGCGGCAGGTCCTTGTAGGAACGGACGTAGGACCGGAAGATTTCGGTGATCATCTCCTCGTTCGTGGGACCGTAGAGCATGGAACGGTCGTGGCGGTCGGTGATCCGCAGCATTTCCTTGCCGTAGTCGTCGTAGCGACCGCTCTCGATCCACAGATCCGCGGGCTGCACGGTCGGCATCAGAATCTCTATGGCGCCGGCGCGGGACTGTTCCTCGCGCACGATACGTTCGACGTTCGTCAGGACGCGTTTGCCGAGCGGAAGCCAGGAATAGATGCCCGCCGCCTGCTGGCGGATCATGCCGGCACGCAGCATCAGCCGATGGGAAACGATTTCCGCTTCCTTGGGGGTCTCTTTGAGGATGGGAAGAAAGTAACGCGAAAGCAGCATCTGGGGACCTGCGGATTCTTTTGTAAATTGGCTCTGGCGCAGTGAAACCGGAACCCGCGCCAAAACACAAGCCTGACAAAGGAAAGCGAGCACGCCGAACTGCCACACGGCTCTCTTTCCAGTGGACAGACAGCGCCCGACCAACGGATTGACGTTCCGGCGCCGTCGGGCAAGCCTTAGCAGCAGCTCGCGGCGGGGTTGTATCCCAACCGACCGTTCAGGCGACAAAAAAAGTGATCAAATTGTGTGCGCTGCGTGCACAAACAGGTGACAAGCGTTTTTCATTTCGCTAAACTGATCAAATAAAGACGAAGATCCAACCATCAAATGGTACGGATCCGGAAGGCATCGCGGTCTGAGTCTTGGGAGGATGGATGCTCTGGCGCCCCGCAAGGGTGCAGCCGCCTCAAAGTCATCCAAGTGACGATGAGGAAGTGAGTGTCGAGACGCGCAACTTAATTAGCAAGCAAGGCTTTTTAGCCTTGCTTCTTTTTTTGTCGGTACCTCTTCGACAGAACCTCTGGATCCGATTTTCGAAAACCCGAACCACCCAGTTAACACCGCGACTTATTTGCACTTTTCTGGGCGGACCGTTGGCGACGGATCACGTCGACTCAGTACGCCTGGAAATCGCATCCACCTTTTCCGGCGACGCGAAGACTTTCCGGAAAAAACCGCCTGCGCGATTCGCCGCGGTGGCCGCCACCATGCCACTCAAGGGTTGTGCCGGACTTCTAGGCCGCGCCGCATAAACGCCGCCATATGATCATTCATACGATTTCCGTAAGATAAAAAATCCGGCGCAAACGCTTTCGCAAGAGGAATACGGCCCTCATTTTCTAAAGTGCGAAAAATTTCATCGCTTCCACACTGGACATCCAGTGCCCCGTTCCATTTCCCGCGAATCACTTCGGCCCGTATGCGGGAAGATCGTCGAGGGTGAAACCGGCAGTCAGCATATAATAGACGCCGGAAAACAGAACGGCGGCGAGAATGGTCGTCACCACCAGCTTGCGCAGCAGCAGGGGCCGCGCCGGCGCGCTCGACGCCGAGCCCGGCACGACCTTGCCATCTTCCTCCTGGGTGCGGATGCCCCAGGGAAGAACGGCAAAGAGCGTCAGCCACCAGATGATGAAGTAGAGCGCCACAGAACTGCCGATCGACATCGTGTCGTTCCCGTCTTTCCCGGCCCCCGTCAGGCCTGTTCCAGCTCCACCAGCGTGCCGCAGAAGTCCTTGGGATGCAGGAAGAGAACCGGCTTGTCGTGCGCACCGGCCTTCGGCTCGCCATCGCCGATCACCCGCGCGCCCTCCGCCTTCAGCCTGTCGCGTGCGGCGTAGATATCGTCCACCTCGTAGCAGACGTGATGCATGCCTCCGGAGGGGTTCTTCTCCAAGAACTTGGCGATCGGCGAATCCTCGCCGAGCGGCTCGAGGAGTTCGATCTTGGTGTTGGGCAGTTCCACGAAGACGGTCGTCACCCCATGGGCAGGCTGCGGCACCACTTCGGAGACCGTACCCCCGAGCGTATCACGGTAGACAGCGCTCGCCGCCGCGATATCGGGAACGGCAATGGCGACGTGATTGAGGCGTCCGATCATGGGGGTCCTCCCTCAGCTCTCAGGCGCCCGACCGGCCGGGCTCCTTTGGCAACATGCGACGCCCTATAGATGCGTCGCATGAGCCCGGTCGGCAATACGACGAACGGTAAACCCCGTACTGGGAAAATGGCGGAGGAACGACGGCTCCGCGCACTATCGCGACGTCAAAGGACGGTAACGACCGTCTGGCAGTGAGGCTTCTTGCCCCAGGCGGCAAGGACAGCCGATCGCGCCGCACGCCGCGCGGCCTCTGCAACGACATCGGGATCGCGGCGACGCGGTCGGGGAATGCTGTCGATGGCATCTTCCACCGCGTCGTAGATCAGATCTTCGAAATCGGTGCCGCCGGCATCGGTGAGCGGCAAGCCCGCGGTGATGACTTCCGGGTCGGCGACGAGATTGCCCTTTTCGTCCATGACGATGGCAACGACGACATGGCCGCCGAAGGCGATCCGCCGGCGTTCACGGACGCCGCTTTCGTCCGGTTCGGCGATCAGCGCGCCCTCGCGATAGAGGACGCCGACAGGCACCTCGTCGATGATCTCCCCCGGCCCCGGCGCGAGCCGCACCATCTTGCCGTTGCGCGTCTCCACGACTTCCGGCACGTCGAGTTCGCGGGCGAGCGCGGCGTGCGCGGCCAGATGCACCGGCTCGCCGTGAACCGGAATGGCAAGTTCAGGCTTCAGGAGACCATAGAGCTCACGCAGCTCGTCGCGCCGCGGATGGCCGGAGGTATGGATGAGCGCATCACGGTCGGTCATGATCTCCACGCCCTTGGCGGAAAGCGCGTTCATGACGGCGTTCACCGCCTTCTCGTTTCCCGGAATGGTGCGCGAGGAAAAGATGACGAGGTCGCCCTTGTCGAGCGCGACATGGCGATGCTCCCCGGCCGCAATGCGGGCGAGCGCGGCGCGCGCCTCGCCTTGGCTGCCGGTCATCAGCGCGACGATGGACGCGCGCGGCAGATGGCCATAGGCATCCTCGCTGAGAAGCTGCGGAGCATCGTCGAGCATGCCGAGATCGCCGGCGACGTCCGCCACCCGGCGAATGGAGCGCCCGACCACAACGACGTCGCGGCCGGCGGCGCCCGCGGCCCGCGCGACAGCCCGGATGCGCGCGACATTGGAAGAGAACAGCGTGACTGCGACCCGTTTCTTGGCGCCGGCGATCACCCGCGTCAGTTCTTCCGCGACTTCGGCCTCGCTGGGGCTTCGCCCCCCGCGTGTCGCGTTGGTAGAATCGCAGACAAGCGCCCTCACCCCCTCACGTCCGACTTCAGCGAGGCGCTTCATGTCGATCGCCGGGCCAATGCCCGGTTCCGGATCGATCTTCCAGTCGCCGGTGTGAACTGCCGTGCCAAGCGGCGTGCGGATAGCGAGCGCGTTGGGCTCAGGTATCGAATGCGACACGGTCAGGAATTCGACCTCGAAGGGAGCGAGCGTGATGACACTCCCCTGCCCCACGACATTGAGCGGAATCTTCGGCGCGCCCGGCATGCCTGCGGCCTTGGCCTGCAGCAGGCCGGCAGTGAACGGTGTCGCATAGACCGGCGCCTTAAGGCGCGGCCACAGGTCGAGAACGGCGCCGAAATGATCCTCGTGCGCATGGGTGAGCACGATGCCAACAAGGTTGTGACGCTCTTCCTCGATGTAACGAGTATCGGGCATCAGGATATCGACGCCGGGCACATCTTCGTCGGCAAAGGAGATACCGCAATCGACCATCAGCCATTTGCGCCGGCCCTCCGGCCCGAAACCGTAGAGCGCCATGTTCATGCCGATTTCGCCGACACCGCCGAGGGGCACGAACACGAATTCGTCGGACTTGCGCGCCATTCAGATGTTCCGATCCATGGCGGCGTCATGTCCGCCGGGCACGAGAACGTCGCCGGCGGCGAGCGCATCGCGGTTGCCGTCGGCGGCCTCCAGCACGATCCGACCTTCGGTATCGAGGGTGAGGAAGCGGCCGCGCCGCGTTCCCTCGCCCAGCCTGACGGTCACCTCTTCGCCAAGACGCCAGGCGCGGGCGAGCCATGCATCCCGGATCGCGGCGAAGCCTTCACCACCGTTCCAGCGTCCTCGATAGTCGACGATCTCATGGGCGAGATGGCCGAAAACGTCCTCAACGTCACGCGTCCAGTCGAGCGCGGCAAGGCTGGTGACGGGATAGTCGGGGATTTCCGGGTGGTGGTTCACGTTGACGCCGATGCCGAGAACCACAGCCTGCCGACCATCCGGCAACGGTTGGGACTCCGCCAGGATACCAGAGATCTTGGCACCGTCGACGAGCAGATCGTTGGGCCACTTGAGGGCGATCCGCCCGTCGGCGCTGCAGGCACTCTCCAGCGCCTCGGCAAGCGCCACGGCGGCCACAAGCGGTAATTCGCCGAGCCGCGCAACCGGCGCGGGATCGATCATTGCGAGGCTGCAGTAGAGGTTTCCAGGCTCGGAAACCCAGTGGCGCCCGCGGCGGCCCCGACCACCCGTCTGACGATCGGCGGTGATCCAGATCTCTCCCGGATCTCCGTTCCTTAGAAGATCCATCGCGGCGCCATTGGTGGACGCGAGCGTTTCAAAATGCCGCCGGCGATATCCCTCAGGCAATACCCCCCGATCCGCCATCGCTCAGAAGAACGTCGCGGCGGCGGTTTCGGCAACGCCCACGATCGGCCCGGCGATGAAGAAGAACAGCAAGACGAAGAGCCCGCTAACGCCAAGGATCAGGCGCAATTCGCCCGACATCGGCTCGAAGCCCTGCACCGGTTCGTCGAAGTACATGATCTTGATGACGCGCAGGTAGTAGAAAGCGCCGATGACGCTCGACAGCACACCGATGACGGACAGCCAGTAAAGCTGCGCCTCGATGGCGGCGAGGAAGACGTAGAACTTGGCGAAGAACCCGGCCATCGGCGGGATACCGGCGAGCGAGAACAGGATCACCGCGAAGAACACGGCGATCACCGGATGGGTGCGGCCGAGACCGGCGAGATCGTTGATGTCTTCGACCATCCCCTCGCGGCGGCGCATTGCCAGGATGCAGGCAAAGGCGCCGACGGTCATGGCAAGATAGATCGTCAGATAAAGGATGACCCCCTCGACACCGGCCTTGGAGCCGGCAGCGAGGCCGACAAGCGCGAACCCCATGTGGCCGATCGAGGAATAGGCCATCAGCCGCTTGATGTTGCGCTGGCCAATCGCGGCGAAGGCACCAAGCACCATGGAGGCGATGGAAATGAAGGTGACGATCTGCTGCCAGTCGTGCGCCACCGGTTCGAACGCCTCGAAGACGACGCGAACGAAAAGCGCCATGGCGGCAATCTTCGGAGCGCCGGCAAAGAAGGCCGTAACCGGCGTCGGCGAGCCCTCATAGACGTCCGGCGTCCACATGTGGAACGGCACGGCAGAAACCTTGAAGGCAAGTCCCGCCATGACGAAGACGAGGCCGAAGACGAGGCCGACCGGCCGCGTCTCGCCGACGATTTCGGCGGCAATCGCGGTGAAGCCGGTCTGGCCGGTGTAGCCGTAGACGAGCGACATGCCGTAGAGCAGCATGCCGGACGACAGCGCCCCAAGGACGAAGTACTTGAGGCCGGCTTCCGTCGACCGGGTGGAATCGCGGTTGAAGGCGGCGACGACGTAGAGCGCCAGGCTCTGCAGCTCCAGGCCAAGGTAGAGCGCGATCATGTCGTTGGCCGAGATCATCATCATCATGCCGGTGGTGGCAAGCAGGATGAGGATCGGATATTCGAACCGGTCGAAGCGCTCGCGGCGCATGAAGCCGACCGACATGGCGATCGCGAGCGCTGAGGCGATGAGCGTGATCACCTTCATCATGCGCGAGAAGGGATCGCTGATGAAGGCGCCGCCGAAGGTGGCGCCGTTACCCGTGACCCAGGTCTCCATCGCGGCCGCGACGATAAGGAGCGCCAGGGCAACGCCCGTGACGACCGGTGTCGTTTTCTCCCCGACGAAGGCGCCGAACAGGATCATCGCCAAGGCGCCGACCACGAGCAGCAGCTCGGGCAGGACCGGCATCAGATCAGGGAACATGGTAACCACAGGCTGCATCGGTTTTCTCTAGCTTCTGGCCAAATCAGTTGGCGATCATCGCCGTCTGCTGGATCGCCGCGGCGGCGGCGTCGACATGCGCAACGAGCTGGTCGACGGAGGCAGCGGTGATGTCGAGGATCGGCATCGGATAGACACCGAACAGGATGGTAAGCACGACCAGCGGAATGAGGATCGCCTTTTCGCGAACGCTAAGGTCGGTGATTGCCTTCAGGCTTTCCTTTTCCAGCGCGCCAAAGATGACGCGGCGGTAGAGCCAAAGCGCATAGCTCGCCGACAGGATCACGCCCGTGGCGGCGAAGAAGGCAACCCAGGTGTTGACCTTGAAGGCGGCGACCAGAGTCAGGAACTCGCCAACGAAACCGCTGGTGCCCGGCAGACCGATGTTCGCCATGGTGAAGATCATGAAGACGACGGCATAAGCCGGCATGCGGTTGACGAGGCCGCCGTAGGCCGCAATCTCGCGGGTGTGCATGCGGTCGTAGATGACGCCAACACAGAGGAACAAGGCGCCCGAGACGATGCCGTGCGACAGCATCTGGAAGATCGAGCCCTGAACGCCCTGGGTGTTCATGGCGAAGATGCCCATGGTGACGAAGCCCATGTGGGCGACGGACGAATAGGCGATCAGCTTCTTGATGTCTTCCTGCATCAGCGCGACGAGCGAGGTGTAGATGATCGCCACGACCGACAGCGTAAAGACGAAGGGCGCGAACATGTCGCTGGCGACAGGGAACATGGGCAGCGAGAACCGCAGGAAGCCGTAGCCGCCCATCTTCAAGAGGATGCCGGCAAGGATGACCGACCCGGCGGTCGGCGCTTCGACGTGCGCATCCGGCAGCCAAGTGTGGACCGGCCACATCGGCATCTTCACCGCGAAGGAGGCGAAGAAGGCGAGCCATAGCCAGGTCTGCATGCCGGCCGGGAACGTGTGGTCCATCAGCGCGACGATATCGGTCGTCCCGGCGTCCCAGTACATCGCCATGATGGCGAGGAGCATCAGCACCGAGCCGGCCAGCGTATAGAGGAAGAACTTGAAGCTGGCGTAGATGCGCCGCTTGCCGCCCCACACACCGATGATCAGGAACATCGGAATAAGACCGCCCTCGAAGAAGACGTAGAAGACAAGCAGATCAAGCGCGCAAAAGACGCCGATCATAAGCGTTTCCAGGATCAGGAACGCGATCATGTATTCCTTGACGCGATCCTGAATGGATTCCCAACTCGCCAGCACGCAGAACGGCACCAGGAAAGTTGTCAGGATGACGAACAGGACAGAAATGCCGTCGACGCCCATGTGATAGGAGATCGTCCCGCCGAGCCAGTCCTGCTTCTCGACCATTTGGAAGCCGGGATTGGCGGGATCGAAGCCACCCAGCACGAACAGCGAGATCAGGAACGTGAGGCACGTAGTCAGAAGCGCCACCCGGCGGATGTTCCGCTTGGCGGTGTCGTCATCGCCGCGCACGAGCAGGATGAACAGCACACCGACCGTCGGCATGAAGGTGACGATCGAAAGGAGCGGCCAGTCGCTCATCAGTTTGCGCCTCCGCCGGAGAACATTACCCAGGTGATGAGCGCCGCCACGCCGATGAGCATGGCGAACGCATAGTGATAGAGATAACCGGTCTGCAGTTTGACCACCCGCTGCGTGATGTCGATGACACGCGCCGAGACACCGTCGGGGCCGAACCCGTCGATCACCCGACCGTCGCCCGTCTTCCAGAGGAAACGGCCGATCCGTTTGGCGGAGCGCACGAACACCAGATCGTAGAGCTCATCGAAGTACCACTTGTTGAGGAGGAACTTGTAGAGCGCGTCGTGGCGGGCGGCGAGCCGCTTGGGGATCTCGGGCGAACGGATGTAGAAGATCCAGGCGATCACGAACCCGATGACCATCATCACGAAGGGCAGAGACTTCGCCCAGAACGGGATGTGATGCATCTCATGGAGCACCTCGTTGTGCTCGGACGTGAAGAGCGCGCCCTTCCAGAAGCCGTTGTAGCCTTCGCCGATGAAGAGCGAGGAGAAGACGAGACCGGCGACGAGCGCACCGAGCGCCAGCACGGCGAGCGGCACGGTCATGACAGGCGGCGACTCATGCACGTGGTTCATGACCTCGGCCGAGGCCCGCGGCTTGCCGTGGAACGTCATGAAGATCAGCCGCCAAGAGTAGAACGAGGTCATCAGCGCGGCCAGGACCGTCATCCAGAAGGCATATTCGGCAAAGGCATTATGGCCGACGAACGTCGACTCGATGATCGCGTCCTTGGAGAAATAGCCGGCGGTCATCGGGAAGCCGGTCAGCGCCAGCGTGCCGATGATCATCATCCAGTAGGTGACCGGAATGTGCTTCCTCAGGCCGCCCATCTTGCGCATGTCTTGTTCATCGGCGACGGCGTGGATGACCGAACCGGCAGCAAGGAACAAAAGCGCTTTGAAGAAAGCGTGCGTGAAAAGGTGGAAGACACCGGCGGAATAGGCGCCGACGCCGAGCGCGGCGAACATGTAGCCGAGCTGCGAGCAGGTCGAATAGGCGATGACCTTCTTGATGTCGTTCTGGACGAGGCCGATCGTCGCTGCAAAGAATGCTGTCGTCGCGCCGATGAAGGTGACGAAGGCCAGCGCCGTCGGCGCCAGTTCAAAGAGCGGCGACAGGCGGGCAACCATGAAGACGCCGGCGGTGACCATCGTCGCGGCGTGAATGAGGGCGGAGACCGGCGTCGGGCCCTCCATCGCATCCGGCAGCCAGGTATGAAGCAGGAACTGCGCCGACTTACCCATGGCACCGACGAAGAGCAGGAGGCAGATTACCGTCAGCGTATCGACTTCCCATGACAGGAAGTGGAACGTGTGACCCTGCAGCCCCTGGGCGCTGGCGAAGACGGTGTCGAGCGATATCGACCCGGTCACGGCGAAGAGCGCGAACATGCCGAGGGAGAAGCCGAAGTCGCCGATGCGGTTGACGACGAAGGCCTTGATCGCGGCGGCGTTGGCCGACGGCCGCTTGAACCAGAAGCCGATGAGCAGATAGGACGCGAGACCGACGCCTTCCCAGCCGAAGAACATCTGCACCAGGTTGTCGGCCGTCACGAGCGACAGCATGGCGAAGGTGAAGAACGACAGGTAGGCGAAGAAACGCGGCCGATCGGGATCATGATGCATGTAGCCGATGGAATAGACATGCACGATGGCGGAGATGGTGTTGACGACCACCAGCATGACAACCGTCAGCGTGTCGATCCGGAGCGCCCAGTCGATCGACAGCGTGCCCGACGTGAACCAGGTCATAATCTGGACCTTCGTCACCCCGCCATCGCCGAGGCCGACGGAGAGGAAGGCCAGCCAGGACAGGATCGCACAGATGACGACCAGCGTGGAGGTGATGTATTCGCTCGCCCTGGCGCCGATCGCACGACCGAAGAGGCCCGCGATCAGGAAACCGACAAGCGGCAGGAAGACAATGGCCGAATACATGGCAGCCTCAGCCCTTCATCATGTTGATGTCTTCGACCGCGATGGAGCCGCGGTTGCGATAGAAGACGACCAGTATGGCGAGCCCGATGGCGGCCTCGGCGGCGGCGACCGTCAGGATCAGCAGCGCAAAGATCTGGCCCACCAGGTCACCGAGGAACGCGGAGAAGGCAACGAAATTGATGTTTACGGCGAGCAGCACCAGCTCCACCGACATCAGGATGATGATGACGTTCTTCCGGTTCATGAAGATGCCGAAGACACCGATCGTGAACAGGATCGCCGCCAGCGAAAGATAGTGCGACAGTCCGATTTCCATTGCCTCGTCTCGTCGTCCCTGTTGCCCGGCCCGCGCGGCCGGTCGGATAGATGTCCCAGTCAGATGCCCTTGCCGGATTCGACCTTGCGAACCTCGATGGCCGTTGCCGGATCGCGTCCGACCTGTTCGGCAATGCTCTGGCGTTTGACGTTTTCCTTGTGACGCAGCGTCAGCACGATCGCACCGATCATGGCCACCAGGAGCACCAGGCCGGCTGCCTGGAAGAAGTAGATGTACTTGGTGTAGAGAAGCCGACCGATCGCCTCGATGTTGCTGGCGTCGGCCATTTCGGGGATCGGCACCACGGGCGTGCCCGCCGAAATCCCCGGCGACAGCGTCCACGACGCGAAGACCGCGATCAGTTCGACGAGCAGGATGAGCGCGACCAGCCCGCCAATCGGCAGATACTGGAGAAAGCCCTGACGAAGCTCGACGAAGTCGACGTCGAGCATCATCACCACGAAGAGGAACAGAACCGCGACCGCACCGACGTATACCACGACAAGAAGCATGGCGAGGAATTCCGCGCCGACCAGAAGGAACAGTCCCGCGGCGTTGAAGAACGCCAGAATCAGGAACAGAACCGAATGCACCGGGTTGCGCGCGGAAATCACCATCACGGCGGAAGCCACGCAAACCGCAGCGAAGATGTAAAAGAAAACCGCCTGCAGAACCATTTTGAGTCGAGGCCCCCCGTTACCGAGTCTCTTGCCTCGGTGGGCGTTTCTTAACGCCGCACCGATGTTGCGTCCACACCCTGTCGCTCAGCGGTAGGGAGCATCCATTTTGATATTGCGGGCAATTTCCCGTTCCCAACGGTCACCGTTGGCCAGGAGCCTGTCCTTGTCGTAGTAGAGTTCCTCGCGGGTTTCCGCCGCGAATTCGAAGTTCGGTCCCTCGACGATCGCTTCCACCGGGCAGGCTTCCTGACAGAAGCCGCAGTAGATGCATTTCACCATATCAATATCGTAGCGGGTGGTGCGACGGGTGCCATCGTTGCGCCGCGGACCCGCCTCGATGGTGATCGCCTGGGCGGGACAAACCGCCTCGCACAGCTTGCAAGCGATGCAGCGCTCCTCGCCGTTGGGATAACGGCGCAGCGCGTGCTCACCTCGAAAGCGAGGCGAAATCGGCCCCTTCTCGAAGGGGTAGTTGAGGGTCGGTTTCGGACTGAAGAAATACCGCATCGTAAGAAAGAACGCGGATACGAATTCCTTCAGGAAAAGCGACTTTGCGACCTGGTCCAGCCTCATCGCGCGTACGCTCCTTGAGTTGTCGAATATGCCGGTCGTGCGATCATCCCGCGACCTGCGCTCCCGTGAGATAACCAATCACCGGAAATCCGATGAAAAACAGTAGGAACACCACCTTCAAAAGCATCGCGAGGCGCGTATCCGCGCGTCGCCGCTCCTGCGCGCCCGGCATCGCGATTACACGCTTGTGATGCTTGGCGCGGAGAATGCCCGAGACCGCCCGCCAATCGATCCACGCAAGCGCGAAGCCGATTGCGGCGCCGACCATTCCCGGCAGAGAGATATCCATTCGTGCCCCCGTTCACGCCGCCCAACCCGTAATCTGCAGAACGGCCGCGACGATGAAGACCATGGTCAGCGAGAGCGGCAGGAACACCTTCCAGCCGAGGCGCATGAGCTGATCGTAGCGGTACCGCGGCACCATCGCCTTGGCCATGGCGAACAGGAAGAACATCGCCCAGGCCTTGATGGAGAACCAGATGACGCCCGGCACCCAGGTGAAGGGCGGGAAGTCGAAAGGCGGCAGCCATCCGCCGAGGAACAGTATCGTGGCGAGCGAGCACATCAGCGTGATCGACACGTATTCACTCAGCATGAACAGAACGTAGGGCGTGGAGCCGTACTCGACCATATATCCGGCGACGAGTTCCGATTCCGCCTCGGCCAGATCGAAAGGCGGGCGATTGGTCTCGGCAAGCGCGGAAATGAAGAAAACCACGAACATCGGCAGAAGCGGCAGCCAGTACCAGTTCAGGAACGACAACCACGGCAGGCCTATCGCGGAGGCAAGCCCGGTCTTCTGCGTCGCGACGATCTCGCTCAGGTTCAGCGTTCCCGCGCACAACAGGACGGTGATCAGCACGAAGCCGATGGACACTTCGTAGGACACCATCTGCGCAGCGCCGCGCAGCGCCGACAGGAAAGCGTACTTCGAGTTTGACGCCCAACCGGCCATGATGACGCCATAGACGCCGAGCGAGGAGATGGCGAGGATATAGAGAATGCCGACGTTGATGTCGGCGATGACCCAGTTTTCGGCCACCGGCATGACCGCCCAGGCCGACAGAGCGAGCGTCACCGTCACCAGCGGGGCGAGGATGAAGACGCCCTTATTGGAGCCGGCGGGGATGACGACTTCCTTCAGCGCAAACTTCAGAAAGTCGGCGAAGGACTGCAGGAGGCCCCAGGGACCGACGACGTTCGGGCCGCGCCGCATCTGCACCGCCGCCCAGATCTTACGGTCGGCGTAAAGCACATAGGCAATCGTCAGCAAGAGCACGACCAGCAGGATCAGCGTCTGCCACAGGACGCCGATGTAGAGAGGCGAAATGCCGAAGCCGAAAAGATAATAGAGCGCGTCCATGAAGGTCACCGCTCGCCCCTCCCCTTATTCCGCCGCCGCCGCCGCGTCGCCGCGGGCCAGGGCCGAGCATTCGGCCATGACCGCGCTCGCGCGGGCAATCGGGTTCGTGAGATAGAAATCGCCAATGGCGGCGACGAAAGCCTCGCCGGCCAGATCACCGCCGACGCCGGCAAGCCGGTCGAGGCCGCTCGCATCCGCCTCGGGGATGGAATCGATCTCGGCCATGGCCGGATGGACTTCATAGAGCGCCGCGCGCAGCTGCGCCAGCGTATCGTATCCGAGCGGCGAGCTGAGGACGGCCGACAGGGCACGCAGGATCGCCCAGTCCTCGCGGGCATCGCCCGGCGGGAACGCGGCACGCGCGGCCATTTGGACGCGACCCTCGGTGTTGACGTAGGTGCCGGATTTTTCGGTGTAGGCCGCGCCCGGCAGGATGACGTCGGCGCGGTGGGCGCCAGCATCGCCGTGGCTGCCGATATAGACAACGAAGGCCGAGCCAAGCGCTTGCATGTCGATCTCATCGGCGCCGAGAAGGAAGACGACGTCGATGTCCCCCGCGCCCGCGCCGGCGATGATGCCGGCCGTGTCGCGTCCGCCCTCGCCCGGCACGAAGCCGATGTCAAGACCGCCGACCCGCGAGGCCGCTGCGTGGAGAACGCTGAAGCCGTTCCAATCCTCACCGACTGCGCCAACCGCGGTCGCGAGCCTTGCCGCCGCGGAGAGAACCGCAAGACCATCCGCCCGCGTCAGCGCGCCCTGGCCAACAATGATGAGCGGCTTTTCAGCCGATTTCAGAATGTCGGCGAAGGCACCCTCGCCGTTCGCCAGCGCGGCAAGACTGTCCGGGCCGGCGCCGAGATAATCGTAGTCATAGGTCAGATCGACCTGTTCGCCGATAAGGCCAACCTTCAAGTCGCCCCGCCGCCAGCGCTTGCGGATGCGGGCGTTGAGAACCGCCGCCTCCCAGCGCGGGTTGGAGCCGACGATGAGCACCGCATCGGCGTCCTCGATTCCCTCGATGGAGGCATTGAAGATGTAGCTGGCGCGGCCGTAGGCCGGATCGAGCGTCGTTCCGTCCTGGCGGCAATCGAGGTGCGGAGAGCCGAGCCTTGAGACCAGGTCCTTTAGCGCGAACATTTCCTCAACGCTCGCCAGATCGCCGGCGATAGCGCCGATATGGCTGCGATCGAGCCCCTTGACCTTCGCGGCGACCGCTTCGAACGCTTCGCTCCAGGAGGCCGGCCGCAGCCGTCCGTCGACCTTCACGTAGGGTTTGTCGAGGCGCTGGGTCCTCAGACCGTCCCAGATGAAGCGGGTCTTGTCGGAGATCCATTCCTCGTTCACCGCCTCGTTGAGACGGGGTTGGACGCGCATGACCTCGCGGCCGCGCGTGTCGACGCGGATCGCGGAGCCGACAGCGTCCATGACGTCGACGGATTCGGTCTTCTGCAACTCCCACGGCCGGGCGTGGAAGGCATAGGGACGCGAAGTCAGGGCGCCGACCGGGCAAAGATCGATGACGTTGCCCTGGAGTTCCGAGGTCAGCGCGCGCTCCAGATAGGTGGTGATCTCGGCATCCTCGCCGCGGCTGATGAGGCCGAGTTCGGAAATGCCGGCGACCTCGGTGGTGAAGCGGACGCAGCGCGTGCAGTGAATGCAGCGCGTCATTGTCGTCTTCACCAGGGGGCCGATGTACTTGTCTTCGACCGCGCGCTTGTTCTCAGCGAAGCGCGATCCGTCGACGCCGTAGGCCATGGCCTGGTCCTGCAGGTCACATTCGCCACCCTGATCACAGATCGGGCAGTCGAGCGGATGGTTGATCAGCAGGAACTCCATGACACCCTGGCGTGCCTTCTTTACCGCCGGGGTCTTGGTGTTGACTTCCGGCGGCTCGCCGTTCGGGCCGGGGCGACAGTCGCGCACGAGGGCCGAACACGATGCCATCGGCTTCGGCGCGCCTTTCAGTTCCACCAGGCACATGCGGCAGTTGCCGGCGACGGAAAGCCGCTCGTGAAAGCAGAACCGCGGAATCTCGGCACCCGCCTCCTCACACGCCTGCATCAGCGTGTAGTCATCGGGAACCTCGAGTTCTGTACCGTCGACGATGATCTTTTTCATACGTCTCTATCCTATCGATCCGGCGCCTTGGCGCCCTCTCATTCCGCCGCTTCGAGCACCGATCCCTCACGGGTGGCGCGGGCAGTGTATTGGTCGATCCGTTCTTCGATCACGGGACGGAAGTGCCGCACGAGACCCTGAACGGGCCATGCCGCCGCATCGCCGAGCGCACAGATGGTATGGCCCTCGATCTGCTTCGACACTTCGATCAACATATCGATCTCACGCTTCTCCGCCTCGCCGCGCACCATGCGCTCCATGACGCGCCACATCCAGCCCGTGCCTTCGCGGCAGGGCGTGCACTGGCCGCAGGATTCATGCTTGTAGAAGTAGCTGATGCGGGCAATCGCGCGGACGATATCCGTCGACTTGTCCATGACGATGACAGCGGCGGTACCAAGACCCGACTTCACCGCCTTCAGCGAATCGAAGTCCATATCGAGATCTTCGCACAGATCCGCCGGCACGCAGGGCACCGACGACCCGCCCGGGATGACGGCGAGGAGATTGTCCCAACCGCCGCGGACGCCGCCGCAGTGCTTTTCAATAAGCTCGCGTAGCGGGATCCCCATCTCTTCTTCCACCGTGCACGGCCGCTCGACGTGGCCGGAGATGCAGAAGAGCTTGGTGCCGGCGTTGTTCGGCTTGCCAAGACCGGAAAACCAGTCGGCTCCGCGACGCAGGATCGTCGGCACAACGGCGATCGATTCCACGTTGTTGACCGTCGTCGGGCACCCGTAGAGGCCAACGGCGGCCGGGAATGGCGGCTTCAGGCGCGGTTGCCCTTTCTTGCCCTCGAGCGATTCGATCAGCGCCGATTCCTCGCCGCAAATATAAGCGCCCGCACCGTGGTGGACGACGATGTCGAAGTCCCAGCCGTGGATGTTGTTCTTGCCGATAAGGCGCTCCTCATAGGCCTGATCGACGGCGGCCTGAAGGTGCTCGCGCTCGCGGATGAACTCGCCGCGCACATAGATGAACGCCTTGTGCGCACCCATCGCAAAGCCCGCGATGAGGCAACCCTCGACGAGATGATGCGGGTCGTGGCGCATAATCTCGCGGTCTTTGCAGGTGCCGGGCTCGGATTCGTCGGCGTTGACGACGAGATAGGAGGGACGTCCGTCGGTTTCCTTCGGCATGAAGGACCACTTGAGGCCGGTCGGGAAGCCCGCGCCGCCGCGTCCGCGAAGCCCGGATGCCTTCACCTGATCGATGATCCAGCTACGGCCCTGGTCGATGAACCCTTTGGTTCCATCCCACTGTCCGCGCATCC
This sequence comes from uncultured Rhodobium sp., assembly GCA_963675285.2. Taxonomy (GTDB): domain Bacteria; phylum Pseudomonadota; class Alphaproteobacteria; order Rhizobiales; family Rhodobiaceae; genus Rhodobium. The sequence continues at coordinate 979,355 of CAXXGS010000001.1, forward strand.
GGGCGCCCTTCAGGCCCCAGTCATGCATGCCGTAGACATTGGTGAAGATGCGATCTTTGTCCTGAAGCATGGAGTTCGTCGCCTCTTAGTCCTGGCTCGTGGGAACGTCGCCGTCGTCGACGCGCTTGGAGAATTCGGTATCACCGCCCTCGGCGAGAACCTTGGCCTGGCCGATCCAATCCTCGCGATCGATGCGGCCCGGGAACGCCAGATAGGTGCCGACCCAGAGCGCTTCGGCGTGGCTCCACCCCGCGATCTGAGCAAAATGGAAGACACCGAGGCCGTTGAGCTTGTCCTCGTTGACCTTGCCAATCCCCTTGATGCGCTTGAGATCGTCGGCAATGCCACCGGTGGGTTCGGAAAGGCCGGCCGGGCGCTCGCCGACCGCATTGGCCTTGTCCTCGGGCGTTGCGTCCTTGGGCAGGGCGGCGAGCTTCTTTTCGATCTCCGCCGCCTCGTCGTCGACGGAAGGCTCAGCCGCCTTCGTTTCAGGCGCTTTCGCCTCTTGCGCCTTAGGGGCCGGCGCGTCGACCGCAGCCGACTCGGCGCTCAGCCTGGAGCGCCACGCCTCGGCGGCCTTGCCGTTATAGAGATCCGGGTCCGTCAGCGACGTCGGGCCGCCCTCCGGACAGGCATGGGTGCGGCCATTCTGCGGACCGGGGGTCGGCGTCTCGCCACGCTCGAAAGCGTCGAGAAGCGCCTCGAAACTCTCCGCCGTCAGATCCTCAAAGGTATCGCTGCCGATCGCCACCATTGGAGCGTTAACGCAGGCGCCGAGACATTCGACCTCTTCCCATGAGAACGAGCCGTCGCCGGAAAGGTCATGGGCATGTTCGGCAATCCGCCGCTTGCACACTTTGATGATCTCGTCGGAGCCGCGAAGCATGCACGGGGTGGTGCCGCAGACCTGAACATGCGCCTTCGCGCCGACCGGAGCGAGCTGGAACTGGGTGTAGAAAGTCGCCACCTCAAGCACGCGAATCTCCGCCATGTCGAGCATCTTGGCGATTGCCTCGATGGCCGGCTTGGTGACCCAGCCCTCCTGCTCCTGCGCCCGCATCAGCAGAGGAATGACGGCGCTCTGCTTGCGATCGGCCGGATAGAGCGCAATCCGCTTTTCCGCCCACACCTGGTTCTCAGGCGTGAAGGCGAAACTCTCCGGTTGCTCGTGATGGAGGCGTCGAACAGCCATTCCACTCTCCACTCGTTCCCAGCCCTTGCCGCAGGGTCATCCCCTTGCGGTATCGGCCGAGCACCCCTCAGGCGCTCCGGGAACATTCCGTTTTCCAAACGAGCGAGGCGATAGCCCCCGCCCGCGATGACTTGCGACCGCTTAGCGGTCAACCTCGCCGAACACGATATCAAACGACCCGATCAGCGCGGAAATATCGGCCAGCATGTGCCCACGGCCGACGAAATCCATTGCCGCGAGATGCGGATATCCCGGCGCCCGGATCTTGCAGCGATAAGGCTTGTTGGTGCCGTCGGAGACCAGGTAGACACCGAATTCGCCTTTCGGCGCTTCGACGGCCGCATAGGTCTCGCCGGCGGGAACGTGAAAGCCCTCGGTGTGCAGCTTGAAATGATGGATGAGCGCTTCCATGGAGCGCTTCATCTCGCCCCGCTTGGGCGGAACGACCTTGCCGTCGACGGACGAAACCGGACCGGCGCCGTCGGCGGAGCCGAGCTTCTCAACACACTGCTTCATGATCCGGACCGACTGCTTCATCTCCTCCATGCGGATGAGATAGCGGTCGAAACAGTCGCCGTTCTTGCCAACGGGGATGTCGAAATCCATCTCCTCGTAGCATTCGTACGGCTGGCTCTTCCTGAGGTCCCATGGCGCACCGGAGCCGCGCACCATGACGCCGGAGAAGCCATGCGCCCAGGCGTCGTCGAGCGACACCACGCCAATATCGACGTTGCGCTGCTTGAAGATGCGGTTATCCGTCAGGAGGCCGTGAATATCATCGAGAACCTTAAGGAACGGATCGCAGAAGTCGTAGATATCGGCGATCAGTTCGGGCGGAAGGTCCTGATGCACGCCGCCGATGCGGAAATAGGCCGCGTGAAGGCGCGCGCCCGAGGCCCGCTCGTAGAAGATCATCAGCTTCTCGCGCTCTTCGAAGCCCCACAGAGGCGGGGTGAGCGCGCCGACGTCCATGGCCTGCGTCGTGACATTCAAGAGATGGGACAAGAGACGCCCGATCTCGGAGAAGAGCACACGAATAAGCTGACCGCGGCGCGGGACCGTGATGTCGAGAAGCCGTTCGGCCGCGAGACAGAAGGCGTGCTCCTGATTCATCGGCGCGACATAGTCCAGCCGGTCGAAATACGGCGTGGACTGCATATAGGTCTTGTGTTCGATCAGCTTCTCGGTGCCGCGATGGAGCAGGCCAACGTGCGGGTCGACACGGGTGACGACCTCGCCATCGAGCTCCAGCACCATGCGGAGCACACCATGGGCGGCCGGGTGCTGCGGACCGAAGTTGATATTGAAATTGCGGAGCTGCGCTTCTGACATCGCCGCCTCAGTTCGTTCCGGCCTTCTCGTCGCCGGGCAGCACGTAGTCAGTGCCTTCCCACGGCGAGAGGAAGTCGAAGTTGCGGAATTCCTGGGTGAGCTTGACGGGCTCGTAGATCACGCGCTTGAGCTCGTCGTCGTAGCGCACCTCAACAAAACCCGTGAGCGGGAAGTCCTTGCGCAACGGGTGACCTTCGAAACCGTAGTCGGTCAGCAGCCGGCGCAGATCCGGATGCCCGGTGAAGAGAATGCCATAGAGGTCATAGGCCTCGCGCTCGTACCAGTCCGCACCCGGGAACACGCCCGTGATCGACGGCACCGGCGACGTCTCGTCCGTCTGGACCTTGAGGCGGATGCGCAGGTTCTGCTTGGGTGACAGGAGGTGATAAACGACATCGAAGCGCTTGTCGCGCGCCGGCCAGTCAACGCCGCACACATCGGTGATGTTGACGAACTGGCAGCGGGGATCATCGCGCAGGAAGCGCACCACGGTCACGATCCGGGAGGCGACGACACCAACCGTCAGCTCGCCGTGTTCGACCGTGAAGCCCTCGACAGATTCGCCCAGCGCATGCTGGAGGAACTCGCCGAGCTCTTTGAGCGTCTCGTCCATTTCGTTTCCGCTCCCCGCCTAGCGCTCGATCGTGCCCGTACGGCGGATCTTCTTTTGCAGAAGCATCAGACCGTAGAGCAGCGCCTCTGCCGTGGGGGGACAGCCCGGCACGTAGACGTCGACCGGCAGAACGCGATCGCAACCGCGGACAACCGAATAAGAATAATGGTAGTAGCCGCCGCCGTTGGCGCACGACCCCATCGAGATGACATAGCGCGGCTCCGGCATCTGGTCATAGACCTTGCGAATCGCGGGCGCCATCTTGTTGGTCAGCGTACCGGCAACAATGATGAGATCGGACTGTCGCGGACTGGCGCGCGGTGCGATACCGAAACGCTCGACATCGTAGCGCGGCATCGACATCTGCATCATTTCCACCGCGCAGCAGGCAAGACCGAAGGTCATCCACATCAGCGAGCCGGTGCGCGCCCATTGGATGAGCTCGTCGGTGGACGTCACGAGAAAGCCCTTATCGGCCAACTCGTTGTTGACCTCGGTGAAATACGGGTCGTCGGAACCGACCGGCTTGCCGGTCCGCGGATCGATGACGCCCTTGGGCTGGGACGCGACGAGCGTCCCCTCTTGCGGACTCAATCCCATTCCAGGGCCCCCTTCTTCCATTCGTAGACGAAGCCGATCGTGAGAACGCCGAGAAACACCATCATCGACCAGAACCCGAAGAGCCCCACTTCCTTGAACGCGACCGCCCAGGGAAACAGGAACGCCACCTCGAGATCGAAGATGATGAACAGAATGGAGACCAGATAGAAGCGCACATCGAACTTCATGCGGGCGTCGTCAAACGCGTTGAAACCGCATTCATAGGCCGACAGCTTTTCCGAATCCGGCTGCGTATAGGCAAGAACGAACGGCGCGATGAGAAGCGCCAGTCCAATCACGAGAGATACGCCGATGAACACGACGATCGGGAGGTATTCGCTAAGCAGTTCTTCCATAACCCTGGACCCCTTTGGGGCGAGGCGGCGGAGGGGGCCGCAACAGCCTGGGTACGATCGATAAAGGCATCCGGGAGGCAAACACGCGCTTTCGGGCATTGCCTCGCCGCGGATCTGATTGACCCCATGGGCTTAGCCCACACGCGGCGCGGTGGCAAGTCCAACCGCCGCCTAATCCGGCAAGTTGGAGCGAATTAATTTCACCGTCAGCGCACAGCACACCGCAGCGTTACCCGTAGGTAAACCCGTGAAAATCCAATACTGTGGGGAGAAAGTGGCGGGAGTGACGGGACTCGAACCCGCGACCTCTGGCGTGACAGGCCAGCGCTCTAACCAACTGAGCTACACCCCCGCAAACGGCGCTTCGTTGCGGCGCGGAGCCCGATCTATTCGACTACCGACCCCCTGTCAAGCACAGTGACATGAAACCGACGAAGAAATGTCACCGTCGGCGTTCCGTCCACTGTGCAGCGCGTCGGCGCCGCTTGCGTCAAACCCGCGAAACGCATAAACCGTTGCATTGTCGCGCGTCCGCGTTTCCTCGCAGGCGCGCTCTGGTAGGGGCGGTTAGCTCAGCTGGTTAGAGCACCTGGTTTACACCCAGGGGGTCGGGAGTTCGAATCTCTTACCGCCCACCATTTCCAGACTTCACGCTGCGCGCCCCGCAGGCTTTGCTCCAATGGATATGGCAAGGCCGCGGCCTGACGTCAGGCCACTCGTCCCTCGATGCGCGCGATATGACGCCGATGGCGTTCCAGGCGCAGGTCCAACGCATGGCGAACGCCGACGGCAACGGCGCTCTCGATGACCATCCAGCCGAAGGCGTAAGCCCAGATCAGCAGCGCGTAGGTCCAGCCGATCGGCGAGACGAAGACGCCGTAGACCGCGACGAGCGTTCCCAAGACCTGAGTCGCCTCCGTCGTTAAGAACAGCTTCAGGCTCGGGAACGGCCGCGACCAGAACCAGCGTTGGCTGCGGGTGACGTAGAGGGTCATGTGGCCGGCTACGAGCAGCTTCAGGAAAATGATCGTCTGCACCGTCTCGCGTGGCAGACCGAGCTGCGTGTCGGCATACCAGAACAAGAGGAACGTGCCGACGACACCGGTCGCACCGAGACAGGTCGCCAGCGTCAGGACACGTCCCATATCCCATCGCACCGGCCGTTCCGCGACCTTGGCGTTATCGTAGGCAATCATCATGATCGGGAAGTCGTTGAGGACGGCCAGAAGCACGATCATGATCGCGGTGACGGGATAGAAGTCGAAGATGATGATGGACAGCGTGGTGAAAACGAGCACGCGCATCGTCTCCGCGATGCGGAACGTGGCATAGCTCAGCATGCGCTCAAAGATGCGGCGTGATTCTTCGATCGCCGCGCCGATGACGGAGAGCCCCTCATCGGTCAGGACGACGTCGGCAGCGGCCCGTGCAGCATCCGTCGCCCCGCTGACGGCGATGCCGGCATCGGCCTGTTTCAGCGCCGGGGCGTCGTTCACGCCGTCGCCGGTCATGGCAACGATGTGTCCCCTGCCCTGCAGCGCTTTGACAATGCGGAACTTATGCTCGGGAAGGACGCGCGCTACGCCGTCGGCATCGTCGATGCGCTGGTCGGTATCGCCGTCACCCTCGATGAACACCTTTTCGGCCGAGGCGATATTGCGGCCAAGACCGAGCTTGCCGGCAATCTGGCGGGCAATTGCCTCGTGGTCGCCGGTGATCATCTTGATCCTGAGGCCCATCTTGCGCAGCGTCGCGATCGTTCCAGCGGCATCGTCGCGCGGCGGATCGAAAATCGGCACGAGCCCGAGGAAGCGCCACGAATCCCCGCTGCCGCGCATGGCAATACCAAGGGCGCGATAGCCCTCGCCGGCGAGCGCGTCGACGGCGGCCTCGATTCGCGCCCGGGTCGCGGCGTCGGGAGCGACAAGATCGAGAATCACCTGCGGTGCGCCCTTGCTGACGGCAAAGGCTTGGCCGCCCTGCTCCACTTCGGCCGTCGCCCGTTTGGAAATCGGGTCAAACGGCGTGAAGCGCGTGATGCGGCACCCGTCAGGAGCCTTCGATCCGGCGATAATCGCGCTGTCGATGGCGTCGGGGTCTTCGCCGCTGGAGGCGAGTCGCGCGGCTTCGAGAAGGTCGTCCTCGCTGACGCCATCCTCGCATTGAAGGTCGGCCAGCGTCAGCCGGTTCATGGTCAGCGTGCCGGTCTTGTCGACACAGGCGACGTCGACTCCGGCCAATTCCTCGATGGAGACAAGCCTGGAGACGATTGCCTTCAGCCCCGCGAGCTGTTCGGCACCGACCGCCATTGTCACCGAGAGCACCGTCGGCAGGGCGACCGGAATCGCGGCCACCGTCAGAATCAGCGCGAATTGCAGCGTTTCAAGAAACGGCGTCTCACGGAAGAGCGCGACGAGGATGATAACGGTGACGAGCACCAGCGTCACCGCGATCAGGAAATTGCCGATGCTGAGGACGGCTTTCTGGAAATGCGACCGGTTCTCCGCCTCGCCGACCATTTTCGCAGTCTTGCCGAAGAAGGTGCGCATACCGGTCTCGGTCACCACGCCGCTCATCTCGCCCATCTTGATGGTTGAGCCGGAATAGGCCGTCTCGCCGACCTTTTTCTCGACCGGCAGCGACTCACCCGTCAGCGCCGATTCGTCGGCCGTCAGATAGTCGCCGGCGGCAAGCCGGATGTCGGCAGGCGCGACGTCGCCGAGTTTCAGATGCACGATGTCGCCGGGCACCAGCTCGCTGGCGGCAATGTCCCGCCAGCGGCCGTCGCGGAGCACCCGGCCGAGCGGCGCGAGCTGTTCCTTCAGCGAGGCGATGGCATCGCCGGCCTTTCTCTCCTGCCAGTAGTCGACCCCGGCGTTGACCAGCAGCATTGCGGTGATAATCGCGAAATCGGCCCAGTCCCCGAGCACGGCGGACAGAATCGCCGCGATCTCGATCATCCACGGGATCGGCCCCCAGAAGTAGTGTTTCAGGCGGTCGAGGAGCGTCTCCTCGTGGGTCTCGAGCGCATTGAGGCCGAAACGATCGAGGCGCGCGCGTGCCTCTGCGTCGCTGAGGCCCGTTGCGAGATCTGTCGACAGATCGGTTTCGGTCGGTTCAATGGCAGGCACCTGCGCGTGATCCGCGCCGGCGCGAGAAGCTCTATCGGTGGGCATGATCGGTCACTTCCGAGGATCGGATGCGGGGATAAGTCATGCCGGCACGCGTCGGTGCACGCACCGGATGGCCTTGATAGGTCTTAATGTATGTCACGGATGTGCAAACGGAAGCTTACAATTCAGCCACGATCCGCATGGGAGATACCCGCCTCACGCGCAGGCACCGGAACGCCACCGCCTCCGCGCCGGTGACAATTCGCATCATTGCGCCGGGTGACGCTCGGTTACGAGATACGCCAGCGCGAGCAGCGGCAACACCGTTCCGATAAAGGCGACCCGAGGCCAACCTGCGCTGGCGTAGGCCCATACGCCGAGTGCCGACCCGGCCGCGCCCCCCATGAAGAAAGTCGCCATGTAGGTTCCATTGAGCCGGCCGCGCAGCACGGGATCGAGCAGGAAGATCGCGCGCTGGCCGAAGACGAGATTCGCCGTCACCGCAAAGTCAATGACGATGGCGGCCACGACCAATATTGCCATTGCCCGGGCCGATCCGTCGGTTGCGCCAAGGGTGGCCAGCATCGCCGCCGCAGCAGCCAGCATGGCAAGCGCCGTCCCCGCGCCGCTCCAGCCGCGGTCGGCGATCCTGCCTGCGATCGGGGCGGCGACCGCGCCGGCGAGCCCGGCAAAGGCGAAGAGCGCCACGCCGCCCTGGGTCAGGCCGAACTTCGGGCCAAGCAACAGCAGTGGAACCGCCGTCCAGAAAAGGCTGAACACACCGAACATCGCCGCTTGATAAAAGGCGCGCCGGCGCAGGACCGGCTTCGATGCAAAGAGGCGCCCCATCGACACAATCAGCTCCCAATAGCGCGGCTTGACAGTCGGGTGACGGCGGGGGAGCGCCCGCGCAAGCACCGCCATCAGCAGCACCATCACGACCGCGGAGAGCGCGAAGACGGCTTGCCAGGACAGGAATTCCGCAATGAGGCTGGAGACCGGGCGCGCCAGCATGATGCCGAACATGAGGCCGCTCATGACATTTCCGACGACGCGGCCCCGCGTTGCCTCCGGCGCCATGTGCGCGGCGTAAGGAACGAGCACTTGAATCGCGACCGAGCCGAGGCCGACGAAGAAGGCGGCTGTAAGGAAGAGCGCCGCCGAGGGCGCCAGAGCCGACGTAAGGAGGGCAACGGCGGCGAGCGCGGTCAATGCCAGAACCAGCGCCCGGTTTTCGAGCCGATCCGCCAGCGGAACGATCAGGAGAAGACCAAGGCCGTAACCGATCTGGGTCAGGGTCACGATCAGCCCGGCCGATGCCGATGACATTCCTAGGGCCTGATGGATGGGATCGACGAGCGGCTGCGCATAATAGACGTTCGCGGCGATGGCGCCGCAGGCCACAGCCAGAAGTACGGTCAACGGCGTGGAGAGCGAACGGGCTTGCGGCGCAGACGGATCCTGCGTTCCTGTCATAGTCTTTTTCTTTCTTTGGGAAACGGTCGTCTTCTTATTGGGCAAAAAAGGAATCAGTCGAGCATCTTCATCGCGACAGCAACGACGTGGTCCATATCGCTCTTCCCGGATCGGGCCTTGCCGACGACGCGCATCCCCTGGAGCAGGCACAAAATCGCCCGCGCCGTCTGTGCCGTATCGACATAACTAGGGATCGATCCGTCCCTTTGTCCCGCCTCGATTGTCTCTCCGACCAGACGCTCAATGCTGTCGAGCGCGGAAGCGACGCGATCGACGGCGTCCTTCTCGAAAACGGCGACCTCGCCGGCGCTGCCGGCGACAAGGCACCCGCGCCTCCCCTCCCGGCCTTCTGAAGCGTCCGCATAAAACCGCACAATTTCGAAAACCCGCTGCCGCCCGGTACGAGCCGGCGCAAGGGCCGCGTCCAGCTTCCTGCGCCGCTTCGCCCGGTATCGATCGAAGGCGGCGAGGAAGATAGATTTCTTATCCTTGAAGGCCTTGTAGAGGCTGCCCTGGGCAAGCCCGGTCGCCTTGGCGAGATCGCCTATCGACGTGGCGTGATAGCCGCGTTCGGAGAACACCCGGACGGCGCGGTCCAGCACAGCATCCATATAGAAAGCGCGCGGTCGCCCCGGACCCGGTCGAGGCTTGGTGGGAGTAGTCATCATTCTCCCTAATTATAAAACGATCGTTTCCTTTTCAAGTTCCGGCGGTCTCCCATCCCGTCACTCCCCGAACGGAGCCGGCCCACATGGCAGGACACCTATCGCCAACACAAGAAAAGGGCCGCACCCGTTTCAGATGCGGCCCTTAAAACTGTCGCGTTCGCCGGCCAAGGCCTGCGAAAAGCCGGTTGGCTTCAGCCGTTGACGGCGTCCTTCAGGCCCTTGCCGGCCTTGAACTTCGGCGTCTTGGAAGCCGGGATCTGAATGGTTTCACCGGTGCGCGGGTTGCGGCCCTCGGAGGCGGCGCGCTCAGTCACGGCGAAATTGCCGAAGCCGATGATACGGACTTCTTCACCGCCCTTGAGGGCCGACGTGACGGCGTCAAACGTGGCGTCGACGGCTTCGCCCGCGGCGGCTTTCGTGAGGCCGGTTTTGTCGGCAACCTGCGCGATAAGTTCGTTCTTGTTCATCGTTCTACCTTTCTTATGGCACGAGCAATTTGCGCTCAACTCAAGTGTCTCGAGCGCTCTTCGCATGCCCAAGCGCTTGATTGGATGCGTTTCCTGCCGCGGTCCCTAGAGCACTCTGCGGCAAGTCGCGAACGGGATGCGCCGTGATTCTCCGGCGCGCCCATCGGCGCCAAAATCCGGTGAATCGTCACGAATTGCAAGGCCGTTTTTCGCAGTTTTCCGCCGTTTTTCGAATTTTTTTGGGAGTTTTTTCCCTAATGCCACCCGATGACCAGAATTACGCCCGGAAACGGCCACTAAGTCCACACAACAGAACTCGTCCAGAAGCGGTAAAAGTGCAGAAAAAAGCCCGCCGACCAGGCATGGTCGACGGGCTCATTCAGGTCTTTTCCGACCGCCCATTCGCCGAAGGCCCGGGGACAGTCGAAACCAATAGGACGGGCCCCACGGGACGGGGACGACTGAGCGCAACGGCTCTCAGTGGGCGGTCAGGCCCTTGCCGTCTTCGTCGCCCTTCGACGAGCCGGCTCTGGCGTCATAGGCCGCCTCGTCCCACTCGATCGGCTCGGGCTTGCGCACCAGCGCGTGTTCCAGAACCTCGTCCATGCGCGAGACGGGAATGATTTCCAGCCCGTTCTTGACGCTGTTCGGGATGTCGGCGAGGTCCTTGGCATTCTCTTCAGGAATCAGCACTTTCTTGATGCCGCCCCGGAGAGCGGCAAGGAGCTTCTCCTTCAATCCGCCAATCGGGAACACCCGGCCACGCAGGGTGATCTCGCCGGTCATGGCAACGTCCTTTTTGACCGGAATGCCGGTCATCACCGAGACGATACAGGTGGCCATGGCGACGCCGGCTGACGGTCCGTCCTTCGGGGTCGCACCCTCGGGCACATGAACGTGGATATCGCGCTTATCGAAGAGCGGCGGCTCGATGCCGAAATCGACGGCACGCGAGCGCACGTAGGACGCCGCCGCCGAAATCGATTCCTTCATCACGTCGCGCAGGTTGCCGGTGACGGTCATCTTGCCCTTGCCGGGCATCATCACACCCTCGATCGTCAGCAATTCGCCGCCGACCTCGGTCCAGGCAAGTCCGGTAACGACGCCGACCTGGTCCTCCGCCTCGACCTCGCCGTAGCGGAAGCGCGGCACGCCAAGGAACTTCTCCAGCCGCGTCGGCGTGATGCGGACGGATGTCTTCTTCGACGTCAAGAGCTCCTTGACGGTCTTGCGCGCAAGGTTCGCGATCTCGCGTTCCAGGTTACGCACACCGGCCTCGCGGGTGTAACGGCGGATGATCATCCTGAGTCCGTCTTCGCCGAGACTGAACTCCTTAGCTTCCAGACCGTGGTCCTTGATCGCTTTGGGAATCAGGTGCCGCTTGGCGATCTCGACCTTCTCGTCCTCGGTGTAGCCGGCGATGCGGATGATCTCCATGCGGTCCATGAGCGCCGGCGGAATGTTGAGCGTATTCGCCGTCGTCACGAACATCACGTTCGACAGGTCGTATTCGACCTCGAGGTAGTGATCCATGAAGGTCGCGTTCTGCTCCGGATCGAGCACCTCCAGGAGAGCCGACGAGGGATCACCACGGAAGTCCATGCCCATCTTGTCGATTTCGTCGAGGAGGAAGAGCGGGTTAGACTTCTTCGCCTTGCGCATCGACTGGACAACCTTGCCCGGCATGGAACCGATATAGGTCCGCCGGTGACCGCGGATCTCCGCCTCGTCGCGGACACCGCCGAGCGACATGCGCGCGAACTCGCGCCCTGTTGCCTTGGCGATCGACTTGCCGAGCGAGGTCTTGCCGACGCCCGGAGGACCGACGAGACAAAGGATCGGCCCCTTCAATTTGTTGGCGCGCGACTGGACGGCGAGATATTCGACGATCCGCTCCTTGACCTTCTCAAGGCCGTAGTGATCGACATCGAGCACTTCCTCGGCATAGCCGAGATCGATCTTCGACTTGCCGGGCTTGCCCCAGGGGATGCCGAGCAGCCAGTCGAGGTAGTTGCGAATGACAGTCGCTTCGGCCGACATCGGGCTCATCTGGCGCAGCTTCTTCAGCTCGCCCATGGCCTTTTCGCGGGCTTCCTTCGACAACTTGATCTTGTTGATGCGGTCTTCCAGCTCCTGCAGCTCGTCGCGCCCGTCCTCGGAATCGCCAAGCTCCTTCTGGATCGCCTTCATCTGTTCGTTGAGATAGTACTCGCGCTGGGTCTTCTCCATCTGGCGCTTGACGCGGCTGCGGATGCGCTTTTCCACCTGCAGGACGGAGATCTCGCTCTCCATGATGCCGAGCACCTTCTCCAGCCGTTCGGAGACGCCGACGATGGCGAGGATTTCCTGCTTTTCCGGGATCTTGATGGCGAGATGGGAAGCAACCGTGTCGGCGAGCTTGGAGTAGTCCTCGATCTGACCGACGGCGCCGAGCACCTCAGGAGACACCTTCTTGTTCAGCTTGACGTAGTTCTCGAACTCGGCAATCACCGAACGCGCCAGCGCCTCGACCTCGACCTCGTCGCCGAGATCCTCCGGCATCACCTCGACCTCGGCCTCGAACATTTCGGTGCGGTCGCTGAACCGGACAATACGCGCGCGATCGCCACCCTCGACAAGCACCTTGACGGTACCGTCGGGCAATTTCAGCAACTGCAGGACGGTCGCCAGCGTGCCGACCGAGTAAATCTGATCGGTATCGGGGTCGTCGTCGCCGGCATTAATCTGGGTTGCAAGAAGAATCTGCTTGTCGTCGCGCATGACGTCCTCGAGCGCGCGAATGGATTTTTCGCGGCCCACGAAGAGCGGCACGATCATGTGCGGAAAGACGACGATGTCACGGAGCGGGAGCACCGGATAGAGATCACTCCCCGCGTTCTCGGACTGCTGTGTCAGGTCGGTACCTGTCATGGGGTCGTTCCTTTCGATTGGGCCCCGATGCGCTGGGAGGACGCTCCGGCGGCGGGAGACCCGCGGTGACATTGAAAACGATTCATGGAAGTTGAGCCAGTACCCGGCACCCGAAAGTGGCACACCGGACACCGCCCGGTGTCACCGCTTCCCAAAGAAAGTGGGTCCGAACCCGTCGCCCGTCAAGGCGCGGCGCCCTAGCCGCCTCACTTTCGTCGTGGAAAGGCGCTGCCTGATGCGGCTCGACCGGGTTCGCCGCCGCGCATGGGCGGGAAACGGCAAACGGCGCGGAAAATCCGCGCCGCTTCGAAAGTCTTTCACCGGCGGTGGGGCCAATCAGCAATCTGCCTGGTGTCATACCTGCAGGGCGACAAGCTCAGGCGGAAGTCGCCGACGAGGCCTCGTTGCTGCGATCCTCATAGATGTAGAGCGGCTGAGCCTTGCCCTCGACCACCTCGGCCGAGATCACCACTTCCTTGACCCCTTCAAGACCCGGCAGTTCGAACATCGTGTCGAGCAGAATCGCCTCCATGATGGACCTGAGGCCGCGAGCGCCGGTCTTGCGCTCGATGGCCTTCTTGGCGATAGCGACGAGCGCCTCCTGCTGGAAGGTCAGATCGACGTTCTCCATCTCGAACAGACGCTGGTACTGCTTGACGAGCGCGTTCTTGGGATCCACCAGGATCGTGACAAGCGCATCGACGTCGAGGTCCTCCAGCGTCGCCAGAACCGGCAGGCGGCCGACGAATTCCGGGATGAGACCGAACTTCAGGAGGTCTTCCGGCTCGACTTCGCGGAAGAGCTCGCCGGCGCGGCGGTCTTCCGGTGCGAGCACTTGCGCCTTGAAGCCGATCGACGTGGAGCGTCCGCGATCGGAGATGATCTTCTCCAGTCCGGCGAAAGCACCGCCGCAAATGAACAGAATGTTCGTGGTGTCGACCTGGAGGAACTCCTGCTGCGGGTGCTTGCGGCCGCCCTGCGGGGGAACGCTGGCGACCGTGCCTTCCATGATCTTCAAAAGCGCCTGCTGCACGCCCTCACCCGACACGTCGCGCGTGATCGAGGGATTGTCGGACTTGCGGCTGACCTTGTCGACCTCGTCAATGTAGACGATGCCGCGCTGCGCCCGCTCGACGTTGTAGTCGGCGGACTGCAGAAGCTTCAGAATGATGTTTTCCACGTCCTCGCCGACATAACCGGCCTCGGTCAGCGTCGTGGCATCGGCCATGGTGAAGGGAACATCGAGGATGCGGGCCAGCGTCTGGGCGAGCAGTGTCTTGCCGCAACCCGTCGGGCCAATCAGCAGGATGTTCGACTTCGCCAGCTCCACGTCGTTGTTCTTGGCGGCATGATTGAGGCGCTTGTAGTGATTATGCACCGCAACCGCCAAAACCTTCTTGGCGTAGGCCTGACCGATAACGTAGTCATCCAGCACGGACGCAATCTCGTCGGGGCTCGGCACACCATCACGGGACTTCACGAGCGAGGTCTTGTTCTCCTCGCGAATGATGTCCATGCACAGCTCGACGCATTCATCGCAAATGAAAACCGTCGGCCCTGCGATCAGCTTGCGCACCTCGTGCTGGCTCTTTCCGCAGAACGAGCAGTAGAGGGTGTTCTTGCTATCGCTATTGGCCTTGCTCATCAGTCAATCCTCACATCTCCCGGAAGCCTTGGGACCGGGCTTCCCCCAGAGAGGTTCGTTAGAGGTTCGTTGCAATCCGGACCTTGCAACCGCTCCGCGCGGCACGCCGTTAAAGCGCACAACGCCTCATGCAATGCAATCATGCTACGCGGTGAAAGATCAAGATAAACTTAATAAGACCCTCAAAGGGGCCATTCCGAGGCAGCCGACACAATCCGGTTTACAAGAGTTTAGAAGCACTTGTACCGGACGTGACGGTTAACCAACGGCTAAGATCGTCGCGACCGGCCCTGCCTGTGCGCACTGCGCGAATACGCGCGCCTACTCCTCGGAGACTGCCGAAAGCGCGGTGCGATCAACGATCACCTGGTCGACCAGACCGAACTCACGCGCCATCTCCGCGGTCATGAAATTGTCGCGCTCCAGGGCGTCCTCGATGGTCTGGAGGCTCTGCCCGGTATGGTGCACGTAGATCTCGTTCAAGCGCTTCTTCAACTTCAGGATTTCCTGGGCGTGAAGCATGATGTCGCTGGCCTGGCCGCGGAACCCGCCCGAAGGCTGGTGTACCATGATCCGCGCGTTCGGCAGCGCGAACCGCATGTCCTTGGCGCCGGCGGCAAGAAGCAGCGAGCCCATGGACGCGGCCTGGCCGAAGCACAGCGTGGAGACCTGCGGGCGGATGAACTGCATCGTGTCGTAGATCGCCAGCCCGGACGTGACGATGCCGCCCGGAGAATTGATGTAGAGCGCGATTTCCTTCTTCGGATTCTCCGCCTCAAGGAAGAGAAGCTGGGCGCAGACGAGGGTCGCGAGGGAATCCTCGATCGGGCCGGCGATGAAGATGATTCGCTCTTTCAGCAGGCGCGAGAAAATATCGTAGGCACGTTCACCGCGATTGGTCTGCTCGACGACCATCGGCACCAACGTGTTCACGGCAAAATCGGCGTGATCCTTCATGTGGGGTCCTTGCTACCGGCAAAACATCGGCGAAAGGACTGCCTTCCGCCTTTCAGATCCACGCGATCGCCGAATCGGCGACCGCATCTCGCGTCCTTATGTAGTGCACTCGGAGCGGTTCCGAAAGCGATGCGGCGAAACGAGGTGAATGGCGCGGGGCCCAAAGCCGGTCGCCCCGCCGCCCGGTTCGCCCGCTCGAGGATTACTCCTCGTCCTCGTCCTCGGCGAAGAGTTCCTCGCGAGTCACCGTCTTGTCGGTCACCTTGGCAAGCTCGACAAGGAAGTCGACGACCTTGTCCTCGTAGATCGGCGCGCGAAGGCTGGCGAGCGCCATCGGGTTCTTCTCATAGAACTCGAAGACCTGCTTCTCCTGGCCCGGGTACTCGCGAACCTTGGCATAGAGGGCGCGCTGGACCTCCTCGTCGGTGACCTGAACATTGTTCTTCTCGCCGATTTCGGAGAGCACCAGGCCGAGACGAACGCGGCGCTCGGCGATGCCAAGGTATTCTTTCTTGGCGTCTTCCTCGGTCGTCTCCTCGTCGTCGAACGTCCGACCTGCCTGCTCCATGTTGCCCGTCAGCTGGTTCCAGATCTGCTCGAACTCGCTCTCCACGAGCTTCGGCGGCAGTTCGAACTGGTGCATCTCGTCGAGCTGATCGAGGAGCGTGCGCTTGACCTTCTGGCGGGTGCGCGAACCATACTCGCTCTCGATCTGCTGACGGACGATCTCCTTCAGCTTGTCGACGGACTCAAGGCCGAGCTTGGTTGCGAAGTCCTCGTCGATGACGAGTTCGCCCGGAGCCTCAATGCCCTTCACAACGATGTCGAAGGTGGCTTCCTTGCCGGCCAGATGTTCGGCGCCGTATTCCTCGGGGAACGTGACGGTGATGGTCTTTTCCTCACCAGCCTTGCAACCGATGAGCTGTTCCTCGAAGCCAGGGATGAACTGGCCGGAGCCGAGCACGATCTGGGCGTTCTCGTCCGCCCCGCCCTCGAAGGGCTCGCCGTCGAGTTTGCCGAGATAGGAGAACGTCAGACGATCACCGTCCTCGGCGGCGGCGCCTTCGGCCTTCGCCTCATAGGGACGATTGCTTTCCGCGATCCGCTTGATCTGCTCGTCGATCTCCTCGTCAGAGACCTCGACCACCGGACGCTCAATCTCGATGTTGGAGAAATCGCCGAGGGTGATCTGCGGCAGGATCTCGTAGCTCATGGTGAAGACGAGATCGTTGCCGCCATCAAGGATCGGCTCCAGAACGTCGTTCGGGATGTCGATCTCGGGCTGGAGCGCCGGCTTTTCGCCGCGCTCTTCGACAGCCTCACGGACGGTCTCGTTTAGAATCTTGTCGACGATCTCCGCCATGGCCTTGCGGCCATACACCTTCTTGAGGTGGCCAAGCGGCACCTTGCCGGGACGGAAGCCCGGCAGGCGGATGTTGTCCTTGACTTCGTTCAGGTACTCCTGAAGGCGGCCGTCCAGATCGGCGGCAGGCACGGTGACCTGCAGTTCCCGCTTCAAACCTTCGTTGAGGGTCTCGTTGACCTGCATTCTCGTATTCGTCCTTGCTGTTCGCGCGGCGATCCCCGTGGAAACCGTGGTCTCACGAAAACCGGTAAAATCGTGATCTCGTCCCAAGCTCGTGGAAGCTTTCAGAGGCTGGCGTGGTGCGGGCGGAGGGATTTGAACCCCCACGGCTTGCGCCACTGGAACCTAAATCCAGCGTGTCTACCAATTCCACCACGCCCGCTTGCGGCCGGCCGAACCAGCCAAAGCCGAGGCGAGGGCCTCTATATCACTCCCTTTCCGGGCATCAAAGGGAAAAAGTCCAACCTTTCCGCCACTGTCCGCCACTGTGTGACGCTGTCTGGCGTTCTGTTACGCTGTCCGGACGTCGGGCCGGCGGATACGGCCGACGACCCCGATCGTCGGCAAGCGCATCTGCGTGAACCACCCGGCAGGCCGGTTTGTCAAGCCTTCCCCGCCTCGCCCGGCGTCACGAATGAGGAGAAGACGGCTGGAAGTGCCGGAGCGAGGTCCTCCGCGATCATACCCGGACCGAAGGACGCCGCCGCCGCACCATGCAGCCACACGGCCATTGCGGCGGCTTCAAAGGCCGGCATTTTCTGCGCCAGGAGGCCAACGACAATGCCCGCGAGCACGTCGCCGGCGCCCGCCGTCGCGAGCCAGGCCGGGGCGTTGTCGTTGATCGCGACCCGGCGGTCCGGGGCGACGATCACCGTGTCAGCGCCTTTTATTATAATGACGGCACCGCTCCGCCGTGCCGCCTCCCGCGCCCGATCCTGCTTCGCCAGGGCGCAGGCATTTTCGGCCAGGTCAGGGAAAAGACGGGCGAATTCGCCCTCATGCGGGGTCAGTACGGTGGCGGCGGTACGCTTTGCGATCAACGAGAAAAGCGCTGACGGGTCGCCGCGAAAGCTCGTCAAGGCATCGGCGTCGAGAACGGTGCCGCGCGGTCCGTCGAGAACGGCGGCAACAAGCGCTCGCGTTGCCGGCCCCACGCCCAACCCCGGCCCGATCGCGACCGCATTGAGCCGGGCGTCGACGAGAAGGTCGGCGAGCCCTTCCTTATCGTCGAACGCGCGAACCATGATCGCGGTCAGATGCGCGGCGTTGACGGCGACCGCGTCGGGCGGGCTCGCCACGGTGACGAGGCCGGCGCCCGCCCGAAGCGCCCCGCCGGCGGCAAGGCGCGCGGCGCCGGTGGCGTACGCCGGGCCGGAGACGACGACGGCATGACCGCGGGCATATTTGTGACCGTCGAGGCGAGGTGGCGACCAAGCGTCGCGCCACAGCGCCGGGCGGTTCTCGAAGGCGGCGATGGCGAGTGTCGCAAGTGTTTCTGGCAGGATACCGATGTCGTGGACCGCGACCTCGCCGCAATGGAGCCGTCCGGGCAAAAGCAGGTGCCCGGGCTTGCGGCGAAAAAAGGTCGAGGTCGCGATAGCGCGGATCGCAGACCCAAGCGCACGGCCGCTTTCGCCGTTGATGCCGCTCGGCAGATCGACGGCGAGGATCGGCACCCCGCTTGCGTTGGCGCGTTCGACGATCGCCGCCGCCGCCCCCTCAATCGGCCGGGCGAGCCCGGCGCCGAAGAGCGCGTCGATGATGCCGTCGAAGTCCTCGAACGACAGGTCGTCGGCGGGCAACATCTCTCCGGTCCAGCCGTCCCGCGCCCAGGCCGCGTCACCCCTGAGACGGGCTGGATCGCCAATTGTGCCGACGACGACCTCGCGGCCCGCGGCGGCGAGATGGCGGGCGGCGACATAGCCGTCGCCGCCGTTGTTGCCGGGACCGACAAGGACAAGCACACGGCGAGCTTGGGACATGTATCGGCGGAAATCCTCGGCGACCGCCCTGCCCGCCCGCTCCATCAGATCGGTTCCGGGCGTCCCGCTGTCGATGGTGAATTTGTCCGCCGCGCCCATCTCGGCGGGTGTGAGCAATTCGAGCATGTCGTACCGTCCCGTTAGGCCATCCGCGACAAGACCCGGCGGGGATAGCGGCCAATTCCGCATATCCGGTCTTGATGCGACGAAGATAGCGCACCTAGGCGCCGATCCCGCGGCGACCCTCGTTATGCGGCGAAGCGTCACACAGGCCGGTACTGACCGGCAAGAGCGGGCCGTTCAGCCACTGTCGGCGCATGCCTTGTCACCATGCGCGACCGCGACGTGCGCTCATCGCCGTTCAAACGCGCGAACTATGATGACTTTTTGCGCAAACGCCTTCAATTTATGCACATTTCTTGCCCTCCGGTTAACGACGTACCCCCGCGAGTGGCCAAAACCGCGGCGAACTGGCGCCATTGCTTCCATCGAAGAGTTGGCACGGACCGTGCTAGCTTGCCCGCGGAACGACCCGTGAGGCCGTTTCCAAAAGTGCACTCGTAAAGGCGGAGGCGATGAAGAAGATCGAGGCAATCATCAAACCCTTCAAACTCGATGAAGTGAAGGAGGCGCTGCAGGAAGTCGGCCTGCAGGGCATAACCGTCATCGAAGCGAAGGGCTTCGGCCGGCAGAAAGGCCACACCGAGCTTTACCGCGGCGCCGAATATGTCGTCGACTTCCTGCCAAAGGTCAAAGTCGAGATCGTCCTCAACGACGAGCTTGTCGACAAGGCGGTCGAAGCGATCCGCAACGCGGCCCAGACCGGTCGCATCGGCGACGGCAAGATTTTCGTCTCCACAATCGAGGAAGCCATTCGCATCCGCACTGGCGAGACCGGCCTGGAGGCCGTCTGACGCGCGCGGATCTCACTGTCCGGCCCAGGTCCCGGAACCCCTCCTTTTCGACGGGTCATTCCGCCAGAACCTGGCGTACAAAGAAACCATAAATCCCGAAAACTAGAGGATTAAACGCAATGACCACTGCTAGCGACATCCTGAAGAAGCTGAAGGACGAAGACGTCAAGTTCGTCGACCTGCGCTTCTCCGACCCGCGCGGCAAGATGCAGCATCTGACCATGGATGTGGGCGAGATCACCGAAGATGCCTTCGCCGAGGGCATCATGTTCGACGGCTCCTCGATCGCCGGCTGGAAGGCCATCAACGAATCCGACATGACGCTCATGATGGATCCGGAATCGGCCCATATGGACCCGTTCTTCGGCCAGTCGACGATGGCGATCTTCTGCGACATCCTCGATCCGGGCACCGGTGAGGGCTACAACCGCGACCCCCGCATGACGGCCAAGAAGGCCGAGGCCTACCTGAAGTCGACCGGCATCGGCGACACCGTCTCCTTCGGTCCGGAAGCCGAATTCTTCGTCTTCGACGACGTGCGCTTCTCCGTCGACCCCTATGACACCGGCTTCCAGCTCGACTCCATCGAGCTGCCGTCCAACATGGGCTCCGAGTACGAGAGCGGCAACCTCGGCCACCGTCCGCGCACCAAGGGCGGCTACTTCCCGGTCCCGCCGATCGACTCCGCCCAGGACATGCGTTCCGAGATGCTTTCCGTCATGAGCGAGATGGGCGTCACGACCGAAAAGCACCACCACGAAGTGGCGGCGGCACAGCACGAGCTCGGCATGCGGTTCAACACCATGACTTTCATGGCTGACCAGATGCAGATCTACAAGTACGTCGTGCACATGGTCGCCAATGCCTATGGCAAGTCCGCGACCTTCATGCCGAAGCCGGTCTATGGCGACAATGGCACGGGCATGCATTGCCACCAGTCGATCTGGAAGGACGGCTCGCCGGTCTTCGCCGGCAATCAGTACGCCGACCTGTCGGAGGAATGCCTCTACTACATCGGCGGCATCCTGAAGCACGCCAAGGCGCTCAACGCCTTCACCAACCCGTCGACGAACTCCTACAAGCGTCTCGTCCCGGGCTTCGAGGCGCCAGTTCTCCTCGCCTACTCGGCGCGCAACCGCTCCGCTTCTTGCCGTATCCCGTTCGCGACCTCGCCGAAGGCCAAGCGCATCGAGATCCGCTTCCCGGATCCGACAGCCAACCCCTACCTCGCCTTCACCGCGATGCTGATGGCCGGTCTCGACGGCATCAAGAACAAGATCCATCCGGGCGACCCGATGGACAAGAACCTCTACGACCTGCCGGCCGAAGAGCTGAAGGAAATCCCGACGGTTTGCGCCTCGCTGCGTGAAGCGCTGGAATCGGTCGATGCCGACCGCGACTTCCTGAAGGCCGGCGGCGTCTTCGACGACGACCAGATCGACGCATACATCGAACTGAAGATGGAAGAAGTCATCAAGTACGAGCACACGCCGCATCCGGTCGAATTCGACATGTACTACTCGGTCTAAGGACCGGCGGTTTTCCAGAGGGGAAAATCATAAAAAGCACTCTTAAGAAGCCGGGGAGCGATCCCCGGCTTTTTTGTCCGCTCGACAGATCCGCCCGAGCGCTCAGCGACGCAAAAGAAAACGGCGGAGCCCTGCCCCGCCGTTTTCTTTTGCGTCGGAAATGTTTCGGCTGTCAGATCAGCCGAGCTCGGCAAGACGGTCCATTGCCTGACCGATCTTTTCCTTCAGCTCGACCGCCTCGGCGCGCTTCTCGCGCTCGGCCTCGACCACCTCTTGTGGTGCCTTGGCAAGGAACTGCGCGTTCGACAGCTTCTTGTCGATACGGATGACGTCCTTGTCCGCCTTGTCCATATCCTTCTTCAAGCGGGCGCGCTCGGCATCGAGATCGATGATGCCGGCGAGCGACAGGCAGGCGGTCGCATCACCGATGACGATCTGGGCTGTGCCCTTCGGCGTCGTGTCGGCAAGACTAATCGGCGTCACGCGCGCCAGGCGTTCAATGGCGGCGCGATGGGTCTCGAGCCTTGCAGCGACCGTCTCGTCGGCCCCGACGAGCGTCATCGGCACTTCGGCTCCCGGGGGCACGTTCATTTCCGCGCGCACCGACCGCACCGCACCGATGAGGTCAACGAGCCAGTTGATTTCGTCGGCCGCACCTTCGTCGGCGATATCGAGTTCCGGCCACGGGGCATGAACAAGCATCGTCTCGCGGGCCGGTCCCGCCTCGCCGGTGCGCTGCCACAACTCCTCGGTGATGAACGGCATGAAGGGATGCAGCATCACAAGGATCTGGTCGAGCACCCAGGCGGTGGTCGACCGCGTCTCGGCCTTGGCCGCCTCATCGTCACCGGTGAAGATCGGCTTGGCGAGCTCCAGTTGCCAGTCGCAGAAGGTGTTCCAGACGAAACGGTAGAGAGCTCCGGCCGCCTCGTTGAATTTGTAGGTATCGAGCGCCCCGGTGACGGCTTCGGCCGTCCTCGCCGTCTCCACCACGATCCAGCGGTTAACCGTGCCGGAAACCGCTTTCGGATCGAAGCCGGCGACGCGCGTACAGCCGTTCATCTCCGCGAAGCGGGCAGCGTTCCAAAGCTTGGTGGAGAAATTCCGGTAGCCGGCGACACGGGCCGGCGACAGCTTGATGTCGCGGCCCTGGGCGGCCATGGCCGCGAGCGTGAAGCGGAGGGCGTCGGCGCCGTATTCGTCGATCAGTTCCAACGGGTCGATAACGTTGCCCTTCGACTTCGACATCTTGGCGCCCTTCTCGTCGCGGACGAGGGCGTGGATGTAGACGGTATGGAAGGGTTCGTCCTTCATGAAGTGAAGGCCGGCCATCATCATCCGGGCAACCCAGAAGAAGATGATGTCGAAGCCGGTGACGAGCACGTTGGTGGGATAGTAGCGGGCGAGTTCCGGCGTCTTGTCCGGCCAGCCGAGTGTGGAGAACGGCCACAGCGCGGAGGAGAACCAGGTGTCGAGCACGTCCTCGTCGCGGTAGATGAAGAGCGGGCCGTCCGCGCTCCCCTCGCCTTCCTTCCAGGCGGCGAGTGCGACATCGCGCGTCGTCACCGTCGCCGGCCGGCCGAAATGGGCTTCGGCCTTGGCGAGAGCACCCGCCTCGGAGCGTTCGACGAAGACCGCGCCGTCGGGACCGTACCAGGCCGGGATCTGGTGCCCCCACCAGAGCTGGCGGGAGATGCACCAGGGCTGGATGTTCTCCATCCACTCGAAATAGGTCTTGTCCCAGTTCGCCGGAACGAAAGCGGTGCGGCCCTCGCGCACCGAGGCGATCGCCGGCACGGCGAGTTTGGCGGCATCGACATACCACTGGTCGGTTAGATAGGGCTCGATCGGCACGCCGCCACGGTCGCCGTGCGGCACCATGTGGACATGGTCCTCGATCTCGACGAGGAGGCCGCGGGCTTCCATCATCTCCACGATGCGCTTCCTCGCCTCGAAGCGGTCAACGCCATGAAGCTCCAGCGTTTCGTTCAGTTCGTCGGAAGGCGTGACGCCGTCGAGCATATCCTCGTTGCCGGCGAGCGCCATCGACGCTTCCTCGTCCAGTACGTTGATCATCGCCAGATCGTGGCGCTTGCCGACCTCGAAGTCGTTGAAATCGTGTGCCGGGGTGATCTTCACCGCGCCGGAGCCCGTTTCGGGATCGGCATAGTCGTCGGCGACAATCGGGATGCGCCGGCCGACAAGCGGCAGCACGACGTGCTTGCCAACCAGGTGCCGATAGCGCTCGTCATCAGGATGAACCGCGACGGCGGTATCGCCGAGCATCGTCTCCGGCCGGGTCGTGGCGACGGTAATGTAGCTGTCCGTCTCGCCTTCGACCGGGTAGCGGAAGTGCCACAGGCTGCCCTTCATCTCGACCTGCTGGACTTCCAGGTCGGAGATCGCGGTGTGAAGCTTCGGATCCCAGTTGACGAGGCGCTTGTCCTTGTAGATCAGCCCCTCGTGGAACAGTGTGACAAAGACCTCAAGCACGGCCTTCGACAGGCCCTCGTCCATGGTGAAGCGCTCGCGGCTCCAGTCGCAGGACGCACCGAGGCGCTTCAACTGGTTGATGATGGTGCCGCCCGATTCGGCCTTCCATTCCCACACCCGCTCGACGAAGGCCTCTCGGCCCATGTCGCGGCGACCGGGCTCGCCGCGCTGGGCAAGCTGGCGTTCGACGACCATCTGGGTGGCAATACCGGCATGGTCCATGCCCGGCTGCCACAGGACGTTGCGGCCGCGCATGCGCTGGCTGCGGATCAGAATGTCCTGAAGCGTGTTGTTGAGCGCATGGCCCATGTGCAACGAGCCAGTGACGTTCGGCGGCGGGATGACGATGCAATAGGGATCGGCTCCATCTCCGGCCGCCGCGCCGGCGCGGAACGCCGAGGCCTTTTCCCAGGTGTCGTAAATACGCGGCTCCACGGCCGCTGCATCATAGGTCTTATCAAGCATTGAAGGATTCCGGCAATCGCAACGCAACGTCAGTCGTTGCCGCTGGTAAAGCGAATGGATCAGCACAAGTCAACATGAAGCGACGGGAAAGAGCCATGCGGAGACGTGCATCCGGCACGATTGGCGCTCCGGCAGGTCACCGCCACGCGGTGCCGAGCACTCCCCACGACCTTCCGCATGTCGCCATTTCTTAGAACGCAAATCGTACCGTCGCCCGGTGTCCAAGCGATTTGCCGCCTGACTGTCCGCCGACTTTCGCCACGCACCCTAGCGACCGCGCGACACCCGCTCGATTTCCTGGCGCACGAGCCGTTCCACCAGGACCGGAAGATTGTCGTCCAGCCATGCCTTAAGCATCGGCCGCAGCATTTCCCGGACAAGATCCTCCAAGGTCCGCGCATTGTTGGACAGGATCGTGTTGGCGAGATTGGAAAAGGCGGCGGATGCGGCAGCGTCGGTCAGCGGCGAGAGCAGTCTGTCTTCGTCACTCTCTCCAGCCTTGGCATCGGCGGAAAATTCCGGTTCGGGTTCGGGCTCTGGGGCCGGCTCCTCCTCGAGCTCCGGCTCCGGTTCGACGAACTCCAGATCCCCCTCCCCGGAAACCATGTCGAGATCGTCATCGACGGCCAGATCCTCGGTGAGCGTCAGAATGTCCTCTTCGCCGCTCTCTTCAGGCTCCGGCTCGGGTTCAGGTTCAGGCTCCGGTTCGGGCTCCGGCTCCGGCTCGGCAGGCGCATCAAAAAGCGCGTCGAGGTCGGCCTGGGACATCGGCTCGCCGGCTTCCTCCGGCTCGGGCTCGGGCTCGGGCTCGGGTTCTGCCGGGGCGGGCGTATCGAACAGCGCATCGAGGTCATCCTGGGACATCTCGGTTTCGCCATCAACGACCGCCTCACCGGCGCCCGCGGCGCCGTCTCCCTCGTCGGAGATGATCTTGCGGATCGACGCCAGGATCTCCTCCATCGACGGTTCCTGATCCTGCTTGGCCTGCGACATCGTCTACCCCAGTCCGGCTCACCCGAAAACTCTCGGCCGATTACACCGATTCGATGTTCCGATAGTATACCGGCACAACACACGAAGGAATCCCGGGTTCCCTGGAGTTCACAGTATTCAACGCCGTCAGCACCGCAAACGGGGGGCAATTTTCTCGATTACCGGCCAAAGTTGCCGACGATCGCGCCGGCAACCCGGACCATCATTTTGGAGGAAGCGCGGACAGCCGGGGAACGATTACCGGCCGTCAGGGGTCCGCAAACCGAACCACTTGTCCTTGACCTGCTCGTAATGCTCGCTCGGCTCGTAGTAGCGCACGCTGAGCCCGAGATCGCGCGCGGTCAGCCGGCCCTCGGCGGACAGCAGCGAATAGGCCGCGACGACCCGATCGCGCTCAGCGGTCACCAGCGAGACGCGGGCGTTGACCAGCTCGCGCTGGGAATCGAGCACATCGAGGGTCGTGCGCTGACCGACCTTCTGCTCTTCCATGACGCCGTTCAGGGCGATTTGCGAAGCGGCGACCTGCGCCCGCGCGGCAATGATGGACGCTTCGGCCGCCTGATGCTGACCCCAGGTGTTGATCACCGCGGCGCGGACCTGATCCCGGGTCACATCGCCCTGGAGCTGGGCAATGCCAAGGTCTTCCTTGGCCTGGCGCACGCGGCTGGAGACATAACCGCCCTGATAAATCGGAATGGTGACACGGCCGACGAGTTGGGCGGAATCGGTGCGGCTGGAGGTGCTGGGGAGATTGCTGTGGTTGTAGGTCCGGTTCAGGCCGCCTTCGATCGACACCGTCGGCAGGAGTTCGCCCTCGATGACTTTGGCGTTGTAGCGAGCCGCATCGACGCTGTGCATGGCGGCCAAAATAGCCGGATGACCGGTGAGACCGACACCGAGCGCCGCATCCATGGTCTTGGGCAGCCAGTTGGGATTGACCGCCTTGCGGCCGACGAGCCCCTTCGGCTCAACGCCGACCACCTGCCGGAACACGGCCTGGCTGGCGTTGACGTTCGCCATTGCCAGATTGAGCTGGGACTGGGCGGCGGCGCGGCGGGCTTCGGCCTGGGAGACATCGGTCCGCGTCCCCTCACCGACGTCGAAACGGTCTCGTGCGGCCTGCACCTGCTGGGAGAGAAAGTCCAGATCGCTGCGCCGCAGCCGCACGATCGCGGTATCGCGAATGACGTTCATGAACGCCGTCACGGCATCGAGCAGGACGTCCTGCTCGGTGGCGCGCAGGTTCTCGCGCTCCGCCTTCACCGAGGATTTCGCCTGCTTGAGCGAATTCTGCGTCCGATAGCCGCGGAAGATGTTCTGCTGGGCGGAGATGCCGAAGCCGTGAGTGTTGTTGTAGCGCGGGCCGCCGGCCGACGGAAAATAGCGGTTCAGGCTGCCATTGATCTCAGCACTAACCTGGGGGCGTCCAGCCGATTTCGCGATCGGCACGTTCTCGTCGACAGACCGCACCCGAGCGCGCTCGGCGTTCAGTTTGGGATTGTTGGAATAGGCGGCTTCGAGCGCATCCCTGAGCGTGAACGCTGACGCCGGCGTAGCCAGCCCTGAAAGCGGCATCGCTACACCGGCAATCAGTCCGATGGCCAAATATACTCGAGCAAACCGCCTCATTACGCCGCCACCCTCGCTATCACCCAGATACGACGGCCATCGACACGACCGCATATTAGAAAATTCAAATACACAGACATCATAGAGAAGGCCTGAAACAGACGAAACACCTGCGGGCGCGGCGGACCACAATTGCCCGTCCTGTGCGGCCTTGCTGCAACACGAATCCTAGAATACGAACTCCGGCTTCTTCTCGAACCCGGGCAGCGGCTTCACCGAGGCGTTAAACAGCACTCGGCCGCTTATTTCGTTGTCGCTACGCGTGTAGACGGTCGCGACGGCGGCGTTGCCGTATCCTTCGACGACGATCAACCGTCCACCGTTCTTCAACTGGTCAAAGAGCGCATTCGGAAGCTCCTCGACAGCGCCCTCGACGAAGATCGCATCATAGGGGCCCTCCGCCTTCCAGCCTTCTGCGAGCGGGCCAATGACGACCGCGACGTTGTCGATGCCATGTTCGAGCAGCACGTCGCCGCCCGTCGCAGCCAGTGCCTCATCGCTTTCGAGTGCGACGACGGAACCTGCAATCCTCGACATGACGGCGGCGGAATAGCCGGTGCCGCAACCGATCACCAGCGCGACATCATCGGGCTTGAGTTCGATGGCCTGCAGCATCTTGGCGAATTGCGCCGGCTTCATCAGGAACCGGTTCCCCGCGGCGCTGGCATTCAGCGGCAGGTCCTCGTCGATATAGGCCAGAGGCCGCTGGTCGGCGGGTAGAAAGGCTTCGCGCGGCACCGCCTCCATGGCGTCCTGCACCGCGTAGGAGGTGACATCGTTCGTGCGAATCTGGTTGTCGACCATCTTGCGCCGAGCCGTGGCAAAATCGACCATCTTGCTTGATCCTCACCGGTTTTGGCATGTGAGCCACGGACACCCGCAGCCTGTCCGATGCCCTAAAGCAGACTGGCGCGTCGAGCCATGGCGGCAACACACCAGCGTTAATGGTTCATTAACGAGCGTCCCGGCCGATGGCAAGGCCCGCATGGCACGCACTGTAACGGAAACTATCCGCCTTTGTGGCCATGCGACACCACGGCAATGCCGGTTTTCCCGCGGCATTTGGCTTACATCCACCAATTCGCGACGCATTTCCCACCGCCGGGGAGAGAGAGCTTGACACGCCGCGCCAACTGATTGATACGACGTCCCCGGATGGCCACGTGGCGGAGTGGTGACGCAGCGGACTGCAAATCCGTATACCCCGGTTCGATTCCGGGCGTGGCCTCCAGTTTTCCCCTTTCCCGATCATGCTCGAGGCGACCGCGCCATCCGGTGCCGGCCTTGGTGTTGCACGGGCGGCCGTCACCGTCGTCACAGCGCGCGCCACGGCAGCAGGTAGGGGTTGTCCCCGACCTTTGCCCGCAGGCCCTCGATCCCGAAGACCCCAGCAAGCACCGCATCGTCCAGAACCGTGTCGGGCGCTCCGTCGGCGACGATTCGTCCGTCCTGCATGACGAGCGCCCGCGTTGCGAATCGCGTCACCAGCGCCAGGTCGTGCAACACCGCGACGACGACGCGGCCGCTTTCGGCCAGGGCGCGCAGCTTTTCCATCATCATGAGCTGGTAGCGCGGATCGAGCGAGGCAATCGGCTCGTCGACGAGAAGCACGGGCGCATCGACGGCGAAAGCCCGCGCCAGCGCCACCCGCGCCCGCTCGCCGCCGGAAAGCCGCGTGACCGGCCGGTCGGCAAGATCGCCGACGCTGGCGAATGCCATCGCCTGCTCGACCACCGCATCGCCGCCACTGTCGCCGCCATGGGGTAAGCGGCCAAGGGCGACAATATCGCGCACCGGCAACGGCCAATAGGTTTCGTGCCCCTGGGGCAGATAGCTGACGAGACGGGCGCGTTCCCGACGCGACACCGCGGCGAGATCGACGCCGTCGACCGTCACCCGTCCGCGCCCCGGAATGAGGCCGAGCACTGCCTTGATCAGCGTCGTCTTGCCGACACCGTTCGGTCCGACAAGGGCAATGAGCCCGCCGCCGCTTGCACGAAAGCCGATGTCGTCGACGATCGAGCGCCCGGCGACCCGTGCAACGAGACCCCTCACTTCCAGCGTAACCGGCGCGATCGGCCGGATCGTGTCCCCGCCCAGCATCGTCTCCTCGCCCGGCATCACGTCCTTGCCTTCCATCACAGCGTCTCCGTCAGCGCGCGGCGCTGCCTGACGATCATGATGAGGAACACCGGAACGCCGATCAGCGCCGTCAGGACTCCGACCTTCAACTCCGGCCCGCTCGTCGGGATGAGTCGGACGGCGATATCGGAGGCAACGAGCAGCGCGGCGCCGGCGAGCGCGGCCGGCAAGAGGAGACGCGCCGGGTCGTAGCCGACGAGCGGGCGAACGATGTGCGGTGCGACGAGGCCGACGAAACCGATGGTTCCGGAAACCGCCACCGAGGCGCCAACACCGAGCGCCACGCCGACAACGACCAGGAAACGCAGCCGCGTGACGGCAACGCCGAGGCTCTCCGCGGCCTCCTCGCCGAGGGTCAGTGCCCGGAAGGCGCGACCATGACTGGCGAGAAGCGCCCAGCTGACGATCAGAAACGGCAGCGCGATATAAAGATGCATAACCGATCTGTCTTCGAGCGAGCCAAGCAGCCAGAAGGCGATCTCAAGCGCGGCGAACGGGTTCGGTGCGAGATTGAGCGCCAGCGATGTCGCCGCGCCGGCAAGGCTGGAGACGGCAAGGCCGGCGAGAATGAGGAGCACGAGGGTCGCGCGCGGCCCGGCGATCGCGACGATGAGGAAGACGGAGACGAAGGCGCCGGTAATGGCCCAGCCCGGCAGGGACCACGACAGCGTATCGGCGAAGCCGAGGGCGATGCTGGCGACCGCACCGAAGGCGGCCGCCGAGGGCGCCCCGAAGAGCCCAGGCGCGGCGAGCGGATTTCGCAGGAGGCCCTGAAGCGCGGCGCCGGAGAGACCGAGCGTCGCCCCGATCAGGATCGCCAGAAGCGTGCGCGGCAGCCGGATGTCGACGACGATCGCCCGTTCCACCTCCGTGCCGCCGCCCACGAGAGCGGCGAGAACGCGCGCCGGCGAAAGCTGCGCCGGCCCAATGGCGAGTGAGACGATCGCAAGCACCAGGACGAGTACGGCGAGCACAGACGAGATGGCAAGCGCGCGACTCGCCACCCGCCGGCTCCTTGCCGGCGCGGTCCCCGCGGTCACGCCGGACATCGCCGACCCGAGCGTCGTGTGTCGGTCGTCGGTCGGGCCATCGTCATCCTCGCTTCCCCCGCAGCCACGCCATCCTGGCCGGACAAGGCAAAATGCGTCCGGATTGCTCCGGACGCCACCTTTTCAGCTACGCCCTTCTTAGGCACTGGCCGCCGATCCCGGCAAGCGCTCAGAATTTGACCCTGGCGCCGCCATAGACCGAGAAGCCGGCCGTCTCATAGCCTTCGACAACGTGATAGTGCTTGTCGAAGAGGTTCTCGATGCGGCCAGTCAGCTCGAAGGTGTCGTTGACCTTGTAGTTGGCGAAGAGGTCGACGCGGGCGAAGTCGTCAACCGTCGCCACCGAGGAGCCGACGTAATCGAGCCGCTCGCCGACATAGACGACCCGGCCCTCGAGCGACAGGTCGTCAATGCCTGTGTAGATCACCGAGGCCATCCCACTGTGGCGCGGACGCCTCAAAAGCGCCTGGCCAGTGGCCAGGTCCTCGGTGTGGAGATAGGTGTAGCTCGCCGCAAGAGTCAGCGCGCGGGGCACGACTTCGAACGAGCCGGAGACCTCGACGCCGCTGGTCTCGGCCCGCGCGACATTACCATAGGTGCCGGGAATCGGGCCTAGCCAACCGTCGGGATCGTAATATTCGATCAGATCCTTGTAGCGGTTGTAGAATCCGGTGACCGAGAGCTTTGCGCGTCGATCGAGGAAATACTGGTCGAAGCCACCGTCGACGCCGAAGCTGTGTTCCATCTCCAGCGAGGAGTTGCCGTAGACCGGATCGAAAAGCTGATAGGCGCTCGGCGCGCGGGCACCGGTCCCCACGCTGGCCCGCAGCTTGGTGTCGGTCTCGAAGAGGTCGAAGGCCGCCGTCGCGCGATAGGTCGTCGCCGAGCCGGACTGTTCAAAATCATCGTAGCGAACGCCAGCCGACAGGTGCAGCCGGGGGCCGATCGAAAATTGATGCAGCACGAAGAGATGATAGCGGTCGAGCGTCTTGTCGATTCCCGAGGTTCCGGTCGTCTCCACCGAATCCTGTTCCGCGCCGGCGCCGTAGATGAAGGTGCCATAGCGCCCGAGCTTGACGTCGCCCTGATATTCCGCACCGTAGCGGCGGCCGGCGTAGTCGGTGTCGACGAGCCCGCCGGTGGTGAACGAGAAGTCGTGGTACTTGCGTAGCGTCTGGTTACCGAAGGCGGTGATGCTGTGCGTCCAGCGATCGTCGAAGCTCTTGACGCGTGTACGGACGTAGCCGCTGAGGAAGCGGGTCGACGATTTCACGCCATCCTCGATGAGGCCGGAAAAGCCGCTGGAATCGTACCGGCTGTTGAGGTACTCGCCGCGCAGCGCGCCCTCGATCGACACCCGATCCGAAACATCGCCCTTGAAACGAACGAAACCGGTGAAGTGATCGGTGGCGTCGTCCTCCTTGCCGCCGGTGGTGCGATTGAAACCGTCGGTGTGGAAGACCGAACCGCCGGCGGAAATGCCGAGCGCGCCGAAGGTTCCCCCTAAAGTCGCGCCGGAGCGGATGGTGCCGTAGCTGCCGCCCTCCGAATAGAACGACAGCCCGGGCCTTTTGGGCGGATTCTTGCTGATGACATTGATCACGCCACCCATGGCGTCTGAGCCGTAGAGCGCGCTCTGCGGTCCGCGCAGCACCTCAACGCGTTCGATGTTGTCGAGCGACAGCACCTCATAGGGGAACGCCCCGCCGGTCTGGCTGGGGTCGTTGGCGGGAACGCCGTCGATCATGACGAGCGTCTGGCCGGAGGCCGCGCCGCGCAGGAAGACGGAAGTGGCGGTGCCGACACCTCCGGTGTTGGTCACCATCATACCCGGCTCGCCCTGGAACACCTGTCCGAGCGTCGTCTCGCCGCGGCGCTGAAACTCCTCGCCGTCGAAAACGGTAATGGCGGAGCCGGCCTCCGAAACCCGCGTCGGCGAACGCATGGCAGTGACGACGATCTCCGGGATGGTGACATCCTGTGCCTGCGCAGGGGAGATCACGGCATAGGGACCGGCAAGCGCGGTGGCGCCGAGGAGCGTGGAGGAAATCGCACCGCGCACGGTCATGTACGGAGAGAGAGGAGACAGGTACATGTTTTTCTTCACTGTATGTTGGTCTTGATGAAATATGCGGAAGTCGGAAGGATCGAGCCGGGCGGAGGCCGGCCGGTCTTTTCGGCACAGTGAAAAGACCGTAGGCAGGGACGGCGCGCAGGATGGGCCGCGCGGACGAGGGAGATCCGGACGCGATGGCTGACAGATGGAGCATATGGGCAGCCGGCGCGGCAGGCACCGTCCGCAGGATGGCGGCCAAGGCGTCGCTGGCGATCCCCGCTGCGGGCCTTGCAACGGCTTTCGCAACCGGTATCGTCCCGGGTTTCGTTTCCGGTGCGCGGGCGGAAACGACGCCGAAGCGCATCGTCTCCATCAACGCCTGCGCCGACCAGCTTCTCCTCGCCCTCGCCGACCCTGGTCAGATCGCCGCTCTGAGCCCCTACGCCGGCGATGCGCGGCTGTCCTTCATGGCGGCGCAAGCGCGCCGGTTCCACATTGCGTCCGGGTCGGCGGAAGAAACCCTGCAGATGCAGCCGGACCTCGTCCTTGCCGGCGTCTTCAGCAAGGGCTCGACCCGCGCCATCCTGAAGAGCCAGGGGTTGAGGGTGGAAGAGTTGCGTCCGGTCTCCACCATCGACGACGGCATCGCCCAGATCCGCCACGTCGCGGCCGAGGTCGGCCATGAGGATCGCGGTGAAGCGCTCGTCGGGCGGATCGAAGCGGCGCGCGCCGCCCTCGCCGGCCGCTACGCGGAAAAGCCCGTCACCGCCCTCTTCCTGCAGCGGCGCGGCTATGTGACGGGTGGGCGGACGCTCATCGGCGATATCCTGTCGACGGCAGGAATTGGCAATGCCGCAGAGAGCCTCGGGCTCTCCTTCGGCGGACAGGTGAGCCTGGAGACCGTCCTCGCCACCCGGCCCGATGTGCTGATGGTCGCCTCGGCCCGGCCGGGTACCGCCGACCAGGGCATTGCGCTTCTTTCCCACCCGGCGCTCGCCGCGCTCTATCCGACGGAAAAGCGCATCGTGATGCCGGAACGACTGACCGTATGCGCGGGTCCGGCGCTCGCCGAGGCGCTGGAGCGCTTCCGGACCGAGGCGGACCGGGTGCTCGGCGGGCCTCCTTCCTGAGCGGGCGCCGCCCGCCAAACGCGCTTTCACAGCCGGATCTCCCGGGTCGCCGGTTTCACCAGCAGCGGCTGACCGGCAACCATGAGTACGACCTGATCGGCCACATCGGCCACGGCCTGGTTGAGACGGCCGTGATCATCTCGGAAGCCGCGCGACAGGGCATTGGCAGGGACGATCCCCTCACCCACTTCGTTGGAAACGAGCACGACCGGGCTCTTCATCGCCGAGAGGCAGTCGGCGAGATCCGAAGTCGCCTCAGCAACGTCGCGTCCGGCGCCGATGAGGTTCGACAGCCACAGCGTCAGGCAATCGACGAGAATCGCCGCATTCCCTTCGGCCTCACGCCGAAGCGTCGCAGCAAGATCGAGGGGCTCCTCGATCGTCCGCCAGCGGGGATCGCGCGCCGCGCGATGGCGGGCGATGCGGTCGGCCATCTCGCCGTCGCCGGCTGCCGCCGTCGCCACGTAGACGACGGTGCCGCCCGTCGCCGCCACCAGCTTTTCGGCAAAAGCGCTCTTTCCAGACCGCGCGCCGCCCAGTACGAGCGCCCGACGGCCCGTTCCGTCGCGGACCATCACTGCAGCCACACGGCATGAAGGCCATATGGCGCAGCGAATCGTCGGGCACGGCGAAACCGGGCCGGCACTCCGCCGCCCACGTCGCGGAGACCGCACAAAGATTTCCAGGAAGACAGCATCGAAGGCCCCTTTCCGTCCACCCGACGGCTGGTTGAAAACGCGACGCTGGCTGGTCTCCTGGCTTACGGGTCACTGCCGATCCGGCGCCTTCCCGGGGGAATTCCCCAGTGGTCTTTGCCGGTCGGCTCTCCGCCTACAGTTGCGGGGGCAGCTGCGGATTTGAGAGCGCACTCTCGCACCGCATTCCCATTTCTTCCTCCCGGGCGCGAACCCAAGGAAGAAACCAACGTTGCAAAACGCTAACCGGTGGGATTTCTGCTGGCAAGCGCGTCCAGGCAGGGACACCAAACGGAATCTGTCGCGTGCCGTTTTTGCAACGGCGCGCGCCAAGGGATCCGGTGCTCGCTAACGCTGCGCCCGGGCGCGGCGGCGTTTCTCCAACCAGACCTCCATCCGCCGGCGCCGACGCCGCACGGGACCGAAATCGACGGACAAAACGAGGAGGCCAAGGGGAATCATCCAGAAGCCGAGCACAGGCAGGAAGCCGAGGATCCCGCCGATGAGCAGGAGGACGCCGATGGCAACCCTGACCGAGCGCGAAGCCGGCAAGGCAATTTTCCGTCCGTTGAAGCGAACCTTCGACATTCCCGACGTCCCGGCCGAAGCCCGGATCCCTGTATTTGATGCCGCGGGGAGGAGCAAAAACCGCAGAGTTCTCCATATGGCCAAGCGCCGGCGAAATGCAATCGGCAAGGCGCGCCATGTTTCTTCGTCAGAAAAATGACAAAACAGGGTTGGCAAGCCGGAACCATGTTGATATACGCCTGCCGATCGGTAACGCGATCTCTTCCCCGGTAGCTCAGTTGGTAGAGCAAGCGGCTGTTAACCGCTGGGTCGCTGGTTCGAGTCCGGCCCGGGGAGCCACCCTCCTTTCTCAAGACATCGACGTTGACATTCGCGCGGTCGGCCACATGCCGGCCACAATGGCGCCGTCAAATCGTCTACAATCGTGGTTGTCACACACCTGTCTTGACCGACACCTTAGATGGATAAGAATCGGTGATGGATTTCGGACGCGGCCCCCGGACGAGTCCGGACGCCTATCCTGCCGGTCGTCGCATCGGTCGCCTCTGGCGCCGCGCGGAAGTGGTATGGCGAAGAGCCTCGCCCGGTCTGACCGAGGCGAATCCTGTCGAATGTCGGAGACCCGTAGTCATGGCCTTTGAAAAGTCGCTCGCGAAGGTTTTCGAGCTCCGCCCGACACCGCGCCCGGTCAGAAACAAGGTGCTGGTGGTCGGCGTCAGTTCGCGCCGCTCGCTCGGCTTCGTCATCGGCGAACATATGCGGGAAGCCGGCTGGGACACGGTTCTGACGACACGCCGCGCCGACCGACTTGCCGAAATCGCACCCGACCATGACATCCGCACGCTCGACTATCCCGGCAATCTCGACGTTCTGGGGGACATCGACGACGTGACGGGCATGGTATTCTGCCTCGCCAAGACCGACGTCGCCGAACGCGGCCGCGGCCTTCTGGGCATGAGCGAGCAGAACTTCCTGCAGACCATGAGCACGAGTTGCTATGCCTTCATCGAACTCGTGCGCGAGGTCCAGCGGCGCAATCCGCGCCTGAAATCGATCGTCGCGCTGACATTTCTCGGCGGCGAGCAGGTCGTCCCGGGCTACGAGGTGATCGGCATCGCCAAGGCCGCGCTCGAGCATGCCGTGAGAGCGCTGGCAGCCGAACTCGGCCCCGAAGGCATCCGCGTCAACGCCGTTTCCGCCGGATCCGTGCCGACCGCCTCGTCGCGCGTGCTGCCGGACTTCCGCCGCGTCCACGAAACGCTGGCGCGGCGCGCATTCCTGCGCCGCAGCGTCACGCCAGACGAAATCGCCGGCGCCACCGCCTTTCTCCTCAGCGATGCCTCTGGCGGCATCACCGGAGAAATCCTGCAGGTCAATGCCGGCGTGCGGAACGCCCTGCTGTAGCCGCGCCGCATATCCCATCTAACATATAAGTTTAAAAAAATAAGATAACCTTCTGATTTACATGATCAGAATCGCGTTATTGCTCGTCAGCGATAAAAAACCGCCGGCGTGTTCGCCGACGGCCATGATCTTCGATTCCGGCGACGACGACCGCCGTCTTGCGCGGAAAGGGGTCGTCGGGCGTCTGGCAGCTGCGGACTCCCGAAGAAAAAAAGAGGCCGGGCGGGAACCCGGCCTCCAGGATGGAAGAGGCGGAGCCTATTCCAGGGTCGGGCCGTTGAAGGCAGTCACCTTCGGCGGATCGCCGGCGAACTTCTCCACGTCGGCAATTCCGGTATGCCCGCAATTGCCCTGGGCGAGGTCGGAAGTTCCGATGTCGACCGACAGGTTGTTGGCGTCACCGTAAGCATCGAGCGCTTCGGGAGCGCCCGGATCCGCCGGGTTGTACCAGCCACCCTCGAAGACACGGATCACGCCGGGCGCGACGTCGTCGCTGACGATGGCGCCGGTGAGGATCTGGCCGCGATCGTTGAACACCCGCACGAGGTCCCCGTCCGCGATGCCGCGATCGGCCGCATCCTTGGTGTTGATGAGGCACGGCTCACGACCATCGATGACGTAGTTTTCCCGCAGTTTCGTGCCGCACAATTGCGAGTGCAGACGGT
The DNA here is from genome assembly GCA_963675285.2 of uncultured Rhodobium sp. Lineage (GTDB taxonomy): Bacteria > Pseudomonadota > Alphaproteobacteria > Rhizobiales > Rhodobiaceae > Rhodobium. The sequence goes on from CAXXGS010000001.1 coordinate 1,015,724, forward strand.
ATTCAGGATGCGCCGTGTCGACGTGCAGCGGGAACTTCGAATCCGGCTTGCCGGTGCGCTCGATCGGCTCCATCCAGGTCGGATGCGGGGGGCAGTTCTCGTAGCCCATCTTCTCGATATTGCGCGAGAAGATCTCGATCTTGCCGGACGGTGTGCCGAGCGGTTCGAGCAGCGGGTCCTCGCGGTAATCGCTATAGCGGACATACTGCTTGGAGGATTCCGGGATCGGGAACACGAGAACGCCCTTGTCCCAGAAGGTATCGAAGTCGGGCACTTCGATGTTCTTGGCCGCGCCCTGCTTTTCCGCCTCGGCGTAGAAGGACTTCAGCCAGCCCATCTCGTCCTTGCCCTCGGTGAAGGCCTCCTTGGCACCGAGCCTGTCGGCGATCTCGGCGAAGATATCGAAGTCGTTGCGGGCCTCGAAGACCGGGTCGATGACCTTCTTCATGGCCAGAACGGCCTTCAGCGAATAGTCGCCGACATTCTCGATATCATTGCGCTCGTAGGCCGTCGTCGCCGGCAGGACGATATCGGCGAAACGGGCAGTGGCGGTCCACTGGAAGTCATGCACGACGACCGTTTCCAGCTTCTGCCAAGCCTTGACCATCCGGTTGCGGTTCTGATGGTGCGAGAACGGATTGCCTCCGACCCAATAGGCCATCTTCACGGCCGGGTACTTCTCCGTCTTGCCGTTGAAGTTGAACTCCGCACCGGGGTTTTCCAGCATATCGATGACACGAGCGACCGGGATCGAGGCCGCGCCGGCATTCGTCAGCCACGCCGCACCGTCGACAGCCGCGCCGCCGTCGGTGATACCGGAAAGGACCGGACCGGAAGCGGACGGGGCGCCGCCGTTGGCGTAATGATAGCTGAGACCGAAGCCGCCGCCCGGCAGACCGATCTGGCCAAGCATGGACGCCAGAGTGACGAGCATCCAGTGCGCCTGTTCACCGTGGTGCTGGCGCTGGATCGACCAGCCGCTCGCCAGCATGGTGCGGTTTTCCTGGAAGACGTGCGCCAGTTCCTTGATCTTCTCCACCGGTACGTTGCAGATTTCCGAGGCCCATTCCGCCGTCTTCGGCGTGCCGTCGCTCTCGCCGGTGAGATAGGGCAGGAATTTATCGAAGCCGACGGTGTAGCCGTCGAGGAAATCCGCGTCGTGGAGCTCTTCGGTGTAGAGCGTGTGGGCGATGCCCAGCATCAGGGCAACGTCGGTCTGAGGCCGGATCGGCACCCATTCGGCGTCGAAGAACTTCGCCGTCATGGTGCGGACCGGATCGATGCAGATGACCTTCTTACCGGTCTTCTTGAACTCTTCCATGTAGGGATAGACATCGTGGTCGGCGACGGTCCAGCAGATCTGGTTGGTCTTGACCGGATCGGCGGCCCAGAAAACGATGACGTCGGAACTCTCCACCACGACCGGCCAGACGGTCTGCTGTTCGTAGACCTCCAGCGTGCCCATCACGTGCGGCATGATCACTTGCGAGGCGCCGGTCGAATAGTCGCCGGTGGAGTTGACGAACTTGCCGTCCAGACCGACGTTCAGCGCACGGCGCAGAAGGCTCTGGCAATTGTGAAGCTTGCCGGAACTCTTCCAGCCGTAGGAGCCGGCATAGACGCCTTCGGGCCCGTATTTTTCGCTGACCCGCTTCAGCTCGCCGACGACGAGATCCATCGCCTTGTCCCAGGAGACGCGGACGAAGTCGTCCTTGCCGCGCGTTTCCACGGCCGCGCCCGGGCCGTTTTCAAGATAGGCGCGGCGAACCATGGGATATTTGATACGGGTCGGCGAATAGACCGAGTCGAGGATGCCGGGTAGCTGCGGCGAGGGATGGGAATCCTTCTCCCACGGATCGATGGCGACCCAGCGACCGTCCTCCACCGTCGCCTTGAAGACGCCCCAGTGCGAGCCGTTGAGCACATTGCCGGAGGCCGCCGCGCGCGCCGCGCCGGCGGTCAGCAGTGAGGGAGCGGCAACGCCGAGGGCTCCCAAGGCCGACGCTCTGAGCAAAAAGTCGCGCCGGTTTACATAGCAGGACCGATTGGCTGACATGGCGATCTCTCCTTCGTTTGCCAGTGTCCGGGAATGCCGCTTCGAGGCCCCGCCAGAGGCTGTTTGCTTGGCATTCCCGTCATGTCGCGAACCGTAGCGACGGGGTGTAAATGCGGTTCCGAGGGGAATTGAACGGGCTGTAAAATCTCGTAAACAGGTTGTAAACGGCCGCCTGGCGCCGGGATCCGTCGGGCTCGGCCCGGCACCGGGCGACCGTTTCAGGCGGTCATTTTCGGGGCAGACCGCAAGTCGGGGATCAGGCGGACGTAGCGCAGGAGCGCCGCCGCTGCGCTGGCATAGAAGCCGGACTGATCAAGGCGCAGGCAGTCGCTGCAGAAATCCGGAATCCAGACAAGCAGATAATCGTTGGCAAAGGCGGCGGCTTCGCACTCGAAGCGTTCGGCCGTTTCGGTTTCGCCAGCCCGTCTGGCCGCATCGGCGCGCGCGCAGATCTCGGCAAGAACCGCTAGCTCGATCGCGATGTGATCGGGCGGCTCGCTGACGCCCTCGGCGACCGCAATGTCGAGGCGGCGAAGAAGGGCCGCCATCGCCGCCGTCGGCTGCTGGAAAAGCCGGCCTTTCTCATCACAATAGGCCGATGCGTAAGGCGGCGCGGCGTTTCGCCCGCCAACGCCGAGGAAGAGACGGGCATAGGTTCCCGCAAGATCAAGGATCCGGCCGCTCATATGGTCCTTTTCGGCCGCGAGTGCGCGCAAGCGGGCGACGAGGGGGCGGAACGCCGGTTCTTCGTCGAGGAGCGCCAGCAGCGTCTTGCCCTCCTCGGATCCATAAAAGCCGAGCGTCTCGGCGGAGAGCTCCCGGGCGAAGATCCCCGACAGCCATTGGAGGGCCAGCGGTCTTTCGACCGCCGGCTCCGATGCGTTTGCCCGCTCAGCCATGGACGTCCGCTCCGCCGGTGTCCTTGGCGTGGAACTGCAGGTACTTCTGCAGGAAGCGGTACTGTTCGGTATCGAGAACGATGAACCGCTTCATGGCCTTAAGCGAGCCGATCCACTGGTTGGCGAGGAGATGGTTGGCCTTCGGCAGCGAATGGCAGACAGAGCAGCTGGAGGTATACATTTCCTTGCCGTAGTCCCACAGCTTCTGGCGATCGGCAATCACGCCGCCGGACGGGATCCAGACGTCTAGGCTCACCTGATGCCAGGTCAGATCGGTATCGGGATCGACTTCGCTCTTGTGCTTGGCGATCTGGTCAATAGCCTTCTTGCTGACGGTGGCGGAGAAGATCCGCTGGCCGCGAAGGGCATAGATGATCTGATTGACCTGATCCTGCTGCCAACCCTCGACGCGGACCTTCAGGAAATCGCCGTCGCGTTCAAGAACCTTGACGCCGGTCGCCGACAGAAGCCGGCCGCTTCCCTTGCCGCCCTCGCGGGCTTCATCCTCGCTGAGGAAATAGGGTTGCGTCTTAAGGGTATAGAGCGTGTCCGCATCGGTATCGCCGGACTTGGCGAGCGCCTCCAGGTCTTCGAACGCCTTCTTGTAGCCCGAGGTCATGTCCGGCAGCTTGTGAGCGATGCCCTTGTGGCAATCGATGCAGGTGCTGCCGTCCTTCATGGCGGCCTGCATCCGCTTGGCCGCTTCCGGGGGTTGTTTGGCGAAATCCATGTGCTCGAACGAGTGGCAGTTCCGGCATTCGCGCGAATCCGTTGCCTTCATCGATGCCCATACGGATTCGGCCAGCTCCAGCCGGTGCTCCTCGAATTTCTCCTTGGTGTCGATGGTGCCGATCACCTTGTGGAAGAGCTCGTTCGACGCCTGGACCTTGCGGATCAGCTTGGGAATCCAGGGTTTCGGCACATGGCAATCGGAACAGACCGCCCGAACGCCGACAGGATTCTTGTAGTGAATGGTCTTCTTGTATTCCTGGTAGACGTTGTCGCGCATCTCGTGACAGGAAATACAGAACTCAAGGGTGTTGGTGTATTCCATGAAGGTGTTGAAACCACCCCAGAAAACGATACCGCCGACGAAGCCCACCATAAGCAGCACGCCCAGGGCGTATTTCGTCGTCGGCCGCCACAGGGCTCGCCAGAATTTCGCGATCATGTCTGTCTCCCGCCAGATTTTCGGAAAAGGCCACGCGGGCCGATACTGATGGCAGACGATAGGCAGACAGTGTAAACGCCCTTTCGGGAAAACTTGAACGGCCTGTAGAATCCTGTAAACAGGTTGTAAACACGGGGTGATTGCGTGACGATCGGAAGCCGCGAAGGCAAGATCCAGAAAGCCCATATCCTCGTCGTCGAGGACGACACCACCAGCCGGATAACTCTTGCGGCTTACTTCGAGAAGGAAGGATTCCGCGTTACCGAGGCCGAGGATGCGGCACAGATGCGCGCCACTTTCCAGAAGGGCGGCGTCGATCTCGTCATGCTCGATATCCGCCTGCCAGACGACGACGGGCTGACGCTTTTGAGGGAGATTCGCCAGCGTTCCGAGGTCGGCGTCATCATGGTGACGAGCAAGTCCGACGACGTCGACCGGGTGGTCGCGCTGGAGATGGGCGCCGACGACTATGTCCTCAAGCCGTTCAACCCGCGTGAGCTTCTCGCGCGCGCCAAGAATCTCCTGCACCGCACGGCCGCGGCCCGTCTTGCCGATACCGAATCACGCATCAAGCGCTTTTCCGGCTGGACGCTCGACCTCGATATGCGCCGGCTTAAATCGGCCGACGGCGAAGACCAGCATCTGACGCGTGGGGAGTTCGAATTGCTGTCCGCGTTCGCCAGCCAGCCCGGCCGCGTGCTTTCGCGCGACAATCTGCTCGATCACCTCAACAGCCGCGAATGGGCGCCGAGCGATCGCACGGTCGATGTCCTGATCGGCCGGATCAGGCGCAAGATCGAGATCGATCCCAAGAACCCGTCGCTGATCGTGACTGTCCACGGCGTCGGCTATGTCTTTACCGGCAGCATCGCCTGACGGGTCAGACAGGTCTGACGGGCCTCACAGCCTGACGGCCTGACGGGCCGGTCCCGGTGCCTCCATCTCCGGCACGAAGGTTGTCACGCGGTCGGTGCGACCTCATTGGCCATGAGGTCGTTCCATACACTCTGGAGTGCCGGCCGCGAGGCGGCATAGGCCTGCTCCAGATCCGCGAACAACGCGCTTGAACCGGACGTGTCGCCCGCCCTCGCCCGCGCCTCGAGACCATCCGCGAGGCCGGCGACGCGGACGAGGCCGACGTTGTGGGCCGCGCTCTTGAGACCGTGGGCGCGGTCGGCGAGAGCCACAAGGGCTCCGGCGGCAAGATCGTCCTGCATAGCATCGACGACACGCTGCGTGCTTGTCTGGAAAGCTTCCACGATCCGCAAGGCGCGACTTTCGCCGAGAAGCTCGATATGACCCTTGAGAACCGCATTGTCGATCAGATCCGCGCGCTCCGCAACGATCACGTCCGCCGATGACGAGGCCTCGGCCGACGGCACAACGGGATCCGGGGTGCCCGTCCCGCCACCGCGCGCACTGGGCGCGAATGTGCGATCGTTCAGACAGGAGGCGATCGCCCGGTCAAGTTCCTCCTGCCGAAACGGCTTGGCGAGGAACCCGTCGGCACCGGCCCTGAAGCAACTCTCCATCTCGCTGGCGAGAACGCTGGCGCTGGTGACGATGACCGGAATGGACGACCGCGTCTCCGACGCAAGGGCGCGGATATGCTGCAATGTCTCGAGCCCGCTCAGTCCCGGCATGCGCTGGTCCATGAGGATAAGATCAAAGCTCCTGTCGGCGAGGATGGTCAGGGCGTCCTCGCCGCAATCGGCGGTCGTGACCGCATGACCCCGCCGCGCCAGGAAACCGACGGTAACGAGCTGGTTGACCTCGTTGTCCTCGACGAGAAGCACCGAGAGCGGGCGAACCTCGCCCGGATCCGCCGGCCGGGTCTCGCGAAGGGCACCGGCCATCGACTTGTAGAGCGGGACGTGGAAGCCGAACGTGCTGCCACCATCCTCGTTGAGGCGGCAGTCGATGGCGCCGCCCATAACCTCCACCAGCCGCTTGCAGATGGCGAGCCCGAGGCCTGTTCCCCCGAACAGCCGGCTGGTCGAGGAATCCTGCTGGGTGAACGGTTCGAAAAGACGGTCCGATCCCTGGTCGGGGACGCCGATACCGGTATCGGCGACCTCGAAGCGGAGCGCCGGCACGCCCAGGACGATCTTCTCCGAGCGGCAGACCCGGATGGTGATCGACCCCTCAGCGGTGAACTTGATGGCGTTGTTGGTCAGATTGAGGAGTACCTGGCGGATCTTACCCGGATCGCCGCGCAGATACGGTGGCAGCGCCTCATCGATCTCAACGGAAAAGCGCAATTCCTTGGCGGCCGCCTCCGGTTCCCAGACGGTCCGCACGTCCTTCAGGATCTTGCGAAGATCGAAGTCGACGGTCTCCAAATTGATCACCCCGGCCTCGATCTTGGAATAGTCGAGGATGTCGTTGAGAACGCCCATGAGCACGGTGCCGGAGGCGGTGATCCCACGCAGGTAGTGCTGTTGTTTCTTCGTCAGCGGCGTGTCGCACAGAAGGTCGGCAATGCCGAGAACGCCATTGATCGGCGTGCGGATCTCATGGCTCATGGTCGCCAGGAAGGCGGACTTCGCCCGGTTGGCCGCCTCGGCCTGATCGCGCGCGCGTTTGTGCTCGGTCACGTCGTGCAGAATCAAGACGGTACCGAGAAACTTCTCGCTGATGTCGAGCATGCGCTGGAGACGAACGTTGAAACACCGGGTTCCGCGGCGGGTTTCGAACTCGATGGAGGAATCCTCGCTTTCGAGGGCGCGGCCGAGCAGAGCCATGATCTGCTCTTGCGGATGGGATTCCTCCCGGTGACCGTAATAGGTGGCACCCGGATCGTCCGGGCCGAAGAAAAGCGCATGCGCGGCGTAGTTCAGGTTACTGAGGGCGCCGTTTTCATCGAGCAGCACGACCGGGTCGTTCAGGCTCTCGAAGATCGTGAGATACTTGTTCTTCTCGTTGGTGATCGCCCGGTTGCGCTCCTGGATCTCCTCCAGCTTCTCGGTCTGTGGAACGGAGGTCCATTCGCTGCAGAAACCGAGTTCGATGAGATCGAAGAACCTCGCCACGAACAGGCTGCAATATTGATGCTCCGCGGCCGTCAACCCGGCGTCGGCGAGCAGGTCGATGTAGCACTGGCGGTAGTATTTCGTCAGTCCCAGGAAAAGGCTGAGCGTCACGCCGTGGGCGCGGTGTTCCCTTGCCTTGCTGACACCGAAAGCGGCGATGGGATGCCGGCTGAAATCCTGGCGTGCGAGAAGATCGGGCGGGGCGTCGTAGACAGACAGCGCGTCGATCAGCGATTCCGACAGGCCCACGATGGAGGCCCGCCATGCCTCCCGAAGCGTGGAGGTGAATTCCGTATAGCCCTGTTCCTTGGCGTAAAAGACGATGCGATCGATCAACCAGTCTTCCCGCGCGGCGATCAGCGTCTGGAATTTCTGCATGTAACCCTCGTGCGTGAACAGAGAGATGGTAGCGGAAATGCGACCGGACGACAGATTAGGGAAGATACCGAAGGCGATGGCGAAAGGGGGAAATGAGCGTCGAGCCGGCCTTCCGTCTCCGCCGTCTCGGGGGCGTCGTCATGTCTGGCTGGGGAGCGGCCCGCTTGTCTGACGCCTCCTGACGCTCACTCTCGATATAAGCTCGGCCGGTATCCTTCGCAAACCGAAGGATACCAGCCGACGTTCAAGGGCGACAATACCGGAAAGATATGACGGCGTACGACGCCGCCCTTTCTAGCGCAGAGCGGCGCAGGCGCGGCCGATCCGCTCAACCGCCTCGTTGAGCCGCTCGATGCCGAGGGCAAAGCTCAGGCGGATGAACCCAGGCGCGCCGAAGGGCGTTCCCGCGACCGTCGCGACATTCGCCTCCTCCAGAATATAGCGCGCGACCTCGATATCGCTCTCCAGCACGGTTCCATCCGGCGCGGTCCTGCCGCAGAGCGTGGAGACATCGCTCATCAGGTAGAAGGCGCCCTCTCCCGGCCGGGTCGCAAGACCGATGGCATTCAGCCTGGGAACAATCTCATCGCGCCGGTCGGCGTAGGCGCGGCAATGGTCGGCAAGAAAGCCCTGCTCGCCTCGCAGGGCGGCGACGGCCGCGGCCTGGCTGATCGAACAGGGGCAGGACGTGCTCTGCGACTGGATCTTGCGCACCTCGGCGAGGATCTCCGCCGGCCCGGTCGCATAGCCGATCCGCCATCCGGTCATGCAATAGGCCTTGGAGACAGCGTTGACGGTGACGATGCGATCGGCGAGGTCCGGGGCGACGCCGGCCATGCTGGCGAAGAGCCGGCCATCGAAAACGATATGCTCATAGACCTCGTCGCTAAGGACGCCGACATGGGGATGGCGACGCAGCACATCGGCAATCGCGCGGAGTTCATCGGCGGTGTAGACGGCACCGGTGGGATTGTTGGGCGAATTGAGGATCAGCCACTTGGTCCTGTCGGTTATCGCCGCCTCGATCGCCGCCACATCGGGGTGGAAGCCGGTCTCGGCCGGAAAGTCGACAATAACGGGCACGCCTTCGGCGACCCGGACCATGTCGGGATAGGACACCCAGTACGGCGCGGGAATGATGACCTCGTCGCCCGGATCAACGGAGGCAAGCAGGGCGCTGAAGAGGATCTGCTTGGCACCGACGCCGACGACAATGTCGGCGGCCCCGGCGTCGAGACCGTTTTCACGCGCGAATTTCTCCGCCGCCGCCTCGCGCAACGCCGGCGTTCCGTTGACGCCGGTGTAGCGGGTGAGCCCGTTTTCCATCGCCTCTATCGCCGCCTGGCGAATGTGGCGGGGCGTGTCGAAATCCGGCTCGCCGACGGAAAGCGCGATCACGTCGCGCCCTTCGGCGCGCAGTTCACGGGCGCGAGCGGTGGCAGCACCTGTCGCGGAGGGCTTCATGGCGGAAGCCCGGCGAGCAATCCTGATGGTCATTTTCTGTCTTTCGTGGTGTCGTTCGAGCGTTCAGCTCTTGCTTTCTTCGCCTCCGCTGCAGCGAGCATGCGACGGCGGATGAGCGGATAGGTCACGGTGAGGACGATCAGCGCGATGATCACGTAGGAGAGCGGACTGACGAAGAGGACCGACCAGTCGCCGGCCGAGATCTGCAGTGCCCGCCGGAGATTGGTCTCAAGGATCGGGCCGAGGACGAGCGCGATCACCAGCGGTGCCCCCGGAAAACGCCAGCGCTCCATGAAATAGCCAAGAAGGCCGAAGCCGAGGACGACCCAGACGTCGAAGAGCGTGTTCCTGAGCGCATACGAGCCGATGACGCTGAAGATCAGAATGATCGGCCCGAGGATGGCGCCCGGCACCTTGACGACGCGCGCGGCGTGCGGCGCGACGAGGAGGCCCATGATGAAAAAGGCAAGGTTGGCCAGGAACAGCGACAGGATGAGCGTGTAGACGATCTCGGCGTGCATGGTGAAGAGCCGCGGCCCGGGCGCGAGCCCATGGATCGTCAGGCCGCCGATGAAGACCGCCGTTACCGCGTTGCCGGGAATGCCGAGCGTCAGCGCGGGCACCAGCGAGCCGCCGGTGACGGCGTTGTTGGCCGCTTCCGGCGCGGCCACGCCCTCAATCTCGCCCTTGCCGAAGGCATCCGGGTTGGCGGAGTTGCGGCGGGCTTCGTCGTAGGAAATGAAGGCCGCAATACTCGTTCCCGCGCCCGGCAGGATGCCGACGGCGGATCCGATCAGCGAGGACTTGAAGAGCGTGCGCGCGCAGCGGCGCAGGACGGCAAGGCTGGGCAAAACCTTGCCCTTGACGTCGAGCGCGGCATCGGCGTCGTGGTTGTCGGCCTGCCCGAGGCAGAGCATCAGAGCCTGGCTGACGGAAAAGACGCCGATCAGCGTCGGGATGAGCGGCATGCCCTCGAAAAGCTCCGCCTGGCCGAACACCAGGCGCGGATAACCGGTGAAGAGGTCGAAACCGACCGTCGACAACAGGAGCCCGATCGCCGCGCTCGCCAGACCGCGCGACAGGTTCTTGCCGGTCACTCCGAGAATGGAGATGAGGCCGAAGATGGCGAGGAAGAAATATTCCTGCGGCCCGAACATCAGCGCCAGACGCGACAGCGGCGGCGCGATAAAGAGGAGCACGAAGACGCTGAAGAGGCCACCGATGAGCGAGGCCATGAGCGCCATGCCAATGGCCTGCGCCCCCTCCCCGCGCTTGGCCATTGGATAGCCGTCGAAGGTGGTGGCGATGGAGGCGTCGGTTCCCGGCGTTCGCAAGAGGATCGCGGTGATCGAGCCGCCAAAGACGGAACTGGTATAGATAGCGCCGAGAAGAACGAGCGCGTCGCCCGGATCCATGCCGAAGGTGATGGGGATACAGAGCGCGACACCCATCGTCGACGAAAGGCCCGGAAGCGAGCCGACGAAAAGGCCGACCGCCGTCCCGATTAGAAGGATCAGCAGAGTTTCCGGCTGGACGACATGAAGCGCCGCCTCGAAGACTGGATTCATGAATTTCCCCCCAAGGGACGAGACGGACCGGTCAGAACAGGCCGGCGATCTTGCCAATCGGCATCGGGATCGCAAGCAGCAGCGAAAAGACCACGTAGAGGATGGCGACGGTGCACACGGCGATGGCGAAGTTGATCGTGAGCCCGAGCCCGGACCGAAGGCTGAAGATGGCCAGCAGGCACAGGAAGCTCGCGGGATAGAACCCGAGCCAGGGAATGATCAGCGCATAGACCACGATGATCGCGATGAGGAGGGCGAAAAGCCCCCAGGCGATCGGCGCGGGGCCGACATCCTCCGCATCCATCTCCTCGGTCACGACCGGAACATGATGGACCGTCGCGTCGCGCAGCTTCAATGCCGCCTCGACAAGTATGGAAAGGGCCGCAAGGACCACCAGGCCGCACATGGCGAGCGGAAACATCGCCGCGTTGCCCGGCATCCCCCAGACCTCGGCACCGGCGAAAGCCGCCAGCCCAATCAGGCCGGCGGCGATCACCATGTCACGCAAGGCGTGCGTTTTCTTGAAGGCGTTCATGCGTCCTTCACTGCCACGGATTGGAGTCCCAGAGAGCCTTGTACGCAGCTTTCTGCTGGCTCATGAACTGGGTGTACTCGTCGCCGATCATCAGATCCATGGGCATGTTGAGCTTCTTCAGCTCGGCCTGGAACTCCGGATCGGCCGTAATCGCCTTCATCGTGTCGACGAGCTTGGTGACGACGGCGGCATCAAGCCCGGCCGGCGCACCGAGGCCGCGCGAGGAAGCAGAGACGATATCGTAGCCGAGTTCCTTGCCGGTCGGAACGTCGGGAAGAGCGGCACTGCGCTTGGAGCCCCACACGACGAGCGGCGTGATCTGGCCGTCGGCAGCAAGCTCGGTCTGCTCCGAAACGTTGCCTTCGATGGCATCGATGTGTCCGCCCAGGAGCGCGGCCTTGGCTTCCGCATCGCCGTTGTAGGCAACCTTGTTGAAGGTGATGCCGGCGGCATTTTCGAACTGCACGACGGCGAGGTAGTCATCGCCGCCGACGCCTTCGTGGCTGATCGTCAGCGTCTTTTCCTTGGCCGCGGCAACGAGATCCTTCAGGGTCTTGATGTCGGACGAGCCGGCAACGGAGATGATGCCCGGATCAGTGACGACGTTGGCAACAAGCGTGAAGGAGTCGAGATCGAACGGCGTCATTTTCGGGCGCACGATCTTGGCCTTGACGATGTTGGCGTTAACCCAGCCGAGCGTGTAACCGTCGGGCTTGGCGTTGGCGGTCGCGGTGAAGCCCAGGATGCCGCCGGCGCCGGGCTTGTTGACGACGACCATGGGCTGGCCGAGGTACTTCTCGGCGTATTTGGCCACCAGACGGGCAAGCACGTCGGTGCTGCCGCCCGCACCGTAAGGCACGATCACCTCAACGGGCTTTTCGGGATATTCCGCATAGGCCATCGGCGCAGTCGCGAACATCGTTGACGTCGCAAGAATGACACCGGCTAGAAGTTTCTTCATATCTCACACCCTCTTGATCAAAGTGGTTGAAGTTACAGTCCTTTACGAACCTTTTTGCGCTTGAGCAGCTCTTCCAGGATCTCGAGCGGGGCCTTGCTGGCGAGTGCGGCCTCCTGATCACTTTCGAGCTGCTCGAGGTCGGCGACCTCGACAAGCACGTCGTCGAGCCGTTCCGCCGGGACAACGACAACGCCGTCGTCATCGCCGACGATCCAGTCGTCCGGTCGCACCTGGGCACCGCCGCATTCGATCGGAACGCCGACGGCGGACAGGATAACGGCGGGCGGGCGAACCGAAATGCCTCGGGCAAAGACCGGGATTTCCATTTCACGGATTTCCGCGGAGTCGCGAAGGCGGGAGTCGCTGACGATACCGGCAAGGCCTGAGAACTGTGCCGCGTGGGCAATATTCTCGCCCAGGAGCCAGGTATCGGCGAGACCGGAATCGATGACGAGGATGCGCCCCTCATCAGTCCTGCGGATGGCGGAATAAATCGTCTCGACCGGCTTCGCGGAGCCGTTGCGCGGCGTGTACTTCAACGTCTGCGCCGGCCCGGCGACCACGCGTCCTTGCGCAACGGGCAGGATGTCCATCGTCCATCCCTGCAATCCGAGGCGTGAAAGCGCATCGGTTACGACACCCGTTCGGGCATGCATCAGGATGCGCGAAATACGGTCCCTGTCAGAGGTCAGCGAATTTGCATTATTCATAACTTACAGTGATTCCATATCAGGATATTGCGTGTGGCAGCGCCTGCCTTGTGTTTTGTAACGCTGCAATGGCAACAGATTGCTTGCAAATACAAAGTTTCCATGAAACCATAACCTTGAGTTATATAATACGGAATCGCCATGAATTTCAGACAGGTCGAAGTTTTCCGGGCGGTCATGAACTCCGGTTCCATGACAGCCGCCGCCAGCGAGCTTGGCATCTCGCAGCCGGGGGTCTCCAAGACCATCGTCGCGCTGGAGGAAGACTGCGGTTATCCGCTCTTTTTGCGCCAGGCGGGCCGCATATCGCCAACGCCGGAGGCGCGGCGTCTCATCGAGGTCGTCGAGCGGATGTTCGTCGGCATCAACGAGATCCGGCGGGCATCCTCGGAAATCCGCGACACGGTCGCCGGCAATCTCGAAATCGCGGCCTTTCCGGCGCTCAGCTCGCGGATCCTGCCCGCCCTCCTCTCGCAGTTCCTGAGCGAGCGGGACGGCGTCCGGCTGTCGCTGATGGGCATGGCCTCGCGGCGCGTCATCGAGATGGTCTCGGCGCAGAAGGTCGACATCGGCCTATCGATCGTTCCGCCGGACGACCCCAATGTAGAAGCAAAGCTCCTGGCCCGCCTCGACCGGGTCTGCGTTCTGCCGCTCGGCCATCCGCTCACCAGGAAGGACCGGATCTCGCTCCATGACCTCAGGGGGGAGACCTTCGTTGCGCTCGACGCGCAGGACCCGGAGCGCATGGCGATCGAAAAGCTGTTCAGCGATCTCGGCATCGGACGCCGCGAGCGCATCGAAACGCGTCATTCCGACAGTGCCACTGCCTTCGTCGCCAATGGCTTCGGCGTCACGATCATCGATCCGTTCACGCCGGAGGCCTTCCGCGGCCTTGTTGAGGTGCGGCCGCTCGTCCCGGCCGTGCATATGAACCTGTGGCTGCTGTGGCCGCGCCACCGCACGCCCTCCAACCTCGCCAAGGAGTTCATCCCGGCGTTGTCGGACGGCATCCGGCGCTACATCGAGCGCACGAAAAGCGCGATGGCCCAACAGGAGCCCTCGACGGGTCGCTGACGCCACCGATCATCACCGCACTCGCAAATGTAGACCGAAGCCTGAAGCGGCAGGCGCTTCAAGGCCTTCGCGCAATTCAAGGTTTGGGATCGTATAGCCTCCACCATTCTGCTGCCGGTAGGGGATCGGTTCTTCTGTACCCAGACGCTGCATCCTTTCCTGCAACTTGCTGCTGAGCGCGTCGAAACCCGACGTATCCAGCTTATCCACGCGGTAGGCGACGAAGGGCGGCAACACGTCGAAACCTGGATAATAGAGGACCCCGTGGTTGATCGGGAACAGAAGATCATCAATGGGCCCGTTGATACCGCGCGGCGCGTAGTGCGACTGCCACCCACCTGCCGTTACAATCAACATGGCGCGCTTGCCGACGAACTTGCCCTCGCCGAAACGGTCGCCCCAGTGGGTGTCGCTGTGTTCGCCCACGCCGTACGCGAACCCATAAGCATAAACCCGGTCGACCCAGCCTTTCAGGATTGCGGGCATGCCATACCACCACATGGGAAATTGCAAGATCACCGCATCGGCCCAAAGGAGTTTCGCCTGCTCGGCCTTCACATCGTCGGTCAAGGCATTTGCCGCTTGGGCGGCGCCGGATGCGGCGGCCACCCGCAACCTCTCGCCCGGCGCAAGTATCCGGAAGTCGGCGGCGTCGACGACGGCTTTCCAGTTCATCGCGTACAGGTCGGAGAGCTGCACCTCGTGGCCCGCCTCTCGCAAGGTGGTGATGGCAACATCGCGCAGGGCGGAGGAAAGAGATTGCGGTTCAGGGTGGGCGAAGACGATCAGGACTTTCATGGGCTGGCTCCGAGAGAATTGAGACGTCCGGAAAGCTAGTCACGTGATGACTGATCCGCTATTGGTCGGAAATGGATATGACAGTGCTGAAAAATGGATCAATCTGAGATTACCCTCGACCGGATGCGGAGTTTTGTCCGCGTGGCAGAGCGGGGGAACCTGTCCGCCGTGGCGCGGGAGTTGGGGGCCGGGCAATCGACGATCTCTCGGCATCTTCGGGAGCTGGAGACCGCGCTGGGCGCGCCGCTGATGAACCGGACGACACGCCGCGTCGCACTGACCCAAGAAGGCAGCCGTTTCTACGATCACTGCGTTCAGATTCTGCGTCTTGTGGAGCAGGCAAGCGAAGATTTCCGCACGGCGGGCGATGCGGCATCAGGGGGGATCCGCCTATCCTGCACGGCGGCGCTGGGTGTACGGCATATTGCGCGACTGATCTTTGACTTTCAGGCGCATTATCCGGGGATTCATATAGACCTGAGCCTGACGGACGAACGGATTGATCTGATCAAGGACGGCGTCGATATCGCGTTGCGCCTTGGCCCGCTGGCCGACAGTGCATTGAAACTTCGCCATCTGGGCGATAGCCGGCGGTTGCTGGTGGCGGCGCCGGACTATCTTGCGGCGCAGGGTCGCCCGGAAAGACCCGAGGACCTTGCCGCGTACAACCTTGTGCGCATGTCAAACATCGCGGGAAGTGAAAGGCTGACACTGACGGGACCAGACGGCCGGCAACATCAGGTGGCGATGCAAAGCAACCTTCAGATCGACCATGGACTTGCAGCGCGAGAGGCGCTTCTGGCCGGGCGCGGGATCGGACCGGCGCATCACTGGCTGGTCGATGATCTTCTGGCGCGCGGTGCGCTGGAGCAACTGCTGCCGGAATATGCGCTGCCGACGGTTCCGCTCAACATGCTGATCGTGCCGGAGCGGGCGAAGATCGCGCGGGTGCGCCTGCTGATCGACTATCTGGTCGCAGAGGTTGCACGTCTGCCGGGGCTCGGGCGCGGAGCTGACTTGCCCTGATTTCTGGATTGGCGGCCTTTCGAAAATCCGGGCCACGGCATTGGCGCGTGTCTACCTCCCCCTGTTCCTTGGCCACGGATTTAGTCTCTCTCCAACATGGTTTCCGGGACAGGCAGACGCATGCTGATCACCTGGTGTTGGTCGGGTGTAGTTGCATTTGTTGAACCAATGATTGATGACGATCTGCACCTGCCCGGCTGTCGTGAACCGCTCGGTATTCAGAAGCTGCCGACGCAGCGTCCCATTGAACCGCTCGTTGTATCCATTTTCCCAAGGCGATCCGGAATAGATACGGATCGGCTTGATGTCCACTCGTCGAAGCCAGTCTTGCATCGCTTCTGCCGCAAACTCGGGTCCGATGTCCGGTCTGATGTATTCTGACGTGTCGTGCACGAAGTCGATGGCCCAGACATGGTTCGGATGCGTTGGCCGCAAACGAGCGATGGAACTGTCCTTGTGGTTGAGCTTGTTCAGTTCGAACTCTGCCGCGATCTTCTTCAGCCGAGCGTTCTCTTTCTCCAGACTCTTCATCGCAGACAGCTGCGACCGCCCCATGCCGCCTAAGCGCTTCCGCCAGTTGTCGTATCTCGCATCGCTGACCCTGACACTGCGCCACGCCGATGCCACATCACCTCCCCCCGCCAGCTTCAGCTCGATCTCGCGCGGCAACTCCGGCACGTATTCGCCTGTGTGTCGCTTCCTCGCTATGCACACCCCCCCCTCTCGCGGCCAATGTAATGGCCCAGTTCTAAGGGGAAGGACACCAGCCACGGACAGTCATCCGGGCCAGCTTCGGGCGAGGATCTCCACCGCCCGGACAATCTGCGCCTCATCCAGCGCCGCATAGCCGAGACGAAGCGCTTGCGGCGCGGCGCGATCCAGGGCGAAACGTGTTCCGGGCAGAAGCGCGAGTCCTGCTGCCTCGGCGTGTTCCGCCCAGCTTTCCGCTGACACGTTCTGGCAATGCAGCCACAGAGCCAACCCGCCCGCCGGACTGTCGAAGACGATCCGCCCGCCCAGACGGTCCGACAAGGCTGAGGCAAGAACATCGCGGCGGGCACGATAAATACGGCGTGCCTTTCGTGCGTGACGGCCGAGATCGCCATCGCGGATGAGATCAGCCAGGGCGGTTTCCAGCGGCGCATCGCCCTGCCGATCTATAGCTGCACGGGCTGCGGTCATGCGGGAGAGCAAGGGCTCGGGTGCCATGGCGTAGCCCAGACGAATGCCGGGCGAGAGCAGTTTGGAGAGCGACCCCACATAAATCAGCGGAAGGTTTATCGCGGCGCGCGCCGCAAGTGGCAGGACCGGGCGCCCTTCGAAACGATATTCGTGGTCGTAGTCGTCCTCGATCAGCGTGACGGCATGGCGTTCGACCAGTTCCAGAAGCTGCAGCCGCCGCGCCGCGCCCATGGTTACGGTGGTCGGATATTGGTGATGAGGCGTGATATAGACCGCCGCGATGCGTGGATCACCCGCGATCGCTTCCTCGAGTGCTGCGACCGACAGGCCGCCGGCATCAACGGGAACGCCCCGCACGGTGGCGCCTGCTGCGCGGAAGGCCTCCCAGGCCAGCGGGTAGCCGGGTTCCTCCACCGCAATCGCCTGGCCGGGGTTCAACGCCGCCTTTGCCGCTAAAAACAGTGCCATCTGGCTGCCCCGTGTGATCAGCAGCCGGGCGGGATCGGCAACCACGCCCCGGTCCGAGGCGAGATAGGACGACAGCGCATGGCGCAGGACCGGCGTGCCACGGGCATCGCCATAATCAGCACCGGTACGGAAGGACGGCGACAGCAGTGCGCGGCGAAAGGCGCGCGCCAGCGCCTTGTCCGGCATCAGTTTTGGGTCGGGCGCGCCATCGCTGAAAGCCAGCTGAGGGCGAACCATGGCAGGCTCGGAGGGCGCGGAGACGGCAACAGGCTCCGTCATGCTGTCAGGAAGGTCCTCGGCAACGAATGTGCCGCGCGCGGGTTCGGCATGCAACCAGCCTTGCGTCGTGAGTTCCTGATAAGCGGCGTTGACCGTGTTGCGGTGAACGCCGAGCTCACGTGCCAGCGCGCGCGTGCCCGGCAGGCGGATACCGGGCCTCAGGCGGCCGCGCATGATATCGCGGGTGATCGCCCCGGCAATCGCCAGAAACAGCGGGCCAGGTGCATCTTTCTCAATATCCAGCGCAAGCGAGTGAGCGGTCACGGCAACCGGCCTATTCAAATTTCCAAAACTGGCTCTTTTTTACAGGCCGGATTTTCGCGAGACAAATGGCAAACTGCAAGAGGCCGCCGTGTCGAATTCAGCCATGATTCTGCGCCATCTCGCCTTTGAAGACCTTGGCAGCTTTGGCCCGGTGCTTGAGGGAGAAGGTTATCGGCTTATCCATGCCGAAGCCGGCATCGATAGCTTGCCGGACCCGCTTGCCGTCGATCTCGTGGTGGTGCTCGGAGGCCCGATCAGCGTCAATGACACGCATGCTTATCCCTACATGCAGTCAGAACGCGATTGGCTAGTTCCGCGCCTTGCCGCGCGTCGCCCGACACTCGGCATCTGCCTTGGCGCGCAACTCATGGCGGCGGCACTTGGCGCCAGGGTTGCCCCGATGCCTTACAAGGAGATCGGCTTCTCCGCCCTGACGTTGACAGAGGCCGGCGGCAACAGCTCGCTCAACCATCTCGGGGATGTACCAGTTCTCCACTGGCATGGCGAAGCATTCGATATTCCCGAGGGAGCGGACAATCTCGCCGGAACGGCGGCTTGCGCCACCCAGGCCTTTGCCATGGGACCAAGTATTCTGGGGCTTCAGTTTCATCCCGAGGCCGGAGAGCTGCCCGCGTTCGAGCGCTGGCTCATCGGCCACAGCGTGGAGCTGTCCGGGGCCGGCATCGACCCGGCCAACCTGCGCTGCGAGGCCGGAATGCATGGTGCGTCTCTGAAATGCGCCGGGCAGTCGATGCTCCGCGCTTGGCTGCGGGACTTGCCGACATGAGCGCGGTTACCCTGCTGACCGGCCGGACCCAGCCGCTGCCGGGAAGCGATGCGTTGAGCGGCATTTTCAAGACACCGGCGGACAGGCCGCTTCGCCTCGGCCCCGAAGGCTTCGAGAGCGACGAACAGGCGGACCGGCGGGTCCATGGCGGCGTTGAGAAGGCGGTGCATCATTATCCGCTGGATCATTACCCGCTCTGGCGCGCGGAACTCGGCGATATACCGGCCCTTGGCGCGCCCGGCGGATTTGGCGAGAACATTTCCGCATCCGGTATGACCGAGGCGAGCGTCTCGGTCGGCGACATCTTTCGCCTGGGCACCGCGCTGGTGCAGATCTCCCAAGGACGACAGCCGTGCTGGAAGCTCAACCGCCGCTTCAACGTGCAGGACATGGCCCGCCGTGTGCAACAAACCGGCCGCACCGGCTGGTATTATCGCGTGCTTGAACCGGGCATCGTAAAGACAGGAGACTGGCTCGAGCTGAAAGACCGCGTCGAGCCGGACTGGACGCTCCACCGGCTCTGGCACGCTCTTTATGTCGACCGGCTGAATCTTGGTGAACTCAAGGAAATCGCAGCACTCGACGTGCTGGCCGAAGGCTGGAGGAAGTACGCCGTCCGGCGGCTTGAAACCGGCCAGGTAGAAGATTGGCGCAACAGACTGGACGGCACATCGTGACGCCTCCTCCCTTCGTAATCTCGATCCAGAGTCAGGTCGTTTTCGGCCATGTCGGCAATTCCGCGGCGCTGTTTCCGATGCAGGCGGTGGGGCTGGAAGTGGCGGCGATTCCGACCGTGATCTTTTCCAACACGCCCGACTATCCGACGCTGCGCGGACGCGCCCTTCCGCCAGAGTTCTTTGCCGATCTGCTGCAGGGCGCGCGCGAACGCGGCCTGCCGAAACGCGCGGACTTCATCCTGACGGGCTATATTGGCTCGCTCGACGTGGCGACGATGGTGGCGGACTTCGTCGCCGAGGCCAAAGCCATCAATTCGCGCCTGACCTATGTCTGCGACCCCGTGATGGGTGATACCGGTCCCGGCCTTTATGTGCCGGAAACGATTGCCGACGTCATGCGCGACCGCCTGTTGCCGATGGCGGACATCGCGACGCCGAATCCGTTCGAACTGAGCTGGCTAACTGGACAGAGCATCGCGACCCTGAAAGACCTCGAAGCCGCCAGACCCCTTCTCCACATCGAGCCCGGCGCACATCTGATCGCAACGGGTTGTACGCTCCAAGACACGCCCGCCGGTCACATCGAGAGCGTTATTCTCGGTGCTGATGGCGCAAGCCGCCATCCGGCGAAGCATCTGCCGGCCGCGCTGCCGGGCACGGGCGATCTGTTCGCCGGGCTTATCGTCGCGAGCCTCGCGCGCGGCGTGCGCCTGTCGCAAGCGGTCGAGACCGCCCAACACCTCACGTCATGCGCGCTGAGCCACGCCTGCGCGCTCGGCGCCGGCGAAGTGGTGCTCAGCGAACCGGATTTCCGCCGCGAGCTTCTGACTGTTGCTTCCCGCTGACCTTGCCCGTCGATGCGCCTGGCACAACCGGCAGCCATAGGGTGAAGAGCGGACGCTCGCCACGCCAGGCGCAGATGTCCGCTTTGGCATGATGTCCACCGATATTGGAGCAAGTCCGATCACGCCAGCAAATTGGCGCACCTCATCGCGTGCAAGCCACGCCAATTTTAGCGGCATTGCCGTCCGCGTCAGGTTCGCCGGATCGAAGGCGGTTGATGGAAGGCGGTTGAAGGCGCTGGAGGTTGGTGCCAAGACCGGTGCCGAGTATGGCGAGAAGAGCAGCGACCGGCTGGCGCAGCACAACGGCTAACGCGAGCGTGACTGGCGGACCCGTGCGTAATGCGTGTATTCGGGCGTACCGTCGGCCGCCGTTCGTCGCCGGTTCGCACAGCAGCCAACAAACAGCATCGATCCAACATTCGCTGGCATTGATCCAGATTATCGATAAAGTGGTTTTTCACTGCGTTTGGCGGATGTTGGCGGGATATCCCTTCGCCGGCGACATGCCCCGAACCGGTCGCAACCCGCAATTTCACACGGATCATAGCCAACTTCCATGCCGCGCCCCCGCAAGAAAGCCGAAACGCCCGCCACGACCTTGACGGCCACGGCTTATGCGCGTGTGCGCCACGACATCCAGACGACCAAGCTCGAACCGGGCGAACGTCTGACGATCCAGTCCCTGCAAAAGCGCTACGATATCGGGCCGACGCCCCTGCGCGAGGCGCTGGCGCGATTGGCGGCGGACGGATTCGTAATCGGCGAGGACAATCGCGGCTTCCGGGTACCGCCTATGTCTCTCAGCGACCTTCGCGACATCATGGACCAGCGCAAGCTGATCGAGTGCGAAGGCCTGCGCAAAGCGATTGAACGGGGCGATCCGGCCAGCGAAGCGCGTCTGGTCGCGACCTATCACAGCCTCTCACGGCTTGACGAACGGCGCGCCCGAAACGAGCCGGGTGCCTTCGAGGAGTGGGAAGCCCAGCATCGCGAGTTTCATCGTGCGCTGATCGAGGGCGCGGGATCGCGCTGGCTATCCCGTTTTCAGGAGATCCTCTTCGATCAGGCCGACCGCTATCGTCGCCACTACCGAAGTAATCACAAACAGGATCCGAAAATCGTCTCCGACCACAACGCGATCCTGCAGGCGACACTCGACAGAGATGCCGATCTCGCCACGCTTCTGTTGGCGCGCCACCTCGAACGCGTCTACCAGATGGCGGAAGAAACCGGCTCGCTCACCGACACCGAAGGCTGATCAGGAAAAGCCGTACAGCCGCGCCGGGTTGTCGACCAGCACGGCCTGTCGCCGTTCTTCCGACCCTGCCCATTCAAGAAATTGCTGCATCAGATCGCCGTCATTCGGCATTGGCGGCTCGAACAGGAGCGGATGGGGCCAGTTGGTCCCCCACAAGACGCGGTCGAGGCGCGCTGCCATGACGGCCTCGGCCATGGCCCGCATATCGGCGTAAGGGGCGCCCCCGCCCGACAGGCGATACCAGCTACAGATCTTGGTCCAGCAATGGTCGGTACCCGCTAGAAGCTCGAGCAGTGTCGCGAATGGTTTCGACGCGCTCCCTTCGTCACCAGTGACGCGGGCCATGTGATCGATGACCACATCAACCGGCAATGCGCGGATGACGGGTGCGAGCGCGACCAGTTCGTCGGCCGCCTTCAGATGCAGGACGATTTGCCAGCCGAACGGTGCAATGCGGTCGGCCATCGTCGCGATATGATCGGTGCCGAGACCGCCGGCAAGGACGGTCGACAAACGCACGCCCCGGATGCCGCGTTCGTTCAAGGCGGCGATTTCGTCGCGGGTGACATCCGGCTTCACGACGACGATGCCGCGCCCCTCGCCGCCCAGCCGCTCGACAGCGTCGACGGTCACCGCGTTGTCGGTGCCGTGCGCGCCCGGTTGCACGATGACGGAACGGCGGATGCCGAGCGTCCGCCGCAGGGCCATGTAGCTTTCGAAGGGCGATTCCGGCGGCGTGTAGCTGCGCGGCTCGGTGAACGGAAAACGGGCGACCGGACCGATCACGTGGCAGTGCGTATCGCAGGTATTCTCCGGAATCGGCAAGGTCGGCCGGCGCGGATCCGGATCGGGGCCGAGGCAGTCACGCATGAGTCAACCTTCCTTGGAACCTTTGGCGACACGCCGCACGAGCTGTGAGAGATACGGCCGCAACAGGATGATGACGGACAGCAGCAACAGGACGAGGGCAATCGGCCGCGTGACGAACTGGCTGAAGTCGTTGTCGTAGACGATCAGGCCCATCCTGAGATTCTCCTCGACCATGTTGCCCAGCACGAAGCCGATGATGATCGGCGCCAGGGGAAAACCGGCGCGCCGCAGCAAGTAACCCACGACACCGGCGCAATACGTCGTCGCGAGATCCATGACCGAGTTGTTGAGGGTGTAGATGCCGACATTCACCAGAACCACGACCATCGCCATCATCAGCGGCTCCGGCAACATGAGGATGCGGCGCCACAGGCTGGAGAACCCGAAGGCGATGGGAATGAGGACGATGTTGACGATCAGCAGCACCAGGAACAGAGCCGTGACCAGGTCGGCGTGCTGAATGAACAGGCGCGGGCCGGGCGTGATGTCCTGAATGACGAGGGCGCCGAGAAGGATCGCGGTGATGGGATCGCCCGGGACACCCAGCGCCAGCGTCGGCACCAGGGCGCCGCCGGTGACGGCATTGTTGGCACTCTCGCTGGCGGCCAGCCCATGCGGATTCCCCTTGCCGAAGCTGTCCGGCTCGCTCGACGACCGGCGAGCCTCGGCATAGGCGACGAATGACGCGGTGGTCGGTCCGATGCCCGGCAGAATACCCAGAACCGTGCCGATCAGGCTGCTTTTGGACAGCGTGGGAAGCAGTTTCCGCGTCAACCCGAGCGACGGCAAGCGGAACGCTGCAGGCACCGGTTTTTCATCGATCTGGGTGTCTGTCTTGCCCAGTCGGGTCAACACCTCCGACACGGCGAACAGACCGACCAGGACCGGCACCAATGACAGTCCGGCGGTCAATTCATAGACCCCGAACGTAAAACGGCTCTCGCCGGTGAATGTGTCCTGACCGATGACGGAAAGGAACAGGCCGAGCACGCCGCCGATCAGACCTTTGGTCATGGAACCGACGGACACCGAAGCAATGCAGGTCAGCGCGAAGACGGCCATGGCAAACATCTCGGCGGGGCCGAATTTAAGCGCCCAGGTGGCCAGCTGCGGTGCAAAGGCGGCCAGCACGACGACCGAGAAAATGCCGCCGAAAACCGACGCGGCGACGGCGATGCCAAGAGCGTGCCCGGAGTCGCCTCGCTGAGTCATCGGATAGCCATCGAGACAACTCGCCGCGGACGCGGGAATGCCCGGCGTGTTGATGAGGATCGCGGTAACCGACCCGCCATAGATGGAGCCGGCATAGATGCCGAGCAACATGGCGATGGCCGGCACCTGATCCATGCCGAGGGTTAGCGGCAACGCCAGAGATACGCCGACCGCCGGCCCAAGGCCCGGCAGGACACCGATCGCCACGCCCAACAGCGTGCCGCCCAGAATAGCAAGCACCGACGGCAGGGTGAGGATCATGTCCGCGGCGGAGATCAGCATCTCCATTGAACAACTCCGAAACGACGCGGCGGCGCCCTTGTCAAATGGCCGGGAAAGCGGCCAGAGGAGCCTTGAGGCCAACCGTGAAAACGTACCAGACAACCAGCGGCCCAAGGACGGCCATGGCCGCGATGACGAGCTTGCGCCGATAGCCGAGCACCCAGGTGAAGACGACGATGAAGACGGCGCTCGACAGCAGGAATCCCACGAACGGCATGGCCGCGAAGAACAGGCCGATCAGCCCGACAAGGACGACAACGCGCTTGTTGTCCTGTGTGTCGGAAGCGCCCGAGCCGATCGCTCGGGCTTCCGTGACGATCAGAATCAGCGAGAGCGCCATGCCAAGAAAGATCAGCACCGAGGGAAAAAACAGCGGGTCGTAGGAGATGCCGACGTTCCGATCGCCGTGGGGGAGACCGGCCGTGTAAGCGGCAAGCCCTCCCCAAAAGAGCAGAAAGACTGCTCCCGCGATCAGCGACTTGTTGATATGCGACATCCGGGTGTCTTCCAGGTCTCGCGCGTTGCTGAAGGCAACGCTTACTTCACACCGAGATTGTTTTCCCGAATGTAGGCGCCGATGGTCTCGTACTGCTGCGTCACCGATTTGGCGAAGTCATCACCGACTTCGGAGACAGCAGGCATGCTGAACTTCTTGAGAACGCTCTTGAAGTCGTCGGATGCCTGGGCGCTGACGCAAGCCTGGACCAAGCGGTCGTATTTCGCCTTCTCAATACCCTTCGGCGCAACGATACCGCCGGTCAGGCTGTAGACGACATCGTAACCGAGCTCCTTGAGGGTCGGCACGTCCGGCTGCTCGACCCGGGCGGGCGCCATGATGGCGATGGGACGCAGCAGTTCGGGGTTGCCGAGAACCGCTCCGGCGGTCAGCGGCGCGATATCGATCACTTCGGACAGCAGGTTCTTGACCGCTGCCTGATGCCCCTTCATGGGCACACCGATCGCCTTGAATCCGGCCTTCTTCTGGAAGTCGCTCATGGCGATGTCCTGCAGTGACCCCGGTCCTTCGGAATAGAACTTCAGCGGCGGGTTCTGCTTGAGACGGGCCATCAGGTCGTCCGCGGTCTTGATCGACGACTTGGCGTTCACCGTCAGGATCAGCGGGTTGTCGAAGGCCCGGCAGATGAGGTCGAAGCTCTTCAGATTGTAGGGCAGTTCGGCAGTGTTTGGCTTCATCAGCAGCGGCGTCGAGGTCAGGATGCCGATGGTGTAGCCATCCGCATCGGCGCGGGCGACTTCCGCGCCACCCACGGTGCCCGCGGCCCCGGCCCTGTTAAAGACGGTGATATCCTGACCAAGATCCTTCTGCATCTCGGCGGCAATCGCCCGTCCAATCAGGTTGCTCGCCCCACCCGGCGGGAACGGAACGATGAAGCTGAGGCCTTTTTCAGGATACTCCGCGTGCGCGGCACCGGTCATGGCCGTCATCGCCACCGCGGCGGCAAGAATTGTCTTCTTCAGCATGGTTACCTCCCATTTTTCGTTTTTGTGTGTCGGCGCGTTGTCGGGCCGACTACTCGTCGTCTTGTGCGTAAATCTTGGTCAGAATCTCGCCGGCATGGTTGATTGCGGCCAGCCCGCGAAACAGGAATGCGACCTTGGCCGCATCGTAGAGCTGCTCCTTGGTCGCGCCGGCGCGGATCGCCGCCCGGCCGTGAAATTCGGCAGCTGCCGAGGTCTGGGTCAACAGCACGGCAAAGGCCATGAGCTGGATATGCTTCTGGTCTATGGTGTTGGAAAGAAGGATGTCCTTGCGCAGGGTTTCGATCCGATCGAGGCCCTCGGGGTCAACATCAACGCTAAAGTCCAGCCGCTGCGCGACCTTGGGCGGGACCATTCCGATCATGTCGATGTAGTGCGCTTTGTATTTTTCAGTGCTCAAGACTCGGTCGCCTTCTGTTCTTTCCGTTCCATTGGCGGCACACCGCCACCGCTCGATCACTGTCGCCCAAGGATGGACGCATGTCAAAACATTATCGATTATTTTTTCGATCATCGGGAAATTTATAGACGTTGACAGCGCCAGATTATCATAACAATCTGCTGTCTTAATAAGCTTTCTCCTGATTTCTGGGGGCCAGCGACCACAACCATAATTATCGATAATTGGAGAGACGAACCATGCTAACCGACGAAGAACGCCAGAAAGCCATCGAAACGCTGATCGAGGCCGAACGTACGCGCGTGCCGGCGGTTCAGCTGTCGACGACCTATCCGCACATCGCCATCGAGGATGCCTATGCGATTTCGACCGCGGTCACCGAGTACAAGGTCGCCAACGGGGCGAAACTGATTGGGCACAAGGTTGGCCTGACGTCGAAAGCGATGCAGGCTTCATCGAAAATCGACGAGCCGGACTACGGGCATCTGCTCGACAACATGCTGATCGCCGACGGGGCGACGGTGAACCATGACGCCTACTGTATTCCGCGTGTCGAGCCGGAATTGACCTTCATCCTCAAGCAGCCGCTGAAAGGGCCGGGCCTCGGCGTTGTCGATGTCATGCGGGCGACCGATTATGTGGTCCCCTCCATCGAGATCATCGACGCGCGCGTGCAGAACCCGCGCAAGATCTTCGATACCGTTGCCGACAACGGGGCTGCCGCCGGCATTGTGCTGGGTGGACGGCCGGTGCGCCCCGATGACGTCGACCTGCGCTGGGTCGGGGCGGCTTTCTATCGCAACGCCGGCATTGAAGAGACTGGCATCGCCGCCGGCGTGCTCGGTCACCCCGCCCTTGCCGTTGCCTGGCTTGCCAACAAACTGGCGTCCTTCGACATCGGCCTGGAAGCCGGCCACATGGTGTTGTCCGGTTCCTTCACGCGACCGGTCTGGGCCGACAAGGGCGACACGTTGCATGCCGATTTCGGCCCTCTCGGCGGCGTCGCGGTGCAGTTCGTCTAAGCGGTAGGATAGAAAAGCGATGACAAACGCGTTCAAGCAAGCCCTTGCCGACGGCAAGGTGCAAATCGGGCTGTGGAACAGCTTGTGCAGCCCGATTGCCAGCGAGCTCCTGGCCGACGTCGGTTACGACTGGATGCTCTTCGACAGCGAGCATTCGCCGATCGACGTCGCCGGCCTGATGCCCCTGTTGCAGGCCTCGGCCACCGGCCGGTCTGCGCAGGTGGTTCGGCCGGCCTGGAACGACACCGTCCTTATCAAGCGGATTCTCGACATCGGCGCGCAAACGCTGCTCGTTCCTTTCATCCAGTCAGCCGAAGAGGCCGCGGCCGCGGTCGCGGCAACGCGCTATCCGCCGACGGGCATCCGCGGTGTCGCCGGCAGCACGCGGGCGAGCCGCTACGGCCGCCGATCGGACTATCTGAAGACGGCCAACGACGAGATTTGCGTGCTGGCTCAGATCGAGACCCCGACCGCGATGAAGGAACTGGAAGCCATCGCCGGGATCGACGGCATCGACGGCGTCTTCATCGGCCCGTCCGATTTGTCGGCCTCGATGGGCCACATCGGCAATCCGGCCCATCCCGAGGTACAGGAAGCGCTGAAGGATGCCGCTCTTCGGCTACGCCGAGCCGGCAAGCCGGCCGGCATCCTCGCGCCCGCAGAGGCTGACGCGAAACGCTACCTGGATTGGGGATACACATTCGTTGCCGTCGGGGTCGACACGGTGATGCTTTCGCGCGCGGCCGAAACACTGCTTTCGCGCTTCCGTTGACCGCGCACGCGCGTTTCGCCACGCCGCCAAAGGGCCCGTCAGGCCATTCGCACCGACCGAGCCTGGCGGGCCTGACGAGCCAATCGGCCGCGTTAGGGAACGGTCGCCCCGGCTCGGCGGATCGCCTCACCCAAGCAGGGCCAAGAGCTCGCGCATTTCACCAAACCCGAACGTGGCGGGCCCCACCGCATGGCGTGCAACACCGGCGCTCGGCGCGGTCGGAACTAATCTAAGTGCTTGAAAAGATTTGGCTGGGGAACCTGGATTCGAACCAGGACTGACGGAGTCAGAGTCCGCTGTTCTACCGTTAAACTATTCCCCAAGAACGCCAGGGCGTCGGCGCGCGCAGTTGGAAACCGGCCGGATCAAAACACGGCCACCGCTGCGCGGCGGTGACCCTTTTATGGTTCCCCAACCGGCCTGTCAACGGTGAAGTTTTGCCAACACAGGAGGTCGACCCGACGCCGCGGTCGACGCCACTCTGCCAGGTCTTGTCCGCTGACGCGGCCGGACACTTTCCGTCGCCGTCTCTTCAGCCCTGCCTTTCCGATCGCCGTCCTGCCCGGCAGCGCGCGGCTAAACCCGCACTGCCCGCCATAAGGGAACAAGAAGCCATACATATTTCTTCGGTTGCGTTCTCTGCGAGAAAAACCTGTTTTTTACCGCCTTTTTCTATGCCCTTATCTTGTCAGGCGCAGCAGCAATACGTCGGCGGACGCTTTGACTAAATTTTGTCCATTTATTCCGAAATTTTAATAGCTTACGACTTTTTTTTGAATTCCGTCGATTGGAGCGCGTGCCAACGGAGCAGGTCGCCAACGGCCGGGCGCGGCCCTTTTTGCCCACTAACCCCAATAGAAATAGAGATAAATTTTCTTTACATTTAAGGAGAAATGATTCGGCCGATCAATTCTTGATGCTTACCCCTCCGGCCCGGACGTGCGCGTGTTTGCACGGACGGCCTCGTAGCGGAGAATGGAATGCCATCGGCACTGGCGCAGTTGAATTTACCAGAATTATCCGGCAACAAAGATTTCGTTGCCGATCTACTGCGACATTCCGACGAAATAAATACAGATATTAAGACTATCCGCATTCTCGTCGTCGAAGATGACGATACGGACTTTCTCATCCTCAGCCGCACGTTGCAGCTGATGGACACTTACCGCGTCGAGGCGCATCGCGCCCGCACGCCGGCCGAATGCCTGGCACTTGCCAACGAAATGGCTTTCGATGTGGCGCTTGTCGATTTCTGGCTCGGCGTCGACACCGGCGTCGGCGCGATACAGGAAGTGGGCGGCCGGATCGGACAGGCCGCGCCCATTCTGCTCACCGGAATGCCCGGCCAGGATATCCGTCAGATCGCGCTGCGTGCCGGGGCGATCTATTGTCTCGACAAGAACCACCTCAACCCGGTTCTTTTGGAGACAACGATCCGCTGTGCGCTGCACACGCATGCGCTCGAGACGCGACTGCACAAGGCAATCGTCGACCTGGAGCTGGCCGGCCGGGCCAAGGCCAATTTCTTCGCCCGCATCGGTCATGATCTCAAGACGCCGCTGAATGCGGTCCTCGGCTATGCGGAAATCATCGCCTCGCAGATCTACGGCCCGGACGAAAGCCAGCGCTACGTCGAGTGCGCGGAGAATATCCGCGCCGGTGGCACACATCTCCTGGAAGTGCTGAACAATCTCATCCATCACTCAGCCAGCCAGAGCAACTATTCGGAAAGCCGGCGAGAGGAAGCCGATCTCGGACAGCTCGTGCACAACGCCCTGTCGATGATCGCGGTTTCGGCCGTTGCCCGCGAACACGACCTTAAGATCTGCGTGCCAGACGAACCCGTGACCGTGCGCTGCCAACCCTCCCTGTTGACGCAAGGGCTCCTCAATGTCCTCTCCAATGCGGTAAAATATACCGCAAACGGAGGCACGATCCGGATCGACCTGACATGCACCGCTGACTTCGCGACCATTTGCGTGACAGACAACGGAATCGGGATGACGAAGGAGGATATCGAACTCTCCCTCCAGCCCTTTCATCGCGTCGATCTGCCACCCGAACTCGCACAGGACGGCACGGGAATCGGCTTGCCGATCGTCGCAGACATCGTTGCGATCCATGACGGTCGCCTCGATATCGACAGCACGCCGGGACAGGGCACGACCGTCTCACTGCATCTGCCGCTCTCTTCGCTCAACGGCGAGGACAACGACAACACCATGACGCAGGAATAGACTCCGGATCCGGGGCCCCGGACTTGGGAGCCCGGAGAAGTTGAGAGCCCGGAGGAGCTAAGGTCTTGGCTTGGATGCCCGGATCGACCGTACGTCCGTTGGCGGGCTGGCATTCCACACTGCATTTTCCGGCCAGACCGGTATTTTCCGATATTTCGCAATTGACGTCGTTTCTTCGACCTTTGGGGGTCTCAGTCGCAATTTCCACTTTTGCCATCCGCGTCCGCGCCATCAGGGCTTGAGAACACGCCGGAGTAATGGTTCAAATTGCCAATATGCCGACCGCACCCGATGCCGGGATTCGCAATGGCAAACGGTTGGCACTGTGTTCGAGGGCGAGCGGAATTATTCCGCGAACACGAGGCGTATGGATGGTCGACTGGCAGGGTGTTTCGAAGGACTTCGCGAAAAACGAACGCAAAGCCGTTCGGCTGCTTCTCGTCGAGGATGACGAGACGGACGTGTTGTTCGTTCAGCGCTGCCTTGCCAAGCATGACGCCGCCGTCTCGCTCACCGTCGCCCGCGACGGTTCGGAAGCCCTTGCCATCCTGCGCGACGGCAGCGTCGCCGGCGTTCCCTACGTCGTCCTGACAGACCTGAACATGCCCGGCATGTCCGGTCATGAGTTGATTGAGGAGATCCGCAGCGATCCCACCCTCGCCCACAACGTGATCTTCGTCCTGTCCAGTTCCCGGCTGATGGGCGATATTCGCAGGACCTACAGTCACAACGTCGCCGGCTACCTGACGAAGCAGGAAGCGCCGGCCGAACAGAAACGGCAGGTGAACATGATCCTCGACTATTGCACGACCGTGCACCTGTTGGCCTGACGGACGGCGGGAAGCAGGCACGTGCCTGCCCTGCCCGCTTATCGACCCGTCAGACCGTCATGTCATCCATCGACCAGGAAGAAGACTAGGCGGCCGGATCGGTTCCGTGTTCCGGGGTGTTTTCCTGTCCCGCACGTCCGCCACCCTTCGCGGCGAGCACGTCAGTACGGATTACCGATTTTCGGCCAGGTGAAGATGATCCGCGTTCCCGGCCGCTCGGCGGGTTGGGAATCGATCGTGAGTTCACCATCGTTAGACTCTACGGCCTTCTTGACCAGCGCCAGCCCCATGCCACTTCCCGGCACCTTGTCCTTGCGCTCTAGCTTGCGGAACGGCAACAGCACCTTGTCGTGGAACTTGGGATCGATACCGGGGCCGTCATCCTCGACCTCAAACGCCCACTTCCCGCCGAGGTCTTTCGCCCGGACAACGATCCGGCCGCAATCGCTGTGGTGATATTTGACAGCGTTCTCAATGAGGTTGCGGAAGACCAGAAGAAGCGGTGCGCGGAAGGCGAAAACCCTCTCGGGCAGCGTTTCGAAATCGAGCTGAATCTCCTCCGGATTGTCGATGACCTCATAGATGTCGCGCAGCGACTGGTGAAGGTCGATGCTTTCGGCGGCATGCTGACTGCTGCCGGCGCGGGAATATTCCATCAGATCGGAGAGCATGCCGCTCAGATGTGCGACCTGATCCTTCAGCCGATCGAGGTGTTCCTGGATCTGGTCGCGACCCGGCTCCGGCAGATCCTCCTCGATCCAGTGCGTCGTGTGCTGGATCGCTCGCAACGGCCCGGTCAGGTCATGACTGACGATATGGGTGAACTGGTTGAGGTTTTCGTTTATCCGCGCCAGTTCGTGGTTCTGCTCAGCCAGCGTCCGCTCCGCGTTTCGCTGCTCGGTCACATCGAAAAGTACGGCAAAGCTCTGCGGTTTATGGCTACCGTCCTGCGCCACGATCGCACTCATCCGCACGTCCCGGGTCGTGCCGTCACTGCGCAGAAAGGTATAGTGGTCGTAGCCGGGCGTGGACCGGGTGAAGATGTCGTCTACGAGCGTGCGTGCGCGCTCGGCCGATTCCGGCGTCATGAAATCGTAGATCGGCCTCCCGATGACATCATCGCGCGGGCACGCCATCCAATCCAGCATGTACTTGCTGACGTCGACGAAGGTGCCATCGGCGACAAACGAGCAAAGCTTGACCGGCGTGTTGCGATAGATGCGCGAGAGCTGCTCGCGCTCGGCGGCGAGCTGACTGTTCAGCAGCTCCAGGTTTGCCTGCGCGCGGCGCAGTTCGGTGATGTCGCGCCCCACCGATTGGATCTCTCTGACGTCACCGGCCAGGTCACGCAGGGCATAGCGGGAGACATGAATCCATCGCATCCGGTTGTTGGAGTCCGCGACCTTGTAGACCGACGTGTTCTCGCCACCGTGGGCCAGGTTGGCAATCGCCGGACGCGCGCTCTTGGTGTAGCCATCGTCGCCGTAAACGAAGACTTCTGTACCCACGAGTTCGTCCCGGCTCTTGCCGAGAAAGCGGCACATGGCGTTGTTGACGAAGGTCAATGTGCCATCGAGCCGGTAGCGGCAGATCAGGTCGTTCTGCAGCTGGACGACGTTCTCGTAGAGCATGCGCTGCTCGGCGAGTTCGTTCTGAGCCAACCTGAGTTCCTGGATGTCGATGACGGTGACGACCGCACCGCGATTGTCCTCGCTTTGGCTTTTGTAGGGAAGGATCCGCAGCAGACAGGTGTTGCCGTCGACGTCGATCTCGCGGCTGGTCGTCACGCCGCGCTCGCGCACGGCGTTCACGTCGGAGATCAGGTCGGGATAGTCGAAACGATAAGTGATGTGCTCGAGCGGGCGCCCGATATCGTGCTGGACAAGGTTGAACGTGCGCGCCGCGGCGGGCGTGAACCGACGAATGCGCAGCTCCGGATCGACGAAGATCGTCCCGATATCCGTCGCCCTCAGGAGGTTCTCCATATCGTCGGTAAGTTCGGTCAGTTCGTCGATCTTGCGCTGATGTTCAGCGCTGACCGTGTAGAGCTCCTCGTTGACGGAATGCAGTTCCTCGTTGGTGCTCTGCAGTTCCTCGTTCGAGGCCATCAGTTCCTCGTTGGTGGCCTGCAGCTCCTCGTTGGAGGTTTCCAGTTCCTCAATCGTGCTCTGCAGGCTCTCCTCAGTGACCTTCAGGTCCCTTTCGAGTTCGATGATGCGTTGCGCAAAGAACGTCTGATCGGCTTCCTGGTAGAGGACTTCGGACAGCCCCCCCACCTGCGGCAGATCCTGCTCTTCAAAGGTAATCAGCAGGAAGTCGGAGAAATGCGCGTCCTGGGTCAACTTCTCCACGCCGATCTGTATCCGCTTCTCCGTCTCGTCGCCCTCCTTGAGGGTGACACGGCGCTGGAACGGCACGCGCTGCTGGGCCTGGGCGCGCTCGATACCGGCACTGACGACAAGGCGCAACTCCGGCATCAGGATATCGGCGAGACGCTTGGTGAACATGCCGCTGTGGAGCTGCAGGTAGCGGCTTGCATCGCCAAAGATATGCACCAGCTCACCGTTACGGTTGATGAGCAGGCTCGGCGGCGCGTATTTCTCCAGTACGCGGTCATAGGCGCGCACGAGCAACTGCCGCTGCGCCGTGACGGCTGGAATGGCACCGGCTCCGGTGGGACGGCTCTCACTCAACTGTGTGACTTCCTCGCCACCGGCGGGATCGGTGATCGACAGAGGCAGGAGCTGGGTCGATTCCCGCAGTCGCACATCACGCTTCTTGCGGAAAATCCGCCATTTCTTGGAAACGGTCTCGAATTCGTCCTGCAGATCGCCGGTGGTCTCGCTGGAACCAAGAAAGAGGATGCCGTTCTTCCTCAGCGCGAAGTGGAAGAACGCCAGCACTTTGCGTTGCGCCACATCGTCCAGATAGATCATCAGGTTGCGGCAACTGATGAGATCGATACGGGTAAACGGCGGGTCTTTGATGAGGTTGTGCGGCGAGAAGACGACCATCTTCCGCAAAGTCGGTTTCACCTGGTAGCGGCCGTCGACGTGGGTGAAATAGCGTTCCACCAACGCGGCGTCGAGGCCGGAGAGGCTTTCCTCCCGATAGACGCCATTTGCCGCGATCTCCAGCGAGTTGAAATGGATATCGGTGGCAAAGATCTTGATGTTCGGGTTCATGCCGCTGTTGCGGGCGAACTCGCTCAATAGGATGGCGATCGAATAGGCCTCTTCGCCGCTGGCGCAACCGGCAACCCAGACCCGGACCGCGCGATCGTTCGACATGATGCTGGCGAGCAGCGGCAACGCATCCCGGTTGAGGACCTCGTAGGCTTCCCTGTCACGAAAGAACGACGTCACCCCGATCAGGAGATCGCAATAGAGCGCTTCGAGCTCATCGACGTCGGTGACCAGCGTCTCGGCGTATTTCTCGATGCTGTGAATCTGGTTTAGCAGCGCGCGGCGGCGGATCCGTCGCTCCACGGTGGTCTGTTTGTAATAGCCGAAGTCCGCGCCGTAGCGACGCTCCAGGAGCGAAAGGATCCTGCGCTCCGGCCCAATATCCTCCAAATCGCCGCGTATCTGGGGCTCGATCGTCTCGCCGCGGGCGATCTTCATCAGGAGCGCGGGCATGTCGTGCGGCACGGTGACCACCGCACCCGGGTCGCGTTCGATCGCGGCGCGCGGCATGGAGTCGAACTTCGCCGACGTCGGTTCTTGAACAATGACAGTGCCGCCGGCTTCGCGGATGGCGAGCCCGCCGCGCGAACCGTCGCTGCCCGTGCCAGACAGAACGATGCCGATCGACCGCTCGCCCTGATCTTCGGCGAGTGAACGGAAGAAGGAATCGATCGGCAGGCCCAGAAGCTCCGGGTTCATCTGCTCGCGGGTGTAGAGCATACCGTCCTTGACCGTCAGGTCGGTTCTCGGCGGGTTCAGGTAGACGTTGTTCGCCTCGATCCGCATGCCATGTTCGGCATGGAGAATCCGCATCGTGGAGTGACGGGCGAGAAGCTGGTCCATCATCGAGCGGAAGTCGGGCGACAGGTGCTGGATGATGACGACAGCAAGACCGGAATCGACCGGCATGGCATCGAAGAACTGCTCGATCGGTTCGAGTCCGCCCGCCGATGCGCCAATCGCAACAACCCGCACCGGGCCGGTCGTCTCGTCGTTAGCATCGTTACCGGTGTCAGAAGACGGTTGCCGACGCGGCGTCTCCTTCTTTTTCCGGGATTTTGCGGTTTTCGAAGCCGTCTTGCGCGATGCCCTGGCAGTCTTCGGGCCGGCAGAGGCCGACGCCTCCTCCTTCGTCGCTTTCCCTGATGCGGGCGGCTGCTCTTCCTTTGTCATTCACCCTCCCCAACACACAAAAAGCGGACGCATGACTATCGCGCGCCGGGTTTCATCCCCACGCGTCGGTGCCAGTTCGACTGCTCCGACGAAAGTAGACCCGCGAATCCCCACTAAATCAATGTCATCGGGTCACAGACCGAACCGCGATATCCGCATCATCTGACAGACGCAATTTTTTGCTTTGGAAACGGAAGCAAATCAGCTATCCGCATTGATTGATCCCTGCCATGAACTTTTCCCTTGCCGCTCGACAATACAAATGATGAAAGATGACCTTTACAGTTTGGAAGTTCGTTGCGAGCTCTCCCATGCGCGTCTGATTCTCGACTGCGAGATCGACGAAAAGACTTTTTGCTCACAGGCTGGTCTGCTTGCCTATTCGCGCAAGCTACGAGAAACGAGCGCAGAAATGCGCCAGACCGCCTCTGATATACGCCAGCTTTCCCAGACGATTCGCGATCGCTCCCCGCGCTCACGCACGTCCCGCTGACGCAGCCGGAACTGATTCGGATCGCCAAGGATCTCGCCTGATGGGTTCCTGTGCGGATTTCACCGTGCGGGGGATCGCAAGAGAATATCCCGCCGCCCCGTCGTCGAGGCGGCTTTCCTTTTCCTGCGATGAGCGATGAAAGAGGCCCGGTCCGGCCGGACGGGGAAGTGATCCCGTCCGGACTTCAGCCGCGGCGCGCCTTCTCCGTCGCCGCAATCGCCTTTTCCAGATAGCCGTCACGGCCATAGACGTCGGCGAAATACCCCACCTTGCCGGTTTCCGCGTTGGGCCAGGCGGTGAAATAGGCGATGTAGATCGGGATATTCAGCGTGACCGGATCGTCGTTGTTGCGGCCTTCGGCGATGCGGCTGGCGACATAGTCCTCCGACTTGCCGAGGACGGCCGCCGCCATGGCGCGCGGATCCTGAAGACGGATGCAGCCATGACTGAAGGCGCGCATATCCTTCTTGAAGAGCCTCTTGGACGGGGTGTCGTGCATGTAGATGGCGTGCTTGTTCGGGAACAGGATCTTCAGTTCTCCAAGCGCATTGCTGCGGCCGGGAAGCTGGCGAACGTTGATGGTCGAAGACCGGGTGGCAACGCTGTGCCAGTCAACGGAGGCCGATGAGACGCGAGCGCCGGAGGCGGTCGTGACCTCATAGCCGGTGCGATCGAGATAGGTCGGGTCGTTCCTCAACTTCGGCATCATCTCGTTGACGATGATCGACAGCGGAACACCCCAATAGGGATTGAATTCGACCGTCTCCAGCTTGTCAGTGAAAAAGCTCGTCTGGTTGCTGCGGCGACCGATGACGACGCGCATCGAGAGCGGCTTTTGGTCCGGGCGCACATAGGACACGCGGAAGGCCGGCTGGTTGACGAAGACGTAGCGATTGCCGAGATCGCCAGGAAGCCAGCGGGCCCGCTCCATGGCGAGTTCGACCTTGCGGATCTTGTCGGCATTGCTGTCGCCGACAAGCGCGCGGATGGTGCCCTTGCCAATGATGCCGTCGACGGTCAGCTTCTGCTCGCGCTGGAAGTCACGCACCAGGGCGACGAGTTCGGGCGTGTAGTCATCGCTGCCGTTGTAGGTGGCGAGTGTTATGGCGTGTGTGTCCTTCAGCGCGGCGGAGCCGCGCAGGCGAATGCCGGCGACAATGCTGGCCAGCTCCGGGCTCGACCCGCCAGGCTTGAGGAAGGTGTCATCGGCGATCTCGATCCGCTCGCCCTCATCAGCATCGAGAAGACGCTGGCGCTCGGCAACCAGCTCCTTGAACTGCTTGCCGGAAGGATTGACGCCTTCGAGATAGGCCTTCACGTCGGGCGCGGACGCGGCTGCAACGAGCGCGGCCTCCAGATCGACGGTCTTTTCCGGCAGGTCGTGGTAGCCGGAGATCTTGTTGGGATCGACACGACCGCGCGTGGCGTCGAGCACATAGGTCAGTACCTTGGCCGACAACTCCATTTCGAACGCGATCAGTTCCTTGCGCGCAGCTTCCTCTGGACGCGGCGCGATGATCGTCGCATCGGTCTGCGTGTCGCCCTCGATGGCGGCGACGTGGGTCGCCAGCGCCGCCACGCGTCCAGGCATCTCGACCCGGTAATCCTCCGGCGAAAGGCCAAAGCGGTCGGCATGCCGCAGAACCTCGATGGCGGCCTCGGCGCGGGGCGTCACGCCGTTGTCGTCGATCCAGAT
The DNA here is from genome assembly GCA_963675285.2 of uncultured Rhodobium sp. Taxonomy (GTDB): domain Bacteria; phylum Pseudomonadota; class Alphaproteobacteria; order Rhizobiales; family Rhodobiaceae; genus Rhodobium. The sequence continues at coordinate 1,052,828 of CAXXGS010000001.1, forward strand.
CGCCTCGCCGGTCCGGCCGTAGTGAGCGAGGATCGCCTTGGCGACCTCGGGATAGGTGCGGAGTTTTTCGTCGGCGAGAAAGCCGCGCGCCTCATCGAAGATCCGGGCGGCCGACGTCTCCTCCGGCGCCGCGGTTACAGCCGGCCCCTGGCCCGTCGATCCGGTCAGGATCGGGCCGTTGACGGTGTCGGCCATGGCGTCTTGCATCGCCGGCTTCGGATCGCCCTTGGCAAGCGCGGCGAGAGAGACCGACTTCAGCGCGGCGGCGCGATAGGTGTAGTAGCGTGGCCCGGAAATGCGGACAGGCTTGCGTTCGACCTTCTCCTCGACGGGGGGAGCCGGCCGGTCGATCCGGCGACCGTTCTCGTAGTACCTCGGATTGAACATCCGATCGAGAAAGCTCTGCGCGGAAACCGGCGCGGTTGCCGCGAGAACGGCCCCCGTCGCCATCGATGCCGAAAGCGTTGCAGCCACAAATTTCCTAGAAAGACTCATTTCTCTCCGCCATCCATTGAAGTCGCGCCCCCGACTGAAGAACGGTCACGAACACCGGTTCACCACCTTCTACAGGAAATCGCGTATGCCGCGCCATGCCCTTCCGGTTCACGCCTCGGTGAGCACAGCGGCGAAGCAAATCGCAACTCGTGCGAAACGGTTAGCGACTTGAAGGGCTTTTGCAAGACGGCTTTGGCACCGGGCGACTTGGGGAGGGGTGCCGCCGGTTATTTTCTCGGCGCGCTATTGCAAAAATGCCCCAGCGGGATGGGATTTCCCCCCGGGATCAGAGCCGGGAGGGATAGAGCCGGCGCAGGTGAATCACCGAAAAGCCGAGGATAAAAATCGCCATTGCCTGATGGGTCAGCGCGATATGGAGATCGACCACGGTCAGCAGCGTGGCGACACCAAGGGCGAGCTGAGCCAGGAAAAGCGCCACCAGGAAAAGCACGCGACGCCGGGCCCCGGCGTCGAACGACCGGCGGAAGGCGATACCGCCGTGCCAAAGGGCAAGCGCGACGAGGAGATAGGCGAAAACGCGGTGCTGGAACTGCACGGTGAGGCCGTTCTCGAAGACATTGCGCCATGCCGGCTCCAGCGCCAGGAGGCCGGAGGGGATGAGCGAGCCGTCCATCAGCGGCCAGGTATTGTAGGCCAGCCCCGCGTCGAGACCGGCGACGAGGCCGCCGAGGTAGATCTGGATGAAAACGGCGACGACGGTCACCCAGGCGAACCGACGTGCGGTCAAAAGCGCGTTGTCGGGCACCCGGTGCCGGCCGATGCTCTCGGCCACCCACAGCGTATAGGCGAAGATGAATGAGGCGAAGGTCAGATGGGTGGCGAGGCGGTACTGGCTGACGTCGACGCGGTCGGCAAGGCCGGAGGTCACCATCCACCAGCCTACGGCGCCCTGCAGCCCGCCGAGAATGAAGAGCGCGACGAGATGGGGTTTCGTCGACGACGGCAGGCGGCCGGAGAGCCAGAACGCGAGCAGCGGGACGGCAACGACGAAGCCGATCAGCCGACCAAGCAGCCGGTGCGCCCATTCCCACCAGAAGATCCGCTTGAAGCCCGCAAGGTCCATATCCTTGTTAACGAAGCGGAATTCCGGGATCTGCCGGTATTTGGCGAATTCCTCATGCCATTCCGCGTCGTTGAGCGGAGGAATGACGCCGTGAATCGGCTGCCACTCGGTGATGGAGAGGCCGGAATCGGTAAGCCGGGTGGCACCGCCGACAAGCACCATGGCGAAGATCATCGCCGCGACCAGATAGAGCCAGGCACGCACCAGGCGCGGGCTCTGCCCTACCGGCCGCCTGTCCCGCGCATCGTCAACGACAGCTTCGGCCATGGTTCCATTTCCTTGCGTTTCTCGCCGCCCCGGCGCGGACAGGCCGTGCGCCATAGAATTCACCGCTATCCTTTACAGCCATCCGGCGACGGTCTCAAACGGTTCGGCGCGCTGCTGCCGACAAGGCGCACCGCTTGGCGGTCGCCTTTTGCTGGCCGAGGGTCTAGAAATTCTCCACGAAACAACGATCGCAAGAAACGATGGGAGGACAGGATGCGCCAAAGGGCACGCAAGTTCATCGGCATGATTTTGCTCGTCGGCTTCGTCATCGTCTACGCCTTCTTCGCCATGGCGATCGCGTCGATGACGCTGCCGGAGCTCTCGCGGCCGATGCAGATCCTCTATTACGTCGTCGCTGGCTTCCTGTGGGTACTGCCGTGTCTGCCGCTCATCACCTGGATGCAGCGGCCAGACAAGCGTTCGCCAGACAGGCGTTCGCCAGACAGGCGCTAGCCAGACGAGTGTTATCCAGGCAGGCGCTCGTCAGGCAGGTGCTCGTCAGGCAGGTGCTAACGGGCGCAGGGATCAGGCGACGTTGAGGCGACGGAAACGGTTGAAGAGCGCAAAGGGCCAGCCGGCGAGCAGCATCCCCAGGTAGCGGACCTGCTGGAACTCGCCGTTGACGGAGACCCGAGGCAGCGCCGTCAGGTGATCGCGATGCTCGGGAAAGAGGACACCGGGACGCGTGGTGACGGCGGTCTTGAAACCCATTGCGGCGAGCGTTTCGAATTCGCGCGGACCGGCGACCGCCGGCGAGCCGTAGGGATAGGCGAAATGCGTCGGCCGCTCGCCGAGCATCTCTTCGAGCCGCGCCAGACCCCGCTCGATATCGGCCCGCATCGACGCCTCGTCGAGACGTGCGAGCGCGTGATGGGCCGCGGTGTGTCCGCCAATGGTGACGAGCGGGTCGGCGTGGAGCGTCCTGACCTGGTCCCAGGTCATGCCCTCCTCGCGGCACAGCGCCTCGATGTCGATGCCAGCACGGTCGGCGAGCCGTCGGGTGAAGCGGCGCTGTTCGGCTTCGTCAACCTCGGTCTGCAACAGGCTGGCGAGCCGTTCGTAAGCCACGGCCTTCTCCGCCGGCGTACCGCAGCCGAGGGTTTCGACGTCCCGCCCCGCGATGTCGACCAGGATCCGGCCCCCGCCGGCGATCGCGCGTTCGACAACGACCCACCACATGTCGAGGTCATTGTCGATGAGGTCGGTGGCGACGAAAACGGTGAACGGCACACCGCGCGCTTTCAGGATCGGATAGGCGACGGAATAATTGTCGACAAACCCGTCGTCGAAGGTCACCGCGACGAAGCGGCCGCCGCTCTCGTCTCGGGATACGAGACGGCGATGGACCTCGTCGAGCGAGACGATCTCGATCCCCTCGCCTTCGAGGTAGTCGATGACGGCGGCAAGGAACTCCGGCGTGACGCTGAGCCCGCGGTTGGGATAAAAACCCTCACCGGGCACCTCCTCGATGCGATGAAACATCAAGATTGCGCCCATGCCCCGCCAGCTTTCGGAGAATAGCCCGCTCACGCCGCTGCGATCGAAGAATTCCAGCCCGGCCTTGTAAAGATCCCGTCGGGAAACAAGCGAACGTAAAGCCATCGAGTCGCGCCACTTTACCTGTTGCGGGGAATTCAGTATGCAGCCGGTCCAGCGGCCTTCGACGCCGGATTGCGCACCCTGAGTGACGGACATTACAAACCGAATCTTTAGATTTGCTTGCTACGACTTCCGGCATGATCTTCATGGACGTCATCAGGTCTCACCGTGCGCGCAATCATGATCAACCCTGAGATGGCATTCGTCGACGAGCAGACATCGAATCCGACGGGCGCGATCGAGGAGACAGGCGTGCGTAGCATTTCCGTTCGTGTCGTCGACACGCTCGCCGCCGCCGCCGAACCGTGGCAGGCGCTGGAATCGCGCGGCGTCCTCACAGCCTATCAGCGCTACGAATGGATCGAAGCCTGGCAGGCGCATATTGGCGCCTCGCAGTGCATCGAGCCACGCATCGTCGTGGTGGAACGGTGTGGCGAACCGGTGATGATCCTGCCGCTGGGCCTCGCACGCAGCCCGCTCGGCCGGATCGTGCGCTTTCTTGGTGGCACCCACGCCAACTATAACCTCGGCATATTCGCCCCCGCTTTCATGGACAACATGGACGCGGACGCGCTGAAAGCGGTTTTCGACGCGGTCGCAAGCGCGGGTGACGTCGACCTCATCCATCTCGGCAACCAGCCGCACATCTGGCAGGGCCACCGCAATCCGCTTCTCCATCTGCCACATTATCCGGCGGCCGACTGCGCCTTCGCAACCGAGCTCGACGCGGACTTCGACGCACTCCTGCGGGCCCGTCGCGGATCGCGCGGCCGCAAGAAGATGCGATGGCAGCAAAACACGCTGAAGCCCGTCGGCGGCTACCGGATCATTCATGCGCAGACCGCCGCGGACGCCCGGCGCGTTCTCGACGCTTTCTGCGCCCAGAAGGCCGCCCGCTTCGACGCGCAGGGCATCCACAATGTCTTCGCCGACGACGGCGTGATGGACTTCGTCCTCCACCTCACCGAGGAAATCGAGCGCTACGACGTGCCGCCGATCGAGCTCTTCGGCCTCGAAATCGACGGAAAGATCCGCGCGACCTACGCCGGCGGCATCGCCTGCGGCCGGTTCTCCGGTTTCTTCAATTCCATCGCCACCGACGACTTCACCCGCGTTAGCCCGGGCGAGTTGCTGCTTTGCGAGGTCATCCGCTTCTGCTGCGAGCGCGGCCTTGAGGCCTTCGATCTCGGCATCGGCGAGAGCCGCTACAAGACAGCCTGGTGCGACGTGCGCGAACCGCTTTTCGAGACCTTCATTCCGGTGACCGCGCGCGGTGCGATCGACGGCATGGTCTTCCGCTCGAAACTCAACGTGAAGCGGTCAATCAAGCAAAACCCGCGCCTGTGGTCGCTGGCGCTTGCCATGCGCAAGAAACTGCACGACGCCCGGCATCACTGAGTGCAGGCGTTACTCCCTCCCCGACCATCATCCCGATCGCACAACAAAAACGCGACACCCTGAAGGGCATCGCGTTTTTTCTTGCGATGAGAGGCGACATCGCCCGACGTCGGACTTCGCGCGCCAGGCTTCACGCGTCAGGCTTCACGCATCAGGCGACGGCGATATCGTCGTCGGCACCGCCCGGTTCCGGCGATGCACCGGTGGAGACCACGGAAACCTCGCGCACACCGTTCCGGCGCAGCATTTCATAGGCAACCGTCGTCTGCGGATCGGAAATGCTGCCCGGCGTCGCCAGGACGACGTGATCGGCGGCCAGAAGCAACTCCGCCACGCCGCGGCCGAAAGAGAGCGGACCGACGTCGATCAAGACATGGTCGTAGGTGTAATCGAGCGCATCAAGCACCGTCGCGAAGCGCTCGCCGCTGATGTCCGCATCCCCGACAGGCTTGGCGCCGCGCGGCAAGATATGGGCACGCGACTGGCGATCGCGGAAGATGACCTGAGCGAAAGAGACCGTTCCGGCGAGAAGATCGGAGAGCCCCGGAAGCGGTGCGGCGTCGGTTTCCGGCCCGACCAGATCGACGAGCACACTCCGTGCGCCGGGTTCGGTCTCGCCCGCCCGTGCCAGTGCGAATGCCGCGACCCGGGCACATTCGCCCGGCGTCACCGAGGTCACCACAACGCGGGCCTTACCGCCCTCGCCGCCAATCCGCCGCCAGATCTCGCGAGCGGTGTTGAGGCGGACGCGATCAGCCTCGGAGGCCTCCTCCAGCGGCATCATGCGCCTGAGATTGCTGCTTTCCTCCCAGCGCACATGCGCGTCGGCGGGAACGGCACCGGCGGAGACGGGAAGGTCGTCTGCCTCGACAGGCTCAGGCGGACCGACGGTAACGACCTGAAGCGCGCGACCTGACAGGAATTCCCGCATGAGGACGAAGGCAACCATCAACAGGAAGCCAGCGAGCGTCACGACGGTCGCGGTTGGGGCGATCTTCGGAAAATAAGGCTTGGCCGGAACGGCGGCGGTGGAAATCATCCGGGCATTGACCGGCAGACTGCGGGCCGTGCTGCCGGCCTCGGCCTGGCGATAGCGCTCCAGGAGGCTGGCAAGCTGCTTGCTCTTGATCTCGGCGTCGCGCTGCAACGCCCGAAGGCGGACGCTCTTCTCGTTCGCGCCGGCCGACTCGGCTTTCAGTTCGGCAAGCCGTGCGTTCAGCGAGTCGATTCTCTGGGCGGTAATGCGGGAATCGTTTTCCAGACTGCGCAGGATCTTCTGGGCCTCGATCTTGATCTGGGCGTTCAGATCGGCCATCTGCGAGCGCAATGCTTTGATACGCGGATGGTTGGCAAGAAGCGTCGTGGACAGTTCCGCGAGCTGTGCCTTCAGCGTTACCTGCCGTTCCCGCAGACGCTGGATGAGCTGCGACTTGAGCACGTCGGAGGAGGTGTCCAGGGAGCCGCCGTTCTTCAACAGGCTGCGCACGAGCCCGGCCTTGGCCTGCGCCTCGGCCTGCTGGGCCTTGGCGGTGGAGACCTGGGTGCTCAATTCGGTGAGCTGCTGCTGAACGAGAGTCGTGTTGTTGGTGCCCACGAAGAGGCCAGCACCGGCGCGATAGTCCTCGACGGCGCGCTCGGCCGCCTTCACCTCGTCCTGGAGACGGGTGATTTCAGGCGCGAGGATCTGCGCCTCATCCTTGGTCTTGGCCTGCTTCACTTCCGACTGCAACTCGAAATAGGCCGCGACAATCGCATTCGTGACCTTGGCGGCGAGCTGACGGTCGCGCGACCAGAATCCGACGGCGATGACGCGGGATTTCTCGACCGGGAAGACGCTGAGGCGCATGAAATAGGCCTCCAGAACCCGTTCTTCCGGCGAGACCTGGAGCGGATCCTTCGACAGGCCAAAGATGATTCCAAGGTCGCCGAGAAGCGATCCGCCTTTACCCTTTCCTGCCGGATTGAACTCGGCGATCTCGGAAAGCTTCAGCTTGCGCACGACGCGGCGCGCGAGATCGCGGGACTTCAGGAGCTGGACCTGGCTGGTGATACCTTCCTGGTCGAGGAGTTCGCGCCCGGCGTCGCCATTGACTTCCCGGCTGCCGAAGACGGTATCCCGCATCTCGATGAGGATCTTGGCCTCCGCCCTGTAGCGCGGCGGCATCATGGACAACATAACGATCGTGCCGACGCAAAGCAGCACCGTCAGGGGTACGATCCAGATCTTGGCGCGCCAGACCGCAAGCATCAGCCCCCGCAGGTCGATCGCGACCTCTTCCTCCGCCATGTACTTGCGCTCACTCATTCCGGTTGGGCTCCGACTCTGTTGTCGAAGTATTTCGCGCGTATGGTAAGCAAGCCGTTAATTCGAAATCCGAAACACGCGATTAATCCGCCGACGGGAGAGCAATACGGCCCGCTGCCGCTGCCGCCCTCGCGCCATCCCCCCGCGCCGCCACAATATTCAGCGCCGGGCGCGTGCCGCCTCCGTCGGACTTCACCAAGCGTTAACCCTAATCGGGCGATAAAAAACACAAGAAATCGATGAGGATTCCGGAATGCGATTCCTTCGCCTCGCGGTCATCGTCTGCCTCGGTGCGCTGCTCGTTTCCTGCAGCGGCTACAGACGCCCGCCCACAGCCTTCCATCAGGTTCTCACCGAGCCCTATCACCTCGATAGCGGCGATCAGGTGCGTGTTGTCGTGTTCGGCCAGTCCGATCTATCCAACACCTATACCGTCGATCAGGCCGGCTATATATCGATGCCACTCATCGGCCTTGTCCCGGCGCGCGGACGCACGACAATGAAGCTGGAGGCGGAAATCGCCAATCAGCTGAAGAACGGCTATATCCGCAATCCCGACGTTTCGGCGGAAGTGGCGAAATACCGGTCGATCTTCATCATGGGCGAGGTTCGCAACGCCGGCCAGTATCCCTATGTTGCCGGGCTGACCGCCCAGATGGCGATCGCAACTGCCGGCGGCTACACCGCGCGGGCCGAGCAGCGCACCGTTGACATCACCCGCCAGATCAACGGCAAGGTGCTCTCTGGTCGCGTTCCGATCACCGACCCCATTCGCCCGGGAGACACTATCTATATCCGCGAACGCTTGTTCTGAGCGGCCGGGATTGGTTACCTCCGATTCACCACGATCGCGAAGTCTTCGCTGCGAAATTCGACAACTTCGCCCCGATTAACGCAGCTCTTACGCCTCTCTGTGAGAATTTCATTCAAATTCTCGACCATGCATCAAACGCATGGTGACAGTTCAGGAGGCGCATCATGGCGAGCGAGCGAGCGCTGACGATCGTTCATTGCGTACGGGCACCGGTTGGCGGTGTGCTGCGGCATATTTCCGATCTCGCACGCGAACAAAGCGCGGCCGGTCACAAGGTCGGCCTTGTATGCGACTCGCTAACCGGCGGCGCCTTCGAAGAGGACCGGCTCGAGGCCCTCTCGCCTTATCTGGCGCTCGGAATCCAGCGCTTCCCGATACGACGCAATATCGGCCCCGGCGACCTGATCTCGGCCTGGCGCGCCTACAGGCGGCTCGCGCCACTGCGGCCGGACGTGGTGCATGGCCACGGAGCCAAGGGCGGCGTCTTCGGCCGTCTCGTCGGCACGGTGCTGCGACTTGCCGGGCACCCGGTCGTGCGGCTCTACTGCCCGCACGGTGGCAGCCTCCATTATGACGCGGCAAGCGCCAGGGGCCGCGTATTCTTCGCCATCGAGCGCTTCTTTGAGCGTATGACCGACGGGCTGGTCTTCGTCAGCCGCTATGAGGCCGATCAATATGCGGCGAAGGTCGGCAAGCCCCGCGTTCCCTGCCGCGTCGTCCACAACGGATTGAGGCCCGACGAATTCGAACCGGTGGCGACTGAGGCCGGCGGGCGCGATTTCCTCTTCATCGGAACGATCCGCGATCTCAAGGGCCCCGACGTGTTCCTGAAGGCCCTGACTCGCCTCAACCAGCGGAATGAAGCGCCGGTTACGGCGCATATGGTCGGCGACGGCGACGACAAACCCGCGATGGAGGCGCTCGCCAGAGACCTTGGCCTAACCGGGGCGGAGATAGCCTTTCACCCGTCGATGCCGGCACGCACGGCCTTTGCAAAGGCCGAATGCGTGGTGGTCCCCTCGCTCGCCGAATCGCTTCCCTACATCGTTCTGGAAGCGGTTGCGGCGGCAAAGCCGACGCTTGCCAGCAACGTCGGCGGAATTCCGGAAATTCTCGGCGGTGAGCCCGCCCTCCTCGTTCCGCCCGGCGATCCGGCCGCACTCGCCGACGCCATGGGACGGATGCTGGCCGACGTCACCGGTGCGGCACAGGACGCGACACGGCGCGCGCAAGCGCTTCGGGCGCGGTTCTCCACCGCCGCCATGGCGGGCGATATCGCCAGTTTCTATCGCACACTCATCGGGGACAGGCTCCCGGACGGCAGGACAGTACAGCCCTCGGGCACAACAGCGACAAGCTAAACGTTTATTAGCCCTACACATATATACCATCGGTCCTTGAGGGACCAAGGGGACGAGAAGTGATGAACCAGGTCAATCCCGGCACGATGTACAAGGCTGCCACGGTCGCCGACGGCCCTACAGCCGGCGCCCCCGACGAGGCGCAAGGCCCGGACGAGCACCATGGCCAACTCGGAGCGCAGGCGCGGCAGGTCGCCTCGCATTTCACCGGCAAGACGATCTCGCCGAGCGTGGTCGCCGGCACCGCGCGCCTCATCGAGTTCGTCGGGCTCGCTTTGATCGGTCTTCTGGTCTTCGTCCTCTATGTCTACCCTGACGAAGGGTTCGACGCGCTCTATGGCGTCCCCATCCTCCTCGGCTCGGCGCTGGCGGTGCTGATGGTCAACGCGTCCGAGGGCTACGTCGTCACCAACATGCGCAGCTATCTCGGCCAGCTCGGCAAGATCTTCGGCGCCTGGACGATCGTTTTCGCCTTCTTCGCCACAATGATGTTCTTTGCCAAGATCGGCGAGTATTACTCCCGGGTCTGGTTCGTTTCCTGGTATGTCGCCGGCCTCGGCTTCTTCGCCATCTTCCGCACAATCCTTGCAACCGCGGTGCGCGGCTGGTCGAGCGAGGGGCGGCTGGAGCGCCGCGCCGTCATCGTCGGCGGCGGCAAGTCGGCGGAGGAACTGATCATCTCGCTGGAAGCGCAGCCGGACAACGAGATCCGCATCTGCGGCATCTTCGACGACCGCAGCGACGACCGCTCGCCGCCCGTCGTCGCCGGCTATCCCAAGCTCGGCACCATTTCCGAGCTGGTGGAATTCGCCCGCATCGCGCGTGTCGACCTGCTGATCGTCACCATTCCGCTGACGGCCGAGGGCCGTGTCGGCGAGATGCTGAAGAAGCTGTGGGTGCTGCCGGTCGACATCCGTCTGTCCGCCCACACCGACAAGCTGCATTTCCGCCCGCGCGCCTATCGCTACATCGGGTCGGTGCCGCTGGTCGACGTCTTCAACAAGCCGATCGCCGACTGGAACTCGATCCTGAAGCGGATCTTCGACCTCGTGTTCGCCACCGTCGCGCTCATTCTCCTGTCGCCAGTCATGCTGGCGACTGCGATCGCAGTCCGGCTGGAGAGCCCAGGGCCCGCCATTTTCCGCCAGAAGCGCTACGGCTTCAACAACGAGCTGGTCGACGTCTACAAGTTCCGCTCAATGTACCACGACAGGAGCGACGCGGACGCCGTCAAGCTGGTAACCAGGAACGATTCGCGCGTCACGAAGGTCGGCCGCTTCATCCGCCGCACCTCGATCGACGAGCTGCCGCAGCTCTTCAACGTCATTCGCGGCGACCTGTCGCTCGTCGGGCCGCGCCCGCACGCCCGCGCCGCCAAGGCCGCCGGCCAGCTCTACGAGCAGGTGGTCGACGGCTACTTCGCCCGCCACCGGGTCAAGCCGGGGGTGACCGGCTGGGCACAGATCAACGGCTATCGCGGTGAGACCGACACCTCCGAGAAAATCCAGGGCCGCGTCGAACACGACCTCTACTACATCGAGAACTGGTCGCTGCTCTTCGACCTCTACATCCTCGTCATGACACCGATCAGACTCCTTGGTTCGGAGAACGCCTATTGACCACGATGGACCGCGTCGGCGGTGAGATCCCCGCCCGAGCGCGGCATCTCACCCCGGCCCGCCTTTCCGGCGTCATCTTCTGGATCTGCGTTTTCCTCGGCGGGTTCGTGATCAACGAGCCCGCCCCCTACGACCTGCTGCTCGCCGGTGTCGTCGTCGTCTGGCTGATCCTCGGGCTGAAGCTCCACCGCGAATTCGCGCCGATGCTGGTCTTGATGATTCTGTTCGTCGCCGGCGGGCTGCTCAGCATTACGCAAAGCTCGATCGACAGCCCGCAGGTCTACATGTACTACGCGGTGACGAGCTTCCTTGTGGCGACCTCCGTTCTCTATGCCGCCGCGATCGTCGACGACCCGGACCGGCTGCGCATTCTCAAGAATGCCTATGTCGCGGCCGCGCTGGTGACCGGATTCGCTGGCGTCGCCGGTTATTTCCACCTGCTGCCCGGGTCGGAAATATTCACGCTCTACGGCCGCGCCAAGGGTGCGTTCCAGGACCCGAACGTCTTCGGGCCATTCCTCGTCCTGCCGACCGTTCTCCTGGTGCGCGAAGTGCTGACCGAGCCAATCCGCAAGGCTCCCGTCCGACTCGCCATCATCGGCATCCTGCTGATAGCGGTTCTCCTTGCCTTCAGCCGCGCCGCCTGGGGCCTCACCGCGTTTTCCATCGCCGCCGTCGGCATGATGGTGTTCATCAACGAACAGGACCCGCGCCGACGCATGCGACTGATCGCCATCGCCGCGGTGGGTGTCTTCCTTGTCGCGATGCTGCTCCTCTTCATCCTTTCCACCAAGAGCGCATCCACGCTCTTTGCCGAGCGCGCGCATCTGGTCAACTCCTATGACGGAGGACGGCTCGGCCGCTTCGCGCGCTATCTCCTCGGCTTCGAACTGGTTTCACAAAAACCGCTCGGCATCGGTCCCTACGACTTCGCCATGATCTTCCCGGAGGATCCGCACAACACCTACCTGAAGGCGTTCATCGCCTACGGCTGGCTCGGCGGCATCTGCTATTTCGTGCTCTATTTCTGGACGCTCCTGCGTCTCTTCCCCGTCGCCTTTCAAAAGCGGCCCTGGCAGCCCTATGCGCAATGCGTGCTCGCCGTCATGCTCGGTCACACGATCCTGCAGGGAATCATCGACACCGATCACTGGCGCCATCTCTATCTCTTGTTCGGCGTCGCCTGGGGCGTGATCGCGCTGGAAAAGAAGACCTCGCGCAGGCTGCGCCGGTCGGCCCGCCTGTCCGCAGGGGCGCGCAACGCCGCTCCATCGCACGGCGACCGGCACAAACCGACGGGCGAAGCAAAACCGCACGCGCGGAATGCATTTTAGGTGATTGCATCGGGCGAGCGCGGTCACTATATTCCGCCGCAGTCGGAGCGTGGCGCAGCCTGGTAGCGCACCTGCATGGGGTGCAGGGGGTCGGAGGTTCGAATCCTCTCGCTCCGACCATTTCAAACCTTCCCCACATTTCCAATCAGATCGATCGCCGGGGCACGGCGCCTTTGTGTCGTGAGATGCGGGCGGCCGAGGAAGTGAAATCGCACGGAACCTTCGCCTATGCGGAGAAGGCAATTGCCGATGCCACAATGAGTCCGCTCATGTCGCAGGAGAAACGCCCCGACCGCCAATAAGGCGCGCAGACCCGGATTGGCCCGGCGTCTGCCGCGGCAACCCAGATCAGCGGAAGTGGTCTGTCGCCACGATCAGCCGGTCGCGAATTCCCGGTTCGGTCGCCGCGTGGCCGGCACCTTCGACCAGGTGGAAGGCGGCGTCCGGCCAGGCCTTGTGCAGGAGGAAGGCGTAATGCGCCGGGCACGGCATGTCGTAGCGGCCGTGGACGATAGCGCCGGGAACCCCGGCAAGGCGCCCGGCGTCGCGCAGGATCTGCCCCTCCTCCAGCCAGCAATCGTGGCTGAAGTAGTGGTTCTCAATGCGCGCGAAGGCCCGGGCGAAGTCCGGGTCGGAGAACCCGGCGGTGAACTCAGGATCTGGCAACAGCGTGATCGTCCTTGCCTCCCAGTCAGTCCAGGCCCGAGCCGCCTCGCGCTCGACAGCCTCGTCGCCGGACGTCAGGCGCCTGCGATAGGCAGCGATGAGGTCGCCGCGCTCATCCTCGGGGATCGGCGCGAGAAACTCCTCCCACTTGTCCGGGAACATCATGGAGACACCACGCTGATAGAACCAGCCAAGCGCGGCCCGCTCGACGGTGTAGACGCCACGGACGATGAGCGCGCTGACCCGCTCGGGATGGGTCTCGGCGTAGGTCAGCGCCAACGTCGAGCCCCAGGAGCCGCCGAAGACGAGCCATTTCTCGGCACCGACCCGCTTACGCAGCCGCTCGATGTCGGCAACGAGGTGCCAGGTCGTATTCGCCTCGAGCGACGCATGTGGCACTGAACGCCCGCATCCGCGTTGATCGAAGAGGAGGACGTCATAGGCGGCGGGATCGAAGAACCGGCGATGGGAAGGCGAAATGCCCCCGCCCGGTCCGCCGTGAAGAAAGACCGCCGGCTTGGCACCCGGCGTACCGACGCGCTCGAAATAGATCGAATGTCCGTCTCCGACATCGGCGATGCCGGTCTCGTACGGCTCGATTTCAGGATAGAAGGCATGCAGGTCAGCCATGACCGGAAACCTCATTCAGCCGGATTTCAAGCATGCCCAGCAACCGCCCCGGCGTCTCGGTACGGCGCTCTTGTGGCACAGACCATGAAAACACATTTAATAAAAATAAACAATGGCTTAAGGATTTTTCTTGATTTGTCTTATCAAGAAATCTCGACAGCGTTTCGCTGCAGCCGACCCTCGGGTCGGAAAGTGCATCAGCGTGCCTGGTCGAGCAGACGCTTGCATTCCAAGAGTTCGAACAGCGTCGCCTGAAGCCGGCGGATCTCGTCGCGCGACAGGGCGGCCTGCCCCTCATCGCTGCCGCGATCGCCGCGCAGGCGATCCATCAGCCGGAAGCCACGCCGGCTGCCATAGTCCTTGTCGGCAATCGGCTCGTCGTCCGGCCGAACGTCGCGGGGAAGCGGCTCGTCCTGCGCGGTCTCGGGAACGGGAGCCTCCTCGATCGGCGCCCCACGGTCAGGCGCCCCACTGTCAGGCGCCTTTCGGGCGGTTTTCCTGCGGACGGGTCTTTCCTCGATCGAAGTCTCGGTCGCCTCGTTTTTTTGTGGACGATCCGACGCCTGCGACGCGTGGGGCGTTCGCACGACGCGATCGGGAAGAAAGGCCTCATAGCGATCGTTCTCGTCGAACGCGCGCGGTGCCGGATCATGCGACCGGGCAGCCTTTCCGGCATCGCGGGAGGCCCCTTCATCCGCGTGCGGAGGCGTTGTGGCGACGTCGGCATCATCCCCAACCGCATGCATGGCCTGACTCAGCCGGCCGCCCCCTTGCGCCTTGCCGGCCTGCCGCGCTGGTTCGGCCCCAGCATGGGATGACTTGGCATGGGACGACTTGGCATGGGACGACGCATCATGAGCAGGTTCGGCATAGTCTTCCGCTCCGGCCGCCTGCGGATCGGCGACGGTCATGACGTAGCGCACGCCCTGCTCGCGCAGGATGCGCTGCACACCCTTGATCGTGTAGCCCTCGCCATAGAGAAGGTGGCGGATGCCGCGCAGGAGATCCACATCGTCCGGACGGTAGTAGCGCCGGCCACCACCGCGTTTCATCGGCTTGATCTGCGAGAAACGGGTTTCCCAAAAGCGCAGCACATGCTGGGGCAGATCGAGATCGTCTGCCACCTCGCTTATGGTGCGAAATGCATCGGGACTTTTGCTATCCACGACCCTTCAACTTGTTCGTTCGTCAAGACTCAGCTGTCTTGCGTGGCCGTGCCCAACAGGGATTCATTGATCTTCTGCTTCAGCACGTTGCTCGGCTTGAAGACAAGAACGCGACGCGGGGAAATCGGCACTTCCTCACCCGTTTTCGGGTTGCGGCCGATCCGCTCGCCTTTCGATCGGACGAGAAAGGACCCGAACGACGAAAGCTTGACAGGTTCTCCCGAAACTAGACATTCGGAGATGTCCGCGAGCACCATTTCCACCAAGTCGGCCGATTCTGTTCGCGACAAACCGACCTTCTGGTAAACCGCCTCACACAGGTCGGCCCGTGTGACTGTCCTGCCTCCCATCACGCACCTCGAGTAAGAAGCCAAAAGTTGGCGAAAAACAAATAATTCCCCCGCTTGCTTTAAGCTATGCGGTCGTTTCCCGCCGGTCAACAGCGGACATTGCCGCGCGGAAAAAAACGGACGAATTCTCTCCCGAACGCGGGAGGTTACCAGCGGACGAGCGCCGACCCCCAAGTGAAACCGCCGCCCATGGCCTCCAGCATGACCAGATCGCCCTTGCCGATGCGCCCATCGCGCACGGCGACATCGAGGGCGAGCGGGATCGAGGCAGCCGAGGTGTTGCCGTGCCACTGGACGGTGGTGACGACCTTTTCCGGCACAATCCCGAGCTTTTTGGCGCTGGCGTCGATGATACGGCGATTGGCCTGATGGGGCACGAACCAGTCGAGTTCCTCGGCGCTGACGCCACTGGCTTGGAACGCGGCCTCGATCACATCGGTGATCATCCCCACGGCATGGCGGAAGACCTCCCGCCCCTGCATGCGCAGGTGGCCAACGGTCATGGTCGAGGAGGGACCGCCGTCGACATAGAGCTTTTCCTTGTGCCGCCCGTCGGAGCGCAGATGGCATGACAAAACGCCACGATCGCCCTCGGGATTTTCCTCCGCCGACAGGATCACAGCGCCGGCGCCGTCGCCGAAGAGCACACAGGTGGTCCGGTCCTCCCAGTCGAGGATGCGCGAGAAGGTCTCCGCGCCGATGACGAGGACGTTGCGGGCCATGCCTGACCGAATATAGCAGTCTGCGGTGGACAGCCCGAAGACGAAGCCGGAACAGACGGCCTGAACGTCGAAGGCCGCGCCGTCGGTGATTCCAAGGCCGGCCTGGACGGTCACCGCGGACGCGGGAAAAGTGTTGTCGGGGGTCGAGGTGGCGAGGATGATCAGATCGATTTCCCTGGCATCCATCCCCGCGTGTTCGAGCGCGCGACGCGCGGCGGCCAACGCAAGATCGGAGGTTACCTCCCCCTCGGCCGCGATATGCCGCTGCAGGATCCCGGTGCGCTGCACGATCCATTCGTCGGATGTGTCGACGAAGGTCGCCAGCTCTGCATTGGTGAGAATTTTCTCCGGGAGATAGCTGCCGCACCCGCGGACAACGGAACGAAGGGCACTCACGATTCGCTTTCCTGATTGTCTGTGGGGCGCTTGCCGCGCCGGTATTGGGCGAGATCGGACTCGATCTTCTCCTGGAGCCGATTCATCACCATGTCGTAGCCGTTTTCGATCGCGCTGGCGAATCCGGATGCATCGGTACCGCCATGGCTTTTCACAACGAGGCCGTTGAGGCCAAGGAAGACGCCCCCGTTCGAGGCGCGCGGATCCATCTTGGCGCGCAGCCTGTCGAAAGCGGACTTGGCAAAGAGATAGCCGATGCGGGCCATCAGCGTGCGGCGCATGCCCTCGCGCAGATATTCCGCGATCTGGCTCGCGGTGCCTTCGGCCGCCTTCAGCGCGATATTGCCGGTAAACCCTTCGGTGACGACGACATCGACCGTTCCCCGGCCGAGATCGTTGCCCTCAACGAAACCGGCATAGCGCATGTTCGGCAGTTCCAGGTCCTTCAGAATCGCGCCTGCGTCGCGGATTTCCTCCAGCCCCTTGACCTCCTCCACACCGATGTTGAGGAGACCGATCGAAGGCTGAGCGATGTCGAACAGCGCCCGCGCCATCGCCCCGCCCATGGTGGCGAAGTCGATCAATTGCTGGGCATCCGCGCCAATCGTCGCACCGACGTCGAGCACGATCGATTCCCCGCGCAATGTCGGCCAGACGGCGGCGATCGCCGGGCGTTCGATTCCCGCCATCGTGCGCAGGCAGAACTTCGCCATGGCCATCAGCGCGCCGGTATTGCCGGCCGAGACGCACAATTGCGCCTCCCCCGCCTTCACCGCATCGATGGCGCGCCACATGCTGGACTTGTAGCGCCCCTTGCGCAGCGCCTGGCTCGGTTTTTCGTCCATGCCGATGGTGACATCGCAATGGTGAAAGGTGGAGGCCGCGGCGACTTTTGGATGTTGCGCCAGAATCGGCGCCACGACCTTCTCTTGGCCGAACAGCACGAAGCGCAGATCGGGATGCCGCTCAAGGGCCAGTTCAGCGCCCGGAATGACGGTCGAGGCGCCGTCGTCACCACCCATAACATCAAGAGAAATCGATATGCCGCGCGTCATTGTTCTCGAGGACCATCCGTCCGCAATTGTTCTTGTCGGCGCGGCCTTCGGGGTCGCGACCGGGCGAAAATAGCCTTTTCAGGCGATGTGACAACCGCTTTCTACCGCACGCCGGTGACGGGAGCGTATTAATCGGTCTGGCGCAATTTCTGTAAGGCGGCAAATGGAGATGCCTTTGCGGATTCGCCCTCTTTCCCCTCTGTCGCCGGTGGCTCGAACGCAACGCCGGGTTTGCGCGGATAGGGATCGATGCCCAATGCGAAATGCTCGCAGGCGATCGCCCCAACGTCGATCGCGGGACCTTCGAGCAGTTCCGGCGGATCTTCGGCGAGCGGATCCACCTCGACTTCCAGCGAGGCGGCGTAAGCCTTCAGCGCATCGGCCGGCAGGAAGCGCAGATCGATCGGCTCGCGGATCGCGTTCTCCACCGGGTCGAGGGTGACGATACAGGCCTGGACAATATCCGCCGACACCGTGCCGACGACCGAAACACCCGTGGAGCGCCACGGTTTGACGAGGATTTCGGTGGAAAACGCCGTCACGGACGGCAGTTCGTAAAACTCCGCTAACGCGGCAAGAGCATCGGCATCAGCGCGGATCTTGACCATCGTCCCCTCGCCGGGAAGTGAGCCCACGTCGAGGGTGTGGGAAATCGGCAACACGGCATCGGCTTCTGTCATACGGATGATCCTTCGGGAACGAAATCGAGCGGATCCGGCCACTCGACCCCGCCCCGCGCCAGGGCGTCCAGGGCAAGTCCGGAAAGGCGCTCGGCCGCGGCTCGCACATAAGCGGCCATCGCGGAAGATGGCGCGGCTTCGCGCCCGACAAAGATATTGCGTTTTATGGCATCTGCAAGGTCATCGCCGCCCTCCCGAGACAGTGCGGCTTCGTAGGCGGCGGCGCGGCCGTAGAACGCATCCACCATCTCCCGCACCTTCTTGGGCACGCGAAGATCGGCAATCCCTATCTCGCGCAGGTTCCGGTCCATGTCGGTGATGAAGGTCTCGGTGACCGCGCGCGCGGCCTCATGCGCTGCCGCCTCGCCGTCTTTCAGGCGGCGAATGACCAGCGCGAGATGCAGCACGATCATGTCGAAGCGGCCGTCCAGCGTATCCTCGACGCCGAAATCGAGATAAAAGACCGGTTGCCGCGCCTGCGCCACGATCGCCGCATAGAGGCTATCCGTCGTCGGGTCGCCGTAGCGTTTGAACAGACCGAAGATCATTCGCGAAGTCCCGGGTTCAGCCACAGAAGTGTTGCGTCGAGACCTATCGCAAGTTAGGTCATGGATCGAGCAGGAAATACAACGAAACGCGCGTTTTGGCCGAAGGAGGCCCCATATGGTGAAAGTGAGTGCCGATGCATCCGTGCTTCGTTCCCGGCGTCAGCGGATTGGCCGGACACTCGCGGCCTGCCTTCTGCTGGGATCCGGCATCGCTCTTGGCGGGTGCTCCAGTGCCGGCATCGGACGCACCTATACCTCCGGCTATGTGGTCTCCGAAGAATCCCTGAAGCAGATCCCGGTCGGCGCCAGCCGTGAGAAGGTGGAACTCGTCCTTGGCACCCCGTCCGCCGTCGGCACGACAGGGACACGGACGCTCTACTATATTTCCCAGACGCGGTATCAGCCGGCGTCCTTCATGAAGCCCGAAATCGTCGATCAGCGCGTGCTGGCGGTCTATTTCGACGACAACGACCAGGTGCGGGACGTCGCCCACTACGGTATGAAGGACGGCAAGGTGTTCGACTTCATCGGCCGCAAGACTCGCACGGGCGGTGAGGACTATGGCTTCATCAGCCAGATCCTGGCCGGCGCCGGCCGCATCGATCCGACCAAGGGCATCCTCAACAACGGCGGCGTCTGATCTACCGGCCTTCGGGCGTATGGGTTCACTGGCGAAACGCACAGGCTATCCCGTGACCTCAGACGCGATCCGTCTCTATCGGTCGGCGGACGCGCAGCGGCTGGTGGAGCAGGTCTATCTTCCCAAGGCGGAGATATGGGTGGCGACGCGCAACGAGACCCTTACCGGATTCATCGGGCTTGTTGATACCCTGGTCGGCAGCCTGTTCGTCGATCCTCCTCATCAGAGGACGGGCGTGGCGCGCGCCCTCGTCGCACACGCGCTGGAGCGCAAAAACCACACCTCGAACTGGAAGCTTACGCCCTCAATCCGGGCGCCCTCGCCTTCTACCATCATCTCGGGTTCCGAGAGATCGGTCGCCGCGCCAAAGATGATAAAGATCTGCCGTTCGACCTGGTAAAGCTGCGCCGCGAAGCCTGAGGGACCCGGTGTCCGCGCACCCGGAAACGTCCCGCGTCACGCGATTCGGCCCTTGAACGCACAACGGCGCGGATCCGCGATCCGCGCCGTTTTCTGTTCCATCTGCCTGATCAGGCCCTCAACAATTACCCTCTCAGTGGGCGAGGACCGCCAGCAGAAGCAGCGCCACGATGTTGGTGATCTTGATCATCGGGTTCACCGCCGGGCCGGCCGTATCCTTGTAAGGGTCGCCGACCGTATCGCCGGTCACGGCCGCCTTGTGGGCTTCCGAGCCCTTGCCACCGAGATTGCCGTCCTCGATGTACTTCTTGGCATTGTCCCACGCGCCGCCGCCGGCGGTCATGGAAATGGCGACAAAGAGCCCGGTGACGATCACGCCGAGGAGCATGGCGCCGAGCGCGGAGAAGGCTGCGTTCTTGCCAGCGATCGCATCAATGAGGAAGTAGACGACGATCGGCGAAAGCACCGGCAACAGCGACGGGATCATCATTTCCTTGATCGCCGCCTTGGTCAGCATGTCCACCGCGCGACCGTAGTCGGGGCGGTCCTTGCCTTCCATGATGCCCGGCTTTTCGCGGAACTGACGCCGCACTTCCTCCACGACCGCGCCGCCGGCGCGGCCGACGGCCGTCATGGCGATGCCGCCGAAGAGGAACGGCAACAGACCGCCGAAGAACAGGCCAACCACCACATAGGGATTGGACAGCGAGAACTCGACCGTGCCGACATCGGCGAAATACGGGAACTTGTCGGTGTTGGCGCCGAAGAACTTCAAGTCCTCGGTATAGGCGGCGAACAGCACCAGCGCGCCGAGGCCAGCGGAACCGATGGCATAGCCCTTGGTGACGGCCTTGGTGGTGTTGCCGACAGCGTCGAGCGCATCGGTGGTGACACGCACCTCGGCCGGCAGTTCCGCCATCTCCGCGATGCCACCGGCGTTATCCGTCACCGGACCAAAGGCATCGAGGGCGACAACAAAGCCGGCCAGCGCGAGCATCGTCGTCACCGCGATGGCGATGCCGAAGAGGCCGGCCAGAGAATTGGTGACGATGATGCCGGCAATGATGACGAGCGCGGGAAGCGCCGTTGCCTCAAGCGAGACGGCGAGGCCCTGAATGACGTTGGTGCCGTGGCCAGTTACCGAGGCATTCGCGATGGACCGTACCGGCCGATAGTTGGTGCCGGTGTAGTACTCGGTGATCCAGATGATCAGCCCTGTCACGACGAGACCGGCGATGCCGCACAGATAGAGGTCGAGCGGCGTGAAGCTGACGCCCCGCGTGGTCGTCATCACCGTTTCCATGCCGCCGAAGACAAACATGGTGACCGGATAGAGGACGACGAGCGACAGGATGGCGGTTACGATGAAGCCCTTGTAGAGAGCGCCCATGATGGAGCTGTTTGCGCCGAGGCGGACGAAGAACGTACCAATGATCGACGTCACGAGGCAGGACGCACCGATGGCCAACGGGTAGAGCATGACATGGGAGATGAGATCGGTGCCGGCGAAGTAGATCGCTCCGAGCACCATGGTCGCGACCAGCGTGACCGCATAGGTCTCGAACAGGTCCGCGGCCATGCCGGCGCAGTCGCCCACGTTGTCACCGACGTTGTCGGCGATAGTGGCCGGATTGCGCGGATCATCTTC
Source organism: uncultured Rhodobium sp. (assembly GCA_963675285.2). GTDB lineage: Bacteria > Pseudomonadota > Alphaproteobacteria > Rhizobiales > Rhodobiaceae > Rhodobium. The sequence continues at coordinate 1,074,025 of CAXXGS010000001.1, forward strand.
GGGGATCCCCGCCTCGACCTTGCCGACGAGATCGCCGCCGACGTCCGCCCCCTTGGTGAAGATCCCGCCGCCGAGACGGGCGAAGATGGAGATCAGGGAGGCGCCGAAGCCAAGGGCGACGAGCGCATCGACGACCTCACGGTCGGCGCGGCCATAGCCCACGAACCCGGTGAGAATGAGGTAGTAGACGGCGACGCCGAGAAGCGCGAGGCCGGCGACCAGAAGGCCGGTGACGGCGCCCGACTTGAAGGCGATGCCCAGACCGGCGGCGAGGCTCTGGCTGGCGGCCTGCGCCGTGCGCACGTTGGCCCGCACCGAGACAAGCATTCCGATGAAACCGGCGGATGCGGACAGAATGGCACCGATGGCGAAGCCGATCGCCGCCAGCAGCGAGAGCTGCCACCAGACGATGAGAAAGATGACGATCCCGGCGACGGCAATCGTCGTGTACTGACGGGTGAGATATGCCGTGGCGCCTTCCTGGATGGCCCCGGCGATTTCCTGCATGCGCTGATTCCCGGCGTCGGCCGCCATCACTGAGACGACAGCCCACACCCCGTAGGCTATCGACAGCAGCCCACACAGGATGACGAGATATAGTGGATCCATGCCCTTAGTCCTGCCCTTCTGTGCCCGGCGCGCAAACCCGTCGGCCGGGCAAAATCCCCTCGCGGCCGGGCCAGCATAGCGATGTCGGGCCCCCCGAAGGCCGCCTCACCGTATCGCCGAGCGACGACGCGTCAAGGGCAGAAATGCCCCACCCGTTGCGACTCTCGGTCTCCACCCCAGCGACAAAATGCCAGGCAACCAACGCGTGCAGTGCAACATAAAACAGGCCATCGCGATTGCGAAAAGAGCCGGTCGGAGACGCGTCAGGCGGGCTGCCGGCGGCCGAAAACCACGAGCCAGAAGAGTGCTGCGAGCGCGAAACCGATGAAGGGAAAAAGCGACCAGTTGATCGCGTCCCAGCCGACCGTGGCGAGGATCTTGCCTGAGGAGAAGGAAGCAACCGCCTGCAGGCCAAAGATGAGGAAATCGTTCGTTGCTTGCACCTTGTTACGCTCTTCCGGCCTGTAGGTCTGGGTCACCATCGTCGTGGCCCCGATGAAGCCGAAGTTCCAGCCGAGGCCGAGGAGCACCAGCGCCGCCCAGAACTGCGCCACCTCGACACCGGTGAGCGCGATGACGCCGCAGCCGGCAAGGAGCACCAGCCCCGTCGCCGTCACCCGCTCCACACCGTAGCGGTTAATGAGCGTACCGGTGAAAAAGCTGGGCGCGAACATGGCGAGCACGTGCCACTGGATGCCGAGCGCGGCATCCTCCGGACTGTGATTGCAGGCGACCATGGCGAGCGGCGCGGCGGTCATGACGAAGCTCATCAGAGCGTAGCTCGTCACGCCGCAGATGACGGCGACGATGAAGCGCGATTGACGGATGATGGCGCCGAGTGGCCGCCCGCCGGAGCGGCCGGCGGCAAGATGGAGTCGCGGAATCTTCAAAAAGGCAAGGATAACGACCGCAACCGCGGCAAGGGCGGACTGGCCGATGAAGGCACCGGCGAACATCACCGGCGCGAAAAGATCCTTGGTATGGATCACCGTCTGGGGGCCGATAAACGCGGCCGCGACGCCTCCGATCAGCACCCAGGAAATGGCTTTCGGCCGGAATTCGTCGCTGGCGGTATCGGCGGCGGCGAAGCGATAAGCCTGGGTAAAGCCGCCGTAGAAGCCGGCGATGAAGGTGGCTATGCAGAGGCGAAAGAACGAGCCATCGAAGACCGCCTGGGTAGCGAGCAGACCGGAGAGGATGCCGAGCAGAGCACCGGCCATGAAGGTCAGTTTGCGGCCGATCATGCGCGACAGGAGCTGCACGGGGACCGTCGCCGAGGCCATGCCGAGCACATAGGCGGTTACGGGCAGCGTAGCCAGCGACTTGTCGGGTCCGAGTAGGTAATGGCCGACGAGCGAGGCGGTGGCGAAGACAATCGTCGCGTTGGCGCCGCCGAAGGCCTGGGCAGCGGAAAGAATCAGCGCGTTGCGACGGGCAAGCCGATCGTCGACATGATCGTCGATGCCGAGCATGGCGGTCATGGCAGTCTCTCGTGTTATCGGCCTGAGCCGCGTTTCCAACCCTGCGCCGCGCGAACCAAAGCGCGCGGCGTCGTTATCCCGTCGATCATTCCGGAAGATCGGTCGTCCTGTCAGAGCCGGGCATCGCTTTGAAGAATGAAATCCGCTGCGACACTATGCCCTCTGATCAATCGACCATTGGGGAGATCGTTGGCCTCCAGTTTTAGCAGCCGCTGATCTTGCCGCAAGTGCCGCCAGCGCATCGCCAGTCTTTTGCGAAGCATGGCTTCGGAGCCGTCGACCATGACGGTGACGTCGTAGAGCGGCAGGAGATCCCGCCAGGGCGAACGATCCAGCAGGAGGTAATTGCCTTCGACGATGAGCGTGCGAACGTCCGGCCCGACGATCGCGGCGGCGCTCCGCGCGATTTCGATCTCGCGGTCGAAGACGGGGATTGCAACCTCCCTCCCCTCTGCGTCCCGCAGTCGGCGAAGCATCGCGGCAAAGCCGTCGACGTCGAAGGTGTGCGGCGCGCCCTTCCTTGAAAGATCGCCCCGCGCCTTCAGCACCCGGTCGTCATAGTGAAAGCCGTCCATGCCGAGGACGGCGGCGGTTCCGACAGCGCGGTCGTTCAAGGCAGCGCCAAGGTCGGCGGCAAGCGTCGTCTTGCCGGCTGCCGGAGGACCGGCAACGGCGACGATCCGGCGAGCAGTGTCAGCCGGCCGATTGGCCAGCACCGCGCAGAGCTCGGGAACGGTCACCTCACGGGGCATGGCAGTCTCCAGCGGTCCATCCGCCCGCAGGCACTATCGGCCAGGCGGACCTCAGAAGTGACGGAACGCGTGGGCGACCATGTCCACCGGTTCGCCCTCTGCATCGAGAAACGCAACCTGCCCGACCTCGCCTTGCGCGCACTGGCCGACCGCGGTCACCGAAATTCCCGCCGCCCGAGCGCCATCCTCGAAGACCTCCACGGCCTCCGGCGGAACCGCGGCGAGGATCTCGTAGTCGTCGCCGCCGGAGACCACTCGTTCGATCATTTCTGGATCAGACGCAAGCACGGCTTTCGCCGCCTCGGAGAGGGGCAGATCGGCGAGCCGGACATGTCCGCGCAGTCCCGATGCCTTCAGCATATGCCCGATATCGCCGGAAAGGCCATCGGAGATGTCCATGGCGGCATGGGCGTGCGCGCGCAGAAGCGAGGCGAGTTCAAGCCGCGGCTCGGGGCGAAGATAGCGCTCGACAAGCGCATCGCCATGCCCCCGCTCAAGCGCCCAGCGTTCCGCCCGCGCATCGCCGCCGCGCAGCATCAGGCCGAGGGCGGCATCGCCGAGCGTGCCGCTAACGTAGAGAACATCGCCAGGCCGCGCCGTCCCCCGGTCAACCGCCTCGCCCGTCGGCACGGCGCCGATGGCGGTCACCGAAATCGTCAGCCCGCCTGCCGCCCTGATGGTGTCGCCGCCCAGAAGCGACCAGTCGTAACGCATCTGGTCCTCGGCAAGTCCCTCGGCAAAACCCGCCACCCAGTTTTCCGTCCAGTCGTCCGGCAGGGCGAGCGCCAGCAGGTAGCCGACCGGATCGGCGCCCTTGGCGGCGAGATCGGAGAGGTTCACGCGCAGCGCCTTCCTGGCCACATCCTGTGGAGCATCTGTGGAAAAGAAGTGGATATTGGCGGCAAGCGCGTCCTTGGTCAGGACGAGATCAGCACCCGACGGTGGCGTCAGCACGGCCGCATCGTCGACGAGTCCGCGCGCGGCGGCGCTGGCGGCAAGGGGCGCGAAATATTTCGCGATCAGGTCGAATTCGCCCGGTCTTGCCGACGGTTCCGATTCCGTGCCGGTTGCGCCGCGCTCCGTCATGCCCGCTACCCGCGTTCGCCGAGTTCGTCGGCGCGGAATTCTCGGGCGACCCGGTCGAGGACACCGTTGACGATCTTGCGCTCGTCATCGTCGAAGAAAGCCTTGGCGATATCCACATATTCGGAGATCACGGCGCGGGCGGGCACATCCTTTCGACGCAGGAGTTCGAACGCGCCGGCGCGCAGAATGGCGCGTAGCGTCGCATCGACCCGCTTCAGCGGCCAGGCATCAACGAGCGCCTCGTGGATCTTGGGGTCGACGATGCGCTGGTCGGCGAGCACGCCCTCGACGATGTCGCGGAACCAGCCCGCATCGGCATCGCGATATTGTTCGCCATCGATCTCCCGGCCAAGGCGGAAGTTCTCGAATTCGGCGATTACCTCGACGATCGGCGTTCCGGCCAGTTCCATCTGGTAGAGCGCCTGCACGGCGGCGAGCCGGGCGGCGCCGCGCTTGTTCGCCGGCCGTGCCCGGGGGTCGGCCTGATCGTTGCCGTCGGTTGCGTTCATCGTTCGGTCAGTCGTCATTCAAAGGCCGCGGGTTCAAAGGCCGAGTTCGCCACGAAGCCGGATCAGCGCCAGCGCCGCCTCGGCGGCGGAAGCGCCCTTGTTCTTCTTGTCCACGCCGGCGCGGGCCCAGGCCTGCTCGCCGTTCTCCACCGTCAGAATGCCGTTGCCGATGGCAACGCCCTCACCGACGGCAAGATCCATCACCGCGCGCGCGGATTCGCCCGCGACGATATCATAGTGGCTCGTTTGACCGCGAATGACGCAGCCGAGCACGACGACGCCATCGAAATCGGCCAGCCCGTTGTCGCGCGCCTCGAGCGCCATCGACACGGCCGGCGGAATCTCCAAAACGCCGGGGACGGAGATCCGCGTCCATTCGGCACCGGCCTTTTCAAGCGCTCCCGTCGCGCCGCGGAAAAGCTCGTCGGAGATGTCCTCGTAAAAACGGGCATCAATGATCAGCAAGCGAGGCGACACGTCGGTCATAGGGCAATCCTGCGGGTCCAGTTTCGGGGAGGCAGAGGAACCACGGCAGGGGCGATTTGTCCAGCCGTAATCCGACATAGCGGGTGCGCGGCGGCGCGCCCCCCCGCGCGCGGGCCGATGGGCCGGGTGCGCGTGGGACGATGGGCCAGACGCAACCGGCAAGCGGCGATCAGCCGGCCGCTGCCTCGCCATCCACCTCGATCAGCCGGGCCGCATAGCGGGCCATCAGATCGACCTCGAGGTTGACCCGGTCGCCGGCCGCCCGGTCGCTCCAAGTGGTAACCTCCAGCGTGTGCGGGATCATCATCACGGAAAAGACGTCGTCGTCGACGGTGTTCACCGTCAGCGAGGTTCCGTCGAGGGCGACAGAGCCCTTCTGAGCAACGAACTTCTTCAGATGATCGGGAACGCGGAAGGAGAGCCGCGCCATATCTGCGCTGTCCTCGCGGGCGACGATCTCGGCGACGCCGTCAACATGGCCGGTCACCAGATGACCACCGAGTTCGCCGCCGAGCGGAAGCGAACGCTCCAGATTGACCGGCGTGCCCTTGTCCCAGTCTCCGAGCGTCGTGCAGTCGAGCGTCTCGTCGGAAACCTCAACATCATACCAGCAGCGCTCGTTGTCGATCTCTCCAGCGCCGATAACCGTCAGGCAGATGCCGGCGTGGGCTATGGAACAGCCGATTTCGAGCGCGTCGGCAGGATAGTGCGTGGCAAGCCTGAGGCGAACACCGGTCGCGCGGGCTTCGCGTTCGATGACTTCGCCGATATCGGTGACCAGACCGGTAAACATTCAACGCTTCCTTTCATCGCGCGGCCGGATCCGGCCGCCGCCTAGACTTTCACCCGAGGCTGCCGTCTCTCCACCACGGGCGCTCGAAGCGTTCCATCCGATCATCGCCGACGCTCGCGCAGCCGGTTCGTACCAGACCATGCTCTTCGAGCACCGTCGCCGCCGCGCAACCGCCGAAGGGCGGCAGACCGCCCTCACCGATCCGGATTGGCGCGTGAAACAGAACCGCTTCATCGATGAGATCGCTGGCGGCGAAGGCCGCCGCGACCGCGGCCCCGCCCTCGACGAGGAGGGAGGTGATGCCGCGCCGGGCGAGATCGGCCAGAACGGTGGCGACATCGAACCGTCCCGCCTGATCGAGCGCAAGAGGCACGATCGTCACACCGGGCAGCGTGAGGGTTTCGCGGGCACGGTCGGCGCAGGCCTCGCCAACATAGAACCATAGCGGATGGTCCACCGCCGTCGAGACAAGAGCGGAAGTGACAGCCAGCTCGCCGCGCGCATCAAGGACGACGCGCACCGGAGAGCGGCCCTCGAGGCCGTCGAGACGAACGGTAAGCCGCGGGTCGTCGGCGCGGGCCGTTCCGGCACCGACAAGGATCGCGTCATGTTCCATCCGCATGATCTGGACGGCGCGGCGCGCCATCGGGCCGGTGATCGCAACCTGACCTTCTCCCGCGCGACCGATGAAGCCGTCAGCGGAAAGCGCGAGTTTGAGCGTAACCTCGGGCCGGGCATCGCGAATGCGGCGGATATGACCGGCATGATCGCGGCGCGCCTCGGCGGCCCGCACACCGACGGTAACGTCGATCCCCGCCGCGCGCAGGGCTGCATGACCCTTGCCGGCGACGCGGGGGTCCGGATCCTCGATGGCGGAGACAACGCGGGCGACGCCCGATGCAATCAACGCATCGCTGCAGGGCGGTGTTCGTCCGTGATGGGCGCAGGGCTCCAGCGTGACGTAGACCGTGGCGCCGCGTGCCGCCCCGCCCGCTTGCCTCAGCGCGATCCGTTCGGCATGCGGTCGGCCGCCGATCGCCGTCACGCCGCGTCCGACAATCACCGGACCGCTCTCGCAGAACTGCACGACGAGGCATCCCACGGCAGGATTGGGGAACGCGGCGCCCATGGTGCGCCGACCAAGCGCCAGTGCCGCCGCCATGAGACGCGCGTCGACCTCGGGCCCGGGCTTGACGATGCGCGAGGCCGAAGGCGCGTGGTTCACGGGCGTATATTTCTCCGGTGAACGGGCCTCGGGCACACCGGTGGCGGACACCTGGGCCTCACCTGTCGAGGGTGACATCGGTTTCGTCCTGACCGGAGAGCTCATCCAGCAGGGCCTCGAAGTCGCGCGCCTCGCGGAAATCCCGGTAGACCGAGGCGAAGCGGACATAGGCGACGTCATCGAGCGTCTTCAGCGCATCCATCACGAGGTCGCCGATGTGGTCGGCCCGGACCTCGCTTTCGCCGGCGCTTTCGAGCTGGCGGACGAGGCCGGAGACCATCTGCTCCACGCGCTCGGGATCGACCGGACGCTTCCGCAGCGCGATCTGAACCGAACGCATGAGCTTTTCGCGATCGAAGGGAACACGGCGCCCGTTGCGCTTGACGACGGTCAGCTCGCGCAGCTGCACGCGCTCGAAGGTCGTGAACCGACCCGCGCACGTGCTGCAGATGCGCCGCCGACGGATGGCGGTGTTGTCCTCCGTCGGCCGCGAATCCTTCACCTGCGTTTCGTCACCGCCACAGAACGGACAGCGCATTCCTTCGCCCTTCCGAAAGGCTTACCCGTAGATGGGGAAGCGGTTGGTGAGCGCGACCACCTTCTCCTTGACGGCCGCCTCGGTGAGCGGTGCCTCGTCGTCTTCGGCCTGCGAGACGGCGTTCAGCACCTCTGCAATCATGTCGCCGACCGCGCGGAACTCCTCCACGCCGAAACCGCGGGTGGTGCAGGCGGGCGTGCCGAGGCGGACGCCGGAGGTCACGAACGGCTTTTCCGGATCGAACGGGATGCCGTTCTTGTTGCAGGTGATACCGGCGCGCACGAGCGCACCTTCCGATACCTTGCCGGTCAGCTTTTTCGGCCTGAGGTCGACAAGCATAAGATGGGTATCGGTGCCACCCGAGACAATCGCGAAACCGTGGCCGAGAAGCGTCTCAGCCAGCGCCTTTGCATTATCGACGACCGCCTGGGCGTAAGTCTTGAACGAAGGCTGCAGCGCCTCGCCGAAGGCAACGGCCTTGGCGGCGATCACATGCATAAGCGGACCGCCCTGGATGCCGGGGAAGACGGCAGAGTTGAACTTCTTGGCCAACGCCTCGTCGTTGGTGAGGATGAGGCCGCCGCGCGGACCACGCAGCGTCTTGTGCGTGGTGGAGGTGCAGACGTGGGCATGCGGCACCGGGCTCGGATGCGCGCCGCCGGCGACGAGGCCGGCGAAATGGGCCATGTCGACCATCAGGTAGGCACCGACCTCGTCGGCGATCGCACGGAAGCGGGCGAAATCGATATGGCGTGGATAGGCCGAACCGCCGGCGACGATGATCTTCGGCTTGTGTTCGCGGGCCAGCGCGGCGACGGCGTCGTAGTCGATACGCTGGTCATCCTCGCGAACACCATAGGGCACCGCGTTGAACCATTTTCCCGACATGCTGACCGGAGAACCGTGCGTCAGGTGTCCGCCGGCGGCGAGATTGAGACCGAGGAACGTGTCGCCCGGCTGCATCAGGGCGAAGAACACGGCGGTGTTGGCCTGGGCGCCCGAATGGGGCTGTACGTTGGCGAACTCGCAGCCAAACAGCTTGGTGACCCGCTCGATGGCGAGGCTCTCGGCGACATCGACGAAACCGCAACCCGCATAATATCGGCGACCCGGATAACCCTCGGCATACTTGTTGGTCATCACCGAGCCCTGCGCCTCGAGAACGGCGCGGGAGACGATGTTTTCCGATGCGATCAGTTCGATCTCGTGACGCTGGCGACCGAGCTCATCCTCGATCGCTGCGGCGATTTCGGGGTCGCTCTCGGCGAGCGTGCGAGAAAACATATCAGCCGTGTTCGACATGGGGTCGTGGATCCGCTTCTGGTAACAGGGAAAAACCGGGGACCGAAAGACCGACTCCGGCCCGGCGGCCGTTTTCAGAAGGGACGCCCATAGCATAACGGCGCGGTTCTACCAAGCGCGCCGGCCCGGAAACGGGAATGCGGTCGCAAAACTCCTTCGCCTTTGACGGACGCATGCAGCAGAGAGGCAACGTCGTCACCGTCCCCCCTTCACCCTGTCCATCTCCAGGCGGCGTTTCAGCTTGGCAACAGCAATCCGCTGCAGCTCGGCGCGCGGCGTGCCGGCCGGGCCGAATATGCTGATCTCGGTTCCCGTCGCAGCATCGATGGCGACGACCTTCACCTGCCGGCCGACGGCGATAAACTCAAGGTAAATCTCGTTGCGAGACGGCATCGCCGCAAGCTCCCCGGCCGATGCCCCGCTTCAGGCGGCGGGACGACACGTTTCCAGATAGCCCGGGAACGCGGTTTTTCCAATGCCCGGACGTGAAAACGGGCGCATCCGGCAAGGACACGCCCGTTGTCTCTATCGGCGGTTGGCAGACCGGCGACGGCACCCGTCCATCGCAACCATCAGCGCAGCGCCACGTCCTCGGCACCGTCGTCGCGATTGTAGATATCCTCGCGGAAGTTCACCACGCCATCACGGGTCGCCCAGGCGGTGATGTAGGTGGTGTAGATCGGCACTTTCTGGGTCAGCTTGACGTCGACCCGCTCGCCGGAGCGGATGACCTCGTCGACCCGTTCGCGCGTCCACTCACCGGACGGCGCCAGAAGCCAGGTGACGAGTTCGCGCACGTTCTGGACTCGCACGCAGCCGGACGAATGGAAGCGGTAATTCTGGCCGAACAACGTCTTGGCCGGCGTGTCGTGCAGATAGACGGAATGCTTGTTGTGGAAGTTGATGCGCACCGAACCGAGCGAATTGATCTCGCCCGGGTCCTGCCGGAACATGTAGTTGACGGCTTCCTCGGTGTGCCAATCGATCTGGTCGGCGGTGTGTTCGTTGCCGTCCTGGTCATAGATGCGGATATGGTTGCGCGCCAGGTACTGCGGGTCCTGGTTCATCTTCGGGATCAGATCCTTGCGGATGATGGACTCCGGCACGTGCCAGAACGGGTTGAAGTTCAACTCGTAGATCTTGCTGTTCAGGATCGGCGTCGGACGATCGACCTTGCCGACGACCGCGGTATGGCGCGAGCGCACCCGACCGTCCTGAACCGCCTCGATCTCGGCCGCCGGGATGTTGACCATCACGTAGCGATCGCCGAGGAAGCCGGACATGGCGCGGACGCGCACGAGATTGACCTGGAGCTGGTGCAGGCGCTTCTCGACGGGAACATTGAGCGCCGCGATCGTGCTGCGGCCAACAACGCCGTCCGGCTGAATGCCGTGGCGAACCTGAAAGCGGCGGACGGCGAGATCGACATAGGAATCGAAGGTATCGGAAAGACCGGCGCTCTCCTGCAGATCGCCGGTGATCATCAGCCGCTTGCGCAAGAGGATAATGTTGCGGTGGCGCGAGCCGATCCGCAGCCTGGTGGCGTCGGTCGGCATCTGCCCCCAGCCGCCGCGCGCCGCGATCCCGGCATAGCGCTGAATGGCCTGTTCGATGTAAGTCGCGGTCTCCGGCGAAAGCGTCGGCTGGTCGGACTTGACCTTGGCCTGATCGCGCAGCGAGGTGTCAAACTTGTCATCCCATTCTGCCTGCGCCTTGTAGCGCAGCAGCGCCTGGATCGGGCTTTCCTCGGCGGCGCGGGCGTCCGAAAGGCCGGAAAAGAGCCCCGCGCCAAAGAGCGCCACCGCACCGGCAAGCGCCGCGCGCCTGGACAATCCATTGGCGGCTCCGGAACCGAGCCTCGTCATCTTCCAAAAAGACACCGCTTCATATCCTTTCCTTCAACGGCCCCCACCGCCGGCCGAGACCGGCCTTGTTCCGCTGCAATCAGATCTTCTGCGCCTGTCATACCACAAAGACGCATCAAGGTGGCGTCATACGCCAAGCAAAATACCGTTACCCACCCCGCAAAAGCGAGGAAACAAGCGCCTGCGGATGAGATCAACCGTGCGTTCCATCGCTTTGTGGCCGCTTCTTGACCAAACTCCGAACTGCCCGTCCCGTTCCAGCCGGCGGTGCGGTTCGGGAACAGACTGTGCCCTTGCGGACACAATTTCCCTACGGACCACCTGGCCGCGGGCCTTTCCCGGTCAAGACCGGAATCCGGGACGAAAGCGCGACGAATCGCCACCGGCCGAGAGTGCCAGCACATGCTTAACAGGATCTGACCCAAGGGAACGATGCACCGGATCGGCCGGATCGCGGTCGCGAATGGCGCGACGGGCGCACAAAAAACGCGCCGGCTCGTCGCCGGCGCGCTGTTTCGCCCGAAAGGTGGTTGTCTTGTCGGTCGCTCCCGCGCCCGACCGTGAGGCGTTCGCTCAGAGCCGGTAGAGGATCTGGTCGGTCCAGAAGCGCTCCAGCCGCTGCAGCGACTTGTTGAGGTTGCGGAAATCGTCCGGACCGATGCCGCCGACCTGCTCGATGGAGCCGATGTGGCGGTTATAGAGGCTGTTGACGATCGCCGCGACCTCTCGGCCCTTGTCCGTCAGGCTGACCCGCACCGACCGGCGGTCGACGCGAGAGCGCTGATGGTGGACGAAGCCGGTATCGACGAGCTTCTTGAGATTGTAGGACACATTCGAACCGAGGTAGTAGCCGCGCGTGCGCAGCTCGCCGGCCGTCAGCTCGTCGTCGCCGATATTGAACAGCAGCAACGCCTGAACACCATTGATGTCATTACGGCCAACCCGGTCGAACTCATCCTTGATAACATCGAGCAGCCGCCGGTGAAGACGCTCGACGAGTGTCAGCGCTTCCAGATAAAGCGGTTTGATCGACGCATCTTCTGCCGCTTCAGGAAGGACATCAACCGCCCTTTTTGCGTTCAACATAGTATTCGCCTCACTGTCTCGTATATTTAGAATTTTTCTCTTGTTATCGACAGACACTACGCGAATGAATCTAAAAACCGCTTAAGCTGCACGATGAAAAATTCATTAAAATACGAGTCAAACGCGAGACGGTTAACAGTTGGTGCGAAATTCTAGAGACGTTTACGAGCCATTTCCTCTAAGAAAATTAACGATACCAGAGAAATCCGTATCGCCACCGCCGGCGTTGCAGAAAAGGCTGTAAAGCGCGCCCGCTTCGGCGCCGAGCGGAGTGGAGGCGCCGGAGGTAATGGCGGCGTCCTGGGCCAGTTTCAGATCCTTCAGCATCATGGCGGCGGCAAAGCCAGGGGCGTAATCGCGGTTGGCCGGCGAGGTCGGCACCGGGCCGGGAACCGGGCAATAGGTCGTCAGCGACCAGCACTGGCCGGACGCGGTGGAGGAGATGTCGAAGAGCTTCTGTGCGTCGAGGCCGAGCTTCTCGGCCAGCACGAAGGCCTCACTGACGCCGATCATGGAAATTCCGAGGATCATATTGTTGCAGATCTTGGCGGCCTGGCCGTTACCGGCTCCGCCGGCGTGGACGATGGTCTTGCCCATGACAGCGAGGAACGGCTCGGCGCGCCGGAAGGCCTCTTCCTCTCCCCCGACCATGAAGGTGAGAGTGCCGCCCGCCGCGCCGGTGACGCCGCCCGACACCGGCGCGTCAACCATCGCCATGCCGGCCTCGAGGGCAGCGGCAGAGACGGCGCGCGCGGTGGCGACATCGATGGTTGAGGAATCGATTAGCAACGTGCCGGGGCGCACGTGGGCGAGAATGCCGTCGGCGCCGCGATAGACCGCGTCAACGTGCCGGCCGGCCGGCAGCATGGTGACGACGACGTCGGCATTGCCGACTGTCTCGGCAATGCTTGCCGCGCCGCGTCCGCCCGCATCCTGAAGTGCCGCCACGGCTTCGGTGCTGAGGTCCATCCCGATAACCGTGTGGCCGGCCTTTATCAGGTTGACCGCCATCGGGCCGCCCATGTTGCCCAGCCCGATAAATCCGATCGTCGCCATTCGTCTTCCTCCCTTGGGTTTCGTTTCCTCCGGGCGGGCATTTTTGTTGCGGGCCCTTCCCGGTCTTTGGCGCATGCGCGCCAAAAAAATCGTCTCCCCAGCGCATACGCGCCGGCATTCAGCGCGGATTGCGTTCCGCGGACTGCTGTTCCTTCTGCGCAAGATAGGCAAGCACGAAATAGATGCCGACCGTCAGCACGAAAAAGCCGATCTCATAAGGCCGCCGGCCGAAGATGTCGGAGAAGGCGGTGTGCATGACGGTCTGGGTCAGGATGCGGAAAATCCAGATAACGACGCCCCAGGAGACGCCGAGCCAGAGGCCGATGGCAGAGACGAGATCGAGCACCCCGAAATAGACGGTGACGGTCTGTTCGGCGACCGGCATTTCCCAGAACCAGTGGCCGCGCCATTCGGAGAAGCCGACGATGCGAGCCCAATGGATGATGCCGGCACCGAGCAGATGCAGGCCGATCAGCCTGAGGTACCAGACGAGCACCTCGCGCCAGGGCGGACGGCGGCGCGCCTCAGCGCCCTCCTCGGTGCCGCGGTTACGGATCTGCAGGATGCGCACCGAGCGGCCCGTGCTGCGCGGATCGATCGACCTGAGCATCGGTATGCGGAACCAGAACGTCGAGCGTTCCCCGGCCTGCGCCTTCTTCTTCGGCGCGGGCCCCGCTGTCTTCCGCGCAGGCTTTACCGTCGCCTTCGGCGCCGGTTTTTCAGCCGTCTCGGGCGCCGTCCCGGCGGGTGCCCCCGGTGATGTCTTCATCTTCGAGCGGCGCGAAATGCGCATCGATATCCAGCCGGTCAACGTCGACCAGATCGGCAGGACGCCAGCGAGGCTGACCATCCTTATCGATGATAGTCGCTCGAATGCCTTCATAAAAATCGTGTCCCTTGAGAATCCTGCTGACGATGCGGAATTCCAGCCGCATGCAGCCATCGAAGTCCAGTTTCGCGCCCCGCCGAAGCTGATGATAAGCGATTTCAACCGACGTCGGCGACTTCTTTCGGATCGCCGCCGCTGTCCCTGCCGCCCAGTCCGCGCGGTCGCCCGACGTCATATCGAGTCGCTTCAGGATGTCACCGACGCTGCCGGCCGAAAAGGCCGGCTCGATCGCCGGCGCCAGCGCTTCAAGCGGCGCCTGTCCGGTATCGACCGCGAAATCGGATAGCACGGCGTCGACATCGCGCGCCGTCGCAAGCGCTGTCAAGAGATCGTCGAAGGCAGCCGACGCGACCGCATGGGTCGCGACGCCCGACCATAGCGCATCGGCCTGTTTCAGCCGTTGGCCGGTTAGGCCGCAGTACATGCCCGTCTCTCGGGGCATGCGCGGCAGGAAATATGTCCCGCCGACGTCGGGAAAGAAGCCAATGCCAACCTCGGGCATGGCAAAGCCGATCCCCTCGCCGGCCACCCGGTGCGAGCCATGCACCGAAACCCCGACGCCGCCACCCATGACAATACCGTCGATGAGCGCGATGTAGGGCTTGGGATAGTGCTTGATCCCGGCGTTGAGGCGGTATTCGTCGCGGAAGAAGTCGATCTGGTGCGGATCTCCGGCAAGGCCCTGCTCGTAGATATGGCGAATGTCGCCACCAGCACAGAACGCCTTCTTGCCCGCGCCGCGCACCACGACGTGGCCAACGGAGGTGTCGTCGCGCCACAGATCGAGCTGTTTCTCCAGCGCCAGCGCCATGCCGTGCGTCAGCGCGTTCAGCGCCTTCGGCCGGTTCAGCGTCACAAGGCCCATGCGGCCGCGCTGCTCGAACAGGATTTCCGGTTCACTCACGATTCTCTCCCTCGAACGGCTCTGCTCTCTATGCCGTATCTCCTCGGCGGTCTTCTTTCCGCCCGACAGGCGCCGACCGATGGCGACACGCGGACGAAACGATACCGGGCGACCGCTGAACGGCTCACCGGCCGAAAAGGTCCCGCGCGATCAAGAGCCGCATGATCTCGTTGGTGCCCTCGAGGATCTGGTGGACACGGACATCGCGCAGGTAGCGCTCGATCGGATAGTCGCGAAGATAGCCGTAGCCGCCATGCATCTGAAGCGCGTCGTTGACGGCGTTAAAACCGGCGTCGGTGGCGAGCTTCTTGGCCATCGCCGCCTGCACCGTGGCGCCGGGCGCCTTCATGTCGACGAGGACGGCGGCGCGGTGCAGCATCAGCCGGGCCGCCTCAAGCTCGGCAACGCGGTCGGCCATGCGGAACTGCAACGCCTGGAACTCGGCAATCGGCCGGCCGAACTGCTTCCTCTCATTCATGTAGGCGACGGCGCGCTCGATGGATGTCTGGCCGGCGCCGAGCGAGCAGGCGCCGATGTTGAGCCGGCCGCCGTCAAGCCCAGCCATGGCGATCTTGAAGCCGTCGCCCTCCTCGCCGATGAGGTTTTCCGAGGGAACGCGGCAATTGTCGAACTGCACAGCGGCGGTCGGCTGGCTCTTCCAGCCGAGTTTCGCCTCCTGGGCACCGAAGGAAAGGCCCGGCGTTCCGGCCTCGACGACGATGCAGGAAATTCCCTTCGCCCCCTCCCCGCCGGTGCGCGCCATGACAACATAGAGGTCGGCCCGTCCGCCGCCGGAAATGAAGGCCTTGGCACCGTTCAGCACATAGTGCTCACCGTCTCTCTCGGCTCGAGTGGTAAGGCTGGCCGCATCCGATCCCGCTCCCGGCTCGGTCAGGCAATAGCTGGCGAAGGCGCGCATGGAGCACAGGTCCGGCAGATAGCGGTGGCGCTGGGCGTCGCCGCCATAGGTATCGATCATCCAGGCGGCCATGTTGTGGATCGAGATATAGGCAGCCGTCGAGGTGCACCCCTTTGCGAGTTCCTCGAAAATGATCGCCGCGTCGAGCCGGCCAAGGCCGGAGCCGCCGACATCGTCGCGCACATAGATGCCGCCGAAGCCAAGCTCGGCGGCATGGCGCAATGTTTCTTCCGGGAACGTTGCGTTCTCGTCCCATTCCCGGGCGTTCGGCTCCATTTCCGCGGCCGCGAAACTGGCGGCCATATCGCGGATCAGCCCCTGTTCTTCCGTGAGTGCGAAATCCATTCTTGGGTCCTTTTCCTTCCCTGGAAAAGGTCTAGCGACGCGCCTATAACGCGTCAACGCAGCCAGAGGGACAACCCGGCAAACCCGGCATGGGTGCGTCGTTCGCATGCCGGCAGGCCGGATCACCCGGTCGCATTGGTGAAGGCGAAAACACCGTGATAGGGTGCCGCCGCCTCATAACGATACGCAAGCGCCGCAGCTGCTGGCGCGCGACCGCGCAGAAACAAGGAGCATTACCATGGGAATCGAGGGTCTTGGCGGACCGAGGGGCCTGCCTCTCGATGGACGGGCCGACACCACTTCACTCAGAGATATCCTTAACGGTCGCCGCATGCGGCGCACCCGGCGGTCCGACTGGGTACGCCGGCTGGTGCGCGAGACAACCCTCACCGTGGACGATCTCATCTGGCCGATCTTCGTAATCGACGGCGAAGGCCGTCGCGAGCCGATCGAGTCGATGCCGGGCGTCGACCGCATGTCGATCGACATCGCCGTTCGCGCCGTGGAAGACGCCGCGACCCTGGGCATCCCGACCGTCGCGCTCTTTCCCTACACCGACCCTTCGGCCAAGACGGAGACCTGCGAAGAAGCCTGGAACCCGGAGAACATCGTCTGTCGCGCCACCCGCGCCATCAAGGCCTCGATCCCGGAAATCGGCGTTCTTCTCGACGTCGCCCTCGACCCCTATAATGCTCTCGGCCACGACGGCATCGTGCGCGGCGAGGAAATCGTCAACGACGAGTCGGTGCACTTCCTCGTCCAGCAGGCGCTCGCCCAGGCCGATGCCGGCTGCGATATCCTCGGCCCTTCCGACATGATGGACGGACGCATCGGCGCAATTCGCGACGCGCTGGAGGAGAACGGCTACCAGGACACGATGATCATGTCCTACGCCGCCAAATACGCCTCCGCATTCTATGGCCCCTTCCGCGACGCGATCGGCTCCAGTGGTGCCCTGCGGGGGGACAAGAAAACCTACCAGATGAATCCGGGCAATACCGACGAGGCGATCCACGAGGCGGAACTCGACATCGCCGAGGGCGCCGACATGATCATGGTCAAGCCCGGCCTTCCCTATCTCGACATCATCCGCCGGCTGAAGGACACCTTCGCGATGCCGACTTTCGCCTACCAGGTCTCCGGCGAATACGCGATGATCCAGGCCGCCGTACTGAACGGCTGGCTCGACGGCGAACGGGCGATGATGGAGAGCCTGCAAGCCTTCAAGCGGGCCGGCTCGGACGGCATTCTCACCTACTATGCGGTCGAGGCCGCCCGCCGTTTGAAGGCCGGTGCCTGACGGCACGACGATCACGGGGCAAGCGAGCGTCGGGGCGAAATATCGACCCCGCCACGCCGTCAGCCTGCGGGATAATCGCTGAGGAGGACCGTTTGCGGTGGGGGCGAGAAAGGACGTGACCGCCGTCGTCCGCCGCCTGGTGGCTATCCTCGTCATCACCATAACGCTCGGATCCTGCGCACGGCTCGATTACGAACAGGCACGGGTGTGCGAGAGCATCGTACCCGCCGTTGAAATCGACGCCCCGTTCATCCGGCTGATCGACACCCGTCCGCTGGTGTCTCAGAAGGGCGAACGGGTTCGAGTCGACTATGCGGTGCCGGATACGCTCGGCAACGAACGGCGTTCGTTCCTTATCTGCCTTTTTTCCGGAACCCGGCTTTCGGCCGAGCGGCTTCACGTCACCGGCCTTGCGGGCCCGAACGGGTCGTGGAGCCCGGTGGAAGTGCTGCTCCTCAACCGCTTCTGGCTCGGCGAATTGGGAGCGGTGATGGAAGGCCGCAGCCGGCTTCTCGCTCCGACCGCCGGCGCCCTCGGCCCCGACCTGCCCCCCAGCCTGGCCTATTTCCTCCAGCAATGGGTGAATGCCTCGGCGCCGATGGCGATCTACGCTGTGCTGGCGCTCGCCTACGCGCTCGTCTACGGCGTCACCGGGCGGATCAATCTCGCGCTCGGCTCCATGACCATGCTCGCCGCCTACGGCGCCCTCACCGGGATCGGCCTTGCCGCTGCTGCCGGTCTGGGCGAGGCGGGCGCGGCGCTTGCCGCCGCGCTTGCGCTCTCCTTCGCCGTTGCCGCGGGTGTGACGATCAGTGCGGGATGGGTGCTCGCCCGCACGGTGTTCCAGCCGCTTCGCGTGCGCGGATCGCAGGCACTTCTCATCGCAACGGTCGGAGCGATGATTGTCATCGCGGAAGTCGTGCGCCTCTCGCAGGGAGCGCAGGAGCGCTGGGTCCAGCCCGTTCTCAACGCCCCTGTCGTCCTCTTCGGCGGCGTCTTCCCGGTCGTGGCGACCCCGATGCGGGCCGTCATCCTCGGACTTTGCGGCTTCGCGGTCGGCGCCGTCCTCATTCTCATGCGCACGCGGTTCGGCCGCGCCTGGCGCGCGGTCTCGGACGATCAGACGATGGCACGGCTGTGCGGCGTCGATCCCCTCCGCGTCCTCGTCGCGACCTTCGCGCTCACCGGAACCCTCGCAGCCACAGGCGGGTTCATCTACGCCATCCACTATGGCGGCACGGGGATCTCCATGGCCCTCGTTATTGGCCTCAAAGCGCTTGTCGCCGCGATCGTCGGCGGTATCGGCTCGCTCGGAGGCGCGGTCGTCGGCGGCCTCCTCGTCGGCCTTTTGGAAACCTTCTGGTCTGCCTATCTGCCGCTCGCCTGGCGCGACGTTGCCGTCCTGTCGTTGCTCGTCCTCGTGTTAACGCTCCGCCCGCAGGGGATCTTCGGCGGGCGGGAGGCGGCGCGCCGCGCAGCGTCACCCCGTGGATAGCCGCAACAGCGGCCGCTTGATCCCGCCGCAGCGGACGGGCACAGTCCTCGCCTGCGCCAGTTTCGGCGCCAGCGGAAGGCAACGATGGCCGACATGACGATCCCGACGCTTGCCGATATCGAGGATGCCGCCCGGATTATCGAGGGTGCGGTTGTGCGCACGCCCTTCCTCGCCGCGCCGAAACTCTCCGCCCTCACCCGCGCCTCAATCTCGGTCAAATACGAGAATCTCCAGGTTACCAACGCGTTCAAGGAACGGGGCGCCCTCGTCAAGCTTAACGGGCTCACGGCCGGAGAGAAGCGGCGCGGCATCATCGCCATGTCGGCCGGCAACCACGCCCAGGCCGTCGCCCGCCATGCCGCCCGCCTCGATATCCCCGCCACCATCGTCATGCCGGAGGCGACGCCCTTCGTGAAGGTTGACGCAACGCGCTCTTACGGCGCCGACGTCGTCCTCCATGGAGACAGTCTTGACGAGGCCCACGCGGAGGCGGAACGGCTATGCACCGCGCGCGATCTCGTCTGGGTTCACCCCTATGACGATTTCGACGTCATCCGCGGCCAGGGCACCATCGCACTGGAAATGCTCACCGACGACCCGACGATCGACACGCTCGTCGTGCCGATCGGCGGCGGCGGGCTTATCTCCGGCATGGCGATCGCGGCAAAGGCCATCAACCCCGGCATCACCGTCATCGGCGTCGAAGCGGCGCTCTATCCATCCATGTGGTGCGCGCTGAAGGGCGAGCCGCCGCGCGGCGGCGGACTGACACTGGCCGAGGGCATCGCGGTGAAGACCGCCGGCAAACTGACAAGAAAAATAGCCGCGGAGTTCGTCGACGACATCCTGCTGGTCAACGAGTCGAGCCTGGAACGGGCCGTCAACGCCTTCCTGACGCGGCAAAAGACGATGGCGGAGGGCGCGGGTGCGGCCGGACTCGCCGCGCTCCTGGCCGCGCCAGACCGCTTCGCCGGGCGCCACGTCGGTCTCGTCCTGTGCGGCGGCAACATCGATCCGCGCGTCCTTGCCTCCATCATGGTGCGAGAGCTGGCGCGCGACCACCGCATCGTCGCCATCCGGGCGGTGACCATGGACCAGCCCGGCGTTCTCGGCGACATCGCCACGCTCATCGGCCGGCACGGCGGCAACATCCTCGGCGTCTCCCACAACCGGCTGTTCCTCGACGTGCCGGCGAAGGGCGCGTCCGTCGATATGACATTCGAGACGCGGGACGCGGCACATGCGGCCGAGATCATCACCTCCCTGGAAGCCGCCGGACACGAGGTCCGCCTTCTCGACGTCGCCGAGGCGATGATCTGAGCACAAGATGGTGCGCACGCGGCACGTGCACGGCGGGCGGACCGCGCCAGCGCCGCGTCGAGATACACTCATAAATACATTTTTCGGACTTATTCCACCCTATCATCGAACTGTCATCGATAAGCCAATTCCCTGACATCGAACGACGCTAGGAAGCAGTCCCATGCCCGCTAGGCGCGCGGGTCTTCGGCCGCGGATCGCCCCCAACCTGAGTCGCGGCCGGCATCCTTACGTAACTGTTCCTCCCGGACCTCCCGTCGTGCGGTATCTCGCACGGCGATGGGGAGGACGTCAGACAATGGTGATACCATGAAGTCGATTCTTCTCGCGACCGCATCGCTGATGATGCTTGCCACGGCCACGGCGCAGGCCGACGACAAGGCCTTCCCGGCCACCCTTGCCGCCCATGTCGTGCTGCCTGCGAACAGCATCATCCCGGCGCCGGCCGATGCTCCGAAGCATCTCCAGACCTCGGCGAAGTTCATCAAGGCCGACCGCACCCGGACCGAAGGCATCGGCACCATGCCGGGCATGGACGGCAAGCGGGCCACCGGCCTTTCGATGCCGTTCGACGGCCAGGCGATGCAGGGCTTTTCCGGCATCCGCGCCATGCCCGACGGCACCTTCTGGAGCCTGTCCGACAACGGCTTCGGCAAGAAGGCCAACTCCAGCGATTCCATGCTGATGATGCATCGCCTCGCTTTCGACTGGAAGAACGGCAAGGTGAACGTGCTGAAGACTGTGTTCCTCAGCGATCCCGACATGAATGCCCCCTTCCCGATCGTCACGGAAGCCTCCGACACGCGCTATCTCACCGGCGCCGACTTCGACGTGGAATCCATCCAGCCGGTCGAGGACGGGTTCTGGATCGGTGAGGAATTCGGCCCCTACATCCTGAAGTTCGATCTCGACGGCAAGCTGACGGATGTCATCGCGACCAAGGTCGGCGACAAGGCCATCATGTCGCCGGACAATCCCAAGCTGCAGCTTCCCGGCAAACCGACCGAGGCGATGCCGGCCTTCAACCTGAAGCGTTCGGGCGGCTACGAGGGTATGGCGATGTCGCCGGACGGCTCCAAGCTCTACGGCCTCCTGGAAGGCCCGGTGTTCCTGGAAGACGGCTCGGTGGAAACCGCCGAGGGCCAGCCGGCGCTGCGCATCATCGAGATGGACGTCGCCTCCAAATCGTGGACCGGCCGTAGCTGGCTCTATCCGCTCGCCGAGGGCGGCGAGGCGATCGGCGACTTCAACATGCTCGACGAGACCACCGGCCTCGTCATCGAGCGCGACAACGGCGAAGGCGCCGCGGCCAAGGCCTGCAAGGACGGCGCCGAGACCGGTTGCTTCCCGCGTCCCGCCAAGCTGAAGCGCATCTACAAGATCGAGATGACCGACGAGAACGTCGGTGGCGCAGCGCGCAAGATCGGCTATATCGATCTCCTCAAGATCGCCGATCCGGACAACAAGAAGCTCCAGGGCGGCGGCGAGGGCTTTTACGACATGCCCTTCGTCACCATCGAGAACGTCGACCGCGTCGACGAGACGCATATCGTCGTCGGCAACGACAACAACCTGCCTTTCTCGGCCGGCCGCGCCGTCGACAAGGCTGACGACAACGAGTTCGTTCTCCTCCAGGTCGGCGAGTTCCTGAAGGCGAAGTAAGCTTCGCCGTCGCAAGGATCATCGATCACAAGGACTATCGGGGGTGGCGTTCGCGCCACCCCTTTCTTCTCGCCCGTGTTCTTGGCCGTCATGTTCCTAGCCGCATGGCACTTCGGCCAGCGCCCTAACCCGGACCGCAACATTGCAAAACGTTTCCGGCGCCCCCACCTTGCTGTGGCAACAAGGAAAGTAAGACATGCCGGAACAGCAGACATCGCAAAGCCTCGAAGGGCGTCCCTTCGTTTACGATCCGTACGAGCAGCCGGAGCTCTTCGCAGAGGTGCGTCGCAAGCGGATCTTTGCGCTATTCATCGACGCCATTGCCATCGCGATCCTCACCTTCATCGCCGGCGTGGCGGTTTTCTTCCTCGGGTTCCTGACGCTCGGCCTCGGCTGGCTGGTCTATGCGTTCCTGTGGCAAGCGGTCGCGCTCCTCTACAATGCCTTCACCCTCGGCGGCCCGGAAGCCGCGACCCCGGGGATGCGCGCCATGGGCCTTCAGATGCGGCTGTGGAACGGCGGGCGCCCCTACCCGCTGCTGGCGGCCGTTCACGCCGTGCTGTTCTGGATGTCGATCTCCTTCCTGACACCGTTCGTGCTGCTCGTCTCGCTCATCGGCGATCGCAAGCGCTGCCTGCACGACCTCATCCTGGGTACGGTCGTGCTCAATATGGGTGGCAGATCGGACGGTGGACGCGAGACCTATTGACGGATCGCATCTCGGCGACAATGCTCCACCGGAAGGCGACCCCGCACGCGCCTTCATGATAATGAGGGAGCGGCGCCAAGCCGAAAGCCATGATCGCATTCGCGGACCCCGCAATGATCCTGACCTTTGTCGTGATCATTGCAACGATCGTTCTGTATGCGATGGAACGGCTGCCGATCGAGATCATCTCCCTGGGATCCGTGGCAGCCCTGATCGTCATCTTCACGCTCTTTCCCACCCCTGACGTCGCCGGCGGCGGCATGATCGGTGCGGACGACTTTCTCGCCGGATTCGCCAATCCGGCCCTCATCACCGTCCTGTGTCTGCTTATCATCGGCCAGGCGCTCTTCCATACCGATGCGCTCGATGCGCCCGGCCGCCTGATTTCCGAGGCAGGACGGCGACACAAGGGCATCGTCATCGTCTCGTTGCTTGTCGGCACAGCGATCATCAGCGCGTTTCTCAACAACACGCCGGTCGTGGTCATGGCCCTGCCGATCCTGACGGCGGTGACGGTGGCACAGTCGAAATCGGCATCGCAGGTGCTGATGCCGCTCTCCTACATCACCATCCTCGGCGGCATGACGACGCTTATCGGCTCGTCGACGAACCTTCTCGTGGCCAATGTGGCGGCGCGATCTGGAAACGTGAAGATCGATTTCTTCTCGTTCACGCCAATCGGACTGACGCTGGCGCTCACGGGCGCGGCCTACACGCTTTTCGTGCTGCCGCACCTGTTGCGCGACCGTGGCAACACGGACGTCGATTCCGCGCGCACCTCCGGCAAGCAGTTCATCGCCCAGATCGAGATCGGCGACGGCCACCCGCTCGTCGGAGCCAAGGCGGTGGCGGGCATGTTCACCGGCCTTGGCGAAATGACCGTGCGGCTCGTTCTTCGCAACGAGACGCCCTATCTGCCGCCCTTCGCCAACATCGTCATCCAGCCCGGCGACCGGGTGATCATCGCTGCGACACGGCCGCAGCTCACCAAGGCGATGGCGGAAAAACGCCTCTTCTCGACCCAGACGATCCCCGAGGGCGGCATCGCCGCGCATCACAAGAAAGACCTCGTCCTGGCAGAGGCCGTCGTCGCGCCGGGTTCGCGCATGATCGGCCGGACCATCGTGCAGGCCGGGCTGCAGACGGCAACGGGCTGCATCGTCCTCGGCATTCAACGGCGCTCGCGCATGCCGCGGATGGCGATGTCGGACATCCGCCTGGAGGCAGGCGACGTCCTGCTCCTTGCCGGCAATCACGACGACATCGACACGTTGCGCACCAGCCACGACATACTGATCATGGAATGGTCGGCGGCGGAAGTTCCCCGCCGTCTCCATGCCCCGCGCGCTCTGGTGATCTTCGGCGCCGTGGTGATCTCGTCGGCAACCGGGCTCCTGCCGATCGTCTCGGCCACGATCATCGGCACTTTCGCCATGCTCTTGACCGGCTGCCTCAACATCCGCCAGGCCATGCGCGCGCTCGACAGTCGCATCTACATGCTGGTCGGCGCTTCCATCGCCAACGCCGCGGCGCTGGAGGCAACCGGCGGAGCCAAGGCTATCGCCGACCTCGTCATCAGACTGATGGACGGTCAGTCGCCGCTGATGCTGCTGTCGGTGCTGTTCCTGCTGATCGCGGTCCTGACGAATCTCCTGTCGAACAACGCCACGGCTGTCCTCTTCACGCCGATTACGCTCGGCATTGCGGAGCGCAGCGGCCTGCCGCCCGAACCGTTCATCGTCGCCGTCATCCTGGCGGCAAACTGCTCGTTCGCCACCCCGATCGGCTACCAGACCAATCTTCTGGTCATGGGCCCCGGCAACTACCGTTTCGTTGACTTTATGAAAGCCGGAATTCCCCTGGTCGTAATTCTTTGGATAGTGTTCACGCTCGCCGCGCCGCTATACTATCCTTTGTAGCTTGGGGGATCTTTGAATATTGGAACACGCCGATGACTCGGCACATGATTGACAATCCGCAGTTTTATCTGACCGCGCCCGCGTCCTGCCCCTATCTCGACGGGCTCCTGGAACGCAAGGTCTTTACCCATCTCGTCGGGGATCGCGCCTCCGCGCTCAACGATATCCTGACCCAGGGCGGTTTCCGGCGTAGCCAGAACATTGCCTACAGGCCGGCATGCGAGAACTGTCGCGCCTGCGTTTCGGTCCGGGTGGTGGTCGACGAATTTGTCCGAACGCGGTCGTTCCGCCGCGTCGATGCGGCCAACGCCGACCTTATCGGCGCCGATGTCCCGCTCGAATCCACATCGGAGCAATACGCCCTCTTCCGCGACTATCTCGACGCCCGCCACGCCGACGGCGGCATGGCCGACATGACGGCGAAGGACTACGCGATGATGGTGGAGGACACCTACGTGGAAACAGCGCTCGTCGAATACCGCCCGCGCGGCATCGACAGCGGCATCACCGGCGTCGGCGACGGCCCTCTTCTCGGCGTGGCGCTCACCGATCGGCTTTCGGACGGTCTGTCGATGGTCTATTCGTTCTTCGCCATCGACCGTCCTGAGCGCAGCCTTGGCACCTATATGATCCTCGACCATATCCGCCGGGCGCGGCGCATGGGCCTGCCATACGTCTATCTCGGCTACTGGGTCCGTGGGTCGGCGAAAATGGCCTACAAGGCGCGCTTCCAGCCGCAGGAAATGCTGACAGCGCAGGGCTGGATACGCGATTGATCGCAACCACCTCCCAACGAACGCGACCCACCACGAAAACGGCCCGATCCTGAGACCGGGCCGATGCCGTTTCATATCTGTCTGGCGTCAGGAAACCGCCCCGCCGAAGGATCAGGCCGGATAGTTCGGGCTCTCCCGCGTGATCGTGACATCGTGGGCGTGGCTTTCGCGCAGGCTCGCGCCGGAAATGCGGACGAAGCGGGCCTTGTCGCGGAAATCCGCCAGATCGCGCGCACCGGCATAGCCCATGGCGGCGCGCAGGCCGCCCGCGAGCTGGTGCAGCACGCTTGACAGCGGCCCCTTGTAGGGCACCTGACCCTCGATGCCTTCCGGCACCAGCTTCAACGTGTCTCGAACTTCGGCCTGGAAGTAGCGGTCGGCGGAGCCACGCGCCATGGCGCCGACGGATCCCATGCCGCGATAGCTCTTGTAGGAGCGGCCCTGATAGAGATAGACCTCGCCCGGGCTTTCGTCGGTGCCGGCGAGCAACGAGCCGACCATGACGCAGGACGCACCGGCGGCAAGCGCCTTGGCCATGTCACCGGAATATTTGATGCCGCCGTCGGCAATCACCGGCACGCCGGCCTTTGCCGCCACTTCCACCGTATCGAGAATGGCGGTGAGCTGCGGCACGCCGACGCCGGCGACGATACGCGTGGTGCAGATCGAGCCGGGACCGATGCCGACCTTGACCGCGTCGGCACCGGCATCCATCAGCGCCTGGGCGCCGTCGGCGGTGGCGATATTGCCGGCAACCACCTGAACTTTATTGGACAACGTCTTGATTTTCCGAACAGACTTCAAGACGTACTCGGAATGGCCATGGGCCGTATCGACGACCAGAAGATCGACGCCGGCATCGATCAGCCTCTCGCTGCGATCATACCCCTTGTCGCCAACGGTGGTCGCGGCGGCGACGCGGAGGCGCCCCTGCTCGTCCTTGGCCGCATAGGGATTGAGCTGCGACTTCTCGATGTCCTTGACGGTGATAAGACCGATGCAGCGATAGTCCTCGTCGACCACGAGCAGCTTTTCGATGCGATGCTGGTGGAGAAGGCGCTTGGCTTCGTCGTGGCTGACGTTCTCGGTCACCGTGATGAGGTTTTCCCGTGTCATCAACTCGTAGACGCGCTGGTCGGGGTTGGAGGCGAAGCGGACGTCGCGGTTGGTCAGGATGCCGACCAGGCGGCCAATGTGCTGGCCACCGGCGCCGCCCTCTTCGACCACGGGAATGCCGGAGATGCCGTTGCGCTTCATCAGGTCGAGCGCCTGTGCGAGGGTCGCGTCGGGGCCGATGACCACCGGATTGACGACCATGCCCGATTCGAACTTCTTGACTTGTCGGACTTCCTCGGCCTGTTGTTCCGGCGACAGGTTCCGGTGAACAACGCCCATGCCGCCGGCCTGTGCCATGGCGATCGCGAGGCGCCCCTCCGTCACCGTGTCCATGGCGGACGACAGGATCGGCAGATTGAGTTCCATCGATGCGGTTACGTGCGAGCTGATGTCGACGTCGGCCGGAAGAACTTCGGAATGACCCGGCAAAAGCAGCACGTCATCGAATGTCAGGGCCTCGCGGCTGTGGGCCGGTTCGTAGAAGGCGGGCATGGCCAAACTCTCCAGATAAAGGGCAGTGACCGGGCTGATCCGTCGGTGACGGCACCAGCCGAACGAGTCGGCACTGCGGGAAAAGATTGGCGGTGGTGAATATCACGCGACCGCCGGCTTGGAAAGCGCTGCGATGCAGCATCCGCCCCACCACGAAGGAGGAGCCGGTCAGCCGGCGACGTCACCGGTGCCGCGAAAGCCTTTAGCCAGCACATAGAGCTCGGCGGAATCGGACCGGCTAGCAGCCGGTTTCACGTGCATGACGCTCGTGAAATCGCGCTTCAGATCGGCGAGCAGCGTATGCTCGGTGCCGCCCTGAAAAACTTTCGCCATGAAGGCGCCGCCGGGGGCGAGCACCTCACGGGCGAACTCCAGCGCAACCTCGCACAGGTGCATGATCCTGAGGTGGTCGGTCTTCTTGTGCCCCGTCGTCGGCGCCGCCATGTCGGACAGGACGATGTCGGCCCGGTGGCCGCCCATCGCCGCACGCAGGACGTCCGGCGCGTCGTCGTCGAGAAAATCCTTTTCCAGCAGAATGACGCCGGCGAGCGGTTCCATGCCAAGATAATCGATGCCGACGACGAGCGGGTTTTCGTCGGTCGAGCCGGTTCGCGCCGCCGCGACCTGGCACCAGCCGCCGGGCGCCGCGCCGAGATCGACCACATGCATGCCGGGCTTCAGGAGCTTGTGCCGGTCATCGACCTCGAGAAGCTTGAAGGCGGCGCGGGAGCGATAGCCCTCGGCCTTGGCGCGCTGCACATAGGGATCGTTCAACTGCCGTTCCAGCCAGCGCTGCGAAGAGGGCTTGCGCTTCTTCGCCGTCTTCAGGCGCTGCTTGATATGCCGGCCGGGTCCGCCCGACGGTCCGGTCTTCGTCATGGTTATATCTTCTCCTCCGCCGCGTTCGGACCGCGATTGGGCCGGCGCGGGCGGGATCTGTTGTGTCGGCGGCGCCAGACGCCGTCGGCGGACATGAGCTCAACCAGAATGCCTTCCCGCAGGCCCCGGTCGGCAACGCGCAGACGGGTACACGGCCACTTGCGGTGAATCGCCTCCAGAATCGCGCAACCGGCGAGGACGAGGTCCGCCCGGTCGGCACCGATGCAGGGGTTGGCGACGCGTTCCTCGTAGCTCATGGAGACAAGCCGATCGATCATCGCCGACATTTCCGTGCCGCCGAGCCAGGTGCCGTCGACCCGGCGTCGGTCGTAGCGCGGCAGTTCCAAATGGATGCCGGCGAGCGTCGTGACCGTGCCGGAGGTGCCGAGCATATGCACCCTGCCCCGCGCCACGGCGCGACAGAGGGCATCGGCCTCCCGGAAGCGATCGAGCGCGCCGAGGACGTCCTCGACCATCGTTTCGAAGAGTTCCGGCGTGACGTGAACCCCGCCATGACGCTCCGATAACGTGACAACACCGAGCGGCAAGGACATCCAGGAGCGGATAAAGCGGGTAAGTGCGATGCCACGCTGATGGGTGCGGTTCCTGAGGTCGAGCCAGACAAGTTCCGATGATCCGCCGCCGATATCGAACAGGACAACGCCATCGGCCTCGCGGTCTATCAGCGTGGCGCAGCCGGCGACGGCGAGCCGCGCTTCCGTCTCGCGATTGACGATTTCGATGGCCAGGCCGGTCTCCGCCTCGATGCGCTCCACAAAGCGTTCGCCGTTGTCAGCGATCCGGCAGGCCTCGGTCGCGACGAGACGCGCGCGCGCGACGCCTCGATCCTCCAGCTTGCGGCGACAGACCGCCAGCGCGGAGAGAGCGCGCTCCATTGCGGCGTCGCTGAGTCGTCCGGACTGGGACAGCCCCTCGCCAAGGCGTACGATGCGGGAAAACGCATCAACGACGCGGAACCCGCGTTCCTGCGGTTCGGCGATCAGCAGACGGCAATTGTTGGTGCCAAGGTCGAGCGCGGCATAGAGCGCCTGCTGGCGCTTGCGGGCGGAACAGGCGGACCGGTCACCGCCGCCGCCACTTCGCTCGCCGGGACGACAATTCTTGGCCTCCGCTTTCGTCGCCGGGGCGACATCGGCGACGATTCCGGCGTCGGTGGCAGCCTCGTCCTTCGGCACGCCCTCGACGCGCGACACCTTGAGAGCGTCGCGAAGAACCGTGTCACAGCTCTTGCGCTCTTTGGCATCCGCGGCAGGCCCGGGCGGCGCAAGGCAATGCCCGTCCGGGAAGGCCTCCTTCACCGGAGGATTGTCCGCAGGCCGCCGGCCCTGGGCGGGGTCACGCTTGCGGCGACGCTTCGTCCGGCCGGACCGCACACCGCTTTCTGTGCCCTTTTCCGCGGAGCTGCCGGAGTGCGGCTCACCGGGCTGGTGTGACGTCCCCGGCGGGGTGGTGTCCGCGTGGGGATTTGCCTGCGCCTGGGCATTCGCCTGGGCCGCAAGCGCCTTCTTAGCTCCCTTCCGACGGCGGCGTCGACGACGCGAGCGGCGTGAGGGCGGATCCTGGTGCCCACGCACGGCGCTGTCGCCGATGGCCGATGGCGGCGTTCCTGAGGGGGATGCATTCCCGTCCGCGGACGCGCCTTCGGCTTTTTCATCCTTCGTCGGCGGAATCTGGTCGCGCCGATCGGTCACGGTACTGTCCTCACATCGCCCGGCCGGCAAGTCCTGCGGCGGCGACGCCCGGTAAGAGTCATATTTGTTGAGAAATGTAGCAGGTGCCGGGCCACCCGCAAGACGCAGCGGCAACGCAAGCTGCCGCTCGCATCGGCCAACGACGGTGAAAAATCCATATTTCAGTCGTCAACATACTGTTTTATAATAATATTTCTCATCAACGCACGCGCAGGGACAAGGACAGCAAAACTTGCGCGGCAACACAATGCTGTCCGGCAGATCCCCGCATATTGGCATCGCTGCGCGCCATTTTTTCGCAGGCGCGCCCAAATCGGCACGAATTTACTCCGTGCTGGAAATGACTTGGCATCGCATTTCTTGTCCGTTGCCTCCGCGCTCTCTAGCTTTTCCCGATGAGTACGAGCGCCCACGCTCACAAACCCTGCCCGGCGAACCATGCCTCATCGGCGGTTTTGAGGGACGTACCTTGGCCGACGCGCCGCGAACAGGATCGGACCCTGCGATGACACTCCACGCTTCCATCGTCGATGCCATCGGCAACACGCCCCTCGTCCGCCTCAAACGCGCGTCGGAGGAAACAGGCTGCGAGATCTACGGCAAGGCGGAGTTCCTGAACCCCGGCCAGTCGGTGAAGGACCGCGCCGGCTTGTTCATCATCCGCGACGCGATCGAGCGGGGACTTCTGGCGCCGGGCGGCGTCGTGGTCGAAGGCACGGCGGGCAACACCGGCATCGGCCTCAGTCTCGTCGCCCGCGCGCTCGGCTATCGCACGGTGATCGTCATTCCCGAGACCCAGAGCGAGGAAAAGAAACAGGCGCTGCGGCTCTACGGCGCGGAATTGATAGAGGTGCCGGCGGTCCCCTATCGCAATCCCAACAACTACGTGAAGCTGTCCGGCCGTCTGGCCGGGCAACTGGCGGCGAGCGAGCCGGCGGGCGCGATTTGGGCCAACCAATTCGACAACGTCGCCAACCGCGAGGGGCATATCCGCACGACCGCCCGGGAGATCTGGGCCGAGACTGAGGGAAAGGTCGATGGCTTCGTCTGTTCCGTCGGCACCGGCGGCACGCTCGCCGGCGTCGGCCTCGGACTGAAGGCCTCGAACCGCGCCATCAAGATTGCCGCGGCAGATCCCTACGGCTCGGCGATCTACAGCTATTACAAGGATGGCGAGCTGAAATCGGAAGGCTCGTCGGTGACGGAGGGAATCGGCCAGGGCCGCATCACCGCCAATCTCGACGGCGCGCCGGTCGACATGGCGTTCCGCGTGCCGGACGACGAGGCGCTGCGCATCATCTTCGGCCTGATCGTCGAGGAAGGGCTCTGCGTCGGCGGCTCGTCCGGCGTCAATGTCGCCGGCGCGATCCGGCTGGCGCGCGAACTCGGACCGGGCCACACCATCGTTACGGTGCTTTGCGACTACGGCACCCGCTACGCATCGAAGCTCTTCAATCCCGATTTTCTCCGTTCCAAGGACTTGCCGGTGCCGGATTGGCTTGCGAAAAAGAGCACCATATCCATTCCCTTCGAGCCGGTGGACTGATCGGCCGGCTCGCCCGAGCCGCGTGAGGTCCCCCATGAGCGCCGAGACGATCCCCCTCTTCCGCGAGGACAGCTACCTCTCAACCTGCGAGGCGACCGTCGTCGGCGTCAACGATCGCGGCGGCATTCTCCTCGACCGGACGATCTTCTATCCGACCGGCGGCGGGCAGCCGGGAGATGCCGGCCACCTGGAACGCACCGACGGGTCGCAGATCGCCATCGCGACGACCGTCTACGGCGAGGACAAGAGCGAGATCGTCCATGTGCCGGCCGAAGGATCCGCCATGCCGACGTCGGGCGAGACGCTCGTCTGTCACATCGACTGGGCGCGCCGCCATCGCAACATGCGCGTCCACACCGCTCTCCACCTCCTCTCCGCGGTCCTGCCCTATCCGGTCACCGGCGGGCAGATCGGTGACGGCGACGGCCGGCTCGACTTCGATATTCCCGAGGGCGGGCTCGACAAGGAGGCGATCACCGCCGAGGTCAACGCCTTGATCGAGAAGGATCTGCCGGTTTCCTTCGACTGGATCACCGACGAAGAACTCGCCGCCAACCCGGGCCTCGTCAAGACCATGAGCGTCAAGCCGCCGATGGGGTCGGGCCGCGTCCGTCTCATCCGTATCGGCGAGGATGCCGATCTCCAGCCCTGCGGCGGAACCCATGTCACGCGCACCGGCGAGATCGGCCCGATCGTCGTTGCCAAGATCGAGAAGAAAGGCAAGCAGAACCGCCGCGTCCGCATCCGCCTCGAGGAGAGCACCGATGCGGCTTGACGGTTCATGCCGGTGCGGCGCGGTGCGGTTTTCCTGCACGACGCAGACGCCTTATCCCTTCATGCGCTGCTATTGCGCGCTTTGCCGCAAGACCGACGGCGGCGGCGGCTACGCCATCGCCATCATGGGTGACGCGGCCTCGCTGCGCATCAAGGGCGACGAGCATATCGGCATCTATAACGCCGTGATCGACGGCAAGCAGACGCCGGGTGGCCG
The DNA here is from genome assembly GCA_963675285.2 of uncultured Rhodobium sp. Classification (GTDB taxonomy): domain Bacteria; phylum Pseudomonadota; class Alphaproteobacteria; order Rhizobiales; family Rhodobiaceae; genus Rhodobium. The sequence continues at coordinate 1,105,787 of CAXXGS010000001.1, forward strand.
GCGTTTCTGCCGGCAATGCGGCTGCCACCTGTGGAACCACGATCCGCGCTGGCCGGATGTTATCTATCCGTTCGCCTCGGCGATCGACACGCCGCTTCCCGTGCCGCCCGAAAGGGTACATATCATGCTCGACTTCAAGGCGGAGTGGATCACCGTTCCCGACGGCCCGCACGACCACCATTTCCCGCGATATCCTGACGAATCCATCGAAGAATGGCACCAACGCCACGGCCTTCTGGAAGACCCATCATGACGCGAAAGCATTTCGTTACCACCGACTGGCTCGCCGAGCATCTCGCCTCTCCGGACGTCGTCGTCGTCGACGCATCCTGGTATCTGCCGGGAAGCAACCGCGACGGCCGTGAGGAATATCTTGAAGCGCATGTTCCGGGCGCGGTCTATTTCGACATCGACGACGTCAAGGATCCCGACAGTCCGCTTCCCCACATGCTGCCCGACCCCATCGTCTTTTCCGCCAAGATGCGCAAGCTCGGCATCGGCGACGGCCAACGCATCATCGTCTATGACGGCGATGGCTTCTTTTCCGCGCCGCGCGTGTGGTGGACCTTTCGCCTGATGGGCGTCGAGGACGTGACCATTCTGGAAGGCGGCTTCGCCCGATGGACCGCAGAGGAGCGACCGGTCGAGGCCGGCCCGGTGGAGCGGCGTGAGCGGCATTTCACCGCCCGTTTCGACCACGGGGGCGTGCGTGACACCGAGGAGGTCGCCAGGGCGCTTCAGACGGACTCGGCGCAGGTCGTCGACAACCGGCCGACGGCGCGTTTTACCGGCGAGGCCGAGGAACCGCGCGCCGGCATCCCGTCCGGCCACATGCCCGGTGCAATCAACCTGCCGGGACCGGACCTGCTGACGCCCGACGGCAGCCTAAAGGACGACCAAGCACTGAGGGAAACCTTCGCGGCAGCCGGCGTCGATCTCTCGCGCCCGATCATCACCTCCTGCGGCTCCGGCGTGACCGCGTCGGCAACGAATTTCGCACTCGAAGTTCTCGGCTACCACAACCACGCGCTTTATGATGGCTCGTGGACAGAATGGGCACAGTCCGGCAAGCCGATCGTCAAGGGCAGGGATTAGCGCCAGCCCTTCTCCCCGTCGACCTCCCCCGGGCGCTTCCCGTTGTCGGTCAGACGACGAGCTGGCCCTCGATCTTGTCGGTCTTGTGCCCGACCATGGCGAGCCAGATGCGCCAACGTCGGTCGCGATAGTGATCGATGATCGGCGGGCCGAGCGCGTCGTCATCGTTTGCGGGCGCCGCATCGGCTCGCCCGGTCAGAATGATCTCAAGGATGCCGCGCATTGCCGTGCCATCGCCGAATTCACCGACGACCTGCGCTTCCAGAATGTAGGCGTAGGGCTCGTCGATGCGTTTGCTGATCTTGCTGAGATACGGCGCCTGAAGCGACAGGTGGAGGGCATTACCGATCGACAGATCGAGTACCTCCAGCGCCCCCGGATAGGATCCGATCAGGGGCGTCACCGCCGCCTCGTCGGACTTCGTCTCGTCGAGCCCGACCGATACGGCGAATACCGGGTCGGCGCCGAGATCGAGCCCCAGTCGACGCCCGACATGGTTGACCTTTCCCGAAAGACGAAACTGTATCGACACGCGTTCCCTCCCTTGTTGGCACTTGTGGGCGAGCGCCTTTTCCTGTCCGGCGGGCGGAGACCGCATCGGCATTTCCAAGGGGAAGACATGCCGCTGCCGCGCGGATCCGCCAGCTGACACAAAAGTATACACCAGTCGGCATGGGAAAACGCGCTTCGGGGCAGACAGGTGCGTAAACACACCCTCACGCGGGTCGCGGGCATCGTTGATGTATCTCCCGCAAGGTCTTACGACATCGAATCTTTCCGGCCCGTATACCGGCCGGAAAGGCTAAAGTGCTTTACTAAAGTGTCGGACAGCGTTGACCTGACGCGGCTCCTGGAGCCGGGAATGCGGGATTTGTCCTGACGCGTATTCTTACCCGAAAAGTCGAGCAACTTTTCGGGAATACGCTGTCTTTCCGGCGCGTATTCTTATCCGAAAAGTCGAGCAATTTTTCGGGAATACGCTGTCTTTCCGGCGCGTATTCTTACCCGAAAAGTCGAACAACTTTTCGGGAATACGTTGTATTTCCGGCGCGTATTCTTATCCGAAAAGTCGAACAACTTTTCGGGAATACGCTAGTGCAGAATCTGGCTCAGGAAAAGCTTGGTTCGATCGTGCTTGGGGTCGCTGAAGAACGCTTCGGGCTCGTTCTGCTCGACGATCTGGCCGGCGTCCATGAAGATGACGCGGTTTGCGACCTGGCGCGCGAAGCCCATCTCGTGGGTGACGCAAAGCATGGTCATGCCCTCTTCGGCAAGTCCCACCATGACGTCGAGCACTTCCTTGATCATCTCCGGGTCGAGCGCTGAAGTCGGCTCGTCGAAGAGCATGATGCGCGGGTTCATGCACAGGCTGCGAGCGATCGCGACGCGTTGCTGCTGGCCACCGGAAAGCTGGCCGGGATATTTCAGCGCCTGCTCGGGGATCTTCACCCGCTCCAGATAGTGCATGGCGATTTCCTCGGCTTCCTTCCTGGGCGTCTTGCGCACCCAGATCGGCGCCAAGGTGCAGTTCTCCAGAATGGTGAGATGCGGGAAAAGGTTGAAGTGCTGGAACACCATACCGACCTCGCGGCGGATCTCGTCGATCCGCTTCAGGTCGTCGGTCAGCTCGATGCCGTCAACGACGATCTTGCCCTTCTGGTGCTCCTCGAGCCGGTTGATGCAGCGGATCATCGTCGATTTGCCGGATCCGGAGGGTCCGCAGATGACGATGCGCTCACCGCGCATCACCTTGAGATTGATGTCGCGCAGCACGTGGAAATCCCCGTACCACTTGTGGACGTCGTCCATTTCAATGGCGACTTCCGTTTCGGAGACGGTGAGTGGCGCCTTCGCCGTTCCGGATTGCATCGTCGCGGCAGATTGATCGGTCATGCGTCGGTTCCTCTTGCCCGCCCGTGCGGGGTCTCAAATCGATTGTGTGCGACGGGACGCCCACGGGCAAGGCCGGGGGCGCCCGCCAGTGTCAGCGTTTGTGTCCGGTATCCAGGCGTTTTTCCATGAAAATCGAATAGCGGGACATGGCAAAACAGAAGATCCAGAAGATCACCGCGGCGAAAAGGTAGCCGGTGTGACTGGTGACCGGCGTCGACCATTTCGGATCGGTGAACGAGGACTGGATCTGCCCGAGAAGGTCGAACAGGCCGATGATCAGCACCAGCGTGGTGTCCTTGAACAGCGCGATGAAGCTGTTGACGATGCCCGGGATGACGAGCTTGAGAGCCTGAGGCAGGATGATGAGCCCCATCATCTGCCAGTAGGTCAGGCCGAGGGCCTTGGCGCCTTCGTGCTGGCCCTTGGGAATCGCCTGCAGCCCGCCCCGCACCACTTCCGCCATATAGGCGGCGGAGAAGAGCGCGACGCCGATCAGCGCCCGCAGCAGCTTGTCGAAGGTGACGCCTTCCGGCAGGAACAGCGGCAGCATCACGCTCGACATGAACAGGACGGTGATCAGCGGAACGCCGCGCCAGAACTCGATGAAGATGATCGAGCAAAGCCGAACGATCGGCAGTTGCGAGCGCCGGCCGAGCGCCAGGACGACGCCGAGCGGCAAGGACGCGGTGATGCCGGTGATCGCGACGACGAGGGTGACGAGGAGCCCGCCCCATTTCGAGGTCTCGACCGGCTCGAGGCCAAAATTGACATCGACGACAATCATCACCAACGCGACGAGCGCGAAGAGGACGGCGATGGAGATCGCCGGCGCATTGCTCTTCGATTCCGCCGCCACGCTCAGCGCCTTGGTTATGCCAACCGCGACGGCTGCCACGATCAGGAAATCGATCCAGAACTTCAACGTCGACGGAGCAATGAACTCATCGGGCAGGAGAAAACCGTCGAGGCCGAGATTGCCGCCGGTCAAAAGCACGAAAGAGACGACCGGATAGGCGCCGAGGAGGAGGATCGCGTTCGCCGCCTTGAACGGGATCTTCGGGATCAGCATCGGCACCAGAAGGAGGATGCCGGAGGCGAAGACGATATCCACCCGCCAGCGGTCCTCGAGCGGATAACGGCCATAGATGAACTGGGAGTAATACGCCTCGACGTAGGCCCAGCAGGCGCCGTCCGTCCCGAGACACGCCTGGCGATCCTCACCGCTCCAGGTCGCATTGATGAATGCGAACTCAATGATCGGCGGGACCGTGATGTAGATCAGGTAGACACCAATGATGGTGAGGATCGTGTTCTGCCAAGAGGAGAAAAGGTTCGCCCGCATCCAGCCGATCATGCCGACCTGGCTCGCCGGCGGCGGTTCGGGATCGGAAAACTCCGATCGGACATAGGCGATATCAACATCGGAAAATGCCATGATGGAGCCTCCCCTACCGCTCGACCAACGCCATGCGGGCGTTGAACCAGTTCATGAACAGCGACGTGAGCAGGCTCAGCGTCAGGTAGACCAGCATGGTGATGGCAAGCACCTCCAACGCCTGTCCGGTCTGGTTGAGCACCGTGCCGGCGAAAACGGACACGAGATCCGGATAGGCGATGGCAACGGCGAGCGACGAGTTCTTGGTCAGGTTGAGATACTGGTTGGTGAGCGGCGGAATGATCACCCGCATGGCCTGGGGAATGATCACCAGCCGCAGCGTCGGGTTGGCTCTGAGGCCGAGGGAATAGGACGCTTCGGTCTGGCCGTGGCTGACGGCAAGGATGCCGGCGCGCACGATCTCGGCGATGTAAGAGGCGGTGTAGATCGAGAGCGCGAGCAGAAGGCCGACGAATTCGGGAATGACCGCCATGCCGCCCTTGAAATTGAAGCCCTTCAGTTCCGGGAGGTCGAGGCTGATCGGCATACCGGCGGCGAAAAAGACGATCAGTGGCAAACCGATGAGGATGCCGAGTGACACCCAGACCGTGTGGAACTGCTGGCCGGTCCTTTCCTGGCGGGCATGCGCCCAGCGCGCGATGACAACGATTGCGGCAATGGCGACCAGGACGGCGATCCCGACCGCGCCGGCGCCCTCGGCGAAGACCGGTTTGGGCATGAACAGCCCGCGGTTGTTGAGGAAGATATCACCCGGGATCTCGACGCTGTTGCGCGGCGAAGGCACGGAGCGAAGCACCGCGAAATACCAGAAGAAGATCTGCAGAAGCAGCGGAATGTTGCGGATCACCTCGATATAGACATAGGCGATCCGGGAGATCACCCAGTTCGGCGACAGCCGCGCGATCCCGACGATGAAGCCAATGATGGTCGCGAAAAAGATGCCGATCACGGCGATCAGGATCGTATTCAGAAAGCCGACGAGAAACGCCCGGCCGTAGCTCGATTCCTCGGAATAACCGATCAACGACTGGGTGACGCTGAAGCCGGCGGTGTTGTCGAGAAACCCGAAGCCGGATGCGATATTCTGGCGTTCCAGGTTGACGATCGCATTGTTGATGATCATCCAGCCGAGAACGGCAACGACGACAACGAGAAGCGCCTGGTAGGCGATGCCGCGTATTTTGGGATCATTGATCCACGCGACTTTCGGGGCGGAGTCGCCTCCCCCTTTTTCGGTCACAGCCATATCCCCTCACACACTCTATTCCCGGCCGAAGCGGCCGACGGAATATCTCAGGCTTGGCGGACGTGACTGGTTCGTTCGCGGCTTCTGCGGCCGTCGATACGGGATTAATGATCCGCAAGCCCGGTGTCTGTCCCCAGGTTTATCCCCAGGTCCATCCCTGGCGGCCAGATCTTCCGGGCGAACTCCCCCTTCGCCCGGAAGACAAGACCGATACGGTCAGGCGTTAGCGGATCGGCGGGGCGTACTGGATGCCACCGTTCGACCACAGGGCGTTGAGGCCACGCGAGATGCCGAGCGGGGTGTCCGGTCCGACATTGCGGTCGAACATCTCACCGTAGTTTCCGACGTTCTTGATGATGTTGTAGGCCCAGTCGTTGGAGACACCCAGCGCTTCGCCGAAGGCACCCTCGACGCCGAGCAGGCGCTTGATGGCCGGGTTGTCGGACCCCTTCATCTCGTCGATGTTGGCCATTGTGACGCCGAGTTCCTCGGCATTGACCATGGCAAAGAGCGTCCACTTGGCGAGGTTGAACCACTCATCGTCGCCCTGACGGACCACGGGGCCGAGCGGCTCCTTGGAAATGATTTCCGGCAGGACGATATGTTCGTCCGGATTGGTCAGCTTCAGCCGCTGGGCATAGAGGCCCGAGGCGTCGGTGGTGTAGACGTCGCAACGGCCGGCGTCATAGGCCTGGACGACCTCGTCGGACTTCTCGAAGGCGACGATTTCGTAAGGCATATTGTGGGAGCGGAAATAGTCGGCGACGTTCAGCTCGGTCGTGGTGCCAGTGTTGGTGCATACGCTGGCGCCGGACAGCTCAAGCGCGGACGACACGCCAAGCGACTTGCGGACCATGAAGCCCTGACCGTCGTAATAGGTCACGCCGGTAAAGTTGAGACCGAGCGTGGTATCGCGGGTCATCGTCCAGGTCGTGTTGCGCGACAGGACGTCGATTTCGCCGGACTGCAGCGCGGTGAAGCGCTCCTTCGCCGACAGCGGCGTAAACTTCACCTTGGAGGGGTCACCGAAGATCGCTGCGGCCATGCCGCGGCAAAAATCGACGTCGATACCCGACCAGTTGCCCTGATCGTCGGGATTGGAGAACCCCGGCAGACCCTGGCTGACGCCGCATTGAACAAACCCCTTCGCCTTGACGTCATCGAGCGTCGCCGCGCCCGCCGCCGTCGTGACGGCAGCAAACGCCGCGCCCAGAATCATCGGCATAAATTTGGTTTTCATGAGAAATGCAGCCTTTTCTGTTACCCTGTGATTGTTGTTCTGCGTCAACCCCTTACGGCGGGTACTTTCGGTCGGTCTCTCCTCAGAACCGACAGTCGGCACCGCGACGCTCCCGAGGGTCGCCACATGACCCCTGCTCCGCCGCCATTCAGGCGGACGGCGATGCAGTGGTCCCAGTCCAATTATTCGAGCGCTGTCCCTGCGATCGGATGCTTCACTGGATGCCCAACGAGACGCCCCTATAGCGAGAACCCCGCTCTGCCCTGCATCACATGCCATTTATCCGAGTGGGTCAAGGGGTTGCTTCGGCGCAAAAAACGCGCTTCAAGCGAACACTTCCCCGCCACCAATCTCAGACAGCGGATACCGATGACCGATTCTCACGACAAGACCAGCTACCGTCCCGATACCGTGCTCGCACATGTCGGGCGCCATCCGGACGAAAACCACGGCTTCGTCAATCCGCCGGTGATACACGCCTCGACCGTGCTGTCGCCGACGCTTTCCGACATGCACGGCCACAAGGGCCGCTACTCCTACGGGCGCACCGGCACCCCGACGCTGGAGGCGCTGGAGGAGGCAATCACCGCGCTTGAGGGCGCGGTCGGTACCAAGCTCGCCCCCAGCGGCCTCGGCGCGATCGCGCTGGCGCTGCAGTCGTGCCTTAAGGCCGGCGATCACCTGCTTGTGACCGATTCTGTCTACGGGCCGACGCGACGCCTGTGCGAAACGGTGCTGACGCGCTTCGGCATCGAGACGACCTACTTCGACCCAAGCCTCGGCGCCGACATCGCCACCCTCTTCCGCGACAACACCCGCGCGGTCTTCACCGAAGCCCCCGGCTCGCTCACTTTCGAGATGCAGGACATCGACGCGATCGCCGAGGTCGCGCATGCCCGCGATGCCGTCGTGCTGATGGACAACACCTGGGCCTCGCCGCTGTTCTACAAGCCGCTCGACCACGGCGTCGATCTCTCCATCCAGGCCGGCACGAAATACATCGTCGGCCATTCCGACGTGATGATCGGCACGGTCGCGGCGAACGAAAAGACATGGCCGAATCTCAACGCGACCCACGTGGCGCTCGGCCTCCACGTCGGCCCCGACGACGTCTATCTGGCACTCAGGGGCCTGCGGACCATGGGTGTCCGGCTACGCCAGCATCAGGAGAGCGCGATGAAGGTCGCGACCTGGCTGGAAAGCCGGCCGGAGGTCCACCGCGTGTTCTACCCGCCGCTTCAGAGCGATCCGGGTCACACGCTGTGGAAGCGCGATTTCAGCGGAGCGAGCGGCCTGATGGGCGTGCTTCTGAAACCGGTCGCCGCCGACAGGGTTGAGGCGATGGTCGACCAGTTCGCTCTCTTCGGTATCGGCGCCTCTTGGGGCGGCTTCGAGAGCCTTGTGATCGTGCCGCAGGACATCGCGGCGATCCGCACGGCGACGGGTTGGAGCGAGGAAGGTCCGCTCGTCCGTTTGCATATCGGCCTTGAGGACTGCGATGACATCCTTGCCGATCTGGAAGCCGGGCTTAGCCGGCTCGGCGACTGACCGGCTCGCCCACGTCAGCCACATCGCTGCAATGCAAAACGGCCCGCCGTCTCCGGCGGGCCGTTTCATTTTCTGATCGGATTTCAAGTCGAGGATGAGGGGTCGGAGCACCCCGCCACAGGCGGAGCGCTCCGACGGTCTCATTTCCCCTTGCCGTCGTTGGCTCCGTTGCGACGAACCGTCTCGTCTTCCGCCATCTCGAACCACATTGCGTTCAGGACGGCAAAGGCGGCCGCGGCGAAGAGCCCAAGGACCCAGGCGAAATACCACATAGTCTGTCTCCTTCCGTCCGGCTCAGTACGAATGCTTGGATTCGTCGGTGATCTCTTCCTTGGTCACCTTACCCCACAGGACCTTGTAGACCCAGCTGGTGTAGATAAGGATGAGCGGGACAAAGATCAGCGTCACGACCAGCATGTTGAACAGCGTGCCGTGGCTCGACGCCGCATCCCACACCGTCAGGCTCGACTGCGGGTCGATAGACGAAGGCAGGATGAACGGGAACATTGACAGGCCGACCGTGGAGATGATGCCGAGGATCGCCACCATCGACAACACCCACGACAGCACTTCCGCACGCGCCCTAAGACACAGGAGCGTACCGAGAGCACCAACGAAGCCGAGGACGGGCGCGGCGATCATCCAGGGGTGCGCAGCGTAGTTGTTGAACCACGCTCCGGTCTGTTGGACCGCATCCTTCATCAGCGGATTGGCCGGCATGTTCATGTCGATCTCGGAGGTGATCGCATAGCCCGGAATGAAGGCCCACACGAGCACGCCGCACAGAGCGAACAGAACGATCGTGGCAACGGCGGCCCAAGAGCCGTAGCGCCGCGCGCGTTCATTGATCACCCCATCGGTCTTGACCACGAGCCAGGTAGCACCGTGCATGACGATCATGGCAACGGAGACGAGGCCCGTGACAAGGGCGAAGGGGTTGAGGAGACCGAAGAAGGACCCCTCGTAGATCGGCCGCAATTCCTCGGTCAGACGGAACGGCACGCCCTGGAGCGTATTGCCGACAGCAACACCGAAGATGAGCGCCGGCACGAAGCCGCCGATGAAGAGGGCCCAGTCCCAGCGCGTACGCCAGGTCGCCGATTCTTCCTTGGAGCGATATTTGAAGCCGACGGGTCTGAGGATCAGCGCCGCCAGGATGACGAACATCGCAAGGTAGAAGCCGGAGAAGGACACCGCGTAGAGCGCGGGCCACGCGGCAAAGATCGCGCCGCCGGCCGTGATGAACCAGACTTGGTTGCCCTCCCAGACCGGGCCGACGGTGTTGATGACGACACGACGTTCGACATCGTTGCGCCCGACGAACGGAAGCAGGATCGCTGCCCCCATATCAAAGCCGTCAGTGGCCGTGAAGCCGATCAGCAGAACGCCGAGCAGCACCCACCACATCACTTTCAGGATCGAATAGTCGATGAGTTCATAAAGAATCATGGCGTTTACTCCCCGGGTACGGCCGCGGTCCGGCCGGTCACGACCGTCTCACGACTGTCGGTGATCTCGGTCGGCCCCTTGCGGATGGCGCGGACCATGAGGGTCATCTCAATGATCAGCAGGACCGAATAGAAGAGGACGAAGCCTGCAAGCGTCAGTCCCACCTCCCAGACACCGAGTTCGGAGACGGCGACCGCCGTCGGCAAGATACCCTCGATGATCCACGGCTGACGGCCGTATTCGGCGACAAACCATCCCAATTCGGCCGCGATCCACGGCATAGGAATGGCAATCACCGCCACCCAGAGCAGCCAGCGATGTCGGTCGAGCGATTTGCGTGCGGCCAGGACGAAGAACGTCCCGGTGAGCACAATGAAGAAGAACCCGAGACCGACCATCACACGGAACGACCAGAACAGCGGGAAGACTTGCGGGACGGTGTCCCAGGCCGCCTTCTCGATCATTTCCGGCGTCGCGGTGCGTGGATCGTCGGTGTAGCGCCTGAGGAGATAGGCGTAACCGAGCTGGTTGCCGTTCTGCGAGAAGACGCTTTCGGCATCCGCCGGGACCACCTCGCCGGCCCGACGCGCATCGCGCATCTGGATCAACGCGTCATAGGCCTTCACCCCGTCTGTGATGCGCTGCTCGGCCTCTTTGACGAGATCTTTGATGCCGGGCAGCTCCTGGGTCAGAGACCGCGTCGCGATCAATCCCATCACGTACGGGATTTTCACGGTGTATTTGGTCTCGCGCGCTTCCTGATCGGGAACACCGATGAGGTTGAACGAGGCCGGAGCCTTCTCCGTATCCCACATGCCCTCGATCGCAGCCAGCTTCATCTTCTGGTTATGCGTGGTCGAATAACCGCTCTCGTCACCGAGGACCACCACCGACAGCGATGCGGCAAGACCGAAGGACGCGGCCACGGCCATCGACCGCTTGGCGAGCGGAACGTGCCGGCCGCGCAGCAGATACCAGGCCGAGACGCCGAGAACGAAAACCGAGGCCGTGACGTATCCGGCCGAGACGGTGTGGACGAACTTGTCCTGCGCCACCTCGTTGAAGAAGACCTCGTAGAAGCTCTCCACCTCCATTCGCATCGTCTCGATGTTGAACACCGAGCCGACCGGATGCTGCATCCAGCCGTTGGCGATCAGGATCCACAGCGCGGAGAGGTTGGACCCCAACGCCACGGCCCATGTCGCGCCGAGATGCTGACGCGGCGTCATTCTGTCCCAGCCAAAGAAGAACAGGCCGACGAACGTCGCTTCAAGGAAGAAGGCCATCAGGCCCTCGATCGCAAGCGGCGCTCCGAAGATGTCACCAACGTAATGGCTGTAGTAACTCCAGTTCATGCCGAACTGGAACTCCATGGTAATGCCGGTGGCGACGCCCAGCACGAAGTTGATTCCGAACAGCGTTCCCCAAAACTTGACCATATCGCGCCAGATCGGCCGGCCAGTCATGACGAATACGGTTTCCATGATGGCGAGCATCATGGAAAGACCGAGCGTCAAGGGAACGAAGAGGAAGTGATACATCGCTGTCATGGCAAATTGCAGCCGCGACAGTTCAACGATGTCTAAATCCATATCCTTGCCTCCAAGATGGATGGATGTGTCCCTAATCCGGTATTTGGTTTACTTCTTATTAGAAGAATGAAAACCTGTAAAGACTACTTACACCCCCTTACCACCCCGATTTGGAAGGAGTTTCACGACCCGGTCGACAAGCTCGAGTTCCCGTTCTCGATGGGTCGCAACGATGAATGCCACGTCCGGAAACACGGCAAACAGTGCCCTTAACAATATCTCGCCCTGGCTCTGCGGAATACCTTCCGTTGGCTCATCAAGGAGACAAACGCGTGGACGCGTCAGGATGACGCGCGCAACCGCGAGCCGGCGTTTTTGACCGCCGGACAGGCCCGCCCCGCGCTCGCCAAGGCGAGTCGCCAGACCATCCGGCAAAGTTTCAACATCCTGCTTAAGCTGAGCGATCTCAAGGGCGTTCCAGAGATCGCCATCACTCGCCTCCGGTGCCGCGAGGCGCAGGTTCTCGGCAATCGTACCAGCGAAAAGCGCACTTCGCTGCGGCAGAAAAGCGACACCGCCGGCGCCTGGATCGACGGTGCGGCGCACCCTCCCCTCGCCCGCCTCGAGCAGGCCGGCGAGCACGGCCAGCAGCGTCGACTTACCCGCGCCGCTTGCGCCTTCAAGACCGATCCGGTCGCCCGGGCGGATATCGAAGTCGATGCCAGTAAAGCAGGGTGCCAAACCACCCGGCCATGTATAACCAATATTTTCTATACTTATTAATACCGATTCATCTAGGCTCCCGGTCGTTCCCGCCCCACCGTCCGCGCGGTCACCGGAAGCGTTTCCATCGCCGGCTCCGGCGAGGCATGGAGACAGGCGTCGCGCCGCCAGAAGCGTCCGACCAATCGCCGCAAAGCCACGCGCGGTCTGTCCAAGCGCCTCCTGAAGCGCCAGCACGGCCAGCAGGATCATGGTGAGGACGGCGATGGAAAGGCGATCGGCGAGCACCAGCGGGATACCGAGGGCAAGGGTGGCAAGGAGCGTGAACTGGCCGGAGAGAAAAAGGATCTGGCTCGACCAGATCTCGGCCCGGTTGACGGTTCTGGCCGCCTCGGCCTCGGCGGCATCGGCAGCGACAATGGCCGCACGCTGACGGTCGAGCCGGCCGGCGAAGACCAGATCGATGAGCCCGTTGGTCAGGTCGATCAGCCGGATCCTCAGAGCCTCGCGGGCCGTTACGATGCGCCGGCCCGCGCGCGCGCCGAGGCGAACAGCGACGACAGCCGCAAGGGCGAGGCCTGCAAAGAGGACCGCAGCGATGGTCGCGGCAAGCGTGCCGGAATAGATCGCGATGAAGGCCGACGCGAGTCCGATCATCGCCACCGCCCCGGCCGTCGGCACGAAGAGCCGCAGGTAGACCGCGTCAAGACTGTCGACGTCGGCGACGATGCGAGCGAGGACCTCTCCGCTTTTCAGACGGCCGAGTCGGATGAAGTCGCGCGCGGCGAAATGGTTAAAAACCCTTCGACGGACGCGGGCAAGGAAGGCCAACGTCGCGTCATGGGTCACCAGCCGTTCGCCATAACGGCTGGCGGTCCGCGCTAGCGCCAGGAAACGAATGCCCGCCGACGGGCGGAAGAAATCGAACGTCAGGCCGACGCCAACCATGCCGGCGACGGCGCTTGCGGTGATGAACCAGCCGGACAGACCGAGCAGCGCCGTACCCGCGGCGATCGTCAGCACCGACAGCGCCGCGCCGCCGAGGAAGCGCCAGCGCTCCTCTGCCCAGAAGACAGCAAGGACATCTGCGAGTGCCCTCATGCTGCCACTCCCGATGCCAACGGCACCTGGCGATCCATGCGCCCGGCAAGCGCAAAATCATGGGTCGCAACGATTAACGTGCGCCCCTCGGCAAGCGCGAGAAGCCGGTCGATTACCCGCACTGCCGTCTCCCGATCGAGATGGGCCGTCGGTTCGTCTGCGAGAATGACATCGGCATCGGTCAGGAACGCGCGCGCAAGCGCCATACGCTGGCCCTCACCGCCGGAAATCCCCTGCCCGCTCTCCCCAAGCAGTGTAGCGAACCCGGCCGGCATGCGCGCCAGCACGTCGGATGCATCAGCGTTCTCCACCGCCCGGCGCAGATCGTCATCACTGCGGCCCTCGCGGCCAAGCGTCAGGTTCTGCCTCAGCGAGGTATTGAGGAAATGCGGCGTCTGGCTGATCCATGCGACCCTGGGCGCTGTCTCACCGCCGTGCACCACATTGCCGCTGTCCGGCCTTGCAAGGCCGGCAACGAGCGCCAGAAGCGTCGATTTCCCCGCTCCGCTCGGCCCGGTCAGTGCGACACGCTCCCCCGGCGTGACAGTCAGCGAGAAATCGTCGACGGCGGGCTTGCCGCTTTCTCCATATGTATAGCCGACGCCTTTCAGGATGACCGAGCCCGGAGCGACCGAACGATCCAGCTCATATACCTCGGCGCGCGAGGCAAAGGGCGCCTCAAGGACCTCGGTCAAGGCATCGGCGGCGGCAAGCGCAGAAGCGCGATCATGATAGGAGGCAGCGAAGTTCCTCAGCGGGGCGAAGAACTCCGGAGCAAGGATGAGAACGAAGAGCCCTCCGCGCAGTTCCACCCCGCCGCCCCAGGCGCCGATGTCGAAATAGCCGAGCAGCGAGAAGCCGACGTAGACGGCGACAAAAGCGACGCCGAGGGCAGAAAACAACTCCAGCACGGCGGACGACAGGAAGGCGATCCTGAGAACGGCCATCGTGGCGCGTTTGAGATCGAAGGCGTGCGCCTCAAGGTCCTCACCGGCCCGCCGCGCGGCACGCAGGATCCTCAGGTCCTGAAGCCCGGCGAGTCGATCGGCGAGATAGGCGTTGATGCCGAGTATGGCTTCGAGCTGCCGATCGCTCGCGTCCTTGGCGCGCATGCCGATGATCGCCATGAAGACCGGAATGAGCGGTCCGGCAATCAGCAGAATCAGCGCGGCTATCCAGGAATAGAACGCGGTCGCGAGGAGGATGACGAGGGGAACGACGGTAAGGCGCGTCCGTGCCGGTTGATAATGCGAGAGATAAGGGTCGAGCGTTTCGACGTGATCGGCGCCAAGCGCGGCCGCCTCGCCCGACGTCGGTCGACGGCCATCGAGCGGTGACCAGCTGCCGAGCCGCGCTGCAAGCCGTTCTCGGATGTCGGCCTTGACCGCCACCGCCGCCTCGAAGGCGAGGCGCGAGGAGATTGCCGACAGACCGGCACGCGCGACGGCGAGGCCGGCGAAGGCGGCAAAGGCCCCCCACCCGGGCGCCACGGGCTTCAGGGCGGCCAAATCACCGACCACGGTCGCCAGGATCAGGGCCTGGGGGATCCATAGCAGATCGGCGGCAACCGCGACGGACGAGGCAAGGCGTGTCCCGGCCCGTCCGACCCGCACAAGGTCGCGCAGATTGCGATCGCTATTTTTCCGATCCATGAAATCGATTCCTGCCGCCACGCCAAGGCGGTGAATAACAACCGGTGAGCCTCAACAGGCCACCGAAGGAAAGTTGGGATGACTGGTTTTGATCCTTTCTAAATAGGACAGGAAAATTGACCGGTCATTCGAAAACGCCTTGGACAAATTGGCGCAGGCCGTCCTTTCAGTACGCTTTACGTCATTTACGAGCAAGCCCGCATCGGATCGCGCGACGAAACAACCCGGTTTGGCAACCCCGCGTTACATGCGGGAATTCTTATTCAGGTAACGCGTAGCAGAAATGACAAACGCCGCGCTCTGCCAAAGCGAGCGCGGCGTCATTTTCTTCTTCGCACCGAAGGGATGACTGGAAGGTCCGGTTACCTCGCCATGATCTGATCGATCTTCTGGGCGTAGTTGGCCGATGGGCCGAGCATCCGGATGAACTTGGCGAACTCTGCCGTCGGATGCGAGGCCACGTAGACGATATCCTTGTCACGCAGCTCGAAGTAGCGGGCAAGGAAGAACGCCTTCGGCTCACGCAGATTGAGACGATAGACCACGGGCACGCGGTAACCGGCCAGCCCCTTGTCCTCGACCTTGTCGCTCAGTTGCCTGGCGATGCCGACATCCTCGAAGCGGAAGAGGAAAACACCACTTGGATCAGCGCGATCGTCAGACAGTCCACCGCCGCGTGCTATCGCCTCGGCGAGAGTCACGGTCCGTGTATTGAACGCCACTTCCTGTGTCTTGCCGATCGCGCCGAACAGAGTGAAGCTCCGCGGCATATGGGCAAGAAGGATGTTGTCGTCCGGCATCAGGTAGACGTTGTTCTCGGGAAAATCGAAAAGGTTTTCCAGGAGGATGGCCGCCGTGCGGTCGCCGCGCTTCAGCGTTACCATCGTCTCGTAGGTCGGATATTTAGAGCCCCCAGCCTCGGCAACGAGGTCAAGCACGCGGGTTCCGGCGACCGAAATCGGCATCCGGCCGGGCTTCTTGACGTCGCCCACGATGACGGCGCTGTTCGCCTGACTGCCACGCACAGCGACAAGCACCTGCGGCTGAATCGCCTTGTCGAGCAGTTGATTCTGAATTTTCTCGCGCAACGCTTCGACTGTCATGCCAGACGCATGAATGCGGCCAGCATAAGGGATGAAGATACGACCGGTCTCGTCAACCTCTGTCTGGATCTTCGTCTGCTTGCCCTCGTTGGTCGAGAACAGGCCATTCGCGCCCGCTTCCCAGATCCCAACGACCAGATCGTCGCCAACTCCGATTCGCTGACTGTGACCGGTTTTCCGAATCGAGAAATGCTCGGCGAAGTCATCATGGCGCGCCTGGCCGGCGACATTGGCCACATTGGAGTCGATATCGACGACGACATATTCCTTCGGGGGAAGGTTGACGATGTCATCGGCCTTAATATCGATAGCCGACGGACCATCGCCCGGCAGCACGGCGCAACCGGTCATCAGGAACGCGGCGAAAAAGAGACTGGAAAAGCGCTTGAACATGCTCACGAATTCACATTTGATGAGCGCTGCTTAGCACCCTTGGACGCCGAATACCACCGCGGAAAGTCACTTCCCGTACAGCGCGCGAGCCATCGTTGCACCTTGGCCACACACACCTCCACAAACAGAGCCAAAAGGAAATGCCGAAAGGATTGCGCGACACGCGGACGCGCACCTTCCACCATTCGCGAATCCCGCGACTCACGTGCCCTCGCCCCTGCCCCGGTTCGAGCGTCGAACATGCCACATATCAGCGCATTATCGTTAGGCCCGAATGAAGAGACATACTTAATTTTTTGTGGAAGTCAGAATCCGATCAGACGATATGATCTCGAATGCCGGCCAGCGTCAGGGACCCGATACCCCAGATCACGAAGCTGCCAAGGGCAATAACAATGATCCAGTGCAGTCTCTCGGGATAGCGGGCATCCTCCGGGATCGACGGCTGGACGAACACGGCGAGGTAGCGTTGCTGGCGATCGGCATCGACGCGGGCACGCTCCAGCGAGGCGAGCGTCGAAACATATGCCTTTTCAGCGAATCCCTGTTCAGTCTGCAGGTCTTCGTAGGTCTTGAGCTGTTTGGTGAGCGAATCACCGCTGCTGCTCTCCGCCAGCGCAACCTTGGTGCGCTCGAACTCGATCTGTTTCTCCAGAGCGGCAATCTGATTCTTGGTATGGACGACACGGGGTGCGGTATCAGCCATGCTGCCGAGGGCGCCAAGCTGCGCGCGCAGTTCCGAAACCTGCTGCTCGAGCTTGGCGACGATCTGCTGATCCGCCGATGCCGCGGCCGCCGGGTCTAGAAGTTTGCTCTTCTCGCGGAACGTGGCAACGGCGTTGCGGGCCATGCGCAGGCGATTCTCCGCCCTGGAGACTTCCGACCGGGCTTCCCGCACCGCATCATCCCGGGCCCGCATGGAGATATCGTTCACCAACCGCTCGCTAAGCGAAATGACGTGCTTGGAAATGAGTTCCGCATCTTCGGGCGTGAACGCCTTCACTTCCAACTCCGTAATGCCGGAGAAGGAGTCGAAATACACGTGAACCATGCTGTTCCAGTAATCGACGAACTTTTCGATCGGCCAGTCCTTGTCGGCCGCAGCCCAGAAATCGGCGCCGCGATCGGTATAGAGCTTGCGCAGACCGATGGACTTGTCGAGTTTTTCGACCATCTCGCGCGACTGAATGTATTGCACCACCATATGGGAATCAGAGGTGCTGGACGCAGTGCTGCTGAAACCGGTCACAAGCCCGAGGATATCGCCGGACGCCTGCGAGTCGGCGCCGCGGATGGCGAACTGAGCCGTTGCCGCGTATTGATCGGAGGCAACGAAGACATAATAGAGCACCGACAGGACGATCGGCACGATCACCATGAGGATGAAGGAGAGCGTTGGGCCGCGTTTCTTCTTCTTGTCCGCGGCCGGCCTCGTGTTCATCGCGCGCGGCGTGACCACACCCTCGCTTGAGGTTGCGACGGGACGACCGGACTCGAGCGCCAGGCGACGAAGCTTTTCCGCTGTTCTCGGGATTTCAAGCATGACGACCTACAGCTCTCCGTACACTCTCATGGCCTCGTCGATATCTTCATAGAAGTGCATCCGGCCATTGTTCAATACCGCAGCGACATCACAATAAGCTTTAATTGTCGCCTCGTGGTGCGAAATCATGATCACGTCGGATTTTTTGCGGCGTTCTGCAAAAGCCTCCCGACACTTTTCCTGAAAGCGATGGTCACCCACCGCCGTAATCTCGTCGATCAGGTAGCAGTCGAAATCAATTGCCATGCTGAGCCCGAAAGCGAGCCGCGCGCGCATGCCGGAGGAGTAGGTTTTCGCCGGCATGTCGAAATAATTGCCGAGTTCGGAGAAATCCTCGACGAACGCCGCTACCTGATCGATATCGACGTTGTAGATGCGGGCGATGAACGTGCAGTTCTCGCGTGCCGACATGGCGGAACTGAAACAGCCGGAGAACCCCAATGGCCAGGAAACCCTCACGCCACGCGTAATATCGCCCTGCGAGGGCGGCTCGACGCCGGCGAAGAGACGCATCATGGTCGACTTGCCGGTTCCGTTCTTGCCTAGCACCGCCATGCTGCGCCCGCGCGGAAGCCGGAAGCTCACGTCGCGCAGAATCCACTTCTTCTTGCTCTTGGTCTGGTAGTACTTGGAGACGCCATCGAAGGCGATGGAGAAGTCGTTTTCCGTACGCTTTTCACCGCGCTTGAACAGACCGCGCAACAGGCCGCCGGAGGCAGCTTCGTCTCCGTCGTCCGCACCCCTTCCGCGACCAAAAGCCGACAAAATACTGCCCAGCTTGCCTTCGCGGCTCATGCCTTCGGCGACGTCCGTCAATCCTGTCTCCTCGCGCGTTCACCGCACTGCCGGATCATACACAATCGCGGCCGCAATTCGGTCTTGCCCTCGTCACGACCGGAACACCGGCATTTCCTTCCGGCACCCATCAGCGCAACAGCCCCGCCGTTCTTGAAACGCCGGATTGCAGCGCAAAACGGGCACCGGAACGCAATACTGACGTCCGCCGGCCGATCCAACATATCGCATTGCAGCGATATCTTCCACCGCCAGCGTCCATCGACGCTTTTTCCATCAAAGGGACCCTAGCCCGTCAAGGGTAATCAACCGTAAACATGAAATACGCCGATAATCTGGCGCAAGATCCCTGCTGGGGCGAACCGGGAGGGACCGTTCAAACGCCGAGATAAGCTTCGCGAATGCGTTCGTCGGCGAGGAGATCGCCCGCCGGGCCGGACGTGACCACATCGCCGGTCTCGATGACATAGCCGCGGTCGGCGATCGAGAGCGCGGCATAGGCGTTCTGCTCGACAAGGAAAACGGTCACCCCCTCGTCGCGCAGCCGAGTTACGGTCTCGAAAATCTGGTCGACAAGGATCGGCGCCAGGCCCATTGACGGCTCATCGAGCAGCAGCAATCGCGGATCGCTCATCAGAGCGCGGCCGATCGCCAGCATCTGTTGCTGGCCGCCGGAGAGCCCCGCCGCGAGCGAGCGACGACGCTCCTTCAGGATCGGGAACATGGCATAAATGCGGTCGAGCGACGATTCGGCATTGGCGCGGTTCCGGCGATAGCTCCCGAGGCGCAGATTGTCCTCGATCGTGAGCGGACCGAAGATCTGCCGGCCCTCGGGCACCTGGGCGATGCCGCGGGCGACGCGGGCATGGGGCGGAAGCCGGGTGATATCCTCGCCCTCAAAGCGGATATGCCCGTCCCAGACGGGCTGGACGCCGCAGATCGCCCGCATCAGCGTGGTCTTGCCGGCGCCGTTGCCGCCGACGAGCGAGACGATCTCGCCCTCCGCAACGGTGATCGACACCCGATGCAGTGCCTCGATGCGGCCATAGCCCGAGATCACTCCCTCAACCGAAAGCACGTGTCGCCTCCTTCGATCCGTGGGTGCCGAGATAGGCGGCGATCACGTCCGGGTTCCGCCGCACCTCCGCCGCCGTTCCCTGCGCCAGCGTCCTGCCGTAGTCGAGGACGTGGAGGCGAGAGGAAATGCGCATGACGAGCTTCATGTCATGTTCAACGAGGACGATGGTGATGCCCTCGCCCGCCAGATCCGCGATCAGCCGTTCGATCTCTTCCGTTTCGACCGGATTGCAGCCGGCGGCGGGCTCGTCGAGGAGCAGCACCTTGGGATCGGCGGCAAGCGCGCGGGCAATCTCAAGCCGCTTTAGCGCGCCGTAGGAGAGCGATCCGGCGGTCTCACCGGCGATATCGCCGAGTCCGACGCGTTTCAGGTGCGCCATCGCCCGCTCGCGGGTCTCGCGATCGCGGCGGCGCACGCCCGCGAGCCCGAGAATATGCGGCAGGACGGCCTTGCGTTCATGCAGGTGCCGGCCGACCATAACGTTCTCTATCGCCGTCATGCGGAAGAAGATCTGCAGGTTCTGGAAAGTCCGCGACAAACCAAGGGCGGCAAGCCGGTGCGGCGCCATCGCGGTGACGGTGCGGTCATCGAGCCGAACGGCACCGGTTTTCGGCCGATAAATGCCGGAAATCATGTTGAAAAGCGTCGTCTTGCCCGCGCCGTTCGGGCCGATGATGGAGAAGATCTCCCCTTTCTCAACCGTGAAACTGACCCTGTCGACGGCCTTCAGACCACCGAACTCGATGCCAAGATTATCCACCGCAAGGAGCGTCATTCGGCCCTCCCGAGAAGGCGGTTGGCGAGGCTCGGCACGATGCCGGCTCTCAGGAAGATCATGAACACCATCATCAGGAGGCCGAGGAGCAGGTGCTCGTAGTCCTGGAAGACGGTGAGAAGCTGCGGCAGGACGGTGAGAAACGCCGCGCCGACGAGCGATCCGAATATCGACCCCATACCGCCGAGGACGACCATGGTGACGAGTTCGATGGAATGGAGAAACCCGGCCGCCGTCGGCGTGATGAAGCCGTTGAAGAGCGCCAGCATGGCGCCGGCGACGGCAGCGTAGACGGCGGAGACGACGAAGGCGATGAGCTTGGTGCGCGCGACGTCGACGCCGGCGACGCGGGCGGCGATTTCCGAATCGTGCACCGCGCGCAGCGCCCGTCCCGTCGGCGAGTGAACAAGATTGGCGGCGAGAAACGCGCCGATGACGACGACGACGCCGGCGATCCAGTACCACAGCTCCGCCGTCTTCACCTTCCAGCCGAGGGCGCTCCTCAGCCACGCCTTGAGGCCGAGCGAGGGCACAACGATGCCATCCGGCCCGCCGCTCAACCAGGCCTCGTTGTTGATGATCATGGCGATGAGAAAGCCGAGGCCGAGAGTGGCGACGGCGAGGTAGTGCCCCTTGAGGCGGAGGATAGGCCGGCCGACAACGAAGGCCAGAAGCCCGGCAATGATGGCGCCGGCAACGGCCGCGACGATGACGGGAATGCCGAGCGTGGGGGGAAGGACGGCGACCGCATAGGCGCCGATGCCGAAGAAGCCGGCATGACCGAGGCTCACCTGGCCGGCGTAGCCCATCAGAAGGTTGAGCCCGATCACCGCCAGGGTGGAAATCCACACGAGCGTAGCGATGCGCAGATAGAAGCTCGAGGGCATCAGGAAATAGATAACGGCGACCAGGATGGCGATCGCGGCCGGTGCGGAAAGGCGATGGGTAAGGATCTCGCGCACGGTCAGACCCTCTCCACGCTGGCGCGGCCGAAGAGACCGTTCGGCATGACGAAGAGCGTCAAGAGGATTACCACGAAGGCGACAGCATCCTTGTAATCCGACGAGATGTAGCCGGCACCGAAGGCTTCCAGCAGGCCGACGAGGAGTCCGCCGGCGACGGCGCCGGCCGGGCTGCCGATGCCGCCGAGCATGACGGCGGCGAAGCCCTTCAGCGCCAGGAGCGTACCGGAATCGTAGCTCGTCAGCGTGATCGGCGTGACAAGCACGCCGGCAACGGCGCCGATGAGGGCGGAAACGCCGAAGGCGAGCGCCATGACGAGGCTTGTATTGATGCCGACGAGACGAGCGGCGAGCCGATTCGCCGACGTCGCCAGCACCGCCTTGCCGATCATGGTGTGGTTGAAGAAGGTCCACAGCGCCAGGAAGATGACGACGGCGCCGCCGATGACCCAGAAGCTTTGCGGCAGGACAGACGCGCCGCCGATCGCAATCGGCGTGTCGCCGGAAAACGATGGCAGGGAATGGAACTGCTTGTCGAAGACGACCTGGGCAAGACCGCGCAGGAAGATCGAGGCGCCAATGGTGATGATGATGAGGGTGACGGCGGAGGCGCCGCGCGCCGGCTCGATCGCCAGCCGGTGGAGCAGCAGGCCGACGGCGGTGGCGGCGAGGACGGCCAGCAGTGCGGCGAGCGGAAGCGGCACGCCGGCGGCGGCGATGAAGACCGTCGCCATGCCGCCGATCATCACGAACTCGCCCTGAGCGAAGTTCACCACCTCGGACGCGTTGTAGATGATGGTGAAGCCGAGCGCGACGAGCGCGTAGACCGCGCCGACGGTCAGCCCGGAGACTGTGAACTGAAGAAACTCGGCCATTTTCCCGATCCGTATCGGAAGGCGGATCGCCCGCCCTCGCCGGTCGTGCCGGACATGCTCGATGGGGTGCGCCACGCGCTCCCGGCGCCCGCGGATCCGGGCGCCGGAAAGACGCGGACTACTTCACGAGCGTCCAGTCGCCATCCTTGATCTCCAGCATGCGGAACGCAGAGAGATCGAGGCCGAGGTGGTCCTGGGGCGACATGTTGACGACGCCGCCGGTGCCGACGAAGTTCTTCGTCTCTTCCAGCGCGTCACGGATCGCGGCCGGGTCTTCCGATCCTGCCTTCTTCATCGCCTCGACGACGAGCATCAAGCCGTCGTAGCCGTGGCCGCCGAAGGTCGACACGGGGCTGCCGGTCGCTTCCTCATAGGCCTTCTTGTAGGCGGTAACGACCGGCTTTTGCGGATCGTCGTCGGGCAGCTTGTCGGCGACCAGAAGGGCGGCGGCCGGCAGGCGGACACCGTTGGCGGCATCACCGGCAAGGTCGATGTAGCTCTTCGAAGCCACACCGTGGCTCTGGTAGAGCGGCACCTCGATGCCGAGCTGGCGATAGTTGCGCGTAACGATCGCCGGCCCCTGGCCGAAGCCGGCGTTGACCACCGCCTCAAGCCCCTTGACGCCCTTGATGTTGGTGAGCTGCGGCGTCATGTCGGAATCCTTCGGCCCGTAGGTCTCGTCGGCGACGATCTCGATGCCGTAATTTCCCGCGACGGCGAGGCACTGGCTGCGCATCGACTTGCCGAACCCACCGGTGCCGGAGATGAGGCCGACCTTCGACATGCCACGCGCCTTGATGTCCTCGAAGATCTTCTCGCAGGCCATCTTGTCGGTGTGCGGCGTCTTGAACACCCATTTTTTCACCGGATCGATGATGACGACCGCGCCGGCAAGCGAAATGAACGGAATTTCCGCATCCTGGAAGACCGGCACCATGGCCATGGTCGTGCCGGTGGTGGAGCCGCCGACCATGGCGACGATCTCGTCTTCCTCGACGAGGCGGGTGGCGAAAGTCCGCGCCTTGTTAGCATCGACGCCGGCGTCATAGACGACGAGTTCGAGTTGCTTGCCGTTGACGCCGCCGGCCTCGTTGATCTTGTCGACATACATCTTCAGCGTCTTATCCTCGGGATCGCCGAGGAAGGACGCCGGTCCGGTGACCGAAAGCACCGAGCCGATCTTGATCGTGTCGGCGGCCTGCACCCCGGTCAGGCCGGCGCCGAGCGCCAGCGCCGAGACGACGGCGGCGCCGAATAGTCCATTCAGTCTGGCACCTAGCGTGCCACGCAGTGTGAGTGTCATGGTTTCCTCCCTATAGGCCCGTTTTCAGGCTCATTCTTCCCGTCGTTACGCCATCGCCAGACGGCGCACGGTCGCAACACGGAAACGGTTCGCGACGAAGGCCGCATCCGTCAGGCAAGCATTGCCCGCCGGATTGGCCCCTGTCACGTGATAATCGCTGTAGGCGGCGGACTGGTTGACGAAGATGCCGCCCATGAGATTGACCGACAACGGCGCGCCGGCAGCGCCGAACGCGTCCGCAGCCTCCGCAATAACCGCCTCGTCGGTGGAATAGATCGCCGCCGTGATCGCGCCTTTGTCGTGCGCCGAACCAGACGCCCGGGCGATCGAGGACGCGGTAGAGGCGGTGGCGACGATAAAGCCGATCGGACCGAACCGCTCGGCGAGATACGCATCTTCGTCCTCCTCGCCGACGGCGAGGATCAGCGGCGTCGCGGTGCGGATTTTCTCATCGGGAAGGTCTGCGACCGGGCCGGAGTCCCGGACGATCCCGCCGAGAGACCGCGCCGCCGCGATCCGCTCCAGCGTCGCCGGGTTCTGCACCGCGCCGAGGACGGCGAGCGCGCGCTCTGGATCGCCGAGGAGCTTGTCGACGGCCTTGGCGATAGCCGCGGCAACCTCGTCGAAGGACTTGTGCCCCTCGTCGGTGTCGATGCCGCCTTGCGGCACATAGATGTTCTGTGGCGCGGTGCACATCTGGCCGCTGTAGAGCGACAGCGAGAAGCCGATGTTGGCGCACATGCCGCGGAAGCTGCCGGTGGAGTCGACGACGATGGAATTGACGCCCGCCTCTTCGGTATAGACGAGCTTGCCGGCCGCCGCCTCGCGCAACCACGCCCCAAAGGCAGGCGAGCCGGTGAAATCGACGATCGCCACATCCGGATGGGTCACCAGTTCCTTTGTCATCGGCGCCTCTGGCTCGTCGGCGGCGAGAAGAAGGACGTTCGGATCGAAGCCAGCCTCGGCGAGCACCTCGCGCCCCATCCTCACCGTGATCGCCAGTGGCAGGATCGCCATCGGGTGTGGCTTGACGATCACCGGATTGCCGGTAACGAGGCTGGCAAAAAGGCCCGGATAGCTGTTCCAGGTCGGGAAGGTCGCGCAACCGACGACGGCGGCGACACCGCGCGGCACAATGCGGAATGTCTTGTCGAGGACGAGCGGATCGGCCTTGCCCTGCGGCTTTTCCCAGCGCACGGCGCCAGGGATGCGCGCCATTTCCTCGTAGGCATAGGCGACGGCCTCAAGGCCCCGGTCCTGGGCATGCGGACCGCCGGCCTGGAAAGCCATCATGAAGGCCTGGCCGGATGTGTGCATGACGGCATTCGCCATCAGAAAGCTGTTTGCATTGAGGCGTGCAAGGAGTTCCAGCGCGACGCCGACGCGGTCCTCGACGCTCGCCTTTCCCCACGCCTCACCGGCCTTTCCGGCGGCGGCGACAAGTGTTTCGACCGAGGCGGCGGGATAGGTCACGCCAAGCGCGAAACCATAGGGCGAGACTTCCTTACCAAGGTGAGTGCCGGCCGCCGGCTGATCGAGGTCGAAGGGATGGTCGAGCATATCCCGGAACCCGGTCTCACCGTCCGCCTTCGCCGTCTCGCCGTAGATGCGGCCGGAGGGCATCTCCGGATACGCCGCCCAGAAGCCGCGCGTGCGAGCGGTTTCCACCGCCTTTTCAAGCGTCTCGCGATGCTTGTCGAAAAACGCGACCATGGCGCCGTCCTCCCCTTTTCCGCTCGCCGCCACGCAGCGCCGCGGACCTGTGCGTTTCGTCGACGGCTCACGCCGCCATCGGACGTTTTCTGGCGACGAGCCGTCCGCTCTGTCCCCGCTGGCGCTCTTGAAACGTGCTCCCGAGGATCACTCCCGAGACCCCTCGCGGCGTCTTTGCGCAACCGGGTGTTGACTCGTCTTTCACGCCTCCATAATAATTTACCGACCGGACGGTCAGTCAAGCCCAAATCGACAAAAACAGGGCTCGCCGGGTGAAGCCGACGCAAATTCAGCGTAGCTTCCGGGCACTGAGCGATCCAAAAGGGAGGACTGATTCATGGATGAAACGCCCATTCTCGTGGAGCGGCGCGCCGGTTATCGGGTGATCACACTCAATCGCCCCGACAGGCTCAATTCCTTCAACGTCGCCATGCACGAGGCGCTGGCCGCCGCGCTGGCCGACGCGGAGGCCGACACCGCGTGCGGTGCGCTCATTCTGACGGGCTCCGGCCGGGGTTTTTCCGCCGGCCAGGATCTCAGCGACCGGGTAGTGTCGAGCGATGCGGAACCGCCGAATCTCTCCGAGACGATCTCCAGGTACTACAACCCGCTGATCCGCAAAATCCGCGCCCTCCCCTTCCCCGTCATCTGCGCGGTCAACGGCGTCGCGGCCGGCGCGGGCGCCAACATTGCGCTCGCCTGTGACATCGTGCTAGCGGCGCGGTCGGCGAAGTTCATTCAGGCTTTTTCCAAGATCGGCCTTATCCCCGATTCCGGTGGCACGTGGTCGCTGCCGCATCTCATCGGCCCTGCCCGGGCGCGCGGCCTTGCGCTCCTCGCCGAGCCACTCCCCGCCGATAGGGCCGAGGCCTGGGGCCTCATCTGGAAGGCAATCGACGACGAAACGCTGATGCAAGAAGCCGTGGCCATGGCGGAGACTTTTGCCGCTGGCCCGACCGTCGGCTATGGCCTTGCCAAACATGCGATCGACGCGGCGGCGACCAACACGCTCGACGAGCAGCTCGACCTTGAACGCGACCTTCAGGGTGAGGCCGGCCGTACGCCCGACTACATGGAGGGCGTTCGCGCCTTCATGGAAAAACGGGCGCCGAATTTCGTCGGACGTGGAAGGAACTGAGCGACATGGATCCGACCGTCCTCGCCTCTGCCTGCGCCGGCGCCATGTGGGCCGACGACAGCGCTGCGCGCCATCTCGGCATTTCCCTGTCCGAGGTGACTCCCGGCCGCGCCGTCGCCACCATGACGATCACCGAGACGATGGTGAACGGCCACGACATGTGCCATGGCGGCTACATATTCCTCCTCGCCGACACAGCCTTCGCGTATGCCTGCAACACCTACGACCAGCGCACGGTCGCGCAGCAGTGCACGATCAACTTCCTCAACCCGGCGCGGCGCGGCGATGTCCTGACAGCGACCGCGGAGGAGCGATACCGCGCTGGCCGCTCGGGCATCTACGATGTCATGGTCGCCGGCGAGGACGGCACGCGGATCGTCGAATTCCGCGGCATGTCGCGCACCATCAAGGGCACGCTCCTGGAGGGAGAAAGCCCCCAATCCGGAGACGAGTCATGAGGGACGCCTTCCTCTGCGCCGGGGTCCGCACACCGATCGGCCGCTACGGTGGGGTGCTCCGTACCGTCCGCCCCGACGACATGGCCGCCCATGTCATCGCCGAGGTGATGCGCCGGACGCCCGGCCTTCCCGGTGACGCCATCGACGACGTCCTTCTCGGCTGCGCCAACCAGGCAGGCGAGGACAACCGCAACGTCGCGCGCATGGCAGCCCTCCTCGCCGGCCTTCCCGACACGGTGCCGGGCATGACACTCAACCGGCTGTGCGGCTCCGGCCTCGACGCCGTCGGCACCGCAGCGCGGGCGATCCGGGCCGGCGAAGCCGACGTGATCATCGCCGGCGGCGTGGAATCCATGTCGCGGGCGCCGATGGTCATGCCGAAGGCCGAGGCGGCCTTCTCGCGCAAGGCGGAAATCTTCGACACCACCATCGGCTGGCGCTTTGTCAATCCGGCGATGGCGGCGCAATACGGCATCGACTCCATGCCCGAGACCGCAGAGAACGTTGCCGCCGAGTTCGAGATCTCCAGGGCGGACCAGGACGCTTTCGCGCTCCGCTCGCACCAACGCGCGGTCATGGCGCAGCAAAACGGCCGCCTCGGCAAAGAGATCGTCGCCGTGACGATCCCGCAGCGAAAGGGCGAGCCGATCATCGTCGAGCGCGACGAGCACCCGCGGGCCGACACCTCGCTCGACCAGCTTTCGCGCCTCAGGACGCCCTTCCGCGACGGCGGGTCGGTGACGGCCGGCAACGCTTCCGGCGTCAACGACGGTGCCGCGGCGCTCCTCATTGCTTCCGCCGATGCGGTCGCCCGCTTTGACCTGACGCCACTCGCCCGCATCACCGGCATGGCAACGGCCGGCGTTCCCCCACGCATCATGGGGATCGGCCCGGCGCCGGCGAGCGAGAAACTCCTCTCACGCCTCGGGCTCGCCATCGCCGACATTGATCTCGTCGAACTGAACGAGGCTTTCGCCGCCCAGGCGCTTGCCGTCCACCGGCGTCTCGGCCTTGCCGACGACGCCGATCACGTCAACCCGAACGGCGGCGCGATCGCACTTGGCCATCCGCTCGGCATGTCGGGCGCGCGTCTGGCGCTGACGGCGGCGATCGAGCTCAGCGAAAGAAAACTGTCGCGCGCACTCGCGACGATGTGCATCGGCGTCGGCCAGGGCATCGCGTTGATGCTCGAGGCGGCGTGACCGCAACCAAACGAAGACAGACGAGGAGAGGACCAGTGGAAGATCTGAGCCCCCGCCGCGAGGATCTCGATCCGATCGAGATCGCGTCGCGCGACGAAATCACCGCCCTGCAGCTGGAGCGTCTGAAATGGTCGCTCCGCCATGCCTACGAGAACGTTCCGCACTACCGGGCGAGCTTCGATGCTGCGGGTGTTCACCCCGACGACCTCACCTCGCTCGCCGACCTGGCGAAGTTCCCTTTCACCGCCAAGAAAGACCTGCGGGACAACTACCCCTTCGGCATGTTCGCCGTGCCGCGCGAGGAGGTGATCCGGATCCACGCGTCCTCCGGCACGACCGGAAAGCCGACAGTGGTTGGTTACACCAAGGGCGACATTGAGCGCTGGGCGAGCGTCGTCGCCCGCTCCATCCGCGCCTCCGGCGGCCGGCCGGGCATGAAAGTGCACGTCTCCTACGGTTATGGCCTCTTTACCGGCGGCCTCGGTGCGCACTATGGCGCAGAGGCGCTCGGCTGCACGACAATCCCCGTTTCCGGCGGCATGACGGAGCGCCAGGTGCAACTCATCACCGATTTCCGCCCCGAGATCATCATGGTGACGCCGTCCTACATGCTCTCCATTCTCGACGAATTCCGCAAACAGGGGCTCGACCCGCGCGAGTCCTCCCTGAAGGTCGGCATCTTCGGCGCAGAACCCTGGACGAACGCCATGCGCTGCGAGATCGAAGAGGCCTTCGACATGCATGCGGTCGACATCTATGGTCTGTCGGAGGTCATGGGACCGGGCGTCGCCAACGAATGCGTGGAGACCAAGGACGGCCTCCACATCTGGGAGGACCACTTCTATCCTGAGGTGATCGATCCGGTGACCGGCGAGGTGCTGCCCGATGGCGAGGAAGGCGAGCTCGTCTTCACCTCGCTGACCAAGGAGGCGATGCCGATTGTCCGATACCGCACCCGCGACCTCACCCGGCTCATGCCCGGTACGGCGCGAAGCATGCGACGCATGGAAAAGATCACCGGCCGGTCCGACGACATGATGATCGTCCGGGGCGTCAACGTCTTTCCGACCCAGATCGAGGAGCAGATCCTGAAGTGTTCCGGCCTTGCCCCGCACTACCAGATCCGGTTGACCCGTGACGGACGCCTCGACAACATCAAAATCTATGTGGAGGCTCGGCCAGGTCTCTCCGATCCCGGCGACCGCGAGGCACAGGCCGGCGAGTTGGCGCACCACATCAAGTCGGTTATCGGCATCACCGCACGGATTGACGTCACCGATCCCGACACGATCCAGCGCTCGATCGGCAAGGCGGTCCGGATTGTCGACGAACGGCCGAAGGATTGACAGGACGCGGCCCTGCCGCTAGGTCCTGCGCCAATCCTCGAAAAACAGGTGACGGCGACAGACGGATGCGCGCTCTCGTGGCGTATCGCCCGCTTTCGGACTTGGAAAGCCGGCACAAGTGCTGCGAGCACGCCCTGTCCAGCAACCGGACGAGGTAGGAAAGGACAAGCATGGCCCGGCCACGCGCGGAGGACTACGACGACAAGCGGGATGCGATCCTCGACACGTCGGGACGGCTTTTCGCCGAACGCGGCTACGACGGTGCGTCGATGAGCCAGATCGCGGATGCCTGCGGCGTCTCCAAGGCCCTGCTCTACCACTATTACGCCAACAAGGAAGCGCTGCTGTTCGACATCATTGAGCGGCACCTGAAGACACTCGTCGAGGCGGTGCGGGCGGCATCGGAGGCGAACGAGGAGCCGACGGAACGGGTCATCGCCATTTCCACCGCACTGCTGGAGGCTTATCGCGACGCCGACGCCGAACACAAGGTCCAGATCAACGACCTGAAGCGCCTTCCCGACGAGCGCCAGGAGGCCGTCAAGCGGCTGGAACGCCAGCTCGTCGATCTCTTCGCCGCCGCGCTCGCCGCCGCCAACCCGACGCTCGACGGCGGCAACCCTCTCCTCAAGCCTGTCACCATGTCGCTCTTCGGCATGCTAAACTGGCATTATCTGTGGTTTCGGCCGCAGGGGCCGATCAGTCGGCAGGACTATGCCGCGCTCGCCACTCGCCTCGTCGTCGATGGAAGTCACGGACTTTCCATCGAAGAGGTGCACGCGATGCCGGGTGCCGGAGGCCGCCGAAGCTAGACCGCCCCCGGAACTGACTGTCGCAGCCGACGGCTGCGGCCTTCTCCCACCTCCCCCGTCCCGCTACCGGGCACCTCTCAGAAAGCCTCTTCCATGACAGAAACGCGCAAGCCGGGCTCGATCATGATCGGCTTCCTCCTGGGGCTCCTGCCCTATGCAATCGCCGGCCTCATCCTGACGGTGATGCATCTGGACACCCTGTCGGATTTCAATTTCCTGCAGTTTGCCCTCTTCACCGTGATGCTGTTTCCCGCCGCCGCGCCGATCGGACTCGCGCTGCACGCCGTTCTCGCCGGCTTCCTCTTGTGGAAGAAGAAGACGCGGACGCTTATCGGGATACTGGTCTTCTATGTCATCTTCGCGCTGGCGTTCATCCTGATCCCGACCTGAACCGTGTCGGGCGGCTCCATGGGCGGGCCTCACGCGCCGCCCGTCTCCCGTCTTTCGCCGCGCCAGCCGCACAGCTTCAGCGCATCTGCCATCTCCGCCGGCACCGGCGCGACGACATGCACCGGCTTTTCACGCGTGCCGAACGGCACCTCAATGGCTCGGGCGTGAAGATGGAGGCGCGGGCCGCTCGGCGAGGCCGCGCCGTAGATCGGATCGCCGAGGATCGGCCAGCCCTTGGCACAACAATGGACGCGGAGCTGGTGGGTGCGGCCGGTCGTCGGCTTCAGTTCCAACCAGGCGAAGCGTTCCGAGCGCCCGAGCACGCGAAAAAAGGTCTCGGCCGGCTGGCCCTTCGGGTCGACGCGCATGTGCCAGCCCCGCGCCTTTTCGCGTTTTGACAGCGACAGCGCGATGCGTCCCTCGTCAGCCGGCGGCTGGCCCTCAACGATCGCCCAGTAAGTCTTCTTCACCCGGTTGCCTTGAAAGAGCTTGCCGAGGCGCGCGAGCGCCTTGCGATCGCGGCCGAGGACGAGGCAGCCGGAGGTGTCCTTGTCGAGGCGATGGCCAAGCGCCGGATCCCAAGGCAGGCCGAAGCGGAGACCGGGGAAAGCATCCTCGACCGTCAATCCGCCCTTCGGGCCGGCATGGACCGGAAGGCCCGCCGGTTTGTCGATCACGATCAGCGCGTCGTCGCGGTAAAGAACGGCCTGCGTCAGATCGAGGGCCGGTTCAGGCCCGCGGCGCCGGCGAGACACGTCTTCGCGGGCCTTGCCGCCGACGATCCGCTTTTGCCCGGCCGGTCGGCTGCCGCGGGCCGGACGCGGGTTTCGCCCCCCCTCACCACGTCTGTCTCTCGGCGGCGTCATGCGAAGCGCTCGAAGAATTCCGGACCGGGCGCCGGCAGCGGCCCCTCCTCGCACAGCGCGTGGCTGTCGAGCCAAACCTCCGATCCGGTCATCAGCCGGCGGTAGAGGCCGGCGCTGAGCGCCCGCGCCCGCGCGCCCGGCCAATTCTCCGGCAACAGCCCATCGGGCAGCGCGGGATCGCGCAGGATAATGCGGCGGAACTCGTGAACGAGCAGGATGCGAGCGACGAGTTGGTCGAGCGGCGGCAAGGTACGGCCTTCGTCGAGCGCGGCGTCGAGCGGTGCGAACTGGGCGATGAAGCGCTCATAGCCCGACGCGATCCGCTCGAGCGGCCAGGCTCGGCGGGCGAGATCGCGCGGATCCGTCCCGCAAAGGGCATGCGCCTCCAACAGCGCGTAGGGCGCCAGCTCATCGAGATGCTGTTTTCGCGACGGCGCGATCAGGACGGAGGGGGCGACGGCACCGAACCCCTTTTCCTCCAGCTCGCGCCGCAGATCGAGTCGGCCCGCCCCACCGCTTTCGTCGAGAATGGCGATGTGGAAACGCCCATTCCAGGGTTTGGTATGGCTGAAATAGATCCGCCGGGTTGCCTCGGCGAAGGCGGCGTGGCCGCGCGGCGAAAGGCGATAATAGCTCTTCCTGCCGACGCGCGAGCGCATCAGCCAGTCATCGGTGGCGAGCCGCGAGACGGCGGTGCGCACAAGCCCCGGTGCAATCCCGATGACCTCCAGAAAATCGATCAGCGAGCCAAGCCACAAGACGCCGCCACGCGGCACAATCGCATCGCCGTAGACAGTGACGATGAGCGACCATGCGCGGATCGGCGTGCGCGCCTGAAAGGCGGCGACAAGGTCGTCAACGACCGGGTCTAGGGATATGGACGGTTCGACGGATATGGGGCTCTCCCACTGCGGCGACATGTGACAGCACCTTTCGTAGGCCCCGATGCAGCGTTACGCAACCACACCCGGGCATGCTGCAATTGAGCGCATATTTTTCATCTTGAAATCGCGGCGCGTCCTTGAAATACCCCGCCATTGAAAACGGCGGGCGGAGAAAACGACCGGCAGGACGGCGGCAGGCAGGGAAGGAACACCGTGTGATTCTGAGTATCGGCGAGGCGGTCGTCGACTTCTTTTCCGAAAAGACACGCGGAAACGAGGCCGGCTTTCGGGTCGTCCTCGGCGGGTCGCCCTTCAACGTCGCCATCGGCCTCGGCCGGCTCGGTACGCCTGTCGCCTATTCCTGGGCGATGTCGAACGACCTTTTCGGCCAGCAGTTCCTCAGCGTTCTCGCCGATGCCGATGTGGACGTCGACCGTGTCGTCCACACGCATCTGCCGAGTACCCTCGCCTTCGTCGACCGGGACCAGCACGGCGAGCCGAAGTTCGCCTTCTTCGATACGGGTTCGGCCGGGCGCTCCTACAATCCGGCCGACGCTTCGGGACTGAAGGAGAACATATCCGTCCTCCATTCCGGGTCCTTCGTTCTGGGGACCGAACCGGTCGGCACGCGACTGGAAGAGCTCCTGAGGGAAGAAGCCGGCCAGCGGCTGATCTCGCTCGATCTGAACATCCGTCCGGCGCTCGTCGAAGACGAAGGCATCTATCGCGGACGGCTGCTGCGGCTGATGGCCGTCGCCGATATCATCAAGGCGAGCGCCGACGACCTGGCGTGGCTATATCCGGACGTCTCGCACGATTTCATCCTGGAGGCCTGGCTCGAGGCGGGCGCTGCGATCTGTGCCATCACGCAGGGCCCGCACGGGGCTCGGGTCGTCTCGGCCGGCTACGACACCAGCCGACCGACGCTCGCCGACACGATCGTCGACACCGTCGGCGCCGGCGACGCCTTCACGGCCGGGTTCCTTTCGAGCCTCGATGAATACGGCGCGTTCCTGCCCGACGGTCTTGCCGGGCTCGACAGCCACGCGCTCGATGCCGCGCTCGATATGGGGCTCCGTACCTCGGCACACGCCTGCGCTCGCACTGGATCGGAAATGCCCTGGCGGTTCGAAATCGTCGACTGACGACGAAAAAGCCCGCCGGGACAAACCGACGGGCCGTGCAGTTTCTATCAGATCGATCCGGAAGGCCGGGATCAGAAGGCCGGGACGCTCGCAGAAAAGAGGTTCAGCGGCGGCGACCGCCCGCCTTAACGGTCGCGAGCACCATGTCGGCCTCGTCCATTACCGGCACCGGGCGACCCCGCGGCTTGCGGCGCTTGCGCGAGCCGGGCCCGTCGTTGTCGAAGGGAAGGCGCATGACCGCGACGCCCATGGCGACGCTGGACAGGGTAATCGCAAGGCTAGCGAAGAGAACCACGACCGGCAGCACCGGATTGGCCGAGTTGGCAATGAGATGGCCGAAGCCGGCAACGTCGAAGACCACCAGCCCGCCGGCGAGCACGGCAGCCGCGGAAATGCCTGCCAGCGCGTTGACGAATAGAAGTTTCAACAGCGGATTCCAACGCTTTTCGACAGGTTTCGCCATGGCCGCACTCTCTCCTCGTTTCCTCTAGCACCGTATCGGGTTGCCTTCACCCGATCACAGGCCATTCGCCGTTCACCGCCCGATCTGGCGTTACCCAATTTCAAGTACCTGGCAAGCCCCGTGGGCTCCGCCGCCGCCGGATCGACCACTATGGATTCCGCGACGTTAACGCGGCGCCAACACCTGGAAGTTTAGCAATCTCTGAGGGAACGTCGAGTCCCAATTGGTTGACCGTCTTTTCGGCGTTCCGGCAGGATCCTCACCCGATCTCCCAAGTCTGTTTCGGCGCCTTCCACTGCATCGCATGTACCGTGCCGAGGGCACCCCTATAGCATATCGATATAGGTCTTATCGCTATATATCGTTTCGATATAATTTTCTGGACTCCACCCCCTAATTGCCGCTAGCATTTCCAGACATTTCCATGCGCTCGAAATCGGCGTCGCTGAAAATCGACCGGCGAACGGTATGGAAATCCTAGAAAACAGGGGTTTCTTGCATGAACGTACGCACTCTCTGCCTTGCCATTCTCCATTTCGAGGACGCCACAGGCTATGAGATCAAGAAGGCGTCGGCCGAGGGAAAGTACAGCTACTTCGTCGATGTCAGCTTCGGCTCGATATATCCTGCGCTGGCTAAACTCGAAGCGGAGGGCTGCGTGACGGTGCGCCACGAGATCACGGCAGGCAAACCGGCGCGCAAGGTCTATTCGATCACGGACGCAGGCAATGCGGAATTGCGCGCGGCGCTTTCGGAGACGCCGGGACGGGACGTCTTCCGGTCCGAGTTCCTGCTCGTCGCAATGCTCTGCGACGGTCTGCCGCAGGAGAACATCAGAACGATGATCGACGAACGGATCGCAGCCAAGCGCGCCGAACTGAAACAGCTCAAAGACGCCCGCGCCACCATTTCCCTCACCGGAGCGCAATGGACGCTGTCCTACGGCATCGCTTGCACCAGCGCCGCCCTCGCCTACCTGGAATCGTCGCGCGACGAACTCGAGGCCTTTGCGGGAACGGCGCTCGAGAACACCGAACGGAACGCCGCGCAATAGCCCGGCACGCCCCGACGCGGGGGTGGGCACGACCAACAGGTACGGACCGGCAGCGGCCGGCAGCGGAAGCACCCTGGGTGAGGCTTTCCGCGAAACGGGAACGAGGATTTCACCATGGCACTGGGTCTTCGGTGGTCGCATTTCACCGCGCTCGTGATCGTGGCAGCCATCGGCGGCTGGATGGCGACGGGCGACCTCGTCGTCGGCGGCCAGGGCAACCGGCCAGATCAAGGCGACAAGGGCACCTCCCCCGCGACCCGAAACGGGCGCACGGACGATGCCCCGTTCCGCGTCCGGGTGGAGACCTTCACCGCGATGTCCCGGACTGCGGAGCTGGAAATCCGCGGCCGCACGGAGGCGGAGGCGCGAATCGCGGTTCGCGCGGAGACCACGGGCCTCGTCGTCGAACGCCCGGTGTCAGAGGGCGCCCGGGTCCGGCGCGGCGACCTCCTGTGCCGTATCGAAGCCGGTGCGCGCGAGGCGAAGGTGCTCCACGCCCGCGCCCTGCTCGCTCAGGCCGAGCTCGATTTCGAGGCGGCCACCACCCTGTCGAAGAAGGGCTTCACGGCGCAAACCCGGCTCAGGGCGCTCAAAGCGGCCCACGACGCAGCGCTCGCCGCCGTCAAGGAGGCGGAGGTCGAACGTAACCGCACCCGAATTCTCTCGCCCAGCGACGGCGTCATCGAGAAACCGCTGATCGAACGCGGCGAAATGCTCGCTGCCGGCGGGGTCTGCGCCACTGTCCTCAACGATGATCCGATGATTGTCACCGGCCAGGTGTCGGAGCGCGACGTCGGTAAGCTTGCGCGCGGCATGACCGCCCGCATAAACCTCGTCGACGGCCAGACCGCCAAGGGCCGGATCCGCTTCATCTCGCGTTCGTCCGACACCAAGACGCGCACGTTCCGCGTCGAAGTCGAAATCGCCAATGCCGACGGCCAGCTGAGGGCGGGCGTCACCGCCTCCGCCTTCGTCTCCCTTGCGCCGACGCCGGCGCATCTCATCCCCTCCTCCATCCTCGTCCTCGCCGACGACGGAACGGTCGGCATCCGGTCCGTCGACGAGACCGGCCTTGTGGCGTTTCTCCCCGTTACCCTTCTCGGTGAGGCCGAGGGCAGCGCCGCGCGGGGCGTCTGGGTCGCGGGCCTTCCCGACCGGGTAACCGCGATCACCGTCGGGCAGGATTACGTGCGGGCGGGCGAACATGTCGAACCGGTCGAGACCGACGCGTCATCCGAGCCGGCACGGGAGAGCTGACGATGACCGGGCCACTCGAATCAGCCCTGCGCCACCCGCGCTCCGTCCTCACCATGATGGTGGCGATGGTGGTTGCCGGCATCATCGCCTACCTGACGATCCCCAAGGACGCGAACCCGGATATCGACGTCCCGGTGTTCATCGTTTCCGTGCCGCAGCAGGGCATTTCGCCGGAGGATGCCGAACGGCTCCTCGTCAGGCCGATGGAAACCTCGCTCAGAGGCCTCGACGGGCTGAAGGAGATCACGGCAATCGCCTCGGAGGGCCATGCCGCCATCATTTTGGAATTCGACGTCGATTTCGACAAGGACGAGGCGCTCGCCGACGTGCGCGACAAGGTCGACCAGGCCAAGGCCGACCTGCCGGAGGAGGCCGACGAACCGACCGTTACCGAGACCAACTTCAGCCTCGTGCCGACGATCACGGTCGCGCTGTCGGGCGACGTGCCGGAACGCACGCTCTATGCCCACGCGCGCAAGCTGAAGGACCAGATCGAGGCGATCCCGACCGTTCTCGAAGCCAATCTCGCCGGCCACCGCGAAGAGCTTTTGGAAGTCCTCATCGACACGATGAAGCTGGAATCCTACGACGTCACCCAGCAGGAATTGCTCGAGGCGCTGACCCGCAACAACCAGCTCGTCCCGGCAGGCTTCCTCGACACCGGCGTCGGACGCTTCAACGTCAAGGTTCCCGGCCTCATCCAATCGCGGGCGGATGTCTATTCCCTGCCGATCAAGCAAAACGGCGAAGGCGTCGTCACGCTCGGCGACGTCGCGGAGATCCGTCGCACGTTCAAGGACCGCAACTCGATCACGCGGGTGAATGGCCAGCCGGCGATCGCGGTGGAGGTCATTAAACGGCTCGGCACCAACATCGTGGAAAACAACGAGGCGGTCCGCCAGGTCGTCGATGCCTATGTGAAAAATTGGCCAAAGACGATCAAGGTCACCTATCTCCTCGATCAGTCGAGCTTCATCAAGGAGGTTCTCGGCTCGCTGGAATCGGCGATCCTAACCGCCATCTTCCTCGTCATGGTGCTGGTCGTCGCCGCGCTCGGCCTGCGCTCGGCGCTACTCGTCGGGGCGGCGATCCCGATTTCCTTCATGGTCGGCTTCCTGATCCTCGGCCTCATCGGCATGACGGTGAACATGATGGTCATGTTCGGGCTGGTGCTGACCGTCGGCATGCTCGTCGATGGGGCGATCGTGGTGGTGGAATACGCCGACCGCAAGATGGCGGAGGGTATGGCGCCCGACGAGGCCTACATCCGCTCCGCACGGCTGATGTTCTGGCCGATCATGGCCTCCACCGGCACGACGCTCGCCGCCTTCCTACCGATGCTTCTGTGGCCCGGCGTCTCCGGCGAGTTCATGAGCTACCTGCCGATCATGGTGATCATTGTCCTGTCGGCGGCGCTGGTGACGGCGATGCTGTTCCTGCCCGCCACCGGCACGGTCGTCGCGCGGCTTTCCGGATGGCTCGACCGGAAGGCACTCATCGCCCTGTCAGCCGCTACGGGCTTTGCCACCGCCGCGATTGTCGCGGCCGTCGCCATGCGTGTCCTCTCCCCCGTCGTCGGCACCGGGCGTCTGGCGGAAATCGTTCTCATCGCGGCGACGCTCGCCGGCGGGCTTGCCCTGACGCTCGCGCTGCGTCCGGTCCTGCGTCCGCTGGTCGTCTGGCAGAAGCGCCGCAGCCGCCAGCGCGCGGCGGCGGAGGCTGAGGTGGCGCGCCGGCTCTCCGGACCCGGCCATTTCCATCCCGAGGCCGTCGGCGGCATGACCGGCGCCTACCTGCGGTTCATCGCCCCGCTCGTCACACATCCGGCGGGAAACGCGGTGGTGATCGTCAGCGTCCTCGCACTCATCGCCGTCGTCTTCTCAACCTACATGACGCACAACACCGGATCGGAGTTCTTCGTCGACGAGGAACCGGACGTCGCCATCGTTCTCGTCTCGGCCCGCGGCAACCTCGCTGCGGAAGAAGCAAGCCGGCTCGTCGGCGAGGTGGAAGACCAGATCCTCCAGGTGAGCGGTATCGAGAACGTCATCGCCAAGGCCTATCCATCCGGCGGCGACGAGGGCGGGCGGATCCTCGACGGCGTCCAGGACCGACCAGCCGATCTCATCGGCGAGATGCAGATCGAACTCGACGACTATTGCTGTCGGAGGAAAGGCGCGGAGATATTTGCCGAGATCCGCCGGCGCACCGCGCCCCTCCCCGGTCTTCGCGTCGAGGTGCGCAAGATCGAGGGCGGACCACCGAGCGGCAAGGACATCCAGTTGCAGATCAGCGCCGCCGACTATGACCTCGTCAAGGCGATTACGGGTCGGGTTCGCGCCCATGTCGAGGGGATGCAGGGGCTTCGCGACGTGGAGGACAGCCGGCCGCTTCCCGGCATCGAATGGCAGCTCTCGATCGACCGCGAACGCGCCGGCCGCTACAACGCCGCCATCGCCTCGGTCGGTTCGATGGTTCAACTCGTCACCAACGGCCTCCTCATCGACCGCTACCGGCCCGACGATTCCGAGGACGAGGTCGATATTCGCGTTCGCCTGCCAGAGGCCGAGCGTACGCTCGACCGTTTCGACAACCTGCGCCTCAGGACCGAGAACGGCCTTGTACCGATCGCCAATTTCGTCACCCGCACGCCGCAGCCGCGCGTCTCCTCCATCACTCGCAAGGACGGGCTCTTTGCCATGACGGTGAAGGCAAACGTGATGAAGGAAGACGGCATTCTCGTCGACGACAAAGTGAAGGAGCTCGACAACTGGGTGAAGGGCCAGACGTGGCCGGACGGCGTCTTCTTCCGCTTTCGCGGCGCCGACGAGGATCAAAAGGAAGCGAGCGACTTCCTCGGCAAGGCCATGGGCGCCTCGCTCTTCATGATGTTCATCATCCTCGTCACCCAATTCAACTCGTTCTATCAGACGGTACTGACGCTCTCCACGGTGGTGATGTCGGTGATGGGCGTGCTGATCGGCATGCTCGCCACGGGACAGAAATTCTCCGTCATCATGACTGGCACCGGCGTCGTCGCGCTCGCCGGCATCGTCGTCAACAACGCCATCGTCTTGATCGACACCTACAACCGCTTCCGCAACGACGGCGTGGAGACCGTCGAGGCGGTGCTGAAGACGGCGGCGCAACGGCTCCGCCCCATCCTTCTGACGACGATCACCACCATTGCCGGCCTCATTCCGATGGCAACGCAGGTGAGCTTCGATTTCTTCGGCCGCTCCACCGCGATCGGCAGCATCACGGCGATCTGGTGGGTTCAATTATCCACCGCGGTGATTTCCGGGCTCGCTTTCTCCACGTTGCTGACGCTCATCGTTATCCCCACCATGCTGGCGATGCCGACGGTCTGGGGCCGAATGCTGGGCCTGGTAGAAAAGCCGGCGGGCGATGTGGCAACGGAGCACGATCCCGACGTCGCCAACGATGTGCACCGCCGCGCGGAAAGCGACAACCACCCGGCCGCGGCGGAATAAGGCAGCCTTACTCCTTCCACTTGATGGAGCAGCCGATGGACGGCGTCTGATCGTCGGGCGCCTTGCCGGTCTCGGCGACCATGCGCATGGCGTCGACAAGTTCGCGTTTTGCGCCCGGCGACGGCGGCTCGGTGCGGCCCTCGTCGAGACGGCCGCGATAGGCGAGCCGCAGGTCGGCGTCATAGCCGAAAAAATCGGGCGTGCAGACGGCGCCATAGGCC
Source organism: uncultured Rhodobium sp. (assembly GCA_963675285.2). Taxonomy (GTDB): domain Bacteria; phylum Pseudomonadota; class Alphaproteobacteria; order Rhizobiales; family Rhodobiaceae; genus Rhodobium. The sequence continues at coordinate 1,145,932 of CAXXGS010000001.1, forward strand.
CTGGCGACCTCCTGCGTCTCGTCGTGGAGATAGGGGAAGGTGAAACCCGCGGCGCTGGCGAATTTCTCCATGTTCTCGAAACTGTCGGCTGGGTAGGTCATCGCATCGTTGGCGTTGATCGCGACGAGCGAGACGCCGAATGCCTTCATCGCCTCGGCAGCCTCGACAAGCCGCCCGGTGATGGCACGGACATAGGGGCAATGGTTGCAGATGAAGACGACGACGGTGCCCTTCTCGCCCTTCACGTCAGCAAGGCTCATCATCGTGCCGTCGGTGGCGGGAAGCGTGAAATCGGGGGCGGGAAGGCCCAGTTCGATCGGCGGAGGCACAGCGGCCATGACGGATCTCCTCACGGGTTTCGGGGTGCTGTCTTCGCCAATCTAGACCATCGCGGGAAGGGACCGAAAGGGCCGGCGGCGACGCAACGTCCGAGCGCAAATGCCCACCTTCGACAAACTCCCTGGGGAAAGCGCGACCGGGGCGCGGAACAGAAACGGAACGGCATCTCGCCAGCCGGGACAAGTCGTGGCAAACTGTCCGGTGATTCGTGAAAAAATCGGTTCGTAAAAAATACCGGAGCCCACAGCCCGTATGGCCAAGTCCGAGGATCTGTTCGCCAAGCTGGAAGAAAGCGTCGCCCACCTAAAGGCCGCCGCACCCCAGCCTCGCCCCCGCGCGCCCAAGAGAGCGACGGCGGCCGAGGCCGCGCCGGCGGAGAAGGCGCCGCCGTCCCGCAAGGCCGCGGCGAAGGCCGACACGTCCGGCACGTCGGAAGGCGGATATTCGGCGGCCGACATCGAGGTCCTTGAAGGGCTGGAGCCGGTCCGCCGGCGACCGGGCATGTATATCGGCGGCACGGATTCCGGCGCGCTCCACCACCTTTTCGCCGAGGTGATCGACAACTCCATGGACGAGGCTGTGGCCGGCCACGCCAGCTGGATCGAGGTAGCGCTCGATGCGGACGGCTTCCTGGCGGTAACCGACAACGGGCGCGGCATTCCGGTCGACCCGCATCCGAAGTTCCCGCAAAAATCGGCGTTGGAAGTCATCCTGACGACGCTCCACGCCGGCGGGAAATTCGATTCCAAGGTCTACGAGACCTCCGGCGGCCTCCACGGCGTCGGCGTTTCCGTCGTCAATGCGCTTTCCGACGTGCTGGAAGTCGAGGTGGCACGCGGCCGACGGCTCTTCCGCCAGACCTACAGCCGGGGCAAGCCGCAGGACGAGCTCACGGATCTCGGCGAAGTCATGAACCGGCGCGGAACGCGTATCCGCTTCCACCCGGACGAGCAGATCTTCGGCAGGACAACGAAGTTCGAGCCGGGCCGGCTGTTCCGCATGGCGCGCTCCAAGGCCTATCTCTTCGGTGGCGTGGAAATCCGCTGGGCCTGCGCGCCGGAACTCCTCGGCGAGAAGGACGAGACGCCGACCAAGGCGACGTTCCATTTCCCGGGCGGGCTCAAGGACTATCTGGCGGAAAAGCTGGCGAGCGAAAAGCGCGTCGTCGACGAGATCTTCGCCGGCAAGACCAACCGCACCGGCGGACACGGATCGGTGGAATGGGCGGTCGCCTGGTTCGCCGGCGACGGCTTTGGCAATTCCTACTGCAACACGATCCCGACGCCCGAGGGCGGCACCCACGAGGCCGGCCTCAGGATGGCGCTACTGAAGGGCCTTCGCGCCTACGGCGAGTTGAAGGGCACCAAGAAGGCAACGATCGTCACCGGCGACGACATCCTGACCTCGGCCGGGACGATGCTGTCGGTGTTCATCCGCGAGCCGGAATTCGTCGGCCAGACGAAGGACAAGCTGGCGACAACGGAAGCCTCCAAGATCGTGGAGGCGGCCGTGCGCGACGCTTTCGACCATTGGCTCGCCGCCTCGCCGCATCAGGCCGACAAGCTGCTCGACTGGGTGATCGACCGCGCCGAGGAGCGACTGAAGCGGCGCCAGGAGCGCGAGGTCAACCGCAAGACCGCCGTCCGCAAGCTGCGCCTGCCGGGAAAGCTCGCCGACTGCTCGACCAGCCAGGCGGGTGGCACCGAACTCTTCATCGTGGAGGGCGATTCGGCCGGCGGCTCGGCGAAACAGGCGCGCAACCGCACCAATCAGGCGATCCTGCCCCTGCGCGGCAAGATCCTCAACGTGGCGAGCGCCGGACGCGACAAGATCACCCAGAACCAGTTGCTCTCAGACCTTCTGCAGGCGCTCGGCTGCGGCACGCGCGCCAACTACCGCGAGGGAGACCTGCGTTACGAGCGAGTCATCGTGATGACCGACGCCGACGTCGACGGCGCCCATATCGCCTCGCTGCTCATCACTTTCTTCTATCGCGAGATGCCGGAGCTGATCCATAACGGCCATCTCTTCCTTGCCGTGCCGCCACTTTACCGCATCAGCCAGGGCGGCAAGACGCTCTACGCGCGCGATGACGCCCACCGCGAGGAGTTGATGGCGACAGAATTCACAGGCAAGGGCAAGATCGAGATCGGCCGTTTCAAGGGCCTTGGCGAGATGATGCCGGCGCAGTTGAAGGAAACGACGATGGATCCAACGAAGCGCACGCTCCTGCGCGTCGTTGTTGCCGAAGAGATTGCGCCGGAGACCAAGGACACGGTCGAGCGCCTGATGGGCACCAAGGCGGAGGCGCGGTTCCATTTCATCCAGGACCGAGCCGAATTCGCCACCGACCTCGATATCTGAGCAGCTTTCCTTCGCACGCCCTCGCGACAGGTTTTCCGGGTCCTTCAACCCACCCTCTTCCCGCCCGGAGCCCGATCGGCTATGCATCGACGGCCGGCGGGTCATGGGAGCCACCGGACGCCAAGGAAAACCCGAGGAACAGGCGCGTGGCGACTATCCTTCAGAAAATGCGCAAGGGCCTCACCCGGCTTCGCGAAGGAAGCGCGGATCCGCATTTCATCGTCATCCCGGAGATGCATGTCGCCTTCGGACGGGTGCCGAAGGTTGCCAACTCTTCCATCAAGAGCGCGCTTGCCCGCCATCTCGGGCTGAAGCCCGTCGGCGACCTGCGCCCAACGCGGGACCGCTATTGGATCGAGGCGGCGGGAGACCGGGCACGGATGGTCGGGGCGACGGAGATGCAGGCGATCCGTGACGGACTCTTCGTCTTCATCTTCGTGCGCAATCCTTTCGACCGGCTGGTCTCATGCTACTTCAACAAGTGTGTGGAGTTCCGATCGTTTCCCGAACCGTTCGCCAGGCTCGGCTTCCGGCCGCACATGCCGTTCGACGATTTCGTCGCCCGCGTAGCGAACATCGATGACGCCCGCGCTGACACGCATTTCCAGTCGCAGGCCTCCATGCTGGCTGCCGACACCGCCGCGGTCGCCGATTTCGTCGGCCGTTTCGAGACGCTCGACACGGACTGGGCGCGGCTCAACGATATCCTCCATGACCGCTTCGGTTATCGCCTACAGCCGCTTGAGAAGCGCAATGTCCATCGCAGCGGCACGGACGATCTCGGCGGCTACTACGCTCGCCCGGAAACGGTGGCCCTGGTTCGCGAGCGCTACGCTGAGGACTTCCAGCTCTTCTATCCGGACGAGGCCGATCCGGCCTGACTCTCGCCATTCCGCATCGCCTGCCGCCGGAAAACCGCCGGACGGATCATGCGTAAAGCGTATCGAAGCAGATGCGGTCGGCCCCGTTTCGTGAAAGAATGGGCCCCGTGAAAGAAGATTGGACCATGTCCACCCTTCCCCGCATTGCCACCGGGAGACCGCCCCATGCCGATTGCCTCTCCAAAATCTGTCTCCATGACGCCTGGTGCCCTGGCGACCACGCGTTCCCTCCTCCTTGCCCTGATGATCGCCGCGACGCCCGCGAGTGCCCTTGGCGACGAGATTTCCGACGCGGTGGCAACGCTCGATCCGGCGATCACCCATGTCCGCGTTTTCGGCGAATGGAAGACGGAGAACGCGGAAGGCCGCTACCGCGTCGTTATCCGCCGCGAGGCGGAACCGGGCGTCATCCGCTTCTTCGTTCAGAGGGTCGGCAAAGACGGCACCGTCGTCTCCTCGAGCGAGCTTAGCGAGATTCGCACCGAGAAGATGACGGTCACCGACTTCAACTACGACATCGACCAGTTCGGGCTGGCGATGTTCATCGAGACCGGGAAGGATGATGCCTCGGGCACGACCTACGAAGTGTTCTTCAACGACGACGGCACCTACCGTTTCCAGCCGGCGAGCAACTGATCGAGACGCCTCTTTTCAGGTGCATTTCAGGCGGCCGGTCGCTGCAGCCAGACACGTAGCGCCTGGGTGACGGCGTCGGGCTGTTCGATCGGCGACAAATGCCCACAGTCGGGAACCACGACCAGCGAGCTGTCCTGCAACCTTTCGTGCATGAAACGTGCGACGTCCGGAGGCGTCAGGCCATCGTCGGCGCCAACGAGGACGAGCGACGGACAGCGAATTTCCCCCAGGAGCGCCGTCGAATCCGGCCTCCCCATGATCGCTTCCTGCTGACGGGCAAAGGCCTCGGTTCCCGTATCCTCGGCCATCTTTCGCACGAGCGCCGCCATTGCCGCGTCCTTGCAATGTTTCTCGGACAGGAACTGCGGCATCAGCCGGTCGATGACCGGACCGATCCCCGCCTTGCGGGCGAGCGCAACGAATTGGCGGCGCAGCTCTTTTCTTGCTTCGTCGTCGGCACCCGGCGCGGTGTCGAGCAGCGCCAGCCGGCTGACGCGCTGTGGTGCCTGCCGCAGGATCTCCATTGCGATATAGCCGCCCATTGACAAGCCGGCGAGGGCAAAGGTCGCCGGCATCTCGTCAAGAAGCGCAGCGGCGATCGCGCCGACGGAATCGTGTCTGGTGTGATCGGCGATGCGAATATCGCAAATGTCCTCGAGACCCGCACGCTGCCTCTCCCACAACGCAGCAGTGCACAGGAGTCCCGGAATGACCATCAGCGGTTGTTTCATCAGGCAGTTCCCTTCATCATTTTCGGTCATTTTGTTGCACGGAGGGACGACATTGGCGAAAGAATACAGCTATTCATTGACATCCGGCCCGACGTCCGTATGTTCGGGCCAAATTCACTGGGTTCCACTTTTTGCGGTCTCAACCGCATAAGGTCTTGCCTTTTAACGCGAAGACCGAACGGCGAACTGAATGAGCTTTGCTAATCTTGGATTGAGTGACAAAGTGCTCGCTGCCGTCGAGGCATCGGGCTACACGACCCCCACCCCCATTCAGGAGGGTGCGATCCCGCATGTCCTCAAGGGCGAAGACGTCCTGGGGCTGGCGCAGACCGGCACGGGCAAGACGGCATCGTTCACCCTGCCGATGCTAACGCTTCTGGAAAAGGGCCGCGCGCGGGCTCGCATGCCGCGCACGCTCATCCTGGAGCCGACGCGTGAACTCGCCGCTCAGGTCGAGGAAGCTTTCCAGAAGCTTGGCACCAACCACAAGCTCACCGTCGCCCTGCTCATCGGTGGCGTCTCCTTCGACGAACAGGATCGCAAGCTCGGCCGTGGCGCCGACGTCGTGATCGCCACGCCGGGCCGCCTGCTCGACCATTTCGAACGCGGCAAGCTCCTTCTCACTGGTATCGACATCCTCGTCATCGACGAGGCCGACCGTATGCTGGACATGGGTTTCATTCCCGACATCGAGCGGATCTGCAAGCTTCTGCCGTTCACCCGCCAGACGCTGTTCTTCTCCGCCACGATGCCGCCGGAAATCCAGGGCCTCGCCGACAAGTTCCTGCACAATCCGGCCCGCGTCGAAGTCTCCGCGCGCTCATCGACCGCCGATACCGTCACCCAGGTACTGGTTTCCTCGGGCTCGGAACCGCATGCCAAGCGTTCCACGCTGCGCGAACAGATCTCCGCGGCCGAGGACCTCAACAATGCGATCGTTTTCTGCAACAGGAAACGCGACGTCGCGACTGTTGCCCGCTCACTTCAGCGTCACGGCTTCAATGCCGGCGCCCTCCATGGCGACATGGACCAGCGCGCACGGATGCAAACCCTCGACAGCTTCCGCAGCGGCGAACTGAAGATCCTCGTGGCCAGCGATGTCGCGGCGCGCGGTCTCGACATTCCCGCCGTGAGCCACGTCGTCAACTATGACGTCCCGACCCATTCGGAAGACTATGTGCATCGGATTGGCCGCACCGGCCGGGCCGGGCGCAGTGGAATGGCGATCACCATCGCGACGCGCGGTGACGCGAAATATGTCGCCTCGATCGAGAAGCTGATCGGCCGCGCCATCGACGCTCAGGGCGAAAGCCTGCAGCCGGCGGATTCGGAGGAAAAGCCGAAACGCTCGCGTTCATCGAAGTCGGCAAAAAGCGGCGGCAGCAAGCGTGGCGGCCGCGGCAAGGAACGGGACGCGAAGGCCGAACCGGCCGCCGAGGCCTCGCCGACTGAGCCAGCTGAGAAATCCGCCCCCTCGGAAAAATCCGGGAAAACCGCGAAATCCAGTGAAAAGCGCGCGCCGTCGTCCAGAAAGCGCTCGGACAAGTCGTCGCGCAAGGAAGAACCTGTCATCGGCATGGGGGATCATGTCCCCGCATTCTTGCTGCGTTCCGTGCGTTCCAGCGATCAGTCCTGAAGGACAAAGTGGCACCGCTTAACGCCACATTAAAGAACTAACACTTAAAATTTCGATGCCTTAGTACGAAGTTGGGACTAAACTCTCTCGCGTGTGCTTGCTCCGCCCCTTTGGAGAGCTTTTATGAGCGAAGACGACGATTTCAAAAGAACCATTTCTTTCGGCGAGAAAGCACTCGGCCAGTTAAAGCGCAATGCGCAGCCGGCTTTTCCTCGCAATTATGAGTTTTGGTATACATATTCTGCCGGCTTCAACAATAAACTGAACAAAGCAGTCAACGACGCGCTTCGGACCAGAGGGCAAATTGGCTCCGAAGAGGTCGAGAAGCTCTACGAGCAGTTTCTCTCTCCCAGCCGCATCAGCGACCAGATCGACGAGGTTGGATCGCGGCTTTCCGACGAAATAAGCCAGGTCGTGGACTTGATCGAGGGATCGCTCGGATCAGCCAGCGACTTCCGCACGTCGCTGGCCGGAGCCAATGACGAGCTGCAGAACACGACCGACAAAGATCGCATTCGCGAGATCGTGCGGGCACTGATCGTCGCGTCCCACGATAGCGACGCTTCTAACGTCCGGCTCGAACGGCAGTTGGAGGAATCGCGCAAGCAAATTGATGAGCTGAAGGTCAGCCTGGAAACGATCCGGTTCGAGTCCCTGACCGACGAACTGACCACGCTCGCCAATCGCAAGCATTTCGATGAATCGCTGGAGCGCGCGATCGAGCGCGCCCACGAGGACGGATCGTCCTTCGCCCTCCTGATGACCGACATCGACCATTTCAAGAAGTTCAACGACACCTACGGACACCAGACGGGCGATCAGGTTCTCAGGCTGGTCGCGCTCGCGGTCAAGCAGAACGTCAAGGGCAAGGACATCCCCTGCCGCTATGGTGGCGAGGAATTCGCGATCATTCTTCCCGGGACATCCCTGGAACAGGCAATGACGGTGGCGGAACACATCCGCCGCGCGGTGATGACGAAGGAACTGGTGAAGAAGTCGACCGGAGAAAGCCTCGGCCGTATGACAATCTCCATCGGTGTTTCGGTCTATCAGCCGGGCGACAAGGCTCCCGACGTCATCGAACGAACCGACCAGAGCCTCTATGCCGCCAAACGCGGTGGGCGGAACCGGGTCCACACAAACCACCTGGACAACATATCCAACAACGATCAGGTCGCCTGAGCGCCCTCACCCATCGAATGTTTTATTACGCCAGACCGCCCTTCGGGCGGTTGTTTCGTTTATGGGCGGAAAAATTCGACGAAATATCGAAATATCCGTTCTTCGCGCGGTTACAGGCTGCGGCTCCAGCCCATTTCCCAAAAGTCCGCTTCCAGTCGGGTTGCCTGGTCGAAGATCGTTGCAAGGCTCGCGAAACGCTTTTCCGCAAAACGCTCCTCGGCGAGACGATCAAGGTTCTGCCGCGCCGCTTCGGCGATCTCGCGGTATTCCTCGCCTGCATATTCCCGAATCCACGGAGCATAGGGATTATCGTCGTCGAGCGCGCCGGGGACCGTTGAGAGCCGCGTGGCAATCTCCCAATAGCCGATGATACAAGGCGCGAGGGCGACATGGAGGTCGAGAAGGTCACCCCTCAGGCCCGTCTCCAGCACATAGCGGGTGTAAGCCATGGTCGCGCGCGCTTCCGGTGCGGCCTCCAGATCGGCTGGCGACAGCCCCCAACCGCCGCACAGGTCGACGTGCAGCTTCATTTCCACATCGAGAATTGCCGAGAGTCCGGCCGCCGACGCCCGCATGTCGGCAAGCGAGGTGCCCTTGTAGACGGCCAGCGCGTAGGCGCGGGCGAAATGGATCAGAAAGAGATAATCCTGAACGAGGTAGTGCCGGAACGAAGCTTCCGGCAGGCTTCCATCGGCAAGGCCGGCGACGAAGGGGTGTTCGGCGTAGGCGCGCCAGGACTTCGGCGCCGCAGCCTTCAGTCGGTCAAAGAGCATCGAGGAGATCCCGATCCGGCGTCTCGCTTGGGCTGACGCCTCGAAGGGCAAGTGCGTGCGGTGTGGGGCGATCAGCCAGCGGGAACATCGTCCGCGAGCGGCTTCAATTCCACGGATTCACCGCAGCCGCAGGCCGAAACCTCATTGGGATTGTGGAAGACAAAGCCGGAACGCAGCTTCGTTTCCTCGTAGTCCATCTCGGTTCCGAGGAGAAACAGCACCGCTTTGGAATCCACATATACCGTTGCGCCACCGGCCTCGACGACATCGTCACCCGGCGTCGCCTCAGCGACGAGATCCATGGTGTAGGCCATGCCGGCGCAGCCGCTGTTCTTAACCCCGATGCGGAGCCCCTTCTTCGCCTCGTCGTCGGCATTCTCGATGATCTCGCACACGCGCTCGGCGGCGGCGGGCGTCAGCGTCATCACAGCGGGTCTCGGTCTTTTCGCGGTCATTTTCGCACTCCTGCAAGTCTCTTCCCGGATATAGGTCGGACGTCCCGAACGCCCAATGCCTACATGTAGAAATCGAGCATTACGCGAGCTTCGTCCGACATGCGGTCGGGCATCCACGGCGGATCGAAGACCATCTCCACGTTGACGCTCTTGACGCCAGCGACGGCACCGACGGCATCCTCGACCCAGCCGGGCATCTCGCCGGCAACGGGGCAGCCGGGCGCGGTCAGCGTCATCTCGATGGCCACGTTGCGGTCGTCGTCAAGATCGACCTTGTAGATGAGGCCGAGTTCGTAGACATCGGCCGGGATCTCGGGATCGTAAACGCTCTTCAGCGCGGCGATGATGTCGGCGGTGAGCCGTTCCAGCTCGTCGGGCGGAATGGCGGAGCCGGCCTGTCCGAACTCGGCGTTCCGCTCGCTCTCGGTCGCGGTCGTCTCGTTCTCCTCCGTCCTCGCCTCGTCTTCGGTCATGCGCATATCCTCGGTCATCGCGTCTCTCTCGGGCCAATCGCTCAGCAAAGCTCATTCGGGACGGCCCTTTCCGGGCCGATCCTCTCAGGCAAAGAATTCACAGGCTTTCTCGACTGCCTCGGCGAGCCGGTCGACCTCCTCCAAGGTGTTGTAGAGGCCGAAGGACGCCCGACAGGTGGAGGTGACGCCGAAGCGGGCCAACAGCGGCTGGGCGCAATGGGTGCCGGCCCTGACGGCAACGCCGCAGCGATCCATGACGGTGGAGACGTCGTGGGCATGGGTGCCCTTCACCTCGAACGACACGATGGCGCCCTTGTTCAGCGTCGTGCCGAGAATGCGGACGCTGTTGATCTTGGCGAGTCGCTCGTGGGCGTAGTCCTTCAACTGCGCCTCGTGAGCGGCGATGCGGTCGCGCCCGAGCGCCTCGACGTAATCGATCGCCGCGGCAAGACCGATCGCCTGCACGATCGGCGGCGTTCCCGCCTCGAAGCGATGCGGCAGACCGGCGTAGGTGATGTGATCCTCGGCGACCTCGCCGACCATCTCGCCGCCACCCAGAAACGGCGGCATGGCTTCGAGCAGCGCCTTTTTGCCGTAAAGCACACCGATACCGGACGGGCCGTAGATCTTGTGTCCGGTGAAGGCATAGAAGTCACAATCGAGGTCGCGCACGTCGACCGGCATGTGCACCGCGCTCTGGCTACCGTCGACGAGCACCGGAATACCGCGCGCATGGGCGATACGGCAGATTTCCTTCACCGGTACGACGGTTCCCGTCACATTCGACATATGAGTGACGGCGACCATTTTCGTACGGTCGCTGAGCTGCGCCTCGAAGGCCTCGATCGTCAGCGAGCCGTCGTCCTCGATCGGCACCCATTTCAGCACCGCGCCGTTGCGCTCGCGGTGGAAATGCCACGGCACAATGTTGGAGTGATGTTCAAGCTGTGTGACAACGATCTCGTCGCCCGCGCCAATACGCGAGCCGCCAAACGACTGGGCAACAAGATTGATCGCTTCGGTCGACGAGCGGGTGAAGACGATCTCGTCGGACGTCTCCGCATTGAGGAAGCGGCGGATCGTCTCGCGCGCGGCCTCGAAATTGTCGGTGGAGAGATTGGAGAGGAAGTGGAGCCCGCGATGGACGTTTGCGTATTCCTCCGAATAGGCGCGCGTCACGCGATCGATCACGGTTTGTGGCTTCTGCGCCGAAGCGCCATTGTCAAGGTAGACGAGCGGCTTGCCGTAGACCTCGCGTGCGAGGATCGGAAAGTCCCGGCGGATCGCCTCCACATCGTAGTCCCGCGTCAATTCCTGCACAGCGTCGGCCATTTTCAGTCCTCTTCCTTCTGCTCCAGCCAATTGTCGGCCTCTCGCAAAAGGGCGCCGGCAAGCGTTTCGTCATCGATCGCCGAGATCACCTCGGCCAGGTAGGCGCTGACCAGCATGGCCGTTGCCCGGTCGCGCGGGATGCCGCGCGCCATGAGATAAAAGAGCGCCTCATCGTCGATCTCGCCGGCGGTCGAGCCGTGCGCGCATTGCACGTCGTCGGCGTAGATCTCAAGTTCCGGCTTGGAGATGGCGTCGGCGTCCTCCGACAGGAGGAGCGCGCGGGCCATCATGCGTGCGTCGGTCTTCTGGGCACCGGGACGCACAACGATCTGGCCCTGGAAGATGCCCTTCGCCTCGTCGCCAAGGACGGTCTTGAAGACCTCGGTGGAAACACAGCCGGGCGCCACATGGTCGCAGACGAGGGTGGTGTCGGCGTGCTGCCGGCCCCTGACCAGCGTCACGCCGCGCAGATCGGCCGAGGCTCCCTCGCCGGCGAAGCCGATGAAGACCTGCGCCCGCGCGACAGAGCCGCCACCCATGAAGGCCGTATAGTCGAAGCGCGCCTCGGCACCCACGCCGATCGCCAGACTGGAGAGATGCAGCGCCTCGCTGCCCTCCTGCTGACGCTTGATCCAGGCGATGTCGGCACCGTCGGACAGGAGAAGCTCCGTTGCGGAGTCAACGTGATATCCGCTGGCATCGGGGCCGGAGAAGGTTTCGATGACGCGGGCTTTCGCCCCCTCTCCGGCAAGAACGAAATTGCGTGGGTAGCAGGCGACCGGCGTCTCGCCGGACACGCGATGGACGATTTCAAGGGTCGTTGTCACCGTCGCGCCTGCGGCGATTTCGATCAGCACGCCATCCTGCATGAAGGCGGTGTTGAGACCGATCGCCGGATCGTCCACCGGTCCGGCGATCGTGCCGATGCGCTCGACGAGCGGGTGGCCCGTCGCCAGCGCCTCGGCGAGCGCGGCAACGCTCACGCCTTCCGGCACCTCGTCGCTCAGCGCGGCGACGAAATAGCCGTCGACCAGAACAAGCCGGCAGCGTGCCGCGTCGTCCCATCCCGGCGTGTGCCCAAGCGCGGCGGCAGCCGTGCCGTCATCCGGCCGGACGGCGATCGGCGGCACCTCGCGCACCAGCTTCTTCAGGTCGGTATACTTGTAGGCCTCGACCCGGCGATGCGGCAGGCCGCGCTCGGCGAACCGCTCCGCAGCGGCGCGGCGCAGATCCCGCAACGGACCGGCGCCAGTCTCCGCCTCGGCGGCGCGCGCGACCAGCGTCTCTTCCGCCGGGGTTCTCCTCAGTATCGGTTTCATACTCATCGGATCATCCCGTCAGGCCGCGTCGACATAGTCGGCATAGCCGTTGGCTTCGAGTTCGAGGGCGAGCTCCTTGCCGCCGGTCTTGACGATACGGCCCTTGGACAGGACGTGCACCACGTCGGGCACGATATGGTCGAGGAGTCGCTGGTAATGGGTGATGACGAGGAACGCGCGGGCCGGATCACGCAGCGCGTTGACGCCCTGAGAAACAACCTTCAGCGCGTCGATATCGAGGCCGGAATCGGTCTCGTCGAGGATCGCCAGCTTCGGCTCCAGGAGGGCCATCTGCAGGATCTCCGCGCGCTTCTTCTCGCCGCCGGAAAAGCCGACGTTGAGGGGCCGCCGGAGCATTTCAGGTGTCACTTTAAGTTTCGCCGCTTTCTCCCTGACAAATTTCAGGAAGTCGGGCGTCAACATTTCGCCTTCGCCGCGCGACTTGCGCTGGGCGTTCACCGCCGCCTTGAGGAACGCCATAGTGGCGACGCCGGGGATCTCGATCGGGTATTGGAAGGCGAGGAAGATGCCAGCAACGGCGCGCTCGGCGGCATCGAGCTCGAAGAGCGGCTGGCCGTCGAAGAGCACTTCGCCCTCGGTGACCTCGTAGTCTTCCTTGCCCGCGAGGATATAGGACAGCGTCGACTTGCCCGAGCCGTTCGGCCCCATGATCGCGTGGATCTCGCCGGGCTTGATCGTCAGATCAACGCCGCGAAGGATCTCGCTCCCCTCTCCGGCGACACGGGCGTGCAGATTCTTGATTTCAAGCATGAACGATCCATTCCATCAAACGGTCGCACCCTTAGGCGCGGTGTAGGTTTCATCGACAACATTGCCGGTATTGAGCACATCGGCCGGCTCGAAGATCAGCACCTCGGCCTCCTCGTCCGCACAGGTGCGATGTTCCACTCCGCGCGGCACGACCAGGCACTCCCCGGGCTCCATCTCGACGATCCGGTCGCGGAACTCGACCCGGAAGCGGCCCTTCCAGACGAGGAAGAATTCGTCCTCGTCCTCATGGTGATGCCAGGGAAACTCGCCCTCGACCTTGACCACCTTGATTTCCTGCCCGTTCAGCGAGGCAACCACCTTTGGCCGCCACTGCTCGCTGAAGAGCGCCAGCTTCCCGTCGATATTGACCTTTTCCGGTATCATCCGACGCTGCCCTCAAGGCTGATGGCGATGAGTTTCTGGCTCTCGATGGCGAATTCCATCGGCAGATGCTGAATGACATCCTTGACGAAGCCGTTGACGATGAGCGCGATCGCCTCTTCCTCCGGAATGCCCCTTGCCAGGCAATAGAAGAGCTGCTCCTCGGAGATCTTCGAGGTCGTCGCTTCATGTTCGAAGACGGCGCTCGCAGCCTTCGTCTCGATATAGGGAACGGTGTGGGCGCCGCATTTGTCGCCAATCAAGAGCGAGTCGCACTGGGTGTAGTTACGCGCGTCCTTCGCCTTGCGTCCGGCGGAGACGAGGCCGCGATAGGTGTTCTGCGAGTGACCGGCCGAAATGCCCTTGGAGATGATCCGGCTCGACGAGTTCTTGCCCAGATGGAGCATCTTGGTGCCGGTGTCGGCCTGCTGGTAGCCGTTGGTGATTGCGATCGAATAGAATTCGCCGACCGTGTCGTCGCCGCGCAGGATGCAGCTCGGGTACTTCCAGGTGACGGCCGACCCGGTTTCGACCTGGGTCCAGGAGATCTTCGCCCGATCGCCGCGGCAATCGCCGCGCTTGGTGACGAAATTGTAGATGCCGCCCTTGCCGTCCTTGTCGCCTGGATACCAGTTCTGGACGGTGGAGTACTTGATCTCGGCATCCTCGAGCGCGACGAGCTCGACGACAGCGGCGTGAAGCTGGTTTTCGTCGCGCTGCGGTGCCGTGCAGCCTTCGAGATAAGAGACGTAGGCACCCTTGTCGGCGATGATCAGCGTACGCTCGAACTGGCCGGTATTCTGGGCGTTGATGCGGAAGTAGGTCGACAGTTCCATCGGGCAGCGCACGCCCTCCGGAACGTAGACGAAGGAACCGTCGGAAAAGACCGCGGAATTCAGCGTGGCATAGAAGTTGTCGCTCGTCGGCACGACCGAGCCGAGATACTTCTGAACGAGCTCGGGATGGTCGCGAACGGCCTCGGAGATCGGGCAAAAGATCACACCCGCCTCGTGCAGCTTTTCCTTGAAGGTGGTGACGACAGAGACGGAATCGAACACCGCATCGACCGCGACATTCGATTGCGTGCCGGCGACACCGGCGAGAATCTCCTGTTCCTTCAGCGGAATGCCGAGTTTCTCGTAGGTCGCGAGCAGCTCCGGGTCGACCTCGTCGAGGGACTTCGGCGCCTCCTTGCGCTTGGGCGCGGCGTAGTAATAAAGATCGTCGAAATCGACCTTGGGGTAGTTCAGCTTGGCCCAGTCCGGCTCCTCCATGGTCTGCCAGCGCCGAAAGGCCGCCAGCCGCCATTCGAGCAGCCAGTCAGGCTCGCCCTTCTTTGCCGAGATGAACCGTACCACATCCTCGTTCAGCCCCTTGGGGGCGAACTCCGATTCGATATCGGTCACGAAGCCGTACTTGTATCGCTCCAGTTCGGCGACCTGTTCGACGGTTTCCTTGACAGCCATCCGGCTCACTCCCTTGTCGTCGCCCCGCTTCAGGCGACCTGACGATCATTCCGGTTTTTGCGCGCAGCCTGCCCGCGATGGAGCACGGACGTCCACGCCTTACAGAAGGCATCTATGTCGGCGCCCTGCGTCGTCCACCCGAGACTGACGCGGATCGCACCGGCGGCGACCTCTTTCGAATAGCCCATTGCGGTCAAAACATGCGAGGGGCGTACTTTTCCCGACGAACAGGCCGACCCGGCACTGACGGCAACGCCGGCGAGGTCGAGCATCATCACCATCGTTTCCGCCTTCATGCCCGGCAGGGCAATAGCGGTCGTATTTGCAAGTCTTTCGGCCGGGCGGACGATAACCACACCATCGTCGGTTCCGTCCGGCACGGAATTGGCGACGAAGGCTTCAAGCCGGTCGCGCAAGCGGATGATCGGCGCCCAGTCGTCCGGCGCCGCGGCAAGCGCTTCGGCAGCCGCGCCAAACCCGACGATCCCGATAAGATTTTCCGTTCCCGCCCGGCGCTTGCGCTCCTGGCCGCCGCCGACCTGGCGCGGGACGATCTCGACGCCATCCCCAAGCACGAGCGCGCCGACGCCTTTCGGACCGCCGATCTTGTGCGCCGATATGGTCACCATATCGGCACCGAGGAAGTCTCGATCAAGGGGAAGCTTGCCGAGAGCCTGAACTGCATCGCAATGGCTCACCGCGCCGTGAGCACGCGCCAGGCGAGCGACCTCGGCAATGGGCTCTATCGTTCCCACCTCGTTGTTCGCGGCCATGACGGAAACGAGCGTGCGGGCGTCGTCACCGATGGAAAGAAGCGCCTCGAGGGCGGCGAGATCGATACGGCCGTCTCTGTCGACGGGGATTTCCTCCACGCACGCCGCACCGGAGCGCGCGGCCGCGGCGACCGAATCATGTTCGATCGCGGAAATGAGAATGCGATCATAGAGATCGGGACGGATCGCCAAAGCATTCGCCTCGGTGCCACCGCTGGTAAAGACGACGCGGTCGGCCGCCACCCGCATCAGCGCTGCGACCCGCTCGCGCGCCCGGCCGAGCGCCATCGCCGCCTCACGTCCCTCGGCGTGGACCGAGGAAGGATTTCCCGACAAATCGAGGACAGCACCCATCGCTTCGCGCACGCATGGGCGTAGCGGCGTTGTCGCATTCCAGTCGAGATAAGTGCGTCCTTCGCGCACGCGAAGATCTCCTCATCGACGAAGACCGGCGGCGGAAGGCGAAGAAGACGGCCGTTCCCGCGAAGAAACCCGCTTGTGATCGGCGGGACTTCTGCTTAGAAACACCTTTCGGAGCGGATTTGCTCCTATCGAGATTTCGCGCTTCAGCCTGGCCGGGGTCAAGGTCCGGTCGGACCGAAAACTACCTGTAGAAGTTTTTCTAGGGAGCCCCTATATCCAAGTCAAGGAGCCCCCTGGAAACCGCGGCTCGACAGGCGCTGTCATTAAAGACCGCAGTCGGGTTCGCGAACAACCCTAAAAGAGATGTCGTAATCACATGCCGGAAGTCATCTTCAATGGTCCGGCGGGGCGTCTGGAAGGCCGCTTCCAGCCCGCCAAGTCCCGCAATGCGCCGATTGCCCTGATCCTGCATCCGCACCCGCAGTTCGGCGGAACGATGAACAACCAGGTCATTTATCAGCTCTACTACATGTTCGTTCAGCGGGAGTTTGCCGTCCTGCGGTTCAATTTCCGCGGCGTCGGCCGCAGCCAGGGGTCTTTCGACCACGGCGCGGGCGAACTTTCCGACGCGGCCGCGGCGCTTGACTGGGTGCAGACCGTTCACACGGATGCCCGCGCCTGCTGGATCGCCGGATTTTCCTTCGGCGCCTGGATCGGCATGCAGCTCCTCATGCGCCGCCCCGAGGTCGAGGGCTTCATTTCGATCGCGCCGCCGGCCAATCTGCACGATTTCTCGTTCCTCGCCCCTTGCCCGTCCTCCGGCCTGATCATCCACGGCGACCGCGACAAGGTGGTGCCTCAGAAAGATACGCAGGCCCTCGTCGACAAGCTGAAGACGCAGAAGGGCATTGTGATCGATCAGCAGATCGTTCCCGGCGCGAACCACTTCTTCGAGGAGCATGTGGACGAGCTGATCGGCTCGTGCTCGAACTATCTCGACAAACGCCTGACGGAAGTCACCGACGCGGCCTGAGCCGCGATGCATCGCAAAACCGAAAGGGCCGGGATGCGCATGAAGCGCTCCCGGCCTTTTTTGTTTTCTCGGCCTGCGTCCGGCGCCGCATCACGGCTCGACGAGGAGACCGCCGGCCATCGGTTCCGGCACCCCGGTCGTTCCGGGAAAGGTAATCGGCAGGAGACGCATGCGCCGCACGGCCATATAGGCGAAGGCCTGCGCCTCGATCGCATCCCCATCGAAGCCGACGTCCTCGGCCGCGAGTACCGGCTCATCCAGAGCCTGGGCGAGTTCCTCCATGAGGAAGGCGTTCCGACGGCCGCCGCCGCAAACGATCCAGCAGCCGGGCCGTCGGGGAAAATGCTGCGCGGCCAGCGTGATGGCGCCGACGGTGAAGGCGACGAGGGCCCGCGCACCATCGGCTGTGGGCAGGTCGGCAAGGCGATCGAGATGGAAATAGTCGCGGTCAAGCGACTTCGGCGGTTTCTGGTCGAAATAGGGATCGCGCAACATCTCCTGCAGATCGTGCGGATCGAGCGGCTTGCCGGAGCGGGCGAGCGCGCCGTTTTCGTCGCGCAGCGCGCCCGTGTGGCATCGCATCCAGTCGTCGATGAGCGCGTTACCGGGACCCGTGTCGAAGGCGACGAGTTCGCTTCCCTCGCCGATATAGGTGACATTCGCCACCCCGCCGATATTGAGGAAGACGGCGGGAAGCCGGCCGGCCTTTCTGGCAAGCGCACGATGGTAGACGGGCGCCAGCGGCGCGCCCTCCCCGTTCAGTTCCATATCGGCGGCCCTGAGGTCGTAGACGACCGGGATCCCCAGCGCGTGGGCGAGCGCGGGACCGTCGCCGAGCTGCACGGTGAGATGATGCGGGGCGTCGTGAAACACGGTCTGGCCGTGGAAGCCGACGACATCGACGCTCGCAGGATCTATGGCATTTTCGGCCAAGAACCGCTTCACCGCATCGATGTGACATGTCGTCACCAGGGTCTCGGCCGTCTTCAGCGGTTCCGGCCGGTCGGCACGGTTTTCCATCCCGCGCGCCGCCTCCAGCGCACGCCGCAGAATCTCGCGCTCTTCGTCGCTGTAGGCTCGGTATCCGGTCGGCCCGAAGCAGGCGATCTCTTCGCCGTCGGTCTCCAGCAGGGCGACGTCGATGCCGTCCATCGACGTGCCGCTCATGAGTCCGATCGCGGTTGAGGCATGCATGTCGCGGGCTCCGTGGTGACAAGTAGGGCAACGCGTTATAGAAGCAGCGGCGTAACTTGCCTATATCATAGAGGACACACTTCGCGATGACCGGGTTCCAGTCCGCTTTCTTGAAAACGCTTTCCGAGCGGAACTACATCCACCAGTGTTCGGATCCGGAAGGACTCGATGCGCTTTTGGACAAGGAAACAGTCACGGCGTATATCGGCTTCGACTGCACGGCCAAGAGCCTGCATGTCGGCTCCCTCGTCCAGATCATGATGCTCCGCCACCTGCAGCGCTCCGGCCATCGGCCGATCGTGCTGATGGGCGGTGGAACGACGCGTGTCGGCGACCCGACGGGCAAGGACGAGTCGCGCAAGATGCTCACGGCGGATGAGATCAGCGACAACAAGGCCGGTATCCGGCAGGTCTTCGAAGCGTTCCTGACGTTCGGCGACGGCCCCTCCGACGCCATCATGATCGACAATGCCGACTGGCTGCTCGGCCTCCAGTATGTCGACTTCCTGCGCGAAATCGGCCGGCACGTTTCGGTCAACCAGATGATCCAGCGCGATTCCGTCCGCCTCCGGCTGGAGCGCGAGCAGCATCTGTCGTTCCTGGAATTCAACTACATGCTGCTGCAGGCGTATGACTTTGTTGAGCTGAACCGGCGCACCGGCTGCCGACTGCAGATGGGTGGATCGGACCAGTGGGGCAATATCCTGTCCGGGGTGGATCTCGGACGCCGTCTCGGCGGCGCCGATCTCTTCGCCCTGACGACGCCGCTGATCACGCTCGCCTCCGGCGCCAAGATGGGCAAGACCGCCTCCGGTGCGGTCTGGCTCAACGCCGACATGAAAAGCCCCTACGAATACTGGCAGTTCTGGCGCAACACCGAGGACGCCGATGTCGGCCGTTTCCTGAAGCTCTTCACCGAGCTGCCGCTCGACGAGATCGCCCGGCTCGAGGCTCTCGACGGGTCCGAGATCAACGAGGCCAAGAAAATCCTCGCCAACGAGGCGACGACGATGCTGCACGGCGCCGATGCGGCGGCGGAGGCATCGGAAGCGGCGCGCAAGACCTTCGAGGAAGGCGCGCTCGCCGAGGCGCTACCGACGGTCGAAGTCCCCCGCGCCGATCTGGAGGCGGGTCTCGGCGTCCTTGCCGCCTTCGTTCTCGCCGATCTCGCCAAGTCGAACGGCGAGGCACGGCGGCAGGTGCGTGGCGGCGGGCTCAAGGTCAACGACGTCGCGGTCAGCGACGAGCGGGCGACGCTCGGCGCCGGCGATCTGACAGCGGACGGTGTCATCAAGCTCTCGCTCGGCAAGAAGCGGCATGTCCTCCTGAAGGCGAAATAGGGGTATCGCCCGTCAACGATATTCGAAGATCTTGCGGAAGATGCCGGGGGCAACGGCGGATACCGGATTGAAGACCAGCTTGGCGTTGTCGAGCGGGCCTTCCATCTTGAAGGTGATGCCGATCAGGCCGCCGTCCGATCCTCCGCCGACAATATCGCCGAGGAGTGGTATGCGGCCGAAGAGATTGTTGATGCCGTAGGCCGGCACCATGGTGCCGACAACATCGATCCTCCGCTTGTCGAGGTCAATCGCACCGCGCATCGTTCCGCCAATGATGGCGCCGCGGAGAACCGCGTCGCCGATCTTCACGTGGGGACCGTTCTTGCTGTAGGTCACATCGAGCCGTTCGAAGGCGGCATTGCCGCTGGCAGGCGCGACAGGCGCTGCCGGAACGCGGCCGTTTGCCGTGCGCGCGCCCGATTGCGTGCGCTTGATGATTTCCTTTAGGCCCGGATCGTCGGCGATGGCGAAATTGCGGATGCGGAGATTGCCGGCAGCGCGGTCGCTGCCGATAAGCGTTGCCTCGAGCTTGCCGCTACCGCCGCGCATGCGGGCGTAAAGATCGACGAACCGCAGCGCGCGGCCCACGTCGGTGGTATCGACGTTGAGGTAGCGCTTGCTGCCGTCGGAGCGGACACGCGTATTGAGACGGTCCGACCCGCCCAGAACCCCGGTCAGGTCGAGCCGGGTCGTCAAGCCGCGATCGGTGTTCGCAACGAGCGAGACATCGGTTAGGACGACGCCGTTGAAGCCGATCATGCGGCCGAAGTCGGCTTTCAGGCGGAGGTTTTCCGATACGTCGGCATCGGGACGATCCTCCTTGCCGAATGTTGTGCGCAGGCTCGGTCGGCCGTCATACTGATCGGCGGAGAGCGTGACATCGAGCCCGCCGTCGCCAGCGGCAATCTTCACCTTTCCGCCTTTGGTCTCGCCGATATTGAAGCGGCCAAAGACGGCGGAGAGGATTTCGCCCTTGGCGCCGATCCGCGCCGACCCGGCAACGTCGACATTCCTGGCAGAGACCTTCAGATCTCGGATTTCCGTGACGTTGCCCTTTTTCAGCAAGGTCATGAGCGCGGTTCCGCGCACACCCGCCTTCTTCACCACGCCGATCGACGGCAGCGTGATTTGGGCAGAGGTCAGGTCGACCGTCAGGCGACGCCGGTCGTCACCCGCCGCAATATCGATCGAAACGCCAATCGGCCCTTCGAGGACAGCACCAAGATCAATCCCCCGTTTCTTGCGCTCCGCGTCAGTTAGGATGAGGGTCATGTCGCGCCGAGCATCGGAACTGGAGCCATCCAGCGGTTCGATCACGTCGACATCGACCGCAAGATCGTCGAATTTCGCCCGGCCGGTGATCTGGGCTCGCTTGGTATCCACCTTCAGCGTCAGATCCCCATCGGTGACGCGCTGCCCGTTGATTGGTTTCTTGGAGGCGAAGTCAGCGAGTTTGGCGACAACACGCCAGCTTGCGTCCTCCATCTCAAGTTCCTCCACGAGCGGGAACCGCGCGTCGAGTTCGGCCGTCGCTGTGCCGGACAGGTCCGAGGGCGCGACCTTGATGCGCTTCAATGCCTCGATCGGCTTAGCGTTTGCCAGGGACGCGATCGCCTCCGTCGATCCGGCGAAATCCATGCTGATCTCAGCGTCGTTTTCGCGCGGGCGGACATCGTCGATGACGAAGCGGATCTTGCTGATATCGACCTTGCCGCCCGAGGCCGCGACGGCGGACGCGCTGTCGGCATCCAGAACGAAGCGCCCGGCCTTCAACGATCCGGAGGCAGAGGGGATCGTCGCGTCGGGAAGATCTCCGAAGGTGTGAATACGGGCATTCTTGACCTTGACGGTAACCTCCACGGCGTCATCCGGCCAGCCGAAGGTCGCCGGATCACCGTCGAGGTTTTCCGGCCCGAGGGCAAAGACGGCCCGCCCCCACATCTGCTCAGCTTCGATAAGATTCTTCTGCACCCAGCGCCGTGCCGGAGCGGCAACAGGATTGGGCCACAGCCGCTTGACCACGAGGCCGGAGACCGGCGCGAAATCGATCGCCATCGCGAGCGAAGGCCCGTCCGGCCCGATACCAACCGATCCGGCGCCGGTCACGATACGCCGACCGCCCTGGTCGACGGTGAAGGCCTCGATGCCCAGGAAACGCTGCCTGGCACTTATCCGCCCCTCGGTGTGGATACGGTCGACGCGCACCGCCGGCCCGGGATCGTCGCGCGGCTTGATGACGGCATCCGTGATCTCCAGCCCGTAGCGCCAGTGATCGAGCGTATCCTTCACGGTCGGCCTGAGGTAGCCGGAGAAGTGAAAACGGGTCTCGCCGAACTCGGCAACGGATGGCTGCAGCTTGAACGACCGGTCGGCGCGATCCCATGTTGCAATGACGCGCGCCTCGTCGAGGAGCGCCACGTCGCCCTCGCCGACGTCGACCTTGCCAGCGCCAACAATCATTTCAAGGTGCGCATCGTCGATGGAATCGTCCGGCGCGAAGGTTATCGAAAAGTCGGGATAGAGCGGAATGCGAGCGGCGGCGAACTTCGACAGTACCCCGGGCGCCGGCACCAGGTCGAACAGCGAGAAATCGCTCGCCTTGAGCGTAAACCGGTCGTCGCCGTTCTCGGCGGGGCCATATCTGGCGACAAGACGGCCCCGACCGACCTGTCCGGTGGCAAGAATCTCCAGCCTGAGACTCCGTGTGTCGGGTGAGACGTCGAGCGTCAGTGAGGCATCATGCCAGAACCTTAGGTCCTGGCTACCGGGGCCGAAGGTGACGTCGACGCTTGCCTCCGTCACCATGATGTGGCGAACACCGCGCTCGACGGCCACATCACGGACCATGCGCAACAGCCGGCTCGCGATTGCAAACGTACCCCGGGCATCGTCGGGTTGGGACTCAGCGGCAATGATCGGCACGCGGACGGCAAGATGCCGGATCGCGGCCGTTTGCGGCGCGAACCGTCCCGTGGCGAACCCCAGGAGGCCAAATCCCAAGTCGACCTGCGGCGCCACCACGCGCAGACCGCTATCGGGCGCCTCGACAGCCAGCTCGGAAAGCGAGACGACAAATCCCGTATCGGAACGCCAGGCAAGCCTCGCTGAGCGAAGATCGACAATGAAATCCGGACCGAGTCGCCGGGCGATGCTACTGCGCAGGTTCTCCTTGACGGACGACAGCGACAAGCCATCGCCGGACGCCCCGACCAGAAGCGCGCCGATGCCCATCGCCACCAGAACGACGAGGATCAGCAAAACGCGCATCCCGATGCCGAGAGCCGTTCTCATCCTCAACCGGTGCCACAGATTTTGCCGGGGAAAAGGCGCCATGCCCCGCGGTATCCTCCTCTGGCGAATCATTGACCTCCGATACAACTTTTATCGGACCGTCCCGATTCCGCCCCGTACATTCGAACCAATGCCGTCGCGACGGCGCAACACAACTCCCGCGCGAAGTCCCCGGCTCCGCCTGTGCGCCCCACAAATACCGTGATAATCGTGTGCATACGCTATGGCAAACATCCCGAAGGAAAGGTGATCCGATGGCTCTCGAAACCGGAATGACGGCTCCCGACTTCTCGTTGCCGACCGATGGCGGCGGTTCCGTCACGCTCTCCGAACTGCGCGGAAAACCGGTTGTCGTCTACTTTTATCCCAAGGACGACACCCCGGGCTGCACCAAGGAGGCCGTCGCATTCACCTGCCTTGCCGACGCTTTCGACGAGGCGGGAGTCGCCGTGATCGGCATTTCCCCCGATTCGCCAACAAAACACGACAAATTCAAGGCGAAGCACGAGCTGAAAGTGATGCTCGCTGCCGACGAGGACAAAAAGGTGCTCGAGGCCTGGGGCGTCTGGGTGGAGAAGTCGATGTACGGCCGCACCTACATGGGCGTGCAACGCGCCACCTATCTTCTCGACGCCGACGGGAAGATCGCCAGGGCCTGGCCGAAGGTGAAAGTGGCCGGCCACGCCGAAGAGGTTCTCGAGGCAGCAAGGGCGCTCTGAGGCCGCGGGGACAGACCGTCCCGAATGCACGGACAGACCGATGGACACTCAGGATAGCGTCGCGGCCGGACCCGGCCCGGCCCCGGTCTCGCAGAGCCTTGCGGCCGCGGCCGAGGCCGTCGTTTCCGCCCGTGTGCCGCTCGAAAAGGCACGGATCGCGGAGGCGGCGGCGGAGCGCTGGTTCGCCCGCCGCCTCGCTCTCACCACGCCGGTGCTCGACCCGCCGATGCCCGACGAGCCCGGCCGGCCGGAGCGTCCGGAATTGCGCCCGCCGCGCGACATGCCACGCCGGTCCTTCGGTAAAAAGGGCCGGATCGCCCTCCTCCACGCCATCGCCCACATCGAGTTGAACGCGATCGATCTCGCCTTCGACATCGTCGGCCGTTTCGCGCGCGAACCCGTGCCGCGCTCCTTCTTCGACGACTGGGTGCGGGTCGGACGCGAAGAGGCGCTTCACTACACCCTCGTCTCGCGTCGTCTGGAGGCGCTCGGCTCCCACTATGGCGCGCTTCCCGCCCACGCCGGCCTGTGGCAGGCGGCGCAGGAAACCGGTCATTCGCTTATCGCCCGCGTTGCCGTCGTCCCGCTCGTCTTCGAGGCGCGCGGCCTTGATGTCACCCCGCCCCTGATCGAGGCGGCGCTGAAAGCCGGCGACACGGAAACCGCCGACGTCCTCAGGATCATCTATCGTGACGAGAAGGGGCATGTGGCGGTCGGTGCGAAATGGTTCCGATTCCTTTGCGACCGGGAAGGCCGGGCGCCGGAGGAGACCTTTCAGCTTTTCGTCCGCCGGCATTTCCGCGGCCCTTTGAAGCCGCCATTCAACGACCGTGCCCGCTCAGAGGCCGGCCTGACGCCCGGTTTCTACCGGCCGCTTTCCAGTCGCGGTTCCTGAGCCGCCGTCCGGCGCGCGCCGGGTAAAGGATTATTAACCTTAATAAATTCAAATAGGAACGTAGTTGGGCACCGGTTGTCGCTGGCAATTCGCCATTGACGGCATTCTGCCCGACGCGCCCGGAGCAGCGTTGTGGCTCCCGCTTGTGAACAGACCATCCGCATGGCGGATTTCCCGTCGTACCGATAGCCGGATGGTCGCGTGTACCCGGTCGAGGCGATGTCGGAAAACCACCGTAGTGAACGCCAGAACTTTGGTCGGCGCAGAGAGTATCCCCGCATCATGGTTGCCAACGGCGGCCGGGTGCGATCCCTGACCGTCCATCCCGTCCTCCTCGTCGCATGCTTCGCCTTTGTCCTGATCTTCGGCCTGGGCTACCTCGGCGCGACGACCTACCTGTTCTTTCGCGACGACCTGATCGGCGCGGCCTTCGCGCGCCAGGCGCGCATGCAGCATGCCTACGAGGACCGCATCGCAGCGCTCAGGGGCGAGATCGATCGCATCTCCAGCCGCCAGCTTCTCGACCAGGAGGCCTTTGAGAGCAAACTCGACCGGCTGCTTACGCAACAGGACCTCCTGCGCGGCCGCCATCTTCAGGTCGCCACCGTCATCGAGCAGGCCAAGCAGAGCGGCCTGAGGCTAACGGCGACCGCTATTCCGGTTTCCAAACCGACGCACGACACCGGCGACAGCACCGGCAACGGCAACGATGCGCCAACCGGCATCGGCGGCGAATTCACGCCCGAAACGCCGATGAAGTCCTCCATGCTTTTCCCGGGCATTCGCGGCTCGGCACCGAGCACCGTCGCCGCGATCACCAGCGCCGTCGCTTCCGAACCCGAGCATCGACTGCAAAGGATCGAGAAACGGCTGGTGGCCATGACCCGCAGCCAGTCGAGCGCGCTCGACGCCATCGCCGTGGCCGCCGAAACTGATAGCGAGAAGATCGCCAAGACCATTTCACGACTTGGCATCCGGCTTGCCTACAAGAGTGACGAGGGTGACGACGAGAATTCATCGACCGGCATCGGCGGACCTTTTGTTCCCTACATCGGCAATGATTTCGAGGATCGGGTGGAGCGCGCCGAACAGGCGCTCGACAGGTTCAATCGTCTGCGCGAAACGGCCGTCACCCTGCCATTGCGCCAACCCGTGCCGGGCGCGACGATCACGAGTCGCTACGGCCGCCGGCTCGATCCGTTTCTCGGCCGCCCCGCCCTTCACACCGGCATCGATTTTCGCGGGTCACGGAAGACCCGCGTGCGCGTGACGGCGCCGGGAAAGGTCGTCCGGGCAGGCCGCATGGGCGGCTATGGCCTCTGTGTCGAAGTCGACCACGGTAATGGCCTGAGCACCCGCTACGCGCACATGAGCCAGATTCTCGTCAAGGTCGGCCAGCATCTCGACGCTGGCGACGTCGTTGGTCGGGTGGGATCGACCGGTCGCAGCACCGGCCCGCATCTTCACTACGAAACTCGCGTCCACGGCCGGCCCGTGAACCCGATTTCCTATCTGCGCGCCGGCCGCGAGTTGCGCAGCTTCATGCACTGATTCCTGCCCATCTCACCCGAATTGCAAACGGGGCCCTCGCAGGCCCCGTTTTTCGTCTCGACAGCGTCAAATTGGCCGTACTCGGGCGCATTCCGCACTGCCCTCCCTTAAAGCATGCTGCGGTTTATCTGAAACAGGCAACATGCTTTCTTTCTCTATTTTGAAGCGATTTCTTGTCCAAAAAGCCTGACAACTTTTCGGGAAAACGCTTTAGGCGTCGGCGCCGCCATGAACGCGCTGCGCGAGGGCCGCTTCCATGAAGTCATCGAGATCACCATCGAGCACTTCGGAAGGGTTGGTGTTCTCCACGCTCGTCCTCAGGTCCTTCACGAGCTGATAGGGCTGCAGGACATAGGAGCGGATCTGGTGACCCCAGCCGATTTCCGTCTTGGACGCGGCACTGGCGCTGGCCGCCTCCTCGCGCAACTGCAGCTCGCGTTCGTAGAGCCGCGCATTGAGCATTGACCAGGCGGTCGCCCGGTTCTTGTGCTGGGATCGCTCGTTCTGGCACTGCACCACGATCCCGGTCGGGATATGGGTGATGCGGACGGCGCTGTCGGTGGTGTTGACGTGCTGCCCGCCGGCGCCCGAGGCGCGATAGGTGTCGATGCGGACATCGCTTTCTGGAACGTCGATGGAGATCGCATCGTCGACCACCGGATAGACCCAGACGCTGGCAAAGCTCGTGTGCCGCCGCGCCTGACTGTCGTAGGGCGAGATGCGGACGAGCCTGTGCACGCCCGATTCCGTCTTCAGCCAGCCATAGGCGTTGAGCCCCTTGATAAGGATCGTCGCGGACTTGATGCCCGCCTCTTCGCCATCGTGGACTTCAAGCACTTCGGTCTTGAACTTGCTCCGCTCCGCCCAGCGCAGGTACATGCGCATGAGCATCTGAGCCCAGTCCTGGCTTTCGGTGCCGCCGGCGCCGGCGTGCACTTCCACATAGGTGTCGTTGCTGTCGGCCTCGCCGGAAAGCAGCATCTCGATCTGCTTGCGGGCAACTTCGGAATGGAGGTCCCTGAGGGCCTTCTCGGCATCCTCGATGACGCTCTCTTCCTCTTCCATCTCGCCCAGCTCGATCAGCTCGATGCCGTCGGCGAGGCGCTGGTCGAGGTCGCCGACGAACTTGAGGCTCTCCTCAAGCTGCTGGCGCTCGCGCATGATCTTCTGCGCGGCCTCCGCGTCGTTCCAAAGGTCCGGATCCTCGACCTTCTCGTTCAGTTCGGCTAGGCGTTCCTGGGCGACATCCCAGTCAAAGATGCCTCCTCAGCAGGGTGATCGCCTGCTTGATTTCGTCGACAATCGTCTGCGTTTCAGCGCGCATTGTTCTTCATTCGCTCTCGGTCTGAAAACTGTTGTGGGTGGCGGACGGCGTCCGGGAAAAACCGCGACGGCCGCGTCCGTACCCGGTGTTCGGAGCGGACCATATCCCACCGGCGCCCCGTCCGTCACCCCCGCCGGGCCGTCACAGGCCGTAACCGGCAAAAGAAAACCCGCGAGAGCTCTTTCCCGCGGGCTTCCCGCTCATTGCGTCGGCTCAGTAAAGGCCACCGGGCGAGCCGAGAACGGCCCGTGCCGCGTCCGGCGTGACGGCCTCGCCCGTGCCGCCCTCGTCGAAGCCGATAATGGAATAGGTATCCGGCGGTCCGGTTCCCGGCTTGAAGGCTTCGAGGATCACGTTCTCGCCGCCTGCCTGGGCTCTCAACCCCGTGCTGCGGTTGATGGGGATGAGGTTGATGCCCTTGGGAACGCGGAACTCCACGGCGGGCTTGTCCGCCAACGCCGCCTTCATGAACTCGGTGAAGATCGGCGCGGCGACATGGCCGCCGGTGGCGCCCCGCCCCATGGGCTTGGGATTGTCATAGCCGACATAGACACCGGCCGCGAGGTCGGGCGAGAAGCCAACGAACCAAGCGTCCCGCTCGTCATTCGTGGTGCCGGTCTTGCCGGCGACCGGCTTGCCTACGGCGCGCACGCCAGGCGCGGTGCCGCGCTGGACGACGCCCTCCATCATGGAGGTGATCTGGTAGGCGGTCATCGGGTCAAGCACCTGCTCGCGATTGTCGATGAGCTCGGGCTCGGGCTGGTGAAGCCAGGCGCTCGCCTCACATGTCTCGCAGATGCGCTCGTCATGCTTGTAGATGGTCTTGCCGCGGCGATCCTGAATGCGGTCGATGACGCTCGGCGTGATCTTGCGGCCGCCGTTGGCGATCATGGAGAACGCCGTCGTCATCCGCATCACCGTCGTCTCGCCGGCGCCGAGCGCCATGGAAAGGACCGGCAGAAGATTGTCGTAGACCCCGAAGCGCTTGGCGTATTCGGAGACGAGCGCCATGCCCATGTCCTTGGCCAGCCGGACGGTCATGACGTTGCGCGACCGCTCGATGCCGGTGCGCAGCGTCGAGGGGCCGTAGAACTTGCCGCCGTAGTTCTTCGGCGTCCACATCTTGCCATTGCCCATGGGCAGCGAGATCGGTGCGTCGAGGACGACGCTCGAGGGCGTGTAGCCATTGTCGAGGGCGGCGGCATAGACGATCGGCTTGAACGACGATCCGGGCTGGCGATAGGCCTGCGTGGCGCGGTTGAACTGACTCTCATCGAAGGAGAACCCGCCGACCATGGCAAGGACGCGGCCGGTATGCGGGTCCATGGCGACGATGGCACCGGAAACGGCCGGGATCTGGCGCAGGATGTAGACCGGGTCGCCAGTGCCGGGCTGCTCGGGATCCTTCTCCACGTAGACGACGTCACCGACGGAGAGGACGTCGTCGACCCGGCGGATCTTTTTTCGCCGGTTCGGCCCCTTTTCCCACACCGCCCAGGTTACGTGCTTGAGCGGCACGACCGCTGTCGCGCGCTGCGACGAAAGGGCGCCGGAGACCTCACGCGTCGGCTGCAGGCCGATGCGCGCCTGCCCTTCGCCGCTTGAGAGCACCACTGCGAGATGCCATTCAGGCACATCTTCGAGCGCCTTCACCTTGGCCAGCGGCTTGCCCCAGTCCTCGCCGGCGGCAAGGTCGAGGTGGGCAACCGGCCCACGCCAGCCACGGCGCTTGCGATCGAAGTCGACGAGACCGTCCATGAGCGACTTGCGCGCCAGCGCCTGAAGCTTGGGGTCGAGCGTGGTGCGAACCGAAAGGCCTCCCTCGTAAAGGCCCTTCTCGCCATAACGCTCTGCGAGCTGGCGGCGCACCTCTTCGGCAAAATACTCCGAGGCAAAGAGATGGGGCCCGGTGGTGCGCGGCTTCACTTCCAACGGCGAGGCCTTGGCCTTCTCGCCCTCCTGCGGCGTCACCATGCCGTTCTCGACCATGCGATCGATGACCCAGTTGCGGCGGCCGATGGCAGCGTCGGGATGACGGAAGGGATGGTAGTTCTGCGGCCCCTTCGGCAGGGCGGCGAGATAGGCCGCCTCCGGCAGGGTCAGCTCCTGCACAGACTTGTCGAAATAGAGCAGCGAGGCGGCGGCGACGCCATAGGAGCCGAAGCCGAGGTAGATCTCGTTCAGGTAGAGCTCGAGGATCTCGTCCTTGCTGAACGCCTGCTCGATCCGAAGCGCCAGGATCGCCTCGCGGATCTTGCGCTTGTAGCTGTATTCATTGGTCAAGAGGAAGTTCTTGGCCACCTGCTGGGTGATCGTGGAGGCGCCGACCATGCGGCGGTTTGAGCCGCGGTTCTTGATGTTGGTGACGATCGCGCGGGCAATACCAGCCGGATCGATGCCGGGATGCGAATAGAAATTCTTGTCCTCGGCGGACAGGAACGCGTTCTTCAAGAGCTGCGGCACGGCCTGGATCGGCAGGAACATGCGCCGCTGACGGGCATATTCGGCGATCAGGCTGCCGTCGGCGGCGTGGATGCGCGTCATCACCGGCGGCTCATAGTTCTTCAACGCCGTGTAGTCGGGCAGATCCTTGGAGATCTCATTCAGGAAAAGCCAGATGCCAGCTCCCAGAACGATGAAGAGCACCGCGCCGATGCCGAAGAAATAGCCGAAAAGTCGAACAAAGAACCTCATACAGCCGGCTCACGTCCTGTCTGGAAATTACAATTTAACAGCGAATCACACTAGCGTCTCGGTCACAGTCCGAATCCGGTTCACCGGGACGCAGGATCGGCGCGCCGGCCTGTCCCTCGGCGCGGACCGCACATCGCAGTATGATCTTCGCCACTTTTTTTCAAGTTTGTGGCGAAGCCGGGGCGCTATTGTTGTTGCTGAGCAACAGTCGTCACCTTACCGGCGATCGGTGTCTTGTCCCGTCCCGAAACGCGCGGGGCAAAGAACCTGTCGATCGCCACGACCATGGCTTCCGCGGTGCGCTCACGCCATTCGTCCGAGGTCAAAAGCGTCTCGTCGTGCCTGTTCGACAGGAAACCGAGCTCGACCAGAACCGAGGGCACGTCCGGCGCCTTCAGGACGCGGAATCCCGCGGAGCGCTGCGGCCGATTGACCAACCGGGTCGCGCTCTTCATCTCCTTGGTCAACACATTGGCGAAATAGACCGAGAAGCTCTTCGTTTCGCGCCGCGCCAGATCGATGAGAATATCAGCGACGTCGTCCGTTTCCTCCTCAAACTCCAGCCCGGCGATGATATCGGATTTGTTCTCCTTGGCCGCCAGAAGGGCCGTCTCACGGTCGGAGGCGCGCTCCGAGAGCGTGTAGACGGAAGCGCCGCGCACGGATTTCTGGCGCACGGAATCAGCATGAATAGAGACGAAGAGATCGGCGTTTAGATCGCGTGCGAATTCCACGCGCTTGCGCAGAGGAATAAAGGTGTCGTCGTCGCGCGTCATGCGCACCACATAGGTGCCCTCGGCCTCCAGCTTCGCCTTCAAGGAGCGGGCGAAGGCCAGCACAACGGCCTTTTCCACCGTCCCCTTGTGGCCGACGGTTCCGGTGTCGAGGCCGCCATGACCTGGATCGAGGACGATCAGGGGCTTGTGCTGGTCTTTGGCGCGAACCGGCAGGCGATCCCCCTTGCCGTGATGGCCGATGCGGGCGCGGCGCCCCTCCTCCACCGCGACGCGGAAGGCCTTCGGCGTTGTCTTGACGAGATCCATGACGAGGCGCGCCGGCTGATCACCGACCGCCGGCAGCACGAACGACTTGTCGATGACGGCGGGGGCGGTCGTATCGATCACGATACGGGACTGGCCGCTGGCGAAACGGCCGTAGCGCCAGGCCCGGATCAGACCGCGCGTATCCTTGGCAGCGGCGGCGGCAAAGGTAAAATCGGTCTGCGGCAGGTCGATGACGATCCGGTCGGGATCGGCCAGCAGGAAGACGGTGGTCTCGACGGGCCGGTTCAGATCGAGAACGAAGCGCGTGCGGGTCTTGTCGCCGGCAATCCGCACCGCGCTTGCAACGACAGGGCCGGGAGCAGATGCGCTCGAGGAAGACGGTGCACCTGCTTCGTCCGCCTCGGCGGCATGCGCGACCGGCGCGGCAACAGACAGAGCCGCGACGCAAACCAGTGCCCTACCGATGTCCAGCAGATGCTGACCCGTGATCATCCGGCAAAAATCCCAAGCTTCGAAGCCACCCGACCATAAGGCATAGGCCCCTGTTGGTTAACCTGGGATTGACAAATCCCGGGCAGGCTCGTCGGGGAAATTGCTCACCGTTGCAGCAAAGACACCTTTTCGCCGCGATGTTCGGATGTTAGAGCATCATTCGCCCCTTCCCCAACGAGTGCATTATTCTTTTGGTCATGGCACATCGCTTCCGGTCCCGAATCGCCCTCCTCGCCGTCATGCTCGTGCTGGGGCCAGTGTGCGCGGCGCCGGCCGTGGCACAGGCCATCCCCAACAAGGTGGCGCAGTTCTCCGGCCTCGACAAAATCACCGGCCGGATCATCTCCTTCGACGTCTATATCAACGAGACGGTCCAGTTCGGCGCGCTGCAGGTCACGCCGCGCGTCTGCTACAATCGGCCGCTGACGGAAACGCCGAAGACCGATGCCTTCGTCGAGGTCGACGAAATCACGCTCGACAACAAGGTCAGGCGGATCTTCACCGGCTGGATGTTCGCCGACAGCCCTGGCCTCCATGCCGTGGAGCATCCGATCTATGATGTCTGGCTGACGCGGTGCAAGATGACGTCCGAGGTCCCCGACCCGACCAATCCGCAAGGGACCAACCAGACGCAACCGGCGACCGGCGAAGACCTTGACGCGACCGATCCGAATGCACGGTCCGGCGATCTCCCCGCGGCCGACGGCCTCGATGGCGGCGCGACCGACGCTCCCGACGGCGGAACCGGCATAGCCCATCAGCCGCCACGGCCAAAGCCGGCGTTCTGACCGGAAGCGCTTTTCGCGATTCACTGTGAGAGGGGATATCGGCTCGAGCGCCCAGATGCGCGGAGGCAGAGCGGGCGGGCGGGCCTATTCCTCCGGTACTGCCCGCAGCGCGGCGAGGACGTCCCGACCTGTCGTGTTTGCCGGCAACACCTCGAAATCCCCGTCGGACGTCAGCGCATCCTCGAGCAGCACATGATAATCACGGCGCGGGACTTCCATCGCCCCGAAGCGGCTCAGATGCTCGGTGACGAACTGGGTATCGAGAAGCCGGAAATTGCCCGCCTTCAGCCGCGCCACGAGATGGCATAGCGCCACCTTGGAAGCATCGCGCTCGCGCGAGAACATGCTCTCGCCGAAGAACGCGGCGCCGAGGCGAATGCCGTAAAGCCCGCCGACAAGTGCGCCGTCCCGCCATGTCTCCACCGTGTGGCAATGGCCAACGTCGAAGAGGTCGCCGTAGAGCTTGCGAATGCGCTGGTTGATCCAGGTCTTGCGGCGGTCGGGGCCAGGTGCCGCGCAGCCATCGATAACGGCATCGAAATCGCTGTCGACGCGAACTTCGAAATGATCGTTTCGGACCGTGCGGGCAAGCCGTTTGGGGATATGGAAGCGATCAAGCGGGATGACCCCGCGCATTTCCGGCTCGATCCAGTAAAGGCCCGGATCGTCTGCCGATTCCGCCATGGGAAAGATCCCGCAGGCATAGGCCTTCAGCAGGACCTGTGGCGTAATCTCAAGCAGAATATCGTCGGATCCGGCCATTCCCCGTTCAACCCGTCCCCAAGTGCGAGCGCATGCATCGCATCATTTCACCGCCGACCCGCAGCGGCTGTCAACCGCGCCGCCGACTGCCCCACAGGCCTCACGCCGTCGAGGCGCCGCCAAAGCAAACAGCCTTGCCGCTGAACCGACCGCTGGTGCTTCGGTTATTCCTCAAACACGATTTCCCGTCCGGACGTCCCCTGGACTCTCATCGAGTTTGCGGGAAAGCGCGTCAGGATTCGTCCGCCTTGTGCGTCGCCAGGAAGTGTTCCAGCCAGTGGATGTCGTAAGCGCCGTCCGCGATCGCCGGCTGGTCGACCAGCCGGCGGAAGAGCGGCAGCGTCGAATGGACACCATCAACGACGAATTCGTCGAGACAGCGGCGAAGACGCATCATGGTCTCGACGCGGGTCCGGCCATGCACGATGAGCTTGCCGATCAGACTGTCATAATATGGCGGAATGACATAACCCTGATAGACACCGGAATCGACGCGCACGCCGAGGCCACCCGGCGGATGATAATAGGTAATCCGCCCCGGCGACGGCACGAAGGTCTGCGCATCCTCGGCATTGATCCGGCATTCGATCGCATGGCCGCCGGTGTGGATGTCCTCCTGACGGATGGTCAGCGTGGCGCCGGCGGCGATGCGTATCTGCTCGTTCACCAGGTCGATGCCTGTGACCATTTCGGTCACCGGGTGTTCGACTTGCAGACGGGTGTTCATCTCGATGAAGTAGAACTCGCCGTTCTCGTAGAGGAATTCCACGGTCCCGGCGCCGCGATACTTCAGATCGCGCATGGCGGCGGCAACGGTTTCGCCGATCTTCACGCGCTGGGAATCGTTGAGGGCCGGCGACGGCGCCTCTTCCCAGACCTTCTGATGACGGCGCTGCAGCGAGCAATCGCGCTCACCGAGGTGAATGGCGTTGCCCTGCCCGTCGCCCAGGACCTGGATCTCGATATGGCGCGGCTTGGCGAGATACTTCTCGATATAGACGGCATCGTCACCGAAGGCGGCACGCGCTTCGGCACGGGCCGAGGAAAAGGCGATTTCCAGGTCGTCGGCAGTCTTGGCGACCTTCATGCCGCGCCCGCCGCCGCCGGCTGACGCCTTGATGAGGACCGGGTAGCCGATTTCGGCCGCAACCGTGCGGGCCCGCGACAAGGTCGTCACCTCACCGTCCGATCCCGGAACAACCGGGATGCCGAGACGTGCGGCCGTCTGCTTGGCCTCAATCTTGTCGCCCATGATGCGGACGTGCTCGGCGGTCGGGCCGATGAAGGTGACGTTATGCGCCTCGAGGATCTCGGCAAAGCGCGCATTCTCCGACAGGAAACCGTAGCCGGGATGAACGGCGTCGGCGCCGGTGATCTCGCAGGCCGCCATCAGCGAGGGAATGTTGAGATAGCTCTCGGCGACCGACGGCGGACCGATGCAGACACTCTCGTCGGCGAGACGGACATGCATGGCGTTGGCGTCGGCGGTCGAATGTACGGCGACCGTGGAAATGCCGAGCTCCTTGCAGGCACGAAGGATGCGCAGAGCAATCTCGCCGCGATTGGCTATCAGAATCTTGGAAAACATGCGCGGCCCTACTCGAGGATGACGAGCGGGTCGCCGTATTCGACCGGCTGCCCGTCTTCGATGAGGATGGCCTTGACCGTGCCGGAGCGCGGTGCGGGGATCTGGTTCATGGTCTTCATCGCCTCGACGATGAGGAGCGGCGCCCCTTCGGCAACCGTGTCGCCGACCTCGATAAACGGGCGAGCACCCGGCTCCGGCGACCGGTAGGCCGTGCCGACCATCGGCGACGTGACCGCCCCGGCGGGCACGCCCGCCTCGGCCTCGCCGATCGGATGCGGCTCGGCGGCGCGCGGCGCGGAAGCGACGGCGGCCGGCGCCTGGACAGCGGCCGTGATCTGCACATTGCGCGCGACGCGGATGCGCAGATCATCCTGCTCGATTTCGATCTCGGACAGATCCGTCTCGACCAGAAGCCCGGCGAGCTCACGAATAAGATCCTGATCAATCTGGGATTTTTTGCTGGACATGAGTGTTCTTCTATCCGTTTGTGCTTAGGCCGAACCGTCGGCCAGCGCCCTGAGAGCGAGCGTGTAACCGGCCGGACCTAGACCGCAGATGATGCCGCGCGCCACCGGGGACACATAAGAATGATGCCGGAAGCTTTCGCGCGTGAAGATGTTCGAAATGTGCACTTCGATGACCGGCAGGCCGGCCGCGCGGATGGCGTCATGAAGCGCGACGGAGGTATGGGTGTAGGCGCCCGGATTGATCACGATGCCGTCGGCGCTGTCGCCGGCTTCCTGAATCCAGTCGACGAGAACCCCCTCATGATTGCTTTGCCGGAAGTCGACCTGAAGGTCGAGCGTGGTGGCAAGCTCACGGCACATGGCTTCGATATCGGCCAGTGTCGTCGCACCATAAACCGCGGGTTCACGGGTTCCGAGACGATTGAGATTGGGGCCGTTGAGGATGAAAACCGTTTTTGCCATACACCACCCAGAACGCATCCCGTTCCTGCGGCAACCGACGGACGCCGCCCGGGACCGGGCCTGCACGGTCCCCCCCAGCGCCCGGGAGCGACCGGCATGAGCGGCCGGGCATCCCTGCGCAGAAAGCGAACGTGACGTGCCGTTCTTATAGGCGTGCGGGCGCGCAAAAAAAAGGCCGCAGGCCATTTGCTGTTGAAATTGTCACCACCAAAGCAATGCCGTGAGGGGCTGAGGCATCGGCGGCGGCGACAAGACTTTACCATTTCATAGTACTGGAAAAGCCGCACCGGGGGGGACTGCACCGGAAACGGCGCGTCCCACTGCCCCCCCGGCTTAAGCCGCATCGCTCGCTGGCCGAGGATTCTCCGCCACCCGGATCCCGGTCAGCAGGAGGTTTCGCCGCACTCACGCATGGCGTTGATCTTCTTCTTCAGCGTGTCGTAGCCGACGGCGCCGACGAGAAGTTCGTTGCCGATGACGTAGGAGGGCGTGCCGGTGATACCGAGCGCGTTGCCCATACCGTATACCTCTTCGACGGTGGCGCGAACCTCCGGGCTCTCCATGTTTTCCTGTACTTTCGCCATGTCGAGGCCGAGCTTTTCGGCAACCTTGAGCGCGGTCTTGCGGTCGGCACGCCCCTTGGAGGTCAGCAATTCATGGTGGAACTCGGCGTATTTGCTCTCGTCGGTGAGCTTAACGGCGATGGCGACCTGGGCCGCTTCGACCGACGCCTGGCCAAGCACCGGGAACTCCTTGAGGACGACGCGAAGCTTCTTGTCACCATCGAGAAGACGGGAAAGATCGGCGTAGGCGTGCTTGCAGTAGCCGCAATTGTAGTCGAAGAATTCCACAAGCGTGACGTCGCCCTTCGGATTGCCAAGGACGATCTGGCGGCTGGAATTGAACAGAAGGTCGCTGTGCGCGGCAATCTTGGCCGCACGTTCGGCGTTCTCCTCATCGGCACGCTTTTTCTGCAGCGCGGCGATCGCTTCCTCTATCACTTCCGGATTGGACACGAGATAATCGTGAATGATCGATTCGATCTCGCTCTTCTGCTCCGGGCTGACCGTCTGAGCGACAGCGGCGACGTTGCCGGCGGTCATGAGAAACACCGCCGCGACCGCGGTACGCATAATCTGGATCATTCCAATCTCCCTGAACGTGGCCCCTTGCCACAAACGCACTCCGTTACCGGCCTTATACGGCAGCAATCGGACGGTCCCAAGGATTTCAAGGCCGCCAACCATCAAATTCGCTTGAGAGCGCGGATATGGCACATGTGGCCGTCGACTGCTATTGCGGGCGGCATGCCACATGCGGACATATCCGGTTCGGATCGGATATGTCCGGGCACGGAGCCGCCGAAGCCTGCCCGTCGACGAACAATGGGAACACGATCATGACGACGACACCTCCAGGAACACCGCCAGGCCCTTCCAACCGCAGTGAGGTCGACGCGTTTCTTGCCATGGACGTTCTGGCCGAGGCCAACCGGCGCGAGGCCGCCGGCGAGCGAATCATCCACATGGAGGTCGGTCAGCCTGGCGCTCCTGCCCCGGGGCCGGTTCTCGAAGCGGCGCGGGCGACGCTGCAGCATGGACGGCTGCGCTACACCGAAGCGCTCGGCATCGCGCCGCTGCGCGCGCGAATCGCGCAGCACTACAAGGACGCCTACGGTGCCGATATTTCGCCGGAGCGAGTCGTCGTGACGACCGGGTCCTCGGGTGCCTTCAACATCGCCTTTCTCGCCGCCTTTGACGCCGGCGACCGCGTCGCCCTGCCGACGCCCGGCTATCCGGCCTATCGCAACATCCTCGCCGCGCTCGGCCTCGATGCCGTCGAGATCGAGACAGGGCCTGCCTCGCGCTGGGCGCTGACACCGGAGATGTTGCGCACGGCGCATGCGGAAAAGCCGCTGAAGGGCGTCCTCGTCGCCAGCCCGGCTAACCCGACCGGCACGATGATGCAGGGGCCGGCGCTTTCCGCCCTCATCGACACCTGCCGCGAGCTCGGCCTGTGGTTCATTTCCGACGAGATCTATCACGGTCTCGTCTACGAGGGCCGGGCGGAAACGGCGCTCAGCTACGACGACGATGCCATCGTCATCAACAGCTTCTCCAAGTACTACTGCATGACGGGCTGGCGCGTCGGCTGGATGATCGTGCCGGAGCGGCTGGTGCGGCCGGTCGAGCGGCTCACCCAGAACATCTACATCTCGGTGCCGGAAATCTCTCAACAGGCGGCGATCGCGGCCTTCGACGCGACCGCGGAACTGGAGGCGGTCAAGGCCGGCTACGCCCGGAACCGCGCCATGCTCCTGGAGCGGCTACCGCAGATCGGCCTCGACGAGCTTCTGCCGGTCGACGGCGCCTTCTACGTCTATGCAGACGTTCGCCGCTTCACCAACGATTCCATCGATTTTGCGAGGCGGATGCTGGCCGAGGCCGGCGTTGCGGTAACGCCCGGGCCGGACTTCGACCGCGAACACGGCAACCGCTACATCCGGTTCTCGTTCGCCGGAACGAGCGATGACATCAACGAGGGAATCGAGCGGCTGGCGAAATGGCTGCCCGGCCTGTGAGGCGCCATCGCGAGAACCCCGCCATGCCGAAGCGGACATGAAAAGGCCCGCGACAGAATCCGTCGCGGGCCTTTCAGTTTCTCATACACCGGAATGGCCGGGTCGCCGGGGCGATCAGAAGAACGAGCGGCGCTGCCACCAGCCGGAGCGCTTTTTCTTGCCGCCATCGTCGTCCGAACCATCGTCGTCCGAACCATCGTCGCCCGAGCCCTCTTTATCCGAGCCCTCGTCGTCCGGGCCGCCCTCATCCGGCTCGTCATCACCGGATTCGTCGCTCGCGGCCTCGACGACCTCGTTTTCCGCGGCGGCTTCGCTCTCGGCGTCTTCCACGGTCTCTGTCGCTGGCTCCTCATCGGAGACCTGCGATGCTGCACCGGTCTCGTCCGTTTGCGCCGCCACAAGCTCCTCGGCAGAGCTGGCCTCCTCGGAAACAGGCTCTTGCGATGCCACGGCCTCTTCGGCTTCGCCCGATGCAAGCTCCTCAACCGGTGCGGCGGCCTCGTCGACGGCCGGCTCGGCGTTGGTCACCGGTTCATCGGACGCGGGCTCTTCGGCCGTTTCCGGTGCGGGCTCGGATACGGCCTGCGCCTCGTTTTCGGCTGCCGCGCTTTCCGGCTCATCACTGCGATCTGAGGCGACCTCGACGGCGTCCGGGGTCACATCGGTCTGTGCATCAGAGGACTGTTCTTCCCCGGCATCGGCATTCTCAGAGGCAATCTCGGCGGTGTCGTTATCGCCGTTCTCGCCGTTCTCGCCGGACTCATTGTCCTTGCGGGCCCGGCGCGAACGCCGGCCGCCGCGACGGCCGCGACGGCGGCGCTTTTTCGGCTCACCATCGTCGCCGTCATCATCACCCTCAGAGCGCGCCTCAGCGCCCTCCGGCGCCGCCTGATCGGCATCATCGCCCGTGTCATCGTCCGACGACCGGGCGTCGGCGTTCTGATCGTCGCCGCTGGAACGGCGCGGCTTGCGGCGACGCTTGCGGCGCGACGACGAGGAGCCGCCCTGATCACGATCGCCGGTGTCCTCCTCTTCCTCTTCGACCGCCGCATCGATGGCGGCAAGGTCCGCCTCGTTCATCGTCACCGGCAGGGCGGCGGCACGGGTCGCGGCCTGCTGGTTGCGGTCGACCGGCTCGCCGCGTTCGAGCACATAGTGCTGACCGTTGATCTCCTCGTCCGCCTCGACGGAAATGGTGAGGCCGAACCGCGCCTCGATCTCAGACAGATGAGCGCGCTTCTGGTTGAGGATGTAGAGCGCCACGGGGCCACGGGTGCGGACCGTCAGATTGTGGCTGGCGCCGCGCATGAGGTTATCCTCCAGCGCGCGCAGAACGTGGAGCGCGACGGATTCCGTGGAGCGGACGATGCCGGAGCCGCGGCAATGCGGGCAGACCTCCGAAGAGCTCTCCAGAACGCCGGTGCGGATGCGCTGGCGCGACATCTCCATCAGGCCAAAGTGCGAAATCCGGCCGACCTGGATGCGGGCGCGATCGGACTTGAGGCATTCCTTGAGCTTGCGCTCCACCGACCGGTTGTTCTTCTTCTCCTCCATATCGATGAAGTCGATGACGATCAGGCCGGCAAGGTCGCGCAGGCGAAGTTGACGGGAAACTTCCTCTGCCGCCTCCATGTTGGTGGCGAGCGCGGTCTCCTCGATGGAGTGTTCGCGGGTCGAGCGACCGGAGTTGACGTCAATGGCGACGAGCGCCTCTGTCTGGTTGATGACCAGATAGCCGCCCGACTTCAACGTTACCTGCGGGCTGAACATCGCATCGAGCTGCGGTTCCACGCCGAAACGGGTGAAGAGCGGCGTCGCATCCTTGTAGGGCTGGACGTTCTTGGCGTGGCTCGGCATCAGCATCCGCATGAAGCTCTTGGCTTCGCGGTAGCCATCGTCGCCAGCAACCAGAACCTCGTCGATATCGCGGTTATAGAGGTCACGGATAGACCGCTTGATGAGGCTGCCTTCCTCGTAGACCAGCGTCGGCGCCGAGGATTCCAGCGTCAGCTCGCGGACGGTTTCCCACAGCCGCAGAAGATATTCGAAGTCGCGCTTGATCTCTGACTTGGTGCGGCTGGCCCCGGCGGTGCGCAGGATGACGCCCATGCCTTCGGGAACGGACAGTTCAGAGGCGGCCTGCTTGAGGCGCTTGCGATCGGTCGGATTGGTGATCTTACGGCTGATGCCGCCGCCACGCGCGGTGTTCGGCATCAACACCGAATAGCGACCGGCGAGCGAAAGATAGGTGGTGAGCGCCGCACCCTTGTTGCCGCGCTCCTCCTTGACGACCTGGACGAGAATGATCTGACGGCGGCGGATCACCTCCTGGATCTTGTACTGGCGCCGGTAACGCGGGCCGCGACGGGGAACCTCCTCCATCGCGTCCTCGGCACCGACCGATTCGACCTGATCGTCGCCGTTTTCGTCGTCGCCGTTTTCGTCGCTAGCGTCGTCATCGGGGGCGTCGTCGTGCGACACCACGCCGTCGGTCTCGTCCTCTGCGTCAGACGAATCGTCGGTGTCGTCCTCGCTGATGCCGTGCTCTTCGTCGAGCAGCGCCTGACGGTCGGCCACCGGGATCTGATAGTAATCCGGGTGGATCTCACTGAACGCCAGGAAACCGTGGCGGTTGCCGCCGTAGTCGACGAAGGCCGCCTGCAACGATGGCTCGACCCGGGTTACCTTGGCGAGATAGATGTTTCCGCGCAATTGCTTGCGCGCCGCGGCTTCGAAGTCGAATTCCTCAACCCGGTTTCCGCGAACCACCACGACCCGGGTCTCCTCCGGGTGGGCGGCATCGATAAGCATTTTGTTGGCCATGTGGCGAAAGCTCCACGGCGTCCGGGCGGCGGGGTTCGCTGCTTGAGCGTTCCGATCCGCGCCGGCCCGGTGCCGTCAGTCTGTTGGATGAATAAGGGATCCCGGGCGCCATGGCCACGCTCCGCCGCACCGCCGATAAGACCTTGCTGCGTTTCGTGATTTTTCCGAATGAGACGTGTGGTCGTCTCGATCATGGCCAAAATGCCCGTATCCTCGCTTTGTCGGTTTATCCGCCTGTCAGGCGGCCGCATTTGTATAGGCTGGTCGCAATGCTCCCATTGACGACCGTAAACCGGTCGGATCGCCTCGCGCTGATCGGCGCCCTTGTGGGCGACCGCAGACGGGGAGACCCCCAACGCCTTTCCGGACCGAGCGGGACCGTGGTTCAAGAAGCCGCATCATCGTTCGCGCCCAGCACGCCAGTCGCACCGGATGTCCGCGCACGCTTCTTCCCTGAGTTCACGGGGAGCATTCGGCCGGAAAAGGAATCCCGTATCCTGTATTTACGGGTGCGCGCACGGATTGGCAAGGCTAAGCTGTATGGTGAACACGGATCTTGCGCCAACGCGGGTAGATACTTGGCGCCGGTGCACATCCTGGTGTTGCCGCCGGTCAGGTATGGCGCTCAGGTCAAACAATCACGAAAAGCATTTAAGCGCGATGGGCGGCGACGCGAAGCCGGACGTAGTCGGCCGACCAGTTGCCGGCCTCATCGCACAGGCTCGACGACAGGAGCGAGACAACCTCCGCCCTCGCCTCGTCGCGCGCTTCGCCGAACTGGGCAAAGAACGGCTCGCGAAAGACGCCGAGCCACGCGTCCATGCCGGTCGGCAACGGTGTCGGGCGCGGAATGAGCGCGATACGGTCGACGGCAAAGCCGTTTGCTGTAAGGAGCGCCGCATATTCGGCCTGGGTCGGAAAATACCACGGATGCGCGAGGCTCTCATCGCCGCCCCGGACCCGGGCAACGGCCACCATGGCGGTGACGATCGCAGCAACATTGCCGTGGCCGCCGAATTCGGCAACGAAACGGCCGCCAGGCTTCAGCGCCCGATGGACACCGGCAACGACATCGGCCGGCCGCGTCATCCAGTGGAGGGCGGCGTTGGAAAAAACGGCATCGAAGGTGCCGTCGAATGCCAGGGCGTGGCCGTCAACGCAGTCCACCCGCAGGCTGCGCTCGCGGGCGGCAGCGACGAATTCGGGGCTGGCATCGACGCCGGTCACATCGGCGCCGGTCGCCACGATCTTCTGCGTCAGCACACCGTCGCCGCAACCGAGATCGAGAATGCTCTCGCCAGCCTCTGGCGCAAGCCAGTCAAAGACCGCCGCGCCAAGCTCCGGCACGAAGCCAGCATCACGCGCATAGGCTTTCGGCGACCATGTCTGGCTCTGCTGCGTCATCTTCATTCTCCGGCTCGAGATGAAAACGCCCGGCTCTTCGGAGCCGGGCGTCAAAATCCATTGCAGATTGGAACCGTCGTCGACGCCGCCAGGGTATCCCCGGGCCGTCAGGCATCGAACTCAGGTGCCCGGCGACCAGGCGTCGTAATCGTCAGTCACCTTCGGGCGGCGCTC
Organism: uncultured Rhodobium sp.; assembly: GCA_963675285.2. Taxonomy (GTDB): domain Bacteria; phylum Pseudomonadota; class Alphaproteobacteria; order Rhizobiales; family Rhodobiaceae; genus Rhodobium. The sequence goes on from CAXXGS010000001.1 coordinate 1,188,393, forward strand.
CGGCGTCAGGATGGAGCCCTGCGGACGGTAGGCACCGGGGGTACCGGTCAGATTCGGCCTGTGCGGCTTCTGCCAGTCGCGCGGCGTGTATTCCTCGTCGGGCGGGGCGACATCCACCTTGTGGTGCATCCAGCCGTGCCAGCCGGGGGGAATCATGCTCGCTTCGGCAACGCCATTGTAAACTACCCAGCGCCGCTCGCCGAGGAGCGGATGCGGCTTGCGGGTCTTGTAGTAGACGTTCCCGAACTCGTCCTCGCCGACGCGCACGCCGCTACGCCAGGTAAAGACGCGCAAACCGATGGTCTGGCGGTTCCACCACGTGAAAAACTGGAGAAGGAAGGTCTTCATATTGCTCGCGGCTCCGACATTTCGGGCCGGACTATGCCCCCTGAGGCCGCCCTTGTCCAGAGCGCTCCAGGCATCGTCCCGCTATCACCATTGTGTCGTCGCAGAACCGTCAGCCACGGGCGACGGCGGCGACCTGCTGGCAGCGGCGGATGATCTTTCCGAACTCTTCTTCGGAGCGGGACGGCTTCGGCGGCGGCGGGCTCTTCTTGATCCGCTGGTGGATCTCGACGAGCGACTCCTCGCCTTTCGCCGCACCGGCCGATTCTCCGGCCTCCGGCTGCGGAGCCGGGACGTCGCCGTCGTCGATCTTCGGATCGTCGATGATTGAGTCGACCTGGTCCTGGAACTCGGTGGCGAGCTTGCGCATGTGGCGGTGGTAAGCACGCGCCCGATCGGCGGTCTGCCAGCGCTCGCGATCCTGATCGAGCCGGCGGTTGACGCCGACGACCTCGAGGTTTCCGTCGCCGTCGACCTCCATCTCGCGGGCGTCGTTGAGCACCCAGCTGATGCACTGCTGCAACCGGGCCGGCGCGATCGGCTTGACGAGGAGATGCTGCGCGCCGCCCCGGAGCGCCTTTTCCACATGCATGCGCGTGGCGTGCGCGGTCACGAAAATGACGGGGACGAGGCACAGCGGCTGCATGTGCTGCTGGCGAATCATGCGCAAAAGCCCATAGCCGGAAATCTTGCCAAGCCGCCAATCCGTGATGATCAGGTTGGGCGGATCCTGCAGCATCGACGACAGCGCCGCCTCGGCCGAATCATAGACCCTGATTCGCGCCGGGCGCATGGTCGCCAGAATCGACCGGAGAACCGTCTGCATGGGTTTGGAATCTTCCACCACGGCAATGTCGAGACTTTGCGGGGCAAGGCCGTAGGCAAGGTGATGCGTCATTATCTCACGCTTTCATTCTCGCATTCGGGACGCGACTTCGCGATCGCGCGATTGGCCGGACGATGCCATGTCGGGCCTAACATGCGTTGAAGCCGGTCCTTAAAGTTTTAAGGATCGCATGGATTTGCGTGCCCGGACCGGACAGGCGAAAACCCCTGACGAGGTGGTCATCCCCGCTTTCCACAGATGCGGACACAAGATTTAGCCAGCGAGCTTTTTCGACCCACTACTCCTTGACCGTTCGAGCCGAGTCGGCTTAGCGTTGGTCATGGTCGCGGTCGGCTGGATCGCGGCGCGCAAAATCAGTTCCAAGTTGTTCGAAACCATGGGTTTTTCCCCGACTCTTGCCGCATTGCATCGTGGTGGAGGCGGTGGTTTTTTCGCGCCGGCCAGCCATGAAGCGGAATTGTCCCCAGGGGGCTGTTAACACTATATATAGTGTTTGGATTCAGGGTGGACATACAATATAGGTGAAGCAATTCACCCACAGCATCGCCGGGTAATGGCGGGCATGGCGTTCAGACAGATGGAAATTTGGAGTCGGTTCCTAGGGACCGAAGCGGGTCGGTGTGCCTTCCCGCGAATGGAGATTGGGGAGTTTTACGAATGCGGATTGAGCGGCGCTACACGACAAAAGGCCGGTCACCTTATGCAGACATCGAGTTTCGATCGGCAACGAGCGAGATTCGCAATCCGGACGGCTCGGTCGTCTTCCATCTGGACGACATCGAGGTGCCGGCGGCATGGTCTCAGGTCGCCAGCGACATCCTCGCCCAGAAGTATTTCCGCAAGGCCGGCGTGCCCACCCGCTTGGCGCGGTTCGATGAGCCGGCGGTTCCGTCCTGGCTGTGGCGCTCGGTGCCTGACGAGACCGCCCTGGCCGACCTCGACGAGAGCGATCGGCTGACCGGCGAGCGGTCCGCCAAGCAGGTCTTCGACCGCCTCGCCGGCACCTGGACTTATTGGGGCTGGAAGGGCGGCTATTTCGACGCCGAGGACGACGCCCAGGCGTTCTTCGACGAACTGCGCCACATGCTCGCCACCCAGAAGATCGCGCCGAACTCGCCACAATGGTTCAATACCGGCCTCCACTGGGCCTATGGCATCGACGGCCCGAGCCAGGGCCACCACTACGTCGACTTCCAGACCGGCGAGCTGACCGCCTCGCAGTCGGCCTATGAGCACCCGCAGCCACATGCCTGCTTCATCCAGTCCGTCACCGACGACCTGGTCAATGACGGCGGCATCATGGATCTGTGGACGCGCGAGGCGCGGCTGTTCAAATATGGCTCAGGCACCGGCTCCAACTTCTCCAACGTGCGCGGCGAAGGCGAGGCGCTTTCGGGCGGCGGCCGGTCCTCCGGCCTGATGAGCTTCCTGAAGATCGGCGACCGGGCGGCCGGCGCCATCAAGTCCGGCGGCACGACGCGCCGGGCGGCCAAGATGGTCGTTGTCGACGTCGACCACCCGGACATTGAAGCCTATGTGAACTGGAAGGTGAAGGAAGAGCAGAAGGTGGCCGCGCTCGTCACCGGTTCCAAGATCTGCGCCCGGCACCTTAATGCCATAATGCGCGCCTGCGTCAACTGCCAGGGCCCCGGCGACGATTGCTTCGATCCGCACAAGAACCCGGCGCTGAAGCGCGAGATCCGCGCCGCCAAGAAGGCGCTGGTGCCGGAGAACTACATCCGCCGCGTAATGCAGTTCGCCAAGCAGGGCTACACGCAGGTCGAGTTCCCGACCTACGACACGGACTGGGATTCGGAAGCCTATCTGACCGTCTCCGGCCAGAACTCCAACAATTCGGTGCGCGTGACTGACGCCTTCCTGGAAGCGGTCGAGGCGGACGGCGACTGGGACCTCATCGGGCGCACCACCGGCAAGGTGACCAAGACCCTCAAGGCCAAGGAGCTGTGGGAACAGATCGGCCATGCGGCCTGGGCCTCGGCTGATCCGGGGATCCAGTTCCACACCACCATCAACGACTGGCACACCTGCCCGGCGGCCGGCGAAATCCAAGCCTCCAACCCGTGCTCGGAATACATGTTTCTCGACGACACGGCGTGCAACCTCGCTTCGCTGAACCTGATGCAGTTCCGCGACGGAGGAAAGCACTTCGACGTCATCTCCTTCGAACATGCCGTGCGGCTGTGGACGGTGGTCCTGGAAATCTCCGTCATGATGGCGCAGTTTCCCTCCAAGCGGATCGCGGAACTCTCCTACGATTACCGCACGCTCGGCCTCGGCTACGCCAACATCGGCGGACTCCTGATGTCCTCGGCGATCCCCTACGATTCGGAGGAAGGCCGGGCGCTTGCCGGTGCTATCTCCGCCTTGATGACCGGCGTCGCCTATGCCACGAGCGCGGAAATGGCCGGCGAGCTCGGTGCCTTCCCCGGCTATGCGCCGAACCGTGATGCCATGCTGCGGGTGATGCGCAACCATTCGCGTGCCGCGCACGGCATCGCCGAGGGCTATGAAGAGCTGTCGACGGCGCCGGTGCCGCTCGACCACGAAAGCTGCCCGGACAAGCGGATTGTCGAGGCGGCCTGCCAGGTCTGGGACCGGGTGATCGCGCTCGGCGAGGAGCACGGCTTCCGCAATGCCCAGGTCTCGGTGATCGCGCCGACCGGCACCATCGGCCTCGTCATGGATTGCGATACCACCGGCATCGAGCCTGACTTCGCCCTCGTCAAGTTCAAGAAGCTGGCCGGCGGCGGCTACTTCAAGATCATCAACCGGGCGGTGCCGGAAGCGCTGTCAACGCTCGGCTATGATGACGGCAAGGTGCGCGAGATCATCGACTACGCGGTTGGCCGCGCGACCCTGAACGGCGCGCCTGGCATCAACCACCAGACGCTGACGGCGAAGGGCTTTACCGGAGACGTTCTCGACAAGGTGGAAAAGGCGCTGGCCTCCGCCTTCGATATCAAGTTCGTCTTCAACAAGTGGACGCTCGGCGAGGAGTTCCTGACCAAGACGCTGGAAGTGCCGGCCGAGAAGCTGGCCGACCCGACGTTCGATCTCCTCTCCCATCTCGGCTTCACCAGAGGCGAGATTGAGGCGGCAAACACCTATTGCTGCGGTGCCATGACGCTCGAGGGCGCGCCGTACCTGAAGGAGGAGCATCTCGCCGTCTTTGACTGCGCCAACCCGTGCGGCCGGATCGGCAAGCGCTACCTGTCGGTGGAAAGTCACATCCGCATGATGGCCGCGGCCCAGCCGTTCATCTCAGGCGCGATCTCCAAGACCATCAACATGCCGAACGACGCCACCGTCGAGGATTGCATGAGCGCCTATGAGCTGTCGTGGCGGCTGGCCATCAAGGCCAACGCGCTCTACCGCGATGGTTCCAAGCTCTCGCAGCCGCTCAATTCGCAGATTCTCGCCGATGACGAGGACGAGGCGGAGGACGCGGCCGAGGCGCTGATGGCCGAGAGCACGACGGGCCGCGCCACGGCGGTCGCCGAGCGCATCGTGGAGCGGATCGTGGAACGCCACATCCGCGATCGCGAAAAGCTCCCCGACCGACGCAAGGGCTACACCCAGAAGGCCATCGTCGGCGGCCACAAGGTCTATCTCAGGACCGGCGAATATAACGACGGCCGCATCGGCGAGATCTTCATCGACATGCACAAGGAAGGCGCCGCCTTCCGCTCGCTGATGAACAATTTCGCCATCGCCGTCTCGCTCGGCCTGCAGTACGGCGTGCCACTTGACGAATATGTCGATGCCTTCACCTTCACCCGGTTCGAGCCGGCGGGCATCGTCATGGGCAACGAGGCGATCAAGAACGCCACGTCGATCCTCGACTACGTGTTCCGCGAACTCGCCGTCTCCTACCTCGCCCGCCACGACCTGGCGCATGTAAACCCGGACGACATCGGCTCAACGGCGATGGGATCGGGCGTCGAGGAAGGCAAGCCCGCCGAGCAGGTCGTCTCGCGCGGCCTCGTTCGTGGCCACACCGAGCGCTTCCGGGTGCTGACCGGCGAGCCGAAGGGCGAAGCAAAGGGCGGCGCCAAGGCATCCTCGTCCGCCGGCAACGTCACCGCGCTCTCCACCGGAGCCAATCTCGCCACCGCGTTCAAGCGCGACGTCGAGCCCGAGGCGACCCCGGAAGTGGCACTCGACACGCCGCCCGAGGGCGAGACCCGGCCGACGCCGGATGCCGCCGAGCAGATGGCACTCGCCCGCCTCAAGGGCTACGAGGGCGAAGCCTGCGGCGAATGCGGCAACTTCACCATGGTGCGGAACGGCACCTGCCTGAAGTGCGACACCTGCGGCTCGACGAGCGGCTGCTCCTGATCTGCGGATCGGGCCTGGTGAGAGGACCAAAGTTTTGTTCATAGCACCCAATGTTTTGTACCAACCCGAGGAAAATCCTAGGGTTGGTGCGGAATGGAAGATGGGTGAAATGCAAAGACTGCGGCACTACGTGACGCTGGCTAAGGGGGCAACCTGAGACTTGTTGTCCCGAGTCGCATAGGATGGCCAATTTAGGCCAATAAGCGGCTCAAATGGCCCTGAAACAAAGAACCCGCCCATCGGAGACGATCGGGCGGGTTTTCTCGTTTTGGGGATGATTATGGATCTGGGGCAACGTCACCGCCACAATTCGCAGGCGTTATCAACAGGGATACTCCCCAAAGAGGCTTTCGCGAATCGTGGGAAAGGGGTCATCCTTATGTAGTGGAATTGATCGCTAGGGGTTCTTGATGGAACAACATCAGACAGGCGCATCGGCCCTCGACACAAGTATTCAACTTCCATTGAGGCTCGAATTTCCTCAAGGCTCGAAAAGGCGGTCGTTAGCTTGGTTGGCGATCACTGACAAGGAAAACGTTCCGAGATTCAGAAAATGGCTATGCCGGGGTGAGCGTTACGGCAGATCTCCATTTTTCGTTGATGCGACACGCGGCACATCCTTGGTTGGAAGTTTAGACCCTATCATCCTGCTACACCCACCGCACGGGACCGTTACGCTGCTGGTGTCGAGGGCTCATCCTGAAGGTTCCCCCCGCAGGTTACTTGAGAACATCCTGAATAGTGGTCGTCCGCATGGGGTATGGGGAACCACCCCCCTGTTGCACGATGGTCTGCTAGTTAAGGGAATTGGGGGACCAATGCGGGAAACACCCGGCATGTGTCACCGATCTTCTTTCGATCTATCGGTGGAGAGGCTATCTAGTCGTTCTTATCGTTCTAGTGCAGCCGCGATGCGCACCGTCTGTGAAAGTGCGCTTCGTTATCCGCTGCCTTCCGAAATGAAAAGTCTCATTGAAGTCATATTGGCGGAAGCGACGGCGCGCGGCCTGCTCGAAGAAACTGATGGTGGTATACGACTCGTGGAACAATTCGGCTGCGCCGCCAAGCATTTCGAGGCGTTATCGCTTCACGAGGCCGCGTATGAAATGAGAATGCTTGCGTCGTGGGTAAAAAGCCACGGAGGAAGCCATCAACTTGAGTTATTCGACACTGAGATCGAACCTCCCATATTGCCGACGCCTCACCAAGGACTACGTTACATCCGATGTTCTATGCTTCCGCTTTCTTTCGAGACCCATGCTGCGGCAATTTTCCAAGAAGGCGATCGATTTGCCAGAAACGACGAAGCCTACGACTTCGGCAAAATCGACCCCAAGTATGTGAAGCGTTGGTTTAGGGACGTCAGCCCGCTGAGTTTATCGCCTCTGATAAAGACAAAGCGCGACAACGAAACGGCAACGATTGAGCTCTGCGTTACGATGCTGCCAAGATTTCTGGATGCGTTTGATGATCGGGACGCATTTTTCTCCCGCCCCCGTTCGTCGGAGGGGAAATGGCATATAGCTCCAAGGGTGGCAGGGCGACTGTTTAAACCCCACCGCAGAGCGGTATCTGTTGGTCAAGCCGCACGATTCTTAACGGCATTCAACGGTACACGTCAGCGGACCGTGATGTCCCTACAGCTCTTGACACCGAAAAACCGGACTGTCAATTTGTCACTCCCTATAATTGTATAACCATTTAACGACACGCCAATGAATTTTCCCAGCAGAGGTCTGCTTGACGGCCGAACAATTTCTATTTCACCGGAACTGATGGGAGGTGAAAAGACGCGGTGGAGGGTACTATATCGCCGAGGCGGCCGCACCGTGTCCACCTCGTTGGCAGAGGTCAAACACCGAACATTCCTTAGCGCGGTAAAGGCGGTTCAAAAAAAAATCGCCAAGCTCTCAAAAGCTCTGGATCCGAGCGCAAAGCAACCCCCGCATGCTATTACGCGCGACGTAAAAGAACTCGAGGCTGCGGGAAAACACCTGTGCGAAACACTGTTCGGCCCCGATGTGGATCGGTTGAGAGATTGGCTTGAAAGCGGGTTTGATCTTTTAGAATTTACCGAACCCGGGCTCGGCTTCGGAATTCCGATCGAATTCTGCTATTTCGACAAGGGAGACGGGGGTGGTTTTTTCCTTGGTGACCGCTGCGTAGTCGTTCGAATTCTCTCTCTGGAAACCAACATCGTACATGCAGACATTCTCTTTGACCTGGTCGAGCAATGCTCCCCCCCCATCACTGATCCGATAAAAGTCGGTTTTGCGGAAACACACGATCTCAAGAGCGCTTGCAATCAACACGCGACGCCGAAAAGGCCGGATGTTGAAGAAGTATATGCGTTGAGCCCGATCATTGACCTCGATCGCATCGACTTTTTGAAAGAGCTGAAAAGCGGATCTGATAGGTCCACTCAATTTGTCCCATGGCTCTCTACCCGGAAAGACATTTTCCACTTCAACAGCCACTCGAAAGATGTTGAGGAGGATGAAATTCCAACGCAACGCGGTGCTTGCGTGCGAAACAACATGCTCCTCCTCCCCGACGATTTCACACTGGACGACCCCTCAACCTTCGACGGCGGTAATCTGGTGTTTTTGAATATCTGCGGAAGTGCTTATGGTGCCCTCGATATAGAAGAATCTATTCCCTCCAAGCTGATGTCCCTGCAAGTAGGTGCGGTTGCTTGTGCCGTCGGAATAGTGCCGGACGCTTTGGGCGTGAAGTTTGCCACTGAGTTTTATCGACGGCTCGCAGAGAGGGGAACAAGCGTCCTCCAAGCGATGCTTGACGCCAAGCGGGCGGTAACGGCAGAAGTTCATCATCCCCTAGCCAATCTTTACACCTTGATCGGCGACACTAATCTGTCGCTCCGCTTAGAGCGTTGAAGGCCTTTGAATGCTTAATTCTGTTGGACACAAGACTCTAACCATCGAGCTGATCAAGGCTCCGACCCGTAAGAACAAGCGGCATCTCCCTACACTTATCGGCCTCGGGCTACGGAGAAAACTGCACCGGAGAGTGACACTGAAGGATACTCCTGAAGTGCGTGGCATGATTTGTAAGGTCGGCCATATGGTTCGGCTCATTGAATGGGATGGCTGGGAAACCAAACACCAGCTTGGAGCGTTTGCCTCAGAGGAGAGATTGCGCAATGATGTGTCTTTCAATCGGAAGAACCATATTGAAAACGATGGATTGACCAGATCAGAGGAAAATCGAGATCCGGATCGTTTTTCAGGACTGGAAAATTCCGACGAAATTGCCGCAATCAAATTTACTTCGGCGGCGCTCTCGTCTGCGAAGGAAGCCAGCGCAAAGAGTATTGGTACGTCGAGCAAAACGCGGAGTGATTTGGCTATGGCGACGCGCAGCCTTTATAATTTGATGTTTTCCAACGACATGATCAAAGCTGGTCACGCTGCGTATGCGCTTGTGTCTAATTCACGATCTTATGGTAAAGGCCTTGATCCGCGCGCGGACTTCGACAGCCTCTCTTCGGAAGAAGCAGTCAGGTTCCGGGACGGCGTCCGCGAAATGCTGAAAAAGCACCGGATAAATTTCATCACATCCCTTTCCGCGAATAAAGTTTCCGTTACCGATGGAGACGCAACGATTGAAGTTCGTCTTCGGATTTCGAAGTCTCTTGCATTCAATATTAAAGGCGAAAAGGTTATAGTTGGCACCAAAGAACCGACGCACTTATCAAAGGAAGACCTGTTCATCACCTGCCCGTTAGCGAAGGCTCCACCGACCCTTTCGGTGTACGATGGCAACGGAATTGATGTGGTATTAGATGCCACGGCGAAATTCGTGATGGACGAAAACAAGATCAAAGGCGAGGTTCCTATTCTCGTCACCGCACCGGACCTTCGGGAGTACAGGAAAATCCACGTTGGCCGCGGTGATCGGAATTAGCGCCTCCCGACCCGAAGCATCAGATCGTCTCCGTCATCGAAAGCATCCCGTTTGGTGTATGCGTTGAGCGGCCTCTCTGCTGCGCCATTCCGATAACTCAGCGGTTCGGACGGTGCTCCCAGGCCAGATATATTGAACTCGTCATCAATGAATAGCTCAAGACAGCGGAATGCCATCATGACTTCCCGTCCCCCGATATTATCGATCTCCAGGGTGTTTTTCCGTTCGGAATCAATACCCAGTTTGAGCGCCAACTTGGCCAATCCCGCTTGAGCCGCTTCCAGGAAACCTTCAGTAGATACTGAATCTTCGAGTTCCATACGGGCTCCCGTGACCGATAGCGCGTGGGTAACAAAATAGAGTCGGTGTGCCCTCTCCAGGTTATCGATTAAATCCTTCTTAGGTTTGAGCTCTTTGGAAAGTCTTTCGAAATCCGCCTCTCTAACACTCCAGAGGCGGGCGCCTTCTAGAGAAATCTTTAGGGAGCTGACATTGGCGCGTTGAAATTGCCCCTTGAAGGTGGCTACGCTCTCGTCTTGACCAGTCAGCGAAGTTGAAATCTCCGCAGCTGTCGACGCTGACAATTTGCCACTCCAAACATCCCTTGAAAACCGCGTATAAGTATCGCTCTCGACCTTCAAGTCTTTCCAATTTTCGAACAGCTCGGAACCGTTCTCCTCCACGGGGTTTCGTCCCGTTGTTTCAGTCGGCCTCCTCAAAAAAATTCCCGGCTGAAAGTCATCCAAACCGAAACCGCGACCAAGGATGATAAAGCCCTCTTCTTCATAGAATCTGTGAGCCAATGGATCATTTGAATTCCGGCTACAAACCATCTCGCTCTCCATCTAAACTGGCTACGGATACCTTACTTGTGGTTGCAGACTTTTCAAGAGTTCGGCATGGCGGAAATGTCTGACCTGGTGAAGCCAAATACCCTTGGAGCAGAGAACAACCCTTTAAAAACCTCAGGCTGCATCCCAATTCGATCATACCTAACTTGAGCGGATTGCCCTCGAACTTGACCTCACATTTGAGCCCCATAACCAGCCAGACGTATCACCACGGCAGCATATCCGGGATTTTCAGCGCGATGCCAGAATCAGCACTTATCGTAGCGCGAATACTATCCTATCGCCCCTAGCCTCTTGCCGCTGAGATCACTTACCAAACTTGCTTACGAAAGCGGATTCTTAGTGTCGGGTTCAGAACTTTGGTTCTGTTTGGAACATAACTTTGGTTCTGCCAAAATTTGACAAGAATTACGCCAATAATTCCAGTGCCCTATAGAAAGCCAAGTTCAAAACTTTGGTCCCCTCACCAGGGCCGCGCGGCTCCACCAGTATCTTGCCCCGAACTCGCCCCCGCGAAGATCACCTTCGCGGGGGCTTTCGTTTTCCGATTGTTTCCAAGGCAACGAATCCGGCCGCGATGCGTTCTTCTCCCGACACATACGGGAGACGACAATGCTCAAATGGATTCTGATCCTCCTCATCATTGCCGCGATCGCCAGTCTGCTCGGCTTCAATGGCGTCGCCGGTCTCGCCGGAACGCTGGCGCGCATCCTCATCTTCATCGTGCTTCTGGGCCTTGCCCTGATGCTGGTGTTCGGGATCATCGCCATCGCCTGACGCGGTCCGGGCTTTGCCGGCCGACACCCGCCGACCAGCACACCTGCCGGCGGGGCCCGGCTCAGGCGTCGGGTCGATGCGATGAGACGGCGACGGGTCGCTCCCGTCGCCGTTTTTTGCCCGGATATCTTTGCAAGGGCCGTCGTCCACGCCTCTCAGCGGCGACGATGGACATCCTGCGCGGCGCGGGATAAGCCCTCGGGCTCGCCACACGCCCGGCGGATCGCATCGCCGGCCTTTCCGCAAGCACGGAGTATCCAATGCGCGTCAGCCGCCCCCTCGCCTACTGGCTCGCCGGTATCGGCCTCATCGCCGCCACGGCCGCAACGCTCTATGCCATGGGCCGGGTGCCGATCTGCGAATGCGGCACGGTGAAGCTTTGGTACGGCCAGGTGATGAGCTCAGAGAACTCCCAGCATCTCACCGACTGGTACACGCCCTCCCACGTCATCCACGGCATGATTTTCTACGCCGTCTTGTGGCTCTTTGCCCGGAAGCTCGATCTCGGCGCTCGGGCGCTCATCGCGCTCCTCGTCGAATGCACCTGGGAACTCGTGGAGAACTCCGACTTCATCATCAACCGCTACCGCGAGGCAACGATCGCGCTCGACTATTTCGGCGACAGCGTCATCAATTCGGTCAGCGACATCGTCTTCATGCTGATCGGCTTCGCTATCGCCTGGCGGGCTCCGGTCTGGCTGACGGTCACTCTCGCTATCGTGGCGGAAATCGTCGTGGGCGCGATCATTCGCGACAATCTCACACTCAACGTGCTGATGTTGGTGTGGCCGCTGGATGCGGTGAAGGCCTGGCAGATGGGCGGCTAAGGCCGGACTGAGCCCCAAGCCGGAGCCAAAGCCAAGGCCGGCAGGGAGAACCGGACCAGATCACGGCTCGTCAATCGGATTCTCGTCATCATCGTCGTCATCGACGGCGCGCTGCTGCGTCGGTGTGTCGTCGCCGGTCGCCCGGACGCTCATCGCGGCGGCTCCGGCTCGCCGCACCTCCTCCGCCGCCTTGCGATGCCAGACGCGCCAAGCGAACGGCAGGCTCGCCAGATAGACGACGACGACGAGGGTGAGACTGGCGATCGGATAGCTCGCAACGACGGCGACCACCACCACCACAGCGACAAAGATCGGCAGCACGTGCTCGCGGCTGACGCGCGATCCGATCCTCTTTCCCGAAAACGTCGGCAGCCGGCTCACCATCATGAAGGCGACGAAGAGCGTGAAGCCGACCACCGGCGGAATGACGGCGAGATTGCTCGGCAGGACGCCGAGGAAATGGAGGTAGAGCGGCAGGAGGACCGTCAGCGCGCCGGCCGGCGCCGGCATGCCGACGAAGAAATCGGCATGCCAGGTGGGTCTACCCGGCTCGTCGAGCATGACATTGAAGCGGGCGAGCCTGAGCGCGGTCGAGATGGCGAAGACCAACGCGGCAATCCAGCCGAGCGAGCCGGCGTCCTTCAGGATCCAGGTGTAGAGCATGATCGCCGGGGCAACGCCGAAATTGACGAAGTCGGCGAGCGAATCGAGTTCGGCACCGAAGCGCGACGTTCCCTTCAGGAGGCGGGCGACGCGGCCATCGAGGCCATCGAGCACGCCCGCGACGAGAATGGCGACGACGGCGAGTTCGAGACGGAGTTCCACCGCCAGCCGGATCGCCGTCAGCCCCGAACAGAGCGCCAGCAGCGTCACCACATTCGGCAGGATGACGCGTAGCGGCACCCGCTGGAGGCGACGATGGCGCACCGGGCGCTCCTCGCGATCTCCCGGTTCGAAGGGCGGAAAGAGCGGCTCCACGGGCGCGTCCTCAGCTTATGCGGGTTACGGCGGAGACGAGGCGCATGCCGGACAGGTCGGCGATGCGGGTCTCGCCGGCAACGGCGCGCTGCCCCTCGGCGACGAGAGGCACGGCGCCTTCGGGAAGATAAACGTCGAGCCGCGAGCCGAAGCGGATCAGCCCAAAGCGCTGGCCGATCTCGACCCGTTCGCCTTCCTTGACGAAGGGCACGATGCGGCGAGCGACGAGGCCGGCGATCTGCACGACACCGATATGGGCGCCGTCGTCGGTCTCGATGATAAGGCCGTTGCGCTCGTTGTCTTCGCTCGCCTTGTCTAGATCGGCGTTGAGGAACTTGCCCGGCTTGTAGACCACGCGGGCGAGCCTGCCGGCGAGCGGCGCGCGATTCACGTGTACATCAAAGACGCTCATGAAAATGGAAATCCGCTGCATCGGCGCGGCGGAAAGGCCGAGTTCGGCCGGCGGAACGGCGGCGGCGATCTTCGACACCCGTCCATCGGCGGGACTGACGAGAATGCCCGGTTCAACCAGGGTGACACGTTCGGGATCGCGGAAGAAGTAGGCGATGTAGCCGGTGATGAAGAGGCCGATCCAGAAGATCGGCGAGAAGAGCCAGCCGATGACAAGCGTCACCGCCGCCGCGATGGCGATGAACGGCCATCCCTCACGGTGAACCGGGGCCATGGTCTTCGATATCGTATCCGCCAGATTACTCATTCACACCGCCAAAGGATCATTGCCTCGTCCGGGCCTCGTTTCCAGGCTTATCGCCCGGGAAAGGAGGCCGCCGAAGCGGAAGCGGCCGATACGAGTTCACCCGGGCTTCCGTCCCCGGAACCCGAGTGAGGTTTCGCACAGACCGGTGGCGATGTGAAGCCGCACGGTCGACGCCTGGGGACAAAGGGGGAAGAGAAGGAAGCCTCTTCCCGTCCTCTCAGATCGCGCCCCGCTCGCCGCCAGCGTAGACGTCGGCGGCGTCGAACGGCTCGGTCGCGGGATCCGCGAGCCTGTCGCCGACGACGGCGCTCTTGCCGTCGGCCAACTTCTGGCGCTGTTCGGCGCGTAGGATCTCCTCTGCAGCATCGATCTCGCGCTGGCGTTCCCACATGGAGGCATAGAGCCCGCCCTTGGCGATCAGCGCCCCATGCGTGCCACGCTCGACGACGCGGCCGGCTTCCAGAACAAGGATCTCGTCGGCGCCAACGACGGTCGACAGCCGGTGGGCAATGACGAGCGTGGTGCGGTTGCGCGAGACGGTATCGAGGGCGGATTGGATTTCCTGCTCGGTGTGGGTGTCGAGAGCGGAGGTCGCCTCGTCGAGGATCAGGATCGGCGGCGCCTTCAGGATCGTGCGGGCGATCGCGACGCGCTGCTTCTCACCGCCGGAGAGTTTCAGGCCACGCTCGCCCACTTCCGTTTCGAACCCCTGCGGTAGCGACTCGATGAAGCCGGCGATCTGTGCCATGCGCGCGGCCTCCGAGACTTCCCCGTCGCTGGCGTCGGCGCGGCCGTAGCGGATGTTGTAGCGGATGGTGTCGTTGAAGAGCACGGTGTCCTGCGGGACCATGCCGATGGCGGCGCGGAGCGAGGCCTGCGTCACGTCGCGCACATCCGTACCATCGATAGTGATGCGGCCCGACGAGACGTCGTAGAAACGGAACAGAAGCCGCGACATGGTCGACTTGCCGGCCCCGGAAGGGCCGACGATGGCCACCGTCTTACCGGCCGGCACTTCGAAGGAGACATCGTGCAGGATCTGGCGCTCGGGATCGTAGTGGAAGCTGACGTTCTCAAAGCGGATGACGCCCTCGTGAACGGCGAGGTTCGGCGCGTTCGGCTTGTCGGCGACTTCCGGCTCGACCTCCAGCAGTTCGAACATCGCCTCGATGTCGGTCAGCCCCTGTTTGATCTCACGGTAGATGGTGCCGATGAAGTTGAGCGGCTGGTAGAGCTGGATGAGGAGCGCATTGATCATGACGAAATCGCCGATCGTCTGCGTGCCGTTGGCGACCGCGTAGGCCGACAGGCTCATGCAGGCGACCATGGCGACGGAGAAGATCACCGTCTGGCCGAAGTTGAGCCAGGCGAGCGACGTCCAGGTGCGCACCGCCGCCTTTTCGTAGCCGGCCATGGCATTGTCGAAGCGGTCGCGCTCGAGGCGTTCGTTACCGAAGTATTTCACCGTCTCGAAGTTAAGGAGGGAATCGACCGCCTTGGAGTTGGCGTCTGTGTCGGATTCGTTCATCACGCGCCGGATGGCGATGCGCTTTTCCGAGGTCTTGATGGTGAACCAGATGTAGAGAACGATCATCGTGGCGATGATCGCGACGTAGACCCAGTCGAACTGATAGCCGATGACGCCGGCCATCAGCGCGAATTCCAGCACCGTCGGCACCGTGATCAGGATCGTGAAGCGGACGATGATCTCGATGCCCTTGATGCCGCGTTCGATGACGCGCGACAGGCCACCGGTGCGCCGCTGCAGGTGGAAGCGCAGCGACAGCGTGTGGATATGGGCGAAAGTCTTGTAGGCAAGCTGGCGCACGGCATGCTGGCCGACCTTGGCAAAGAGCGCGTCGCGCAACTGGTTGAAACCGATCATCATGATGCGGCCGCCACCGTAGGCAACGACAAGCATCACCGGCACGAGCGCATAGGCCGGAATACCGGCGCTCCCCTCGCCGCCGGGCGCCGTCAGCGCGTCGGTCGCCCACTTGTAGGTGTAGGGCACAAGGACGGTTATGATCTTGGCGATCACCAGGGCGACGATCGCCAGCGCCACCCGCTTTTTCAGGTCGGCCCGCTCGGTCGGCCAGATATAGGGCCACAGATTGCGCAGGGTCGGCAGCAGGGCGCCCTCATCAGCGGAAACGCCGCGGGCGTCGTTGTCAGAACTCATGGGGCATGTCTTTCTTGTCGTTATCGGTGACCGATGCCGCCATAACCGACCCCAACGCTTCGGAGCCGGGACAGCATCCGTCCGGCGCGCCCGTGCCGATCTCCGCCACCAATCCGGCGAACACCCCGGCCAGATCGGCGAAGGCCCCGCGTTCGAGCCGATAGCTCGACCGGACGCCCTCGGCCTCACCGGAGACGAGCCCGGCCTCGCGCAGGATCTTCAGGTGCTGAGAAACCGTCGATTGGGCAAGCGAAAGCGGCCGCACGAATTCGCCGCAACAACAGCAATCGCGGACGGCGAGCGAGCGGATAATGGCGATGCGCGCCGGATGGCTGAGCGCTTTCAGCCGGGCGGCAATGACGGCGTCATCCAACGCCGCGACGAACGGAACAGTCATCGGGGAAACTTCTATCGTTTATCGACGATGATCGATGGATATCGCGAATATGGAATGTCCACGGCAAATGACAAGGGTAAAACCGCCTCGGCACGCATCGGTTCCACATAAAAAGACATGCGCCGAGCGCGACAAGGCCACCAGTAGCCGGCACTGGCGACCGATACTGGTGGGGCCTATGCCGTTCGCAGGCGGCGGGTACGGAGAGGGACGCCGGAGCCGGTCAGAGCAAGGGCTCAGTTTGTCCAGTTCTTGTCGCCCGCAGGCGTGATAAAGATCTGGCCGGGATAGATCAGGTTGGGATTGCCGATCTGCTCCTTGTTGGCCTGATAGATCGTGGTGTAGCGGATGCCCTCGCCGTAAAGCCGCTGGGAGATACGCCACAGGTTGTCGCCCGGCCGGATGATGACGGAGGGCAATTCGTCGACGACGGCCTTGGCCTCGTTCTCACCGCTGCCGTTTGCCGAGGCGCCCTCGGCCTTCGCTGCAACACGCCGGAGGAAGATCGTATCCTCGCCGCGTTCGAAGGAGACGACGGCACGGGCAATCACGCTGCCATCGCTACCGCCGATCTGGTCGACGCGAATGCCGTAGCGGCCAGGCGCCAGCGCTCGCGCCGACTTCAGGAGCCAACGCCCCTTGGAACCGACCTTGCTGTCGCCGACGTGTTCATCGTCGACATAGATGCGCACGGTTCCGCCTGGCGCACCGGTTCCGGCGACATAGAGCGTTCCCTTTTCCGCTTCGACCGCTTCAACGGTCAACGCGGGCCTGTCGTCCGCAGCCTCGCCGTCGCGGGAAACGACGGTGACGGGCGCCGCCGTTTCGTCGGCTTTCGCCGTTGGCTCGCCGGTCGTATCCGCAGCGGCCGTTTTCGGCTCGGGCATCTGAAGCACCTTCGTCGGCTGATCGGGGGCGGTCATAACGACAAGCGCCTTATCCTCGGTCTTTTCCGGGACAGCGACGGCGACGTTCTCTTTCGAGGCTTGCGATCCGCCGCCCTTCGCCGGCTCGGCTGAGACCGACAGTTCGTGATCGCCGGGCGCGAGCGGTTTTTCCAATACGATCGCCCATTGGCCCTGCGCATTGGCAACGCCTTTGCCGACGACCTCACCGTTCGACAGAAGCGCGATGATCGCGCCGGGCTCGGCCCCGCCGGCGGCCACGGTATCGCCATTCGGCTCGACCCGAACGACATCGAAGGTCGGAGGGCTGCCGGCCTTCGACGCCTTAGGCGTGAGTTCGCGGGCGACCTCGGCGGGAGACGTTTGCGGAGAGGCTTCTCCGGGCTCGGCCTTGCCGGCCGCAGCTTTCTCTTCGGCAGGCGCGGTGGCCGTCTTTGCAGGTGCGGACTTTCCGGCCACGGACGGCTCGGAGGGGATGAGACCGGCCGACCGCATCGGCTCCATGATCTGATCGAGCGAGACGGTTCCGGTTGCCACCAACACGCCGACCGTCGCGCCTGCGGCGACAACAACAGCCGCGATAATGCGAATGATGCTCAACATCGTCTCTTCCGATTCTCGCCCGAATGTTTGGATTTCTCCGTTACGTCATTCTACACCATCGCGCGAGGAAGATGAAACCACCCCGCGAACCGGCTTGACGGCCCTTTTTTGCGGTGCGAGAACCGGTTCATGGCTGAGATACGAAGCATTTGTGTCTACTGCGGGTCACGGCCCGGCGAGAACCCGCTCTACACGCACGCGGCAACAGAACTCGGGCGGCTGATGGCCGAAAAGGGCATCCGCCTGATCTATGGCGGCGGCTCCGTCGGGCTGATGGGCACCGTCGCCCACGGCGTCCTTGCGAACGGCGGCAAGGTGACCGGCATCATTCCGGAGTTTCTGTCGAATCGCGAGATCATGCTCGACGAGGTCGATGAGCTGATCGTCACCAAGGGCATGCACGAACGCAAGCGCACGATGTTCGAGCGCGCCGACGCCTTCGTTGCGCTTCCCGGCGGCATAGGCACGCTGGAAGAGGTCGTGGAAATGATGACCTGGGCACAGCTGGGTCGCCACAGGAAACCGGTTCTCCTCGCCAATATCGCCGGCTTCTGGGACCAGTTGATCGACCTCCTGGCGCATATGCGCTCCGAGGCTTTCATCAATGCCGACCACGCGGTCTCCTATCTCGTTGCCGACCACGTCGAGACGATCATTCCGCGCCTCAATTCCGCTGTCCGCGATACCGACCCGACGGAGCTGCGCCAGTCGATGGACGCCAATTCGATAAGCCGGCTATGACACGCGTTCCTGTGTAGCTCGCGCGCCGTCGTCAGATATTACCGCCAGAGACCCCGTCAGCCCTTGAAGGCCCTGAACGGCCTAAGCAAATCGGCTCACGTCGGCGGCGTCGGGCGGTGGCGGAGCGAGTCGGTGGTATAGATCAGCAGCGAAATCCAGATCAGCACGAAGGTCGCCAGCCGCAGGCTCGTCATCGCCTCGCCATAGACAAATACGGCAAGCAGGAACTGGATCGACGGCGCAAGATACTGCACCAGACCGATCGTCGACAGCTTCAGGCGGCGCGCGCCAAGCGCGAAGAGGATCAACGGCAGCGCAGTCGCAACGCCGGTCAGGAGGAGCTGGATCGTCGGCAGCGGCGCGGCAAGGAAATGCCCGGTATCGCTAAGCATGAAATAGCCGACAAGAACGAGCGCCGGCGCCAGCAGCACCAGCGTCTCGATGAAGAGCCCGGATGACGCCCCGACGGGCGTCAGCTTGCGGACATAGCCATAGGCGGCAAAGCTTCCCGCAAGCGCGAGGGAGATCCATGGGAAATCCGACAACATCATCGCCTGGAGCGCCACCGCGACCGCGGCGAGTGCGACCGCCATTGCCTGCCAGCGGCTGAGCCGTTCGCCGAGCAACAGGAACCCGACCAGCACATTGACAAGCGGATTGATGAAATAGCCGAAGCTCGCCTGCAGCACCTGCTTGCTGTCGACGGCCCAGACATAGATCGTCCAGTTTGCGCCGATCAGCAGAGCGCTGATGACGAGCGCGCGGCGCACGCGCGGCTGGGCGAGCGTGGAAGCGACCTCGCCAAGACGCCCCGAGATCGCAAGGAAGATACCGACGAAAACGATGGTCCAGATGATGCGGTGAGCGATGATCTCCCAGATGGAGATCTCGCCCAGCCACTTGAAGAAGACGACCATCAGGCCCCAGAGCGCGTAGGCGCCGACGGCGGCGGCCAAGCCGATCTGTGTCTCTCGGCGCGCCGCAGCCGCGTCTATTCCGCCAGGTTCGCCTGAGCTGCCGCCCGAAAAGGCGCCGCCCCTCGCGCTCATGCCCCGACCGCGTGCATGACGGGCGCGGCGTCGCCGCCGTTCTCCACAGTGCCGGTTTTCCTGACGAGCTGGTAGTTGAGCGAGTCAAGCTGCGCCTGGAAGGACGCGTCGACGATATTGGACGAGACGCCGACCGTGTACCAGCGATGGCCGTCTTCACGGTCCATGCTCTCGATGAGAACACGGGTGACGGCACCGGTGCCGCCATTGAGGATGCGCACCTTGTAGTCGACGAGCTCCAGCCCCTCGATCAGCGGCTGGTACTTGCCGAGGTCCTTGCGCATGGCGATGTCGAGCGCGTTGATGGGACCGTTGCCTTCCGCCACCGACATCAGTGTCTTGCCGTCGACGGACAGTTTGACGCTCGCCTCGGAGATGGTGACGAGTTCGCCGACCGCATTGAAGCGGCGCTCCACCATGACGCGGAAGCCGAGGACATCGAAGAAATGCGGCACGGTGCCGAGCGTGCGCTTGGCAAGAAGCTCGAACGAGGCATCGGCGGCCTCATAGGCATACCCCTGGGACTCGCGCTCCTTGACGATGCGGAGAAGTGTGTCGAGCTTGGGGTCCTTGCGGTCGACCTCGACGCCAAGGCGCTCAAGTTCGGCCAGAAGGTTGGATTTGCCAGCCTGGTCCGACACCAGCACATGGCGGCGATTGCCGACGAGATCCGGCTTGACGTGCTCGTAGGTCTTCGGGTCCTTGAGGATCGCCGAGGCATGGATGCCGGCCTTGGTGGCAAAGGCCGCGTTGCCGACGTAAGGCGCGTGGCGGTCCGGCTGGCGGTTCAGCATCTCGTCGAAGCTGCGCGCCATATGGGTAAGGCCGGCAAGTGCCTCGTCGC
This sequence comes from uncultured Rhodobium sp., assembly GCA_963675285.2. Lineage (GTDB taxonomy): Bacteria > Pseudomonadota > Alphaproteobacteria > Rhizobiales > Rhodobiaceae > Rhodobium. The sequence continues at coordinate 1,208,743 of CAXXGS010000001.1, forward strand.
TGACGCCGATCTCGAACCGTTCGGCATAGTCGGCCTTCAGCTTCAGCGTCGCGATCAGCGTGATCAGATTGGCGTTGCCGCAGCGCTCGCCGATGCCGTTGATGGTGCCCTGGACCTGGCGCGCGCCGGCGCGCACGGCGGCGAGGGAATTCGCGACGGCTTGCTCGGTGTCGTTATGGGCGTGGATGCCAAGATGATCGCCCGGCACCACCGTCGCGACGGTCTCGACGATACGCTCCAGTTCTTCCGGCAGGGTGCCGCCGTTGGTATCGCACAGGACGACCCAGCGGGCGCCGGCCTCGAAGGCGGTACGGGCGCAGGCGAGCGCGTAGTCCGGGTTGGCCTTGTAGCCATCGAAGAAATGCTCGCAATCGACAAGCGCTTCCTTGCCGGCCGCTATCGCCGCCTCCACCGACTGGCGGATCGAGGCGAGGTTTTCCTCTTGGGTCGTCTGCAGGGCGACCTCGACATGGTAATCCCACGACTTGGCGACGAAACAGATGGCGGACACCGGGCTGTCGAGAAGAAGCGCCAGGCCGGGGTCGTTTTCCACCGACCGACCCGGACGCTTGGTCATGCCAAAGGCGGTGAACGTTGCGCGGGTGGTGCGTGGCTCGGCGAAGAAGGCGGTATCGAGCGGATTGGCGCCCGGATAGCCGCCCTCGACGTAATCCACGCCGAGATCGTCGAGAAGCTCTGCGACGGCAATCTTGTCCTCCAGCGAGAAATCGATGCCGTTCGTCTGCGCCCCGTCGCGGAGCGTCGTGTCAAAAAGATAGAGGCGTTCCTTGGTCATTTCCTGTCCTCTCGCCGCGATGCGGCAGCGCCCTCGGGCGGCCAAGTTTCCGTATCGTGGTCAGGGTGTTGGTAGCTGGTCATGGTGACGAGGAATTTGGCGGCCTCGGCATCCTCCTCGGAGCGGATCGCCGGCAGCGTCGGCAGGCTATCCACATAGGGGATCTTCGCCTCGAGGCCGTATTGGATGACCGGCGCAATAGTTGCCGGACGGTCGAAGGCGCCGATCGAAAGCGCCAGGCCGTCCGGGGCCTCATAGGTCAGCGGCGTCCCGCAGTCGGGGCAGAAACCGCGCTTGACATGGTTGGAACTCTGAAACCGCTTCGGCTCGCCGCGCGTCCACACCAGATCGGCCTCGTCCACGCCGACGAGCGGGGCATAGAAGCTGCCGAAGGCCTTCTGGCACATGCGGCAATGGCAGATCGACGCCTTGCCGGACACCCTTTCCAGGCGAAAGCGCACCGCGCCACACTGGCAGCCGCCGGTATGGGCCTCGCCGCGGGATTCCGGATCGGCCGACGCCGTCTTTCCGATCTCGCTCATGTCCCCTCCTCCTTCGCGTCCGTCGGTTCCCTGCCGCCGCCTCATTCGGGTGCGTGACAGACCGCTTCTATGTTGTGTCCTTCGGGGTCGAGCACGAAGGCGCCGTAATAGTTCGGGTGATAGTAAGGCCGCAGGCCCGGTCCGCCATTGCCGACGCCGCCGGCGGCCAGCGCGGCCTCGTAGAAGGCATCAACCTCGGACCGGCTTTCCGCACCGAATGCGATATGCACAGCGGGCGTCTGCTGCCCTCTCGGTGCGATCCAGAAGAAGGGCTTTCCCTCGCTGCCAAATCCACAGGTGTCGACCGTTCCGGTCACGTCAGCGGAGACTTCCATGATCTTCGAGAAGCCGAGGGGCGAGAGCGCAGCGGCATAGAAGGTCTTCGCGCGCTCGTAGTCCTCGACATTCAGCGAGATGTGGTCGATGGCAAAATGGCTCATGTCTTCTTTTCCTTAACCCTTCAAGGCGTGCATTCGGTCAGCGCTTGGGCTCCCACGTCGTTCCGGTCGGTCCGTCCATGATGGCGACCCCCATGGCATCGAGGTCGTCGCGGATGCGATCGGCTTCGGCGAAATCCCTGTCCTTGCGGGCCGCCGCGCGTGCAGCGATCAGCGCTTCGACGGCATCGGCATCGATGTCGGCGCCAAGATCCCTGCGGGCGAACCAGTCGTCCGCGGTCTCCGGCAGAAGACCGAGGAGAGCGGCACTCGCCTTCAGCCGCGAGCGGGCGCCGCGCCCGCCTTTCGCGTCGGCCCTCAGCCCATGCAGCGCGGCGATCGCGCGCGGCGTGTTGAGATCGTCGCCAAGCGCGGCCAGCACCTCCGGGTCAGGTTCCGCGCCCTCTCCGGTTTCCTCGCGCACGAGATCGTACCAGGCATCGAGCGCCTTAACGCTCTCCTCCAGCCCCTTCACCGTCCAGTCGATCGGCTGGCGGTAGTGGGTACGGAGCATGTTGAGGCGTAGCGCCTCGCCCGGCCAGTCGGCGAGCAACTCGTGGATAGTGACGAAGTTGCCGAGCGATTTCGACATCTTCTCGCCTTCCACCTGCAGAAAACCGTTGTGCACCCAGTAGTTCGCCATCACCGACGTGCCGTGGCTGCACCGCGACTGGGCAATCTCGTTCTCATGATGGGGAAACTGCAGGTCGATGCCGCCGCCATGAATGTCAAAGACCTCGCCCAGGTGCTTCCAGCTCATCGCCGAGCACTCGATGTGCCAGCCCGGGCGACCACGGCCCCAGGGGCTTTCCCAGCCCGGCTCCTCCGCGCCCGACGGCTTCCACAAGACGAAGTCCATCGCATCCTTCTTGTAGGGCGCGACCTCGACGCGGGCGCCGGCCTGCATCTCGTCGAGGGAGCGGCGCGACAGGCCGCCGTAATCCTGCATCGACGGCACGTCGAAGAGCACATGGCCCTCCGCGACATAGGCGTGGCCGGAGGCGACGAGCTTCTCGATCATCTCCACCATGGCGCCGATGTGCTCGGTCGCGCGCGGCTCAACCGTCGGAGCAAGGCAGCCGAGGGCTGCGACATCGTCTTGATATTGTCGCGCGGTTTCGGCCGTGACCCTGGCAATCGCCTCGTTGAGCGGCAGGTCGGGATGGTCGCGCAGCGCCCGCGCATTGATCTTGTCGTCGACGTCGGTGATGTTCCTGACGTAGGTGACGTGATCGGCGCCGTAGACATGGCGCAAGAGGCGGAACAGCACGTCGAACACAATCACTGGCCGGGCATTGCCGATATGGGCGTAGTCGTAGACCGTCGGTCCGCAGACGTACATGCGAACGTTCTGCGGATCGATCGGCTCGAACACGTCTTTCTGGCGTGTCAGCGTATTGTAGAGCGTCAGGGTCATGACAAATCCCACCCGTGCCTCGCTGGCAGGGCGTCCTTGTCTCATCGATGTCGCGAAAAGGGACGGCCTAGGCCAGCGGAAGCGCTAGCTAATAATCGAAATCCCGATAATGCAGATCGCCTGAAGCGGCGTGGCCGTGTGCATGGTCATGGTTTTGCCGATTTGCCCGCCCGCGGTCAAGGACAATCTCTCCAGACCGGCCGCGACATCCGCGTCCCTGCGTGTGACGCGATGGCAAATTGACGGATCGGCAGGACTCGGTAACGCTGCGTTAATGACGCTGAACAACACCTGAATGCCGATCTCAGGCTTGGTTCAGTGCGGGATCAGTAGGATCGTTTTCAAGATGGCAGACCGCAGCGGCAGATCTTTTCTGCACGTGTCGCTTAATCGGTTGACGCCGTCCAGATTTGTCCTCAATCCCGTGCCATCGGAAACGAGGCATTCGGTATCGCGTCAGGAAAGGCCTCTTCAATGAGCGAACTCGCAAGACACCACACAGGCGAAGTCCACGGCCTGATGTACATGGTCTGCAATCAGCACCGTTCGGCCAGCCACCTGCTGCGCGAGTTCGCCAAGATTGCCGCCTTCGCCGTTCTGCTCGTTCTTCTCCTCGCCGGCCCCGTCGCACTCATGCAGCTATCGGCCGGCCACGGCGAACCTCAGTCACTGGCGGAAACGCAGAAGATCCTGTGCAACAAGGCCGGCGCCTTTTGCGGCGGTGGTTCGACTGGCTCTATCCCGACGCACTGAGCCAACCTTCGCAACCACCTCATCCGTCAAAGACCCATCCGGAGATATCCTGCGCGGCTCCGGCCAATCGCCATTGCGAACCAATATTCACCGAATATTAGGTACGATCGTGCTGCCATGGCTCCATCCTCGCACAGAGCCCGATGTGCTTTGAGGACAGACGCGGAGCGCGTGACGGCCCTGGTGGGACCGCTCTTGATGCGGAGCCGACAAGGCGCCGCGAGCTTCGCTCCTGCGTTTCGGGGGAGCCTTGATGTCAGAAGACGACCACGGGCGGCGCAAGCCGGCCATTTCGCCGGCCTTCGCGAGTGCGATGGCCGCCATGGCTGTCCTCTACGTCGCGGTTGATGCGGTCTGGGGCCTGCCGCCACGCGGCGATCGTTTCGCGATCGGCCATGATTTCGTGAACATGTGGATGGGCGCGAAGTTCGCTCTTTCCGGCGACATCAGCACCCTGTTCGACTGGCCGCGCTACGTTCCGGCCATGCGTGCCGAATTCTGGCCAGAGATGCTGCCGCACAACTGGTCGTATCCGCCCCACGTCCTGCTGTTCACCTGGCCACTCGGCCTGCTGCCCTACCACGCTGCGCTGGTACTCTGGGACCTTCTGGGGCTGAGCGCCTTCTTTCTCGCCATTCGCTTCGCCATGAAAACGGTGGCCGCTCCGGACCGTTTCTGGCTGATAGTGGCCGCAATGGGGGCGCCCGTCGTTGCCAGCAACATCGTGCTTGGCCAGTTCGGCCTTTTCATCGGCGCGTTGTGCGTCGCCGCCTGGCTGCTGCGAGACAAGCGCCCGATCGTCGCCGGGATTCTGATCGGCATCCTGACCATCAAACCGCATCTCGGCCTGTTGTGGCCGGTCCTTTTGCTGATCGAGCGCCGATTCGCGGTCATCGCCAGCGCAGTGGCCACCACCGGGCTTCTGGTCGTCGTCACGTCGGCGATCTTCGGCTGGTCCGCCTTTCCCGATTACATTGCCTACGCCGCCCCGACCCAATCCCTGATCCTCGTCGATGCCGACCTCAGCAATATCAGCCCGACCCCCATGATGATGGCCCGCATACTCGGACTGCCGGCGGAATACGGCTACGGGTTCGTCGCCATCATCGCGCCCCTCGCCTTCGTCGCGTTCGTCTATGTCATGCTGAAGTCGGTGGATGACGCCATCCGGTTCGCCATGTTCGGCACGGCGACTTTCCTCGTCCTTCCCTATGCCTTCACCTACGACAGCGCGATGCTGATCGCGCCGATCATCCTTTTGCTCCAGCGGACCGAACGACCGGGGCCACGGCTCATCATGCTCATGGCCTACCTGCTCCCGTTGCTGGGAATGATCTCGCCGCTTATCCACCTGCCCGTCGCCGCGATCAGCCTGATGTTGCTGGCCGGATTCTTCGTCGTCGAGACCACCCGCGCTTCTTCCGCCGATCGCGGCAAGGGCGGCCGGCCCAACCTTGCAACGACCGGCCCGATCGACCCAGCGGCGGGCACGGAAGCCTCGTGAGTTCCAGTTTCACGGCGAGCCCCACCCGACCGCACAGCGGACGGCAACTGCATCGGTCCCGCCGGGGCTTCGCCGCCATTCTTCCATGAATACTCTTCGAAATTCGTTATTATCTACGATTTACAGATTTATACTTTGCCTTAATCCCGCTCACCGACACTTTCTCGAGAATCAGCAAGGCCTTTCGTCGTGGATTCCGCCTGAATAACGCGATCGGTAGTGCCATCCGGGCCATTATCGAGCCATTACCGCCCGGCGACCGCCAGACGCCGACAATCGTCGGCGAAGGGAAAACGTACGATGCCTGTCAGCTCTCCGCGCCGCCCGACGTCGCACCCGTCCCGCACCGTCGGGATCCTCTCGTCCATCGGCGCCAAGATTGTGGTCTGCGTCGCCCTCGGCTTGGCGCTGAGCGGAGTTGCAACCTATTTCGTCGCCACGGCAGGCCTTCGCTCGATCACCGCAGACAACCGCGCCGCGCTGGGCGACATGGCGATGACGCTCCGGCGTGCGCGCGACGGCGAGGCCCGCGCCGCATCGCAGGCCGCCGAGGCAGCGGAGCGGGAGCGCGCTGCACGTCGGCAAGCGGACCTGCGCGAGGAGATGGCCGAGATCCGGGGCAGGATGAGCGGCGCCATGACGATCATCGCAGCCCAGATCGAGGCCGTCCTTGCCACGATGGTGCAGAGCGGACATCCGGTCTACCGACTCGATGCACCGGCCTATGCGCCGCTCCTGGAGGGCCTGCGCGACATCACTTTCCTTGCGGTCGACGACAGAGGCACCCTTTCGACAGCCGGGGCGCAAGAGATCACCGCCCGCCAACGCGCCGCGATCCGCGAAGCGCTCGCGACGGGCGCCACCCCACGCGATCCGCTCATGGAAATCACCAAGGATGCGGGAACAATGCGCTTCGTCGCCGTCATCGGCCCCCATGACGCACCGCTCGGTGTCCTCGATGTCGTCGCGGAGGACCGCCTCACGCCTCTTCTGGCGCGCATGGCTGCGGCCGAAAAGAGCGCCGCCCCGTCCACCGACACGGCGAAGGCGGAAAGGATCTCGCCGGCGGCGCCCGAGGGAAGCTTCGAGACGGCCACTGCGCGCATCGCCGGCGCCGTCGAGGCAGCAAGCGGCCGAATTGCCCTGCTCACCGTCACCATCGCACTCATCGGTACCGTCATCGTCGCCTTTCTCGTCGCGACCCTTATCGGCACGCCTCTGAAACGGCTTCTCGCAGTCGCGAGCCGGCTCCCCAAGGGCGATGGGGCCTCCGCATCGTCTTCCGCGACGCCCCCTTCGGGCATGCCCTACACGGCGCGCAACGATGAAATCGGCCGCCTCGCCCGCATCCTTGGCGCCTTCGCCGACGCACAGACGGCCCGGACATCAATGGCAAAGGCGCGGCACGGGTCGGAGCACCGTCGCGATGCAGCGCTGCGCGAAGGCCACGCCGCGATCGCCGAACAGATCACGGCGTCGGTCAGCGAGCGTCTTTCTCAGATTGACGCGCATTGCAGGCAGGTCCAGGCAGGCGGACTGGATATGCGCGCTATAGTAACCAGCGTTGCCGAGGCCTCGCATGCCACGCGCCTTGAAGCCGACCGCAGCCGGACATCAAGGGATGGTGTCGCATCGTCGTCGCGCGAGATGATCGCCGCCAGCGAAGCGATTGCCGCGCAAGTGGGCCGGTCGAACGATCTCGTCGGCGAGGCGGCGGGCCTGACGCACGACACCGGGCGAACCTTCGACCGCCTAACCATTGCTGCCGAAGCGATCGGCGGCATCGTTGACGTCATCCATTCGCTCGCCGACCAGACCAATCTCCTTGCCCTCAACGCCACCATCGAGGCGGCGCGCGCGGGCGAGGCCGGCAAGGGGTTCGCGGTTGTCGCCGCGGAGGTAAAGGCCCTTGCGAACCAGACGGCGCGAGCGACTGCCGACATCACCACACAGGTCTCTGAAATCCAAGCGGCGAGCGAGGCGTCGACGGCGGCGCTGTCGAGGATCACGGCGGCCTTTGCCGATGTACGGGCTGCAATCGATGGCGCGGCCGCCGATGCGGAGCGCCAGCGCGGAACAGCCGATGCTTTCGGCCATCTCATTAACGAGGCTGACGGTTCGCTGCTCTCTGTCGCCGAACGGGCGACAGACATCGCGGAAATTGCGGATCGTGCCTCTGCGGCCGCCGACCGGATCGAGGCTCTCGTCGCGGACATGCTGGTGGCGACGGATGCGGCCCGTGACACGGTTCCCGCGATCGTTACCGACGCACTTGCCCAGCACGCCCCGGACGGCGGCGCGGTCGCGGATACCAATGCAGACCGGGCCGCCTAGGCACAGCGATCATTCATCGAGCCAGTCGGCGCATTTCGGCGCCGGCTTATCGCCCCAAGGCATAATCGGCACGGTGGAGGTGGAGTTCTTCGGGCTGCCCTCGATCAGCTTGTCGGAATAGACAAGATAGACGAGCACGTTCCGCTTCTTGTCGCAGCCGCGCACGATCCGCATCTTCTTGAAGAACAGCGAGCGGCGTTCGCGCAGCATCTCGTCACCCTGCTCGAACTTCTCCTTGAAGACGATGGGGCCGACCTGGCGGCAGGCGAGCGAAATGTCGGAGACCTCTTCGGCCACGCCGAACATGCCGGCGACCCCGCCCTTCTCCGGCACCGTATAATGGCAGGCAACGCCATCGACGATCGGATCGTCGACGCCGTAGACGGCAAGCTTGTGGTCCGGCGTCAGCATCTTCCAGACCGTCGACTTCTTGAAGATCAGGTCCGGTCCGTCGGCACGGGCGGCCGGCGCGGCGGCGACCGATATCGCCAGCGCGGCGAAAAGCGCGGCCCATCGGCCGGTGAAGAAATACCTCAACATCGTTGCTCCCTGGCACTGTTCGTCCCCGCTCGCGGTCGCCCCCGGGCAATTGCGACACGGAGCGGCCCGGAAGGGCCGCCGATTTCGCTCATCATATATGAACGGCGAATAGGTTCCGCGAGTTACTGAGACAAGAAAAGGCGCGAGCCCGCGGCCCGCGCCTCCTCGAAAATGTCTTGTCGGACGGGAAGCGCCCGCCGCTCAATCGCCCTTCCCGGCCGCCAGCGCCAGGGCTTCCTCAAGCACCGTGTGATCGCCGATATGATTGGCGAGGATCAGCACCAGCTTGGCGTTGAAATAGGCGCTCTCGGCGTCGCTCAGCTCGCGGTGGGCATCGATGATCGCGTTATAGGCGCGGTCGGGATTGTCAAAGCGGGAGTCGGTGGCAAGCGTGCTCATCAGTGGCCTCCTTTGGCGCGCGTCAGGGCGGCGGACACCTTCTCGGCGTCGAAATGACGGAACCGGGCGGCAAGGTGCTGGTCGGGACGCACGAGATAGCAGGCGCCCGGCGTCGCATCATAACGGCGGGCGAACAGCCCGTCCGGATCCGTCAGATCCTCGCCGATGACGATAACCGTGACATCGTCCGGGAGGCCGGCAACCTCGTCCTGGCCGCCGGCCATGACCAGCAGCGTGAAATCGGGACCGAGCGCGTTCAGCAACCAGACATCACCGTCGCCATCTCGCGCCATCGGCACATCGGGTACCGGATAGCCGAGCCGGGCGCTCCCCTCGAAGGATACCGGATCGGGCGTTGTCAGCGGTGTGTCGTAGACGGAGGGATCGGACAGCCGGCCGGAGTTCACCATCTTCCTGGCAAAGGGCACAACGCGAGCGAGCTCCAGCGTGGCGTTGCGGAAATTCAGCGACGCCGCGTTCTTCGGCGTGATGAAGTCGGTGGACCGCGTCGAATGGCCAATGTTGTAGTCAGCGGCGTGGGTTCGCTCGATATCGTAGGTATCGATGAGCGAGGCTGGCGCCTTGCCCTTCAGGACGAGCGCCAATTTCCAGCCGATATTCTCCGCGTCCTCGATGCCGGAATTGGCGCCGCGCGCGCCGAAGGGCGAAACCTGGTGGGCGGCGTCGCCGGCGAAGATGACGCGGCCGTGGACGAACTTCTCCAGCCGACGGCACTGGAAGGTGTAGACACTCACCCATTCGAGCGTGTAGTCGCGCCCCTCCAGCATGCGGGAAAGCCGCCTGTGGACACTCTCCGGCTTCGTCTCCTCTTCCGGATCGGCTTCCCAGCCGATTTGGAAGTCGATGCGCCAGATGTCATCGGCCTGCTTGTGGAGAAGCGTCGACTGACCGCCATGGAACGGCGGCTCGAACCAGAACCAGCGCTCGGCCGGGTAGTCGGCATGCATGCGCACATCCGCGATGAGGAAGCGGTCGTGGAAGGTCTGGCCGACGAAATCGAGGCCGAGGAGACCACGCACTGTCGACCGCGCGCCGTCGGCAGCAATGACGTAGTCCGCAACGAGGAAATATGGTCCCTCGGGCGTCTCGATCGACACCATCACGCCGTCGGCGGTTTTCTCCAGCGCGGCGACGCGGTTCGACCACCTGAGGTCGATGTTCTTGAGCGCGTGGACGCGATCGACAAGGAACTTTTCCAGATAGTACTGCTGGAGATTGACGAAGGCCGGCATCTTGCAGCCGCCCTCGGGCAGGAGATCGAACTGGTAGACGCTGTCCTCGCCGAAAAACACCTTGCCGATCTGCCAGGTTACCCCCTTGTCGAGGATCGCGTCGGCGGCGCCGAGCCGGTCGAGGATTTCCAGCGTTCGCCTGGAATAGCAAAGGCCGCGCGAGCCCTCGCCGATGCGGTTGGCATCGTCGAGGAGGACGACGGGAATGTCCCGGCTGGCCAGATCGACGGCTGTCGCCAGCCCGACCGGCCCCGCCCCGACGATGACGACCGGATGGCGCACCGGCCCGTCGACATCCTGATCCTCCGACCGAAGGTAGCCGAACTGATACACCGAGTGGCGTTCGTAGGTTTCCGTCACCCTGCTCTCCCCCTTGCCCTTGTTGTTGGTCCCCGGCGTGACCGGGGGGAACAGGCGCGTCTCCCCCGGTCCTGACCGGGATCAGTCGTCGCCCTGCAGCGCCGCCCACATTTCGCGATCCCGTTCCGCAGTCCAGATCTGCGGATGATCGATGCCCTTGGCCTCGTCGTAGGCACGCGCCACATTGAACGGCAGGCAGTGCTCGTGGATGGCGAACGACCCGAATTTCGGATCCATCTCCTCACGGCACTTATCGAAAGCCTGCTTCAGGCTCAAGCCTTCCTCGACCGCCTGCGACACTGAACCGTAGAGCGTTGACAGGAAGTCGCGCGTCAGCGCGATGCCGTCGCGAACCTTCTCCGGCGTCTCCAGCGCATCGCCCCGGCCCGGCACGACGGCAACCGGATCGAAGGCGGCGAGGCGATCGAGCGTCTTCGGCCAGTCCTTCAGATGGGCGTCGCCGCAATAGCAGGCAGAGTGGTATTCGACCAGATCGCCGGAGAACAAGACGCGCGCGTCGGGCACCCAGGCGACGATGTCGCCCATGGTATGGCCGCGGCCCAGATGCATCAGCCGCACCTCCCGGTTTCCCAGCCAGATCGACATGGAGGTGGCGAAGGTCATCGTCGGCCAGGTCAGGCCCGGAATCGATTCCGCGTCCCGGAAAAGACGCGGAAAGCGGCCATATTCGGAGTCCCAATCCTGCTTGCCACGCTCCACGATCATGGCGCGGGTGAGATCGGAGGCAATGATCTCCTGGGCGTGATAGGCCGAGGCGCCGAGGACGCGGACGGCGTGGTAATGCGACAGGACGACGTATTTGACCGGCTTGTCGGTCACGGTGCGAATGCGCTCGATGACCTCGTTGGCCATCTTCGGCGTCGCCTGCGTGTCGATCACCATGACGGCATCATCGCCGATGATGACGCCGGTGTTGGGATCGCCCTCGGCGGTGAAGGCATGAAGGCCTTGGCCGATTTCGCTGAAACTGATCGCCTTGTCTTCCATATCGCCGGCGGAGGCGAATTTCTTGGCCATGATCTGAGTCTCCTCTGAGGCAAAAGTTTGGTTTTTCAATATACGGTCTGTACCCGGCCCAGCAGACGGATACGGCTATTTCAGGCCGGCGCGACCTCCTGATCGATCGCCCCGAAGATCGACCGCCCATCGCCATCGAGCATCTCGATGCGGACACGATCGCCGAACACCATGAAGGGCGTCACCGGCTTGCCGTGCTCGATGGTCTCGATCATGCGAATTTCGGCAATACAGGAATAACCGACGCCGGCGTCGGCGATCGGCCGGCCCGGCCCCTCATCGAGCTTATTGGAGACAGTGCCCGAGCCAACGATGGTGCCGGCGCAAAGCGGCCGGGAGAGCGCGGCATGGGCGATGATCTGGGTAAAATCGAAGGTCATGTCGACATCGCAGCGGGCGCGGCCGAAGGGCTTGCCGTTGAGGTCGACGTTGAGCGGCAGTGCGATCGTGCCGCCGTCCCACAGATCGCCCAGTTCGTCGGGCGTGACACAGACCGGAGAGAAGGCCGACGACGGCTTGGACTGGAAGAAGCCGAAGCCCTTGCCGAGTTCGCCGGGAATGAGATTGCGCAGGCTAACGTCGTTGACCAGCATCAAGAGCTTGATGTGCGGACCAACGTCCTTGGACCGGGTACCCATTGGCACATCGTCGGTGATGACGGCGAGTTCGGCCTCGAAATCGATGCCCCAGGCCTCATCGGCGACCCGGATCGCCTCGCGGGGGCCGAGGAAGCTGTCCGAGCCGCCCTGATACATCAGCGGATCGGTCCAGAAACTCGGCGGCAGCTCGGCGCCGCGCGCCTTGCGGACGAGTTCGACGTGGTTGACATAGGCAGACCCATCCGCCCACTGGTAGGCGCGCGGCAGCGGCGACAGGCACTCCTCCTCGTTAAAGGGCGTGCCGGCGATCTGCTTCAGCTCCAGCCGGTCGGCAAGATCCCTGAGCGCCGGTTCGCAGACGCCCCAGTCGTCGATGGCCGTCTGCAAGGTTCCGGCAACCGATCCGGCCGGCGTATAGCGGGTCAGATCGCGCGATACCACGACAAGCTGCCCGTCCCGGCTGCCGTCGCGCAATGTAGCAAGTTTCATGTCTCGTCCTGTTACTTCCCGTCCTCGTCCGGCTCGAATGTCAGCGCGACGCCGTTGTTACAGTAGCGCAGGCCCGTCGGCTCCGGTCCGTCGTTGAAGACGTGACCCTGATGGCCGCCGCAGGTCGCGCAATGGTATTCGGTACGCGGGTAAAGCAGCTTGTAGTCCGTCGAGGTTTCGACGGCGCCCGGAATGGGCTCAAAGAAGCTTGGCCAGCCGCTGCCGCTGTCGTATTTCGCGCTCGAGCGGAACAGTTCCGCTCCGCAGCCGGCACAGCGGAAGACGCCGTCCCGCTTTTCCGCGTTCAAAGGGCTGGTGAACGCCCGTTCCGTCCCCTCCTCGCGCAGCACGCGATATTCGTCGGGAGACAGGCGATCCCGCCATTCGTCCTTCTTCAGTTCGTCCATTCCGCTCCTCCTCCTGATCGGAGAGACGGCAGCGACACGCCACCGACTTACGGCGTTGCGGCATCTTCACCAAGCAGGCGACATTTGGCCAGCCCGGGAATCTTGTAACGCAACACCTATCCCAGATAGGGCGTTGAGGGGGTGAAACGAAGACGTCCGGGCACAATCCGGCGCATTCGGGGGCCGCAAAGCGGCCCCCGTTCGGCTATTCGGCGGCCTCGGCGCGCGGCGCGCGCGGCGGCCGGACGGGACCATCGGTCACACGCCAGCTTTGCGCATAGGGGCCGAACTCCACGGCCGAGGCGCCGGCGCCGACATCGAGCGGGTCGCGGGTATCGATCATGACCGCGTATTCATCCGTCGCCGGTTTCGTCTGCTCGAACATGCGCTGCAGCGCCTTGGGATGAGGACCGTGGGTGAAACCGCAGGGGTGGAACGTCATCATGCCCGGATGGATATTGTCGCGGCTGAAGAAATCCCCGGCGTGGTAGAAGATGACCTCGTCGAAATCGTCGTTGTTGTGGAAGAACGGCACCTTGAGCGCTCCCGGATCGCTCTCGAAGGGCCGCGGGGCGAAAGTGCAGACGATGAAGCGCCCGGCGACGAAGGTCGTGTGCGCCGAGGGCGGCAGGTGGTAGCGATGGGACATCAGCGGGCGGATGTCCCGGACATTGAGCCGGACCACGGAGAGGTCGCCGTGCCAGCCGACCGCGTCGAGAGGATTGAACGGGTAGACGACGGTGGAGACCGCATCGAGCCGCTTGATCGCGACGTGCCATTCGTTCTCGTCCTGCTGGGCGAGGAAGGCATCGTCGACCCTCGGTGTATCGAGCATCGCCTCGTCGAAGACGGCATGGCGGCCAACCATGCCGCGGTCGGGCAGCTTGTAGGTGCCGCCGGTGTTCTCGATCACCAGCATCATCACCGGTTCGGACGGCTCGATCCGCCACATGGTGGAGCGCGGGATGACGATATAGTCGCCCGCCTCGAAGGTCAGCCGGCCATAGTCGCAGTAGAGATCGCCGGCGCCCTGGTGGATGAAGAGGAGTTCATCGCCGTCGGCGTTGCGCACCAGATGGTCCATCGGCCGATCGAGCCGCCAGAGGCGGATCTTCGTCGCCGCATTGTGCAGGATCGACGGCGCATCCCAAAGGGTCTGGCCGCATTGGTCGAGCTTGGTCAGGTCGAACGCGCGCGGCCGCAGCGGGCCCGACCAGCTGGTCCATTCCGTCGGCGCATGGCGGTGGTACATCATTGCGGCGGGGCCGAAGAAGCCCTCCTTGCCGAGTTCGCGCTCGAAGGTTCCCTCCGGCAGATCGGCATGCGCCTGACGCGATGCCCTGCCCTCGACGCGCGGAAACGAAATGTAGTTCGCACCCATTGTCCTGCCTCCCGGTTTCCTCGGATCCCGCCACCGATCGTGCGGCTTTGCCGCTTTTTTTTGCGCCGCGGGGTGGTTCCCACCGGGCCGGTGACTTGTCTATAACGACAACTAGTTTTATGTGTAACTAATGTCAATAGGTCGCACCCGAGGGGACTTGATTGGTGGAACTGCCAACCAGACATAATGGTTGCAGTTGCAAGCAAATCAATAATCTCCTAGGGTTTTCAAAGACATGATCGTATTTGACGGAAGCCGCCCATGACGGACGACGAGGACCACGCAGCCGGATCCGACGCCGACACGCTGACGTTGGAGCGTTTCCTCCCCTATCGGCTCACCGTACTGGCAGAAACGGTCAGCCAGTCCCTCTCGCGCTTCTATTCGCACCGATTTGGGATCGGCATTCCGGAGTGGCGCGTGCTCGCCACCCTTGGCCAGTACGGCACGATGACGGCGAAGGACGTCGGCGCCCACAGCCACATGCACAAGACGAAAGTTTCGCGCGCGGTTGCCGCGCTCGATGAGAAGGGTTTGCTCAGGCGACACGCCAATCCCTCGGACAAGCGCGAGGCGTTCCTGCGCTTGTCCGACGAGGGCGCGATCGTCTATCGCACACTGGTGCCTTATGCCTTGGATTTTTCCAGAGCACTCATGTCGGTCCTTGGCGAAGAGGAGCGCACCGTCTTCCAGGAGGCCCTCGACCGGCTGATCGCGCAGGCGGATGCCGTCACCCTCGAAGACGAGTGAAGAGGCCTGAAACTCCCCTACCGTCGTGCTCCCTTGCGCGGTATTGCGCACTGAATTGCCATCCACGTGCCGACGGATCACCGTTAAGCCCGCATTTCCACGCTATCTCTCCGTTTACTTAAATCTTCAAGTTCGTTTGAACTCTCTGCTAGGCATGCCGCATAGTGTCCGAAGTGGGAACGATGGGCATACCATCGACGAAGGGCCTCAAAGGACAGCGTGGACGGGACATGACCGACTTCAGTCAAGCGGTACGCGACGTCATGACCATGCCTTTCAAGGGCGCGGCGGCGGCCGTTCTGCTTGTTGTCGGTCTCATGGCATATCCCGCTCATGCCCAGACCGCGACCTGCGCCCGTCTCGAGGCACAACTCGCCCGTGCCAGCCAGGCCAGCGGCAGCGGATCGGAAAAACTGCGCAAATGGACCCGCGCCGTCGACCTGCAGCGCCAGGCGCTTGCCACGACCGAGAGGCAGTACCGCCGAGCCGACTGCGCGGCCTTCGGTCAGGGCGATCCCCTGTGCGACGGCATCGCCACCAAGATCAAGCGTATGAAGGCGAACCTCAGAAAGCTTCGGGCAGGCGTCAAGCGGCTATCGCGCGGCAAGGGCAACGGCAACGCCCGGCGTATCCGTGCGATCAAGGCGCGCCTCAGCCAATTGCACTGCGGGCCCGGCACCCGCCAACCCCGGCCCGAGCAGCGAACCGCGCGGCAGCGCAATCCCCAGCCCCAGGGCAGGATTCGGACCGAACGCTATGCAGCCAGCAGTGACCGTCGGGACGAGAACCGGAGCGAGGATCGGCGGCCGTCCGGCCTTCTTGGCATGATCTTCCGCGGCCGGTCGCAGGAGCGCAGCACAGCCGAATACCGCCGCGTGCGCATTGGCCGTGACGCGGATCCGCGCGACGTCGGCCAGTATCGCGCCCGCTCGCGGGACGACAGGCCCGGCCGTGAGCCGATGCGGGACGAGCGCCAGCTGCGCGCCTTCAACATGCCGCGCAACGATGACTCCTTCGGTGGATACGAGCGTTATCCCGGCGACTATACGCGCGTTGGAGGCTCGTTCCGGACGTTGTGCGTGCGGACCTGCGACGGCTATTATTTCCCGATCAGCTATTCGACCGCGTCGTCCAATTTCTACCGCGATCAGCTCATCTGCGAACAGATGTGCCCCAACACGGAGGTAAAGCTCTTCGTCCATCGCAGCCCGGGCGAGGAATCGGAAGACATGGCCACGGTCGACGGCCAGCCTTACGCCGACATGGACTACGCCTTCGCCTACCGCAAGACCTACAATCCCGCCTGCTCGTGCGGCCGTGTGCAGCCGAGGGCGATGACACCGGTCGACACCGACAATTTGCCTGCCCTGACGACGATTGCCGGTCGGGTCGATGTCCATATTCGCGACAGTCAGCCATCGGACATTCCAGCCAAGCCGATTGAGCCGGCGCCTGCCATGAAGAAGATCCCCGTCGGCGCCGATCCCGACACGGTGGAAAACCTGCACGGCAATTTCTCGCCGCTCGCCGTTGCGAACTCCAGGAGCCGGATCGCATCAGCAGCCCGCTCGAAGGACCGCAAGATCAGGCGAGTCGGGCCAGCGTACGTCGTCGACCCATAAGCGGCAGCAGCCGGGCGAGTTCGGGACCGGCGTCCGCGCCGGTCAAAGCCCTGCGGAGCGGCAGGAACAGGGCCTTGCCCTTGCGCCCGCTGGCCGCCTTCAGCGCCGCGGTCCATGTCTTCCACGTCGTCTCGTCCCACGGCTCTTCGGGAAGCGTCTCACGCGCCGCCTTGAGGAAATCCGCGTCCGCTCCCTCACCTGCCGCGAAGGTGTCGTCGGAAGCCACGACCCGCCACCAGGTCCGCGCATCGTCGAGCGTGGAGAGATTTCCCCTCACCGCCTCCCAGAACGCCACGTCGCCCTCGACGCCGAGCGCTTCCAGCCGCGGCCGGGCGACGGTGAAGGGCATGTCGTGGAGGATGCGGGCATTGAGCCCGGCAAGGTCGTGCGGATCGAAACGCGCGGGAGCCCGCGACACGCCGGAAAGCGCGAAATGATCGGCCAGTTCGCCGAGCGTCTCGAATGGCTGAACGGCCTCGGAGGTGCCGATCAAAACGGCGAGCGCGGCGACCGCCATCGGCTCATAGCCCTCCTCCCTCAGCGAGCGGAGCGACAGCGAGCCGATGCGTTTGGAAAGTCCCGACCCATCCGCCGTCGTCAGGAGATTGTGGTGGGCAAAGACCGGTGCCTCTGCGCCGAGAGCACGAAAGAGCGCGATCTGAACCGCGGTGTTGGTCACATGGTCGTCGCCGCGCACCACATGGCTCACACCCATCTCGATGTCGTCGACAACGGAGGGAAGCGTATAGAGGTAAGTGCCATCCTCGCGCACCAGGACGGGATCGGACAGTGAACCGATATCGATGGTCTGACGACCCCGGCACAGGTCGTCCCAGGCCACCTCGGTGCGTGCAATTGCCTTCGGATCGCCGTCGAAATTCGGCATCAGGAAGCGCCAGTGCGGCCGGCGGCCCTCTGCTTCGAGCGCGACCTTGTCCTCATCGGTGAGGCCGAGCGCGGCCCGATCATAGACCGGCGGCAGGCCGCGAGTGCGCTGGAGCCGGCGACGACGGTCCAGTTCCTCGGCGGTCTCGTAGCAGGGATAGAGCAGACCCTCGGCCCTCAGCCGCTCCACCGCCGCGTCATAAGCCACAAGGCGAGCGGACTGGCGCTCTATGCGATCGGGCACAATGCCGAGCCAGCCGAGGTCTTCGGCAATCGCCTCAGCATACTCGGCACGCGAGCGCTCGCTGTCGGTGTCGTCGTAGCGCAGGATGAAACGGCCGCCGGCCTTGAGCGCCAGCAGATAGTTGAACAGCGCGGTACGGGCGTTGCCGATGTGGATATAGCCGGTCGGCGACGGGGCGAAGCGGACGACGGGCGCAGCAGGCGTGCTCATGCGCCTTCTCCGGTCTTGTCGCGGTAGCGATTGGTGATCGGATAGCGCCGGTCACGGCCGAAATTCTTGGCACTGATCTTGACGCCGGGCGCCGCCTGGCGGCGTTTGTATTCGGCGATATAGAGCAGATGCTCGACGCGCTTGACGATGGCGGGATCGTGCCCCTGGGCGATGATTTCGTCGACGCTCAGTTCGTTTTCCACCAGACCGTTGAGGATCGCATCGAGCACGTCATAGGGCGGCAGGGAATCCTGGTCGGTCTGGTTCTCCCTCAGTTCGGCCGTCGGCGCCTTGGTGATGATGTTTTCCGGGATCACCACGCCCCGAGGGCCGAGCGAACCGCGCGGGAAATTGGCATTGCGCCAGGCGGCGAGCCGATAGACCTCGGTCTTATAGAGATCCTTGATCGGATTGTAGCCGCCGTTCATGTCGCCGTAGAGCGTGGCATAGCCGACCGAGTTCTCCGACTTGTTGCCGGTGGTAACGACCATCGCCCCGAATTTGTTGGAGATCGCCATCAGGATCGTACCGCGGGTTCGCGACTGGAGGTTCTCCTCCGTCACGCCGGCAT
Source organism: uncultured Rhodobium sp. (assembly GCA_963675285.2). Lineage (GTDB taxonomy): Bacteria > Pseudomonadota > Alphaproteobacteria > Rhizobiales > Rhodobiaceae > Rhodobium. Next base: position 1,227,274 of record CAXXGS010000001.1, read on the forward strand.
CCGTTCCCTCAAAGAGGCCGGCAAGGGCCGAGAGGAATCCTTCGACCGGCTCGGCAATCGGCACGGTGTCATAACGCACGCCGAGCGCCTCGGCGCAGGCCGCCGCGTCGTCGAGACTTTCGCCCGAGGTGTAGCGATAGGGCAGCATCACGCAGTGCACCCGGTCGGCGCCGATCGCGTCGACGGCGAGCGCAGCACAGATCGCGCTGTCGACGCCGCCGGACAGGCCGAGCACAACGCCCGGAAAGCCGTTCTTGTTGACGTAATCCCTCAGTCCCATGACGCAGGCCTGCCAGTCGGCCTCGTTGCGATCGCAGGCTGGCTCCATCGGACCATCGATACAGCGCCAGGCGCCCTCCCCATTCCGCCTCCAGACCGTGAGCGCGACCGACTCCTCGAATTCAACCATCTGGAAGGCAAGAGAGCGGTCGGCGTTGAGGCCGAAGGAGGCGCCGTCGAACATCAGTTCGTCCTGGCCGCCGACCTGATTTGCGTAGACCAGCGGCAGGCCGGTCTCAACGACGCGCGAGACCATAACCTGGAGCCTCAGATCGGTCTTTTCGTGCCAGTAGGGCGAGCCGTTGGGGACGAGCAGGAGTTCCGCGCCGGTCTCCTCCAGGCATTCGCAGACCTCTTCCGACCAAGCGTCCTCGCAGATCGGCAGGCCGAGGCGGATACCGCGAAAGCCGACCGGCCCGGGAAGCGGTCCCGGCGTGAAGACGCGCTTTTCGTCGAAGGGACCGTAGTTCGGCAAGTCGACCTTGTAGCGAACCGCGGTGATTTCGCCACCATCTGCGAGCACGACCGCGTTGTGAACCTTGTCGCCGTCGGCCCAGGGCGTGGTCAACAGCATAGCGGGACCACCGTCAGCCGTTTCCGCCGCCAGTTCCTCCACCGCCTTGCGGCAGGCGCGCACGAAGGAGGGCTTCAAAACCAGATCCTCTGGCGGATAGCCGGAGACAATCAGTTCGGTGAAGAGAACGAGGTCGGCGTCGAGGTCGGCTGCCTTGCGACGGGCGGCGCGGATCCTATCGGCATTGCCGGCGATATCGCCGACCACCGGATTGAGCTGGGCGACCGCCAGGCGAAGTGTATCGGGAAGCGCGTTCGTCATAGTCGCGGATGTATCCGAGTACCGGAGCGGCCGCAATCACCGAAATCGGGTCGCCCTCCAATGGGATTGGTACGGAGATTCAGAAAATCGGGGCAAGTCCCGGCTTTCCGTCTCCTTTCGCGCCCGCCTTAAAGCATCTTTTCAAGCGACCAACCCGGCCTGCGGCGGCGGGCGGCATCTCTTGAGAAAATGATTCAACGGGACGAGAAACATGAGTCTTATGAATCATTTGAGTATAAGGCCTCGCACCAAGAGTCAAGCCGGCTTCCCGGGCGCATCGACAGGCGTCGCCACAAAGAAAGGCGCCGGTCGGACCTCAGGTGCCCGGCCGGCGTCCTGCGGTCGGAAGGGGCAGCCGTCTGGAAAGCCGCCCGGATAGAGATCCGCCGTCAGACCGCTTCGCGTAACAGCGCATAGGCATCCATGCGCAAGACGCCGTGCTGGCCGGAGGTGTGCATCAGGACGCCATGCGCGCCCTTGCCCGCGGCGCCGAGAGCGACGAAAAGCGGCAGGAGATGCTCCTCCGTCGGGTGATTGCGCACCGCGTTCGGCGCTCGGCGGCGGTAGTCGACGAGCGCCTCGGTATCGCCGGCCGCGAGCATCTCGCCGAACCAGTCGGCGAAGGACGACACCCATTCCTGCATCGGCAGCGAGCCCACGGCGTCGAGGGATTCCCGTTCCAGTTCATAAAGATTGTGGGTGATCGAACCAGAGCCATAGATGAGCACGCCCTCGTCGGCGAAAGGAGCGAGCGCCTCGCCGAGACGGAAGTGGTGGGCCGCGCCCATGTCCGGCTGGACGGAGAGCTGAACGACCGGGATATCCGCCTGCGGATAGCCGAGCATCAAGGGAACCCAGGTGCCATGATCGAAGCCGCGTTCCGGTATCACCTCCGGCTCAAGGCCGGCGTCCCGGAGCCGGTCGGCGACGCGGGCGGCAAGCGCGGGGTCGCCCGCCGCCGGATACTCGAGTTCGTAGAGCGGCTTGGGGAAGCCACCGAAATCATAGATCATCCTCGGCTTGGCGTCGGCGACGACGGCCGGACGGTCGGTCTCGAAATGGGCCGACACGGCGATGATCGCCTTGGGGCGCGGCCGGTCGGCGCCCCACCTTTCCAGAAAGCTGCGTGCCGACGACTTGCCGAGCAGAAGCAGCGGCGAGCCGTGCGAAATGAAGACAGGTACAATGTGAGCCATCGCATCCTCCCATGTCGGGCGCGACGATCTGGTGGCCGCACCCCGACGCTTCCGGCGCAGCCGGCTGTTTTCCATGTCTGAGACGAAAATGGCGCAGAACCGGCATTCACAAAAGATCGCGGTTTCGCGACGGATTGTTCACCCAAGCTATCCGGGACGGGTGGACTGACCAAACGGAAGCCGGATGACGCAGGCACGAAAAAGCCGCGCCGGGATGACCCGACGCGGCTTCAAGATGTCTCTGTCCATGCGGAGCCTGATCAGAGGCGGCTACCGGCGGCAATCGGCACGGGCCGGTCGGCGCGTTCCTTCTTGAGGTTTTCCGCAATGAGGAAAGCCAGTTCCAGCGCCTGATCGGCATTGAGGCGCGGATCGCAATGGGTGTGATAGCGATGCGAGAGGTCGTCCTCGGAGATTGCCTTGGCACCACCGGTGCATTCGGTCACGTTCGAGCCGGTCATCTCGATATGGATACCGCCGGCGTGGGTGCCCTCCGCCCGGTGAACGGCAAAGAAGGCCTCCACCTCGCGCAGGATCCGGTCGAACGGCCGGGTCTTGAAACCGGACGAGGCCTTGACGGTGTTGCCGTGCATGGGATCGCAGGACCACAGCACCTTGCGGCCTTCCCGCTCCACGGCGCGCACGAGGCGCGGCAGGTAATCGAACACCTTGTCGGCGCCAAAGCGACTGATCAGCGTCAGCCGGCCGGCCTCATTGTCCGGATTGAGCGTATCGATGAGGCGCAAAAGTTCGTCGGGATCGAGCGAGGGGCCGCATTTGAGACCGAGCGGGTTCTTCACGCCGCGACAATACTCGATATGGGCATGATCGGGCTGGCGCGTTCGGTCACCGATCCAGATCATATGGCCCGACGTCGCATACCACTCGCCCGACGTGGAATCGATGCGCGTCAGCGCCTCCTCGTAGCCGAGCAGCAGCGCTTCGTGTGAGGTGTAGAGCTCGGTGGAACGGAGCTGGGGCGTCGTCTCCGGATCGACGCCGCAGGCGCGCATGAAGGCGATCGTCTCGGAAATACGGTCAGCGATTTCCTGATAGCGATTGCTCTGCGGGCTGTCCTTGACGAAACCGAGCGTCCACTGGTGGACGTGGTCGAGATTGGCATAGCCGCCCTGGGCGAAGGCACGCAGAAGGTTCAGCGTCGCCGCCGCCTGGCGATACGCCATCTCCATACGCTCCGGATTGGGCATGCGCGAGGCTTCGGTAAAGGCGATGTCATTGACGATATCGCCCCGGTAGCTCGGCAGCTTGATACCGTCCAGGGTCTCGAAATCAGACGAACGCGGCTTTGCGAACTGGCCGGCGATGCGGCCGATCTTGACCACCGGCGAAGCCGCGGCATAGGTCAGCACGGCCGCCATCTGCAGGAAGACGCGGAAAAAGTCACGGATGGTATCGGCCCGGTGTTCGGCAAAACTCTCGGCGCAATCGCCGCCCTGAAGCACAAAACCCCGCCCGTCGACGACTTCACCGAGTGCGCGCTTGAGCTTGCGAGCCTCGCCGGCAAAAACCAGCGGCGGATAGTTCGCAAGGCGCTCTTCGACATCCCGGGCCACTTGCGGGTCGGGATAGGCGGGTACTTGAACCACCGGCTTGGATCGCCAGCTGCTCGGGGACCAGGTCTCCGTCATAACGCTTCCGTCACTTTTCATATTGATGGTGTTGCGGTTTCCCGTTTGTCCCAACGGAAAGACCGTCGCTTCCTGCCCGTCCCTGCGGTGATGCCGTCTCTCTCGGACCGGCCATCGAAATGGCCGGCCCCGGCGACCGCCGAAGCGCCGGGCACGGCCGGATCCCACCTCTTGAGAAAGGAACCGGCGCGGCGCGGGTTATACACGCAAGCAGCGCGAAACGCCACACCCGCGCGCGAAAAGACGCTCAGGCCGGCTCCCGCGCACGGTTCGTGCCAACCGCAAAAAAGAACCCGCGGGCACATATCGCGCCCGCGGGTCGGTTTCCGGTACTCGTTTCCCTTTCCACCGGTTTGCGCCGGGGGCCGGGAAATCGACGGGTAGGACAGATCCACACGGCTTGGGGGGCAGGCGTTTCCCCGACGTGCCGGTCGTCCGCCCTACCCGGCGATCCGGTCCGGAACCATGGGTCGTCTTACTTGGCGATCATCGCCTCGGGCTTCGGCGTCGCGTCGGTCGAGACCGGCATGATCGGATAGGTCACCGTCGGCTGCTCGCCCGTGAGGGTCTTCAGGAAGGCAACGATCGCGTCCACCTGATTGTCGCTCAGATCGGTGCCGAGCTGGCTCGTTCCCATGATCGCGACGGCCTGCTTGAGATCCCAAACCATGCCGGAATGGAAATACGGCGCCGTCAGCTCGATATTCCTGAGCGGGCCGGCCCGGAAGACGTATTCCTCGTCCGCCGTCTTGGTCACCGCGAAGCGGCCCTTGTCATTGGCGGGAAGGACATCCGCACCCGGCTTCTCCACGACACCGAACGCATAATAGTCGTTGCCGCCGATGTTGATGCCGCTGTGACAGGCCGCACACCCCTCATCCATGAAGAGCCGCAGACCGGTCTTTTCCTCATCGGTCAGAACGGCGGTGTTGCCCTCCAGGAATTGGTCGAAGCGGGAGGCGGGCGTGATCAGCGTCGCCTCGAAGGCCTCGATCGCCTTGGCCATGTTGTCGAAGGTGACCGGATCCTCTTCGCCCGGGAAAGCGCGTTTGAAGCGCTCGACGTACTCGGGCATGCTGGCCAGGGTCTCGACCACGCGCGCCGGCGTGGAGGCCATTTCGACACCGGCCTGCACCGGCCCCTTGGCCTGGGCCTTCAGGTCCTCGGCGCGGCCGTCCCAGAACTGGGCGACATTGAACACCGCATTCAGCACGGTCGGCGCATTGCGCGGACCCTTCTGCCAGCCGTGGCCGATCGAGGTCTCCAGGTTATCGTCACCACCCATCCCCAGGTTGTGACAGGTGTTGCATGAGATCAGGCCGGATGATGAGATCCGGGGGTCGAAGAACAGCATCTTGCCGAGTTCCACCTTCTCATGCGTGACGGCATTGTCCTTGACCGCCGGCACGACAGAGGGGATCGGTTTGAAATACTCCTTCGCCTCGGCCAACAGGGCATCATCGGCGTGCGCAAGGCCTGTTGCGGCTATCAGCCCCGCCGCAAAAGCCACGCCTATACCCGCTATTTTCCGGGACATTGTTCGCTCCTTGGTTCGTCGCTAACAATGCCGATCCTAGGACGCGGCACACTATGTCGCATTGCGTTCACGCATTGTCAGATTAGAATTCTTCAAAGAAGCTTTCAAAACTTGTCTGGTCGGGAATACCCCGCGCCAGCGATTTTCTTTGGGAAAAGCCCTACAATTTTCGCTCTATTCGCCGTCTCTTGCGTGTATTTTCAAAAACTTTCCCGCACGCTATGGGGGATATTCACGCGATAATGTGTCACTACGCACTTTAGACGCGATTCCCGCTTGGCGTTCTTCCCCTCCTTGGGGCACGATCTTCCCATGAGCCAGACGGAACCCGCGTTCACGATCGGGATCGAGGAAGAATATCTCCTCGTCGACAAGCAGACCCGCGATATCGCGAGCGATCCTCCGCGCGCGTTGATGGAGGCCTGCGAAGAAGCGCTTCCCGGCGAGGTGAGCCCGGAGTTCCTGCGCTGCCAGATCGAGATCGGTACGCCTGTCTGTCCGACACTCGATGCCGCACAGGAGGCGATCGCCCGGCTGCGGCGCACGATCGCGGACAAGGCCGCCGCCTTCGGGCTCGCCCCGATCGCCGCCTCGACCCATCCGTTCGCCGAATGGGACCGGCAGCCCCATACCGACAAGGCGCGCTACAATGCGCTCGCGCAATCCATGCAAGTCGTCGTTCGGCGCCTCCTCATCTGCGGCATGCATGTCCATGTCGCCATCGAGGAGCAAGCCGAAAGGGTCGATATCTTCAACCAGCTCAGCTATTTCCTGCCCCACCTTCTCGCCCTATCAACCTCGTCGCCATTCTGGCGCGGCCGCAAGGCGGGGCTGAAGTCCTATCGCCTCTCCGTCTTCAACGAGATGCCGCGCACCGGCATCCCGCCGCACTTCGAAAGCGCGGCGGAGTACCACCGCACGGTCGATGTTCTCGTCAAGGCCGGCATTATCGAGGATGCCTCCAAGATCTGGTGGGACCTCAGACCCTCGTCGCGCTTTCCCACGCTGGAGATGCGCGTGACGGATGTCTGCACACGGCTCGACGACGCCATCGCCATCGCCGCGATCTACCGCTGCCTGACGCGGATGCTGTGGCGGCTCCACCGCAGCAACCGGCGCTGGCGCTATTATTCGACGTTCCTTGTGGGAGAGAACCGCTGGTTGGCGCAGCGTGACGGCGTCCGGGCCGATCTCATCGATTTCGGCCGCGGCACTTCCGTCCCCTATGCCGAGCTCCTTGATGAAATGCTGGAGATGATCCGCCCGGACGCGGCGCACTTCGGCTGCCTGGCGGCGGTGGAACATGCCCGCCGCATTGCCACGGAGGGGACCTCCGCCGACCGCCAGCTTGGCGTCTACGACCGGGCGGTCGCGGCGGGCGCGGCACCGGACGATGCGCTCAAGGCCGTCGTCGATCATCTGATTGCCGAGACGCTCGAGGGCTGCGGCTGAGCAATCCGTCTAGAGCAGCAGCGAATAGGCACCTTCCAGCTTCAACAACCGGACCTTCGTCTCGATGCCACCCCGGCCGGAGAACCCGCCAAGGCCGCTTGTTGCCACGACGCGATGGCACGGGATGATGACGGGGATCGGATTTGCTCCGCAGGCCTGGCCGACCGGCTGGGGCGGCACACCGAGATCGCGGGCGATATCGCCGTAGCTGCGCGTCTCGCCGAAGGGAATTCGCCGCATGGCGTCAAGCACCTGCTGCTCGAACGCGCTCCCGGCCGGCGCCAACGGCAGGTCAAAAATCTTCAGTCGTCCGGCGAAATAGGCCTCAAGCTGCGCGATCCCCTCGGTGAGGAGATCGCTTTCCATCCCCTCCCCTTCCGCGTCCCATTGAAGGCGAACGATCGCGCCGCCCTCCTCTACCAGACCCAGTCGCCCGACGGGCGTATCGAGCGTCGCCGTCGCCATCACCGTTCCTCACTCGGGGTTTTCCCTTCGTCCCCATGCTATAGACGGACAAGCTCGATTCCACCCGTTTCCTGCCGTCAACCGGAGCGCCAGACCATGTCCGATATGATCGCCGTTTTCGGCTATGGATCTCTCGTGACGCAGGCGACGCTGCCGGCCGGCACGCGCACCGTTCCGGGCCGGCTCAAAGGCGTTCGGCGCGCCTGGAAGATCGCTGGCGAGACGCCGATCGGACGGGTCTGCGGGCTGACGGCGGTTCCGGCCGCTGACGAACGCGGTCATGTGCCGGAGATCGCGGGCGTCCTCGTTTCTTACCCGCGCGCGGAACTGCCGGCGCTCGACGAGCGCGAATGGCGCTACGACCGGCACACGATCGACGCCGCCGATTTCGTTCCCGATCACGGTCCGGAGCACGACCGCGCGGCCGAGACAATTGTCTACAGGGTGAAACCGGAACACGAGCGCTGGGGCGACGACGACCACCCTATCATCCAGAGCTATGTCGATTGCGTGTTGCGCGGGTTCTTCGAGCGCTGGGGCAGCGCCGGCGTCCATCATTTCATCGCCACGACGGACGGCTGGGAGGCGCCGATCCTCAAGGATCGCCACCGGCCACTCTACCGACGCGCGGTGCGGATCACGGCGGAGGAGGAAAGGCTCTTCGACCACGCGCTGGCGCGCGGCGGCGCGCGCTGGATCGCGGAGTGATCCGCATCCGGGCGCGAGGCGAGCGAGAGATTATCCGCCTTACGGTCAGGCGGTCTTCAGCGCCTTCACCATGGAAATCATCGACAGGTCGGTCGCCGCGATACGGTGGTGCCAGGTGCCGCGGCTGACCTCCTGGAAGCCGCGTCGCGAGAAGAAGCGGATGGCGCGGCGGTTCTCGGCAAAGACCCGGAGGCTCATTTCCTCGCAGCCGCGCATGCGCGCATATTCTTCCATGACCGACAAAAGGATCGTGCCGACGCCGCGCGACCAGGCGAGCGGCGCGACCCAGATATCGGAAAGCAGGCACGGCTCGTCGCCAAGCAAGGCAAAGCCCACTGGCTCGCCCTCGAAAACAGCAACGAGAATGTGCTCCTCCTGTTCGGCGATCATCTGGTCGAAGGGCTTGTTGTCGCGCACATGATTCCAGGTCTGGCCGAGCACATAGGGGCCGATCGCCGCCTGAAAGGCGTGAAGGCCGACCTGGGAGAGGATCGCGCGGTCGCTGTCGCGCGCCATGCGCACTGCGATATCGTCGAAGATCCGGCCGGCATGCCCGGCGCGCGCGGTGCCGATGGCGTCGCCGATCGCCGGTATCTCCGGCACGACGGAGACCGGAACGTGCGGGTCCTCCTCCCGGCGGTGGCGCTCGCTCGGCTCGCGCATGGTGACGAGTTCCTCGGCCGCCGTCGGATGCACAGCGACGGTGGCATCGAACTGCGCCTTCGTCGCGCCCATCTTCACCGCAACGCCGAGTACCTGGATCAGCTCACCGGAATCGTGCCCCATCAGGTGCACACCGAGAACCTTGTCCGTCTTTGCGTCGACGACGATCTTCATGAAGATCCGATCCTCGCCGCCGCCGAGCGTCGCTTTCATCGGGCGGAAGCGGGTCTTGTAGATGTCGACGGCCGGATAAAGGTCGCGCGCCTCATCCTCGGAAAGACCGACGGTGCCAATTTCCGGCTGCGAGAAGACCGCCGTCGGAATATTGCTGTGATCGACAGTGGTCGGCTTGTCGCCGAAGACGGTGTCGGCGAAGGCATGGCCCTCGCGGATCGCGACCGGCGTCAGGTTCACCCGGTCGGTGACGTCGCCGACGGCGAAGATGGAGGGCACATTGGAGCAGCTCCTATCGTCGACGACGACCGCACCGCTGCGGTTGAGCTTCACACCGGCGTTTTCCAGCCCGAGGCTTTCCGTCTTCGGCCGGCGGCCGATGGCGTACATGATTTGATCGGCGGCGATGGTGCCGCCGGTCTCTAGCGTGCCGACGAGGCCGTCCTGCCGTTTTTCGATCGAGACGAAGCGATCGCCGGTGACGACGTCAATGCCCTTCCTCGTCATCTCCTCGTGGAGATAGCGGCGCAGGTCCATGTCGAACCCGCGCAGAATTTCCTCGCCGCGATAGAGCAGCGTCGTCTTGGCGCCGAGGCCGGCGAAGATGGCAGCGAATTCGACCGCGATATAGCCACCGCCGCACACCACGATGCTTTGCGGGAACGTCTCCAGGTGGAAAGCCTCGTTGGAGGTGATCACGTGTTCGATGCCGGAGACGGTGTCGTCGAGGAACGGCGTCGCGCCGACAGCGATGAGGATACGGTCGGCAGTAATGGTACGATCCTCACCGAGGAGGCGGACCGTATGCGGGTCGACGACTTCGGCGCGGGTCTGGAGGATTTCCACACCGGACCTGTCCAGATTGCCGATGTAGACCCCGTTGAGCCGGTCTATCTCCCGGTCCTTGTTGGCGATCAGCGTCTTCCAGTCGAACGACGGCTCGCCGACCGTCCAGCCGAACCCGCCGGCAGCCTCGAACTCCTCGGGAAACTTGGAGGCATAGACGAACAGCTTCTTGGGCACACAGCCGCGAATGACGCAGGTGCCACCGACCCGGTATTCCTCGGCGATCGCCACGCGGGCGCCGTATCCCGCGGCAATGCGAGCGGCGCGCACGCCGCCGGAACCCGCGCCAATAACGAAAAGGTCGTAATCGTGCTCAGCCATGGCCGTTCCTGTTTGTGCCGTTCGTGCCTGTGATCGTAATTCAACGGGAGTGTGCGGTGCGAGAATGCGCATTGTGCCAGATAGGGCACGATTGGGTGAGGAGAAGCACCCGCGACGCTTTCGCATGCGCCTACTCGCCCTCTCCCGCCGTCGGCGATGGGAAGACGTGATGCTCAACCATTGATGCCACGCGCACCCGGGGCCGGGTTGCGCGGGTCAGCACGCCCCTCGTCAGCACGCAAGCGTGCGCGGAGAGGGAAAGCGCGCGGCAAGCCGCAGATCCGTGCACGGCGGGAAAAGAAGACCCGCCGCGCTCTCCGGATCAGAGGCTGTGGCCCTGTTTCTTCAGTTCTTCGCGAACCAGGGTCACCATCTCACTCGACATCGTATCGCCCCACTGCTTGGCGGCGCCAACGGACAGGGCAATGATATCGGCCGACTGCTCGGCAAGCTTCTTGCCGACGGGCGTGGTGTAGAAGGCGGAGATCGACCTCAGTTCCTTTTCGGAAAAACGACGCGCCCAGATCTCCTCGAGCGTGCGATCGAGTTCCGGACGGCGCTGGGCCATCTTCAGCGCCACTTTGGTCGTCGCTTCCTCAATCTCCCGGGTCAGCGCCGGGTTCGAGCGAATGAAGAGCGCCTTGGTCTGCTCGGCCATGACCGGCAGGATTTCATCGAAGCCATCGGCGGCGTGCGCAACCTTGATGACCTCCGCGGCCGCCTGAAGATGCGACTTCGTGAATTCTTCCTGGGCGTGGGCGTTGATCGACCCCAGCACAAGAAGCATCGGCATGACGGCGGCAAAGATCCGCGCGATCGATGTCATTTTCATCCCATAAACTCCGTTTCCCGGCCGCCTCAGCTCGGCGCCCGCAAGATTTCCACTCCTTCGGCTCCGGCGACGAAAACCATCGACGCCAGACCGACAAACAACCCGTGCTCGACGACGCCGGGGATCGCCAGAAGCTTGTCGCCAAGCTTCTTTGGATCGGCAATTCGGCGAAAAGATGCGTCGAGAATAAAATGTCCGCCGTCAGTGACGAAAGGATCACCATTCCCCGTGCAACGCAAGTCGACCGGTCCGTCGAGATCCAGCGACTTCGCCGCCGCCACTATGGCGCGCCGCGTCGCTTCCAGACCGAACCGGTTGATCTCGATCGGCAGCGGGAAGGCGCCCAGCATCTCCACCACCTTGGCGGCGTCGACGATGACGACCATGCGCGCGGACGCAGAGGCAACGATCTTCTCGCGCAGGAGCGCACCGCCACCACCCTTCGTCAGGCAAAGAGCGTGATCAACTTCGTCCGCCCCGTCGACCGTGAGATCGAGTTCGGGCGTCTCGTCGAGCGTCGTCAGCGGCACGCCGACCTCACGCGCCAGTTCTGCCGTACGCTCCGACGTCGGCACGCCGACGACCTTCAGCCCATCGCGGACCTTTTCACCAAGCAGACGCACGAAGTGACTGGCCGTCGATCCCGTCCCGAGCCCCAGGCGCATGCCCGGCTCGACTTCCTGCAATGCGGCGGCCGCGGCCGCGCGCTTGAGGTCATCACTCATGGCCAATATCCTTTTTCATTATGCGAACGTCTTACCTGGGCGGCTGATTAGCATTTTCGCGGCGGGGGGCCAAGCGGCGCCGTCGCGTCGCGCCTCAAGGATTCACGGCAAGACCCGCAAGCCGGAGACATCGCCCGGAAAGGCATTTTCCCGCAGCCCAAAACACCCTACATAGGAGGGACACCCTTCCCCCGGGCTTTCCTCCGCCTCCGGCGCGCCGGATGGCCGGCCCCTCGGCATCTCCGGAGATCCACAAGATGACGGCGAAACCCACGCTCGTGTTCGATCTCGACGGCACGCTCGTCGAAACCCTCCCCGACCTTTCCGCAGCGCTAAACGAACTGCTCCGGCGAGACGGCTTGCCGGCGTTGCCCGACGAGGCGATGCGCGAGATTGTCGGCCAGGGCGCGCGGGTCATGATCCAGCGCGGCTATGCCCGCAACGGACGGGAACTCAGCGCGGACCGGCTCGACACGCTGTTCGCCGATTTCATCGACCACTACAGCCAGAATATCGCCGACCACAGCCACCCCTTCCCCGGCCTTCTCGACGCCCTCGACAGGCTCGAGGTGGCCGGCTGGACCTTCGCTGTGTGCACCAACAAGCTGGAGGCGCTGAGCAAACGGCTTCTCGATGCGCTCGGCATGTCGTCGCGCTTCGCCTTTATCGCCGGACCGGACACCTTCGGCGTCCACAAGCCCGATCCGCAGCACATCCTGCGCACGGTCGAGGCCGCCGGCGGCAGTCGCGAAAACGCCATCATGGTCGGCGACTCCGCTGCCGACATCAAGGCCGCCAAGGCAGCGCCGATGCCGGTCATCGCCGTCGATTTCGGCTATACGCCCGTGCCGGTCCGCGAGCTCGACCCCGACATCGTCATCTCCGACTACGACGCGCTGTGGGATGCGGTTGAGCGCCTGTCGAAGAAGGCGTGAGCGGATTCGCGCCCGGCACGCGCCAGAACGATGACCGGCCCGATTCCGGCGTGCGAACATCAGACGGGTTTGGGGCATGGCGGGGGTTTGGCGGGCCGCCTGAAAGCACCTCGATGTCGCAGTTTAGCGAAAATCGCGGCAAGAACCGGACGGTGCGTCAGAGAGGCTTGACTTCCCCCTACCCGCTCCCTTAAATCCCCGCACCTTCAAGACAAGGGCGGTTAGCTCAGCGGGAGAGCACTCGCTTCACACGCGAGGGGTCACTGGTTCAATCCCAGTACCGCCCACCATTTCCCAGATTTAAAAGCGGCACGACCTTCTGCCTTTTCCGGCAGGAATGGCGCGTCTGCGGAACGGTCATTCAACAGGCCGGACGAAACTTCTGCTTCGTCGCGTCCTTGAAGACGTCTGACAAGGTCTTAAGCGCTTTTTGCGCCCTGTCGTCGGTTTCGCGGGTATGCAGCACGACCGGTAGATACGGCAGGTCCGGCAGCTTCAGTTGGGGCCCAAGGTCAATGACGCCGGCTGGCAGCATGCGCCTTGCCAAGGCTGCGACGCCAAGCTTGGCGACCACGGCGGCGGAAACCGCTGTTACACCGCCGCCGACAAAAACCTCCGTCCAGGCTATGCCGGCTTCATCCAGAAGGCGGCATGCCATCATTCGCACCCCGCAAGGCTCGGGCATTGTCACGATGGGAAGCGGCTCGCCAGGGCGGGGCTGCCAGCAATCGGCCGCGTACCATCCGAATTTCTCCTTGGCGATTGTCTCGCCATCACGTCTTCCTGCATCAAAGCGCACGATGACCGTGTCCAGTTCGCGCCGGTCAAACTTCTGCAACAGCTCGCCGGATGTTCCAATTCGGATTTCAAACAGCAGGGCGGGATCCTGAGCGTTCATCCGTGAAATCAGGGCGGGGAGCTCCGGACCGGCCACATGGTCACTGATCCCGATGGAAAGACGCCGTCTCTTCCGCGAAACGGCCGCAATGGCCCTTTCGTGCGCTTCGAGGAGTTCACGCGCGCAATCGAGAAAGGCGGTCCCTTGCGGCGTTAGCTGGACGGATCGTGGCGTGCGCGAGACAAGGCTGCAGCCGAGCACCTCTTCCAGGCGCTTGAGCTTCAGGCTCACGGCCGACTGGGTCGTCCCCAGATTCGCCGCCGCCCGGGTGAAACTGCCAAGGTCGACGATATGAACGAATGCGCGGACCGCATCGAGTTTCAGCGAAGGCTCAGTCATTTCATTTCATGATTTCTGACATCTTTTTCCATTGCATTCCAAAATAGACCGACCCTTGCTATCCGGGAAGGAGGCAAATTGCACGGAGGATCGATCATGCCAATACTGCAAATCTCAATGCAGGTCGGAAAGCCGGAGCCTTACCGACAGGCGATTCTCGACAGCCTGTATCGGTCCCTGCGCGAGGTTCTGAACGTGCCGGAGGGGGACGCGTTCATGACCATCCGCGAACATGAGCCGGCGAACTTTCGCTTCGGAGATGCTTTCGGCGTGGAGAGAAGCGCCGATCTCCTCTACATCGCCATCACGATGTTCGACACACGAACCACCATGCACAAAGCGATGCTTTACCGGCGCATCGCAGAGCTGCTTTGCGAGAGCCCCGGCGTTCGTCCCGAAGACATCTTCATCAACATCTACGACACGCCGAAGGAAAACTGGTCGGTCGGAAATGGCCAAATGCAGTTCGGACCGGGAAAACCCTCGCACGGATGACCGCAAAGGGCCCTTTCCAGCCAATACGCCACGCCGTCCGAACGACCGCTTCGGCGCGCCCGACGCCTCAGAACACACGATCCCCTTTGGACTCCCCCGTCAGCGTCGTGATTTCTCTAATCTGGACTTCATCCCCATCCGAACCATCCGGCAGCTCGGCGCGGCCCGGCCGGGGGCGCCAGTGGCGGGCACGGGGTTGGAGGCAGGCGCCTGGGCTCCGGGCCTCACTCGGCCGCGGACATGGAGACCTTCGCCGCCCCCTCGACCGCGTCGAGTTGCATGTCGGCGAGCTTCATCAGCGGCTTCAACTGATCGGGCGATGCGATGAGGTCGGCGAGCGTATAGCCATCAAGCACCGAGAGGAACGCCATCAGGCCCTGCTGCAGGATACGCTTGAAACGACAGGCCGCCGTTATCGGACAGGTGTTGGTCTCCTCGGAAAAGCACTCCACGAGAATCAGATTCTCTTCGGTCACCCGAATGATCTCGCCGACGTTAACCTCCTCCGGCGTCTTCGCCAGACTGACGCCGCCGTTGCGACCGCGCACCGTTTCGATCACACCTATTTGTGACAGCTTCTGCGCTATCTTGGTGAGATGGTTTTCCGAAATCCCGAACGCATCGGCGACATCGGCGATTCGACAGACGGGCTTATCCATGAGCGCGCAGTACATCAGCAGCCGCATGGCGTAGTTGGAATGATGGGTCAAGCGCATGTCACGCCTCGTTCATTGGGTCGGGCATTGGGTCGGGTTCGGCACCGGCCAGTATTGGGCCAAATTTGGCACGGGTCGGGTCAAGTTCATTGATAAACCGGTATCATCTGCGTGGAATTTATCCATGTCAAATTAATGCAATATAATATAGGCCGCTTTTCACGACATGCTTCGTAAAAACACAGAAATCACTGACTCACGACTTGAGTCATTGAAATATGAGAAAAAACTCATATAAAGCGATTTCCCGGCAATACCGATACATATTTCCTCCCAAGCTCGAAACGTGGAGAGACCACCATGACGACCCATAAAAGTGGCACACGACTTTCGCATTTTCCGATCAGCTTCTTCGCGGTTGTCATGGGCCTGTGCGGCCTCACGCTCGCCTCGGAAAAGCTAGAAACCACTCTCGGCGTGGCGCATCGCTACAGCCTCGCGCTCGTCATCCTGTCCGCTGCGACGATGATCGTGATCAGCGCCTTCTACATCACCAAGGCAACCCGATACTGGGAGGCGGTGCGGGCCGAGTGGCACCATCCGGTGCGCCTCAGTTTCTTCCCCGCCATCTCCATCAGCTTGCTGTTGCTGGCAACCACGGCGCTGCCCTACGAAAAATCCGCGGCACTCGGCCTATGGCTCGTCGGCGCGACCTTTCACATCATCGCCACCCTCAGCGTCGTCTCCGCCTGGATCGGACATCGCTCGTTCGAAACACCGCACATGAGCCCGGCGTGGTTCATTCCCGCCGTCGGCAACGTCGTTGTGCCGATCACGGGAAGCTCGCTCGGCTTTGTCGAAGTCTCCTGGTTCTTCTTCGCCGTCGGAATGGTGTTCTGGGTCGTGCTGCTGACGCTCGTCTTCAACCGGCTGATCTTCCATAACCCGCTGCCGGAGCGGCTCTATCCCACCCTGGTGATCCTCGTCGCACCGCCGGCCGTCGGCTTCATCGCCTATCTGCATCTCAACGGCCATGTGCTCGACCCCTTCGCCCGCATCCTCTACTACGTCGGGGTGCTCTTTCTCCTCGTGGTCGCAACGCAGATCGGCCGGTTCTTCCGATTGCCTTTCGCACTGTCCTGGTGGGCCTATTCCTTTCCGCTTGCCGCGATCACCATCGCCACCTTCAGCTATGCCGACATGGCAGGACTTGCCGTGCTTCGCGTCGCTGGATTCGGCCTTTACTCCGTGCTGGTCGCGGTCATCCTCATACTCATGGTGCGCACGCTCCAGGCGATCCGCAACAATGCGATCTGCCAGCCGGAATGATCACCTAACCGCGCCGGCGCCACTCGGCCGCCGGCGCGTTGTCGTCAATCCGTCGGGATTTTGCGCCAGAATACTGGTATTTATTTTACTTGTTTCCGTGCAAAGGGCGTGAAAATCGGCCGCAATTCGTGATCCCAAAAGCGCGCTCTTGCCGCTGGGCTCTTCCCCGCTGGCGCGGTCACACCACAAATATACGGAAAACCCCGAGGGGCTTATCCCTGAGTTAGCCCGTCACTCTGCATTTTCCGGGAACAGGCGTGCAAAAAGATCTGGACAAACTTAAAACGGTATTTTACCTTCCTGTATTAAGAGATGTGTTCCGGCATCGCCTCCCCCGCGTCCCGACGGGTTTTCATGCCGGCACATTCGCTTCGTTGCAACTGCCCCTGAGTGGTCGCGCAGCGAAGACTCCGACGGCGCGGACGGCTTCGTCCGCGAAATAAGAAAGGTGAAATTTGCCCGGCAGAAGGGATCGCGGTCTTCGCCCCTCCTGCGGGAACGCCAAAACGAACGGCCTTCGAGCCAGGGCCCGCCGCATGGCGCTGAGGATTGACGCATACCCGGAGCGGTCCCCCCCCCTATACCGGTCTTCCCGCTTCGGAAACTCCTGAACGCCGATCTCTTTGAGATCGGCGTTTTTTTTCGTCACGGACAGTTCACGCCAAGACGGCGCGGCGGCTCCCTATCCGTTCGACGAGGCGGCCTCCGGTCTCTTCGGTTCCCCCCCGACCGGGTGGCATCCGACCGCGGAACGCCGCATTCTTCATCACCCATCGATCCGCAGACACAACGGGAGGACGGCTGATGCCCGTCATTGACTGGAGAAACTTTCAGGGCTCAAGCGCCTGGGATGCGCTCACCATCACCGAAATCGAAGGCGCCACCGTGCGCGTTCACTGGACCGACCAGCCCTATCGCTGGCACGTCAACGACGGCGAGGAGGTCTTCGTCGTCCTCGACGGTGCGGTCGACATGAAGGTGCGCGACGGTGGCGAAGAGACGACGACGCGGCTGACGGCCGGCGATATCTTCCACGCCGGCATCGGCACCGAGCACGTCGCCCATCCGGTCGGCACGGCACGCATCCTGGTGGTGGAAAAGAAGGGCAGCGTCTGACGCGGCGGTCACGGGAGCCGCGAAGCGGTTCACGGCCGGCGCAAGCGGACAACATGTCCGACATGATACGTTTTATGTTCAACGGTTGCGGGGTTGGTTGATACCGGAACCTGCGAAACGTTCTGGCAAGCGGCGAAGCGTGAAGGCATCGCCATCGCGCATCGACGTCACCGCACTTGCCGCGTCGTTCAACGCATGCCGGAATACCGGCACTTTCATCGTCAATAGGTCGAATCTGCTGGAAAATCATTTTGTTATAGCCACAGACTTCACGCAGGCCTCGAAAGCGGAGCCTGCCCTATGGTGAGGGGTCCGCGCGGTCTCGAACCGGCCTCACCGTGGCAAAAATCGTCAACACCGCCTGCAATGGCGCGATCAAGACCATACATGCCATCAAAGAGAGCCCTGCAACCATCGCACCCGGATGCCGACATGCCGACATTGCCCTCCTTCGAGACGGAGCGCCTGCTCGTCAAGCCCAGAACGATGGCCGACTTCGACGCCTCGCTCGCCATGGACCGCGAGCCCGGCACGACGCGATTCATCGACGGGCCGTGGCACGACCCGCTCGCGCACGAACGCTTCGTCCGCGAACGGATCGAAACGGTCTTTGGCGACGGCCTCGGCTACTGGTCGGTCTTTCCCCGGGCCGAACCGACGGCCTTTGTCGGTTGGATTCTGCTCATCCCGGAGGACGCCACGGGACCGGATGTTGAGATCGGCTGGCGCTTTGTTACCCGCGCCCGGGGCCTTGGTTACGCCACCGAGGCGGCCCGCCCGGTCGTCGATCATGCCTTTCGGACCGTTCGCCTCGACAAGATCGTCGCCGAGATCGACCGGCAGAACATCGCGTCGCTACGCGTGGCGGAAAAGCTCGGGCTTGTCGCAACGGAGAGACAGCCGCTAGAGGGCGGGCGAACGCGCTATTACCGGCTCGACAGGACCCGCTTCCTGGCGGCGGCCAGGGATTGACCTGCGCGCAAAACCGAAAGATGCCTTGAAGATCATCTTTCGGTGAGCGCCAGCCGGATGCCGAGACCGATGAAGAGCACGCCGAGGGTGCGGTCGAACCAGAGGCCGATGCGCTCGCTACGGCGAAGCGCGGCGGCAAGCCCGGCGCCGGCGAGCACCAGCAACGGTTCGATCAGGCCGGCAACGGCAATGATGAGCGATCCATGCAGCAAAAGCTGGGCCCACTCCGGTCCGGCGTCGGCGACGACGAATTGCGGCAGGAACGCCAGGAAGAAGATCGCGACCTTGGGGTTGAGAGCGGAGACAAGAACACCGCGCCTGTAGATACGGCGAAGGCTCGCCGGCCGACACGCGGACGCCGGTCCGTTCTCCTCCTTCGGCAACACGCTACCGCCGGACGAGCGGAACGCCTCGATCCCGAGCCAGACGAGATAGGCGGCGCCGATCCATTTGACGGCGGAAAAGGCCACCGCCGAAGTGGCGAGGATCGCCGACAGGCCGAGCGCGGCCATGGCGACATGGACGAAGGCGCCGGTCCAGATACCGCCCATCGCCGCGAAGCCGCTGCGGCGCCCGCCGCGCACGGTTTCTGCGAGAATGTAGGCCATGTCCGGCCCGGGCGACAGATTGAGCAGGATTGCCGTCGTCAGGAAGGCCGTCCAATGGAGAAGCGTGTAGTCGAACATGGGTTTCCTTCCGGACGACGGGGCGACAAGGGAACACACGGGCCATCAATGAATGCCCGTTCCACACGCGCCGCCTGGGGCGGGCTTTCGGGACCGAAGTTTTGC
The DNA here is from genome assembly GCA_963675285.2 of uncultured Rhodobium sp. Lineage (GTDB taxonomy): Bacteria > Pseudomonadota > Alphaproteobacteria > Rhizobiales > Rhodobiaceae > Rhodobium. Next base: position 1,246,487 of record CAXXGS010000001.1, read on the forward strand.
GACAGATCTGCGGTCGGTGCAACGCGACGGGTTCCCCCGCATCGCATCCATTCATTCCCGTTTGGTGAACACCTTTCCGTGATCTTTCGTTACTGTTCAATAAAAATAAACAGATCGTCAACCGACTCAGCATTGATTGCGTGCTCGGTTTCGCTCACCTAGAGGCAGAACGTACGCGCTATCCGGGAGAAAGGGCGTGCGCATTCACCCGGTTTTGCCGGATCCAGTCTTGCTCAAAACGGAGATGCCCCCATGTTTCGACAGACCGCCCTCGCCGCTCTCACCGCCGCCGGTCTCACCTGTGCCGGTCTCGGCGCCGCCTGGGCCGAGCCCGTCGCCTACACCTTCGACAAGTCGCACGCGAACATCGGCTTCACAGTCAGCCATCTCGGCTTTTCCAACGTCCATGGCCGTTTCGGAAGCTTCGACGGAACGCTGATGATCGACGAGGAAACGCCGGCAAACTCCTCGGTGACGATCACCATTCCCGCCGCGAGCCTCAACACCTTCTGGGATGCCCGCAACGAACATCTGAAGGGCGCCGATTTCTTCAACGTCGCGGAATATCCTGACATCACCTTCAAAAGCACGAAGGTGGAAAAGACCGGCGACAACACCCTGGACATTACCGGTGATCTGACATTCCACGGCACCACGAAGCCGGTCACGCTGAAGACGACGGTCAACCAGTTCGGCGCCCATCCGATGTCCGGCAAGAAGACGATCGGCGTAGCGGCGACGACGGTCGTCAAACGCTCCGATTTCGGCATGGGCGCGATGGCGCCGGCGATCGGCGACAACATTCCCGTCACGATCGACTTCGAGGCGAGCGTCTCCGAATAATGCCCTGATGAGCCCGGGCAGGACCCAATCCCGTCCGGGCCTTTCGGCTCCGCAGCACCGAACGGACACGGGAGAGACGCGATGGTTCGCAACACGCCGACAGGATATGGCTTCGTAGCCATCGGTTTTCACTGGATCATGGCCGCGCTACTCGTCGGACTTATCGTGATGGGCAAGTACATGCATGGCCTGCCGCTCGCCGATCCGGACAAGTTTCCACTCTATCAGCTTCACAAGTCGCTCGGGCTGACGGTGCTGGCGCTGGTTTTCGCCCGCCTCCTGTGGCGCTTCGCCAATCCGGCGCCAGTCCTGCCCCCTCTGATGCCGCTCTGGCAGAAGCTTGCCGCGCACGGCACCCACATCGCGCTTTACGGCCTGATGCTGCTGATCCCGCTCAGCGGCTGGTGGATGGTCTCGGCCTCACCGCTCGGCATTCCGACGCTGTTCTTCTCTCTTTTCACCGTGCCGCATCTGCCGGTCCCAACCTTTCTGGGTGACGCGCCGGCGCTTGAAGGCCTTTTGAAGGAAGCGCACGAGCTTCTCGGCAACCTCCTCATCGTCGTTGTCATCGCGCATGTCGCGGCGGCGCTGAAACACCATTTCTTCGATCGCGACGACACGCTGGCACGCATGGTGACGGTGTCGCCAGCGCGGCGCTCGCGCGACAAAGCCTGACCCGATCGCCCCTTCCGGAGTTCCCGATGCCCCAGTTTTCCTCGCTTGCCCACAGCCTCACTCTTCCCCTCGCCGGCCTATCGCTCGTCGCAACACTCGGCCTTGCCACTCTGCCTGCGAGAGCTGCCGATGCCTGGACTGTCGATCCGCAAAAGAGCACGATCGTCTTTGAAGGCACGCAGGCCGGGGCGACATTCAGGGGAGCTTTCGAGACGTGGAGCGCCAACATCGCTTTCTCGCCCGACGACCTTGACGCCAGCGGCGTCACGGTGACGATCGAGACGGCCAGCGCAAAGACGGGTGATGCCCAGAAGGACGCAAACCTGCCAACGCCGAACTGGTTCAACGCCGGAGCGCAACCGACGGCGATCTTCAAGACCGAGACCATCGCCCAGACCGACGACGGTTATCTCGCCAAGGGTACGCTGACACTGCGCGACGTGACGAAGCCGGTGGAACTGCCCTTTACGCTGACCATCGACGGCAGCCACGCCGAGATGGTCGCAGAGACGACGGTCAACCGCACCGACTACGGCATCGGCGCCGGAATCCCGATCGACATGATCGCCGACGAGGTCACCATCGCGGTGACCGTCTCGGCGACGCGCGGCGACTGAGCCCGGCTATTCCGCGCGGAGATCGCGATACGGCGATGCCCGCGCGGGGATCGTGCGTGCGCGCTGCCTCAAGCAGAGAAGAGCGAGGAAGACCTTTGGACGTCTTGGCGGCGTCCGTCCTTGAGGGTACAAACCCGTCGTGACTGCCCCGCCCTCTCCTTGCGGGGATCGACAATGCTCGATCGCGGCGCCCCGACAGGACCGGTTCGCCGATCTCACGGCCGCCCCCGGCGCGGTCCGATCGAGAAACCGGAGGCGCCGATGTCCGAATATTCCCACACCCCGCTGTTTCCGCTTGCCCTCGACACCACCCCCTACCGCAAGCTGACCGGCGACTTCATATCCACGACCATGTTCGAGGGCACGGAGATCCTGAAGGTCGAGCGCGAAGGTATGCGGCTCCTCGCCGAGCAGGCCTTTGCCGACATCAGCCATTTCCTCAGGCCGGGCCACTTGGCGCAGCTCGCCAAGATCCTCGACGACCCGGAGGCGACCTCCAACGACAAGTTCGTCGCCTATGACCTGCTCAAGAATGCCAATATCTCGGCCGGCGGCATCCTGCCCATGTGCCAGGACACCGGCACCGCGATCGTGATGGGCAAGAAGGGCCGTCGGGTGTGGACGTCGGGCGAGGACGAGGCGGCGCTGGCGGAGGGCGCGCGCGACGCATACCTGAAGAAGAACCTGCGCTATTCGCAGCTCGCGCCTCTCTCCATGTTCGAGGAGGTCAACACGAAGACGAACCTCCCCGCACAGGTGGAGATCTACGCCGAGGGCGACGACGCCTACAAGTTCCTCTTCCTTGCCAAGGGCGGCGGCTCGGCCAACAAGACGTTCCTCTTCCAGGGTGTCCCCTCGCTCCTCGACAAGGAGCGGATGATGGCCTTCCTCGCCGAGAAGATCCTCACCCTCGGCACGGCGGCCTGTCCCCCCTACCACCTGGCGATCGTCATCGGCGGCACCTCGGCGGAGATGAACCTGAAGACGGTGAAGCTCGCCTCTGCGCGCTACCTCGACGGGCTGCCGACGTCGGGATCGGAAGCCGGCCATGCCTTCCGCGACCTCGCCATGGAAGACGAGATCTTCAGGATGACCCAGAGCACCGGAGTCGGTGCGCAGTTCGGCGGCAAGTATTTCTGTCACGACGTGCGCGTGGTGCGCCTGCCGCGCCACGGCGCCTCGCTGCCGATAGGCATTGGCGTGTCCTGTTCCGCCGACCGACAGGCGACGGGCAAGATCACCCGAGACGGCATTTTCCTGGAAGCGCTGGAGCATAATCCGGCGCAGTACATGCCCGAAGTCGACGAGTCGACGCTCGGCGGCGATGTGGTCAGGATCGACCTCAACCAGCCGATGCCGGACATCCTGGCGGAACTGACAAAGCACCCGATCAAGACCCGGCTTTCGCTCACCGGGCCGATGATCGTGGCGCGCGACCTGGCCCACGCCAAACTCCGCGAGCGGCTGGAATCGGGCGGCGATCTGCCGGAGTATTTCAAGAACCACCCGATCTACTACGCCGGGCCGGCCAAGACGCCGGAGGGCTATGCCTCCGGTTCGTTCGGGCCGACGACGGCGGGGCGCATGGACGCCTATGTCGACCAGTTCCAGGCAGCCGGCGGCTCCATGGTCATGCTGGCCAAGGGCAACCGGTCGGCGGCGGTGCGCGATGCCTGCCAGACACACGGCGGCTTCTACCTCGGCTCGATCGGCGGGCCCGCGGCGCGGCTGGCCAAGGACTGCATCAAGAAGGTCGAGGTCGTTGAGTTCCCCGAACTCGCATGGAGGCGATCTGGCGGATCGAGGTGGAGGACTTCCCCGCCTTCATCGTCGTCGACGACAAGGGCAACGACTTCTTCAAGGAACTGAAGCTAAGCTAAGGTGACAGGCGGGAGCAGACGTCCGTCGCTCCCGCCGCTTCCTTGCCGCGCACCGGAGCCCCGCCATGACAGCGCTCGCCGCCCGCCTCCTCGACGTGATCGAAAACGACGTGCTGCCGCTCACCGAAGCAGGCGTCGCGGCGGGCAACAAGGTCTTCGGCGCCGCAATCCTGAGGAAGTCGGACCTCTCGCTGGTCCTTGCCGCGACCAACAACGAGATGGAGAACCCGCTGTGGCACGGCGAGGTTCACGCATTGAAGCAATTCTACGAAATGGGCGAGACACCGTCGACGAAGGAGCTCATCTTCCTGTCAACGCATGAGCCCTGCACCATGTGCATGTCGGCGATCACCTGGGCCGGCTTCGACAACTTCCACTATTTCTTCAGTCACGAGGACTCCCGCGACGCCTTCGCCATTCCGCACGACCTGAAGATCCTGAAAGAAGTGTTCGGCCTCGAGCCGGGCGGCTACCGCCGCTCCAACGCCTTCTGGACGTGCCGGTCCGTCAGCGACCTCATCGGCGATCTCGCCGAGCCGGAGCGTGCGGCCTGTGAGACGCAGGCGGCCCGCATCCGCACCGCCTATGCCACCCTCTCCGACAACTATCAGGCCTCCAAGGACGGCAACGCCATTCCGCTCAGCTGATTCCGCCTCCCCTAATGGCCCGGATCGTGTCGAATCGACAACACATGCGGAAAAATACGGAAACGTAGAGGCCCACGACGTCGCGTTAACCTTGCCGCAATACGGCCACATTAGCACTATGCGCGGGGGCGATCGCGCGGAGCCGCGCGGCTTTCTGGCATGAATTGACGGTTACACAAGCGACGAAGGGCTTGCGATGCGGAAGTTTTCTCTTTTTGCGGCTGGTGCCGCCCTCATGATGGGCGTCACGACCACCGCCATGGCGATGGAATACAATCCCGGCGTGATGGTGCGCTACGACACCGCCGGCAACGCGGTCGAGGGGCCGGGCGTCACCTATCACCGCGGCCGTCTGGCGTCGAAGATCCGGCGCAAGACGATCTCCTATGACGGCAAGTACCGTCCCGGCACGATCATCGTGAACACCAAGGAGCGCCGCCTCTATTATGTGATGGACAACGGCAAGGCCGTGAAATACGGCATCGGCGTCGGCCGGCCGGGCTTCCAGTGGTCGGGCACCCACCGCGTCACCCGCAAGGCGGAGTGGCCGGGCTGGACGCCGCCGCCGGCGATGCGCAAGCGTCAGCCGGGCCTGCCGCACTACATGGAAGGCGGCCCGAACAATCCGCTCGGCGCCCGCGCCCTCTACATCGGCTCCACGGTCTACCGCATCCACGGCTCCAACGAGCCCTGGACCATCGGTAACGCGGTTTCCTCCGGCTGCATCCGCATGACCAATGACGACGTCATCGATCTCTACGGTCGCGTCAAGGTCGGCTCCCGGGTGGTCGTCCAGCGCTAGCGGACGGATCGGCGGGCTCCGACCCCGCCAACAGGCGACAAAAGAAAAGCCGGTGCGATCGGATCGCGCCGGCTTTTTCGTCATCGTTGCCGGCCCGTTCGGAAACGGGAGAGAGGCAGATCAGTACACCTCAGGCAAGCGCCGCCGGCTCGCGGCTCAGACCCTGCTCCTCGAGCTCCTTTAGGTAGCGGTCCCAGAGCGCATCATGCTCGCGGCCGAGGTCGGCCAGCGCATGCCAGGAATAGATGCCCGTGTCGTGCATATCGTCGAAGGCGATGCGAATGGCATAATTGCCAACCGGCTCGATGGTCATGATCTCAACGTTCTTCTTGCCAGGAACGGTTTTTCTCTCGTCTGGCGAATGGCCTTGCACCTCGGCGGAAGGCGAATTCACGCGCAGGAATTCGGCAGAGAGCTCGAAACTCTCGCCACTGTCGAACGCCACGGCGAGCACCTTCTTGTCTTTTTTCAGGCGAATCTCCGTCGGCCAGATCTCTTCGCTTGCCATCCCCTTACCATTCCTCTCCTGCCGCGCCCCAAGCGTCCAGATGGACCGGGGGTCGCTTCATTCCGCTTATCGCATACTCGCCGCGACTGTCCGCGGATTTAGGTCACTTTAGCGGTGACGGCAAGCACTCAGGGCAATCCGCCTCAGTCTTGCCACGTATGAATTTGACCTTACGGTTCCTCCCCCTAACCTTATATCTACGAAAGTGTTAGGGTGCCTGATCGCCGTGATCGGCACGTCCACCTGTCAGTTGGGATAATTCTTCATGCAAGCAGTTTCGACCGTCGCGCCGGGGTCCGGCCAGATGATTGATCCGTTTGGTCGCCGGGTGAGCTACCTGCGCGTTTCCGTTACCGATCGCTGCGATTTCCGCTGTGTCTACTGCATGTCCGAGCATATGACCTTCCTGCCGAAACGCGAGGTTCTTTCGCTGGAGGAGCTGGATCGGCTCTGTTCGGCTTTTGTCGACAAGGGTGTGACGAAATTGCGCCTCACCGGCGGGGAGCCACTGGTGCGCAAGGGGATCATGGAGCTTTTCCAATCACTCTCCCGGCATCTGAAAGACGGCCCTCTGGAAGAGATCACGGTCACCACCAACGGCTCGCAGCTCAAACGTTTCGCCGGCGAACTCTACGAGACAGGCGTGCGCCGTATCAACCTGTCGCTCGACACCTGCGATCCGGCAAAGTTCAAGGCAATCACCCGCTGGGGCAATTTCGACAAGGTGATGGCGGGCCTGGAGGCCGCGGAGGAAGCCGGCCTCAAGATCAAGGTCAACATGGTTGCGCTGAAGGGCGTCAACGACGATGAGATCGTGTCGATGATGGAGTGGGCGCACGGGCGCGGCTACGATCTGACGCTGATCGAGACGATGCCGCTCGGCGAAATCGAGGAAGACCGGACGGACCGCTACCTGCCGCTCTCCAAGGTGCAGGAGATGCTCAGCCGGCACTACACCCTGACGCAGAGCACGCACAGCACCGCCGGACCGGCCCGCTACTTGCACGTGGAGGAAACCGGCGGCCGGCTCGGGCTCATTACGCCGATGACGCATAATTTCTGCGAATCGTGCAACCGCGTTCGCGTCACCTGCACCGGCCAGCTCTACATGTGCCTCGGTCAGGACGACAACGCCGATCTGCGGGCCGCGCTGCGCGCCAGCGAGAGCGACGAAGTCCTCCACCGGGCGATCGATGAGGCAATCGGGCGCAAACCGAAGGGGCACGATTTCGTCATCGACCGGACGACGCACGCGCCGAGCGTCTCGCGCCACATGTCGGTAACGGGCGGCTGAATCCGGACGCGGCATCGCGCGCGGCCCGGGCGGCTTTTCGTCTTTGCCCGCCCGGTTCGGCCTAACGGCACGTTGCCGAGGCATCGAGCAACTTCTGGACCGACAAACGCACTAAATTGGTGATGAAGGCCAGTTTCCTGTTTCGGAGACACCACAACCGGCTTCAAAACCAGCCCGCACCCTCGTCGTCTTCGCGTTCGCGGCGGCCGACCCCCGGAGATAACGCGTCATGGCCCGTTTCACGCCGCCCGTTGCGGAGCCAACGACCGCGCAGAATCTGGCCGGCATCGCCGCAGCACTGATTTCCGCGGCAACGCTGACGATCAACGACGGCCTCAGCAAACTCGCCTCGGAAAGCCTGCCGACGTCGCAGATCATCGTCCTTCGGGGCGTGGTGGCCGTGCTCATCATCCTTGCCGTCGCCCCACTCCTCGGCGAGGCGGGCCTCAGCAACCTGCGCTGGATGCGCAAGCCCTCCGTCTCCTTCCGCGTCTTCAGCGAGGTCGGCGCGACGATCCTCTATCTTACCGCCCTCTTCCATCTGCCGATCGCCAGCGCGACGATGATCCAGCAAACCCTGCCGCTCGCGGTCACGGCCGGTGCCGCGCTCTTCCTCGGCGCGAAGGTCGGCTGGCGGCAATGGGTGGCGATCGCGATCGGCTTCCTCGGCGTCGCGATCATCCTCCGGCCCGGCCCCGACGGCTTCAACATGTGGCTGTTCGTGGCCCTCGCCTCGATCGGCTTCATGACGCTTCGCGATCTCGCAACGCGCGTCATGCCGCCAAACGTCTCCACCCTCGCCGTCACGCTCCTGACGATGATGGCGACATCGCTGCTCGGCCTTGTCCTGGCGATGGGCGAATCGTGGATCGTGCCAACACCGCGCGATCTCATCATCATCGCCGGCGCGGCCGCATTCCTGATCTTTGGCTTCTTCTTCCTCATCGCGGCGCTGCGCGACGCCGATGTCGGCATCGTCGCACCGTTCCGCTATTCCTCGGTGCTGTGGGCGGTCGCCATCGGCTATGTCATCTGGGGCGATATCCCGGACGGACCGACGATACTCGGCGCGGTGATCGTCATCGGCGCAGGCCTTTACACGGTCCACCGCCAGCGCCTCGCGGCAAAGCGGAAGAAAGCAGAAGATCCGGCATCCTGAAACGTCCGGCGGGTGCTGAGACGAAAACGGCCGGGAAAACATCCCGGCCGTGTTATACCTGATTGCGCTTCGTCGCTTGCGCGATGCGCTATTCCACGACGATACGCGGGGCAGCGCGGCCGGAGGCGCCGCTGCGGGCCTGGACCTCGGCCCAGACCTTTGCGGCGATGTCCTTGTAGATCTTCGCATGTGGCCCGTCGGGCTCGGAGACGACGACGGGCGTTCCGGCATCGGAGTTGGCGCGGATATCCATGTGCAGCGGTACCTCGCCAAGGAATGGCGCGCCGAGCTTTTCTGCTTCCGCCTTGGCGCCGCCGTGGCCGAAGATGTCCGACCGAGCGCCGCAGGACGGGCACAGGAAATAGCTCATGTTCTCCACGATGCCGAGCACCGGTACCGAAACCTTCTTGAACATCGACAGGCCCTTCCTGGCATCGATCAGGGCCAGATCCTGCGGCGTCGACACGATCACCGCGCCGGCGAGCGGCACCTGCTGGGCCATGGTGAGCTGAGCGTCGCCGGTGCCGGGAGGCATGTCGACAACCATGACGTCGAGTTCGCCCCAGTCGACCTCGCGCAGCATCTGGGTCAGCGCCGACATGACCATCGGCCCGCGCCAGATCATCGGTGTATCCTCTTCCACCAGGAAGCCCATGGACATGACCTTGAGGCCATAACCATCGACGGGGCTGAGCTTGCCTTCCGGCGTCGGCTGCGGCTGACCGCTGACGTTGAGAAGGCGGGGAAGCGATGGTCCGTAGATATCGGCGTCGAGCACACCGACCTTGAGGCCTATCGCCTGAAGACCGAGGGCAATGTTGACCGCCGTCGTCGACTTGCCGACGCCGCCCTTGCCGGAGGCGACGGCGATGATCGACTTGACGCCCGGAACGGCGGGCTTTGTCGCATCGGCCTTGGGGGCAGCGGCGGCAGCCGGCTGCGGCGGCGGCGGGGAGCCGCCTGCCCCCGGCTTCTTTTCAGCCGTCAGCGCGACCATGACCCGTTCCACGCCCGGCATGGCGGACACGACCTTCTCGGCGGCGAGCCTCAACGGTTCGAGCTCGCGGGCGCGGTCGGCGTCGACGGTGATGGAAAACGCCACACGGCCGCCGGAAACAAAGATATCGGAGACCATGCCCTCCTCGACGATATCTTTCCGGCTGTCGTTGGGACCGCGTACCTTTTTCAGGCACTCGAGCACCGTTTCCTTGGTCAAATCGGTCATTGTTGCCGCATCCCTCCAGCAAATTCCTGCGAAACCATTCCCCGCGCCTGTCTCGCGCATGGGCATAATATTCGAAGCCGGTAATCTATAGGCCAGTCCGATTTGGTCAATGCGACCATGGCATCCAAATTGACGCTGGCCGGCGAAGCACCACCTTGCCAGCGCCCGGCCAAGCGCCCATAACGGGGCAACGAACGACAATTGCGAACAGCAAGCAGGAGAGCGTCATGGGGGATAGGCAGCCGGTCGAAGAGACCGAGTTCATGATCGCGCCCGAGCCGGAGGACCCTACGCTTTCCAGCCCGGTTACCGGCCTCGACCACACCGGCAGTCCGGTCGAGATCCGCGTCGTCAACGAACGGCCGCTGACGCTGTTCCTCAATTCCCAGGAGATCGTCACCATGATGACGATCGGCGATCATCCCGACCTCCTGGCGCTCGGCTATTTGCTCAACCAAAACATGCTGAAGGACGACGACGTCGTCACCGCGATTGACTATGAGGACGACATCGGCGTCATCGTGGTCAGGACTGAACGCGAGACGAACTACGAGGAAAAGCTGAAGAAGAAGGTGCGCACCTCCGGCTGTGCGCAGGGAACAGTCTTCGGCGACGTCATGGAGAGTTTCGACGGGCGACGGCTAGGCGACGGAGCGCGGCTCCACACCTCCTGGCTCTACCGGCTTTCGGCCAAGATCAACCGGCAGCCCTCGCTCTATCTCACCACCGGCGCGATCCACGGCTGCGTGCTGTGCCGCGAGGACATGCCGCTCGTCTACATGGAAGATGTCGGCCGCCACAACGCCGTCGACAAGATCGCCGGCTGGATGTTTCAGAACGGTGTTTCGCCGCAAGACAAGATCTTCTACACCACCGGCCGGCTCACCTCGGAAATGGTGATCAAGACGGTCCTGATGGGCATTCCGGTCCTTGCCTCCCGCTCCGGCTTCACCGCCGCCGGCGTAGAACTGGCCAAACAGGCGGGGCTGACGCTGATTGGCCGACTGCGTGGCAAGCGGTTCATCGCGGTGGCCGGCGCCGAACGCATCGTCTTCGACGAAGATCCGGAAACGATCGGCGAGGAAGACCCGAAATATGCGCGCAAGGGCGCGGCGAAAAGGGAGGCGGACGCGTGAGCGCGAGCAGCGTGACCGGCGTGACCGGGCAGGACGAAAGCCTGATCAACGACAGAACCCGCTTTGCCTCGCTGACCATGGGCTGTCTCTTGGCCGGCGGCCTCTCTCGCCGCATGGGCGGCAGCGACAAGAGCCTGATGATGCTCGGCGACAAGCCGATGATCGGCCATGCCGCCCGGCGCCTTTCACCCCAGGTCGGCGCGCTCGTCGTCAGCGCCAATGGCGATCCGGCGCGTTTCGGCGACTTCGACCTGCCGGTCGTCGCCGACCGGATCGAGGGTTTCGCCGGCCCCCTCGCCGGCATCCACGCGGCGTTGCTCCATGCCCGCGCGCATCATCCGCAGGCACGCTGGGTGGTGACGGCGGCCTGCGATACGCCGTTCTTTCCCGACGACCTCGTCGCCCGGCTGATCGGCGCGGCGGGGCATCATGACGCCATGATCGCCCTTGCGCGCACGGTGGCATCGGTCCATCCCGTCTTCGGCCTGTGGCCGGTGACGCTGGCCGATGATCTGGAGGCCTGGCTCACCGCAGGCGAAAGCCGCAAGGTGCTCGCCTGGGTCGACCGTCATCCGAACGCGGAGGTGAGCTTCCGCGGTCCCGTCGTCGACGGGACCGAGATCGACCCCTTCTTCAACGTCAACACGCCGGACGACCTTGAGACCGCAACGTCGGTTCTCGCGGCCCTTGAAACCGGCGCAGGAGCCTGATTGTCCATGTCCATGGATCCTTCGAAACTTTCCCCCGACATCGTCGGCCCGAACGGGGTGCCCGTTCTCGGCGTCACCGGCTGGAAGAATTCCGGCAAGACGGCGATGGTTGCCGGCATCGTCGGCGAACTGACGCAGCGCGGTTATCGCGTCTCAACCGTGAAACACACGCATCACGCCTTCGATCTCGACCGCAAGGGCACCGACTCGTTCCGCCACCGCGCTGCCGGGGCGATGGAAGTGGCGCTCGTTTCGGGAACGCGTTGGGCGTTGATGCACGAAAACCGCGAGGGCGAAGGAGAGCCAGGGCTGCCGGACTTCCTGCCGCGTCTCGAGCCCTGCGACGTCGTCATCGTGGAGGGCTACAAGCGCGAGGCCTATCCGAAGCTGGAAGTCCGGCGGATCGATGCCTCGCGCAACGATCCGTTCGCCCTCACCGATCCAACCGTTTTCGCCATCGCCAGCGATCATCCGGTCGACGAGACCGACAAGCCGGTCTTCTCACTCGACGATATCCCCGCTATTACGGATTTCATCATCGAAAAATTCGGAATAAAGCGAAACAATGGAAAACGGTGACAAGCCCGCTCGACGCCTTCTCGACGATTGCTTCCTCACCGACAGGGATCGCCTGAGCCACCATCAGGCCCTCGATCTCCTTGAGGAACGCATCGGCCCCGTCGCAGGCGTCGAAACGATTCCGCTCGGCCTCGCGGCCGGGCGAATCCTCGCTGAGGACATAACCTCGCCCAACAATGTACCGGCGGCCGACAATTCCGCCGTCGACGGCTATGCCTTCGCCCATGCGGACTACGCCGCGGGCGACGGCGCCTTCCGCGTCAGCGCCCGCATCGCGGCCGGACATGCCGCCGAGGCGCCGCTGGAGCCCGGTACGATCGCCCGCATCTTCACCGGCGCGGTGATTCCAGCCGGCGCCGACACCGTGGTCATGCAGGAAGACTGCCGCCGCGAGGAACGCGATGGCGCGCTGTGGGTGACCATTCCGGACGGCCTGAAGCCCGGCGCCAACCGCAGGCGGGCCGGCGAAGACATCGCCGCAGGCGCGACGATCCTGTCGGCCGGCACGCGGCTGAGGCCGCAGGACGTCGGCGCGATCGCCTCCGTCGGCAAGGCGATGATCCAGGTCTTCCGCAAGATGCGCGTCGCGCTTGTCTCCACCGGCGACGAGATCATCCGCCCCGGCGCCCGGCTCGGCCCCGGCCAGATCTACGATGCGAACCATTTCCTTTTGACCGCGCTCCTTCAAAGCGCCGGAGCCGAGGTCGCCGATATCGGCGTTCTTCCCGACGATGCCGCGACGATCCGAGAAACGCTGCAGCGCCTTGCGGAGGACTATGACGCCATCGTCACCTCCGGCGGCGCCAGCATCGGCGAGGAAGACCACCTCGTCGCGGCCCTCGACGCGCTCGGTAAGCGGCACCTGTGGCAGATCGCGATCAAGCCAGGCCGGCCGATGAGCTTCGGCCAGATCGGCGATTGCGTCGTCCTGGGACTGCCGGGCAATCCGGTCGCCGCGTTCAACTGCTTCTTGAACTACGCCCGCCCGACACTGATCGCGCTTGGCGGCGGCGGCTTTCCCCGGCCGCGGCCGATCGCCATTCCCGCCGCATTCTCCGTGGCCAAGCGCAAGACCGGGCGACGCGAGTTCCTGCGCGGCATTCTGGAGGTCAATGCCGACGGCACCGCCCGGATCAAGCGCTATCCGCACGACGGCTCGGGAATCATCACCTCGCTGCGCGAGGCAGACGGGCTGATCGAGATCGCCGAGGATATTCCATCGATCTCCGAGGGGGACCCCCTTCCGGTTCTGCTTTTTTCCGAATTCGGACTCCTCCCCCGGTGACAGATTTGACGGCAAATGACCTGTGCCGGTGTCTAAGACACCAGCGTGGAACGCATCGCGGCATCGGGATCGTCGAAAATATCCCGTTGAGGCGGCATGTTTTCTTGCGCCTGCGCGAATTTTAATGGGATGATGTCGGCCTATCCTCGTCGGCGGACCCAACCGCGGCACGGATAGTGCGGGAACGTCCGCACACACAGACAGCGACAGAGGGAAATCGTATGAAACTTCTCGCCAGATTTGTAGCCGCCGCGGCGATGGTCGTAGCCGTCGCCGGTGTCGCGGACGCCAAGGAATGGACCACGGTGCGCATCGGCTCCGAGGGCGCCTATCCCCCGTTCAACTATTTCGACACCAACAATCAGCTGCAAGGCTTCGACATCGACATCGCCAAGGCGCTGTGCGAGCGCATGAAGGTCAAATGCACCTTCGTCGCCCAAGACTGGGACGGCATCATCCCGGCGCTGCTTGCCAACAAGTACGACGCGATCATCGCCTCCATGTCGCGCACCGAGGAGCGCCGCAAGAAGGTCGACTTCACCGACAAGTACTACCAGACACCGGCCCGCTTCGTGGCGCCGAAAAACACCACCATCACCGAGACGACTCCGGAAGCTCTTGCCGGCAAGACGCTCGGCGCGCAGTCCTCGACGATCCACGCCAACTACCTCGAGGACAAGTACAAGAACTCCAACATCAAGCTCTATGCGACGCAGGACGAGGCCAACCTCGACCTCGCCTCGGGCCGCCTCGACGCCGTGCTCGCCGATTCCGTGGTGCTTTACGAATGGGTCGCCAAGACCGACGACGGCAAGTGCTGCGACTTCGTCGGCGGCAGCTACACCGACCCGAAGTACTTCGGTGAAGGCGCGGGCATCGCGCTCCGCAAGGGCGATACCGACCTCAAGGAGATGTTCAACAAGGCGCTTGCCGAGATCATCGCCGACGGCACCTACGAGAAGATCAACGCCAAGTACTTCCCCTTCTCGATCTACTGACCCCCGACTTCCTGCGGATGGACGGTGGCCGCGGCCGCCGTCCGATATCTGACGAGGATTTTTTTGGCTGATCTCCTAGATCTGCTGTCGTTCGGTCCAAAGGGTTGGGGCGACGAAATCCTGCAAGGCGTGTGGCTCACCATACGCCTTGCCTTGGCGACCCTTCCTTTGGGTCTCGTCCTGGGATTCCTCGTTGCACTGGCGAAGGATTCCGGCGAACGCTCATTGGTGGCCGCCGGCGATATCTTCACAACGATCTTTCGCGGCCTGCCGGAACTGCTGACGCTGTTCATCGTCTACTACGGCGGCCAGATGGTGCTGCAGCGCATTTTCGCGCTCATCACCGACAGCTATATCGAGATCAACGGCTTCGTCGCGGGCGTCACCGCCCTCGGGCTCGTCTTCGCCGCTTTCGCCAGCGAGGTCTTCCTCGGCGCCCTCAGGGGCATTCCGAAAGGCCAGTACGAGGGCGGCAAGGCGCTGGGACTGACCGGCTTCCAGATCACCTGGCTGATCGTCCTGCCGCAGCTCTTTCGCCTCGCCCTGCCCGGTCTCACCAATCTGTGGCTGGTGCTCCTGAAGGATACGGCGCTCGTCTCGGTCATCGCGCTCGATGATCTCCTGCGCAAGACCAATATCGCCGTCGGCGTCACCAAGCAGCCCTTCTTCTTCTATTCCCTCGCCTGTCTGATCTACCTTGTCATGTCGATCATCTCGTCGGCCGGGCTCAGCGCCGTGGAACGGCGGGTCAACAAGAGCAAGGCCGAGCGATGAGCGCGCGAAGGGACCCGACATGACAGGCAAGGCAGCCACCAGCGAGGAAACGGCGCCGGTGCCGATTGTCCGACGGCGGCGCTGGACGAAAAAGCGCATCGGCGGCTGGGCCATCCTGACGGTCTATGGCATCGCCGGCTTCTTCCTCCTTCGCATGATCGTCCTCGGCTTCGATGCCGATCTGCTCAAACGCTACGGACCGAAGCTCATCGACGGTCTTGGCGTGACGCTGACGCTCGTCCTCATTTCCGTCGGCGTCGGCGCGGCCCTGGCTTTTCCCGTCGCGCTCGCGCGGCTCTCACCGTTACGTGTGATCGGCGGCATCGCCTATGGCTACGTCTATTTCTTCCGCGGCACGCCGCTCCTCGCCCAGGTCTTCCTCGTCTACTACGGCGCCGGACAGTTCCGCCCCGCGCTCCAGGCTGCCGGCCTGTGGTGGTTCTTCGCCGAGGCGTTCTGGTGCGTCCTGCTGACGTTTACCCTCAACACCGCCGCCTACCAGGCAGAGATCCTGCGTGGCGCCATCCAGGCGGTCCCCAAGGGACAACTGGAGGCGGCGCGGGCACTCGGCATCCGCCCCGCGGTCGTCTTTATCAAGGTCACCATGCCGCAGGCGCTGATTATCGCGCTGCGTCCGCTCGGCAACGAACTCATCTTGATGATCAAGGGCTCGGCCATCGCCAGTGTCGTCACGGTCTTCGACCTGATGGGCGCGACCAAACTCGCCTTCTCGCGTTCCTTCGACTTCCAGGTCTTTATCTGGGCGGCCATCCTCTACCTGATCATCGTGGAAGTGCTCCGCCGTATCTGGAACCGGCTGGAGAAGCGCCTGACGCGACACCTGAAGCTCCGCCACTAAAGGGCCGAGCAGCGGCGTATGACCGAATTTGCGAGCATCGACTTGCGGGCATCGATGGGCGGCGGCACGATACGACCCGATTCACGCTGGCGGCGCTCCGCCCCAGCGTTCCGTTCCTTAAAGGGGGGAAGACACTATGGCCAAAGTCGCCTTCATCGGGCTCGGCATTATGGGCTATCCCATGGCCGCGCACATCAAGAACCGCGGCGATCACGACGTCGTCGTCTACAATCGCACCACGGCAAAAGCGGAAAAATGGGTTGCCGAACACGGCGGACGGCTGGCCGCAACGCCGAAGGAAGCAGCGGCCGGCTGCGATTTCGTCTTCACCTGCGTCGGCAATGACGACGATCTCAGGGCCGTCACGCTCGGCGAGGACGGCGCCTTCCAGGCGCTTCAGGCCGGTGCCGTCTTCATCGACAACACCACGGCGAGCGCCGAGGTCGCACGCGACCTCCATGCCGCGGCGAAGGAAAAGGGCGCCGGTTCGCTCGACGCTCCCGTCTCCGGCGGCCAGGCAGGCGCCGACAACGGCGTCCTCACCGTCATGATCGGCGGCGAAAAGGCCGATTTCGACAAGGCCAAACCGGTGATCGACTGCTACGCCCGCATGGTCGGCCTGATGGGCGGTCCGGGCGCCGGCCAGCTCACCAAGATGGTCAACCAGATCTGCATCGCCGGCCTCGTCCAGGGCCTTTCGGAAGGCATCCATTTCGCCAAGACCGCCGGCCTCGACGTCGCCCATGTCATCGAGGTGATTTCCAAGGGTGCGGCCCAGTCGTGGCAAATGGAAAACCGCTGGCAGACGATGCGCGACGGTGAGTTCGAGCATGGCTTCGCCGTCGACTGGATGCGCAAGGACCTGGCAATCTGCCTTGCCGAGGCGCGCCGCAACGGCGCAAACCTGCCGGTAGCGGCACTGGTCGACCAGTTCTACTCGGAAGTGCAAAAGATGGGCGGCAAGCGCTGGGATACGTCGAGCCTCATCGCCCGGCTCGAGGCCTTCAAGACCGAGGGCTGATCCCCGGTCTCTCGGACGCGACAGTCATATTAGAGGGCGATGCCCAAGGACGGCGGGAAACGCCCCGCCGTCGGCGATTTCGAAGCCGTCAAGCGCCCTTTTCCTCGCGACCGACGAAACTCAGCGGCAGGGCAGTGGTATATTTGATCGCCTCCATGGCGAAGGTCGAGCTGACATCGGCGATATCGACCTTCGCGATGAGGCGCTTGTAGAAGTTGTCATAGGCCTCGATGTCGGGAACGACGACCCGCAAGAGGTAATCGACATCGCCACTCATGCGATAGAATTCAACGACTTCGGGGAAGTCCTGCACGTAGGACGAAAACTGCTGCAACCAGTCTTCGGCGTGGTGGCTGGTGCGGATGGCGACGAAGACCGTCACCTTGACGTTCACTTTCGCCGGATCGAGAACAGCTACCCGGCCCTTGATGACGCCTTCCTCTTCCAGTTTCTGGATCCGCCGCCAGCAGGGCGTTGTCGACAGCCCCACGCGCCGACCGATCTCGGCGACCGGAATCGTCGCATCTTCCTGCAGGATTGCAAGGATCTTGCGATCCGTGCGATCGACCATGCTCTTCACTCCCCCAAAAACTTTCTATAATTCAATATATGACGATATTCTTTTCCTAGCGGCGGCGACCTATTCTGGAATAATAGATTTATTTTCTAAAATCATCTCCCCTTTCTCTTGTCGTTGGAAAATTTGCCCTTACCCTCACGGGAAACGACACCAGATCTGACGGATGCGCTGTCTCCCAGCGGCGCTTCGTCGCAGGAGATCCTCCATGCTTGCCATCAAACCGCTCGTCGAGGACGTCGCCGTTTCGGCCCAGATAACGGCCGCCGACTTCGTGGAAATCGCCGCCAGCGGCATCCGCTCCATCATCAACAACCGGCCCGACAACGAATCCGACGTTCCCCTTTCCTCCAGCGAGGTCGCAGAGCTCGCCGCGCAGCACGGCCTTGCCTATCGCGCCATCCCCTGCATTCCCTCGCACGTCACGGACGACGACATCGTCGATGCCGTCGGCGAGGCACTCGATGTCCTGCCCGGCCCGACACTCCTTTATTGCCGCAGCGGCACCCGCAGCGTGCTCCTGTGGGCGCAGGCGGAAGCCTCGCGCGGCACCGCCGACATCAATGCGCTTGTCATCGCGGCCGCCCAGGCGGGATACGACATCGGCGTGATCCGCGACGAGCTGGAAGAGCGCGCCGGGCGGGCCGCGATCCGGCTGGCGGCGGAGTAAATCTTCCCCCGCTCAGAGTGGGCGTGCCACAAGACGCCTTTCGACCTCGCGCCGCAGGAACGGCAGCACGTCGCGCTCGAACCACGGGTTTCGCCTGAGCCAGGCGGTATTGCGCCACGAGGGATGCGGCAACGCCAGGACACGGCGGTTTTCTACCCCCGCATCCCAGATCTCGTGCCAGCGAGCGACCGTCTCGGTCAGCGTTCTCGCCCTCCGCGTGCCCAGATGGTAGGTCTGTGCGTAGGCGCCGATCGCGAGCACCATATCGAGCTGCGGCATCGCGGCGAAGACCCGGTCGTGCCACAGGCGTCGGCACTCCGGACGCGGCGGCAGGTCGCCACCCTTGGCGTCGAGCCCCGGAAAACAGAACCCCATCGGCACAATAGAAAGCCTGTCGACGTCATAGAACGTTTCCCGGTCGATGCCGAGCCAGTCGCGCAGGCGGTCGCCGGACGGGTCGTCGAACGGCAGGCCGGACGCGTGCACGCGCGTGCCCGGTGCCTGACCGCAGATGGCAATGCGGGCCTTTGAAGACATCCGCAATACCGGACGCGGCTCGTGCGGCAGCGGACGCGGAGCGTCCGGTTCGTCGCGACAATGCCGGCATCGCGCGATCCGACCACCGAGCGCAGCACAGGCGCCGTCGGCCACGACGTCGCGACGGTTTTCGCCGTCCGCACGACCTGTCGATTGGCTTTCGATCATCGTCCCCCTCTCACGGCAAGGGGACTATGCCCGGTATCGACATCGCTATTCACTTCGCTCTCCTCTCCGGCGCCTTTCCGGCTTCGCCGTTCGCAAGCCTTCGCCCGCGCGTCTCAGCGCGGATGCTTTTCGCGCCAGCGCGCCGGCGCATCGAAATCGCCGTCCCAGATACCGCGTCGTTCACGGCGTGCCCGACCTTCCTGGGAAAAATAGCCGCCATAGGACACCGCCCAGCCGTCCGCAACCATCTGCCGGCCGATATCGGTATCGCCAACCGCGCAGGTTCCAAGACGGCGACCGTATTTGTCGAGGTCGTCCGCCGTGCAGGTGACGCGGCGCGCTCCGACGAGGCTTTTCAGGTGATCTTTCGCGATCCGGCCGCAGGCGAACGGCCGCCCTTGCCGGTCATTGCATTCCTGATGCAATTCGGGTGCGTCGATGCCGCGAAGTCGTAAACGCAATTGACCAAATTCGAGACTATCGCCATCCACTACCCGGGGGGTGCCGGCAACCGTTTCAAGGGCATCACGCTTCGGCAGGGGAAGCACAAAAGCGACAATGATTCCAGCACATAGCACGGACAGGACAGCCGACGAACGGGCTGCAAACTGTTTGAAACGTGAAAGAATCACAAACGTCCTTCCGTTCGGTCATTCTGAGGTTTTCTTAACGATTGCGAGGAATAATGCCAGCGCGATGAAGGGGCATGATCCGGCGATCGTGCAACACAATAAACGGCGGGACCTCATGACCGACAGCGTTGTCGCTCGCGGCGACGGCAAAATGGCGGCGAACCGATTGCGCGCGGAACACCGCAAGGACGTTTCACGGGCCGTGAACGACGTGCGCGAACGTATGGCTTCGTCGTCCGGTACACGCCCGGCCTTCGACCGCGAACTGACGGCCATTTTCGCGCGCAACCACCTCGCCGCCGCCATCCTGCTACCCGCCATGACGCTGCTCATCGGCCTCATCGCCGGAATCTGGATGGAGAAGATCATCGTCATCTCGTGGGCGTCGCTGACGCTGGCGGCGAATGCGTTTCTTCTCGGCACCTGCCGCCGGACCACCCAGGACTCCTCGGCCGAAGCCTCGCTGGCGGTGTGGCGGCGCAAGCTCACCGTCGTCTCCGCCATCTACGGCCTCGCCTGGGCCAGCTACTTTTTCCTGTCGCTCGAGAGCTCGAATTCCTACGAGATCTTCCAGTTCGCCACCATGCTGATCGTGATCGCGGTGCTGACGATGCTGTCGTCGACGCTGCCGGTCGCCAATCTCGCTGCAACGCTGCCGATTACCCTCGCCAGCGTCACGGTATTCGTCGTCCAGCAGGAGATGATCTACTACATCATGGCGGCGATGGCGCTGGGGGCCGAAGCCTTCTTCATCGTGCTCGGCTACAAGCTCTTCCAGACATCGCTCACGACGCTCGAACACAGAGCGGAAAAGGACGCACTCATCGCCGAGCTGGAACAGGCTACCGCCGTTTCCGAGGATTCTCGTCGCCGCGCGGAAGAAGCGAACCTTGCCAAATCGCGGTTCCTTGCGACCATGAGCCACGAGCTCAGAACGCCGCTCAACGCCATCCTCGGGTTCTCCGAGGTCATCAAGAACGAGATCCTCGGCCCGCTCAGCAACGACACCTACAAGGAATACATCACAGATATCCACAATTCCGGTCAGCATCTCCTGAAGCTGATCAACGAGATCCTGGATCTTTCCCGCATCGAGGCTGGCCGACAAAAGCTCATCGAGGAAGCCGTCGCTCTGCCCTACATCGCCGAGGACTGCATCCACATGATGGCGCTGCGCGCCAAGAACAAGGAAATCCAGATCGTCGACCAGATCGAGCCGGATCTACCCAAGCTGTGGGGAGACGAACGCGCGATCCGCCAGATCATCCTCAACATCTTGTCGAACGCAGTGAAGTTCACGCCGCACAGCGGCCGGATCAAGCTCAAGGTTGGCTGGACGGCCGGCGGCGGGCAATACATCTCGATCCGCGATTCCGGCCCGGGTATCCCCGAGGATGAAATCCCTATCGTGCTGTCGCCATTCGGCCAGGGATCGCTCGCCCAGAAATCCGCCGAACAGGGCACCGGCCTGGGCCTGCCGATCTGTCAGGCGCTCGTCGAACTCCACGGCGGCACCTTCGTTCTGAAGTCGCGGTTGAGGGAGGGAACGGAGATCCTGATCACCTTCCCCGCCTCACGCGTCCTCGACATCATGCCGAATGAAGGCGAGCGCGACCGGAGCGCACCGGCCGGCGAACATCGCAGGACGCCCGCAACAAGGGCCTCCTAGCCCATCAAGTGTTTCCGGTCAGGCAAGGCCTGGGCAAAGCGCGGCTATTCGCCCTTTGTCGAGACACCCGCCTCGGCGAAAGTCGCCATGCCGTTGAACGTCGTGGCCGCGGCCTTGACGATACCGGCGGCGATGGCTGCCCCGGTCCCCTCGCCCAGTCGCATGCCGAGATCGACGAGCGGGGCCTTACCCATGCGCTCCAGGACGCGGATATGCCCCGGTTCGGCCGAAACGTGACCGAAGAGGCAATGATCGACGGAGGCCGGATCGAGCGCATGGAGCACGGCCGCAGCGGCCGTGACCACATAGCCGTCGACGATAACGGGAATATGCGCGTGGCGGGCGGCGATGATGGCGCCGACGATGGCCGCCAGTTCGCGGCCGCCAAGCCGCATCAGAACCTTCAGCGGATCTTCCCTGTCATCGCCGACCCGTCGCACGGCCGCTGCGACCACATCGGCCTTGACCGCCACGCCATGGGGATCGAGGCCGGTACCCGGCCCAACCCAGTCGGCCGTGTCACCGCCATAGAGCGCAACGCAGATCGCCGCAGCGATGGTGGTGTTGGCAATACCCATTTCGCCAAGGCAGAGAAGATCCACCTCACCGTCGATCGCCTCCATGCCGTAGGCGATAGTGGCCGCGCACCCGCGTTCGTCGAACGCATCGGCCTCGACGATATCGGGCGTCGGGTTTTCCAGCGCCAGTTCATAAACGCGAAGACCGATGTCGTAGGCGGCGCAGATCTGGTTGATGGCCGCGCCGTTACGCGAGAAATTCGACACCATCTGCATGGTGACCTCGGCGGGATAGGGCGAGACGCCGCGCGCGGCAACGCCGTGGTTGCCGGCAAAGACCACAACACGAGGCTTGTCCACCGCCGGCCGGGGCTTTCCCTGCCAGGCCGCAAGCCACTCGACGATCTCTTCCAGCCGGCCGAGGGAGCCGACGGGCTTCGTCAGCTCGGCCTGGCGGGCGCGCACCGCTTCCACGGCCTCCGCGTTCGCCTCGGGCATGGTGTCCACGAGCATGCGAATATCATCGAAGGGAGCGCTGACGGGTGCGCCTGCTGACATGATCGGCTCCTTGACGGGGAAAGACATTGACGGGCTCCCGATCTATAACCGGGTCCGCGACAATGCAAGGGCGCGATGGGACGCAGACGACGTGGACGACAAGACCGAGAACGGCATCGCAGGCAACACGGGAGAAACCATGACGGATGTCATGCCCGTGACACCGGAACGGGCTGCAGACGGTCGGCAGGAGACCCCGGACGAGCGGCACCTATGGCTGATCGATCTGGCCGGAATGGTGCGGTTCTTCTCGCGCCTGCCGCTGCCGTCCCTTTGCGCTGGCGATGTCCCCTCCGCCATGCCGGACTATCACCGCGCCGCGCGGGTCATGCCGTTCGCCGGCGTCATCATCGCGCTTCCCGCCGCGCTCGCTCTCCTTCTCCTGGCCCAGACGGCGCTGCCGGCGCTTCTCATCGCCCTTCTCGCGCTCGTCGTCCTCGTCCTCAGCACCGGAGCCTTTCACGAAGACGGACTCGCCGATGTCGCCGACGGCGTCGGCGGCGGCTGGAAAGTCGCCGACAAACTCCGGATCATGCGCGACAGCCGCATCGGAACCTACGGCGGCTCGGCGCTCATCCTCTCCCTTGCCATCCGCGCGGTTGCGACCGCCGCGATCCTTGAGCGCGAGGGCGCCATTGGAGCGGCCTTCGCGCTGCTCCTCGTTGCGGGCGCGAGCCGCACGCTGTCGTCCTGGGTGGCGCATTTCGTCGTCAACGTGCGCGAGGACGGCGCCTCTTCCGCCTACGGCCGCCCATCCCGCGAGGCAATGCTGACGGCGAGCGTCTTCTGTCTTGTCCTGATCCTGCCGGCGATGGTGTTCCTTGGCGTTGCGCCGGTGGCCATCGCCACCGTTCTCGCCGCCATGGCGGTTGCACTCTTTGCGCGCTATATCCGCGGCGTTCTCGGCGGCCAGACGGGCGACGTCCTCGGCGCGGCCGAACAGATCGCGGAAATCGCAATGCTCTGCGGCCTTCTCTGCGTCATGCCCGCAGCCTGATCCGAATATCGGGTTTTGTCCTTCCGCTCGCGTCCCTATCTATGGATGACAAAGGCGCGTCCGCCGCAAAATGCGGGGCAAGCGTGACGACCGCGATCGGACGAAGACACGTGAGCGACGAAAGCTGGGCAACGGCAACTGGGCAACGACGGAGAAGGACGAGCTCATGGATTCAAGGAAACTGCGTGGATACGCCCTTATTGCCATCATTGTCGCCGCGCTCGGAGGACTGATCTGGTACATCGCCAGCGGTGACAGCGGCGAGGCCCGCCCGTTCGACAACCGCGCTCCGAACATGGTCTACATGGCCGTTCTGCTGGTCGTGCTCCTCGGCTCGCTGATTGCGTCGCGACCACGCTTCGGCGAGGTCGGCAAGGCGATCGTCGTGTGGGGCGGCCTCGGCCTGGTGCTCGTGGCGGGCTACGCCTTCAAGGACGATTTCGCTGCGATCGGCGCCCGCACCATGGCCGCTCTCGTTCCCGGCATGGCGATGTCTACGGGCGATGCCGATGGCTCGGTAATGGTGGTGCGCGGGTCCGACAGACACTTCCACATCGACGGCGACATCGGCGGCACCTCGATCGCCTTCATGGTCGACACGGGCGCGACATCTACAACGCTGACGGCGGAAGACGCCCGCCGGATCGGCATCGACACTTCCGCCCTCACCTACGGCATTCCGATCATGACGGCGAACGGCCGCGCGTCCGTCGGCCAGACGCGCGTCGGCCCGGTCCAGGTCGGCCCGGTCCGGATCCCGGAGATGTCCGTGCTTGTCGCCCGCCCGGGCATGCTGGGGACAAGCCTGCTCGGCATGGACTTCCTCTCCCGGCTGTCGTCTTGGACAGTACGCGGCGACCGGCTGGTCCTCACGCCGTGAGGCACGGTCGGCGAAGCCACGAAACCCGGGAACGGACCGGGGATCAGAACAACGACGAAAAGAAGCGGATGGCAACGATCGTCAGGAAGATGCCGAAGCCGATTTCCAGCTTCCGCTTGGACAACGCATGGGCAATCCTGACGCCGAGCGGCGCGGCGAGGATCGTCACCGGGATGACGAGGATGACCGCCAGGAAGTTAACGTAGCCGACGGATAGCGGCGGCAGATCCGGCTCGCCCCAGCCGGCCCACATGAAGCCGAGGATGCCGGGGATGGAGATGAGCACCCCGACGCCGGCCGAGGTTGCCACGGCCTGATGGATCGGCCGGCCGAAGAGCGTCATGAAGGTATTGTTGAGGACGCCGCCGCCGATCCCCATCAAGACGGACAGAAAGCCAATCACCGTGCCGACGATGCTGCGTCCGGGTTGGCCCGGAAGTTCCGCGCCAAGGCGCCAGCTGGCGCGGCCGAAGAGCATCTTGAAGGCGACGAGAAGCGCGATGCAGGCAAAGATCGCCTTCAGCTCCGCACCCGAGACATAGGCTGCGACGAGCGAGCCGATGATGACGCCGAGGGGCACCGGAATGAGGAAGCTCTTGAGGAGGTCCATGTCGACGGCGCCGCGCTTGAAATGCGACAGGCAGGAGCGCACCGAGGTCGGCACTATGATGCCGAGCGAGGTTCCGACCGCGACATGCATGCGGACCGATTCATCGACGCCAAGCATACCGAGGAACGAATAGAGGACCGGGACCAGGACGGCGCCGCCGCCAATACCGAAAACACCGGCCAGAACACCGGCGACAGCGCCCGTCGCGATGAGCGCGCCGGCGAACCAGATGAGCTCGCTCATCGGATAACCAAGATCCATCAATTCCTACTCCGTTGCGGCACGCCGGCCGAAAAGTCGATCATGTTGCGGTGTTCAGCTCCAGCACCCCATCGCCGGCAACGGCGGCAAGGGCCCGCCGGACGACCTCGGGGCCTGCCCCCGGCTTTACGGACTCCACCGTCAGGATGCGCCGCCAGGCGCGCGCGCCCGGACGACCGTGAAAGAGACCCAGCATGTGACGGGTGACGTGCGAGAGCCGCACGTCATTGGCGAGCTGGCGTTCGATATAGTCGAGGAAGCCGGCAACGACCGCCGCCGGATCCGCGTCATCGGGGCGTGCACCATAAACGAGGCGATCGACCGAAGCCAAGAGCGCAGGTTCATGATAGGCGGCGCGGCCGAACATGACGCCATCGACGCGCTCGAGGTGCGCGCCCGCCTCCCCGAGCGTCGCGATGCCGCCATTGATGCCGATGAAGAGATCCGGATGCGCGGCCTTCAGACTGTAGACCCGGTCGTAATCGAGCGGCGGGATATCGCGGTTTTCCTTCGGGTTCAAGCCTTCCAGCCAAGCCTTCCTCGCGTGCACCCAGATGGCGTCGGTCCCGGCGGCGATGATGGCGGCGGCAAGCGTATCGAGCGCCTCTTCCGGGTCCTGATCGTCTATGCCGATGCGGCACTTGACGGTGACCGGGATACCGACCGCCGCCTTCATCGCCGCGACGCAATCGCCAACGAGCGCCGGTTCGGCCATCAGGCAGGCGCCGAAGCGGCCGGACTGCACGCGGTCGGACGGGCAACCAACGTTGAGGTTGATCTCGTCGTAGCCGAAGCCTTCGGCGATGCGTGCGGCCTCGGCGAGTTCGCGCGCATCGCTGCCGCCGAGTTGCAGCGCAACCGGGTGCTCCTCCTCGCTGAAGCCGATGAGGCGCTCGCGATCGCCATGAATGACGGCCAGCGCCGTCACCATTTCGGTGTAAAGGAGCGCGTGGCGACTGAGGCGGCGATGGAAAGACCGACAATGGCGATCCGTCCAGTCCATCATCGGCGCGACGGCAAAACGCCGAGATACGCTAATCTGCGATTTTCCTTCTTTTTCCACTGCTTAAGCCATGTTTTCCAGTTTCCCGGGAAGGACAACAAATGTCGTGGCGATATGGGCAACACCGTAAAGCGTTCGCGTAAGGACGGATCTGTAGCATGGCTCGCGCAGATTGGGCCACCGCGCCCGAAACCATCATCCCGATGGACCGAAGGCCGATCATGCAACAACACTCACACTGGCACCGTCGAATAGGGCCGCTCAGGGCTTGACCTAAAGAACGGGGCCGATCGTGGCGACGACGTTGTTCCAGATGCGCCTGTACCATGGCCACGCGGCAACCAGATCAAGGGTCACGGGATCGGATTGGGCGATGTAGTCCTGCTGGCGGTCTCGCACGGCACGGGTCACACCATCATCTTGCAGCAGGATGTTATTTTCATAGTTCAGATCGAAGCTGCGCAAATCGAGATTCGACGATCCGATGAGAGACACTCTGCCGTCCAGTGTCAGTGTCTTGGCATGCAGGAGGCCGCCTTTGAACTCATGAATCTCGCATCCGGCCGACAACAATTTGTGGTAGTAGCTTCGGCTCGCTGCGGCGACGATCCAGCTATCGTTCACCTTGGGAAAGATCAGCGTGACCGCCACCCCGCGATGCGCCGCAGAACACAAGGCTTCCAGCACTGTCGCATCCGGCACGAAATACGGGGTCGAAAGCGTCAAGGTCGCCTGCGCACATGCAATCAGGGCCGAAAAGAGTTGCGGCGTGGCGCCCCGGCGCTCGGTTGGGCCATCCCCCATCACCTGCGCGGGAAAGCCATCTTCGATTGCGCTTGCACTCAGAGTGAAGTCATCAAGGGTGTCGCCGGTCGCCTGCATCCAGTCGCTGAGGAACAGCAATTCGTTTTGCGCGACGATGGCCCCTTCGAACCGCAGCATGATATCGACCCAGGGGGCATATCTGGCTTTGATACGGAATTCCGGATCAGCGGAGTTTCGACTGCCGCAATAGGTGATCTTGCTGTCTATGACCGTGATCTTGCGGTGATTGCGCAGATCTATGCGACTTGTCAGCACCGTGCGGATCGGATTGTCCAACGGCAGGGCCACGGCCATCCGCACGCCAGCATCTTTCATTTGCTGCCAAAGCGGCGACTTGATCAAAGCGCGCGATCCCAGGCCGTCCGCCATTGCCCGACAGGTGACCCCGCGCTTTGCGGCGCGGATCAGGGCATGCGCGATGTCCGTTCCGGTCCGGTCGTCCAGCCAAATGTAATAGAGCACCTGAACATGGCTCTGTGCCGCGTCGATATCGGCGATGAGACGCGCATTCGTGGCCGCAGCGTCGGCCATCAACTCAGCATGACTTCCAGCAACCGGGTGAAATCCGTTGATCGAACCGGAATATCGAAAAGCTGGTCTGTAAAGCGGATCGATCAGCCGGTCTGTGCCGTCCGGCGCCCCCATGAGGTGGGACGCCCTGGCGCGAATTTTGTCGAAAACCTCTTTGTGACGCTTGTCCGCATGGCTCCCGAGGTCGATTTCGCCAAACAGAAAATAGATGACGCTGCCGACATACGGCAGCACCGCAAGGACAACGAACCACGCCAGTCGCGCCTGCGGGGAAAGGTCATCCCGCAGAAGGATGCGGAACGTAAACCCGATGATGATCAAGAAATGAAGGGCGAGCAGGAGCGTCGCCATCATGCGGTCTCCGCGAATGCAATCTCGATCACAACGGGCAGATGATCCGATGCGCGTTTCGCAAGAGCGGACTTATGCACGTGCGCCGATACCGCGCGCAGCCCTCGGCCGAGAACGAACCTGTCGAGCGCAGCGGTTGGCCGGGTTGCGTGAAAGGTGAGTCCGGGAGTGACGACCGTTGCGGATGCATCGAAAGGCAGCCTGACGGAACTCCATTCGTTGAAATCGCCCGCCAGCAACACGGGATGATCGCGACCTCTCAGCACCTTTTGCAGCGTTAGCATCTGTTTGCGGCGCATGCCTGGCGTCAGGCCAAGATGAACACCTATCACTTCAAGATCCGGGTGCTTCAGCTGAACGGAAACGGCCCCTCGCGGCTCCATCACCGGCAACTCTATCCGTCCGGCAACGAGATCCGTGAATTTCGATCGAACGAGTATCGCGTTTCCGTGCCAGCCATGACTGCCCGGGCGCAGCGAAACGTCGGTCATGATGTAGCCAAGTTCGGTTTCCAGGCGATCCAAAGGCAACACGCCCCCACGCGAGCCTACCCGCCGATCCGCTTCCTGCAAAACGATGATATCCGCATCGATTTCGCCCAGGACATCGACAATCCTGTCCGGATCACGTCGCCAATCGAGCCCGACGGCTTTACGGACATTGTAGCTCGCGACCCGCACGCTCAACCTCTTGCACTCTTATCGTCGTCGCTTGGACGCAAATACCCGATCTCGCGGCAAGACTTTATGGCCGCGCGCGAACCGAACATCACAGACCCAACGAAAAACAGCGAACCGGAGAAGCAGGCGGTGCCCCTCACCCAAGACATGGACACCGCCAGGCTCCTATCGAAGGAAATTGTCGCGCAAAAGGGAGACCACCTCGCGCACACGGCCATCGAGCACGGCCTTGATCCCGAACATCGTGGTCGAGGCGACCTGACCGACCTTCACCGTGGGAGGCATGACCAGTTCCATCCGGCTCACACGCACGTCGAGAAGTGCGGGACCGTCGGCGGCGAGCCATTGCGTCATCGCCGCTTCCAGGTCGTCTGAATTTTCGACACGCCAGCCCCGCAGCCCGCAAACCTCGGCCAGCTTTGCGAAATCGGGGTTCTCCAGCCCGGTAAAGCTGTCGAGCAGGCCTTCGACCCTCTGCTCCATCTCCACGAAGCCGAGGGAGCCGTTGTTGTAGACCAGGATCTTGACCGGCAAATTCTCCTGCTTGAGCGTCAGCAGATCGCCCATCAGCATCGTCATGCCGCCGTCGCCGCTCAACGAGATGACCTGACGGTCGGGATAGGCAGCCGCGGCGCCCATGGCCTGCGGATAGGCATTGGCCATCGTGCCGTGCAACAGGCTGGTCAGGAAACGCCTGTCGCCGTTCGCCGTCAGATGCCGCAGCAGCCAGACCATGGGCGATCCGCCATCGGCGGTAAAAATCGCGTCCTTTGCTGCCAGCCGGTCGAGCGTTCGGGCGACGAATTGCGGATGAATCAGCGAGGGATCGCTTTCCTCGGCCTCATCGGCATAGCCATCGAGGTCCTCTTTCCAGCGCTTTCGCGCGGCGTCCAAATGTTTGGTGTCGTCCTTTCGGTCCAGCCGGTCGAGCAGCGCCTCGATGGTCGGGCCGACATCGCCGACAAGGCCCATGCCCACAGGCGCGCGTCGTCCGATGTGCGTCGGGTCCCGGTCGATCTGGATGACTTTGTCCTGCCCCGGATAAAACTGCGTGTAGGCGAAGTCCGTGCCGAGGCAGAGCATCACATCGGCCCCGTCCACGGCTTCGACACCCGCCTTGTTGCCCAAGATGCCGATCATGCCGACATTGTAGTCGTTGTCGGGTTCGATGAACTCTTTCGAGCGGCTCGTATGGGCGATGGGTGCGGCGAGTTTCTCGGCCAAGGCCTTTAGCTGGGGCTTGGCGTCGCGGGCCCCGATACCGGCATAGAGCGTGACCGCTCCCGCCGCGTTGAGCCGCTCGGCCAGCGCGTCGAGCTCTTCGTCGGTGGGGCGAAGGCGCGATTTGGGGCGGTGGACGGACCAGGGCAGATCATCCTTGGCGTCTTCCTGGAACATGTCGCCATTGACGATGATGACCGCGACGCCGCCCTTGGTCAGCGCCGCCTGCGCAGCCTGCACGGTGATGCGGCGCGCCTGATCGGGATGCGAGATATATTCGCAGAAAACGCTGTACTGCTCATAGACCTTGCGCTGATCCACCTCCTGCGGGAAGCCCAGTCCAACCTCTGCGCGCGCCACGTCCGACGCGATGAGGACGACAGGCGCACCGTTGCGATGGCTCTCGAACAGCCCATTGACGAAATGCAGCGATCCGGGTCCGCAAGTGCCCGCGCAGACCGCCAGTTCGCCAGTGAAATAGGCCTCGCCGCCCGCGGCCAGCGCGCCCGCTTCCTCGTGGCGCACATGCACCCATTGGAGGTCCGATCGGCGCACCGCATCGGTAAAGTGATTGATCGTGTCGCCGACGATGCCCCAGCAGCGCCTTGCGCCAGCTTTGACAAGGGAATCCACGACGATATCCGAAACCTTGGCCATTTTCGATGTCCTTCCAAATCGCTTCGCTTAGCTAGCCCTTGCCTTGGCGAGATTGATGGCGGGCCGGAAACTCTCTGGCTGCGCCGCACGCCAGAAATCGGCGTAAATCGTGTCGTCCGGCGCATCGAGGAGCGCCCCTTCTGGGAGGAAGGGATGCACCTGATCCATCGGCAAGGCCTTTTCAGGCCCGCTTCGATGCATCAGGTGGTGGGGCTCCAGCGCGCTTGGATGGTTGAACCCGGCGGATGCGACGATCTCCATCAGGGCGTCGACCGTCTTTTCGTGGAAGCGGGCCGCCCGCTCTCCTTGCACGTCGGACACCAGCCCCCGTTGACGTCCGGGGTCCTGCGAAGTCACGCCCGTGGGGCACGTGCCGAGGTGGCAGCGTTGCGCCTGAATGCAGCCGATCGAGAACATGAAGGCCCGCGCCGCATTGCACCAGTCAGCGCCCTGCGCCATGTTGCGTGCCAGACCCATGCCGGAATAGACCTTGCCGCTGGCCGCCAACCTGATCTGCGACTTGACCCCGGCGCCCACAAGCGCGTTGCGCATCAGGATCAATCCTTCGGACAGCGGCATTCCAACCCAGTCCGACAATTCCAGCGGAGCCGCTCCCGTGCCGCCCTCGCCGCCGTCCACGACGATGAAGTCGGGGTAAATTCCCGTTTTCACAATCGCCTTTACAATGGCGAAAGGTTCGTGCGGCTGCCCGATGCAAAGCTTCAGGCCGACAGGCTTGCCGCCGGACAGCTCACGCATCTTTGCCGCGAATTCCAACATCTCGATAGGCGTCGAAAACGCCGAATGGCCGCGGGGCGAGAGGCAATCCTGGTGCGCCGGAACTTGCCGGATCCTGGCGATCTCCTCGGTCACCTTGGCGGCGGGCAACAGGCCGCCGTGGCCCGGCTTGGCCCCTTGGCTCAGCTTGATCTCGGTCATCTTGACCTCGTCGCGCTGCGCGGTCTCGGCGAATTTCGCGGGATCAAAATTGCCGTCCTTGTCGCGCGCGCCGAAATAGCCCGATCCCAGCTCCCACACGATATCGCCACCGTTTTCCAGGTGATACGGCGACAGTCCCCCTTCGCCGGTGTCGTGGTAGAAACCGCCCCGCTTCGCCCCGAGGTTCAGAGCACGCACGGCGTTCGCCGACAGCGCGCCAAAGCTCATGGCGGAAATGTTGAGCACCGAGGCCGAATAGGGCTTGCTGCATTGATCGGAGCCGACATCGACCCGCGGCGACTTTTCCGGATTCTTGGCGGGCGCGATCGAATGGCCCACCCAGTGATACGTGTCTTCTTCGGTATCTCGCTCGGTTCCGAACGGTTGCGTGTCGGACAGGCCCTCGGCGCGGGACTGAACAAGGCGCCGCGCGGCGAGGGGGTACGGCGTGCCACCGAGATCGCCTTCGACGATGTAGGTGTGAAGGTAAGGTCGAAGATCGTAGAACAGCCATCTGATCCGGCCCGCCACCGGGTAATTGCGGGTGATCGTCCAGCGCGACTGAAAGGTATCGTAGAGCCCGAGCAGCACGACGAGCGCCATTGCCAACCCGATCCAGACCCATCCCAAGGCGAGGGCAACCACGGCCAGCACCGCCGCAACGATCGGCACCACCGCTCGTTTGGATATGTCGAGAAGGTTCATCAGGCGGTTGTTCATCGGGTCGTTCTCCCTGTCCCACGGTCCGTGCCGCACCGGCGCGGTCCGTTATATGTTCCAAAATCGGCCTTGTGTCAGATTTTCCGACTCCTTACCTATTTTTAAGCTGGTGATCGGCGCGCCTTCTTCACGGCATCGAGCATGTCGTTCACGACCCCGGCCGCAAAACCGGAATCCGCGCACCAGACGCGCAGACTGAAAACGTCCCTCAAGGCGCCTGGTGCGGTGACCGGCAGCTGACGATTTCATCGATATCCGCAGTTCCCGATGCGACCTTCCGAATCAGCGCGCCGTGTCGATGTCGGCTTCGCAGCTGACCGAGATCGGAATGATCGCCAGCAGCACATATCACAACAATGATGCGCCGCCTGATTTCCGGAGCAAAGAGGCCGTGCGCCTTCGAGCGCGAGACCTCTGAGGTGATCTTTGGAGACGCTCCGCCAAAGAGCCATCCGCGGGAGGCATGACTTTTCGGCAACCAGGCCCCCGCAAACCCGATATCGCGAAACCCGTCGCCCAAAGTGGCGGGTTGTCTCATTCCGTCACAACGATTTTGCGAACCTGTCGCATATGTAAGGTTGCCGAAAACCTGACGCAGGAGAGCGCACCTAGATTGTTCTGCAACGACACGACATGCAGCTTCGAAGGAACAATCGAGATGGCATCACCCGAACTGAACGCACTGGTCTTGCAGGGGGGCGGAGCGCTTGGTGCCTATCAGGCCGGAGCGTTCTCGGCGCTGAACGAGGCCGGGTTTTCCTTTGACTGGATCGCCGGCATTTCGATCGGTGCGATCAACGCCGCACTCATCTGCGGAAACCGCAAGGAAGACCGCATTTCCGCTCTGGAAACCTTCTGGGACCGGATCACGTCTAACCTGCCGGTGTCGGTGCCTTTCTGGACGGTTGCCGGTCGCCGCGCCTTCTCCGAATTGGCCGCGGCCGAGGTGGCGATGGCCGGTGCTCCTGGCTTTTTCAGGCCGCGGATGCCCATGGCGTTCTGGCCGCTCAGCCCCAAGCCGGCCCTGAGCTTCTACGACACCGCCCCTCTCGAGGCGACGCTGAATGAGCTGGTCGACTTCGATCTTCTCAATGAGACAGGACCGCGCCTGTGCGTCGGTACCACCGACGTCGAAACCGGGAACTTCCGGTATTTCGACAGCCGCACCACGCGGATCGACGCGCGCCACATCATGGCCAGCGGCGCCCTGCCCCCGGGCTTTCCTCCCGTTCAGATCGACGGGCGCTACTACTGGGACGGCGGCCTCGTGTCCAACACCCCCCTGCAATACGTCATGGAACAGGTCGAGGGCGACCAGCCGCTGTGCGTCTTCCAGGTCGATCTCTTCAATGCGCGGGGCCCGTTGCCGATCGATGTCATCCAGGTCCAGCAGCGCGAAAAGGACATCCGCTATTCCAGCCGGACCCGCCTGACCACGGATCGCTACCGCGAGCTGCATGCGCTGCGCGCCGCAGTCGACCGGCTTGCCGCGAAACTGCCTGACGCACTGAAGGACGACCCCGATCTGGCCGTGCTGCGCGGGGCCGGTCCCTCCTGCCCGGTCACGCTGGTGCACCTGATCCACCGCAAGGAAGGCTTCGAGGGCGGCGCGAAGGATTACGAGTTCTCGCGCCAGTCGATGTCCGACCACTGGGCCGCAGGGCGCGGCGACGTCACCCGCACGCTGTCGCACAAATCCTGGAAATCACGCCGCGTGGGGGCCGATGGCCTGCACGTCTTCGATCTCGGAACACCCGAACACTAAGGAGTCATCGACATGAACGCCTCCGACCTCCTGGCAAACGCCTTCGCAATGCCGGTCACCAGCCCGTCCTATCCCAAGGGGCCCTACCGCTTCGTCAATCGCGAATTTCTGACGATCACCTACCGCACCGACATGGACGCCTTGCGCCGGGTCGTGCCGGAGCCGCTGGAGATCCCGGAAGCGCTGGTGAAATACGAATTCATCCGCATGCCCGACTCCACCGGTTTCGGCGATTACACCGAAAGCGGCCAGGTGATCCCCGTCACCCTCGATGGCGTCGCGGGCGGCTACGTGCACTCCATGTTCCTGAATGACGATGCCCCGATTGCCGGCGGGCGCGAGATCTGGGGCTTCCCCAAGAAGCTCGCCGATCCGGCGCTGAGGGTCGAGAAAGACACGCTTGTCGGCACGCTCGACGTGGGCTCCGTCCGGGTCGCGACCGGCACGATGGGCTACAAGCACCGCGAACTCGACCACGACACGGTGCTGAAGGGCTTCGACGCACCGAATTTCATGCTCAAGGTCATCCCGCACGTCGATTGCACGCCGCGGATTTGCGAACTGGTCCGCTACTACACCACGGACGTGACGCTCAAGGGCGCCTGGGAGGGGCCCGCCGGGCTCGAGCTGCACCACCACGCGCTGGCCCCGGTGGCCGATCTACCAGTGCGCGAGGTCGTATCCGCCGTCCACCTGATGACCGATCTCACGCTCGGGCTGGGTGAAGTCGTCCACGACTATCTCGCCTGACGCCCAATCCAATTCTGACAAGGAGACAAGACAATGAACCTCAAGGACAAAGTCTGCATCATCACCGGCGCCGCCAGCGGTATCGGGCATGGCATCGCCAAACGCTACGTCGCCGACGGCGCCAAGGTCGTGATCGCCGATCTGAAGCTCGACGCGGCGCAGAAAGCCGCGGACGAATTGACCGCTCAGGGGCCCGGTGAAGCCATGGCCGTCGAGATGGACGTCACCGACGAGGCGCAGGTCAATGCCGGTGTCGCCAAGGTCGTCGAAACCTGGGGCAAGATCGATGTGCTGGTGTCCAACGCCGGAGTGCAGATCGTGCACCCGCTGGAGGACTTCCCCTTCGACCAGTGGAAAAAGCTGCTGTCGATCCACCTCGACGGTGGCTTCCTGACCTCCAAGGCCGTGCTGCCACACATGCAAAAGGCCGGCTCTGGCGCGATCATCTTCATGGGCTCCGTCCACTCCAAGGAAGCCAGCCCTCTGAAATCCGCCTATGTCACCGCCAAACACGGTCTTCTCGGCCTCGCCCGCGTTATCTCCAAGGAAGGCGCAAAGCACGGGATCCGCGCCAACGTCATCTGCCCCGGCTTCGTCAAGACGCCGCTGGTGGAAAAACAGATCCCCGAACAGGCACGCGATCTGGGCATCTCCGAGGAGGAGGTTGTCAACAAGGTCATGCTGGGCGAGACCGTAGATCAGGAATTCACGACCATCGAGGACGTGGCCGAGGTCGCCCATGTCTTCGCCGCCTTCCCCACCAACGCGCTCACCGGTCAATCGCTGGTGGTCAGCCACGGCTGGTACATGAACTGACCCGACCCGGGAGGGGAGGCATCCAGAGGAAAAACGCGCCCCTTCACAACCGCATCCAAGCACCCGGGCACCACGTGAGCGATCTCGAACGCCCCGCTGGGCAGCGGCTCGAAAGCATCGACACCACGCACGTTGCGTCCAACTGAAATTCACACAAGGACTTAAAGGAGACTGTCATGTCCGAACTGATCGTCATCGGGTACGAAACCCCCGAAAAGGCCGAGGAGGCCCGCGCCGAACTGATGACCATGACCCGGGAATACCTGGTCGATGTGGCCGACGCGGTCGTCGCTGAGGCCGACAAGAAGGGCAACGTCAAGCTGAACCAGATGGTCAACATGTGGACCGCCGGTGCCGCCGGAGGCGCCTTCTGGGGCCTGCTGATCGGGATGATCTTCTTCAACCCGCTCCTCGGAGTCGCCGTCGGCGCCGGGGCCGGAGCGCTCGGCGGCGCGCTGACCGATTACGGGATCAACGACAACTTCATGAAAGAGGTGGCCAGCGTCCTGCAACCGGGCCAGGCCGCGCTGTTCATGATGG
This sequence comes from uncultured Rhodobium sp., assembly GCA_963675285.2. Taxonomy (GTDB): domain Bacteria; phylum Pseudomonadota; class Alphaproteobacteria; order Rhizobiales; family Rhodobiaceae; genus Rhodobium. The sequence continues at coordinate 1,282,374 of CAXXGS010000001.1, forward strand.
TGCGGACCAATGCCTCGGACAAGGTCATCGAGCGGCTCGGCGAACATGGCGGCCGGGTGCTGCGCACCAATCTTGACACCGATGCCGAAAACCACCTGCGGAAGGCCTTCGAAGACGCGCACAAGGCGGAGGTCGGTGCATCCGCGCCGGAACAGAAATGACAACGGTGTTCTTCATACAGCCGCTTCTGGCGCTGATCGCAGGTGTGCTGATCTTGATCTTCCCGAGGGTCCTCAACTACGTGATCGCCGCCTATCTGATCCTCTTCGGATTGGCCGGGCTGTTCCCCCATCTCTTCGGCGCCTGAGCGCTCGACACAACCGCCCGCGGGCCCCATGATTGGGGCCCGCCTTCGTTGCATCAGGTTCCCCCCATGAAAAATCTCAAGCCGATCATTCTTGTTCTCGCCGTCATCGCCGTGGGTGTCGGGTTTTGGCTCTGGTGGCAGCACGAACGCATCCACCCTTCAACAGACGACGCCTATCTCAAGGCCAACGTGCTGACCATCGCGCCGCAGGTCGGCGGCAAGGTCGACACGGTCGCGGTATCCGAAAACCAGCACGTGAAGGCGGGCGATCTGCTGTTCCAGATCGACACCCACGATCTGAAGGCGTCGGTAGAGGCCGCACAGGCCAGCTATGACACAGCCGTGCAGCAAACCAACGCGGCGATCACCGACCTGTCCTCGGCCTCCGCTCAGGTCGACAGCGCCCGAGCCGCCCTCACCGATGCACAGGACACCTATAACCGGATGGCCAAGCTCATCAAAACCGGCGCCGTCGCTCAGGCAGCGCTGGATCAGGCCACCACGACCCGCGATCAGGCAAAGGCCGCGCTCAACACCGCAGAGGCCGCGCTGGCGGCAGCGCGCGAACGGGTCGGAACGCCCGGCGTCGACAATCCCGCTGTGCGCGCCGCAAAGGCGCAGCTGATCCTGGCAAAGATCAACCTCGCACGGGCGAAGGTGACGGCCCCGGTGTCGGGCTGGATCGCGAACCTGGACCTCAGGCCGGGCGCAGTGGTCGCACCGAACACGCCGCTCTTTTCGCTGGTCGAGGACGGGGCCTGGTGGGTCGACGCGAATTTCAAGGAGACCGACCTCGCCCGCATGCGCCCCGGCCAGCCGGTCAAGATCGACATCGACATGTATCCGGGCCTGACGCTCAACGGCACGGTCCATAGCCTTGGCGCGGGGTCCGGCGCGGTCTTTTCGCTGCTGCCGCCGCAGAACGCGAGCGGGAACTGGGTCAAGGTCACGCAGCGCTTTCCCGTTCGCATCGGCCTCGACACACACCCTGACGATCCAGCGATGCAGTTGCGCGTCGGCGCAAGCTCCAGCGTGACCGTCGACACCTCGGGTCTGGACAGCGCGAAATGAGCGACGCCCCTGCCCAGCGCGGCACACCGTCCGGCGCCGTGCGCTGGACCATCGTGCTGGCCGTCGTGCTGACGGCGGTGCTCGAAGTGCTCGACAGCACCATCGTCAACGTGGCGCTGCCCAAGATCCAGGCGGCCTTCGGCATCACCAACGACCAGACGGTCTGGATCCTCACGAGCTACATCGTCGCCTCGGTCGTGGTCATGCCGCTGACAGGGTTCTTCGTCCGCCGCGTCGGGCGGCGGCGGCTGATCATCTCCGCCATCGTCGGCTTTGCCACCTTCTCGGCGCTTTGCGGTCTTTCGTGGAGCGTCGAGATCATGGTCGCCTGCCGCCTTGGGCAAGGGATCTTCGGCGCCTTTCTAATCCCGCTGTCGCAATCGATCCTGTTCGACAGCTTCCCGAAGGAGAAGCGCGGGCAGGCCATGGCTTTCTTCGGCCTCGGCGTCGTCGTGGCGCCGGTGCTGGGCCCGACGCTCGGCGCGCTGCTGACCGAGTATTTCTCCTGGCGCGCCGTCTTCTATGTGAACCTGCCCATCGCTGCATTTGCGCTGACGATGATGACGGGCGAGCTCAAGTCCGAGGACACAAAGTCGATCAAAGTGGATTGGGTCGGGCTGGCGCTGATGGTGGGAGCGATCGGATCCCTGCAATTGATGCTGGACCTGGGCGAAACCCGCGACTGGTTCGCCTCCAAGCTCATCCAGGTGGCCGCGGCCACAATGATCATTTGCGCCGCGACCTTTGTTCTGCGCGGGCGGGGCAAGACTGACAACATCATTGACTTCTCGCTCTTCCGGGACCGCAGCTTTGCCGGGGCGAATGTCGCGATTATGGGCTTCGGCGTGGCGATGTTCGGGTCCATCGCGATCCTGCCACTGTTTGTACAGGGACTTCTGGGCTATCCGGTGCTGGATGCGGGGTTCCTGTTCATCCCGCGCGGGGTGGCGGCGGGCTTTTCGATGGTCCTGACCGGATCGGTGCTGGTCACCCGCTTCGATCCGCGCAAGCTGCTGGCTCTTGGACTGGTGCTGACCGGATCAGGCAACGTTATGCTGGGTCTGCTCAACCTCAATGCCGGTTTCTGGGACCTGGCGTGGCCCGGCGTCGTTTCGGGTCTTGGCATGGGGCTGTTCTTTGTTCCGATGTCGACCCTTGCCTTCCAGAATATCGGGCCGGACCGGCAGGACGAAGCCTCGGGCATCTATGGCGTGACGCGCTCGCTTGGCTCGTCGGTCGGGATCTCTCTGGTCGGCTGGCAGGTCGCCAGCCGGCTGCAGTACCACTACGCGACGCTGGGTGCGGGCATAACGCCCTTCAACGCTGCGGCAAGGTCCTGGCTTGCGCCGCTGAACCTCGATCCAACCTCGGCCGAGGGAGCCGCCCGAATCGCCGCGCAGGTCCAGCAACAGGCCAATCTACTTGCGTTTCAGGACGCCTTCCTGCTGACCGGAATCGCGGCGTTTCTGATGCTGCCCGTGGTGTTGATCCTGCAGCGACCCGCAGGTCACGCCACCCCGGCCGTGGCGCAATAAGGGGGCCTACATCCGGGTGGCGAGGTTGCCCATTATCCAGAGCGTGCCGAGCGCCATGATCGCCAGCAGCAGGACGGTGAACAGGATGAGTTGCAGGTCCTCGCGTTTCTGGCGCGACAGATCGATGTGCAGGAAAAACCGCAGATGCACGATGATCTGCGCCACCGCGAGGATGGCAATCGTGATCGCCAGCGCCCTTCCCTGCATCAGCCCCCAGTACACAAGCGCAAAGGGGATCAGCGTCAGTGTCAGGGCCAGTCCGAAGCCCGCGAGGTAAAGCCGTGCGTCGCGGCGATAATCGGGATCGGTCATGACATCAGCCCTCCGAGATAGACGATGGAAAAGATCGCGACCCAGATCAGGTCGAGGAAGTGCCAGAAGAGACCGAGCCGAAGCAGGCGCGTCTTGACGACCGGGATCAGGCCCAGAACCGCCATCTGCGCCAGCATCACCATGATCCAAAGGCAGCCTATCGCCACATGCAACCCGTGCAGCGGCACGAGGCCCCAGAAAGTCGAGTAGAAACCGCTGCGCGAGGGCACCGCGCCAACCTCGATCATATGTGCGAAGTCACGCAGTTCCATCGTGAGGAACCCCAGGCCCAGGAGCAACGACACGCCCAGCCAAACGGCTATCGCCCTGCGCCCTCTCTCGTACCGCAGCGCAAGCGTGGCGAAGCCGAAAGTCAGGCTGCTGGTGAGCAGGATCATGGTCTGGGTAAAGACGCTGAGCAGATCGAAGGCCTCGGCCGTACCGGGGCCGTCCGCCATGCCGACCGGATTGGCGACCGTCAGATGGGAGGCAAAGACCAGCCCGAAGATCACCAGATCGCTCATCAGGAAGATCCAGAACCCGAAGACGATCTTTTCGGCCCCATCATGCGCAGTGCCGTGCCGGGCGCCAAGGTTGAGTCCGGGATGAAGGTTGGATGTGCTCATTCCGCGGCCTCCATCCGTGTGGGTCGTTCAAGAAGGGCGCGCCCCAGGTTGCGTTCATGGGTTTCTTCACGCCGCTCGACAGCCGGCGCGGCCTCAATCCTTGCGAGCCAGGCGCGGTGCTCCGCGGCGATTTCGACGGCAGGGATGACATGCGTGGAATCGACGCGGAAGGTGCGCCCGATCAGGGCGAGGATCATCACCGCGAAGGACAATATTGCCAGCCACCAGATCCAGAACACCAGCGCCAGCCCCAGCAGTGTCGCGCAGACGCAAACGATCATGCCGATTGCGGTGTTGTCCGGCATCTCGATGTCTTCGTAACGCTCCGGTGCGGTGTAGGCGCGGCCAGAGGCCTTGGCCTCGGCAAAGTCGTCGCGTGCCGCGACCTGCGGCAGCAGCGCGAAGTTATACGCAGGCGGCGGCGAGGGGATAGACCATTCCAGCGAGCGCCCGTTCCAGGGATCGCCCAACGGCACCGCCAGCCGGTCACGCCCGCGGATGCTGACCCAAAGCTGGACCGCAAGGCAGGTGAGCGCCGACAGGATCAGCGCCGCGCCGAAGAGCGCCAGCCACATGCTCGGCTGGAACGCGGGATCGCTGAAGGTGACGGACCGGCGCGGCATCCCCTGCAGTCCCAGCCAGTAGAGCGGCAGGAAGGTGAAGGAGAACCCGACGATCCACAAAAGCGCCGCCGCCCTGCCCCAGCCTTCGTCGAGGCGAAAGCCGAATGCCTTGGGGAACCAGTAGTGATAGCCCGCCAGAAGCCCGAACAGTACGCCGGGAATGATCACGTTGTGGAAATGCGCCACGAGGAACAGGGTGTTGTGCACCTGAAAGCTGATCACCGGGTTGGCGAGCATGACGCCGGTGAGGCCACCGATCACGAAAAGGTAGAAGAACCCTGTGGCATAAATCATCGGCACCGTCATGCGGACGCGGCCGCGAAAGATCGTGGCGATCCAGTTGTAGATCTTGACGCCCGTGGGCACGGCGATAGCCATTGACGCGATGCCGAAGGCGACGTTGATGCTTGCGCTTTGCCCCATGGTGAAGAAGTGATGCAGCCAGACGCAGAAGCTGAGCACCGCAATCGACATGGTGGCATAGACCATCGACATGTAGCCGTAGATCCGTTTGCCCGAAAAGGTCGAAATGACCTCGGAAAAGATGCCGTAGGCGGGGATGACCAGCAGATAGACCTCGGGGTGGCCGAACAACCAGAAGAGGTTGACATAGTTCATCATGTTGCCGCCGAGATCGTTCGTGAAGAAATGAAAATCGAGGTATCGGTCGGCGGCCAGCATCAGCGCCGCCACGGTCAGCGGCGGCAGCGCGAAGATCATGATGATCGAGGTGCAGATCACGGTCCAGCAGAAGATCGGCATCCGCAGGAAACCCATGCCGGGCGCACGCTCCTTGTAGATCGTGACGGCAAAGTTGATCCCCGACAGCGTCGTGCCGATGCCCGCCAGAACGATGGACCAGATCCAGTAGTCAGGCCCCGGCCCGGGCTGGAAATCGGCGCCTGTGTAAGGCGGGTAATTGGCCCAGCCGCCGGTCGAGAATTCGCCAAGCACCAGACTTATCATCACCAGCGCCGCACCCGTCGCCGTCAGACCAAGGCTTATCTGGTTCATAACCGGAAAGGCCATGTCCCGCGCCCCGATCTGAAGCGGCATCACGTAGTTGATCACGCCGGCGATGAAGGTCATCGCGACGAAGAAGATCATGATCGTGCCGTGGGTGCTGAACAGCTCGGCGAAGTGATCGGGCGCCAGAAACCCTCCATGCAGGCCGAACGCCTGCTGGGTCCGCATCACCACTCCCTCGATGACGCCCCGTGCCAGCATGATCAGCGCCAGCACGCAGTACATGATGCCGATCCGCTTGTGATCGACGCTCGTCAGCCACTTGCGCCAGAGTGGCCCCCAGAGGCGGAACCAGGTCAGAAGGATCACCGTGGCAAGTCCCCCCACGATCACCGCCATTGCGGCTCCCGCTCCGATCAGCTCGCTGGCGGTCGGGTTCTCAAAGGCCCGCCAGACAGACAGGGACGACAAATCGAGGCGGCCAAGGATCGCGTCACTCATTGGTCTTGCCCCCCATCGCGGCCTGCGGGTCATAGCCCGTCGCGCCGGGCTGGGCGGACGGTGGCACAGGCGTTCCGTGCATGTAGCGGTGCAGGACGGTCTTGAAGAAATCGCCCTCCACCGACGAGAAATGGATTGCGCCAGCAGGCAGGCCCTCAACGCCCATCCGCTGCTGCGCTTCAGCCCCAGTGGACGCTTCGGCAAGCACGGCATAGCTGGCGGTGTTCAGTTTCCGGCCGGCCGATCTGACCTGCGCGACCCATGCGTCAAAGCCGTCAGGCGTCATCGCGATGGCCTGAAATTTCTGGGCCGGGAAACCGTTGCCGTTGAATTGGGTGTTCTCGCCCTCGAAACGTCCGGGTTCGTCGGCAAGGAGGTGCAGCCGCGTGCGCATACCCGGCATGGCATAGATCTGCCCGGCCAGCGCCGAGACAAGGAAGGACTGCATGACCGTGTCGGTCGTCAGGTCGAGCGCGACGGACGTGTCTTCAGGAAAAGCCAGTTCATTGACCGTGGCGATGCCGAGATCGGGATAGATGAACAGCCACTTCCAGTCGAGGCCGACGACCTCGACCCGCAGCGCAGGATTTTCCGACGCGATGGGCTTGTACGGGTCGAGCGCGTGGGTCGCGCGATAAAGCTGTATCGACAGAACCGCCACGATGACAAGCGGCACCCCCCACATGAGCACCTCGAGCAGCGTTGACCTATCCCAGTCCGGCGTGTAGCGCGCCTTTCGGTTCCGATACCGGTAGCGCCACAAGAGGACCGGCACGAGCACGAAGACCGGGAGGATCGCGATCATCGTCCAGCCGAAGATCTGGATCAGCTCCGCGCGTTGCGCCGCCGCAATGGGCCCGCCGGGCAGCAGGAACGTGTCCCGTGTCCCGCTACACGCCGCCAGGGCTGGACAAGCCGCCATCGGGATGATCCTGGAAACGTGCCGAAATTTCATCGCTGTTCGTCCTGCTGTCTTTCGTCGGCAGACTTTTCGGAACGCCTTTCGGCCGCATGCCCACTTTCCTGCCCGGGTATGGACATTTGCTGCACAACTGCCCGGTCGATGGCAAGACCCGGAACGCACGCTCTACAAAGACCGGCGCCAAAGCCGATGACCAGAGCGATGACATGACCTGCGTCCGTGAGCGGCTCTGGCGCGATGGCATATTTCCCTGCCACAAGACCGAGGATCGCGACCAGCCAAAACGCGCCCTTCCGCCTCGTGGCGACAAAGACCCCGATTAACCCGAAGCCGCCCATGGACATGCCGACGTCCGTGACACCCGCCAGCGCACCAAGGCCGGGGATCAGCGCGACGGCGGCCAGCAAGGTCGCGGTCGCGACAACGTCCAATCCAAAGAACAGCCCGGCGGCGCGCCAACTGCCCCACAGCCATTCCGCGGCCCCGATCACGATGGCCGCGAAGAAAAGCTGGCGCAGCAGCATCGGCAGATTGTGCGACAGAAAGATCGCGGTGACGAATCGCAACAGATCGCCGTTCCGTATCGCATTCAAGCCGATGCCCCGGACGGCGAGCACATCGGGATCAATATGCCCTGAAAACGTCCCCGCAAGCGCATTGGCGACCAGCATCACGGAGAGAAACGCGAGCGTCAAAGGCAACCTTCGGATCCCGGTTTCACCAGCCCGGGCAAGGCGCGAAATGGGGCGCAAACCGGGGCGCGGATCAAGGTGCGGATCAGGGCGCGACATGGACGGCGAAGCTCCCAAGCAACAAGAACAAGGCCATGACGAGCAAGAGCAGCAGGGTTTCAGCCGGGCCATCGTCGTCGGGCAGTTGCTCTTTGGAGTCGATCCGCTCACGGACATGCCGCATACGGAGCCAAGCGATCAGGACGACTGCGCCGCCCGTCGCGAACAGCAGATAGGTCGACCACAGCGGCACCGCGCGCGCACCCAGCCGAGCCGCCGCAAGGCCGAAACCGACAATAGCCACAGCGGTGCGCACCCACGCCAGGAAGGTCCGCTCGTTCGCCGCATGGGTTCTGAAATTGACGATCACCCGCGGGCTCCTCTCATTTCATCAAGCCGCGAATCCCACCGGAGACCAGCATGTTGACCTCGTAGAGAATTCTCGGCGCGGCCAATCCACCCGGGCAGGCGAGGTAATTCGGCGACCAGACCGGATCGAACTTTTCCTTGAAGGCCCTGAGACCCTCGAACCTGTAGAAATGCTCGCCATGCTCGTAGATGAACCCGCCGATGCGGTTCCAGAGCGGCGCAAGCTCGCGGTTCTGGACCCCCGCGAAAGGCGCGGCCCCCAGCGAGGCCCAGCGAAAGCCCTCCGCCACGCCCCAGAGCATCATTTCGGCGAACAGCGCATCCATGGCAAAGTGCGGCGCATCGGGCAGATAGCGCATGAGGTCGAGGGACAGTTCGTGCCGGTCTGCGCCCTGGAACAGATTGGCAAAAGCGACGATCCGGCCCTCGGGGTCGCGCAACACGGCCACGTCGAAATTGCGCATGTAATCCTCTGTGAAGGCCCCGAGGGAAAAGCCCTTTTCCTCGCCCTGTTTCCGCGCCAGCCAGGCATCGGAGATGCGCCGCAAGTCCGGCAGGATCGCGCCCAGCTCCGCGCGCGGGATCACCGAAAAGACAAAGCCGTCGCGCGCCGCACGATTGCGCGCCTGGCGCAGATCCTTGCGTTTTGATCCATCCAGTGTGAAGCCGTGCAGATCGACGCGCGCGACCTCGCCGATCTTGAGGATGGACAAGCCCAGATCGAGGTAGGTCGGCAGGTATTCCGGCGATACCGCGTAGAACGCCACCCGCTTGCCGGCCCGATAGGCGCGTTCCCGCAGCGTCCAGATCAGGGCTTCTCCGGCTTTCCTGTCGCCGACCGGATCGCCCTTTGCGATCAGCGATGTGCCCGTGTCCGCATAGGCGATGAAGGCGGTTTCGTCCTGCGAGACGAGGAACAGCTTGTCCCCGGTCAGGGCGATATTGGCTTCGGTATCCTCGCTTTGCGCCACCAGCCGTTTCACGACATCGGGAATCTCGCGCGTCTCGCGAACCGCGGTGCGATGGCTGATGAGCGAGTTGACGATGACCGCCGCCAGAACGACCGCCATGACCAGACTGGCCCTGAGAAACCGCGAGGCATCGCCGTTCCAGCTGAACTGCCACCACAGGGCGTTTCGGTACTCGACATGATCATAGGCAAAAAGCCCGATCCAGAAGATCGCCGCGGCAAGCACGAGGATGCTGAGGATCCACCGTCGGTCCAGTCGGAACAACGAGACATCTTCGGCGCGATAGAAGGCGGGGCGGAGAAGTCCCAATGTCACGAGCGTCGCGGCCATGGACAGGGCTTCGACCCAGTCCAATCCCTTGGCCAGCGATACGATGAAACCGACGCCGATGAGCGCCATGGCAAACAGCCATGCGCGGTACAGCTTGCGATAGAGCCCCGCCGCAATGACGATCAGCAATGCACCCGCGAGGCTTCCTGCAAGGTGAGAGACTTCAACCACGCCCAGCGGAAGGATGTCGCGCAGGATTTCCAGCCGCGTGCCTTCGGCAGGCAAATTGCCGGAGACCAGCAGGACGATGCCGGAAAGCATGGCGAGCGCTGATGCAAGGATCGGCACCAGAGGCTTCAGGGCACGCCAAACCACGCTCGACGTGATCTGAAGCCGGCCCCGATTGGCCAGTGCGGCCTCTATGGCCAGGCCGAACGCCGCGACGGCGAATGGCAGGACGGTGTAGATCAAACGATAAAGCAGCAGTGAGGCCAGAATGTCGGGGCGACCGGAGGCACCGAACCCGGCAATGATGGTCGCCTCGAACGCGCCCAGCCCGCCGGGCGCGTGGCTGAGGATCCCGAGCCCGACCGCCGCGACGAAAACGGTCGCGAAAACGGGCAGGTTTGGCACCAGGTCAGGCGGCATCAGCACATAGAGCGTCAGGGCCGCACCGGAAACGTCGAGGATACCCGCCAGCGTCAGGCCGACAGCCTGCGCGGGCCCCGGCAGATCGACGCTGTAGTCGCCCGATTTCATGTGCCTTTTGCCCGAGGCCAACCAGAGAAGATAAGCACCGAACCCGGCGATGAGGACAAGTCCAAGCGACGTCTCAAGCGCAGGCGGAACGTTGATGACCGCGCTCACCCCGGTGGGATGGAGCGCCAGCAGCGCGCCGAACCCAAGGAGCAGCGCGGACACGAAACCCGACCACGAGATCGCGACAATCGCGGTGACCTTGACCAGATCGAGCCCGAACGCGGAATAGATCCGGTAGCGGACGGCCGTGCCCGTCAGGTACGAAAGCCCGAGCAGGCCGGATATCGCATAACCCGCTGCCCCGGCGATCATCGACACCCGCGCGGGCATGCTGTTCGGAGCGACGGCCCGCATGGCAAGAAAATCGTAAGCCGCGATGCCGACGAAACTGAGAACGGTGCAGGCCAGTGCCTCAAGAAGCACCGATGGTCGCGCCGCAGCAAGGTCGGCTTTCACGTCTTGCCACCGCACGTGGCTGGCCAATTTGTGCAGTACGATCACTGCAATGACACCGATGACCACGGGAATCGCGATCTTGATTGCCGGGTGGTCAATCACGCGGATCACCCGTGTCATGAATGTCGGTGTTCTAACGGCGGCCATCTCTGCCTTTCTCGAGAAGATCGATCCGAATCTGCTGAAACTCGGCAAGCTTTCCCATGAGTGTACCAGCTGGTGGTCGGTCTTTTCATACAGGAAGAGAATTCCAATTCCGATTTCAGGTTGAGCAGAGTGAACGGACAGGATCCGAAGGGTTCAGGGCCGCGAGAGCGGCACGTCGGCACTCATCCAGACGACCAGAACCACGCACAAACCGGAGATGAAAATTCATCTGCCGCCGATTTCCGAGATCTTGTCCGCCAGACACTCTCCAAAGGCTGCTCGCTGGGGCGTGCGCTGATCCAGGGGCGCAATTCGGGGCGCAGGGCACGACTTCGCGCATACGTGGCAAGTGGACCGTCCCCGGTCCTCACCTCTTCGCGGTGACGTCAGTTCACGGCCCTTGCCGGGTTTTCCAGCATGACAAGCGAAAGGCCGGTCGAGAGAAAATTCAAGCCCATCATCAGGCCCAGCGTCCAGCTTGCGGTCCAGGGCCAGCCAAACAGGATCACGACACCCGCGGCGAGGGAACACAGACCGCTGAACACCAGCCATCCCCAGTTCGAGACATGGGCGCTGCTTCGAAGCCCGAAGAGGATCGAGAGGATCCCTTCCATCAGGAACGACAGCATCATCAGAACGGTCAGCGCGTCGATGCCCGCGAGCGGAAACAGAACCAGCGCAACGCCGAGAACGAACAGAAGTCCAAAGGCGACGGCGCCGTAACGCCATTCCGGCGCAGGCCGTATCGCCCACGAAAACCAAAGACCGACGCCACCCCAAAAAGTCAGCATCCACGCGACGAGCAATTCCACCCCGAATGTTGCCACATAGGGCAGAAGGATGGCGAGCATTCCGAGCACCGCAAGGATGACGCCGACCAGTCGCATATGTTTGAAGCCCGCACGATCGATGTCCGGGCGCATCGAGGTCCTCATATCATCTAGATGAGTCTGCATTGATGTCGCTCCCATGATCCCGGTTGTTTCGACCGGGCACGAAAGTGCATTAGACGCGCGCCATCGCCCGAAGCTCGCGCGAACCTTACTTCCATGCAAAGAATGCTATTTCGCTGGCACAGCGGCATCGATTCTCGTTAGATGACCGCAAGGAGGCGAAAGCGTATGAAGATCATGCTCGCGGAAGACGATGCCAAGATTGCCGACTACATCGTTGCCGGCCTGTCGGAACACGGCCATTCGGTCGATCACGTCGCCGATGGCAGGGACGCGCTCAGCTATTGCCTCTACAACGACTGCGATCTGGCGATCCTCGACCGCATGCTGCCGGGAATGGACGGGCTGTCGGTTCTGAAGGCGCTCAGGGCCTCGCAGAAATCCCTGCCGGTCCTGTTCCTGACCGCGCTTGGACAGGTCGATGACCGCGTCGAAGGCCTTGCCGCAGGCAGTGACGACTATCTCACGAAACCCTTCCACTTCTCCGAACTTGTCGCCCGCATCGACGCTATCGTCCGCCGCAAGACCGAGACACGCGCTGAGCCCGTCCTGACGGTGCACGACCTGACACTCGATCTTCTGTCTCGTACCGCAACGCGCCAGGGCAGCGTGATCGAGCTGCACAACAAGGAATTCACCATCCTGGAGATCCTCATGCGCAATTCCGGCCGGGTCGTGACCCGCACATTGCTGCTGGAGCGCGTATGGAATTTCAATTTCGAGCCCAACACCACCGTGGTCGAGACGCATATGAGCCGATTGCGCGCCAAGATCGACAAGCCCTTCGACACCCCCCTGATCCACACGATTCGCAATACCGGGTATTCGATGCATGGACCGCGGTGACATCCTTTCGGGGGCGGCGTTTTCGGCGGTCCTGCGCTCCGCTCTCGCTTTTGTTGTTATGCTCGTGTTGTTCGGCTGGGCAGCGCTGGTCCACGTCGAGCGCAGCCTGATCGCGGAACTGGGCGACGATGTGCAGCAGCGCTGGAACATAATCGCCACCGATCACGCCAATGAAGGCAAGTACCACGTCGTCGAGACGATCGCGAAAATCTCGCGCGTTTCTTCGAACGGGCATCATGCGATGGCGCTGTTCGGGCCGGCGGGCGACGTCATCGCCGGGAACATTGTGACCAGGCCGACGGGCAAGGGCCTGCAGATCGGCCCCCTGGACCAGGCCGCCGCCTCGCCGGACGATATCAAGCATGAGTACGTCTATTTTTCCGGCCCGCTAGATGGCAACCTCCTCGTCGTTGGACAACGACTGGACCTGCTCGACCGCACGAAAGTCCTTATCTTCCGGACCCTGGCGCTAAGCGGGTTCCTTGTCGTTCTGACGATGCTGTCGGTCGGGTACTTCCTAAGCAGAACGAGCCTGCGGCGTTTGAAAGACATTGAGACCGCCCTGTCGAAAGCCAGCGGCGGCGACACGGCGGCCCGGATATCGGACGACGGCGGGACGACGCAGATCGACAGGATCGCACGCCAGATCAACCTGCATCTCGACCGGCTGTCGCGGATGGTCGTGACGACGCGCAACACCGCCGCCGCCGCCGCGCACGATCTGAGATCGCCGCTGGGCCGCGCCTACCTCTCGCTCGAGAAAGCCATAGAGATGGTGGACCGGAAGGAAGACCCATCCGAGGCGCTCACCGACACGCAGGACGAACTCGAAAACATGCGTGTCATCTTCGACTCCTACCTGCAATTGTCCCGTATCGACGCGGCCGGCGAAGACCACCTGACCGCCCGTGTCGATCTGAAGGCCCTGACGGCCGAGTTGGCCGAGACCTTCGCCCTGATCGCGGAGGACGAGGGCCAGAGCCTGTCGTTCGACGCGGATGCAGGGCAGGACTACCAGGTTACGGGCAACGGCCAGATGCTTCAGCAGATGGTGGTAAACCTGCTCCAGAATGCGGTCACCCACGGCGCGCGCGGCAATCAAATCACGGCGAAGCTGAGCCGAACGGACGGAACCATCCGGCTCACTCTGGCCGACGCGGGACCCGGAATTCCGGATGAGGCCAAGGAGCGCGTTTTCGAACCCTTCCACCGGCTTGATCCCAGCCGGACAAAACCGGGAAGCGGCCTGGGACTGGCGCTCGTGCGGGCGATTGCCGAGAAGCACAATGGACGCGTCGCGCTCAGAGACAACAATCCGGGCCTGATCGTCGAGGTGACCCTACCGGTCGCCACACCCTAGCGGTTGCCTGGGGCTTAAGGCGCTGCTTGCCGCGCAATTTTCGACACCATCCTGTCTCGATCTGACGTGTCGCCCGTTCTACTCTTCCACCACGCGGAGATTGTCGCGGCGATCGAGACCCGGCGAGCGTCGCGTCAGGATTGGCATCAGGATTGGCGTCAGGCGCACCGTCCGTCCTTTCCCCCCATCGAGGCAACGACGTCGCAGAGGACGGCGGCGACCGGCCCGTTGGCGGTGACGTCGATCGAGCCGCTCGGTCCAAGTGCCGTCAGGACACCGAGAACGCCGCCGCCGGTCGGTTCCAGAACCGGCATGGCGATCGCGCTGATGCCGCGTTGGAGCGTGTCGCGGATGATGGCGAAGCCCAACTCGCGCACGGCGGCGAGGTCGGCGGCGAGATCTGCTGCCGCGACGCCCTCTTCGTCGAGGAACGGCGCTATTGTCTTTTCGGGCAGAACCGCCGCGAAGGCACGCCCGGTCGCGGAGCGGGCAAGGGGGAGAACCGAGCCGGGCCGTACGTGGACGGAGACGGATTGCGTCGCCTCGGCCTGCTGGATGACTGTCGGCCCCTTGTTGCCGAAGACGGCGGAAAAGCAGCTTACACCAGCGCGATCGCGGATCGCGGTGATGGCGGGGCGCGCCAGTTCGGCGAAATCGTTCTGCCTGAGCGCCGCGACGCCGACGGTGATCGCGGCACGGCCGAGTTTGTAGTTCTCCGTCCGGGCGCCCTGCTCCACCATACCGGCCTCAATGAGGCTGACCAGATAACGGTGGGCCTTGGCCGGCGCCATGCCGGCAGCCAGGGCCAGCTCGCTAAGGGTCGCGGCACGGCCTTTAGCGGCAAGCGTTTTCAACAGATGCATCGCCGTCACGACCGACTGAACACCCTGGCGTTTTTCCGTCATTTCCGGTCCGCTTTCCCTCAATCCGCGCGCCGCCAAATCCCGTCGCCCCTCAATGGCCCCCGTTGACGCTCCGTAGATTTACATATTATGAAATCAAATTACGAATAACATAATTCATCGGAGGAAACATGCCAACGCTCACCCAGGTGACGGGACCGGCGCGCGATTTCGATCTGCGTACGCTGCCACCGACCTTCTACGATGATCCCTTTCCCACCTACCGTGCGCTCCGCGAGGAAGCGCCGATCCTGGAACTGCCGGACGGTTCCTATCTCCTGACACGTTACGCGGACTGCGCCTTCGTCTATGGCGACCCGAAGGTCTTCAGCTCCGACAAGACCGTCGAGTTCAAGCCGAAATTCGGCGACACACCGCTTTTCGAGCACCACACGACGAGCCTCGTCTTCAACGACCCGCCGCTCCACACCCGGGTGCGCAAACTCGTCATGGGAGCGCTTCTGCCGCGTGCAATTTCATCGATGGAGCCGGGTCTCATCGTGCTCGTCCACAAGCTCCTCGACGAAATGGCGGCGAAGGAGAAGGCCGGCGGGACAGCCGATCTCATCGACGACTTCGCCTCCGCCATCCCGATCGAGATCATTGGCAATCTCCTCGGTGTGCCGCACGGCGAGCGTGGCCCCTTGCGCGGCTGGTCGCTGGCGATTCTCGGAGCGCTGGAGCCGGCGATCAGCGAGGAGCAGATGGCGCGCGGCAACCGCGCCGTGACGGAGTTCCTTGCCTATCTCGAAGGCCTCGTCGCCGACCGGCGGGCCAATCCGGGCGATCCGCAGACCGACGTCCTCACCCGCCTTATCGAGGGCGAGGTCGCCGGCGCCAAGCTCACGCATACTGAACTTCTCCAGAACTGCATCTTCCTGCTCAACGCCGGCCACGAGACGACCACCAACATCATTGGCAACAGCCTTGAGCTCCTGTGTCGATTCCCGGATGCGCGCGCAGCGCTGATCGCCGATCCCGCGCTGATGAAGACGGCGCTAGAGGAATTCCTGCGCTATGAGAGCCCGAACCAGCTCGGCAACAGGATCACCACCGAGACGACCGAGGTGGGCGGTGTGGCGATGCCGGCCGGCACGCGGATCACCACCTGCATCGGCGCGGCGAACCGCGACCCGGACGCCTTTCCCGATCCGGACCGGTTCGACATCAGCCGTTCGCCAAACCGTCATCTGGCGTTTGCCGCCGGCGTCCATCAATGTGCCGGGATGAACGTTGCGCGGATGGAGGCCAGAAACGCGGTGACGCTGCTTCTGGAACGTTTCCCGGACTACGCGCTAGCCGGCACGCCGGTCAGGGGCGGGCGGGCGCGCTTCCGCGGCTTCAGCCACCTGCCGGTCCGTCTCGCGGCAGGCTCAGAATAAGCGGGCGACAGATCCGCATTTCCAACGATATGATCGAAAAAACCGAATGGGGAGGAAACCATGAACCTGAAGACCCTCATGCGCGCCAAGACGGGCGCACGCCTGATGCTTGCCGCTTCGGCCCTCGCCGTCGCCCTTCCGGCCTCGGCCCAGACCGTTCTCAAGGTCAGCCACTTCCTGCCGGCCGTTCACGGCATCCACAAGGATTTCATCGAGCCGTGGACGAAAGCGGTCGCCGAATGCTCCGGCGGCGAAGTGGCGTTCGAGATCTTTCCCGGCGGCACACAGCTCGGCAATGTCGCCAAGCAGCAGGAACAGCTCGTCGCCGGCGTCGTCGACGTGGCGCACGGCCTCGTCGGCCTGCCGCGCGGGCGCTATCCGCTGACCTCCATCATCGAGCTGCCGTTCATGGTGGAGACCGCCAACGCGGGAACGCGCACCCTCTGGTCCCTGTATCCAGACTATCTGTCCAAGGAATTCAAGGGCATGAAGGTGCTGGCGCTACACACCCACAACGGCGGCCTCATCCACACCCGCGACAAGAAGGTCGTCGACATCAAGGACCTCGAAGGGCTCCGCATCCGCACTCCGAGCCCTGCGATCTCCATGATGCTGGAGCAGCTCGGCGCAATGCCGCAGGGCATGCCGCCGGGCGCGGTCTATGAATCGCTGCAGAAAGGCGTCATCGACGGCACCGTTTTCCCGTGGGATCCGGTGAAGTCCTTCGGCCTCGCCGAGGTGCTGAAATATCACCTCGACGCCCGCGCCTATGTTGCCTCGTTCTGGTTCGCCATGAACCAGCGCAAGTACGACAGTCTGTCGGAGAAAACGCGCGCCTGCATCGACAAGTATTCCGGCGATGCGCTGGTCGCCAAATTCGGTGACTGGTGGAACGCCTGGGACAAGCCCGGCTATGAGGCGGCCGTCGCTGACGGCGGCGTCATCACCGAGCCGACAGACGAGCAGCGGGACGCCTGGAAGAAGGCACTTGCCCCGGTCGACGAGGCCTATCTGAAGCAGCTCGTCGACAACGGTGCGGACGAGGCAACCGTTCACGAGGTCTATAAAAAGATGCGCGAGAAGATCGCCGAGTTCGAATAGACGATCGCCGGCAATGTCACGGGCGGCGCGGAGGCTTTCCCTCGCGCCGCCCCCCTCGCCCAATCCCCGACCCGTCCCGAGAGAACCGCGACGCCGCCCATGTTTCGCACCCTTCTTCACGGCCTTTTCCGGATCGTCGCCATCCTGGCGTTCCTGGCGTTTTCGACCGCCGGTCTCATCACTGTCGCCGATGTCGTCGGCCGGCGCGTCCACGGCGGCATCGCCGGCGTCGTCGATCTCGTCCAGCTGTTCACGCTTGCCGGCGCCTGGATGGCGATCGCCTATGCGTTCTGGGTCCGCGCCCATGTGCGCGTCGACCTCGTCATCCTGTCTGTGCCGAACCGGATCGCGCGTGGCTTCCGGGCGCTCGCCGCGCTCCTTTCCTTTACCCTGATGGCGGTAATGCTGCCGCCGGCGATCACGGCGTTCGAGAACCAGCTCGCCTATGGCGACCGGTCCCAGCAACTCGGCCTGCCGATCGCCTGGTACTGGGTCCCCGTGCTTGTCGGCCTTGCCCTGTCGATCGGCGCGATCGCCCTGCGCGGCCTCCTCTCAAGGGCCCTTTCCGACAAGGGGGACGACGCCCATGTCTGACGCCGCGCTCGGCGCGGGCGGCTTCGTCCTTGCGCTTTTCCTCGTCGCCTGCGGCGTACCGGTCGCCATCGCCACCGGCGCCGTCGGCGCCGTCGGCTTCTGGTGGCTGAACGGCTGGACCGGATTAAACTTCGTCCTCGGCTCGGTACCGTTCGAGGCGATCTTTCCCTATTCGTTCAGCGTCATCCCGCTGTTCATCATGATGGGCGTCGTCATGGCGCACGCGGGCCTTTCACGCGCCCTCTTCGATGCGCTCAATGCGGCCGTCGGTCGGCTCAACGGCGGGCTGGCACTCGCCTCGATCGGCGCCTGCGCATTCTTCGGGGCGATCTGCGGCTCTTCGCTCGCCACCGCCGCCACGATGGGCCGGGTGGCGATCCCGGAAATGGAACGACGCGGCTACAATGCCGGCTTCGCGGCAGCGACCGTCGCGGCCGGCGGCACGCTCGGCGTCCTCATCCCGCCCTCCATCATCCTCGTCATCTACGGGCTCCTGACGCAGACCTCGATCGGCGCGCTGTTCATCGCCGCACTCGTCCCCGGGGTCCTTGCCACCCTCCTCTACGCCGGCGCGGTGATGATTGCGGTGAGGAGCAATCCCCGCTTCGCGCCGCGCATGAAGCCAGGCGAGGCGGCGGACACCCAAGGCGGGTTCGGCCTCGACATGGTGCTCGTCGCGTTGCTCTTCGTCGTTGTCATCGGCGGCATCTTCACCGGCCTTTTCTCTCCGACGGAATCGGCCGCCGTCGGCGCGGTCGGCGCACTCCTTCTCGCCGGCTTCAGGAAGGCGCTCAGCCGGCGCACGCTGATGACGATCATCAGCGAGACGGCGTCGATGTCCGGCATGATCTTCCTTCTCATCATCGGCGCGGCGCTCTTTAACTACTTCCTCGAGACAACCGGCATTCCGCAGGCGCTCATCAGCATCATCGAGGCAAGCGGCCTTTCCGCCGCGGCGGTTATCGTCCTCATCCTCATCTTCTATCTCATCCTCGGCTGCTTCCTCGATTCCATGTCGATGATTCTCCTCACCGTGCCGTTCCTCGGCCCGCTGGCGGTCCAGTTCGGCTTCGACATGGTGTGGTTCGGCATCATCATCGTGGTCGTCGCCGAAATCGGCCTCATCACGCCGCCGGTCGGCATGAACCTCTTCGTCGTCCAGGCCGTCGCGCCGTCCGCGAGCCAGAAGGCGGTCCTCAGAGGCATCGCGCCCTTCATCGCTGCCGACATCATCCGCCTGGCGCTACTCGCCACGTTTCCGATCCTGACGCTGTGGCTGCCGGGCTTCCTCAAGTGACGGCCTGACGCAATCGGGGCGCCGGCTTCATGCCGACGCCCCGATCCATGATCTCACCGAAATTTCGAACGCTCAGCCCTCGTATTTTTCCACCCGCTGCTCGATCGCGCCGAAGATCGAATGGCCGTCCGCGTCCTTCATCTCGATGCGGACCGTATCGCCGAAGGCCATGAAGGGCGTCACCGGCCCGCCGGTGAGGATCGTCTCGACCATGCGGACCTCGGCAATGCAGGAATAGCCCGCCCCGCCCTCCTGGATCGGTTTGCCCGGGCCGCCGTCGCGCTTGTTCGACACAGTACCGGAGCCAATGATCGCGCCGGCAGAGAGCGGCCTTGTGCGTGCGGCATGGGCGACAAGCCGGCCGAAGTCGAAGGTCATGTCGAGGCCGGCGTTGGCGCGGCCGAAGGGCCGGTCGTTGTAGTCGACGCAGAGCGGCAGGTGCACCTTGCCGCCATTCCAGGCCTCGCCCAGTTCGTCGGGCGTGACGGCGACGGGGGAGAAGGCCGACGAGGGTTTCGACTGGAAGAAGCCGAAGCCCTTGCCGAGTTCGCCCGGAATGAGACCGCGCAGGCTGACGTCATTGACCAGCATGACGAGGCGGATAGCGCCCTGCGCCACCTCGGGGCTCGCGCCCATCGGCACATCGTCGGTGATGACGGCGACCTCGCCCTCCATGTCGATGCCCCAGGCCTCATCGGCCACCCGGATCGGGTCGCGAGGGCCGAGGAAGGCGTCGGAGCCACCCTGGTACATAAGCGGATCGGTCCAGAAGCTTTCCGGCATTTCCGCGCCGCGCGCCTTGCGCACGAGTTCGACGTGGTTGACGTAGGCCGAACCGTCGGCCCACTGGTAGGCGCGCGGCAGCGGCGAATGCGCCTCATGTTCATGAAAGCGTGCCGCCGGCTGAGAGCCGGCCTCAAGGCCCTCGGCGACCTCGGCGAGGCGCGGCGCGATCGCTGCCCAGTCGTCGAGCGCGGCCTGCAACGTCGGTGCGATGTGGTGGACCGGCGAATAGCGCGTCAGGTCATGCGAGACGACGACGAGACGGCCGTCTCGGCCGCCTTCCTTCAGGGTGGCGAGTTTCATGGCGTTTCTTCCCTTGGCAGAGCTGGATTTCCTGACGGGCGCGATTTCCTGGCAGGACGCTATCTTTCAGGCACCGGACGGCGCCCCTTGAATCAATGGTGAACCATGCCGCTCAACGGGTCGGCGGTCCAGAGAATTGCGCTACATCCCGGGTGTCTCATTTGATACCCGGCGTGCCGTCGAACTTCTTCTCCAGACCGGCCCAGCAGTCGATATAGTCGTCCTGGCGGGTGTCCAGGCCCGCGGCATAGGCCGTCAGTTGCTGCGGAAAGCGGGTCTCGAACATGAAGGCCATGGTGTTGTCGAGCTTCATCGGCTTCAGATCGGCATTGGAGGCCTTTTCGAAGCCGGCGAAGTCGGGTCCATGCGGCAGCATCATGTTGTGGAGACTCATGCCGCCGGGAACGAACCCCTCCTCCTTGGCGTCGTAGCGACCGTAGATGAGACCCATGAATTCGCTCATGATGTTGCGGTGGTACCAGGGCGGGCGGAAGGTGTCCTCGGCCACCATCCAGCGCGGCGGGAAGATGACGAAGTCGACATTCGCCGTGCCCTCCTCACCCGTCGGAGCGGTCAGGACCGTGAAGATCGACGGATCGGGATGGTCGAAGAGCAGCGCGCCGACCGGGGAAAAGGTCTTCAGATCATACTTGTAGGGCGCGTAGTTGCCATGCCAGGCGACAACGTCGAGGGGTGAATGGCCGATTTCGGTGCGATAGAACTTGCCGCACCATTTGACCGTTACCCGGCACGGGGTCTGCTTGTCTTCGTACCAGGCGACCGGCGTCTTGAAGTCGCGCGGGTTGGCAAGGCAGTTGGCGCCGATCGGGCCGCGGTTCGGCAGGGTGAATATCGCGCCGTAGTTCTCGCAGACATAGCCGCGCACGGCGCCGGCCGCCGGGTCGAGCCGCTCGATGCGGAACGTCAACCCGCGCGGCAGGACGCAGATTTCCGAAGGCTCCACTTCCATGACGCCCATCTCGGTGACGATGCGCAGGCCACCGTGCTGCGGCACCAGGAGCATCTCGCCGTCAGCGTTGAAAAAATAGTCGTCGACCATGTCCTCGTTAGCGGCATAGACATGCGCGGCCATGCCGACCTGGGTGTAGACGTCGCCGGCGGTCGTCATCGTGTGCATGCCGTCAACGAACGTCGTCGGCGCGGTCGGCAGCGGCACCGGGCCCCAGCGGAGCTGGCCGATGGGAAGACCATGATCGACGATATGCGGCGCGGTCTTCCAGCCCTCCACGTCGACCTGGGAAAAGCGGGTCGCGTGGCGCACGCCCGGACGGATGCGATAGAGCCAGGCGCGTTCGTTGGTGCTCCTCGGCGCGGTGAAGGGCGAGCCGGAGAACTGCTCCGCATAGAGGCCGTAATTGCACTTCTGCGGCGAGTTGCGCCCCTCGGGCAAGGCGCCGGGAAGGCTCTCCGTCTCAAAGTCGTTGCCGAAGCCGGGCATGTAAGTCAGCGCCATCGCGTCTCTCCCTTTTCGCAAGGCCGTATCCATTGCCGGCCGGACACAACGAGGTCAGTCGCGCTGACGCCAGCCGGCCGGCGGATCGGTTATCCGTGTTTCTGCGTATGAGTGTAATGGTTTCAAGTGTAACCATCAAGGAGACGCGCCGGCCTTGCAACGAAAACCCCGCATCGGCGCCAACCGATGCGGGGCAAATCCGGCCGGAACGCAAGACGCGTCGGCGTCAGCAGACGGCGGAGGCGCCGCCGGCAAGCCCCGAACCGCCATAGATCCACTGCACGGCGTCATACCATTCATCCGGCGACTTGGCGCGCATGATGGTGTTGCGCAATTCGGCGTGAGCGCCGGCCGGATGGTAGATGTTCTCGCCGATCCAGCGCGATTGGAGCTGAACGCGGGCGGTGCGGACGATGCGTTTTTTCTGAAAGGCGGGAAGGACCTTTTCCACCTCGCCACCGGCCTTTTCCATCTCGTCGGCGAGGCAGACAGCGTCTTCCATTGCCATGCAGGCGCCTTGCGCGAAATACTGCAACATCGGATGGGCCGCATCGCCGAGGAGCGCGACGCGGCCGTCGATCCAGTTGTCGGTCGGATCGCGGTCGCATAGCACCCAGAGTTTCCAGTTCTGACCCTTCTCGATGATCTGGCGCGGCCGTTCGTCGATATGCTCGAAACCGCGCCGCACTTCCTCCACCGCGACGGGCTTGCCGGCGACCGGCTCCGGCGCGTCGTTGTGGTAGGTGACGACGAGGTTGAAGCACTTCCAGTCCGACAGCGGATAGTGGACGATGTGGCACTTCGGGCCTGCCCAGAGCGTCGCCGCGTTCCAGCGGAGATCTTCCGGCATTTCCTCCGTGGGAATGACGGAGCGATAGGTGGTGTGGCCGGAGACACGCGGCTCGCCGTCGCCGACCAGTGTTTTCCTGACGTTGGAGCGCAGCCCGTCGGCACCAATCAGCGCCGCGCCGGTCACGGTCTCGCCGTTCGCCAGCGTCGCGGTCACACTCGTGCCGTCCTGCTCATAGCCGACGACCTCGGCGTTCGTCCTCAGCGTGATGAGGTCGCTTTCCTGACAGGCCTTCAGAAAGACGCCGTAAAGATCGCCTCGGTGAACGACCGCATAGGGATTGCCGAAGCGGGTGCGGAAGGCTTCGTCGAGCGGAATATGCATAATTTCCTCGCCCGACATGGCATCCATCAGCCGGAGCTTGTCGATGAAGACGGCCATGCCACGCGCGGCATCGCCAACACCGAGATAGTCGAAGGCGTGGAAGGCGTTGGGGCCGAGCTGGATGCCGGCGCCGATTTCGGCAAGCGTCGCAGAGCGTTCCAGGACAACCGACGGGAATCCCTTGCGGGCAAGGCCGAGCGCGGAGGCAAGGCCGCCAATGCCGCCGCCGGCAATGACGACAGGCCGTTCGGACGTGATGGTTTCAGACATGGATACTCCTCCCCTCGAAGCGAATCCGGATGTGGCGAAAGTGGTCGCGGACGCCGGCGGGCGTCCGCGTTATGGGTCTTGCCTGCACCCTCCCCGCGCTCTAGCCGAAGGGATGCACCATCCACGGAAAGAGGATGACGAGCATGACGACAAGCATCGTCGCCAGCACGTAGGGCAGCACCAGTTTCGACAGCCGCATGATGTCGATCTCAGACATGGCGGCGGCGAT
This sequence comes from uncultured Rhodobium sp., assembly GCA_963675285.2. Taxonomy (GTDB): domain Bacteria; phylum Pseudomonadota; class Alphaproteobacteria; order Rhizobiales; family Rhodobiaceae; genus Rhodobium. Next base: position 1,305,608 of record CAXXGS010000001.1, read on the forward strand.
GTAGAGCCCGGCGCCAACCGGCGGTGTCAGGAGGCCGAGCACCAGGGTCAGCGCGAGGACGACGCCGAACTGGATCGGATCGATGCCGAAAGTGCCGGTGGCGACCGGCAGCAGGATCGGCACCAGGATGATCAGCGCGGCAATACCATCGAGGAACATGCCGACAACGTTCAGCGCCACGAAGATCAACAGCATGAAGACGATCGGATCATTCGTCAGGCTGGCGAGGAACTCGGCGACGGCCTGCGGCACCTGATTGTAGGTCAGCACCCAGCCGAAGACCTTGGCGGCGATGATGAGAAAGAGCAACATGGCCGAATTGGCGATGGTCCGGTCGAGAATGCGCGGAATGACCTTCCACGACAGCTCGCGATAGACGAAGACACCGACGATAAGCGCGATGACAATGGCGATGGCGGCGGATTCGGTCGGGGTGAAGGCGCCGAAGGTGATGCCGCCGACGATGACGATGGGAATGAGAAGCGTCGCCGCCGCGCTCATCGTCGCCTTGATGCGCGGAACCTTGGCCATGTCCTGTGCTGTATCGACGTTGGTGTGGTTGCGGGCGGCCTGCCAGAAAACGAGACCGGAGATCAACGCGAAGAGCACGAGGCCGGGAACGAGGCCGGCGCGGAACATGTCGGCGATCGAGACCTGCGCGACGACACCGTAGATGATGAAAGGCATCGACGGCGGAATGATCGGGCCGAGAAGACCGGCCGACGCCGTCAACGCCGCGGCGTAGCCGCGCTTGTAGCCTTCCTTTTCCATCTGCGGAACCATGACGCGCGACATCACAGCCATTTGCGCGGTGGCCGAGCCCATGATCGCGGCGAGCACGAGATTGGCGACGAGGTTCACGAACGGCAGGTCGTGCGGAAGACGGCGGAGCCAGACGCGGGCGGCGGTGATGATGCGCTGCGTCATACCGCCCTCGTTCATGATCTCGCCAAGCATTATGAAGAGCGGGATCGCGAGGAGATCGAAGTTCTCGATGCTGCCGAACATGATCTGCGGCAGAGCGTCGAGAAGAGCGGTATTGCCCTCCACGATCAGGAAGACGAAGGTCGTCGCGATCAGCACGAAGGCGATCGGCATCCCGGACGCGAGGAAGAGAATAAGGCTGAGGCCGGTCGTCATGGAATCACCGCCTGAAAAGCCGTGCCGACACATGCACCAGCGACGTGGCGCAAAAAATCGGAATGATGAAGAAAAACGGCGCCTTCGGCCAACCGGTGGTGATGACCTGCTCAAACTCCACCATGGGCGAGCGGACCCACTGGACGCTCGCCCACAGGAGGGCGGTCATCATCGCCAGGATGACGAGGTTGACAGCGCGTGCCAGGGTCTTCTTACCACGTTTGCCGAGCGTGTTGACGACCAGCGTCACGGCGACCTGGGAGCCGTCGTGCAGCGAGATCGAAATCGCCACGAAAGCGAGCCAGACGAGCAGGATCGCGGCCAGTTCCTCAGCGAAGATAATAGGCTCTCCGCCCCCGTAGCGCATGGCGACGTTGACAGTGATCAGGCTGACGAAGCCCAGGATCAGCAGCCGTCCGACGATGCGCTCGACGATAACCAGCCCGTCGGAGAGGGCGGAGAGGATGTTCATTGCGCCTGGCCCTCGCGGACCTCTTTCTGGAAGGCAGCGATGGTGGCGTTGCCGGCAAAGCTCTTCTGCACGGCCGCGATGGCGTCGGCGAAGGCTTCCGGGCCGTTCTGGAGGGTCGAGATCTCGATCTGGCCCTCAAGCGAGGCGAGGTTCTTCTTCTCGGCCTCTACCTGCTGGGTGGAACCCCAGGCGAGCGCTTCGTCGACGACCGACTTGAAGGCCGCCTTCTCCTTGTCGCTGAACGACATCCAAGTGCGCTTGGAGACGACCATGATCGCCGGGAACGCCATATGGTGGGTGATCGTCAGCGACTTGCCGACTTCCTGGAACTTCAGGCCGACGAGAGCGTCGAGGTCGATGTCGATGCCATCGAGAAGACCGCTCTGCAGTGCCTGATAGACCTCGGTCAGATTGACCGGCGTCGGCACCGCGCCGATCGCCTGCCACCAGACCTTCATGGTCGGGAACGGCACGATGCGGATCTTCTTGCCCTTCAGGCTGTCGGGACCGGTGACGGCGCCGGAGCGCATCAGCACATGGCGCATGCCGGCAAAGGTGTAGCCGAGGCCGACGAGGCCGGCACGGTCGAGTTCCTTCAGCATCTCCTGGGCAGCCGGCACCTTGGACGCGGCAACGGCCTGGGAGACGTCCTTGAAGAGATAGGGCGTGAACCAGCCGGAGACCGACGGCGCACGCAGGCTGGTGATGGCGCCGGTCATGAGGCCGGCGTCAAGAAGGCCCGTGCCCATCTGCTGGAACATCTCCTGCTCGACGCCGAGCTGGCCGGCGGGAAAGACCTTCATGGTCAGCGAGCCGTCCGTCGCTGCGGGAAGCTTTTCCGCGATACGGTTGGCGACCTTGGTCCAGACATGGCTCGGCGGCGTGATGACGCCCATGCGCAGCTCGCGCGCAGACGCTTCGCCGGAAACGAAGGCAAAGCCGGTGGCCGCGATCGCGGCGGCGGCGAGAGCGCCTTTGGTAAAACGTGTCAGGTGCATGCTATTTCCTCCCGGATTTTTTGAATATTGGTTGCACGGCCTGCGATAGTCGGCCGCGATCAGGCTTCCGCGTCGGGCTGACGAGACGGGTGGGCGTCGGCGAAGGCGGGAAGCGCCTCGCAATTGGCATGGATTTCGCGGATCCGCGGCATGTCGCCAAGGTCAACCTTGAAACGAGCGGCGGAGAAAACCTGCGGAACGAGACAGATGTCGGCGAGCGTCGGCTCGTCGCCGAAGCAGAACCGGCCGCTCGTGCCCTCCCTTGCCAGCATCGCTTCGCAGGCGGCGAGCCCCTCGCCGATCCAGCGCTGACACCAGACATCGGCGCCGTCCTGGTCCTGGCCGAGTTCGGTCTTCAGATACTGGAGTACGCGCAGGTTCTGCAGCGGATGAATCTCGCAGGCGATGATCTGCGAAAAGGCGCGCACCTTTGCCCTCAGATTGACGTCTTCGGGAACGAGCTTCGGCCCACCCGTCGTCTCGTCCAGCCATTCGATGATGGCGAGCGACTGGGTGAGGACGAGATCGTCGTCGACTTGCAGCGCCGGCACGAGCCCCTGCGGATTGACGGCCCTGTAGGCCGGCATCTTCTGCTCACCGCCATTCCGCCTGAGATGGACGGAGACGAAGTCCGTCTCCACACCCTTCAGGTTGAACGCGATGCGGCAGCGATAGGCCGAGGAGGAGCGGAAGTAGCCGTAGAACTTCATCATTCGGCGTCACCGAGCGTCAGATCTACCGGCGCCAGCCCCTCGACTTCGCCGTGAATGACGTTGCCAGCGACAACCGGGCCGACACCCGCCGGCGTTCCGGTGTAGATCAGGTCGCCCGGCAGCAGGTGGTAGTAGTGCGACAGGTGGCTGACCAGTTCGTCGACCTTCCAGATGAGGTCTTCCAGCTTGGCATCCTGTTTCACGTCTCCGTCGACGCTGAGGAAGATCCGCTGCGGACCGATTTCGCCGAACTCCTCCGCCTTGGTCAGTTCCGCGATCACGGCGGATTCCTCGAACGCCTTACCGAGGTCCCACGGGCGGCCCTTGGCGCGAGCGTCGAGCTGCAGGTCTCGGCGGGTCATGTCGAGACCGGTCGCATAGGCGTAGATCGCCTTCATTGCCTCGCCGCGGTCAGCCTTGAAGACCGGCGTGCCGATCGCCATCACCAGTTCCATCTCGTAATGGTAGTTCTCGGTGCCCGGGGGATAGGGAATGGTCGCGCCGGAGTGCACGATCGCACTCGCCGGCTTGGTGAAGTAGAACGGCGCCTCGCGGTCCACCTCGACGCCCATTTCCTTGGCGTGGGCGGCGTAGTTGCGGCCAACACAGAAGACGCGGTGGACGGGATAAGCCGCCGTCTCGCCCTTCACGGGCACGGTCGGGGTTTGGGGAACCGAAAAAAGCAGATTGCTGGCGTCACTCATCGCGCGCGCTCCTCGTAATAACCAAGTTTTTCCTGAAGTGGCCCGTCATGGACCTGAATAAGAAAGGCCGGCTCATCGCCGGTGGTGTGCTCCACCTCGGAGAACACGGGAACGGAAAAGCTGTCCTTCGCCGTCCAGTCGTAGGTCTCACCGTTGACGACCGAGCGGCCCGACCCCTTGATGATGTGGAAGACGGCACTCGTCGACCGGATCGGCGGGCGGACCGTCTCGCCGAGGCGGATCATCAGCGCCGTGAAACCCATGGTCGGCAGGACGCTCAGACCCGTTTCGGGATTGATAAAGTCGAGTTCCACCGGCTCGCTGCCACCGTATTCGGCCATTTCACGCAATACGGCCTCAGTGTTCGTCCAGGGAAACCGCATCATCGGATAGGCACCGACGGGCGCCTCGCGGCGACGCTTCGGCACCAGGCCGGCGGCCCTGTATTCGACCTGCGAGGCGTCGGGCCGGTTGCGCTTGGACTGCAGCGGCGATTCCTCGGCATAAGAGCCTTCGAGATAGTAGAACAGCGGCAGGTCAAGCGCGTCCAGCCAGATCACCGGTTCGTCGCCCTCATGGCCATGGTCGTGCCAGGTGCCGCCCGGCGTCAGGATGAGATCGCCGGACTCCATCGGCAACTTCTCACCCTCGACGACGGTGTAGGCGCCCTTCCCCTCCACGACGATACGCACCGCGCTCGGCGTATGGCGATGGGCTGGCGCAGTCTCGCCCGGCAAGAGGAGCTGGAGGCCGACGTAGATCGACGACGTTGCCTGCATGGCGCCGACGCCGCGGCCGGGATCAGAGAGGACAAGCACCCGCCGTTCCGCCTTTTCAACAGGCGTCAGCTCGCCGGCACGCATCAGAAGCGGACGGATATCGGTAAAGCGCCACAGGTGGGAACGGGTTTGCGGCTGCGGCCGATCGTGCGGCAGCACGTTGCGCATCATCGGCCACAGCGGCGCGACACCGGCATCAGTCATCGCGTCGCGATAGTCCCGGGGCAAGTCCTCGAGCGTGCCGAGCTGCTCAGCCAAAGCGATCCTCCCAAGTCCGTATCGTTAGCACGTATCGTCCAAACTTGACGAAACGCAATTTTTAGTTCGTATACTCACCAATAGCCGCGCCGTCAATATCGCCAACTGTCGCGCCGCGATATTTTGGTGTATGAGCGCAAAGGGCAAAATCAAAAAAGGCGCGAGAAGGTTTGAAAACCAGAGAGAAAATGCTGGAACTCCACGGCATGCCGGGACACCTGATCCGCCGCATGAACCAAATCTCTGTTTCGCTCTTCATGGATGAGGTGGCCAAGGCCGGGTTCGACCTGACGCCCGTTCAATACGCGACGCTCGTCGCCGTGAAGGAATATCCGGGCATCGACCAGGCGACTGTCGCGGGCATGGTCGCCTACGATCGCGTAACAATCGGCGGCGTCGTGGACAGGCTGGTCCAGAAGGGTTTCATCACCCGCAAGGTCTCGACACGGGACCGGCGCGCGCGCGAGCTCTTCATCACCGACGACGGCGCAAGCGTGATCGATACGGTCACGCCGCTCGTACGCGAGACGCAAACGCTAATGCTACGCGGCCTCAAGGACGAGGAACGAGCACTCTTCATCGACCTCCTGACGAAGGCGGCCGATGGCGCCAATGATTTCAGCCGGGCACCTCTCCGACTCTTTCCCTGAAGCCTGTTGCGTTTGCTCTTACAACATCCAACAGGCGCCAGGGTATGCGCTTTTCCAGGGGCCATTCGAGGGTCCTGCCGCCCTGTCCGCTGTCCCGGCAGACGCAAGAGCGCCGGCTCACGGCCTCGACACCCTGGTCGCGGCGCTCACCGGCGCTCACCATTCTTTGCATCACCCCATCGCCCCGCCAGATCGCCAACGCTCTGAAGTGCTGTGCGGGTACCCGACCGGCGGCGGCCAGCTACCAGGCGGGTAGTTACCCGGACGGTAATTACCGGCCTGGAATTTGCCGGGCTGGCGAGGGAGATGCCATTTGTTCGCTCGCGTTTACTTGCGTGCCTTAGCCCTTTGCTTGACCGCAACACCGTCCTCGGCCACGACCTTCAGCGACGCAGCGTCCGCTGCTTCCGTCTCACGGCCTTCCACGTAGGCGCGGCCGTAGTAGCTGTCGAGAAGCAGCTGGCGGATTTCGCTGACCAGCGGATAGCGCGGGTTGGTGCCCGTGCACTGGTCATCGAAGGCCATCGCGCTGACCGTGTCGAGGCGCTCCAGGAAGTCGGATTCGGGAACGCCGGCGGCCTGGATCGAGTCCGGAATACCGATCTCCTTCTTGAGCTCGTCCACCCAGGCGATCAGCTTCTCGACCGACTTGTGGTCCGACTTGTCACCGATGCCGAGATGACGAGCGCATTCGGCATAACGGCGCACGGAGTGCGGACGGTCGTACTGGCTGAAGGCCGTCTGCTTGGTCGGGTTGTCGATCGCGTTGTAACGAATGACGTTGGAGATCAAGAGCGCATTGGCAAGGCCGTGCGGCAGGTGGAACTCCGCCCCGATCTTGTGCGCCATGGAGTGGCACACGCCGAGGAAAGCGTTCGCGAAGGCGATGCCGGCGAGTGTCGCGCCGTTGTGCACTTCCTCGCGCGCCTTCGGCGCCTTTTCGCCGTCCCGGAAGGCGGCCGGCAGGTGGGTCTTCAGGAGCTTCAGTGCCTGCAGGGCCTGACCGTCGGTGTATTCCGTCGCCATCACCGAGACATAGGCCTCGAGGGCATGGGTCACTGCATCGATACCACCGTGCGCGGTCAAACCCTTGGGCATGTGCATGACGAGGTTGGCGTCGATGATCGCCATGTCCGGCGTCAGTTCATAGTCGGCGATGGGATATTTCACGCCGGTCTTCTCGTCGGTCACGACCGCAAAGGGGGTCACTTCCGAGCCCGTGCCAGAGGTGGTCGGGACGGCGACGAGCGAGGCCTTCATGCCGAGCTTGGGGAACTTGTAGATGCGCTTGCGGATATCCATGAAGCGCAGCGCCAGATCCGTGAAGGACGCATCGGGATGCTCGTACATCACCCACATGATCTTAGCGGCATCCATCGGCGAGCCGCCGCCCTGGGCGAGGATCACGTCGGGTTCGAAGGCGTTGGCGATTTCGACGCCCTTGCGCACGATCGCCAGGGTTGGATCTGCGCTGACCTCGTAGAAAACTTCGACCTCCAGATCGAGGTTCTTCAGAAGGCGCACCGTCTCGTTGACGTAGCCGTTCTCGAACAGGAACCGGTCGGTGACGATCAGGCACCGCTTCTTGCCCTTCAGTTCTTCCAGCGCGAATGGCAGGCAGCCGCGGCGGAAGAAGATGTTCCGGGGCACCTTGTACCACAGCATGTTCTCAGCCCGCTTGGCGACAATCTTCTTGTTGATCAAGTGTTTCGGCCCGACGTTCTCGGAAATCGAGTTACCGCCCCACGAACCGCATCCGAGCGTCAGCGAGGGCGCCAAGTGAAAGTTGTAGAGGTCGCCGATACCACCGTGCGAGGCCGGTGAGTTAATCAGGATGCGGGCCGTCTTCATGGCCGCGCCGAAGGTGGCGACGCGTTCCGGCTGCAGGTCCTGATCGGTATAGAGAACCGAGGTATGGCCGATGCCACCGAGCGCGACGAGGCTCGCGGCCTTGTCGCAGGCGTCCTTGAAGTCCTTCGCCCGAAACATGCCGAGGGTCGGCGAGAGCTTCTCGTGGGCGAACACCTCGTCGGCGCCAGTGTCCTCGACCTCGGCAATCAGCACCTTGGTGTCGGCGGGAACCCGGAAGCCGGCGAGTTCGGCGATCCTGACGGCGGACTGACCGACGATCGCGGCATTGAGCGTGCCATTCGGCATGACGAGATCGCGCACGGCGCCTGCTTCGTTGCTCGTCAGGATATAACCGCCGTGAGTGCTGAAACGCTCGCGCACCGCGTCGTAAACCGCATCGACGGCAACGACGGACTGTTCGGAGGCGCAAATGACGCCGTTGTCGAACGTCTTCGACATCAGGATCGAGGCGACGGCCCGCTTGATGTCGGCATATTCGTCGATGACCGCCGGCGTGTTGCCGGCGCCGACGCCGATCGCCGGCTTGCCGGAGGAGTAGGCGGCCTTGACCATGCCCGGGCCGCCGGTGGCGAGGATGAGGTTGATGTCCTTGTGCTGCATCAGCTGGTTCGAGAGGTCGACCGTCGGTTCATCGATCCAGGCGATGATATCCTTCGGCGCACCGGCCTTGACGGCGGCATCGAGCACGAGCTTGGCGGCCGCGCAGGTTGACTTCCGGGCCCGCGGGTGCGGCGAGAAGATGATGCCGTTGCGGGTCTTCAGCGCGATCAGCGCCTTGAAGATCGCCGTCGAGGTCGGGTTCGTCGTCGGCACGATCGCGCAGATGAGGCCGATGGGCTCGCACAAAGTAACGGTGCCGAATTCGGGATCCTCGGCAAGCACGCCGCAGGTCTTCTCATCCTTGTACTTGTTGTAGATGTATTCGGAAGCAAAGTGGTTCTTCATCACCTTGTCTTCCATCACGCCCATGCCGGTCTCCTCGACCGCGAGGCGGGCCAGCGGGATACGCGCGTCGGCCGCGGCGAGAGCAGCGGAGCGGAAGATCTTGTCGACCTGCTCCTGCGAGTACTCGGCGAAACGCGCCTGCGCAGCCTTCACGCGGGCAACGATTTCGTAGAGTTCCTGTCCATTCTCAACCATGTCGGCCTCCTCGTTTGCGACGCAAGCCCACCTGACCCTCGCCCGGGTATCGGCCGGGGCGGAGAACATCGTCAACGTCCATCTGTCCAACGAAATATGAGTCTTTCGGGGCTGAAATTGGCCACCAGATGACCGGAAAAACAAGCTAGGGAGATTGCGTCCCCACATGTGCCACATGGCGGATCAACGGCACTATTCCGCCGGAATCCGCTCTCCTTACACGTTACTGGGAGGGAATCGGCCACTACTTTTGGCGTACTCTTTTTCCCGTATCCGCTGACACGTGGTTCAATTTTTTTGCCAATCTGCCAAAGCTCGCCCGCGTGAGAACTTCGCAGTGCGTGGAGTTTTCCTGGGATGGCTGAAAGAAACGGCAAGATCCGACAACAATATCTTGACGGAGACAGCAGCTTTCAGTCGACTGTTTACCCGAGCAAGTATTTTTCGCGTAACTGGTCCGGTGAACCTCCGCTGCAATTGCTTCATAATTTCAAAAATGTGAAAAAATACCCTGTCGCCCGTAGGTAGAAACCTCTACGAGCCCTTATCTTCCACGGTGGCGATTTTTTCGTGACGCCCCCGAAGGAGCGCAGAAACCGTTCAGATTCGGGTGATGGTCCAGAAAACAGACCATAATATGCGCCGGGCGACGCGCATAGCCGGATTGCAAAAAGTGCAGGATATGCGCGCCGCCCGGGCTATTCGGGGCGGAAAACTGTCGTGGCCGGCGCGCTAGAGGCGCGAGGCAACGTTCTCCCAGTTGACCAGCTTGTCGAGAAAGTTCGTCAGATAGGCGGGGCGCTTGTTGCGGAAGTCAATGTAGTAGGAATGCTCCCACACATCGCAACCCAGAAGCGCAGTCTGGCCGAAGCAAAGCGGATTGACACCGTTCTCGGTCTTGGTGACCTTTAGCGAGCCGTCCGTGTCCTTCACCAGCCAGCACCAGCCGGAGCCGAACTGCGCGGCGCCAGCGGCGGCAAACGCATCCTTGAACTTGTCGACGGAGCCGAAGGATTCGACGATCGCCTTTTCCAGCTCGCCCGGCATCTTCTTGTCGGTGCCCGGGCCCATCATCTCCCAGAACTGCATGTGGTTCCAATGCTGGGAGGCGTTGTTGAAGACGCCGGACTGCGCCAGCGCCTTGGGATCGTAGGTCCCCTTGACGACATCCTCCAGCGACTTGCCTTCCCACTCGGTACCGGCGACCGCCTTGTTACCGTTGTCGACATAGGCCTTGTGGTGCAGGTCGTGGTGGTACTCCATCGTCTCCTTGGACATGCCAAGTTCGGCGAGGGCATCGTGGGCATAGGGAAGATCGGGAAGTTCAAAAGCCATTGTCAGCCTCCTCATTGAAAAATCCTTGTGGCAGGAACGCGTCAGCGGCGGAAATGCCGTGTCGTCCTCGCGTTCCAGGATCCCTTTACATCGGGAACTGACTTCTCATATAGGATCTCAACATAGGTTGAGGTCAAGAAGGCATCCCGATGCGCAGCCAAAAAGATTTCTGTTCGCTGCTGTCAGTTGGAGAACTCGCGCGGCGGGCAGGAGTTCCGGTTTCCACGTTGCATTTTTACGAGCGCAAGGGCCTCATCGCGTCAGAACGAACGGCAGGAAACCAGCGCCGCTACCATCGCGCGACGCTTCGCCGGGTCGCCGTCATCCGTGTCGCCCAGCGGGCGGGCATCTCCCTTGCCGACGTTCGCAGCGCGCTTGCCGAGCTACCGGACGGGCGCAGCCCGACGGTGGAGGACTGGCAGCGATTGTCGGAATCGTGGAAGGCGGATCTGGAACAGCGGATCGCGACGCTCGGCGCGCTGCGCGACCAGCTTGCGACTTGCATCGGCTGCGGCTGTCTCTCGCTGGATGATTGCCCGCTGCGCAACCCCGCCGACAGCCTGGGCGGCGCGGGCGACGGTCCGGTCCTGTTCGATGTCGTCCCCTGACATCTCCCTCAGATAACGCCTCTCTGAATATCCCCTTGGGCGCATCTTTTTCTGACCGCCTTCCGGCCCGTCGGATGCCTCGGGACGTGATTACACGATATTCGGACTTCCCTAATTTCATGTATTTCAGCATCCATTGCCAGGAAACGCTCAAACTGTACGAAAAAATACCTTAGTCGTCTTATGAAGGCGCCGTTCGGCTTACAAAAAAGCATTTTTTAACGCTCTTATAATTACAATATCTCCGCTTTTCCTAGGCCTGCAGCCTCTCGGAATACTCTCTTCAAGAAAGGGCGCGCCGTTATGTGGCGGAACATTTCGATTACAAGCAAAATGCTGCTTGCCAGCATCGCATCCCTGTCGGCGGTTCTGGTCGTCGGCATCGCCATCATCGGCTGGCAAAGCTCCGCAGTGACACACGAGGTCTCCATGCAGCAGGCCAAGGCCGTCGCCGGCAAGCAGGCTTCGAAGGTTCGCTCGTCCCTCGAATACGGTCTAATATCGGCCGAGAACATGACCTACGCGCTCGACGCGATGAAGAGCAACGACATCGTGGATCGTTCGGCATGGACCGGGATCCTGAAGAAAACGCTGGAAGAGAACACGCAGCTCACCGGAACGTGGGGCGTCGTCGTCAATGACGCGCTGGACGGAAAGAACGCCCAGCACGCCGGCACCGAGTTCCATGACAAGAGCGGGGAATGGCGGCCGTATTTCTTCCGCAAACCCGACGGGTCGATCGGCTTCCGCACACTGGCGAACCTGGAGGAGAACGACTATCAGAATGCCTGGTTCCGGGGCGCCTATGACAGCGGCAAGCCTTTCGTGACCGAACCCTACAGCTGGGAGATGGGCGGCAAGACCGTTTCCGGCGTCTCGCTCGCCGTCCCCATCAGGGGCACGGACGGCAAGCCGATTGGCGTTGCCGGCACCGATATCGTGCTGACGCAGATTTCCGAAAACCTCGGCAAGATCACTCCGCTCGGATCCGGCTCCGTCCATCTGCTTTCGCCCGCCGGAAAGTGGGTGGCCCACGCGGACAGCGCCCTTTTGAGCAAGGATTGGGCGGAGGGCCGTTCGGCGGAAGACCTCGACAACCAGAGCGCCCTCCTTGCGGCCGTCAAGGACGGCAAGCCCCTCACCTATCGCGGCTATTCCAACACGCTTGGCACGGAAGTCATGCGCATCGTCGAACCGGTCGCCGTCGGCGACACAGGCTATACGATGGCGCTGGTCGTCAACGTTCCGACCGACACGCTTTCGGCGGCCAGCGTTGACATCACGCTCATGGTCGTGGGCATCGGCGTCATGCTGGTGCTCGCCGTCGCCATCGCGCTCTTCTTCGTCGGTCGCTCGGTCATCCGCACGCCGCTGGAGGCGACGATCGCCAGCATCGACGCGCTGGTCAACCGCCAGTATGACGCCAAGCTCAACTACCTCGACCGGCACGACGAAATCGGCCAAATCAACCAGGCGCTCGAAGTCTTCCGTGAAAAGTCCCAGAGCGCGGAACGGCTGAGCGCACAGCAGAAAGAAGAACAGGCCGAGCAGGTCCGGCGGGCGGAACGGATCAACCAACTGGCACAGGATTTCGACCGGCAGGTCTCCGGCCTGCTTGACATTGTCGCCAACTCGGTCACCACGCTCAATCAGACCTCCGCGTCGCTGACGCAAGGGGCGGACAACACCTCGGAGCGCTCAAACGCCGTGGCCGCGGCGTCGGAAGAGGCATCGTCCAACGTCGAGACCGTCGCCTCGGCCGCCGAGGAACTGTTCTCCTCGGTCAACGAAATCGACCGGCAGGTCAACCAGTCAAACCAGATCGCTGCTAATGCCGTGTCGCAGGCGCGCAATACCAACGACAAGATCGAGGGGCTTTCCACTGCGGCAAGCCGCATCGGCGAGGTGGTCAAGCTGATCACCGACATTGCCGAGCAGACCAACCTTCTGGCGCTTAATGCCACCATTGAGGCGGCGCGGGCCGGCGAATCCGGTCGCGGCTTCGCGGTCGTTGCGGCGGAAGTGAAGGAACTGGCAAACCAGACTTCCAAGGCGACCGACGAAATCTCGCAGCAGATTCAGGCGGTCCAGGTAGAGACCGACGGCGCCGTCGCGGCGATCAAGGACATCACCTCGACCATCGAACAGATGAACGAGATCGCCACATCGATCTCCGAGGCCGTACAGCAGCAGGGTCAGGCGACCCAGGAGATCGCCCGCAACATCCAGGAGGCTTCGGCGGGAACGCGGGAAGTGTCGTCCAACATCGTCGGCGTGTCCCAGGCTGCCGGCGAGACGGGGACCTCGGCGCGTCAGGTCAGCCAGTCGGCGCTGGAACTCCGGCAGGAATCCGACAACCTGAAAGGCCAGGTGCACAGCTTCCTCGACGAAGTGCGCGCCATAGTCGGCTAAAGCGTTTTCCCGAAAATCTGACAGACTTTTCGGATAAGAAGTCGCATCAAAACAAAAAGATAAAGCATGTTGACCGTTTCACACAAACCGCAACATGCTTTAGCCTCCAGCCGCGGATCGAAACCGACAAGACGAAAAGGCCGCCTTCCCGGCGGCCTTTTTTGAGTACGGAGCCGATACCTTCACGCCGATACCTTCACACTGGGCCTAACCGCCAGCGGCCTCGCCCGGTGCGCCGGACGATGGCGGGCGGTAATTCAGCGCCTTGTCCTTGATCTCGCGGAACTTGCCGGAAAGCCCCTCCAGCTTCGCGTCCCAGGCGGGATCCGGCGCCTGGCCGGCAATCGCGCGGAAATAGACCTCCATCATACAGGTGATGGCGAAGGGCTCCAAAAGCGCGGCCTTGACGCTCCAGGCGAAGAGGAGTGCGAAAATGATGCCGCCGGCCGACCAGGCTCCGGGGATGAGATAGACGGCGAGCGCGGCCGGCGCCAGCATGACGAGGAAGATCACGAAGGAAAGTCCGTAAACGATCAGCGCCAACCAGGCGGCGTTCTTGAGCATCGGCTTATAGTTCTGGCCATAGAGGACGAGCCCGGTCCTCGCGGACGCCCAGGCATTCGTCGACCCGGTGCGAATGGCGTAGGCGAGGATCACCTCATCGATGAAGCCGACGGCGATGCGCAGAAAGGCCTGGATCACGCCGGCAATCTGCTGCACGCCGGGGATCGGCAGGAAGGATAGAACGCCCCTGACGAGACCGGTGATTGCGCCGAGCACGCCCTTGACCAACTGGTCCACGCCGAAAAGCACGCTCGCCTCGGCGAACCGGTCGCTGACGACATCACGGGCATAGGCGATCTGCGATCCGCCATCGGGAATTCGCTCACCGTCAAGGAGCTTGATGAGCACGGCGATGTGCCCGGCTTTGACGATATAAAGAATGTACTCGCGCAGGAAATAGAGCACCGCGCCGATAGCGCCGAAGCCGATGATCCCGCCCCACATGGTGGTACTGGCCTGGAAATCCGCGTCTCCCAGGCCGCCGATACCCCAGCCAACGCCGGCGCCAATGCCCGTCACCAGCACATAGGCGAGGGAAATGCCGAAATAGACCGCCATCCGCAGCAGGATGAAGGGCGACGTTCTCGCCATCAGGCCCAATGCCCGTCCTACAGAAAAATCCCACATCGCACCCTCTCGACTATCTTTGTTGCCACGCCCCTCGTGCGGGTCCTTGCCCACAGACACACCGGCACGCCTCATGGTTCGTTGGATGAGGCGCGATGTCTATCGGGAGCGTCCGCCACTCTACGAAACGACAACCGGCGGTATGTGACGCGGATCACGGAAATCCCCTTTGCCAGCACCGCGGAATTGCCTCCACCACCCCGTCCGCGGGGTGCGTGGCGAATAGCGTAACACTCTTTCGCTCTCCCGCATCCGGCAGATCTGCTCGCATAAGCATACTAATTCTTTGTTTACAAAACACTTTTCGCCCGCCCAACCCGGCTGGCCTGACAAACCCGCCGGCCGAGCTCGCGCCTTGCGACGTTCCGTAGCAACGCCCTCTCCCCTGGGATCGTTGACCTCTTTGGTGTCTGCCAATAAATTTACCTAAATATTTTTGATCGAATCCTGGATGCCCGAGCCATGTTTTCTGACGAGCGCAAGTCCTCCCCCCAGACCGCTTCCTCCCAAGTCGCTTCCTCCCAAGTCGCCTCCTCCCAGACCGGCGATGCAGCCCATCAGAACCTCAGCGCCTTTGTGAAGACGTCGCTTGTGGATCTGGTCACCCAGCAGATCCGCACGGCGATTTTCACCGGCAAATACATGCCCGGTCAGAAGCTGATCGTTCGAGAGCTCTCGGAGGCGATGGGGGTGAGCCACACCCCGGTGAAGGACGCACTCAACCGGCTGACGGCGGAAGGCCTCGTGGAGGCCGTTCCGAACCGCAGCATGGTGGTCCGCGAGTTCACCAACATCGAGCTGATCGAGAACCTCGGCGTCCGGCTGATGTGCGAAGTGTTCTTCGCCGAGGAAATCGTCCGCGGGACGGCCGCCGATCCGTCGATCATCACGGACATGGAAGCAAGCCTGGCGCAGATGCGCACCACCATCAAAGGCGACGACGAAATCGACTACGAGTCCTGGGTCGACGCCGAGACATGCTTTCACCGGCGCTACATCGCGGCCTGCCCGAACAGCCGCATGCAGGCGCTCTACGCCAGCCTCGATTCCAACCGCTTCACCTATTTCGCCTTCCTCAACAACCGGCGCATGCCGCTTCACCGCGAAACGCTGGACAAGAACATCGTGGAGCACGAGGCGATCATAGGGGCGCTCTCGAGCGCCGACGCGGCCGCGTTCCAGCGCGCGGTTTGTCTCCACATCGTTCGCGCCTGCGACGACTACGCGGAGAGCGCGGAGGCGGAAGAAAAGATCCAGGAAATCAAAAGACTGGCAAAGAAATACATCGCCAGCTGAGCATTCGCGATCATCGGCGCGGGCTGCCCGAGTTGTGGGCCGAAATTCCGGTGGGGCAAAAACGCCCATACATGTGTTGGAGGAAAATACAATGAAGTACAGGCAATGGATCGGGTCGCTTTTGAGCGTCACGGCGATCAGCCTCGGATGCTCGCTGGGGATGTCGCTCCCCGCCTCGGCCGCCCAAGACCCGATCGTCCTGCGTCTGGCGCACATCAATGCCGCAACAGATCCCAAGCAGAAGGAAGCAGAGAAATTCAAGGAGCTTGTCGAGGCCAAGACCGACGGCCGGGTCACGGTCGAGATCTACGGCGCGGGCGTCCTCGGCAACATCCGCGAGATCATCGAGGGTCTGCAGCTCGGCACGAATGAAGTCGTGATCGAGGGCTTCGGTACCATCCCGTCTTATACCGAGCTTTCCCTCCTCGACCTCGTGCCGTTCGCGTATCGCGACCGTGCTCACTTCGAGAAGGTCTGGCACGGCGCGCTCGGGAATGAAATTCTCACCGAGGCCGGCAACCAGGCCAACATGAAGCTCTTCGGCCCGTCCTATCGCGGCGTTCGCGTGGTGACCTCCACCAAGCGTTTCACCAATGTGGAAGAACTCGCCGGATTGAAGATGCGCGTGCCGGCCGACGACATGAGCGTCAAGACCTGGCAGATGCTCGGCGCGACCCCGACGCCGATGGCGATGACGGAAGTGCTGACCGGCATCCAGCAGGGCACCGTCGACGCCCAGGAAAACCCGCCGATCCTGTCATACAACTTCGGCCTTGCCGACGTGTGCAAGTTCCTCATCCGCACCGACCACCGCTGGAGCGCCGACGTCTTCATGATGGACAAGGCGTATTTCGAGAGCCTGCCCGAGGACGTCCAGACCGCGATCGAGGAATCCGGCAATGAAGCGGCCGCCTATGTGGCCCAGTTGGTGACCGACAACGAGGGCGCCTACATCCAGAAATGGAAGGACGCCGGCGCGGAGATCATCGATCCCGACCTCGACGGTTTCCGCTCCAAGACCTCCAACATCGTCCAGGAAAGCTTCCCCAACCTGCAGCCCTGGGTCGATCGCATCAAGGCCACCAAATAACGCCAAAAACCCGGCCCCTTGCACGCGGAACGCGGCGGCAGGACCCGCCGCCGCGTTCCCCCCTTTGCCAAATCTCACGCCCCCCCAAGTCTCACACATTGTGACTGTCCGCAGTGTCGGTAACCGCTCACGGAGACCGAGATGCCTATTCTGAAGCAGACCTGCGCCGGCATTGAAAAGACCATATACGTCGTCATTCCGATCCTGTTGATGATGATGACGGCGGTGATCTTCTATCAGGTCGTCCTGCGCTACGTGTTCCACAGCGCCAACATCTGGGCGGAGGAATTCGCCCGCTACGCCTTTGTCTGGGTGGTTCTGCTCGGCGCGGCGAATGCGACGCGGCGGTTCCAGCACATCACGATCGACTTCGTCGTCGACTCGTTCCCGCCCAAGGTCAAGACCGCGGTGGAGATCCTCAATTACGTGCTGATCGCAGCCTTCCTCGCGATCCTCATCCGCTACGGCATCGCCATCACGATGCGCACCACCAACCAGATCTCGGCGGGCATGCATATTCCGATCGCTTTCATGTACCTGTCCATTCCGGTTTCGTCGGCGCTGATGCTGCTTTTCACCACAGAAATACTCATCGAGAAAATCCGGCGCCCGGCCAGGGATGCCGGCGAAGCGGAGGAATAGTCCAATGACCGTCGGCGCCATCCTCCTCGTCGGGCTCATCGTTCTGGTGATCCTCGGCATGCCCGTCGCCTTCGCGATCGGCATCGCCTGCACCGCCTCCCTGCTGGCGGGCAACTACAACCTGATCATCCTGCCGCAGAAGATCTTCGCCGGCATCGATTCCTTCCCGATGCTCGCGATCCCCTTCTTCGTCCTCGCCGGCAACCTTATGACCGGCGGCGGCATTACCGATCGCATCCTCGGCTTCACCCGCGCCACCATGGGCTGGATGCGCGGCAGCCTCGGCATTGTCACGGTCTGCGCCTCGGCGATCTTCGCGGCGATCTCCGGGTCCGGCACGGCAACGGTGACGGCAATCGGCGGCATCACCATCCCGGCGATGAAGAACGACCGCTACCCCGCCGAACTCGCCGCCGCCATCGCGGCAAGCTCGTCGACCGTTGGCCCTCTCATTCCGCCAAGCATCATCCTGATCGTCTACGGCAACTCGGTGCAAACCTCGATCCGCGCCCTCTTCCTCGGCGCGGTCCTTCCCGGCGCCCTCCTGACCCTAGGATTTCTCGTCCTGACCTACGTCCTGGCACGGCGCCTCGACCTGCCCTACGGCAAGAAGGTCAGCGTGAGGGCTGTCGCGCAGGAAACCCGCAAGAGCGTCTGGGCGCTGCTGATGCCGGTGATCATCCTCGGCGGCATCTTCGGCGGTGTCTTCACCCCCACCGAGGCGGCCGCAATCTCCGCCGTCTACGCCCTTGTCATCGGGCTCTTCGTCTATCGCACGTTCGACCGGCAGATGCTGTTCCGCGTTTTCTACGACAGCTGCATCACGTCGACGATCATGCTTTTCCTCGTCGGTTGCTCCAAGGCCTCGAGCTGGGTCCTCGCCGTTGCCCGCGTGCCGGATTCGATCGCCGACGCGCTCCTCTCCGTCACCGACATCCCCGTCCTCCTCCTCATGCTGATCAACATATTCCTGCTCATCGTCGGCATGTTCATGGAGGCCAATGTGGCCGTGGTGATCTTCACGCCGATCCTGTTGCCGATCGCCCTTGCCTGCGGTCTCTCGGTCGTCCAGTTCGGCGTCGTCATGTGCTTCAACCTCTGCCTCGGCCTTCTCACGCCGCCGCTTGGCCTGTGTGCCCTTCTCGGCAACAACATCGCGGAAGGCCGGCTGGAAATCACACTTCGCTACTGCGGCCTGTTCTTCATCATCGGCGTCGTGTTGCTGGCCGTCACAACCTACGTCCCGGCTCTCACAATGTGGCTGCCGACGGTGATGAAATAAGGCCCGGGCACGGCATCCGCCGCTCAGAACAAAGGAATCCACCATGGATATCGTCGAACTCTGCCACGTCATCTACGCAAAGGGCATGGTGGGCGGCTCGGGCGGCAACGTCAGCATCCGCGACGGCGACCGTATCCTGATAACGGCGAGCGGCGTCAGCCTGCGCGACGTCTCGCAGGACAACCTCTCGCACCTGTCGATGAGTGGCGAACTCCTACAGGGCCCGCCGCAATCCAAGGAATGGCAGATGCACATTGAGTGCTATCGGCGCGAGACGGTCCAGGCCGTCGTCCACGTCCACAGCATGTATTCGGTCGCCATCGCCTGCCAGTCCGACCTCGACAGGGCCTGCACGATGCCGGTCTACACGCCGGGCTATTCGGTTCGCGTCGGTCCGTTGCCCGCCGTTCCCTACCTGCGACCGGGATCGCGCGAGCTCGCAGATGCAGTCGGCGCCGTGATTGCCGAGCGCGATTCCGTCCTGCTTGCCAATCACGGCGTCCTGGCCACCGGAACAACGCCCGCCGCGGCCTTCAACCTCGTTGAGGAAATCGAGGAGAACGCCCACCTCCATTTCATCCTCGCCGGCAATGGGACCGCGCTCAGCGAGGCCCAGCGGACCGCGCTCGTCGGGCGCTACTAGAGCGGGCGTATTCCTACCACACGCTCCCCGCTGGTACTTGGGCATATCCGCATCCGGGACGCCGAACATCCCCTTGCGGACCATGCCGTAACCTTCAGGCACCAAGAATGAAAAACGCTACGGATTCTCCTCTCGTTCTGGGCATCGACGTCGGCACGACCGGCACCAAATGCACGATATACGACCTCAGTGGTCAGCCGGTGGCCAGTGCCTACCGGGAATACGCGATGATCCATCCGCGCGAGGGCTGGGTGGAGGAGGATCCGAACCTGTGGTGGCAGGCGGCGGCAGAAAACACCCGGCTCTGCATCGAGCGCGATGGCATCGACCCGGCCCGGATCGCCGGCGTCGGCGTCAGCTGCACCAACTCCTTCATTCCGCTCGATGCCGACGGCACGGTCCTTTACAATGCCATCCTTCAACTCGACCAGCGTGCGGCGGCGGAAGTCGACTGGATAGCGGAGCACATCGGCGCGGAGCGGATCTTCGCGGTGACCGGCAACCGGATCGCGCGTGGCACTTTCGCGCTGCCGACGCTGCTGTGGTACCTGAAGCACCGGCCGGACATCTTGGAAAAAACACACAAGTTCGTCGTGCCGAGCGGCTTCATCATCCAGCGACTGACGGGCGAGTTCTCCATCAACACCTCACGAATGGGATTCACCCTCCTCTCCGATATCCGCACCGGCACTTGGGACGAGGCGCTGGTGCGCGATGTCGGCGTGCCGATGGACATCCTGGCGACGCCCCATCAGGCGAGCGAGATCGTTGGCGAGGTGACCCGCCGCGCCGCGGAGGCAACCGGCCTCAGGCCCGGCACACCGGTCATCGCCGGGGCGATGGATACGGTCGCGGCCGCCGTCGGCGCCGGCGCGGTGGAGGCGGGTAGCACTTTTCTCGCCATCGGCACCTGCGGCCGCTCGTGCTTTTCCACCGACCGGCCTCAGTTCGACGACCGGCTGATGAACTGCCGCCACGCGATCGAGGGCCAATGGCTGAACGTGCAGGCGACGAACGCGGCGGGCGCATCGTTGCGCTGGTTTCGCGACGTCTTCGGCGATGCGTTCGCCGGTCCGGCGAGGGAGACCGGTGCGTCGGTCTACGACGCCTTCAACGCCAAGGTCGAAG
The DNA here is from genome assembly GCA_963675285.2 of uncultured Rhodobium sp. Taxonomy (GTDB): domain Bacteria; phylum Pseudomonadota; class Alphaproteobacteria; order Rhizobiales; family Rhodobiaceae; genus Rhodobium. Next base: position 1,325,961 of record CAXXGS010000001.1, read on the forward strand.
CCACGCCCGCGGGCGCCAACGGCCTGATCTATCTTCCCTATCTGGCGGGAGAACGCTGTCCGATCTGGGATCCGGACGCGCGCGGCGTGTTCTTCGGCCTGAGCTTCTCGACCGACTTCGGCGACATGGTGCGCGCGGTCATGGAAGGCGTCGCCTTCTCAATCCGCCAGGGCCAGGAAATCGCGCTCGCCCACGCGCCGCGGCCGGAGAGCCTGTCGCTCGGCGGCGGCATTGCCAACAGTCGCGTGTGGTGCCAGATCTTCGCCGACGTCCTCGGCTATCCGATCCAGCGGCTGCGGGTCAATGAAACCGAAACGCTCGGCTCCGCCCTTCTTGCCGCAAAGGGCGTTGGCCTTCTCGACGACATCAGCGACGTTGCCAAGGCCACCGTCAGGAACTGCGAGGTCCTGACGCCGCGTCCCGCCGAGGCGGCCTATTACAGCGAGGCCTTCGCGCTCTACGAACAGCTCTACACCGACCTCAAGAGCGATTTTGCCACCCTCGGGCGGCTCAAGCAGGGCGCACGCCGGACCTGAACGCCATACGGCCTCCCGATCGCGCCGGGACAATAGTCGTCGCGAATTGTGACGATGTCGCTCGAACCGAACATGAGCACATATGCCGTTACGGTATATATGGAAAACTTATTGATTTCAATAAATTAAGGCTGGCGCAAACTTCTTCACGCCAGCCCCAATTGGAAAATCGTTATTCCCACTCGATGGTCCCGGGAGGCTTCGACGTTACGTCGTAGACGACCCGGTTGATGCCGCGCACCTCGTTGATGATGCGGGTCGCGGCGCGGGACAGGAAATCCATGTCGTAGTGGTAGAAGTCCGCCGTCATGCCGTCGACGGAAGTGACGGCGCGCAGCGCGCAGACGTATTCGTAGGTGCGGCCGTCGCCCATGACGCCGACGGTCTGCACCGGCAGCAGGACCGCGAAGGCCTGCCAGATGGCATCGTAGAGGCCGGCCTTCCTGATTTCGTCGAGATAGATCGCGTCGGCCTGGCGGAGGATGTCGAGCTTGTCACGGGTCACGCCGCCGGGGCAGCGGATGGCAAGGCCGGGACCCGGGAACGGATGGCGGCCGACGAAGGCTTCCGTCAGCCCCAATTCGCGGCCGAGTGCCCTCACCTCGTCCTTGAAGAGTTCGCGCAAGGGTTCCACGAGCTTCATGTTCATGCGCTCGGGCAGACCGCCGACGTTGTGGTGCGACTTGATGGTGACCGAGGGGCCACCGGTGAAGGAGACGCTCTCGATCACGTCCGGGTAGAGTGTGCCCTGGGCGAGAAATTCCGCGCCGCCGGCCTTCCTCGCCTCTTCCTCAAACACGTCGATGAAGAGCTTGCCGATGGTCTTGCGCTTCTTTTCCGGATCTGCCTCGCCCTCCAATGCGCCGACGAAAAGGTCTTCGCAGTCAACGTGAACGAGCGGGATATTGTAGTGGTTGCGAAAGAGGGAGACGACCTCTTCGGCCTCGTTCTGACGCATCAGGCCGTGGTCGACGAAAATGCAGGTGAGCTGGTCGCCGATCGCCTCGTGGAGAAGGACGGCAGCAACAGAGGAATCGACACCACCCGACAGTCCGCAGATGACGCGACCGGAGCCGACCTGAGCACGGATCTTGCCAATCGCATCCTCGCGGAAGGCCGCCATGGTCCAGTCGGCGCTGCAGCCGCAAATGTCGACCACGAAGCGCTTAAGGAGCTTCGCCCCATCCGGGGTGTGATAAACCTCCGGGTGGAACATGGTGGTGTAGATGCGCCGCTCTTCGTCGGTGGCGATCGCGAAGGGAGCGTTCGGCGAGGTCGCCCGGACGGCGAAGCCTTCTGGAAGCCTGGTGACCCGGTCGCCATGGCTCATCCACACCTGGTGGCGCTCGCCGACCGACCAGATGCCCTCATAGAGTGCTGAGGGCTCGTGGATCTCGACGAAAGCGCGGCCGAATTCGGCCGGATGTCCACCCTCGACCGCCCCACCGAGCTGCAGGCAGGTGGTCTGCTGGCCGTAGCAGATGCCGAGGATCGGCACACCAGCCTCGAAAACCGCCGGCGGGGCCGATGGCGCATTGTCGTCGCTGACGGAGGCGGGGCCGCCGGAGAGAATCACACCCTTGGGCGAAAGACGCGCAAAGGCTTCGGCGGCGCTCTGAAACGGAACGATCTCCGAATAGACGCCGGCTTCGCGCACCCGTCGCGCAATGAGCTGCGTTACCTGGGAGCCGAAATCGATTACGAGAACGGTGTCTGTCATAGACACCGCATAAGGGAGACTGGGGCGTTCGGCAAGGGGGATTTCCGCGTTTTGCGGGGGGATGAAGCTGGTTTTTGCCGCAACGCGCGCAGATCAGCCCGTCCGCGTCAGGATCGCGACGAAGAAGCCGTCCGTGCCGGTCAGGCGCGGCGTCAGGCGGAGCGCGGCGCCCGCTCCGTCCGCGCCGTCGCCAACGGGCGCGCGAAGGCCGTCCGGCATCGCGGTTCCAAGCGCAGCGAGCCAGGCTTCGCCCGGATCGCAGAGTGCGAAGGCGGGGTGTGCACCGAGGAATGCGCCGATCCGCTCCTCGTTCTCGCGGCGCAGGAGCGAACAGGTTACGTAGACAAGCCGGCCGCCGGGCGCGACATGGGCCGCGCCCTCGCGCAGGACCTGCTCCTGTTCGCCGGCGCGAATGTCGAGCGCACCGGGGGCGAGCCGCCATTTCGCATCCGGGCGGCGACGCCAGGTGCCGGTGCCGGAACAGGGCGCATCAACGAGGACAAGATCCATCTTGCCCTTCAGATCGTCGAGCGTCTGTGGTCCCGCCGGCGGGCGGAGCTGGATGTTGTGGGCGCCGGCGCGCCTGATCCGCTCACGGATGTCGCCGAAGCGGCGCTGGTCGGAATCATGGGCGAAGATCTGCCCTTTGCCTGCCATTTCGGCGGCCATGGCGAGCGCCTTGCCGCCACCGCCGGCGCACAGGTCTAGCACCTGCATGCCCGCGCGCGCGCCGGCGAGAAGCGCAGCGAGCTGCGAGGCCTCGTCCTGAATCTCGAACCAGCCTTTGTGGAACGCACCCTCGGCGGCCAGATGCGGCGCCCGGCGTGGACCGGCGGGAAGCGCGATGCGCAGGCCGTTCGGCGAATGGGCCGTCGCCACCGGCTTGTAGCGCGACAGCGCGGCGGCGACGCGCTCACGATCCGCCTTCAGCCGGTTGACGCGCAGGTCGAGCGGCGCACGGCCAGCAAGCGCGGCTCCCTCGGCGACGGCATCGTCGCCGAACAGCGCCTCGAAGTCGGGCCAGAGCCATTCCGGCACATCGGCGGCGACATGGCCCGGCGCATCGGCAAGCCGCGCGTCGCCGGCCGCAAGGGCTTCGCGCTCTTCCGCCGTCAGCGGATCCGGCGCGTGGCGATCCTCGGCAAAGAGCGCATCGACCTCCTCTGCGGAATGGCCCCAAACGAGGGCATAGGCGGCGATCGCGCGCGCGCGCGGCGTCTCGGCGCCCATGCGCCAGGAAAGCGAGGCCTGATGACGCAAGGCATCGAGAACGAGGCTCGATATGGCCCCACGGTCGCCGGAACCGGCAAAGCGATGGGCAAGCCCCCACGCCTTCAGGGCATCGGCCGCCGGCCGACGCTGCTCGTCGATATCGGTGAGAATCTCGATCGCCGCCGCGATCCGGCCGCCGTCACGCATCCATCGGTCTCCAGACATCCGCCGGTCGTCGAAGGGAGTCGTTCCGTTCGCCGCCGCGGGGCGCGACCATGCCGCCACACGCGCCACAACGCAACGGATTCGTGGTGACCACGGTCTCCGGCCTCGTCCGGACTTCTCCCGAGCGCCTCCTGCGGGCTCCTTTGCCGCCTATGCTGTGGCGTAAAGGCCGCTTTATGGCGAAAAAGCGCGAAAATCCGGCGCCTTTCGTGCTGAAACACTTGAGATAGGAAAGAACGGTTCTAAATTTCAGCATACGTAGATTGTAATCGGTGGAGACCATGGACCAGCAAGCCCTCGAAAGACTGCTTCGTCGCGCAGGACTGAGGCCGACCCAAAAACGGCTCGATATCGCGCGTCTGCTGTTCGACGGTCCTGACAAGCATGTCACCGCCGATGACGTGATGTGCGCGGCACGGCACAAGAAGGTGCGCGTTTCCCAGGCCACCGTCTACAATACGCTCAATCAGCTTTGCGCGGCCGGCCTTCTCAAACGGATCGTGCTCGACGGATCGCGGACGTTCTTCGACACGAATACCGCCGACCATCACCACATCTTCCATGAGGACGACGCCGACCTCACCGACGTCCCGGCCGATGCGATCAACATTCTCGGCCTGCCGCCGCTCGGCGACGACGAGACGCTGCGCTCGGTCGAGGTCATGGTCCGCGTCGGCCGCACCGATGCCGACGACAACGCCCGCTAAGAGACCGGCCCTCGCGCGTATCCACTTGCTCTGCTCGGAAAAAGAGCGGCGCCCCGCCAGCGCCGCTTTTTTCATTGTTGCGACTCAGAGTTCGCTGGAGCCGAAGGTGTTGGAGCGCGGAAAGCCCGGGGGAGCCAGACGGCCGGCAAGGCCGCGATCACCCTGCCAGTCTCGCAGGTCGTCCATGGAGCGGGTGTGGGTACGGCCGGCGGCATCGGTCCAGGACAGTCCGGCTTCGGCAGAGAAGACACGCACGTCGGACGGCCCTCCGTCCTTGTAGCGCTGCAGGCGGACGCCACGCCCGCGAGCCATTTCCGCCACCTGATCGAGCGAAAAGACCAGCATCTTGCGGTTCGCGCCGATGACCGCGACGGTGTCGCCCTCTGCCGGTACGCAGAGCTTGGCCTCGTCCTTGCCGGAGACGTTCAGCACCTGCTTGCCCTTGCGGGTGTTGGCGACGATATCCCGTTCCGGCACCACGAAGCCGCGCCCGTCGGTGGCGACCATCAGGAGCTTGCGCTCGGCTTTGTGGACAAAGGCGGTGACGACGTCATGGCCCTGTTCCATGTCCACCATCAGCCGGATCGGCTCACCGTGACCGCGCCCGCCTGGCAGCTTGTCGGCACCGATAGTGTAGACCCGGCCCGAAGTCGCCAGGACGAGGATCTTGTCGGTCGTCTCGCAAGGCAGCGCAAGCTTCAGCTTGTCGCCTTCCTTGAAGGTCAGCGAGGCAATGTCGCGGATGTGCCCTTTCAGCGCCCGGATCCAGCCCTTTTCGGACAGAACCACAGTCACGGGCTCCCGCTCGACCATCGCTTCCATGATGTCGATGTCGCCGTGCTCCGGTGCGTCGCCGAAGGTTGAGCGCCGGCGGCCGATCTCGGTCTTGGGGCCGAATTTCTTCGCCACCTCATCGACCTGCCACTTGATGACGCCCCATTGCTTGTCGTCGGAAGCGAGCAGCTCCTCGATATCCGCCTTTTCCGCCGACAGGCTGTCATGCTCCTTGCGGATTTCCATTTCTTCCAGCTTCCTGAGGGAGCGCAGGCGCATGTTGAGGATCGCCTCGGCCTGGACGTCGCTCAGCTCGAAGGTCCGCATCAACTCCTTCTTGGGCTCATCTTCCTCGCGGATGATGCGGATCACCTCGTCGAGGTTGAGATAGGCGACGAGATAGCCGCCGAGGACTTCCAACCGGTGCTCGATCTTGCCGAGGCGGTAGCGTGAGCGTCGCAGGAGAACCTCGCGCCGGTGCTCCAGCCATTCCTTGAGAACGTCGCGCAGGCCCAGGACGTTCGGCACCTGGCCTCGCGACAGGACGTTCATATTGAGGGGGATGCGCGTCTGCAGGTCCGTCAGCTTGAACAGCGCCTCCATCATCAGTCCGGAATCGACGGTGCGCGAGCGCGGTTCGATGACGATGCGCACGTCTTCGGCCGATTCATCGCGAATGTCGGCGACGAGCGGCAGTTTCCTGGCAATCAGCAGTTCGGCGATCTTCTCGATCAGCCGTGCCTTTTGCACCTGGTAGGGAATCTCGGTGATGACCGCGACCCAGGTGCCGCGCGCATGGTCTTCCTTTTCCCAGCGCGCGCGAACGTGAAATCCACCACGCCCGGTCTCATAGGCCTCGATGATCGAGTCCCGGCTCTCCACGATAACACCGCCGGTGGGGAAGTCTGGGCCCGGAACGAACTCCACCAGCTTTTCGACGCCGGCACCCGGATGCTTGATCAGATAGGACGCAGCGGCACACAGCTCGGCCGCGTTATGCGGCGGAATCGAGGTCGCCATGCCGACGGCGATGCCGGTCGCACCATTGGCCAGAAGGTTCGGAAACCCGCCCGGCAGGACGATCGGCTCGGAGTCCTCGCCGTCATAGGTGTCGCGGAAGTCGACCGCGTCCTCGTCGATACCGTCGAGGATGAGCTGAGCGACCTCGGTCAGCCGCGCTTCAGTGTACCGCATGGCGGCGGCGTTATCGCCGTCGATGTTGCCGAAATTCCCCTGCCCGTCAACGAGCGGATAGCGCTGGGCGAAATCCTGGGCGAGGCGGACGAGGGCGTCATAGACGGCCTGATCGCCGTGCGGATGGTACTTACCGATGACGTCGCCGACGACACGGGCGCATTTCTTGAAACCGGCGCTCGGATCGAGCTTCAAAAGCCGCATGGCATAGAGCAGCCGTCGATGGACCGGTTTCAGTCCGTCGCGGACATCGGGCAGCGCCCGATGCATGATGGTCGACAGGGCATAGGCGAGGTAGCGCTCCTCGAGCGCGTCGCGAAGCTCGATCGACTCAACGCCATCGGCAGGAATCAGCTCATTTCCCATGAAATCTGGCTAGAGCAAAGGTGGAAGGTGCGCAAGCACGCGTGAGCCTCCATCCCCGCACAAATGCGCCATTGCCGCAGAAATACGTCGCCGAGCCGGGGACATTCCCGCCCGACCGAGAGATGCGGGACGGCGTGTCCCCCGCATGGCTCAGCGGCGAAACAAGGGCCTATACAGTAAACAATCCGTCTCCGAATCCGGTCTTTATACTGATCCTAGAAACAACCATCTCAGTGTCATCGGCGGACGGAACAGTCTCGCCACTCTTTATAAAGACAAGAAAAGAGAAGGACCAAGACCATGAAACGCACCCTTATCGCAGCCCTTGTCGCCACCTCCGCCGCCATAGGCTTTGCCGGCACGGCGTCCGCAGAACCGGCGCTCATCTACGGCACCAACGCCAACGACCAAAAGACCGTTCAGATCATCAACGAGGTGCCGGCGACCGAGGGCGGCAGCTATGTCGCAATCACCAGCTCGCGCCGCGACGAGGCCACCCAGCCTGCCTTCAACTACAACGGCAAGCAGATGCTGATCCTGCCGGACAACCGCACGGACGGTACGAAGCGCGTTTTCTACTAAGACGCCTTCGTTTGCACCGGTCCTTACACCGTTCCGTGCAAACTGGCGGGGCTCCGCCTTCCGGAGCCCCGTCTTGTCCCGGAACGCCCGGTTTTCCGCGGAATACAGGACCTGGCCGGGGAGCGCCATAGTTTATTCGCCGGCTAATTCAAGTAAACGATCCGTTTTCAAAAACGACCTTTAACCGCCGCAAGCAGCCACATACCTGACAACCATAGGCGGACGGAACAGTCTCGCCACTCGTCATAAAGACAAGAAAAGAGAAGGACCAAAACCATGAAACGCACCCTTATCGCAGCCCTCGTCGCCACCTCCGCCGCCATCGGTTTTGCCGGCACGGCGTCCGCAGAGCCGGCGCTCATCTACGGCACCAACGCCAACGACCAAAAGACCGTTCAGATCATCAACGAGGTGCCGGCGGCCGAAAACGGCAGCTATGTCGCGATCACCAGCTCGCGCCGGGACGAGGCCACCCAGCCTGCCTTCAACTACAACGGCAAGCAGATGCTGATCCTGACCGATCCCCGTGGAGACGGCACGCGGCACGTCTTCTACTAAGACACGACGCGACAAGCCGGTCCCCGAAGACCAGTAGCGGACAGGCTTCAGCCTCCCCCTCCTCCAAAACCAGGGGCTCCTCATTGAGGAGCCCCTTTTTTTGCCCCCGCCGGCCGCGCGATGCCATTTCAGAAAACGCGCTGACCCGATCACCGCAACGCCATTCACTTCTCCATCTGCCGGCGCAATTTCTCCACGATCCACTCACGCTCCCGAGGTGGCACCATGCCGCGCGGCACGAACACATCACGCGCGAGGAAATGCGCGGTCAGGCGAAGGCCCTCTTCCACATCCCGGTCATCGGGCGTATCGGCATCGCTCACATCGCGCAGGAGAAAGGCCGGCAGCCGCAGCATCCGGTCGGCATAGGGCGCCCCGGCGGTTCGACTGACGGCACGGCCGGATTTCGGCGACACGTAGACGAGATCGTCGCGTACGCCCGTCGCCGCGCAGGACGAGAGATCAAGGCCGAAGCCCAGTTCCTCCAGCAGCGCCACCTCGAAGCGCACCAAGAGGCGCGCGGCAAGCGGCAGCGCGTCGCCGTGATCGAGCATCGCTTCCAGCATGTGGAACAGCCGCTGCTGCGGATCGCGTTCGGGAAGAAGCCGCAAATGCGCCGCCAACGCCTGGACGAGATGGACGCCAACCGGCGTCTGCATCAGCCGTGCGGCCCTTTCCGTCTTGCTCTCGATAGCGAACATGCCAAGGTGTTCGTCAAGGCGCGCGCGCCAGGTGACATAGAGACTGTTGCCGGGCTGCAGCATCGGCTGGTAGCGGCGGGAACGACCACCGCGCACGAGACCGAGATGGCGGCCGTGCGCCGGCGTCATGATTTCCAGGATGACGCTCGTCTCGCCATGCCGACGGGTGGCGAGCACCACCCCCTCGTCGCTCCATTCCATCGACGGGGAACTCCACGTTCCACAAAACCGGCGGCGGCAACAAACCGTCCACCGCAAGCTCTTGCCTCAGCGGGGAAAATCCAGACCCATCTCGCGATAGCGCTCCGGGTCGTCGACCCAGTTCTCGCGTACCTTGACGAAGAGGAAGAGATGGACCGGCTGTTCGGCGGCTTCGGCAATATCGGCGCGGGCGGCCTGCGAGATTGCCTTGATCGTGTGGCCACCCTTACCCAGGATAATCTTCTTGTGGCTGTCGCGGGCGACGTAGATCGTCTGCTCGATCCGCACCGAGCCATCGCGAAGCTCCTTCCACTGCTCGGTCTCCACCGTCAGCGCGTAAGGCAATTCGTCGTGCAGGCGAAGCGTCAGCTTCTCGCGCGTGATCTCGGCGGCGAGCATCCGCATCGGCAGATCGGAGATCTGGTCTTCCGGATAGAGCCAGGGGCCCTCGGGCACCACCGACCCGAAATAGCCGAGCACATCGGTCGTGCCGTTGCCGGTCAGGGCGGAAATCATGAAGGTGCGGGCAAACTCGACCCGCTCAGTGATGGCGGCGGCGAGCGCCAGCAGCGTCTCTCGCTTGACCAGATCGATCTTGTTGAGGAGAAGGATCTTTTCCACGTGGACGTCGGAAAGACGTTCCAGAATGGATTCCACTTCGTCGTCGAGGCCCTTTCGGGCGTCGATCACCAGGGCGACGACGTCAGCGTCCTTGGCACCGCCCCAGGCGGTCGACACCATGGCGCGGTCGAGACGCCGCTTCGGCTTGAATATGCCGGGCGTATCGACGAAGACGAGCTGCGCCGTGCCGTCGACGGCGATGCCGCGCACCACGGCGCGTGTCGTCTGCACCTTGTGGGTGACAATCGAGACCTTGGTGCCAACGAACTGGTTCAGAAGCGTCGACTTGCCGGCGTTCGGCGGGCCGATCAGCGCAACGAAGCCACAACGGGTCGCCACATCCGGTGCCGGCGTCGTCGGGCCGGTCTCGCCAGCGTTCGGTTCAGCATTCCCGTCGACGTTCTGATCGGGGCCGGCGTCGTCGGTCTTCGTATCGTCAGCCATCTTCACCGGTCTCCCAAACACCCTCGCGCTGGAGGAAGGCGGTCGCAGCCGCCTGTTCGCCCTGGCGGCGCGATCCACCACGCCCGTTCGCCGCGGCAAAGCCCGTGACCTCGACGCGCACGGTGAACTCCGGTGCGTGATCGGGTCCAGACCGCTCGGCGATTTCGTAATGCGGCGGCTCCAGGCCGCGCGCCTGCGCCCATTCTTGCAACGTTGTCTTGGCGTCCCTGAGCGGCCCCGACCAGGTCCGCATGCGTTCGCTCCAATGATCCTCGATGAAGCGCTGGGCGGCAAGGAAACCGCCGTCTAGATAGAGTGCGGCGATCACCGATTCACAGATGTCGGCAAGCAGCGGCCGCTTGCGCCGACCGCCGCTCTGCGCCTCGCCCTCGCCGACGCGCATGGCGGCGCCGAGATCGACCTCTAGCGCCACACCGGCGCAGGTCTCCTGCTTGACGAGTTGGTTGAACCGGCGGGCAAGCTCGCCCTCGGCGGCATCGGGAAACGTCGCGTAGAGCATTTCGGCGATGACGAGGCCAAGCACGCGATCGCCGAGGAACTCCAGCCGCTGATAGGTCTCACCTTGGTCGCCAGTGTTTTCCAGCGCGCTTGCGTGCGTCAGCGCACGTTCCAGAAGAGAGCGGTTCTGGAAGCGGTAGCCGATCTTCTCTTCGACCGTTTCGAGGTTGACCGATTTCGCCATCATCACAGTGTATTGAAAATCCGGCTCCAGCGCACCGTCCACGGCCACTCCCAGAACATCCAAGCCGGCTCGCCCTGCTTGACGGAGAAGAAGATCACCTCCGCCTTGCCGACGAGATTCTGGTACGGCACATAACCGACGGAGGCGCGGCTGTCGCTGGAATTGTCGCGGTTGTCGCCCATCATGAAATAGTGACCGGGGGGCACCTGGTAGACCGGCGTATTGTCCCAGACCGAGGTGTTGGACTCTTCAAGGACGGTGTAGGAGACGCCGTTCGGCAAGGTTTCGCGGAAACGCTTGACCGCAATCTTGCGGCCGTTGCTGCCCTCGCCGACGAATTCTCCGTCGGGAACGCGCGGAACGGCCTTGCCGTTGATATAGAGGATGCTGTTCAGCACCTGGATCTTGTCGCCCGGCAGGCCGACGACGCGCTTGATGTAATCGGTGGAATTGTCCCGTGGCAGCTTGAAGACGACGACGTCACCGCGTTTGGGCTGGGAACCGAAGATCCGGCCTGAGAACGGCGCCAGGCCAAACGGGAAAGAATACCGGCTGTAGCCGTAGCTGAACTTGGAGACGAATAGATAGTCGCCGATCAGCAGGTTGTCCATCATCGAGCCAGAGGGAATGTTGAACGGCTGATACAGAAAGGTACGCACCAGGAGCGCAAGGATCAGCGCCTGAACGACGATCTTGACAGCCTCCCACAGACCGCCGCTTTGCTGTTCTTTTTCCGGATCCGCCTGCGAGCGGTCACTGCTTTTCGTCATGGTTCAGTCCTATCGACGGATTTCCAACACCGGGTCCGCGTCGACACCACAGCCGATCCGGCCGGACCGGTCCGATGCACGTGTCTTTCACTCGCCACTGATTTTAGCCGGCCGGCGACAGACGAACCTGCGTGACCGATTTCGCTCTAGATAGACGCTCCCCCGTCGCCACGCAACGCAAGAGCACGTCCGTGTTTCAGGATACTGGCCAATCGGACGGAAATGCGGAAATCACCACAAACGCCTGGGCAAGCGGAAAATCGTCGGTCATCGTCAGGTCGATACGACCGGTGAACCCTTCCGGCACCATGGACTCAAGGCGCGTCTGCGCCCCGCCCGCAAGCTGCAGGGTCGGACGGCCGGACTTCAGGTTCACAACACCCATTTCCCGCCACGCGACACCCATGCGAATGCCCGTCCCGAGCGCCTTTGAACAGGCCTCCTTGGCCGCGAAACGCTTGGCATAGGAGGCCGCACGCTCGGCGCGGCGATCGGATTTCTGACGCTCGATTTCGGTAAAGACGCGATTGGTAAAACGCTCTCCGAACCGATCGAGGGTCTTTTCGATACGGCGGATGTCGATCAGGTCGCTGCCAATGCCGAGGATCATCGAACCGCTTCCTTGCGTTCCTCACCGTCCCGACAGGGCCGTTTGAGATCACCCGGCATCGGCGCATCGTTCATGCTCGGATGGTCCTCGTTGTCGGCGGCGGTCGCACGCCTCAATTCGTCAAGGCGGGCGGAAAACCGCGCGATACGGCGCTTCTGATAGGCTTTCACCAGCTTAAAGATGAGGAAATAGAAGATACAACCGACGACAAGACCGATCGGCGCGGCCCCGACCAGCATCGGCTTGACGACCGGCCAGAGAATATCGAACGAGGCATCCATGATACCGTGCTGGAAGGCCTTGCCGTCGAAACTCTTGCCGCCGTGGCCGAGAATCATCGAGCCGACCTCGAAGGTCGACGCCCAGATGAAGGGGAAGGTCAGTGGATTGCCGAAGGACGTTCCCAGCATGGCGGCAAGCGCATTGCCGCCGACGAAGAAGGCAAGAAAGACGCTGATGATGAAGTGAAAGCCCATGAAGGGCGTACAGGAGACGGCAGCGCCGACGGCGAAACCGGCCGCCACGGCATGCGGAGAGGCGGACAGGCGCAGCACGCGCTTGAAGAAATACTTCGCGGAGCGGACAAAGGAATGCCGCGGCCAAAGGGCGACGCGAAGACGCTCCAGCCAATGCGGGGGATTGCGACGACGAAAAAGCACCGACTGAGAACCTCGAGATTGGGAAACGCCGCGCTCCCGCGTCGTTCCTGTTTCCGCCCTTCCCGTTGTTATGCCGTTTTTTCCCCGACTGTTGGCAAAAAAACGGCCGTTGGCGGTTCTGACCCGGCGCCCGCGTGACCGGATGCTGGAAAGCGGACTTCGTCACCCGTTGATACGGGAGACCTTGGAGACCACGGATTTGGCCCGCAACTGATTGATGATGCGGGTCAAATGTTTCAAATTCCATACTTCCAGGCCGATTTCCATCTCATGGAAATCCGAGGCGCGACGCATCATCTTCAGGGCATCGATATTGCCGTCGTTCTCGGCGATGACCTGGGTGATCTGCGCCAGGCTGCCTGGCTCGTTGATGATCGAAAGCGCAATGGTAACCGGGAAGCGTTCCGGATTGTCCGGATCGATATCCCAGCGCACATCGAGCCAGCGCTCGGGCTGATCGTCGAAGGCGGTCAGCGAAGGCGACTGTATGGGATAGATGGTGATGCCCTCGCCCGGTGTCAAAATGCCGACGATGCGATCCCCCGGCACGGCGCCGCCGTCGGTGGCGAAGCGCACCGGCAAAGCGCCGGTCAGCCCACGGATCGGCAGAGATGGCTTGTCTTTCTTGACCGTTTCACCACCGGGCACCCGGAACTTCAGGCCGGCGGCACGGGCCATGCCGAACCATCCCTCGTCGGCCGGCCCCTCGCCGTCGCGCGCCGCGCGCTCGTCCTGGTAGTCTGGATAGACGGCCTTCAACACGTCCTCGGAGCGGATTTCGCCACGACCGACGGCGGCCAACACGTCTGCTTCGTTGGTCTGGGCAAGCCTCGGCAGCACCTCGCCCAGCACCGACTCGTCGAAGGTCTTGCCGACGCGATCGAAGGCCCGTTCGAGGATGTGCTTTCCAAGGCCGGAATATTGCTGGCGGACAGCCTCCCGGGTCGCGCGGCGAATGGCGGCGCGCGCCTTGCCGGTGATGGCGATATTCTCCCACGCCGCCGGCGGCACCTGCCCCTTGGCCCGAATGATCTCCACCTCGTCGCCATTCTCCAGCTCCGTCACCAGCGGCGTGATCCGGCCGTTGATCTTGCAGCCGACGCAGGAATTGCCGATGTCGGTATGAACCGCATAGCCGAAATCGATCGCCGTGGCGCCGCGCGGCAGGGCGATCAGGCGCCCCTTCGGGGTGAAGCAGAACACCTGATCGTGGAACATTTCCAGCTTGGTGTTCTCCAGAAATTCCTCTGGCGTATCCCCGGCAGACAGGGTCTCGATGGTACGGCGAAGCCAGGCATAGGCTTGGCTGTCGGCGCCGGCCTTCTCGATGTTGCGCCCGCCGGTCTCGCCGTCCTTGTAGAGTGCGTGAGCGGCGATGCCGTATTCGGCGACGCGATTCATCTCCGCGGTGCGGATCTGCAGTTCGACGCGCTGTCGGCTCGGCCCGATTACGGTGGTGTGAATCGAGCGGTAGTCGTTCTGTTTGGGTATCGAGATGTAGTCCTTGAAGCGGCCCGGAACCATCTGCCAAGTGGTGTGGACGATGCCGAGGACGCGATAGCAGTCTTCGAGCGCATCGACGACGATGCGGAAGCCGTAAACGTCGGAAAGCTGCTCGAAGGCAAGCGAATTGGCCTGCATCTTGCGGAAGATCGAATAGGGGCGCTTCTCGCGCCCGCTCACGCGAGCATCAATGCCGCTTGCCTCGAGCCGTTCGGAAAGCATGCGGCCAATGTCGGTGATCAACCCCTGGTTCTTTTCGCGCAGCGTCTCCAGGCGCTGGCTCGTGGATTTCGACGCCTCGGGATTAATGTAGCGGAAGGCGAGATCCTCCAGCTCCTCGCGCATGTCCTGGATGCCCATGCGACCGGCGAGCGGCGCATAGATCTCCATCGTCTCCTCCGCGATCCGAAGCCGCTTGTGGGGCGGCACGAAATGCAGGGTGCGCATGTTGTGGAGCCGATCGGCGAGTTTGACCAGAAGCACGCGAACATCGTCGGCGACAGCGAGAAGAAGCTTGCGGAAATTCTCCGCCTGCTTGGCTCGCTTGGTGACCAGGTCCAGCTTGTCGATCTTGGTCAGCGCGTCGACGAGCTTGCCGATCTCCTCGCCAAAGAGCGTGTCGATCTCCTGGCGTGTCGCATCGGTATCCTCGATCGTATCATGCAGTAGCGCGACCGCGATCGTCGCGTCGTCGAGACGCATGTTGGTCAGGATGGCGGCGACTTCGAGCGGATGGGAGAAATAGGGATCACCGGAGGCGCGTTTCTGGCTGCCATGCTTCTGCATGCCGTAGACATAGGCACGGTTGAGCAACGCCTCGTCGGCATTGGGATTGTAGCGCGTCACCCGTTCGACGAGCTCATACTGACGCATCATGGCTCGATGGAAACCTCACCCGCGCGAACCGGTCATGGAGATTGACCGGTTTAAAGACCGGCCGGTTCTAGACACTGGCCATCACGCAACCGGCCTCGAAAAACGCGCCCCCGGAGAGGCGCGTCGATCCTGTCGGCAACCGTTAAACGAAGCGGCGATCAGAGATCGTCGGTCTTTTCCGGCGGCACAAGGCCTTCCAGCCCGCGCAGCAGATCCTCTTCCGACATGCGGTCGAAAACGACCTCGCCGTCTCCGTGCGCTTTCGCCGCATCGGCGTTGTCGCTGTCCGGTGCCGGGATCATCGGCACGGCCTCCGGCTCCGGCTCGTCGACCTCGACAAACTTCTGGAGCGAATGGATCATCTCTTCCTTGAGGTCTTCGGCGCTGATGGACTCATCGGCGATCTCGCGCAACGCGACAACCGGATTCTTGTCGTTGTCACGGTCGATCGTCAGCGGCGATCCGCTGGAGATCGTGCGTGCACGATGGGCAGCCAACAGCACCAGCTCGAACCTGTTATCGACCTTGTCGATGCAATCTTCGACGGTGACGCGCGCCATCATAAATCTCCTGTTGGCAATTCAAGTGGGGTTATCTAGGCCGGTTTACCAGCCAACGCAAGGTTTTCCCAACTTTTTTAGGCGATATGTCGGCCCTCCCCCTCTTGCCCGCACAAACAGGGGGGTGCAAATCGAATGCGGAGTGGATAGTATTGCCAGGTTTTAAAAGCATGCTGGCGCTATTTGATAGAGGCCAAGGGTTGATGAAACTGACGATCAACCCGTCTGCACTGACCGATACAGCCTAAACCGGCGGCCGGATATATGGCCGCGGAGTCCCGCTACGCTCCCGATTTCATTCGGTGCGGGCTCTTTACTCCCTTGATCCGAGAACAACAAAAATCGCTCAAACTTCAGAAAGACATCCCAGAATGTTCGATCCAAGAGAAAAAATCGCCCTGTTCATCGACGGCGCGAACCTCTATGCGACCGCGAAGGCGTTGGGCCTTGACATCGATTACAAGAAACTCTTGAAGGAATTTCAAGCCAAAGGCTATATGCTTCGAGCGTTCTACTACACTGCCCTTGTCGAGGATCAGGAATATTCTTCGATTCGCCCCCTGATCGACTGGCTTGACTATAATGGCTACAAGGTCGTCACCAAGCCGGTGAAGGAATTCGTCGATTCCAGCGGCCGGCGCAAGATCAAGGGCAACATGGACATCGAGCTTGCGGTCGACGCCATGGAGATCGCCGAGCACATCGACCATATGGTGCTGTTCTCCGGCGATGGCGACTTCCGCTCCCTCGTCGAGGCGGTGCAGCGGCGCGGCCGCAAGGTTTCGATCGTCTCGACGCTGGCGACACAGCCGCCGATGATCGCCGATGACCTGCGTCGCCAAGCAGATCACTTCATCGAACTGTCGACGCTTGCAGAAAAAGTCTGCCGCGACCCGAGCGAGCGGCCCCCGCGCCAGAACGATCGCTATAACCGCGACGACGATTACGACGACGACTATTGATCGCGGGCACCGATTGCGGACGCGAACCGGCCCATGCTGCGTGAGCCAGGCGGGCCGGTTCGTCTGTCGTGCATTCTCCGCTAATTCCCCAGGCCGCCCTCCGATCGGGCTGGTCGAGCCGTGCGTTTGCGCCTATTGTCCCCTCGTTCCCTGAGTTTCCTACCGGACCTTTATCCATGGCGACCGATCCTGACCGCGACTGTCCGCTCTGTCCGCGGCTCGTCGATTTTCGCATGCGCTGGCGGGTAGCGGAACCAGACTGGTTCAACGCACCGGTACCAACGTTTCAAGGCGGCACGCCGCGTCTTCTCATCGTCGGGCTGGCGCCGGGCCTGCGCGGCGCCAATGCCACGGGGCGGCCGTTCACCGGCGACTATGCCGGCGATCTTCTTTATGAAACGCTCGTTGAGTTCGGCTTCGCGCGCGGCACCTATCGCGCCTCGCCGGACGACGGGCTGACGCTGGTCGATACCGCCATTACCAATGCGGTGCGGTGCGTTCCGCCGGAGAACAAGCCGACGGGCAAGGAAATCGCCGCCTGCCGGCCGTTCCTCATCGAGACCATCGAGGATCTTGGTGAGGTCCGCGCCCTCCTTGCGCTCGGGCGCATCGCCCATGACAGCGTCCTGACAACCTTCGGCGCCAGGAAGGCCGCCAATCCGTTCAGCCACGGCGGCGAACACCAGATCTGCGAGCGGATCCGGCTTTTCGACAGCTACCACTGCTCGCGCTACAACACCAACACCCGGCGCCTGACACCCGCCATGTTCAAGGCGGTATTCACCCGGATGCGGGCCTATCTCGACGGATAGAGTCTTTCGTGTTTTTCGTTCACTGTCCGCGCAGGCGCTCCTGGAGCGCCAGCCTTCCGCAGCGCGGCCTGACCGGGCGGCACTTTTGGCTTTTGAAGCGAGGCGGCAAACGCCGCACATCACCCCGTGCGGCTGGATCCGGGGCCATTCCATCACCTTTCCACGTGATCGCCGCTCACGCATTGCCTGCGGAGGCAGACCCCACAGGCCATCCTTGTCGCCAATGCCAGCGGAGCCCGGCCGAATCCGGCATGAAACAGAGCGCCCCTAGCCCTTCTCGCGCATGAGGCGGGCCTTTTCGCGCTGCCAGTCGCGCTTCTTCTCGGTCTCACGCTTGTCGTGCAGCTTCTTGCCGCGTGCGAGACCGATCTCGACCTTCGCCCGGCCCCGGTCGTTAAAGTAGAGCTTCAACGGGACGAGCGTCATCCCGTCCTTCTGGATGTTGCCGAGGAATCTATCGATCTGACGCTTGTGGAGGAGCAGCTTGCGGGGCCGCCGCGTCTCGTGGTTGAAGCGGTTGGCCTGCAGATACTCCGGAATATAGGCATTGAAGAGAAAGAGCTCGGCGCCGGATGGTCCCGCATAGGATTCGGAGATGTTCGCCTTGCCCTCGCGCAGCGATTTCACCTCCGTACCGGACAGGGCGATGCCGGCCTCAACCGTATCGAGGATCTCGTAGTTGTAGCGGGCTTTGCGGTTGTCCGCGACGAGCCGGCGCTTTCCCGGAGCCGTTGCCGGCTGGGCCATGGAACGCTCCCTTGTGTTATTCCGCGCATATGCCGCCGTCGCCGACGGCACGCCGATTGGTTCGACGTCTTATATATGAAGCCCGCCTCGTTCCGAAAGCCGCAAGCGGAGCTTTCGGCGTCCCCTCGTCCGACCAACCGGTCGTTCCCGAGGTGCGCCGCGCGCCATGACCCTTCGCCGGCCATGGCGCGGACTCCGTCTCAGCCGATCACGCCGGCGTGTTTCATTGCTGCCTCGATCGCCTTCTCCGTCTCCTTCGAAACGGTGGCGAGCGGTAGCCGCACCTCGTTGGCGAGCTTGCCGAGAAGCGACAGCGCGAACTTCGGCCCAGCCGGATTCGGCTCCAGGAACAGCGCCTGGTGCAGCGGCGCCAGCCGGTCCTGATAGTCGAGGGCGGTGGCGAAGTCGCCGGCAAGGCACGCCGACTGAAAAGCCGAGCACAGCTTCGGTGCAACGTTCGACGTCACCGAAATACAGCCGTGGCCGCCATGCGCCATGAAGCCCAGCGCGGTGATGTCCTCACCGGAGAGCTGGTTGAAGTCGGGGCCCATCGCCGCGCGCTGCATGCTCGGACGGGCAAGGTTCGCCGTCGCGTCCTTGACGCCCTTGATATTGCGGCTTTCGCGGAACAGCCGCGCCATCGTATCGACGCTCATGTCGATCACCGAGCGAGGCGGAATGTTGTAGATAATGATCGGAATGCCGACCTTCTCGTCGACCGCCATGAAGTGGCGATAGAGCCCTTCCTGGTTCGGCTTGTTGTAGTAGGGCGTGACGACGAGGAGTGCGTCGGCACCGGCCTTCTCGCCATAGACGGAAAGCTCGATCGCTTCGGCGGTGTTATTCGACCCGGCACCGGCGATAACCGGCACACGGCCGCCGGCCGCCTCGACGCACAGGTCGACGACGCGCTTGTGCTCATCGTGGCTGAGGGTCGGCGATTCACCGGTCGTGCCAACGGGAACGAGGCCGTTGCTGCCCTCTTTTATCTGCCAGTCCACGAAGTCCTGAAACGCTTTTTCATCCACCGCTCCATCGCGAAACGGAGTGACGAGTGCGGTGAGAGACCCCTTGAACATTGCGATACGCCTTTCTGAACTTGCCGTTTTGCCGCCGTTATCCTGACGCTCAATGGCGTGGGACAATAGACGCCCCCTCGCCGGTCGGCAAGCGCGGGAACGTTGCGGGTTAAAGCACATCGGGGAAGCCGGCCCGGGCGGGTGGCGATAACGAAAAATTGCGTGCCGAGGGGAAGGAAATCGCATGGCTTGCTTCGGCTCGGCAAGCCTTCATTCACCATGTTCGGTCAATCTGCGCTAGAATTGGCGTCTGGGCGGCATGCATCGGCGAAGATGGCATGCCGGGGCGCGTCCAACCGCCGCGGCAAGACCGGCGAGCGGACATCATGATCAGCAACACGTTATCGGGACGTTCGATGCCAGCATATTCGCGCACCGCCCTGGAAGTCATGAGAGCGCCGGACAAAGCCGCGCCGGCCAACCGACGCCGGCCGCCGCGCGCGCGCGGCGCCCTCGCCGCGCTTTGTCTCAGCTCTCTCCTCACCGGCACGCCGGCGCTCGCCGTTCCCGTGCCCCCCGTCGCGCCGTCCTTGGCCGGACCGGATCTGGTCGTCAAGGTAGTGATCAGCACGGTTCCGCGCCCCAAGCCGGGCTCATACTCTGCCGCGACGCCGGTCTCCGACCGGGTCACCATTTCCGCCGATCATCCGCTGCCGACCGCCAAGCCGCTGACGGCCACCGGTTCAGTGCGCGTGGCGAGCGCCCGCGCCCCGGCGCCCGACGCGATCGCCCCGCAACAGGGCGACCTCAAGGATGCGCTCGACGCTCTCAGGCGCGATGACTTCGAGCAGGCGATCGCAATCCGCAACGGCATGCGACCAACGCTCGCCCGCAGGATCGTCGACTGGCAGCTCGCCCGATCCGGTTCGCGCACGATTTCCTCGGAGTTCATAACGCGCTTCGTTGCCAGTGCCGGCGACTGGCCGGACGCGGACCTCCTACGCAAGCGGGCGGAGGCGGCGCTGCTGCGGGAGAACCCTTCGCCGCGCGTTGTCCTTTCCGCCTTCGGCTCGTCAAAACCGCAAAGCATCGATGGCGCGATCATCCTTGCCCGCGCGCTCGTTGCGACGGGCAATTCCCGACGGGCCCACGCGATCATCGCACCGTTCTGGCGCGAGACGCGGATGTCGAATAACGACGAGAGTACGGTCCTGCGCGAATTCGGTTCGGTCCTTACCCGCGCCGACCACAAGGCCCGTGCCGATGCCATGCTCTACATGGACCGGACGCGGGACGCCCTTGCCGTTGCAAAATATCTCTCCGGCGCGGAACGCGCGCTCGTCAATGCCCGCGTCGCCGTCATCCGGCGGGAGAAGAATGCGGAAGCGAAGCTGAGGGCCGTTCCCGCGTCCATGCGCAAGGACCCGGGCTACATCTTCAGCTACACGCAATTCCTGCGTAGGGCGGAGCGTATCGAGGAAGCCGCGACGATGATCAACCGCGCGCCGCGCGACCGCGCCCATCTCGTCAATCCGGACGAGTGGTGGGTGGAGCGGCGGGTACTTTCGCGCGAACTCCTCGACGTCGGCAAGCCCCGCGAGGCCTATCGCGTCGCCTCCCACCACGCGGCGGAGTCGAATTCGAAATTCGCCGAGGCCGAATTCCATTGCGGCTGGTACGCGCTGCGCTTCCTCAACGATCCGCGCCAGGCTAAGGCCCATTTTGAGCGGATCGCCGAGATCGGCCGCACGCCGATCACGCTGGCGCGCGCCAACTATTGGATCGGACGGGCGGTGGCGGCCGGCGCAAGCGGCAGTTCCCGCAGCTATTATGAGAAGGCCGCGCGCTATCCGGGCACCTACTACGGCCAGCTCGCCCGCGCCGAACTCGGCAAGACCACCGTCGGCATCGGCCGACCGCCATCCGCGACATCCACCGACCGCGCCGCTTTCAACGCCAACCCCGAAGTCCAGGCGATCAAGGCGCTGGCGGCTGCCGGCCACAGCTATCGTTCGCTGCCGCTCTTCATGCATCTGGCAGACAATGTGCCGACGGTCGGCCAGGCGCGACTCCTGTCCGACCTCGCTTCCCGGCTCGGCGAACATCGCTACACCCTCATCGTCGGCAAGGCGGTCGCCAACCGCTGGCTCGCGGCCGCCCCACTCGCCTTCCCGACGACCGCCATCCCGCACAAAATCCGGGTCAGGCATGGGGTCGGCGCCCACATGGTCTACGCAGTGGCACGCCAGGAAAGCGCCTTCGAGCCGACCGCCGTCAGCCATGCCGGCGCGCGCGGCCTTTTGCAGCTCCTGCCCTCGACGGCCAAGATCACCGCGCGCAAGGCCGGACTTCCCTATTCGCGGCGCCGGTTGACCAGCGATCCGGCCTACAACGCCGCCCTCGGTGCCGCCCACCTTAGCGATCTCGTCGACGATTTCGGCGGCTCCTACATCATGACGTTCGCCGGTTACAACGCCGGCCCGAGACGTGTGACGGAATGGGTGGAACGCTACGGCGACCCGCGCTCTTCAAAGGTAGATGCCGTCGACTGGGTAGAGCGAATTCCCTACACCGAGACGCGAAACTACGTGCAGCGTGTGATGGAAAACCTGCAGGTCTACAACGCCCGCCTCAACGGCGGCCGGTTGACGATCAAGCAGGACCTGAAGCGCGGACGATAACCGTCAACGCGACATGACCAAGCGTCTCATCACGTAATATATTGATATGAAAATGAAACTCCGTGCGACGCCGGGATGGCATCGCGCGGGGTTTCCGTCAGCGCGCCAAGCAGCTCTTTCTTCGGGCCCTCTGGTGGCCGCACACTCGCCCTCTTTGTCCATCACATCTGCGCCGTCGGCCTCGGGCCTGATTCGATGGGATGGAACCATGACTCTCCAAGCTGAGACCACAAACTGGCGCCCGTTCGTATGCTCCAGCAATGACGGCATCCGCATCGTCGCCCGCGACTACCGACCGCTGCAGGCACCGGTCGGCCTGCCTCTCGTCTGCCTTCCCGGCCTGACGCGAAACGGTGCCGACTTCGACGCCCTCGCCACCCGTTTCAGCAGCGACCCTTCGGTGCCGCGGCGCGTTCTGGCGATCGATTTTCGCGGCCGCGGCCTCTCCGACCGTGACCCCGACTGGTCGCATTATGCGCCGCCGGTGGAGATGGAAGACGTTTGCACCGTGCTTGATGCTGCCGGCATCACACGCTGCCACGCTCTCGGCACCTCGCGAGGCGGGATCGTCGGCATGATGCTCGCAGCGCTCGATCCGGCGCGGATAGCCTCGCTCGTCCTCAACGATCTTGGCCCGGTGATCGAATGCGCAGGAATGCGCCGCATCGCTGCTGTCTTGCGCGCACCCCATCTGCCCGCAACATGGCAGGAAACGGCTGCCGCGCTGCACGCAAGCTATCGGACGATGTTCCCGACGATGACCTTCGAGGACTGGATGCGCTTTGCTCGCCAGACCCATCACGAGGAGAACGGCAGGCCCGTCCTCTCCTATGATCCGGCGCTGGGGCAGACCCTCGACGCACTTGACCTCGATGACGCGCGCACGGTGCTTTGGCCTCTCTTCGAGACGCTGGAGGAGGTGCCGGTTCTGGCGATACGGGGTGAGAACTCCGATATCCTGTCGGCCGAGACGTTCGCGGAGATGCAAGCGCGCCGCCCGGACATGACGGCCGTGACGAGTCCACACGAAGGGCATGCCCCTCTTTTGTGGGATGGCCCCGCGCCGGAAGCGATCAAGGCGTTCCTCGCCCGCTGGGACGGCCTCCCCGACTGACGCGTTTTCGCGAAAAAGAGCAGGCGCAGCCGGCTTCGCTCCGTATCGTCCAACCGGACAGCATGACATTTATCCGGACCGACGCGAGTAGCTCCGCTTGCCGGGATTATCGCCGGAAGATCCTCACATATATCTGTGTAAAAACGGCTTTTCCGATTATCGCAGCACGCCCGGAATCGGCGCTCCGCGCTCCCACCGCAGCGTTCGCGGGCGTGAGGCTGCGCCGTTCCTAGCGGCCTAACGCCGTGCCATGCGCTCGTCGCATTCGCCGTCAAGCCTTGAGGCATCAACCGACCGCCCCGAAGGCGCTGCACAAGGATGATGTCGTCGGGTCACCGTCGATAGAAATCAGCGAAGACCCAGTCAGCGACAGCCCCTTCAACTCGTGATCTCGGGAGAGAATGGAATGACTGTTCAACCGGTCAAAAACGCAAAAAAGAACCCGGCGAGAAAACTCGCCGGGTTCCCTTCATTCGATCGGAAGATCGAATTAGTAGGTGCGCTGCAGACGAAGCATGCCGACCCAGGTATCCTGGTCGGAGCCGACCGCGTAGTCGGTGTTCGCGTACTCGATTTCAGCACCGATCAGGAAGCCGGAAACCGGGCTCCAGACGATGTTACCCTGAAGGTCGAGTTCCTTGGTGTCGAAAACCTTGCCCCAGTTGTCGACATCGACATAGGACGCGGTGAACGCGGTGGAGACTTCCGGGGTCCAGTAGTGCGTGAAGCCACCGCTGACCGACCAGGCCTTGGTGAGTTCGAACGTACCGGTCGGGCGACGAATGGCGTCAAACGCAAGCGCGCCGCCTTCGAGGCTCGGGGTCGTGTAGTCGGTGGCGCCTTCCGAATAAGCGGCCTGGAACGACACGGAGTCGCCGGCAGCAACCATCGGCAGGTTGAACGTCACACCGGCCTGGACAGCCCAGCCCATCTCGGAGTCGTCGCTCGCGCCAACGCCGTCACGCACATCGTGCAGAGCGGCCGACAACTGAGCCGAACCCCAACCCTGGTCGACGCGGAGGTTCGCGACGAAGTCCGGATAACGGTGTCCGCCGTAGGCGTTGTTGCCCGTCAGCAGGTTGTACACGTTGTGACGACGGGACGTGCCATCTTCAACCGACAGCGATGCCGAGAAGCCGTTCCCGAAAGCGGCCGTGTAGGCCAACAGGTTCAGCTTGCGGTCAGACTGCGCGAGATCGAAGACCGACTCGAAGGTGTCACCGGTGTAGAAGTCGAAGAACGACGTCGTACGACCAGCGGTCAGACCACCGAACTGGATGAAGGCGTGCCACAGAGTGACGTTGGCGCCCGTACCCATGTAGGAGTCACTGGTCCACCAAGCGTCGATGAACGTGCGCAGAAGACCGTACTCGGTGTTCGTGCGGGAATCGACAAACAGGTACGCACGAGCGCGGGTCGACGAATCGTTACCCTTCCTGCCGTTCGGGTTGTCCCAGATGCGGTACTCAGCGCGGATACGGCCACCAATCTTCAGGCACGTCTCGGTGCCCGGGATGTAGTAGAAACCAGCGCCGTAAGCATCGCAGACGCGAACGTAATCAACCGGCTCCGGAGCAACCGGCAGGTCCGCGGCCTGAGCCCCGGTCGCAGCCATGATGCCCGCAGCGCCGAGGACAAGGCTCTTCATTTTCATATCCTGACCTCCAAAAGAGTCATCTTAATTCCAAGGAAGGCGATCCAGACCGAATGACTGACTGGTCCCTACCCGGTTCCCCGCGAAACTGCCGTCCCGCGCATCGCCTACCTCGGCCTTAGCGTTACGGCACGCAATCGCTGTAGAAGCGTTGCTCGCATCGCCACATTATCCATCTCGCCCTTCCGATCAACCAACAAAGCCCCGGATTCGGCCGTTCCAACGTCTTTTGGCACCCCATGTTGCAGATTTGTCACGAGGCCTATAGGGGGCGGGCGGTTTTCGTTAACGCCTTGTTTACGCTCACTTAACCTTTCGTTTAGGAATGGTTGCGGCGGCTGCAGACGTGGGCATGGACGGAAAAGCTGAGACGATTGCGGGCCGACTTCGCGGCCGGGACGATGCGTGTCGGCCGGAGGTGCCGAAACGGCGCCTGCAAGATTCGCTCGGGTGCCCGATGCGGAGAATTCCGCCGTTTCTTCCCGCAATGCACAAAGGCGATTACCGGCAGCGGACCATTGGCGCCTACTGGAGGCCCGGTGAACCCGAAGATTCGCAGCCGAATCCGGGAGGCATCCGTTGCGCTACCCGGTCGGCACCGAGGAAAAGGCGCGTCGGTGGGCGTCAGAACCTCGAGCGTTGCCGAGTCAGACGGCACAGCGGGCCGCCCACACCGCCATTTCCGGCGCCATATATCCGCGTACGAAGCCCGCCGCATGGCGGATTCGGTCCGGATTCGCCGCATCCCCGGCCACCATCTCGATGCGCAGCCACGTCGCCATGAAAAACAAAAGTCCCGTCAGTTTCATGAACGCGTGGGCAACAGCCTGCGGATCGGCGAGCGATTCGACCCTCGCGCGGACGGTTGTCCAGGTCCGCAGCGAGTCGCGCACGTGGCCGACATCGATTCCCGACGATTCGGCGTCGGCGGCGAAGCGCTCGACGAGCGCGGCGAACGAATCGGCGCCCGCTCCGTTCCTCAACTTCAGGAGCCGGCCGACGAGCGTCGCGGCGTGGATACCGTTGGTGCCTTCGTAGATTCGCGCGATGCGCACGTCGCGCCAATGCTGCTCGACGAGGTATTCGGTGAGGTAACCATAGCCACCGAGGACCTGGATGCCGAGATCGGTCGCCTCCGAGCCCGCGTCGGTGCAGAAGGCCTTGCACACCGGCGTGAGGAAATCGACCAGGGCCGGATCGACACCGCGGTCGAGCTCGACCAGCGCCCGCATCGCCATCGCGCGGGCACCGAGCGCAAGGCAGTCCTGGGTGAGGAGCATGCGCTCGACATCGGGATGCTGGTCGATCGTCACGCTGCCCTCCAGCCCCGGCCGACGCCCCTGGCGGCGCTCGGAGGCGTAACGGCGAGCGATATCGGCGGCCCGGGCGGCATGCGCCACCCCCTGCAGCGAAACATCGAGGCGGGCGTGGTCCATCAGCGCAAACATGCAGCGCAGCCCGCCACCTTCCTCACCGATCAGTTCGCCCTCGGCCTTCTCGAACACCATCTGGCAGGTCGGCGAGGCGTGGATACCGAGCTTTTCCTCGATGCGGGCAACGGCGATACCGTTCTTCGAACCATCCACCCGGTGCGACGGGCAGGCAAAGAGCGATAGGCCGCGCGCCCCCTCCTCCGGCGCACCGGTGCGCGCGAGAACGAAGTGGAGGATACGATCGGAGAGATTCTGTCCGCCGCCGGAAATGAAGATCTTCTCGCCGTCGATCCGCCAACCGCCTTGCGCTGTCTCATCCTTTCTCGCGCGCGTGCGCACGACAGAGAGATCGGAGCCGGCCGCTGGCTCGGTCAGACACATGGTGGCCAGCGCCTCGCCGGTGGCGAGCGGCGGAATGAGACGCCGGCGCTGTTCCTCAGTGGCGAATTCCTTCAGCACCCGGACGCCGCCCGGGACGAGGCCGACCAGCATCTGCAGCGCGTGACAGGCGCCGACGAAGATTTCCGTTGTCGCGCCGATCACCGTCGCCGACTGGCCCTGGCCGTCATAAGCTTCCGGGATCGACAGCGAAGGCCAGCCCTGCTCGCAAAAGCCGCGATAGACGTCGACGAAGGCATCGGGCAGCGTGACCCTGCCGTCGTCAAACGCACAGCCTTCGGCATCGCCGAGCGCGTTCAGCGGCGCCAGTTCCTCCTCGGCGTAGCGGCCGAAGTGTTCGAGGACCGCGGCAACGAGGTCGCCGTCCCATCCCTCGATACGGCCGGCATCGGCAACGTGTTCGAGCGTGAAGAGGATATCGTCAACAGGGGCTGAAAAGGGGGTCATGAGCGCCTCGCGGAATCATCGTCAAGAGCATGGCGCCGGACACGCGTGCACCCGGCGCCGCGAATGCCTGCCGTGTCAGGGCTTTGCCATGCGCAGCGTCACGCCGTTGTCGGCGAGATCGCTGACGTGACAGGATTGGACGCGCGTCAGGAGGGTGAGCCCGCCGGCCTGACCGAGCGCGGAAGCGCCGTTGCAATCCGGACAAAGGCCAGGCGTCCCGGCTCCCGGAAGCGTGACGACCATCGCGCCATCGTTCGCGCACCGGGCCTCGGATGGTGCAGAAAGGACGCCCGGCGCCAGCATCGCGACTACGGCAATCGCCGCGACGATGCCTTCCGCAGCGAAGGATCGGCATGCCGCGGACATCGGCACTTTCTTGTAGATCGGCATGGGTATCCCCTCCCTGTCGGCCTCGTTCGGCCGCGCGGTCCCCTCGGTCGTCCCCATGCCAATGCAAAAGGACGGCCCTACCCTGTTCCTTCTTATCGGTCCATTCACCGGCTTCGGCGTCCCTCTCAGGCCGCCCTGGGAAACCCCAGAAGCCGCGCGGCATTGTCCTTCAGGATCATCGGCCGAACCTCGTCCTTGACGTCGATCTTGTCGAAGTCGGCAAGCCAACGCTCCGGCGTGATCATCGGCCAGTCGGAACCGAACAGCATCTTCTTGCGCAGAAGCGTGTTGGCGTACTGGACGAGGATCTTGGGGAAATATTTCGGCGACCAGCCCGACAGGTCGATGTAGACGTTCGGCTTGTGGGTGGCGACCGACAGCGCCTCCTCCTGCCAGGGGAAGGACGGGTGGGCGAGGATGATCGGCATTTCGGGAAAATCGACCGCGACGTCGTCGATATACATCGGGTTGGAATATTTCAGACGCATGCCATTGCCACCCGGCATGCCGGAACCGACGCCGGTCTGGCCGGTGTGGAAGAGTGCCGGCTTGCCGGTCTCGGCAATCGCCTCGTAGAGCGGATAGGCCATACGGTCGTTGGGGTAGAAGCCCTGCATGGTGGGGTGAAACTTGAACCCCTGCACCCCGTATTCCTCCACCAGCCGGCGCGCCTCGCGGGCGCCGAGCTTGCCCTTGGCCGGATCGATCGAGGCGAAGGGAATGAGGACGTCCGAATTCTTCGCCGCGATCTCCGCCACTTCCTCGTTCTTGTAGCGCCGGTAGCCGGTCTCGCGCTCGGCGTCGACGGGAAAGATGACGGCGGCGATGTTCTCGGCCCGATAATGCGCCGCCGTCTCCTCGATCGTCGGCGGATGGGTCCACGGCGCGCGGAAGTATTTCGCCATCGTGGCCTGCAGGTCGTCGTAGCCATCGTCATGATGGCAGCCGCAGGGTTCCTCTGCGTGGGTGTGGATGTCGATCGCCCGGACCTTGTCGATGTCGACCATGGGAAAGGCTCCTAGCCTAGAATGGTTGCAGGGTCGTCGTCGTCATAGAGACGGTCGACGAGCGGCGCGCGCAGGGTCAGCACCTTGCGCTGGTTGAGGCTCCCTTTATCGGTAATCTCGCCGACGCCGACATCAGGCGGCGTCGCCATGACGAGCGCGCGGCGGATCTGCGTGGAGGAGCCGGTCGCATAGTGGCTCATGTCCTCCAGCCGCTGCTTGACGATGCTTACGAGAGCCTCACCAACAAGCACTTCGCCATCGGCCTCGACGTCAACGCCGAGGCGGTCAAGGCCTGCCCGGTCAGGAAAGATCATGACGCCGATCTCACCCCGATCATGGCCGGTGACGACGACGTCCTGGGCAATGCCGGCAAGCCCCTCGAGCGCGTTCAGGCGGATCTTGGACGCATGGACCCAGGTACCGGTGAGGAGTTTGAAGTCCTCCGAGACGCGGCCGTCGAAGCGGAAGCCGCGCGCCGGGTCATCGGGGTCGACGAAGCGGACGGCGTCGCCGGTAATCAGGTAGCCTTCGTCGTCGAAGGCCTCCTTGGTCTTTTCCGGATCGAGGAGATAGGTGTCCATGATGTTCGGACCCTTGATGCGCAACTCGCAGCGCAGTTCATCGTCGGGGATCAGCTTCGCCGTCACACCGGCGACCGGCACGCCGATGATGCCTGGCGTTTCCACGTGCTCGTGGACGAGCAGCGTCGCCGGAGCCGTTTCCGTCATGCCCCAGCTGGAGACGAGCGTCGGCTCGATGCCGCGTTCCTCCAGAGAATGGCGCTTGAGGCTGCCCCAGACGTCGGCAGGAAGCGAGGCGCCGGCGTAGAAGAGGATGTCCTGCTCGGCGAAGAAGGCACGGCGCAGCGCCTTGTCGGTCTCCATCGCCTTGGCCAGCATGGCGTAGGCGACCGGCACGTTGAAGGAGATCGTACAACCAATCTCTCGGATGTTGCGGATCGATTCCGCGAACCCGTTGGCGGTCGGGCGGCCGTGGTCGATATAAAGCGACCCGCCATTCGCCAGCATCATGTAAAAGTTATGGCTGCCGCCGAAGACGTGGTTCCACGGCAGCCAGTCGACGATGCGCGGCGGCCGCGCCTTGAGAAACGGCCAAGCCTGGCCGATCTGCACCTGGTTGATGCACATCATGCCCTGCGTCGTCACCACGCCCTTCGGGGAAGACGTCGAGCCGGAGGTGAAGAGATATTTGGCGATGGTCTGCGGCCCGACCGTTTCATGGGCCGCGGCAACCGCCGCCTCGTCACCGCCCTTCAGGAGGCTCTCGAAGGCGGTCACAGGACCGTCGAAACTGCCCTTCGCCGAGGCGATGATCTCGGTGCCGGCGACCGCGTCGAGGTGAAGCGCCTCGGCGAAATGCTGTGCGTCGGCGACAAAGACGGCGGCCGGCTTCACCTTGCCGAGCACCCCGCGCAGGCGGTTGTGGGCGCCGTGGATCAGCGAATACTGCTCGGCGACCGGCGCCGTCGGCACGCCGACATATTGT
This sequence comes from uncultured Rhodobium sp., assembly GCA_963675285.2. GTDB lineage: Bacteria > Pseudomonadota > Alphaproteobacteria > Rhizobiales > Rhodobiaceae > Rhodobium. The sequence continues at coordinate 1,355,654 of CAXXGS010000001.1, forward strand.
GCAGCGAGCGTCAGCAGGCCGTGGTCGACGCCGTTGCCGGACAGGAGCGAGATCGGCCGGTCGGGGCCGAGGCCGCGCTCCAGGAGGCTGGCGGCGATGGCATGAACCTGATCGCGGGCTTCGCGATAGGTGACGCGACGCCAGCCGCGGCCGCTCCGTTCGGCGAGGAACACCGCGTCGGGCGTCCTTTCCGCCCAGTCGTCGAGCCAGGTCCCGGTGTTTTTTGCCGGCGTTCCGGGCTCTTGCGCGGACTTGACGTAGATCGTGCCATCGGCCGCGACCTCGCGAATAACGTCCTGGGGCGCAAACTCCGGCGCCTTGGCTTGCATGGCTTCCATATCCCCTCCCAAATCGATGTATGCCTTGGGCATTGTTGTTATTTGTTTTGTTTGTCAGGCCTTAGCCCTCGTCGCCCTTGTCCGGTCGCCTGCGGCGAACCCGGCGCAGGAGCGAGAGCAGCGTTTCGCGCTCCTCCTCGCCCAGATCGGCGAGCAGCGCGTCCTCATGCTCCTGAATGGCCTTCAGCGCGCGGTCGCGCTGGCGCCGGCCCTTGAGCGTTGCCCGGAGCGCATAGGCGCGTCGATCGCCGGGCACGCGGTTGCGGGAAATCAGCTCCTGTTCCTCCAGCGCGTCGGCGATCAGCACCACGGCCGGGCGTTCCACCGACAACGCACGGGCGAGATCCGACTGGCTCATGTCGGGATTGTCGACAATCAGCGACAGCGCACTGAAATGCTTCTGGGTGAGGCCGATCTTGTCGAGATTGGCCTGATAGTCGGCGTGGATCGTCATGAACGCACGCTTCATGGTGTAACCGATGATCGTGCCCAAGATCGTATCCTGCGGCCGGAACACGGCCTCTTCGTTGCTGCGGTCGGGTTTCGCGCGCATGCGCGGGTCCTTTCGTGTCGTCATGGCATGATCAGGTCGACGAGCCAGTAGGTCAGGAACGGGAACGGCACGATCAGGGCGATGCGAACGAACTCCGAGGCGATGAACGGCAGCGCGCCAATGAAGATGTCCCGGGTCTCGATCTCCGGTGCCATCGCCTTGATGACGAAGAGGTTGAGCCCCACCGGCGGCGTGATCATGCCGAGTTCGACGACGATGAGCGTGATGATGCCAAACCACATCGCCTGATGGGTAGCGGTCATGCCGAAGTCGAGCGCCATGAAGGCGGGAAAGAAGACCGGGATCGTCAAGAGGATCATGGAGAGCGAATCCATGATGCAGCCCATCACCAGATAGAAGACGATCAGGATGATTAGCACCGCCATCGGCGCGATGCCGGCCGCGGTGATCCAGTCGACGGCCATGTTCGGCAGGCGGGTGAGCGCCAGCGCGACATTGAAGAGATCGGCGCCGAAGATGATGGCGAAGATCATTGCCGTCGTCGCAGCGGTATCGACGATGCATTCGCCGACCCCCTTCATCGTCAGTGTCCTGGTGACGGCGCCGATGACGACGGAGAGGAAGACACCGATCGCGGCCCCCTCCGTCGGCGTGAAGAAGCCGCCGTAGATGCCGCCGAGGACGACGGCGAAGAGCAGCAGCACGTGCCAGACGCCAAGGAGCGAGCGGAACTTCTCCTTCAGCGGCAGGTGCTGGCGGTCGCCGCCCTCATCGGGGAAGAAGCGCACGTAGACCGCAATCGCGGCGACGAAGCCGACGACGGCGATGAGGCCGGGAACGGTCGCGGCGAGGAACAACTTGACGATATTCTGTTCGGTCAGGAGCGCGAAGATGATCAGCACCACCGAGGGTGGAATGAGAATGCCGAGCGTACCGCCGGCGGCGAGAGAGCCAGCGCTGATACGCCCGGAATAGCCGTGGCGGCGCATTTCCGGCAGAGCGACCTGGGCCATCGTCGACGCCGTGGCGATCGACGAGCCGCAGATCGAGCCGAAGGCGGCGCAGCCGCCGACCGAGGCCATGGCAAGCCCGCCGCGCAGGTTGCCGATCCAGGCGTTGGAGGCGCGGAAAATCGCCCGGCTCATGCCGGTGCGCGTCGCGACATGGCCCATCATGACGAAGAGCGGCACGACGGAGAGCTCGTAGGAGACGAGCTTGTCGACCATTGCGGTCCTGAGATAGGCACCGAGCGGCATCCAGCCGTTGATCGCGGCATAGCCGCAGGCCCCGACGAGGCCCATGGCGAGCGCGATGGGCATCCGGAGCGCGATGAGCACCAGAAGAACGATGATCATGAGAAGGGCGATGGTCATCATGCTCATCAGTGGCCACTCCCTTCAATGATCCGGCGGCCGGTCCACTTGCGATGCGCAGTCTTGAGCGCGATCAACGCGGAAAGGGCGGCGCTTGCCAGGGCCGGGATATAGATGGTCCAGAGCGGGAAACGGAGGAGCATCGAGCGGTCGGCGTAGTCGAGCTTCTCCATCATGCCCTGGCTGAAACGCCACACGAGGACGACCCAGACGAGCGCGAAGACGAGGTCCCACAGTCCTTCGAAGAAGTGAATGAGCCAGGTCGGCAGGCCGGCGCTGAAAAGGTCCACCGACACGTGGCCTCGCCGCATCTGACAGAACGGCATGAAGAGAAAGGCGGCGATGCCGCAGCCGATTTCGACCACTTCGAAGTCGCCGGATATGCCGCCGAAGCCAAGGGCTCGCCGTGTCACCGAGATCGCGATGACGACGGACACGGCGAGCACGATAGTCCCGCCGAGAAGCGCGGTGAACCAGGCGGCCTTATCCAGGAGGGCGTAGGACGCGGCCTCCAGACCGCGCCCGCGCCATGTTCTGCGGGTCCCCTCACCCATGACGATCAGGCCTGGTCAAGGAGTTCGTTGAGGCGTGCCATCACGGCCTTACCGTCATGGCCGGCGTCGTCGAGCACCTTCATCCAGTTTTCGTCGACGGCAGACGTTTTCTTGCGCCACGTCTCGACCTCGGCGGCCTTGATCTGGACGATCTCGTTGCCCTGCTTTTCACACAGGCTCCGACCGATTTTCTCAAAGCCGTCGAACGCCTTGCCGAGATCGCGGGACATTTTCATGCCGGTCTCCTCATCCAGCGCGGTGCGCAGGTCGTCCGGCAGGCTTTCGTATTTCGCCTCATTCATCAAAAGCGCGAAGGAATTGGCATAGAGCCCGCGCGCACCGGGCTCGGCCTCGCAATGAACCGAACACAGTTCCTGCAACTTGAAGGCCGGCACCACTTCATACGGCAGGCAGGTGCCGTCGATGACGCCGTTGGACAGGCCGACGGCCATTTCGGTAACGGGGAAGAAGACCGGCTCCGATCCCATCTCCTTCAACAGTTCGCCGAAGCTCTGGTTCGGCGCCCGCATCTTGATGCCTTTGAGATCGGCGGCGGTGCGGATCGGCTTGTCGCGCATGTGGAATTTGCCAGCGCCATGAACGTGGAAGGCGAGCGGGCGGGTGCCGCGATATTCGTTCTGGCCGAACTCGTTCATCAGCGTGTGCATGGCAACGCTGGTCTTTTCCGCCGTCGTGACCATGAACGGCAGGCTGAGGGTTTCTGCGACCGGATAGCGGCTCGGAGTATAGACCGGCAGCGACCAGGCGATATCGACGATGCCGTTGCGCGCCTGTTCGGCAAGCTGCGGCGCCTTGCCGCCGAGCTGCATGGCCGGAAAGATCTGGATTTCCAGCCGGCCGTCAGTCTTCTCCGAAAGCGCCTTGGCCCAGGGCACGAAGAACGACTTGTGGACATTCGCCACAGGCGGCAGGAAATGATGCAGGCGCAGCGTGACCTCGGCCGCGCGGGCGTTGCGGATGAAGGCGGGCGTGGCGAGGGCACCGCCGATGATCCCCAGCGCGGCGCGCCGGGAATATGTTTTCGATTCGGATTTCTGAGATTTCAGCGTCTGCAACATTGGGTGTTTCCTCCTGTTCCCATCTCGTTATTCAAAGACCGTGCGTCGGGCCGGCCATTTCTTTGGTGTTCTTCCCGGCCCGTTTTCCCGTCTTCAGCGGAATGTCGGCGGCCTCTTTTCGAGGAACGCCTTCAGGCCCTCTTCGGCATCCGGGCTCGTCTGGGTGAGCGCGGCGCAGAGGCTTTCGGTGAAGAGGCCGTCGGCGCGGGACATATCGTCGATGCGCGACAGCGACTGGATGATGACGTGATTGACGAGCTGGGCGTTCTTGACGATGCGGCCAGCCAGGTCCTCGGCCATCGCCATCGCCTCACCCTCGCCGCAGGTATAGTGCGCGAGCCCGAGGTTCAGCCCCTCGTCGGCGCCGTAGCGCCGCCCGGTCAGCATCATCTCGACCATGCGATCGGGCCCGAGGATGCGGCCAACCCGCACCGAAGCGCCACCGCCGACGAAGATGCCCCGCCGGCCTTCGGGAAGCTGGAACATCGTGGACGGCTCGGCGATACGCACATGCGTTGCCGTCGCCAGCTCCAGCCCACCACCCATCACCGCGCCCTTCATGGCTGAGACCACCGGCACGCCGCCGTACTGGATCATGTCCATGACACGGTGCCACCAGCGGGAATGCCTCATCACCGCTTCGCTGGAGCGCATAACATGGCCGGAGAGATCGAGGCCGGCGCAATAGTGATCGCCCTCGCCGCTCAGGATGACGGCGCGCACGCCCTCGGGCACGGCGGAAAAGAACGCCTCCAGCGCGGCGATAGTCGCATCGTTGATGGCGTTGCGCTTGTCGGGGCGGATCAGCGTAACGTAGGCGATCGGCCCTTCGATACGGACGGAAACCGGACTGTCGGTACTGTTTTCATTGGCCATTGGGGGCATTTCTCCGGCTTTCAGGCTCATTTCGGCGGCAGGCGCACCGCGCCATCAAGGCGCAGAACGACGCCGTTCAGCATCACGTTGGCGGCCACGCTTTCGACCAGCGCGGCATATTCCCCGGCATGGCCGAGGCGCTTGGGAAACGGAATGTTGGAGACGATATCGGCGCGGACGTCATCCGGCAGACCTTCGGTCATGCGGGTGTCGAAGAGACCCGGCGCGATGGCGACGACACGAATGCCGAAGCGGGCGAGTTCGCGCGCCGCCGGCAAGGTCATCGAGGCGATGCCGCCCTTGGACGAAGCGTAGGCGACCTGGCCGATCTGCCCGTCCTCGAAGGCGACCGAGGCGGTGTTGACGATGAGGCCGCGTTCGCCGTCGGGCGCAAGCGGATCGAGGCCCGTCATGTGGCGGGCGACGACGCTCATCACCGTGTAGGTGCCGATCTGGTTGACTTCCACGGCCTTGCGGAAACTGTCGATGGTCAAGGATCCGTCGCGCGGCAGGATGCGCGCGGCGGTGCCGACGCCAGCGCAATTGACCGCGAGGCGGAACGGCTTGTGGAGGCCGGTCGCGGCCGCCTCGATGAGGCTCTCCACGGCGGAGGCATCGGCAATATCGAGGCCGAGCGGCGTGCCGCCGATCGCCTGCGCCACCGCTGCGGCTGCATCCACGTCGCGATCGACGACGAGCACATCGGCGCCCTTCCCGGCAAGATGCCGGGCCGTTGCCTCGCCGAGGCCGCTGCCACCGCCGGCAACCAGCGCCGTGACCTCCGATACGTCCATTCTTGTTTCCTCCCGTTGCCATATCGATATCGACCAAAATTGTTAACGTCAATAATAATTATGGTGCTTTCGTTTTATGTCAGTCAGAAGCACAAAATCCGTTACAAGGGGACACAACAGGGACCTCACTTCCTTCCACAATTACAATGCCTTGAACCAAAACCTCGACGCAGACACATGCTACTCGCCCGGACCAGGAGAACGCTCGTCCGCCACACAAAAACGCCGGGCACCTCGAGGGTACCCGGCGTTCTTGGCGGCAAAAATGGGCGGCGTTTCGCCAGAGATCGAAGCTCTCTGGAAGCTAGTTCGCGGCGGTCGCGTTCGCCGATCCTTCGACCATCAGCGCGATGAGCGCATCGCGCAGGGAAGTCTTGGAGGCGCTGCGCAGCGGCAGGAAGGTCTTGCCGTGCTTCTTGCAGCCTACCTTGGCGCGCTGGCAGGCGTCGTGGCTGACGCAATTGATCGGGCACAGCACGCATTCGACCGATGGCAGCACCTCGTCGATCCGCGTGATGGCGTCGGTCAGGCCACCGTCGTGGTGGATGAGCTCGACGCCGAAGAGACTGGCGACGTCACGCAGATAGGCAAACTGGTTGTCTCTGCCGCCGATGTAGAGATAGCTGTGGCCGTCGAGGCGGCGCGCGCTCGCCATGAAATCGTTGTTGGCGCTTTCGGCGGTGACGACCGCATTCGCCGTGCGGCTGCCGGCACCCTTGTTGACCTTGCGCGCCAGCGCTTCACGCAACGCGCGGTTCTCCGCTTCGGCCTGACGGGCGCGATAGCGGGCGCTTTCAAGCGCGCGCTGTACCTTGGCGTCGACGTCGGCTCCCTTTCGGCGGCGGCTCGTCTGACGCTGCTGCTCACTGCGGCGCACGACCAGCGCGGCCCGCGCCTCGCGCAGCGCCGCTTCCAGCTCGCGGATGCGGACGCCGCGGGCCTCGGCGGTTTCACGCAGGCTCGCCTCGGCCCGCATGCGGCGGCGCTGGGTATCTTCCAGCTCGGCCTTGAGCGCGGCAAGCTCGCGTCCCTGGCGCTTCTGCGCCCCGGCGACGTCATGGGACAGCATGTGGACGTCGCCGAAGATACGAGCCCGCACGGCGGATGGAACCTGGCGGAGCGTCATCAACGCCCAAAAGGCACCGGCGATTTCCCCCTTTTCCTTCATCTCTTCCCAGCGCTCGACGAACTCGTCCGCCGAGCGCAGGCGCCCCATCGTGCGGACGATGCCGGCATGGCGGTTATCGAGGAACTTCTGGATCGCGCGCGCCTCGGGCGAATCTTCAGCCGACATCTTCACGAAGTGAGCGTGGATATCATAATCGCTCGCACCCTCGTCGAAGCTTAGCCGGAGCTTCTTGGCGAGTTTCTGGAGATCGTCGACGTTGAGGCAGGTCCCGACGACAGGACAATGCACGCGGTCGGTAAATTCCCAGATTTTCAGCCGTCCCGAGCCACTGCCCTCGGCGGTGCGGCTTGCCGCGCTTTCCAGCACCAGCGATGGCGTCTCGCCGGCGTTCGCAAGGTTCGGCTCGCCCGCATCCTTGTTCAGACAATCACACATCGCAAGATCCCCTCATCCTGGCGCTGAGCGGACCTGCGAGGCCGAGTTTCACGACCCTCGCCTGTCCCTGTTCACCCGGTGAACACTCATGGTTCCTCGAGTCCTATTGCGAATGATTTGCATTGTCAATAATTGACTATCAGCGGAATGACAGATGCTTCTTTCGGAATATTTCCTCTCTCGCGGCAGGCGGCACGTTTCCGCACCCGGCTCATGCTGCCGCAGTGGCCATTCGCCGCCGGTATGTGACTTTTTTCCGCCGTTGGGGAATGGTACCAAAACGAGCGCGCACGGACGCACGCACCACAACCCGAAAGAGGTCGAAGACATGTCCAGCGAAGGATATCACGAGCCAGTCAGCGAGCTTTCCGACGAGACCCGCGATATGCATCGCGCCATCGTCTCTCTCATGGAAGAGCTGGAGGCCGTCGACTGGTACCACCAGCGCGTCGACGCCTGCAAGGACGAGGAACTAAAGGCGATTCTCGAGCATAACCGCGACGAGGAAAAGGAACACGCGGCCATGGTCCTGGAATGGATCCGCCGCAAGGACCCGACCTTCGACAAGGAACTCAGGGATTACCTGTTCACCGAAAAGCCGATCGCCCACCACGACTGATGGCATGGTGGGCAGTGCGAACTGCTGCCCGCTTCGTCAACCGGCGATTCGAAGACCACGGCCGGCGCCCGCGCGCCGGCCGTTCAACGTAATGGAGAAAGAAGAAAGCCGACTGGCGCCGCCTTCCGGTCAGGCCGGAATGAGCGCAACCGGCGCGCGGACAACACGGTTCGCCTCCAGGTGCCGGGCGGCGCGAAGCGCCAGATCCTCGCGCCCGGGCGCGGCGATGATCTGAACGCCGACGGGAAGCCGCGAGCCCTTCGGCCAGACCGGCACGGAAACGACCGGCAGGCCGATGAAGGAAATCGGCTGGGTGTAGAGACCGAGGTTCGGCTTCACCGGCATTTCCACCCCATCAAGCACCATCGTCCTGTCGCCGATCAGCGGTGCAACGCAGGGCGTCGCCGGCGCGACCAGAAGATCGACGCGGGTAAAGAGCTCGCGGACTTTCTCGGCATACCAGCGCCGGAACCGCTGCGCCTTTTCCACCCAGGCCGCCGGCACCATCGTGCCGGCAAGGAAACGGTCGCGGCCGGCGGGATCGAAGTCGTCGGCGCGGTCGCGCAGGCGGTCGAGGTGGAAAGCACCCGCCTCTGCCGCGGTGATCACATAGGCCGCGGCACGGGCCCGCTCCGCCTCCGGCACCTCGACCTCCTCGCCAACCCCGAGGGCGTTGGCGACGGCATCTGTCGCATCAAAGACCTCGGGCATGCCGTTGCGACGGAACCATCCGCCGGCGACGGCGATACGCAGGCCCTCGATCCCCTTTTCGATCTCGTTGAGGACCATCGGCACCGGAGCGGCATCCATGACAGGGTCGCGCGGATCATGGCCCCGGCAAACGTCATGGATGAGCGCCAGATCGGCGACGGTGCGGGCGAGCGGCCCGGTATGGTCAAGGCTTGCGGCGAGCGGAAAGACGCCGGCCCGCGACAGGCGGCCGAACGTCGGCTTCAGGCCGAAAAGGCCGCAGAACGACGCCGGCACGCGGATCGACCCGTTGGTGTCGGTGCCGAGCGCGAAAGGCACCACGGCGGCCGAGACGGCCGCCGCCGATCCGGACGACGAACCGCCTGCCATGCGGTCTGGCTGGTGGGGATTGCGGCAATCGCCGTCGTGGGCGTTCTCGCCGGTGAAGTCATAGGCGTATTCGCCCATGTTGAGCGTGCCGACCAAAAGCGCGCCGGCGGCCTCAAGGCGGGCAACGAGCGTCGCGTCCTCCTTTGCGAGCGGCGCCTCGCGATTGATTCTGGAGCCGGCGCGGGTCGGAAGGCCGGCAACATCGAAGAGATTCTTGACAGCGAAGGGAACACCGGCGAGCGGCGGCAATTCCTCCTTGCTATCAAAACGCGCGTCGATGTCGGCGGCCCTTGCCATAGCGCGCTCGGTCGTCACGGTGGTGAAGGCGTTGAGGCGCGGATTGACGGCTTTGACGGCGTCGAGCGAGAGATCGACCATGTCGCGCGCGGTCACCTCGCCGGAACGCACGGCCGCTGCGATCTCGCTCGCCGAGCCAAGCAGCGGATCGATATGCATGCTCATGGTCGAAAGATCTCCGCCGATTCGAGCGTATCGGGAAGGTCAAAGTCCATCACCAGCCCGGCGGCCCGGCCGATCGCGCGGACCTGTTCGGCCACACCCTTACGCCGCTCCGGCGCGATCTCCAGCCCCAGGATCCGCGCCATCGTCTGCACATGGGCGGCCGCGGTTTCCTCGTCCATCGTTTCGCTCCCGTTCGGTCTCGTTTCTCGCCTTCAGGGGAGCCTAGCAAGTTTCCTTGCAGCCGACAGCAAAAGTTGCACGCACGTAATGTCGCCCCTTGCGCCCGCGCGCGGGCTCGGTTATTGGACGTTGCCATGGCACAGACATCGCGCATTGAAAACCGGTGGTGGTGGTCCGCTTGAAACGCGGAGGCCGTCGCATGTTTGTCCACATGAAATGACGAAAGGCCGCCGCGGGAAACCGGGCGGCCTTCGTCTTTTCAGCGGACCGACCCGGCTCAAGCGACGCCACAACGGAGCCTGGATCGATGACGAGCGCTGACAAGCAGCTGGTGACGGATGGTGGCATCACCATCGTGCGCACGACGAGTGAAATTGCCTACGAGAACGCCACTGACACGTGGATCGAGCGGCTCGATTCCAGCCGTGGCGCCGTATTCGCCTCCAACTACGAATATCCCGGGCGCTACACCCGCTGGGACGTCGCCTTTGCCAATCCACCGCTGGCGCTTTCCGCCAGCGGCCGCGACATCGCGATCGAGGCGCTGAACGGCCGCGGCCGGGTGCTCCTGCCGGCGATCGCCTCGGCGCTGCGCGACATGCCGGAGCTGGACAGTTTTGCCGCCGCGGCGGACCGGATCGACCTTGCCGTAACGCTGCCCGATGGCCCCTTCGCCGAAGAGGAGCGTTCGCGCCAGCCCTCGGTCTTTTCCGTCATCCGGCGGCTGATCTCGCTCTTCGGCTTCACCGAGGACGAGCCGCTCGGGCTTTACGGCGCCTTCGGTTACGACCTCGCCTTCCAGTTCGAGCCGATCGAAAAGAAACTCCCCCGCCCCGACGACCAGCGCGACATCTTGCTCTACCTGCCCGACGAGGTGGTCATGGTCGACCACTACGGCCGGCGGGCGACCGTCTATTCCTACGACTTCCGCATCGGCGACACGGCGACCACGGGCCTGCCGCGCGACGGCGCGACGCGGCCGTTCAGGACAACGCAAACGACGCCCGGACGCGGCGACCACGAACCCGGCGAATATGCCGAACTCGTCAGGAAGGCGCTGCCCTATTTCGAGCGCGGCGACCTTTTCGAGGTCGTCCCGGGCCAGATCTTCTATGAGAAATGCGTCACGCCGCCCTCGGCGATCTCGCGCCGGCTGACGCAGGTGAACCCCTCGCCCTATTCGTTCTTCATCAACCTCGGTGAGGGGGAATATCTCGTCGGCGCCTCGCCGGAAATGTATGTCCGCGTCACCGGCGGCAAGCGGGTGGAGACCTGCCCGATCTCCGGCACCATCGAGCGCGGCCGGGACGCCATCGAGGACGAGGCGCAGATCCGCAAGCTCCTCAATTCCGCCAAGGACGAGGCGGAGCTGACGATGTGCTCCGACGTCGACCGCAACGACAAGAGCCGGGTTTGCGTACCGGGCTCGGTGCGGGTCATCGGCCGGAGGCAGATCGAGATGTACTCCCGCCTCATCCACACCGTCGACCACATCGAGGGGCTCCTCAGGGACGACATGGACGCGCTCGACGCCTTCCTTTCGCACACCTGGGCGGTGACGGTGACCGGCGCGCCGAAACGCTGGGCGATGGAGTTCATCGAGAACCACGAGAAGAGTCCGCGCGCCTGGTACGGCGGCGCGGTCGGCATGCTGCATTTCAACGGCGACATGAACACAGGCCTGACGCTCAGGACGATCCGCATCAAGGACGGCATCGCGGAAGTGCGCGCCGGGGCGACGCTCCTTTACGATTCCAACCCGGAAGCGGAGGAAGCCGAGACGGAGCTGAAGGCGCTCGCCATGCGGGCCGCCGTGCGCGAGGCGGCGCAGGCGACGGTGGCGACGGACACAGCAGCCAGGCGCAAGATTGGCGACGGGCTGACCCTTCTCCTCGTCGACCACGAGGACAGTTTCGTCCACACGCTCGCCAACTACTTCCGCCAGACCGGGGCCAAGGTCGTCACGCTGCGCTCACCGGTCGCCGACGAGGCGATCGACCGGATCAAGCCGGACATGATCGTGCTGTCCCCCGGCCCCGGCCGGCCGAGCGATTTCGCCTGCGCCGACACGATCGCCAAGGCGCGCGCCCGCAAGCTGCCGGTCTTCGGCGTCTGCCTCGGCCTGCAGGCGATCACCGAAGCGTTCGGCGGTACGCTCGGCCAATTGCCGGTGCCGGTTCACGGCAAGCCGTCGCGCATCCGGACCGAAAAGGAGAGCGGCCTTTTCGCCGGCCTCGGCGAAGAGATCACCGTCGGGCGCTATCACTCGCTCTTTGCGCTGCCGGAAACGCTGCCCGCCGACATCGCCATTACGGCCCGCACCGAAGATGGCATCGTCATGGCGATCGAGCACAAGTCCGAGCCCATCGCGGCGGTGCAGTTCCACCCGGAATCGATCATGACGCTGGAACATGAGGCGGGCTACCGGATGCTGGAAAACGCGCTGGCGCTGCTTATCCGCGAGCCGGCGGAAGCCTGAAGCCCCCTTCTCTCCGGCGTCTTCCACGGAAGGCGCCGGAGACTGACACAAATGCGCCGTTGAAGGCCTCCCGCGACCAACGGCGAAAACTACGTCTTCTTGCCCTTCCGTTTTGAACGCTTTGCCTTCATCAAAACGGATCTGAGTTCAGAAGCCTCTTCTGCAATCTCCGTCAGAGTGCGCTCTTCGGCATCGCCAAACCGCGCGCCCATATCGTCATAGACCGCAAGCGCTTCCGCGCTGCGGTCGAGATCGCCCAGCGTAACCCCCTTATTGAAAAGCGCCCTGGCAACAGTTTCCCGAAGCGACAACTCGCCCGCCGTGCCAAACCGCGCGACCACATCGTCATAGACCGCGATCTCGTCCTCGCTGCGGTCGAGCGCGCCCAGCGTGACTCCCTTGTTGAAAAGCGCCTTGGCAACCTCTTCCCGAAGCGACAACTCGCCCGCCGCGCCAAACCGCGCGACCACATCGTCATAGACCGCGATCGCGTCCGCGCTGCGGTCGAGCGCGCCCAGCCTGACCCCCTTGTTGACAAGCGCCCTGGCAACCTCTTCCCGAAGCGACAACTCGCTCGCCGTGCCAAACCGCGCAACCACATCGTCATAGACCGCGATCGCTTCCTCGCTGCGGTCGAGATCGCCCAACGTGACTCCCTTATTGACAAGCGCTTTGGCAACCCTCTCCCGAAGCGACGACTCGCTCGCCTCGCCAAACCGTTCGTCCACATCGTCATAGACCGCGATCTCTTCCTCGCTGCGGTCGAGATCGCCCAGCGTAACCCCCTTGTTGAAAAGCGCCTTGGCAACCTCTTCCCGAAGCGACAACTCGCCCGCCGTGCCAAACCGCGCGACCACATTGTCATAGACCGCGATCGCGTCCGCGCTGCGGTCGAGATCGCCCAACGTGACTCCCTTGTTGACAAGCGCCTTGGCGCACCACGCTTGCCGTTCGCAATCTAGAGAGGACTGGAATCGTTGGGTAATTTCTTCGAAAGCCTCGAGAGCGACGAGCCCCTCGCCGCGCTCGGCCATCACGATTCCGACCATATTTCTTGCCTTCGCCCACTCTACATCCGTCCGCGCGGAAGCTTCGGCTTTTCCCAGACAAAACAGGGCCGAATTCTGATCGGAGGCAGTTTTGAAATTCAGCTTGTTCGCTTCTGTCATCCAGAACGAAAAGCCCGGATCAGCGGGCACGTCATCCCCTGAAGGCGGGCTTTCAACACCCGGGCTTGTCTGAGAGTACGCAAGCTGCGCGGTCCCATGGTCCCGGAGCCAGTGCGCAAGATGCGCTTCGAGAGAGGCGCGAAATTGATCTGTCGTCGCAAATGCTTTGAACAGGTATTTTCTTTCCGAAACAATACGTTCCTTGAAGGCGATGACCTTTTGAAGCTGTTCTCCGGGATCGTTCAGCTGTCTCGGATCGACGTCCTTGAAGAAGAGAGCGATATTGCGAATCTTCTTGTCTCGGTAAAGCTGTTCAGCGAGTTCCCATTCCTCCTCGGTCCCCGATGTATAGCCATTGCCGGATGGCGATCCCCAGCGATCGTGCAGAACGAAAACGGCGAAGTCGCACGTCCTCAGGTCTTCGTTGATCTGCGCCTGGGGCCGGCCCGCGCCGCCGACCGTGTCTTCCCAGCCAACGGGTTGAAAACGGACGTTCTTTTCCGCCCCGTAGTTGGCGGAGCACCGCTCCAGAACGTCGCGGAAGATTTTTCTTTCGTCCTCGAGCCCACCTGGCGAGGCAATGAAAATGGAATATTGGATAATCTGTTTGGGCATCTAATATGTCCGCGCCGCCGGTCGCCGCCGGGTTCCGTTCCTTCAAAAGTTTAGCGGTGTGTCCGAAAACAGGAACACGCATTAAGTATAGTAATGCAATCACCTCGCGATCCAGTTTGAAATCGCGGGCGGCATAACGACGCCCAAAACACCACCGGCGCCGTCCCTTGCGGGCGGCGCCGGTTTTCGTTCGTCCCGTCGAGACCGGTCAGGCGATCAGCGCGGGCCCATGCGGATGGCACCGTCGAGGCGGATGGTTTCGCCGTTGAGCATCTCGTTCTCGCAGATGTGGCGGACGAGGGCGGCGTATTCCGCCGGCTTGCCGAGGCGGGAGGGGAACGGCACCTGCTTGCCGAGGGAATCCTGCACTTCCTGCGACAGGCCCAAAAGCATCGGCGTCTCGAAGATGCCCGGCGCGATGGTGCACACCCGGATGCCATAGTTCATCAGGTCGCGGGCGATGGGGATGGTCATCGCCGCGATGCCGCCCTTCGACGCGGCATAGGCGACCTGGCCGACCTGGCCTTCGAAGGCGGCGACGGAGGCTGTCGAGACAATGACGCCGCGCTCGCCGTCGTCGGTGACCGGATCGACCTTGGCCATGCCGGCGGCAGCATTCGCGGCGCAGCGGAAGGAGCCGACGAGGTTGACGTCGATGACCTTCTGGAAGAGATCGAGCGAATGCGGCTCGCCGCGCGAGACGGTCTTGGCCGGCGGGGCGATGCCGGCGCAATTGACGAGGATGCGCTCCTGGCCATGCGCCGCGCGCGCGGCCTCGAAGCCGGCCCTGACGCTCTCGTCGGAGGAAACATCGACATGGACGAAGAGGCCGCCGATATCCTCGGCAATGGCCTTGCCGCGCTCATCGCTCATGTCGAAGAGCGCGACCTTGACACCCTCGGCGGCGAGCACGCGCGCCGTTGCCTCGCCGAGGCCGGAGGCGCCGCCGGTGACGACTGCGCTGATCGAAGACGAAAGTTCCATGGATTTCCTCCCGTGTGGCGGGCATCGCGCCCTGCCTTACTGATGTTGCGGATCCAACGAGATCCGTTGCTTCATCCGTGTGTCGCAAGGGGGTCCGGGCCCGTCAAGTCATCCCCGAGCCGCATTCGGCGGCGCGCGTCGATACGGCGCGGATCTGAGGGGTCGTATTTGCCCGCAAGGCGGCAGGCGCAAAGGTGGCAGGCGTAAAGATTCTCTTACCTTTCGCCACCTAGAGTGTCAGCACGTTGCCTTCGGGCACAACGGACACCTGGGAGCGAAACGTGAACCTCGTCAGCGCACAGGCGCGCGGACAGACCGCATCGACATCGGACGCCCCGACGCTGAGGACCGGCCAGGTTCTGCAGGCAAAGGTCGTCGCGCAGTCCGATGACGGCAGGGTGCGGCTCGCCACCCGCGACGGGCCGATCGACGTGAAGCCGACGACGCCATTGCCGCTCGGCGCGACGGTGAAGATCACGGTGGAAAAGGGCGGCGCCGAGCCCCGCCTCATCGTTACGGCGCAGACCGCCGGATCGCCGTCCTCCGGGGCGCCCTCGGCCGGCCAAATCCCCCCCGGCCAGCCGGCCCCTGGCGCGCTATCGACCGGTTCGCAGGGCTCAGGACAGGCAACGACACTCCCGCCGCCGACCGGGCATGCGCCAGCGAGCACGCCGCCGCCGGCTCCGATGGCGACGCTGCCGCAGAACGTCGCGGCGCAGCTCGTGACGACGCTTTCTGCGGCGGTACAACCTTCCTCGCAGCCCGTCTCGCCATCGGTCTCGCCGCCGACGCTACTCCCCACGGGAAGCGCGCCGCCGCCTCCCACGGCCGGGCCGAACGCTCCGCCACCTGGGAACGCGACGCCATCGGCATCTCCCCCTTCGGCGACGAGCGGGCCTTCCGCGCATGGCGGCGCGCCGGCACCGCAAGGGATGAGCACGCCATCAACAGGCAATGCCGAGGCGACGGCCGCGATTGCGCGAACCGGCCCGACGCCGGCGCCCGCGCAACCGGCCTCACCATCTCCCTCCACATTTCCAGGAGGCACGCCGTCCGGAACCACCGGCGCACCGTTAACAAACGCATCGTCGACGGGTGCATCAGCGACGGGCGCACCGATGACAGGCGCACCGACGACAGGCGCACCGCAAGGCTCGGCATCGTCCGGACCTGGCAGCCCGACGCCGCCATCTACACCTGCTGCACCGTCAACGGCGGGAACGGCGCCGCCCGTGTCATCCGCACCGCCGTCCGGGTCGGCGACGCCCGTCACATTAGCCACCCCCCAGCCCGCGCCGGGTGGAGAAACGGCACAGACACCAGGCGGCCCAGCAACAACGACCCGTGCTTCGGACGCCCCGGCGCGCGGGGCTCCTTGGGCACAGGCTCCCACCACGTCGACGGCCGGACCCCGGGCACCGGTGGGCGCTTCGCAAACGCAGGCTCCGGCTCCAGCGGCGGGCGGCACGGCACCCGCCACCCACGGCACGAGTGGGCTTCAGGGCACGAGTGGGTTTCAGTCCCCAGCCGCCGGCGCGACGACGGCCGCCACCACCTCTGCGACACCGCCGGTGGGGACATCAACAGCACAGACGGCGACGGCGCAGACGACGACAGTTCAGACAGGCGGACCTCCGGTGAGCAATCCGGCGACTTCGGGCCCGCCGCCCGCGTCTCAGGCATCGGCGCCACCGACCGCGGCTGGCAGCACCAGCGGCTCGGCGGCCGGTGCGGGCGCCGCGCCTCCCCTTCCGCAGGGGACGACGGGCGCCCCTTCCGCCCAACCGACGACAGGCACCGCATTCACTCCTTCGAACACCGCCCCTTCGAACGCCGCCCCTTCGAACACCGCCCCTTCGAACATTGGCGCTCCGAACCCTGGTGCTTCCAGCCCAAGCGTGTCCGGTCAAAGCGTTTTCGGTCAAAGCGTTTTCGGTGCTGCCGGCGCGACACCAAAGGCTGCTCTCAACCAGGCGGTCCGCGATGCGCTCGCCCACCAAGGCGGTCTTGCACCACTTTTCGCCAATCTCTCCGCCCTTCCCGGAACGCCGCTCGGCGCGGCAATGCCGAACGCCATCCTGCAGGTCGCCGCCCAGATGCTCGGCCTCAGGTTCGGCGGCGACGGCCAACCGGGCGCCGAGGGGCTGAAGAATGCCGTCGGAAAATCGGGTCTCTTCCAGGAAAAGGCGCTCGCCGCCCTTGCCACGGCCGGCACGAAGGGCGCGGCCATGGCTGCCGGCACGGTCCCTTCCACCAGCGGCGATCTGAAATCGTCGCTTCTGTCGTTGAAGACGCTGCTTCAGGTCTTCCTCGGCGCCGATGCCGGCGACGAGGCGTCGCTTCAGGCGCTTCTGGCGGGGAAGGCTGGCGGACACCGCCCCTCGGCGCCGCGTCGGGGCGCCTTGCCGGAAGGTCAGCGACCCGCCTCGCCAACGCTCGATCCGTCCGCCGGCGGAGCGGAGAAGGCGCTTGCTGCCGGCCGCCAGTTACTCGGCCAGACCGAAGCGGCACTCTCGCGGCTCCGGCTGACGCAATTCGCCTCGCTTTCCGACGGCAAGGACGCCTCCGTACACCGGTCGGGCCCGGCAACGCCGCAGATCATGGTCGACATCCCGATCGCACTCGGCCGGGAGACGGCGGTGGCCCAATTCACCGTTGAGCGCGACGGCGGCTCCGGTGCGGAGGCGGATACCCAGGCGGCATGGCGGGTACGTTTTGCCGTCGACATGGAACCGCTCGGTCCCGTCCGCGCGTTGATCGCCATGCGCGGCGAGAACGTCGACGTGCAACTCTGGGCGGAGCGGCCGGAGACGGTGTCGCTCTTTGCCGATCACGCCAGCGACCTTCGCGACGGGCTGAAACGAGCGGAATTCCAGATCGACGACGTCCGCTTCTGGACCGGCAAGCCACCGGAGGCCCGCCGCAGCGGCGCCCTCGTCGATCGGAAATCCTGAGAGAGTAGCCGATGAGCGACGACGCAAAAGCCGACAAGCCGACGCCGCCACCGCTCGCGGTCGCGCTCCATTACGACGGTGAAGGCGCACCGACGGTAACCGCGAAGGGCCGCGGCACGGTCGCAGAGTCCATCCTTGCGGCCGCCCGTGACAACAATGTGCCGGTCGAGGAAAACCCGCTTCTTGCCGAGGCGCTCTCCTCGGTCGAACTCGACGAGGAAATCCCCGAGACTCTCTATCGCGCGGTCGCAGAGGTCATCGGCTTCGTGCTGCGCCAATCGGGACAGCTTCCGACACGCTAAGAAGCCCGCCCGCCCATCTCTCGCTCCGGCCGGGCTTCCTCTCACACGACGAACACCGTAAAGCATCGTGCCGGCGGCAAACGACCGACAACGGAGACGGAATCTTGCGGACAATCGGCCTAACTTTGGCGGCAAGCGCCGCCATCATGGCACTCGGGCTTATCTCTGCGCCGGTGCGCGCGGGCGACGAATTGCCGGCCTGCGCCAGTTCGGGTTCGGCCAACGTGATGATCGCCGGTCGGCCGGCGTTCCGGCTTTCCGATCTCGCCGGCTGCCCGCCGGAGCTCGTGGAAATCTCGCCGAACGTCTTCGTCAACGGCGAGCCGGCGGCCTTCCTGAAGACCGGCAAGAGCGGCGACGATATCTGCGCCTCGGCCGGCAGCGCGAATGTGCAGATCAATGGCAAAGGCGCGCAGGCGGTCGGTGACGGCCGGTGCGTGACACCCTGAGCCGGCGCCACGGTCCGCGGTCAGATCAGAGCGTGATTTCGAGCCCTTCCCAGGCAACAACGGCGCCGGGCCGCACGCGCGCGACGTTCTCGGCGAGCACGTCGAGTTCGTCATCGGTGCGCATCGGATCATGATGGGTGAGGACCGGTATCCTCACGCCCGCCTCGGCGGCGATCTCCAGCGCCTTCTGCCATGTCGAATGGCCCCAGCTCTCGTGCGCGGCGTATTCACTCTCGCTGAACATCGCGTCGTAGACGAGCACATCGGCGCCGGCGACAAAGGTGCGCAGGGCAGCATCGATCGTCGGGTTGCCGTGCTCGTGGTCCGTGATGATGGCAAGGCTGCGGCCCTCGAATTCGATGCGGTAGCCGATCGAGCCGCCCGGATGATTGAGGCGCATGGTTCTGGCACAGATGCCGTCCCCGAGGTCAAGAGTCTCGCCGCCGACGAAAGAGACGAAGGAGACGCCGCGAAGCTCCTCCACCGCGACCGGATGCAGGCGCGGCGTCATCAGGCTCTTCAACACGTCTTCCAGCGTTTCGCCGCGCTCGAGATGCCCGGCGAAGAAACGGATCGACGACGACGCCTCATAGGCCGGGCGAAGGAAGGGAAGCCCGTAGACATGATCAAGGTGGGTGTGGCTCATCAGCACGTCGGCGGTACGCTCGCCGTCACGCTCCATCCTGTGGCCGAGACGGCGCAGGCCGGTGCCGCAATCAACAATAAGAAGCCGCTCGCCGACCCGGATTTCAAGGCAGGTTGTCTCGCCGCCATAGCGCAGGAAGTCGCGTCCCGGCGTGGGTATCGATCCCCTGACGCCCCAGAAGCGTAGCAGAATCGGTTCATGGTGCTGCTGCATGCTGAGGCGTGCCCGAATTCCCCTTGCGCGCGATCCGCCCGACGCCTTGCCGGCCGGCGCGATCCGCTAGCGTTTTCTTATCTGGCGGCGGCACCGCGCGACCCCACCGCCCGATCGTCCACCGCCGCTACCGCCCTCTCGCCCGGGGAAGGCGGCGTTCTGGTCTGTTGTCGTCCCTACCCGTCCGCATATAGGCGAAACCGGTGCGACAACCATAGAAGGCCGCAACGGCCCGGATTGTGATCCCGCATCACGGTCTCGCCGATCTTCGCGAAAAAAAGATCGTGAGGCCCGCCATCTCCTTCAAGTTTCTCAGGGGCGGGTTTCTCGGGGGCGGGCGATTACGCCGGCATCGGCGAGAGCGGCGATCTCGTCGTCGCCGTAACCGAGTCCTTCGAGCACGGACCGCGTGTCGGCGCCGAGCGACGGGGCGGCATGGTCATAGGCGAGCGGCGTCTCCGACAGGACAATCGGCGTACGGACGCCCGGCACCTCGACCGCGCCGGTCTCACCACCCGGCAGATCCACGCGCATACCGCGATGGCGGACCTGGGGATCGTCGAAGACCTCGGCCACGGAGTTGATCGGACCGGCGGGCACATGGGCCTCGGCGAGGCGCGCCAGAAGGTCGTCCCGGGCGAAAGCTCGGGTGCAGTCCGCAATCCGGGCAACGAGGCGATCGCGGTCGGCGACGCGGCCCCGGTTGTCGGCGTAAGCCGGGTTCGCGGCGAGGTCGTCGGCGCCGAGAATGGTGCACAGCTTGACGAACTGCTTGTCGTTCCCGACCGCGATGATGAGATGACCGTCGCTTGCGGGAAAGACCTGATAGGGCACGATGTTGGGGTGGGCGTTGCCCATCCGCGTCGGCGACTTGCCGGAGACGAGATAATTCATCGCCTGATTGGCAAGGACGCCGACCTGGGCATCGAGGAGCGCCATGTCGACATGCTGGCCTTCGCCGGTCAGATCGCGGTGGCGGAGCGCGGCGAGAACGCCGATCACCGAATAGAGCCCGGTGAAGATATCGGCGAAGGCGACACCAACCTTTGTCGGCTCGCCGTCCGGCTGGCCGGTCAGATCCATGATGCCGCCCATGCCCTGGATCATGAAATCATAGCCGGCGCGCGGCGCGTAGGGGCCGTCCTGGCCGAAACCGGTGATGGAGCAATAGACGAGGTGGGGATTGACGGCCTTGAGGCTCTTATAGTCGAGGCTGTATTTGGCCAAACCGCCGACCTTGAAGTTTTCAAGGACGATATCGGCTTCGGCGGCCATGCGGTGGATGATCTCCTGTCCCTCGGGGGTGCGGAAGTCGACTGTCACGGAGCGCTTGCCCCGGTTGCAGCCGTGGAAATAGGCGGCCGACGGGTTGTCCTCGCCGAGCCCCTCGACGAAAGGCGGGCCCCAACTGCGGGTATCGTCACCGGCAGGCGCCTCCACCTTGATCACCTCCGCGCCGAGATCGGCAAAGACCTGTCCGGCCCAGGGACCGGCGAGAATACGAGCGAGTTCGAGAACCTTCACCCCGGCGAGCGGCGGCCGGGGGTCGGCCGAATGCGACGTTTCCATGTACTGTTCCGATTATGTTTTCTTGTGGATTCTTACCGGGCCTGACGGAGTCTGGCAGTGTCTGGCGGGCGGCGGAGTTTTGGCGGGCGGCGGTCAGGACGCGCGCATCGCCGCCGTCGCCGCGCCCATACCGACGAGGCAGGAGGCGCCCGCCCGGTTGAGCCAGCGCAGAACCGACGGCCGCGTCATGCGGCGGCGCAGGTGATCGCCGAGAACGGCGTAAGCAGCCGCATTCAGTGCGGCAAGGCCGACGAAGGTCGCCTCCAGCACCACGAGTTGCGGGACAACCGGCTCGCCATGGGTGATGAACTGCGGCACAAAGGCGACGAAGAAGGCGATGCTCTTGGGGTTGAGCGCGGTGACCGCGAAGGCATGGCCGAACGCATGGCGCGAGGAGACGGCCGGCATGTCGGCGGCGGCGATGCCCGGCATCCGCGGTTCCGAGCGCCAGAGTTTGACCCCTAGGAAGACGAGATAGGCTGCGCCGAGCCATTTCAGCACGGTGAAGAGCTCGGCGGAGGCAGCAAGGAGCGCGCCGAGGCCAGCGAGCGACACGGTCATGGCAACGAAATCGCCGAGGGCAACGCCGGCGACCATGGCTAGGGCGACGCGACGTCCCTGGCCGATCGCATAGGCGACAACGAGGAGAACCGTCGGTCCGGGCAGCATCAGGAGCACCGTCGCGGCGACGGCAAATGCAAACCAGATTTCAAGAGTCATCGATCGTCCCTCACGAACAGTCCTTGCGGAAAACGCGGTGATCCCGCGATGCCATACCATGCCCGAGGAACGGCACCGGCGTAAAGCACCCGTGAGCCGCCTGGATGACGGCGGAGCGATCCACCGTGGAAATCCTCCGCTTGTGCCTCCCACCGGCGCGCCAACGGGTGTAAGGAGAGGCAAGTGGAGGCGAACGCATGGCCCTGATCGACTACGAAACGCAATACAACGCTCGCGCCCAGGTGCCCGAGCACCCCGCGATCATCGAGGGATGGGCACATGACGCTGCGGCCTACCGGGAGGTCGCGCGCTGCGAACTCGGCATCCGCTACGACATCGCCCCGCGCTGTACCTTCGATCTCTTCCATCCCGACACGCCGCAGGAGAACGCTCCGATCGCCGTCTTCATCCACGGCGGCTACTGGCAAGCACTCGACGGCTCCTACCACAGCCATCACGCGCGCGGACTGAACAGGCGCGGCCTCATGGTCGCAGTGCCGAGCTACGACCTGTGTCCGCAGGTGCATATCGGCGACATCATCGAGGAAATCCGCGCGCTCTGCATCCATCTGTGGGAGAACTACCGCCGCCCGCTGGTGCTCTGCGGTCATTCCGCCGGCGGCCACCTGACGGCGGCGGCGATGGCGACCGACTGGCCAGGCCGGCACATCCCCGCCCGCCTCGTCATCGCCGGCTACGCGATCTCCGGTCTCTTCGACCTCATTCCGCTCGTCGGCACCTCGATCAACACAACGATCGGCATGACGGAATCGGAAGCGGGCAAGGCCTCGCCGATCGGCATGGGCGCGCCGGGGAACACCTGCTTCACCGCCGCCGTCGGCTCCGACGAGACGGACGAGTTCTTCCGCCAGAGCCGCGTCATCTGCGACCTTTGGCAGCGCGGCGGCACCAGGACGCGGCTCGACATGATCGAGGGGGCGAACCATTTCACCGTCGTCGCGCCGCTCGGCGATCCCAACAGCGAGATGGTCGCCGCGATCGCGCGCATGGCGGGGCTGCCCGAATAACGCAATCCCGCCCCCCGAGAGGACACGTTACGGGATCGTGCCGCGAACGAAACCGGCGCTTCGAGGCGGAAAATCCGGCAAAACACGCCGCCTTCCCGCATGACATACCGGCGGCCCACTAAACCTTGGATAAATATTGCGCATTGATTCTCTATCAATAAGTGCACTATCATGAATTCATTCTTTTAGGATTTTTCCTCCTGTATTTTCCGCAATTAGTCTCTTTGTGCCCAATAAAAATCAATCCGTAACTCTATTATAATTTTGATAATTGAGTTATTTTTTATCATTATAATAGTTCCCGATAAACCGGACGAGAGCGAAACGTCATGGACCGCATACTCGCCATACAAACTCTGACGAAACACCTTATTATACTGACAGGGATCGCGATCCTCTTCTTTGCGGCAGTCTTCGCGCTGAGTCTTTATCTCGAACAGCGGTTCATGCTGACATGGGCCGCCTTCCTTTGCGGCATTATTGGCGGATTTGTCAGCATCCAGCAACGCATACCCCGCCTGTCCGACCGGGAACTCGCGCTTCTCACCCGATCGTGGTTCCAGATGCTGCTCATTCCGATATTTGGGGGCGTATTTTCTCTTGTCCTCTACGGCCTGTTCCTGGCGGGCATCGTTTCGGGCAATCTGTTTCCCGCGTTCTCGCTACCGGCGCCGCCCGAGACGGGGCCGGACAGCCAGTTCATGAAGGACATATTCACCATGACGTACCCCAGTACCGGACAGGACCTTGCGAAGTTCTTGTTCTGGTCCTTCGTCGCGGGATTTTCCGAGCGCTTCGTCCCCCAGATCGTCGTCAACGTATCCGGCAACGCCGAGAACCAGACTGCTCCTCCGCAATCAATGACATCGGGACAGGAACGGTCTGCTGGCACGGCGTCCAAACCGTGACTAGCGAAGCTGTGTTCTGGTGCCCTCTCGCCCCATCCCGACCGCGAAGGAACGGGAGATCGATGACGACCAACTCTCTCTGGTTTCGACGGTCGTGCGGAAACCGTTGACCGCCACCCCCCTCCTCGCATCTCCGCGCGTTCGAAGCCATCGGCTTTGATTTCCGGCAGGCATCGCGTGCCATACGGTTTCTGCTTCAACAAATTTGGATTGCGCCGCATTCCCGCGTAGAACGGAAAGGAATCGTCTCCCCTTCGGGGCGCTGCTTCCTATATGGAGTCCGTGCCCGCCCTCGGGCGACCGTATCATCACGCCATGCACGCCGAGACTTCAGACCCATGAGAACAGAAACGGCAAAGCCCGTCCGCCTTTGCGACTATGCACCGACACCCTATGCGATCGAGACCGTCGACCTCGATGTCACGCTTCACCCGACAGCAACGACCGTTGTCGCGATCATCGCGTTCGCGCGCCGCGACGGCGTCGAAGCCGGTACCCCGCTGGCGCTCGACGGCGATGGGCTGACGCTGAAGGCGCTTGCCGTCGACGGCGGCGAGATCGGGGAAGACGCCTACGAGGCATCCGCAGACAGGCTCGTTCTCAAGGTACCGCCGCGGGGCCCCTTCACGCTGACGATCACGACGGAGATCTCGCCTGAGACCAACACAGCGCTGATGGGCCTTTATCGCTCGAGCGGCACCTATTGCACGCAATGCGAGGCGGAGGGCTTCCGCCGCATCACCTATTTCCTCGATCGGCCGGACGTCCTTGCCGTCTACACCACGCGCATCACGGCGCCGAAGGCCGATGCGCCGGTGCTCCTGGCCAATGGCAACCTGATCGAATCCGGCGACCTCGACGACGGTCGGCATTTCGCCGTCTGGCACGACCCGTTCCCCAAGCCGAGCTATCTCTTCGCCATGGTCGCCGGCGACCTCGGCTCCGTCCGCGACACGTTTACCACTGTCTCCGGCCGCGAGGTCGATCTGCGGATCTACGTGGAGAAGGGCAACGAGCCTCGCTGCGCCTACGCCATGGACTCCCTGAAGCGGTCGATGCGTTGGGACGAGGAGACGTTCGGACGCGAATACGACCTCGACATCTTCATGATCGTCGCCGTCAGCGACTTCAACATGGGGGCGATGGAGAACAAGGGGCTCAACGTCTTCAATGACCGCTACATCCTTGCCGACCCGGAGACCGCGACCGACCAGGACTACGCCAACATCGAGGGCGTGATCGCGCACGAGTATTTCCACAACTGGTCGGGCAACCGCGTCACCTGCCGCGACTGGTTCCAGCTCTGCTTGAAGGAAGGGCTGACGGTTTTCCGCGACCAGGAGTTCTCCTCCGACCAGCGCTCGCGCGCGGTCAAGCGGATCAGCGACGTCCGGGTCCTGAAGTCGCACCAGTTCCCGGAGGACGCGGGCCCGCTGGCACATCCGGTCCGCCCCGATACCTATCACGAGATCAATAACTTCTACACCGCGACCGTCTATGAAAAGGGCGCAGAGGTAGTGCGCATGCTCAAGACAGTCGTCGGCGACGCCGACTTCCGCAAAGGCATGGACCTCTATTTCTCGCGCCATGACGGAGAGGCGGTCACGATCGAGGATTTCCTCGCCGCGTTCGCCGAGACGAGTGGGCTCGACCTGACACAATTCGCACTCTGGTACGCCCAATCCGGCACGCCGGCGATCACCGTCGGTGTGAGCCATGACGCGGCAAAGCACAGCTTCACCATGGAGATCGAGCAGTCGTGCCCGCCGACGCCTGGCCAGGCGGAGAAGAAGCCGATGCACATTCCGCTGCGCTTCGGGCTGATCGGGTCCGACGGCGCACCGCTTACCTTCGGTGACGTGAGCGGCGCAGCTCTCCGGAAGGACGCTGCGACCGGCGACACGGTGCTGCATCTGACCGACGCCCGCCACACGGTCGTCTTCGAGGATGTGGCAGATCGGCCCGTCCCCTCTCTCCTGCGCGGGTTCTCCGCGCCCGTCCGGCTCGTCACCAATCAGACCCGCGATGACATGGCGTTCCTCAGCCGGAACGACACCGATCCGTTCAACCGCTGGCAGGCAGTCCAGACCCTCGCGATGGATGCGCTCGTCGCGGCAACTGCCACGGTGCGCAACGGCGACGAGCCGACATTCGAGGCGACGCTCATCGACGCGCTTGGCACGATCGCGGCCGATCCAGCGCTCGAACCCGCCTTCCGCGCGCTGTGCCTGCAGATGCCGACGGAAAGCGACGTCGCGCGTGAGCTCGGCGAGGACGTCGACCCGGACGCGATTTTCCAGGCGCGTACGGCGCTCAAAGGGGCGATCGCCACGCGCCTTGCCGAGACGATGGCGATGCTGGCCCGAGACGGCGAAGCCGGCCCCTATTCGCCAGACGCGGCGGCGGCAGGCGAACGGGCGCTGCGCAACGCCGCGCTCGACTATTGCCTCATCGCCGATCCGCATACGCTGGGAGCGCGCCTCATGGCGCGCGTGAAGACAGCCGACAACATGACCGACCGCCTTTCGGCACTGACGTCGCTGGTGCTTGCCGGCACGGACGAAGCGGACGAGGCGCTCGACGCCTTCTACGGCCGCTTCGAGGCCAATCCGCTCGTTGTAGACAAATGGCTCTCAGTTCAGGCCATGGCGCCTTTCCCGGCAACGCTGATGAAGGTCCGCGCCCTCACCCAGCACGCCCGCTTTTCCTTTGCCAATCCCAATCGGGTGCGCTCGCTCGTCGGCGCGTTCGCGACCGGCAACGCAACGCAGTTCAACCGCAGCGACGGCGCTGGCTTCGCCTTCGTCGCCGACGTGGTGCTGAAGCTCGACAGGCGCAACCCGCAGGTCGCGGCGAGGCTCCTGTCCGCCTTCCGCTCATGGCGCTCGCTGGAAGCCGTCCGGCGGACGAAGGCGGAGCAGGAACTGCGGCGGATCGCGGGCACCGACAGCCTGTCGTCCGACGTCCGAGACATCGTCGAGCGAAGCCTGAAATAGCCCCCTTACCGGCTTTAGGGCAGACAAGCACAGCCGAAAGCATTCCGAAATCACACGTCGGCCGGGCCGCAGATACCCCTCCGGCCGGCGTAGCCAGCGCTGCGACAAAGTGTTCCGCTACGGAACACGGACGATCCGGTCTTTTACCTGTGGACAAGACGAGTCCTGTCGATTCAAATAGGAGCGATTCGGATGTGCTGCGTTCCCGAGTAAGTATCGCTTCACGGAAAGACTGATGGGGGATCGTGGCATGGCGGGCGCGGCGCACGCTTCGCGACTATTCGGGAAGTTGTTCTCTCGACAGAACATGGAAGACAAGGAGCTTGGCGGGCACATCAAGCTCATCACAGCACCGGCCTATGAACGACTTCTTGCTGCCGAACCGGTTTTTCAACGTTCGATCCCGATCCTCATTGTGATTTTCATCGCCACCTTGGCGGTGGTGCGTGCCTTCTATCTCTATTCCGATCAGCAGACCGTCATCGCCGAGACCAAGGACGAACTCACCCTGATCGCAACGGCGATGGGGGCGGACATGAAGCTGCGCGAGCGCGACATGCCGCAAGAAGGCTTCCGGAATGCCATCCAGTCCGAGCTCGCCGATGCGCTGCCGGCGCGGGCGACCAACGCCCGGCGTCAGGTACTCGTAACCGATCAGGCCGGAACGGTGATCGCCACGGCGCCAATGCGCACCGACCTTGAAGGCACCGCCCTGACCGATCTTCTTGGCGCTGCCCAGCCACTAACCACATTCGGCGCCCGCGCCGGGGTCATGGAACTCGACCTTCGCGACGGCACGCCGTCCTACGCCACCGTGCGCCTCCTCGACGGCCGCCTCGGGTCGCTCACCGTCCTGCAACCGACGGAAACGGCGCTGACCGGCTGGCGGTCGCGCTTTTCGGCGACCGTCACGCTCTTCGTGTGCACCGCCGGAACGCTGATCGTGCTCGTCTATGCCTATTTCGCCCAGTCCACCCGTGCGCGGGAAGCCGACGCTCTTTATGCGGAAATGAACGCGCGCATCGACGCCGCCCTGCAGCGCGGCCGCTGCGGCCTTCTCGACTGGGATCTCGGCCGCGGCCGTATGTTCTGGTCGACGTCGATGTATGAGATCCTCGGCATGCCACCGCGAAGCGACCTTATCGGCTTCGGCGAGGTCGAGGCGCTGGTGCACCCCGACGACGGCAATCTCTATGACTTCGCCGACAAGCTTTTGCGCGACGGTGGAGGAATCGACCACACCTTCCGCATGCGCCACGCCAACGGTTCTTGGATCTGGATCCAAGCGCGTGCCGAGCTGTGTGACCCGCCGGCCGGCGGCGCGCCGCACCTCATCGGCATCGCGGTCGACATTACCGAACAGAAGCGTATGGCCGAGCACAGCGCGACCGCCGATCTGCGCCTGCGCGACGCGATCGAGACGATTTCGGAAGCCTTCGTGCTGTGGGATGCCGACAACCGCCTCGTGATGAGCAATTCCAAGTATCGCCAGTTCCATGGCCTTGCCGACGATCTGATGCGGACCGGCACGCCCTATCAAGAGATCATGTCGGGTGCACGCGAGCCGATGATCACGACGCAAATCTCCTCGTCGGGTAGTTGCGAGCGAGACGCGCGATCCTATGAGGCACAGCTCGACGACGGCCGCTGGCTGCAGATCAGCGAGCGGCGCACGAAGGACGGTGGCTTCGTTTCCGTCGGCACCGACATCACCAAGCTCAAGAGCCATGAGGAAAACCTCATGGATAGCGAACGCCAACTGATGGCCACCGTCGCTGATCTCCGGCAGTCGCGCCAGAAGCTCGAGGCGCAGGCGCAGCAACTCGTGGAACTGGCGGAGAAATACGCCGACGAGAAGAAGCGCGCCGAAGATGCCAACCGGACGAAATCCGAGTTCCTCGCCAACATGTCGCACGAACTCAGAACGCCGCTCAACGCCATCATCGGCTTCTCGGAGATCATGCAGCAGGGCATGTTCGGCGATCTCGGCTCGGACAAGTACCGCGAGTATACCACGGACATTCACGACAGCGGCGAGCATCTCCTCGCCGTCATCAACGACATCCTCGACATGTCGAAGATTGAAACGGGACGGATCTCTCTCTCGCCGGAAACGCTGGAGCTGGAACCAATCGTAACGGAATCGGTCAAAACGGTGGAACCGGAGGCAGGTGCCCGACATATCGCCATCGATGCCTCGCTTGAGTGCATCGGCGCGCTTGTCGCCGACAGGCGGGCGCTGAAGCAGATCCTCATCAACCTGTTGTCAAACGCGGTGAAATTCACGCCGGACGACGGCAAGGTGTCGATTTCGGCACGCGACAAGGACACCATGCTGGAGGTTTCGATCACCGATACCGGCATCGGCATCGGCGCGGAGGAACTCGCCCGGCTCGGCCAGCCGTTCGTTCAGGTGGAGAACCAGTTCACCAAGAGCCACAAGGGCGCCGGCCTCGGCCTTGCCATTTCCCGCTCGCTGATCGAGCTCCACGGCGGGCAGATGATCATCCGCTCGCAAGCCGGCCAAGGCACGACCGTCGAGTTCACCCTGCCGTTTTCCGGCCCGCCAGTGAAGCGGGAGGTAGCGGCGGCGGACGCCCCGAGCCGCAGCAGCGGCAAGACCGCGGCCTGATACAGCCCGATACACCACATGGAAGACGCGGCGCTTCGCCGATACGGAAACGGCTCAGGTACCCGTTGAAAATCGCCAGCGTCATCGCTCATTCTGGCGCAATTCGCTCTTTTCAGCAGTCAAGCGGGTTTCTCTTCAGCGGTCTCGGCGGATGCGACGATCCCGATGAAGGACGTTCTACCCATCACCCGCCGTCGAGACATTACCGACGACCTTTTCGAAGACGCGCCGAACGGCAGCCTGCGTTTCCCGCAGATGCAACTCAAGGCGTTCGATATCGGGAAGCTCGCCGGCGCGAGCCAGCAGATCCTTCAATCCCTTGGGTGCATCCATCGCCTTGAAAGGCCCGTCCACCGCGAGGCGGAGAACCTGGGTCAGACTCTGATAAAGCCGGATCGCGGGAAAGAGGATCTCGACGTCATCGACTTCGAGCAATCCGGCCGCCGCGGCGCGGTTCAACGCGTCGGCAGTATTGGTGCTGAGTATGTGGGCATGATCATCGGCATGAGCAAGCTGCAGGAACTGCGCGATAAACTCGATATCGACGAGTCCACCGGCTACTTGCTTGATTTCCCACGGGTCTTTCGATCCCTTTTCGGCTTCGATACGAGCGCGCATGGAGGCGACATCCCGACGGAGCGCGGCCACGTCGCGGGGGCGGCGCAGGACCTCGTCGACGGCGACGCGCACCCGATCGCCAAAGTTCGGATCGCCGCTGATGACATCGGCACGCGTCAGGGCCATGTGCTCCCAGGTCCACGCCTCGCGCACCTGGTAGCGCACGAAGGCGCTGAAGCGGGTCGCGAGCGGCCCGGCATTGCCAGAGGGGCGCAGGCGGAAATCGACCTCATAGACGAAGCCTTCCGCAGTCGGCGCGGACAGGGCGGCGACAAGCCGCTGGGTCAGGCGGATGAAGTACTGGCTGGGCGACAGGGGCCTTGCCCCGTCGGAGGCCGTGACGCTGTCGTCAAAGTCGTAAAGCAGGATCATGTCGAGATCCGACTTCGCCGTCATTTCCCGCCCGCCGAGCTTGCCGAGCGCCAGCACCGCCATGCGCGCGCCCGGAATGGTGCCATGGGCCCGGGAGAACTCCACCTCGGCCTCGGCAAGCAGTGCCCGCACCATGACGCGGGCGAGTGCGGCATAGGCATCGCCGACCTGTGCGGTCGACAGCGTTCCGGTGACCACGCGCACACCGATCAGGAACATCTGCTCCTGGGCGAAGATCCGGGCCCGGTCGAGCCTCTCCTCATAGCAGGTCCCCTCCTGGAGAAACCGATGGAGGCGGCCGGAAACCTCGTCGGCGTCGGGAATCGTGCCGAAGAAGGCCGGATCGAGCAGGGCATCGAGGACGCGAACGTGACGGCTGACCACCTGGGCAAGGCTCGGTGCCGCCGACAGGATGGTAATCAGCAGATCGAGAAGGCCCGGATTGGACCGCAGGATGGAGAAGAACTGGACGCCTGCCGGCAGGCCGGCGACGAGCCGGTCGAAGGCGAAGAAGGCGGCATCGCTGTTCTCCGCCTCACTGAAGGCATGGATCAAGAGCGGGGTCAGTTCGGTGAGCTGTTCGCGGGCACGGGTCGAGCGCATTGCCGGATAGCGACCGAAGTGCCAGGCGCGGACCGCGCGCGTCACCTCCTGCGGCTTCTTGAAGCCGAGGGCGGAGAGCGTCTCGATCGTATCGGGGTCATCCTCGGTGCCGGTGAAGACGAGATTGCCGAGCGCGGTCGCCAGTTCCGGCTCGGTGTCGAAGAGTTCGGCATAGTGCCGATGAACGGTGAGGAGCGTCGCCCGCAGCGTCTCGCCGAAGGCCTCAGCCGTCGCGTAGCCGCACAGCCTGGCAATGCGCATCAGCGCATCCTCGGCCTCCGGCAGGGTCTGGGTCTGCTCGTCATTGACCATCTGGATGCGGTGCTCGACCGCCCTGAGGAAACGGTAGGCATGAGCGAGATCATCGCGTACGTCGGCGTCGATCCAGCCGTGATCGACGAGTTCGCCGAGCATGGCCAGGGTGCGTCGGCCGCGCAGATCCGGTTCGCGGCCGCCGGCGATGAGCTGCTGGGTCTGGACGAAGAACTCGATCTCGCGAATGCCACCATAGCCGAGTTTGATGTTGTGGCCGGCAACGCCGATCGCATCGAACCCCTTGTGGGCATTGATCTGGCGCTTGATCGACTGAATGTCGGCAATCGCGGCATAGTCGAGGAACTTGCGCCAGATGAAGGGAGCAACTTCAGCAAGGAAGCTCTCGCCGGCTGGGATATCGCCGGCACAAGCGCGCGCCTTGATGAGCGCGGCACGTTCCCAGTTCTGACCGAGTGACTCGTAATAGGTAAGCGCTGCGGGAACGGAAACGGCGACGGCGGTTGCGCCGGGGTCGGGCCGCAGGCGCAGGTCGGTGCGGAAGACATAGCCTTCGGCCGTGCGCTCCTGCATGATCTTCACCAACCCCTTCGTCAGGCGGACGAAGAAGGGCTGCGCCTCAAACGGATCGGGGAGCGGCGCACGGTCGGGATCGAAAAAGACGATCAGGTCGATGTCGCTGGAATAGTTAAGCTCGCGCGCGCCGTGCTTGCCCATGGCGATGACGATGTAGCCGCTGTCGACCTCCGGCCGCTCAGGATCTCGTGGCGTGATCTTTCCCCGCCGGGCAGCATCGGCAAGGAGAAACCGCACCGCGGCGCCGACGGTTGCATCGGCAATATCGGAAAGGGCGGCGGTGACGGTGTCGACATCCCAGACGCCGGCCAGGTCGGCGAGCGCGATGGTGAGCGCTGCTTCGTTCTTGACCCCGCGCAGCCGCCGCATGATGCCGGCCTCGTCCACCTCCGGCTCCCAGGTTTCGGCACAAAGGCGACGGATCGTCTCGCCCGGATCGGCCTTCAGGACACGGCCCAGCCGCAACGGATCGCGAAAGGACAGGTCGCGAAGATAGGGAGCGTTGGTGAAGACGCCGCCGAGAAGCCGCGCCACATCGCCCTTCGATTCGGCGAGCCGCGCGACCTCCTCACCGCCTTCGATGGCGCGGGCCTTGCGGATGAAGTCAGCGACGATTTCGATCGCCTCCGCCTTTCCGAGCGGCGGCGGCGTTGTCGTGATGCGCGCAAAAAGGCGCCCATCGTCCGGGTTCTTTCCGGGCGCGGCCCGCACGGGTGCCGGGTTACCCTGCTGATCAGACGTCGTCATGTTTCCCCCTTGTCGGCCTCCGGGAACCGAAGCTCGACTCGCAAGCCGGGGGTATTGTCCATGAAATCGAGCGCCGCGCCATGCATATGCGCGACGGCCTTGACAAGGCTGAGGCCAAGGCCGGACCCAGGCATTGTGCGGCTCTGCTCCAGGCGCACGAAGCGTTCGGCAACGTGCTCACGGGCGTCCTCGGGGATGCCGGGCCCGTGGTCGGCGACGCTGAGAAGTGCTCCACCCCCCTCGTGCCTATCCGCCCGGGTCAACGTCAGAACCAGTTCCGAAGGTGTGCTGCCCCCGGGGCTCTTGCCGTATTTCAATCCGTTGTCGAGAAGGTTCGCTATCGCCTGGCCGACCAGTTCCCGATTGCCGTTGATGGGAACGGTTTCGTCGATTTCGGTGACGAGCGAGAATCCCGCCTCCTCCGCTACCGGCTCGTAGAGTTCGGCAACTTCGGCGGCAATCCCGGCAAGGTCTATCCGCTCCATCGCGAGCTGGGCGGAGTCGGCCTCGACGCGGGCAATCTTCAACAGTGCGTCGAAGATGCGGATGAGCTGGTCGGATTCCTCGATCGTCTGTTCCAGCGCCTCGCGGTAGGCTTCGTCCCCGCTTTTGTCGCGCAGCGCCGTCTCGACCCGATTGCGGAGCCGCGTCAGCGGCGTCTTAAGGTCGTGGGCAATATCGTCGGAGACACCCTTCATGCCGATCATCAGACGCTCGATGCGTCCGAGCATGGCGTTGAGGCTTTCGGCAAGCCGGTCGAACTCGTCGCCGGTGCCGGTCACCTGCAGACGGCCGGACAGGTCGCCAGCCATGATCTGTCGGCTCGTCGCTGAGATGGAATCGATCCGCTTGAGCACACGCCGGCTGACGAACACCCAGGAAATCAGGCCAAGGGCGATCATCACGACAATGGAGATGCGAAAGGCACCGCCGACGACCTCACGGATCGCCTCGCGCTCGCCGATATCGCGGCCGACGAGCACACGGAAGCCGGCGGGAAGGACGAGCACGCGGGCGATGGCATAATGTTTGGCATCGTCGTCGTCTGGCGCGTCAAGACGGGTGTAGGGAATGGGACGGCTGCGACGGCCGACGTCGTCGAGGACGGAAACCGGCACCCCTTCCACATTCCCGGCAATCGGATTGCCCGCAACATCGGTGATCATGTAGAGGCCTGCGCCCGGACGGCGCGACAGGTGGTCGATCACCCGCGTCACACGGCGGATACCGCCGCGCTCGTACTGATCGGCGATCCGCATCAGCTCTTCCTGGATGGTCGTCTCCAGGCGCCGGTTGAGGATCTTTCCGGTGTTGTAGGAAATGTAGAAGATGAGGAAGGCGGCAAAGGCGGAGAACACCGCCAGATAGACGATGGAGAGCTTGAATGCCGTGGTGCGGAAGAGCCTACCGAACGCCGTCACGGATCACATATCCTGCACCGCGCACCGTATGGATAAGCGGGGTGTTGAAACCCTTGTCGATCTTGCCCCGCAACCGCGACATGTGCACGTCGATGACGTTGGTCTGGGGATCGAAGTGATAATCCCAGACGTTTTCCAGGAGCATCGTCCGGGTCACCACCTGGCCGGCGTTCTTCATCAGGAATTCCAGCAGGCGGAACTCGCGCGGCTGCAGCGGGATATCCGTGCCGGCGCGGCGCACGGTATGCGACAGGCGGTCGAGTTCCAGATCGTCGACGCGATAGACCATGTCACCCTCGCCCGGCTTGTTCCGCCGGGCCAGCGCCTCAATACGGGCAAGCAGTTCGGTAAAGGCATAAGGCTTGGCCAGATAGTCGTCGCCACCGGCGCGAAGACCGGTCACGCGGTCGTCGACCTGGCCGAGAGCGGAGAGCACAAGAACCGGCGTGGTGTCACCCCGTTCGCGCAGATCCTTGACGATGGAAAGTCCGTCGCGGCCGGGCAGCATGCGATCGACGACGAGAATGTCGTAGCCGCCGGTATCGGCCATGTGCCAGCCCTCTTCGCCGGTATAGGCATGTTCGCAGACATGGCCCGCCTCCCTGAGCGCCTTGGCGAGATAGGCTGCCGCCTCACGATCGTCTTCGATGACAAGAATCCGCATGGGAAAACCATAGAACATCAGGGCACGCGAGGGGAGAACCCCCATCGGCAATCCCCGCGATGATCCCGGAACATTACAGGGACATTACAGGGACATTGTCGACGCTTTTCTGCGGCCTGAAACAGCCCCGGTCAAGCGAAAGGGGACGGCGGGTCGGATGGGGGCGACCCGCCGTCCATTTACCCGGAGCCGGTTGGGGGTATTAGCCCGGCACACGGGTAGTCAGTTGCGTCTGGCGCGTATCAACCGCGCGAGACGGGTAGGGCGACAAAGCGAGCCGAGTCGCCGCGACGAACGCGCAGGAGCGTGGCGTTGCGTCCGCTCTTCTTGGAGGCTGCGAGACCGGCGAGGACGTCTTTCGGGGTAGAGACTTCCTTACCGCCGACTTCCAGGATGATGTCGCCGGTGCGAATGCCGCGTTCGGCAGCCGGACCGGAGGGATCGACATCGGTCACCGCGACACCATTGTCGCCGGCACCGGCAACGTCGGAGGCTGGGGCGAGCGACAGGCCGAGATCCTCAAGATCGGATTCGGCACCGGCATCGCTGGTGACGGTCTTGCCGCCGGCGTCCTTCAGGCTGCCAAGCTTGACGGTCACGGTCTCGTTGTCACCGTCGCGCCACAGGCCGATCTTGACGTCGCTGCCGGGGCTGTAGCCGGCGATGCGGCGCGCCAGTTCCTTGGCGGAATCGATCTTCTGGCCGTCGACCGAGACGATCACGTCGCCGGCCTTGATGCCGGCCTTGGACGCGGGGCTGTTGTCCTGCGGCTGCGAGACGAGCGCACCTTCCGCATCCTTCAGGCCGAGACCGTCGGCAATATCGTCGGTCACGCTCTGGATGTGAACGCCGAGCCAGCCACGCACGACCTTACCGTCGTCCTTCAGGTCGTCGATGATCTGCTTGGCGGTCGATGCCGGAATGGCGAAACCGATACCGACCGAACCGCCGGAGGGCGAGAAGATGGCAGTGTTGATGCCAACCACCTTACCATCGAGATTGAAGGTCGGACCGCCGGAGTTGCCGCGGTTGATCGGCGCGTCGATCTGCAGGAAATCGTCATAGGGGCCAGCGCCGATGTCACGGCCGCGGGCCGAAACAATACCGGCCGTCACCGTGCCGCCGAGGCCGAACGGATTTCCGACCGCGAGGACCCAGTCGCCAACGCGGATATCCTTGTCGGCAAAGCTGACATACGGGAAGTCGTTATGCCCGTCGACCTTGACCAGTGCCAGATCGGTCTTCTCGTCGGTGCCGATGACCTTGGCGGGATATTCCTTGCCGTCGACGGTGGAAACGGTGACCTCCTCACCTTTCTCAACGACGTGATTGTTGGTCACCACATAGCCATCGGAGGAAATAAAGAAGCCGGAACCCTGGGCCATGGCGTAGGGATGGCGCCGGTGATGGGGGCGATTGCCGAAATTACGCCCGTCCGGCTCGCCGAAGCGACGGAAGAACCGCTCCAGCGGATGGCCGCGCGGCAGATCGGGCAGATCCTGGAAGGAGGATTGTTCAGGCTGGACCGCTTCCTTCACCCTAATCGACACCACCGCGGGGCTGACCCGCTCGACGAGGTCGGCAAAGCTCGCCGGTGCAACCGCGGACGGCGTCGATGCCGCGTTGGCGTGGCCGTCGGAGAACAGGACCGCTTCGCCGGCAACGACACCCGTCATGCCGATAGCAAGCGCACTTGCGAGCAGTGCAGCGCGCGTGCGCGGCATGATGCGCGTCGTCCAGCCAGGCTTGCGGGAATGAATGGCACTCATTGCGGATATCTCCTCTTGTAAGCTGAGCCGTCTCAACAGGACGGGAAGCGCGTTCATCGCTTCCGCTTGCATGGGACTATGGAGTCGAGCGCCTTACCGTCGCCTGTCGGCGAGATTAAACTTCGGTAATGTTGAGGAGGAGAGAAGCCGTCGTTCAGCGCTCGGCGAGCTTCGTCACCACGGCCGCACCGTGAGAAAGCGTCTTGTGGACCGGGCAGCGATCGGCGATCTGGCGCATCCGCTCGCGGGTCTCGCCGTCGACCTCGCCGGTGATCGTGATCCGACGTTCAAAGCGATCGATCTTACCGTTCAGTTCGCGGTCAGCCTCGGCGCAGTCGGAACAATCCTGTGCATGCACCTTCTCGTGGGTGACGTCGACGGCGATCCTGTCGACCGGAAGCGCCTTGTGTTCGGCATAGAGCCTCAGCGTCATCGTCGTACAGGCGCCGAGGGCGGCGGCGAGGAAATCATAGGGCGAGGGACCGGTGCCCATGCCGCCAACGGCTTCAGGCTCATCGGCAAAAAGGCGATGGCGCCCTGCTTGGACGACGTTCTGGAACTTGCCCTCGCCAGTCTCGGCTACGTGGACACCATCCCTGTCGCCTTCCTTGCGCCGCGCCAGCGGCCCGACATAACGAGAGGCCCAGGCAGCGATAACCGTCGCTGCATAGGCCGCATCGGCAGGATCTGTCAGGAGATGATCGGCGGTGTCGAGCGAGACAAAGCTCTTGGGGTGGCGCGCTGCGGAGAAGATCGCAGTCGCATTGTCGATGCCGACGGTCTCGTCGCGAGGCGCGTGGAGGACGAGGAGCGGCTTGTCGAGGGCGGCCAGACGCTCGCGGACCGATTGCTCGGCGATATCGTCGAGGAACTCGCGGCGAATCGTGAAGGTGCGACCGGCCAGGTTCACCTCCGCGCTACCGACATCCTCGATAGTCGCCAGCCTGTCGCCGAAATTGTGAAGGACGTGGCCGGCGTCGGCCGGCGCGCCAATGGTGGCGACCGCCCGCACCTCCGGCACGTCGCCGGCGGCAACGAGGACCGCTGCGCCGCCGAGCGAATGCCCGATCAGCAGGCTTGGCGCTTCGAAATGGTCGCGCATGTAATCGATCGCGGCGTGAAGGTCGGCAACATTGGAGGAGAAGTTCGTCGAGGCGAATTCCCCTTCCGACGATCCGAGACCGGTGAAGTCGAACCGCAGCACGGCGATGCCGAGGCGCGCAAGTTCGCCGGCGATCGTGCGGATCGCGGCGAGATCCTTGGAACAGGTAAAGCAATGGGCAAAGAGCGCATAGGCCCGGATCTCGCCGGTCGGCAGGTCAAGCCGCGCGGCGAGTTCCGCATCATGGCCTCCGGCGAAATGGATCGATTGCTTACGGTACGGCATACGGCCCCTCTCCCGTTTTGACGCCCTCGCCTCGCCCGCGATAACGGGACGACGGCGGACCGGGTCAGGATTTCTTCGTTTCGCCGAGAACACGATCAAGCTCGGCGCGCTCCTCGTCCGACAACGGCACGCTTGTCGAGGGCACCATTTTGCGCCGTCGATAGGCGACGACGATCGCGATGATGCCGACGAGCAGGACGAGCGGAGCGCCCAACCACAAGAGATAAGTGTGCGGTTCGAAGCGCGGCTGCAAGAGCACGAACTCGCCGTAGCGCGCGACGATATAGTCGATGACGGCCTTGTTGCTGTCACCGGCCTTCAGGCGTTCGCGGACAAGAAGTCGGAGGTCGCGGGCAAGCTGGGCGTTCGACTCGTCGATCGACTCGTTCTGACAGACGAGGCAGCGCAGGTGTTCGGAAATATCCCGCGCGCGGGCCTCCAGCGCCGGATCCTTCAGCATCTCACCGGGTTCTACGGCCTGTGCAGGCGGCACGAACAGCGGCGAAGAGACCGTTGCAAGGGCAAGGGCGAACGCAAGAAACAGATACTTCATGACCGTCACTCCGCCGCCGCGTGCCTGGCGTGCGGCCGGGCGCGCCGCGGCGCGCCGATCCGCAGGCGCCGGTCGGACAGGGAAACCGTTCCGCCGATCGCCATGACGAGCGCACCCAGCCAGATGAGGGTCACCAGCGGCTTCCAGTACATGCGGACGGCCAGCGTGCCATCGCTCTGCTGATCGCCGAGGGCGAGATAGACCTGCGAGAAACCGGTGGTGTAGATCGCCGATTCCGTCGTCGGCATGCCACGCGCCGTATAGACCCGCTTGGAGGGGTGGAGCGTGGCGACCACACGACCGTTCTTCTCAAGGTCGAAGGATGCCGCAAACTCCTGGAAGTTCGGGCCGCGCCGGTTGGCGGTGCCCGTCAGCGTCGCGGTATAGGCGCCGATCTCGGTCGACTGGTTTTCCTTCATGAGCAGGATGTTCTCGGTCTGCCAGGCGGATGTCACGACAATGCCCAGGACGGAAACACCGACACCAAAATGGGCGATCATGGTCCCGATAGAGGAACGCGGCAGGCCGCCGAGCCGGCGCATCGACTGTCCGAAGGGAATACGGAAAAGTTTGATCCGGCTGACGATTTCAGAAATCGACCCAAGCATCATCCAGGTCGCGAGGCCGACGCCGAGGATCGCCAGCAACGGACCGCCATCGGCGAGCCACGCGGTCACGGCCGCCGAAACAACCGCGAGGCCGAAAGCGAGATAGAGCCGCTGGGAGACGCCGACGATATCGCCGCGCTTCCAGGCCAGGAAAGGGCCGAACGGCATGGCGATCAGCACCGGCAGGATCAGAAGCCCGAAGGTCTTGTCAAAGAACGGCGCGCCGACGGAGATCTTGTCACCGGTCGTCACCTCCAGAATCAAGGGGTAGAGCGTACCGAAAAGCACGGCCGCGCAGGAGGCGGTCAGGAAGAGGTTATTGAAGACGAGCGATCCTTCACGGCTGATCGGCGCGAAAATACCACCCTGGCGCAGCATCGGCGCACGCCATGCGAAGAGTGCGAAGGCTCCGCCGATGAAAAGAGCAAGGATGGCGAGGATAAAAACGCCGCGCGTCGGATCGGTGGCAAAGGAATGCACCGAGGTAAGCACGCCGGAGCGAACGAGGAACGTACCAAGAAGCGACAGCGAGAATGTCAGGATCGCGAGCAGGATCGTCCAGACCTTCAGCGCGTCGCGCTTTTCCATCACGATGGCGGAATGGAGCAGCGCCGTGCCGGCGAGCCAGGGCATGAAGGATGCGTTCTCCACCGGATCCCAGAACCAGAAGCCACCCCAGCCGAGCTCGTAATAGGCCCAGTAGGAACCCATGGCGATGCCGAGAGTGAGGAAGATCCAGGCGATGAGCACCCACGGCCGCACCCAGCGCGCCCAGGCCGCGTCGATACGGCCCTCGATGAGCGCCGCTGCGGCGAAGGAAAAGGCGATAGAGAAACCGACGTAACCGATGTAGAGCAGCGGTGGGTGCACCGCGAGACCGATATCCTGAAGGATCGGGTTGAGATCCTCGCCCTGAACCGGCGGATTTGCGATCCGCTCGAACGGATTGGAGGTGGTAAGGATAAAGAGGAGAAAGGCTCCCGAGACCCAGGCCTGAACGGCAAGTACATTGGCTTTCAGCGTCTTGGGCATATTGCGGCCGAACGCGGCAACGAGCGCACCGAAAAGCGCCAGGATCAGTACCCATAGGAGCATAGAGCCTTCATGATTGCCCCACACGCTGGTGTACTTGTAGATCAGCGGCTGGTCGGAATGGGAATTCGCCCAGACGTTGACCAGCGAGAAGTCGGATTGCACGTAGGCGTGTGTCAGGGCGGCAAAGGCGAAGCCGACGAACAGGAACTGCATCGCGGCGACAGGCCCCGCCACCGCCATCAGGCGCCCGTCGCGGATCGCCGCACCCCATACGGGCAGAACCGACTGCACGATTGCCAGCGCGAAGGCGAGCACAAGGGCATAGTGTCCGAGTTCAACGATCATCGCTGGTCAATCCCCTTCGGATCAGAACCGGCCCGCGGTCCATCCCGCAGCCGTCCATTCAGTCTTCAGTCCGTGCACTTGGCCCGTCAATTAGTGCCCTTGGCACTGCCTTCCTGCCAGACGCCCTGTTCCTTCAGCGCATCGGCCACTTCCTTGGGCATGTAGTTCTCGTCGTGCTTGGCGAGGACGTGATCGGCCTTGAACGTGCCGGATGCCGTCATCGTCCCTTCGGTCACGACGCCCTGCCCCTCGCGAAACAGATCCGGCAGGATGCCAGAGAACGTCACCGGGACGGTGTGTGCCGTATCGGTCACCGTGAAAGTGATGGTTTTTCCCTGGCCGCGCACAACCGAGCCTTCCTCGACAAGGCCGCCAAGGCGAATCCGCTGGCCGGGGGGGATGTGCTTTTCAGCAATATCGGTCGGCGTCTGGAAGAAGACGATCTCATCGTTCAGGGCATAAAGCACAATGCCGACGGCAACCGCGAGCACAAAGCCGGCGGAGCCGATAAGGGTCAAACGACGCTGCTTGCGTGTCATGTCTCTACCCGTTTCCGTGGAACGCCTCATGCCAATGCGAGGCCACATCCCATCCCTGTCTTCTTCCCCACCCGGCGGGCGTGAAAGATCGTTCTTCTGCCGGACAGCTATTCCGGCAGACCAAGCCGTTTCGCAGCGGCGGCGATACGCTGCAAGGCGGCGGAATCATCTTTATACGCCTTCCTGGCCTTTTGTGCGGCCGCGACGGCGGCGTCTTTTTCACCGAGGACACCATAGGCATTCAGAAGGCGCAGCCATTCGTCAACGCTTCCACCCTCGCTGTCGAGGCGGTCGGCAAGACCCTGAACCATGTTCTGGATCATCGTCTGGCGATCACTGCTGGAGAGTTGCCGGGCAGCCGCAACGTCTTCTTGGCTCGGGCCGGGCAAGGCGGCAGCCGGTTCATCTCCGGTCGCGGAGGCTTGCTTACCGGCGGCAGGCGTCTCGTTTGCGGCCGCAGGCGTCTTGGCGAGCGCCGGCATGCCGGCGGCGATCCGCGCACCATCAAGCTGGCGTTTTGCAAACGGCACCCAGGGAAGTGACGG
Organism: uncultured Rhodobium sp.; assembly: GCA_963675285.2. Classification (GTDB taxonomy): domain Bacteria; phylum Pseudomonadota; class Alphaproteobacteria; order Rhizobiales; family Rhodobiaceae; genus Rhodobium. The sequence goes on from CAXXGS010000001.1 coordinate 1,396,806, forward strand.
ATCGGCCCCCTTTAGAAGAGCCTCCCAGGCCTTGACGGCCTCGGCGTGCCGTCCTTCCTGGTTGAGCGCGACGGCAAGAAAGAAGCGCGGCCGAACATTCTCGGGATCAAGTGTCAGGGCGCGCTCGAACGCCGCCTTCGCCTCGTCGGTCACCTGGCCGTCAGCCTGGGAAACATAGGCCTCGCCGAGGCTCGCTTCGAGATCCGAAGTCGGCTCGCCCAGTCGGATGGCGTTTCTGAAGGCAGTCACGGCCTTGTCGCCAAGGCCGAAGCGCAGATAGACGGGCCCGATGATCGCCCAAGCACGGGCGTCCTCGGGATTCTCCTTCAAATAGCTCTCCATCCGCCTGACCAGCGAGGCGATGTCCTCAGCTGTCTGGGGACCGCGCTGTTCATGGAGACGGGCGAAAAGCGGCTGGTCGGGCGTGCCGGGCGAACCAAGCGTCAGGTAGAGACCGACGGAGAGGGCGGGAATGCCCACCGCCGCGACGGCGATCGCGACGAGGCGCGGCGCCCGGCCAAACCCCTTGCCCGTTGGCTCGGTCTCGCGCGATGCGCGCAGCAACCGGCGGGCAACCTCGGTGCGCGCCGCCTCGGCTTCCTCGGCGTTGAGCGTGCCACGCTCGACATCGGCGTTGAGTTCGCGGAGCTGATCCTTGTAGACGGCAACGTCGTGTTCCGCCTCCGGCTCGACCTGCGAGCGAGCGCGAAAGAGCGGGACCGCGACGGCCGCCACGGCAAGGATCGTCATCACAACGAGGGCAATCCAGAAGGTCATCGTCACCTGCGCTTCCTGCTGCGACCCGGGCCGGCGTCGACCGACCATGAAGCGCCGCGAGGCGACGCATGTGGAGGCAATGGCACATCGGCGGCCATCGCTCAAGCGGCACGGCCCCGATCAAATTCAATATTTGTTATGTCGAGAGTTAGGCCGCTCACCCGAAAGCGACAACTCGCACGAGCCCTGATTGACAAAAAGTCGCAGTCTCAGAAAGTGCCGCTCGCGGCGCATGTCGGATCGAGGCAAATGCCGTGGGCAAGGATTCGGAAAATGCTTCCATCCCTCTGTTCCAACAGGTATTCCTGGCGCGGAATTGTGGCGGAGGGCAGGTTGGCCAGCTAGTTTCCGGCCCTTTTCTGGATTACGGTCGCCAGGGCGTTGGAAGAACTTCGCCTCAGGGACTTCGCGTAGTCCTCACCGAAAATCGGCTCGGAGAAACGGATGGCGGCATCGAGCTTGGCGACGATCGCGTCCTGCTCGGAGCCATCGACCTCGCGCAGGTTTTCCAGGAGTTTGGTCGTGAGAATTTCAAGCGCCTGCTCGACGCGCGACCACGTCGTCACCATGAGTTCGTTGAGAGCGAGGCTGTCGATTATGCGGCGGGTCTCGACGAGAAGTCGAACAGCACGCTGGGCATCGGCGACGGCATAGTCCTCGAAGCGCGCATGGACGCCCTCCCCGACGCTGTGCCGCAGGGCTCGGTTCACCTTGCCGGCGGCGGTCTCGATCTCCGGCCGGATCAGATCGGAGAGCTGACGCCGGACAGTCGCCAGCTTGGAAAGCCATTCCGGTGCCGTTTCCATCTCAATATGGACGACAAGCTTGCGCTGGATCGAATGGTAGTCCTTCAGGCAACCGATGAGCTTTTCGTCGGGTTCGTTGCTGTGGAGGAAATGCCGGAACTTGCTGACGATGGCGTCGCACTCGTTCAACGCGGCCTCCACGAACACGCCGTAGTTCGACATGGCGATGGTCTTGCCGTCGTCGCTCTCCGCCAAGCCCAAGGCAATCAGGACGAGAAGCCCGGGACGTTCCAGCTTGTCCATGATACCGGCGGCGAGCCAGAAGCCGTCCGCACCGTACTGGCGAAGGAAACTGCGCAGCCTCTTGAGCGTGTCGGAGCCCGGTTCGACATCCGCCCGAGTGATGACATCGGGCAGCGACGCAAGCACATTCCAGAGCTCGGGATGGGCCTCGATCGCCAGGAGATCCTCCAGATCCCGAAGGACGCGGTCGTTGCCGAGTTGAACGGAGAGCCGTGCGAAACCGCGCGGCACATCGCGCAATTGCTGCAGATGACCCCGGATGACCGGGAACGCCTCGTCCCGCAGCTTATCCGCACATTGCTGGAGCTCGTATTCGCTGTCGTCAACGCTGACTTCGCGGGACTGAAAATCGTCCAGAATCTCCTCGATCCTCTCCGGCAGAACGTCCCGGGTGATCCATTTCCAGATCCGCGGCAGAGAATTGCGCGAGATCCGGCCGGGGAATTTCCTGTTGCCGTAGTTGTCGTAGAAGAAGGGTGAGAAGGGCTCGTAGAATGCACGCATGATGAGGTCGCGCCGAGGAATGGTGTTCCCTTCCTTGCGCAGGACCGGGCGGACAACGGAGAGAATCATCTCGTACTGGGGCTGATCCTCGCCGCGGCTTTTGGCGGCCTCGATGCTGTTGACCAGCATCGCGCGAGCCTTCGGCGAAAGCTCCTCGAGAAATGCCTGCAATTTCTTCGTCACGTTGACACGATCAGCCATATGCCGATCCATCCTCACCCGGGAAACACTGTCGCACCGGCAAATGAAATCGGAAAGCGCTTAATTTTGCCTTAGCAGAAACGAGCAGCAACGCAGTTTTCCATTCGGAATCCGTAGTTTGGCACGATTATTCCCGGAATATGTGCCCACGCGGAAACAAAAACGCGGAGGTGATCGCTCACCTCCGCGCCAATTGCTCCGTCAGCCGTCCGACAAGACGGTTACGGTCTCAAGATCAGGAGATCGCCCGCCAAGTCCCATCCGGCGCGCGACAGGCCGTTCCGCGCATGACCTCCGGCCGACCGTCGATATAGACGGTGTGGGCATAGTCACGGCAGCGGCGACGATTGATTCGATAGGCCGGACCGGGCACAACCTCACCATAGTGTCCCGAATTCGGATTGCGCCAGTTCACGGGCGTACCCGCGCGATTGTATTCCAGCGCGCGCATCTCTGCCTCATAGGCCGCCTCGCGATCGCGGCGATCCAGCGACTTGCCAATCTCGGAACCGACGAGGCCACCGATCACAGCGCCGGCCGCGGTCGCCACTGTCTTACCGGTGCCGCTGCCGAACTGATTGCCGATCACGCCGCCCGCCACGGCACCAACGACGGTGCCCACACCCTGCTGGGGGCCAATATCGTTACATGCCGTCAATCCAACGCTCAGGCCGACACACAGAGCCGCACTGGCCAAAAACTTCCCGATTTGCATTTCCGTCCTACCTCGTTTCAGGGACGCGTTCCCTCGATAGAAACCATCAAGACTAAACGTTTTCTTACTCGAAGCGTTCCCGTTCTCTCTATTTCGCTTATACACGTCTTCATGGCCAAAATTGGCCGGTTTCAGATTGCCTTTCCCATTCACACGCGCGGAATTTCGAGAACCGCGCGCAATCCACCCGACGGGCTGGCGCCGAGCGAAAGTCTGCCGCCGTAAAGGGCGGCAAGATCCGCCACAATCGACAGCCCCAGGCCCGAGCCCGGCACCGTTTCGTCAAGCCGGCGCCCGCGCTTCATGGCTTCGGCCCGCTCGCCGGGCGTCAATCCCGGACCATCGTCGTCGACAGCGATCCGGATGAACGCCCGCTCCGCATCACCCCGGGCCTCGGCTTCCTCGATGTGAATTGCAACCGCGCCTTCGGCCCATTTACAGGCATTGTCGACGAGATTGCCGAGCATTTCCTCGAAGTCGTGCTGCTCGCCGGCAAACCGCAGGCCGGGTTCGGCGGAAAGCGCAACATCGATATCGCGCCCGCCATAGATCCTCTGCATCGCACGCACCAGGCGCTTTGAAACCGGCTCAACCTCGGTGACCGCACCAATGACGCGGCGTTGTGCGGCCATGCGGGCGCGGTCGAGATGATGGCCAATCTGGTCCTGCATCTGCCGGCATTGCTCCTCCACCTTTGTGGCGAAGGCATCAGACCGGGCGCGTGCCTCATTCAAGATGACGCTTAGAGGCGTTTTCAGCGCATGCGCCAGATTGCCGACGTGGGTGCGCGAGCGCTCCACGACCTGGCGGTTGGAGTCAATCAGCGCATTCAGTTCGACGGCGAGCGGAGCGATATCGCTCGGATAGCGCCCGCTCAGGCGCTCCCGTTCGCCGCTGCGGATCGCGGCCAGGCCCTCGCGCATCTTGCCAAGCGGTCTGAGGCCAATGCGGACCTGCATGATGATGCCGATGATGAGGCCGAGGCCAAGGACGGCGAGCGTGCCCACGACGCTGAGACGGAAGGCGCGCACGTCGCGGCTGATGTCGCTGGCGTTGCCGGCAACGGCGATGCGGAATGCCTCGTCGCCTGGAAAGACGATGCGGCGCTCCAGAACGCGCAGTTCCTCGCCGCCGGGGCCGGTCTCGTAGCCCTGCCAATAGCCGAGGGCATTGGCCGGCCGCTTGTGATCGCTCGGAAGCGTCAGCGTATCGCCGGCAAGGGATTCGGAAGCGAGCGTGACCTTCCCGTCGGAGGTGCGGACAACGACCCAGTACCAGCCGGAAAACGGCAGCGCGAAGCGCGGCTCACCGAGGAGATTGCCGACGTCCGAAGCAGCCTCCGGCTGGTCGCTGTCCGGCGCCATGGCGCCAACGAGCACCTTCAGGTAGACGTTGAGCCGCTCGTCGAAGGCGCGCTCGACGGAGCGTTGATAGAGCGTCGACAGGAAAACCGCGGCAACGATCAGCGCGATCACGCTCCACAGCGCGGCCATGAGGAACAAACGCATCGCAAGCGAGCGAGGCCCGCCGGCAATGGCCGTGCGGAAACCGAAAGCATGCCCTTCCGACGCCGGTTTGGCGTCAGCCGGACTGCCACTTTTGCCATCGTGCCGCGAAGACCCCATGGCGTCAGGATGTTTCCTGCGGCGACGTCAGCCGGTAGCCGAGGCCGCGAACGGTCTCGATCACGTCGACGTCGAGTTTTTTCCGCAGACGCCCGATGAACACCTCGATCGTGTTGGAATCACGGTCGAAATCCTGATCGTAGAGATGCTCCACAAGCTCCGTGCGCGACACAACACGGCCGCGGTGGTGCATGAGGTAGGCCAGCAGTCGGTATTCGTGCGAAGTGAGCTTGATCGGGTTTCCATCGACGGTCACGCGTCCGGCGCGCGTATCGAGCCGCAAGGGGCCGCATTCGATTTCGGCCGAGGCGTGGCCGGCCGCGCGGCGCACCAGGGCGCGCAGGCGCGCAAGCACCTCCTCGATGTGGAAGGGCTTGGCAACGTAGTCGTCGGCACCGGCATCGATGCCGGCAACCTTGTCGCTCCAGCGGTCACGCGCGGTCAAAATGAGGACGGGCATGGTCTTGCCGTCGCGCCGCCATTGTTCGAGAACGCTGATGCCGTCCATCTTCGGCAGACCGATATCGAGAACGACGACATCGTAGGGTTCGGTGTCGCCAAGGAAATGCCCCTCCTCGCCGTCAAAAGCTGAATCGACAGCGTAATCGGCGTCCCTCAAGGCATCTGCCATCTGGCGGTTCAGATCCGGATCGTCCTCGATCAGCAAAACCCGCACGATCTCATTCCCTCATCTTGCATTCGGATTGCCCGCGACCGATCCCGTCGACGCAATCAACGCAGCACCAGCCTTGTGCTTTCCGTCGCTCCTATTTCCCGCCCATCCGACGACCGGTCCGCGCGTCGAACCGGAGGCGGCGCACATTGCCATTGGCGGCGAGAACCGTCACCCGGTAGAAGAGGCGCCCTTTGCGTTCGCATAGACGCACGTTGACCACCTCACCCCGGATCTTTCCCTTGAGCGCACCTACACGGATCACCTGTCCGCTCGCCACGAGCGCCCGCGTTTCCTGCTGTGACAGGCACGCCGCTTCGGCAGGCGCATAGGATGCTCCGGTCAACACAAGCAGACCGGTGATCAGCAATGCCCATACGGTTCGGCGAGGAAAGAACTCCAGCATCATGACGTGCTGTCTAACGGTTCATCGCTGAACACGCGATGAATAGGAGCGCAGGCGGCAAGCGCGGAATTGCCGCAGGCAGGCGCGGATTTAGGCGGGCCGACGGACAATGTCCGAGGCGGCCGCGGATCCGGCCCGATGCGACGGCTCGGGCAGTGGGCGAAGTTTGGCATCCGGCGTGAGCGATTTCCAGCATCAATCGTTCCTCGCTCCAGGATTCGACCGGAGGCCTCGTTTCCACAACAATTCCCCCTCACTTGCCAATGCGATCGCGCGCGACAAGCCGGCCGATGAGCGCCACGGCGCCGGATATAGCTGTCGTCACCGCGACAAGCGTGTCGACGACTTCCGCCTGTTCGGCAGACGAATAGCCCAGGCCGAACAGGCCCGCAACGCTTGCGCCGATGGTCACGATTGCCGCCCAGACGGTGCGCGAGCGATACCAGGGTTTTGCGGGGTCGAGAGATGGCGTCTGCGTCGTCAAGGCATTATCCTCCATTGCGGCATCTGCAGCGCAACACCGCAGGCCGATCTGTGGTCCAAGAAGCGGGAGAAGCGGGAAAAGACGGGGTCAAAGCTCCGCGTCGGCAACGATGGTCCCGTAGTAGACCGCCCGGCCGGCGGTCAGAGAAGGCGCCTCCAAGATAAAGCCGACAGTGGTCACAATGCGTGTAGAGACGAGCGCGGCGTCGATGTTGAGGGCGAAGTCGACGGCGGCGTCGATGGCAGGGATCCCACGCATCACATTGGGGAAATTGACGGACACCCAGCCGGCGGCGTTTTGCCCGAGGGCATCGGCATAGCCGTTTGAAGCGAAATGCAGCCCTGCAATATAATACCGCTGGCAAAGGGCAATCTCGGTGCCGGCCGGCCGGCGCTCGAAAGGCGTTGCGTAGCCGCCGACTTCCAACTGCACACGGCGAAACGTGGCACCCGACGCCGAAAGGGTCAGCGTGACATCGCCGGTCGAACCGCCGGGGACGACCAGCGTCGCACCCCGACGTCCCGCGCCGGCATGGATCGTCGCGCCGACACCATCGAGATCCACGACAATATCGGCGCTCGGGCCCTCCACCGAAACGGTCACCGTCTCGCCAGCCAGATCCGGTGCCTCGATCACCTGCACGAGCGATCCCGATGTCAGCGTTACGATGCCGCCGGCAACGCTGACCTCCGCCCCGGCTGCTCCAGCTTTCCAGCGGTCGAGGCCATAGCTGCCCGCCGCAAGGGTGCCGCCGGCGAAGCCGCGCTGGTTGATGGTGAAATTGCCATTGATGACAAGGTTGCGAAAGCCGGCGATAGGGCCGGAATTGAGCGCTGCCAAATGCGCTCCCGCCGGAATATGAACCGTTCCGTCGGCGGGATCGGCGACGAGCGCGTCTGTCCAGAACGCGCCGTCGGGGCTCACCTTCACACGCAGGCGGTCGTCGCCCGCAAGGCCGATTTCCGCCCTCCCCGACCAATTGGTCTGAAAGAGCAGCGAGGCGGTGTCGGCGATGGCTTCCTTGCCGATAATGAAGCGGACATCGCCAGTGCCGCCGCCGGCGGCCTCGAGCGGCGCGAAGAGCACCGCGTTCGACTTAACCGCGAACCGGTTGGTCTCGTCGGCGTCGGTATTAACGCCGAGGCTGGCGAAGCGTGGATCATCGGGAACGTCGGTATCGATCACGGTCCAGGCATCGCCGCGCCAGACGACAAAGGTCGCCTCCGCCGCCACCCAGGCGAGCCAACCGGTCGCGGGTGCGCGAAAATCCCAGTCACCATCGCGAAAGATCGCCAGTTCGTCGTCGCGGCCGGCCCAGGCACCGCTCGCCGAGGGACCGACGATGTAGCGATCGCCCTCGCCCGGGCCGGACGGCGGCGCGGCAATCGTCCGGCTGATCACGGCAAGCTGGGTAAAGGCATCGATGAGCGCGATCGCCTCATTGTGGGTAACGTGCTTTTGCGCCTGCGAAGCAAGGAGAAGCGGGAGCTGGAGATGGGGCGTCTCAGACATGGAGCGTAACCTCTCGGGCTATGCCGGCGCCGAATTCGTTGATCTGGGCGACGGAGACAGTGAGCGCGTCAGGCAAGGCGCCGAAATCGGCGATCTGCCGTTGGGCGGTGTAGGTGACGGCCGGCTCGTCCGCCGCAAGCGTGCGCAAGAGGGTGCCATCGTCGAGAATCAGCACCTCATAACTCTCGCGACTCTCGCCGAGCGGCACCTCGCGCCCCTCCCAGCCATCGCCCTCGATACGGGTCCGGCGAACCCAGGTCAGTGCGACGTCGCCGCTCACGGGATCACGGTGGGCGCGGATATGGACGGGACTGAAGGGTCTGAGGCCGCGACCGGTGGCCGTGAGCGTCGTTTCCGCATAGGCGGCATCGGCAACGTTGCGGCGCGCCGGGCCGACGCGGTAGATGCGCGGTATGCCGAGATCGGCTCGTGCTAGCGGCAGGTTCACAACCGCCTCGTTGAGGACGACGACGCGAGCACCTTCGACGCTACCTGCGGCCATGGCGTCCTCAGTGCCGAGTTGGGCCCTGAGGAGACGCGACAGACGCCAGGTCTTGTCGGCAACGAGGTCGGCATTGGCGAACTGCAGCACCTCCCAGCCGCCGTTCGTCGTCTCCACCGCAAGTGCGTTGGCACCGTTGAGCAGTTGAAGATCGGACCGCGAGGACAGCGTGCCGCTAAAGAGGCGGACCGTGAGGCTTCGGCGCCTGTCCCACAGGCCTTCCGGTCCCGGCGTCAGCTTCGATTGCAACACGCCGAGCGAAGCGCGCGCGCCAATGGTCGCAAAGGAGGCAAAGCTCTCGCCCGTCGCCGAACGCCAGACAGCGGCGGTGCCGTACCAGGGCCGGGCGTAGACGGCGAGGTAGGGCGCATGGGCGCGATCCTGCGGCGACAGCATCGGCAAGTCCATGAAGGCGGCAATCGGCTTTCCCAAGACCGTCACCGTCGATGTCGAGGGCCGGTCCTTGCCGCCGCGCGCGAGCCGGTAGGCGTCGGGATCGATCGTGCGCGCCTCGACCTTGCGCAAACCGTCGTCCTCAACCCGCTCGACGAGGACGATGCGGGCAACATCGCCGACCTGAAGCGACAGCATGTCGCCGACCTCGATATCGACCCGCTCGGGCGAGACGGCGAAGGTGAAGCGCTCACGCGCCGCCCAGATATCGTGAAGACGGACGAAGGCGGCGCTCTCCATGGTCGAGACGGAGGCGGCGACGGCAAGGCTCGTGCCGCTCGCCCGCGCACTCGTTCCCCGCAGCCGACGAACGCGGGCAGTTCCCCGCTCGTAGTCCCGGCCGCTGTCGTAAAAGCCGATGCGCATCTCGTGCGGCAGTTCGGTTTCCTGGCCGCGTGTCACGGAAAGCCGCGTCGTGTCCTTGTCGGAGACGGCGATATCCGCGTCCCCCACCGTCCCGTCGGGCGCGCGGATGCGGCCATCGAAGCGCAGGCGGCTGCCGCTGTCGGCGGCGGTGAAGCGGAAGGTGTCGGCAAGCGGCTCGAGGACCGAGCGCAAGGACACCACGTCGGCAAGGACATAGCCGTCGATCGCGCCTTCGATCGCGCCGACTTGGGCATCCGCGATGCCGTATTCGTCGAGGAGCGTCTCAACGAGCGCCTGCAGCGTCACACCGCCGAGACGGCCGGTGAGCCAGTGGCCGGTTGGCCAGTTGTCCCCGTCGGACCACACGTTGCCAAGCGCCGGGAACGCCGGATAGGGCCGCGCATCCCAGGTCCAGATATGGATGTTGTCGGGATCGACCATCCGCCCGGCATAGACCGAGGAAACCGGATTGTTGGAGGCGACGAAGGCGTCGTCCTCCGGTTCCCAATAGCCCATCACCGCGTCGAGGAAGCGACGCTGCATGTAGTCATCGCGGGCGCCTGACGAGAAATAGGGAAAGAAGGATTCCGAGGACTTCGGATCGTAGAAGACATTCGGCTGATTGGCACCGCGGTCGACGGCGGGACAACCGATCTCGGTGAACCAGATCGGCTTCGATTCCGGCACCCAGCCGGTCGCCGGACCGGTCTCGACGCCGCCCGGCCGGTTGAAATGCTGCCGGCTCCACCAGTTGACGAGGTCCTTGTAACGGAAGACCCACGGCTTGGCGTGCGCCCCGTCGGTGATCGGCGTGCGCGTTCCGGTATCGCGGTCGGCGTCGGATGCATAGTACCAGTCATAGCCCTCGCCGCCGGCGATGTTGCCGCGCAGGTAGTCGAGGTCGTAGATCGACGGCGCAACTTCACTATCGGCATGGTCGCCGTCGCGCCAGTCGGCAAGCGGCATGTAGTTGTCAATACCGACCATGTCGATCGCCGCGCTCGCCCACAGCGGATCGAGGTGGAAATATACGTCGCCGCTGCCGTCGCTCGGGTGGTAGCCGAAGTACTCCGACCAGTCGGCGGCATAGGTGATCTTCGTCGCCGACCGCAGGATCGACGACGCATCGGCGGCGAGCACACGTAGCGCATCGACGAAGGGGAACCTGGCGGCGCCGGAGCGGACCGTCGTCAGCCCACGCATCTCCGAGCCAATCAGGAAGGCATCGACGCCGCCCGCCGCTTCGGCCAGTTCGGCGTAATGCAGGATCATGTGGCGGTAGCGCCAGTCGCCGGCGGAGAGATTGCCGGCTCTCGCCTCGCCGACGAAGGCGGCAACCTGGCTCGCCGCAGCGGCGGTCTTGTCGACGGTTGCCGCCCGGCCGATCGCCGGATGGCAGGTAATCCGTCCGCGCCAGGGATAGGCCGCCTGCTCGGCCGCGCCGTAAGGGTCGGGAAGCCCGTTTCCCGTCGGTACGTCCATCATCACGAAGGGATAGAGAACGACGCGCAGGCCGCGCCGTTTCAGGTCAGCGATGGCGGCGATGACCGTTTCGTCGGACGGGGTGCCGCCATAGGCGGGCTTGCCATCAATGGTGGAGACGAGATGGGCACCGCCACGACCGACGCCAGCGACGGACCATGTCGCGCCGTCGATTGCCCGCTCGCGCGCTTCCACTCCCGGCTTGATCTCACAATAACCACACCTGAGGTCCGTGCCGAACCAGGCGACGACGAGGGCGACGCTCTCAAGATTCGGGCAGGTCTCGACGAGATCGTCGATGGCCGCCAGCCAGTCGGTGTCGGCCGCACCGCTGTGGCGGTTGTCGGAAACGGTCTCATCGTCTGTGCCGATGCGGGTAACGAGCCGGTCGGAATAGCCGAATTCGGTGGTGCCGGGGATGACGGTGACGGCCTTGATGCGCCGCTCCAGACGGTCGAATGTGCGCGCAACCTCGAAGGTGAGTTGCGGAATGCGGTTGCCGAAGTCGGCGAGCGGCAGGCGCTCGAAGACGACATAGGCCGTGCCGCGATAGGCTGGAACGCTTTCGCCCGCGTGTTTGGCGGCGATGAGCGCATCGGCCGCCTGCGCCTCGCCGCCATGGTGGACGCGATAAGTGACGCCGCTCTGGTCGAGCGGCTTGCCATCGGCCCAGATGCGACCGATCCGCGTGATCCGGCCCTCGCACAGCGCGACGGCGAAGTTGGCGTAGTACTCGTAGGTCCGGACCGTCGCGCCGCCGCCCTTGCCGCCGGTCTCCTCCTCGTCGACGACCTCCTCGAAGTCGGTCGCCCAGATCACCTGGCCGGCAATCCGGGCGCGGCCGTAGATGCGCGGGATCGCGGCGCCTTCGGTCGAGGTCTGGACCCCGAGGTCGGAGAGCCGCGCCCCTTCGCTCACCGTGTCGGCACCGAAGAGTGTTCGATCGAGCACGGAGCCGGCGAGTCCGCCGGCTGCTCGGCCGACGACGGCGCCGATACCGCCGGCGAGCGAACCGCCGAGCGCCTGGCCGGCGACTTGCAGAACGAGGGTCGCCATCAGTCGGTCGCTCCGGGAAAGAGAAAGGCATGGTGAAGGTGCCGCCGCCACCAGGGATCGAGCGCGGTCTCGGCGACCGCCGCGCCCTGATAGGCGTGGATGATGGTGTCGGCGGAGGCGAGGATCGCGGCGTGCTTGGCCGGCAGATGCGAACGCCAGCGAAACAGGAGGACGGCGCCGGGTCGGCGCTCGGCCGGATCGATCTCGACGAGGTGTCGTCGCGCGGCCGCAAGCATTCGCTCGGCGCCCGAGGCCTCGGCCCAGTCAGCGCTGTAGGTGGGCACCACTTCGGGCTCATCGCCCTTCAACGCGCGCCAGACACCGCGCACGAGGCCGAGGCAATCGCAGCCGACACCTTTGAGCGAAGCCTGATGACGGTAGGGCGTGCCGATCCAGGCGCGCGCCTCGGCGACAATGGCGGCAGAGGTAACGCCACCGCCAGCAATCGCCTTTTCGTCGTGAAGGGTCATTCTCGGGCGCTCCCCTCGTTGTCTTCGCCAGACGTCGGATAGGACAGGACGAAGTCGTTGCCGGGCATGTGCGGAAAGCCACGAAAACGTGTGGCGTTCGAAAATTTCTCCACGCAGGTGGAGAACCGCTTGTCGCAACCGGCGACGATCGTGAACGTATCGCCGACAAGGATCCTCGCCGCCGTCGCCTGCCAGAATGAGAGCGTCACCTCAGCGCCCCTCGTGTGGGCGCGGATTTCGGCCGTCGCGCCCTGATTGGCGCCGGAGGTCCAGGTCAGGAGCCCGTGGGTGAACCAACCGTCGACATAGGGGCCGAGGCCATTGGCCGTCACCCGGCGGTACCAGTCGGTCCCGGCAACGACGCCGGAGGCGGAAAATGCACTTCCCGCGATCACCTTGCCGCAGCGTTCGTCGCCGAGGTCGGCGTCGCAGCGCCGCGAAAAGACCCGGCCGCGCGGCTGGTCGAGTTGGTGGCCGGGGCTGCGGACCTCGGCGTGGAAGGCATCGTCCTCGCGGGTCACCTCGCCGATGTTGCCGCGGGCGATGACGACACGCTGGTCGACACTTTGCCAATTGACGAGCCAGGCAACCACCCTAGCATTGTCCCAGAGCCCTGCCGCAAGATCGCTCGCCGAGAGCCCGTCGAGCGCCAGTGCTCCGGCAACCTCGTGGCCGCCGACGGCAAGCCCCTCGCCCGCCACCATGTCGGTTGCTACAACGCCGTTGACGGGCGTGAAGTCGATCTCTGCGAACTTCAGCGTGCGGTCGTGGTCGGTGAAGCCGAAGACTGCACCGTCGGCGCGAGTCACCCGCCAACAGCGGCACAGCGTCGTCACCTCGCCGGCCAGATGCGCAGCGAGATCCTCCGAAAGGCTCCTCATATCCTCACCTCCACCATCGGGATGGCGGGGATGGAGCCGGCCTCGAAGGCGGCAAGGCTGATTTCCAGCCGGTCGGTGTCAAAACGCACCGGGACGTCGAAGGCATAGCCGGCGGTGATTGTCGCACCGCTCGCCGGGATGTGACCGGCACGGAAGGTGACGATGCCGGTCGTCGAATCGACAGTGAAGGCCGAGCCTTCCGTCTTCTCCGCGCCGCCGACCGCGATCAGCACCGATCCAGCGACGGGCTTAACGATATGTCGCACATAGCGCGTCGCACCGCTGCCGTAGATCTTGACGAGCCGATAGTCCGCCGTCTCGCCGTCGCCGGCCGCGATCACCTGGTCGAAGGCCGACAGCGCCGAGGTCGGTGTCGAGGACTTCCAGTCAAGCGGATCACGGAAGCGAAACCCGTGCAACCGCCCGCGCCGCTGCTCGAAAAAGGCAATGACGGCGTGCAGGTCTTCCAGGCTCTTGACACCGTATCCTGCGTCGAAACGGCGCCGCGACTGGGCCCAGCGCGTGTTGCGTTTCTCCCGGCCGGAGCCGAGCGCGACGATCTCGGTCGCCCGCTCCGGCCCCCCCAAAGACCCGAATGCGACGTCGACGGGGAACCGGACCTCGTGAAAAGCCGACGTTTCCGACATGAAAATCGTACTCCCGATTTTTCGATTTGATCTCGCTCAAGGCGCGCAAGCGCGGATCCGAACAGCATGATCACAGGCGGAGGACGCAACACGGAGGGTAGCCAAACCGGTTTCCAGATCGTGTTCCGAATTCCCGCGATCGCAGCACGTCGCGTTCGCAAGACCTCTGCAATACGCCGGTGTCTGAGCCCCTCCTCGTCAGGCCCGGTGTTATAGCCCGCGCCGTCCCCGTCCGACGGCGCGGGCTAACATTGTGGTCACGTGCGCTTCCGATTTTCGAAAACTGTCCGCGTCCGGCGTCGTCACGTTGAAGGTGACGTTCATACCGCCATTTCCCGCGCCGCGAACGCCGAGCCGGCCGTCCGGCCCACGCGCCAGCGGCATGATCGCCTCCGTGCCCGCCTCGCCGGCAAGGCCGAGGTCGCCGCCGGAAAGCGGAAAGGCGACCGGCGAGGAAACGATGCCGCCCCTCGCGAACGGCCAGAGGTTGCCGAGGAAGGGGAGCGTCAGACCGCTCCCGGATGGACTTCCCGACGGGACTGCGCCCGAAAAGAGGGTGGACACCCCCTTCGTCAGGCTTTGGCGGAGAGGCTGCAGTGCCATGTCGAGAAGCCGCGAGGACATCGAGCGACCGAGATCCCGGAAAATCGCATCGAGCTTCTTTCCCTCGCTCACCGCGCTCTTCAGGCCCGAGGTGAGGCCGGTGGCGAAGGAACCGGACAGGCTCTCCAGTTCCTTCATGGTGCGTTTCAGTTCGTCGGCGGCGGAGCGCATTTCCGCCGTCGAGGCGCTGTCGATCTCGTCAGCCATGTCCGGTTTCCTTGTTCTCCGTCCGCTGCGGGACGTAATCGGGGTAGCGGGCCATAAGGCGGGCGAGGTCCGGGCCGCCAAGCGGCCCGGCACCCGGGCCGGCCCGGGCGAGAGCCCGGAGTTCGGGCAAGGTCAACGCCCAGAACGCCCTCGGCTCCAGCCTCAGCACGCCGAGGCCGAAGCCGATGACGTCGGCCCAGGGGATGACCGCGGAAGCCGACATCACTTCCGCGGCCCGGGAGGGTTTGCGGGTTTCGCCTCGCTTCCAGCGGTCTCGCCGCCGTCAACCGCGAACGTTGCCTTGAGGAGATCGGCGGCAATCCTGGCAAAGCCCGGCGCGCCGCCTTCGGTCCGCATTGCCGCGACCTCGTCGTCCGTCACGTCCTCGCCGGCGCCGCGAAGGCCGCAGGCGATGATGCGCGTGAGATCGCGGGCCGACAGGCGCCCGGAGGAGAAGCGCTCGCCGAGGGCCGCGAGGTCGCCGACCCCGAAGGCATCTTCGAGGTCGGCGAGCGCGCCAAGCGTGAGGCAGAGCGTACGCACCCGCCCGTCGAGGGTAACGGCGATCTCGCCGCGATGACGGTTGACCATTCTCCCCTCCCCGTTCATTCGGCGCTGAAGGAGAGGACGCCGGCCGATTCCAGCGCCATCTCGTAAGCGACCTCGCCGTTGTGCTCACCGCCGTACTCGAGCGCGGTGAGCTGGAACGGCCCCTCAATGGTGCCGAAGTCGGGGACGATCACCCGCCAGTCGCGGATGGTGCCGTCGAAGAAGATCTGGCGTGCGGTCGCATCCGTCGCAGCGTCCTTGAAGATGCCGGATCCGGACACGCTTGCCCGTCGCACGCCGGCGCCGGCGAGGAGTTCGCGCCAGCGGCCGGCGGAGTCGGAGTCGGTGGCGTCGACCGTTTCAGCGTTGAACGCCAGCCGTTTGGTCCTGAGACCGGCGACGGTCGAAAAGGCGCCCCCGCCCGTGGTGTCGACCTTCAAGAGAAGGTCCTTTCCCTTTTGCGCAGCCATGTTTCACTCTCCTTGAAGAAGTTTCTGCGCCGCACCGTCAGGCGAGCGGCTCGGTGACGGCGCGGAGCCGCAATTCGCCCCGGACCGCGCGCCGGTCGTCGGTAACACGGACCTCTTCGCGCTCACGGCGGAGGTTGACGAGGCGGTGATCGTCGAGCGCGAGATCGGCGTCGTGGAGGAGCGCCACGAGGCGCTCCAGGATGGCCAGGGCCTCGCGCTTGCCCTTCCCCGCCGACCAGACGACAAGGGTCAGGCGGTGCTCGTGAATCTCGCCGAGCGAAGCGCCGATGTCGGTGGTGACGATCGGGTCGAGCGCCACGTAGGGCATCGCGGCGGCGCGCGGCGGCGCATCGTGGATACGGTCGCCGCCGACCAGAGCGGCAAGTGCCGTATCGGCGGCGAGGCTTGCGTAGACGGCCTTCTGCAGGGCCCAACCGGGATGGGTCATCGCCCGTCCTCCTCGACAAGAAGTTCCAGCCAGCGCCCGGTCTCGGTCGGATCATGGGCAACGAGGACGCGGAACACCCGCCCGTCCATCGTCAGCCGCATGCCGCCGGAGACGTCGGCGCGCGGACGCAGGGTGACGCGGTGGGTGACGCGGCCGTCGATGCGGCCGGCAAAGCGCACTTCCGCCGCGCCGGCGTGCTCGATCGCCGCCCAGACCTCGCCACGCGACGACCAGGTGACGGTGCGGCCGCCGCCGCTGTCGCCGGTCGCGACGGGCTCTTCAAGCGTCATGCGGTGGCGGAGCCGACCGATCTCGGGATTGGCGCTCATAGCCGCGGGATCCTGTAGGGCGCGATGAGGGCCGCGACGCCGAGCGGAGTTAGCGCAAGGCCACCGCCGGCCCCAGCGGCGGCCTCGCGATGCTCGAACCAATGGGCAACGAGCAGGAGCACGGCCTGCCGCAGCGGCGCCGGCACGTCGCTCGCCTCGCCATGGCCGGCGGTAACGTCGATCTCGACGCCATTCATGGTCCGGCCCGGAACGACGCCGCCGGCGCGCGCTGTGAGCGCCAGCCGGGCGGGAACGGACCGGGTGTCGACCTCATAGGCAGCCGCGTCGAGGACGGAGCCGACGCCGTCGCCGTCGTAGATGGTGACGGCGTCGACGGAGAGGACGGGCGCGACGGGCAGGACAAGCCTGCCATCAGCGCTCCAGACATCGAACCAGATCCGCCACGGCCGGGCGACGAGAACGCGGCGGGTCTCAGATTCGACGTGACGGCGCGCGGCTGAGATGAGAGCAAGAAGGATGGCGTCCTCGGTGTCGGTGTCGATGCGGCAATGGGCCTTCGCCTCGGCGAGCGTGACGGGCTCGGCGGCGGGGTCGGCGACGGGAGCGGCGGTCATCGGAGACCTCCTGCGATATCGGAAAAAGGGAGCGGCCCCGCCGAGAGGGGCGACGGAGCCGCAAGGGCACGGAATCCGGGGAGGCAGGAGCCCGGATCAGGCCGTGCCGAACTTCAGGAACTTGATGGCGTCGAAGTCCTGGATGCCGCCGCCAACGCGCTTCGTCGTGTAGAAGAGCACGTAGGGCTTCGAGGAATAGGGATCGCGCAACACGCGGACGCCCAGCCGGTCGACGATCAGGTAACCGCGGCGGAAATCTCCGAAGGCGATCGGCGTCTCGTCGGCGACGATGTCGGGCATGTCCTCGGCTTCGACGACGGCGAAGTTCATTAGCGTCGCCGCGCCGTCGGCGCTCGCCGGCGGCTGCCAGAGGTAGTTGCCGTCGTCGTCCTTCAGCTTGCGAATCTCAGCCTGGGTACGCCGGTTCATGACCCAATGGGCGTTCTGGCGGTAGCCGGACTTCAGCGCATAGACGAGATCGACGAGGACGTCGGAGGCATTGGATGCGGGGAAGCCGCCGTTAACGCCAGTGAGGACATAGCCGAGCTTCTCCCATTCCCACGCGCTCTCCGCCACGGTGTCGTAGTCGAGGAAGCCGCGCGGCTTGTTGATGCCATTGCCGGCGACGAAGGCGGCGCCTTCCTGTTCGGCAAAGGCGGTCTCGACTTCCTCGGCGAGCCAGGCATCGATGTCGACGGCGCTGTCGTCAAGGAGCGAGGCGGTCGCGGCGGGCATGGCGTAGAGTTCCATCGTCGGGAAGGTCAGTTCCTTCAGGCCCGGCGCCGCGGTGCCGGGCCTCTCATCGGTCTCGCCGACCCAGCCGACGGCCGGCCCGGTTGCCGAAAACGGCTTCTTGTAGGTCGAGCCGGAAACTTGGCGGATGCCCGCAATGGCGCGGATTGGCGAAACG
The DNA here is from genome assembly GCA_963675285.2 of uncultured Rhodobium sp. Classification (GTDB taxonomy): domain Bacteria; phylum Pseudomonadota; class Alphaproteobacteria; order Rhizobiales; family Rhodobiaceae; genus Rhodobium. Next base: position 1,414,700 of record CAXXGS010000001.1, read on the forward strand.
CTGGCGAGCCGGCGCATGATCTCGGTCTCGGTCTCTTCGGGCACCAGATAGCCGCCGTCGGGATCGGAGCCGATGGAGAGCGCCTTTTCCTCCAGCCGGGCAAGGCCGACGTCGCGACCCTGGCGCACATAGGCTTCGAAAGCCCCCTTGTGCTCGAGCGCGGCGGGGCTCGGCATGCCGCCGGCGGCGCGGGCGAGACCCGGCCGGCGCGACTTGACGAGGAAGCCGTCGAGGACGCGCTTCTGACTATCGAGGGCGGCGTTGATGCGGGTGAGCTTTTCCTCCGTCAGCGCATCGCCGGGACGGGAGCTCTCCAGCTCGGCGAGACGCCGGTCGTTGGTCTGCTTAAAGGCGTCGAAGGCCTTCATGAAGTCTTCGAAAGCCTCGGCCATGTCGAAGGCGACAGTGCCCGCATCGGCGCGCGGCGCGGCGGGAAGTGTCTGAGCGGGAAGCGTCTGGGTCGGAAAGCCGTTCGGATAGGTGGGCATGGGGATCACCTTGCAGAGTTGAGGAGAGTCGTGGCACGGGCGATCGTCGCCCTCAGCCGGCGCATGTCCCCTTCGGCAGCGTCCTGCGTGCGGTGAAGGGCGTCGTAGCCCGAACGCAGCAGCGCCCGGGCCTCCTTGCGCGTCAGCCCAGCGTCCCGCGTGAGCCAGCGCTCGAACGCGCGCCGCGTCGGCAGCGCACGCCTGTCGGCCGCCTTCACCGAGGCGACCCGGGCACCGGGCAGCATCGGGAAGGTGACGATGGAAATTTCCCAAAGATCGACCTCGACGAGGCGGCGGGCGCCGGTCGCGGCATCGGTCCGTCCCTTGACGGTGCGAAAGCCGATGGAGAGCCCGTCGAGGACGCCCTCGCGCATGAGGGCAAGCACCTCACGGGCGCGCGCCACATCCGGCATCAACCGTCCGCGCACCCTGAGCCCCTTCGCGTCCTCGGCGATCTCCAGCCAGGCGCCGATCGGTTCGGCCGGATCGTGCTGGTAGAGCATCTTGATGCCACCGGCGCCGCGCGCGGCGAGACTTGCGGCGAAGGCGCCGGGTTCGACCACGTCGCGGCCGAGGTCCTCTATGCCGAAGAGGCTGGCGTAGCCGGTAAAGGTGCCGTCGGCCTCGACGGAGGTAAGGTCGGCGGGCGCAAACTTCACCTCACGATCCAGCACGGTGGCGAAATCGAGCATGGCAGGCTCCGAAATGTTAATGGCGTCAGGCTCTTCGCAGCGATCGCTGAAAGAGGGATTCCGGTCGTTGAGACTTTGATTCCGACCGTTGAGAATCCGATTCAAGGTTTTGAGACATTGAGTCGGCCTACATCAGCGGCAGGCTGCGGATGCGGGCGCCATTGGCGGCTGGGTGCGGGTGCACGGTTTGACGGACATCCGGGCGACTGCCGTGCTCGGCGCGCGGCGGGCGCAGGCGGCGGGCCAGCTCCTCGGCGAATTCGGCGAAGATCAGATGATAATTCACCTGAAGCTCGCGGCGACGGCGGAAAAGCCGAGTCGCAAGAATCGGATGGCACCAGGTCTTCATGTCTCAGTCCCGCTCCTTAAAGAGATGATTCAAGCGCGCAATCTCGTTGACGAAATCGGAGAAGCGCCGGTTGGAGGCAGCCAGCTCGCGCAGCGACCACAGAACGAGGCCGCTCGCGGCCGACGCCCATAGAAAGAGCGCCAGGTGAGCAAGGTCGCCACGCTCGGCAAAGGTTTTGGCGAGCTCACTCACGCGGCGTCTCCCGGATTTGTGGCCCGCTCGCCGGCTGCCCGCACAGCCTCGGGCGGCGCGTCGCCGCCATCGACCGGAGCGTAACCGAGCGCGATGCGCTTTTCGTTGACGGTGAGGAAGTCGGCGTCACGCAGACGACCCCACGCCGCCTCGCGCTCGCTCGCCAGCGCGTCGATGGCGTCGGCGTCGTAGGTGAGCGTGAGACCCTCGCCATAGGCCGGCGCGAGCCAGTGCGCCAGGGCGTCGGCGACGCGACCGACAAGCGGCAACACGGTCTGGCGCCAGAAGGCGCGGTTCGCCTCGCGGTAGTTGGAATAGGTGTTGTCGCCGGGAATGCCGAGAAGCATGGGCGGAACGCCGAAGGCGAGCGCGATCTCCCGCGCGGCCTGGTTCTTGGCGTCAATGAAATCCATGTCGCGCGGCGCAAGGCTCATCTGCTTCCAGTCGAGACCGCCTTCGAGGAGGAGCGGCCGGCCGGCGTTTGCCGCTCCCTGGAATCCGGCTTCGAGTTCCGCCTTCAGCCGCTCGAACTGCTCGTCGGAGAGGTTACCGCCGCTCTCGGCCTGATAGACGAGCGCCCCCGAGGGGCGAGCCGAATTGTCGAGGAGCGCCTTCGTCCAGGCGCTCGCGGCATTGTGGACGTCGAGGCTGACCTGGGCTGCTTCCAGCGGTGGAAAGCCGTAGTGGTCGTTGCCCGGATGAAAGAGCGTCAGATGCAGGATCGGCGGGATCGGCCCGGCGTCCTCGGTAAAGCGCACCGTGCGGCCGTTGACGGTGTACTCGTAGGCCTCGGGCCAACCGTCGGGTCCCGGCACGAGCTTCATGCGATCGGGGCGCAGCGCATGGAGCTCGCGCGGCGCGTCGTCGAGGGCGACGGCCTCCAGATAGGCATTTCCCGACACCATCAGGTGGCAATAGAGCGCCTCGAGAAGATCGCTGCCGGCCTGGCGGTCGTTCGGCCGGGCGAGAAGCGCCAGGAGCGGGTGGGTGTCTAGCTCGCGCGCGTCGTCGTAAAGGAGCCAGGAGACCGAGGCGGCGGCCTCGGCCACCATCCTGACGGAGCGGTAGACGGTCGGATTCTTCGCATAGCCCTCGCGGATAAGGGCGCCATAGTCGCGCGGCGTCCAGACCGGCTGGCCGGCGGTGGCCAGCGCGACGAGCGGTCCGGTGCGGGAGGTTTTCATCTCCGTTGCCGGGGTCGTGGCGGCGGACACGGCCGGAGGCCGCCTGTTCCAGAAAGACAAGGCCATCTCAGTTTCCATCCTAAAAAGAAGGTGGTGCTGTCGTGGTGCCGTCACCGGAGCGTGACGGATGCCGAAATCACAATTGCCGGACCCGGGGGACGGCTGCGTTGCCGAGCATCAGGGCGGTCAACGCCCACACGAGCGCGTCGAGCCGGTCGGGCGAGCGGCCGGTGGAGAGCCCGCCCGGGCCGAAATCGCACAGTTCGTCCTCAAGCTCGGGTAGCGCGCCGACATGGCGCACCCTCGCCTGCTCATAGAGCGCGGCGACCGGTTCGGCGCGCACCCATTTGCCACGCGTCGCACGGACCGCGATAACCGGCACGTCCGGGTCGACCTCGCGGATGACCTGGGTCACCATTTCGCCGCCCTGGTTAACCTCGGCGACGAGCGTATCGGCGCCGAAGCGACGGTAGAGTCCGACGGCGCGGGCCGCCCATTCGGCCGGCCTGAGGCCCTGCGCGGAGGCATCACACAACACATAGGCCGTGTTGGTGGTCTCAAGCCCCGTTCCGGCGACGACGAGGCCGCAGGCATCTGCGCCCGCCCCGGACGAGGCCGGCGGATCGATGGCGACGACGACGCGGCCGAGCGGCGGCGCCTTTTCCACCCGCAGCGCATCAAGCCCGGCGCGCTGCCAGAGCGCATCGGAGCGGTCCTCGATCAGCTCGCCGTCGAGCTCCTGGCGGCCTAGCCGCGTTCCCTCGTAGCGGCCGACGATGCGCTCAAGAAAGCCCGGCGCGAGGTTGGCCATGTTCTCGCGCGTCGCCGCGCGGCTGACGACGGAGGCCGGGTCGGCGAGGAGCCGCTTCAGGAGCGGAATCGGGCGCGGCGTCGTGGTGACGACCTGACGTGGTCGATCGCCGAGGCGCAGCGCAAACTGCAGCATGTCCCAGGTCTGGTCGGCGTAGCGCCACTTGCCGAGTTCGTCCGCCCAGGCCGCCTCGAACTGCGGACCGCGCAGGGCCTCGGGGTCTTCGGCCGAGAACACATGCGCCACCGCGCCGTTCGGCCACATCAGCCGGCGGCGCGAGGGTTGCCAGTCGGGCCGCTCACCAGGCGGATGAATCGCCATCAGACCCGAAACGCCCTCGATCATGACCTCGCGCGCGTCCGCATAGGTCTCGCCGACGAGCGCGATGCGCATCGCCGGCCGGTCCGCGAAGGGCGGACGGCCGAGTGCCATGGCGCGAACCCATTCCGCGCCCGCCCGGGTTTTGCCAGAACCTCGCCCGCCGACCAGCAACCATTGCGTCCAGTCGCCCTCCGGCACCCATTGGTCGTCGCGCGCCCAAAACGCCCAGTCATGGCCGAGAGCGGCGATTTCGGCCTCGGAAAGCCCCGCCAGCCAATCGGCGGAGAGCGCGTCACCCGCCGTTTCGCGCGCGCAGGCGATCCAGTCGTCGCGCAAGTTTCGCCCGCAAGTCATCGATATCGACCGCCGTATCCCTGTCCGCCGTTTCCGTTTCGCGGCTCGCCTGATCGAGCGCGGTGAGCTTCGACAGCGTCTGAACCAGCGCCGCCAGATGCCGGGCGTCGCCCTCGCGCGCCCGTGCCTCCTCGCCATCGCCGGCAAAACGCCGTTCGACATCGGCAATCTGCGCCTCGCAGGCTCGGTAGAGCCGTTCGATCAGCACCCGCCGGTCTTCCGCTCCAATCGGCGGAAGTCGATCGGGCACGGCAACGGCGCCAGCGTCGCCCCCCTTCCCGTCCCGCGAGACGGAGCGGTAGGGCCGCTCACGGCGCCGCGCCCAGTCGCCGGTCCGCGCCGTGCGGTAGAGCCGGTAGGCGGTGATGCCGAAACGGAGACAGAGAGCCGCGACCGGCTCATCGCCCGCCTCGTAGGCCTCGCGGATCGCGATCCAGTCGGCTTGGCCGCTCGCCGGGCCGGATGCTGTGGATCCGACGGGCGCCGCGACGGCGTCTTCAGAAGGTGTTTTCGATGCGGCCATAAAAAAAGCCGGCAGCTTTCGCCCCGGCGGTCCATTCGTCCCACTGATATGATGGTGATCGGCTCACCGGATTTTCCCGGCGATCTTCTTCGGCGTTTCTCTTCGGTGATTCCCACCGGCGAGACCGGATCCTCTCCGGCACGCCCGATGCCGGGCGCTTCCTTCGGGGCCGCGCCCCGTCCGCACCTATCCGACCATGACAAAACCCTACCCAAACAGCGTCACGGTGTCAATCAATATTTTCCTATTTTATGCTATTTTTCCTATTTCCTCGTGAGCGATGAAGCCTTGACGGGAGAAATCCGCTGTTTCTCCTGAAATGCGCAAGGCGATTTCCCCGCCAGGTTTACCAGAGGCCCCCGCGGGTCAATCGTCGTCGGGGTCGACGTTGGGCCAGTCGACGAGATGGTCCTCGTACTCCTCGACGGTCACATCGTCCTCGCTGATCGTCTGGCCGCGCACGGAAATGCCGGCTTGGTGCACCGTCTCGGGCGAACCGGAGACGAGCGGGTGCCACCAGGCAAGGTCCCGCCCTTCGGCAAGCCGGCGGTAGGCACAGGTAACGGGCAGCCAGGAGAGTGCGCGCACCGTCGGCGCGTCGAGCTGAACACAATCGGCGACGATTGCGGCGCGGCCGTCATAATCGCGGCAACGGCAGGTGTTGTCGTCGAGCAGCGTACAGGCGACATCGGTCCAGGCGATCTCGCCCGTATCCCAGTCCTCCAGCTTGTTCAGACAGCAGCGCGCACAGCCGTCGCACAGGGATTCCCACTCGTCGCGCGAGAGGTCCTCAAGCGACTTGCGCTTCCAGAACGGGACGTTTTCCGACATAATTCATTTGACCTTGAGGGGTGTTTTGACGCCATTAGGGCGTTGCGAGGTAACCTAATCGCATCGACGGGACAATCAATCGGCGCGGGCGCGGCAAGCCGAAATGCTCCATGCCGGACCAAAAAACAACACGATTTTGCCGTAATCCGTTAGCGTATGAGAGTGGTGCGCCCGGTTCGCCGGGACGCGGACCGGACGGGATAAAGTGGTGTCGGAACCGAATTCGCGACCAAAGAAGAGATGGCGCAACCGCGTGGCGTCGCGGCTTCTGGCGCTGGACGCGTGGATCGACACCACGGTCTGGTCGGGCGGCATCTATGTGTCGCGGGTCTTCGAGGTCTACGGCGCGACGATGCGGCGGTTCAGGGCGCGCGGCATCTGGCGTGTGTTGTCCGAGGGCCTGTCGGAGGGCGTCACGCTCGGCGTCGCGGGCATGGTCGTGCTCCTCGCCTTCGCGCTGCCGGCGTTCGAGGAAACCCGCGAGGGCTGGCAGTCGACAGCGGACTATTCGGTCACCTTCCTCGACCGCAACGGCCGCGAAATCGGCAAGCGCGGCATGATGCTCGACGATTCCGTACCGCTCGAGGAATTGCCCGACACGCTCATCAAGGCGACGCTGGCGACCGAGGACAGGCGCTTTTTCGACCATTTCGGCATCGATTTCATTGGCACCTTGCGGGCGCTCATCGAGAACGTGCGTGCCGAAGGCGTCGTCCAGGGCGGCTCCTCGATCACCCAGCAGCTTGCCAAGAACCTCTTCCTGTCCAACGAGCGCACGCTGGAGCGCAAGATCAAGGAAGCGTTCCTCGCCATATGGCTCGAAGCCAACATGTCGAAGCGCCAGATCCTGAAGCTCTACCTCGACCGTGCCTATATGGGCGGCGGCGTGTTCGGCGTCGGCGCGGCTTCCGAATTCTACTTCGGCAAGTCGGTCAAGGACCTGACACTGGCGGAATCGGCGATGTTGGCGGGCCTGTTCAAGGCGCCGACCAAATACGCTCCGCATGCCGACCTCCCCGCCGCCCGCGCCCGCGCCAACGAAGTGCTCACCAACATGGTGCAGGCCGGCTTCATGACGGAAGGCCAAGTCATCGGTGCGCGGCGCAATCCCGCTGTTGCCGTCGATCGCAGCAAGAAGGACCTGCCGGACTACTTCCTCGACTGGGCGTTCGAACGGGTGAAGAAACTCGCGCCCGGGCCCGACCACGTGCTCACCGTCAAGACGACTATCGACATGGACCTCCAGAGGAAAGCGGAAGAGTCGGTGGAATCGACGCTGCGGCAGTACGGCCGCAACTATCATGTGACTCAGGCGGCGATGTCGGTCGTCGAACCCGACGGTGCGGTTCGCGCCATGGTCGGCGGCCGCGACTATGGCGCCAGCCAGTTCAACCGGGCGACGGACGCGCTGCGCCAGCCGGGTTCTTCCTTCAAGCCCTTCGTCTACATGACGGCCTTCATGAACGGCTTCTCGCCGGACGACACGATCATCGACGGGCCGGTACGCGTCGGCAACTGGATGCCGCGTAACTACGGACGTGGCTATCGCGGCCGGGTGACGCTGACGAACGCGCTGGTCCGCTCCATCAACACGATCCCGGTGAAACTTTCCCTGAAGATCGGCCGCGAGAATATCGTCCAGACCGCCTACAGGATGGGCATCCGGCACGATCTAAGGGTGACGAAGTCGGTACCGCTCGGCACCTCGGAGGTAACCGTCCTCGACATGGCCGGCGCCTATGCGTGCATGGCGAACGGCGGCCGCCTCGCCCTGCCCTACGCGGCGACGCGGATCTACAACTCGCGAGGCAAGCTCATCTGGAGCCGCGACCGTGACGGACCGAAGCCACAGCAGGTGCTGCCGCGCGACAAGGTCGTTGAAATGAACACCATCCTCAACCAGGTGGTCGACCGCGGCACGGGCCGGCGTGCCCGGCTGGAGGGCGTGCGCGCGGCCGGCAAGACTGGCACCACACAGGCCTATCGCGATGCCTGGTTCGTCGGCTACACGGGCAACTTCGTCGCCGCGGTCTGGTTCGGCAACGACGATTTCACCGGCACGGCACGGATGACCGGCGGCAGCCTGCCGGCGATGACCTGGAAGAATTTCATGACCTACGCCCACGCCAACGTGAAGCTGAAACCGATCGCCGGCTTCGAGGACCAGGACGGCGATGGCACTGCCGCGGCAGATGCCATCGCGGCGGCGGGCACGGAGAGCGGACCGCAGGCCTCCTACGCTCTTCCCGCCCGCTCGCGCGTCGTCCTCAACGATATCGCCCATATGTTCCGCCCCACCACGACGGCCGACGCGCCAAATGGGGCGGTGCCCCGGACCGACAAAACCGATGACGCCGACGATCTTGGCGGAGCGAGGGATTCCGGGCGGGCTCCCGCGTCTTCGTCGAGTGCGCTCGACAGCAACGAACGGCTGACGCTCGCCGCCGGGTCGGATCCGGCCGGGCCCGAGGGAAGAGCGGACTGACGGGCGGTGCAGCTGGTGCTCAATATTTTCGTTGCGTCCCTGATCGCGCTCGTCGTCGGGCTCGGCTCAGCCTATTACGCGGTGGAAAACGGCGCCCGCGTCGACGCCACGCGGATCGGACCGTGGGTCGCCTCGCCGAACGCGGGAACGACGGATGCCGACCCTTACTCGGCCGCCGCCTTTGCGCGCACCGGCGAACTGGCGCTCGGCCCCGGCGAGGGCGTCGCCTTCATCGCCGCCGCCGATAGCACCGGCCAGGATCTCCGCGGCGCCTGCAGCTATCGCATCGAGGGATCGACGCCGCCGGCCAGGCTGTGGACGCTGACGGCCGTGACACCGTCGGAACGCATTTTCACCAGGCGCGCCGATCACGGCGGGCTGAATAGCCGGAATGTGGTATGGAACGCCGACGGATCGGTCACGATCGGCGTGTCGGCCAGGGCACATAGCGGCAACTGGCTCAAGATCGCCGGCACCGGACCCTTCCGGCTCGTCCTCCGGCTCTACGACACACCGCTGGCAAGCGGCGAGGACCTCATCGAAGAACGGCATCTGAGCACGCTGACGTTTCCGACCATCGTGGCGGAGGCGTGCCCGTGATCCGTCTTCTTCTCTTCGCGTTCGCAGGCCTCCTCCTCGGCGGGATCATCCACATCGTCGTCGTCCTCATGGTGCCGACTTACGCACCGGCCGACGCCTGGACGCGGATCGCGAGCGTCACGGAGCCGGAGCACTTCGTCGAACTGCCGGCGAGTGCGGATGACGCGGCCGTCATTCCCATGCTCGATCCGATGATGCGGCATGTGGTATGCCGCTACCGCCTCACGGTCGCGCCGGTTCGCATCACCGCGACGCTGCCGCGCAGTTTCTGGTCGGTGGCGCTCTTCAACACCAAGGGCGAGAACGTCTACAGCATCAACAACGCCTCGGTCGGCTCCGACATTCTGGATATGCTCGTCCTGACGCCCGACCAGCTGTCGCAGCTGCGCGAAAATCCGCCGGAGAATCTTGAAGACATGCTGGTCATCGAGCAGACGGAACAGGACGGCTTCGCCCTCATCCGAGCCTTTGTCCCCGATGCCTCGGTCGCGCCCGAGGTCGAAAAGGGCCTCAAAAGCGCCCGCTGCGGCATCGAAACGACGTTCTGAGGACCGCCCGCGCGCGCGATTAACCGAGGTCTGGCGTTACTTGATCAGCACGTGGCCATCGTCGTTCGCCCAGCGTTTCATCAGGCGCGAGGGGCGCACGGGACCGGCCTCGAGCCGCTCGGTATCGAGATTTCCAGCCTCGGCGTCGGCGATCGCAGCAGCAAGGCGGCGCCAGGCGAGATTGGCGTCGTAAATCCGCACCGACGGCGTCTCGACCTCCAGCCCGTCGATGGCGATGCGATAGGCCTTCAGGCGGAAGCGCAGCGCCCGCCAGACCCAGCGGATACGGGCCAGGTTTTCATCGACGCGGCTCTTGGTCATCGCCCGCTGCTCCGCCGTCAGCGTCGGCGTGGCATGGACGACGCGCATCCGTTCCTCATCGGCCGCCATGACCTTGCGCGCCAGTTCGTAGAACGGGCCGACGAGTTCGGTGTCGGCGCGCATGTCGCTGATCAGCCGGACGTAACGCGCCTCACTGGAGCGGAATTTGTCCTTGCGCAGATACTTGTAGTAGTCGGCCGGATCGAGCTTGGTATCGATGGGCGCGAGGATCCGCGTCCGCTGCCCTTCAACGAGGTTCGCGGCGATCCAGTCCTTGGCGTGCGGCGGACGGACGATGGCGAAGGAGCGGTTCCGCAGCTCGCGCTCATCGTCGGTCATGTTGAAGTTGGAAACCGGCAGGTAGCGGCCGTCCTTGGAGGCGAAATAGCGGCGGACGTCGGTCAGTCGGTCGCCGGCCGCGGGCATGACCTTGTCATGGATGACGGAGGGCCGGGCGCGGCCGTAGTCCCCTGTCGGACGGGCACAGGCGGAAAGGCCGAAGGAGACGGCCAGTGCGACCAGGACCGCGGTACGGGCATGGGTGCGGCCATGGCCGGAGACGCCGGGGCGCATGCACCCCGCCTGTCCCTCCCCGTCCTGTCGCCGGCACGTTCGCAGCGTCATGTTCGCTCAGCGACGCTTGCGCGGCTGCTTACGCATCCTGACGGCCGCCTTGCTGTGCATCTCCGGGGTCTGCGGACCGTCATCATCGCGTTCGATTCGCACGCCGGGAAAGATGATGATCTCGGCCGGCCCCCTGGCCGTGTCGGCCGAGGTCGGTCCTCCAGGCAACGCGAATTGCAGAATCGTGCCCATACCATGCTCCTTGCCGCCCGGAACCACCGGATTTCGTGCCGTCGCGCCGAAAAATCCCGCCTTTGCTCCGGTTCCTGGCATTAACACTCCATCATGGTTAACAGTTTGCTAACGAATTCGGAGCGAAGATCAAGAAATAGGGAGATTTCTGCGGTTTTTTGCGTATAAATCGGCCCATAAACTGCCATTTCGGCAAGCTGGCGATTCTCTTTAGCGGGCATGAAATGTCGATGGGGTATTAATTCAATGCCGTTCTCGATTGGCGATGTCGAAAAACTTACCCGGACCCGCGGCCCGGAACGGAGCGCCGCGCTCCTGCGCGCGGCGGGCGAGACCTTCACGCGCGAAAGCACCCATTCGGAGCGGGAAAGCCGCCTCTTTCAGGATATCGTCGCCGAACTCTACGACCGCTGTTCCATCGAGGCGCGTCACGCGCTGGCGATGACGGTTGCCGGGCACAAGGGCATTCCGAAACCGGTCGTGCGCCGGCTCTATCGCGACAGAATCGAGGTCGCGCGTCCGATCATCCTGAAATCGCCGGCGCTCGACGAACTGGAGCTTCTGCGCATCGCCGGCATGGGCGGCGAGCATGTCGTCGCCCTCGCGGAACGGCGGAACCTGCCTCTCGTCGTTGTCCAGTCGGTGTTTCTGAAAGGGAACCGCAGCGCGACGGCCGCGCTGATCGCCAATCGGACGATCTCGCTGGAAGCGGTGCCGCTCGACCGGCTCGTGGCGGCGGCCGGAGGCGACCGCGCGCTGTGCGACCAGCTTGCGCTGCGCCCCGACATCCCGGGCGATCGGCTGATCGACCTGTTCCTCAACCTGGGACGTGCCGGACGCGAGCGTGTCGTTGCGGCGGTCGAGCACCGGATCCTGGGCGCATCCCTCGCGCGCAAGGTGCCGCACACGCCTGTCGCACCGGCCGGCCGCAGTCACTACCCGCTTTACAAGGCGATCTTTTCCAACAATCGCGATGCACTCGTGTCGCTCTTGTCGCGGGACTTCAACCTCCGTCGGCTCCTTGTGGAACGTATCGTCGACGACCCGACTGGCGAGCCGCTGGCTATCCTGATCAAGGCAACAGGCATCCCTGCCGACCGCGCCATAGCGTCCTTTGCCGACATCAACCCGATCCTCGGCCGCAGAAGCGACGTAATCCGCGCGCTCACGCGCTTCTACGACCGCATTTCGCTCAAGGCGGCGCTCCATATCATCGAGCGCTGGCGCGCCTCCCATCCCGCCGAAGCGATCGCACCGCCACACATGGCCGCTCCGGAACATCGCGCCGTGCGTGCAGACGCCGCGCCGGACGGGCGCCTCGCCTCGCCGATCCAGCGCAGCCACCCCCCGGCAGCGAACGAAGAGCCGCCGCAAAAGGGCACCCAGAGCGCCGCCTGACCGGGCCGGGCCCGATGCCAGATCCGGTTACAAGCCGCACGGCCGCGACGACATTCCGTATTCATTTTGTGAGATCGCCTGCACGGCGCGAAGATCAGTCGTCGAGAAAGGCGCGGCCCTGCCGATCCTCAATCTCGATCACCCAGAAGTCGGGATCGAAACGGGCTTCCTTGGCCAGCCGCTCGTCGACCAGATGCTCATCGACCGCATCAAGAACCCGCTCGAACCGCCGGTCGACGGGATGATCGTCCTCAAAGATCGTCTGCGGCGCCGGGCCATAGAGATCGAAGGTGCGGTCGAGTCGGTTGATCTTCAGGAAAATCGCGCCGGCCGAGTGGGCGCCCTTGCGCGCGACGAGCGCCATGGCTCCGGAGGCATTGCAGCGGCGCACGTGGGCTCCGACCCAGATCTCTGAGGTGACACGCACGATCATCGGTTCAACATCGGACGCTTCGGGGGCATCGAAAATACGGGGTCACCGCGCGGACCCGGCGAAGGACCGCAGCGAGCGCACGACGTTGGCATCGAGACTTCCGGTCACGGCCATTCCGCGATCGCGCTGGAAGCGCGAGACGGCTTCGGCGGTCGCGGTTCCGGCATAGCCATCGACTTCCAGCGGGCCGTATCCGAGCTCGTTGAGAAGCGATTGCGCATCGGCGATCGCGCGCCGTTCCGGATCGAGAACGCGGGAGGCGGCATCACCGGATGTCGGAGCGGCCACGGGAACGGGCACGGAGCCGACCGAGACCGGACTGACCGGTACCGAACTCACTGGTGTCGCGCCGACCATGGCGTCTTCGTCCGCCCCCGGACCGCTCGGCGCGGTGCCGGCGAAGAGCTGGACCTGGGCCAGGAGCTTTTCGCTTGGCGCGCCGGTGACCGCGAGGCCGGCGCTCGCCTGGAACCTGCGGATACCCTCTTCCGTCATCTGACCGAAAACGCCATCGACCGGACCATCGTAAAACCCGCGCTCGCGCAGCGCTGACTGAAGGTCGCGGACGAGATCGGCGGAGGCCGGCATCCGGATCCGCTGGACGGCGACGGCGCGCGCGCCAGGCGCGGCAGCGGCATCGAAGGGCCGCGTCTCGAACAGCGGTGCGGGATGGCGCTCGGGCTGCAGAAACGCCGCGTTCGTCGCGATCATGACCATCGTCGCCGCAGTGACCAGAAAGCCGATCGAGGTCACCGGATCGCGCGTCGCCCGCGCCAGCAGGCGCGCCGGAACGGACCCCGGGCGTTCGCTCTCCTCCAGTTCTTCGTAGTCCACGTTTCGCGCCATTCCCGTTATCCCGCGACCCGTTCCGCTTCGACCAGCCGGGCGGGTCCCCCGGTATTTGTCCCGTTCATCACCGCCTGTGCGGCGGCATCTGCTTTTCGTGCCTCGATCCGCGCCTGACGCTCGTGCTCGAGCGATTCGGCCGTCACCTCGCAGTTGATCGGCATGCGCAGCGTCACCGTCGTCCCACGTCCGAGCCGGCTGGTAAAGTCGACCGTGCCACCGTGCAGCCGCACCAGCCCGCTGACGACGGAAAGGCCGAGGCCGGTGCCGTCGTGGCGCCGATCGTAGCCGGAATCGGCCTGGAAGAACGGTGTACCGAGGTTCGGCAAGTCCTTTTCCGCGATGCCGATGCCAGTGTCGGAGACGACAAGCTCAATCTGCGTGCCGAGACGACGGGAGGTGATCTCGACGAGGCCGCCGGCGTCGGTGAACTTCACCGCATTGGACAGCAGATTGAGGAGAATCTGCTTGCAGGCGCGCCGATCGGCCGCGATCTCCGGCAGGTCCGCCGGCACGGTCATCCGCAACTGGACGTTCCGCTCCTGGGCCTGATGCTCCATCAGGCGTCGGCAATTGTCGATCAGCGCGACCATGTCGAATGGTTCGGCGACGATCTCAAAGTTGCCCGATTCGATCTTTGACATGTCGAGAATATCGTTCACGACCTGGAGCAGATGATGGCCGGAATCGTGAATGAGCTTGGCATACTCCCGCGTCCTCTCGGCCTGGTCGACGAAGGTGTCGCTCTCGCACAGGATCTCCGAAAAGCCGATAATGGCATTCAGCGGCGTGCGCAGCTCGTGGCTGACGTTGGCGAGGAAGCGCATTTTCGCCGCGCTGGCGTTTTCCGCAGTCTCGCGCGCCTGTTCAAGCTGTGTTTCCTGGATCTTGCGCGCAGTGACGTCGCGCGTCACTGCCACGACCCGCGCGCCGCCGCTGATGTCGTCGGGGACCTTGAAGGGCTGGCAGCGCATTTCAAGCCAGATGTATTCCGGCGCCCGGGTTTCCTCCTCGCCGGTGAAGGCGCGGAACTCCACCGAAGATGGCTCCCCGTCGGCAATGGTGTCGGAGAGCGTCTTCAGAAAGGCCGGGCGATCGGCGACATGGACGCGGTGGAAAAGGCCTGTGCCGAGCACATCGTCGACTCGAATGCCGAGGACACGCCGCATGGCGGGCGAGGTAAAGAGCACGTCGCCATTCGCGGCGTGGAGTGTGACCGCATCGCTCATGTTTTCGCTGACCAGCTCCAAGCGAGCCTCGCGCAAGGCCAGGTCCTCGACGGCGGAGCGGTGAAAGCTCTCGGAGCGAATGCCGACCATCCCGCCGTAGACGAGCGCGCCGAGGACGACGACCATCTGCATCGCAAGCATGACATTGGAGGATGGATACGCGTGCGGGAGCAGCCCGCCCATCGCGGCGACGGCGAGCGCGGCAACAGCGATGGCGGCGATGGAGACGGAGGCGACGATGGTCCGTCGGCAACCCCACAGCGCGGCTTCAGCCGGCACCAGAATCATCCACACGATCGCGGGAGAGGACAGGCCACCGGAGATCGCCGCCACCCAGGCGACAAAGGCGGCAAAGAATGTGGATCCGGTCACACAGGCAAGTTCGAAGCGGCCGGAACGGGACAAAAGGAGCGCGACGGGTGCCTGCGCGGCAAGGAGGGCGAAGGCGACGACCACACCACCGTCAATCGCACCGATCCACGCCAGATAGAGAGGCAGCGCGGCGAGCGCGGCGAACCCGGCAATGAGGTTCGCACCGATGAAGGCACGATGGCGCGGAGCCATCACTATGTCCCCTGCGACGGAGGGATGGACAAGGCCGTCCAGATACCGTCTGAGGTGAACCAGAACGTCGTTACGCGACAACTGCTGACTCGGTGTGTTTACGCCACACCGTCCCTGTACTTGAATGTTGAGGGATCGTCCCACCGCCGACTTAAGGAACGCTAAAGTTCGACCGTCGCAGCGTCGCCACGAGCTCCGTCCGGGCCGATTTGAGGGGGCCAGCGCACCCATTTCTCGGATCGTGGTTAACACGCTGTTTCCCGATCCGGCGCATGAGAGACCCGTTTTTCGGCTGTCGACTTATCCCCGGACGAGGCCCCTTTCGAATCGGCAAATGCGGGCATCGGGGTCGGGCGCATATCTTCCAGAGGGTTGGGGGATAGCGCGGAGGATTTGATTCAAATTTGATTCAAATGCGCGTCGAATTTTCCGAAAACTTGAATCAAAAGCACGTCGAATTCGAGTCAACTTTGCCCGAACAATTCAAATCAAATTTCAGGCGCGGCTGTTAGGTCATGGCCATCCCGGCAATCAAAAAAACGAAGCGGGATGGCGACAAACAGGCATTAAGTGAAAGGGCAGATTGATGTCACTTATGCGTACCGCGTTCTGGCTCGGCCTCCTCATCATGGTGCTGCCGATCGAGCAGGATCCGGCCGACAAGGCCGAAACCCCGGACGTCACGGCATGGCAGGCGCTCGGCGCCGCGCAGGCCGTCTACACCGACCTTTCCGGCTTTTGCGGCCGCAATCCGGCAGCATGCGAGACCGGAGAAGCCGCGGCCAAGACTTTCGGCAACAAGGCAAAGGCCAGCGTGAAAGTCATCTACAATTATCTGAGCGACGAGGATAAGGCTTCGGCCGGACCGATGCCGGCACGCAGCGCCCCGGCGCGGGATGCGGAAACGCGGGAAGCCGCGAGCCGGGAGGCCGTCTCCCGAGAGGCAAAGCCCCACACGGTGAAAACGCAGGAGATCCTCAACCGCAACGTCAATATCGAAGACATCATCCGGGCGGACGACGCCCGAACCCATGACACACTGACGCCGCAGGATCGCGAGCTGACACCACCGGAGGCCAAGCCCGTATCGGCCGGGCCGGCCGGCCAATCCGCCTGAGGCTCAGACCGACGCGATGAACCGCCTTTCGACTGGCGCGTCGATCGGCATCCCGGCCAGCGACACCGCAACATACAGGCTCTGCAACAAACAGGCGCTGCCGGCGCCCCCTTCGATCCCGCATCGGTGAAACCCGGAAGTTTTCTGCCTGACCACCTTGCCGGACGGCATCATGCCGAACGGGCGCCGCGAATGGATACTGCCCTTTCCATTCGCGGCGTTTTTTCTTTTCGGCCCCGAGACAGCGCTTCGACGCTTCGATTTCTCGCAGGGCCGGCCGGAAAACCGCGTTTCCCCATTCACCGTGATGCTTTAGAGTTGGATCCGACCCCTTCCGCACCAACCAGCGAACCGCATCTCCCATGACTTTCGATGACATTCTCGACAATTTCTCCTTCCTCGAAGACTGGGAGGATCGCTACCGCTATGTCGTGGAACTGGGCAAGGAACTGGAGCCGCTGCCCGATGATGCGCGCAGCGAGGCCAACAAGGTTCAGGGCTGCGTCAGCCAGGTCTGGCTTTCCTGCGAGGTCGGCGAAGGCGCCGATCCCGTGATGACGTTCCGGGGCGACAGCGATGCCCATATCGTGCGTGGTCTCGTCGCCATCCTGATCAGCCTGTGTTCCGGCAAGACGGCAAGAGCCATCGCCGATTGCGATATCGAGGGAACGTTCCGCCAGCTCGGCCTGGAGGACAACCTCACGCCTCAGCGCGCGAACGGGCTGCGGGCTATGATCCAGAGGGTGAAAGCGGAGGCGAACGCCGCGCTCACCTCCGCCTGATTGCGCGCTCCCCTCACCCGGACGAATCGATGTCCGGCGGGAAATCACCCCTCGCCCAGTGACGGATGGTCCGGCGTCGTCCCCTGCCGTCGCCGTCATCGGCAAAGCCGTAATGGCGGGCGAGCCGACTGAGCGCCAGCGAGAGCACCAGCTTGCCGGAGCGGGCCGGCCAGCAGCGTTCGCGCTCAACGTCCTCCAGCCCTTTCAGAAAGCAGCAGACATCGACGAGGACACCCGCGAGTTCAGGTCCGACGGCCTCGAGCGCCGCGGTCACACGGCCGCGGGCGGCAAGCGCCGCGTCGGTGAGGTCGGCAACACCCCCCGCCTCTCCGGACCGGCGTCGGCCCTGGTTGACGTCCGCACTCCAGTTCGCCGTGATCCGCGGCAGCATGTTGCCCTTTGTATACTCCGCCCGCAGCCGCTCGCCGGCCGAAAACTGCGCTTCGTCGAGAAGCGGGCGACCGTCGCGGCCGCGCCGGCGCCGAAGCCAGCCGAGCGGGCTCTCGTCTTCATTGACCTGAACGGCTGCGATCTCGCCACGCTCATCGCGGATACGGCGTTCAGACAGGCTGCGATGCTGAGCGCCAAACGCATCGTCACCGCCGGTAAGCGCGCGCCGCAGCCAGGCACGACCCGGCCCGGAAACCGCAAGGCGATCGCCCGAGACCGCGACGAGATCGGCGCGAACGAGATCGTCGATCAAAGTCTGCGGAACCGCCTGGCGCCGCTTACCACCCTCGCCGGCCAGAACGAGATCGCAGGCATCGCCCGCGCCAGAGCCGATCCGACAGGCCGATCCGGCGCCAATGAACTTCAAGACGCGCACCGCCGACCTCCGGTCGATGTCGCCTCTGCAGGACATCTCCTGCGCTTTGGGCCTCACGACCATTGCATGCGCTCCTGAAGCGTTTCGCCGTGCCACCATTCAACCGCCGCCTCGAGATTCTCGATCGCGCGGTCGATGCGGAGATCGTCGCGCCGATCCTCAACAAGCCGGCACGCATGTGCCGCGGTTGTCCGGTCGCGACCGAAGCGCAGCCCGACCTCGGTCAACGAGAGGCCGAGGGCGACGTGCGCGGTGTACATCGCGACCTGCCGGGCGAACGCGGCAACGGCGCGCCCGCGCGTCGGCGCCCGCAATTCCTCCAGCGGCACGCGGAAGATCGCCGCGATCGTCGCTTCCAGAAACTGGCAGGCAACGGCGTGGTCGATCTCCTGAAGAGTGACGGCATCCCCGCCTGCGGGAGCGGAATACGGCGCGGACGAAACGGAATGTTCGGAAAACTGCTGCTCGTGCATCGACTCAGATCCTCATTGTCTGGTAGGGACGAAAAGCCAGATAGGCTTTTTTTCCTAGTACAATGAGGCACCCGAGCGGGCCGGGGATAAGCAAGTACACGGGATACGCGCTAACGTTTCAGACCCCTGCGTTACGCAGGATCGACAGTCCCGGGTTGTCCCCGCCCGCCCCCATCGGCGGCACCGTCAGGCGGGCGTTTTCCCGAAGAAATGACATAGCGGGGACGGATATGGCGGAGCAGACAGCGGAAAGGAAGAGACGCGCACTGGCCGCCTCGATCGACGCTCATGTCAAAACGTATCGGGGAAAGACAGTTGCACTCCGGCCCGATCATATGGACGTAGCGGGTGGCAGGGAGGGAGGTGGCAGGGAGGGAGGGCGGCGATGCAGAGCGGATCGGTCTCTGCGGCTCTTTGTCGCGCGCTTAGCGCCGACCGGAGACGGGGACGCGCCGGCCGCCGGACCTACAGCCTCACCCGGCATCAGACGCTAGTGGCCGCCTTTTGTGCCGAATGCCACCGTCCGGACCATTCATCCGTAAAGACCTGAGACGGAAAGCAAGGACGGGCGAACCAATTGCATCCGAAGGAGGTCGGGAACGCCCGACCCAGCCCCGGATAGGCACATCGCCCCCAAAACGGCACACGCTGCGCGTGTACTTTGCCACGCGCAGCGCATTCGTCAGAAATACTTTGTTACAAACTCGGTTTACTTGGACCGACGCCGCTGCTGGCCGAGACCCATCTTCTTGGCGAGATCAGACCGCGCGGCGGCATAATTCGGCGCAACCATGGGGTAGTCGGTTGGAAGGCCCCACTTCTCACGGTACTCTTCCGGCGTCATGTTGTAATGCGTCCGAAGATGCCGCTTGAGGGACTTGAATTTCTTCCCGTCTTCCAAGCAAATGATGTAATCAGGAGTAACGGATTTCTTGATCGATACGGCCGGACGAAGAGGTTCCGGTTCCGGCTCGGCCACACCATCACTCGTCTTCTGCAGGGCCAGGTAAACCTCTGAAATCACACCCGGCAATTCAGACGCCGAAACAGTATTGTTGCTGACATAAGCGGAAACAATATCTGCCGTGAGATCAATAAGGTTCGCTCCAAACGCTTCTTCGCTCATCGTTCTTCCATTCATCTACGCTTGTAGGGCGCATTGTAAATTGCGTGGAGGGCAACGGCCGATTGCGATCGATTTCTATATGGCCACCCGATCTTGAGTTAATCAGAGCAGCATCCGCAATGCGTCGCCTAGACAGCCTTTTGTATAAGTGAAAATAGGGCGATTACAAGTCCTTTGCCCCCAAAAAACAAATAAACGGTCAAATTCGCAAAAAACGTCGCACCGTAATAACTGGCATAGCTGTCATGCCGCAGCGTCAAGGCTAGCAAAATGTGGGATCCAACATGGCAATGCGGATCGGCGTTACCGGCCGAATCCGCAGCACAGGCACCGTTGCTGTTGAGGCAAACAGGACAAACGCCTGCGCGCGCCGGATAACGGCGCGAACATCGTCGGCAAATCGACGTGCTTCAGTCCTGCGAAGGTTTCGGAGCGTCCTCGATTCCCTGCGCCGGCGTACTGTCTTTCAGCGCATCGGGATTGGTCTTCGGCGACGGTTCATAGCCGACCATATAGGCGGCGCGGGCAAGCAGATGCGCGGATACGGGCGTCGTCAGAAGAAAAAAGACAACGCCGGCGACGGCGCGGGTGCCGACTGCGAGGTCCTGCGCATAAAGCGCCAGCGCCAGCAGCATCACGCCGGAACCGAGCGTTCCCGCCTTGCTGGCGGCATGCATGCGCATGTAGATGTCTTCAAGGCGCAGGAGGCCGATCGATGCCACGAGGGCAAAGAACGACCCGATGACGATCAGAATGCCCACGATGATCTGCAGGAACGCTTCCATCACGCCTCCTCCCTCTGACTGTCGTCGGCCGTCTCGGCGGCATCCTCGCTCGCCCTGCCCCGGTTTAGAACGAAGCGGGCGAAGGCAACGGTCGTCAGGAAGCCAACGAGGCCGAGGGTAATGGCGATGTCGAGATAGAGAAAATAGCCGGTCTTCACGCCGATAACGGCGATAAACCCGATACCGACGGCGACGAGCATGTCGAGCGCCAGGATTCGGTCAGGCAGCGTCGGTCCGCGGAAGATGCGGATGACGATCAGGAGGAAGGAGACGGAGAGCACGGCGAGCGAGAACAGAACGCAGGCCTGCAGGAAGTCGTGGGCACCGCTCATCGGAATGCCTCCAGGATCTTTCGCTCGAAGCCAGTTCGTATCGCCTCGATCTCCGCATCGACGTCAGGCGCGTCGAGGCAGTGCACATAGAGCACCTTACGGTCATCGGAGACATCGACGCTGAGCGTTCCGGGGGTCAGCGTGATGAGGTTCGCCAAAAGCGTGATCTCGAAATCGCGGTCGACGACCAGCGGATAGGCGATGATCGCCGGCTGCAGGTCGATCTTCGGCGTCAGCACGATGCGGGCAACCCGGCTCGCCGACAGCACGAGTTCGTAGACAAACAGGACGGCGAGGCTGACCACCTTATAGGCGCGGCGAAAGTAGCCGCTGGTGCCGACCTGCTCGCGGATCAGATAGAGCGCGAAGGAGCCGAGCAGGAAGCCGAAGATCAGGTTGATCAGCGAGAAGGAGCCGGTAACCGCCGCCCAGGTCAGCGAGAAGACGATGTTAATGAGAAAGAGGCCGGTCATTGCACTCCTCCGGGAAACACCGAGCCGATATAGGCGCCCGGATCGACGAGAATGCCGGCACCGGTCCCGAGTGCCTTCATCAGGTCCTCCGGCATGATGCCAAGATAGATAATGGCGATAACGAGGAGCGTCACGGGCACATAGACGGCGAACTTGGTCCCCGCGCCCACCATGGCGATGGTGACGCGGGACTGGGTACCGTCAGGCGTTCCGACCGGGCCGCCGCGCCAGAAGACATGCAGCCAAAAGCGGCCGACGACGAGCGAGGTCAGGAAGCCGGTGACGAGGATGGCGGCGACGAGCCAGGGCTGGTCGGCCGCATAGGAGGCGCGCACCAGCATCACTTTCGGCCAGAAGCCGGAGAATGGCGGCAGACCGGCGACGGCAAACCCAAGGACAAGAAAGAGCGCGGAGAGATACGGCCGGTTGACGTAGAGCCCGCCGAGGCCGGCCAGGTCGTTGACGCCGCAGATGCGGATGACGATGCCGGCGACGAGATAGAGCGCCGTCATCACCAGCATGGAATGGATGGCATAGAAGATGGCGCCGGCGACGCCGCCGGGCGTGCCGAGTGCGACGCCGACGAGGATGGAGCCGATGCCGGAGATGACGAGATAGCCGAGGATGCGGCGAATGTCAGACTGGGCGAGAGCACCAATGACACCGACGAGCATGGTAAGCGCCGCGATCCAGACCATCAGCCCGGAGAGTTCCGCCCGGCTCGCCGGCATCAGCATGACGAGCGTCCTGAGGAGCGCATAAGCGCCGACCTTGGTCAAAAGCCCGCCGAAGACGGCGGAGACGACGATGCGCGGGGTGTGATAGGACGCCGGCAGCCAGAAGTTCGCCGGGAACGCGGCGGCCTTCATGGCGAAAGCCGCGAAGTAGAGCGTTGCCACCGTCGCCACCGGAGCGCCCTCCGGCGCGTCGCGCAGCTTGATCGCGATGTCGGCCATGTTGAGCGTGCCGATCATGCCATAGAGATAGCCGGTCGCGATGAGGAAGAGCGTCGTGGCGATGAGATTGAGGACGGCATATTTCACCGCGCCGTCGAGCTGGATGCGGGTGCTGCCGAGGATCAGCATGCCGAAGGACGAGATCAGCATCAGCTCGAACCAGACGTAGAGATTGAAAATGTCGCCAGTCAGGAACGAGCCGGAGACACCGGCCATCATCAGCATCAGGAACGGATAGAAGCCGTAGCGCGCCGACAGCGTGCCGATATCGGCACGGGCATAGATCGCCGCCATCAGGGCAACAAGCGCCGAAGTCAGCGCCAGGAGCGCGCCGATGGTATCGACGGTGAAGGCGATGCCAAAGGGCGGCAGCCAGCGCCCCATCACCATCGTCACCGGCCCGTTCTGCAAGACGCGGTTGAGCAGCGCGGCATCGACGAGGACCAGGAGGATCAGCCCGGCAATGGCGATCCACGACTGGAATGCGGTCTGCTTGCGCGTCATCAGGCACAGGACGCCGGCAACCATGCAAATGACGAGCGGCAGAATGATCAGCCAATCGCCAAGAGGCACCGGATCCAGGATCATGGCCCGCGACAGGTCGACGGCGTGACTCTCGACGGCCATGGTCAGTATCCCATCGGTAGCGGCGGCTCTTCCTTCGGCTCGGCAACGCGCATTTCATTGACGTTATCCGTTCCGAGCGCCTGGTAGGCGCGGAAGGCGAGGACGAGCAGGAAGGCGAAGAAGGAGAAGGAAATCACGATCGCCGTCAGGATCAGCGCCTGCGGCAGCGGATTGGCGGTCGCCGTCTCCGGCACGATATGGCCCTCGGCGATGATCGGCGGCACCTCGCGCGAAATCCGGCCGGCGGTGAAAATCAGCAGGTTGACGGCGTTGCTGAGCAGCGTCACGCCAAGGAGAATGCGGATGATATGGGCCGACAGCATCAGGTAGATGCTGGCGATGAAATAGATCGTCACGAGCCCGGCGAGTGCTACTTCCATCAGTCGCGCTCCCTTTCCTCAAGCGCCAGCGCGATCGTGGTGATCGCCCCGACGACGACGAAATAAACGCCGATGTCGAAGACCATGGGCGTCGAAACGGTGATGTCGATGCCGAAGATATGCGGCGTCGCCCAAAGGCCCGTCAGGAACGGCACCTGGTAGAAGATCGAATCGAGGCCGGCGAGCGCGGCGATCAGCAGGCCGAAGGCCGACAGCGTCATCGGGTGGAAGACCAGCGCGCGGCGAACCGGCTCCACGCCGCAGGCGATGCCGTAGATGGCGAAGGCGGAAGCGGCAATCAGGCCGCCAATGAAACCGCCGCCCGGTTCGTTGTGGCCGCGCAACAGGACGAAGATGGAGAACAGCACCATGATACTCGCCAGATAGGGGGCTATGGTGCGGAAGATGATGGTGCGCATCAGCGGGTCCCCTCCCCGGTTCGGCCCATGGCCTGGTCCATTGTCTGGCCCGTATCCGGCGGCTCGGCGTGGGCAAGGCCGGCGGGCCGCAGCTTGTCCTCGTCGCTCTTGGGGCGCGTGCGGATGCGGATAAGCGCCAGAACCGCCAGGCCCGTCACCATCACGACACTGATTTCGCCCAGCGTATCAAGGCCGCGGAAGTCGACGATGATTACGTTGACGATGTTGCGGCCGTGCGCGATCGCCCGGCTGTTAGCGGCAAAGAAGTCCGACAGCGAGCTGTCGAAGGGCACCTGCAGGATGGACAGGAGAAGCAGCCCGAAGCCGAGGCCGGCGGCCACCGCGATGACGAAATCCTTCATCATCTCCGGCATCGGACGATGCGGCGATGGCCCAAGGTCAAGCCGCGTCATGACGAGGGCGAGGATGACGACCGACAGGGTCTCGACCATGAACTGGGTGAACGACAGGTCGGGCGCGCCGAAGAGCATGAAGATCAGCGCCACCGCGAAGCCCTGGATGCCGAGCGAGACAATCGCGATAAGCCGGGTCTTGGCCGCCAGCACCGTGCCAATACCGAGGATCGCGATGATGATGATCGCCCACTCATAGAAGGTGGACAGGGTGACCTCGGGCATTTCCGGGAAGGCCGGGGCCTGGCCGAAGACGGCCATCGGCACCAGGATCGCGAGGGCCGTGATCACGAATGTCGCGGCGACATAGTACTCCATGCTGCCGTTCTGCAGGATACGGGTCACCCGCACCGACACGGTAAGGATCAACCGAACCAGCTGATCGAAGCCGCGATCCGGCCCCCAGCCGATCATCTCCAGCGTCCGGGCTATGGCGGCACGGGCCCGGTCGAGGTTGAGGAAAAGGACGATGCCCAGCGCCACGGTGATGAGGGAGAGAAGGAGCGGCGCGCCGATATGGGCGGGGATAAGATGCAGTTCAGTTCCCGAATCTCGACCGAGAACGCTCGTCGTCATCGGTCCGATGAGGTACTCGCCCGAGGTGTGAGCGAAGAGCGCGGTCAGCAGGCCGACGAGCGAAAGCGATATCGGACCGAGCCAGAGAAGTGCCGGGCCCTCATGTGCGTGTTTGGGCGTTTCGACCTTCTCGCCGAAGAACGGCCGGATGGCGATCGCGGCGGCAATGACCAGCATCAGCGCGTTACCGACGACCGCGGTCAGTGCAACGAGAATGCCGTAGCCTCCGGCGCCCCAGGTGCCGTCGTACATCACTTCCTTGGCGATGAAGCCGATCAAGGGCGGCAAGCCTGACATGGACAGCGCGGCAAGCGCGGCGGCGGCGAAGGTGATAGGCATGGCGGCGCGCAGGCCGCCGAGTTTGCGGATATCGCGGGTGCCGGCCTCGTGGTCGATCGTGCCGGCGACCATGAAGAGGCCGCCCTTGAAGAGCGAATGGGCGAAGAGATAGAGCACCCCGCCCTCGATCGCGGCCTCGGTGCCGAAGCCGGTCAGCATGACCATCAGGCCGAGCGAGGCGACGGTCGTATAGGCGAGCATCAGCTTCAGATCGGTCTGGCGAACGGCGAGAAGCGTGCCGATAATCAGCGTCGCGCCGCCGAAGATCGGAAGCACCGTCGCCCAGACCGCGGTGTCGCCGAGAACCGGGTTCATGCGCATCAGCAGATAGACGCCCGCCTTCACCATCGTGGCAGAATGCAGATAGGCGGAGACAGGCGTCGGCGCCTCCATGGCGTTCGGCAGCCAGAAATGCAGCGGGAACTGGGCCGACTTGGAGAATGCTCCGCCGAGGATGAGCAGGAAGATCGGCAGATAGTGCGCGTTATCCTGAAGACCGCCCGGCGCGGCAAGGAGCGCCGACATCTCGGTGATGCCCGTCACATGGGTGATGAGCACGAAGCCGGCCAGGAGCGACAGACCGCCGCCGCCGGTGACCAGCAGGGCCTGCAGCGCCGCGCGGCGCGAGGCCTCGCGGGTGTGGTCGAAGCCGATCAGCAGGAACGACGTGATCGAGGTCAGCTCCCAGTAGATGAAGAGCGTGATGAGGTTATCGGCAAGAACCAGGCCCAGCATCGCGCCCATGAACAGGAACATGAAGCTGTAGAAGCTGCCCTGTTGCTTGTGGCCGTGAAGATAGCCGCCGGAATAGAGAATGATGAAGGTGCCGATACCGGAGACCAGCAGGCCGAAGAGCAGCGACAGGCCGTCGATGTAGAACGAGTAGCTGACGCCGAAGCTCGGCACCCAGTCGACGGCGATCCGGAAGGTGTCGCCATGGCCGACGGCGGGAACATAGGTCGCAAGATGGAGAAAGACGGCGGCGGGAACGATGGCTAGAATCCATCCGGCAAGGGCACCGGCCATACGGTGAACAAAAGGCGCGATCGCCGCGGCGGCAAACGGCGCCAGAATGGCCAGAAATGTCGCGTCAGATCCGCTCAGCGCCATGCAATTCTCCCACCCAGCGGCTTCGCATGGCGCGTCGCGCCCGAGATCCCCGATTCGCGAAGTCCTTCTGTCTCAATATAGCCGGCCCGACACAAGAGCAAGGCAGGCAGCCAGGCGTTGCCATACCCAACAGATATGGAAACATTCAGCTATCGAAGCGACATACCTTCGTGCAGTCCTTGCCGCACGTCTTGGGATCGGCGGCAGTCTTACCATAAATCCTTAAGAACTCGCCAAATTCCATTTTGTCACATTGCCGGTGCTTGAATTCGTCGCCGGTTCGGTCCACTTCCGGTCTCGAGTTCTTTTCGTTTTTCGAA
The DNA here is from genome assembly GCA_963675285.2 of uncultured Rhodobium sp. Taxonomy (GTDB): domain Bacteria; phylum Pseudomonadota; class Alphaproteobacteria; order Rhizobiales; family Rhodobiaceae; genus Rhodobium. The sequence goes on from CAXXGS010000001.1 coordinate 1,440,739, forward strand.
GTCAGACAGAGGATTTCCTCCCCGTGCATCCGCCGATTGCTGCCAAAAAACCGCATGTCTCCAGCCGCCATGGCGTCGAGATCATCGACGATTACGCCTGGCTCCGCGCCGGGAACTGGCAGGAGGTGATGCAGGATCCGACCGTCCTCGACGACGAGATCCGGGCTTATCTGGAAGCGGAAAACGCCTACACCAAGGAGGCGATGGCCGATGTCGCACCACTCGCTGACACGCTTTTTTCGGAACTGAAGGGGCGGATCAAGCAGGATGATTCGGGCGTACCGACGCCGGACGGGGACTTTTCCTACTGGATCAAATTTGTGGAAAACGGCGAACAGCCCCTCGTCGTGCGCGGCGCGCGGGACGGCTCGGGCGAGGTGATTCTTCTCGATGGCAATGCTCTGGCCGAAGGAAAGGCCTATTTCCGGCTCGGTGGCGCCGACCACAGCCCCGATCACCGGCTTCTCGCCTGGGCATCGGACGACAAGGGCTCGGAATTCTACACGTTGCGTATCCGCGAGACGGCAACCGGCAACGACCTTGGCGACGAAATCCCCAGGACGACCGGCGGCGCGGTCTGGGCGAACGACGGCAAGACGCTCTTCTATGTCATCCTCGACGACAACCACCGCCCGTCCAAGGTAATGCGCCATGTGGTTGGCACCCCGGTCGAGGACGACGCGACCGTCTACCTGGAGCCGGACGCCGGCTTCTTCGTCGGCGTCGGCAAGACCCAGTCGGGCCGCCATATCCTCATCGACAGCCACGACCACGAGACGTCGGAAATCCGCGTCCTTGATGCCGACCACCCCACCGGCACGCCGCGCCTCATCGCACCGCGCGACACCGGGGTCGAATACGGCATCGACCATCAGGCCGGCTATGGCGGCGACCGGTTCGTCATCCTGACAAACGCCGACGGAGCGGAAGACTTCAAGATCGTCACCGCCGCTGTCGATGCGCCGGGCCGCGAGAGCTGGCAGGATCTCGTTCCCCACCGCGAGGGCCGGCTGATCCTTTCGGCGACGGTGTTCAGGGACCACCTCGTCCGGCTGGAGCGCGAGGACGGCCTGCCGCGCATCGTCATCCGGCGGCTCGACAACGGCCAGGAGCATGCCATCGCTTTCGCCGAGGAGGCCTATTCGCTCGGCATGTCTGACGGCTACGAGTTCGACACCACCACATTGCGCTTCACCTATTCTTCGATGACGACGCCGTCGCGGGTGTTCGACTACGACATGGAGAGCCGCGAGCGGGTGCTGCGGAAGGAACAGGAGGTGCCGAGCGGCCACGATCCGGCGCGCTATGTCACCCGCCGGCTGATGGCTCCGGCGCACGACGGCGAGACGGTGCCCGTCTCCCTCCTCTACGCCGAGGATACGCCGCTCGACGGCTCCGCTCCCTGCCTCCTTTACGGCTACGGGTCCTACGGCATCTCGATCCCGGCTTCCTTCTCCACCAACGCGCTGTCGCTGGTCGACCGCGGCTTCGTCTATGCCATCGCCCACATCCGCGGCGGCAAGGAGAAGGGCTATCGCTGGTACCGTGAGGGACGACGCGACAAGAAGACGAACACGTTCCGGGACTTCGTCTCGGCGGCCGAGTTCCTGATCGAAGAGAAAATCACCGCGAAGGGCCGGATCGTGGCACAGGGCGGATCGGCCGGCGGCATGCTGATGGGCGCCGTGGCCAACATGGCGCCGGAACTCTTTGCCGGCATCATCGCCGAAGTACCCTTCGTCGACGTGCTTGCCACCATGCTCGACGACACCCTGCCGCTGACGCCGCCGGAATGGCCGGAATGGGGCAACCCGATCGCCGACAAGGCGGCCTTCGACTACATCCGCTCCTACAGCCCCTACGACAATGTCGAGGCAAAGGCTTATCCGCCGATCCTCGCTGAAGGAGGGCTCACCGATCCGCGCGTCACCTATTGGGAGCCGGCGAAATGGGTGGCGAAGCTCCGTGCGACGCGGACCAACGATGCGCTCCTCCTCCTCAAGACCAACATGGACGCCGGCCACGCCGGCGCCAGCGGCCGTTTCGCGCGGCTGGAGGAGGTCGCCTTCAACTGGGCCTTCGCGCTGAAAGTCGCGGGAAAGATCGGCTGACGAAAGACTGTCCGGCAGCGGCGCGCCCCGGAGCAGACCATCCCGGGGCAGGCCATCCCGGACCCGCCCGCTCCCCCTGCGTCACCCTTTCCGGTTGACAGCCGGTTCCCGGCCCGCCCTAATCCGCCAACAAGAACCCCGGCGCGCCGCTGCCATCGGCCCGAGACCGGGGAGCGAACACGGCGGGGGAAACGGTGCGGGGGGCATCGGCGCAATCGGCATTGCCGGGATATGCAGGACGCGGGCGCGGACGGCGCGGCGTCGTTCCTTGGCTTGCGCTCCTTGCAATGGCGCTTCAGGTGATTTTTGCCGCCGAACACGCCTCGGCAACGGCAGTCGCCGGCGCACTCGGCGGCCCAACCGGAACGCCCCTCGGCTTTCTCCAGATCTGCACCGCCGACGGCATCGCACCGCTTGGCGAGACGGATGATGACGGGCCGGCGCACGATCGAGGCGACGAGTCCTGCGTCATTTGCGGAACGGCAGCCGTCGCCGGTGCGATCGAAGCGCTGGCGCCGATCGCCACCATCGCCGCATTCATCCCGTCCGACGTCCCTCCCAGCCGCACCGTCAAAGACGCCGCCTTCGCGCGTCCGGCTCTCCGGTCGGGCACGACAAGAGGGCCGCCCCGGGCCTGAGATTTCCCCTCCGCATCGAAATCCAGGCAGCGCCGGACGGCAACGGACAAAAGGCCGGCCGCCGGCCGACAATCGGGACACCTTTCCATGTTCTTCTCTTTTCCGCGCTCTTGCGCGCCAGCGGCCGGCGGCCGGTTCGCCACCGCGCTCGTTCTGGCGCTGGCAATGTCTTCCACCCTGCCTTCGTCCGCCTCGGCCGGAGACAAGGTTGTCGTCAGCACCCCGGCCCTCCACTCGCTGACAGCGAACCTGATGGCCGGTGTCGACGCGCCCGCCCTCCTCTTTTCCGATCCGTCGGAGCGCACCGCGCCGCTGACACCCGAGGCGCGCGCCGTGATCGACGAAGCGAAGATGATGCTCTGGGTCGGCCGGGAGTATGAGCCGGCACTCGGCCAGCACCGTGCCGCGGACCCCGCCGTCAACTGGAAGAGCCTCACGATCGCTTCGACAACGCCTCTCATCACGCGATCGCTGAAGGGCAATCCCGACCGGCCGGGCACCAGCCACGATATGCGCTTCTGGCTCGACCCGCGGCTGGCCAAAATCGCCGCCGGGCGCATCGCCTCGAACCTCGTCCGGGTCTATCCCGATCAGGCCGATACGATCCTGGAAAACGAGATCACGCTCCGCAAACGGCTTTCCGCCCTCGAGCGGGAGATCTCCACCGCGCTCGAAAGTCCCGAGGGCGTCCCCCTCCACATGCCGGAAAGCGACGTCCTCTATCTCGCCTGGCGCTTCAACCTGATGGCGCCGAACTGCCCGGCGGCGGCCGCGCGCAGCGAAGGGTTCGGACGCGAGGCGGGGCCGGCCCTCTACTTCGCGATGATGGCGGCGCTGCGCGACGATCTCCTCGCCTGCAAGCGGATGGCCGAGAAGGGAAGCTGAAGCGCGCGAGCGCGCCTTCGCGCGGATGCCCGCAGACCCGCAATGCGGCGGGGGGCTTCACAGCTCTCCGCCCCATGCTCTACCTTTCGGGGAGAATCCAGTTCAACCCGGAGCCTTTCTTGGAAAGCCACGCCAGCGACCTCGGCGGTATCGCCACCGTTCTTTCCGTCTCCGCGCTCGCGGGCATTCTCTTTCTGCGACTGAAGCAACCGCCGATCGTCGGCTACATCCTGGGCGGCGTCGTCCTCGGCCCGACCGGCTTCGGGCTCGTTTCGGCGACGGAGGCAATCGAGCTCCTGGCCGAACTCGGCGTGGTGCTCCTCCTCTTCCTCATCGGCATGGAACTGAGCCTCAAGGCCTTCCAGCGCGTCCTCAAACCGGCGCTGATCACGGTCGCGGGCCAGATCGCAGCCGCCTTCGCCATCGCCTTCACCATCGGCACGCTGGTCGACTGGCCGGCCAAGCAGTCGCTCTTGATCGCCTTCATCCTGGCGGTGTCGTCGACGGCGGTGGCGATGACCATGCTCGATGCCATCGGCGAATTGCGCACCGCCATGGGCCGCATCACCGTCGGCGTGCTGATCGCACAGGACATCGCCGTGGTGCCGATGATCATTCTCATCGATTCGTTCGCCGGCGCGCATATCAACCCGGTTCTCCTCGCCACCAAGATGATCGCCGCCGGGCTCGTCCTGACGCTGATCTTCCGTTTCCTCGGCCGCTGGGGAAAGCTCACCCTGCCGTTCACGGCGGCGCTCAGGGGCCGCGACGATCTCGTCGCCGTCGCCGCCATCGCCTATTGCTTCGCGGCCGCCGCAATCACGGCGACGATCGGCCTCTCCGCCGCCTTCGGCGCCTTTGTCGCCGGCCTCATCATCGCCAATTCCACTCTCCGGCAGGAGGCGATCGCCGTCACCCACCCGATCCAGAGCGTGCTTGTCGTCATCTTTTTCCTGTCGATCGGTCTCCTGATCGACCTCGACTACGTAATGGCCAACATTGGCACGGTGCTGTTGTTCGTCTTCGGCGTACTGGTGATCAAGTCGCTCACCAACATCGCTCTCCTGCGCTTCGTCGGCGAACCCTGGGAGCGGGCCTTTCCGGTCGGACTCATCATGGCGCAGATCGGGGAATTCTCGTTCGTGCTCGCCGCCGTCGGCGTCGCCAACGGGACCATCGACCGCGACGGCTACCGGCTGGCGGTGACCGTGATCGCGCTCTCGCTGCTGATCAGCCCGTTGTGGATGTCGGTGATCCGGCGCTTCCACGCAGTCGCCCACGAGGGCCTCACCGACTTCCGCGCCGCGCTGGCGGAGAGCTATCAGCCGGAACTGGAGGAGTTGGGGCGGGGGACGACGGCGATGCGCCGCGGCTTGAGGCGGACACGAATCGCCATCTGGCGGCGCCGGCGCGCGTTCCGGATTGCCATCCGGCGACGTCGGGAACGCCGCACAGGCATGGCGCGCGCGGCGCGGGCGCTGTCGGCCGCTGGCATTTCGACGGCCGCGCCGATGTATGACGAGGGGGACAGGACGACGGACGACGGGACCTCCGGCGCGACCTCGACAGCGACGACGGGAAACGACGGCAAGGGCGCCGGCGACGAGACGCCGCCGGCCGATACGCCCCAGTCATCTGTCCCATGAGGCCGTCGCCGCGGCACCGCATCCGTTCGCAGCGCCGCAGCAGCCCTAGCCGGCATCATGGGATTGGCACGCTTGGGGGAGCGTTCAGGCCTTCTTGCAGGTCTTGATGCCGAACAGCGAATAGGCCGGGCACCAGGCGATGATGCCGGTGAGCAGCGGAACGACACCGATCCAGCCGACCCATTTCCACTCCATGGTGGCCGGACCATAGAGCGCGAAGGCAATCAGGGCGATTCCGACGACGACACGAAGGATGCGGTCGATGCCGCCGACATTGACAAGCGAACCCATGATAAATCTCCTCTCTGGTCGACCGGACCCATCCGGTCGATTCCCCATTGACGGTGGATTTGCCACATATAGCCCCGGCCGTCGGTGACAAAGTCACATTGCGGCGAGGCGCTCGAGAGCGGCCCTGTCGGCAATCCCGATACGGCCCCGCTCCAGGATGACGAGCCCGCGCTTTTCCAGGTTCTTCAACTGCCGGCTGACGACCTCGCGGGCCGAGCCGAGTTCGGCGGCGATTTCCTGATGCGTCCCCTCCAGCGCTCCGCCGACGGCACGGCGCAGGAGAAACCGGGCAAGGCGCGCATCGAGGCGATGGAAGGCAACGTCCTCGAGCGTCGTCAGGATATCGGCGATGCGCCGGCCGAGGCCGGAGAAGACCTCTTCGCGGAAGCGGGCAGACGTATCGACGAGATGACTGAAGACCGGGACCGGGACCGCCACCCCGATCGTCTCGGTCTCGACGATGCCCTCGGCGGCGTAGAGCTCGGCGCCAAGGAGGCACGCCGTTGTCAGCAGGCAGGCGTCGCCGTTCGTGATGCGATAGAGCACGACCTCGCGGCCAGTGTCGGCGATCATCTGCACCCGCACGGACCCGGAAATCACCAGGAGCCAGTTGGCGCAGACATCGCCCGGCGCAAAGACCTGCGTGCCGGGCGCCAACGGCATCACCATCGCCCGCGCGGCCAGTTCGGCACGGGCCGCCGGCTCCAGGGCGTCAAGGCCGGGAAAGGCGCGGATCCAATCGTCTTGCGGAGGGTGCATGAGCCAAAAACTTCGATCGCGGCGAGACCGGCAAACGGGTCCGCCGTCGTATTCCCAAAAATCGCAACCGAGCCCAGAATTGCAGTCCGGGCCGTATGCACAGTCCGGCGACGATAGTGCAATCCTTATTGCGCTGTCGAATTCGAAAAGGATCCGATCATGTTGAAGTTCGTCCTCGAAGCGCCGCTCTTCGGTGCCCTGGCTTCCGGCTTCGCCGTCCTGTCGCTCGTAATACTCTTTTCCGGCGCGCCGGTCGCTGCAGCCCAAAGCGCCTATACAAAGCTCGATCTCACGACCTGCGAAACGCTCCAACGCATGCCCGATGAAGGCGGATCGGTCTTCTTGAAGTGTCCCGGCTACCAGGGCTACCCGATCTACTTCAAGGCAGGAGACCTCAGGCAGTCTGTGTTCTTCGGCATTCTCAGCGAAGCGATCCTGAGGGAGGCCTGGCAATCGTTCGGCGCCTTCAACCAGGCCGGCGACACGGTGGAATGGCGGCTCGGCGACGGCGGCGAACCCTTTGCGGCCATCCTTCGCTTTCATATCGAGACCATAAATCCGGCGACCGGAGCGAGCGACGAGGCCCATCGCGGACAGGTACTCGTCGTCTCCCGCGTCGGCCAGCCCGGGGAGCCGAGCGGCTGTGTCGTCGGTTATGTCGATGCGCGCGCAAACCCGTCGGCAAACGCACTGGCGCGCCGCGTCGCCGATTCCTACGCCGCTCCTTTCGTCTGCGGCGTCGACCGGGCGGTTTTCCACGGCGAGCGCGGCGCGCTGGCGAGCGAGCCGACGAGCGTCTTTCCCGAACCCGGCGAATAGCGCCGCAGGTCCCGCGCAAGCCGCCGATCAAAACGACGGGTCAAAGCGACTGGTCAGGAGACGAAAGGTTCTGATAGATTTACCGCAACGAAGCGGACAAATGGATGGGCAGGGATGTGGCCCGCGACAGTGTTTCGCCCGGACCGAGGGAAGTCGAGCCCGCCGGGACACCTGTTTATGCGGCGAGGCAGCAGACGCCCCCGGATGGCCCTATTCGCCTGACATATTCATCCGCCCGAGACACGTGTCTGTCTGACACATCTGGAGACCAATCATGATCAACGTCGCGCTGCAGGCTGCCTTCGCCCTTTCCTTCAGCCTGATGGACCTGCTCTTTGCGCCCGCCACGACCTTCTCGCCGAGCGACCGCCTTCCCTCTCTCTACGGGACGGCCAACGACTGCGCGATCGCGGTCCGTCAGCACGACCCGGCGACACTCTGGCAGGGGCGGATCTCCGGTCGCATCAGCGGCAGCCGGCCGAACATGCGCCAGGTGTCTCGCGTCGCGTGCTTCACCTCCGAGGCGGTTTGCGCGAGATGGCTCGCGGAATGGAGCGGGCGGATCAACGGCACGATCATCCAGAACAGCTGTCGTCGCGGCGTTCGCTGACGCGCGCTCAATCGATCAGGAACATGTCCTGGGACGACCCGATGCAGGCGGGCATGTCCGGGCAGGCCTTTTCCATCGGCACGACCGACGCGGCCCGTCCCTCAACGGCAAGGCTCTGGATCGCACTTGCGCGCCTTTCCTCTCCTTCATAGCCGGAATCGGCCTTGCGCCGACGGTCAGCGCCGACATGCGTCGGGGCAACACTCTTGCCGCGCTCCGGTCCGGTCAGGGTTCGTGACAGGCGTTCGGTAAAGGTCGACGGGCGGAGCGGTTTGACCAGGATTTCGTTGACGCCGGCGTTGACCGCGTTCTGGATTAGGCGAACATCCGCATGACCGGTTATGAGCATCACCGGCGCGAGACGGTTGACCGAGGTCGGACTTGCCCGCAGGCGACTGACAAGGTCGAGCCCGTCCATACCCGGCATCATGTAATCGACGGTGATGCAATCGACCGGATTGGTGTCGAGATATTCCAGGGCCAGATGCGGATCGACGATATCGGTGATATCGCGCACGCCGATGTCCCGCATGATCGAGCGCAGGAGCGAGCAGAAGGTGCGACTGTCGTCGATCACGAGCAGGCGCTTGTGGGCGAGGGCATTACCCGTCCGCTTGTCCATAGTTGGGATATTCCGATTCCGTTGTTACGGTGTCCGGAGTACCCGCATCGCGGTAAAATTTTGTTATCGCGGCGCGTGCGGGAAGAGCCCTTTGAAGATGCGATTAGCGGAACGTAAAGGCGGCGGAGAAAATTGTTCCGCCGCCCGCGTCGTTTTCTTTTCAGGATGCCCGGATTTCCGGCAGCGGATTAGTCCGCGGCTTCGAATTTTTCCAGGGCGAAGTCCCAGTTTACGAGATTGTCGAACCAGGCCTCGAGGAATTTCGGCCGCGCATTGCGGTAATCGATGTAATAGGCGTGCTCCCATACGTCGACGACGAGCAGCGGCTTTCCGCCGGTCACGAGCGGGTTTTCCGCATTCGGCGTCTTTTCGATGGCAAGCTTGCCGTCGCGCAGGACGAGCCACGCCCAGCCGGACCCGAACTGGGTCGCGCCGGCGCTAAGGAAGTCCTCTCGGAACTTCGCCATGCCGCCGAGGTCGGCGTCGATCCGGGACGCGAGCGCGCCGGGGACGTTGCCGCCGCCGGCCGGCTTCATACAGTGCCAGTAGAAGTCATGGTTGAAGTGCTGGGCGGCGTTGTTGAACAGGCCGACGTTGGCGCCGTGCGCGCCGACGATCACCTCCTGGAGCGATTTGCCCTCAAGGCCCGAGCCGGCGATCAGCTTGTTGGCGTTCGCAACATAGGTCGCATGATGTTTGCCGTGGTGAAATTCCAGCGTCTCCGCTGACATGTACGGCTTCAGGGCGTCGGCCGCGTAGGGCAGCTCGGTGAGTTCAAATGCCATTGATTTCTCCTGTGGGTTCGGCGTTGAGGGGCCGGATGAAAGGCAAAGACGGGCTCGGGGCTTTGGTGGGCCATGGAACCGTCACGGACCATGCGACCCTGGCGGGATGATCATGCGGACCGGCCGTCGCCGGTTCTAGAGGGGCAACCGGAAGGCGGTGTCCGCAATCGGTCGAACGCCGCCTTCCCGCGAAAGGTTGCGGGCGGGCGGGTGCGACAAATTCGACGGCGATCGGTGTGGACGGCGCCCCCGCCCGGCCGGCCGGTCGTCTCCGTCGCCGGAACCATAGGCCCCAGTCTCGGGCCAGGCAATTGCCAAGCCCTGGCAGGACGAAATCATTCGGGAGAGGATGCCTGAGCAACGTGTCTATCGGGAGAAGACAACGGCAAGGAGAAAAATCCGGCTCAGCTCTTTGCCCATTCCCAATAGAGCTCGCGCGCCCGGGCCGTGACGGGGCCGGGCTCCAGGTCGCGGTTGCCGATCCGCGTTACCGGGACGACCTTGGAATAATTGCCGGAGGAGAAGATTTCGTCGGCGGCATAGACATCCTCGTAACGCAGCGTCGTCTCGCCGACCGCGTAGCCCGCCTCGCGCAGGAGGGCGATGACGCGCTGGCGGGTGATCCCGTTCAGGAACGTGCCGTTCGGCACCGGTGTAAAGACCCGCCCGTCGCGCACGATGAAGACGTTCGAGGTCGCCAGTTCCGCGACGTTTCCCAGCATGTCGAGGATCAGTGCGTTGTCGTAGCCGGTGTCGCGGGCGCGCTGGATGGCACGCGCATTGTTGGGATAGAGGCAGGCCGCCTTGGCGTTCGTGGGCATGCATTCGATGGTCGGGCGGCGGAACGGTGACAGCGTGATGGACATGCCGCCAGCCGGATCCGGCATCGGCGCCTCATAGATGCACAGGCAGAAGCGCGTGCTCTCCGGCTTGGGGACGACGGACGACGGACCGCCCTCCTCCGCCCAATACATCGGCCGGATATAGACCGCGCTTTCCTCGCCGAATTTCGCATAGCCTTCGCGGGCGAGTTCCTCGATCCGCTGCCACTCCTCGGTCGGCTGCAGGCCGAGCGCCCGGGCTGAGGCATTCACCCGGCGGCAATGGCGATCAAGATCGGGCATCACGCCCTCGAAACCGCGCGCGCCATCGAAGACGGTCGAGGCCATCCAGGCGCCATGGCTACGCGGCCCCATGATCGGCGGATTGCCCTCCAGCCATTCGCCGTCGAACCACGTCCAGGTACGGGACCACTCAGCCATTGTTCACCCCTTCTGCCAATCTCCCGAGATCGAACGACGCGGACGCGGGCGCGTCAAGCATAGGTCATCAAAAAAAGCACCTGAAGTTCTGCATTTTTGTCGGCATTCCGGCCCGCTCTTGAACGCACCCATGATTTGAGAGACAGTCCCTGCGGCTTTTCTCCGGGTTCCGATCTTCGGCAACGACTTTTCCTGCGCACAATGGGCGCACGCCATCGGCGGCAGCGGCAAAGGCATTCACGACATGGACCAACGGCTTTCGATCATCACGCTCGGCGTTCGCGATATCGCCGAGGCTCGCCGCTTCTTCGAAGATGGCCTCGGATGGAAGCGGGCCGCATTCGACAGCGATGCGATCGCCTTTTACGCAACCGGCGGCACGGTGCTCGCCCTTTTCGGCAGCGCCGCACTCGCCGAGGACGCCGGTCTCGCGGTGGACGACCCCGCCCTCGACGACGGTGCTTTCTCGCGCATATCGATCGCCTGGAACGGCGACAGCAAAGCGGCAGTCGACGAGGCCTTCACTACCGCCGTCACAGCCGGGGCAGAGGCCGTCAAGGCGCCGGTCGAGGCCTTCTGGGGCGGCTACTCCGGCTATGTCCGCATTCCCGGTGGCCACCTTATGGAACTCGCCTACAACCCGTTCTTCCCACTCGGCCCCGACGGGTCTGTGACCCTGCCCCCGCCCGGCGACGATTGAGCGGTGCCAACCAAGTGCCGGGTTGACCGGGTGCGCAAAAACACGTTTCCCTGAACACAAACCAATGCCGGGCGGGCGCGCACTCCGGAGCGGGCTCCGGCGACGAGATCGGTCCGTGCCGACAAGAGCAGATGGCGAGGAACGCGAGATGGCACATTCGGTCTTTGTTTTCGATGCGTACGGCACGCTCTTCGACGTGCACGCGGCGGTGCGCCGGCATGCCGAGGCCGTCGGCCCAGACGCCATGCGGCTGTCGGAGATCTGGCGCGCCAAGCAGCTCGAATATTCCTGGGTGCGTGCGCTGATGGCGCACTACCAGGATTTCTGGATGCTGACAGAACAGGCCCTCGACTATGCCTTCCGCATGGTACCGAGCGCCGATGTCTCAACCAAGCCGCTGCTGCTGGAGGCCTACCGCCAACTCGACTGCTACCGCGAGGTTCCGACGGTCCTCAGGGCGCTGAAGGAAAAGGGCGTGCGCCTCGCGATACTGTCCAACGGTTCGCCGGAGATGCTGTCGAGCGCCATGGCCTCGGCCGGCCTCGACGAGCTTGTCGACGCGGCGATCTCGGTTGACGAGTTGCGCACCTACAAGACAGACGAGCGGGTCTACGAGATGGTCGCGACACACTTCCGCGTCTTCCCCGAGGCGATCTCGTTCCAGTCATCCAACCGCTGGGATATCGCCGGCGCCTCGGCCTATGGCTTCCGTACGGTCTGGATCAACCGCAGCGGGCTGCCGGACGAATACACCGACCTTCCGCCGGCCGCGATCCTGCCCTCGCTGGAAGGCCTGTCGGACCTCGGCTGAGGCGCTGCCGGCGCGTAACCTTCATCCGTCAGCCACGAGCGATGCAGGCTGTCCGGCGGTCTTTGACATCCGATATCGTTTCCGTAAGATCCGGGCTCGCAAGACGTTTCGGGCCGATGCCGGCGCAGGCGTCCACACTTGCCCGGAGGTCGCCGATGTTCGAACGCGCCGTGGTCCATGTCGGCCTGCACAAGACCGGAACATCGACGATCCAGACGACCCTGTTGCAGAACGCATCCTCGCTGGAAGAGCACGAGCGGATTTATTTCCCTCGCCTGGCCGCGAATCACAGTGTCTTCGTTTATCCGATGTTCTGCGACGAGCCGCACCGCTATGCGCCGGTTGCGCGGACCGGCGCGACGACGCCATTGGCAGCGGAGCGCAGGAACGACCGCATGCGCCGGAAATTCGAGGCCGATTTCGCCAAGACGAGCGCGCAAACGCTGCTTCTGTCCGGCGAAGACATCGCCTTGCTCAACGAGGCCGGCCTGCAACGTCTCAAGACATGGCTCACCGGGCACGCGGAACGGATCGACATCCTGATCTATGTGCGCGACCCGGTCGCCTGGGCGGCCAGCGCGGCGCAGCAACGCATAAAGGGAGGCGCGACGCTCGCCACGATCGCAGACTCCCCCCCGAACGAGAATATTGGCAAACGCATCCGCCTCTTTCAGACCGTGTTCGGCGCGGATGCGGTTATTGTCCGATCTTTCGAAGCCGCCATTTCGTCCGGCTTGTTCGCCGACTTCTGCCAAACGGTCGGGATCGACCGAACCTGGGTGAACACCGTGCGTGTGGAAACGCGCAACGAGTCGATGTCTCGCGAGGCGGTGCATCTCATCTCGGTGCTCAACGAAACACACCCGCTTCCTAACAAAGCCCGGATAGCGCCGGGACGGATGCAGGGCGACATACGCGCGTTTTCCAGGCTTCAGGGCGGCAAATTCCGTCTCCCGGTCGCCTTGTCACAGGAAATCGCCAACAGAGCCGCCGCCGATCTCCTCTGGCTCAAGGATACGTTCGGTATTGATTACACAGGTCAGAGCTCGTCCCAAACGTCGGAGCATACGGACGACGACACCCTTGCCGATATGATTCCTGTCGAATTCGCCGCCGACGCAGTCTCCGCCGTGGTGACACAGGGCGCGATACGGGAAATGGAATTGCGGGCGCAGATAGCGTTGATGGAGGATGCGCCGGAGAAAGCCCAGAGCATCATCCGCGACATGCGGATCGTCGATCCAGGAAATCCCGGTATCGAGCGCGTCCGGCGCGCGCTGCGCAAATCACGGCAGGCAGCAAGGAAAAGCGGCACGTAATATCTTGAAAGTAACGGCAGCCATGGCAACAGTCAGCCGTTGAAATGCTCGGGTCCCTGCCCTAGTGTTTTACCGCTGAGCGCCCTTTTCACCGCACGATCCTGTCAGAAGAACAGCATCCGCCCGGTGTGTTTTTTTGCAGGATTTGACTATGTTCGAACGCGCTGTTGTCCATATCGGGCTTCACAAGACGGGAACGACGTCGATCCAGGCAACGCTGCATCGCCATGCAGCCGCGCTCGAAGCCGATCAGGGCGTCTATTATCCGCGCCTCACAGCCAATCACAGCGTCATCCTCTTCCCGCTCTTCTGCGACAAGCCGCAGAACTACTACGTCAACCAGCGGGCCAATCTGAAAACGGAACGCGCGGCGGCGCGCCACAACGCAAAGATCACGGAAAAGCTCGACGCAGAATTCGCCGCAACCAACGCGAAGACGCTGCTCGTTTCCGGCGAGGATCTCTCGACCCTCAGCGCCGAGGGGTATGCCCGCATGAATGCCTGGTTCAAGGCGCGGGCGAAGCACGTCGAGGTCGTCGCTTTCGTTCGCGACCCGATCGCCTGGGCAACGAGCGCGGCGCAGCAGCGCATAAAATCCGGCGCGACTTTCGCGGAACTTATGAAGCGGGTGCCGCGCGAAGCCGCACGGCACAAGCTCGGCAGCGCGCTTGCCGTTTTCGGCCGCGATGCGCTGCGGGTGCATCGCTTTGAGGACGCGGCGCGAAATGGGGTCCTTCCCTATTTCTGCAAGGAGACAGGCATAGAGGAGCGATGGGCGCACACCATCGAACCTGAAACGCTCAACGAATCCTTTTCCAACGAAGGCGTCCATCTGATCGCAGCGATCAACGCCCTCTACCCGATCAAGCCCTCGCAGAAATTTGCGCCGAAACGGGCGCACGCCGATATCCAGCCATTGGCAGCGGTACAGGGCGAGAAATTTCGCCTGCCGCCAGAGATGGCACGGCAGGCAAGCAAGCATGCGAAACAGGACATCGACTGGCTAAAGGATGCCCTCGGCATCGACTACGGCGATGCACGCACGATGGAAACACCGGTGCCCGATGCCCTGTCCCTGCCGCTCGCCGCCGACTTCGTTGTCGCGGCGATGTCCAGCGCGAAAGTGCGTGAACTGATGCTGATGGCCGAGAATGCCCTCCTCAAGGGCGACACCAACAACGCACGCAAGCATTGCCGCGAGAGTCTGACCGTCGATCCCGACAACACCGACGCGAAACGCCTGCTTAAAGAAATCAACGCAAGGCCGTCCTCGTCCGTCCTTCGCAGAGCGCTGTCGCGCATGTTGAAGCCGAAGGTGCCGGGTTAGCGCGCCGGATCAGCCGGCCAGTTCGGCGAGCACCCGCGCCCAGGAACGGGTGCCCTTGTGGAAGCTCTGCATCTCATATTTCTCGTTGGGCGAATGGATGCGATCGTCCTCGAGGCCGAAGCCGATCATCAGGCTTTCCATGCCGAGCTTGCGCTTGAAGGCGCCGACGATCGGAATCGAGCCGCCCATGGCAATGAGGACGGCCGGGTTGTCCCATTCAGCATCAAGCGCAGCGCGGCCGCGCGCCAGCGCCGGATCGTCCATCGGCACGACGAACGCCGGATTGGCACCGTGGGGATGGAACTCCGCAGTGCAGTCGGACGGCAGGCGCTCGCGCACAAAGGCGCGGAAGGCCTCGCGGATGGCCACGGGATCCTGCTCGCCGACGAGGCGGAAGGAGACCTTCGCCGACGCCTTCGACGCGATCACCGTCTTGAAGCCGTCGCCAGTGTAGCCGCCGGTAACGCCGTTGACCTCGCAGGTCGGCCGCGACCAGATCTGTTCGAGGATCGAGCGCTCCGCCTCACCCGCCGGCACCGACAGACCGATATCGGCGAGGAAGGCCTTGCCATCAAAGCCGAGCCCGTCCCACATCGCCCGGATCTCGTCCGGCAACTCGTGGACACCGTCGTAGAATCCGGGAAGCGTGACCCTGCCCTCGTCGTCGTGGAGGTCGGCGAGGATCTTCGCCAGCACATGGATCGGGTTGCGCGCCGCGCTGCCGTACATGCCGGAATGGAGATCGCGGCTGGCGGCGGTGATCACCACCTCCTCGCCGGTCAGCCCGCGCAGCATCGTGGTGATCCCGGGCGTATCGCGGTTCCACATGCCGGTATCGCAGACAAGCGCCAGATCTAGGCTCAGTTCGTCGGCGTTCTCGGCCAGGAACCCATCAAGCGAGGGGCTGCCGGATTCCTCCTCGCCCTCGAAGAGGATGCTGACGGGCACGGGAAGACTGCCCGTCTCCACAATCCAGGCCCGCGCCGCCTCGACGAATGTCAGGAGCTGGCCCTTGTCGTCGCCGGCGCCGCGCGCAACGATCATCTTTGAGCCGTCCTCGCGGGTGACAATCTTCGGCTCGAAGGGATCCGTCTCCCATAATTCGATCGGGTCGACCGGTTGCACGTCGTAGTGACCATAGAAGAGGACATGCGGCCCGCTGGCGCCCGCGTCGCGGCGGTGGGCAACGACCATGGGCTTGCCCGGCGTCGGCCGGACCGAGACGTCGAAGCCGAGGCCGGCGAGCTCCTTGCGGCACCATTCGGCCGCCGCGCGGCAATCGCCGTCGAAGGCCGGATTAGTGGAAATCGACTTGATGCGCAGCAGGTCGAAGAGCCGGTCGAGGCTCTGGTCGAGATCGGCGTCGATGCGGGCGAGAACCTTCTCAAGAGACATCATGTCTTCCTTCATAAGAGAGCGTCACCCGCCGTCCCGGCCAATTCCGGGGGTGCGTGACGGTAGTGGCGACTGCAGGTGCGCCGGCGGGCGCCGGACAACGGGAAACGCAGTCGGAAACGCGGGTCAGCGCCTGAGGCTGCCGAGGATACCGCGCACGATCTCGCGGCCGAGCGTCGTCGACACGGTGCGCACGACCGACTTGATCGCCGCCTCGGCGATCGTGTCGTTGCGTGAGCGGCGGGAGCGGGACGCGCCCTCGCGCTCCCTCGCCTGCCGTTCGCGTTCCCGCGCGACCTCCTCAGCGCGCTTTTCCTCTTCCTCGCGCCGGGCGGTCTCCTCGGCGCGTTCCTTGAGGATTTCATACGCCGATTCCCGATCGATCTCACGGTCGTAACGTCCCGCCATCGCGCTTGCCGAAACGATTGCTCCGCGCTCGGTGTCGCTCACGGGACCGAGACGCGAGGACGGCGGGCGAATGAGCGTGCGCTGGACGATGGAAGGCACGCCCTTGGCCATCAGCGTGGAGACGAGCGCCTCGCCGACGCCGAGTTCGGTGATCACGGTCGCGGTGTCGAGATCGGGGTTCTGGCGGAAGGTCTCGGCGGCGGCGCGCACCGCCTTCTGGTCGCGCGGGGTGAAGGCGCGCAGCGCGTGCTGGATGCGATTGCCGAGCTGGCCGAGCACTTCGTCGGGAACGTCGAGCGGGTTCTGGGTGACGAAAAAGATGCCAACACCCTTCGATCGGATGAGGCGTACGACCTGTTCAATCTTGGTGAGCAGCGCCTTCGGCGCCTCGTCGAAGAGCAGATGCGCCTCGTCGAAGAAGAAGACGAGCCGGGGCTTTTCCGGGTCGCCGACCTCCGGCAGGTCCTCGAAGAGCTCCGACAGAAGCCACAGCAGAAAGGTCGCGTAAAGGTGAGGATTGGCCATCAGCCGGTCGGCGGCGAGCACGTTGACGATGCCGCGGCCGTCCCCGTCCGTGCGCATGAGATCGGCGATGCGCAGGGCCGGTTCGCCGAAGAACTCGTCGCCACCCTGTTCCTCCAGAACGAGGAGGCGGCGCTGGATGGCGCCGATGGAGGCGCTGGAGACGCGGCCGTAGCGGGTCGACACCTCGTCGCGGCGATCGTCGATATTGACGAGGAGCGCGCGCAGATCCTTCAGGTCGAGAAGCAGCAGACCTTCATCGTCGGCAAGGCGGAAGGCGACGTTCAAAACGCCTTCCTGGGCATCGGTGAGCGTCAGAAGGCGCGACAGGAGCAACGGTCCCATCTCGCTGATCGTGGTGCGCACGGGATGCCCGTCCTTGCCGAAGATATCCCAGAAGACGGTAGGACAGGCGCGATAGGCATAATCCGTCAGGCCGATCTTCGCCGCCCGCTCCTCCAGGAAGTCCTTCTTCTGACCGGCAACAGCAATCCCCGACAGGTCGCCCTTGATATCGGCGCAAAACACCGGCACGCCAGCGGCCGAGAACCCCTCGGCGAGGATCTGCAGCGAGACAGTCTTTCCGGTACCGGTGGCTCCGGTTATGAGCCCGTGCCGATTGGCGTAGCGCAGATCGAGGAATTGTGGCTCGGCGCTCGCGCCGATGAAGATCTTGCCGTCGGTACGCATGCTGCCCCTTTCTGGTTTTTTTCATTCGTCCCTGCAGGTTCGCCGTTATAGGAGCGGCGCCAGCGGGGGACAAGCAACCGGGCCGGGGCGAATCGTCATCAACCTGCAATTTCCGCCGATCGACACGGATTATGCCGACGACTTGCGTGGAAAACCGGTGTTATTCTTTCCGGTGATCAGGAATCGCTTGTTTTCGCCGGAGCGCTGTAGTCAATTCGCTGGAAATTGTGGATCTTCCGGAGACGTCTTATGGATGAACTGATCAGCCGCATTGTTCGCAATGTCGGCATCGACGAGGAACTGGCGCGCAAGGCCGTTGGCATCATTCTGCATTTCCTGTCCACGGAGGGACCGGAGGGCAAGGTGCGCGACATGATTTCCTCGATTCCCGGCGCCGAGGCGCTGATCGAGACCTATGGCTCGACCGGCGACAAGCCCGGCGGCATCCTAGGCGCGATCGGCTCGCTCACCGGCGGCTCGTTCGGCGCCATGCATACGCTCAACCAGCTTACCGACGCGGGCCTGGAAATGGACCAGGTGCATGGCGTCGGCGAAGAGGTGATCGGCTATGCCCGCGAGCAGGCGGGCGACGAAACCGTCAACGAAGTGATCAATTCCATTTCCGGCCTGGGAAAATTCCTGTCCTGACCGGGAGATAAGGCAGGGGTTCGTCAGCCGGCCCGTCCGGCGCCAAAGCCCATCGGGGGCGGATAAACTGAGGAGAGCGACCATGTCGTATTCGATCATCGAAATCGAGGGCATCGGCAAGACCTATGCGGAAAAGCTTCAGGCGGTCGGCATCAAGACCACCGAGGCGCTGCTGGACAAGGCCAAGGACCCCAAGGGCCGCAAGGCGCTCGCCGAGGAAACCGGCATCGACGAGAGCCGCGTGCTGAAGTGGGCCAACATGGCCGACCTGATGCGCATCAACGGCGTTGGCGAGGAATATTCCGAGCTTCTGGAAGCGGCCGGTGTCGACACGGTGAAGGAACTGAAGCACCGCCGCGCCGACAACCTCACCGCCAAGATGGCCGAGGTGAACGAGGCCAGGAAGCTCGTTAGGCAAGTGCCGGGCGAGAAGGCGGTTTCCGACTGGATCGAGCAGGCCAAGTCGCTTCCCGCGATGATGACCTACTGACGTCTTCCGAGATTGTCCGAGGGGTCGCTCTCCATTGGCGGCCCAGCGGCGCTCGCAAAACGCGACACCGACGCTCGGGCCCTTTGCGGAACCGTTAGAGGCGCTCCCCGGCGGATCTTCCCGGTCCGGTACGGTCAAGTGTGGCACGTTTGTTCCGATGCATCCGGAATGGCGCGCCTTGGCCCCCGGACCGGAGCGGCCTCGTGGTGGTGCGACTATTCCCTGTTCTCGCCGTTTCCCTGTCTTCGCCGCCCCGCCATCCGGGGGCCGGACAGGCGACCTGCCCCCTCGCCCTTTGCCTAACTTGCCGGTGACGAGCGGCTTTTTCTATAAAGTCCCTGTCCGGAGCGGCGCGACCTCCCGCGCCCGTCTTGGACGCCATTGCGCGGCTCCGGCCTCGTTCGCGGGTCGTCCGTCTGGGGGATGAGCGTGCGCGAGGATCCGTTTTTCGGATCCGCCAGGAGACACAATGGCCGCGTCCGGGCCGGACGTCCGGCCCGGCAAACGGCCAAGGACCGGGATCAGAGATGGCATCGATTTCGCTCGCAAAGGACGAATTCGGCGGCGCCGACGAGGCGACATGGCGCGCGGCGGTGGAAAAGGCATTGAAGGGCGCGCCGTTCAGCAAGCTGCAGAGCCGCACGGCCGACGGGCTGGCCATCGAACCGCTCTATCCGCCGGCTATGGACGCCCCGGTCGAGGCGGGACGCATCGCCGGGGCCCCTTGGCAGGCACTTCAGCGGGTCGACCACCCGGACGCGGCAAAGGCGAACGCCCAGGCGATCGCGGATCTCATAGGTGGCGCGGGCGGCCTCGACATTATCGCCAACGGAGCGGCAAACGCCTTCGGCTTCGGCGTTACTGGTCTCGATGATGACGCGGCCTGGACGACGCTCCTTGCCGATGTGCTTCTCGACGCCGCCTCCCTGCGGCTCAACTCGGGCGTCGACGGTGTCGCCGTCGCGCGCGCACTCGGCCGCCATATTTCGGCATCGGGCCTCGATCCCGCCGCCGTTTCCCTCTCCTTCGGGCTCGACCCGATCGGTGCCGGCGCCGTTTCGGGATCGCCCGCCGATAGCACCCCCGCTGCAGCGCTTGCCGCCTCATTGAAAGCGGACGGCTTTTCCGGTCCGTTCCTCGCTGCCGATGGCCGGCCCTATCATGCCGCCGGCGGCACGGAAGCACAGGAGCTCGCCGCGATCCTCGCCACGGGCGTTGCCTACCTGCGCGCCTTGGACGAGGCCGGCATGGCGCTCGACGAGGCGGCACTGGCGATCGAGGCGGTCGTTGCGGTCGATGCCGAACAATTCCTCGGCATCGCCAAGATCCGGGCGCTGCATCGCCTGTGGCGGCGGGTGCTCGCCGCTTGCGGGCTCCCGGCGACCACCCTTCCCGTCCATGCCGAAACGGCGTGGCGGATGATGACGCGGCGCGACCCGTGGGTGAACATGTTGAGGACGACGGTCGCCGGCTTTGCGGCCGGTGTCGGTGGGGCCTCCTCGCTCACCGTTCTGCCGTTCACCGCCGCGCTCGGTCTTGCCGATGGCTTTGCCCGGCGCGTCGCGCGCAACACGCAGGCGGTGCTGATGGAGGAATCGAACCTCTACCGGGTCGCCGATCCGGCCGCCGGGTCAGGCCATGTGGAGACCATGACGGACGAGCTTGCCCGCACCGCCTGGGCGCTCTTCCAGGAGATCGAGAGCGCGGGCGGCATGACGGCGGCCCTTGCCTCCGGCCTCGTCGGGGGCAAGATCGAGAAGGCCTTGTCCGAGCGCACCAGGGCGATCGCCAAGCGCAAGATGGCGATCACCGGCACGAGCGAATTTCCCAACATCCACGAGGCCCCGGTGAAGGTGCTCGACGCGGCACCGTTCGAAGCACCGACGCCCGGCCCCGGCGCGCTTTCTCCTCACCGCGACGCGGCCCCGTTCGAAGCGCTCCGGGACCGCGCCGACGAAGCGGCAAAGGCGGGCACGAAGCCGACCGTGTTTCTAGCCACCCTCGGCCGGGTCGCCGATTTTACCGCGCGAGCCACCTTCGCGAAAAACTTCTTCGAGGCCGGCGGCATTGAGGCGATCATCGGCGACGGCTTCTCCGATGCGAGTGCCGCCGCCGAGGCCTTCAAAGCCTCGGGTGCCCGGATCGCCTGTCTCTCCTCCTCCGATGAGATCTACGAGACGCTTGCCGCGGAGGTCGCGACGGCGCTGAAGGAGGCGGGTGCTCGCCAGGTCTCGCTCGCCGGGCGTCCCGGCGCGGCGGAGGACCAACTCAGGGCGGCAGGCGTCGACGATTTCGCCTATGTCGGCTGCGATGTGCTAGACTTTCTTACTCACGCGCAGGCGATTGTTCTCGCCGACGCGCCGGCCAACTGACGGATAGCGACCATGACCGAACGCTCCATGAAGCGCATTCCGAATTTTGCCTCGGTTCCTTTCGAGACAGTCGCGCCGGCCACCGCCACCGCCACAGCCGAGCCCTGGCAAACGCCAGAGGAGATCGCGGTGCAGCCGATCTACTGTCCGGCCGACGTCGAGGGCCTCGCCTTCGCCTCCGGCTATCCGGGCCTTGCCCCGTTCGTACGCGGCCCCTATCCGACGATGTACGTCCAGCGGCCATGGACCATCCGCCAGTATGCGGGCTTTTCGACGGCGGAAGACTCCAATGCCTTTTACCGCCGCAACCTCGCGGCCGGCCAGAAAGGCCTGTCGGTCGCCTTCGATCTCGCCACTCACCGGGGCTACGATTCCGACCACCCGCGCGTTGCCGGCGACGTCGGCATGGCGGGCGTCGCCATCGATTCCATCTACGACATGCGCACGCTCTTTTCCGGCATTCCGCTCGACAAGATGAGCGTGTCGATGACCATGAACGGCGCGGTGCTGCCGATTATGGCGCTCTACATTGTTGCGGCGGAAGAACAGGGCGTCCCGCACGACAAGCTTTCCGGGACCATCCAGAACGATATCCTCAAGGAGTTCATGGTCCGCAACACCTATATCTATCCGCCGATTCCCTCGATGCGGATCATCTCCGACATCTTCGCCTATACATCGCAGAACATGCCGAAGTTCAATTCGATCTCGATCTCCGGCTACCACATGCAGGAAGCAGGCGCGACAGCGGACTTGGAGCTCGCCTACACGCTTGCCGACGGCATCGAATATGCCCGCGCCGGCGTCGCGGCGGGGCTCGATATCGACGCCTTCGCGCCGAGGCTTTCGTTCTTCTGGGCGATCGGCATGAACTTCTTCATGGAAGTCGCCAAGATGCGCGCCGCCCGGCTCCTGTGGGCGAAGCTGATGCAGGCGAATTTCCAGCCCAAGAACGCCAAATCGCTATCGCTGAGGACCCATTCGCAGACGAGCGGCTGGTCATTGACGGCGCAGGACGTCTTCAACAATGCGATCCGCACCGCCATCGAAGCGATGGCGGCGACGCAGGGGCACACCCAGTCGCTCCATACCAACGCGCTCGACGAGGCGCTCGCCCTGCCAACGGACTTCTCCGCCCGCATCGCCCGCAACACGCAGCTCTTCCTGCAGCAGGAATCCGGCACCACGCGGGTCATCGATCCGTGGGGCGGCTCCTATTACGTGGAGCGGCTGACCGCCGATCTCGCGGCAAAGGCGCTCGCGCACATCGAGGAGGTGGAGAGCCTGGGCGGCATGGCAAAGGCGATCGAGAAGGGCATTCCGAAGCTCCGCATCGAGGAGGCGGCGGCCAAGACCCAGGCACGGATCGATTCCGGCCGCCAGACTGTCGTCGGCGTCAACAAGTTTCGCCCCGACGAGGAGGACGACATCGACGTTCTCAAGGTGGAGAACTCCAAGGTCCGCGCCGCCCAGATCGAGAAGCTGGAAAGGCTGCGCGCCGAACGCGACCACCACGCGGTCGCCGAGGCGCTCAACGCGCTGACGGAAGCGGCAGCGAACGGCACCGGCAACCTTCTCGACCTGTCGGTCAAGGCGGCGCGCGCCAAGGCCACCGTCGGCGAAATCACGCAGGCGATGGAACAGGTCTTTGGACGCCACACCGCCGAGATCAAGGCGATCTCCGGCGTCTACAAGCGGGAGGTCGGCGCCATGAGCGAAGCGGTCAAGCGGGTTCAGGATCTCGTTTCAGCGTTCGAGGAAAACGACGGCCGCCGGCCGCGCCTCCTCGTTGCCAAGATGGGCCAGGACGGCCACGACCGGGGCCAGAAGGTAATCGCCTCGGCCTTCGCCGACCTCGGTTTCGACGTCGATATCGGCCCCCTCTTCGCCACGCCGGAGGAGGCCGCACGGCAAGCGATAGAAAACGACGTCCACGTCGTTGGCGTTTCCTCGCTCGCCGCCGGACATCTGACGCTGGTGCCGGCGCTGAAGGCGGCGCTGGAGGCCGAGGGCCGGCCGGATATCCTCATCGTCGTCGGCGGCGTCGTCCCGCCGCAGGATTACGACGCGCTCTATGCGGCCGGCGCGACGTCGATCTTCCCGCCGGGCACCGTCATTGCGGAAGCGGCCGAGGACCTCCTCCACAAGCTCAACGGCAAGCTCGGCTACGGCCCGAAACAGGCGGCCGAATAACGCCTAAGGCGAGGTTGCGCCCGCACGACAACCTGACGCGATTGCCGCGCCGGGGCGATATCGCGCGGAGGAATTGTCACGGTGATGTCGTCTGGATTCCCGCTTTATCGTGCATGACACAACCAAGGGAACTGATCCTAATCACTCCTGCGCGTCCAATACCCCCGGTATTTTCGTCACCGCGCGCACCCCCCCCATTCATCTCACAGGCTTCATTTTCATAATCCGTGTCTTCCGCTCTAACCTTATAATCTTAATCCACCTTACGAGCCAGTCTTAGAGAACAGATCATCGATTTTCACTGCGAAAAACATATTTTTTTGGAGGTTCATCATCATAAGAATCCTACGAATAGAACCATTTTTTAATTTCTTTCCACAAATCATGCCAGATAAATAGGAACGATTAGCCAAAAGCAGGATTTCATTTGATGCTGATGCGCCTGAGGAAAGCTTCTCCGGCGGTCGAAGAGACCGCGTCGCAAACCGAGGCGCCCGCGTCGGAGAGCGTCGCCGCCCCAGCCGCGCACCAGGTCGCCGGTGGCGACATCCTCCATCGTCTGGCCGAGAAACTCGGCACACTCGGCAATGTCATCGCCGAGACGTCGGGCAAGGTTGAGGTCACGGCGGGTCGGACACAGACCTTCTCGTTCACCTTCGCCGATCTCGTCCAGTCCGCCGACGCCGTTCACGACGCCAACCGCGCGATCGCGGAATCCGCCGAGGAGACGATGACCGTCACCCGGTCGGCCGGTGAGGCCGTTGGCCAGTCGCAGGAGACGCTCGACAGCGTCGTCGACCATATCGGCGACCTCATCGAGGCGGTCAGCGAAATCAGCGAGCAGCTGCAACAGCTCCAGGGCGCGCTCAACAGTGTGCGCGACGTCGCCGGCTCGATCGACGCGATCGCCCGGCAGACGAACCTCCTCGCCCTCAACGCCACGATCGAGGCGGCCCGCGCCGGCGAGAGCGGCAAGGGTTTTGCCGTCGTCGCCAGCGAAGTGAAGCTTCTGGCCAAGCAGACCAGCGAGGCGACGGAAAAGATTGGCCAGACTCTCTCCGAGCTCGACACGGAGGCGGACAAGCTGGTGAACCTTGGCACCGACGCCGTCGGCCACACCGGCGATGTGCGCGACAGCGCCGCCTCGCTCGGCGAGGCAATCGGCGCGCTATCGAGTGCGATCGCGCAGATTGAGGCGGCGACGGGCTCCATCGATACGCGCGTGCGCGAGAACGACCAGCAGCTTTCGCTTTTCGGCGACAACATCACCTCCGTCCAGTCCGGCATGGAGGAAACCGTTTCGGACCTGACCAATTGTCGGGACGCGATGATGGACGCGGTGAAATCCGCCGACGAGATGGTTGGCGAGGTCGCGACAAGCGGCATCGAAACCGACGACACCGCCTTGATCGAGAAGGTCATCGAGACGGCCGCAGAGGTCAGCCGCCGGTTTGGCGAGGCGGTCGCGCGCGGGGAGATCTCCATGGCAGATCTCTTCGACCAGACCTACACGCCAATCGCCGGCACCGATCCGGAACAGGTGATGGCGAAATTCACCGCCCTCACCGACCGGCTTCTGCCGGACCTCCAGGAAGCGATCCTGGAATCCGATCCGCGCATCGTCTTCTGCGCCGCCGTCGACACCAACGGCTACCTGCCGACGCACAATAATAAGTTCTCCAAACCGCAGACGTCGGACCCGGTGTGGAACGCGGGCAATTGCCGCAATCGGCGCATCTTCGACGACCGCACGGGTCTCGCGGCCGGCAAGAACCGCGACCGTTTCCTGCTGCAGACCTACCGCCGCGACATGGGCGGCGGCAAGTTCGTGCTGATGAAGGACGTCTCCGCACCGATCACCGTCGACGGGCGCCACTGGGGCGGGGTGCGGATGGGGTATAAGGCGTGATGCGTCCTGCCTGACATGCAGGCACGCAGTGCATTCCAATCGAGAAGAACGGGCGACGCACACGCGCCACCCGCCTTCATTTCAGCCTGCCAAGTAGAAAACTAGCCCTCTACTTCCCCATGCAGTTGGCGTAGTAGGTCACGGTCGCCGGCCAGTCGGAGAAGATCGCGACGACGCCCACGTCCTTGGCGAGAACGTTGACGAGTTCGTACATCCGGCCGTCCGACTTGGTGATGCCGTTGATCGGCTTGTAGTACCAACCGCCACCGTTGCCGAGGGGACCGGAGCGCTCCAGCGACCAGGTGATGAGCTTGAGGCCGGCTTTGGCGGCGGCCTTGGCGTAGGCGGAGGCGGCGATATCGTCACCCTTGGCGGTGACGAGCATGTTCATCGACGGCGCGAGATAGTTGACGCCCTTTGCCTTGAGGCTGGCAAAATCCTCATTCCAGGTCTTCGGGTCCTCTTCGTCAAACCCGTCGTGCCATTCGACGAGGTAGACGGCCTGCTTGCCGAATTCCGGCTCCGCCTTGATCCAGTAGAGGATGTCGTCGAGGTTGAACGACTGGGCGAAGACGTCCGCCGGATCGACGCCGGCCGCCTTGTACTCGTCGATCATCTTCTGGGCATAGTCCTCCTGGGTGAAGCCGTCGAACGGCATCTCCACCGCAGGGGTCTTCAGCTCCGGCGTGAACTTGGCGCCAAGCGCCTTGATCAGCGCGATCGACTCGGCATGCGTCATCAGCGTGCCGGCGGACGTCGCGTAAAGATCCGTGCGCCAGCCCGGCGTCGCGTCCATGTAGGCCTCGACGGTCGTCGCGGACTTGTCGCCGGCGTCCATCTTGCCTTTCAGGCTCTTGAACTCGGCGAGCGTCAAGTCGCTGGTGCGGCATTCGACCGAGGCCCCGGCATCGGCGGTCGCCGCCTTAAAGGGCTTCGAGCATTTCGCGGCCAGCTCGGTGGCGAGGATGTTGGTCGTGGTGTGGAGGTCGTTCTGCGCGTGGCGGCAGACGAGTTCCTTGTCCTTGGTAAAGGCGACATCGCACTCGATGATGCCGGCGCCCATGCGCGCCGCCGCCCGATAGGACTGCGCGGTGTGCTCGGGGAACATCAACGGCGCACCGCGATGGCCAATGGAAAAGGTGCTCGGCGCCATGTCCTTGTCGGCGCAGGCCGCGAGCTTGTCCTTCAGCGCGCCGTCCGGCATCTGGTCGATGAGGAAGAACGGACGGGGGCCGAGTTCGACCGTCTCGGCATTGGCGGCCGTCGCCAGCACCGTCGCCGCCGCGGCGGCGAGAAGCATCTTCTGAATGGGGGGCATCGATTTATCCCTGTTGAGGAGGTTCCGCGAGCAGGGATAAAATCAAAGCTCCATAACGCTGCCGTGTCGGATCGATGACGATCCGGTTAAGCGGCAGGGTGACGCAGGTGCGAACTCTCGCACAGCGCTACGGAACTCCGGAAACGCAGGCTGTTCCCAGCGCTTTTCCCGACACCGAATGCCGAACACCCGTGTCGGAGATACGCGTCAGACCCTCAGGTCGACGAGCGAGCCGTATTCCTTCGTCGAGCGCGACGAGCCGGTCGTGCCGGAGATCAGGCGACTGGCTTCCTCCCGGCTACCGTTCTCGATGGCCTGGACGAGTGCCTGGCTGTCTTCCAGCGAACTGCTGCCGAGCGCTCCGATGATGTCGCCGGCGTCGAGATCGAGGTCGCTGACGCCGCGGGCGATGGTATCGGCCACCCGCGTCAACGGATCGCGGCCACCGCTCCCGTTGTCGGTTTGAGGGGCATCGACGCTCTCGCGGGTGGGCGCGGTCTCCGTCGTGACCTCGGCGACCGGGCCGACCGTCTCAGGCGGCGGCGACTGGGATTCGCGTTGACGCGCCTGTTCGGCGGCAAACACGCTCTCTTTGCCCGATGCGTTTTCATTCCGCGATATGGCAGGCGGACCGTTCGACGCAGGGAACGGGAGTGTTGCAATCGGTTCAATCATGGCCGTCCTCGTTTCATACATTCAGCCACCCTGAAGTCTACGCCGCGGAAACCACCATCCCGCTAAGGAAACCTGTCGGATTTTTGGAAAATTGTAAGAATTTCGGCGCAAGGAAACGACTCGGACACGCAATGCATCACTCTGCCCGCCGGATCGCGTTCCCCCTGCCATACGCCCGCCATAAGAAGGCGGCAAAGCCGGCTAACGGTTCGCGCGGATGCGAATGCCTTGCAGCGAAGCGAAAGGTCCCTTATGCGAAGACGCGAGCCGAATTCAGCAGCCAGTCGCGGTGACAAAGAATGACAATGAACACACCTCGCGCCCTGGGCGCGATCCTCGGCCTTTTCCTCCTTGCCGGATGCAGCGCGGGCAGCACCGTCAGCCAGATCGATGAAACGATCACCCCGAGCAACCCGAGCAATCCCTTTTCCGAAACCTCTCCCTACACCGGCGCCGACTACGACACGCCTCTGCCTGAGGTGGCCTTCGTCCTCAGCGCCGACGCGGCCGGCCCGCTCGGCTCCAAACCACCCTATTCGCGCAAGGACGTCTCCGCCCGGATGCCGGGATACGAAACTGTGGTGGCGGAAACGGCGCTTGAAAATCGTGTCCGCCCGACACTCGCGGTCCTGAAGGACGGCCAGCAGGTGCTGCAGCTCTTCAAAGGGGCGAAGGGCGAGGCGGCCGAGGTCCATGCGGTCAGCGGCATCGTTGCCGGTCCCGCCGGCGAACAAGTCGGCATGACCTTCGCCCAGGCCGGCATGCGCCGGTCCAACTGCCGGGTCGGCAAGAATCTGTGGCGCGGCATGGCGGTCTGCCCGTCGAAGGGAGCCAGCAACGTGACGCTGGTGTTCGCCCTTCCCGGCTATCGCGGCCCGTTCTCGCAGATGCCGCCGGAAAACATGATCGGCAAGGCAACGCTGCAGCGTATCGTCTGGAAGCCGAATTGATCGACCACGGCGATAGGCCCACGACATATCGTATTCCGGATCGGTATTTTTGATTATCAGCCAGATCATCTGATCCGATCACCTAGCCTGATCGGTTGGCACCCCTGACCGTCAGATGTGGGCGCCGGAATCGATCGGCACGGTGCCGACGTCGCGCCAGATCGTGCGCTTGCCGAACCGCTTTTCGCGAAAATCCTGATAGGCGAGGAAGAGGTCGAGCGCGCGGTCGCCAAGGCCCGGCAGGCTCTTGACGTCGAGCCCCGTCCAGGGATGGAACGGATTGCGCCGCATGTGGCCGTGAAGCTCCACGCGCATCGTCGGGCGGGAACTGGGCGTGCGGCCGTGAAAGCCAAAGGTGTCGGCAACGACGAGTGTGTTCGCCGCCACGGCGACCGGCATCGGCGGCGGCAGGTCGAGCGCGGCAAGGCCCTCGGCATCGATCCGGAACGAGCCCTGCGCGTGGTGCGAACGGGTATCCAGCGACGCAGTGAGGCTCTGCTCGTATTCCCATTGCAGACGCTTTTCCGTCAGCCGGTGCGAGCCCGGCACATAGGCGAAGGGACCGTCGTCGACACCGACGTCGTGCAGGAACAGCCAAGCCTTCGAGGTCGGGTGGAACGTGTCTGCATGGAGCATCGTCTGCGGATCGGCACCCTTTTCCCGCTCAGCGGCTTCCGCGATCACCGTCTGCAGGAAGAACAGCGGCGCCCCGCCATGGGAACCGGCATAGCGCAGCCGGTCGATCATGTCGCGGCGGTGGATGACCGCGCCGATGACCGGGCGCTCCTTCTGCACGCCTGGGCCAAGCGGTGTCATCCGCGTCACGGTCGTTCCCTGGCGCATTTCGCGGGCGCTAAAGGCGCCGGTGTGGATGGCGTTGCGCAACTGGGTAAAGAGATCGGCGGGCAGATAGTCAGGAATGAGAAAATAGCCATTCTCGTCGAAGGCGGCGCGCTCACCCGCATCGATCCGGCCGGCAAGTCGCGCGCGCCGGCTCGCCGCCATCCGTGCCGCCGTCGCCACGCGCCAACGGTGGAGCCCGCGCCGGTTCCAGTCCGGGTCGCCAATCAGCGGATTCTTCTTGAACGACTTGGTGGGACCAAGAATCTCCCAGGCCCAAAGGGGCATTCGCGGCCAGGTCCGGATATTCATCTTCACAGTCTCTCCCTTTGCGGCTGGGCACCCCGCTCCACGGTTGGCCGATCGATACGCCGTTTGCTGTCTTCGGGGTCCTTTCGGCACATTTCAAGGCGCCCGGCCGGGGATATCTCGCGCCAGGGCGCGACGACCCCGTGACCTCCCGCGCACATTGCGTTATGCGGAAGGGATGAGCAACACGCAGACGCGTCCGACCGTCGCCGAGCTGGCGGCAAAAATCCGCTCCGGCGAGCGCGCCGCGCTCGCCCGCGCCATCACGTTGGTCGAATCGAAGAAGCCGGAACACCGGGCAAAAGCCCGCGAGCTCCTGCAGATGCTGCAGCCGGAAACGGGACAGGCAATCCGCATCGGCGTCACCGGCGTGCCCGGCGTCGGCAAGTCGACGACCATCGATGTGTTCGGTTCCAACCTGACGGCTGCCGGCCATAGGGTGGCAGTCCTTGCCGTCGATCCCTCCTCCACGGTCACCGGCGGCTCGATCCTCGGCGACAAGACACGCATGGCCCGGCTGGCGGTCGATCGGAACGCCTATATCCGTCCCTCTCCTTCGGCCGGCACGCTCGGCGGCGTGGCGGCGAAGACGCGCGAGACAATGCTCCTTTGCGAGGCGGCCGGGTTCGACGTCATCCTGGTGGAGACCGTCGGCATCGGCCAGTCGGAGACGACAGTCGCGGAAATGGTCGATTTCTTCCTCGTCCTGATGTTGCCCGGCGCCGGCGACGAACTGCAAGGCATCAAGAAGGGCGTTTTGGAGATCGCCGACATGATCGCCGTCAACAAGGCGGATGGCGACGGGCTCGACCGAGCCCGTTCGGCAGCCTCGGAATACCGCGCCGCGCTCAACATCCTGGCGCCGCGCAGCCCGACATGGTCGCCGCCGGTGATCACCATTTCCGGCCTTCAGAACAGCGGTCTCGACACACTGTGGTCAGAGATCCTGCGCCATCGCGAGGCGATGACGGAGACGGGCGAGTTGGAGGAAAAGC
This sequence comes from uncultured Rhodobium sp., assembly GCA_963675285.2. Taxonomy (GTDB): domain Bacteria; phylum Pseudomonadota; class Alphaproteobacteria; order Rhizobiales; family Rhodobiaceae; genus Rhodobium. The sequence goes on from CAXXGS010000001.1 coordinate 1,471,038, forward strand.
GCCACCGCCAGCAGGTCAACTGGATGTGGTCGATGCTGACGGAACGGCTGATGGCGGCGCTCAAGGAGAACCCGGAGATCGCGAAACGCCTGCCGACGATCGAGGAGGACGTACGCGCTGGGCGAACAAGCGCCTCCTTCGCAGTGGAGGAAATCGCCGGCATGATCGGACTGGCCTAGCTACCGGTCCCTTCCAAATTCCCTCATGCCCCTGTCCCGAAACGGGACAAACGGACCGGCACGGCGCTTGCTCCTTCTCCGGGAAAACCCGGAGGTCATGTCATTTTCACCCGTCGTCAAATGATTCAGGGCGCCCTTTGCGGCTCGACCGCGCTGATAGCCCTCCCGGCCCTTGCCGGGAGCGGGCCGATCCGCGTCGCCGATCTGCGCGGCTCGATCGACGCGACGGAGCTCGGCGCCCGACCGGGCGCCGGCGACGACCAGAGCGCCGTCCTGCAGACCGCGCTGGAGCAGGCGACGGCGGAGGGTCGGCCGCTCTTTCTGCCGCCGGGCCGCTACGAGATCAGCAATCTGACGCTGCCGGCGGGCGCGCAACTGGCTGGCGTCGCCGGACGCACTTTCGTCATTTATCGCGGCGGCGGCCATTGCCTGACGGCGCGGGGCGGCGATCGGATCGTCCTGACCGGCCTCACACTCGACGGCGCCAACCGGATGCTCGGCGACGGGATCGAGGGCCTCGTCTACCTGACCAGCGTCAAGACCGTCGTCATCGACGAATGCGAGATCCGTGGCAGTTCCAAGGATGGCATCGTGCTGGAGCGCTGCGGCGGGCGGATCGAACGTTCGACCGTCGCCGGGGCCAGCGGTGCCGCAATCCGCTCCATGGAGGCGACGGGCCTGTCGATCCGCAACAACACGGTGGAGGCCTGCGGCAACGGCGGCATCCTCGTCCAGCGCTGGTCGGAGGGATCAGATGGCACGCAGGTCTTCGGCAACCGCATCGACTCAATTTCAGCGCGCGATGGTGGAACGGGCCAGAACGGCAACGGTATCAATGTCTTCCGCGCCGGCGACGTGATGGTCGCGAACAACCACATCTCGCGCTGCGCCTTCTCCGCCATCCGCGCCAACACCGGCTCCAACGTTCAGATCGCCAACAACACCTGCCTCGCCTCGGGCGAGACGGCGATCTACTCGGAATTCGGGTTCCAGGGCGCGGTGATCGCCAACAACATCGTCGACGGCGCGGCGAAGGGCATTTCCATTTCCAATTTCAACGACGGGGGGCGGCTCGCCGTCTGTTCCGGCAACCTCGTGCGCAATCTCCTCACCTCCGGCCCCTACCCTTCCCAGCCGCCGGGTTTCGGCTGGGGCATTGCGGCGGAAGCCGACACGGTCGTCACCGGCAACACCATTGAAGGGGCGCCGGCCTTCGGCATCGGGCTCGGCTGGGGACCCTATCTGCGCAACGTCTGCGCGACCAACAACGTCCTCAGGCTGTGCGGCGTCGGCATCGCCGTCTCGGTTGCGGAAGGCGCGGAGCGAACGCTAATCGCCAACAACCTCATCAGCCAGAGCAGCGCCGGCGCGATTGTCGGCTACCGCTGGGCCGACCCGGCAACGGGCGACCTCACGAACGGCGGCGCGGAGGCCTTCCCGCACCTCGTCCTCAACGGGAACACGGCGCTATGACGATGAGACCGCTCATAGCGCCCGCCCACCCGTCACAGGCTACCCGTTTACGGGCTGCCCGATTACAGGCTGCCCGATTACAGGCTGCTTGGCATGTAGATGGCGTTTTCCCAGCCGTTGGTGACGAGCGCCGTGCGCAACAGCGAGGAGAAATCCTCCGCCGCGCGGATACGGCCGACCTCGATGCCGTTCCAGTTCTTCAAAACGGGACGCACGAAACGCGACAGACCGGCACGTTCTTCGAGCTTCATCGGCAGGATCGCGTCGATCACGGCGGCCATCATCACCTCGGCGGCGCGCACCGCACCGTCGTCGCATTTCAGCGCAATGCCGAGGCCGAGTTCGCGAATGGCGGCGGCATAGACGCCCTCGGCACCAACCTTGAGAAGGATGCGGCCCTTGAAGAGGGTCATGACGTCGGTACAGAAGCGATCCGTCCCGGCGACCATGAACGGGTTTTCGACGCAGGCATCGTAGAGGCGCCGGCAGGCAGCGGCACGCCCGGGCGCGAGACGCGAAGGGTCGGCAATCGTCGCAAAGGCGCTGGCGATAGCGTTGAGCGGAACGGCATAGGTGGGCACGGAGCATCCGTCGATGCCGCAACCATCCACGGCCTGCGGCACCCCCATCATGTCTTCCAGAACGTCGCGGACATGGGCCTGGACCGGATGGTCGACGTCGACGTAGCCGGTCGGATCGAGCCCGAGGTGGCGGGCGAGCGCAAGGAAGCCGGCGTGCTTGCCCGAGCAATTGTTGTGCACCGCGCCAGGTTCGGCATGGGCGCAATGGAGCGCGGCAACGTCGGCATCCCGGCGGGGCCAGTGCGCACCACATTCGAGCGCCGTCTCGTCATACCCCGCCTTCTTCAGCATCGAACGCGCGGCATCGACATGCTCTGCCTCGCCGTTGTGCGAGGCGCAGGCGAGCGCCAGTTCCCGGTCGGTCAGGCCGAAGGCATCGGCGGCGCCGGACTCGACGAGCGCGATCGCCTGCAAAAGCTTGATTGCGGAGCGGGGAAAGACCGGCTTGCTGCCGTCGCCGAGGGACGCATGATCGTTGAGATGACGACCGGCAAACGCGACGATGCCGCGGTGGCGGCTTTCCAGGGTGTTTCCTCGCAGCACCTTCACGAGGACGGGATTGATGGTCAACGCATGCGGCTCCGGCTGAAAAGACAAGGACACGACAGGGCATTCGCCACCGGCAAGGCAACGCACGTCGTCTACCGAATGCGCACAATGCACCGGAAACGCGCGCGTGCAGCGCGGTAACACCCTGAGTTTATTGAGACTAAATCCGATAAGCAAACAAAAACGGCGGCGTCAACGCGATGGTAATATCGACATGTTTCACTACCGACGAATTTCGGTCCATTCCCGGCCGCCAATTGACCCGAAAGGCTGACGAACGTCACATGACGGAGCCCGACAAGGACCCCCTCGACCTATCCTGGACGTGTTACCGCACGTTCGAGGAATGCGCCGACCTGTGGCGAGCCTTTCAGACTGGCGCCGTGCGAACGGTGTTCCAGCGATACGAATGGCTGGCCGCGAACCATGATCTCATCGAGGCCCAGGAGGGCGTTGAGCCGCGCATCGTCGTCGGCTCGCGCGATGGCGAACCCCGTCTGATCCTGCCTCTTTGTCTGACGCGCCGGATGGGCGCGACTGCTCTTTCCTGGCTCGGCAGCGAGTTGTCCGACTACGGCGCGCCGCTCATCGCACCCGATCTCGTCGGACGGATCGGCGCTGCCGACGTCGCGGCGATCTGGAAGAAGGCGGCGGACCTCGCCGGCGGCGCGGATGTCATGCTCCTGGAAAAAGAACCCGCGCGCATCGGAGAGGTCGTCAATCCCTTCACAGCATCCGGCGGTGAGGAAGGGGCGACGCAGGCCTATGCGCTCTCGCTCGGCGAGGACTGGGCCACCTTCTATGCCGCGCTGCGCAGTTCCAAGACGCGCCGGCGTATGAACGAGAAGGAAAAGAAGCTCGGCAAATGCGGCGATCTCGTCTTCCGCCAGGTAACGGATTTCGGCGAGGCATGCCGGGCGATCGACACCATCATCGGCTGGAAGATCGCCCAGGTGCGCGCCCGCGGCCGTTTCAATCCGTTTCGCGGCGTGCCGCTCGAACCGGTATTCGGCCGGCTGCTTGGCGACGCGCCGGATCTTCTCAGGATCTATTCGCTAGATCTCGACGGCGAGATGCTCGCCGGCTGCATCGCGCTCATCGATCGCGACGTCTTCACGCTCTACCAGACGGCCTACGACAACGGCGAATACGCCCGCTATTCGCCGGGGCGGATCCTTATTCACCGGATGATGGAAGCCTCCATCGAGATGGGACTGTCGACGTTCGACTTCTCGCTCGGCGACGAAGGCTACAAACTGGAGATCTGCGACCGCACGACGCCGATGATGCGGACCTCGCGGTCCTTCACCGCCAGAGGCTGGTTGCCAGGAACGCTGCAGCGACAGAAGAACCGGCTGAAGATCCGGGTGAAGGCCTCGCCGCGCCTCCTGGAGGGTGTGGAAAAGGCCATCGACACCGCCAAGAAGCTCGGTTTCGACGGACCGGAACCGCGCGTCAACGCCCTCACCGGGCGCGGAACCATGGCAATGAAGCCGGCGAGCGTCACCCCGTCCAAGTAGCGGCTGCGATTACGATCACGCGGGCGACGCCGCGAGGCACCCTTGCCCGTGCGCTGTCTTCAGTCCCCGATGACCTCGAAGCAGATCTTGGCCACTCCGGCGCGGACCATGCCGATGTTGAGCGCCGCCCCTTTCGACAGGTCCAGAACGCGACCGCGGATGAACGGCCCGCGATCGTTCACCCGGACGACGACACTCTTGCCGTTGCGCTGGTTGGTGACCTTGAGGCGCGTGCCGAAACGGAGCTTCCTGTGCGCGGCGGTCAGAAGCTTGGGGTTCATCCGCTCGCCCGAGGCGGTGCGGGAATGGAGCGCGTACCAGGAAGCCTTGCCGCAGTTCGGGGCGGCCGCGACACCGCCGGTTCCGATCAGGACGAGGCAGGTCGCGGCAATGGCGGCGCGAAGGGGCCACCTTGTCGATATCATCGTCAAGAGTCCGTCTTTCCAAGAGGGTTGGTTGTGCATGCCCGCTTCAAACGGGCAAATATGGCCAAAAAGAGCAGCCGACCCGTCTTTTTTCCGTGGTTTTCTGCGGAAAACGTAGCGTTTGCGATTTTTCTGTCCGCGCCTGGAACCAATCGGGCGGAAAATCGTTTGTGATTTCAGGTTAGTTTGCCTCTCCTCCGAGCTCTCCTCGACAGCCCGGTCGGCGCGTGATTTCGTTGCCTCGATCCGTCGCCCCCGATATCTTTCGCGCTCGTTTTTTCCATGAGGTCGTCATGTCCGCAGATATTCTCGTCATCGGCTCGATGATGCTTCGTGCCCTCGATGCGCTCGAATCGGCCTATACGGTGCATCGTCTCGACGAAGTGTGCGACGACCCGGCCTTCTACGAAACGGTCGCGCCGCGGATACGCGCGATTGCCACCGATGCGCTCCACGGTTGCCCCGAAGATCTGATGAAGCGATTGCCGAACCTGGAGATCATTGCCAGTTCCGGCGTCGGCTACGACAGCATTCCGGTCGAGGCCGCCAGAGAACGTGGCATCCGGGTGACGACGACGCCCGACGTCCTCAATGACGCGACGGCGGAACTCGCGATTGCGCTGATGATGGCGCTGGCGCGCGATGTCGTTGCCGCTGATGCCTTCGTCAGGGCCGGCAAGTGGGAAGACGGTGGCTACCCCCTCACCGCGCAGCTCAGCGGCGCGACGGCCGGCATCGTCGGCCTCGGCCGCATCGGCAAGGAGATCGCGACGCGATGCGCCGCGCTGAAGATGGAGGTCTGCTACTACGGCCGCCACCGCCAGGACGACCAGCCCTATCGCTATTTCGCCGACCTTGAGGAGATGGCCCGCGCGGTCGACTGGCTGGTGGTGATCGCGCCCGGCACGCCGGAAACGCGGCATCTGATCTCCGCCGACGTCCTTGCCGCGCTTGGGCCCGACGGCATGGTCGTCAACGTCGCGCGCGGCAGCCTCGTCGACCAGGACGCGCTCATCTCGGCGCTTGAAGAAAAGCGCATCGCCGGTGCCGCGCTCGACGTTTTTGCAGACGAGCCGCATGTGCCGGAGGCCCTGCGCGCACTCGACACCGTCGTCCTCTCACCGCACCAGGGCAGCGCAACACGGGCGACGCGGCAGGCGATGGCGAATCTCGCGGTCGACAACCTCGCCGCCCATTTCGCCGGAAAGCCGCTGCCGACGCCGCTGGTCTGACGCGTCTCCTCTCAGCCGGCCCGGCGCCATTTCCGGAACCAGCCGAGGCCATCCTCGGTCCGCCCGGCGGGCGCATATTCGCAGCCGACCCAACCATCGTAGCCAAGATCGTCGAGAAGCCCGAAAAGGTAGTCGTAGCAGATCTCGCCATTGTCCGGCTCGTGGCGCCCCGGAACGCCGGCGACCTGGATATGGCCGATGAGCGGCAGAAGGCTTTCCACACGGCGGGCGAGATCGCCCTCCATCATCTGGCAATGATAGAGATCGAGCTGCAGGCCGAGATTGTCTGCGGCAACGGCCTCGATAACCTCGACCGCATCATCGGTCGTTGTCAGGTGGTATCCGGGCATGTCGTGGGTGTTGATCGGCTCGATGAGGACGGTCACATCCGCCTCGGCCGCCTGGTCGCAGGCATTGCGCAGATTGCGAATGTAGGTGTCGCGGGCGATCGGCCCCTCGGCGTTGCCGGCCATGGCGTGCACCTGCCGCACACCGAGGGCGCGGGCATAGGCGATCGCCTCGGCAAACGCGGCCCGGAAGGCGGCCTCCTTGCCCGGCAGGGCGGCGAGGCCCCGTTCCCCCGAGACCCAGTCGCCGGCGGGCGTGTTGATGAGAACGAGCCTAAGGCCGTGGCGCTCCAGTTCCGCCGCGATTTCGTCGGTACCGAATTCGTAGGGCAGCTGGATCTCAACCGCCTCGAAACCCGCGGCGGCGGCAGCGGCAAACCGCTCCGGAAACGGCACCTCGGTGAACATCATCGAAATATTCGCCGAAAATCGCGGCATGGGACCCCCTTCTGGACATGTTCCGGTGGCCATGCAAACGCGCGCAGTCCAGCCGGCGCCACAACCTTACCAGAACCTCCGGCCGGACCGGAGGGGCAATCTCACCGGGCAGGCGCGCTCCTGTGCCGCGCCTGCCTCAGCGCTCCGCGTCGCCAGCCGGGTTTCCTCGCGACGGACCTCAACCCGCGATCTTCGTCTCATAGGCGAGGATCGCGCCAGCGAGGTCTTCCGCCGCCGCACCGACGGATTTGAAGAGCGTGATTTCTTCCTCGGAGCCGCGGCCGGCATGCGCCCCGCGGGTCAGGTCGAAGAGATCGGCGGCAATGCCGTCCTCGGTCAGAACGCCGGTCTGGAGCGGCACGACGATGTCGCCGGCCTCCTTGGTCGCACCGGCGCGGGTATCGACGAAGAGGGTAGAGCGGCTAATGGCGGCATCATCGGCCTCGCGCATGGTCGGCTTGAAGCCGCCGATGAGGTCGACATGGGTGCCGGGTGTCAGCCAGTCGCCGGAAATCAGCGGCTCGGTCGACAGCGTGACGGTGGTGACGATATCAGCGGAGCTGACCGCTTCGGCGAGATCCGAGACAGGCGTGGCGGCATGCCCCTTCGCGCGCGCCTCTTCGGCAAGCGCCGCGGCCTTATCGGCATTGCGCCCCCAGATGAGCACCTCCTCGATCGGCCGCACGCTTTTGTGACTCTCGATGACGTTCAGCGCCAGCCGACCGGTGCCGACGACAAGATGGCGGCGGGCGTCCTTCCGGGCAAGGTAATCAGCGGCAAGCGCGGAGGCGGCAGCGGTGCGGCGGGCGGTCAGTTCGCCGCCGTCGACGAGCGCCAGCATCGCGCCCGTTTTCGCATCGCTGAGGAGATAGACCGCCGAGATCGCCGGAAGCCCCCGTTCCGCGTTTCCCGGCACGACGTTCAGCACCTTTACGCCGAGATAGCGGCCGACGATCCACGCCGGCATCAAGAGGTGCGTCGCATCCGGCTCGCCGGGAACGGCAAAATCGTGATGGTGGCGGACCGGCATCTCGCAGCCGTCGCGGAACACCGCCCGCAAGGCTTCCACCAGCGGCCGCCAGTCAAGGGCGGCGCGCGTTTCCTCCGCGCTCATCAGGATCATCGTTCAGCTCCTCTGTTTCTTGTCTTGTGTCGGTACCGGATCGCTTCGGCTGCCACGTCCGCCAGCGACCCGAAACTCGCATCAAAGAGCGGTATGAGCTCGCCTCTTCCGTGTCAAATCGGTTCGACAGTCACGACGAAAGGGACACGTCTCCCATGAGCGTCGATTGCGGAAAAGCATGCCGAACGGGTTGACGGAGCGGGGGACGTGTCGCTCAAATCGCGCCGGGGCCGTGGAGGAGGATTCGCACATCATGTCGCGCCGCACTTTTGTCCGCCTGGCGGGGGCTCTCACCCTTGCCGTTATTGTCGCCACGCCTGCGCTGGCGGCGCAGAGCTGTCGCAACACCGGCAGCTTTTCCGCCTGGCTGTCCGATTTCAAGCACGACGCGGTCGCCGCCGGTATTTCGCAGCGCACCGTCGACAGCGCGCTCCGCGGGATTACCCTCGACCAGCGTGTGATCAAGCGCGACCGGGCCCAGAGCCTCTTCTCGCTCAGCTTCGTCCAGTTCGTCGACCGGCTCGTCTCCAAGAACCGGATCGTCAAGGGCCGGCAGATGCTGAAGAAGCACGCCGCGCTCTTCAAGCGGATCGAACAGGACTACGGCGTTCCCGGTCCGGTGCTGACGGCCTTCTGGGGATTGGAGACCGATTTCGGCGGCTTTATGGGCGACTTCCACACGCTGCGCTCGCTCGCCACCCTTGCCTACGACTGCCGGCGGCCGGCAATGTTCCGCGAGGAACTGATAGCGGCACTGAAGCTCGTCGATATGGGCGATCTCAGCCCGCGCGACATGGTGGGCGCCTGGGCGGGCGAACTCGGCCACACCCAGTTCCTCGCCACGGACTATCTGGAAACCGCCGTCGATTATGACGGCGATGGCCACCGTAACCTCGTCAAATCGGTGCCGGACGCCCTCGCGTCGGCCGCACGGCTGCTACAGAAATACGGCTGGCGACGGGGCGAACCCTGGATCCAAGAGGTCCGTATCCCCTCCTCGCTCGACTGGCATCAGGCCGACCTTTCGATCACCCACCCGCAGTCGCAATGGGCCTCTTGGGGCGTCACCCGCGCCGATGGTGGAGCGCTCAGGAACAGCAATCTCGAGGCCTCGCTCCTCCTTCCCATGGGGCGCGACGGACCGGCTTTCCTTGCTTACAACAACTTCCGCAACGCCTATCTCAACTGGAACAATTCACTCGTCTATTCGCTGACGGCAGCCTATTTCGCCACCCGTCTCGCCGGCGCTCCGCCGCTTGACCGCTCCGGCGTGAAGGCGATTAACGCGCTCAGCTACAAGCAGATCCGCGAGCTGCAGCGCCACCTCGTCCGCCTCGGCTACGACGTCGGTGGCATTGACGGCAAGCTCGGCGAAAAGAGCCGTGCGGCGGTGAAGGCGATGCAGCTGAAGCTTGGCCTTCCGGCGGATTCCTACCCCGACGCAGCGTTCCTCGCCCGCCTGCGCAAGATGAAGTGAAGCCAGCGGGAGGACCCCGCGACCGCATCGAAAACCGTGCAGAATCCCCGGATATTTCCCCGGCAAATTATGCTGGGATTTCCGGGCGAAATTCCTTGCCTGCGAACGCAACCTTCTGTTGGCGGCGGCGTTGACTCTGCGAAGACCGCAATGATTTTCGAAGAGGATACAGCGATGAAAACCGTCATCACGGCTCTTACCGTCGTCGGCGCTCTGGCGCTTGGCGGCTGCGGCTACACGCAGGCGGATCGCGCGACCTCCGGCGCGGGTATCGGCGCGGTCGCGGGCGGTCTTGGCACCGCGGCGGCCGGCGGCAATCCGGTAGCCGGCGCGGTTGCAGGCGGCGCGGTCGGCGCGATCGCCGGTGCCGCGACACGCGCCGACCAGATCAACCTCGGCAAGCCAATCTGGCGCTGACGCACCTTTTCACCCGACCGGCCATGAGAACGGCGGCGGCGCCCAAGCGGGGCGACGCCGCCTTTTCGTTTCAGAACAGCAGATGAACCATGAACAGCGTGATTGCGGGGAAGGCGGTCAAAACAATGACGCGGATGATATCGCTGGCGACAAAGGGCGCGGCGCCCTTGAAGGTCTGCGAAATCGGCGCGCCATCGGCCATGGAATTGATGACGAACAGATTCATACCGACTGGCGGCGTTATCAGCCCGACCTCCACGGTGATCAACACCACGATGCCGAACCAGATCGCGAGGTCCTCGGTGCTGAGGCCGAAATCCAGCGCCATGACAACGGGAAAGAAGATCGGGATCGTCAGGAGGATCATGGAAAGCGAATCCATGATGCAACCAAAGATGAGGTAGCACAGCAGAATGGCCGCCAGTACGAGCCACGGGCTGAACCCTTGTCCGGCAACGTAAAGCGCGGCCTCCTGCGGCAGGCGCGAGAAAGCGAGGAAACTGTTGTAGGCACTCGCGCCAAGGACAATCATGAAGATCATGCCGGTGGAGACGGCCGTCGCCAGGATCGCGTCGAGAAAGGTCTTGCGTGTGAGACCCCCGTTCAAAAGCGCGACAAGGCCGGTGCCAGTCGCGCCGACGGCTGCGCCTTCGGTCGGGGTGAAGATGCCGGCGTAAATTCCGCCGATGACGACGAGGAAGATCGTCAGGACCGGCCAGACTTCATAGAGTGCCCTGAAGCGCTCGCGATAGGGCGCGCGGTCGCAATGGCCGGCAGATCCGGGTTTCAGACGCACATAGATCGAAATGGTGATGATATAGCCGAGCGCGGCGAGAAGGCCGGGCACAAAGGCGGCGACGAAGAGCTTGGCGATGTTCTGCTCGGCAAGGATGGCGTAGATCACCAGGACGACAGACGGCGGGATGAGGATGCCGAGCGTGCCGCCGGCGGCGAGGCAGCCGGTGGCGAGCGCGTTGGAATAGCCGAAGCGCCGCAGTTCCGGCAGCGCGACCTGACCCATGGTCGCGGCCGTGGCGAGCGAGGAACCGCAGATGGCGCCGAAGCCGGCGCAGGCTCCGACCGCGGCCATGGCGACGCCGCCCTTGCGATGCCCCATCCAGGTCTCGGCCGCCTTGAAGAGCGATTTCGACATACCGCCGAGGGTGGCGAACTGGCCCATCAAGAGGAACAGCGGCACGATCGACAGGGAATAGCTGGAGAACGTGTCGTAGGTAAGCCCCTTGAACTGGGCGAGCACCGGTGTCCAGCGGCCGAGAATGAGACCGCTGCCGATGAAACCGCAGACGAGCATGGCAAGGCCGATCGGAATCCTGAGAAAGATCATCGCCATGAGGACGGGGAAAGACCAGATACCGAGTTCGAGATTGGTCACGACGTGTGCCCCGTGTTGTAGAAGACATGCTTGCCGGTGCGGAACTCGCGCACGCTTCGCCAGACGGTGTAAAGGCTGATGAAGGCGAAGATCACCGCGCCGATTAGGCTGACGGCATAGGCCCACCAGACCGGATACTGCAGGATGAAAGAGGTTTCGTTGTAGGCGGCCTTGTCGAGCATGCCGGCGTAAAGACGCCAAGCGATCACGGTGGTGGCGGCCGTCATCAGAACATTCGCCACGATGTCGATGAAATAGTTGACGCGCGGACCGACGCTCGACAGGAAAAGGTCGACCGTGACGTGACCGCGGCGAAGCTGGCACCAGGGCAGGAAAGCGAAGATACAGAACGCCGTTCCCGCGCTGACGAGTTCGAAATCGCCCGGGATCGGGCCGAGGCCGAGGGATACCAGGGAGCGCCCGAAAATGCTGATCGTCGTCATCAGCATGACCGCGACCAGCACGATACCGCCCAGGGCGGCCATGACATAAGCGATCCGATAAGCCGCCCGATCGATGCGTTCCGTCAGCGTCATTTCATCCTCGAAAGCCTGTGATGCCGGCCCGAAAGCCCGATGGTGCGGAAGAAACCCGGCACGTGGCGGCCGCGGAATACGGCCACCGGAAAGCAAGGGCCGAAGACGGCGGAAGCCGCCTCCGGCAGTGTCGCGCGGCGGGCATATTCCCGCCGGAGCCCCTTACATGGCGCTGTACTTGTCGACGAGGTCCTTGGCATCCTTGACCAGCGCCTCGGCGTCGACGCCCTTACCGTTCATCTCCGCGATCCAATCGGCCCTGACCGAGGCGCCAACCTCCTTGAAGCGGTTGGTTTCCGCCTCGTCGAGCGTGATGAGTTCGTTGCCGGACTTCTTGGCGATGGCGAGACCGATCTCGTCGCCCTTGTCCATGGCGTTGCCGAAGAGTTCGGCGCAGGCCTTGCCGGAGTTGTCGTCGATCACCTTCTTCAGATCGTCCGGCAGTCCCGCGTAGGTGTCCTTGTTCATGGCGAAAACGAAGGTCGCGGTGTAGAGGCCCTTGTCGCCGCTAAAGTCGGTATGGGTGTTGACGAGCTCGGTGATCTTGATCGCCGGTGCGACTTCCCACGGCACGACGGCACCGTCGATGACACCCTTCGAGAGCGCCTCGGGAACGGCCGGAACCGGCATGCCGATCGCGGTCGCGCCGAGCTTATCCAGCATATTGGTGACGATGCGGGTGGGGCCGCGCAGCTTCAGCCCCTTCATGTCCTCCAGCTTCCGCACGCCGTCACCCTTGATGTGAAGAAGGCCGGGGCCGTGGGTGTGGAAGCAGAGCGGATGAACGTCGCGGAATTCGTCGAGGGCATTCTTTTCCACGAAGTCCTGGAAGGCGAGAGAGGTCTTCTTGCCCGTGGTGCCCATGAACGGAAGCTCGAAGGCCTCGACCTTGGGGAAGCGACCGGGCGTATAGCCCATCAACGTCCAGACGATATCGACCACGCCGTCCTTGGCCTGATCGTAGAGCGAGGGCGGCGAGCCGCCGAGCTGCATGGAGGGGTAATGCTCGACCTTGATCCGCCCGTCCGATTCCTTCTCCACCTTGGCGATCCACGGATCGATGGCATATTTCGGAATGGCGGCCTGCGGCGGCAGGAACTGATGCAAGCGCAGAGTCACTTCCTGGGCTGAAGCCGGCTGTGAAGCCATGAGGGTCGCCGCAGCGAGCGATCCAAGAATGAATGTTCTTCTCTTCACCTTACTTTCCTCCCGTTAGGTCTTGAACGGACACTTGTGCGCCCATCGGTCAAGTCGTCAGGCTGTAAAGTCGTCAGGCCGTTGTCGGCTTGTCGTTTCGTCGGTGTCGCGGCGCGTCTTCGGCAACGAGCGTCAGGCCGGGCACGCGCCCCTTGAGATCGGCGTCGTCGAGCACCCGTCGCAAGGTTCCCCGGGCAAGGCGAGCATGTTCGCGCGCCAAAGCTTCCGCTCGGGCACCTTCGCGGCTCTCAATCGCCTCGACAAGCCCCCAATGCTGCGCTTGCGCGACGGCCAGCACGCGCGGAAAGGCGTCCATCGCCGCATGCGCATCGAGAAACGCGCTCGGCGTGGCGAAGGGAAGCGCCTGTGCCCGCTCGACCTCCCGCGCAAGGATCGCACTTCCAGACATCCGCGCCAGCATGTCGTGAAAGGTCTCGTTGAGCGTGATGTAGGTCTCGATTCGGTCGAGGGTGGCGGAAAAGAAATCGACTGCCTCGTCGAGACGCGCGAGCACATCGCGCACGGCGCGCAGGTCCGCCGCCGGAACACCGCTCTCGGCGGCGCGCCGTGCGGCCGCGCCCTCGAGCAAGCCACGCAGCTCGATCGCGTCGGTGATGTCGGCATCGGTGAAGCCGCGCGCCGCATAGCCTCCCGACGGCAAGGCTTCTACCAGACCTTCCAGTTCCAGCCGCGCCAGCGCGGCGCGAACCGGCGTCCGAGACAGGCCTAGACGGTCGACAAGCGCAAGTTCCGGCAACCGTTCGCCGGGACGAAACGTCCCTCCGATGATCAGTTCGCGAATTCCAAGCAGCGCCTTGACCGACTGCGAGGAGAGCGTTTGCGAAGGTGGGATTTGGGATGTTGACGCTGGAGATGTGGGCGTCGGAGCCATTCGAACCGATGCTCCCTTGCCGCGCGTGCGCTTCAGCATGGTCGCCCCTCGCCGCCCTGCCTCATCGGTTCGATTTCCGAGGCGCGCGCGCGCCCGGCTGTATACAGCCCGCCGATGCGGTGGCCTTCACGCCTCCGCTCCCTCCAGACAGCATGGCCCAGCAGAGCACGCCAACATCGCAACGAGACAGAAAGCGATATGCGCCGCATCGACGGATGAGGACAGGAAAACTCCAGCAGGGACGTCCCCGGCGAACAACACGGGATGGCGCCAATGCCATTGGAATTTCGCCGATTCTTGCAGTCCTGCCGACCAGCGCCCGCCTCGGCATGAGCCACCGGCGAACCGGCCGATGCCTGATCGCCCAAGTGTCCGTCCCTCTCCCTGATGACGCCTGTACTTGCTTCCCTCCGTCGCGCCTAACAAACGCTCGGATTATGCACGGCACAGGTGTGTTCTAGTTATTTTCCCGTACTGTATACAAAGGCTTGAAAACCCGTCAACCGGATTCCGGCGGTCCTGTTCGGTCGGGAATCGCGGAAAACCGGCTGTTTCCGAGCACCCTCCACGAAAGTCGGATAGTCACTTCATCGATGATACGGCGACCGTCAGCTCCATCCGCCGTTGCCGCCGACTGCGACGCGCCGAGCATAGGCGGCACTCGGCCACCAACGCATGTTGCGGTTTACCTGAAACAGGCGACACGCTTTATCTCTTTGTTTTGACCCGATTTATTGTCCGACAAGTCGGCCAAGCTTTTTGGAAAACGCTTTAGGACCGCGATGCCGGCACCGGATTCCGCGCCATGTGCAACGGCCGGGCAGCCGCCGTCTCGGTGCCGACAACGGCATTGCCCCCCTGTAATCTCGCCGGCAAGCCCCCCGCCCGCTGGATGCGTCCGGTCCCGAGCGCTCAGTAGGGCGTCTTGTCGTCCTTGGCGGCCCATTCGGCGAAGGCTGCCTTGGCCTCGGGCATCTGCAGGTTGACCATGGGGATCTCGCGGGCGTGGAGCTCCTTGGCGATCTCGGAATAGATGTGCGCGTCGTCGAAGCCGATCTCGGCCGCCTCGTGGCGGTTGTTGGCGAAGTAGACCGCGCTGATGCGGGCCCAGTAGATGGCGGCGAGACACATCGGACACGGTTCGCAACTGGTGTAGATCTCCGCACCTTCGAGGCTGTACGTCCCCAGACTTTGGCAAGCAGCGCGAATGGCGACGACCTCGGCATGCGCCGTAGGGTCGTTGGTGGAAGTGACGAGATTCGCGCCCCGGCCGATGATCTCGCCGTCTCGAACGATGACCGCACCGAACGGCCCGCCCTTGTCGTCCTCCATCATCTCCTTCGACAATCGCACCGCTTCCGCCATGAATTCCGCCTTGTCGTCCGTCCCGTCCGCCATGTCCATTGTTCCCTTCGGTGAGCGAAGTCCGGACCATCAGTCCGGTTCGTCAATGCCGCGCAGGATGCGCAGCACTTCGGCCAGAGCACCAAGCGCGATCACGCCCGGCTCCTTGCCCGGCGGCCCGTCGATACCGATCGGACTGACGAACCGCGGCAGTGTTTCCGCAAGGCCGGCACCGACGATCTGCTTCCTCGCCCGAGCCGCCTTAGATTTCGAGCCGATCATGCCGACATAGCGGATTTCCGGCCGCGCCAGAAGTGCCCGCGAAAGGGCAAAGTCGAGTTCGTGGCTGTAGGTCATGACGAAGGCGGCGTCGATCGGCGCCGACTTCCCGGCGTACTCCTCCGGCACGGTCTCGAAAACCGGCGTGACGTTCGGCGCCGGCGCCACATGCGCGAGCATCTCCTTGCGGTCATCGACGACATGAACGCGGATCGGCAGCCAGGCGGAAAAGGCCGCGAACGTGCGCCCGACATGACCGGCGCCGAAGATGACGACGTGGGGTCGCGGATCGCGAAGGAGGAGCGAGAGAATTTCGGGCGCCTCCTTTCCCCGAACGGGAGGCGGCGCCTCGGTCCTTTTCGGATCGAAGGCCGGCGGGTGGGCGGGATCGGCGAGCGGGATGTCGAGCATGCCGCCTCCGCTCTCGCCAAGCCCAGTGGCCAGATCGTCGAGCCAGATCAGAGCGCTTGCGTCAATCGGCTCGAAGAGATAGCGCACCTTGCCACCGCAGCACTGGCCAAGGTCGGGCCCGAGGATGCGGTCGACGAGTGCCCGCTCCCAGGCGCCGGTGCCGGCGATGCGCTCACGCGCCTGCATGGTCGCGATGCGTTCAAGTTCGCCGCCGCCAAGGGTGCCGAAGGTCTCGCCCGCCGTCACGACGAGCCACGTGCCTTCCGCGCGCGGCGCCGAACCGGCCGCCGAGACGATCAGCGCCAGCACGGCGCGTTTTCCCGATGCCGCAATACCGCGCGCGATCGACACCCAATCGACGGGACCGAGGCCGGCCGAGGCCGTGCCGGCAACGGCTGAGGCGGGCGACGCGCCGGTCACGACGCCGCGCCCTCTTTCAGGGGGGCCGCCTGTTTAAGAGCCCGCGCCGCCATCAGGATGCGCTCCGGCGTCGCCGGCGCATCGAGCCGGGGAAAGCTCCCGTCGCGCGCAAGGCTCGCCAGCGCGTCCGCGATCGCGGCATGGACGGAAATCGCCAGCATCAGTGGCGGCTCACCGACGGCCTTGGAACGGTAGATCGTCGGTTCGGCATTGCGGCCCTTCTCCCAGAGCTTCACGGTGAAGCGCTCCGGCCGGTCACCGCAGGTCGGGATCTTGTAGGTGGAGGGCGCATGGGTCTTCAGCCGACCCTTGTCGTCCCACCACAGTTCCTCCGAGGTCAGCCAGCCCATCCCCTGGATGAAGCCACCCTCGATCTGGCCAATGTCGAGCGCCGGATTGAGCGAGGAGCCCACGTCATGGAGGATATCGACGGCAAGCACCCGACTTTCCCCCGTGAGCATGTCGATCGCCACCTCCGAGACCGCCGCGCCATAGGCGAAATAATAGAACGGCCGGCCGGTTCCCGACGCGCGGTCGAAGTCGATCTTCGGCGTGCGGTAATAGCCGGTGGAAGACAGCGAGATCCGCGCCAAGTAGGCCTCGTCGACGAGGTCGGCGAAGGGTTTCACCGCGTTGCCGATGCGCACGTGGTTCGGCAGGAATTCGATGTCCGCTTCCTCCACCTTGTAAGCGTCCACGGCAAAATCGACGAGCCGCTTCCTGATCGTCATCGCCGCGTTGAAGGCGGCCATGCCGTTCATGTCGGACCCGGACGAGGCGGCGGTCGCAGAGGTATTCGGCACCTTCGCGGTCGAGGTCGCGGTGATCTTGACCCGCTCAACATCGACCTGGAAAACGTTCGCCACCACCTGGGCGACCTTCATGAACAGCCCCTGCCCCATCTCGGTGCCACCGTGGTTCAGCATGACGCTGCCATCGCGGTAGATGTGGATGAGAGCGCCGGCCTGGTTGAGGAAGCTCGTGGTGAACGAAATGCCGAATTTCACCGGCGTCAGCGCGATACCGCGCTTGATCACCGAACTTTTCCCGTTGAAGCGGGCAATCGCCGCGCGGCGCTCGCGATAGCGCGCGGTCTCTTCCAGTTCGGCGACGAGCTGGTCGGCAACGAAATCCTCGACCTCCATGCCATAAGGCGTGCGCGTACCCGTCTTCGGGCCATAGAAATTCCGTTTTCGCACGTCGAGCGGGTCGAGACGCAGCGTGCGGGCGATCTCCTCGACGATGCGTTCGCCGACCATCATGCCCTGCGGGCCGCCGAAGCCGCGAAAGGCGGTGTTCGACACGGTGTTGGTGATCAGTCGCTCGGAGGATATCCGCGCGGCCGGCAGGTGATAAGCGTTGGCGACGTGAAACATGGCGCGGTCGGCAATGGCATCGGAAAGATCCTTGGAGGCACCACAACGCGACGACAACCGCACGTCGAGGCCGACGATGCGGCCGTCGTCGGCGAACCCCACCCGCCAGTCGGCGAGGAAGTCATGCCGCTTTCCAGTCATGACCATGTCGTCGTCGCGATCGAGGCGACATTTCACCGGCCTGCCGGTCTTCCTCGCCCCGAG
Source organism: uncultured Rhodobium sp. (assembly GCA_963675285.2). Lineage (GTDB taxonomy): Bacteria > Pseudomonadota > Alphaproteobacteria > Rhizobiales > Rhodobiaceae > Rhodobium. The sequence goes on from CAXXGS010000001.1 coordinate 1,488,851, forward strand.
CGCGGCGAGCGCGGCCCATTGCGTCGCCTGGCTCTCCTTGCCGCCAAAACCGCCGCCCATGCGCCGCACCTCGACGACGACGCCGCTTGCCGGCAGGCCGAGCACATGGGCCAGATTGTGTTGCACTTCCGACGGGTGCTGGGTGGAGCAATGGACGACGATGTCACCGTCCTCGGCCGGAATGGCAAGTGAGGCCTGACCTTCGAGATAGAAGTGGTCCTGTCCGCCGATCGCCATCTCGCCGGCAAGCACGTGCGGCGCGGCGGCGAGCGCGGCCTCAACGTCGCCGCTGCCGAAGGCGTAGTCCGGGCTGACGCGGTTCTCCGCCGCCCGCGCCTCGGCAATCGTCAGCGCCGGCGTCTCCTCCGCGTAGTCGATGTCAGCAAGGGCAAGAGCGGCGCGCGCCTCGTGCTCGCTCCTTGCGACGACGGCGAAGAGCACCTGGCCATGAAACATCACCGTACCGTCCGAGAGCACCGGATCGTCGCCGGAATGGGTCGGGCTGGTGTCGTTGTCGCCGGGGATATCGGCGGCGGTCAACACCGTGACGACGCCGGACGCGCCTTCAACCCGCGTCAGGTCCATCCGGGTGACGCGCCCACGCGCAATCGACGCACCGCCCGGCACAACGTAAAGAGTGCCGCGGGGGGTCGGGATATCGTCGACATAGACGGCGGCGCCGGTCACGTGCTTGACCGCACTGTCATGGGCGATCGCCTCGGCGACACCGCCCGCGATACGATCCGGCACCTGCGGTTGGCCTTCAGTGGCATCGGGTTTGTCAAACATCGCAGAGCGCCTCCGCAATGGCCCCGTCGGCGAGCGAGGCAAGCCCTCCGGCAAGGTCATGGAAATAGCGTTCCAGGAGGTTTCGCGCGACCATCAGGCGATAATCGGCGCTGGCGCGCATATCGGTCATCGGCGTGAAGTCGTCACCGAGGGCGTCCATAGCCGCACTGACCGTTTCCATCGTCCAGGGCTGGTCGGCGAGCGCGGCTTCGGCACGGCGCGCGCGCATCGGCGTTCCCGCCATGCCGCCGAAGGCGAGCCGCGCGGAAACAACCGTGCCGTCGGACACCAACACGACAAAGGCGCCTAGGACGGCGGTAATATCCTGCTCGAAGCGCTTGGAGACCTTATAGCAGCGGAAGCTGTCCGGCACCGGTGTCGGCACCCGGACGGCGGCGACAAACTCGCCGGGTTTGCGATCCTGCCTGCCGTAGTCGAGGAAATAGCGCTCCAGCGGCAACTCGCGCATGCCGTCGGCGCTTTCGAGCACCAGTGTTGCCCCGAGCGCGATCAGCGGCGGCGGCGTATCGCCGATGGGCGAGGCGTTGGCGATATTGCCGCCGATGGTGCCGGAATTGCGCACCTGGGTGGAGCCGATCCGCCGGAAGGTCGGCGCGAGCGCAGGGATCGCCTTGAGGAGCGCCGTCTCCGCTTCGGCGTAGGTGACGGCGGCCCCGATCTCGATGGCGTCGTCGGTCTGGCGAATATTGTGGAGATCCCCGACCGCGCCGAGATAGATCTGCTTGTCGAGGCGCTTTCCCTGCTTCGTCACCCACAGGCCGACATCGGTCGCGCCGGCGACCAGCGTCGCCTCGGGGTGGGCGGCCATCAGGCAGGCGAGATCCGCGCGGCTTCGGGGCGCGGCGAAGAAGCCCCTCAGGGTCTGACAGAAGAGCGGGCGCGGATCCGCCGCCCACTCGCGCAGCGTCTCCTCCGCCCGTGCCGTCGCCCGCGTCCAGGCATCACTCACCGGCGCGGTGGCCACTCGACGCGCGGCAGCGATGATCGGCCCGTAGCCGGTGCAGCGACAGAGATTCCCGGCGAGCACGGCGTCGATCGCGCCTCGCTCAGCGCCACCATCACCGCCAGCCCCGTTCACATGCATGCCAACAAGCGACATGACGAAACCCGGCGTACAGAAGCCGCATTGCGATCCGCCTTCGGCCGCCATCGCCTCCTGTGCCGGATGCAGGCCGTCGAGGGCGATGTGTTCTACCGTCAGCACCTGACAACCGTCGAGCGCGCCGGTGAACAAAATGCAGGCGTTGACGGCCCGATACGCAAGCCGTCCGCCAACGAGCCGGCCGACGAGCACCGTACAGGCACCGCAATCGCCCTCCGCGCAGCCCTCCTTGGTTCCGGTCAGGCCGAAGTCTTCACGCAGAAGCTGCAGAAGGGTCCAGTTTGGATCGCCTAGCGGAAATTCCTTCGCCTCCCATCCGACGAGCAGGCGAACGGTGTCACGGGTTTCCCCGGAGCGGCAGGCTTGCATCGATGTCCCCCTCATTCATCCGCGTCGCGCTCCTCCACGCGCCGCGCCGAACGTCATGATGCGACGAACTTCGCGTTGCCGGCAAGGTGATTCCGCAAAGGAATTGTGCGTCGCAACAAGCGTGGGGCATCTTCCTGGTCTCTACAATTATAAATTGATAATATCAAAATCACTCTCAAAGATAGAAATCCCCGCCGTCTGCCGGTGTGGCCAAATGACGGCGAGGTCGGTCCGGCGGGACGGATCCACTCCTTGTGGCCGCCGCGAGACCCTCGACCATCGGCACGAGCTGCGCCGAGGAATGCCGCGCCGGGGTGGAAAGGGTCGATCCAGAGCAAACAATCGGAACTGGAGGAACCATCATGATCGGTCGCTGCATATATATCTGGAAACTGGCACCCATCATCAACGCGGAGGGCAGCGTCGCCAAGGTCGTGGACAAGGCCAGGCGGGCGAAGCTGACCTCACTGTGGGTCAAGATCGCGGAAGGTGCCAGCGCCTACGGCAACACCAGCGGAGAGACCGGCGAGCATTTGCACGAGCTGGTCAAACGCGGCAAGGAGCGCGGCGTTCAGGTGTGGGGCTGGCATGTCCCGCGTTGCCCCGACAACGGCTCCGCCCAGAAAGAAGCGGCTGTGGTCGGCGCGATCGCCCGAACGTTCAAGTTGAACGGCCTGATCGTCGACGCCGAGGCCGGATCCCAGTTCTTCCTCGGCGAAAAGGGAGAGGCCGAAGCCTACGCCGCGGCAATGCGGGCTCAGGCCAACGCGCTGGGCATCCCGCTCGCGATTTCGAGCCATGACATTCCGCAGAACATGGCCGGTTGGCTGCCCAAGTTCAACAAGATCGCCTATGTCTGCGATTACAATTTCCCGCAGGTCTACTACGGCGGCAGCCCGAGCGTCCTCAACCGGCTGGAACGGGCGGAAGACGGCAACAGCCACGTCACCCTGCCGTTCGTGCCCGTCGGCGCCGGCTGGATCGGCGAAGGCGGCGGCTGCTCCTCGGCCTCGGCCTGTGCGGAGCGAGCCCGCGAATTCATCCGCCTGATGAAGGAGCGCGGCTACGAAGGCTATTCGTTCTGGCACTGGCAGGGGGCACCGAACGCACTCTGGGAGGTTCTGAACACCGTGCCGGTGTGATTCGGTAACGGCACAAACGACCTTAATGGCCTTCCGCCGTACCGCAATCAGTCCAGGGTGCGGCGGAAGCGCAGGAGAGCGAGCGCGGCGCACAGCACCGCAAAGAAGATCAGCACCAGCACTTCGAAGCGGACGTCGATCCAGACCGCCCCCTTCAGCATCACCGCGCGGATGATCCTGAGGAAGTGGGTAAGCGGCAAGATCTCGCCGAGCGTCTGTGCCCAGCCAGGCATGCCGCGGAAGGGAAACATGAAGCCGGACAGCATGATCGAGGGAAGAAAGAAGAAGAAGGTGAGCTGCAGCGCCTGCATCTGGGAGGCGGCGAAGGACGAGATCGTGTAACCGAGGAGCACGAGCGAGAGGACGAAGACGAGAATGGCGAAGAGCAGCAGCGGCATCGAGCCGACGAAGGGCACTGAAAAGAGCATCTTGGCGGCGATCAGCACGACGGCGACCTGGGCGGCGCCGACGACGAGATAGGGCAGCACCTTGCCGAGCATGATCTCCATCGGCGTCGCCGGCATGGCAAGGAGGTTTTCCATCGTGCCGCGCTCCGTCTCCCGCGTCAGCGCCATCGAGGTCATCATGACGAGGGTCATCTGGAGAATGACGCCGAGGAGGCCCGGCACGATGTTGTACTGCGAGAGGCCCTCCGGGTTGTAGCGGCGGTGGATGATGATATCGAGGTTCGAGCCGGCTTCCTCGTCGGCTTTTTCGCTTAGGCCCCGCTCGCGAAGCAGCGCCTGGCGGGCGACGGTGCCGAGGGTGGAGATCGCCCCGCTCGCCGCCGCCGGATCGGTGGCGTCGGCCTCCACGAGGATCACCGGATGGTCATTGCGATCGACCCGGGCGCCGAAGTCGGAGGGGATGGTTACGACGAAGGTAACCTCGCCGCTGGCGATCAGGTGTTCCGCCTCGCTGGCGTTCACCCCGACGTGGCGAAAGCGATAGTAGCCGGTGAGTTCCAATGCGGTAACGATGGCGCGGCTGTAATGGTCGTTGGAGGCGGTAACGAGCGCGGCCGGCAGCCCCTTCGGATCGTTGTTGATCGCGTATCCGAACAGCAAAAGCTGCATCAGGGGCACACCGAGCATCATGGCAAAGGTGATGCGGTCGCGCCGCATCTGGGTAAATTCCTTGGCAAGGATGGCCCCGAGGCGGCGAAACGACAGCCAGGCGATCATGACCGATCCTCCTCCATGTTGTCGGAGGCCGAGGCCATGAAGTGGATGAACACGTCCTCAAGGCTCGTCTCGCCGACCTCGACCCGGATGCCCGGCTCGTCGGCATAGGGCGCGAGCGCCGCTTTCAGGAGATCCGGATCCTCGCCGACGACATGGAGCGCGTTGCCGAAGGGAGCTACCTGCTGCACGCCGGACTCGGCGCGCAGACGTGCTGCGATACCCGAAACGTCCTTGCCCTCGACGAGATAGGTGTACAGGCCCGACTGCTCAACGACCTCCTCGACGGTACCCGAGGCAATCAGATGACCGTAGGAGATGTAGTTGATGCGGTGGCAGCGTTCCGCCTCGTCCATGTAATGGGTGGAGACGAGCACGGTAATGCCGTCGGCGGCGAGAAGGTGGATCTCGTCCCAGAAGTCCCGCCTCGCCTTGGGGTCTACACCGGCCGTCGGCTCGTCGAGGAGAAGGAGCTTGGGCTTGTGCATGATGCAGGCGGCGAGCGCAAGGCGCTGCTTCCAGCCGCCCGATAGGGCGCCGGCGAGCTGATTGCGCCGCGAAGTGAGCCCGAGGGTATCGAGGGTGCGCGAGACCTCCCGTGCCGGGTTCTTCAGCCGGTAGAGCCGGGCGACGAAGTTCAGGTTCTCCGCGATCGTCAGATCCTCGTAGAACGAGAAGCGCTGCGTCATGTAGCCGACCTCGTTCTTGATCTTGAGGTTATCGGCATTGAGGTCGAAACCGAGCACGGTGCCGGTACCGGCGTCGGGCGTCAGCAACCCGCAGATCATGCGGATGGTCGTCGTCTTGCCCGAGCCGTTCGGTCCAAGGAAGCCGACGATGGCGCCGGCCTCGACGGACATCGACACGTTGTCGACGACCGTGCGCGCGCCATAACGCTTGGTCAGCCCTTCGACGGAGATCGCGCTCATCTGGCCCCTGCTCCCTCGTTCGCATCCGATCCGGTGTCGGCGTTCGCGCTTCCGCCTGGCGACAGGACGACATCGACGATCTGGCCGGGCTTCAATTCGGCTGCGCCGGCCGCCGGCCGCGCCTCGATGAGATAGACGAGCTTTTGCCGGTTCTGTAGCGAATAGATCACCGGCGGTGTGAACTCCGGCTCGCGGGAGATGTAGCTGATGCGGGCGTGAAGACCCGACCGGCAGCCGTCGCAGCGGACCGACAGGAGCGAGCCGACAGACAGGCTGGAGAGCGCCTCTTCGGGCACATAAAGCTTCAGTTTCGTCGCCCCGTCGGGCAGGAATGACAGCACCGGAGCGGAGGGGCCGGCGACCTCGCCGACGCGGCGGATGACGTCGCTGATCTCGCCGGCGGCCGGTGCCTTGATGGTTCGCTTGTCGAGGAACCAGCGCGCTTTTTCCAGCGTCGCCCGGGCCTGCTTGACCGCGTTCCGCGACGCCGCGATCTCGTTGGTGCGGGCCGGCAGACGGGCGACGGCGAGATTGGCCTCCAGTTCCTCCACTTTCGCCCGTGCCGTATCGAGACCGGTGCTCGCCTCGTCGAAGCTCGCGCGCGAGACGGCGCCGGTCTTGAGCAGGTTCTGGCGACGGCCGAAGATCCGCTCGGCTTCGGCCGCCTGCGCCCTGGCCGACTGGAGCGTCGCTTCAAGCACACGGATTTCCTCCGGCCGCTTGCCCTCTTCCAGATTGGCCAGTTGCGCCTCGGCCCTGTGCAGCGCCGCCTCCGCATCGGCCACGGCAATGCGGGCGTCATCGTCTTCGACTTCGGCAAGCACATCACCGGCCGCGACCCGGTCGCCGCGGTGGACACCGATGGTGCGGATCGTCGCCACTTCGAGCGGTGCCAGAAGCACATATTCGCCCTCGACGTATCCGACGCTGAGGGGCGGCGGCGCGCAGGCACCGAAAAGCCCGGCGATCACAGGGATCGCGCACAGAAGATCCATCATTGTCTCTCAGCCCCCGTTTGTTTGGCGACCTTCGTCGGCAATGAGAACGTCGACATTGCGCATCAGGATTTCCTTTATCGCTCCGGCTTCCCGCTCGCCGATGGTGTTCCAGTCGAGCCGTCGAAGCACCATCTCGCGGCCGATGCGGAAGTAGAGGATCTGGCCGATGATCGTGAAGACCTTGAGCCGCGTCTTCTCGCTGTCGACGGGGTCCCCCGTCGCCGCCGACCAGAGTGCGCAGAGCCGCCGGTGACTCGGTTCGATGACACCGGTATAGATGACGTCGAAGACGTCGGACGGCGAGAACAGCTCACGCAGGATGAACCGGACGATGGAATCGGATTGGGGGTTCTGCAGGAGGAAGGTGCTCATGCGGTCGAGCGCCCCCACCATCCGTTCGCGCGCCGCCTCGGGCGGCAGGGCGGCATAGTCCTCGATCGTCTCGCCGCGCAGCGCCAGCCGGATAATCGACTGCATCGTCTCCACCAGATGCTTGGCGCAGGCTGCCCGCAACCCCTCCTTGCCACCGAAATGGTAGGCGATACTGGCGATATTGGTGCCGGCGGCGCTGGCGATTTCCCGCGTGGACGTGCCGTCAAAGCCATCACGCCCGAAACCGACGAGCGCGGCTTCGATCAGCGCTCTGCGCGTCGCCTCCGCCGCGCCGCGTTTTCCCTGGCGCTCCGGCCGCGATCCGCCGTCTTCAAGGTCGGCGCCATCTTCGCTCATCGCATCTCTTTCCACGCACCGCGCGACATCCGTCCCGACGCGCGCCCCTCTTGCCACAGATATAAATCAATCGATTGATATATAGATGCTGGACCGGGCCCTGGCAAGAGGGCGAGTGGGAGACAGGAGTTGCACGGCGAGCATCGGCGTCGCTGTCGGGACAAGGCTAGAGGCAAGGACGGAGCGCACCGGCAAGGATCGGACGCCAGTCCGATTTGCCGATGCGGGGTGGAATTCGGGCACGAGGCGGATATCAGACGCGGGATAGAGGCCGCCGAAGAGACCTCTCCGGCGGAACCGACGACGGCCATGAGCCGCCCCGGCTTTACGTGGCGGTCACTTTGCGCTCAGGATTTTTGGCGCCGGGTATTACTTGGCGCGCGGGATTACTTGGCGCGCGGGATTACTTGGCGCGCGGGATGGGGATCTTCGTTTTGCCGCCTGTGTCGCGCTCGCTGTCCCTGCCACCATCTTGCGTTTCGTCGTCGTCGGACGAAACGGGGCTCGCCGGATCCTCGGCCACGAAGCAGCGATAGTAGTCGGGGGCCGTCATCTCGCCGCTGCGGGCGCAGTTGTCGAACATGAGGAGCTGATCCTCGCTGGAATAATAGAGGTAGGGCCCGATGAGATAGCGCGCGTCGTTGCTCCAGAAACCGAAGGCATCGATCTTGTTCGTGAGCGAGGGATCCATGTCGATGAGCGCGTCGCGGAGTGCGCCGGCGGCGAGATAATTGTCGGGGAGCTGGTCGAACGGACCGTCGAGGAAATTGTTGGTGTTGGAGTTCTCCTCATAGACGCCGATCAGGATCTTGCGATCCAGATTGCCGTCCTTGTAGAAGGCAAAGCCGGTTCGCCACCCCATCAGAATCGCATCGGAGAATTGCGAGGGGTAGAGCTGATCAGCGACGGGGACGGTTTCGTCGAGGATGTAGTGAAAGACCTTGGCGGCCTTGTTGTAGACAAGGAAGAAACGGATGCCGGACTCGTCGAAGATCGGCCCGATATAGCGGTCGTCCGGGCCTAAAACGCCCTTCGGCGCCTTTCTCGGCAGGCGGTCGTTGAGATGGAAGACCCGCTCCACGCCCCGGTACGAGACCGCGTAGAGGAAGTCGCCGCGCTTTTCCACGGTGACGCCGTCGTCCGGGCCAAACTTCCTGTAGCGGTAGTCGAGATCGCGGCGCCAGCGTGTGAAGGTCTTGTAGAAATTGAAATGCACGAAGCCCTTGTCGCGATCCACGACGGACAGGCGGATGTTGCCGGTATAGTCGATACCGTCCTGGACGAAATCGAAATAATAATAGTTCTCCGTCGGATAGACGAAGACCTCCGACTTCAGCGACGACAGTACATAGGCGAAGACGGACTCGACGGAATCGGTCTTGAGTGCCGTATTCGCTCTCACAGAGTCGACGTAGCTTTCGTTCAGCGAAAGCGCCTCCGACCCGTCGGCGCCGACCGATGTCGTCTCGCCCGGCGCTCCGGCGACGGCGGTGCCGACTGCAACAACAGAAAAAGCCACACCGAGGAAAGCCACAATGGCGAAGAGCCGGACCGGGGCAGCGATCGCCGCGCCGTACCGAACGATCATAGTTTGTCCTCCGCGCGGGGCATCACATCGCGGGCCGGCGACTGGGTCGGCGCGGTGTCTTGCGATGTTCCGGTATTCTCCGCGGGCGCGCCATCCTCCGGCGGAGCGTCCGGATCAACCATTCTCTCTGCGTCCGCCATACCGGGATCCGCGACATCGCCATTGACGCCCTCAAGATCCCCACTCTCAGGCGCCTCGTTCTCAGGCGCCTCGTTCTCATCGATGAAGACGAAGCAATTGTAGTACTCGTCCTCGGCCACGTCTGGATCGCTGGCGCAATCGGAGGCCGCCAGCAGTTCGTCGGTATAGGTCCAGGACATGTAGGGCGCGATGAGATAGCGCTCGTCGCCGCCCGGCAGGATGCCGAAACGGTCGATCTGACCCTTATAGCTGGGATCGGTCTCAAGGATCGCGTCCTTCAGCGTGTCGCCCTTGATGAAATTGTCGGGAAGCTGATCGAACGGCCCGTCGAGATAGCTGTTGATCTCAACGTTGTGGCTTTGCACGCCGACGAGAATCTTCCGATCGATCCTGTCGTCCCGGTAGAAGGCAAAACCGGTGCGGCGGCCGATCAGAATCCGCTTCGATCCCGTCGACGGATAGAGCTCGTCGGGCACCGTCTGCCGTTCGTTTAGGATATAGAGGAAGTCTTTGATCGTCCCGTTGTAGACCAGATAGAACTCGACACCGGATTCATCGAACACCGGCCCGATGTAGCGTTCGTCGTCGCCGAGCGTTCCCTCCGGCGGCGTCACGTTGCTGAGATCGTTCAATTCGAACCGGACGGTCTTGCCCGCATGGGCGATCGTATAGACCAGCGGCGCAACCTTCGTCACCGTCACGCCATCGGTCGCGTCAAAGACCTTGTAGCGGTCGATCTCGTCGCGCCGCCAGTCGGTGAAGCTTTCGAAATAGGCAAAAGACACCTTGCCCTTGTCGCGTTCACCCGCGTCGAGGCGGAAGTTGCCCGAATAGACGACGCCATTATGCGGGAACTTGAAGTAGTAGTAGTTTTCCGTCGGATAGACTTTCACACTGTCCGGCAGGCGGGAGAAGACATGGTCGAAGACCGCGCTGACATCCTCGATATCGAGGTTCGAGCGCGCCGTTACCGCGTCGATGTAGGCCTCGTTGGTCTGGAGCCGCGGCAATGCTTCGCTTCGCGGCCCTTCGGCGACCGCCTCACCCGATGCGAGGGCACAGAATCCCGCGAAGACCAAGGCAATCGCCAATGAACGGCTCGCCCGTCCCGACCCGATGAAGTCCTGTCCGAGGGAGCCTTGTCCGGCGAGGCTCTCTTTGAAAAATCCACACACGCTTTCGTTCATCCACATCGTCCGTTCCGATTCCCTCGTCGTACAATCGCAGGCGCTCGATATCGACGCAATCGGATCGATGATGACGGGGGGATTCAGCAAGATTTCCGACAGATCACGTGACCGCGCCGCGCTCTCGACGATCGATCCGGGCACCGGCCCGGATCGCAGACCCGGCACGCAGCCGCCAAGACGGGAGACGGGGCGAAGAATCGCCCCGTCCGTTCCGTAGAGACATGCTGCGTCAGTTGGTCTGCTGCTGACGGCGGCGCTGCTGCTGCTGACGCTGACGTTGACGCTTCAACTGTTGCTGGCGCTGGCGTTGCTGGCGTGCCTTTTGCTGACGCTGGCGCTGCTGGCGTGCCTTCTGCTGACGCTGGCGCTGCTGGCGTGCCTTTTGCTGACGCTGGCGTTGCTGGCGTGCCTTTTGCTGACGCTGGCGTTGCTGGCGTGCCTTTTGCTGACGCTGGCGTTGCTGACGCGCATTCTGCTGACGCTGGCGTTGCTGGCGTGCCTTCTGCTGCTGGCGCTGGCGCTGCTGACGCGCATTCTGCTGACGCTGGCGTTGCTGGCGTGCCTTTTGCTGCTGGCGCTGACGCTGCTGACGCGATTGCTGCTGACGCTGGCGTTGCTGGCGCTGCAGCTGTTCCTTGCGCTTGCGTTGCTGCCTCAGTTGCTGCTCGCGGTTCCGCCGGACCGATCCGGTTCGGCGGTGGCTCGCACGATTGGTGTGCTGGTTGCGCGAGCCCCGGCGGCGATGACTGGCCTGTTCGCGATGCTCGTTGCGCGATCCGGCACGCCGATGGCTCGCACGGTTGGTGTGCTGATTGCGCGATCCTGCCCGGCGATGGCTTGCCCGGTTGGTATGTGTGGGCGAACCGCGACGTCTATGTGTCGCCTGCGGCGTGTGGACCGGCGACCCACGCCGACGATGCGTTGCCTGCGGCGTGTGCACCGGCGACCCACGCCGGCGATGCGTTGCCTGCGGCGTATGCACCGGCGACCCGCGACGCCTATGTGTCGCCTGCGGCGTATGGACCGGCGACCCGCGCCGACGATGCGTGGCACGCGGCGTATGCACCGGCGACCCGCGACGCCTATGTGTTGCCCGCGGCGTATGGACCGGCGACCCACGCCGACGATGCGTTGCCCGCGGCGTATGCACCGGCGAGCCCCAGCGGCGATGCGTGGCACGCGGCGTGTGGATCGGCGACCCGCGCCGACGGTGAGTTGCGCGCGGCGTATGGACCGGCGACCCCCAGCGGCGGTGCGTCGCGCGCGGCGTGTGGACCGGCGACCCCCAGCGGCGGTGCGTCGCGCGCGGCGTGTGGATCGGCGACCCCCACCGGCGGTGCGTGGCGCCCGGCGTATGGATCGGCGACCCCCAGCGGCGGTGCGTGGCGCCCGGCGTATGGATCGGCGGAAGCGGAAGCGGAGGATCCGGGATCAGTTGGCCCTGCTCCGGCGGGACGATCGGCGGAGGCGTTGTGTCCACCGGCGCGGCGAGGCACGGCGTATAGATTTCGATGTCACCGATCTTGGTGGCGTCGTTCCTGGCGAAGCTGGCGTTGATCGGAGCGCCGTTGCCGTCGAGGTTCTGGTCGAGATCGATCATATAGGACTGAAGGGGTCCGAGCGGCGGCGTCGCCGCCCCCTCGGCCGGATATTCGCCGCCGGCAGGCTCGGGATAGAGCTGGGCAAAGGCCTCGGCCGGCGTTCCCTGAATCCCGTGCACGTCGGACGAGTCATCCTGTTCGCGGGTCATCGGGTTGGTGCAGGCGCCATTCGGCTTGGGCGAGCAGAGTACATCGCCGGACATCCACACGAAGGCGTTCGCCTTCGCCGGATCGGCGGTCCACTCATCCGAATAGCCAAGGCCGAAGGAGGTGCCGCCGGCGCTGTTGGCGCGCAGGAACGGGTTGCCCTCCTCGCGGCGATCGTAAAAGCCGACATCATAGCGCCCGACGGGCGCCCAGACGCCATTGTCGTCCAGCTCGTAACGGATCACGCGCGATTCATGCGGCCAGGCGAACGGCGTCACGGCGTCAAGGCCGAGATTGCGGACGCCGCCGCGCTCCGCGACCAGCATCACGTTCTGCTCGTCGCATTCGGGAAAGGAGATGTCGCTGACGGGATGGCTGGCACCCGCCCGCTGGCGATCTTCCGGCATGGCAAAGAAGTCCGGCAGGATGAACTCGCGGCGGATGTCCGACCGGTCGAAGGACCCATCCTCGGCGATGCCCACCGACCACAGCGTGTTGAACTGCTCCTCGCCGGCGTCGTTCCATTCGGGATTGCCGAAACCCTGGCTCGACCAGACGGCGTAGTAAAGGCGGACTTCGCCGCTCTCCGCGTTCTGGCGAACCCCGACGCCCCAGACGCGGCGCCGGAAATCGGCATAGTTCCAGCACGAGGGCGTGTTTTCGAACGGGCCGGCCGCGCAATTGTCGACCTGGGCGGACGTGTTCGGATCGAAGGCGACCTGCGGCAGACTCATCTCTTCGCCGCTTGCCGCGTCGATGAAGGCGGCGCGGCCGTCCATGCCATGGTCGAAGATGCCGAGATCCGCGCCATCCTCGACGCCGATGCGGTGGATCATGCCGGTCTCGAGGTCCGAGACGAAGAGCTGGCCATGAACCTTGTCATAGGCGATGTTGCCAAGGCCGGGACCGGTGTTCTCGCGCCCGTCGAGCGTCACATTGGCAAGGACGGTCGGGGCATAGCCGGCGGTCTTGTCGAGCTTGTAGATCGTTCCGGGCCCACCTTGCGGGCCCCACATGCCGACCATCCAGTCGGAATTGTCGGCGTTGCGATGGAGTCCGAAGGCCGAGGTCGCGGTCAGATAAACGTTCGGCCCCTCCTCGCCGTCATCGAGCGCGATGCCGAAGACCTGGCCGATTTCGGCCGCCGTGACCGGTGCGCGCTGGGGCTCGTCCATCCAGTGCTGACCCTCGGCGGCAAACCGCGGATCGCGCACGTCGACGATACTGCCGACGACGCCCTCAGGATCGATCACGGACCGACCACCCTCCTGTGCCCTCACGCCGGAAAAGCGCGTCGCATAGGCCTCGCCCGGCGCCATTGGCCCCCCCGGCTCGCCCACTGGCCCGGGATCGGCCGCGGCTTCCGGCCCCGGCTCAAACCCGGGATCCGATGCGGGGTCCTGCGCTATCGCCGGCCCCATCAACATGCCAATCAGGCAAAGCGTGCCCGACAGGACGCCTGCGGACGCGCGCAGTCTCTCTCCCAGCGCGCCGCCAGGCGTTTTTCCACTCTGTAGCTGGAACATTTCTCCACCCTCGCTGCGTACCGGCATTGCCGGTCGCGCATGTTGACGCCTCCCGTTAATCGCAACGTAACACAGAGACGCGCGCGTTAAAAACGTATTCAATACTTTTTCGGATTCCCGGAGCCTACTCACAAGCATGGACTTTTGCTCTCTTCCGGTAACATTTCTTAGAAATATTATCTGTGATCGGGATCACGTTTCGCTTGATTGATACCTTGCAAAAACAACTCGCCATATTCCCTGGAGGAATAGGGAAACAACACTGTCCAAAGAGAAAAAATACAAATACATACTAATGTATGGATGGCCGGAAGCGCGTGCGAGCACGTTGACGCCAGGCAAAGCGCAAGGCCACGCAGCCGGGCCACGCAGCTGGGCCACGCAGCCGGATCGGCGCCTGCCAAGAGACCGCACGAGAGATGACGGTTGATGCGCACGCCGGTTTCGGCTCTGATCGGGAAAACCACAATCACGGATCGGGAGGAACGAAATGAGCCGAGACCTGAGCGCGCTCCACGAGGTTGAGCGCCGGCTGCTGTGGCTATCGGCATGGACCATCCATAACGCCAACCACCTGCGCGACAGCGGCGACGGCCTCAAGGTCGGCGGTCACCAGGCATCGAGCGCGTCGATGGTATCGATCATGACGGCACTCTACTTCGCCGCGCTCAGGCCCGAGGATCGCGTCGCGGTGAAGCCGCACGCGGCGCCGGTGTTCCATGCCATGCAGTACCTCATGGGTAACCAGACGTTGGACAAGCTGAAGCGCTTCAGGGGCTATGGCGGCGCGCAATCCTACCCGAGCCGCACCAAGGACGGCGATGATGTCGATTTCTCCACCGGCTCGGTCGGCCTCGGCGTGGCGATCACCGCCTTCGCATCGCTTATCCAGGATTATATTTCGGCGAAGAGCTGGGCAAAGCCCTCGCCAGAGGGGCGGATGGTGGCGCTCGTCGGCGACGCCGAACTCGACGAGGGCAATGTCTACGAGGCGCTGCAGGAAGGCTGGAAGCACGGGCTGCGCAACACCTGGTGGGTGATCGACTACAACCGCCAGAGCCTCGACGGCGTGGTACGCGAGGGGCTGTCGACGCGCATCGAGGCGATCTTCGGCGCCTTCGGTTGGGACGTCGTCATCGTCAAATACGGCGCCTTGCAGCGCGCGGCCTTTGCCGAACCCGGCGGCGAGAAGCTGCGCGAATGGATCGACAGATGCCCGAATGCGCTCTATTCCGCCCTCACCTTCCAGGGTGGGGCTGCGTGGCGCAAACGCCTCACCGACGACCTCGGCGACCAGGGCGATGTCAGCCGGCTGATCGAAAGCCGCTCCGACGACGAGTTGCAGGCCCTGATGAGCAATCTCGGCGGCCATTGCCTTGAAAGTCTCATCGACGCCTTCGAGGCCGTCGACCACGACCGGCCCGTCGCCTTCGTCGCCTATACGGTGAAGGGATTCCGGACCCCGCTCGCCGGCCACAAGGATAATCACGCCGGCCTCATGACCCCGGCGCAGATGGAAACGCTGCGAGGGGCGATGGGCATCAGAAGCGGCCGCGAATGGGAACCGTTCGAGGGCCTTGCGATGCCTGAAGCGGCATTCAAGCGCTTCCTCAAGACCGTGCCGTTCTTCGCCGAGGGCACCCGGCGCAAGCAGGCTGCGAAGCTCGCCACCGACGGCCCGATCCTCCTCGACGACAGGATGCTGTCCACCCAGGCCGGCTTTGGCAAGATCCTCGACCGGATGGCCCGAACCGACAGCGCGGTCGCCGAGCGCATCGTCACGACCTCACCGGACGTGACCGTCTCCACCAACCTCGGCCCGTGGGTCAACCGGCGCGGACTGTTCTCGCGCGACGAGATCGCCGACACGTTCCGCGACGAGCGCGTGCCCTCGGCCCAGAAGTGGCGGTTCTCTCCGGAGGGCCAGCACATCGAACTCGGCATCGCGGAGATGAACCTCTTCCTCCTCCTCGGCGCGGCGGGGCTTTCCCACAACCTCTTCGGAGAACGGCTGCTGCCGGTCGGCACGCTCTACGATCCGTTCATCGCGCGCGGGCTCGACGCTCTCAACTATGCCACCTATCAGGACGCCCGCTTTCTCGTCGCAGGAACGCCGTCGGGCGTGACGCTAGCGCCGGAGGGCGGCGCCCATCAGTCGATCGGCACGCCGCTCATCGGCATGGCGCAGGACGGGCTCGCCGCCTTCGAGCCGGCCTATCTCGACGAACTCTCAGTGATCATGGACTGGGCCTTCGACTACATGCAACGCGACGGCGAGGCAACGCCGGACGAGCGCACATGGCTGAGAGACGAAACCGGCGGCTCGGTTTACCTGAGGCTGACAACGCGGGCGCTAGAGCAGCCCATGCGGCGCGAAGATGCCGCCTTCCGGCAGGGCGTCATCGACGGCGGCTACTGGCTGCGCGAGCCCGGTCCGAACTGCGAGATCGTCATCGCCTATCAGGGCGCTGTGGCGCCGGAGGCGATCAAGGCGGCAGGGCGCATCGGGCAGGACCGGCGCGACATCGGCGTCCTCGCCGTCACTTCAGCCGACCGGCTCAACGCGGGCTGGCACGCGGCGCTGCGCATGCGCAAGCGCGGCCATCGCACCGCCACGAGCCATATTGAGCGGCTGATGGCACCGGTGCCGGCACATTGCCTCCTCATCACCGTGATCGACGGCCATCCGGCAACCCTCGGCTGGCTCGGGAGCGTGAAGGGCCACCGCACGGTGCCGCTCGGGGTGGAGCATTTCGGCCAGACCGGCACCATCGCCGACCTCTATCGCCACTATGGGATCGATGCCGATGCGATTGTCGCCGGCGCACAGGAACTCTCACCCGGCAAACCGATCCGCCTAAGGGCAGTCACCTGAGGGCAGGCACCGAAGAGCCGGCACCGAAGAGCCGGCATCGGAGGCGGTGCAATCCGGGGCGCGCGTCGCCGGCGCATCAGGGCGCGGGCACAGGCTCGTCTGCCGGCTGGACATAGCGCGCGCCGGCCTCGCCATGGAGGAAGCCGTTGGAGAAGATCGCCCGTGGGGCGATCCCGCTCAGCATTTCCATCGCCTCGGCCGGTGTCTCGTCGCCATCGAGGACGGCGCGGAAAGTCCTGGCGACCGCGACCATGTCGCAAGTCTGCGGCGACAGGCGGAACGAGGTGACGCCCGCCTTCAGGAGCGCGGGAATGTCGCCGGCGAGATTGGCCCAGCTCTGCGACATCGTCTGTATGCCGTTGATGGCGAGGAACTTCTGGCCGTCGAGCGTGTCGACGTCGCGACCGTCGAGATCCTTTTCGCAGACGAACTGGCAGGAATCCTTCGCCAGCCCCTCCACCCGGGCGTGGTAGCAGCGGGCGGAGACGGCAAGCGGCAGGCGGCCGAAGGCGAAGACCTCCACGGCGCAGCCGGCATCCCTGCCCGCATCCGCCAGCACCGTCACAGATGAAAGCGGCAGTTCCGGCGGCAGACAGACGGTTTCGGCGCCATTGCGGGCGAAGAAACGCAGCGTCGCCTCTCCATAGGTGTTGATCAGCGGACCGACCACATGGGGCTTTCCGGCGAGCGCATCGACGGCGCTGACGTCATTGGCCTCCACGAGGCCCGGCGCATCGCGCACCGTGTCGTGGACGGCGGCGCGCTCGCGCTTCAGCGTGACCAGCGCCAGGGTCGACAGCACCACTTCCTTGCCGGCGGCCTCGAGCCGCTCCGCCGCTTCGGCAAGCACCTCCTTGTGAAAAGGCTCGCGCTTGGAACAGACCACCTCGCCAAGGAACACCCGGTCAACGGGCGCCTCGTCGGCGATGCGGGCATAGAAATCGCGGTAGGTGTCGGCCGGCCAGTTGAACAGAAGCGGACCGAGAACGAGCTTGGGGGCGGTCATCGCCAGACCTTTCGATAGGCGCCGCCGGTGCTCTGGCCACCTTCGGTGTAGGCGGCAAGCGCGAGCGGCGAGACGGGGCGGCCGGCATCGAGATCGTCGACGGATTTGCGGAAGGCGCGCACGACGGCTTCGGCATAAGCGCGGCTACGCTGACGACCCTCGATCTTGAGCGCGGTGACGCCGGCATCGCGCAGCGCCGGCATCAGCGTCGTTGCGTCGAGGCTCACCGGATCCTCGAAGACATGCTCGGCGCTGGCGCCGCAGACGAAGCGGCCCTTGCAGAGCGTTGGATAGCCGCGTGCCTCGCCCTCGCCGACACGGTTGATAGTGAAACCGCCGAGGCGGGAGACGAATTCGCCGCCTTCCTTGTGGTAGTCGATGTGGCTCGCCGGCGAGCAGACGCCGTTCATGTTCGGCGACTTGCCGGTCGCATAGGACGACAGCGAACAGCGGCCCTCGGCCATGACGCAGAGCCCGCCGAAGGCAAAGACCTCGGTCTCGCAGGTGATCTCGCGGTTGACCGCGGCAATCTCGTCTACGGTCAGCACACGCGGCAACACGACGCGGCGGACATTGAAACGGCGCTGGTAGAAACCGATGGAATCGGGCGCGGACGCCGCCGCCTGGACCGAGAGATGGAGGCGGGCATCGGGGTGGGTGCTCGCGGCGTAGTCGAGGAGGCCGATGTCGGCGAGGATCAGCGCGTCGGCGCCACAGGTCAGCGCATCGTCGACCGCCTTCTGCCAGATCTTGAAAGCGCCGGCGCGGGGAAAGGTGTTGATGGCGACGAGGACGTTCGCCCCCCTCTTGTGAGCATAGGTGATGCCTTCGGTCATTTCCGCGCGGGAGAAATTGAGGCCGGGGAAATTGCGGGCGTTGGTTTCGTCGGCAAAGCCGCAATAGATCGTGTCGGCACCGGCATCGACGGCAACCTTCAGCGCCGCCGGCGTCCCTGCCGGGCAGACGAGTTCGAGTGATCCGCGCGCCTCTCTCACAGGACTTCTCCCCGGCTTTCGGCGGGCATCGTCCCGCGGTCCGTCAGGAACCGGCGCACCAGAGCGTCGACACGATCGATCGCGCCAAGCGCCAGGCCGCCGGCCGGACCGAAGGTTTCGCTCGCTTCGGCGATGAGGTCGATACCGTCGGCGTCAAGCGCATTGCGGAGCGCAACGACGGCGGCGACATCGCCTTCGACCTGGATGTCGTTGGAGAAGAACAGGGCGTCGCCGTCGAGCCGTCCGCGCCCCATGTCGACGAGGGTGAGAAAGGGGCCGGCGATACGGGCGTCGTAGGCCGCACCGTCGAGATCGCGCACCACGTCGAGACGCATGCGCGGCCGGTCCGGCACGTTGGTGTCCGGCGCCAGGAGAAGCGCGAACGGCAGGTCCGTCGGTTCGATGGCAAAGGTCTTTCGCGCCTCCTCGCCGAGGCGCTCGAAGAGACGGCGATGGCGATCGGCAACCCGGTTCGCGACGTGGCCGAGCGCCCCCGTCAGGGGAAATAGCGGCAACGGCCGGAGCACCGCTCCGACCAGGGGATGAAGAGTATTTTCGCGGAGCACGTCGGCTTATCCTTCTGATTCACCTACCGTCGATAGCGCGTTGATGTCGCAGCGCCTTTGATATCCCTCAAGGCACAGGAAACCGAACGCGGCGCAAATGCGCAAAAAGATCGGATCCTCATGCGCACCCTTCCCCCGTTTCGTAACCTCGGTTCCTTCATGGCCACGCTTGAAGGCCGTGGGCAACTGAGCCGCATTGCCACACCCGTCCCCGTCCACCTCGACATGACGGAAATCCACCGCCGCGTCATTGCCGAAGGCGGGCCGGCACTGCTGTTCGAAAAGCCCATCCTCGACGACGGCTCGATCTGCGACATTCCTGTCCTCGTCAACCTCTTCGGCACCGTGGAGCGGGTCGCCTGGGGCATGGGGATCACGCCGGAAGCCCTGCCCGATCTCGGCGAGATTCTGGTGGAGCTGCGCCAGCCGACACCGCCGCGCTCCCTCGGAGACCTTGCCAAGCGCGTACCACTCGCCCGCGCCGCGCTCCACGCCCGCCCCCGGGACATGTCGTCGGCCCCCGCGCAGGAGATCGTCCTCAAGGGCGACGACATCGATCTGACGCGGCTGCCTATCCAGACCTGCTGGCCGGGAGAGCCGGCGCCGCTCATCACATGGCCGCTGATAGTCACCTCGCCGCCGGACGATTTCGAGCCGGCGAGCTGCAATCTCGGCGTCTACCGCATCCAGGTGTTAGGCAGGAACAAGGCGATCATGCGTTGGCTGCCGACGCGGGGCGGGGCCCACCACCACGCGCAATGGGCAGCCACGGGACGCGACACGCCGGTCGCGATCGCCATCGGCGCCGACCCGGCGACGATCCTTTCCGCCGTGATGCCGCTTCCCGAGACGGTTTCGGAACTGACGTTCGCTGGCGTTCTCGGCGGTGAACGCTCCCGCCTCGTCACCGGCGTCACGGTGCCGGTGCCTGTGCCGGCGGAGGCGGAAATCGTCATCGAGGGCTACGTTTCGGCGACCGAGACGGCGCCCGAAGGGCCCTATGGCGACCACACCGGTTACTACAACGCGGTCGAGCCCTTCCCCGTCATCACCGTCACGGCGGTCACACGGCGGCGCAAGGCCGTCTATCTCTCCACGTTCACCGGACGGGCGCCGGACGAGCCGGCCGTCATCGGCGAAGCGTTCAACGACGTCTTCCTGCCGCTCCTGAAGCGCCAATTCCCGGAGATCGTCGACTTCTGGCTGCCGCCGGAGACGGCGTCCTACCGGGTCGCCATCGTTTCCTTCAAGAAGGGCTATCCGGGCCACGCCCGCCGGCTGATGATGGGCATGTGGTCGGTGCTGCCGCAGTTCGCGCTGACCAAGACCATCATCACCGTTGACCCTGACGTCAACGCACGCGACTGGAAGGACGTGATGTGGGCGGTGGCGACGAGGGCGGACGCCTCGCGCGATCTCCTCATCCTTTCCGACACACCCATCGACTACCTCGATTTCGCCTCGCCGAAGGCCGGGCTCGGCGGCAAGCTCGGCATCGACGCCACGATGAAGATCGGCGTGGAGACCGACCGGCCGTTCGGCACGGTCATGTCGGTCGATGACGAGACGAAGGCTCGCGTCGACGAGATCTGGCCCGACCTCGGCCTTGCCGAGGCAGGCCTTTCTGGCGGCGGTTGCCGGAGCACGGTGGGATGAACATCCGCCCAAACTCTGGCCCAAACCCGCGTCGCGTCATCGTCGGCATTTCCGGTGCGTCGGGCGCGGCGATCGGCGTCCGCATCGTCGAGCGGCTCGCCGAGATCGCGGGCATCGAGATCCACCTCATCGTCACCGACGCGGGCCGGCGCACGCTGGAACTGGAGGCCGATACGGGAGCTTTCGCAAGGATTTCCAGTCTCGCCGCCAAGGCTCACGCCTTTAACGATATTGGCGCGGCGCCGGCAAGTGGCTCGTTCCGCAGCACCGCGATGATCGTCGCACCCTGTTCCATGCGGACGCTTTCGGCGATCGCGACGGGTATCGCCAATGACCTTCTGATCCGTGCCGCCGATGTCCACCTGAAGGAGCGCCGCCGGCTG
Source organism: uncultured Rhodobium sp. (assembly GCA_963675285.2). Taxonomy (GTDB): domain Bacteria; phylum Pseudomonadota; class Alphaproteobacteria; order Rhizobiales; family Rhodobiaceae; genus Rhodobium. Next base: position 1,509,785 of record CAXXGS010000001.1, read on the forward strand.
GTGCTGCTGGCACGCGAAGCGCCGCTTCACCTCGGTCACCTGCGGGCAATGACGACGGTCACCGAATACGGCGCGATCGTCATGCCGCCGGTGCCGGCGTTCTATCGTAGTCCGTCGAGCGTCGCCGACCTCGTCGACGACATCGCGCTACGCGCCATCGGCATCGCGCTTCCCGACGTCGATACCGGCCTTAGCGAATGGTCCGGTGATCAGTGAGCCCTGGGGATCGGGGAGCTCTCTACGGTAACCCACAATTATCCGGCGAGGGCGTCGTCTTCCGCGATCCAGCCGTTGTCTTCCGTCCCCAGCCACCGGACGTCGTCCTCCAGCGTGTAATCGATGGTGTGAACGACCGTGTCGCGGCCGTTGAGGAACGCCACGTTGTAGCTCGGGGACTGGACGCCATAGCCCATGCGGCGCGGGTCGCCGGAGAATTCCGGCCAACAGGGGTGGTTGGTCGAGCGCGGTGCGGAAAAGGGAATGCCGGCGACCGAGCCGCTCAGCGTGTAGTGGCAATGGCCGAAAAAAATATGGGCGATCGTCGCGGCGTGGCGAGAAAGAAGAGCCCGGAACGCCTCGCCATCTTCAAGGCCGATGGTATCGGCGTTAGCGACTTCGACAGGCAGCGGGTTGTGGTGCATGAAAAGGTAGGCCCGGTCGCCGACGGCGGCGGCCTCCTGTAGCTCACGGTCGAGCCAATCGAGGCGCTCCTGGCAATAGCGGCCGGCGTGGGTTCCCGCCTCCACCGTGTCAAGATAGAGGAACGTGCCGGCCGGCGTTTCCTCCGACCACTGGACGAAGCCGTTGCGGTCGCGCGGCATTTCCGGGAAGGCCTCGACGAAGCGCTCACGGCTGTCGTGATTGCCGATGAGGAGGCGCGGCGCGCGATCGCCGGAAAGCCCGCTCGCGTCCAGCATCTGACGCAGCATGCGGTAGCTCCAGCCCGCCCCGTTATGCGTCAGATCGCCGGTGACGACGATACGGTCGGCGTCGGCGTTGTGATGGACGATGTGGTCAAGGCAGCGCGCGAAATTTTCCACCGGGTCTGCATCGAGAATCGGATCGACATGGATGTGGATGTCGGAGACATGTATTAGCTTCATCGTTTCCTCCGCTTCTCCGCCGGTCGATGATTCGGTTATCACCCCAGCTTTCCTTGATCTGCCATAGGTTTTTTTCGTTTCATGGCGATGACACGCGGAGCATATAAGAGAATCGGGAAATTCGGGAGAATGCGATGCAAACGGCGGAACCGCAGGGACGATCCCTGGAGGCACTCGGCCAGCGATTCCAGGCGGCGCTCGCGCGCGGCGCATGGGATCACGCGCTCGCCCTTGCCGACCAGCTCATCCATGCGCTGCCCGACAACGCCTCGCTGCACTACAACAAGGGGCTGATCCTCAAGGTGCTCGGCGAGCGAGACTCCAGCGTCGCCGCCTTCGAGGCCGCGCTCACGCATGATCCCTCTCATGCCAACGCGCGCTTCGAGCTCGGCGCCGCCCTCCTCGACGGGGGCTCTGCGTCCCGGGCCGCGGAGCTCTTTACGACCTATCTCGACGCTGTTCCGGACGATACCGACGCGCGCCTCAATCTCGGCATCGCGCTCCTGCAATGCGGCCGCGCAGAGGACGCGCGGGTCGAGTTACGGGTCGCCCATGCCGCTGCGCCTTCTCCGCTCGCCGTCCAGAGCCTTGCCACTGCGGAACGGGACTGTGGCGACCTTGCCCGCTGCCGCGCCCTCCTTGACACCTTGCCCGCCGACGACCCGGACACGGCGGCGGTGCGCATGAAGATCCTAACGCAAGGCGCTAGGGGATCGCTGAGGCTCGACGCGGCCGCGTTCCTCAACACACGGACCGACGCCTAAAGCACATTACCGTTTATCCGAAACAGGCAACATGCTTTATCTCTTTGTTTTAACGGGTTTTTTATCCGAACAATCTGTCAGCTTTTCGGGAAAACGCTTTAGGCTCTCTCAGCGCCTCACGGACGCCCCGCGCGAAATCCCTTCCTGTAGGCCCCGCGTTCAGCCTGAAGGCCATCCTCCACCGCACGGTGCCGGGCCACACCGTCATCGTCGAATTCCCCAATTTCGAGATCGAGCGCCTCGCGCCGGACCGGGAAGCCTTGCGCGACCGGCGTTCCGGCGGGAAGAACGCCCTCGAAGTCCGGGTCGGTCCACAGCGCGGGGAAATGGACGAAACCGTCGGCGAAGCTGTCGCAGTCGACGAGGCCGGTGAGCGTCTGGAATGGCAGGTCGATCCGATTTACCGGATGGCCAAAGAGCATCGACCAGCCTTCAGGCAGGGCAACGGCCCAGAAGTTGGTGAACTTCAGCACGAATTGCCCGTCCGGCACGCCGGGCGCTCCCGTCGCCTGTTCCGGCACATGGATGCCGACCGGCGAGCGGGTCAGCCGGCTCTCCGGGTGGCGCGGCAGGTCCCAGTCCCAGGAGAATTCGCCGCCCTCCACCCTCACGTCGGTGGCGAGGGGAAAGAGGATACCTGTCTGCATGGCGTCGACGAAAGGCGGGCACTGCTTGACGGTGCGCACCTCGGCACCGGCGAGAACGGTACTTTCGGCGCTCGCGGGCATCCGCTTCAGCCAGTCCGGCAGATGGCCAGAGGCCAGGGTCGGCTTCGGCAGGAAAGCCTCGTGTCCGGGCAGGCAGGAGAAGCGGATCTTCATGGGTATCGCCCGTCACCCCTTCTTGCGGGTCAAAAGCGTGTGGGTGACGGCGATGATAATGGTGATGACGACAAAGATCACGCCGATCGCGTTGATGACCGGAGAAAGACCGAACCGCATGCGCGAGCCGATCTCGGTGACCAGCGTCCAGGAACTGCCGATGGCAAAGAACGTCGTGTTGTAATTCTCGATCGACTGCAGGAAGGCGATGACGCAAGCGGTCAGGATCGTCGGCATCAGGAAGGGAAGCGTCACGCGTCGGAACAGGAAAAACGGAGACGCGCCGAGGTCCAGCGCCGCCTCTTCCAGGGTCCTGTCCTGGCGCTGCAAGCGCGCCATCAGCATCAGCATGCAGTAGGACGCGATGAACGATGTCTGGGCGACCGCCGCGGTGAAGAGGCCCGCCTCGACGGAGAAGAAGTCGCGCCAGAAGATCATCGTCGTCACGCCGAGCACGATGCCGGGCATGAGCACCGGCGAGACGAGTACCGTGTACAGGAGCGTATTGGCGCGCGACTGCATGCGCGTCAGGATGAGTGCGCCGGAAAGGCCGAGCGGAATGGAAAGCACGATGACGCCGGCGGCAATGATGAGCGTGTGACCCAGGCCGATCATAAAGCGCTTGTCGGCGGGCAGTTCCTGAAACCACTTCAGGGTGAAGCCCTGCCAGTCCGTCACGGACGGGGTCGGCGACGCGTTGAAGGCGGCCGCGACCATGAACAGAAGCGGCAGGAACATGTACGCGAAGAACACGACGACATAGCCGTTGAGGATGGCGTCGGCCCAGTCGATGCGGGAGCGGCGGCGGACCTGGCTGGCGGCCGGCGGCGTCTGGTCGAGGGAGGATGTCGTCATACTCATTTGGCGATGTCCCGGATACCGACCTTGAAGATGGCCATGGTGATGAAGATAAAGATCACGCAGGCAACGAGAAGCGCCAGCGAATAGGCCGAGCCCTGGTTCCAGGAATCCGCTTCAAAGAACCGGCGATAGATGAGCTGGCTGAACCAGTCCGGATGGAGCCCGCGACCGACGATTTCCGGCGCCGCGATCGATCCGGCCGACAGCATGAAGGTCATGATCGCGCCGACCGCGATGCCGGGTTTGGCATGCGGGATGACGACGCGGGTGTGGATCTTCCAGGCCGACGCGCCGAGATCCTTGGCCGCTTCGATCTGGTTCTTATCGAGCGTGTCGATGGTGTTGTACATCGGGAACACCATGAACAGCACATAGGCATAGACCATCACGACGAAAACGGCGCCGTTCGAGGCAACGAACCGAATACCCTCGCCCGCCTGCATGTTTATGATGCCGAGCGCATCGAGGGTCGCGTTGAGGATGCCGTTCTTCTCAAGGATCATCACCCAGGAGAAAATGCGCAAGAGCTCGTTGATGGCGTACGGGATGACAAGCAGGAGGAGCATCAGGGTCAGCCGACCGCGGCTCTCCGTGGTCGCGGCGACGAAGGCGACCGGGTAGCAGATCAGGAAACTCAGCACCGTGACGCATAAGGCATAGAGAAGCGACATCAGGAAGATGCGGAAATGCACCTTGCTCATGGTGGTGAAATTTTTCAGCGAGTACCGTTCCTTCATGCCGGCTTCGCCGGATGAGGTATCCTCACGGGCTTCCATGTCGGCGATCTTCGTTGCGAGCACGGAAATCTCGGCGCGGATCTTGCCCAGACGGGCCTCTCGGTCCGCTTCGGATATGACGCTGTCGGCGCCCGACGCCGATGGTTGCGGCAAAGCAGCCGAAGGGGTCCCCATTGAAGGCGTCCCCATTGATGGCGTCATCGATGGGGCCGGCGTCGCTGACGGCGCGGACATGGAGGGCGTCATCGTCGGGGCCATCGACGGCGTTGCCGGAGACGTCGGCGCCGCGGCGGCCGCGGCCCTTTCAAGCTTGGCGGCCTTCTGTTCCAGCTGGAACTTTTCCGTGTAGGCACGGTCGATCTCGAGCGCCAGCATGGCCGTCTCGCCGCCGCGATCCTGGTAGATGAACGCCCGCTGGAAGGTGCGCATCGACGGCACGAGGATCATCAACAGGATCCATATGGCGACGAGGCCGACGAACAGCGCCGTCAGGCCCCTGCCGTAGGTCTTGGTGAGTGCGCCCATGGCGGTCAGACCCTTTCCTTGGCCATCACGCCGGGTCGCATGATCACGGTGTTCTTGTGATGGAACCCCAGCACGAGGGGATCCTCGCCGAGCGGCATATGGTCGCCCGTATTGTGCATATTGACGTGGACGTTCTGTTCGCCGGCGCGCAGGTACAGATTGATCATGGCGCCTTCCAGGTCGCGTCGCTCAAGCCGGGCGCTCAACGTGTTCATTCCGAGTTCGGCGGCGCGGCTGGCGTTGCCGTTCATCAACTGGATGCGTTCGGGGCGCACCATCACGCGCGCTTCCTCGCCCGGGTTGAGGCGGTTGCGGTTGACGCCGTGGAGAAGGCCATGCTCCGTTTCCACGGAGACGGTTTCGCCTTCCACCGAGATGACCTTGCCGGAAAAGACGTTCTGCTCGCCAACGAAGGTCGCGGCGAACGACGTTTCGGGCGCATTGTAGATATCCTCGGCGGTGGCGACCTGCTCGATCCGCCCGTCGTTCATGACCGCCACGCGATCGGACATGGCAAGCGCCTCGCCCTGGTCGTGGGTAATGTAGATGAAGGTCACGCCGGTCTTGCGCTGGATGTCCTTCAGTTCGGCGCGCATGTGCTGGCGAAGCTTCAGATCGAGCGCGGACAGAGGTTCGTCGAGGAGCAGAACGGAGGGCTGAACGGCGAGCGCGCGGGCGATCGCGACGCGCTGCCGCTGGCCGCCGGACAATTCGGTCGGCTTCTTGTCCGCCTGGCCGTCGAGGGCGACAAGGTCGAGCAGTTCCCTTGCACGCTCGCGGCGCTTGGCCTTCGATTCGCCACGCGCCTCAAGCCCGAAGGCGATATTTTCCCACACCGACATCAGCGGGAAGAGCGCAAGGTTCTGGAAAATCAGCGCGGTCGGCCGCTTGTTCGGACCGATACCGTTCATCACCTTGCCGCCGATCAACACGGTGCCCTGCGACGGCTCCAGAAAGCCGGAGATCATGCGAAGGATCGTCGTCTTGCCGCAGCCGGAAGGGCCCAGGATCGAAAAAAACTCTCCTCCGCGGATGGTCAAATCCGTCTTGTGAACGGCGGTGAAGCCATTCGGATAGGTCATCACGACCTCTTTGAGTTCCACATCCTGACCGTGCATGGTTGCCCCGCCTCCAAACATTTTGTTGAAACGATCGGAGGAGGCGGCGCCCGCGAGCGCCGCCTCCCAAAGCCTTAAGCCAAGATCCGCGCTCAGGCGTTGGTGATCTTGTCGACGTAGCTCTGGCGCATCGGGGCGAACCAAGGCGTATCGGCCTGCCACCACCACAGATTGGCGAGATTTTCGGCGTTGTAGACTTCGCCGAACTGCTTCTTGTACTCCTCGCCCGCATAGTCGGCAGCGCCGGCAACGGCGGAGTTGTAGCCGCTGTTCTGGGAGAAGAGGCCGGCCATCTCTGGGTCGAACATGGCGTTCATGAAGGCATAGCCCTGCTCGACGTTTTCGGCGCCGGACGGCATGCCGATGGAGTCCATCCAGGTGATGCCGCCCTCTTTCGGCATGCGATACTTGAAGGCCGCGTTTTCGCGGCTAAGCAGCAGACCGGTGGTGTCCCAGGTCTGACCGACCTTGGCGCCGGCTTGCTTGTAGGCGTTGGTCGCCTCGGTGGCGTTGTTCCAGAACGCGGCGATGTTGGCCTTGTGCTCGATGATGAACTTGGCGCAGGCGTCCCAGACGCGGCGGGCTTCGTCCTCTGACTTGTAGACGTCGAGCATGCGGTCCGACTTCAGTTTGCCCATCGCTTCCAGATAGAGGCCGACGCCCATGATCGCCGACTTCTGGCGGAAGGTCGCCTTGCCCTTGGCTTCCGGCACCCACAGCGCGCCGTAGGAAACGTCGGCGTCGGCAATGTCCATGTCGGAGCTGTCGAAGGTGATCGCCTCGGTGCCCCAGTCGAACGGCAGCAGCATGCGCTTGCCGCGGTAGGTACCGCCAAGCGACACGGAGTCTCTCACCATCGACGGGATCAGCTTGTCGATGGCGAGCTTGCTCTCATCGAGGGGCTGAAGAAGATCGTCGGGGTAGTAGTTGTTGCCGTTGGTGACGGACGGGAAAATCACGTCGAAACCCTTGCCGCCGGCAGCCTTCAGCTTCTGCTCGGCTTCATCGTTCGAGCCGTAGGTCGACAGGTTCACCTTGATGCCGGTGTCCTTCTCGAACTTGTCGATCATGTTCTGCTTGAAGTAGTCGCCCCAAGCGAACACGTTGACTGTGCCGGAAGAAGCGAGCGCGTCGCTTGCCTTCAGGATGACGGGCGCGGAAACGAGGGCGCCCGTCGCGGCGGTGCCCTGCAAAAGCGTACGGCGTGAAATCATTGAGTGTGTTCTCCCTGTGTATGGAGCCCCACCCTCTCGGCAAGCGCTCCCATGGATTGTGCCCTATAGACCCTGGCCTTGACACCTCCTTGTCACTCTCATGACATTTCAATGACAAGCCGCCGACTGACCGTCACATATCGGTTACGAAATGTAGGCCATAAGTTCGTAAAGTGAAAATTGGCGTCTCGCGATCGCCTTGCGCGGCGTGCGGCGAATGACTGAGAGCGCTGGCATGCGATCCAACCGCAGACCCAACATATTGTTCATCACCGCCGACCAATGGCGGGCGGACTGTTTGGGCGCGGCCGGCCATCCCATCTTGAGTACACCGGCGATCGACCGGCTTTGCGCGGAGGGCACGCGCTTTTCCCGTCACTATTGCACGGCAGCCCCCTGTTCGCCGTCCCGCGCCGGGCTTTACACCGGCCTCTACCAGATGACGCATCGCGTGGTCCGGAACGGCACGCCGCTCGATTCCCGATTCGACAACATTGCCATGGCGGCCCGGCGGGCGGGCCATAATCCGACGCTCTTTGGCTACACCGACATTGCTCTAGACCCGCGCGGCCGGGCGGCCGACGACCCCGCGCTCACCAGCTACGAGGGCGTGCTTGACGGCTTCACCCATCGCCAGGACCTGCCCGAACATGAGCGCCCCTGGCACGACTGGCTGCGGCGCCGCGGACGCCTGACGGTTTCGCCGGAAACGCTGCACCACCCCCGGGGCGGAGTCGGCGAACGGGTGACGACGGCGACGCCGGCCTATGGCGCGGAAGACACCCAGACGACGTTCCTCACCGACACCTTCATCGACTGGCTCGGTTCGGAAGCGAGCACGGCGGGATGGTTTGCCCATGTCTCATTGCTGAGGCCGCACCCGCCTTTTGTCGTGCCCGAACCGTTCAACACGCTCCATCGCCCCGGCGACGGCCCGGCCTTTCGCCGCAACGCGACGCGTGAGGCGGAGGCCGCGATCCATCCCTATGTCGCCTTCGGCCAGGCCCGCCAGAAGACGCCAGGGTTCCTTCCCGGCACCAACCGTTTCGTGCGCGACCTCGGGGCGGACGAGTTCGACACCATCCGGGCGATCTACTACGGCATGGTGTCGGAAGTTGATGCCCAGATCGGCCGGCTTTTCGCGGCGATCCGCGACGCCGGACAATGGGAGGACACGATCGTCGTCCTCACCTCCGACCACGGCGAAATGATGGGCGACCACTGGTTCCTCGGCAAGGGCGGGTTCTTCGACGCCAGCTATCACATCCCGCTCATCATCCGCGCGCCCGGCATGGCGCCAGGCCGGGTCGTCGACGCCTTCACCAGCGCCGCCGACATTTTTCCCACGCTCAGCGAACTGATGGGCGTCCGGCCGCGCAATCCGGTCGACGGGCGCTCGCTATTGCCGTTCCTGACCGGCGGAACCCCGGCTGGATGGCGCGACGCGGTCCATTGGGAATATGACTTCCGCAGCATCGCCCATGGCCACGCGGAGCGGCATTTCGATCTGCCCGCGCAGCTCTGCAATCTCGCCGTCATCCGCGACGAGCATTTCAAGTATGTCCACTTCGCGGCCCTTCCCCCCGTGCTCTTCGATCTCGACAAGGATCCGGACGAGACGCGGAATATCGCCGAAGATCCCGCTTATCGGGACGCGCGGCTCGCCTATGCGGAAAGGCTCCTTGCCTGGCGGGCGCGTCACCTCGACCAGACCCTGGCGAATGTGGAACTGACCCCGAACGGACCTGTCGCGCCCGATACGGTGCTGTGACCGGGGGACTTACTGCGCCGCCGCGCCGCGCCCGCCGAGTCCGCGAAGATGGGCGATCACGGCCTCGCCGGCCCGGGCGATGGGGCCGGAATTGTCGATGGTGACGGCATTGTCGCCAAGATCCCAGGCCTGTTCGGCGCGGGCCAGTCGCTCGGCGATATCCTCAGCGCTTTCGCGGCCGCGCGCGGCGAGCCGGGCGGCGAGAATGTCGCTATCGACCTTGAGGTTGATCACAACGAGGGATGGGAAGCGTTCCCTGAGGCTCGGGATCGTGCCGCGCGAGCCGTTGGCGATAGCAATGCCGCCCTTGCCGACATGATCGAGAAGCGCGGCCGGCAGACCGTAGCGCAGGCCGTGCGCCTGCCAGGTGACGGCGAAGGCGCCCTCACCTTCGGCGCGGGTGAAGGCGTCGCGGTCCATGCTGTCGTGATCCTCAAGCGCCGCGTCGGCATGGCGCGTCACGGTACGGCGGACGAACAGCACGTCCGGACGATCGCCGAGGCGCTCGCGCAGCCAGGCGATCAGCGTGTCCTTGCCCGATCCGCTCGGTCCGACGATCAGGACGAAGGCACCTTGCGCGCCGCCGCCTTCTCGATGAAATTTCGCCACCGGCATGTCCGCCACCTCACGCGACGCGGACGCCGCCGGACCACACCGAGCGCACCACCGGCACGTCACCGTCGGCGCGGCGGACCCTGACGAGGTCAGCACGGAGGCCAGCCGCGATACGGCCGCGGTCGTCGAGACCGACAGTCCGCGCCGGCGTCGCGGTGACCATGGCAACCGCTTCGGGGAGCGAGACGGCATCAACGGTGTCGGCAAGAACGAAGGGCGCATGGATGAGGCTGATCGGCACATAGTCGGACGAAAGCACATCGAGCACTCCCACCTCGGCCAGTTCGCGCGCCGCGATATTGCCGGAATGCGATCCGCCGCGCACGATGTTGGGTGCGCCCATCAAGACGCTCATGCCAGCACCGTGCGAGGCCTTGGCAGCCTCAAAGCTCGTCGGAAATTCCGCCAGCCGGACACCGAAGCCGACAGCCTCATCGACATGGGCAATGGTGGCGTCATCGTGGCTCGCAACGGTGATGCCGCGCTCCTTGCAGCGCGCCGCGATCGCCTTTCTGTGTGGGTCGGCATATTCGGCCGACTGTGCCTGACGCTCCTCGATGAAGCGGGCAAACTGTTCATCGTTCATCTTCCGCTTCGCCTTGTAGTACTTGGTGTACTGGGCGATGTCCTGGAACTGCCGCTGGCCGGGGGCATGGTCCATCATGGAGACGAGACCGACGCGCGCGTCGCCGTGGAAGGCGGCAAAATCCTCCAGAACGTTCGACGACGACACTTCGCAGCGCAGATGGATGCGATGGTCGGAGCGGAGGCGGCCCTCGGCCTGCGATGCCTCAATGGCGTCGGCGAGCTCACGCATCTCGCCATGCTTGAAGCCCTCGTCCTCGTCCGACCCCATGCGCAGGCAATCGAAGACGGTGGTGATGCCGGAGGCCGCGATCTGAGCGTCATGGGCCTGGATTGCCGCCTTCATGTCCCAGCGCACGCCCGGGCGCGGCGCGTAGTGGATTTCCAGGTGGTCGGTATGCAGTTCCACGAGACCGGGCACGAGGTAGTCGCCATCAAGGTCCTCGCCCGTTTCCGTCGGCCGGTCGGAAATGTCGGTGATCCGGCCGTCGCGAACGCGCACCGTCCCGGTGATCACCTCGTCCTGCAGCACCACCCGGGCATTGGTCAGCACAAGCTCAGTCGTCATTGGCGTTGGTCTTTCTCGGTCTTGGTTCCGGCAAGCGGAACACGGGCATGAATATCAAACGGCTCACCGGGCGCGGGCTCGACGAAAAGGGCAAGGTCACGCACCTTCAAGGGCGCGGTAAGGAGCGGCGCGAAACGCGCCTCAAGCGCCGCGGCAACCGGCGCGGCGCGGGTCTCGTCGACCTCGCCGGTCAGCGTCATGTGAAAGCGGAATTCCTCGAAAACGTATGGGTATCCCCATTCGCGCAGGTATTGCCGCTGCCGCTCGCTTAGCCGTTCGGGCCGGCGGCGCTGGTAGTCCGCTTCCGAGAGCGGCGCGCGGAAGGGCTCGAACGTGCGCACGACCTGTGCGGCGAAAGCTTCCAGCGCCGGCGCGGGCCCGGACGGCATCAGGGCGAAGAAGCCACCGAGACGGGCGACCGTGACCTGCGGAATAGCGAAGGGCGCGGCCGTCGCGCAGAAGTCATGCATCGCAGCGATGAGGCTGTCCGCGGTCTTGTCGGCGGCAAGCCGGAACGGCGCCTTCAGCGTACCGTGGAAGCCGTAGCGACGCGGCGCTTGGGTCAGTGCGACGACATCATCGGAGCGCAGGCCCTCGACCGGAGGCGGCGAGACCGTATCCCCGGTCTCCGCATCGCGGCCGAGCCAGCTGACGGCAGCCTCGGTCAGCGGGTCGTCTTCGGCGGGCGTAAAATAGAGCGCGTAGCGCATCGAACCTCCAGATATCCCACAGAATATGCCGCGCCGGATCCCATGCCAGGCAAGAACTCCGGGAGAGCGCGCCCGGGAGACACCCAGGGGAAACGGCGCACGGGAGAGGCGGTCTACGGAGTGGGTCTCCCACAACACAGGGCACGCGCCGGACAGCCTTGCCCGCGACCGAGCCATACCGGATATCGGAGTCGCATGACAGTTTGGCGAAGCCGGGGAAAAAATCCCAACCTTCAGGAGTAGCGATGAAACCGGGAGGGGAAGCCGCTGCTCCTCGCCTTTCCGAACGCCGGCGGGGGCGGACGCCTACCGGTCGGAACCATGCACCAGGCGAGAGCGGAGGGCGTTGGAAATGGTGTCGAAGATATAGACGACGGCCAGAATGAGAATCACCATGTAGGCGACGTTCTCCCAGTCCTGGTTGGTGCGCATCGCTTCCCACAGTTTCAGGCCGATGCCGCCGGCGCCGACCGCACCGATGATGGTGGCGGAGCGGGTGTTCGATTCCCAGAAATAGAGCGCCTGGCTAAGGAACACCGGCAGCACCTGCGGCAGAACGCCGAAGCGCTGGACGAGGATCGAGGCCGCGCCAACCGACTTGACGCCCTCGCGCTGGCGGTCGTCGATGTTCTCCAGCGCTTCGGAATAGAGCTTTCCAAGGGTGCCGGTGTCGGTGAAGAAGATCGCGGAGATGCCGGCAAGCGGACCGGGTCCGAAGGCGCGGGTAAAGAACAGCGCCCAGATCAGCATGTCGACGGAGCGCTGGAAGTCGAAGAAGCGCTTGGTGATCTGGTTGAAGAGCCGGTTTCGGGTGATGTTGCGCGCGGCGATGAAGGCGAGCGGGAAGGCGACGATGCCGGCAAAGAGCGTGCCGACGAAAGCCATGACGATAGTCTGGAGAAGCTTGGTCCAGACATCGAGGTGCTGCCATTCTGCGTTGTAGAGGATATTGTTGATTGCCAGCGACAGATTGGAGCGGTCCGGCTCGATCCGGTCGCCGGAGACGATCATCTGGAAGACCTCGCTCGCGGATTTCCCCCAGAACGGCGAATTGGTGTCAAAGACGAAATTCTCCCAGCCGAGGAACCGGCGGCGCACCTTGACGCCGTCGTAGTCGATCTCGGCGCGACCGTCGAAGCCATAATAGACGACGACCTTCTCGCCGGCGTATTTCTGGATCGCCCAGTCGGGAAGCGCGCCTACGGGCGTCACCTTGCGGCCCGGACCGAGATCGACGCGAAAGATCTCTTCGCCGCGGCGCGCCGTCACGTGGTCCGGCAGGATCTCCAGCGAGCCCGCCGACCCCATCGTCACCACCGCGCGGGTGACGATTTCCTCCTTCGTCGTCTCCGGCGCCATGCCGGCATCGCTCGAGGGCGCATCGCCGACGGAGGTGCCCTTGGCACCGGGCGTGAGGAAGCCGAACGACGACGTGGCGGGCTTGTCGGGGGCAGATTCTGCGGGTCCACCGGCCGAGGTCCCCTTGGCGCCCGGCACCATGAAGCTGTTGGCGTTCTTTTTCGCCACGACCGTCGTGCCGCCTTCTTCGGCGCCGACCGTCCGCTCCATCATCGCCTTTTCGGTCACCACCCAGTCAGGCGCGGGGTGCTGGCCGAGCGGAGAGAAGCGAGGGTATTCCACGTGCATGGCGCCGTCCGGCGCGATCTCGATGTCCGGCCGCGCCTCCCAGGAGATCCAGTCGGCGAGATAGGCACCGGCGATATCGGAGCTGGCCTTGTTGAGGACGACGCCGATGGAAAAGAACCACCAGCAGTAGAAGCCGTATAGGACGGCGAGAACGATGCCGAGGACGTAGAGGGCCTGCCGGCCGAAGCGGGGCCGGATCGCGGCCGGGTAGCGAGCCTCCAGATCGGCGAGCGTGGCGGTATCGATGGTGGCGGACATCCGGCGAACCCTTGTTTACTGCGTCGTCTGGAAAGCGTGCTCGCCGACGAGACGGCGGCGCAGCCAGGCCGAGAACTGATCCACGGCGACGATGGTCAGGAACAGGAGGAGCACGATGGCGAGGGTTTTGGCCTCATGGCCGCGGCTGATCGACAGGCGCAGCACTTCGCCGATGCCGCCGCCACCGACCGCGCCGATGATTGTCGAGGCGCGCACGTTGATCTCGAACCGCAACAGCGTGTAGCTGACAAAATTGGGCATCACCTGCGGCACGATGCCGTACCAGACCCGTTCCGGCCAGTTGGCGCCGACGGCGATAAGCCCCTCGTCCGGCTTCATGTCGGCGTTCTCCACCACTTCGAAGAACAGCTTGCCGAGCGCGCCGATGGTGTGGATGGAAACGGCAATGATCGCGGGGATCGGTCCGAGCGACAGGACGGCGACGAAGAAGCCGGCGATGACGATCTCGGGAAAGGCGCGGACGAATTCCATGAAGCGGCGCACGGCGCCGCGGATCCACATGTTGGGGACGAGATTGCGCGCCGCGGCGAAGCTGAGGAAGAAGGCGAAGACGGTGCCGATCAGCGTCGACAGGACCGCAATGTTCAGCGTCTCCAGCATCTTGTAGAAGTATTCCGGAACGTAGAGCGCCTGGGTGATATAGACTCTCCCTTCCGGATAATTGTACTGGAAGCTGCCGTCGAAATAGGGCGAGGGCAGATCGAACAGGGCGCGCCAGATTTCCCAGCCGTCGCGCGGGATCAGATCGATGAAGAAGTCGAAGAAATAGGGCAGCCGATCAGCGAACTTGCCGGCGTTGGTCTCGTTGGCGAACCAGAGCGAAAGCGCCAGGGTGACGAGGATGCCGGCGATCCCTCCCCAGGTGTATAGCCGCTTTCGCGCATGCTCCCTGTACCAGCTTGCCTGAACCCTGGCAGCGGTTCCGGAAAGCGCAGTTCCGTCGCTTGAAGTCATCGCCATCGTTTCCGTACCGTGAGTGCCGCCGTCAAGAAAAACCCCGCGGCGCCAATGCGCCGCGGGGTCCTGGATGCGATCGGGAGATCAGGAGCCGATCTTGGCTTTGCGAGCGGCGATGATCGCTTTGTAGAAGTCCTTGTTGACCTCCGTGAAGCCCTTGTAATCGCCGCCCTGGATGGCGGAGAAGCAGGCAGGATCGGACTTCGGCAGGTTGATCATGAAGTCCTTGAACTTGGCCTTGACGTCAGCGTCGAGGCTGGCACGGACGACGATCGGGCCGTTCGGGATCAGCGGCGACTGCCACAGCTGGCGCACGTCGCTCATGTCGAGGATGCCCTTGTCGACCATCTTCCTCAGGTTGCCGGAGGTGTAACCGTCCTTGAACTCGCCGACGCCGGAGGCCCAGGTGACGGCCGCATCGCAATCGCCCTTCATGGCGGCGAGCACGCCCTGCTCATGGCCGCCGGCGAATTTGGTCTCGGCGAAGAACTCCTCGACCGGCATGCCGACTGCGTCCGGCAGCGTCACGCTGGGGACGAGGAAGCCGGAGGTGGAATCCGGATCGGCGAAGCACAACGTCTTGCCCTTCATGTCGGCGAGCGTCTCGATGCCACTGTCCTTGCGGGTCACCATCACCGAATAATAGCCGGTGGAGCCATCCGTCTGGATGGTGGTGAGGATCGGCTCGACCGCATCCGGGCTCTCCAGATAGGTCTTGGCATAGCCGGAGGCACCGAGCTCGGCGTAGTCGAGCGTGCCGCCGAGGAGGCCCTGGATAGTACCGTCGTAGTCGGCGGCCGGGAAGAGCGAAACCTTTTCAACGCCGAGGGCTTCGGGAAGCTGGTCGACCATGCACTGGAAGTTGCGCAGGCGGTCGGCTTCATTCTCGCCACCGATGATGCCGATGCGGAATTCTTTGACGTCCGCGGCAGCGGCCGGCGCCGGGGCCGCGGCGAAGAGCGCGGCCACCGAAGCGGCGGCCATGATGACTTTCTTGAGCATAACGTCTCTCCTGAGTGCGGCCGACAAATCGGCCGACCTTTCATTGGGATGTGAGGGTGCCCTTCACGCGGGCGATACGACCGCGGCCTTGTCGCCGGCAAAGGCGTCAGGCTGCGGCGAACCGGACACAGTTTCCGGTGTTTCGGGCGTCGCCGGCGCGGCTGGCCGGGGCGCGACGATCGCGGTCGAGGTGATGGCCTCGGAGATTTCCGCATCGCCCGCACCGCCGTAGATGGTACCGACGGCCTCGCGCGTCAGTTCCTCCGGCGGACCGTCGAAGACGACCTTGCCGGCGGCCATGCCGATGATGCGGCGGCAGTAGGAGCGCGCGGTGTCGAGCGTGTGGAGATTGGTGATGACGGTGATGCCCTCGCGCTCGTTGATGTCCTTCAGCGAGTCCATCACGATCTGCGCGTTGAGGGGGTCAAGCGAGGCGATCGGCTCGTCGGCGAGGATGAGCTTGGGCGACTGAAGAAGCGCGCGGGCGATGGCGACGCGCTGCTGCTGGCCGCCCGACAGCGTGCCGGCGCGCTGCAGGGCCGTCTCCGCGATGCCGAGGCGTTCCAGCGCCATCAGCGCCATGGCCCGTTCCTCGCGGGAAAAGACGTTCATCAGATTGAGGACAGTGGAGCGGTGGTTGAGGCGACCGAGGAGGACGTTGGTGAGCACATCGAGACGCGGGACGAGGTTGAACTGCTGGAAGATCATCGCGCAGTCGCGGCGCCAGCGTCGGAGCGCCCCGCCCTTGAGGCCTGAGACCTCGGCGCCATCGAAGCGGATCGCGCCCTCGGAGGGGTCGATCAATCGGTTGATCATGCGCAGCAGCGTCGACTTGCCGGCACCCGAGCGGCCGATGATCCCGACCATTTCACCTTCGGGGATGCGGACATCGACGGCATCGACCGCCGTCTTGTCGCCGAAGCGGCGCGTGACGTGGGACAGTTCAAGCATGATCTCTTTACCCGATCGCATCGCGGTGGACCTACATGGTCCCGCCGCCTTGCCGACCAGCGGTACTGCGCCCGTGTAAAGAGCCTGTGTCAGTCATGTGTCAGATGAGTGACGTTGGTTTGACGGTTCGATGAACCACCCTTACATCGCCTCTTGTCGGGCCTCGTATCGGGCGAGGAAATCCTCCGCCGAAAGGGTACGGAAATCCTCAAGTGCCGCCCGCAAGCGCTCGTGCGGCCAGTCCCACCAGGCGAGTGCGTCCATGCGGGCGCCGATTGCCTGTGGAAAACGCTCGCGGATCGGCCTTGCCGGCACCCCGCCGACGATCGTGTAGGGCGCGACGTCGCGGGAAACGACGGCGCCCGCGCCAATCACCGCGCCGTTACCGATTGTGACGCCGGGCAGAATCGTCGCGCCATGGCCGATCCAAACGTCGTGGCCGATGGTAACGCGGTGGTCGCGGCGCCAGTCGAAAAACTGTGTTTCGTTCTCCTCGCCCTCGAAGTAGTCACCGGCGCGATAGGTGAAGTGATGGAGCGTTGCCCGCCACGTCGGATGGTTGGTGGCGTTGATCCGCACGGCAGCGGCGATATTGACGAACTTACCGATCGTCGCGCACCAGATCTCGGTGTCGCGAATAACGTAGGAATAGTCGCCGATCTCGGCCTCGTGGACCTTGCAGCGTTCGGCGATTTCGGTGTAGCGGCCGATGCGGCTGTCGGCGACGTCCGCCGTCTCGTGGACAAGCGGCGTCTCGCAGAGCTTGGTGGTCATGCGGCATTCCTTTCCACGGCAAATTCGGTCACGTCGATAATCGTTTCGGCAACCTCTTCGCGCACGTCGGCGTCGTGGAAGATGCCGAGGAGCGCGACGCCCGCCCGCTTCTTCTCCGCGATGAGGGCGATGACGACGGCGCGGTTTTCGGCATCGAGCGAGGCGGTCGGCTCGTCGAGAAGCAGCACCGGATGATCGGTAATGAAGCCGCGGGCGATGTTGACGCGCTGCTGTTCGCCGCCGGAAAAGGTCGCCGGCGGCAACGCCCACAGCTTTTCGGGAAGGTTCAGGCGGGCAAGGAGAACGGCCGCCCTCTCCCGCGCCTCGCCTTCCGCGATGCCCCGCTGGACGAGCGGTTCGGCGGCGACGTCGAGGGCGGAGACACGCGGCACGGCCCTGAGAAACTGGCTGACGTAGCCGATGGTGTCGCGGCGGATATCGAGGACAGTGCGCGGATCGGCGCTCGCCACGTCGACGAGCGCGCCATGGTGGGTGACCAGGATCTGGCCCCCGTCGACGCCGTAGTTGCCGTAGACCATCTTCAGGATGGAACTCTTGCCGGCGCCGGAGGGGCCGCCGAGCACAGCGCATTGGCCGGCTGCAAGCGCAAAATTCACGCCCCGCACGACGGGAATGACGATGCCGCCGCGCAGATGCATGGTGAAGCTCTTGGCGACGTCGGAAACGATCAGGGGGGTCGGCATTGATACAACCTGTTGTTTTAAAGAGATTTCTTTTCCAAGAAGTCTGTCGCTTTCCCGGGAAAGAGCTCTAGACCTGCAGGATCGAGGAAACGAGGAGCTGGGCGTACGGCGTCTGCGGGTCGTCGAGGACGCGATCGGTCAGCCCGGTTTCGATGACATGGCCATCCTTCATCACCATGATGCGGTCGGAGAGGAGCCGGGCGACGGCGAGGTCGTGGGTGACGACGATGACGGAAAGCCCCAGTTCGGCAACGAGCGAGCGCAGGAGATCGAGCAGCCGCGCCTGGACGGAGACGTCAAGGCCGCCGGTCGGTTCGTCCATGAAGACGAGACGCGGGTTGCTGACGAGATTGCGGGCGATCTGCAGGCGCTGACGCATGCCGCCGGAAAAGTCGCGCGGCTTGTCATCGATGCGGTCATCGGAAATCTCCACGCGGCCGAGCCAGTCGCCCGCGGTCTCGCGGATATGGCCGTAGTGCCGGTCGCCAACGGCCATCATCCGCTCGCCGACGTTGGCGCCGGCCGAGACCGTCATCCGCAGTCCGTCGGCCGGGTTCTGGTGGACGAAGCCCCAATCGGTGCGCATCAGGAAGCGGCGTTCCGCCTCGCCCATGCGATAGAGGTCGCGCATCTGGCCGTCACGGAGCCGGTAGGAGACCGTTCCGGCCGTCGGCACCAGGCGGGTGGAGATGCAATTGAGGAGCGTGGTCTTGCCGGAGCCGGATTCCCCGACGATGGCGAGCACCTCGCCAGGCCAGAGGTCGAAGCTGACGTCGGCGCAGCCTATGCGGCCGCCGTAGTATTTCGACAGGCCGCGCACGCTCAGGAGAGTGTCGTCGCTCATGCTGCGTTTTCCTTGATATCGAGGCAATAGCTGATGCCATGGCGGGTAAAGCCGAGGCTTTCATAAAAGGCGTGGACGGCGGGATCGGCGCTGCCGGTGGCGAGCATGGCCTTGTAGGCGCCCCTCTCGCCGGCGAGCACCAGTGCCTTGGCGACCATCGCCCGGCCGATGCCGCGCCCGCGCTGATCTTCCGCGACGACAACGCTTTCGACGACGGCCGACGGCCTTCCCCAATGGGCGATGTTGTCGACGATCATCAGGGCGATGGTACCGACGACCCCGCCCGCCTCTTCGGCCAGATAAAGACGATAGTCCGGGTAGGTCTCCATGCGCGCCAAGAGCCGTTCGGCCTCGGCGAGCGCCACCGTACGCCCGGCGTTGAAGGACGGCTGGGCGTACAGCGCCAGCACCGCCGGCAGGTCGTCCCTTTCCACCCGCCGCAGAGTGATCTCGGGCACGGCGTCAGGCATCGGTCTTCTCCGCGGTGACGGGGGCGCTCTCCTGCGTTGCCAGAAGATGGCCGGCATGGCCCTCGGCCCGGCGTTTCTCGCAATGGTCGGTGTCGGAGCAGACGAACATCCGGCCGCCCTCATCGTCGAGGATCACCTCATCGAGATAGACGCCTTCGGCGCCGCAAAGCGCGCAGGGTTCCGCGAAGGTCTGCACCTCGAAGGGGTAGTCCTCGAAGTCGAGACTGACGACCTCGGTATAGGGCGGCACGGCGTAGATGCGCTTCTCGCGCCCCGCACCGAAGAGCTGCAGCGCCGGGCTCATCGACATCTTCGGGTTGTCGAACTTCGGCGTCGGCGAGGGGTCCATGACATACCGGCCGGCGACCTTTACCGGGTAAGCATAGGTCGTGGCGATATGGCCATTCCGGGCGATATCCTCATAGAGCTTGACGTGCATGAGGCCATATTCCTCCAGCGCGTGCATCTTGCGGGTCTCGGTCTCGCGCGGCTCCAGGAACCGCAGCGGCTCCGGGATCGGCACCTGATAGACGAGTACCTGCCCCTCGCAGAGCGGCGTCTCGGGGATGCGGTGGCGGGTCTGGATGACCGTCGCTTTCACCGTCTGCGTCGTCGTCGCAACGCCGGCGGTCCTGGCGAAAAACGCGCGGATGGAGACCGCGTTGGTCGTATCGTCGGCGCCCTGGTCGATGACCTTCAGCACGTCGTCGGGGCCGAGGATCGAGGCCGTGACCTGCACCCCGCCGGTGCCCCAGCCATAGGGCATAGGCATCTCGCGCGAGGCAAACGGCACCTGATAGCCGGGAATGGCGATCCCCTTCAGGATCGCACGGCGGATCATGCGCTTCGTCTGCTCATCGAGATAGGCGAAGTTGTAGCTGGCGATGCCGGTCGTGGCGACGGCCCTGTCCGTTGTCCGGTCGGGGGCCAAATCGGAAGTCTGATCGGAAGTCTGATCGGGGGTCATTCCGCAGCCTCTTCAGTGATGTTGCCGTCGTCTTCCGTCTCGCGCGCGGCGCGGGCGTCATATTCGGCGCGCATCTGGCGCACGAGGCCGAGCTCAGCCTGGAAGTCGACATAGTGGGGAAGTTTCAGGTGCTCGACGAAGCCGGTCGCCTGGACGTTGTCGGCGTGGGAAATGACGAACTCCTCGTCCTGCGCCGGGGCGACAAGATCCTCGCCGAGTTCGCCGGCCCGGAGCGCCCGGTCGCAGAGCGCCATCGCCATCGCCTTTCGCTCCGACTGGCCAAAGACAAGACCATAGCCGCGTGTGAACTGCGGCGGCACCTTGGCCGAGCCCTTGAACTTGTTGACCATCTGGCACTCGGTCAGTTGCACCCGGCCGAGCGGCACGGCGAAACCCACCTCCGGCATATCGAGCTCCACCTCGACTTCGCCGATGCGGATCTCACCGACGAAGGGATGGGAGGTGGCGTAGCCACGCTGGGTTGAATAGGCGAGCGCGAGGAGGAAGCCCTCGTCGCCGCGTGCCAGCGCCTGCAGCCGGCCATCGCGGTGCATAGGGAATTCCGTCGGCGTGCGGGTGATGTCGGTGACATCATCGGCGACCGTCTCGCCGTCCCCCTCGATCAAGCCTTCGCCGGCGAGGATGTCGGAGACGCGGCTCATGCGCGGCGCAGCCTCGCCTTCCGCGCGCATCTCCGGGGCGCCGACATCGCCCGGCGCGGCAAGATCGGGGTCGAGCAGGCGATGGGTGTAGTCGAAGGTGGGGCCGAGCATCTGGCCGCCGGGCAGATCCTTGTAGGTGGCGGAGATGCGCCGTTCCACCATCATCGCAGCGGTGTCAACCGGCTGGGAATAACCGAAGCGCGGCAGCGTGGTGCGGTAGGCGCGGGCAAGGAACACCGCTTCGATGAGATCGCCACGCGCCTGCTTGACGGCGAGCGCGGCAAGCTCGCGGTCGTAGAGCGAACCCTCGCTCATGACCCGGTCGACGGCGAGCGTCAGCTGTTCGGCGATCTGGTCGAGCGACAGTTCGTCGACGGCGCGATCGCCGCGGCGGCGGTCCGCGAGCAGCCGGTGCGCATTCCTGATGGCGGCTTCGCCACCCTTGACGGCAACATACATGGGGTCAGCCCTCCTCGGCGACGATGGTGACGGTGCGCGGCAGGCAGGCGACGGCGTCCGGTCCGGCGAGGACAACGTCGACGCCGCGCGGGAAGCGGGCGTTGTTCGCCACCCATTGATCAGCGAAATGCGCCGGCAGCGACGAGACGCGGAGGCATGCGGTATCCCTTATGCCCGGGCCCGACAGCGTGAGCGTCCGCCCCGCCTGAAGGCTCGCGACCTGGACGACCAGCGTCGTCGACCGATCGGGATAGGCCTGTGTCCCCTGCGCGAAGCTTTCCAGCGCCGGCATCTTGGCGGGATCGGCAACGAGCGCGAAGGCGGCTTCCGACGGCAGCGTGGTGATCGGCGCTCCGGTGTGGAAAGTCAGCCAGCGGTCGATCGCCTTTACCCCGGAGAGCGTCGGGCCGAGCCAAACCGGTGTGTCGCCGTCGATGAGCGTCGCGGCAACGGCACCGGCGACGGCAGACAGCGGCGCGGGCGGCGCGGTCTCTGGGCGGATCGGCTGGACCGTCCCCGGCCGGGCCATCGCCTCCATCACCGAGCGGAAGATCGCCTGGGCATCGAGCACCGGATCAACGAGTCCGCCAGCAAGCGTGTTGCCGGAAAATGTATTGATAGCGTGGGGCATCAGTTGTCTCCCCGGACCATGGTGAAGAAATCAACGCGTGTGGCGGCGGCCTCGGACGACCGGCGGGCGTCACGGGCATCAAGCATCGCCTTCAACGGCGCGATGACGTCGCGCTCGATCCGTTCGGCATGACCGCCCGCCTCGCAGAGCGCATCGATAACGGCGGCGAGCTTTGCCTTTTCGCCGTCGCGGCCGAGCATTGCAGAATGACCGACCGTGCCGTCCCCGAGCCGCACGGTGGCGCGGGTCACCGTCGCCTCGCCAACGTTGAAGGGCGCGCCGCCGCCGCCGATGCGGCCGCGCAGCGCGATGAGACCGACTTCCGGCCCGCGCAGAAGTTCGCACTCGGGATCGAGCCCGAGCCCGGCCCACAGCCGTCGCAGATCCGCCGTCCCGGCACGGGCGAGAACGCCCATGCGGGCCTTGCGGCGCGCGGTCGCGGCGGCCTCCGCGGCCGTTTCGCCCGACACGCCAGCGCCCATCTCAGGATCCACTCCGGGTTTCATTTCCAGCTCCGGCCCGGCCGTATGGCCGCTTTCCATCCGGTCGCTCATTTTGCCTCCTTATTTGTCTATTGTTATAGACAACTATACCTATATTCTGGTATAGGTCCATTCCATGTCGTCAATGTGACGATCCCCAATCCGGAGCGGAAAAATGATCGAGGAAGAGGAAACGCTGGAGCGGCGCACGGGCGTGGCGCTGTGGCGGCAGATCGCGGAGGCGATCAGGCGGGAACTCGATTCCGATCTTGCCGACGAAACCGGCAAGCTGCCGCCGGAAATGGCGCTCGCAAAGCGATTCGGCGTCAATCGCCACACCATCCGGGCCGCCATCGGGGCGCTTGCCAAGGAGGGGGTTCTGCGGGCTGAACAGGGCCGTGGCACCTATGTCGTCCGGCGCGGCCGCCTCGCCTATCCGATCGGCAAGAGGACGCGGTTTTCCGCCGGCCTCAGCGGCCAGGCGGGCACGCTTGAGGCCGTGCTTCTTTCCTCGGCGCAAGAGGGGGCGAGCGGCGCTGTTGCCGATGCACTCGGCCTCGCGCCAGGCACGCCGATCGTCCGGCTGGAGACGCTGAGCCGCGCCGACGGGATCGCGGTCTCACGCGCGACGTCCTGGTTCGAGGAAGCGCGCTTTGCGACCATCGCGGAGGATTTCGGCGAGACGGGATCGATCACCGCCGCGCTCCGCTGCCATGGCGTCACCGACTATCTGCGAAAATCGACGGTGGTGGAGGCCACCCACGCCAGTCCCGCCGACACCCGCGACATGGCTCTCTCGCCGGGCGCCATCGTGATGATCACGCGGGCGATCAATACCGACCTTGCCGGTACGCCGATCCAGTATTCAATCTCGCGCTTCGCCGCCGAACGCGTGGAGCTGCGGGTCGATAGCGAGATCTGAAGCCCTGCGCCCCTGCCCCGATCAGGCTTCGGCGACCGCCGTCGCCTCGATTTCCACCAACCATTCAGGCCGGGCGAGCGCGGCGACGACGAGGAGCGTCGAGGCGGGCCTTGCATCGCCGAGGTAGTCGCCCCGGAGCGCGGCATAGGCCGCGTAATCCGCCGGATCGGTGAGGAAGGCCGTAACCTTGATGAGGTTCGCCGGAGTCATGCCGGCTTCAGCCAGAACGGCAAGGAGGTTTTCCCAGGCAAGCCGTGCCTGCGCCTCGAAGTCCCCTGGGACCCTACCCGATGCGTCCAGGCCGATCTGGCCGGAGATTTCCAGAATGCGGAGCCTTCCCTCCGCCAGCATGCCCTGGCTGTAGCTCAGCTTGGCGTCAGATGCGGGATTGGGCGAAATCGGCGTCAGCATGGCGGTCCCTCCTTGGGTGCCTTGGGTGTCTGGGGTTTCGGCGTATTGCCGCCGTCGGCGGATCCGGCAAATGCCGAACCGGTCACCGGGCCTCCAGCCTAAAACCGGGCCTTCAGCCTAGAAGAGCGTGCGGACCGCGCCGTGAACGCCATCGGCGGGATCGGCGAGCGCGTCGAGAATGGTGAAATGGGTGGCGCCCGGACGCTCCAGAACACGCGCCTCGCTGCCGCGCGCGCGCCAGGCCTCGGCTAGCCCCGCCGACCAGCCCTTGAAGCCGTCCGTCTCGCGACCGCCGACGGCGGCGAGGAACGGCACCAGCGACGCAACCTCCCTCAGAGCGCCGAGCCTCAGGAGCGGACTTGCCTCCGCGGCCTCTTCGGGCGTCAGCGTGAGGTCCCTGTTGATCGAGGTGAGCAGGAGCGGCCTCAGATCGTAGGCGCCACTGACACCGGCAAAGCCGACGATGGGGCCCGAGCCGGCGATTGCCTGGTCGATCGCCAGCATGGCGGCGAGCTGGCCGCCGGCCGAGTGACCGGCCACCACGACGCGGTCGGGTGCCAGGGCCTCGCAGGTCCAGCGCAG
Organism: uncultured Rhodobium sp.; assembly: GCA_963675285.2. Lineage (GTDB taxonomy): Bacteria > Pseudomonadota > Alphaproteobacteria > Rhizobiales > Rhodobiaceae > Rhodobium. The sequence continues at coordinate 1,533,921 of CAXXGS010000001.1, forward strand.
AGCGGCGCGGATCTGGTCGATGATATCGCCGACCCGGACCGCCGGCACCAGGTCGTAGCCGGGCATGACGACCGTGATGCCCGCTGCCTGAAACGGCGCGGCGATGAAGGAGACGATCGACTTGTCGAGGGCGCGCCAGTAGCCGCCGTGGACGAAGAAGAGGACCGGCGCCCCTTCGCCGGCCGGGAAGACGTCGAGGAGGCAGCGCGCGCCCGCGTCGTAGCGCTCGTCGAGGCGGCAGTCGGCGCGCCCGCGAAACGCTTCGCTCAGCGCGCGGTGGCGCGAATAGACGGTGTCGCGTTCGGGGTGCCGGCGGCGCAGCGCAAACTCCGCCTCCAGGGTCTTGTCAATCATCGCCATGGGCCCGTTCCGATCCCCCGTCACAGGCCGAGATAGGCGGAGCGAACGCCCGGATCGTCCCGCAGGACCGCGCTTTCGTCATGGCGCACGATTTCGCCCTCGGCGAGAACGTAGCCTCGAGCAACGGTTTTCAGCGCCATGCTGGCGTTCTGTTCGGCGAGAAGAATGGATATGCCCTCCGTATTGAGCCGCCGGATGGTGGCAAAGATCTCTTGAACGACGCGCGGGGCAAGACCCATCGACGGCTCGTCGAGAAGGAGAAGCCGGGGCCGCGACATCAGCGCGCGACCGATCGCCAGCATCTGCTGCTCGCCGCCCGACAGGAGCCCGGCGTGCTGGTGCTCGCGTTCCTTGAGGCGCGGGAAGAGGTCGAAGACCATCGCCATGTCGCTGGCGACACCGTCCCGGCGGCGCGGCCAGAGGCGACGGAAGGCCCCCATTTCAAGATTTTCGCGCACTGTCATTGGCGAGAAGACGCGCCGGCCTTCCGGCACCAGCGCAACGCCGTGACCGAGCCGCGCCGCCGCGCCGCTCGATCCCATGTCACGATCGGCAACGGTCACCGTGCCGGCGCTGGCCTTGAGGAGGCCGGCGACGGTACGCAGGAGCGTTGTCTTTCCCGCGCCATTGGAGCCGATGAGACAGACGGATTCTCCCTCCCCCACGGTGAGCGAGATGTCGTGCAGCACCCGAATACTGCCGTAGCCGGCGTAGAGACCCGCGATCTCAAGCATCTTCGGTCTCTCCCAGATAAGCGGCCAAAACGTCGGGGTGGCGGCTGACCTCGTCCGCCGTTCCTTCCGCAATACGATGGCCGTTGTTGAGGACCAGAATGTCGTGCGACAGCGCCATCACCATGCGCATGTTGTGCTCGACGAGGAGCACGGTCATGCCCCCGGCATTCAGCTCGCGAATGATGTCGGCCATACGGTCCGCCTCGGCGTGCGGCAAGCCGGCCGCCGGCTCATCGAGAAGCAGAAGGCGCGGCTCACAGGCAAGCGCCCGGGCGAGTTCCAGCACCTTTGACTGGCCGAAGCTCAGGTCGCCGGCCCTGTCGCCGGCCTTATCGGCAAGGCCGAAGCGGTCGAGGAGGCCCATCGAGGCGGCGACGATCCGACGCTCCTCGGCGCGCGTCGCACGGCTGCGCAGGACGGTCTGGAAGACGTTCGACGAGCCGCTCATGTGCCGGCCCGCCATAACGTTTTCCAGAACCGTCATTTCCTTGAAGATCTGCAGGTTCTGGAAGGTACGGGCGATGCCGGCCGCAGCCCGCCGGTGGGTCGCAAGGGTGTCGATACGCTCTCCGGCGAAATGGATCTCGCCGCTACTCGGCGACGTGACGCCGGCGATCATGTTGAAAAGTGTCGACTTGCCGGCGCCGTTCGGACCGATCACCGCCTTGATCTCCCCGTCGGCGACCGTGAAGCTGAGAGGCGAGACGGCGACGATGCCGGCGAAGTTGCGCGAGACCCGATCGACCTTCAAAAGCGGTTCGCTCATGACGACCTCCGCCGGGTGAGTGCTGCGCTCACCGCCCGCGGCAGACCGGCGAGACCGCCCGGAAAGGCGATCAGCACAGCGAGCATGCCGAGGCCGAAGAACAGCAGCTCCGCATCTTCGTAGTCGAGGAGAACCTGCGGCAGGATTGTGTAGACAAGCGCGCCGAGGAGCGGCCCCCAGTAGGTGCCCGCACCGCCGATCGCCACCATGACGATAAAGAGGATCGAATAGGACACGCTGAAGGTCTCCGGCGAGGCGTACATGTTGATGTGGACGTAGAGACTGCCGGCGATGCCGGCGATCCCGGCACTGACGACGAAGAACAAGAGCTTGGTGCGGAAGCTGTCGATGCCGACCGCGTCGGCCCCCAGTTCGTTGGTCGCCACCGCCCGCAGAGCCCGCCCGTGGCGCGAGCGGATGAGGTTGAGGATCGCCAGCATGACGAGGAAGGAGAGGCCCCATGCGAGCGGAAAGGCATAGAGCGGGGAACTGAGCCGGATGCCGGCTATTGAGAACGGTTTGACACCGAGAAGACCATTCGGGCCGCCGGTGAGGCCGACGAGCTGGTTGAAGAGCACGACGAGGATGGCGTTCCAGCCGAGCGTCGCCATCGACAGGTAATGGCCCTTTAGGCGCAAGGTCGGCAGGCCGACAACGAAGGCGCCGAGACCGGCGATGATGGCCGCAGCGGGTAGACCGAGCCAGGGCGAAATGCCGTATTTCGCATTCATGATGCCGCTGACATAGGCGCCGAGGCCGAAGAAGCCGGCATGGCTCAGCGAAATTTGGCCGCCGTAGCCCATCAGGAGATTGAGCGAGGCGATGAGAATGAGGTTGATGAGGCCGAGGTTGACGAGCGAGACGATATAGCTGTTCGGCGCAACGAAGGGCACCGCGAGCATAACGGCCCAGACGATCACGAGGCGCAGATGGTCGGACGGCACGCGCCCGCCCGCCGGCACCGAGGGCGCATCGCCGTAGCGCGGACCCGTTTCAGAGGAAGACGCCGCGGTCATCGGATCAGACCTTCTCGACATGCGCCCGCCCCAGGAGACCCGACGGCCGGACAAACAGGATGATGAGGAGAACGGCAAAGGCAATTGCGTCCTTGAAATCGGAGGAGATGTAGAAACTCCCGAGCGATTCCAGGAGGCCGAGCGCGAGGCCGCCGACGACGGCGCCCGGCAGGCTGCCGATACCGCCGAGCATGGCAGCGCTGAAGCCCTTGAAGCCGAACATGGCGCCCTGATCGTAGGAGGCGAGCGTCAGCGGCGTGATGATGGCGCCGGCGAGCGCACCGGCCAGCGCGGCGATGCCGAAGGAGATCAGCACCGTCGTTTCCACCTTCACACCAACGATGGCCGCCGCCTCGCGGTCCGCCGCCGCCGCCCGCAACGCCTTACCGAGGATGCTGCGCTCGAAGAAGAGGTGCATTACGATGAGGAAGACGAGCGTCAGGCCGATGATCCACAGCGTCTGCGCGGAGATGATCGCCCCGCCGAGATCGAGCGTGGCATCACCTGAGAAGCCGGAATAGCCGACCGGCCGCTTGCCGAGCCACAGCATGACGAGGCTGCGCGTGACGATGGCAAGGCCAATACTGACCAGCGTTATGAGAAGCGCCGAGGGCCGCCGGAGCGGCCACACGACGAGGCGTTCCGACAGCATGCCGACAAGGCCGACGACGACGATGGCGATGAGGACGGCAAGGCCGACCCCGCTCACCGAGCCGATCAGCGCGGCGGCGATCATGCCGCCCATGACGACCCATTCTCCTTGCGCAAAGTTCATCGCGCCAGTGCTCTTGAACACCACGTTGAAGCCGAGCGCGATGAGCGCGTAGATGCTTCCCGTTCCAAGCCCGGAGGCCAGCAACTGGAGGAGCGGCGATCCGCCATCCATCGTTGGATCCCCTTTCTAGAAGGTCCGCATGCGGTTGGTCTCGACCATTGGCAGGGCGATGCCCCAGCCGGCGAGCCGTTCGCGGGCGTTGGCGACATAAGCGACGATGGCCGCCTCCTCCGCCGCGCGGTCGGTCGCGCCGAGCCCGGCCGCCGCCACAAGCGCCTCGGCCTCGGCCTCCGCCCCGGCTGTCTCCGGCGAAAGCCACGGACACTGGTAGCCGGCGAGAACGACCGACTGGATATAGTCGGCGATCTCCGCTCCGATGCGGTTCCGGTCCTCGTCGCTCCAGGCGCCTGACCGGGCCTTCAGATAAAGCCAGCCAAAGGCGGCGTGGCGCTCGCGATCGGCGACGACGCGGGAAAGCACATCGGCGATAGCCTGGTTTGTCGTCGCCTTCAGCCAAACACGCGCGAGTTCCAGATCGAGCCCATCCTCGAAGGCGGCATGGGCCGCGACATAGGCATCGAGATGCTGGCCGGCATCGAGCACCATGCGATGGAGGCCGCGGTTGAAGACGCCGGCATAGGCCGGATCGGCGGGTGCCTCAACGCGACCGCCGAACAATTCGGCGATGCGATCGAAGCAATCGATGTGCCAGGCTTCCTCGGTATTGCGGGTCGTCAGATAGAACTTCGGATCGATCTCGCGACCCGCTTCCATGCACAGGCGAACGATGAGGGCGGGCGTCTCGGTGAGACCCGTCGCCTCGGCCCAGGAGCGACGGCTCCAGACGCGGCGGGCGGCGGCGCGCGTCGCCTCGTCGTATCGTGCCGGATCGAGCGCCGACCAGTCGATGTCGCGGGCCGGATCCCAGCGCCCGGCCTTGCCATCATCGTAGAGGGCGCGGATCTCCGGCAGCGTCACGTCCATCTGAAGGGGGAAACGCTTTTCGACGAAGAGCGTCAGCGGCGGCGGCGTCTCGGTCGCCTGAGAGAAGGTCATTCCGGCCATGTCAGATCGTCCCCAGCTTGGGGTGGCTGAAGGGCGGCAGGGTGATGCCGAGGTCGCGCATCCGCTCGCGCACGCGCTGAAGCGTGGCGATGAAGACCGGCTTTTCCTCTTCCTCCACGGTCGATCCGAGCCCGGCCTCGTAGGTGAGCCGGTCGGCCTCGACCTCGGCGTTGGAAGCGGGGGTTTCCGGCGCCAGCCAGGGGCTGTGGTAACCGTTCAATTCGACCTTCTCCACCATGTTGATCACGGCGGCCTCGATCATTTCCTTCTGCTCGGCGTTCAGCGTGTCGCAGATCGCCTCGAGGAAATACCAGCCGAAGGCGCAATGGCGGGATTCGTCGCGCATGATGTAGCGCACGATCTGCTTGGCGACAGGATCGCGGGTAACGTCGTCGAGATGGCGGAAGACGTCGAAGGCGATCTCCTCGGCGGTGCACACGAGCGCGGCGATGATACCCTCCAGCGGCACGTCGGCGCTGAGCGCGGCCTTGCGGACGCCATGGGTCGAGACCGAACCTTCGAACAGCTGCTGCTCGGGCTTGTCGATATAGCCGCCGAGCTTTTCCGCCATCCGGTGACAGGCCTCGGCGTGGCGCGCCTCCTCCTGGGAGCGGATGGTGAAGAAGAGCTGCATATCGGCGGGGCGCTTTTCGACGCCAAAGCGGACCTGCAGTGCCGGACTTTCGGAAATCGCACCGTATTCGCTCCAGGCGCGCCGGCTCCAGTAGAGCCGTGCGGCGTGGCGCTGCTCCTCGGTGTAGGCGTCGACGTCGAGTTTGTCCCAGTCGATATCCGTCTTCGGATCCCACTGGTTGCGGGTCGCGGCGTGGAAGAGTTCGCGAATGCGCGGCAGGCCGGAATGGAAGGTCAGAGGAAAGCGGCTTTCCGGACCGTCGATGAGGGTATGCACCTCTTCCAGAAGCTGCTCCGGCATCTGTGATGATGGGGCCATGTCTGTTCTCCTTGCGGACGGGTGACCGGTCAGGCGTAGTCGACGAGGTTGAAGCGGCCGTCGGCCCAATTGGTAAGCACGATGTCGCTCTTCGACAGGCCGGAATGGCGCTCGGGCGAGAAATTGAAGACGCCGGAGATGCCGGCGTAGTCCGTCACCTGCTCCAGGCCTTCGGGCAGGCGCTTGGGGTCGATGTCGACTTTCAACAGCGCCTCCTTCGCCAGCATCAGCGCGTCATAGGATTCGGCCGCGTAAAGGCTCGGCGCGCGGTCGAACTTCGCCGAGTAATCCTTGAACAGCTTCAGGATGTTTGCCTTCAACGGGTCGCTGTCAGGAAGCTGGTCGCCAACCGGCAGCTTCAGGCTGGCCAGCAGGAGCGGCTTTGCCGCATCGCCGGCGAGATCCATGTAGTGGGAGGAAACGAAGCCATAGCTGTGGATCAGCGTCATGCTGTCGGAAAGGCCGAGTTGAGCGGCCTGCTTGAGAAAGACGACACCGGCCGGCGTCACCGTCCAGCAGACGATCGCCTCGGCGCCAGATTCGCGGATTCGGGTGAGCTGCGGGATCATGTCGGTGTCGCCGGGACCGAAGGATTCATAGACGACGTCGAGACCGCGCTTGGGAGCGACGATCTTCATCTGCGTGACGGAGCCCTGGCCGAAGCCGCTGGTGTCGGCGAGGAGCGCGACCTTCTTGATACCCTTCTTGTCGAAGTAATCGGCAAGGCGCTCAAGGACGTCGCTGTCGTCAACCGTGCTCTTGAAAACCCATTTCTTCTCTTCGACCGGGGTGACGATCGACATCGCGCCCTCACTGGAAATGAAGGGTACGCCGGCGGCTTCCACCAGCGGGGCGATCGCAAGCGCGATACCGCTCATGTTGCCGCCGGAGACGATAATTTCCACGCCGTCCTGATTGATCAGGCGGCGGGTGGCGGAGATCGCCTTCTGGGTCTGGCTTTCCACGTCGTAGAAGGTCCACTCGATCGGCCGGCCGCCGATGCCGCCGGCGGCGTTGATCTCCTCAACGCCAAGTTCGAGACCGGCCTTCATGTCCTCACCGAGGAAAGCGGCCCGCCCGGTCACCGACAGAAGGGAGCCAATGCGCAACGGGCCGTCAGCCGCACGCGTGGAACGCAGGGTCGTCGCCGTCAGTAGCGCGGCGGACATGATCTGCAGGAAATGCCGTCGTCCAATATGCTGCATCGCTGGATCTCCTCTTCCAAAGCAAGCATGGTTGTTGATCGGTCAGACCGTCGCGGACATCCGGGCGCCCTCATTTTTTTCTCGCCCGGATCCGGCCGGCCAGCCCGCTAATCGTCGTGAACCCCCGATTGATCGAAATCGCCGATCGGACCGGAAGCGTCCCGGCTGAGCGGCACACTCATCGAATAGCGGACAAGATCGCCGCGGTGGACGGTGTGGCCGGCCATGACGAAGCGGCCGCCCTCGTCGCGATAGCGCAGGCTGCGGATCATGACCGGCGCCCCGATCGAAAGGTGCAGATACTCCACCTCCTCCGGCCCGGCGATACCGGCCTCGACGACGAATTCGCCGGTACTGAGGTCGCAGGTCCGCCACAGCCGGTGAAGCGGCGAACCAAGCGACGCCTCCTTCTCCCAGTCTTCAACGAGTTCAGCCAAGAGGTAGCGGTAGTCGACCGCGATCGGCACCGAGGCAGCGGAGCGGACGCGCTTGATGAACAGCACTTCGCGGCCCGGCTCCACCTCGAGCGCGGCGGCGACCGAGGTATCGGCGGCGCGGCGCTCAAAGACCAGCGGCGCGACCTGCATTTCGGTTCCGTTAGCCCACTGCCCCTTGAAATCCATGCCCGGGCTGAAGCGTTCCTCGAGCTTGCGCGCGGCAACGAAGGTGCCGAGGCCCCGGCTGCGCGTCAGCAGGCCTTCGTGCGCGAGTTCGGACAGCGCCTGACGCACCGTGTCGCGACTGACGGAGAAAAGCGCACACAGCTCCTCATCGGAATAAAAGCGCCGCTCGGGGTCTTCCCACGACAGGATCATGCCGACGAGGCGCTGCTTGATCTGGGCATAGAGCGGCAACGGCGACTTGCGGTCGAGCGGCGCCAGCGCCCACTCGCTTACTTCGATACCGGTCTTTTGCGTCACGTCGCTCATGGCCGTCGGCAATCCACGTTCCGTTGGTATAAGTATGATTGTTGGGTGTTACCTACATTATGTCAATCGGCAATTTGCGAAAGAGTCTCGATTTTCGATTCATCTTTTAATTTCAATATATTAATTCAAGAACTCGAGAAGGAACACGCCCCGTACTCCCAGTTCGACACGCACATAGGCCGGACCGGAAGCACTTCGCAGACGGGCTTGGGGGAGATGATCGCAGGTGTTCCAGACTCGGCCAAGCCGGGTGCCCCCCGCTCTCACGCCCACCTTCGCCAACCGATTTTTAAGAACAATTTTTCAAATACATTTATTACAACCGCAACCCGCATGTTTTATTCACTGTTTTCCCTGATTATCAGGCAATCACGAGCATAAAATATCGCATAAATCGGATAAAACGAAATATAGAAAAAATATTACTGGGAAATACGGAAAAATATACCCATGAACAAAGGTAACACCAGGGAGCAGTTGCAAAGCGCACTCGAGAACCAGCGCGCCGTCACGCAGATCATGCAGATGGCGGATGTGGATACACAGCTGGAGACCATTCTCCGGGAGACGCTGAGGGTGCTGCTGTCTCTTCACTGGCTTCGCGACGACGCCCGCGGCGCGATCTTCATCGCCAACGGCGGCAACACGACACCGGTTCTCGTTGCCTGCCAGGGACTGGACATCGCACCGGGCACACCGTGCAACGCGGCCGCGTTCGAGCATTGCCTATGCCAAGAGGCCATCCGTACCGCCAGCGTGGTTTTCGACGCCGGGCCGGACACCGATCCTGACGCGGTCCCGCAGACCGGGGTTCGCGGACATTACGCCGTCCCGATCCTCGACCGGGACCATGGCATCGTCGGCGCCCTGACGCTCTTCGTCAGTGCCGGGCACCGACGATCGGTTTCGGAAGTCGAGTTCCTGAACATCATCTCCCGTACCCTTGCGACCATCATTGCCCGCAAGCAGCTCGAAGAATCCCGGGATTCCCTCGCCCGCATCGTCGAGGAAGCGACCTGCGAGATCTACGAATTCGACACCCAGAGCTTTCAATTCCTGCGCGCCAATCGCGCGGCAAGCGTCAATCTCGGCCACTCCCTCGATGATCTTCTGTCGATGACCCCGGTCGATCTCGGCCTGTTCGAGAGCCGCCAGGAGATGGCCGACGCCATTGCCCCGATGCTTGAGGGAAGCTGTCCCAACATCAGTTTCCATGCCTCGCAGCAGCGCAAGGACGGCTCCTTCTATTACGTTCACGCAAGCATCCAGCTCCTCTCGCACGGCAAGGACCAGCGGTTCGTTGCCATCATCAACGACATCACAGAGCCCAAGAAGCTTTTGAACCTGCTGCACAACGCGATCGACAACTTCCCGGGTGGAATCAGCGTGATCAACGGCGATCTTGTGCTCGAACTCGCCAACTCCGGCTTCTACAGCGTTCTCGATCTGCCGGAGGACCGGCTGCCGATCGGGACCCATTATGCCGATATCATCCGCTTCAATGCCGAACGCGGAGACTACGGCGACGGCGATATCGAGACACAGGTGCAGGAGCGCGTCGATCTTGCCAAACAATTCGTCGAACACCAGCTCGAGCGATCCAGGCCGGACGGCACTATCATCGAGATCCGCGGCACGCCGCTGGAGGGCGGAGGCTTCGTCAGCACCTATGTGGATGTAACGCGGAGAAAACACGCCGAGAGAGAAGCGATCGAAGCGCGAGAACGGCTCTTGAACGCGCTTGAGGCCGTCGAGGAGGGGTTCGTTCTCTACGACGCCGACGACCGGATGGTCCTGTGCAACAGCAAGTATCGCGAAATCTACGCGGATTCCGCCGAAATCATGGTGCCGGGCGCGAGCTTTACCGAGATCATCCGCGGCGGGGTCGAATGCGGGCAATACATGATTCCGGAAGGCGAGGAGGAAGAATGGATCGAGCAGCGGCTCGCCCTCCATCATTCGCCAATCCCGCGCAACGCGGAACAGCAGCTCGGCAATGGGCGCTGGGTCTATGTTGCCGAGCAGCGGACGCCGGACGGCGGTTCGGTCGGAATCCGCGTCGATATCACCGAGCGCAAGCTGACCGAACTGGAACTGGAAAGCTATCGCCAGAACCTGGAGGAGCTCGTCGCCGACCGGACGATGCAGGTCGAGATGCAGGCGGCCCAGCTGGTGGAAGCCCTGGAACGGGAAACCGAGGTCAACCAGATCCAGCGCCAGTTCGTGTCCATGGCAACGCACGAGTTCCGCACGCCACTCGCCATCATCGACGGCGCCGCGCAGCGCCTCGCCCGACGGGCATCGCGCCTGCAACCGGGCGAAATCGAGGAACGGGCAACGAAGATCCGATCATCCGTCAAGCAAATGATCGGGCTGATGGAAAGCGCGCTTGCGGCCGAGAAGATGGACAACGGCGCCTTCACGACCGAAACCGAGCCCTGCCGCATCAAGGACATCATCCGGAGCTGCGTGGAACAGCAATGCTTCGTGACACCGGAAGCCAGCATCAAGGTGAAGATCGACGATATGCCGGACGAGATCGACGGGGACGCAGCCGCGCTTGAAAGCGTGCTGAACAACCTTTTGTCCAACGCGATCAAATATTCGCCGCGAAACCCGCGCGTAGAGATCTCCGGCGGCGTGGGCGAAACCATCCTGCAGATCTGTGTCAGCGACAACGGCATCGGCATCGATGCCGACGAAATCCCGAAACTTTTCAGCCGCTTCTTCCGCGCCCGCACCTCGAACGGGATTCCCGGCACCGGGATCGGGCTCAATCTGGTGAAGATGATCGTGGAAAAGCACGGCGGCGAGATCGAGGTGTTCAGTCAGAAGGGCAAGGGCAGCACCTTCATGGTGTCGCTACCGATCCGCCAGGGAATGGAGGGCGCCGAGCCGGTCGGAAAGACCATTGACGAGGATAACGCGAACGCCGAGGCGGCCACCGGCTGACAGCAGACAAAGACGAACACAGGGAGTGCCGACAATGCCCACCGTTCTGTGCATCGAAGACGAAGACGACCTGCGCGCCGATATCGCAGAGGAAATGCTGGATGCCGGATACGACGTCCTGCAGGCGGCCGACGGCAAGGAAGGTCTGGAAAAGATCCTCAAGCACCGGCCGGATCTCGTCACCTGCGACATCAACATGCCGGTGATGAACGGCAAGGAACTTCTGAACGTTCTGCGCACGAAGCATCCCGAACTGACAGAAATGCCGTTCCTTTTCCTTACCGCCTATGCCGACCGAGACCACGTTCTGGAGGGCCTGCGGATGGGGGTCGACGACTACCTCACCAAGCCGGTCGATTTCGACATCCTCATCGCAAAGGTCGAACAGCGACTGCGCCAGGTTCGCAATATCGTGGAACGCAAGAACCAGGAGCTCGTCGCGCTCTACAACAAGCTGAAGGCCGGCAGTGGCCCGAAGAATGCGGCAAGCGGCGGCGAAGAGGAAAGCGACCACTTTCCCGTCGCGCTCAGCTCCATTCCGATCGTCATTCTCGGCAAGCTCGACAACGACCTGCGGATCTTCATCAACACGCTGCGCCGATCCTTCGCCAACGTCGCCGTCTTCACCGAGGACCATCCGTATCTTGCGAACAAGCGATCGTACTCGGTGCACTTCATCTTCATCTACAAGTACGATGCCAGGCACTATAAGGCTCTCTGTGCGAAGCTGTCGGCCGAGAGCGCGAAAAGCATCATGATCTATGTAACATCGCAGACCGAGTCCGAAGCCCCTGCGCTCTCAGGACAAACGCCGCCGAACATCCTCGCCCTCCCCGTCAACGAGGAGGTCATAAAGCAGAACATGGTGACCTGGATCAAACGCAAGCTCGCCGGCGAATTCGGCAAGACGGCCTGACTGAACAGGCCCGACCGACCGAGGATGCCCGCCTCGGTGAAGATGCGGCGCACCGGACAGACCGGTGCACCGCGACAGGGCCGAAACCATCCCGCGGCACCCGACACCGGCGCCCGGGAATGCCGCATTCAGGCCGTCATGTCGAAGAGCAGGATTTCCGCGTCCTCAGCGGCCGTGACCGTAATCTCGCCGACATCGTCGAGCGCCGCCCCGTCACCGGCGGCAAGCGTTTCGCCGCCAAGGGACACCGAACCGCGCGCGACCTGCAGCCAGCCCTTGCGGCCGGCCGCGAAGGCGTGCGACCGGGTCTCACCTTTCTCTAGCAGCGCGGCGTAGAGGTCCGCGTCCTGATGAATCTTCAGCGAACCGTCGCGGGCGTCACCCGAGGCGACCAGGCGAAGCGTATCTTTCCGTTCGTCGCCGAAGGCCTTCTGTTCGTACCCGGGCTCAAGTCCCTCTTCGGCCGGCAGGATCCAGATTTGCAGAAAGTGGACGCCCTCAGTCTTGGAGGGGTTGTATTCGCTGTGGCGAATTCCGCTACCGGCCGTCATGCGCTGCACGTCGCCCGGACGGATGACGGAGCCATTGCCGATGCTGTCGGCATGTTCCAGTTCGCCTTCGAGCACGTAGGAGATAATCTCCATGTCGCGGTGTCCATGGGGATCGAAGCCCTTGCCGGGCTCCACACGGTCCTCGTTGATGACGCGCAGCGGGCCGAAGCCCATATGCGCGGGATCGTAATAGTGACCGAAGGAAAAGCTGTGGCGGGAGTCGAGCCAGCCAAAGCGGGCACGCCCGCGGTCGTTGGCACGTCTGATTGCGATCATGACGAAGTCCTTTCCTGGCATTTCGGGTCAGGTGTCGCCCGGCGCTTCTGCCGTTCCGGATCCGCCCGGGCCGTTGCCCAAGACATAATTCGCTTTCATATGATCAACAATAACCGTATTTTTCACATGAATCGTTCCAATTTAGCGACATATGGATCATGGACAAGCTGGATGCACTCCGGATTTTCGCGACGGTTATCGAGACGCACGGCCTGACGGCAGCGGCGCGCAGGCTCGGTCTTTCCCGCTCGGCGGTCAGCAAGGCGGTAACGCAGCTGGAGCAAAGCCTCGGCGCGCAGCTTCTCAACCGCACCACACGCCACGTCAGCCCGACCGATACGGGCGCGGCCTATTACGAGCGCGCCGTGGCCATTCTTGCCGACATGGACGAGGCCGATCGCGCCGTCGCCGAACGGCATGGCGAGGCGAAGGGGGCGATCCGGCTCAACGCGCCGATGTCCTTCGGCACGCTGCATCTTGCCGCCGCGATCGCCGACTTCATGGCGCTCTATCCTGAGATCCGCGTCGAAGCGGCCTTGAGCGACCGCTTCATCGATCCGGTGGAGGAAGGTTTCGACCTGACGATCCGCATCGCACGGCTCGCCGATTCAAGCCTCATCGCGCGCCGCCTCGCACCCGCCCGCCGCGTCCTGTGCGCCTCGCCCGCCTATCTCGCCGCACACGGCAATCCGGCGACGCCCGGCGATCTCACCGACCACAACTGCCTCCATTACGGCACGCTTCCGACCGGCACGCGCTGGGATCTCGCCGGCCCGCAGGGGGCGGTTCCGGTCGCCGGCACGCTCTGTTCCAACAATGCCGAAGTGCTCCTCGCCGGCGTTCTCAGGGGCGCCGGGATCGCGCTCCTGCCAACCTTCATCGCCGGCGCCGATCTGCAGGCCGGCCGCATTATCACCGTCATGCCGGACTATCCGCCGACCGACCTTGCCATCCATGCGATCTATCCGCCAAGCCGACATCTGTCGCTTAAGCTGCGATTGCTGATCGACTTCCTCGTCGACCGCTACGGCGAGCGGCCCTACTGGGATCTCGTCAGCTAGATCTTATCGCCGCCCGGCGGGCGATCCGCCGCGCCGCATGGTGGCGACCTCGGCGAACGCTATGACGCCGCAGCAGATGCCCATCAGCACGACGGAGAGAGCGGCGGCGGCGGGAAAGTCGGATCCGGTCTCGGAAATCTTGGAATAGAGCACCAGTGGCAGGATGTTGACCTGGGTGCCGACAAGGGCGAGTGCGGTACCGTAGGCGCCGATGGCGACGGCGGCCGTCAGGCAGAAGGCGGCGATGAGGCTCGGCATGATCTGCGGCACGAGGATGTCGCGATAGGCCCTGAGCGCACCGGCGCCGAGCGAGCGGGCGGCGGCGACCTGCGCCATGTCGAAATTGACGAGCGAGGGCAAGACGACGAGGACGACGCGCGGGATCAAATAGTAGGAATAGGCGACGCCGAGGCCAACTGGCGAATAGATAAGGCCGCCGACGACCGCCGGATCGAAACCGATTTCGCCGAGGATAAGCGTTACGAAGCCGGCGCGGCCGAAAACGAGGATGAAGCCGTAGGCGACGATGAGACCGGAGAAGGTCAGCGGCAGGGAGATGACGAAGAGGAGCACCGTGCGCCGCCCGACCGGCAGACGCGAGAGATGCATCGCCACCATCGTCCCGACGACGAGTGAGGCGAAGGGAGCGAGCGTGCCGAGCGCCAGCGTACCCCACAGCCCACTCCAGAACACCGGATCGGCGAAGAGCCGGGAAAAGGCGGCGCCGCCTCCCGCCGTCGCCTCGAAGACGACGACGGAAAGCGGCAGAAGGAAGAAGAGGAGAAGGACGGCGATGCCCGGCAGGGCGAACGCCGCGCGAATGCCGGCGGGAGCGATCTCCGTCCTTCCCGTGCTCATTGGCCGAGGACCTCCGCGGCCCAGGTGCTGTCGATCTCGCTCTTCATGGCCTTGGCCTTGGCAACATCCAGGGGCTTGAGTTGCGGCGCGGCCGGCATCGTTTTGGCGACCTCTTCCGGCAGTTTCACGCCCTCGACGGAGGGGCGCACGAAGCCGTCGGCGAAGCGGGCCTGGCCCTGGTCGGTCATGATGAAGTTCAGCCACAGCTTGCCGGCGTTCGGATTCGGGCCGTTCTTGACCAGACTGATGGCATAGGGCGCCGCGGCCGAGGCCTCCTTGGGGATGATGACGGCGATGTCGTCACCCATACCGTCCTTGAACTTGGCCTTCAGGCCATCGTTTTCGTAGCCGATCCAGACCGGGATTTCGCCCTTGAGGAACTGCGCGTAGGGCGTGGTGCCGACGACGCGCATGACGTTGCCGGCCTTGTGCAGCTTGGCGAGGTAGTCGATGCCCGGCTTGACATCGTCCATGCTGCCGCCGTTGGCGAAGGTGGCGGCGAACGTCAGGACCTGGCCCTGGCCAGTGGAGCGGGGATCGAGATAGACGATAGAATTCTTGTACTCGTCCTTCACCAGATCAGACCAGCTCGTTGGTACGTCCTTGACGAGCTTCTTGTTGACGAGGAAGGCGATGTTGAGGGTGTGGATGGTGAACCACTTGCCATCCGGGTCCTTGAAGGGGGCAGGCAGGCGGTCGAAGTTGACCGGCTTGAAATCGGCCAGGAGACCCTTCGACGCCGCATCGAGGGCGGAACCGGCGAAGTAGTAGGCCGTGTCGGCCTGCGGCCGGTTGCGTGACTTGTCGAGGGTGACGACAGTCGTTGCCGAGCCGATGTCGTTATAGACCATCTCGACGTTCGGATAGCGCTTCTTGAACGCCTTGAACTGGGCTTTCCAGTTGGCCCAGGTCGGGCCGGTATCGAAGGAGACGACGAGACCTTCCTTGGCGGCGGCTTCGTAAAGGGCGCTCTCGCCCTCATAAAGATCGCCGCCCTCGAAGGCGTGCGCGGAAAGCGGCAGGGCCATAAAGGCCATTGTCGCCATCGCAAGAAGACGTTTCATGACGGATCTCCCGAATCTTTCGGTTGGGGTTCGAAGGGAAGCAGCCGGACCGCATCCGGCGGTATCGCGACGGCGGCGGGCCGCGCGCGATTGCGGCTCTCGACCCGGATCAGGCCACCCGCGACGGCAAAGTCGAAGCGGCGGATCGAGCCAAGAAAACGGTCTTCGCGAACGGATCCCGCGAAGGTGTTGATGGCGGGCATGTCGGGGCTGGCGGCCTCCACCGCCTCGGGCCGGACAAGGACCGTGTAGCGCTTGCCGGCGCGGATGCCCGCCTCGGCATGGACGAGGCGGCCGATCGGCGTCATTACCGCGCCGTCGTCGGTGGCGGTGCCCTCCAGAAAGTTCGCCTGGCCGACGAAGCCGGCGACGAAGCGGTTCGTCGGGCGATCGTAGATCTCGTCCGGCCGTCCGATCTGGGCAATGCGGCCCTCGTTCATCACCGCGACGCGATCGGCGATCGACAGCGCCTCTTCCTGGTCGTGGGTGACGTGGATGGTGGCAATGCCGGCATCGCGCTGGACGCGGCGGATCTCGTCGCGCATGGCAACGCGGAGCCCGGCGTCGAGCGCGGAGAGCGGCTCGTCAAGGAGAAGCGCGCGCGGCGAGAAGACGAGCGCGCGAGCGAGCGCCACACGCTGCTGCTGGCCACCGGATAGGGTGGCGGGCGCGCGGTCGGCGAAGGCCTGAAGCCCCACGCGTTGCAGCATAGCCTGTGCCGCCGCCGACCGCTTTGCCTTCCCCTCACCCCGCACTTTAAGGGGATAGGCGACATTGTCCCGCACGCTCATGTGCGGAAAGAGCGCGTAGTTCTGGAAGACGATACCGAGGCGGCGCGCTTCCGGCGCCAGCCGGTCGATATCAACACCGCCAACCTCGATTGACCCCTCCGTCAGCCGGAAGAAACCGGCGAGAAGCTTGAGGCATGTGCTCTTGCCCGATCCCGATGGGCCGATGAGGGCGAGGAGTTCGCCCTCCCCGACCTCGAAATCGACGTCGCGCACGCCGATGGAGGTGCCGGGATAGGTGAAGGAGGCGGCGGAAAAGCGGATCGCCATCGTCATGCCCCCCGAGCCGCGCGGGCGGTCAGCGCGCCGCCGGCCGACGCGGCGACGGCGAGGGCGAGGAGGACGACGGTGGCCGCACAGGCGAAGCCCGTCGCACCGTAGAAAGCCTGCAGAAGCACGATCGGATAGGTCCGGTTGAGGAAGCCGGCGACGAGATTGGAGAGCTGGAACTCGCCAATGGAGATCGCCGCGACCGTTATGAGGCCGGACAGGAGGCTATGGCGCAGGCCGGGCAGCACGATATCGACGAGGCGGCGGCGGAAGGGCGCGCCGAGCGTCGCGGCGACCCGCTCCAGATCGTCGAGACCGAGGGTCGCCATGTCGGCAAGGAGCACGTTGAGGAGATAGGGCAGCGTCAGCACCACATGGCCAGCGACAAGCAGCCACGAGGCGCCGAGGAACGGCAAGGCATCGGAGGAAAAGACAAGGATGAAGCCGAAAGCAAGCACCAGTTCCGGCACCGCGATCGGCATCAGCGAGACGATGCGCGCGGCGGCGCGAACCCCGGCCCGTGCGGCGTTGTGGATCGCATAGGCGAGCGGCACGCCGATCAGCGCGTTGATGATGCAGGTCGCCAGGACGACGACGAGGCTCGTCTCGAAGGCGCGCTGAAAGCTCGGGTCATCCGCGACTTCCCGGTACCAGCCGAGTGTGAACCCGCTTGGCAGGAGCGTGTTCGTCCAACTCGCGCCGAACGAACCGACGAGGAGCAACGCGATGGGGAGCGCCAAATAGATCAGATAGGCGCCGGTGGCTAGTCGCATGGGATATGTCCGAATTCCAACACGGATGTGGTAGAAGTCTTACATATCAGCGACACATCATCGTTTTGTGACAGTGGTCTGCTGTGGATTTCCGTTGTGAAAGCCGCCGGAAATGTTTCCCAAAAGCTGACAGGCCCATGGCCAAGAAAACGCGTAAAAACAAAGTGCCAAAGCCGTGTTTCAGGCAGAACACAGCCGCATTATCGATCCAGGCGAAGGATGCGGAGGGCAACCCGGTCCAGCGCCTCGTCAATCGTCGCGCAGCGGATCGCGCCGGGCACCTCCGGCGCCGCGTCGAGAGCGACGACGAGACGGTCGAAGTGGATGCCGAAGGCCATCTCGGTTAGGGTGCCATGCTCGCCGCCAATGGCGATGAGCGCGATCGCGGCACGGGCGATGACCGCGTTGCGCGCCGGGCCGAGGCCGGTGGCGATCGGCACCGCGACATAGGGGTTGGCGGTCTGCCATTCATCGCCCGGCAGGATGCCGATCGGTTGCCCGCCGGCGCCCGCATGCCCCTTCGAGGCTGCCTCCATCACCCCTTCCCGACCGCCGGTCACAAGCGGCGCACCAATCTCGCCGAGGCGCCGCCCGACCTCCTCGGCAATCACCATCTGCGCCGGCGTCGCCTCCTTTGGCCCGATCACCGCGATCGGCACCCGCCGGGTGGCAGGCTGTCTGTAGAGCCAGAGAAGCGCGCACCACGGATCGACGGGGTTGGCTAAGACGTCGCCACCCCCCTCCACTGGATCATCGCCCCAGTCGAGTGTTGCGGGATCGAAGCGGCGGCCGCCTCTGGTGAGCGCGGTTTCATCGGCAGTCAGAAGAAGGGATGGCATCGAATTCCTTTTCCCGGCATTGTTCATTTCTCCCCATGTTGTAAGTTATCTTACATTGATATGTGAAGCAGGGATTTCCGAAACGATGCCATTGAGTCTTCCGATGGAGCAGGACACGGAGCTGACCGAGCGCCAGCTTCTCCTTCTCAAGGTCGTGCGCGAGCGCGGCTTCGCAACGATCGAGGCGCTCGCGGACCTCTTCGAGGTCTCCGCACAGACGGTGCGCCGCGACGTCATCCGGCTCGACGCTGCCGGCCTCCTGCAGCGGTTCCACGGCGGCGCCGGCATCGCCGACGACCAGGTCCGTCTCGGCTACAAGGAAAAGCAGGAGCTCGCGGTCCTGTCGAAGGCGCGGATCGGAACGCTCGCCGCGGCGCTCATCTCCGACGGCGCCTCGCTCTATCTCGACGTCGGGACGACCGTCGAGGCGGTCGCGAACGCGCTCATTGACCGCGCCATTGGGCCGGTCTTCACCAACAACATGGCCGCGGCAACGATCCTTTCGGCCAACAGGAATGCGGAGGTCTATGTCACCGGCGGTATCCTGCGCGGCGGCGACGGTTCGCTCGTCGGCGACAGCGCGGCGGCGTCGCTAAGGACGATTTCGGTCGACGTCGCCATCATCGGCTGCTCGGGCTTCGCCGAGGATGGCGGGCCGATGGACTTCGACCCGCAGAAGGTGGCGGTCAAGGACGCCGCGCTTCAGAACGCACGGACGGCCATCCTCGTCGCCGACGCCTCCAAATACGAACGCCGGGCGCTGATGCGGATCGCCCCGGCCGACCAATTTTCAGCCCTCGTCAGCGACAGGATGCCGGGCTCCGCCCTCGCCGGGCGGCTCCATGCCGCCGGTGTCCGCATCGTCACGCCGGGCCCGGAGGTGCTGGAAGTCTAGCGACCGAAACCAACAAACCAGCCGACACCGCCGGATGTCGGCCTAAACGCGATCTATTCCTCTCGTCGAGGTAGCCGATAGATCTCGACCTCTCGCTCGCACGTCGGATCAATGGTTCTTCGCTCAAAGATCAGACCGATCTTCTGCATTATGCGCGCTGATGCGGCATTGCCGATCTGACATATGCTCACAATGTTCGTGATGCCCAGTTTCGCAACGCCAAACGACAAGGAAGCCGCGGCTGCTTCGCTTGCATAACCCTTACCCCAGCTCCGTTTCGAAAACCTCCAGCCGATCTCGACGGCGGGCAGCACCTCCGGCAAGAAATCGGGAGAAGAAAAGCCTGTGAAGCCAATAAAATCGCCTGTCCGCTTTTCTTCAACCGCGAACAATCCGAAGCCTCTTTCAGTCCATTCGTCTTCAAACGATGCGATGCATCGCGCCGCATCCTCGGCGGTCCGGGTGGCACCATTGCCGATATATTGCATGACGTCGGGGTCGCCGCACATTTCCGCGAATGGCACATGGTCTTGGTGCGTCCAGCGTCTTAGCCGGAGACGCCCGGTATTTATCTCGTGCCGCGTCATGTCACGGTTAAAGCACACCGCCCAATAACTGGATAGTCCGCGCCACTATCATTTACGGGGCGGCAATCACTTGGCGACCGGCTTGTGCGTCGTGGCCGCGAGGACGGTTGCGCATGGCACGTTTGTCGCGGCTCGGCCTTGGAGGAAAGCCGCGGAGTGCCACGCCTCCCACCTCCTTCATGATGGGAAAGCCACAACGAAAAAGGCCGCCGCGGAGGTTCCGCGGCGGCCCGGATTTCTTCTTTTCGCGCGGGGTTGCCGTCAGGCAGCCCGCACGTTCTTCAGGAAACCTTCCACGGCGCTGCGCAGGCCCTCGGCGCGGGTAAAGAGATCCTTCACCGAGGTCCGCATCTCCTCGCTCGCCTCTCCGGTCTTTTGGGCGGCTTCGCTGACCTTCACGATGGAGCCGCTGACCTCTTGGGTACCCGAAGCCGCCTCGGCGATGTTGCGAGCGATTTCCATCGTCGCGCCATCCTGCTGCTCGGCGGAGAGGTTCATCTGATCGGCCCGTTCGGCGATCTCCTTGACCATCTGGGCGACGGCATAGGTCGATTCGATGGACAGGTTCGCCGCCGCCTGCATGTCGGAGATCTGCGCATCGATCTCCTCGGTGGCCTTGGCGGTCTGGCTGGCGAGTGCCTTCACCTCGGATGCGACAACGGCAAAGCCCTTGCCGGCCTCGCCGGCGCGCGCCGCCTCGATAGTCGCATTGAGGGCAAGAAGGTTGGTCTGCTCGGCGATCGCATTGATGAGCTTGGTCACCTCGCCGATCCGTCCCACGACTTCGTTGAGCGTGCCGACAGCCTGGTTGGTACGCTCGACCTGATCGGCCGCTTTGTTGGCGATATCGCTCGACGAGCGGATCTGTCCGCTGATCTCCTGAGTGGAGGCGGAAAGCTCCTCGGTCGCGCTGGCAACGGTCTGGACGTTGGTGGTCGCCTCTTCCGCCGCCGACGACACGGTCAGGGACTGTTTCTCGTTTTCCGCCGCGATGCCGGCAAGCGACTCCGCCGTCCGGCTCAGGTGGTCGGACGAGGTCAGGATTTCGTTGGCGATGTTGAGAACGGTTCCCTCGAACTCGCTGGCAAGCCGCTCCATTTCCTCGCGCTTCTGGCGCTCGGAGATTTCGCGCTGCTGTTCCGCCTGCTCTTCCAGTTCGCGCTGACGGATGAGGTTCTGCTTGAAGGTGCCGAGAGCGCTGATTACCTGACCGATTTCATCGCGGCGCTGAATATCGGGAAGCTCGACCGATGCATCGCCTTCCGCGAGCTTGTGGGTCACATTGGCAACCGACTTGAGCGGGCGAGAAACGCTGACATAGTTGAAGAAGCCGAAGCCGAGTGCCGCCAACGAGGTGACGACAGCGCCGATCACGGCGACCCACATCATCACCGAGAGCGAGCTCCGCTCGCCGGCTTTAAGCGAATCCTGAATCTCGACGAGCCGCTTCTTTATGGTCGACATGCGGTCATAGAAGCCGGACAGAATTTTCGGCCCCTTGCCACTTGCCTGCACGGCGCGTGCGAGATCGACTGTCATTGGATCGCTCATCAGCTTGACCTGATTGGCGGCGAACTCGTCCTGCCATTTCCGCCATGCAGCTTCCGCCGCGGCGATATCGCCGGCCTGGATACCGAATATGGAAAGCTGCGCAGGCAGCTTTGCGAAACGGTCGGCAATCTCCGGTTTGCGTTCGGAGACCTCCTTCACCCAGCTGCGATCCCCGCTCAGGAAGAAGTTCTTCAGATCCACCGACTGCCCCATCACGGATTCTTCGGTGGCGACGATCATTTCCACCGCCTCCGAAATCCGACTGGTCTGTTCGACCTGATCGGCGATATGAAAGGCACGCTGGATCGTGAAACCGCTCACGACGAGGCAAACGAGCGCGAGCATGGCAAAAGCGAGCGCGCTCTTCGTGGATACGGACATGTTCTTCATTATCGTCGTCTCCTCAGCTTCCCGCGGCCATGCGGCGACGCTGGAGCTCGGTGAGGTTAAGCTCGACCGTGATGGCGCCAATGGGCGTCTTGCCGTCGGTATCGGCGATCGTGCGGTTTACCTGGGCGCGCCAGATGCCGAGACCTTCATCCCATTCCGGCTCGTCGATGAAGATCGCGCCAGCGCCGTTCGGAAAGGTCTTCTGGAACTTCGCCTCGTCGCCCTGCCAGTAATCACCGGTGATGGAGGATTGACCGACGTTGAGACCCTTGTTGTCGACGACGATGATCTCGACGTAGAGACCGACGGATTTCGCCTGCATGCGGATCAGATAGCTGGACAGCGGATTGGACAGCGTCGCTGAGATCAGCGGCTTTTCTTCTGCCTCACGCTCAGCCCGCCACTGGGCATCGAGCGCGTCGATCTCAGCCTGGGTCTGATCGCCGAGCCGCTCATTCTGGGCGCGTATGGAGAGACGGACGACCTCTGTGTCGATCCAGCGGTCGATTTCCTTCATGACGTCGGCGTCCACCAACCGGCTAACATCGGGTGCCGGGGGCTGGGCTGAGGCGGGTAGCGCCGTCATGGCGAGAATGGCAAGGGCAGCAAATAGACGCATCGTTCGTTCCTTGTCGGTCTTATCATTGTTCCCTCCGGCGACAAGCGATGTCGGCGGCATGCCGGAAGGACTTATTGCGATACTCTGCGCCCCAAGCCGGAGGCACCTTGTTCTCGTTACGCGCTGTCTTTCCGACAAAGCCCGACAATCGGTCCTTGCAGCCAGATTGCCGCGCCGTTCTTTGAACCGTCACCCGGCATCCAACACCCAGATCACAAGAAACACACAAACAAATTGTTAAAGTACGCAGAAATTCGAAGAAATATTCGGAAAAGTCCGAAGATCGTATAAACGCATGAAGTTGTTATGCGTCTACAAATCGCTTTCACTTAGAAATACAGTCGCGAAGCCTCGTGCACGGGCACGCAAAGACATCCCTCGCCGAGAATGTCCGACCATTCTATGGGGACGCGACGTCCCCCTCTCACAAGCCGAACTGATATTTCACCCTGAGCGAAACAGATAGCGGCGCGATACCGAGGAGCTTCGGGCGCGGGACCGCGCCGCTCGTCGCGGCGATCGCGCGGGCCGCGTCAGCATCAAGGTCGCCGTTGCCGGAGGTTTGCACCAGGCGGACACCATTGATCCGGCCGGCCGCATCGATGGTGAAGGCAAAGAGCGCGTTGCCAACGAAGCGGGTGCCGTCACCGCGCGCCATACGGCGAGCGTGGATCGCCCGCGACAGCCGTTCCAGATAGGCGTTGAGCGCCCGGCGGCGGCGATCGGCGGAGGCACCCTTTTCCTCCGGTTCGGAGACGGCAGTCTCCAGCGTCACGCTCGGCGCGAGTACCATGGCCTGCGCGCCTGTCGTCAGGTCGACCGCCATGCCGCCATCACCCATTTCGGAGACGTGGGTTGGCGGCGCGGTGGCGAAGGCCACGTAGTGGATCACGAGCGACAGGGTGATGGCGACCGCCATCCGCTCGCCGTCGGTCATGGTGATTGCTCCGCCGATGCCTCGCGGTGCATGCCTGCCGGGCGCGTGGCGATGATCAGCCGTTCGCCGCCGTTGTCGCGGATGACCCCGATGGTCACGAGAAAAGCCTCAACGGTTGCGTCGGGTGCGGCTTTGAGGACGATCTGCCGGCCGCTTTCGCCCAGCGCCCGAACCTTGAAGCCGAGCTCGCGCGCATCGACCGCCTCGCCGTCGACGGCAAGACTTCCCTTGGACGACAGCGTGATCTCCATCGCGCGGCCGGCGAAGGTGCGCGCCGTCTCGGTCTTGGGCAACGCCATCTCCACGCCGTGCATGGCGAAAGCGGCGGCGATGACGAAGAAGATCAGGAGGATGAAGATCACGTCGAGGATCGGCGTAACGTCGGGGAAACCGTCGCCGTCATGGCTTCGCCTGACGGGGATCATGACGCAATCGCTCCGTTGGGTGCGGTCTGGGCGGACACTGCTGCGGCCGCCCTCGGTGCACCCGGCGCGCGGCCGATCATGACGAGATTGGCGAGCCGCGCGAGTGCGTAGGCGATGCGCTCCTCGCGGCGCTGGAAGGCGAGTTGGGCAACGACGGCGGGGATGGCGATCGTGAGGCCGGTCGCGGTGGTCAGGAGCGCCTGCCAGATGCCGTCGGCCAGGAGCGTCATGTCGACGGCCCCTTCGGTCGAAGCAAGTTGCGAGAACGTCGCGATCATCCCGATGATCGTGCCAAGGAGTCCCAGGAGCGGCGCGATACGGCCGGCCATGCCGAGAAAGCCGACGCGCCTGTCGAGGCCGTGGACGATCCCCTCGATGGCGAGCGTCACCCGGGTTTCCTTCTCCACAGCCCGCCCTTCCTCCGCCATGGCTGTGAAGGCGTCATGAAGCGCGGGGAAGGTCTCGCCGGCCTTTGCCAGCGCCGACGGGCGGTCAGTGTCGGATGCGTCGATCAACGCCCGTTCCATCTCACCATCGGGAAGCGAGACGGCAAGGAAAGCGAAAGTTCGGTCGAGGATCACCGCGAGGATCGCAATCGACAAGATGATCAGCGGCCACATCACCGGGCCGCCGGCTTCAATGAGCGCATACATGGTCTACCTCCAGTATCGGCTGCCAGAAGGCTCGGCAGTCGGCCGTGTCGACGCCCCGTCCGATGACAATGAGGAACGGCTCGCCGTCCTCCTGACGGGCCGGCTCCACGACCTCGCTCTGGCCCGGCACGAACTGCACGATCCGGGCGTGGTCCTCGCCGGCAAAGCGGACGAGGCCCTTCACGCGGTCGATGGTCGAAGGGGCGGCGTCAAGAAGCCGGTCGAGCGTGTTCCGGTCCACCTCACGCGGCAGCGCCAGTCGCAGGAAGCCGTAGCCTTCGGCAAGATGAGTGGAGACGGTGCCGTCATGATCGTGACCGCCATGGTGATGATCATGGTGGTCGCATACGGCATTCGCGACCGCAGCGGCATCGGCGTGGGCGGCGAGCCGACCGAGCCCACCTTTCAGTGCGTTGGGGTGCACGCGACCGAATTCGGCGGTCAGAATCCGGGCCTCCGGATTGCGGCGGGCAAGATCGTCCCGGATCGCGGCGAGCGTGGCCTCGTCGACGAGGTCGCACTTATTGAGGACGATCGTGTCGGCGGCGGCGACCTGGCCTTCGGCGAGTTCGGAGCGGGCAATGGTCTCCCGATAGCGCGGTGCGTCGATGACGGTCACGACCGCATCGAGCGTCACCATGTCTTCGAGGTCGTGGAGCGACTCCACCATGTTGAGCGGATTGGCGAGACCGGTCGTCTCCAGGACGATGACGTCGGGGTGGAAGCGGTCGCGGAGCTGGCGGACGGAGCCGGCAAGCGCGGTGGCGAGCGTGCAACAGACGCAACCGGCATCGACCGTGAGAACGGACTCGTCGCCCTCGGTCAGCAGGTGATCGACACTCTTTTCGCCGAGTTCGTTCTGGACGACGGTAACGAGTTCGGAACGCCCGGCGTGATATTCAATGAACTGGTTGAGGAACGAGGTCTTGCCGGAGCCGAGGAACCCGGTGAGCACCAGAAGACGGGGACGGTCCGCATCGTCGGCGACCTCCCTTTGCGGGCTTAGCCAGGCTTCGGGGTCGGCGAGCGCGCGCGGCCGGCTGGCCGGGCCATCGAAGGGAGCGCACGTCCAAACCGCCGTAGAGCCCCATATCGCGGTATCGCGGTCGATAAAGGCATCGGGATCGTCGACCGGCACGAGTGTGTCGTTATCGGCGAGCGCCCAGCCCAGGCTTTTCGTTTCGGTGAGCGCGACCGCATCGGGCCTCGCGCCGAGCGCGACGGCAAGGCCGGCGGCGAAAACGCGCAGGACCGGACGGCCGAGATCGAAGGCCGCGAGATTGCCGTCCCAGCATGCTCCGCTCTGCCCTCTCCCATGCGTCCAAACGGGCTCGGGATGGGGAACGAGGACGCGACGGGCGCGCTCGGCGGCAAAGGTCAGCGCGAGACCCGCGACGCCGACGTCGGCGACACGGAGCACGAGGCGCATCTCGCCAATCGCAAAAAGACCGGCGAACGCCTCGTCGGCGGCGAAATCGCGGACGCGCTTGGAAAAATCCGGCGCGGCGGCGCACTGTCGCGCGGCGGCGGAAAAATCCGCCAGCGCCAGGTCGTCGGGGCCAGGGAAATAGCAGACGGCGAAGATGGCCTCGGGAGCGTCCTGCCCTGTCTCGACACCGACGGGCATCAGGCCGAAGACACCGGGGCGGATCTTCAGCCGACAGGTGAAACTGTCTGGGCGACTCTCACAGAGCGAGAGTCCGAGCCAGCCCTCGCGGCGGCGGAAGCTCGCCTCCATGCAGGCAACCACCATGACGCCATGGGGCAGGCCGGCGAGCATGTCGGCGGAAGGCGCGCGCTGGGCGGTGGGGCCGAGAAGACGGGAAAGGTCGAAGGCGGATGTCATGCCGGAACCTCCTTTGAAGGGAATGCCCGGATGCGGGAGGAAGAGAGGCCGGCCCGCCGATTGGCTCTTCGGGGCGCGAGCCGGCCTCAGGTCTTTGCAAGGCGCCCGATCGTCAGAAGACGATGGTGTCGCCATTGCCGAGGTAGTCCGGCGTGGAGGTTCGGAACCGTGCGGTTCCCTTCACCACCGGATAGCCGGCCTCGACGAACTTCTTGGCGGTCAGATGGCCGGTGCAATGGTTGCAGCCGACCTTTTCAAAGCCCCACTTGCCGAGCGAAATGACGAGATCGTCGTATTTCGGATCCCAGTCCTCGAAGGGCGAGATGTGGAGCCCGCCATAAACGCCGTAGAACTTGTCGTTATCATAGGCGAGCTTCTCATAGGCCGTGCTGGTCATCTGCAGGATGCCCTGGTGATTGCAGCCGGAGATAAGGACCAACCCCTTGTCCTTGACGTTGAAGGCCAGCGAGACCTCGCCGTAGACGCGGGTAATGATCGGCACATCGAACTTGATCGCCATCATACCCGGCCGGATCTGCGTCAGCTCTTTGTCAATGACGGTCAGATCACCCTGATAGTTGCTGTCCTTGATGTATTGCAGGCCTTCCTCATAGAAGCCGTCGTGGATGTAGGTCGGGATCTTGTTGTTGTACTTCATCGCCACGGGGAAGCCGAAGAAGTGGTCGAAGTGCTCGTGGCTGATGATGAGCGCCTCGATCTCGCCCGACTGGAGCATCTGGTCGATGGCCTCGCGCTTGAAGCTCTGCTCCATCCAGTCATAGGACCAGCCGACGTCGAGCAGGTACTTGTGCTTCGATCCGTCCAAGTCCTCGACCTCGATGAGGCACGAGTAACCGCCGGGGTTCTCCGGGTGCAGAGAGAGCTTCTCCTGGGTCGCCCAGGCCTCTTCCAGATCGCCGGGGATCATCTTTCTGATGGAGGCGATGCCGGACTCATAGCTTCCATTGGCGATCCCCTTGCCGTTGCCGAACGGCGGCCAGTTGATAGTGTACTGGTCAACGAGGAGACCGCCAGCACTATGGATGTCGCCGACAAGATGGGCGTTGTTGAACCAGCTCGTCTCCGAGATCGAGGTCACCTTGACGCTCCGGCAGGCGCCGAAGTCGGCCTTTTTGCGCTCGACCTTAGGCATCCGCGAATAGGCGAGCGGGGAATAGGAATAGAGCCCCATTCCAAGGAGACCGCCACCGATGGCGCCGGTCGCGGCACCTTTGACGAAGTCGCGGCGTGTGGGTGTGCTGTTCTCACTCATAATACCACTCCTTCCTTTCACTTGATGATCTGAACCGTCTGCCCGATCCAGGGCAGCACGGCGATGACTGCGAAGTAGAAGGCGACGCCCGCGGTCGCGCCGACAACGAGGCCGGTGCCGAGAGTCGGGCTCCAGCGGACATCGCTGGCGACGATCTCTTCGCGGTGTTCTTCAAGTTCCTCGGCGGTTTTCGGAACGGCGCGATAGCCCGGCCATCCGTCCATGAACCACATGTTGATCAGGAAGATGTTGATCAGCCAGATCGTCGGGATCATCGGGAACTGCTGCGGGTGCGAGAAGCCCTTCTGGGTGCCGAGGAAAAGGTGGGCGGTCTTGTAGTAGACGATATAGACCGCGATGCCGATCGCCGCACTGATCACGGTGCGCAGGAACACATTGACCGGACGGCTGAATTTGGTCGGCCAGTTGTCGCCGTAGAAGGAGAGATAGAGAACGCCGACGAGCCAGAAGATGGCCATCTCGCCAACATGGAGCCAGCGCCAGTCGGGCGCCATTTCACGCCGGGTGCCGCGAACCGTTTCGCCCCAGACGAGATCCTGCGCGTAGTAGAGGAAGAAGCACAGGCAGAGTGCGACGGCGATGATGCCGAAGAAGGCGGTCGTGCGCCGCAGCCAGTCCGTCTTGATCAGGTTGAACGGATAGCGCTGCCAGATGCTTTCGTAGACCCACACCACGACCGTGCAGCACATGATCCAGGCGATGTGGAAGTTGCCGGAAACAGTGTTGGCGAAGCCTTCCCAGTACGGCGGGGTGATAGCGGTGTACTTCTGCCAGGGGTAGAAGAGGATCGCCATGTGCGAATGCATTGTCAGGAGATAGACAATCATCGACAGGAAGAAGGTGACGATGGCGATCGTCAGACCGCGTGTCGGCTGCTTCAGGGACTGCCAGGGCGCGTTTTCGCAGGCGACGACCCAGCTCGGCGACAGCCAGGAGGCGATCGCGGCGAACATCATGATGGCCTCGGCCGAATATTCGATCGAGTAGAAATCCGTCAGCCCCATCGCCATCAGCCGGTCGGGATTGAAGTAGGCAATGCCGAAGTTGCCGAGGATGCCGATGAAGAAGCCCTGGATGAGGACGATCATCGCCAAAACACTGACGCTGGTCAGGATGAGGCCCTTGACGAGCGGATGCGTGGTGTTGAGCCATGACCGCTTGAATGGCCAGAAGTCGAAGATATAGGCCAGCCAGATGAACAGGATCAGCAGCCAGCGACAGACCATGTACCCGACATAGGGCGTGTACATGCGCATGATGCCGCGCGGGTCCTGAAAGATCCACCAGGTCAGGTAGAAAAACGCGAAGATCATCACGGTGTTGACCAGGGCCGGGATGGGCCCTCGCCAGCGTTTGACGAGCTTGCGGCTTTCGAGATAGCTTACTCCTTGATTGTCCACGGTCATGTGACAACCCTCCTTGGGTATGGATGGTCGATCAGTGTGGGGAGGGTTCGACTTGCCGGTCCGGCCTCCCCACACAGTCATCGACTGGCGGAAGACAGAGCTCCTGTCTTTTCTTCGCCGAGCAGCGCAAGAAGCCGCTCGGGATTCTCATTGGCCGGATCGATGCCCCTTGCCATGGCGAGAAGGAAGACCCGATCACGGGTCTCCGGAGCCAGACTGCGGAAATCGGCGGCAGAGGAATTGGCGGAGGCGTCGGAAGACGTCTCGGAGGTCATCTCCGGGGACATCTCGACCGCCGCGCCGGATTGCGACGGCTGTTGATGGAACGGATTGAACGTCTGGAAGAATTCACGCCGGTTCATGCCGATTTCCTCGCCGGGCGCGCCGGAGCGGCCCTTTCCGTTCGTGCCGCGGACACCCTTTGACCGAGCATGGTGGCAAACGCCTCCAGGCAATGGCCGGCTAGCGGCTGCGCGTGCAGTTCGTCATGGTTGCGGATCGCCTGCAAGAGCCCGACGTGAAGGGCGAAAAAGGCATCGATATCGGCCTTTTTCATTTCCGAGAGTGCCATCGGCATCCGTTCTGCCGCGCCGAGTTCCTGCAACAACAGAACGAGGTAGTTGTTTTCCGTCAGGTCGGCCATGACGGAGAAGAAGGCCAGGAAGGTGCGCACGACACACTCGGCGTCATGATTGACCAGCGCCCGCCCGAGCCGCGCGGTGTGGGTCTCAAGCGCCCTCGCCTCCTCGATGCCGCAGAACTTGGCCGCCTGTGCGGCGAGCGCCGGCGCCACGACAGCCAGCGTGTCGAGCGTCGCCCGCGGGTCGGCATCGTGACGCAGTGTCGCCCAGCAAAGACGCGTCGCCTGCTTCACGTAGCAACCGCTGCGGTCGCGGATCTCGACCCGGCCGAGCGCCGCCAGCTCCTTCAGTGTCTCGCGGACGGTGTTGCGTGACACCTTGAGCCGCTCGGCGAGCGACCGCTCGCTCGGGAGACGATCCCCTTCCCTGAGGTTCAACGTTTCGATGAGCTCCAGAAGGGCGTTCAGACAGCTATATGCGGTAGCGCGAGGCATTTGGTTGGACCAATTTTGCGCGACGGTTAAAAGCCGTTGTTCTATGTCGCAATAATGCCTCAATTCACCCAATTTTTCAAGAGAATTTCAATTTGGTTGGACCAATTTCAAAAAATCCAACGATATTAGGAGAAAGTGGCCCTGAAATTGGTTCCACGCCGGGTCCGGACCCGATCAATTGGGTCTTCTCACCCGCACCTGCGACGTTTCGGCCGGAAAATTGGTGGAAAAAGACCGAATCAAGTCAAAAGGAAAGCCGCATCCTGCTCGCGACGGGAACCAGTGCGACCACGGCCGCCGCCGCGCATGCGCGGCACGTGTCCCCACTCCTACGGTTGGACGGTGTGGCAAGCGATCATCGCCAGCCGCGGTTATCGGTCAACCCGGTGCTGATCGCTGAGATCCCCGACAAAGCGGGGAAGGTGTTCCCACATGCTCTCGGCAAGATCGCGATAGGGTCCGAGGTCCTCCTCGGAAAAGGCGTTCGGGCTCGTGGAGCAGAAAATCACGACGTCGCGCAGGATGCTGTCGCGGAAGCACGGGACGGCAAAATAGGAGCGGATCCCGAGCGGAATGAACAGTGCCCAGTCGATCGGTTTGATGCTCTTGGCCGTATCCTCAACGATGACCTGATCGAGATCGTACAGGACGATGTTCTCGGCAATTGACCCTTGGTAAGGGTGTTTGTTTTCTGCCAGCTTTTCAAAGGGTTCTCCGACTCCCGTGACAATAACGTGGCCTTCGGAGATGAAGATCTGCGATAGCATCGCGGCATCGGCCCGCGCTTTTCCCGGCTGGCTTTCAAGGAGGACCCGCAACAGGTCGCGCAGCGTTTTTGCGCCCGCAAGCTTCCTGTCGATGGCCGGATCGATCTCGGCGGGAACCGCCACCCGCTCCTCCCTTTCGGGCAGGCGCGGGATCAGCGAGAACCACAGGAGATTATTGCCGTCGCGATCGTAGGCGCGCACCCGGGCGAGGCAATTGAGCGTGCTGTGATCGGCGGCGCGAAACGACAGCAGGCCGTTCCAGCTACGATCGAACAAAAGCCGTTCGTAGATGTCGCGCAGATAGGCGTCGGAATTGCCAGCAAGAAAGGCGGCGAAATCGGTCCCGTCGCTGTCCGGATCAATGCCCAGCGTCGCCTGCGCCGCACGATTGGCGGCAACGATACGATGGCTGCCGACGTCGACCATGAAGACCGGGTTCGAAAACAGCGCCACGTGATCGGACAGGCTCGTTTCCGAACCGCGCTTCAAAATGCCGTTGGCAAGCCCGGTGCAGTCGGCCAGCATGCCAAGATAGCAAAAGGTGAGCTCGGGATCGGGCGTGCCGAAGATGTAGAGCCAGCGCATGAAGCCGTCGCGGCCGCGGGCGCGGAAGACTTCAGAAACCGGCCGACGCTGACGCAGATGCTCCTGGAAGCGGATAAAGACAGACAGGTCCTCGTCGGCGAGGATCCGTTCAGCGCCGGAGGGATCCTGCAGCAGACTCGTGATGCCATCCTCAAGGCCCGGAATGACATGGTCGTTAAGGAAGGTGATCTCGTTCTTAACAAGGTCGGCGCGCCAGATCACGGCCGGGATGGACGCGCCCAAATCGGCGGTGAAGCTTTGCAGCAGCGAATCGAAGGTGGGGGCCTTGAGATCGTTTGGGCGGTTCATGCTCGCTGCTCACATTCGAAACGCACCGAGTGTTTGTCCGGCGCCCCTGCCCTGTCAAGGCAGGGAAACTCCGGCGTCACCTCGGCGCGCGAAACTTTCGCATTCGCGCGGCGCGCCTCCAGGTTGCAACGGCAAGGCCGGCGGTGGAACACCCGCCGGCATCAGAAGCTCGCTGGCCAGTGTTCGATCGGCGAGCCGTCGGTGAAGCGGCTGTGACGGAAGGGCGTCGGATCGATGGCAGGCGCCTCGCCCATGATCAGTTGCGCCATGAGTTCGCCCGCGCCCGGTGCGATACCGAAGCCATGGCCGGAAAATCCGCTGGCGATGAAGAACCCCGGCAGGGTATCGACGGGCGAAACCACCGGGATCGCATCGGGTGCAAGATCAATCCAGGCCGACACCTTTTCGTTCACGACAACATCACTCATCTGCGGGAACGCCGCCCTGATATTGGCGATCGCATCGGCGAGGACCTTCTCGTCGGCCTTCGGGCGAAGGGTGCGCACGCGCTCGAAGATCGTCGGCCTGTCGAGTGCCCATCGGCTCGGAAAGGTCGCCTCCTGAAAGGTTCGCGAGCCGATGCGAAACTTGAGGCCCTTCCACTCGTCCTTGAGGGCGGGAAGGAACTTCTTCGCGAAGCGGAAACTGTCCGGCGTGATCTGGACCGGATAGAGCGAGCGCATCGAAAAGTTGTAGCCTCCATCGAGCCGCTGGCGATACCCGAAGCCACGCCCGGAGCCGCAGCCAAGCGGACCGCCGGTGATTGGGCGGGTGCGCGCGACCTGCGACAGGAGCTTTAGCTGGGGAAAGAAGATCCCGAGGGAGCGGGCAAAAAACGTCGACCAGGAGCCGCCGGCGAGCACCACCGCGTTACAGGCAATGCGTCCCTTTTCCGTGATCACCTCGCTGACACGCCCTGCCGCCGTCTCCACCCCGCGCACGGCACAGGCCTCGACGACCCTCGCGCCGTGCTTCGCCGCGCCGGCAAGGATCGCCCGCGTCGCCAGATGCGGTTCCGCGCAGCCGTCGGACGCGGTCCTGAGCGCGCCGGTGAAACTCCGCGCCGACTTCGGCGCGACCGTCTCCACCTCGGCTGCCCCGATGAAACCGGTATCAAGGCCGAAGCCCTCCACCGCCTTCATCCACGGCTGATAGAGCGCCGCGTCGTCGTCGGATTCAAAGAAATAAGTGATCCCGCAGCGGCGGAAGCCGGTTTCCTCGCCGGTCCGTTCTTTGAGCCCGTCCCAGATCTCCATCGAGCGGACCATCAGCGGAATTTCGCGCGGGTCGCGGCCCATCTTGCGGACCCAACCCCAGTTGCGGCCGGACTGCTCCTCGCCGACCGTGCCCTTTTCGCAAACGACGACGGAAACGCCCTTCTCGGCAAGGGCGAGCGCTGTCGACGCGCCCGCGATGCCACCGCCGATGACGACCACATCGGCTTTTTCGGGAAGAATCTGAAACTTCGCGTAATCGGACGGATCGTTTTCCATCGTCGGTTGTCCAGCTAATTGAAATGCAAAAGGGATCGGCACTTGTCGTCAGGCTTCCGGCATGGCCTTCAGGCGGTCGCGGAAACCAAGCATCGTCTCGCACACAGCCTCCAGATCGGAGACCGGGAATCCATCGGCAAATTCAAAACCTTCTTGGGCAAGGAGGTCGCGCAGGCGACCGTGATAGGCGACGCGGCCGTCCTCGACCGTCAGGCCGTTCTTCTGCTCGAAGGCAGCATTCCACGCGATCGCCTCGTCCTCGCTCACCGAGGTCGGCAGATCGAGCACCAGTTCGCGGCCCTTGAGGCGGACGGGATAACCGCCCGGCAGACCGTTCGGCGCCGGGACATGGCCGGTCCAGGGTGTGCCGGCAGCAAGCGCGCGCATCAGCGTCACTCCGCTCGCCCCTGAAATCTCGATCGCCGGCTCCGGCGTCAGGCGCGTCTGGCGGAAAGTTTCGAAGACATCGGCCACTTCCTCGTCGCCGATGAAGACGCGCGGCGGCACCTTGCCGATGCGATCTCCGGCCGCCTGCCGCCAGGGCGCGAGGCACTGGTAGTGGGCGAGGACGCGCACCGGGCCCTGGAGCGGGCCGTCGTAGGCGCCGGAAAAGACGTTCGACAGGATCGCCACATTGCCAGTGCCGCAAAGCACCTTGTGGCCCATCGCCGCGATCATGCCGTTGACGACGTCGGGGAAGGAGCAGTTGATCAGCGCGGCATCGGGCTTCAGGCGCGAGATCGCGGCGGCCATGCGCGACGACATCAGCGCCTGGAAGACGGCGGTTGCGCTGAGCCCGCCCTCGGCGACGATCTGCGTCCAGCGCGAGCCGGTCTCGGAAATGACCGCTGACGTCTGGATCGAGGCGGCCTGGACGATGACATTGGCGCCCGCCTCCTCGACGATCTTATCGAAGGCACCGTCTTCCAGAAGGTCGATCTGCCGGGAGACGATCCTCGCCGGCGTGCCGAACATCGCGGCACGGGCGTTGCCGGCGGTCCTCAGCCAGTCGAGGCGGGTGGCGTTCCGCCCGGCGACCATCACGGTGACCGGTTCAGTCGCGGTCGCGGCGAGATCGAGGATGATCCGCCCGGCGAACATGCCGGTCCCGGTGACGAGGATATCGACGCTCATGCTTTCACTCCCACGATGTTGTTTTCCCGGTCCCAGCGCCCCTCCGGCGCCTCGGGCAGGAGGTGTTTCCTGATGCGCTGGCTCGGGGTTTTCGGAAATTCGTCGATGAAGGCGATGTAGCGGGGCCGCTGATAGGGCGCGAGGCGCTCGGCCAGCCAGCTCGACAGCACGGCCGGGTCGGGCTCGACGCCAGGCCTCGGACGAACGAAGAGCTGGATGTCGTATTCGCCGATCTCCGCCGACACGCCGACCATGGCGCATTCGTCGACGTCCGGGTGGCGGTTGGCAACGCTCTCGACCTCGAAGGCGGAGACATTCTCGCCACGGCAGCGCACGCTGTCGGTCATGCGGCCGTGGAAGAAGAGATTGCCTCCGGCATCCCACGAACCCATGTCGCCGGTGTGGAAACCATCCGCGCGCAACGCCTTTTCGGTCGCTTCCGGATTGCGGTAGTAGCCCTCGAAGATCGAACCCGGCACCGAGGTCGTCACCACGATCTCGCCCTGCCCCTCGCCGGGGCCGAGCACCCTGCCCGCGACATCCTTCACCTCGACCTTGAACCAAGGCACCGGCAGGCCGACGGAGCCGAGGACGCCGTTGGCGTTGTAGCTCGTTATGCTGGAGGCTTCGGTCATGCCGTAGCATTCGCGGATCTCGAGGCCGAAGCGCTTCTCGAAGTCGCGCCAGACGGACGGCGCGCAGCCGCCGCCCCAGGCGATGCGGACCTTATGATCGCGATCTCGCGGCGATGGCGCCTGCTTCAAGAGGATCTGGATGACGCCGCCAAGGTGGTGGATATGGGTTGCGCCGCCGGCGCGCACCTCGTCCCAGAAGCGGCTGGCGCTGAAGCGCGGCGACAGCGTCAGCGAGATGTCCCTGAGGATTGGCAGGAGGATCACCTGCGCTCCGCCAATGTGGAAGAACGGCTCCCACATGAAAAAATTGTCACCGGGCCGGGCATCGGCGGTGCGGGCGACGGCCTCGGCCGACATTTCCAGCATCATGTGGGTGACCATGACACCCTTCGCCGGGCCGGTGGTGCCGGAGGTGAACATGATGGCTGCGAGATCGCGCGGCACCGGTTCCGGACCGTCCCAGGGTTTCTCAGGCGCGGCGGGCAGCGACCGGTCGGCAATGACCTTCACGCCGAGGCGGGCGGTCTCGCCGCAGGCGTGGATCGGCGCTTCCATGTCGGGATCGCAGACGATGAGCGCGGCCTCGACCAGATGGATCACATGGGCGAGCGCATCGCCGACAAGCGCCGGGTTGGCCGGCACCCAGACCATGCCGGCCCGCATCAGTCCGTAGATCATGGCGAGCGAGGCGGGACTGTTACGCATCATCACGACGACGCGGTCACCGCGCTTGACTCCCGCGTCCGCCAGCATCCGCGCCATGGCGTCGGCACCGTCGGAGAGCATGCCGAAGGAGATCTCCCCTTCGGATCCGCGCGCGAAAATACGGGCGGAATCGGCGCTGGCCTGATCGCGAAACGTGTTCGCCAAGCCTTTGATTTCCATAATCTCTACCTCAACAAACAAGGCATGGAGCACGGCGCTTGGGACAACCGTGCGCCTATTTCTGAATCTTCTGTGCAACGAGAAGGATGGCGGTGACGATAATGAGCACCACGACGGAGACGGCGGCCAGAGTCGGATTGAGCTGCAGGTACATGTCGTCCCACATCTGCTTGGGCAGCGTCGACTTCAGCCCGCCGCTGATGAAAAGGGCGATCGTCAGTTCGTCGAACGAAGTGACGAAGGCAAAGAGCGCGGCCGAGATCACCCCGCCCCTCAGGAGCGGCAGCGTGATCTTCATCAGCGTCGTGACCTGGCCGGCACCAAGGGTCGCGGCGGCCTGGTTGAGCCGCCAGTCGTAATTTTTCAGGACCGCACCGATTGTGATGAAGGTGAAGGGAATGGCCAGAAGCGTATGGCCGATGATGAGACCGGTGTTGGTGGCGACGAGGCCGATCTGTGCCATCAGGTAGAAGAGGCCGACGGCGACGACGATACGGGGCACGATCATCGGCGCGAGGAGGAAGCCGAAGATGACGCCGGACCAGCGGGTCTTGGAGCGGGCAAGCGCCAGCGCCGCCAGGCCGCCGAGCACCGTGGCGAAGAACGCGGTGGCGAAGGCGACCCCGAACGAGCGGATCGTGGCGGAGATCCAGATGGGCGAATTGAAGTAGCGCTCGAACCATTGCATTGAATAGCCCGGCGGCGGGAAGGCGAGCGAATGGGCCGAGGTAAAGGCGAGCGGGATGACGACGAAGGTCGGCAGGATCAGGAAGGCGAGAACCAGCGCCAGATAGGCGTTTCGACCAGCGTTGGAATTGTCGTTGCCGCCACGGGAGAAGACGCCGGCAAGGCGCGCCACCGGCTCCGACGCCCAGGCAAGGCCTTCCAGCATCCGCGTCCCGAATTGGCCGAGCGTCTTGCCCCCGGTCTTCCCCTTGTCTGACGCTCCGCCGCCCGAGAGCGTCGAGAGCCCGAAGAAGCGGTTGTAGATCCAGATCGCGATGAGCGTCGTCACCACCATCAGCGCGGCTAGAACGGCGGCAAACGACCAGTCCACCAGCTCCTGCACCTGGGTGATGATAACCTGCGCCAGCATGGTCTGACCCCGGCCGCCGAGGTAGGCGGGCACGATGAAGAAGCCGAGCGAGGTGATGAAGGTCAGGAGCCCACCGGCGGCAACGCCGGGCATTGAGAGCGGGAAATAGACCAGCCAGAAGCGCTGCGCGCCGCTGGCGCCGAGGGTGCCGGCGGCCTGTGTCAGTCGGCGGTCGATGCCGGCCATAACCGGGATCATCGTCAGCACCGCGAGCGGCAGCATGGCATGCGTCATGCCGATGATGACGCCGAGTTCGTTGTACATCAGCCGGAACGGCCGCTCCGCGATCCCCGACCCGACGAGCATCGAATTCAGCACGCCGCGATGACCGAGGACGACCATCCAGGCGAAGGTCTTGACGAGATAGGACGTCCAGAACGGCAACAGGACAAGGAGCAGCATGCGGCCGCGCCGCTGGTCGGAGAGGTTGGCGAGCCACAGCGCCAGCGGATAGCCGAAGAGGACGGAGAGGATGGCCGTCAGGAGCGCAATGCGGAAGGTAATGAAGAGGATGCGCCAGTAGACCTCGGTATGGGCGAGGCGCACATAGTGATCGGCCGTCAGGGCGCCGGAGCCCGGGTCCTGCACGCTAAGCACAAGCAGGCGCAGCATCGGGAAGGCGAAGAATACGGCAAGGAATATAAGTACCGGCGCGGCGAGCCAGAGCGGCCCGACGCGCGGCATCCAGCTCCTTGCGGAAGACGCGGTTCCGGCGACGCTCACGACACGACCCTTCCAGCATTGCGGCCCCAGTGGACCGTGACGTCCTCGCCGATCACCGGCAGAGTGTCGGACATGGCTTCGTGACGAACGGTGATTTCCGAACCATCGGCCGGCTCCAGCATCAGGCGGACCTCGGAGCCGACGTAGACGATGTCGCGCAGGCACGCGGTCAGCTCGTTGTCTTCGGGCGAGGCGGCGGCGCCGACACGCATCTGTTCCGGCCGCACGATCAGCGCATAGCTGTCGGAGTAATGGTCGCGCGCGGTCAGCTTGCCGCCGAAGCGGCCGCAGGGCGTCTCGATCGTCGCGTCGCTTTCGTCATGGCCCGAGAGGAGTTTTCCCGAGAGCACGTTGGAATGGCCGATGAAGGTCGCGGCGAAGCGGGTTTTCGGATCGCTGTAGATCTCGCGCGGCGTGCCAACCTGCTCGACCTCGGCGTGGTTCATGACGCAGATGCGATCCGACATCACCAGCGCCTCTTCCTGGTCGTGGGTGACGTAGACGACGGTGGTACCGAATTCCTTGTGGAGACGACGGATCTCCAGCTGCATGGTTTCGCGCAACGCCTTATCGAGGGCGCCGAGCGGCTCGTCCATAAGGATGATCTCGGGGCGGAAGACGAAGCAGCGGGCGAGCGCCACGCGCTGCTGCTGGCCGCCGGAGAGCTCGCGCGGATAGCGATGAGAGAAGTCCTGAAGCTGCACCTTTTCCAACGTCTCGGCGACCCGGTTGGCGACGTCGGCCGACGCAAGCTTCCTCATCTTCAGCGGGAAGGCGACGTTCTCGGCGACGGTCATGTGCGGGAAAAGAGCGTAATGCTGGAACACCATGCCCATTTCCCGGCTGTTCACGGGACGGTCGGTCCAGTCCTCGCCATCAATCCTGAGCCGCCCCTCGCTCGGCGGCACGAGGCCCGCGATCATTTGCAGGAGCGTCGTCTTGCCCGAGCCGGACGGCCCGAGAAGCGTCAGGAATTCGCCCTTGTCCACTTTCAGTTCGGTCGGCTTCAGCGCGGTAAAAGCTCCGTACCGCTTGGAAAGACCGTCGACGAAGATTTTCGACTGCGTTGCGCCCATGGTCATTCTCTATTCCGTTGACGCGCGCCGGTCGTCTCGGCGCACGTTGGGGTGTTCCCCGGCGCCATGTGCGCCGGGAAAGGTTTTAGACGGGAAACTGCCTACGGGCCCGGCTCAGCCGAGGAGCCAGGCGTTGAACCGCTCGGTCATCGCAGAGCGGTTGTCGTCCCACCAGGTCTCGGAGGCCTTGGTCATCAACTTCAGGTTCGCCGGCGAGGTCGTCAGCACCTTCGCACGGTCAGCATCGATGAAGTCGTAGGCCTTGAGATTGGTCGGGCCGTAGGACAGATCGCTGGTGAACTTGGCCTGCTGTTCGGGACGCGTGCAGAAGGCAACGAACTGGCGCGAGAGATCCGACTTCGGACCGCCCTTCGGCAGGCCCCAGCCCTCGATGGAATAGAGGCCCTGGTTCCAGACGATCTCGGCCGGAGCACCATTGTCGATCGCGGCCTGCATACGGGCGTTCCAGCCCGGCAGCATGTCGACCTCGCCCGACTGCAGGAGCTGGGTTGTCTGGGCGCCGCCGGTCCACCACACGTCGACCTTGCTCTTGAGCTCGTCGAGCTTGACAAAGGCGCGATCGACGTCGAGCGGATAGAGATCCTTCGGCGCGACGCCATCGGCCATCAGCGCCTGCTCCAGCGTGTCGATCGGATTCTTGCGCAGCGCACGGCGGCCGGGGAAAGCCTCGGTATCCCAGAACTCGGCCCAGGACGACGGCGCCTTGTCCATGGTATCGGTGCGGTGGGCAAAGATCGTGGAATAAACGTCGATGCCGAGGAAGTTGGAATAGACGGCATCGGGCATGATGTCGACGGTCAGCTTCGGATCGAGGTCAATGGGTTCCAGGAGATCGGCCCGTTCCAGGATCAGCCGCGCCGAAAGGGTCAGCGTGCACACGTCCCAGATATAGCTGCCGCTCTCGACGATCGACTTGAACTGCGCGGTCGGCTCGGCGTCACGGGCGACGTCGACGACCTGAATGCCGGTTTCCTTGGTGAAGTCGTCGTAGAAGGCCTTGCGGTAGCCGATGGTGAAGGGGCCACCGGGATCGGCGACGGTGATGCTATCGGCGGCGAAGGCCGGACGGGCAATCCAGGGCGCGGCAAGCGTTGCGGCCCCCGCGGCGCCGGCGGCCATGAAGCCACGCCGGGTCATACGGAATCCCGTCTTGGGCGATACGGTCTTGTCTTTCATGATGAGCTCCAACTGTTCCGTCTCATTTGTGATTGCGCCGGACTTCCTCCGGTCGTCTGCCGGCCGTTTTCGGTCCGGATGCTCTTGGGGCGCACGCACGCCCGTTTGCGCGCCGGACGAAGCGCCCGGCGCGGTCGGATGCTGCGGTCAGGCCTTGCGGGCCCGACGGGTCTCGAAAAATTTCTCCATCATCGCCTGCGGCTCGCCGGTGCCGTAAGCCTCGACCTGGATGCGCACACCGCTGGTCATGGCATCGTCGAAGCCGGCCTGAGTCACCTCGGCAATGCGCTGACGGTTGAGGCGCATGGCGATGGGCGGCTGGGCGGCGAGTTCGTTGGCGAGATCGAGAGCCGCCTCCTGCACCTTGTCGGCCGCAACCATCCGGCTGATGAGGCCGAAGGAGAACGCCTCCTCGGCGTCGAGCATGCGGCCCGTCAGCGTCAGGTCGATGGTGCGGGCAAGGCCGATCAGCTCGCGCATGATCCAGTTGCCGGTGACGGTCGGAATGCCGGATTTGATTTCCGGCTGGCCCATCTTCACGCCGGCATGGGCGACGCGCAGGTCGCACAGGAGCGCGACCTGGAAGGCGGAGCCGGCGGCAACGCCGTTGAGGGCGGCAACGATCGGCTTCTTCAGCGTGCGGAAGCGGGCATAGAGCGCCTGCCACTCGCCCATCCACGTTTCGGCCCGGTCAGCATCGAAAGTCTTGCTCTCGCTGAGGTCCTGGCCGGCGCCAAAGGCCCGGTCGCCGGCGCCGGTGAGCACCACCGCGCGGATCGCCTCATCGGCGTCGGCCGCGTCGAGCGCCTCGATCAAGCTGTCGCGCATGGCAGCATTCCAGGCGTTCATCTTTTCCGGACGATTGAGCGTGATCCGGCGAACTGCGCCGAGCGTTTCAGTGAGGATCGAATCTGCGTCAGCCATCGTTGCTTCCACCATTTTATTACATTGCAATAACTTATATTACATATTAGAGGACCCGTATCAGGGCCGTGTCAAGCATCTTGTCCGTATTGCACGACGCCATGGTCGAAAAGACAGCTCGCCGCGCGCTTTACGGGCATGGCGGATGGTGGGAAAAGGACGTTTCACAAACGAGGGAGAGAAGTGTGGCCGGCGAGAAGAAGTCATCCGGCAAGGCCGATCCGCTGATGGTGCAGTCGGTGGCCAAGGCCTTCACAATCCTGGAGGCCTTCGACACCCAGAACCACTCCATGACACTGTCGCAGATCGCGGCAAAGACCGGTCTTGACGTCAGTGCCGTGCAGCGCTTCACGCACACGCTCGCCACGCTCGGCTATCTGACGAAGGATCCGGTCAACCGCCGCTTCGAATTGTCGATCAAGGTGCTCGACATGGCGCACCATTACACGCGCTCGTCACGGCTGGTGACGCGGGCGATGCCGGCGTTGCTGCAGCTGAGCAAGGAGACGGAGGAAACGGTCAACCTGACGGTCCTGGATGGCACGGACGTCGTCTACATTTTCCGCCTGATGAGCCGCAACGTGCTGAGCCCGGGGGTCATCAGCGGCACCCATATCCCGGCCTACTGCAGCTCGCCCGGTCGGGCGATTCTTTCTCGCCTGCCCCGCGAGGAGGCGGAGGCCGTCGTCGCCCGCTCCGACCTTGCCGCCCATACGGTGGCGACGATCACCGATCCCGCCAGAATCATGGACCGGATCGAGGCAGCGCGGCAGAACGGCTTTGAGGCCTGCTTCGAGGAACTCTTTCACGGCGACGCCTCGATCGCTGCCCCGATCATCGACCCGGGCGGGCGGGCCATCGGCGCCGTCAGCATCGCGACCATGCTGTCGCGCTTCTCGCGCGACGAGGTGCTGAAACGATACGCGCCGCTCGTGGTCGATGCGGCGCGCTCGATTTCGCAGAATTAAGACCCAAGGCAGGGACGATCAAAAGCGGGCTCCGCCCGGTGCGGATGCGGCCGGCACGTAGAATCTGATAGGAGAAAAGGCCGGGGCTGCCATCGCCCGCGTCATTGGGGGGGGACCGCGTGATGCGGGTCGGCGGGAGCGCAGCAGCGGCCATCGGCCATTCCTCTGCGGACGTTCCGACCGGTCGTCATTTGATCAGCGCGACGAGGTCGCGGAACCGGGGGTGCTCCGCGCTTGCGAGCCACTCGAAGATGACCATTTCCGTCGTCACGATCTCCGCGCCGTGGCGCGCCATGCGATCGAGCGCGGCCCGCCGGTTGTCCTCCCGGCGCGAGCCGACGGCATCGGCGGTAACGAAAACCCTTCGGCCGGCGTCGAGAAGACCGATGACAGTCTGGAGAACGCAGACATGCGCCTCGCAGCCGGCGACAACGAAGGCTTGGTCCTGATCGGGCAGAGCGTCGACGACGGCCGGCGTGCGCAACGCATCGAAGGTCATCTTTGCGATGACGGCCTCGCCGCCAGCCGGCGCGACGGCCTCGACGGTAGCGCCGAGCCCCTTCGGATACTGCTCGGTAAAGACAATCGGCAAATCGAGGATCCGCGCGGCCTTGAGGAGACGTCCGGCGTTGTCAACGGCCTCCTCGCCATTGCAAATGGCGGGCATCAGGCGAGCCTGGAAATCGATCATCATGAGGCCGCAGGTCACGGCGTCCATTGTCGGCATGGGGGTCTCCGATGGCAGGGTCCAGAGAAGCGTCGGTTGTAGATTTCCACCACGCCGGCGACAGACGCAAGGCGACCTCTTCGCCCGCCGGTCGATGCCGATGCACAATATCAACCACCAAGTCGCTTGACACGACTCGTCTCCATGCGCCACTCATGGGCTGCGTTTGGTTCCCCGAATGCCGACACATCGGGGATTAAAAGGGAACACGGTGAGGCGTACCCATCAGGGACCGAAACCGTGGCTGCCCCCGCAACTGTAAGCGGAAAGCGACTGCCCGAAAAACCACTGGCCAGAGGCCGGGAAGGAGGGTGGAAGCGACGACCCGCGAGCCAGGAGACCTGCCTGCGCACAGGACGCCCTTCGGGGCGGACGAACCGTAACCGGACGTCGGGGTGAGCGTCTGGCGGTGAGACGGGTCAGGCCTTTCCCTTCACACACGCCTTCTCCCGACTTGGCGCCAAATTCCTTTCCCTGTCGCCCTTTCCTTTCGGCGTAGCCACGCCCCGTGGAGAGACGACACATGCATTTCCGCACCGTAATCCTGGGAGCCGCGCTCGCGGCCTCGCCGCTCGCCGCCTTACCGGCCAGCGCGCATTTCCAACTCATCTACACCGAGAATACGCAGATCACGAAGCCGGGCGATGTTCCGGCCAAGCTGATCTTCTGGCACCCGTTCGAGAACGGCCATGTCATGGACATGGGCAAGCCGATCGAGTTCTTCGTCGTCAGCCGCGGCAAGAAGACCGACCTGATGGACACTCTAAAGGAAACGAAGTTCCAGGGCGCGGAGAACGCTGCGGTTGCCTATGACGCAACGATCCCGGTGAAGCGCTCGGGCGACTATGTCGTCGTCCTCAAACCCGCTCCCTATTACGAGGGCAGCGAGGACATCTTCATCCAGCAGATCACCAAGACCTACCTCAACCGCAACACGCTGCCGACCGACTGGAACGAGCCGCAGGGCCTGGAAACAGAGATCGTTCCCCTCAACAAGCCGACCAACATCATCGTCGGATCGACTTTCACCGGCCGCGTGATGGCCGCGGGCAAGCCCGTTGCCGGCGCCGAGATCGAAATCGAATACATGGCGGCAGAGCCCGACATGGCAAAGAGCACGCCGACGGAGCCTTTGGCAAAGCCGATGCCGGGCGGCGCGGTGGTCGCGATCTCCGACGACGAGGGCTATTTCACCTTCGGCATCCCGAAAGCTGGCTACTGGGGCTTTGCAGCACTCGGATCGGGGCCGGTCAAGGAGCACGAGGGCAAGGAACTCAGTCAGGACGCGGTGATCTGGATCCGCGCCTACGATCTCAAGTAGGAGAAGCGGGCCGATGCATATTGTCGATGGCGCCCTTGCCGCGCCTGTCGTTGTGGGCGGAGCCGTTCTCGCGGTCGGCGGGATCGCACTCGGACTGCGATCCCTGTCGATTGAAAAGATCCCGGCGGCCGGCGTCCTGGCGGCGACCTTCTTCGTCGCCTCGCTCGTCCACGTGCCGATCGGCCCGTCCTCCGTCCATCTCATCATGAACGGCCTGGCCGGTCTTATCCTCGGCTGGGCCGCCTTTCCCGCGCTCTTCGTCGGGCTTTTGCTGCAAGCGGTGTTCTTCGGCTTCGGCGGCCTGACAGTACTCGGCGTCAACACCGTCGACATCGCGCTTCCGGCGGTGATCGTCTACTACGCCTGCCGGCAGGGCGTGCAATCGCCCTCGGCAACCGTCGCCGCGATCTGGGGTGGCATTGGCGGAGGGCTCGCCATCGCGCTCACCACCGGCTGTGTCGCCATAGCACTCGCCCTTTCCGGCGACGAATTCCTTCCCGCCGCGAAGCTCGTCTTCTTCGCCCATATCCCCATCATGATCATCGAGGCGCTTTTGTCCGCCGCGGCCGTCACGCTCGCCCGCAAGGTCAAACCCGAACTCTTCGGCGCACTCGCCATTCCCGGAGGCTCGGCATGAAATCCTTCTTGCTTTCCATCGCTCTCGCCCTTGTCGTCTTCGCGACGCCGGCCGAGGCGCACAAGGTCATCGCCTCCGTCTTTGCCAGCGGCGACAGCATCGAGGGCGAAATCGGCTTTTCCAACGGCGACGTCGCAGCCAACCATGTCGTCGAGGTGCTTGACGCGGACGGCAACAGGATCGGCGAGACGAAGACCGACGACGACGGCTTCTTCGTCTACACGCCGACCCGCCCCGGCAAGCACATTTTCCAGGCCGACCTCGGCGCCGGTCATGTCGCAGAAGCGACCATGGAAGCGGCGGATATCGCCGCTATCCTGGCGAAGGCCGACAACCAGGCCGCCGCACGCAAGCAGGAAATGGCGCAAAAGGCGGAAATCGCTGCGGAAGCGGCGAACGCGAAAACGACCTTGCCGGCAGGCTCCCCGTCCTCAAAGCCGGCGGCGAGCGTCATCACCGTCGCTTCGCTCACCGAGGAGGAACGCGAGGCAATCGCCAAGATCGTCCGTGACGAGACCCGTCCGCTCAGGCGGGAGATTTCCGCCTACAAGGAAAAGAACGACATGCAGTCGATCCTCGGTGGGATCGGCTATATTGCCGG
The DNA here is from genome assembly GCA_963675285.2 of uncultured Rhodobium sp. Classification (GTDB taxonomy): domain Bacteria; phylum Pseudomonadota; class Alphaproteobacteria; order Rhizobiales; family Rhodobiaceae; genus Rhodobium. The sequence goes on from CAXXGS010000001.1 coordinate 1,578,827, forward strand.
ACTCTTCGGCCTCGGCTTCTATCTCGCCGCCCGGCGGCGCCTCGGGACCTGACGCGTGGGTCATGTTCTCACAACGGGCGAAAAACGCCTGCACGGACCGGGCAGCACGATCGCCGGAGCCGCCGCGGGACCTCTCGCGATCGGCAACGTAGACCCGCGGGTGCGAATCGTCGCCGCCATCACTTTCTCCGTTGTCGTCGTCGCTTGCGGCTGGATGCCTGTGCTGGTGCTGGCGCTCGTGATCTCCATCGCAATGATGGTGGCGGCACACCTTCCTATCCTGCGCACACTGAAGCGCATGGTTGCGATGGACAGCTTCATCATCTTCATGCTCGCACTCCTGCCGTTCACCGTTCCCGGCGAGCCGATCTTCACGCTGTGGGGATTTCCCGCGAGCTATCAAGGCCTGATGCAGGCAATCACCATCGCGCTCAAGGCGAACGCCATCATCCTCATGCTGATGGTGCTCGTCGGCACAATGGAGGCTGTCACCCTCGGCCACGCGCTCCATACGCTGCGCGTGCCGGCGAGGCTGGTACACCTCCTCCTGTTCACCGTGCGCTACATCGAAGTGCTCCATGACGAATACTCCCGGCTGCGCCAAGCGATGAAGGCGCGCGGCTTCCGCCCCGCCAACCGGCTCCACACCTACCGCAGCTTCGGCTATCTCGTCGGCATGATGCTGGTGCGCGCGATGGAACGGTCGGAGCGCATCCTGGAAGCGATGAAGTGCCGGGGGTTCACCGGCTCGATCCCGCTCCTCACCCGCTTTGCCTTCACGTCCCGCGACCGCGTCTTCGCCCTCGCCTTCGCGGCCGTCCTTATCTCCCTTGCCACGCTGGAACTCGCCCATGCCGCTCTTTGAGCTGACGGATATTCATTTCAGTTACGCAGGGCGAGATCCGGTCCTTACCGGCACCGGCTTCACGCTTCGGGCGGACGAACGGCTGTGCATCACCGGCCCGAACGGCGCCGGGAAATCGACGCTCCTGCGGTTGATGGTCGGGCTCATCAGGCCGGCGTCCGGCCGTATCGTCGCCTTCGGCAAGGAACGACAGGCCGAGGCCGATTTCCACGAGGTGCGCTGCCGGGCCGGCCTTGTTTTCCAGGACCCTGACGACCAGCTGTTCTGCCCGACGGTCGCAGAGGACGTCGCATTCGGCCCGCTCAACCTCGGCAAATCGCGCGAGGTGGCGCTCGATATCGTCGACCGGGTCCTCGAAAGCCTCGACCTCACCGGGTTCCGGGACCGCATCACCCACAGGCTGTCCGGCGGAGAGAAACGCCTCGTCACGCTCGCCTCGGTGCTGGCGATGGACCCGGAGGTGCTGCTACTCGACGAACCGACGAACGCGCTCGACGAAAAGAACGAGGCGCGGCTCACCGAAATTCTCACCGCACTGCCGCAAGCCATGGTTGTCGTCTCGCACGATCCCCGCTTCCGCGATCGCGTCGCGACCCGCCATCTCGCGCTCGCCGAGGGCAAACTCCACGAAACGCCGCCCCTGAAATTCGCCGGCAACATGTGAGGGACCGGTGGTCCCGTCAAACGCACACGGAATCGCAACCGGCTTTATCCCCTCCCCTCGGATAGGATTCTTCCATGAAACACGCTAGCCACCCCGACATCGTCAAACGGCTGAAACGCTGCGGGGGACACCTCCGCAAAACGATCGAGATGATCGAAGAAGGGCGGCCCTGCATCGAACTGGCGCAGCAGCTCCACGCCGTCCAGAAGGCCGTCGAGCAGGCCAAGAAGACGCTGATTCACGATCACATCGACCATTGCCTCACGGACGTCTCACAGCGGACCGGCAACATGCGTCCGGTCGCCGAGGAATTTCGGGAGATCTCGAAATACCTGTGAGGACACCATGCCCCTGAGCGATCTGATCACTGCCGGCGGCGCCAATCCCATCCTGCTCTTTGGTACGGCGCTCCTCCTTGGCGCCCTGCACGGGCTGGAGCCCGGCCACTCCAAGACGATGATCGCGGCCTATATCATCGCCGTGCGTGGCACCGTCGGCCAGGCCGTGCTCCTCGGCGTATCGGCCGCGATCTCCCATTCGATCATCGTGTGGGTGCTAGCGATCCTCGCCCTCACCTACGGCAACGCACTGATCGGCGAGGACCTCGAACCCTGGTTCATGATGGCGTCCGGCTGGCTCATCATCGCCATCGCGCTATGGATGCTGTGGCGCCAAGACCGAACTGCGCGGGCCTCAATCCTGGCATCCACGGGTGACGCACCGATCAGGCACAATCACGATCACACGCATAATCACGGGCATGCTGACGACCACGGCCATGCGCACGGTCACGTGCATTTTCACAACAGTCACTCGGATGCGCATGCCCGGGCCCACGCCCGCGAGATCGAGGCGCGGCTCACAGCCGGGCGCACCTCCACGTGGCAGACAATGCTCTTCGGACTTTCGGGCGGGCTCATCCCCTGTCCAGCCGCGATCACCATCTTCCTTTTGTGTCTGCAGCTCGGCCGGATGACGCTTGGCATCGTCCTCGTCAGTGCCTTCTCCATCGGCCTTGCCGCAACGCTCGTCCTTGTCGGCGCGATCGCCGCCCTCGGCCTTCGTGCGATCACCAGGCGAACCTCGAAATTTGATCGGTTCGCCAATGCCGCGCCATGGGCATCGGCCGCGCTCATCGCACTCGTTGGCTGCGCCATGATCTATGCGGGCTGGCATCATCTCGCCCACGGTGGACCCGCCGCCAGCTGATCGCGCGGCATGCCGGCAACGCCGACTTTGCAATGCAGCGGCGAGCATCGTATGAGGCGGACACCCTTCATAAATCCTCCACCGTGCGGCAACGCGGCGCCGACAGGAAACCTCGGGAGAACCAACGCCCGATGAACCTTGCCTTTTCCCTCCTCCTGGCCATCGCGATCGACATCACGATCGGCTGGCCGGATGCCCTCTTCCGGCGAATCGGCCATCCGGTGACATGGATGGGAAAGCTGATCACACTTCTCGACGGGGCATGGAACGGCGGCCCGCCGCACATGCGGCAGTCGACCGGCCTCGCCACACTCATCATCGTCGTCGGCTTCACCGCCAGCGTCGCGGCGATCATCGTCGCGGCGATGCCCGGCGGCTGGTCCGGCATCGTCCTCACCGGCGTCCTGATGTGGCCGTTTCTCGCCATCCGTTCGCTGCACGACCATGTGGCGGCGGTGGCCAAACCGCTGGCGGCAGGGGATCTCGCCGGCGCGCGGACCGCCGTCTCCCACATCGTCGGGCGCGATCCCGACCTCCTCGATGCGGACGGCGTTGCGCGGGCAAGCCTTGAGAGCCTTGCCGAAAACACCTCCGACGGCATCGTCGCCCCGCTCTTCTGGGGCCTTCTCCTAGGCCTTCCGGGGATCACGGCCTACAAAGCCGTCAACACGCTCGATTCCATGATCGGCCATCGCACGCCCCTGCATGGAGAGTTCGGCATGGCCTCGGCGCGCTTCGACGACTTCGTCAACCTCATTCCCGCCCGCCTCAGCGGCCTTCTCTTCGCGCTCGTGTCGGGAACGCCCGGGCCGGCGCTGCGCATCATGCGCCGCGACGCCTCGCACCACCGCTCGCCAAACGCCGGATGGCCGGAGGCGGCGCTCGCCGGCGCGCTCGGCATTCGCCTCTCCGGCCCGCGCGCCTATCACGCCCACGTCAGCAACGAGCCATGGCTCAACGGCACGGCGCCGGACCCAAAGGCGAAGGCCGTCGCGAGCGGCCTTGCGCTCTATCGCCGACTTATCGTCGCTATCGTCGCCATCCTCATCGTCCTGGCGATTGTCTGACTTCCGGCAAACGACTGATCGCGCAGGCCTCAGCGGGCGATGGCCAGCATGCCGTCTATATCGAGGTGGGTTTCCATCAGCGCGGCAAGCGCGTCGAGCGTTTGTTCCACGCCCGCGCCATAGGCCATGCCAGAAGCCTTTGCCCCGAGGCCGGCAAGGAACGCCGCACGGAAGGCGTCATCGGCGAACATGCCATGGAGATAGCAGCCGATGACACGGCCATCCGGCGAGATCGCCCCCTCGGCGACCCCATCAACCATGGCGAAGGGCCGGGCGCAATCCAGGCCCTCGGTCCGGCCGATGTGGATTTCGTAGCCGGAGAGCGGCAGGCCGGTCGGCACATGGACGGCGCGGACTTCGGTCAGCCGCTTGTCGGCGACCATCTCGGTCGCCACATCGAGAAGCCTCAGTCCATCCTCCGTTCCGGGCGTTCCCTCGATGCCGGCCGGATCGGCGACTGAGCGGCCGAGCATCTGGTAGCCGCCGCAGATGCCGAGGACGTGGCCGCCGCGCCGCACATGGGCGTAGAGGTCGACATCCCACCCCTCGGCGCGCAGGAACGCCAGATCGCCACGCGTCGATTTCGTTCCCGGCAGGATGACGAGGTCGCAATCGCCGGGGATCGCCATGCCCGGTCGGACCATGACGAGGTCGACGTCCGGCTCCAGTTTCAGCGGATCCAGGTCATCGAAATTGGCAATGCGGGACAGGCAGAGCGCGGCAATTTTGAATGCTCCCCCGCCCGGGCCCGGCGTCAGGTCGAGCGCGTCCTCGGCGGGGAGCCTCGCCGCGTCAGGGAAGAACGGCAGCACGCCGAAGCCCCGCCAGCCGGTCTCCTCGGCAATGTAGCGGTAGCCGTCATCAAAGAGCGACGGGTCGCCGCGAAACTTGTTGACGAGGAACCCTTCGATCATCGCCGCGTCGTCCGGATCGATGACCGCTTTGGTGCCGACGATCTGGGCAATGACGCCACCGCGGTCGATATCGCCGGCGAGCACCACCGGCACATCGGCGGCGCGGGCAAAGCCCATGTTGGCGATGTCCCCGACCCTCAGATTGACCTCCGCCGGGCTTCCCGCTCCCTCCACGACGACGAGGTCGGCGGCGGCCTTGAGGCGTTCGAAAGACGCCACCACGGTCTCGAGCAGCCTCGGCTTCAGCGTCCAATACTCCCGCGCCGCCGTGGTCGCGATGCGCTTTCCGCCAACGATGACCTGCGAGCCGGTATCGGTCTCGGGCTTCAGCAGCACCGGGTTCATGTCAGTGTGGGGTGCGACGCACGAAGCGAGCGCCTGGAGAGCCTGCGCCCGACCGATCTCGCCGCCGTCGGCGGCGACGGCGGCGTTGTTCGACATGTTCTGCGGCTTGAAGGGGCGAACGGACAGGCCACGGCGAACCGCCGCCCGGCAGAGCCCGGCGACGAGCAGCGACTTGCCGACGTTCGAGCCCGCTCCCTGAATCATAAGCGCGGGCATGGGATCAACACCGCCCGACACTCAAAGACCGGCCAAGACGCAGGCAAACTTCTATACTTCCGGTGCCATTAATCATTTTTTCTTTCCGCGTATTCTTATCCAAGAAAGTCGAACAACTTTTTTGGGAATACGCTCAGAACTCGACGCCCTTCTGGCCCTTGATGCCGGAGCGGAAGGGATGCTTGACGAGCGTCATCTCCGTGACGAGATCGGCGATCTCGATCAGTTCCGGCGCGGCGTTGCGGCCGGTGAGGACGACATGGGTCATCTCCGGCTTCTCATCTCGGAGGAACGCCACGACCTCGTCGATGTCGAGATAGCCGTAACGGAGAGCGATGTTGATCTCGTCGAGGAGCACCATTGTGCGCGTCTCGTCGCGGATGAGCGCCTTTGCCTTTTCCCAGGCCTTCGCCGCGGCGGCGATATCGCGGACCTTGTCCTGCGTTTCCCAGGTGAAGCCCTCGCCCATGGCGTGAAACTCGCACAGATCGGAGAAGTTCTCCTCGATCAGCGTCCGCTCGCCGGTCTCCCAGGCTCCCTTGATGAACTGCACGACGGCCGACGGCATATTGTGGGCGATGCAGCGGAGAATCATACCGAAGGCGGCCGAACTCTTGCCCTTACCCGAGCCGGTATGAACGATGACGAGGCCCTTCTCGCCTTCCTTCCTGGCCATCATTCGATCGCGCGCGGCCTTCTTTTTCGCCATTTTCGCGGCGTGGCGTCCGGCGTCTTCGACGGGCGCAGCGGGGCTCGTTTCGGTCATCCTCTCCTCCTTACTTGACAACATCACCGCTTTTGGAACAGGTGAAGCGGTGCTGGTTCCTGTCATAGGACAGGCGAAGAGGGAATGCGACAGGGTCGGGTCTCGATGAACCCTTCCCCAAAAGCAGCCGCCCCCGCGACCGTGACCGGAGAGGCCACCCAAGCCACTGGCTGACAAGCCGGGAAGGCGGGATGGCCGATGATGCCGAGGCGTGATGATGCCGCGGTATCGGGATCCGCAAGCCGGGAGACCTGCCAGCCGCATGATCGAGACAGGCGGACGGGGTGTTCCGCGACCGGCTCGGACTGGCTGGCGCTCCCTTTCGTTGTCGCGCCGCCTCTCCCGCAGGTTCCCCCGTCCGGCAAGGGACGCGAGGAAACCGGCGGCATGACCGCAACATTGACTGTATGCATCACCTGCCGATGCGGCGAAGCCGCGCCGAGCGAGGATAAGCCCTGCCCGGGCGCGCGCCTCTATGACCGCCTCATTGCTGCCGGGGCGCCGAGCGGCGTCGCCATCCGGCCCGTCAAATGCCTTTCCGCCTGCTCGCGCGGCTGCTCGATCGCGCTGACGCGGCCGGGAAGCTGGTCCTACGTCTATGGCGACATGGACCCCGACGCCGACGTCGAGGACATACTCGCCGGCGCCGCCCTCTATTCACGCACACAGGATGGCATCGTGCCGTGGCGCGAGCGGCCGACGATCTTGCGCAAGCAGACCGTCGCTCGCATTCCGCCGATCGAGACTTTTCCGGAACCGCACCGAAACGACGACTGAGGACCCCCGCATGACCGACCTCGCCAAGATTCCCGTCACAGTCATCACTGGCTTTCTCGGGTCCGGCAAGACGACCCTCATCCGCCACTTGATGACCAACCCGCAAGGCAAGCGCCTCGCCGTTCTCGTCAACGAGTTCGGCGACATGGGCGTCGACGGCGACATCCTGAAATCCTGCGCCGACGAGAATTGCCCGGCGGAAAACGTCGTCGAACTCGCCAACGGCTGCATCTGCTGCACGGTCGCGGACGAATTCATTCCGACGATCGAGGCACTGATGGCGCTGCCGGAAAAGCCGGAACACATTCTCATCGAGACTTCCGGCCTCGCATTGCCCAAACCGCTCCTCAAGGCCTTCGACTGGCCGGCGATCCGCTCGCGGATCACAGTCGACGGCGTCATCGCCGTCGCCGATGCCGAAGCCGTCGCGGCCGGCCGGTTCGCGCCCGACGTCGACGCCGTCGACGCCCAGCGTGCCGCCGACGACAGCATTGACCACGAGACGCCCCTGTCGGAGGTCTTCGAGGACCAGATTTCCTGCGCCGACATCGTGCTCCTGTCGAAAGCCGATCTCGTCGACAGCGACGGCCGCGCCAGGGCGCATGCCACGGTCGCGGCGGAGGCGCCGCGCAAGCTGCCGATCCTCGACATGATCGAAGGGCAGATCGACCCGCGCATCGTCCTCGGCGTCGGCGCGGCGGCGGAGGACGATATCGACGCCCGGCCCTCGCACCATGACGATCACGACGACCACGAGCACGACGAGTTCGAGTCCGTCGCCATAGAGCTTGCGGAGATTGCCGACGTAGAGGCACTGAAGGCAAAGGTCGAACGGCTGGCGCGCGAACAGAACGTGCTGCGCGTGAAAGGCTATGTCGCGGTCGCGGGCAAGCCCATGCGGCTCCTCGTCCAGGCTGTCGGCGAGCGGGTACGGGCCCAGTTCGACCGGCCGTGGGGCGCGGATCCGCGCCGCTCGCATCTCGTCGTCATCGCTGAGCACGACGACATCGACGAAGCGGCTATCCGCGCCGTTCTGGAGGCCTAAGCGACCATGCACGTCATCTTCCGCGAGAGCCGCGGGCTGGAGGACATGGAGACACCGCGCGACCTCGGCCAGGATCCGGCCGATCTCGTGGCGCTGTCCTTTTCCGACAGCGATCTCGGCGCACTCGCGGAAGGCTGGCGGCGGGCGAAAGACGACCTTCCCGCGCTCAGGCTCGCCAATCTCTCGGAACTCACCCACCCGCTTTCCGTCGACACCTACCTTGAGCGAACACTGGAAGACGCCCGGGCGATCCTCATCCGGCTCATCGGCGGCGCGCAATACTGGCTCTACGGGTTGCAGGAAGTTGAGGCGCTGGCACGCCGTAGGGGCATCGCGCTCGCCGTCCTTCCCGCCGACGGGCGCGTCGACGAACGGCTCGACGCCGCCTCGACGGTGCCGGTCGAGGTTCTTCGCCGGCTGACCGACCTGTGCGACACCGGCGGCGCGGCGGCGGCAACGGCGGCGCTGCGGCTTCTGGCGGCGTCCGCCACGCGGACCGTGCCGCCGCCGCCCACGGTCGCCGCCATTCCCGACCATGGCTGGTACGATCCTGAAAGGGGCGTCGTTTCCACGCCGCCGTCTGCCGGTCGGCCGCTCGCCGTCGTGACCTTTTATCGCGCCTATCTGACGGCGGTGGACCTTTCCCCGGTCGACGCGCTCATCAGCGCCTTGCGGGCACGGGGCTTCGCCGCGATCGGCCTTTTCGCATCCTCGCTGAAGGCGCCTGCGAGCGCGGCATGGATCGCCGGCGAGCTCGCGCGCCTTGCGCCCGCCGCGATTGTCAATGCCACCGCCTTTTCCGCCCGCGCCGGGGATGGCGGTGCCTCGCCGCTCGATGCCGCCGGTTGCCCGGTCTTCCAGGCCGCGCTCGCCAGCGTGGACCACAAGGCATGGGCGGAGGCGGAGCGCGGTCTGCCGCCGTCCGACCTCGCCATGCACGTGGTCCTGCCAGAGGTCGACGGGCGTATCTTCACCGGCGCCGTCAGCTTCAAGACGCCGGAAACCCGCGACCTGGCGCTGCAATTCTCGCGGCAGGTTCACAGAGCCGACCCGAATCTCGTCGCGGCAACCGTCGCGCGGGTCGCCAGCTGGCACCGGCTGGCAACAACGCCATATGGCGAACGTCGGCTGGCCTTTATCCTCTCCACCTATCCCGGTCGCGACTATCAGCTCGCCCATGCCGTTGGCCTCGACGCGCTCGCCTCCACCGAGGCGATGCTCGGAGATCTGAAGCGGGAGGGATACGCCGTGGAGCAGGGCGATGGTCTCGGCCCGGCGCTGAGCGAGAAGACCCTCGCCTTTCCCCTCACCGACTACCGCAAAGCACTCGATGCGCTGCCGGAGACACTCCGTGCCGATCTCCACGCCGCCTGGGGCGCACCGGAGGACGATCCGGCCCTTCTCGACGGCGCCTTCCGCTTTCGGGCGCTCCGGCGTGGCAATGCCCTTATCGCTCTGCAGCCGGAACGCGGCGAGGTGACAACGCGCGATGCCGACTATCACGATCTTGCGCGCACGCCGCGGCACGGCTATGTCGCCTTCTATCTCTGGCTCCGGTTCGAGGGCATCCACGCTCTTGTGCACATCGGCGCACACGGCACGCTCGAATGGCTGCCGGGAAAGGCAGTCGCCCTGTCGCCGTCCTGCTGGCCCGCCGCGCTCATCGGCGACACGCCGGTCGTCTATCCCTTCATCGTCAACGATCCTGGCGAGGCAGCGCAGGCGAAGCGACGGATCGGCGCCGTCACCCTCGGCCACCTGCCACCGCCGCTGGCGCAGTCGGCCGTGCCCTCGGGCCTCGTCCGGCTGGAACGGCTCCTGGACGAGTATTCCACCGCCGATGGACTCGACCCGAAGCGCCGCGACCGGCTCATCGCCGGCATCCGGGAGGAAGCGCGGGGCGCGGGCGTCGAGGCCGAACTCGGCCTTGAAGAAGCGGCGAGCGCGGCCGAGGCCATCACCCGCATCGACCGCTTCGTCTGCGACATCAAGGAAAGCCAGTACGGCGACGGGCTCCACGTCTTTGGCACCGGCGAATGCGGCGCGGAAGAGCGCGCTGGCTTCCTCGCCGCGCTTTGCGGCCGGCGCGTTCCGGCCGGGCCGTCCGGTTCGCCCTTTCGCGGGCGTTGCGACGTGCTGCCGACCGGCCGCAACCTCTTCACCACCGATCCACGCGCCGTTCCGACGCGCGCCGCCCATGCCGAAGGCGTGAAGCACGCCGAGGAACTGGTCCGCCGCCACCTCCAGGACAATGGCGACTACCCGCGCGCGATGGTCGTCGACCTGTGGGGCTCGGCGACGATGCGAACGGCGGGCGAGGAATTCGCCATGGCGCTTCACCTGGCGGGCGTGAAGCCGACGTGGGACGCCGACGCGGAACGGGTTCGCGGCTTTGAGATCCTGCCCCTCGGCCTCGTCGGCCGTCCCCGGATCGATGTCACGCTCCGGGTATCAGGCCTCTTCCGCGATATTTTCCCCGACCTCTCACGCCTCTTCGCGCTTGCCGCCGAAGCCCTTTCGGTGCGCGATGAGGATCCCGCCGAGAACCCCTACATCGGCTCCGTCGCACCGCGCGTCTTCGGCCCCAAGCCCGGACTTTTCGGGGCCGCCATGGGCGCGGCGATGGAGGATTATTCGCCAGAGGGACAGCTCGCGGCCGGCGAAGCCTGGCTTTCGGGATCGCAATGGGCGGTCGGCAGCAGCGGCAAGGCGGGCGCCGACCGGGCCGGGCTGGAACATCGCGTGCGGAACGCCGACGGCTTCGTCCACGTGCAGGACCTCGCCGAGACCGACCTCCTCCTCGCCTCCGACTATGCCGCCCACGAGGGCGGATTCGCCGCGGCACGCGCCGCGCTCAGCACGGAGGCACCGGCTCTCTATCACCTCGACGCGACACGGGCGGGCGATCCGCGTGCCCGCACGCTACGCGAGGAAATCGGCCGCGTGGTGCGGGCTCGGGCCGCCAATCCCGGCTGGGCCGACGGCATGATGCGACACGGGTTTCGCGGCGGCGCCGAAATCGCCGCGACGCTCGACCACCTCGCCGGTTTCGCGGCGACGACGCGCGATGTTCCCGGCCACCTCTTCGACCTCTATTTCGACGCCACCCTCGCCCGACCCGATGTCGCCGCTTTCCTGGAGGCGGAGAACCCGCAGGCGCTCGCCGCCATGCGCGACCGGTTCCGGGCGCTAATGGCAAGCGGGCTGTGGACGACGCGGCGCAATTCCATCCCCGCTCTTTTAGAGCCCCCCCTTCCCGAGCCCCCCCTACCGGAGAGCGACGAATGACCGGTGCGTCCCGTCCCCTAGTCCGAGGCTGGTGTCCGGGCGCACTCAGGCCAATGCTGTCGGGCGACGGCTACGTGGTGCGCATAAGGCCGCGCTCCGGCCGTGTCAGTGCTGCCCAGCTTCATGCGATCGCAGAGCTCTCGCACCGCCACGGCAACGGGCTCATCGATTTCTCCAACCGCGCCAACATCCAGCTTCGCGGTGTGAGCGAGACGAGCCATCCAGCGCTGGTCGAGGCCCTCGCCGCGCTCGATCTCGTTGACGACACGGCGGCGCGGGAGCGAACGCGGAACATCCTCGTCACGCCGTTCTGGCGCGAGGGCGACGGCACGATCGCGATCGCCGAGGACCTCGCCGCACGCCTTGCCGACGGTCCCGACCTTCCGGGGAAGTTCGGTTTCGCGGTCGATACGGGGCCGACGCCCGTTCTCGCCGACGCTTCGGCCGACATCCGTATCGAGCGCGCCGCCTCGGGCAGCTTTCTCCTGCGTGCCGATGGCCTCGACGAGGGCACGCCGGTCGGCGCTCAGGAAGCCGCCGAAAAGGCCGTCGCTCTTGCCGAGTGGTTCCTCGCCTCCGGCGGCGCACCGGATGGGCGGGGACGCATGGCCCGCCACCTCAAGGCCGGGGCCCGCCTGCCGAACGCCTTCGCACCGTGCCTGCCCTCCGCCGGTTCTCAAGCCGAGCCCTGTCCAGGGCCGGTCGATGCGGGGACCCTTCTCGCCCTCCCTTTCGGACAGGCAGGGCCGGACCAGATCAAAGCACTCGCGGCGCTGGCACCAGCGTTCCGGCTGACACCCTGGCGCATGGTGCTCGCGGAAGGGATGACATCCGCACCGGATATCGAGGGCATCATTCCCGATCCCGCCAACCCGCTTCTTGCCGTGCATGCCTGCACCGGCGCGCCCGACTGCCCGCAGGCCCTGGGGCCCACACGGTCTCTCGCCCGGGCGCTCGCCCCGTCCGTGCCGGCGGGGAGCCGGCTGCACGTATCGGGTTGCACCAAGGCCTGCGCCCATGTCGCCGCCGCGTCCTTCACACTGACGGCGACGGCAACCGGCTACGATCTTGTCCAGGGCGGTCAATGCGGCGACGCGCCGATCCGGTCGGGCCTCACCGCCGAAGCGCTCGTCGCCGATCCCTCCCTCGTTTTCGGAATCCTTTGAATGCCCCATAGCTACGAGACCGACGGCGCGGCGATCTACACCCGCTCCTTCGCCATCATCCGTGCGGAGGCCGACCTCGCGCACTTCGACGCCGAGGAGGAGCCTGTCGTGGTGCGCATGATCCATGCCGCCGGCATGGTCGGGCTAGAGACCCACGTCCGCTTTTCGCCCGGCATGGCTCTGGCCGCGCGTGGCGCACTCAAGGCCGGTGCGCCCATTCTGTGCGACGTCCACATGGTCGCGGAGGGCGTGACGCGGTCGCGGCTTCCGGCGGACAACGCGGTGATCTGTACGCTTCGCGATCCGCGCGTGCCGGCGCTCGCCGACGAGATGAGGACAACGCGCTCGGCCGCCGCGCTCGACCTGTGGCGACCACATCTCGCCGGCGCCGTCGTTGCCATCGGCAACGCGCCGACGGCGCTCTTCCGTCTGCTGGAAATGCTGGAGAACCCGGCAACGCCCCGGCCGGCGGCGATCGTTGGCTGTCCGGTCGGCTTCGTCGGCGCGGCGGAAAGCAAGGAGGCGCTGATGGCCGACCTTCCGGCGCCGGCGCTCGTCGTCGAGGGAAGGCTTGGCGGCTCGGCGATCACCTCCGCAGCGATCAACGCGCTGGCGAGCCAGGCGGAATGAGCATGGCAAAGACAACCGGCGGTACGATCACCTGTGTCGGCCTCGGCCCCGGCGACCCCGACCTGATGAGCGTCCGGGCCCACAGGCTGATCGGCGCGGCGCGCCATGTCGCCTATTTCCGCAAGGCCGGCCGCAAGGGACAGGCACGCACCATCGTCGAGGGTCTTCTCTCCGCGAACGCCATCGAGCACCCGATGGACTATCCGGTGACGACGGAAATCCCGTTCACCGACCCGGAATACAGCCGCCTTCTCGCCGCCTTCTACGACGCGTGGACGGAGCGGCTCGCCGCGCTCGCAGAAACCGAGGACATCGTCGTTCTTTGCGAGGGCGACCCGTTCTTCTACGGCTCCTTCATGCACCTCCATGCCCGGCTTTGCGACCGCGTGGCAATCGAAGTGGTGCCTGGGATCACCGGCATGTCGGGTTGCTGGACGGCAACGGGCATGCCGATCGCCTGGGGCGACGACGTGACGACCGTACTCATGGGGACGTTGCCGGAGGCCGATCTCCTCCGCCACATGGAAGGGTCGGACGCGATCGTGGTGATGAAGACCGGGCGCAATCTTGCCAAGGTGCGCCGCGCACTCCAGACCGTCGGCCGGCTCGATGCCGCCTGGCTCATCGAACGCGGCACCATGCGCGGCGAACGGGTCACCCGGCTTGCGGAGGCGGGAGACGACGCCTCGCCCTATTTCGCCATCGTGCTCGTTCACGGCCAGGGGCGCAGACCGTGACTGAGGCAGCATCGGCCATGAGCGGGAAACTCTCCATTGTCGGCCTCGGGCCCGGCGAGGAAAGGCTCGTCACGCCGGAGGTACGCATGGCGCTCGACGCAGCGACCGACGTCGTCGGTTACCGCAGCTATGTCGCCCGTATCGTACCGCGCGACGGCCTCACACGCCATGCCACCGACAACCGCGAGGAGATCGATCGCGCCCGCCATGCGCTCGGGATGGCAGCCAACGGACGGCGGGTCGTCGTCGTCTCGTCCGGCGATCCTGGCGTCTTTGCCATGGCATCGGCTGTCTTCGAGGCGCTGGAGACCGGCCCCCTCGCCTGGAAAAGGTTGGACATCGCGGTCCTTCCCGGAATAACCGCAATGCTCGCCGCCGCCGCACGGGCCGGCGCGCCGCTCGGCCACGATTTCTGCGCCATCAACCTTTCCGACAATCTGAAACCCTTCGACCTCGTCGAGCGCCGCATCCGGCTAGCGGTCGAGGCCGATTTCGCCATGGCCTTCTACAATCCGCGCTCGCGCGCCCGGCCACACCAGTTCGAACGGGTGCTGGAGATCCTTGGCGAGACCTGCGCGCCGGAACGGCTCATCCTCTTTGCCCGCGCGGTCTCGACAGATGACGAAACGCTTCGCTGGATGCCGTTGCGCGACGCGCGCGCGGAAATGGCCGACATGCGCACGATCGTCATCGTCGGCTCGTCGCGGACGCGGCGGATCGCCGGCACGGACTTCGTCTATACTCCGAGGTCGGCGCCATGACGTTACGCCGTGACGAGAAACGCCATCACCGCGTCAAGCGTCGAGACAACGGGGCGGTCGAGGATCGACGGACGATCGACGAGGATCACTTCAAGGCCGAGGGTGCGTGCCGCATCGATCTTGGCCCTCGCGCCCTCGCCGCCGGAATTCTTGGTGAGGACCACCTCGATGCCGTGCGCCTTCAGAAGCGCGAGATCCTCCTCATAGCGGAAGGGCCCGCGCGAGACGACCCAATCGCAATACGGGAACGGCAAAGGCGCTTCCGGCGGGTCGACGAGACGCAGGAGGTAGTGGTGCTGCGGCCGGGCCGCGAAGAGCGCCAGATTGAGCCGGCCGATGGCGAGAAAGATCCGGCGCGCGGGGCCGTCAAGCGCGACGACAGCCGCCGCCATGTCCGCCACCCGGGTCCAGCGATCGCCGGGCGCTGGCGTCCATGGCGGACGCTCGAACGCGACGAGGGGAATTCCCGTCATCCGCGCCGCCTCGACAGCGTTGACGCTCATCTGCCGGGCAAAGGGGTGCGTCGCGTCGAGGAGATGGGTGGTGCGATTCTCCACCATCCAGCGGGCCAGGCCCTCAGACCCGCCGAAGCCGCCAACGCGCGTCTCGACGGGCTGCGGACGCGGCTTCTCCACCCGGCCGGCGTAGGAGAAGACGGCGGCAATTCCCGCATCGGCGCAGGCGCGGGCGAGCGCGCTCGCCTCGCTCGTTCCGCCCAGGATGAGAGGTCGCAACATGGCTAGTTCCCAGAGTGAACCGGCGTCCCATCCGTGGCTGGCGATCGTCGGCATCGGCGAAGATGGACCGGCAGGGCTTTCGGAAGCAAGCCGGCAGGCTCTCGACGAGGCGGAAATCATCTTCGGCGGTCAGCGGCATCTCGACCTCGCCGGTGTGGATGTCGGCGTGGGCGCGCGCGGGCGGGCATGGCCAAGCCCCTTTTCGCTCGATCCCGTCCTTGCCGAGCGGGGAAAGCCCGTCGCCATCCTTGCCTCCGGCGACCCCTTTTGGCACGGCGTCGGCGGCACGCTCGCCCAAGTGCTGGAGCCCGGCGAATGGGTGGCCCACCCCGCGCCCTCGACCTTCTCTCTTGCCGCCGCACGGCTCGGCTGGCGGCTGGAGGCGACGCTCTGCCTAGGGCTCCATGCGGCCTCTTTCAATCGTCTCCATCCTCTCCTTGTGGATGGGGTCCGGGCGATCTGCCTCGTGCGTGACAGCGCGGCGGCGACGGCGCTCGCCGGCTGGCTCGACGCGCACGGCTTCGGCGCATCGAAGCTCCACGTCCTGGAGGCGCTCGGCGGCCCGCGCGAATGCATCCGTCAGACAACCGCGAACGCCTTCTCTCTCCGCGATGTCGCCAGCCCGGTCGCCGTCGCCATCGAAGCGCGGGGCGCAAGCGGCCTCTCGCGCGCCTCAGGCCTTGCCGACGATCTCTTCGACCATGACGGCCAGATCACCAAACGGCCGGTCCGCGCCATCACGCTGTCGACGCTCGCCCCTCGACCTGGCGAAACGTTGTGGGACATCGGCACCGGCTCCGGCTCGATCGCCATCGAATGGCTGATTGCCGCGCCTGACACGAAGGCCTTCGCCGTTGAAGACAATGGGATCCGGGCAACGCGAGCTGCGGCGAACGCGGAGCGGTTCGGCGTCGACCACCGTTTGTCGGTCATCCGGGCGACGGCGCCGGATGGGCTCGCCGATCTTGCGTCTCCCGATGCCGTCTTCATCGGCGGCGGGGCAAGTGACACGCTCCTTGGCGCCGTATGGACGCTCGTACCGAAGGGAACGCGCATCGTTGTCAACGCCGTTACACTGGAGACCGAGGCGCTTCTCGCCCGCTGGAGCGCGGAAAAGGGCGGGATGCTCCTGCGGATCGAGCTTGCGGAGGCAAGACCGCTTGGAACCAGACACGGCTGGCGAGCAGCCATGCCGATCGTACAATGGAGTATCACACGATGAGAGTGGCCGGGATCGGCTTTCGGCGGGACGCCAGCGTTTCCTCACTTCGAGCAGCACTCGATGCGGCAGGCGGCAGCAGTGGCCTTCATGCACTCGCCGTTCACAGCGCGAAGGCGAGAATGCCGTGCCTACAAATGTTCGCCGGGCTTCTCGGCCTGATGGTCGTTTCCATCGAGCCGGCCTCGCTGGAGCGAATCGCAACCCTGACTGATTCCGAGCGGATCCGCCGCATGCATGGCGTCGGCAGTCTTGCCGAGGCGGTGGCGCTCGTTGCCTGCGGTCCCGACTCCCGGCTGATTGCACCCCGATCGGTTTCGCCCGACCACATGGCGACGGCGGCCATCGCCGTTTCGGGCATCGATGCCGGAAAGACCTCATGACCGTTCATTTCATCGGCGCCGGCCCCGGCGCTCCGGACCTTCTTACGCTGCGTGGGCGCGACCTCATCGCGGCAAGTCCGGTGTGCCTTTATGCCGGCTCGCTGGTGCCGGAGGAAATCCTCTCCCATTGCCCACCGGATGCGCGGATCGTCGACACCGCGCCGATGTCGCTCAAGGCCATCATCGCGGAAATGGCCGCCGCGCACGCGGCGGGAAAGGACGTGGCGCGGCTCCATTCCGGCGATCTCTCGGTCTGGTCGGCGATGGGCGAGCAGATCCGCCGGCTCAAAGCCGCCAGCATTCCCTATGACGTCACGCCGGGCGTTCCTGCCTTCGCGGCTGCGGCGGCCACGCTGGGCGCGGAACTGACACTTCCAGGCCTTGCGCAATCGGTGGTGCTCACCCGCACCTCGGGGCGGGCGACGGCGATGCCCGAGGGCGAGACGCTCGAGACCTTCGCGCGCAGCGGCGCGGTGCTCGCCATTCACCTTTCCATTCATGTCGTTGAAAAAGTCATCTCGGAGCTCTTGCCCCATTACGGCGCGGATTGCCCGGTCGCCGTCGTCTGGCGTGCTTCCTGGCCCGACGAGCGGATCGTGCGGGCGACGCTCGGCACGCTCGATACCGCCATCGCCGGCGAGATGCAGCGCACCGCCCTGATCCTCGTCGGCCACACGCTCGGCGCGGCGGGTTTCGGCGAAAGCCGACTCTATGCCGACGACTACGACCGTCGCTACCGGCCGCGCGGCACACATCCCCGCTTTCCGCACGGAGAGAGCTCGTGACAGGAGCGACCGCCACACCGGGGCTCATCATCTCCGCGCCCGCTTCCGGCACCGGCAAGACGACGGTGACGCTCGGGCTGTCGCGCGCACTCGCTCGCTCCGGCCTGACGGTCCAGCCGTTCAAGAGCGGCCCAGACTATATCGATCCGGCGTTCCATGCGGCCGCGACCGGTCGCGCCTCGGTCAATCTCGACACCTGGGCCATGCCCTCGGCGATGATCGCGGCGCTCGCGGCTCTCTCGGCGGATGCCGACATTGTCATCGCGGAAGGTTCCATGGGGCTTTTCGACGGTGTCGCGCAAAGGGGCGAAACGGGTACCGGCGCGAGCGCCGACCTTGCCACCCTCACCGGCTGGCCGGTCGTCCTCGTCCTCGACGTCTCCGGCCAGGCGCAGACCGCAGCCGCCATCGCCCATGGCCTTGCGACCTTCCGGCCCGGCGTCAGAGTCGCCGGCGTGATCCTCAACCGCGTCGCCAGTCCGCGACACGAGACTCTGGTGCGGGCCGGGATGGAAGCAGCCGGCATCACCGTCTTGGGCGCCCTTGCGCGGCGTGCCTCGGTGGCCCTGCCCGAACGGCACCTGGGGCTCGTTCAGGCGCGCGAGCAGGCCGGCCTCGACGCGCTCCTCGATGAGCTCGCAGAGTTCATCGCCGGGAGCTGCGATCTCGCCGGGCTCAAGGGCGCGGCCCGCGCCGGAACGCTCAAGGGTGCCTACCCCGGCGACACCGGGTCCATCCGCCCACCCGGCCAGCGCATTGCGCTTGCCAGCGACGACGCCTTTTCCTTCGTCTATCCCCATCTCATTGAGGCGTGGCGGACGGCGGGCGCGGAAATCCTCCCTTTCTCGCCGCTCGCCGACGAGGCGCCTGAGGGAAGTGCCGATATCTGCTGGCTACCTGGCGGCTACCCCGAACTCCATGCCGGCACCCTTGCGGCGGCAACGGCATTCCGTGCCGGGCTCCGCCGCTTCGCCGAGACCCGCCCCGTCCACGGCGAGTGCGGCGGCTACATGGCGATGGGGGAAGCGCTCATCGACAAGGCCGGCACGCGTCATGCCATGGCCGGTCTCCTCGGCCTCGTCACGTCCTACGAGAACCGGCGGATGCATCTCGGTTACCGACAGGCGCGGCTCGAAAACCCGATGCCCGACTTTGCCACCGGCCAATGCCTCAGGGGGCACGAGTTTCACTATTCCACTATCCTCGACCAGCCGGACGAACCGCTCGCCGCCGTGACCGATGCCTCTGGCGCGCGCGTTGCCGAGACCGGCTCGCGGCGTGGCAACGCCACCGGCACTTTTTTTCACCTGATCGCGGAGGCCTCCTAGGGCGATGGACGAACTCACCCTGATCGGCCTCGGCACCGGCAACCCGGAACATCTGACGCTCCAGGCCATCGGCGCTCTGAAGCACTGCGATCTCATCCTCATTCCGCACAAGGGCGAGGAGAAGCGCCAGCTCGCCGAGGTGCGCGAAGCGATCGTGGCAACGCATGTCGGCGCCACGGCTCCGATCAGCTTCTTCTCCATGCCCGTGCGCGATCCGGCGATCGCGTCCTACCGCAAGCGGGTCGAGGCGTGGCACGACGCCATCGCTGAGCGCTGGCGCGAGGCGATCGCCGGCCACGACGGCCCCGCCCGGCGCGTCGGGCTCCTTGTCTGGGGCGACCCGTCACTCTACGACAGCTCGCTCCGAGTCGCCGAGCGGCTCCGATCCTCGCTCGGTTTCCGGCTGACGGTCATCCCCGGCATCACCGCGCTACAGGGGCTGACGGCGGCGCACGCGATCCCGCTCAACGCCATCGGCGAACCGTTCACGGTGACGACCGGGCGGCGGCTGCGCGAAGGAGGCTTTCCGGCGGGCGTCGACACCATAGCCGTCATGCTCGACGGGGAGTGTTCGTTCCAGACCCTCGATCCGGCGGATCTCACCATCTGGTGGGGTGCCTATGTCGGCATGGCGGAGGAGATCACGCTCGCCGGGCCGCTTGCGGATGTCGGCCCGCGCATCCTGGAAACGCGCGCGGCGGCCCGCGCGCGTCACGGCTGGATCATGGACATCTACATCCTGAGGCGCCGGAGCTAGGCCCTTCGGCTGTGCGAGGGATGCGGCCAGTCGCGCCTCTCCGTCAGCCGGCGTCTTCCAGAGCGCCGATCTCGGCGAGGATCTCATCGGTGTGCTGACCGAGGAGCGGCGCGGGGCGTGGCTCGGAGGGCCCGGAGCCGAGGAAGTGCGCCGGTTGCGGAACGACCGGCACCCTGCCGACGCTGGGATGGAGAACGTGGCGGACGAGGCCGCGCGCACCGGCATGGGCGCTCGCCACGACCTCATCGAGCGACTGGATGGGCGATGCGGGGACGGCCGCCGATTCCAGCGCCTCGACTGCCTCGGCGACGGTACGCGCCATGGTCCAGTCTTCGAGGATTGCCTTTAGCGCGGCCTCGTTCGCCTTGCGCGCGGAGTCGGCGGCGAACCGCGGATCGACCGCCAGATCCGGCTGTCCGACGACCTCGGCGAGGCGGGCAAACAGCGTATCATTGGCGACTGCGATGATGAGATGACCGTCGGAGGCGCGAAAGCTGTCGAGCGGTGCGCTGATCGGATTGGCGTTGCCAACGCGGGTCGGCACCTCGCCAGTGAAGAGATATTGCGACAGCGCCGTTACCATGATGGAAAAGAGCGAGTCGACCATCGCCACATCGATATGCTGACCGCGACCGTCGCGCTCGCGGCCGTGGAGTGCGGCAAGGATCGCCCATGTCGCCTGGAGACCAGCGACGAGATCGCCGACGGATTCACCGACGCGGGTCGGCTCCGCGCCTTTCGAGCCGTTGATGCTCATCAGCCCGCTCATCGCCTGGGCGATGATGTCGTAAGCAGGTCGATGGGACAGCGGCCCCTCCTGACCGAAGCCGGAAATGCTGGCGTAAACCAGTTTCGGGTTGATCGCGGCAAGTGTGTTGTAATCGATTCCGAGACGTTCGGTGACACCCGGCTTGAAGTTCTCCACCACGATGTCGGCGGTGGCGGCAAGCCGATGGGCGATCGCGCGCCCCTCCGGGTCCTTAAGATTGAGGGTGATCGAGCGCTTGCCGCGGTTGATCAACATGAAATAGGCGCTTTCTCCCTCGACCTTCGGTGCGAAATGGCGGGCATCGTCGCCACTCGCTCCCTCCACCTTGATGACGTCCGCGCCGACGTCGGCAAGCAACGCGGTGCAGAAGGGACCGGCCAGCATGCGCGAGAAATCGAGGATACGGATGCCGGCGAGCGGCTGGGGAAGCGGGTCCATCTAGAGGGTCTCCCAGGTGATGGGTGAAAAAAGGTCGGCGGCGCTCGAGAGCGTCTCGACGGCGCGGGCGCGGCCCAGCAGGTCCCACGCCTCGTCGGCGGCAAGGAGGTGGCCGGCACAGCCAAGGAACTTGGCGTCGATTTCGCCCGCCGTCAGCGGATCGGCGGCGGAGCCGCGGGCGATATCGCGCGCCGCCTGAAGGCGGGTTCCGTCGGTCAATTCGGCGGTAACACGCGCGCCCTCAGGCGCGGCGGCGCGGCGGGCCGGATCGCGCCATTCGTCCCCGCTCACCATCGCCACGCGATCCATCAGCGCGCGAAGGCGCGGGTCGGCGATGATGTCCTCGCCCAGCTCCGCGAGGCCGACGTCGCCATGGAGAAGCGTAGCGGCAAGCGCGAAGGGCATGCTGAAGCGCGCCTCGGTCGGCGTCGCCGGACGTTCGTAACCGAGATTGCCGGCAACGATCGGCGGCACGTCGGCGACGATCCTGAGGACGTCATCGGGACGGACCCCATGTTCGGCGATGAGGTCGCGCAACGCGTCGACCGCAGCGTGGGCGGACAGGCAGATCGGGATGCGCTTGACGTCGAGCCCGGGTGCGAGAAGGCGCCAGCGCTCACCAGGCATTTCGAATGCGGAAAGCCCGTCACCCTCGGCGCCAATGAGCCTAGCCATGCCGGCCTTGTGCTCAAGGGCGTCGGTCGGGCCGGTCGCCCCCTCGGCGGCGAGAAGTGCGGCAACGATGCCTGTTTCGGCCGCGCGGCCGGCCAGGAGCGCCTTGCCGTCGGTGCCGAAGGCGGATTTCGCGCCGCCCGCGCCGGCGATGGCAAGGCCGAGCGCGGAGGCGAAACAATCTGGGGAGAGTTGCAGGATATGCGCCGCAGCGGCGGTGGCCCCGACCGCACCGTAGAGTCCGGTCGTCCACCAACCTCGCTCGTAAGGACCGACGCTCAGGGCTTCGCCGATGGCGTATTCCACCTCCGACCCCGCGACAATCGCGGCGAGAAGACCGGCACCCGAGGCGCCCCGCTCTTCGGCGAGCGCCAGCGCCGTGGGCACGATGACGGCGGAGCCATGGACGACGCCGGCGTAGCAATTGTCGTCGAAGTCGAGCGCATGGGCGGCCGCACCGTTGACGAGGGCTGCACCGGCGGCAGACGCGGAGGCGCGCCAGCCGAAAACGCTTGCCCGGCCGGGCGCATGGGTGCGGCTGATGACGGCGCGGGCAAGCCGCGCCTGCGCCATTGCCGAGCCGGCGACGGCAACGCCCAGCGTGTCGACGAGCGCACCGACGGCAACGTCCCGCACCGGAACGGGAATGGAGTCCGGCGTCAACGCCGCCGCCCATTCGGCGAGCCGGACGAGAGCGGGCGCTGCGGCGGCCGGCGTCATTCGGCGGCAAGCGCGGCGAAGGAGCCGCCGAGCCCCTCGCGGCGCACAGTCTCGATTGCCTCCGGGTAGCCGGCATCGGCATGGCGGAAGACGGCGACAGAGGAATCGTTCGCCAGCACCCGCTTCAGGCGTTTGGCGGCATTCTCGGTGCCGTCGGCAACGACAGCGAAGCCGGCATGCTGGGAATAGCCGATGCCGACACCGCCGCCATGATGGAGCGACACCCAGGTCGCACCGCTGACGCAGGCGCTCATGGCGTTCAGCATGGGCCAGTCGGCGACCGCGTCGGAGCCGTCGAGCATGCCCTCGCTCTCGCGGTTGGGACTGGCGACCGATCCCGAACTGATGTGGTCGCGGGTGACGATGATCGGCGCGGACACTTCGCCCGATGCCACCATTTCGTTGAGCGCGAGGCCGGCGGCGACGCGGTCCTGAAGCCCCATCCAGTAGCTGCGCGCGGGCAGGCCCTGGAAGCGGATGCGCTTTTCGGCCAGGTCAATCCAGCGCGAAAAGCTCGGATCCTGGACGACGGCCCTCAGCTTCCTGCTGCTGATCTCGATATCGGCCGGCTCGCCGGACAGCGCCAGCCAGCGGAACTGGGTGCGGCCACGGCAGAACTGCGGACGGATGTAGGCGTTGATGAAGCCGGGGAAGTCGAAGGCCTCCTCGACGCCGGCGTCGCGCGCCATCTGGCGGATGTTGTTGCCATAGTCGAAAACCGGCACGCCGCGCGCCTTGAAGCCGAGCATGGCGCGGACCTGGCGGGCCATGCTGGCCTTGGCCGCCGCGACGACGGCGTCGGGATCGGTCTCGCGCTCGCGCTCCCACTCCGTCATCGACCAGCCGGCCGGGATGTAGCCGTAGAGCGGATCGTGGGCAGAGGTCTGGTCGGTAACGAGATCGGGCAGATCGCCGCGCGCCAGGATTTCCTCATAGACCTCGACGGCATTGCCGGGAAGGCCGACCGAGACCGCCTCGCCGGTCTCCCTGGCGGCCTTGATCAGTGCCAGCGCGTCGTCGAGCGTGTCGGCGCGCTTGTCCAGATAGCCGCTCTTCAGCCGGCGTTCGATGCGGGCGGGCCGCATTTCCACGGCAAGCACCGAGCAACCGGCCATGACACCGGCGAGCGGCTGTGCGCCGCCCATGCCGCCAAGCCCGGCGGTCAGGAGCCAGCGGCCGGAGAGGTCGCCGCCGTAATGCTGGCGCCCGGCCTCAACGAAGGTCTCGAAGGTGCCGCCGATGATGCCCTGGCTGCCGATGTAGGTCCACGAGCCGGCCGTCATCTGGCCGTACATCATCAGGCCACGCCGCTCCAGTTCGTCGAAGACCTCGCTCGTCGCCCATTTGCCGACGAGGTTGGAGTTGGCGATGAGAACGCGCGGCGCCATGTCATGGGTGCGGATGACGCCAACGGGCTTGCCGGACTGGACCAGAAGCGTCTGGTCGTCCTCCAGCTCTTTCAGCGTGTCGACGATGCGGTCGAAGGAGGCCCAGTTGCGCGCCGCGCGGCCGCGCCCGCCGTAGACGACGAGATCTTCCGGCCGTTCGGCGACATCCGGATCGAGATTGTTCATCAGCAGGCGCAGCGGTCCCTCGGTCTGCCAGCTCTTGGTGTTGAGGATATTGCCGCGCGGGGCACGAATGATCCGGCTGTTCTGGGCAACTGTCACGGAGGACTCCTTGGCTATTCTTGAAAGCAGCACGCGCCCGGATATGGGAATCTTCCGGCGCGTGACGCCTTGGGACACATGCGGCCCGTCCGACGACATTCGCCCGCGTTCGCGGCAAACGAACCCGGCGCGGACCCGTGTCACGGGGAGACTAGGCAAAATCACCGATCAGTTAAACTAGTGAAAATTCATTCATGCGATAAGTTTTATTTATTCTAGAGTTACCGCTCCCCGCGCGATCGTCGGCCCGTCGAACGTCCGCACGGCGGCGAAATAGTGCCTAGCTATATCGACGAAGGCGCGGGCGAGCGGCGTCAGCGGCGCGCGCTGCGACCAGCCCAGGATGACGCGCTGGGCGGGGACCGGATCGGAAATCGGCAGGCAGACGAGCGGCTGGCCGTCATAAGAAATGTCGCCATGCGGTCGCGTCACCAGAACACTGACGCCGAGGTCGTGGGCGACCATGCCGCGCAGGGTTTCCAAGGACGAGCAGCGCAGAATCGCCTTCGGCGCGACACCGACATGGCGGAACAGCGAGAGGAAATAGTCGCGGCTGTGAGGCAGATCGATGAGCACGTAGGTTTCTTCCGCCAGTTCCGCCAGCGACACCCGATCGCGCGCCGCGAACCGATGACCGACCGGAACGAGCGCATAGGGCGGGAAAGCGGCGAGTTGCGCGCGCTCCATCGAGGAGATGAGATCGAGGTCGTACATCAGTGCCAGTTCGATCATGCCACCGTCGACCTCGCGCTGGAGGCCGTCGAGATCCAGCTCGCGCATATGGGTGCTGGCGCCGGGAAAAGCATCGGCGAAGAGCTTGACGAGCGCCGGAGCGAAAAACGGCGCGAAGGTTGTGAAGACGCCGAGTTCGAGCTGGCCGGTGAGCATGCCGTCCTCGCCGCTTCTGGCAACGGCGTTGACATGGGCTAGGAGGTGGCGAACCTCGACGAGCTTGCGTCGGCCAAAGGAGGTGAGGTCGACGCCCTGAGCATGGCGGCGCAGGAAGAGCTTCTGGCCGAAGTGATCCTCAAGCTGACTGATGGCCACCGAAATCGCCGGTTGAGACACATTCATCGCCTCCGCGGCACGGCGGGTGCTGCCAGCCTCGGCGGTGGCGACAAAATAGGTCAGCTGTCTGAGCGTTAATTGGATCACTTTTTTTCATTCACTGTATCAATAAGCAATATTTTCCTAATCAAGCAAAACCGTCAACCATCGTCTTCAAGAGAACGACAGGCGGTGAACCCATGGATCCTTTTTGCAACGAAGACGACATCGCGATCGTCGATGCCATCCGGCGGTACGCCGAGGCGGAGATTGCCCCCAAGGCCCAAGCCATCGACGAGGATGAGACCT
Organism: uncultured Rhodobium sp.; assembly: GCA_963675285.2. Taxonomy (GTDB): domain Bacteria; phylum Pseudomonadota; class Alphaproteobacteria; order Rhizobiales; family Rhodobiaceae; genus Rhodobium. The sequence continues at coordinate 1,604,111 of CAXXGS010000001.1, forward strand.
TCGCGGGCGTGCACTGGGGCGGGCTTGCCGAGATGGGCCTGACCGGCATGAACCTGCCGGAGATATGGGGCGGGCCGGGCACCTCCGCGGTTGCGCTCTACCTCGCCATCGAGGCCCTTGCCGAATCCTGCGGTTCCACGACGTCGATGCTGACCGCACACTACCTCGCCTCCGATTCCATCCTCCTCGGCGGCACCGACGACCAGCGCGGCCGCTGGCTGCCGGGCGCGGCGGACGGGTCGTTTCTCGGCGCCTTCGGTCTGACTGAGCCAAAAGCCGGCTCCAACCCGATGGACATGCGCACCCGCGCCCGCCGCGACGGCGATCATTACATCCTCTCCGGCACCAAGCATTTCATCTCCAACGCAGCCCACGCCGATTTCGTCATCGTCTTTTGCGTCACCGATCCGGACGCCGGTGCGCATGGCATCAGCGCGCTCGTGGTGGAACGCAAGGCGATCGAGGGCATCACCGTCAGTTCGCACGAACCGACGATGGGCATTCGCGGCGGCCACGTCTTCGAGATCGCCTTCGACGACTGCCGGATCCCGGCAGACTGCCTCCTCGGCGAGGAAGGCATGGGCTTCAAGACGGCGATGAAGGTGCTCGACAACGGCCGGCTGGAGGTTGCGGCAACGGCGACGGGGATCGCGCGTGCCGCCCTTGCCGCCGCGCGCCAGTGGATGCTGGAGCGGGAGGTGAGCGGCAAGCCGATCGCCCGCTATCAAGGCCTGCAATGGATGTTCGCCGACATGGCGACGGACTTGCAGGCATCCCGCCTCCTCGGTCTTCACGCCGCAAGCCTGCGCGAGACCGGCATCCGGTTTTCCCAGGAAGCGGCGATGGCCAAGCTCGCTGCCTCGGAAATGGTCAACCGGGTGACCGACAAAGCGCTGCAAATCCACGGCGGCTACGGATACTCGCGCCACATGCCGCTCGAGCGCTACGCCCGCGATGCGCGGATCCTGCGCATCTATGAAGGATCTTCGGAGATCCAGCGCAACATCATCGCGCGAACCTTGCTCAGGTGAACCGTCCGCAGACCCGGAGTTCCGGACCACCCGTCACTCCGGGCTTTTTTGCTCACGGAAAAGGCATTGCGCCTAAAAATGATACAATTGGTTTATTTATATGGTGATTTGAAACATTCATTGCATCACGATCCGGAGCCCCCTAAGCTAGGGCTCATGACGCTCGATGAATTCACAAAGCACCTGAAAGAGATTTTCGAGACCCTGCCGCGCCAGACGCGGGTGGCGGCACGCCACGTGCTCGATAATCCGCGCGACGTGGCGCTCCTGTCGATGCGCGAGCTGGCACGCCAAGCCGACGTGCCGCCGGCGACGATGACGCGGCTCGCCCGGCAGATCGGGCTCAGCGGCTTCGACGAGCTGCGCGCCATCCACGCGATGGCGGTGCGCAAGCTGCCGCAGGCCTACGGCGGCCGCGCCAAGGGGCTGCTGGAAAAGCATCGCGCGCTCGGCGTCTCCGGCGTCGCCTCGGAAATGATGGCAACGCTGATCGACCACCTCTCCGCCCTCGCCGAGCCGGACGCCATGCGGCGCCTGACGGAAGCGGCCGAGGACCTCGTCGGTGCACGGCGGATCTTCTGTCTCGGCCACCGGTCGTCATTTCCCGTGGCATTCCAGTTCTCCTATCTGACCTCCTATTTCGAGGATCGTTGCATCCTCATCGATCCGGTCGCCGGCGCCGGCCGCTTCCCGCCCGCGCTCGACATGCGCGAGGACGACGTCCTTCTCGTCATCAGCTTCGCACCGTCGGCGCGCCAGGTGGTGGAGACGACGGCTTTCGTCCGGCGCCAGGGTGCCCGTGTCATCGCCATCACCGACAGCGACGCCGGACCGATCGGCCGCATGGCACACCGCACAATCATCGTCGGCAAGTCCTCGCCGTCGTTCTTCGACACGGTCGGCGTCGCCTTCGCGGCCTGCGAGGTTCTTGTGGCACTGGTGGCGGGCCTTACCGAGGGCGACGTTCCGGCCACCGTCGCCGAGCGGGAGGCCCAGGCCTGGGACCTCGGCATCTGGTGGGATGGCGACAGACCGCTGCCGCCGATCACGCGGGCGGTGGACACGGATCGCCGCTCGAGCGGCCGGGGCAGGACGGACGGAGATGACGGCAATGCCTGACGAGCTGCGCAACACCACCTGCCTGCCAGCCGCCGGCATCGCCGGCTTCCTCAGGAGCCCGATCGAAGAGGATTTCTTCCGGCCCGGTTCGCGCTTCGGCCCGCGCGCGATCCGCGATTATTCCACCCGCTACGCGGCGTGGGGAACGGGCTCATGTCGTCGGGATCGACCTCGTCGAGGTCAATCCCTTCATCGACGTGGAGGGTCAGACCAGCCTTCTGGCAACAACCCTCATCATGGAAGTGCTCGGGGCGGCGTTCCGCAACCGTACGCCCCGCACCAAGAACACCAAGGCAACGTCCAGAACCAACTCGTGACCGTGCGCCAAGACGCGGCACCAGACCATTCACAACAACCCCCGAACAGAGGGAACTCGACATGAGAAAGTTCTTCTGCAGCGCGGTCGGCATCGCGGCCCTTGCTGCCACCTCGCTCTGCACCCCGGCTTTTGCCGACGGTGGCACCCTGCGGGTTGCCATCCCGTCCAACATCAACACCATGGACGCGGCCAAGACCAAGGGCGGCGAGGAATACATCCTCAACTTCCTGATCTACAGCGGCCTGACGGAAGTCGACGGCGCCGGTAATGTGACGCCGGATCTCGCCGAAAGCTGGACGACCAGCGACGACCAGAAGACCTGGACCTTCAAGCTGCGTCCGGGCGTGAAATTCCACGACGGGCGCGAACTCGAAGCCGCCGACGTTAAGGCGACGATCCTGCGCATCATGGACAAGAAGACCGGCTCCACCGCCCGCGTCAACTTCGAGATCGTCGACAGCATCGAAACGCCCGACAAGCTGACGGTGGTGTTCCACCTGAAGTTCCCCTACGCCGGCTTTGCCGAACTCTTCGGCGACCGCCAGGCGCGCATCCTGCCGCGCGACAAGTTCGACACGCTCGCCTCCAATCCGATCGGCAGCGGCCCGTTCATGTTCAAGTCGTACATGCCCGGAGACCGGATCGAACTGGTCAAGAACCCGAACTACTTCATCAAGGGCGAGCCGAAGCTCGACGGCGTCACCTTCCGTATCATGCCGGAAGGCGCTGCCGAGGTCGCCGCTCTTGAAAACGGCGAGGTTGACCTCGTGTGGAGCCTGCCGCTCGAGGCGCTCGAGAAATTGAAGGCGAACAAGGACGTCGTCGTCGATTCCGTCGCCACCTCGACCTGGGACGGCATCATCATGAACGCGGCCAAGAAGCCGTTTGACGATGCGCGTGTGCGCCGCGCCGTGCTGCTGTCGCTCGACAAGAAGGCGCTCGTCCAGTTCGCCCTCTACGGCCAGGGCACGCCGACCCACACGATGATCCCGCCGACAAGCGTGTTCTACAACAAGGACCTGCCGGACAACGGCCCGGACGTCGAAACGGCCAAGAAACTCCTCGCCGAGGCCGGCTATCCGGATGGCTTCGAGACCACGCTCTACGTCCCGGTCGGCCGCCCGACGCGCGAACGCCTCGGCGTCGCCGCCAAGCAGTATCTCGCCGCGATCGGCATCAAGGCCGATCTGCAGCGGGTGCCATGGGACAAGTTCCTCAAGGAGATCGAGGGCAAGGCCGCCTTCTATACCGACGGATTCTTCAGCCGGCCGACGATCGATACCTCGACCTACCCGTGGTTCCATTCCAAGGGCTCGTGGAACAACCAGCTTTGGAACTACTCCAACCCGGAAGTCGACAAGGTTCTCGACGCGGCACGGGCCGAACCGTCTCTGGAAAAGCGTATCGAACTTTACAAGAAGTTCCAGGCGCTGGTCGAAAAGGACCCGGCGGGCGCGATCCCCTATGTGCAGAACCACGTCGACGGCTATCGCGCCAACGTCAAGGGCTTCAAGGCGAGCCCGATGATGTGGCTCGACCTGCGCAAAACGACGATCGACTGATCGCGTAACGGACCGCCGCGCCAGCTCCCGGGCACGGCGGTCCCTCGCGGCGTTCCGTCGACGTCCGCGCCTGGCGCGGGCGTCGGGCCGCTTACTGCAGCCCCAAGCAACCGGACCGGAACCGATGGCTCTCTACATCCTGAAGCGCCTCCTCGGCATCGTCGCGATCCTGTTCGTGATGTCGATCCTCATCTTCGCCATCACGCAGGTGATGCCCGGCAACGTCGCCAATGTCCTGGCAGGCCAGTTCGCCTCGCCGGAAACGGTGGCAGCGATCGAACAGCGACTGGGACTCGACCAGCCGATCCTCGTGCAATACTGGTCCTGGGCTTCGGGCATCCTGACCGGCGATCTTGGCCAGTCCTTCGTCATGGAGCGGCCGGTCGCGCCGATCATCTGGGGCGCGTTCAAGGCCTCGGCGATCCTCGCCGCCTGCGCCTTCGTGCTCGTCGCCGTCCTCGGCATCATCTCCGGCGTCCTTGCCGCCATCCGCCGCGACAGGTTCGCCGACTACGCCGTGTCGATGTTCTCCTACATCGGCGTCTCGGTTCCTGAATTCTTCTGGGCAATCGTCGCCATTCTCTTGTTTTCCAGCACGCTCCATTGGCTGCCGAGCGGCGGCACGGGCGACATCTCGCGCGGTCTGTGGTCGTGGGCCTCGCACCTCATCCTGCCGGTTATCACGCTGACGCTGACGCTGATCGCGCACGTCTCGCGGCTGACGCGCTCCAGCATGATCGAGACGCTGCGCAGCCAGTACGTCCGCAACGCCCGTGCCAAGGGCCTGCCGGAGCGGATCGTCATCCGGCGCCACGCGCTCAGGAACGCCCTGCTGCCGACGATCACGGTGCTCGCCATCGATGTCGGCTGGCTCCTGGGAAACATCGTCGTTGTCGAAGCCGTGTTCTCCTATCCCGGCATCGGCCGGCTGCTCCTCTATGCCATCGAGCGCCACGACCTGCCGCTCCTCCAGGCCGGCATCCTTCTGATCGCGGCGGTCTACTGCTTCGCCAATCTGATCGCCGATCTCCTTTACGCCTATCTCAACCCGAAGATCCGCTATGGCTCGCACTGACACCAAGGCGCTCGCCGGCGCGCCTCAACGCCCGGCCCGTCGCCGCCTCTTCGGCGGCACCCTGAACGTCAAGCTGGCCATAGGAGCCGGGATCCTCATCGTGCTCGTCGCGCTGGCGATCGCGGCGCCATGGATCGCGCCCTACCCGTTCGACCAGATGGACATCATGAAGCGGCTGAAGCCGCCGAGCATGGCGAACTGGTTCGGCACCGACGAATTCGGCCGCGACGTCCTCAGCCGGACGCTCATCGGCTCGCGGCTCTCCTTGATGATGGGCTTCATTGCCACCGCCATCAGTCTCATCATCGGCGTGCCGCTCGGTCTCTGGGCCGGCTACCGGCGCGGCATGGTGGAAGAGCTGATCATGCGCGGCACCGACGTCCTCCTGTCGTTCCCGCCGATCATGCTCGGCCTCCTCATTCTCGCCGTCACCGACCCGGCATTGTGGAAGATGATCCTCGCCGTCGGCATCGTCTACGTGCCGAGCACGGTGCGGCTCACCCGCAGTATCACGCTGGAGCTGGCGACGGAGGAATTCGTCCAGGCCGCGCGCGCACGCGGCGAGAAGACCTTCTACATTCTCCACGCGGAAATCCTGCCGAACGCATGGCCGCCGATCATGGTGGAGGCAAGCCTCAGGATCACCTTCGCCATCCTCCTCGGCGCCGCACTCTCCTTCATCGGCCTCGGCGCCCAGCCGCCGAGTTCCGACTGGGGCCTGATGATCGCCGAGGCGCGCCCGCTGATCGACCAGGCACCCTGGGTGGCGCTCGCCCCCGGCATCGCCATGGGGCTCACCGTCATCGCCGTCAACCTCCTCGGCGACGGGCTCCGCGAAGCCCTCGACCCGCGCATGATCAAAAGGGGTGGCAAATGAGCGATCCGCTTCTCGCACTCGACGGCGTCACCCTCTCCTACGATACGCCGCGCGGACCCTTGCGCGCCCTCGACTGTGTCGACCTCGCTCTCGCGGCCGGCGAAACCCTCGCCGTCGTCGGCGAATCCGGCTCCGGCAAGAGCACAGTGGCGCTTTCCGTCATGGGTCTTCTCGGACCCGAGGCGGCACTCTCCGGCTCGATCCGCTTCGACGGCGAGGAACTGATCGGCCTCGACGCAGAGAGCCGGCGCAAGATGCGCGGCCGGTCAATCGGCATGGTGTTCCAGGACCCGTTCACCTCGCTCAACCCGTCGCTCAAGATCGGCGATCAGGTGGCCGAGCCGCTGATGTACCACTTCGGTCTTTCGCCGGCGGACGCGCACAAGCGGGCCCTGAAGGCGCTCGCCGAGGTCGGCCTGCCCGATCCGGGGGCGCTCGCTTCGGCCTATCCGCACCAGCTTTCCGGCGGCATGCAGCAGCGCGTGCTGATCGCCAACGCCGTCGTCTGCGATCCCCACCTCCTCATCCTTGACGAGCCGACGACGGCGCTCGACGTAACGGTTGAGGCGCGCATCCTCGACCTCCTCGACCAGATGCGCCACGAGCGCGATCTCGGCACGCTCTTCATCACCCACAACCTCGGCGTCGTTAACCGCATTGCCGACCGGGTCTGCGTGCTCTATGCCGGCCGCGTCGTGGAGACGGGCAGCAAGGATCAGGTGCTCGGCGATCCGGCGCACCCCTATACAAAGGGGCTGATGGCCTCGCTGCCGACGCTCGACCCTTCGGCGGCACGCGCGCGCATCTCGCCGATCCCCGGCCGCTTTCCCGATCTCACCAATCCACCGCCGGGCTGCGTCTTCGCCGACCGCTGTCCCTTCGCCGAAGAGCAATGCCGCGCGACGCATCAGGAGCTCGTCTCCCTCGGCGACGGGCGCTCGGTGCGCTGCTGGAAGGCAGCGGAGACAGGCGACTGGCCGAAGGCGACCATCACCTCCTCGGCCAAGCACCTGCCGCCGGAGACGACCGATCAGCCGCTCCTTCGCGTCTCCGGCCTCAACAAGCGCTTCGCGCGCGGGCGGCTCGCCGGCGGCATTTCCTGGAGGCGCGCCTTCGGTGTCGTCCCCTGGCCGACGGTGGCGACGGAAACGGTGGTCGCGGTCGACGACATCAGCCTCGACATCCGCTACCGTGAGGTCCTCGGCCTCGTCGGCGAGAGCGGCAGCGGCAAGTCGACCCTCGGGCGCGTCATCCTCAGACTTCTGGAGCCGTCGTCCGGCACCATCCGCTACGACGGCGACGATATCGCGGAGCGGCCGGCGAACGATCTCGCCGACCTTCGCCAGCGCGCGCAGATCGTCTTCCAGAACCCGGATTCCTCGCTCAATCCGCGCCGCAAGGTCGGCGATGCCATCGTCCGCGCCATGGCGCTGCAGACCAATATAGAGCCGGCGAAACGGCGCGATGCGGCCGAAACCCTGCTCGACCGCGTTGGCCTGCCGCGCGACTATTACGACCGCTATCCGCACCAGATGAGCGGCGGCGAGAAGCAACGCGTCGGCATCGCCCGGGCGCTGGCAACCAATCCCGACTTCATCGTCTGCGACGAACCGGTCTCCGCGCTCGACGTCTCGGTGCAGGCAACCGTCCTCAACCTCCTTGAGGACCTCCGCGACGAGTTGAAGCTCTCATACCTCTTCATTTCGCACGACATGTCGGTCGTCTCGCATATCGCCGACCGCATCGCGGTGATGTACTCCGGCCATATCTGCGAGACCGGCCCGACCGAGGCGGTGCTGAAGCCGCCCTATCACCCCTATACCGAGGCGCTCCTTTCCGCTGTGCCGCTGCCGAAACCCGGTGCGACGCGGCGCGAGCGGATCCGGCTGCGCGGCGACCGGCCGCCATCGGCGGCGGAGCGGAGCGGCTGCCCGTTCCACACCCGCTGTCCGCGGGCACTCGGCGCGATCTGCGAGAGCGAAGCCCCACCGGTCGTCGAGGCCGCACCCGGACACACAATCGCCTGCCACATCCCGCTTGCCGACCTTGCGGACATGCCGCCCGCCTTCCCGACGGGCTCCGATGCCGGCAGGGACACGGGCTCACCTATCTCCCTTTCCGAATAAGAATAAGGACGCACCCATGGCAAACACGCTGACCAGCCCCCCGAAACACGGACACAAGAGCCTGCTCTATTCGGAGGTCGTCGAGGACATCGACGCGATCGGCAAGGCCGACATCGCCGTTCTCGGCATTCCCTACGGCTCTGCCTATACCGAAGCCGAAGTCAGCAACGACCAGAGCAACGCGCCGACGCATGTGCGCCAGGCCTCCGACCGCGCGGTGCGGGCGCTGGAGCGCTACGACTACGACATCGGCGGCCCGCTCCTGATGAACAAGGACATCCGCATGATCGATTGCGGCGACGTGATCGGCGACGCGCGCGATCTCGGCGCCAGCTACCGCAACGCGGAAGCGGCCATACGCAAGATCGTCAAGGCCGGCGCCCTACCGCTAATCATCGGCGGCGACCACGGCATCCCCATCCCGGTGGTACGCGCGATGGATGACCAGGGCCCGATCACGCTCGTCCACGTCGATGCCCATCTCGACTGGCGCCAGGAAGTCAACGGCGTGCCGGACGGCTATTCCAGCCCGATCCGCCGCATCTCGGAGATGGATCACGTTGGCGAGATCTTCCAGCTCGGCATCCGCGCCCAGGGCAGCGCCCGACAGGAAGAGGTCGATGCGGCGGAAGCCTACGGCGCGCACATCTACACCTCCTACGACATCCACGACAACGGCATGCAGTCCGTGCTCGACGCCATCCCCGACGGCGGCCGCTACTATCTGACGATCGATGCCGACGGCCTCGATCCCTCCATCATGCCTGGCGTCAACGGCCCGGCGATGGGCGGCGTGACCTATCATCAGGCCCGCAAGCTGATCCACGGCCTGGCCAACAAGGGCCGCGTCGTCGGCATGGACGTGGTGGAGATCACCCCGGCCAAGGACATCAACAGGTTCTCTGCGCTGACGGCCTGCCGGCTCTTCGTCAACATGATCGGCGCGACCATCAAAGCCGGCTACTACGACTGATCACCCATAGAAAACGACAGGGGAAGGGTCGCAGTCTCTCCTCGTCGTGCCGCGCGCGGCAGTCGGCCCGGTTTCCGCGCGCGGCCCCTCTTCCTCCCCTTTCCGGGACCCTCTTCTCATCAAGGTCACACAAGCATGATTCACAAGCGCATCCGCCCCTTCAACACGAAAAAAACCTATCCCGAACAGAACCTCGACAACGACCTGTGCCAAGCGGTCGTCGCGCGCGGCACGATGGTGTTCCTGCGCGGTCAGATCGCCCAGGACCTCGACACCCGGGAGAGCGTCCATGTCGGCGACGCCCGGGCCCAGGCGGAAAAGGCGATGGCGAACATCAAGATGCTGATGGAGGAAGCCGGCGGCGGCATGGAACACATCTGCCGGGTGACCGTCTACCTCACCGACATCCGCTACCGCGAGGCCGTCTATCAGGAGATGGGCAAATGGCTGAAGGGCGTCTTCCCGGTGTCGACCGGCCTCGTCGTTCCCGCCCTCGCGCGTCCCGAGTGGGTCGTGGAGATCGAGGCGACGGCCGTCATTCCTGATTGATCCGGCCCGGTTGATCCGGCCCGGTTGATCCGGCCTTGCGGTCCGCACCTAAAGAGACGAAGACGCATGTCACGCAGTCGTGAAATCCTCGAACGCCTGATCGCCTTTCCGACCGTCAGCCGGGACAGCAATCTGGCGCTGATCGACTACGTGCGCGACCTCCTCGCCCCGACCGGCGCGGCCGTGCAGCTCATCCCGTCCGAGGACGGCGGCAAGGCGAACCTCCACGCCGTCCTCGGGCCGAAGGACCGGCCAGGAGTCATGCTCTCCGGTCACACCGATGTCGTGCCCGTCGACGGGCAGGACTGGCACAGCGACCCCTTCGTCCTGACGGAGCGGGCGGACGGCCGGCTCGCCGGGCGCGGCACTGCGGACATGAAGGGCTTCCTCGCCTCGACGCTCGCAATGGCGGAAAAGGCAGCCTCGGCCACACTCACCGTGCCGCTTCACCTCGCTTTTTCCTACGACGAAGAAGTCGGCTGCCTCGGCGTCAGGCGCATGCTCGACGTTCTCGCGCCACTCCCGGTGAAGCCGCGCTTCTGCATCATCGGCGAACCGACCGGCATGGGCGTCGCCGTCGCCCACAAGGGCAAGGCCTCGTTCAGGATCGTCTGCCGCGGCGTCGAGGCGCATTCGAGCCTCGCGCCTCAAGGCGTCAACGCCATCCATCTCGCTGCCCGCATGGTGGAGGGACTTCGCGCAATGCAGGCCGAGCTCGCCGACAAGGGCGCGAGCGACGACGACTACGCTATTTCCTACACAACGGTGCATGTCGGCACGATCGCGGGCGGGACGGCGCTCAACATCGTCCCGAACGAGTGCGTCCTCGCGGCCGAAATCCGCCACCTGCCGGAGGATCCGCTTGCCCCTCTGATGGCGCGCATCGAAGCGTTGGCGGAGGCGATCAGCGACGAGGAACGCAAGGCGCACCCCGGTCACCACGGTCACCCCGGCATCGGGATCACCATCCGGGATGTTTCCAGCTATCCCCCACTCGATACGGCACCCGATGCGGAAGTCGTCTCGTTCGTCAAGCAGCTCACCGGCGGCAACAGCCACGGCAAGATCAGTTTCGGCACCGAGGGCGGGCTCTTCCAGGAGCGGCTCGGCATCCCTGCCGTCATCTGCGGTCCCGGCTTCATCGACGATGCGCACAAGCCCAACGAGAGCCTCGATCCGGCCCAGCTCGAGGCCTGCGACGCGTTCCTTACCGCGCTCCTGGAGGCGCTCCGCAACTGACGGCGGGCAACCTCAGAGCACCTCCAGGAAGCGGGAAAAGAGTTCGGCCTGCGAGGAGATGTTCAGCTTGCGATAGGCGTTCTTGCGATGAACCTTCGTGGTTCCCTCGCTGATATCGAGGACAGCGCTGATCGCGACCGAGGAATAGCCCTTCAGGATCAGTTCCAGCACCTCCGACTCGCGCGGCGTCAGCGGGCTTCCCTCGATGCGATGGAGGATGGCGGAGAGCTGCGGTGCCTCGCCGGCTTCGCCGGTCCGCACCGTGCTGTCGCTGTTTCCCCAATGGGCAACCATCAGCGCGGAGACGACTGGGGCGACGTCGGCGAAAAGGCCTCGCTCGCGGATGCTGAAGACCGGCTCCTCCTTCTTGCGGGCGATGCTGACCACGGCCGTCTCGATGGGTGAGAGCGCCGCGACCACGCCGAGTTCATCCTTGATGCCGGTCCGGCTGTAGTGCTTCTGGTAATACTCGCTCTTGAAGAAGCCACGCGGCGCCGTCGCGCGCAGCGCCAGGATTCCAGAGCGCTGGCCGGACATCACACCGGCGTAGAAGGGATCGAGGAGATAGGGCCCAGCGCAATAGTCCCGGATCACCACCCCGGAGAATTCCGGCGCGATATTGTGATAGAGGGATTTCGGCCGCTTGGCTCCCTCGTAGGAAAAGACCATGCAGATCGTGTAGGACATGAGCGAGGACAGCGCCGCTTCGAGCCTTTCGGGAAAGCGCTCCCCCCCAATGGCTGCGATCGCCTCGGCCAGCCGCTCATTCCATTGCGACATTCGTTCCGCCTCCGACACCGGTCGCGACAATGTTCCGCGACCTGCCGTCTACCTCTTTGGGGTTATTTTCGTTCCGGTGCGGATTCCTAGACTAGCAGAAAGGAACAGCTAACGGGACAATCACGCGATGGGATTTGATGGCGACAGCGCCAGCAGCTTCTCGGAAAAACTCGAAGCCATGGGCGCGACCCATGTGCATATCGGTCTCTTCGATCCGGACGGCGCTTTCCGGGTAAAGCGCGTCGACCGGGAAAAGGCAATTAAACTCGCCGACGGCTATCAGTTCTGCGACGTCCTCTACAATTGGGACACGGCGGAAGAGACTTACGGCGGCAGCGCCTATGTCGATCGCCCAGCCGTCCTCTTTCCCGACAGCCTGCGTACCTGGCCCTTCGATGAAACGCAGGCGGTCTGCATCGCCGATTTCGTCGCCCCTTTCGGTGTCCGCTCCGCCCGCAATCAGCTGCTGGCGCAGATCGAGAAGGCGAAGGCGATGGGCTTCTCGGTCCATTCCGCCTTCGAGTTCGAATTCATGCTGCTCGACGAGACGGCATCGAGCCTGCGCGAGGGTGGCTTTGCCGATCCACAGCACTACGCCCGGGGTAACCGCACTTATTCGCTGGAAACGCTCGCCGAACAGGACCAGCTCCTCAACGGGCTGGAAGACATGGCCGGCGCGCTGGGCATTGGTATCGACGCGATCCACACCGAACTCGGCCCCGGCTGCCTGGAAGTGCCGATCACCTATTGCGAAGGCATCCGGGCGGCAGACAACGCGGCGCTCTTCAAGAACTTCGCCAAGGCCTACTTCCGCCGCAAGGGGCTGACGGCCTGCTTCCTGTCGAAGCTGAAGGAGACGCTGTCGGGCCAGTCCGGCCACCTCCACGTTTCCCTGCGCCATATCGACAGCGGCAAGCCGGTCTTCGCCGATACGTCAGCGCCCGACGGTCTCAGCGAGACGGCACGCCACTTCATCGGCGGTCTCGTCACGCTGATGCCGGAAATGCTGGCGCTGTGTAGCCAGACCGTCAACGCCTACAAGCGGCTCGTGCCGGGCATGTGGGCGCCGACCTACGCCTCCTGGGGCATCCAGAACCGCACCGTTGCCGCCCGTGTCATGAACGACAGCCCGGCGGCGACGCGGGTGGAGTTCCGCGTGCCGTCGGCCGACACCAACCCCTATGCCGCGCTCTCCATGCTGATTGGCGCCGGCCTTTGGGGTATCGAGAACCGGATCGATCCGGGCGCACCGCGCCAGGACGATTGCTACCAGACGCCGGCGCCCGAGGGCGCCGCCTTTCCGCGCGACCTCTCCGAGGCGGCCGACCGGCTGGAGGCCAGCGAACGGGCTCGCGCCATCTTCGGTGACGATTTCATCGACTGTTTCGTCACCGCCCGGCGCGCCGAGCACGCCGCCTACAGCCGCCATGTGAGCTCCTGGGAGGTCGAGCGCTACCTGGAAGTCGTCTAAAAAACCAATCACATAGCCTGAAAAAACCAATCACAAGGGGAAGACTAGCATGACCAAGATTTCATCCATGGCGCCCAGTCGCCGCACTGTCCTTAAGGGCCTCGGCGCAGCGGGCGCCGCCGGCCTCGCCGGATCGAGCCTTTTCCCGCGCGGCGCGAAGGCCACCACCCAGATGCAGTACATGTGCTGGGAAGGCTACGACAAGCCGTCCATCATCAAGCCGTTCGAGAAGGCGCAGGACGTCGAGGTGTCGATCGACCTGATCACCGACAGCCCGGGCGGCTTTGCCAAGCTTGCCGCCGGCGCCTGGCGTGACTTCGACGTGGTCTCGAGCGACAGCCCGTGGATCCAGCGCATGGGTCCGGCCGGCATCGCCGAATTCATCGACCCGGCCGAATTCGCCGACGTCTACGACTCGTTCTACCCGCAGTTCCGCGCCCCGTTCGCCCCGCTCGAATTCGACGGCAAGGTCACCGGCCTGCCGACACGCTGGGGCTGGGTCGGCCCGACCGTCAACACCAAGTTCGACAGCCTCGACAAGTGGAGGAGCTACGCGCCCTGCTTCGATCCGGCCTACAAGGACAAGATCTGCGTGCTCGACTGGGGCGACTGGCCGATCATGCCGATGGCGCTCTATGCCGGCGTCAACCCCTACAAGGAACTCGACGACGCCGAGCTGAAGGAAATCCGGCTCGTGCTCAGGGCGCTTTTCAAGAACACGCGCGCCGTCATCGCCGACCTTTCCGTTGCCCAGAAAGGCCTGATGGACGGGTCCTTCCGCACCCTCATCGGCGGCGGCACCTATTGCACCTCGGCGCTCAGGAAGGACGGCCAGAAGCACATCATGTCGATCGTGCCAGAGCCGAAGGACGGCCTCAAACAGGGCATCATCTGGATGGAAGCGACGGGCATCGTCAAGGATCCTTCCGACGACGCCAAGGCGAAGGCGCTTCTGCGCCATCTCGTCTCGCCGGAAGTGGCGGTCGAACTCGCCTGGACCGAGGCGACCTGCAACCTGGTGCCCTCTGAGGCCGCCGAAAAGCTCTTTTCCGACGAGCAGAAGGACGTCCTGCAGATGGATTACATGTGGGAGGCCTGGGACAAGAGCCAGTTCCACGACGTTGCCCCGAACATCGACCAGATGCTGGAGATCTGGCAGCAGGAACTGGCCGCGGCCAACTAAAGCCCTTTCCCGACACTGACGGGAGGCGGCGGCCAGCCGCCTCCCCTTTTCCGTTCGAACAGGAAACCCTTGCCCGTGTCCAGCGAGATCATCGAAGCCTCCGGAATCGAAAAATACTACGGCTCCTTTCACGCCCTGTGGGACATCTCCCTCTCCGTTGCGAGCGGCGAGTTCCTGGCGCTCGTTGGACCATCGGGATGCGGCAAGACATCCTTGCTGAAGATCCTCGCCGGCTTCGAGGACCTGAGTGCCGGCTCGCTGACCATCGACGGGCGCGACATGGCGGGTGTGCCGGCGTCGCAGCGGCCAACACGCATGGTGTTCCAGAAGCTGGCGCTTTTCCCGCACAAGACCGTGGCCGACAACATCGGCTTTCCGCTGAAGCTCGCCGGCATGAAGGCCGCCGACATCAACTCGGCGACCATGCGGATGCTCACCCTGATGCATCTAAAGACCAGCTACATGGCCCGCTTTCCGCACGAATTGTCCGGCGGCGAACAGCAGCGCGTCGCGCTCGCCCGCTCCATGGTCTCCCAACCGCCGGTGCTGCTTCTCGACGAACCGATGAGCGCGCTCGATGCCAAGCTGAAGAAGTCGCTGCAGGCGGAGCTGAAGCACCTCCATCGCAACGTCGGCACGAGCTTCGTCCACGTTACCCACGACCTTGAGGAAGCGATGATGCTGGCTGACCGGATCTGCGTCATGCAGGCCGGCCGTATCGTCCAGCTCGGCGCACCGGCGGAAATCTACTACCGCCCGGCGAATGCCTTCGTTGCCGGCTTCATCGGCGATACCAACCTTCTTCCCGCACAATTGGAACGGACCGGGAGCGAGATCACCTTCGCCTGTCCGCTTCTGTCCTGCGAAGCGCCGACACTCGCGCCGGACCAGATCGCGGATGGCCTGGAAGACGGCGAGGCGCTGATCATGATCCGGCCGGAAATGCTTCGCCTCCTTGAGCCCGGCGAGCCGGCCGACTGCACCATCGAGGGTGTGGTGGAAGAGTATTTCATTCGCGGCGCCTCGGTTCAGTACCGGGTGATGGTGCCTTCGCGCGAAATGATCGTGATGGACATCCCCGGCACCTCCGTCCTGCCGGCACATACCGGTGCGCCAGTCCGCCTGGGCTGCAGCCTTTCCGATCTCTTCGCTGTGAGGGTTTGAGCGATGGCCGCAGAAACCCGGAGCTGGCGCGACGGCGCGCTGATGGCCTCGACGCTTCCCCTCGTCGCCATCCTCGGCGTGTTCTTCGTCATTCCCCTCATCATGACGGTGCTCCTCAGCTTCCAGTCGATGCAGTATTACCGGCTCGCCTGGACCTGGGATCTGAAGATCTGGAGCAACGTCTTCAGCCAGTGGCACTACTGGTCGATCATGTGGCGCACACTGGTGATGTCACTGATCTGCACCGTCTTGAGCACGGTTATTGCACTGCCGATCGCCTACGCGATCGTCAACCGCATGAAGGCGCTCGCCGACTACATCACGCTCCTGATCATCTTCGCCTTCCTCACCGACGCGGTGCTGAAGACCTTCGGCTGGGTGCTGTTCCTCGACCGCTCCGGCGTCCTCAACGGCGCGCTCGATTATCTCGGTTTCGGACCGTCGGCAACCAACATTCTCTTCACGCCGACAGCGACGATGATCGGCATGGTCTACAACCTCCTGCCGTACACGATCTTCACCATCGCGCTTTCCATGGCGCGCATCGACCGCGATCTCGTGCGCGCTGCCTATGACGCCGGCGCCTCGCGCACCCGCGCCTTCTGGGAGGTGACGCTGCCGCTGTCGCGCCCGGGCATCCTCGCCGGCGCCGTGCTGGTCTTCGTTCTCAGCCTCGGCGTCTTCCTCGAGCCCAAGGTCATGGGCGGCGGCACCTCGCCGATGGCGGCGGAGCTGATACGCCAGAGCTTCGAGACGCGGGTGAACTGGCCGCTCGGCGCGGCGCTCACTCTCATCGTGATCGTCATCGGCGCCGGCGTCCTGGCGCTTGCCGGCGCGCTCGTCTTCCGCCCCCAGGCCAAGGGAGAGACGGCATGATCACCCGCGACAGCCTCGAACGCCGGGCGGCGAACGTGATCCTTTACGGGTCGGTGATCGCCATGCTGGTGTTCTTCTACGTCCCGATCGCCACGCTGGTGCTGTTCTCCTTCACCTCAAGCCGGTTTCTCTCCTGGCCAATTCCGGGATTCAGCCTGCGCTGGTACGGAGAACTCCTCGCCGACCGGAATTTCTGGTCGGCGCTTTCCAGCAGCGCCCTGCTCGCCGCGATCGCCACGATACTGACGGTCGCACTCGGGGTTGCCGGCGCCTTCGCCTGGATCCGCTACCGCTTCCGTTTCAAGACCGCCTTCCAGGTACTGACCTTCGCGCCGCTGCTCTTTCCGCAGCTTCTTCTCGGCGTCGTCATGCTGTTGTGGTTCTCGATCCTCGCCGGCTGGCTCAACATGTCGCCGGGCCTGTGGTCGGCGGTCATCGGCCATGTCGTCTACATCACGCCGTTCTGCATCGTCATCGTCTCGGTCCAGCTCCATGGCTTCGACCAGACGCTGGAAGACGCGGCGGAGGACGCGGGCGCCAATCGTTGGCAGATCTTCCGCGAGGTGACGCTGCCGCTGATCTGGCCGGGGGTCTTTTCCGCGGCCACTTTCGCGTTCCTTTTGTCATGGGGCAATTTTTACATCACCTATAGCCTTTCCGGCTCGACCCGGACACTGCCGACCTACGTCTTCTCCGGCATCGCGGTCGGTTCGTCGCCGATCTATCCCGCGCTCGCCACGCTCACCTTCGTGCCCGCGCTCATCCTCATCTTCGCCGTCGACCAGCTTCGCCGGCGCGCCGCGCGCAAGCGGGCGAGCATGGCCAGTGAATGAACCGGTGGCGCATTGGGGTCCCCCGGCGCCACCGAAAGGCACTCCGACAAGACGGGCATCCGCCGCCCTTTGAGATTTCCGAGAGGACCGATCATGACTGACTGGACAGAACTCTCCAGCCGCTGGAGCTTTCCCACCAACGTTTGGTTCGGCGCCAACCGCGCTCAGAACATCGCGGCCGCGTTGAGGGAATTGGACGCCAAGCAGCCTCTCCTCATCACCGATCGTGGCCTTGCCCAAAGCCCGCTCGTCGCCGACGTGCTTTCGCATCTCAAGGCCGCCGGCATCGAGGCGGCCATCTTTTCCGATATCAAGCCCAATCCGACCGGCGGCAATGTCCAGGCCGGCGTCGCAGCCCTGAAAGCTGGTGGCCACGACAGCGTCATCGCCTTCGGCGGCGGTTCCGGGCTCGACGCGGCCAAGGCCATCGCGATGATGGCCGGCCAGACACGGCCGCTCTGGGATTTCGAGGACATCGGCGACAACTGGCGCCAGGCCGATGTCGCGGCGATGGTGCCGGTGGTGGCTTTGCCGACGACGGCGGGAACGGGATCGGAACTCGGCCGCTCCTCCGTCATCACCGACGAGGCGGAAGGCCGCAAGGTCATCATCTTCCACCCGAAGATGCTGCCGGAGATCGTCATCCTCGATCCGATGCTGACCGTCGGCCTGCCGCCCGTCCTCACCGCCGCGACTGGCATGGACGCGCTGTCACACGCGCTTGAGGCCTTTTCCGCGCCCGGCTTCCACCCGATGGCGGATGGCCTTGCCCTGATGGCGCTCAGGATGATCAAGACGTGGCTCCCGGTCGCCTATACCGAGCCGGCGAACGTCGAGGCGCGTGCCAACATGTTGACGGCCTCGGCGATGGCCTGCGTGGCGCTGCAGAAGGGGCTCGGCGGTATCCACGCCCTCGCCCACCCGCTCGGCGCGCGCTACGATGCGCACCACGGCATGCTGAACGCGGTGCTGATGCCCTTTGTGGCAAGGCTCAACGCGCCGGTCCTCGGCGAACAGTTCGCGGTTCTGGCAACGACGCTCGACCTTGCGGGTGAGACGCCGGAAGCGGCCGTCCTCAACTGGATCGTGGCGTTACGCCAAACGCTCGACGTGCCCGACACGCTCTCCGGCATGGGGGTCTCGGTCGATGACGCGGACATTCCGGCAATCGTCGCGGCGGCGCTCAAGGACCCGTGTGCCGGCGGCAATCCTCTGCCGCTGACGACGGAGACACTGACCAGCGTTCTCAAAGCCGCGCGCTGAGGCCGGGCCGCGGCCCGATCCGGATCAGGAGAACAGGTCGGCGACCTTGGTGCGCTTCTCCGGCAGCTTCGGCACCGCGATCAGACGCTTGATCCGACCGGCCTTGAAGGCCTTGAGAAAGCTGTTGTAGCGGGCGAACACGAGACAGCCGTTGGAATCGCCGGGGCGGCGCAGCATGTAGGTATGGGCGAGAAGACCGGTGCGGCCAAGCGGATTGACGCCGCTCACCGGCAAGAGGCGGATCGCCTCTACACCGTGGAATCGCCGTTCGCGCATGCGGAGCCTGTATACGGCAGGAGGCGTCGGCCCGCGCATCTTAACGTGCGCATAGCGGGGATTGTCGCGCATGTGGCCAATGCCCGAATGCGCTTCAAGCCGATCGCCGTTCGGCATGTAGACGACGCCGTTGGAAATGTCGTAAACGGCCGTGCGGCTGCCCCGGCCCGGCCAGCTTCGCTTGTCGGTCGGGTCAAACCGGCCGAAGAACGACGCACCATCATCATCGTCTGTGTCCGTTGCCGTGGCGCTGCCATAGGCCATCACCAGAGGGGATGTCTTGCGCCTGACAAGAAGCGGATTGCGGTCGGAAGATCGATCCGTGGTCCGATTGTCGGCCTTTCGGGCGGCGGCCACCCGCCTGGGGACCACCGGTCGGATGCGCGGCATCGGCACGCTTTCAGGCTCCAATGCCGCGATCTCCAGTCCCACGGTTTCGTCCACGACCGGCAGGGTCAGATCGGCGACAAGATTCGCCACCTGGAAGGCGGCGAGCGGACCCGGCTTTACGCGATCACGGGCAAACGCGTGATGTGCGGTGACGATCCGGTCCGGGGCCACCGTTCGGTCGACCGTGCGGGCGACGGCAAGGAACGCCGCGGTCATCTCCTCGCCAGAAAGCGTGCGTCTAGAGGATGCGACGGCTAGCCTCGCGCCCTTGCGCCCCCGTTCCTTGGCAATCAGGCGAAACACGGGTTCGACCCGGTGCGGCCGGACAGCGATACGCCGGCTCACGGTCTCGCGGCCGTGGGCGGCAGCGCGATGCGCCGGATCGAGACGCGCATGGAGCGGGGAGGAGACGAGGAGAGGCATAATTGTCGCGAATAGCGCGGAAAGGCCGATGAGCGCGACGGCGCCGCCGGCAAGGAACACCCCAAGCGTGCGGCGGGCGACGGCTCCTCGGGTTCTCCCTCTCGCAGATCCCCCGGCAGCGGACCTTTTGGCGGTCGCGGACATGCCTCGAGCACCTGCCGCAAGAGGGTCGCTCCGCTCCCGTTTCCGGTTTTCGCCAGATTGCGTCATCGGTCCTGTCAAACGTCGTTCGCAGCGGATCGCCCTTTCGCGATCCGGTCTCAAGACATCTCCCGCCCGCTTTCGCTTTCCATCACCGGAAAGCGGTAACGCCATCAATCCCGCAAGACCATGGCGTCATCAGGGCGGCCGCTATGCTTAACAAAGAGTCTGCCAAGTTCGATAAGAAGTGGTAAATGCGGACGGGCGCAATGACATCGAACAAAGTCGAAGGGCTTTATTCCGCGCGACGGCGAGGCGATGCTGCAAAGAGAGACGTCGTATCCCCCGCCATACTTCCAAAACCGATAGCTGGCGGGTATCCAACGACTTGTGCGCCACTCCAGCCTCGCCGCGAGGCCGGCGGACTTTTCATCCCAGCGCAGTGCCGTTCCAACCGCTGCATCATGACGGCTCTGGACGTGGGGCATGGCCGGATGGCGGCCGCCTTTCGACCGTGAAATGCCCTTTCCGGCGGATGCGCGAGAGCGACGCGCGGCTGCTGTCAGGCCTGCGGAGACTGCGTTTGCGCAGGCCGCTTAACACCGGCAGTCCATTCGCAGGGCCAAGCATACAGACAAATCCATGTCGTCCCGGACAATTTTCCGGATCTCTCTTGCTTGATAATTTCCCTTATTTCCACGTGCTTGTCCGCAGGCCTTTCATCAGCCTTACCGCAAGTGTCTCCAAGTTATCGCAACCCATTTATTGCAGAATTTCCCGATTCAAACAGAAATAGCCCTCCTTGGAAGCCGTTCGAAACCGACCGCCAGATGACGGTGCACAAACGCGCCGGGTACCTGGCAAGGAAGCTGTCCGGTGAAGTCGGCGCGTCGGCCGCGACCGCGGCCACGCATAGCGCTCCATCTCCCCTCGCCGAATGGCGCTTACGCCGCCGCCAAAACGATGGCGCGATCTGGAAGACGAGGCGGGAGGAGATGGCTGGGGCGGCAGGATTCGAACCTGCGAATGGCGGCACCAAAAGCCGCTGCCTTACCACTTGGCTACGCCCCAGGAGCCGGCTTACGGGTCTTTTGCCGGCAGAGGCCCTGTTCTTATCGATTCCGGTTTCGGGTTGCAACGGATCGCAACGCCCGACGCACTGAAAAGTGAAGTCCAACGCTCCGTTTGGGTGATTTTTCAACGGCATGATTTTTCCCGCCCACTCCCCCTTGCGGCGACGGCACGCGGGCGCTATAAGCCTCAGCGCAGCGGCGGAGTGTAGCGCAGCCTGGTAGCGCACCTCGTTCGGGACGAGGGGGTCGCAGGTTCAAATCCTGCCACTCCGACCATCGCTGGCCTAACTCTTTTCAATGACTTAGGCATCGAGATTGGCGACCGGACTTTTCCTGGAAATCGCCAAACCGACAGAAATTCCGACAGCAACGCTTTGATGTTGCCGATTTTCGGTCGGGAGGCACGAGTGCCGATTGAATGGTGGCAACGCCACTACAACTGCCTCAGGCCGCATTCCTCGCTCGACTATCGATCGCCGACACCGCAAGCCATCTTGCCCACACCATCATGGCCGCCGTACCCTGTCGCCGCGCCGGAATATCCGCCGGGCTTATCCGCCGGACTCTAACGTACGAGCCCGGCCACATCGATGGGCAGACCAACGGACTCTACCAAAATCTGGAGGAAGTTCAGGAGCTCAGGGCACATACTCTCGGAGTATGCTCCTCATCATATAGCCCTTGTCTCCCTCAGATAATCATCGACTTCCGTTCTCAAATCTTGAGATTGCCTGGAAAGCTCCTCGGCAGTATCGACAAAGTTTCCAACCGATTTTAGATTGTTTTCGGAAACGCTGGCGACCTCCGAGATATTGTTGGCAACGTCTTTTACGCCGTTCGCCGCTCGTTCGACATTGCGAGCGATTTCGCGGGTGGCGCTGTCCTGTTCTTCAACGGCGGCGGCGACGGAAACCGAGATTTCCTTTACCTTGCCGATGGTCTTACCGATGCCCTCAATGGCATCAACGGCTTCTTGTGTGGCACTCTGAATTTGAGAGATCTGGTTTCCGATGCTCTCGGTCGCGCTCGAGGTCTGATTTGCCAGTTCCTTGACTTCCGCTGCCACAATGGCAAAGCCCTTGCCGGCATCCCCGGCTCTGGCAGCCTCAATGGTAGCATTGAGGGCTAGAAGATTGGTTTGTTCTGCAATAGCAGTGATCAGCTGGACAACTTCGCCAACTTTGAATGAGGCCTTGGACAGGCCCTGTATCTTCTGATTGGTTTCGTCTGCTTCCCTCGCAGCCCCATTGGCAATATCCGTCGACTGTGTGATCTGCCTGCTGATCTCGGCGATCGACGTTGAGAGCTCTTCGGAAGCGGCTGCCAATGATTCAAGATTGGTCGAGGTCTCATTGGCCGCTTGAGACATGGTCTGGCTTTGCTGGTTGGTTTGCGTCGCTCCAGCAGCCATTTCCTGGGCTGATGCCCGGAGTTTGGACGATGCGGAGGACAAAGACCCGATAACACTTGCCACGCTCGTATCGAGTTTCTCAGCCAACGCAAACATGGCTGTCCGCTTGGTTTCTTCTTGTTGGGCGCGGACTTTGGTTTCTTCCACCAGTTTACTCGCCTCAGCCTGGGCCAAATTCAGATCCTTCATCGCCTGATAGTTGGCTGTGAACTGGCGATTGATGCGATAGGCCAGCCAGAGCATCGGCCCGCCCACGAGCACAACATATGTGGCATGGATGAGGAAGTGATACAGAACATATTCAGCCGTTGGCCAGATATAGAGCGGCAAAAGCAAAGAAAAGACCACGTGGTGCACGGTTGCCAAGGCATTGACGATGAGCATTGTGCGCCAGCAGCAATAAATGACCAGCACTGCATTCAGAACGAAAAACAGCATGTGGGCATCAAGAACCAGTCCATCCGGCAATCCGCTTGCGTTGAAAACCAGCAGCGCCCAGTCACTGGTCAGGGCTGCCCCAATGGCAAATCTGGTCGCCGGTCCAATCGGATCCTTGAGGAACATGAGCGTCGAGACGCCGGCAAGCGCTGCCGCGATCAGAGATGTCGTCAGCACTGGTGCCGACGAAACAGAAGCGACGCCTCCAATGACCAATACCATGAGCCACAGGGTTGCAATGAAGGCCTTGCTTGCTATCTGGCGAAGTTTTACGAGTTCAGGGGCGGTTTCAACTGCGGAAGATGCGGCGGTCGCGTGCATTTCTGGCCTCTGGGTAAGCTTGATCAGGATTACGCTGATTTGGTTTTTTATTAAATACTACTGCCATAATTCGGTGATGGTCTCGGATTGCAGCCTCCGATACCAAAGGAACTGATGACCGCCCAAGCCCCAAGCGCCCGCACCTTTGCCGGGTAATCCTGTTGCTCAGGCAAAACCATCACAAATGTTCCATCAAAGTCGGATCGTATAAGTTTTGACGCAGGTGTCAGGGCTCTGGTAATCGCCTGCCGTTCGCTGTCCCAGGGAGATGAAACGACAATAACCGGAGCATCCTGGGCGAAGCTGAACAAGGTCAGGTAGCCCACGCTCAGAAAGCCCGCAAGACTGATTATGGCAACCGGTACGTAGGTATTAAGTGCACACTCTGGGGCGTCTTGAGATTTTTGCATCGTCGTTTCTTCTGGTATGGCCATGTCGACGCGACAAGACAGTCTGCGCAATTGTACGCGCTTATAGACCTGTATGTAGCCGATCAATAATATAATATTTTTAATGAGTACTTAATTTGAACGCAGTGCGATCCCCTTTGAATTTGGGTGAACAAAGCAACTAAAAGAATCCGAAATTGGGATATCACGAAATTTCTAGACCAGGTCTGTTGAAAAACTTCCGACACCACAGCCTTGCTGCGAGGATGCGGACGAAGCCGAGATAACTTTGAGCTGTCTTGTCATACCGGATTGTCAGACGCCTGGCATTCTTCAGTGCTTTGAAGTGACGTTCGATCTGGTTGCGCAGTGCATGGATAAATTCGTCGACGGAGATTGGCCGGCCTCGGTTTGCGTGGCGGGGAAAGAGCGGCGCCCCGCCGCTCTCGGCAACGTCACTGCGCATCGCATCGGAATCGTGCCCCGTGTCGGCAACGAGCGCCCTGGCCGGATGCGCCTCGTCCGCCTGCGGCAGGTCAGTTCTTCTGTGAACCGTTAACGCTTCATTCCGTCCGCCTCCCATGAGGGACGAACACTACGCCAAATTGGAGGTCTTCCGGGACCACAAGTCAAAATCAAATGCGCAAAATAATTCGCACACTATCTTTCTCGGCCTCTTTCTTTTCCGAATATTCACTTTATAAAAATCGCTATATTATTTGGCCAAGAAAGCATTTTTTAATGATTTGTGCGAAGTAATATAATTCTCCGCTCCTTAGAAACCGATGGCGACAGGATTCCCGATCCCGTCGGTACACGCGCGAAAGGTTAAAAATGAAAAGTCGTGGCCTCGTTCGTCTCGGCAGCATTCAGTCGAAGATAGCAATATTCTCGATCGTTTGCATCGCCCTTACTGTTGTTTCGTTGGTGGTAACGTCGCTATTTTTCTCTCGTGACACGAATGAGTATGTCGGGGAAACCGCCAAGGGCATTATCAGCAGACAAATCAAAGAGCGTCTATTGAATGAAGCCGGCCTCCAAGCGGGCGTCATCAACTCAAGGCTGAGTGTAGGGATCCAGACCGCGCGCAACTTGGCGACGACGTTTTCGGAACTGGCGTCGGCGAGCGAGGGCTTACCTGCTGAGATCCGGCGCGAGAAATTCAATGGTATCCTCCGTCATACCGTCGAGCAAAACAGCACGATCAACGGCACCTACTCGGCCTGGGAGCCCAACGCTCTCGATGGCGATGACGCGGCCTATCGGAACCGCACCGATATCGGCTCCGATGACACTGGTCGTTTCCTCCCCTACTGGACGAAAGACGCATCAGGCAAAGCGGTGGTGCAGGCCCTTGTGGAGTACGAAGACACGTCAATGGCTTCGTACGGTTTGCAAAAGGGGGCGTGGTACCTTGATCCGCGTTCAACCGGCAAGGAACGCGTCATCGGACCGCTGACCTATCTCGATCAAGGAAAGTTGGTTTCACTTGCTACTTTTGCCGTTCCCGTAATGATCGACGGCAAGTTTCGCGGCATTACCGGCGCCAATTTCAATCTGAACTTCGTGCAGGATCTGGTCGCGAGCGTCGATGCCAGCCTGTTTGGCGGCCAGGGAAGCGTGGCCATCATCAGCGACAACGGGCTGATCGTTGCCTACAGTGAAGATGCCAATCTCATTGGCAAAAAGGTCGCCGAAGCCGGAACAAGCTGGTCGCAGCGCATGGGTTCAATGGACCCGAGTAAGCCCACTGCCGTCGACGACGACACGTTCGAGGCGATCGACATCTTTGCGCCTATCGTTCTGAGTGCGGATAACACACCATGGACAGTTGTGATCTCAGTGCCCAAGGCAGTGGCGCTTGCAGATATCAATCAATTGCAGACCAAGCTCACTGAGCGCTCCCAGTCTGCTACCATGTGGCTGATAATTATCGGCATCATCTTAGGCGCGGTTGCGACTTTCGTCATGATTCTTTCCGCACGCGGTATTGCAAAGCCAATCGTCACCATAACCCACTCCATGAAGAAGCTAGCCGGGCATGATACGTCGGCCGAGATACCCTATCAGGAAAGGACTGACGAAGTCGGCGATATGGCCATGGCTGTACAAGTCTTTAAGGACAACATGATCAAGGCCAATGAGCTGACTCTTAGTGCCGCCGAAGAAACAAAGCGTAGGGAAGAACGGGCAGAGCGCATTGCGGCGTTGACGCAACGTTTCGATGCCGATGCCAGTGAACTGCTGGCCGCAGCTTCCTCTGCTTCGAAAGACATGGAAAGCACGGCGAATGCTGTCTCCGGAATTGCCAATGACACCAACCAAAGAGCGACATCGGTTGCTAGCGCCGCGGAACAGGCCGCGGCAAACGTTCAAACAGTTGCCAGCGCGACGGAAGAACTAACGAGTTCAATTGCGGAAATCAGCAGGCAGGTATCCCAGTCATCGGAGATAGCGGGAGGCGCTGTGTCGCAGGCAGAACGGACCGATCGGCAGATCCAGGGTCTTGCAACCGCCTCCCAGAAGATCGGCGATGTGGTTAATCTGATTTCCGCCATTGCCGAGCAAACAAACCTTTTGGCACTCAATGCGACGATCGAAGCCGCCAGAGCCGGCGATGCCGGCAAGGGTTTTGCGGTTGTCGCCGCCGAAGTTAAGGAGCTTGCAAGCCAAACCACCAAGGCAACAGAGGAAATCAGCCAGCAGATCGGCAACGTTCAGCTTGAGACCGATGAGGCGGTGAAGGCCATCCAGGAGATTGGAGAAACGATTGGCGAGATGAACGCGATCGCTTCGGGTATTGCTTCTGCCGTTGAACAGCAATCCTCGGCCACCGGAGAAATTGCCCGCAATGTCGAAGAGGCTGCCCGTGGCACTCAGGAAGTGACTGAAAACATTCTGATCGTGTCGCAGTCAGCCAGCGAAACGGGAACAGCGGCAACCCAGGTTACCAGCACCGCCGGCGAACTTCGCAGCAAGTCAGAACAGCTCAGAACTCAAGTTGAGCGGTTTCTGGCAGATGTTCGGGCGGCCTGAGGCCACGGTCGCGGGCTGATCGCGTAATCTTCTCTGGCGTAGGCATTGGCGAAAAATGCGCCGACGGCGCACACATTCTTCCGAAGCCTTAGAACAAATCCAGCTGCTTTTCTGCCCGCATGTGCTCCTGCCATGCGGGCAGCTTCGTATAATGCTCCAATCAGTCGAGCACATACGCTGCGGGATCGCCATTCCAGTCGGCAAAGGGATCATGCTCGCTCGCTCCGGTATCGTGAATATCGGCTCAATCATACCAGCGTTCAAACACGTCGCGATCGTGTTGCATCACAGCCCAGTGCACCGGCTGAGCAGTCGACTGATCTCGCGGATCGACTTCCTCTTTCGCCGCGCCATCCTACGGGTGATGTCCAATAGTCCCGTGTGGATCACTCCGTTGCCCCCGTCGCTCACCTGCGGCGGTGGGAACACCTCGAGCTTTCACAGAATTTTGTTGTGGAGTGGAACGACAAACCGTCAACCGGATCAGCAAGGCCTTTCGGGCGGTGCACAAGGCCACCTGCCTCGGCGAGAATGTCGTCCCCCACACGCTGCGCCACACGGCGGCAACCTGGCTTGCGATCAACGACACGCCCTTTGCCCTTACGGTCGAATATGTCGGCATTTCGGTCGAAACCTACGCGCGGATCTATCGCCACCACGCGCTAAGCTACCAGGAACAGGCCCGGAACGCGATCACGGCGAAGCCAAAACCCTGACAGAACCCGACAGAAACAGCGGAACGGGAGGCAAACAGCAGGTAATCCAGGGCAACGAAAACCTAGGATTCCCCGCCGCCACAACGCTTGCAATCCCGTTCGGGACGAGGGGTCGCAGGTTCAAATCTTGCCACTCCGGTCATCGCTGGCCTTTGTGAAAACCGGCTTCCCGAGCCGGGTTTTTCGTGTCTGCACTTCCCGCCTCCAGTCTCCCCTTTTCCGTTTCCTGCATCCCAGCCATTGCCGCGGCCGGACCTGCGCGCTTTATTGTGCCGGGAAAGCGGCGCGGTCACGATGCCGCACGCAAAGACAAAACTGTCCCAGGGAGGTGCCCGTGACGGGCCTCACGTTCAACCGCGAATTCGACCCCCGGCACGGCAACGCCGTCCGCCTCTCCCCGCTGGTGCGCCGGATAACGGCGAACAATCCGGGGCCCTTCACATTCCACGGCACCAATACGTTTCTCATCGGCAATGGCACCGTCGCCGTGGTCGATCCCGGACCGGACGACCCGGCCCATGTCGAGGCTCTTCTGGCCGCGCTCAAGGGCGAGACCGTCAGCCACATCTTCGTCACGCATACCCACCGGGATCATTCGCCGGCCGCCCGGCAGCTCAGCGCGGCAACCGGCGCGCCGATCCTGGCGGAAGGTCCGCACCGGGCGGCGCGAGCGCTCAACATCGGCGAATTGAACCCGCTCGATGCAAGCTCCGACATGGATTTCCGGCCCGACCGAGCGCTTGTCCACGGCGAACGCGTCGCCTGCGCCGGCTTCACCATCGAGGCGGTGGCAACGCCAGGCCATACCGCGAACCACATGGCCTTTGCCCTCATCGAGGAAGAGAGCCTCTTTTGTGGCGACCATGTCATGGGCTGGTCGACGTCGATCGTCGCGCCTCCCGACGGAGCGATGGCGGACTACATGGCATCGCTCGAGACATTGATCGCGCGCGGCGACCGCCGGCTCTATTCCGCCCATGGCGCGTCGATCGACGATCCGGGCCCGTTCCTCGCCGGGCTGAAGGCGCACCGGCAGGAGCGCGAGGCGGCGATCCTCGGGCGCATTGCGGCCGGCGACCGGCGCATCGCGGACATGGTGCGCGCCATCTATACCGACGTCGACCCGAGCCTTTACGGCCCGGCGGGACTATCGGTGCTGGCGCATCTGGAAGAGCTCGTCGAGCAAGGCCGTGTGGCGACGGACGGTCCTGCCGCCATCGACGGCGACTATTCGCCGGCCGGCGGCTGATCCTCGCCTTCCGCATCCACGCCCCGGTCAGCGTCCGGACTGTCCTCGGCGCCCGTCTGGCCAAGCGTCTGGACGAGCATGTCGTCGGTTGCCATCAGCAGCGTGCGGATCCTTTCCGCGTTCGTGCCGAGATCATGCGCGCCGTAGCGGGAAGCGGAGCGCACATCCATCCGCGCGCCGTAGTCGTCGGGCACGATGCGAATCACGACATCATCGGGAAAGGCGAAGAGTTCCGTTTCGGCAACGGCCTGGATGACGCCGATGGGCGCCTCCGCCGCCGGAGCACTTTCGGCGACGATCGTCCAGCCGAGGTCGGCGACGGTCTGGCGGGCGGCCTCGTAGAGCAGCGCGGGCGAAAGGGGGAATCGCCGCGAAACGATATCGGCGTAGGCGCGGCGCTGGAATTCACGCTCCACCAGAGACGGCGGATCAATGCGGTTAGCGGCGAAGAGGCCGGTTCGGGTATCGATGAGGAAGAGCGGCGGATCGACGATATCGGTGGTGATATCGTTCAGGCGAGGATGGGTCATCGCGGCCCAGCCGGCAAAAAAGAGCGGCAGCATGGCGATGGTGCCGGGCACCAGCCCGCGGATGGCATCGCCGAGGCCCAGGCGGCCGTCGCGCCAGATACCGACGAGGGCGGCGATGGCAAAGACGGCGGCGGCGAGCCCCATGAGCGATCCGAGACCGATGGCGCCGAGCGCGGCCGGTGGGTCGATCAGACCGAAATGCCGGCCGAGCGCCGAAACGACCAGCACTGGCAGCGAAAACACCCCGAGCCAGCGACTCCAGCCCGCGAACCGGGATCGCCGCACCCTCAACCTCGCCGACATGCACACTCCCCTTGCACCACGCACCCACGGGACCCGGATGCGAACCGCCGGCGCGAACAGCAGCGCTTCTGCATCAATTCCTCACAGAGGATAGAGCAGCGCGTGGCAAGCATTGCAAGCCGCGATCGGACAGTGGCGCGAAAACGCCACCAGTCAAGCCGGTCGACCGGGCACGGTCAGGCCATTGTCTGCGGCTCGAACCGATAGTCGGCGAAACGGTCGCGCAGCGTCGTCTTCTGGATCTTTCCGGTCGCGGTGTGTGGAATCTCGTCGACGACGACGACATCGTCCGGCAACCACCAGCGCGCCACTTTGCCTTCCATAAAGGCAAGCAGCGCTTCGCGCGTCGGCTCCCTTCCCTCGCGCGGAACGACGACGAGGAGCGGCCGCTCGTCCCATTTCGGATGGGCAACACCGATGACGGCGGCCTCGGCGACATCGGGGTGAGCGACGGCGAGGTTTTCCAATTCGATGGAGGAGATCCATTCCCCGCCGGACTTGATCACGTCCTTCGAGCGGTCGGTGATCTGCATGTAGCCGTATTTGTCGATATGGGCGACGTCGCCGGTGTCGAAGAATCCCTCGGCATCGAGGATCTCGCCGCCCTCGCCCTTGAAATAGGCCTCGGCGACGGCCGGCCCGCGCACCTTCAGGCGACCAAAGGTCTTGCCGTCGCGCGGCAGCTCTCGGTCATCGTCATCGGTGATCTTCATTTCCACGGTGAAGGGCGGATGGCCCTGCTTTTCCTGGATGTCGAGCCTCGCCTCGCCTTCAAGGCCAGCGTATTCCGGCTTCAGGGTGCAGACCGAGCCGAGCGGGCTCATCTCCGTCATGCCCCAGGCGTGAACGACATCGACGCCATAGACCTTCTGGAAGGCCTCGGTCATGGCGCGCGGGCAGGCCGAACCGCCAATGACGACACGTTCGAGATCAGGGATGGTGCCGCCGGTCTTTTCCAGATGCTGCAGGAGCATCAGCCAGACGGTCGGCACCGCCGCGGTCATTGACACTTTCTCGCGGGTCAGGATTTCGTGGATCGAGGCGCCGTCCATCTTCGCGCCCGGCATGACGAGCGCTGCACCGGCAAGGGGCGCGGAGAACGCCAGCGACCAGCCGTTGGCATGGAAGAGCGGGACGACGGGCATTACGCGGTCTCGGCTCGACATGCCGAGCATGTCCGGCTGGTTGAGCGCCAGCGCGTGGATAACGTTAGAGCGATGGGAATAGACGACGCCCTTGGGGTGCCCGGTCGTGCCGGAGGTGTAGCACATGCCGGCGGCGGTGTTCTCGTCGAAGCTCTTCCAGGCGAAATCCTCGTCCGCCCCGGCGAGCCAGTCCTCATAGGCGACGACGTTCGCGAGGCTCGTTTCCGGCATGTGATCGGCATCAGTCAGCACGATCACCTCTTCGATCGAGGGCACCTGCGGCACGATCTTCTCCGCGATCGGCAGGAAGGTGAGATCGACAAAGAGGAGGCGGTCCTCGGCATGGTTCATGATCCAGACGATCTGCTCCTCGAACAGCCGGGGATTGATGGTGTGGTAGACCGCGCCGAGCCCGAGAATGCCGTACCAGACCTCCATGTGGCGCCAGGTGTTCCAGGCGAGCGTCGCGACCCGGTCGCCGAACCGGATCCCGTACGCATCAAGCCGCTTTGCGGCGGTGAGCGCGCGGCGGCGCATCTCGGTGTAAGTGGTGCGGTGAAACGGCCCCTCGACCATGCGCGAAACGATCTCCCTCTCGCCGTGATAGGTCGCGGCGTGGTCGAGTATCTTCGTGCACAGAAGCGGCCAGTCCTGCATCAGACCCAGCATGAGTCTCCTCCCGATATGTCTTTTTTCGTTGCGTGCAATTAAGCGGCGGAGGAGACGGTTTGTCGAGGGGGACGATAAACTGCCAACCAACCTTGGCAGTTTCGACGCTTCGGCTCGTTGGTGCTCCTGAAGCAGCCGGACTGAAGCTGATCGCAGGGTGCGAATAGTTCGGTTACGCTTTTCACGAAACTTGTGCCGTAGGAAGGTGAAGTACCTGAACAGCACAGTAGATTACGGCTTTCGGGTACCGACGAGTCCACACTGACTCGATAGGCTTTGGCAGAATCGAAACAAGGGATCAACGATGAAACCGGAAAGCACTGCCACCGACATCTGCGAGAATATTCTCAAACAGATCAAACGCAGCCATGTTGAAAAACATATTCTGCCCAATGAAATTGAAATTATCGACCGTTTGCTGGCGCGCAGATTTGAAATGAGGGAAGCCTATGTCGAGATTGTCGAAAAGCTCAACACCTCCCCCCATGCAGTAGCATTTTTTATAGCCTGCCTCCTGCCTGCAGCGGCTTTCTTGAACCCTGATGAGGCCTCCCAACTGCGCACTTACAAAAAGCAGCTATCGGACTTGAATAAAAAAATTTCCGAACTGTCGCGGCAACTGTCTGAAGCCATTGATAGGCGAGCCGATCTACATAGTATCTCCGACTTCTCCAGCGGAACGCATTTTGATATCTGTGAAGTAATCGAAAATGCCGCCAGCAATAACAGTTTCTACAATTCATTTATTAAAGACAAATTGAGGGCACTGAACGCTCAATATTTCCACGCAAAATATTGGCCTTCCTTAACCGAAATTTTTGATGAAATTTCTCGAGATGCGAGCGCGGCTGAAATCACGTCAACACACCCCTTAGTGGCTGGAGCAACCAAAAACAACCGCCCATCTTTGGCCGATTTTGTCCGAGCCCTGTTGATCTCGATTGATATGCACCGAGAAAAATGGGGCGGACTATTGCCAGACGACTTTACGCTTACAGACAACACATTGGCCACCATTACCAATTGTGCGTTGGACCTGGGTGCCGACAAGCTTGTGGACGGGCCATATGTGAAGCGGCTGCGTCAACGAGAACGGGAGACTCCCATCAAATAATTGGAAGGTTTTCATACCCCAATTACCGCCAACACCCCCGATAGATCCTCCACTACGGCATCGGCATGGCCGGCAAGCTCGTCCACGTCGTGGCCGCCAGTGGTAACGGCGACGGCGAGGCAGCCGGCGTCGCGGGCGGCATGGAGGTCGTGCAGGCTGTCGCCGACCATGGCGATCTCGGAGGGCGGGATGCCGACCCTTTCGGCGAAGGCCAGAAGCTGACCGCATTCGGGCTTGCGGCCGTGGCCGCTATCGTAGCCAATGACGCCACCGCCGAAGGCCGCCGAAAGGCCGAGCCGGTCGAGCTGATCGCGGGCACAGGCTTCCGAATCATTGGTCACGCAGCCGAGGACGAGGCCGGCCTCGGCAAGCACCCTCACCGTCTCGTGGGTGTCGGCGAAAGGCGCGACGTGATCGAGCGAGTGATGATGGAAGAGCCGGTCGATCCGGGCGTTGAAATCCTGCGACGGCGCCAGGCCGAGGCAGGCGGCCCACATCGGGCCGTAGACACTTGTCGCATCGGCGAAGACAACGGAATCGCGCGCGAAGGTGCGCTCCCCGAGATCGTATTTCGACAGCCTGGCAAGCCGGTCGATGCCCCCTTCGTCGCCGTCGGCGATGTCGGCCATGACGAAATAGGCGGCCGGACCCCAGGTACGATTGAAATCGATGAGAGTTCCGTCCTTGTCGAAGATGACGGCGCGTATCGGCATAGGGCGTCTTTCCGTTGGCGCGTTTCGGTGGCATCGTGTCGGCCATTCTACGTCATTCGTCCGCATCCGAAACGCCAGTCTTGCGCTTTTCATGACCCGGAGAACGCCATCGCCGTTACCGGACGCGGCTTCCCAGGAGATCATCCCATGCCGCTCACAAACGTTCAGGCCCGCGACGTCGCGACGATCCTGCATCCCTATACGCCCCTCCACACGCTAGCGGAGAACGGCCCGCTGGTGCTGGAAAGCGGCAAGGGCATCTACGTTCGCGACACGCAGGGCAAAGAGTATATCGAGGGACTGTCGGGCCTGTGGTGCGCCGGCCTCGGCTTCGGCGACGAGGAGCTGATCGAGGCCGGCATCGAGCAGATGCGCAAGCTGCCCTACTATCACCTGTTCGGCGGCAAGGGCATGGAACCGGCGATCGAACTGGCCGAAAAGCTTAAGGAACTGGCGCCGATGCCGGTCTCCAAGGTGTTCTTCACCTCGTCGGGTTCGGAGGCGAACGACACGCAGGTAAAGCTCGCCTGGTATTACAACAACGCGCTCGGCCGGCCACAGAAAAAGAAGATCATCAGCCGCCAGAAGGCCTATCACGGCGTGACGATCATGACCGCTTCACTGACCGGCCTGCCAGCCAACCACAGGGATTTCGACCTGCCGATCGCCGGCGTCGTCCACGCCGACTGCCCGCACTACTACCGCTTCTCGGAGCCGGGCGAGAGCGAGGACGAGTTCGTCGACCGGCTGGCGGCGAACCTTTCTGCCCTGATCGAACGCGAGGGTCCGGAGACCATCGCCGCCTTCATCGCCGAGCCGGTGATGGGCGCGGGCGGCGTTCTCGTTCCACCACAACGCTATTTCCCGGCGATCCGGCCTATCCTTGCCGAACACGACATCCTGTTCATCGACGACGAGGTCATCAACGGCTTCGGGCGCACCGGCAATTGGTGGGGCGCCCAGACCTTCGGCTTCGAGCCGGATACCCTGTCGACGGCGAAGCAGCTCACCTCCGCCTACGCGCCCCTCGGCGCGGTCCTGGTGCCGCAGAAGATGGTCGACGCATTCGAGAGTGAGTCGGCAAAGATCGGCACCTTCGGCCACGGTTTCACCTATGGCGGGCATCCGCTGGGCTGTGCACTCGGCGTCAAGGCGATCGAGATCTATCAGACGCGCGATATCCTGACGCACGTGCGTTCGGTCATGCCGACCTTCGAAAAACGCATGATTGCTCTGCGCGATCATCCGCTAGTCGGGGAAACTCGTTATGCTGGTCTGATGGGCGGTGTTGAGCTCGTCGCGGACAAGCTGACGAAGCGTGCGTTCGCTCCCGCATCGGCCGTCGCGGCGCGCGCCGTCCGATTCCTCGAAAGCCACGGCGTTATCTCCCGCGCGATCGGCGACACGGTGGCGCTGTGCCCGCCGATGATCATCACCGAAGCGGAGATTGACGAGCTTTTTGACCGTCTTGAAAAGGCCCTCGACGACACCGAGGCCTGGGTCTCCCGGGAAGGGCTGCGCTCGGCCTGATCTGGACCTTACCGGGTTCCGGCGGAGCGGCTGCGGATTGATAAGTATAGTTCCCAATTCCCTCGGTATAATCCTTAGCCGTTCCGCTTGTAACTATCCAACGTGGTTAATAACTTAAGACCTTGTGAAACATTTCGTCATTAAATGTGTTTTGCTCCTGTAGCAGGTGTTCAACGAGCATCTTGCTAGTGCCTCAATCAACGACAAGGATGTGAGGTGTGAGTGCCGCTGGCGGATCTGGTCCGTGCGGGAGAGACCCGGGACCGGCGGCCATCCGTGGCGATCGAAGCAACGAAAAGATCGCCAGACATGACGCAAATAGGACGGACATCATGACTGCCCAAGCCAACGCCAAGCAGGAAAAGGCCCAGGCTCAAAACAAGGACGATGCGGAATTCGACAAGCTCTACAAGCCGGTCGGGATTGCAGCCGTGACCGCGGCGGCGATCTGCAACAAGGGCAAGAAGAAGGCCAAATCCTGAGGCCGGCCCTGATCGCCCGGGTTGCGGGCGACCTGCACTGTCCAGAGTCGAGACTGTCCCGACTCTCCGTCGTTTGAAACCGCGTTTCCGCTTTCCCAGGCCCGCGTGGGGCTGACGGGCGAGCGACGAACCGGGAAGGCGACATCACAGACCAGGCACAGGCCGTAGCATCAGGCCCGCAGCCGGTCATCCGGTCTTCCTGACGGGATCCTCCCCCCGGGTAGAAGGTCGGACGTCACGAACAGCGAAGTGTTTGTCGGGGCCGTGTTCGCCCCGACACAGGTGGTTGCACCGTCAGGGATAAAGACGCGTATTCGTCCAGGATCCGTCTTCCTCTCGGGCGAAGATCACCCTGTCATGAAGCCGGAAGGGGCGGTCGTGCCAGAACTCAATGGAGTCCGGCGCGAGGCGGAAACCCGACCAATGCGGTGGCCGAGGCACCGTTCCGATCGCATATCTGGCAGCGT
This sequence comes from uncultured Rhodobium sp., assembly GCA_963675285.2. GTDB lineage: Bacteria > Pseudomonadota > Alphaproteobacteria > Rhizobiales > Rhodobiaceae > Rhodobium. The sequence continues at coordinate 1,639,367 of CAXXGS010000001.1, forward strand.
ATTTCGCGACTTCCTTTTCCAGCGCGAACCGGCTTTCCAGCGGACGCGACTGTTTCGACGCCCAGGCGCCGATGCGGCTCTGGCGTGCGCGCGAATTGTAATAGGTATCAGCCTCTTCGTTGGAGACGGTCGTCACGGCGCCGCGTATGCGGATCTGCCGGCGAAGCGACTTCCAGTGGAAGCACAGCGCGGCCTTGCCTGTCGCCAGGATTTCCTTGCCCTTCACGCTTTCGAAATTCGTGTAGAAGACGAACCCCCGTTCGTCGTAGCCCTTCAGCAGCACTATCCGCACATTCGGCATGCCCGACGTATCGACGGTCGCGAGCGACATCGCATTGGCGTCGTTCGTCTCGTGCGCCTCGGCATCCTTCATCCAGTCGGCAAACAGGCGAAGCGGTTCTGAAACAACGGTAAAATCCCCGGCGGGCTGCGGTTCCCGGCCGGTGTCTGTCGTATCGGTCATGTCAGTCTGTTTCCTTTCGCGTGCGGATGCGCGATATGTATGGGGAAAATGCGGGAATGACCAGCGGACCTGACCACTCAAGGGATATGGGGGGACTGCGTGCCGCGCGGTTGCCGATGCGCGGCGACAGGATCGGCCGTCGCTCCCGAAGCGGCGTCGCCAATCGGCGGGGACTCGCATTTATTCCTAATCATACCCATATTCGGAGCAAGTATGCATGCCGAATATGGCATTCGTGTTTTGAACGGGGTGAACTGAACGATGCGTGACCCTTATCAGGTGCTTGGCGTGACGAAATCGGCGAGCGAAGCCGAGATAAAGAAGGCGTTTCGCCGGCTCGCGAAGGAGTATCATCCGGACCACAACAAGGATGACGCCCACGCGCAGGAGAAGTTCTCGGAGGTCAACGCGGCCTACGAAATCCTTGGAGACAAGGACAAGCGCGGCCAGTTCGATCGCGGCGAGATCGACGCGGAAGGCAAGCAGCGTTTCCAGGGCTTCGAGGGGTTCGGACCGGGCGGCGGTTTCGCCCGCGAGGGCTTTTCCGGTTTCGGCGGGCGACGGTCCTCGCGTGGCTTTCGCCAGTCTGCGGAGAATATGTCGGATGTCGGCATGGACGATATCCTGTCGCAGATACTCGGCGGGTTCGGCCGCGAGACCGGCGGTGCGCGTGGCGGTTTTGCGGGTCAGCAACGGCCAAAGGAAGACATGCAGCGAGGCTCCGACGTCCATGCGACCACGAGCGTGACGCTGGAGGACATCGTCGCCGGCAACAAGGCCAAGGTGTCCCTGCCGAACGGCAAGACCCTCAACGTGACGCTGCCGAAGGGCGTGGAGGACGGCCAGCAGATCCGACTGAAGGGACAGGGATCGCCAGCGCAATTCGGTGGGATCTTCGGCGATGCGATCGTCACGATCAAATTTGCGCCACACCGGCTCTTCGATGTCATGGGCGGCCACGACCTCAGGCTCGACCTGCCGGTCAGCCTCGACGAGGCCGTGCTTGGCGCCAAGGTGCGCGTCCCGACGCTGGAGGGCGCGGTCGATCTGAACGTGCCGGCGGGCTCCAACGGCGGCCGCACCATGCGGTTGCGCGGCAAGGGCCTGCCGAAAGCCGACGGCAAGCGCGGCGACCTTTTCGCTCAGCTCAGGATCGTCCTTCCCGACGGAACCGACCCGGACCTGGAGTCGCTCATGAAGCGTTGGCGGAATGAGGGCAAGTCCAATCCGCGCGGCGGGGCGGAGTTCGACGCGGCCTAAGGCATCTTCCCGGGAAGTCGACGGCCTTTGCGGAAAAGACAACGCGCGAAAACATCATCGACTTCGCCCCGAACGCGCGATGGTCCCGCATTCGCTCGCCCGTCCAGCTGGGATGGTCAGTCCTGCCGGCCCTGCAGAAAACGGGTAAAGGCGTTGCGGGCCTCGTCGGAGGCCAGGCGTTCCCTGAAGAGATCGGCCTCCTCGTCAATGCGGGCGACAAGTTCGGTCGGATCGCCGCGGATCAGCCGACGCGCGGCAAGCAGCGCGTCCGCCGGTTTTCCTGCCAGTTCCGCGGCAGCGCCAGCCGCCTGATTCTCCACCTCGTCCTCGGGCACGACGGCATTGACGAGTCCGGCCATCGAGGCCTGCTCGGCATCGAAGGTCGCACCGAGGCACAGAAGCTCGAACGCACGCGGCATGCCGAGAAGGCGCGGCGCGAGAAGGCTCGAGGCCGCTTCCGGCACCAGCCCGAGATCGAGAAACGGTGTACGGAAGACCGAGCGGGGGCTCGCGTAGACGAGATCACAATGCATCAGCATCGTGGTGCCGACCCCGATCGCAAGGCCGTCGACCGCCGCGATCATTGGCTTCGTCACGGTGGCGAGCGCCTTGAGGAAGCGGACGACACCCTCGCCGAGTTCGCCCTCTTCGGTGAAGGTCATGAAATCACGGATATCGTTTCCCGCGGTAAAGGCGCCAGACGATCCGGCAAAGAGATGCACGCGCACGTCGTCGTCGTGATCGCCGGCAATAAGCGCTCCGGCAAGCGTGTCGTACATCTCGCGGGTGATCGCGTTCTTCTTTTCCGGCCTGGCGAAACGCAGGGTCTGGACGGCACCCTCGCGGGTGATGCTGATATGTTCGCTCATCCGTCCTTCCCTGTTCGCCGGTGGATCGCCGCGCCCGCCTCACAAGACCACCCTGACAGGCGGAGACGCCGATCCACCCAACGGTTGGTTCAGCTCGCCAGCAGCGTCGCGTTTGCTGCCAGCACCGTATGCCCTCCCTTCAGGATAGCGCGCTTGAGGCCCGCCGTCTCGCCCATTAGCGTTTCGGAAAAGAAACGGGCCAGATGAACGTGGGATGCGCCGGCGGCCGCGCCGGTCGCCTGGCGGGCGGCGGCAAGCGCCCCCTTGGCCAGATAGGCCCCACCGGCGGCGAGCCCGAAAAGCCGAAGATACGGCGTCGCACCGGCCAGCGCCTCCTGCGTCCGACCCTCGCCGAGGGCGGCAAGTATCCAGTCCGTCGCCTCTTCAAGGTCGTCGATGCCGGCGATGAGCCCGTCGCCAAGGCCGTGGAAATCCTCGCGATTGCAGGATTGCGCCTCGTCCGCGATCGCCCGCAGCTCCGCAATATAAGCGCGCACGGCCTCGCCGCCCGATTGCGGCAGCTTGCGTGCCACAAGGTCGATCGCCTGAATGCCGTTGGTGCCCTCGTAGATCGCCGCAATGCGGGAGTCGCGCAAGTACTGTGCCGCCCCCGTTTCCTCCACATAGCCCATGCCACCGTGGACCATGACGCCGAGGGCGGAGACTTCGAAACCGATATCGGTGGAGAACGCCTTGGCGATCGGCGTGATCAGGTTGGCCCGCTCCTGCCAGGTACGGCCCTCCTCGCCCTCGCCGGTGCGCGCCATATCGATGGCGTGGGCACAGGCGTAGCAGATGGCGCGTGACGCACGGCCGAGCGCCTTCATAGTCAGGAGATTGCGACGCACGTCCGGATGTTCGACGATCGGGCTCATGCTCGGGCCGGAGGCTCCTGCCGCCCGCCCTTGCAAGCGCTCCTCGGCGAAAGTCAGCGCCTTCTGGAACGCAGCCTCGGCGATCGCTACCCCCTGGATGCCAACGGCGAGTCGGGCGTTGTTCATCATCGTGAACATGCAGGCCAGGCCGCGGTTCTCCTCGCCGACCAGCCAGCCCGTCGCGCCGCCATTGTCGCCATAGACCATGGTGCAGGTCGGCGAACCGTGGATGCCGAGCTTGTGCTCAATGCTGGCGCAATGGACGTCGTTGCGCTCGCCCAATGACCCGTCGTCTCCGACGAAAAACTTCGGCACGAGAAAGAGCGAGATGCCGCGGGTTCCAGCCGGCGCATCCGGCAGGCGAGCGAGAACGAGATGGACGATGTTGTCGGTAAGATCGTGCTCGCCGAAGGAGATGAAGATCTTCTGGCCGAAAATGCGATAGGTGCCGTCGCCGGCAGGCTCGGCCCGGGCGCGGAGCGCGTTGAGGTCGGAACCGGCCTGCGGCTCCGTCAGGTTCATCGTCGCCATCCATTCGCCGGAGACAAGACGGCCGAGGTATTTCTCCTTCAGCGCGTCGCTGGCGTGGGAGGCAAGTGCTTCGATGGCTCCGTTGGTCAGCGTCGGCCCGAGGCCGAAGGCCATAGAAGCGGAATGCCACATCTCCAGCGTCGCCATCTCCAGCATCGCCGGCAGGCCCTGGCCGCCATGATCGACGGGACCGGCGAGTGACGACCAGCCGGCCTCGCACCAGTGGCGATAGATCGTCTTCCAGTCGCCGGGCATGGTGACAGCACCGTCGGCAAAGCGCGCGCCGACGGTATCGGCGATGCGGTCAATCGGGGCGATTTCCTCGGCAGCGAACTTGCCGGCCTCCTCCAGGATGGCATCGACGAGGTCGTCGCTCAGATCGCCGAAGCGCTCCTCGGCCAGAGCCTCCGACATGCCTACTATATTCTTGAGAGTAAAAGAAATTTCCGCGACCGGCGCGTTATAACTCATGCGTTCCTCCCGTCGGGCGGTTGCTTTTTGTGCCCACCCGCTGTTTTATCCGCCGCGACCGCTTCCGGCATGTGCGACGATCGGCGAAGTGGCCGTATCCAGCGGCCAGCCACGCCAGTCAACACCCACTCTAATCCCGCCCGGCCCGCCGTCAATGCCCAAGCGCACAAGCCGGCAAGGGTGGACAAAAGGCTCGCCGTCCATGCGTATCTGGCATCCCAGCCACCCGGAAAGACCGCAGGCCGATACCGAGGCCTTCGAGGCTGCACGAGCGTCTCTCGACACCGGCAGGCTGGTCGCAATCCCGACGGAGACGGTCTACGGGCTCGCTGCCGACGCCACAAACGCCGCCGCCGTCACCGGTATCTACGAGGCGAAGGAGCGGCCACGCTTCAATCCGCTCATCTGCCACCTTCCCTCGCTCGCGGCTGCCGAACGGCACGGCCGCTTTTGCAATACCGCACGCCGGCTCGCCAAGGCGTTCTGGCCGGGCCCCCTTACCCTCATCGTGCCGAAGCGGGCGGACTCTCCTGTCGCCGACATCGTGACGGCGGGCCTCGGCAGCATTGCGCTTCGCGTCCCCGCCTCGCCTGTCGCGCGCGCACTTTCCGATGCGCTTGACCGTCCTCTCGCCGCGCCGAGCGCCAACCGTTCAGGACGGATCAGCGCGACGAGCGCGGAGGCGGTCGCGGCGGAACTCGGCAACCGGGTGGCGATGATCATCGATACCGGCCCCTCCCCGGTCGGCGTGGAATCGACCATCGTCGCGCTTGTCGACGACACGCCGCGCCTCCTGCGGCCGGGCGGCCTTGCCCGCGAGGCGATCGAGGCGGTCCTCGGCCAGCCGCTCGCCGGCGCCGCAACGTCCGGCAACGGGCACCGGCCGATGGCGCCAGGCATGCTGAGCTCGCATTACGCGCCGGGCGCGCGTGTCCGGCTTGATGCCCGCGACGTTGCGCCGGGCGAGGCGCTTCTCGCCTTCGGGCCCGATCCGCTGCCGGGGAGCGAGGCCTGCCTTGCGATACGGAACCTCAGTCCAACGGGGAATCTCGCGGAAGCCGCCCAAACCCTCTTTGCCGCCCTGCGTGCGCTCGACGAAAGCGGCGCGCAGACGATCGCCGTCGCACCGATCCCGGCGACAGGTCTTGGCGAGGCGATCAATGACCGGCTCCGGCGCGCCGCGGCGCCGCGTCGCTGAGCCACACAGCACCGTCCTGGCGGATCGGCGCCCCTGCCGGTCCTTGTCGCCATCGCATTTTCCCAAACAACCCCTATCTTAATGAAGGGTAGTCGATCTTTACGCCCGGACGTCCCCAAGACGGCCGTCATTGACATTCACGCCCGCGGATCGTCAGATCCACGACAACACAACAAGAACCTATCTGGAATCGCTCTTGGCAACGCTTATCGTTTCGCATCCGGCGTTCTACGACCACGTCACACCGCTCGGACACCCCGAACGACCTGACCGGCTGCGCGTCATCGACCGCATTCTTGAACACGAGCGCTTCCAGGTGCTGCAGCGCGAGACGGCGCCACGCGCCGACGCGGACATGGCCGCGCTCGCCCACCCCCGCGAGCACATCGACCGGGTGCGCGAGGCCGTGCCGACCGACGGGCTGGAACGCCTCGACGACGACACGACGCTGTCGCCGGGGAGCTGGGACGCGGCGCTTCGGGCGCTCGGCGGGGTCTGCCTCGCCGTCGACGAGGTGATGGAAGGCACAGTGAAAAACGCCTTTTGCGCCATCCGCCCGCCCGGACACCATGCCGAGGCCGACAAGGCGATGGGGTTTTGCCTGTTCAACAATGCCGCGGTCGCGGCCCGCCACGCCCAGAAGGCCTTTGGGGCAGAGCGCGTCGCCATCGTCGACTTCGACGTCCATCACGGCAACGGCACCCAGGACATCTTCTGGAACGACCCGACGGTGATGTATGCCTCGACACACCAGATGCCGCTCTTTCCCGGCACCGGGGCGATGAACGAGACGGGCGAGGCCAACACCATTGTCAATGCACCGCTCGACCCGGGCGCCGGCGGGGCGGAGTTCCGCGAGGCGATGGACATCGCCATCCTGCCGCGCGTCGAGGCGTTCCAGCCGGATCTGATCCTCATTTCCGCAGGTTTCGACGCCCACGCACGCGATCCGCTCGGGCACCTCAACCTGGTCGAGGCCGATTTTGCCTGGGCGACGCGGAAACTGATGGAGATCGCAGAAAGACATTGCAATTCGCGGGTCGTTTCCATGCTTGAAGGCGGCTACGATCTGGAATCGCTTGCCCGGTCCACCGCGGCGCACGTCATGACGCTGATGGCGCCCTGAGCGTCGCAGCCGCAAGCGCCGCAGCCCCGTCGGGCCCGACAATCCAGGCCCTGCCGCACCCAGAGGAGGATTCCTTGGCCGACCAATCCGCCAAACCCGCCGATATCGCCGCCATGCGATTCGAAGATGCCCTCAAGGAACTCGAAGGCATCGTCGACAAGCTGGAGCGCGGCGACGTGCCGCTGGAGGAATCGCTGGCGATCTACGAGCGCGGTGAACACCTCAAGGCGCATTGCGATGCGCTTTTGAAATCGGCGGAAGCGAAGGTGGAGAAGATCCGTGCGGACGGCGAGGGCAACGCGCGCGGTACAGAACCGCTCGATGTGGAATCCTGAGACCGGTCCCGAGACAATCCGTTGTTGATGATCCGCACCTTCGAGGCGTTTTCGCGGGTTCCCCTGGCGACCGGCGCCGGCCGCACCATATCCCGACAAACCGGACCCGCCAATTGTTCTGGCGTTTTCAGGAACCGGCGAATGCTCCATCGAGACGCGGCAAAATGGCCGGCGTTTCGCCCCGCTGCCGTTTGCGCCGGCCCTTCCTCGTGGTGTAGAACGCGATAAACTCCTTTTAAACAGGGTCATTCTTGTGTCTGAGCTCTCCCAAACGCCCCTGCTCGATACGGTCAAATCGGTCAACGACCTGCGCCAGATTCCGAGCGAACGGCTGCCCGAACTCGCCGACGAGGTCCGCCGCGAGATGATCGATGCGGTTTCCGTCACCGGCGGCCATCTGGGCGCGGGGCTCGGCGTGGTGGAACTCTCCGTGGCACTGCACTACGTGTTCGATACGCCCGACGACAAGCTCATCTGGGACGTCGGCCACCAGTGCTACCCGCACAAGATCCTGACCGGGCGACGCGACCGCATCCGGACCCTTCGCCAGGGCGGCGGCCTTTCCGGCTTCACCAAGCGCAGCGAGAGCCCGTTCGACCCGTTCGGCGCCGGCCATTCCTCCACCTCGATTTCCGCCGGACTCGGCTTTTCCGTCGCCCGCGACCTTGAGGGCAGGGAAAATGCCGTCGTCTGCGTCATTGGCGACGGTGCTATGTCGGCGGGCATGGCCTATGAGGCGATGAACAATGCCGGGGCGCAGAAATCCCGCCTCATCGTCATCCTCAACGATAACGACATGTCGATCGCGCCGCCGGTCGGCGCCATGAGCGCCTATCTCGCCCGCCTCGTCTCCAGCCAGACCTTCCTGCAGCTGCGCGACCTCGGCAAACAGATCGCGCGCCGGCTGCCGCCGTTCCTCCACAAGTCGGCGGTGCGCGCGGACGAATACGCACGCGGCTTTGCCATGGGCGGCACGCTGTTCGAGGAACTCGGCTTCTACTATGTCGGGCCGATCGACGGGCACAATCTGGAGCACCTCCTGCCAGTGCTGAAGAACGTGCGCGACGCGCACAAGGGCCCGTTCCTCATCCATGTCGTGACGCAGAAAGGCAAGGGCTACGCGCCGGCCGAACACGCCCGCGACAAGTACCACGGCGTCAACAAGTTCGACGTGGTCACCGGCACCCAGGTGAAACCCGTCTCCAACGCGCCGCAATACACCAAGGTGTTCGGCAAAAGCCTCGTCGCGGAGGCGGAGAAGGACGACCGCATTGTCGCCGTCACCGCCGCGATGCCATCCGGTACAGGGCTCGACCTCTTCCAGCAGGCGTTCCCGAAGCGCTGCTTCGACGTCGGCATCGCCGAGCAGCATGCCGTCACCTTCGCCGCCGGCATGGCGGCCGACGGCATGCGCCCGTTCGCGGCGATCTACTCCACGTTCCTGCAACGCGCCTACGACCAGATCATCCATGACGTCGCGATACAGAACCTCCCTGTGCGCTTTGCCATCGACCGGGCGGGCTATGTCGGCGCCGACGGCGCGACCCATGCCGGGTCGTTCGACATCACCTACCTCTCCTGTCTGCCCAACATGACGGTCATGGCGGCGGCCGACGAGGCGGAGCTCGTCCACATGGTGGCGACCGCCGCAGCGCATGACGATGGGCCGATCGCCTTCCGTTATCCGCGTGGCGAAGGACTCGGCGTCGACATGCCGGAAGTCGGTGTGCCGCTTCAGATTGGCCGCGGACGGGTGCTGCGTGAAGGATCCAAGATCGCCCTCCTGTCATTGGGAACGCGCCTCGGCGAGTGTCTGAAGGCGGCGGAGGAGCTGGAGGCAGCAGGGCTCTCCACGACGGTTGCCGACGCCCGCTTCGCCAAGCCGCTCGATACCGAGTTGATCAGTCGTCTGGCGCGCGAGCACGAGGTGCTGATCACCGTGGAGGAAGGCTCCGTCGGCGGGTTCGGCAGCCATGTGCTGCAGTTCCTCAGCGACGAGGGCCTGCTGGATAATGGACTGAAGATCCGCAACATGGTGCTCCCCGACGTCTATCTGGAACAGGACAAGCCCGCCGCGCTCTATGCCGCCGCCGGGCTCGGCGCGCCGGCCATCGTCGCCAAGGTCTTTCAGGTTTTGCGCCGCGAGACAAGCGGCGGCGCCCTCCTCGCCTGACCCCAACGACCGCGCGCCTTCCAGACCCGATTCAGCACCGTGCGAGGTGTTCTTTCAGGCTCTCCCGAAAAAATTTACCGACCCGTCGGTCAGCTTTTAACTATTTGAAAATAAATAAATATTTATCGCACCCAACCCCCACCACAAGTTCTTTCCTGCCTATATGTTACGAAATTTCTGTTGATAATCTATTTTCCGTTACATATCTTTCCGCGAAGATAAACATGCGGCCGAATGACGCGGAAACGAAGAACCGGACATCACGGCTCTCCGCAACCGGCCAATGGGAAGCGTTGCAACGCGCGACGCGAACCGGGCGGCAAGAAGCCCCGGCGTGATCGCGTTCTGGGAGAGGAAACACCATGGCACATCACGACAAGCTGGCTGACAAGATGGATCTCCCGCCGGAGATCGATCAACCGAACATCTTCCCGCTCAACTGGGTATCGAAGACCCAGAAGATGGAAGAGATCTGGGATGCGGCGCAGCGCGAGGTCTGGGACCCCAAGAAGCTGCCGTGGGACACGTTCGACGCCGACCGCTACACCTGGGAGGAACGCGAGGCGATCGCCTACTGGTGGACGATCCTGTCGGTGTTTGACGCCTCCGCGCCGCCGGTCTTCGCCGAGGCGCTGATAAAGTGCTACGAGGTACACGAGGAAGATCCCGTCCGCCGCTGCTTCTTCTCCGTAACCCGCGATGAGCAGAACCATGAGCAGCTTTGCGGCCTGGCGATCACCAAGATGCTCGATCACGATGATCCGATGACCTACGAGCCGAAGACGGACCTCGGCCGGCGTCTACAGCGCAACGCCAAATGGCTCTACTACAACGGCAGCCGCTACTGGACCGGTTACAAGAAGGCGGTGCCGAAATATTCGCTCGCCGTCCTGTTCTCGTCGTTCCTGATGGGCGAGATCGCGGCTGCGACCATCTTCCACCAGATGGCGGCCGCGGCCAGCGAGCCCGTCTTCCAGGAAGCGTTCAAGAATATCGGCCGCGACGAGGGCCGCCACATGGCGATCTGCATGTCGCTGATGGAGCGCGACTATCCGAACCTGACGGACGAAGAAAAGCCGATCATCACCAAGCAGATCCGCGCCGGATACCTGTTCCTGTCGGCCGTGCTGTTCGAACCGCCGACCGAGTTCTGGGATATTCCCGAAGACTTCATCGCCACCCAGCGCGAGGCCGAGGAAGTGGCGCGCGGTGCCGGCTTCGGCGTCCCGACGTACGAGGAAAAGAAGGAAAACTGGAAGCGGGCGATGCTCAATCTCAAGGGCGTTCTCGACAAGTACGACACGGAATTCCCGGCGATCCCGGAAGTGGGGATCAGCGGCAAGGAAATCCTCGAGGTCGACATGGACGAGATCATTCCGGTCTTCTGATCGACCCGAAACAGCACCGGCGCCGGGCGCGCGATATGCCCGGTGCCGGTACCCGATCCATGGTCTCGCGCCTTTCCGGGCGCGTTTTGCTATCCTCACTTGCGAGGAAACGCATGACCGGACCGATCAACAAGAGACAATCCATGAGCATCATCCGCCTTTTCCCGTCCGGCCAGGAGGTCGACTGTGCCAGCGGCGACACTGTTCTCGGCGCCCTTGAGAAGGAAGGTTTCGCGCTTCCCAACAATTGCCGCGCCGGGGCCTGCGGCGAGTGCAAGGTCCGGGTTAAGTCCGGCTCGTTCGATCAGGGCATGGTGCTTGACATGGCGCTGGCGCCGGAGGAGCGCGAGAAGGGTTACGGCCTGATGTGCATGGCCAAACCCACCTCCGATGTCCTTGAGATCGAATGGGGCACGGAAGACGCCCAGCCGAAGCTCTTTCCGCCGCGCGAGGGGATGTTCTACGTCGTCACCGACCGCCTGGTGCGCACGCCGCGCATCGTGGAGCTGCGGCTGCGCCCCATGGGCGAGGCGATGCGCTATTGGCCGGGGCAGTACGTCACCCTCGGCGACGAACGCAACGGCATCCCGAGCCGCTGCTATTCGATCGCCAATCCACCGCAGCCCGACGGCGAGATCCATCTCCATGTAACGCGGATCGACGACGGCACGACGAGCCTGTGGGTCCACGACACGTTGAAGGTGGGCGACAAAATCCGCCTTTCCGGTCCCTACGGCACCTTCATCGGCGACCCGGCTGCCAAGACGCCGGTCCTCTGTCTGGCCGCCGGCTCCGGCCTCGCACCGATCAAGGCGCTGGCGACGGCGGCCTTTACGCGCGGCGGCTTCCGCAATCCGGCGACGCTGATCTTCTCGGCCCGCAAGGCCGAGGACATCTATGAACAGGGGCTGTTGCGCTTCCTGGAGACGAAGTACCGGAACTTCCGGTTCCGCACGACACTGACGCGCGAGACGGGGCCGGACCTTTCCGGCCGCGTCCCCGAGATCCTGCCGGACCTCTTCCCGGACCTTTCCGGACACAGCATCTATATCGCGGGAAGTCCGGAGTTCGTCGAGGGCTGCCGCGCAGCCGTCAAGGCGCTCGGCGCGCGCGACGGTCTCATCCATACCGAGGGCTTCGTCGGCCAGAACGTTGCCGAGGAACCGCCGCTGGAGCGGCTGATGTAGCCAGGTGGCGCCACAACAGGCCACCCGACCCCACTTAAACTCAGATCAGAAAGTCGGCAGCCGACACGTCGCTCGCGTCGACGCCAGCGAGGAGGAGCGTCGCATTGCCATAGCCAATGACGGCGCCATGGCTGTCGGTGGAAACGGTCACATGATCGAAGAGCGTCGCCTTCGTCAGGCCGAGCTTCGCCATGTCGATGAGATCCACGCCGTCCTGGAAATCGGTCACGGCGTCATGGCCGCTGTTGGCGTCGAAGCGAATCCGGTCGTAGCCGCGACCGGTCACGTAATTGTCGTCGCCCGCAGCTCCGATCAGCGTGTCTGAATTGGCCCCGCCGATCAGCGTATCGTCACCCTGACCGCCGTAGATGACGTCGCAACCGGCGTGGCCGACCAGCAGGTCGTCGCCGGGTCCTCCCTCGATCCGGTCATTGCCGGCGCCGCCTTTCAGCGTATCGTCGCCGAGACCGCCACGCATGAGGTCATGACCGGAACGACCAAACAGACAGTCATCACCGGAGCCACCGAGGAGGATGTCGTTGGCCTGGCCGCCATCCAGCCTGTCCGCTCCGGATCCGCCGACGAGCTTGTCAGAGCCGTAACCACCGACGAGGTGATCATTCCCCTGGCCACCGCGCATGAGGTCGTGACCGCCGCCGCCGTTGAGATAATCCTGCCCGTTACCACCGTCGAGCGTATCCTGGCCGCCATAGCCGAAGAGATAGTCGGCACCACCTCCGCCGAAGCCCTTGTCGTGGCCGCTGCCACCATAAAGGCTGTCGCTGCCGCCGCCACCGTAGAGCCAGTCATCGCCGCCGCGACCGGCGATGAAATCGTTGCCTGCAAGACCATACATATGGTCTGCTCGGTTACTGCCGACCAGCGCATCGTGAATCGTCGCATGTGCCCTGCGCATCATCATAATGGCGACCCTCCCCATCTCTTGCGGTTTGTCCGCCGCCTCCGCGACTCCCCTCAGACCCGACGGGTGCGACACGGAGGTCGGCTTTCAGTAGCTTTCCGTTAGGAGAGTTCGACAGTTTTAAGTCAAACAGCAACTTTATCTTCTTGTTAATCTTAATCGTTAAGCGTATCGGAGAGCGCAAGACATGGGGTGGACCGTCTACTTCGCGTCGGCGACGACGTTCATGAATCCGTCCCGTTTTGTGTTCACCATCGATCTATCCGCGGCGAATCAGGGTCCTGATCGATCCTACGGCAGACTCCGGAACAGAAGTCTAGCGCGCGCACCGCGGACGATCGAGACCACCCGTTTTCAGGCGGCCGGTTCCCGTTCAGGCGGGCTCCTGCCATTTTCCAATCAGAGTGAACAAGGCAACGGGCCATGGCTGCCACCCTCGCCCCCATTACCGCATTGCTCCTTGCCGTTGGCATGATGCTGCTCGGCCACGGACTGCAAACGACCGTCCTGCCGATCCGCGCAGAGATGGCCGGCTTCGGCGACCTGCAGATCGGCCTGATGTCGTCGTCCTACTTCGTCGGCTTCGTCATCGGCTGCATCATGACGCCCTACGCAATCCTCAGGGCCGGCCATATCCGCGCCTTCGCCGCGATCGTTTCCCTGGCGTCAGCGGCCGCGCTCTTCCATGCGATGTTCCTCCAGCCCTGGGTCTGGGTGCTGGCACGTGCAGTATCGGGGCTGACTGTCGCCGGCTTCTACGTCATCGCCGAGAGCTGGCTCAACGAGCGGGCGAGCAACAGCAATCGCGGTACCATCATGTCGATCTACATCGTCGTGAACTTCACAGCGATCTCGCTCGGCCAGCTCATTACCAATACTCTCGACATCGCCACCTTCATGCCGTTCGCGATCGCCTCCGTCGTCGTCTCGCTCGCCGTCGTTCCGGTCGCCCTGACGCGCTCGCAGCAGCCCGCGCCGATCATGCTCGTCAATTTCCGCCCGCGGCAGCTCTACAAGAACTCGCCATCCGCCTTCGTGGCGGTGGCAATGATCGGCATTGGCAATGGCGCGGTATGGACGCTGGCGCCGATCTTCGGCACCCGCATCGGTCTGACGACCCATGATGCGGTTCTTCTGGCGACCGCGATCATCATCGGCGGCGGGCTCGGACAATGGCCATTCGGCCGGCTGTCCGACTTCGCCGACCGGCGCCTCATTCTCATCGGCATCACCGCCGCGGCAATGCTGTTGAGCCTCGTCTTCGCGTTTGCGGCGCCGACTTCTCCGGCCTGGCTGATCGGTATCGCCGCCGCCTTCGGCGTCTTCAGCCAACCAGCCTATTCGATCGCCGTCGCCCACGCTTTCGACTATGCGGAACCGGATTCCTACGTCGAGACGTCCTCCGGCCTTCTCCTTTCCTTTGCCGCCGGCTCCATGTTCGGCCCGTTCCTTGCCACTCTCCTCATGAAGGAAGGCGGGCCGAACCAGCTTTTCGTTATGGTGGCCATGGTGCAGTTTCTGCTCATCGCCTACCTGGTCCTGCGGCTCAGGGTCCGCGAAGCGCCGGAAGACAAGACCGACTGGGATCTCGGCTCCACCGCCCCGGTCGGCGGCGCGATCACGCCGGAACCGCTCGACGTCGACGATCCCGATGTCTATATCCCCGAGCCGACGGGCTTCTTCGGCGAGCCGGATCTGGCCGAAGTCGCCGAGCAGGAGGAGCAAGAACGCGCCGAAGCCGCCGAGCAGGAAGAGCGGGAACGGGCGAAGGCCGAAACGGCGAGCGAGGAGACACCGGCCTCCTGACCGTGTCCGGGAATGGAGACACCTCGTGCCGGTCCTGCCAGGCCGGGGGTTGCGTGCGTGGGCCGAACGGCGCATCTAGCAGGGCAAATGATACCTGCTCCGCTCGCGGATGGCGCTGCCGTCTGCGACAGCCGGAGCGGCAAGCAACTGCCTGGGAGAGATCACCATGCCGACACGACGCGCCGTCCATATCGTTCTGGGAGTCCTCGTCGCCATCGTCGTCATCGGCGGCGCCGCGCTTGGGCTGGACTGGTACAAGAGCCAGTTCGCCTCCGACGCGACGCTCGGCGACGGAACGCCGATAGCCGGTATCGGCGGTCCATTCACGCTGACCGACACCAATGGCGAGAAGGTTTCCGATACCGACTTCGCCGGCCGTCCGCGCGCGATCTTCTTCGGCTTCACCTATTGTCCCGATGTCTGTCCGACGACGCTCTTCGAGCTTGGCACCTATCTCGACGAACTCGGCCCGGCGGCAAAGGATCTCGCCGTCATCTACATCACGGTCGATCCCGAGCGCGACACGCCCGAGCAGATGAAGCTCTACCTCTCCTCCTTCAATGACCAGATCATCGGCCTCACAGGTTCGCAGGAGGAGCTCGACCCGGTCCTCGATGCCTTCCGCGTCTACCGCAAGAAGGTGCCCCTCGACGACGGCGACTACACGATGGACCACACGGCCGCCGTGTACCTGTTCAACCGCAAGGGCGAGATGGTCGGCACCATCGCCTATCAGGAAGACAAGAAGACGGCCCTGCCGAAGCTGAAGCGTCTTCTGGAGAAGAGCTGAGCACGGCCAACCGATACGGTCACGCTTCCCTGACGCCATGGCACCCTCCTCCCCGCCCACACGCCACCGACTCGACCAGGCGCTCGTCTTGCGCGGCCTTGCCGAAACACGGGCACGGGCGCGCGACGCGATTCAGCGCGGCCATGTCGCGGTCGACGGCGTTACCGTGAGAAAACCGGGCGTTCTCATCGCCAAAGACGCGGCGATCGCCAGCACGGACCCGGCCGGTGGCTACGTCTCACGCGCGGCGCTCAAGCTTGCCGACGGGCTCGACCGGTTCGCGTTCGATCCCTCGGACAAGATCGCGCTCGACCTTGGCGCATCGACTGGTGGCTTCACGCAGGTTCTGCTCGAACGCGGCGCCCGGCGCGTCCATGCGATTGATGTGGGCCATGGTCAGCTTCATCCGCGGATCGCGGCCGATACGCGCGTACACTCCGTCGAAGGGCTGAACGCCCGCGATCTAACACTCGTAGATCTGGGCGAAGCGCCGCAGGTCGTCGTTTCCGACATGAGCTTCATTTCCCTGAAGCTGGCGCTCGGCCCGGCGCTGACACTCGCCGCGCCCGGTGCTTTCGGTCTCTTTCTCGTCAAGCCGCAGTTCGAGGTCGGCCGCGAGAACATCGGCAAGGGCGGCCTCGTGCGCGATCCGGCCCGCGGCGAAGAGGCGGCCCGGAGCGTTGCCAGATGGCTCGACGGCCGCGACGGCTGGAGCGTCGACGGGCTTATCCCCTCACCGATTGCCGGCGGTGACGGCAATCGCGAATTCCTCCTCGGCGCCCGCCGGGCCGGCACAGGCCCGGGCAACGGAGATCCTTTATGACCAATGCCGAAACCGTCCTCACCATTGACCATGTCGGTCATCGCGGCGATGGCATCGCGCAAACACCGGAGGGCCCCGTCTATGTGCCGTTCACGCTTGCGGGCGAACGGGTATCGGTGCGGCGAGACGGCACCCGCACGCGGCTCCTCGACATTGACGCCCCATCGCCCGACCGCACCGAGCCCGCCTGTCCCCATTTCGGCAGCTGCGGCGGTTGCAGCCTGCAGCACATGGCAGCGCCCGCCTACCGGGCATGGAAGCGCGATCAGGTCGTCTCCGCGCTCCACCAGCGAGGCATCGAGGCGGAAGTCGATGCGCTCGTCCCCTCGGCGCCGCAAACACGCCGCCGGGCCGTCCTGACCGCAAGACGCACCGGGCGGGCACTCCACGTCGGCTATCACGAGCGGCAATCGCACGCGGTCATCGACGTGTCCGCCTGTCCGGTCCTTGCCCCGGAGATCGTCCGGGCGTTGCCAGCGCTTCGCGACCTCGCGGCGATTACCTGCCCGCGAAAAGGAACCTTGAGGCTCACCGTCCTTTCGACCGACGGCGGCCTCGACATCGCGCTCGCCGACGCGGCGAAGATCACGCCGCGCGAGGAGCAGAAGCTCATCTCACTTGCCATGACAGCCGGCTTCGCCCGGCTTAGCCTCGACGGCGAGGTGCTGATCACACTGACTGATCCGGCGCTTTCCTTCAGTGGCGTCGCCGTCGTGCCGCCACCCGGAACCTTTACCCAGGCGAGCGCGATTGCCGAAGAGGCGATGGCCGCGCTCGTCACGGAGGCGATCGCCGGCGCAACCCATGTCGCCGACCTTTTTTCCGGCGCCGGCACCTTCGCCCTCAGGCTCGCCCGTTCCACACCCGTCCATGCGGTCGAGGGCGATCGGTCGGCCCTTGCCGCGCTGGAACACGGCATGCGGCATGCACAAGGTCTGAAGCCGGTGACGACGGAGGTGCGGGATCTCTTTGACTATCCGCTGACGAAAAAAGAACTCAAGGCCTTCGACACGGTGGTTTTCGACCCGCCGCGCGCTGGCGCGAAGGCACAGGCGGAGGTGCTTGCCACATCCGACGTCGGGACAATCGTCGCCGTTTCGTGCAATCCGGCAACGCTTGCCCGCGATCTGCGCGTTCTGATCGACGGCGGCTATCGACTTTATCGCATCACGCCCATCGACCAATTCCTGTGGTCGCCGCATATCGAATGCGTCGCCGTGCTTTCGCGCGATACGCCCTGACGGAGGACATCGCCGGCGACGTGAGATGCGGAGCCGCGATTTGTCGTCAAAGTGTCACCGGTGTCCCGTAGGAGGAAGCGGCGGCTTTCTCTTTCAGCGGATCCACGAAGATCAAACGCGTGTTCTTCACCGCTCTTGCCGCGGTCTGCTTGCTGCTCGGCATCGCAACGGTTCTTCTGCCGTTGCCGACGGGCGTTCCGCTGATCGCGCTCGGGCTTTTCATCCTCATGGCAACGAACCGGCGCTTTTCCGGCTTCATCCGCCTCCTGCGGAGACGGGTGCGATGGCTTGATCGCCTCTTTCGCTGGGTGGAAGACAGGACCGGTGGACGCTTCGCGGCAACGCTGCTGAAGACGCGCCCGCGCGCCGGCACGCCGCCCGTATCCGCAGCGGTGGCCTGCCAGGGAGCGAACGGCGCCGCTCCCCCATCCTCCCCTCACCCACGCGACAGGGGCAAGTCCTGAGGGACGACGCTTCACGGCATCGGCCTCAGCCGTCGATGATCTCGGTTTCCTCGATCTCGATGTCGAAGCCTTCGAGACCGACGTAGCGGCGTTCGCGTGACGACAGAAGCCGGATGGAAGAGACGCCGAGGTCCTTCAAGATCTGGGCGCCGAGACCGATCTCGCGCCAGTTCTCCATGCGATAGAGGGCCGAACCGTGTTCCTCGACCCCATTGTCCTCCTCGGGGCCGGGGCGAGACGGCGAGACGGCAACACCGACGGATCCCTCGCGCAGATAGACGATGATGCCGCGACCGACTTTCGCCATGCGGTGCAGGATGGCGTCGATGGAGCGGTCCTGGCCGAAGACGTCCTGGGCGACCGACTCCAGATGCAACCGTACCGGCACGCCGCGCCCGTCGCGCACATCGCCGAAAACGATCGCCAGATGCTGCATCGGATCCCATCGGGTGGCGAAGGTATAGGCCATGGCACGACCCGCGACGGTGTTGACCGGGAACTCCGCGACGCGGTCGACGAGGCGCTCCTTGCCCTGCCGATAGGCAATGAGCTGGGCGACGGAGACCTTCCTCAGCTTGTGCTCCTCGGCGAAAGCGGTCACCTGCGGCCCGCGCTTCACCGAACCGTCGTCATTGACCAGTTCGCAGATAACGCCGATCGGCGGCAGATCGGCGAGCTTGCACAGGTCGACAGCCGCCTCTGTATGGCCGGAGCGCATGAGGACGCCGCCGTCGCGTGCGATCAGCGGAAAGATGTGGCCCGGGCGAGTGAAATCGTTGGCACCGGCATTGGGGTTGGCAAGGCCGCGCACGGTGGCGCAGCGGTCATCGGCGGATATACCGGTGGTGGTACCGTGCTTGTAGTCGACGGTGACGGTGAAAGCCGTGTTGTGGGCGGAATCATTGGTCGCGACCATCGGCTCCAGATTCAGCCGGCGCGCCTCCTCGCGCGTCATCGGCGCGCAGACGATGCCGCTCGTATGACGCACGATGAAGGCGATCTTCTCCGGCGTCGCGTGGGTCGCGGCGACAATGAGGTCGCCCTCGTTCTCCCGGTCGTCGTCGTCCGTCACCACAACGATCTCGCCGCGCTCGAACGCACGAATGGCCTCGATCACATCTGCAATATCCGCCGTCATCGGCGTTGTCCTTTCCTGGAAGTATCAGCCCACCTGACCACGGTGGCGCAAGGCATGGTCGGCCAGAACACAGGCCATCATCGCCTCGCCAACCGGCACCGCGCGGATGCCGACGCAGGGGTCGTGGCGTCCCTTGGTGAAGACGTCGACCTCGGCGCCGTCTCGCGTGACGGAGCGGCGGGGAGTGAGAATTGATGATGTCGGCTTGACGGCGAAGCGGGCGATGACCGGCTGTCCGGTCGCGATACCGCCGAGAACACCACCGGCCCTGTTGGACAGGAACAGCGGTTTGCCGTCGTTGCCGATACGTATTTCGTCGGCGTTTTCCTCGCCGGTGAGGGTCGCAGCCTCGAAGCCGGCGCCGATCTCCACACCCTTGACCGCGTTGATCGACATCATCGCAGCAGCGATATCCTGATCGAGCTTGGCATAGATCGGCGCGCCGAGACCCGGCGTCACACCTTCGGCGATCACTTCCACGACCGCGCCGACGGAGGAGCCGGCCTTGCGGATGCCGTCGAGATACTCCGCCCACTCCTCCGCCATCACCGGATCGGGGCAGAAGAAGGGGTTGTTGTCGACCTCGTTCCAGTTCCAGCGCGCGCGATCGATCTTCAGCGGTCCGATCTGAACGAGGGCGGCGCGGATGGAAACCTGCGGCACGACCTTCCTGGCGACAGCGCCGGCGGCGACCCGCATCGCCGTTTCACGCGCCGACGACCGCCCGCCGCCTCGGTAGTCGCGAATGCCATACTTGACGTCGTAGGTCATGTCGGCGTGGCCGGGGCGATAGCGCTGCGCGATTTCGGAGTAATCCTTGGAGCGCTGGTCGACATTCTCGATCATCAGAGAAATCGGCGTACCGGTGGTCAGTAGCGCACCGGTTTCCTCATCCGGCATGACGCCGGAGAGAATACGGACCCGGTCCGGTTCCTTGCGCTGGGTGGTGTAGCGCGACTGGCCGGGCCGCCGACGGTCGAGGAAGCCCTGGATCTCGTCCTCGGAGATCTCGAGGCGCGGCGGGCAGCCATCGACCACGCAGCCGATCGCCGGCCCGTGGCTTTCGCCCCACGTGGTAACGCGGAAGAGATGTCCGAAGGTGTTGTGAGACATGACGCCGCCCGGTTCCGAATGATCGCGGCCGGGCAACACCGCCCGGCCGACGACCGTTCTTTAAGAGGCTCCGCTCACGGCGTCAAATGATGTCATCGGCAGCAAAGGCCGCATCAGGCGAGATTGGCGGAGAGGAAGGCGAGCGTCCGATCCCAGGCAAGCTTTGCATCCTCAGCGTCATAGCGGGCGCCGCTCGGGTTGGCGAAAGCATGATTGGCCTCATACCAATGCACGGCAAGCATATCTGCCTTCCCCGCTTCGGACATCGCAGCCTCGAATCCGTCAACCATCGTCTTGTTGATGTTCTGGTCGAGAGTGCCGAAATGCCCCAGGACCGGGCTTTGCAGCGACGCGAGCTGGTCGGCGGACTTGGCAACGTTGCCGTAGTAGATGACGGTCGCATCGACAGGCGTGGCGAGCGAGGCGTTGAGCGACCAGCCGCCGCCGAAACACCAACCGACGGTGCCGACCTTGCCGGTCGTCCTGTCGCTCTTCTTCAGCCAGTCGATCCAGGCGACGAGCGTCTCGGTCGCGACCGCCGGGTCGACGGCCTTCATCAGCGCCATGGCGCCTTCCGGCTTCGTGGCGGAACCGCCGTCATAGAGGTCGACGGCGAGCGCGACGTAACCCTGTTCGGCGTATTCGGCGGCGACAGCCTTGATCTGGTCGTTGAGACCCCACCATTCGTGGATGAGGAGAACGGCAGGCGCCGGCATTTTCGCCGGGAGCGCCAGCGACGCCTTGACGGGCGTGCCGCTCGAAAGTGTGATCGTCACGTCCTCGAGCCGCGAGCCGGCGGCCTCGGCCAACACGGGGTCGGCAAGCACCGCCGCCAGCGGCAACGTCGCCGCGCCGGCAATGAACGCCCGCCGCGCCGCGTCCGGCACATCGATCGGCGGCATGTTGCTGGTGTCGGTTCCACATCCCAATTCATCGCACATGATGGCATTCCCCTCGTCCTTGCCGCGCCAATTCGCGGTTTCAAGCAGTGTGACCGGCCTTTCGCTCGAACGGCGACCCGCGTCTCGTCCCTTCCCGCATTTAGACCACACGGGCGGCAACACCAGACCGGTTCACAACAGCTTGAACACCGGACGGAGATGAATTGGTTCGCGACTGCTCGGGAGGACGGGCCAGGCGCCCTGAATTGCGGCGGAAATCGGGGCGAGAATTTTTATTTTTCGGCCAATTGTCAAAGCCGGATTTTGGCGGCATGAGGCAAAGGCTGGTGCTGGTAGTGCCGGAAAGACAACGGACCGAACTTCCGGCCGGGTCACCGACAGCCGATGCCGGCATTCGTTGACATATGGAGATCTTGTCACATGGGGATCAGGCGCATGCGCAAGCTTTTCGCTTCGCTCGTTTTCCTTTCCGCGATCGGCGTTCTGCCGGCCGCAGCCGCTGCCGACGAGATCGAGGGCGTTATCGCCACGATCACGAAAGACGGCGTCCTGAAGCTTCAGAACGGGACCAGCATCCTGCTGCCGGACGACTTCAACGTGGAGGGACTCGTCCCCGGCACCCACGTCTATGTCGACTATGAAGTCATCGACGACGAAAAGGTGGCGCTCGACGTCGAGATCGTCGACTAAGGCGCTTTCCCGGTAAACCGACAGACTTACCGGCAAGAAAGCCGGCCGTCTGGATCACAGCCAGACGGCCGCTCCCCTGCGCCAGACGAAGACCTTGTCCTGGGGGATGTCCATCATCGGCAATTCACCCCGCGGCATGCCGAGAAGCAAGCCCTGGAGGACACGGCAGACGCCGCCGTGGGAGACGACGACGGTCGGTCGCTCAACGCCGCCGAGCCAGTCGGCGACGCGCGAGGAAAGCGCCATATAGCTTTCGCCGTGGGGCGGCTCATAGGTCCAGGGCTCGGCGTGACGGCGTTCCAATTCTCCCGGCCGCTCCTGACGAATTTCCGGGATCGTCAGCCCTTCCCAGTCGCCATAGCTTGCCTCGATCAGGCGGGAATCGGTCCGGTAACCCTCGTGCGGCAGGCCGAGCCCATCGCGGATACGGTGCATGGTCTCACGCGTGCGGGAGAGCGGCGAGGCGACGAAATCGAGATCGTCGATGGCCACGGAATGCTCGGCGAAGAACCCGGCCAGCACCGCGCCGTTGCGGCTGGCCTGCTCACGGCCGACATCGTCGAGCGGAATATCGATCTGGCCCTGATAACGGCGTTCGGCGTTCCACGCGGTGCGGCCATGGCGAATGAAATAGAGCGTCTGGGAAATCATATGGCGGTCTCAGGTGGTTCGAGACGGCGAAGGCCCGAGATCGCCCGGCACCACGCCGGACGTCAGACCTCCAGAATCAGCTTACCCTGATTACCACCGGTATAAAGCAGATTGAGGACATCGGGATAGGCATCAACGCCACCCTGGCGGATATCCTCCGGGAAGCGCAGCCGCTTCTCGCCGTACCACATGGTCAGCGCCGTGATCGCCTCATCGCCACGATCGGCGAAATCGAAGATGATGAAGCCGCGCATGGTCAGCCGATTGACGAGAACGGAGCGCAGATTGCGCGGGGCGGGCGAGGGTTCGGTCGCGTTGTAGCCGGAGATCATGCCGCACACGGCGATGCGACCGAAGATGTTCATGTTGTCGAGCACGGCCTCCAGCACCTCGCCGCCGACATTCTCGAAATAGACGTCGATACCGTCCGGGCACGCCTCGGCGAGATCGGCGGAAAGATTGCCCGCCTTGTAGTCAACGCAAGCGTCGAAGCCGAATTCCTCCACAACGCGGCTGCACTTTTCAGGCCCACCGGCGATGCCGACCGCGCGGCAACCGATGATCTTGGCGATCTGGCCAACGATGGAGCCGACCGCGCCGGAAGCGGCGGAGACGACGACGGTTTCGCCCGGGCGCGGCTTACCGACTTCGAGAAGACCGAAATAGGCCGTCGTTCCCGGCATACCGAAACCACCGATCCAGGTCTGCAAAGGGGCTTGCGTGACATCGGCACGGGCGACGCCGCGGCCATCGGAGAGCGCGTACTGCTGGACGCCAAGAAGCCCGGTCACCGCATCGCCGGGCTTGAAGTCGGGATGATTGGAGGCGTCGACGATGCCGGCGGCGTAGGCGCGCATGACCCCGCCAATTTCCACCGGCTTGACGTAGCTCTTGGCATCCGCCATCCAGCCACGCATGGCCGGGTCGAGCGAGACATAACGCAGGCGAACGCGGAACTGGCCCTCGCCGGGCTCCGGCATCGCCTCGTCGGCAATCGCGAAATCCTCCCGTGTCACCATTCCGACAGGACGACGGGCGAGACGGACGGTGCGATTGGACGTCAAAACGTTACTCCTTGACGACGGAAATATCGGGTGCGTCGACGGCCTTCATGCCGACGACATGATAGCCGGAATCGACGTGATGGATCTCGCCGGTCACGGCGCGACCGAGATCGGACAGCAGATAGAGCGCTGAATCGCCAACCTCGGCGGGGGTGACGGTCTTGCGCATCGGCGCGTTGTATTCGTTCCACTTCAGGATATAGCGGAAGTCGCCGATACCAGAGGCCGCGAGCGTCTTGATCGGCCCGGCGGAAATGGCATTGACGCGAATGCCGCTCGGTCCGAGATCGGCGGCGAGGTAGCGCACGCTCGCCTCCAGCGCAGCCTTGGCGACGCCCATGACGTTGTAGTGTGGCATGACCTTTTCCGCGCCGTAATAGGTCAGCGTCAAGATCGAACCGCCGTTCGGCATCAGCTTCTCGGCGCGCTGGGTGATTGCGGTCAGCGAATAACAGGAGATGAACAGCGAGGAGGTGAAGTTCTCCGGCGTGGTGTCGACATAGCGACCGGTCAGTTCGTTCTTGTCGGAATAGGCGATGGCGTGGACGACGAAATCGATCGTGCCCCAGGCCTCCTTCAGGCCGTCGAAAACGGCGTCGATCGACGCCGGATCGTTGACGTCGCAATGGCCGGCTACGATCGCGCCGAGTTCATCGGCGAGCGGTTCGACCCGCTTCTTCAACGCGTCGCCCTGATAAGTCAGAGCCAGTTCCGCGCCATTGTCGCTCAGCGCCTTGGCGATTCCCCAGGCGATCGACCGATTGTTCGCGACACCCATGATGAGCCCACGTTTGCCCGACATCAATCCACGCGCTTCGGCCATTCCAAACCTCTTACACTAATCCCAAACCCGCACAGAACACGGGCGCAGTTCTATCGCACACGGCTTGAGGCGCTTCAAGTTCACGCGACATGCCGTCCCCCGTCCCGATGCGCTCCCCTAGCGGCATGTTGATCGGGAACAGCCGCTCCTTTGCCCTCGCCGCAGACGCAAGCTCCCGGTTCGGGCGGATGGCGCATTTGCCATATGTTCTACGCTGACGCGCCTGATTTCTCACGGGAAACAAGCGCTAGGCACGCATCGGGTCCGTCTTGGCGGCAGGAGTTTTCGCAAATTCGCATACCAAATGCCTCGATCCCTTCACGCGGCTTCGAGATCTTTCACACGGCGATTCATCAGCGTGCTCACAAATCGATTCAAGAACGTAATATTTCTGCCTATTTCAGTCACTTATATCGCGATATAGAGAATCCGATTCGAGCGCCGGGGATTTTCCCGGAGGGCGTCGACGCCGCTTCCCGCCGCGATTACATTGGTCCCATGGACACGCACACACATTTCCCCGACCCCGATCTCGTCGCCCGTTTCGTCGCCATCGTCGGCGAGCGCTACGCCGTTACCGACCCCGACGACCAGGCACCCTACCTGAAGGAATGGCGCGACCTCTTCACCGGCCGCACGGCGGCAGTGCTCCGCCCGGGCACGACGCAGGAGGTCGCCGATATCTTGACCCTTGCCAACGAAACCGGCACGGCAATCGTGCCGCAGGGCGGTAATACCGGCCTCGTCGGCGCGCAAATCCCCGACCCGGACGGCCATGAGATCGTCATCTCGCTTGGCCGGCTGGACCGGGTGCGCGAGGTCGACCTCGACAGCAGCACGATCACAGTGGAAGCCGGTGCGACGCTGGAGAAGGTCCACGAGGAGGCGAAGGCCGTCGGCCGCTACTTTCCGCTTACCCTCGCCTCGCAGGGCTCCTGCCAAATCGGCGGCAATCTCTCCTCCAATGCCGGCGGAACGGCGGTGCTCGCCTATGGCAATGCCCGCGCCCTCTGCCTCGGGCTCGAGGTCATCCTGCCGACGGGAGAGATCTGGAACGGGTTGAGGAAGCTGCACAAGGACAACACCGGCTATGATCTGAAGCAGCTCTTCATCGGCGCGGAGGGAACGCTCGGCATCATCACCGCCGCCGTTCTCAAGCTCGAACCGGAACCGAAGGCACAGGAGGTGGCATTCGCCGGCCTCGCCTCGCCGAAGGATGCGCTCGACCTCCTCGCCATCGCCAAGGCGCGCGCCGGCGGGCAGCTGACGGCCTTCGAGCTGATGCCGCGGATCGGCCTGCAATACGTCCTGCGCCACCAGCCGGGCTCCCGCCTCCCCCTTGAGGACGAGCACGACTGGTACGTGCTGACCGAAATCACCTCCGGCCGCTCGTCGCAGGAGGCACGGACGCTCCTGGAAGAGATCTACACCGAGGGCTTCGAGGCCGGCCTCGTGGAAGACGCCGCCATCGCCCAGTCACTCGACCAGAGCGCCGCGTTCTGGCTGCTGCGCCATTCGCTTTCAGAAGTGCAAAAGCAGGAAGGCGGCTCGATCAAGCACGACGTTTCCGTGCCCGTCGCGCGCATCCCGCAGTTCCTGGAGGAGGCAACGGCGAAGGTGACGGAGATGGTACCCGGATGCCGGCCGGTACCTTTCGGCCACATGGGCGACGGCAATATCCACTTCAACGTCTCCCAACCGGTCGGCGCCGACAAGGAAACCTATCTCGCGCTGTGGGACGAGATGAATGCGGCCGTCCATGCCATCGTCGCCTCCTACGAGGGGTCGATCTCGGCCGAACACGGCATCGGCCGGCTGAAGCGCGACCTCTTGCCCGGCGTCAAGAGCGCCCTCGAGCTCGATATGATGCGTCGGATCAAGGCCTCGTTCGATCCAAATGGCATCCTCAACCCGGGGCGGATCCTGTGATCGGCGGGATGCGATGCTGACGGGATGACGAACACGGATCAGTCCTGCCCGCCAACCCTTCCCTCCGGTTTGGCGATCCGCCTCGCGCGCAGCGGGGACGCGGACTTGTTGCCCGACGTCGAGCGTTCGGCCGGGCTCCTTTTCAAGACGATCCCCGATCTCGCCTGGATCGCCGGCGATACGGTGCAAAGCGCCGAGCACCATCGCGAGTTCATTGCGGCCGGAACCGAGTGGGTCGCCGTCGACCACGAGGACCGGCCGGTCGGCTTTCTCTCTGCCGGCGTCGAGGGCGACCTCCTCCACATATGGGAGCTCTCTGTCGCCGACGGGTTCCAGCGCCGCGGGCTGGGCGCTGCGCTCGTCGCGACCGCAACCGCCTATGCCCGTGCCCGGGGACTGACGGCCGTCACGCTGACGACGTTCCGCAATGTGGCGTGGAACGCGCCGTTCTATGCCCGCCTCGGGTTCCGGGAACTCCACGACGAAGAGGTCGACGAGCGGCTTGCCCGCATCTTCAAGGTCGAGGCCTTTCTCGGCATCCCGATCGAGCGGCGCTGCGCCATGCGGCTTGCCTTCGCGGATGAAACCTAGAGCGGATCCTTGCCGGAAAAGAGTTCACCGAAGAGCGCGTCGCGCGCCCTACTGCCGGGGGATCCCGGCCGGCGGCGATCCTCCTGGATGAGGCGAGCGAAGACGATCGCGCGGCCACCCTTCTCCGCCCAGCCGACGAACCACCCGTAAGGCTTGCCGCGCCGGATATTGCCGTCGGCATCGCGCGAACGGGCGGCGCCGGTCTTGCCGTAGACGTGCCAGCCGGCCCTGACGCCATAGTCGGCGATGACCTCCGTCATCTCAAAGGCACGGGCGCTCACCGGCAGATCGCGCTTGACCAGGCGTCGAAGGAACGTGACCTGCTCGCGCGGCGAGATCTTCAGCGAAGACGTGAGCCAGGCCCGGTCGAGGCCATTTTCCTTGCCCGGATCGCCGGAGACGTCGGCATTGCCATAGTCGAAGGCGCGGGTGTAGGCGGCGAAACGCTCCGCCCCGAGCGCCCGCGTGATTCTCTGCGAATACCAGACCACCGATTTCTCCAGCCAGCGGGCGGGATCGGTCGTCTGCCGCCATGCCGGCACCCAGTCGACATAGCCCTCGCGGAACGGCAGGGCGGGATTGTGCGCGTCCTTCAGGAAGCCTGAATCATAGCCCATCAGGCTGAGCGCGATCTTGAAGGTGGAGGCTGGCGTCGTGCGCCGGTCGCAGGCCGGTCCTTCGGAGTGAATCACCTTCCCCGTCGCCGCATCGGCAACGAGGGTGCACAGGGTCTGCGTTTCGGCCGCAGCCGGCGCGGAGACCAGGAAGGCCGTAGCGAAGAAGAGCGGGCGCAATTCCGTCATGCTTTTTCCCTTCGTTTGGATTCGCCGGCCTCTATTCGGGAAAGTCGGGCTTGCGGAAGAGCGAGGAGACAATCGTCAGTCCCGCACCGATCGCACCGATGGTGAAGACGACCTGCAGGCCGGAGCTGACAGCCATGACGAGGGTCTCCTTCGGTGCGTCCGGGTTCTGGGCGGTGAGATCGAGAAGGCCGATGATGCAATGGGCCGCGGCCGAACCGGGGATCATCGGGATGCAACCGGCGACGGCAAGCGCGTTGCCGGCGCGGCGGATCTGTGCTGGCGCATCTTCCAGAAGGTCGACGCAGACCGCGACCGTGGCTGCGGCGAGGAAGGACGCGGCCTCCAGCGGCCAACCGAAATCGAGGCACACGGTGCGCACCGCAAGTGCCACGGCACCGGCGACGCCCGCCCAAAGGAGCGTGATCGGCCCGAAATTGAACAGGACGCCGAAGCCTGCGGCCGCGATTGCGCCGAAAAGCGTCTGGTGCAGCACCGAGTGATGGATGTGGTAGCTGTTGGCCGAAGCGCCAACGGCGATATGGGCGGCGGCGACACCGACGGTCAGGAACACGAGCACCATCGTGACGGATACGAAACGGGCGCTGCCGAGCGTCGGAAAGCCCTCCATGATGTCGGTCTGGGCATTCATCGCCGGCACGCCCGGCACGAGCATCAGCACGGCGGCGCTCATGGCGACATCGACCGACTGGCTGCCGAGCCAGACGGCGGAAAAGCCGGCGAGCGTCGCCGACAGGAAGGCGATGAGGCCAGTGATGACGAAGGCGTTCACACCCTTTGTGATCAGCATCAGACGGATGTACTGCCCGATGGTCGCGGCGGCGAGGACGGGAAAGAACGCCGGCCAGTCGGTGCCAAGGAGGCGACCGAAGGCCATGCAGGCAAGGCCGGCGGCCAGGGCGTTCACCGGCCGGGGGATCTTCGGCGTTGAGCGCACCCTGTCGGCGAGCGCGGCAAGCGTCGCGGCCCGGTCGAGAAGCCCCTTCCTTACGCTGGAACAGATCGCACGGATCTCATGGTTGAGGCGCATGTTGACGCCGTGATGGCCGACGCCGAGCATGCGCGTGCTCGTCAGCTGCCCGTCGGAGACGGTGAGCGACAGCGAGGCGAAGCCGATCCGGATGTGGACGCTTTGCGCGCCAAGGCCCATCGCCACCTTTTCCACGCCTTGGCGCACGACCTCGCAGCGCGCGCCCGTTTCCATCAGAAGGCGTCCGGCTTCGAGCGCCGTAATCGCGATCTGCTCCAAGTCCCGATGGCGCAGAACCACAGGATCTGATTTCTCGTCCATGGCCGGTCTTCATCCAGTCTTTGTGTGCCGCCGGGTATGCCGCCGGAAACGGCCTTCGGACTCAGGCGGGAAGAGCCTGATTCCGCATGCTGAAGTATCGCGGATCGAAGCTCTTGCTGAAAGGCCGTGCGCGACGGGACGGCATTGATTTTGGCCAAAGGCCATTCGCGAAGAACTCCGCGAGGCGTCACAAAAGACTCATCTGTCCATCGTCCGGCTTCTTGCCCGA
Organism: uncultured Rhodobium sp.; assembly: GCA_963675285.2. Classification (GTDB taxonomy): domain Bacteria; phylum Pseudomonadota; class Alphaproteobacteria; order Rhizobiales; family Rhodobiaceae; genus Rhodobium. The sequence continues at coordinate 1,668,531 of CAXXGS010000001.1, forward strand.
TGTCCGCTTCTCATTGGGTTTGGCCTTCGCCGCCTTTCGCCCGCCGGGCGCTGGCGCGTCCGGAGTATCGTCCTTATCGTCCGGCCGCGGATCGACCCGCTCCTGGATCGCAGCATCATCGTTGGAGACGACATTGACGCGGGCTGAAACGGGAATTGCCTCGAACAGATCCTCGGGAGCCGGGCGCAGCAGCTCGCGCGCCTTGCGCGGCGGCACCTTGCCGGTATCGAGCCAGACATCAAAATCCTCCGGCGCGATCACCGCCGGCATGCGGTTGTGGATATCCGCAATTTTGCCGTTCGCATCGGTCGTCAGGATCGCACCGGGGTCGACTTCGCTGCCGTCCCGTCCGGCCCAGGTCTCGCAAAGGCCGGCGAAGGCAACAAGGCCACCGTCGCGCGGCCGGATCCAGTAGGCCTGCTTCGATCCGGACGACGGTCGGTACCATTCGTAAAACCCGCTCGCCGGGACGAGGCAGCGGCCGTTCCGCATGGCGTTGCGGAAGGAGGGTTTTTCCTCGGCCGTCTCGGCACGGGCGTTGATCAACAACGAAAAGGCCGCCGGATCTTTGACCCAGGATGGCACGAGCCCCCAGCGCACGAGCAGGAAATGTCGTTTTCCCGACGGCTCAGAACGCACAACGGCGATCGGCTGCGTCGGCGCGATGTTGTAGCGGGCGGGGAAGTTCGGCGTTTCTGAATAACCGAACCAGCGCCTGACTTCCTCGGGCGTGGCCACGAGCGCAAAACGGCCGCACATGATTTCTACTCTTTCTGACTGGAAAAGAAGGTAAGCATTTCGCAACCGCGTCCGTCTATGGTGATGGGTTAGTAGGGAGCCGGCAGAGAACCGGAAGATAACCATGGACGCCAGGATGACCAGGGAGCGGCACGAGGATATTCTTACGCCCGAGCGCCTGGCGGCGGCCAACATCCATCCCGAAACGTGGCTCGCAACGGACTATCTCAACCACTTCAACGAAGCCATCATGCTCCTGGAAATGGTGCCGGCAATGCCCGATTGCGCGGAAGATGTTCTGGAATGGAAGTCCAAGACCTATGCCCAGCACTTCGAGGATTCCGGCTTTCAGGAAAAGGAGTTGGCGATCGCGGCCTACCAGCTCGCCGATCCGGATGTGCGCGCCCAATTCGAGGATATGGTTGCCGACTTTGACGCCTGCATGAGCGCGATGCAGACGCTTCTACGCAACGGCGATCCTTCGACGCCCGACGTTCAGGCAATGATCTCGCAGGTCCTGGAACAGGACATGAAGCCGATCGTCAGCCGAACCAACGGCATCATCCACGCCGGCGCCGCTCCCGACAGCAGCGATACGTCCGATGCCCAAGCCGGCATCGACCGCCTCTTCGACTAAGACCAGCGGACCCTCTCGGCGTGATCTCCCCATCCGATCGCAGCTTTCCGACCCGGCCGCTTCTCGGCGCCAGCGTCGCGGTATGGGATGGCGACCGCGTTCTCCTCGCCCGCCGCGCCAAGGAACCGGCCATGGGGCTCTGGAGCGTTCCGGGCGGACTTGTCGAACTCGGTGAAACGGTTGCCGATGCGGCCTTGCGCGAACTCATGGAAGAGACGGGCGTCACTGCCGCGATCACCGGCATCGTCGATGTCGTTGACATCATCGAGCGCGCCGGCGATGGGCGGGTGGCGCATCACTTCGCGCTCGTCTTCCATACCGCCCGCTATCTCTCGGGCACCGCACGGGCCGGCGACGATGCCGACGCCGTCGCCTGGGTCGCCCTCGACGACCTCGACGCCCTTGCTCTCACAGCCGGCACGGCCGATCTCATCCGGCGCTCGCACGCTCCTGCCAACGGCGGCGATACGGGCGGCAAATGCCGATGAGTTCGCCCCGACCCTTGCGGCCGGCGCGGCCTTCCGTCATTTAAGGTCGCTGGGGGCCGCCAGAGCCTGAGGGAGAGTCCGTGCGTCTTTTGCCGTTTTCGCTGACGAGGCTGATCGCGCTTGCCGCGCTCGCCGCGGGTTTGTGCGTCGCTGCGTCCGTCCCCACGCCGGCGCAGACGGACGACAGCGCGCCGCCCTATGAGGCGCGCATGCTGCGTCTGGCTGAGATTCTCGGCGCCATGCACTATCTCGTCTCGATCTGTGAGCCGGAAACCGAGGCGGCCAAGACAGGGCGCTGGCGGACGATGATGACGAACCTCATCGAAGCCACGCAGCCGGACCGCAAGCGTCGCCAGCTCTATGTCGACCGGTTCAACCGGGGCTACGGCGGGTTCGCCCAGCTTCACCGGCAGTGCACGCCGTCGGCCCGACTCGCGATGCAACGCTACCGCAAGGAAGGCCGCGAGCTGGTGCATGAGATCACCAGCCGTCACTCTCGTTAGCCGGTATGTTCGGGCCGTCGCACCGCCGCGCGCCTGCCAGTTATCCCCAGCCATGGGGTCCGCGTTAACGAAAAGATTCGAATCTTTAGCACTGCGTTAAGGTTTTCTTCACGTTCCCCTTTCGTCGACCCATGCGCATGGTACGCTTTGAGTCGACATTCAAGGAACGGGACTTGCCGCGCGGGGACGCGGCATGGGTATGGAGACAAGATGACCACACGGCCGCACGAAGAAGACGACATCCTGAAGGCGCAGAAACAGGCCGCGCTGAGCCTGATCTTCGACGCGCTCGACGAGGCCGCCTCGGAGGGAATCGAGAGCGATATCTTCGTCCACACCGCGCTCTTCGTGGTGTTCTCCGAACTGGTGGAAACCTACGGCGAAACAGCGGTCAGCGAATTCGCCGCGCGTCTGCCGGTGCGGATCCAGAACGGCGAATTTTCCGTCCAGCGCATCATCCAGTAGACAACACGTCAGCCCGCCCTCCGGCGTCGCGACACCCCACAGGCATCAACCGGCGGCAATCAGGACGAGGCGACATAGAGGTATGCCGCGTGACCGAAGACGGCCACGCCGATCACCATCAGGCTCCAGCCGGCGATCGTGTTTACGCGATCGAGCCATCCGTCGTTGACGCGCTGGCGCATATGGGCGACGGCGCCGGCAACGAACACCCACCACAAGAGCCCTCCGCCGGCAACGCCCATAACCAGTGCGGCGATACTGATGTAGTCGCCGGGGCTCGGTGCATATTTCCCCAGACCGCCGAAGATGCCGAGGAAGCCAAGCACGGGCCCCGGATTGGTGATCGTGACGAAGAAAGTGGTGACGAGGCTCGGCAGAATGCCCGGCGGCTCCGTCGTCCCGGTATCGAGATGCGGATGGACGCGCGTCACATGCCAGCCGAAGGCGATGATGATCAGACCACCGACGAGCTGGATCGTCTGCTGGTGCCAGGAGACGAAGCCGGAGACGGCGGAAATGCCGAGCGCAGCGATGGCGGCCAGAAGCGTGTCGGCAATGACGGCGCCGAGGCCGGCGACAAGACCGGGGAGAAAGCCGTAGCGGAATGCCCGCTGGATGGCGACGATATTGACCGGTCCGACTGGCGCGGCCGTTGCTATGCCGATCGCGATCCCGATGACGATCAGCTCGATTGCGAACATGCGCCCCCCGGCTCTAGCCCCATTCAGACATGCGAACGAGCGCCGGACGCGCTCATGCTCTTCCCCTCAGAGCTTATGCCACGGGGCCGCTAATTTTTTGTTTTCGATCAAATTTCTTTCAGGCTGACGACATTCCGGCAACAGGCGCCGCATAACTTGCGCCAATAGCGTGGCAAACGTGGATTTCGGCATCAGGACGGATACACTATTGTCGCCGATTTCCCGGAACCGCAGCCATCCCGGAGGAAAGCCATGCTCCGTTTCGCCGGCCTATTCGCTACGCTTTTCGCCGTCGCTACGCTATGGGCAGCGCCGGTGGCGGCTGCAACGTCGGTCAAGACGGAGCGGATCACGGTGACGCCGAACGGCGACCACGCCACACCGGACGTCGACAGCGCAAAAGACAGTGACGCGGATAAGGCTGGTGATTCGCCTGAAGGCGCCGTTCCGGCCGAAGCGCTGCCGAGCCAGGCGGAACAGGCGACCACGGTGCAGACCGATGTGACCGAACTGCCTGAGGTCCACTATGGCGAGAAGGACCTTCCGGAGCCGGTACGGCGGATGAGGCAGGCAATCCTTGAGGCGGCGCGCTCGGGCGACCCGGAAGCGCTCCGGCCGGTGCTGGAATCGAACGAGATGATGCCGACGCTCTCCTTCGGCGAGATCGGCGATCCGATCGACTTCCTGAAACAGTCGTCCGGCGACGGCAAGGGCCAGGAACTCCTGGCGATCATGACCGAGATCCTGGAATCGGGTTGGGTCCTCGTCGACAAGGGCACGCCGCAGGAGAAATATGTCTGGCCCTATTTCGCCGCCTATCCGCTCGACAAGCTGACGCCGCCGCAGATGGTGGAACTCTACCGCATCGTCACGGCAGCCGACGTCGACGAGATGCGCAACTACGGCACCTATATTTTCTACCGCTTTGGGATCGGGCCGGACGGGACGTGGCACTTCTTCGTCGCCGGAGACTAGGCCCGCCGGCATCCCCGATGCGCCCCTTCCCGCTAAAATCATCGCGGCTTGCGGCTTGCCGCATCTGCATGCCGCGATTATCTCCCTCGGGTATGCTGGTGGCGTTGGAATCGGCTCATGCTGGAGAAACGTCACTGTCTCCCCGTGCCGAAGCGACCGGTGCGATTGTCGAGGGTAGAACAATGACCATGGCCAATTTGAGCTCCCGCGCGGCGCTGCGCGTCACCGGAGCGGATGCCCATCACTTCCTGCAGGGGCTGATCACGGCCGACATGGAAAAGGTGGATGCGACTGGCGCGGGCTATGCCGCGCTGTTGACGCCGCAGGGCAAAATCCTGTTCGACTTCCTCATTCTGAAAGTCGAGGCATCGCCGGAAAGCCAAAGCTATATCCTCGACACGCCCCGCGAAGGCGCCGCCGCGCTCGCCAAGCGCCTCGGTTTCTACAAGCTCCGGGCGAAGGTGGAGATCGCCGATCTTTCCCAGAACCATGCAGTGGTTGCGGTCTGGGGCGAAGAGCCGGTGCTCGAAGGCATCTTTGCAGTCGATCCCCGCCTTGCCTCGCTCGGCCGGCGCGGCATCGTTACGCTGGAGGCTCTGGCTGCCGCCGATTGCGCCGACGAAGCGGCATGGCATGCTCACCGGCTGGCGCTCAGCGTTCCCGAGGCCGGCGCGGACTTCCCCTATGGCGAGGTCTTCCCGCATGACGTCGACATGGACCATCTTCACGGCGTCTCTTTCGACAAGGGCTGCTATGTCGGCCAGGAGGTCGTGTCGCGCATGCAGCATCGTGGCACGGCGCGTCGCCGGACCATTTCGGTCAACGCTACGAGCGACCTGCCGGTGGCTGGAACGGACATCACCGCCGGCGGCAAGACGATCGGCACGCTGACGAGTCCCGCAGGACAGCGTGGCCTCGCGCTCGTCCGGCTTGACCGGGCGAAGACGGCGTTGGACGCCGGCGCGCCTGTCATGGCCGGCGAGGTGCCGGTAACGCTGGAAATCCCCGACTGGGCCGGTTTTTCCTGGCCCGAAAGCGCGAAAGACCCCTCGTGATTCCGCCCGCCGATCCAACCGATTTCAGGATACCCGCCCATGGCCGATCGTGACGGCGCCCCACCGCGCGCCTGGCAGCGCATGCTGTCGGGCCGCCGGCTCGATCTCCTCGACCCCTCCCCGCTCGACATCGAGATCGAGGACATCGCGCACGGTCTGGCGCGCGTCGCGCGCTGGAACGGCCAGACCCACGGCGCGCATGCCTTTTCCGTCGCTCAGCACTCGCTTCTGGTGGAAGAGATCGCCGGCCGGCTCGAACCTGCGCTCGCGCCCGACATGCGGCTCGCCATGCTCCTTCACGACGCGCCGGAATATGTCATCGGCGACATGATCTCACCGTTCAAGGCGGTTGTCGGCGGCTCCTACAAGGCGCTGGAACTCCGGCTCCTTTCCGCCATCCATCTCCGTTTCGGCCTGCCGGCGACGCTGCCGCAGAAGATTTCCAGGCTGTGCAAACAGGCCGATATCGTCTCGGCCTATTTCGAGGCGACGGAGCTCGCCGGGTTCGAGGAACGGGAAGCAGCGAAATACTTCGGCCGACCGCGCGGCTTCCCGCTCGATGCGAAAGGCCACCTGCGGCTCGGTCTCGTCGGCTGGCCGGTGGAAGACGCTCAGGCGCGTTTCCTCGCCCGCTTCGCCGAACTGGAAACAGAGCGCACCATCGCAACGGGCGCAAACAGCTGATCCCGCCGAAAGGCCGGCTCCCAACGGCATGACGGGACAGCTACGCAAGAAAAAGGACCGGCCCCATGATCTACGTCTGCCCACTATCGAAAGTCGCCGAGACGGCCGCTGTCGCGAAGGCGAGCCATCTCGTCAGCCTCATCAACGAGGGAACGCCGGTGACGCGGCCGACCGGCATTCTTGAGGAGAACCACCTCTTCCTCGCCTTCAACGACATCACCCAGCCGATGGATGGCTTCACGCCGCCCGATCAGCGGGTCGTCCAGACATACCTGGATTTCATCGATCACTGGAGCGGCGAAGACGCCATCGTCATTCACTGCTTCGCTGGCATCAGCCGGTCGACGGCCGCCGGCTTCGTCGCCGCCTGCCGCAAGCGTCCGGACGCCAGCGAGCGGGCGATCGCGGAAACGCTGCGGGCCGCCGCACCGCAGGCAACACCGAACTCGCTCTTCGTCTCCATCGCCGACGACCTGATGGGTCGGCGCGGGCGCATGGTCGACGCGATCAAGCGCATCGGGCGCGGCGCCAATGCCTTCGAGGGCAGCCCGTTCTCGCTTTCCACCGCTCAGCGGTAATCCGGCCTGTTCGGCGCATTTCGGCACGTGTAGAGTGGCACCATGACAGCTTCGCCGCAGACCACGCTGCCAACATTGATCGAGGTCGAATTGAACGCGGCAATCGTCGCGGTCCGCGACCCGACACCGGTTATTCTCGCAGTCGGGCTGGACGATCCGGAGACGAATACCGACGGCCTCCCCTTCGGTCCGTTCGATCCGCTTTCCCATCGCACGTTGGAGACGGGCCTGCGCTCCTGGGTGGAGGAACAGACCGCCCTCACGCTCGGCTACGTGGAGCAGCTCTACACTTTCGGCGATCGCGGTCGCCACATGCTGCCGGGCGATGCCGGGCCGCACGTGCTCTCGGTCGGATACCTCGCCCTGACGCGCCAGAGCGAACGCTCCGACGAAACGCTCTGTCACGCCGGTGCGGCCTGGCGCTCATGGTATGCCTATTTCCCCTGGGAGGACTGGCGATCGGGACGGCCGGCGGTTCTCGACGCAGTGATCCAGCCGGCGCTCGCCGAATGGTCGCGCGAGCCGCCGCGCGCGGGCTCGCCGCAGCGGGCGCTGGGACGCAGCGAGCGGCTCAGGCTCGCCTTCGGCACCGACAATGTCCCCTGGGACGAGGAACGGGTATTGGAACGCTACGAGCTTCTCTATGAGGCGGGACTCGTGGAAGAAGCGCTCCGCGACGGCCGCATGGCGGCGATGGCGCGCGACGAATTGCCGACACTCGGCCGGCCGATGCGCTTCGACCACCGTCGGATCCTGGCGACCGCGATCTCGCGCCTCAGGGCGAAGCTGAAATACCGTCCCGTCGTCTTCGAACTGATGGCCGACAGCTTCACGCTGACGGACCTGCAAAAGACGGTGGAGGCGATCGCCGGCCGCCACCTCCACAAGCAGAACTTCCGCCGCCTCGTGGAAGCCGCAGCCCTTGTCGAGCCGACCGGAGCGACGACGGCAAAGACCGGCGGGCGACCGGCCGCACTCTTCCGCTTCCGCCGCGACGTGCTGCGCGAACGGCCCGCCCCGGGCCTCCGCTTCGGCGGCCGCTGAGCAGTTTTTTGGCCATCTGCCTCATATCAAAGTCTATATATTAGCAAATACTTCTGGACTTTTCGGCCCAACCCGACTTATTCCCTTAGAGGGGGAGGAATGCGCTTCACTTTGCCGCAGAGCCAGGAAGCGCACGCCTTTGTGTCCTTCGCTGCGATCCGGACAGAATTTTTGGTTCGCGCGGACAAGAAAACACGGCGCTCATCGAGGCTAAAACGCCCGTGCCGCCGACAATAACGACACGTCGCAGGGCCGGTTCGATGCATCTTTCATGGCGCCAGCTGTTTCCGTTTCTCGCGTGGCTTCCGAACACGGACGGCGAAACGCTGCGCGCCGACGCGCTGGCCGGGCTGACCGGCGCAGTCATCGTCCTGCCGCAGGGCGTCGCCTTTGCCACCATCGCCGGCCTGCCGCCACAATACGGTCTCTACACCGCGATGGTGACGCCGATCGTCGCCGCGCTCTTCGGCTCGTCGCACCATCTCATCTCCGGCCCGACGACGGCGATCTCCATCGTCGTCTTTTCCGCTATCAGCCGGCACGCGGAACCGGGCACGCCGGAGTTCGTCACACTGGCGCTGACCATGACGCTGCTGGCCGGCATCTACCAGTTCGTCCTCGGCATTGCCCGCATGGGCGCGCTGGTGAACTTCGTCTCACATACGGTGGTCGTCGGGTTCACCGCAGGCGCCGGCATCCTAATCGCCACCTCGCAACTCAAGCACCTTCTCGGCATCGAGCTGGAAAGGGGCGACTCGTTCCTCCACACCTGGCGTGAGCTCTGGTTCCACTGGCCGCACACCAACCCGGTGGTGCTAACGCTGGCGCTGGTGACGATCGCGGTCGCGGTCGGCCTCAAGCGCGTTGCGCCGAAGCTCCCGGTTCTGCTGATCGCCATGATCGTGGCGAGCGCGGCGGCAGCGGCTATCAATGCGGAAACCCATCGTGTCGCCTTCATCGGAGAGATCCCGGCGCGCCTGCCGCCGCTTTCGGTGCCCGACCTCGACTTCACCGCCCTGCGAACGCTGGCGCGCGACGCCTTCGCCATCGCCCTACTCGGCCTCATCGAGGCGGTCTCGATCAGCCGCGCAATCGCGGCGAAATCGCACCAGCGCATCGACGGCAATCAGGAATTCATCGGTCAGGGATTGTCGAACATCATCGGCAGCTTCTTTTCCAGCTATGCCGGTTCCGGTTCCTTCACCCGCTCCGGCATCAACTACGCCTCGGGTGCGCGCTCGCCACTGTCGGCGATCTTCGCGGCTGGTTTTCTCGTGCTGATCGTGCTTCTGGTCGCGCCGTTGACGGCCTATCTGCCGGTCGCGGCGATGGCCGGCGTCATCCTTCTCGTCGCCTACAGCCTCATCGACTTTCAGCAGATTCGGCACGTCCTGAAATCGAGCAAGTCGGAAACCGCGATCCTTATCACCACGCTGTCCGCTACGCTGCTTCTGGAACTGGAATTCGCCATCTACCTCGGCGTTCTCCTGTCGCTGGTTATCTTCCTGATGCGCACGTCAACGCCGGAAATCGTTACGCTCGCGCCCGACGTCGACCCCGTCTACCACAAGAAGACGCTCACCGATGTACAGGTAAAGCCTCTCCTCCAGTGCCCGGACATGCGCATCCTCAGGATCGACATGTCGATCTATTTCGGCTCCGTCGACCACATCCAGATGAAGCTGCACGAAATCATCGAGAAGGAGCGGATTTACCACATCCTCCTTATCGGCGAGGGCATCAATGCCATCGACCTCAGCGGGACGGAAATGCTGATGCAGGAAGCCGAGCGGCTCAACAGTCTCGGCGGCGGGCTCTATTTCACCGGCCTCAAGCCGCAGGTTTATCAGTCAATAAGCCGCACGCACATGATCAAGGCGATCGGCAACAACCACTTCTTCGACGACAAGCATGAAGCGATCACGATGTTGCGTCGACTCCTGCGGTTCCAGAAACGATGCGAGAACTGCACCGTCAAAGCCTTCTCCGACTGCCGCGACGAGGCCGCGTGACGGCCAGGGATCGCGCGACCCTGGACCAGCGGAAAAACGCCGGTCAAGGTTCTCCACGATGCTGGAGTTGACCCGACATCCCTTGGCGTCTGCGAGCGGACCCGTCCCGGCCGGGTGCCAAAGCATTTCCCGGTTTGAGCGACGGACTGGCCAAAGAGGGCGATAGACCCCGGGCCTTGGCCCGGGGCAACGCGTGCGCGATCGGCCAGACTTCAAGCAATATCGACGACGATGCGCCCACGCACCTTTCCAGCGAGGATCTCCGGCGCCCGGTCGATGACCTCGTCGAGCGGAATGGTGGTTGTGATCGCGGCAAGCTTTTCCTTGTCGAGATCGGTCGCCAGCCTATCGTAGGCCTCGATACGCAACGCCTTGGGCGCCTTGACGGAATCGACGCCGAGAAGCGATACGCCACGCAGGATGAAGGGCGCAACGCTCGTCGGCAGGTCCATGCCGCCGGCAAGACCGCAGGCTGCGACCGCGCCGCCGTATTTGGTCATCGACAGCACGTTGGCGAGCGTATGGGTACCCACGGTATCGACACCACCCGCCCAGCTTTCCTTGCCGAGGGGACGGGCGGGCTTGGACAGCTCCTCCCGGTCGAGGATCTCGGCCGCGCCGAGGCCCTTCAGGTACTCGGTCTCACTCGCCCGGCCGGTCGAGGCGATAACGTGATAGCCCAGCTTCGACAGGATCGAGATCGCGACCGACCCGACACCACCGGCCGCGCCGGTGACGACGATGGGACCGCGCTCGGGCGTGATGGTGTGGCGTTCCAGCGCCAGGACGCACAGCATCGCGGTATAGCCGGCGGTGCCGATCGCCATCGCCTCGGCGGGCGAAATGCCACCGGGACGCGGAATCAGCCAGTCGGACTTCACGCGGGCATATTCGGCAAGGCCGCCCCAATGGGTCTCGCCGACGCCCCAGCCGTTGAGGATCACCGGATCGCCCGGCTTGAAGGCATCGCTTTCCGACTCCACCACCTCGCCGGCAAAGTCGATGCCGGGCACCATGGGGAAGCGGCGCACCACGGGGCTCTTGGCCGTGATGGCGAGGCCGTCCTTGTAGTTGATGCCGGAGTGGGTCACGCGGACGGTAACATCGCCTTCCATCATGTCGGCGGGATCGATCTGCGCAAGGCCGACGCTCTGTTCCTTCGTCTCCTCATCGCGGGTGATCAGAATACCCTTGAAGCGATCCATGATTAGTCCCTTTCACATTAAGAAGTTTCCGGTTTCCCGGAGGGCGGGCCCGAGGCCCGAAACGATTTTCTCCGCTCAGTCGACACGCACCGGCTCAAGACCCGGCGCCGGCGTGTCCTTGATCGGCAGGTGAACAAGGCCGGCGAACACGGAGAGCGCGACGCCCAGCCACCAGACCACGACGTAGGTCCCAGTCGTATCGTAGAGCCGGCCGCCAAGCCAGACACCAAGGAAGGCGCCGATCTGGTGGGAGAAGAAAACGATACCGAAGAGCGTCGCCATGTAACGCGGCCCGAACATGGCAGCGACGAGACCCGAGGTCGGTGGCACGGTCGACAGCCAAAGGACGCCCATCAGCGAGGCGAAAAGCACCACCGTCAGCGGGCTCAGCGGCAGGAGGACGAAGAGCGAGATAGCCACGGCACGGCCGAAATAGATGACGGCCAGCAGCGTCGCCTTGGAGATGCGACCGGCGAGCATCCCCGACATCAGCGAACCGGCGACATTGAACAGGCCGATAATGGCGATCGCCGTCGCGCCCCAGGCAGCATCGATGCCCATGTCGGTCAGGTAGGGCGGCAGATGGACCGATATGAAGGCGACATGGAAGCCGCAGACGAAGAAGCCGAGTGTCAGAAGGACGAACGAGCGGTGGCCGAAGGCGCTGGCGAGCGTCGCCCCGAGCGAGGCTTCCATCACCGCCTCGGCCTGGGAGCTGACCGAACTGCGCCCCTGGAGCGGGACCGCGAGGACCGCGATCGCCAGCATCACGACGCCCATTGCGATGAGCGCCATCGACCAGCCAAGGGTGTCGATCAGCCCCTGACCGAGAAAACCGAAGACGAACTGTCCGAGGGAACCGGCAGCCGTGCCTAGACCGAAGGCCATGGCGCGCCTGGCCTCGCTGACCGCGCGGCCGAAAGCGGCGAGCACGATGGAGAAGGATGCTGCGGACAGGCCAAGGCCGATCAGGACGCCGGCGGAGATATGCAGCCAGACCGGCGTCGGCGCCCAGGCCATGATGAAGAGACCGGCGGCATAGACGGCGGCACCGGCGGCGAGCACCCGCGCGGTACCATAGCGATCGGCGACCATGCCGGCGAAGGGCTGGCCAATGCCCCACAGAAGATTCTGGATGGCGATGGACAAGCCGAAGATCTCGCGCGTCCAGCCGCGCGCTTCCGTCATCGGGGCGAGGAAGAGCCCCATGATGGAGCGGGGGCCGAAAGACAACAGCGCAATGCCGCACCCACAGACCAGAATAACCGGCAGGCTGCGCCATAAGATCCCGGACATCGCCGCGGTCCCGGCCGCGTCCCGTCGTTCGTGCACCACGTCTTCCCCCTCTTCGGCCACGTTTCGGTGGCCCGGTCGGTCTTTATTCTCCGGCCGTTACACCGCCTGAAACAGCAAGACATGTTTCCCGGAGATCTTTTCTTGTCCATGCTTTATAGTGCAAAAGCGAAAGCCCGGAAGAGCAAGAGCGGGACCTTGGCCATTGCGGCGGGCGCTTAATTTTGCCTCCTGTGTTCCATCCTTGTGGAGATCCGTCAAGCAATGTCGAACGCCGAAGAAATCCTCGCCCGTCAGCTTGCCGATGCCCGCCGCGACCGCCGGCATTCGGCGCCCTTCCCGTCCTCGATCATCCGCACGACGGAGGAGGCCTACGCCCTCCAGGACACAGCGAGCGACCTTTACGGACAACGGATCGGTTACAAGATCGGGGCGACCAGCCCCGCCTCGCAGCGCAACATGGGTTGCGACGGCCCGTTCTTCGGTCCGATGTTCGCCGAGGACAGCCTCCATGGCGGCGAGAGCGTCGCCATCGACGAGACGCTGCTCGCCATCGAATGCGAATTCGCCTTTCACATGGGCACACCGGCCAACCCGCTTCTCGGCGAGGAAACCGCGGAGACCATTGCCTCGTCAGTGGAAAGCTGCCATCCGGCGATCGAGATCGTCGGCCGCCGCGTGCCCTCGGAAGGCTTCCCCGGCCTCATCGATGCGATTGCCGATTTCGGCCTCAATGCCCGTTTCGTCGTCGGTGAACCGATGGTCGACTGGCGCGACGCGGATCTCGCCGGATCGGTCGTGCGGGCCTTCGTCGACAATGTCGAGACGAACGCGGGATCGGGCGAGCAGGTGCTCGGCCATCCCCTCACCGCCCTGGCGTGGCTCGCCAACACGCTTCGTGCGCGCGGCGGCGGTCTGAAGACGGGCGACTGGGTCTCCACCGGCACCTGCCTCGGCATGGTGCCAATCCGGGCGGGAAGTACCGTTCTCGCCGATTTCGGACTGCTCGGATCGGTCTCCGTCAGCCTCCAGGGGACGATATAAGGCTTCTGTCGGTAGGGAAATTTTCATAACAATCAATCCCCTATCATAAATTCCGGCAAAAAAGACGTTTAACTGCTGGCAAAGGCCATAATTGCTCGCTATATAAAACTCGACTTGAGCATAAGGGTCCGCAACCGGCAGGCGGTCGGTTTTTCTTTCGGGCCAATTATACTCATATTGAGCATATATGGAGCCACGAGCCATGACCTTGCTTGACATGACCGCGCCGGAAACGGCCGCCCCGAACCCGGGCGCCACGTGCACGCCGACGGCGGCACCGAAGGGTCTGGTGCACCCGCCGCTTGAGTACACTGAGGAGATCGCCCGCGAGACCGCGCCGATCTACGAAAAGGTGAAGGATGTCATTCCGGCGATCGAGTGGCCGTTCTTTGCGCCCTACATCTCGGCCATCAACGCTCTGAAGAAGGAGCGCAACGCGGTGATCCTGGTGCATAATTACCAGACGCCGGAGATCTTCCACGGCGTGGCCGACATCGTCGGCGACTCGCTGAAACTGGCCAAGGAAGCCGCCAAGACCGACGCCGACGTCATCGTCCAGTGCGGCGTGCACTTCATGGCCGAGACGTCCAAGCTGATGTGCCCGGAAAAGACCGTGCTCATCCCGGACATGGATGCCGGCTGCTCGCTTGCCGAATCGATCACCGGCGCCGACGTCCGCCTGCTGCGCGAGCAGTATCCCGGCGTGCCGGTCGTCACCTACGTCAACACCTCGGCCGAGGTGAAGGCGGAATGCGACATCTGCTGCACCTCGTCGAACGCCATCCAGGTGGTCGAATCGCTCGGCGCCAAGCGCGTCATCATGGTGCCGGATCAGTATCTGGCGGCCTATGTGGCGAGCAACACCGACGTCGAGATCATCGCCTGGAAGGGTGCCTGCGAAGTGCACGAGCGCTTCACCGGCGAGGAGCTGCGCGGCTATCGCGAGGCCGATCCGTCGGTCAGGATCATCGCCCACCCGGAATGCCCGCAAGACGTCATCGCAGCGGCCGACTATACCGGCTCGACAGCGCAGATGATCGACTGGGTGAAGGACAACAAGCCGGCCCGTGTGGTGATGGTCACCGAATGTTCGATGGCCGACAACGTCGCCTCCGAGGCGCCCGGCGTCGAGTTCGTCCGGCCGTGCAACCTGTGCCCGCACATGAAGCGGATCACCCTGCCGAAGATCCTCGACGCGCTCCTGGAAATGCGCGACGAGGTCACCGTCGACCCGACGGTCGCCGAACGCGCCCGCCAGGCGGTGGAGCGCATGGTCAACCTGAAGAGCTGACCTTTCCGGGGGGGGCCACCGCCCCGGCGTTCGCACCGAAGTGCGAACACGATACTGCTCACCGGAGGCGCGGTCCACGCGCCTCCCCGCCCGACTCCGCCGCTGCCCGGCTCATCCAGCAAGCCGCACAGGACGGCCCGTTTCCCAAGTCCCTTTCCTGTGGAAGCTTATGCATGGCCGCTCATGACCCCTCTTTTCTTTCTCGCTACCCCGCCCAGACCGGCACCGGAGCCAACGATGTCGTCATTGTCGGTGGTGGCATTGCCGGCATCTTCTGCGCGCTGAAGCTCGCGCCGCGTCCGGTGACGCTTCTGAGTGTCGCCGAAATCGGCGCGGGATCGTCGTCAGCCTGGGCGCAGGGCGGCATCGCCGCCGCGGTCTCGGCCGAGGACACGCCGGAATCCCACACCGCCGACACGATCGCGGCCGGCGCCGGAATCGTCGACGAGGAAATCGCGCTCGGCATGACGCGCGAGGCCTCGGCGCGAATTGCCGATCTCCTCTCCTACGGTGTACCCTTCGACAAGGACCTCGAAGGCACGCTGCAGCTCTCGCGCGAGGCTGCCCATTCGCATCGCCGCGTCGTCCGCGTCCAGGGCGACCGGGCGGGTGCGGCGATTGTCGACGCGCTCGTCGCGGCGGCCAAGGCCACCCCCTCCATCCGCTTCGTCGAGGGCTATCGCGCCGAAGAGCTCGTCACGGAGGACAACACGGTGCGCGGGCTCATCGCCCGCCCGGTCGAGCCGGCCGGCGCCGAGCCGGTCTTCTTCCATGCAGGCGCCGTGGTCTTCGCCAGCGGCGGCATCGGCCATCTCTATGCCGTCACCACCAATCCGCCCGAGGCCAACGGCGGCGGCGTTGCCATGGCGGCGCGGGCTGGCGCCCGCCTCGCCGACTGCGAATTCGTGCAGTTCCACCCGACCGCCATCGACATCGGCCGCGACCCGGCGCCGCTCGCCACCGAGGCGCTGCGCGGCGAAGGCTCGCTCCTCATCAACCGCGACGGCACCCGCTTCATGCCAGCCGTTGACCCGCTTGCAGAACTCGCACCGCGCGATATCGTCGCCCGCGCCGTCTATGCGGAAGTGACGAGCGGCCGGGGCGCCTTCCTCGACTGCCGCGAATCGGTCGGCGCGGCATTCAAGGACAAGTTCCCGACGGTCTACGAAGCGTGCGCGAGCGCCGGCATCGATCCGGCGACGACGCCGATCCCCATTGCCCCCGCCGAGCACTATTTCATGGGCGGTGTCCTCGTCGACGCCGACGGGTGCACCAGCCTCAACGGCCTTTGGGCCTGCGGCGAGGTTACCTCGACCGGCGCCCATGGCGCCAATCGGCTCGCCTCCAATTCGCTCCTCGAAGCGGTCGTCTTCGCCGCTCGCATCGCCGAGGACATCGCCAAACAAACCCCGGCCGAGGAGCGCGCCGCACCAATGATCGAACCGCGCACGCTCCCCGCGCCGGTCAGCGTTCCGATGCCGGAAGAGGAACTCGTCGCGATCCTCCGGCATACCATGAGCCGGCTGGTCGGCGTCGTGCGCACCGGCGACGGGCTCGCCGAGGCGCTTGCCGTTATCGCCGAACTGGAACCGCTCGCCCGATCGACGCGTGCCATCAACATGCTGACGACGGCAAAGGCAGTGGCCGCTGCTGCCTGGCGCCGAACCGAGAGCCGCGGCGGACACTTCCGCGCCGACGTCCCCGAGCCGCGCGATGCCTGGAGGCAGCGCACGTTCCTGACGCTCGACGAGGTCGAGACGATCGCAGCCAACGCTGTCGCCTATTTTCACGAGACATCCGCCGACCCGGTCCTCCACCGCATCCGCAAGGAGATGATTGCATGACATCAACGGGCTACCTGCCGGAGCTTTCGCCGATCGCGGTGGAAGATGCCGTCCGCATCGCGCTCACCGAGGATCTCGGCCGCGCCGGCGACATCACCAGCCAGGCAACGATCCCGCCGGAAGCGAAGGCGCGTTGCGTCCTCGCTTCGCGCCAGGACGGGGTGGTCTCTGGCCTCGATTTCGTCGAGACCTCGTTCCGGCTGATGGATCCGGCCATCAAAGTGACGCGGTCGGCCAGCGACGGCGACGCGGTGTCGCCCGGTACGGTGGTCGCGGAGATCTCAGGTCCGGCGCGCTCCATCCTGGCGGGCGAGCGGGTCGGTCTCAACTACATCGGCCACCTCTCGGGCATCGCGACGGCGACGGCGAGTTTCGTCGCCCGCGTCGCCCACACCGACGCTGAGATTGTGTGCACCCGCAAGACGACGCCGGGGCTTCGCTCGTTCGAGAAATACGCGGTCAGATGCGGCGGCGGCATGAACCACCGCTTCGGCCTCGATGACGCCGTGCTGATCAAGGACAACCACATCGCGGTTGCCGGCGGTGTCCGCACCGCAGTCGCACGGGCGAAGGCGTTCGCCGGTCATCTCGTCAAGATCGAGGTCGAGGTCGACACGCTCGAGCAGCTCCTCGAAGCGATGAAGGAAGCGCCCGACGCCGTCCTCTTCGACAACATGGGACCGGAAATGCTGGCCGAGGCGGTGAAGATCGTCGACGGGCGCGCCCTGACGGAAGCCTCGGGCGGTGTAACACTCGATACCGTGAAGGCGATCGCGGAGGCCGGGGTCGATCTCATCTCGACCGGCTGGATCACCCACTCCTCGCCGGTTCTCGACCTCGGGCTCGACATCGCGATTGGGTAGCCCCCTAGCTCACGGCCGCACGTTCGCAAGCGCTTGCTGGCCTGCGTTGACGCGCCTCCTTTGCCGGGCGACAGCCGCGGGGGTTGGCGGACGAAGGCCTGGTCTCAACCGTGAGCGCGGGACGCCTCAGCTCCAGCCGCCGCCATAGGTTTTGTAGAAGATGTGCCGGCCGATCCGTTTCTTGCGGATCATGGTGCGGGCCCAGCGCGGCCGCACGTAGGTCGCGTGATAGTGGGTCGAGGCGCCAACGCCCTTCAGCCAGTGCTTGCCGGCCGTGACCTCGCGGGCAATCTTTTGAGCCTGCGCCCAAAGGTGATGGTTGCTGACGCGGTCGCGGATGCCATCACAGGCAAAGGAGAACTGGCAGCGGTTACGCTTCCACTTGTTCTGGTAGACGACACCGCAAATGCTGTTGGGATAGGCCGGGTTCTTGACCCGGTTGAGCACTACCTGGGCGACAGCCACCTGGCCCTTCCACGGCTCGCCGCGCGCTTCGAAATAGATCGCGTCGGCGAGGCACTTCTGTTCCTTGTTGGAGACGACACTCGCCGGCAATGCGTCGTTCACCCAGGCGTGGGTGCTGTCGATGTCCGGAATGAGTGTGGCGTTGTCCGGGTGCTTCTCCTCGCCGAGGAGCGCGGCGAAGGGCGCTTCCAGATCGCTCTTTTCGCCGGGTGTGGCGTAAGCCATCACCAGGGAGGCGCTGACGGCGGCCGCGCCGCGCGCGACGAGAAGCTTCTGCTTTGTCGCCGGATCGATGAGCGGATGGGGTTTCGCTGCCGCCGGCTCGGCGGCATCGAGATCGGCGATCTGAATGCGGGGCTCTTGCGCCGGGGCCTCGTTGGGCAGCGGCGAAGGCTTGACGAAGGCAACACGCGGCAGCACCCGCTCAGCGCTCGGCGCGATCAGGCTCGACAGGCGGAAGAGCGCGCCAGCGCTGATCTCGCCCGGCTGCGGCGCGGCGGTGCGCGTCGCATAGCGGTCGCCCTTCAGGCGGCGGTTGATGCGTTGGGCGTCGGAGGGGTGGCTGGCGTCAACGGGCGCGTCCTTCGGTGCCAGGGATTTCACCAGCACCGAGCTCTGATCCTTCGGCCCAAGCGTGTCGGCGGCGATGACCGTTCCCGCGCCGGTCGTCAGACGGCCCTCGGTCGGCATGCGCTCGTCCATCTGCCGGAAGACGAACGTCGGTTCGTGGCTCGATCCGGTATCGGGGACCTGGAAGTGCGCTGTCCAGCGCAACGGATCATTGTCGTCGAAAGAGACGAGACTTGCCGCATCCTGGAAGGCGACCCTGTTGGGGAAGACCAGAGCGGTCGCGGCCGCCACGAGCCCGACTGCAAACCACGACTGGATGCGGTGGACAAAACACCGGGAGCCCTTACGAAACATCAGCTCTTTACTCGACTTTGGAACCCACAAACGCACGCCGGAGAGAAACGCGAAGGCCGAAAAACACATCCGGTCTTCTCCACTCCGTTCTTCGTTGATCGCCGATTAACCTTGAGGTTCGGTTAATGAAACCCGGCAAGTCTTCGCTTTTTCCCGCTAAAGCCTGCGAAATACGGGGGGTTTCGCCAATACCTGCACCTTCGCCCGGCATCACCCGGCATCAGCGCGGTGCCATGGCAACACCGCCAACGGCTGCTTGCCTGCTGCTTCGGATGCTCTTGCGGGGTGCCATCGGACTGGTGTAGGCAAAGACACCCTGAGGGTCTGTTTCTCCCCGTTTCGGCGCACGCCGGCAAAGACAAGCAGGCCCCGCCGGTTCCTGTATGCCGCCTTCGCGCTAGAGCCGGATCCGGGCCCGTAGCTCAATGGTTAGAGCCGGCCGCTCATAACGGTCTGGTTGCAGGTTCGAGTCCTGCCGGGCCCACCATTTCCCCTATCTCGCGACGTATCCTCGCTTCGCTCAGGTCTCCGGCGGGCCGGCCTGGCCGGCCGACGCGCAATCACGCTTGCGACCGTGGCGGATTCAAATTCTCGCCAGGGCTTGGTCACCTTTTCTCCGCTCGCGACAGCTTCCCTCCCGTTCCCTATTCCCCGCTTACGTCACCTTTCCCCGACCAAGGCGGAAATTGCACCGGATTTCCCAGTTTTCCTGAGCGACCGCATTGCCGTAAAGCTCTTTTTAAGGTGACCCATTCACTCTCGGATTATGGACAAAACCACCTATCGCCAGCGAGATCCCAGCCTCGCCGCTCGCGCGTTTGCGCGCGCGGCGATGCTTGTCGTCTGCGCGCTCTTCCCGATCTTCCCCTTCGCCGCGGCGGCGCAAGAGGCGCCGCAGGCACCACAGGAGCAGTCCCTGCCCAAAGGGGCCTTGCCGGCTGACGCGGCTGCGGCATCGAGTCCGCTGGCGCCGATCGCCGAGCAGTCCCCGCGCCAAACCTTTATGAGTTTCCACCGCCTGTTAACGCGCGCCGAAGATTCGCTCCTGACGGCGATCCGCCTCACCGGAGAAAATGACGCCATCTTCGACACGCCCGAAGTCGACGCCCTCAAGCAACAGGCGATCAACAGCATCAACCGGGCAACCTCGACACTGGACCTGTCCCAGGTTCCGCCCGCCAACCGACGCACCGTCGGTCTCAGCTCGGTCCTCCTGCTCAATGAGATCTTCGACCGGATTCCGCTGCCGGACCCGGAAAGCATCCCCGATACGGGTATGATTGGCGACGGGACCGCGATTCGTGGCTGGACCGTGCCTGGCACCGAAATCCGGATGGTGCGCATCGATAGAGCGAACGGCGAGCCGCGGTTCGTCTTTTCCAGCGACACGGTTCGCCGCCTGCCGGAGTTCTACGCTCGCGTGAAATACCTGCCGGGGCGCACCAACGGAGACCTCGATTTCTATCAGAGTTTCGTTCTCGGCCCCGGACTGTCGATGCCGCTGGAGCTCTATCGCTATGTGCTGAACATGCCGACATGGATGCTCGACGATTACTACGAGCAGGCCGTCTGGCAATGGCTTGGGTTCGCGGTTCTGACACTCGTTACGCTCGGCGTCGTCTTTCTTCTCCTGCGCTGGGAGATGCACCGACCGACGACCACAAACGCCGTGGGGCGGTCGTTCAGGCACATTGTCGCACCGCTGCTGATCATCGCCCTCCTCAGTGGCTACCGCTGGATCAACGACAATCTGATCAATCTGACCGGCGACGTCCTTGCCGGACTGGAACTGGTCGTCCTCGTCTTCCAGGCAATCGCCATCGCGGCCGTCATCATCATGGCATTCAATGCGGTGGCGACACTCATCATCGCCATGCCACACCTGCGCAAGGAAAGTCTCGATGCCAGCCTGATCCGGCTCGCCCTGCGTGTCATCGGCATCCTGGTGGCAGGCTACGTCCTCGCGCTCACCGCGGCGAAGATCGGCATTCCGCTCTACGGCATCATCGCCAGTCTCGGCGTCGGCGGCCTGGCGCTTGCGCTGGCGGTGCGGCCAACGCTGGAAAACTTCATCGGCGGCATCATTCTCTACGCGGACCGGCCGGTCCGGGTCGGCGATTTTTGCAAGTTCGGATCGATGCTCGGCACCGTGGAGGCGATCGGCCTGCGCTCGACCAAGGTGCGCGGCCTCGACCGCACGCTCATCACCGTGCAGAACGCGGAATTCTCGCAGATGTCGATCACCAACTTCACGCGGCGCGATTCCAACCTGATGCAGGCGACGATCGCGCTGCGCTACGAGACCCCAGACGACAAGCTGTCCGAGGTCGTCGAGGCAATCGACACGATGCTGCGCAGCGACGACAGGGTCAAGACGGAAACGGTGCGCGTCTGCCTCAGGGGCCTCGGCAGCTATTCGCTGAACATCGAAATCTGGGGTTACGTGAAGAGCGCGGACTGGACGCAGTTCCTGAAGATCCAGGAAGACCTTTTCAAGCAGGTGATCGGGATCGTCCGCGAGCGTGGCTGCCTCTTCGCTTTCCCGACGCAGACCACCTACCTCGGCGCCGACCCGTTCATCGACGGGGATGCGGGAGACTTGCGACGGCGTATCGCGACTGAAACCCTGGTAACAGGGACGGCAGCGGAGGCGACATCCGGCAACACCGCGCCGGGAACCAACTGAGAAGATCGGATCGCCGACCGCAGACACCTCTCCTGTCCGGGGTCTTTCGCACCGCTTACACGTTTTCGAATTGAACCCGCTCGTCTATTGTCCAGCTTACGTATGGTGAGAGAAGGGCGCTCCGGCGCGACAACGAGGGGGCGAACGGTCGGCCATGGTGATCTTGGCGGCCGCGACGGGAGCATGAAGACCCTACAGACGCTTTTGCTGGTCGACGACCACGCCGAGGCCCGCGCACGGATGCGACGCCTGGTGATCGAGGCGCTCGGCATCCACGACGTGCGCGAATGCGCCACTCTTGCCGATGCCGCCGCCGCGATCGGCGAGCAGCCCTACGACCTCGCGATCCTCGACCTTTCCCTGCCGGACGGCGACGGAGCCACATTGATCAAGCCGCTCCTCGACGAGAACCCCGACTGCCGCGTTGTCATCGCCACCATCCACGACGAGAGCCGGCCGCTAATCGGCGCACTGTCTCAGGGCGCGCACGGCTACCTCTTGAAGGACCAGCAGGAGCGGGATCTCGTTGCCGCGCTGAAGGGCCTTCCGGCGGGCGTCCCCCCGCTTTCGGCGACAATGACGCAGCGGATCCTCGACCACCTGCGCTCGACGAAGGCGGGTGGCAACGAAACGGATGGCATTGGCTCGGACGGTGCACCCGACTGCACCCCGGATTCCGGCGAGCCCACGGGCGACCGGGTCCGGGAGATCGGCGCAACGCTGACGGAGCGGGAAAAGGAAATCCTGTCGCTCCTCGCGCGCGGCTTCAACCGTCCCGACATCGCCGGTATGCTCAACATCTCCCGGCACACGGTCGCGACCCATGTTTCCAACCTCTACGGCAAGCTGGAGATCTCGTCACGCAGCGAGGCAGCGATCGCGGCGCGCGAACTCGGACTGATCTGACGGGTAGCGCCGCCGGAGCGGGAAGAGCGCGCGCCCGCACCCCGCCCCTCAATCGGGGGCCGGGAGACGCAATGACAGGCGGAAGCGCCCGGAGTCCTCGTTTGGCCCGACCTCAAGGGCGATACCCGACTCGCCTGCCCGCGCCCGCATGTTTGCCATACCACGCCCGCCCACCACTCCATGCCCGTCTCCGAGTCCGGGGGCCGGCACGGTTGCAATGCCGCTCGTGATTTCGAGGGAAAACGCTCCGCGGCGTGAAATCACCGCGCGCCCCTGGACGGGTTCGGCGCGCCCCGCGTATTTGAGCGTATTGCTGACATGCTCCTCTACGATGCGCTTCAGGTTGACAAAATCGCGCGCGCGAATGACGCGGGCGCCCTCGGCTGCGTGGTGCCAGTCCAGCCTGAAGCCGGCCACTTTCAAACGATCCGCCTCCCCCGCCCAGAACGGCGCCCAGACGGCGGCAAGATCGAGGTCACCGTCGCCTTCGATGGTCATCAGCGAATCCTTCAACGCCCTCAGCGCGCCGCCAGCATGGTCGCGCAAGGCGCTGTCCTCCGGCGCGGCATAGATCATGGAAAGGATTTTCGCGCCGACGTCGTCGTGGAGATCGCGCACGATCTGGCGCCGATCTGTCTCGCGCTCGGCGAACTCCCGCGCCTTCTGGCGGTAGATCCGCCGGGCGAGCTCGACAAGGCTCTGCGCCGCTGACCGGTCGCCGTCGGAGAACAGGCGTCGGCCGCGGTTGCGGCCGTGGAGCACGAACATGCCGTTGCGAACAATGCCGGGAAAGGCGAGCGCGAGGCCGTTGTCGCGGATCTCGACCGTGTCTCTCCCCGGTTCCGGCGGATGGTCGATGGAGGCGGCTTGGAAGAGGTCGGTCATGAAGCGGGCGAGCCGGCCGTCGATCTCGGAAAGCTCGCTCGTCGCGGTCAGATGATCGAAGAGATCGAGGCTCGCCTCCCGCGGGGAGACGGCGCCGCGGCGGGTGAAAAGGTGATGGAGATAGCTCTTGATCGGGAAGAAAGCCCAGCTCGCAACAACGATCGAGGTCGGCAGCGCTTCGGTCTGGCTCCAGTCGAGCTGGGTCAGCAGAACCAGATCGACGAGTACCAGCCCCGCGCCAGTGGCGATCGAAATCGACGTCCAGAGCCAGACGGTACGCATGCCGAAGAGCCGAAAGCGTACCGCGCCGAGCGCAAAACCAAGGAATACGGCGGTGAGAATGATGCCCGACAGGTTCGGCGCCAGGAACGGATCGCGCCCGAGCATGATCGGCAGGCTATAGACAATGAACCAGGGCACGACAGCAACGAAGATCGACAGAACGACCCAGGACAGCGTTGCGCGAGCGATAGGGTCGCCGCGGAATGCCAGCCACTTTACGGCGATGACGCCGAGCGCAAGAACGATCGCCAGAAGATAGGGAAACTGGAAGGGGTGGAGCGGAAAGGCGAACCATTCCCGGTCCTGGACAACGAAGGCGAAGAGCGCGAAGCCGATCGCGAGGGAAGCGACCGGCAAATGCCCCCATGGGCGTGCCGGCGGGCGCGGCGTGTACCATAGCATCGCCAGGAGGGTGAAGGCGAAGAGCGGCGCGGAGAGATTGCCCGCGTAATAGATGAGGTCGGACAGGATCGGTGGATAGACCAGCTCCTCGGCAGTGCGGAAGGCGTGGCCGAGGATGTTGACCGACAGCCAGACGCTGGACAGGAAGAGAAGGCCGACGAGCGCGGATGACGGCGCGAAGGCGGCGATGCCGGCGCCGATCAGGAGAACCAGCAGGCTGTGGGCGAGTCCGATCCAGAACCCGGCCGGAAGGCGAGCCCAGCCGCGCGCCGCCCCGCCGGTGATGGTTATAACGCGGCCGTCATCGAGCGTCAGCCTGACCGTTCCCGCCGCCAGCAGCGGCCAGATCCGCCGCCGCTCCGCCCGCGCATCGCGCCACTGGCGGTAGCGGCCCGCTTCGGAGCGGTCGTGCATGCCGGCATCGTCGGAAAGGAGGACCGAGGTCCCGCCACCCGGAGCAGAGATGGCAGTGATCACCGAGCCCGGCCGGAGACCGGCGCGCTCCGCCGGCCCCTTTGGCGCAACACTCGCGACCCGGACGCCCGGCCCGTCGGCATTGCGGACGAAATGGGCGCCGAACCAGGGCGTATCGACGATCAGTTCCGAGGCCGCCAGCACGCCGGCGAGCCAGACCAGCAGACAGCCGAATATAAACGGCACGACAGGCATGGCGGAGACGACCGGCGGGCGGGCGAACAGTCGTGATCCGGGCCGAACGTCCACCCCTCACCTCGTCGTTGGTTTTCCTCTTGCCGGCCGCCCCGTGCCGAACGGGGACAAGCCTACTGCAAGACCCGCCGCCATCAAGACGTCTTGGTGCTGACGCCGCACCCGGACGGGCACCATCTCTATTAGACATAAATAGACACAGTTCTATGCATGCGCACCATCGTCCAGATGGATGAGCGATCCGGTTTTCCGCCCGCGAAGAGATCAATCAGGACAAGACACAGCGCGGCGTGACCTCGAGCGAGCGTGTTTCGCACTCTCCACCGGCGCATCCGACATGGGCAACCCGCGCCGAGCAACCTGCGTCGGGCAACCTGCGCCGGGCAACCCGCGTCGTCAACCCGCATCCCCGGCGCCGCAAAAAGCGGCACCCCCAGACACCGGCCTATTCTCATTACGGGATATTGCATACGTAAATTTACTCAGTATACTGACAGGAAAAGCCAAGAAAATAGGCATGACAAGGGAACAGTCATATGCAAAATTCAGCACTGAAATCGGCCCTTCTTTCGCTTGCTTTTGGCTTCTGCGCGCTCGGCTCCGCCGCAGCCGCAGACGTCTCCTGGGACATGGCGAACGAATATCCTCCGACCAACATCCATTCCGAAGCCGACACGTTCTTTGCGGAACGGCTTGCGGAACTGAGCGGTGGCTCGATCGAGATCACCCACCAGTTTGGCGCCGCACTCGGCTACCGTTCCAAGGACCAGTTCGACGCCGTCGGCGACGGCGCCATCCCGATCGCCGACAGCTTCAGCGGCGCGCTCGGCGGCATCAACCCGCTGTTCCTGCTGTCCTCGCTGCCATTCCTGACGACAACGGCCGACGATTCCCGTGCGCTCTACGAGGCGGCAAAGAGCGACTACGAGAAGGCCTTCGCGGACAACAACCAGATCCTGCTGTTCGTCTCGCCCTGGCCGCCGAGCGGGTTGTGGGGCAAGACCCCGCTCGACAGCAAGGCGTCGCTCGCCGGCCTCAAGATGCGCACCTATGACGCCAATGGCACCATGACTTTCAAGGCAGCGGGCGCCGCGCCGGTACAGCTCAGCTTCGCCGACGTCGTGCCGCAGCTGTCGGCCGGCGGTATCGACGCGGTGCAGAATTCGGCCGAAGGCGGCGTCAGCTCCAAGTACTGGGAATACCTCAGCGACTTCACAGAGTTGAACTATTCGATGCCGCTCAATTTCATCCACCTCAACAAGGATGCCTTCGACGCCCTCACCGACGAGCAGAAGGACGCGGTAATGACTGCGGCCAAGGAAACCCAGTCGCATATCTGGAAGGCCGTCGTGGAGCGGCGCGCCAAGAATTACGACACCATGCGCGCCAACAAGATCACCATCATCACGGACATCAGCCCCGATTACGCCGCGTTCCTGAACGAGGCCGGCAGCGTCGCTCGCGACAAGTGGCTCAGCGAGATGGGCGCGCGCGGCAAGGAAATCATGGACGCCTACGCGGCCTCGAAATAGGCCTCGACGGGTGGACCCTGCGATGACCGTCCTCATCCGCGTGATCGACCGGTTGTCCTCGATGGCGGCGATGCTTGCCGCCGCCATCGTCGTCTACATGGTCGCCCACATCGGGCTGGAAATCGTCCTGCGGGCGATCTTCAGCACGTCGACCTTCGTCACCGACGAGTTCGTCGGCTTCGCGGTGGCGGCGGCGACGTTCCTGTCGCTCGGCGAGGCGCTACGGAAGGAAAAGCTGATCCGGATCGGCATCCTCATCTCGCGCCTGCCGCGCACCTGGCGGATCCTGAGCTTCCTCCTCATCGCCGCCCTCGGCGCCGGCACGGTCGGCTTCCTCGCCCGCTACATCTGGCGCACGCTCGCCCGCGATTTCACGCGCGGAACGGTCAGCACCTCGATCGCGGAGATTCCGATCTGGATCCCGACGGCCTTCGTCTTCGCCGGGCTCGTCATTTTCCTCCTGCAGCTTCTCGCCGAAGTGCTGCGCAGCCTCGCTCCGGGCGCCACCTCGCCCCGCCACCCCGAGATGTGATCCCCGTGGATATCGCCCTCACATCCCTGACGGTCCTGACGCTCCTGGTGGTCATCCTCGGCCTTGGAACGTGGATCTTCGTCGGCCTTCTCGCCGTCAGCATCCTCAGCCTGATGCTGGCCGCCGGCTTTTCCGACCACCGGGTCGGCGTGGCGCTCGCCAGCATCGTTCTGAGGGCTTCCTCTTCCTGGGAGCTTTCGGCCATTCCGCTCTTTGTCTGGGTCGGGGAAATCCTCTTCAAGGCCGGTTTTTCCGCCCGGCTCTTCCGCGGCCTCGCGCCACTCGTCGACTGGATGCCAGGCCGGCTCCTCCACACCAACGTCGTCGGCTGCACGCTCTTTGCCGCGGTCAGCGGATCGAGTGCGGCGACGACGGCGACGATCGGAAGGATCACGCTGACGGAACTGCGCCGGCGCGGTTACGACGAGAGCCTCGCCGTCGGCTCGCTCGCCGGCGCGGGAAGCCTCGGCCTGCTGATCCCGCCGTCGCTCCTCATGATCGTGTACGGCGTCCTCGCCGAGGTCTCCATCGCCCGGCTCTTTGCCGCCGGCGTCCTTCCCGGCCTGATGATGGCAGGCCTCTTCATGGGCTGGGTAATGCTGAAGGCGCTCGCCAATCCGGCGATCGCGCCCAAGGCCTCGGATAATGCGGCCCGGGTTCCACTTTGGCGGTCGCTTTGGGACCTTTTCCCGATTTTCGCCCTCATCGCCGTCGTCCTCGGCTCGATCTATTCCGGCATCGCAACGCCGTCGGAGGCCGCTGCCGTCGGCGTCATCCTGGCGCTCGCACTCACCGCCGTCTTCGGCCAGCTCTCCTGGGACCTCATCCGCACATCGCTTGAGGAAACCGTGCTGACCTCGGCAATGATCGTCTCGATCCTCATTTCAGCGGCATTCCTGTCGACCGCCGCAGGTTACCTCCATCTGCCGCAGGAACTCGCCTCGGCAATCACCGCCCTCAACCTCAACCCCTACGTCCTCGTCGCGCTCATCGCCGTCTTCTACCTCCTCGGTGGCATGGTCCTCGACGGCATCTCGCTTACGGTGATGACGCTGCCGATCGTACTGCCGCTGATCACCGGCGCCGGCTTCGATCCCCTGTGGTTCGGTGTCTTCCTCGTCATCATGGTGGAAATCGGGCAGATCACACCGCCGGTCGGCTTCAATCTCTACGTGCTGCAGGGCGTCACCGGGCATACGCTCGGGCAGGTCGCAAAATGGGCGGTTCCGTTCTTCCTGCTCATGTGCCTCGGCGCCACGATTCTGACCGCTTTGCCCGAAATCGCGCTGTGGGCGCCATCTCTCATCGGGCGCTAAGCCGGAGGCCCCGAAGGCCGAAGGAGCAGCGCCGAAGACCGGATTTTTATGATGTATACTGATGATTTTTTTGCCATCATCACCATCAAAGGTTGGTCGCCGATATTTCTGGGGGGCGCACACCGATCTGCGTACGGCTCAAGGAGGACACCACGGTGAACACCGGAAAGATTGCGTTCGAGGAACATTTCATGACGCCCGGCTTCGAGGAATACTCCAAGGCGTTTCTTGGGCTCATCAGTGCGGAGGAAGGCGCCCGTCTCGCCCGCCAGCTGGCGGATTTCGACGGCGAACGCATCACCATCATGGACAAGGCCGGCATCGAGATGTCGATCCTGTCCCAGACCGGTCCCGCCGTGCAGGGCGAGGCGGACACGACACGGGCAATCAAGCGGGCGCGCGCGAGCAACGACTTCCTTGCCGAACGGGTCTTAGCCCACCCGGACCGGCTCGCCGGCTTCGCCATGCTGCCGATGCAGGATCCGGCGGCGGCGGCGGACGAACTGGAACGCGCGGTGGGCGACCTCGGCTTCAAGGGATCGCTCGTCAACGGCCATACCAACGGCGTCTATCTGGACGATCCGAAATACGATGTCTTCTGGGAGCGGATGCAGGCGCTCGACGTACCGCTTTACCTCCATCCGACCACCTCGCCGGTGCAGCCAGTCTGCTACGCCGACCACCCGGTCCTCCACGGCGCGACCTGGGGCTGGGGCGTGGAGACCGGCAGCCACGCGCTCCGGCTGCTCTTTTCCGGTGTCTTCGACCGTTTTCCGGACCTGAAAATCATTCTCGGCCACATGGGCGAGGGCCTGCCGTTCCTGCGCTGGCGCTTCGACAGCCGTTTCGCCACGTACAGTATGGGCGTGGAGCTCCGGCGCAAGCCGTCGGAGTACATCGGTACGAATATCGTGATAACCACGTCGGGCGTCTGTTCGCACCCGACTCTCCTTGCCGCCATCGGTGAGATGGGGCCGGAGGCCGTCATGTTCTCCGTCGACTATCCTTATGAGAGTTCGGAAATCGCCGCGGCGTTCATCGACACCGCGCCGCTCGACGAGGAGACGCGCCGCATGGTTTGTCGCGACAACGCGGTCAAGCTGTTCAAGCTTTAGTTCACGCCCGTACGAGCGCATGGCGCCGTCGGCCCGGAGCGCCCACCACACCAAAAGAGGTATCATGTCCACCTATCGCTACGGCGCCAATGTTCACGCCAACGGCATTCGCCAGCACTATCTGCGCTACGGCGCGCCGGACCTTCCGGCCGACCGCGATCCGGTGATCCTGCTTCCCGGCATCACCAGCCCCGCAGTCACCTGGGGTTTCGTTGGCGAGCGGTTCGGCACCAGCTTCGACACCTATATCCTCGACATTCGCGGGCGCGGCTTGTCGGAGGCTTCCGATACGCTCGATTACGGCATCAACGCGCAGGCCGCCGACGCGATCGCCTTTGCCGAGGCGCTCGGCTTCGAGCGCTACAGCATCCTCGGCCATTCGATGGGCGCCCGGATCGCGGCGCGCGCGGGCGGCCGGCAGCCGAAGGGGCTCGCCCGCCTTGCGCTGATCGACCCGCCGGTCTCCGGCCCGGGTCGGCGCGAATACCCCTCCAAGCTTCCCTGGTACGTCGACAGCATCGCTGAGGCGATCGTCGGCATGGACACGGAAGCGATGCGCAAATTCTGCCCAACATGGAGCGAGGAACAACTTCAGCTCCGGGCCGAGTGGCTCCACACCTGCGACGACCGGGCCATTCGGCAGAGCTTCGAAGAATTCCACACCGACGATTTCCACGTCGATCTGCCGAAGATCACTGTCCCGACGCTCCTGATGCGGGCCGAGCGCGGCGGCGTCATCCTCGACGAGGACGTGGAGGAGATGACGGGCCTGAAGCCCGACCTTCAGGTCGTCACGGCGGCCGGTGCCGGACACATGGTTCCGTGGGACAATGAAGAGGAATTCTATAGCCGGCTCGGAGATTTCCTCGGCGCCCCGATCGCCTGACGCCTCTTGTCCAAACACGATTGCCCGACTATCGACACGAACGCAGGAGACCAGCATGCCAGTAAGCGACCATCACCTGATCGAGGCGTGGAGCGAGGTGCTGCGCCTATCGAAGCTTGAGGCCGGCCAATCGGTCACCATCCTGACCAGCAGCGCCACCAATGCGCAGAATCTCCGCGCCGCGACAATCGCCGCACAGGCCGCCGGCGCCGTCGTCAGCCGCCTCGACCTGCCACCGATCAATGCGGAAAAATCTCTCAGCCGCGATCCCCTCGCCTATCTCGGCACGACGCCGCTCACCGGCAACGCGCCGGCGATCGCGGCGCTGACGGAAAGCGATCTGGTGCTCGACCTGATGACGCTGCTGTTCTCGCCCGAACAGCTCGCGATCCTGAAGACCGGCACGAAGATCCTCCTCGCGGTCGAACCACCGGAGGTGCTGGTCAGGATGGTGCCAACACTCGCCGACCGCGACCGCGTTCTGAAGGCGGCGGAAAAACTTGGCAAGGCCAAAACCATGAGCGTCACCTCACCGGCCGGCACGGACGTTCGCTTCGACCTCGGAGACTTCCCGGTCATTGGCGAATACGGCTTTGTCGACGAGCCGGGCCGCTGGGATCATTGGCCGAGCGGCTTCTCCTTCACCTTTCCCAACGAAGGCGGCAGCGACGGCACCATCGTCATCGACAAAGGCGATATCCTTTTGCCGCAGAAGTCCTATGTGACCGAGCCGATCGCCATCACCATCGAGAACGGCTATGCAACGAAGATGGAAGGCGGCATCGATGCCGACCTCCTCATCGAATACATGGCCGGCTTCGACGACCCGGAAGCTTATGCCCTGTCGCACATCGGCTGGGGTCTGCAGCCGCGCGCCAAATGGTCGACCCTCGGTCTCTACGACCGCGAGGCGACGATCGGCATGGACGCCCGCGCCTTTGAGGGCAATTTCCTCTTCTCCCTCGGCCCCAACAACGAAGGCGGCGGCTCGCGCACAACGGCTTGCCACATGGATATCCCCTTGCGCAATTGCACCGTCAGCCTCGACAACGAGGTCGTGGTGAAGGACGGGCGGACGCTCGACGGGGCACCGTCATGAACGCCTCGGACGAAACGCTGGAGCCCTACCGTCGGCAGGGTTTCGGCTCCGGCCTCCAGGCCGTTGCACCCGTCGGCCTTCTCATCGTCGACTTCGTCGTCGGTTTCGCCGATCCGGCGGTCTTTGGCGGCGGCAACATCGGCCCGGCGATCGAGCGAACGGTCGCCCTCCTCGCGACTGCGCGCGAGCACGGCTGGCCGGTCGCCCACACCCGCATCGTCTATGCCGACGACGCGGCCGACCGCAACGTCTTCGCCCTCAAGGTGCCGAACATGCTGACACTGACGGAAGACGCACCGACGAGCCAGATCGTGCCCGAACTGACGCCGGCGGCAGGCGAACTCGTCGTTCGCAAGACCGTTCCCTCCGCATTTTTCGGCACCGGGCTCTCGGCCTGGCTGACGGAGCGCGGGGTGCGTACGTTGGCGATCGCGGGCGCGGTGACGAGCGGCTGCGTCCGCGCCAGCGTCATCGACGCCATGCAATACGGCTTCCGGCCGTTCGTCCTGTCCGACTGCGTTGGCGACCGGGCGATCACGCCGCATGACGCCAACCTCTTCGACATGGCGCAGAAATACGCCGAGGTCCTGCCGCTCGATGAAGCCCTCCCCCGCCTCCTCGCCGCCGGCAGCTAAGCTTTCGATCCGCGACTTGCCCAGTCGCCCATTTAAATGGGGTATACTGAGTACTTTATGGTGCACATCGATATGCCTCATTGGCCCGTCTGCGCTGGACGAACGCGAGAAATTGGTGTTTTCAGGCCTTTTCTTCCCACTTTCACAACAGAGGCGTCACTACCTAAACGCTATTGATCAATCCAAAGAACACAGTATAACTACATATATTGAGGCGCGAACGGCAGGATATCCCAACCGGCCACAACGTGCCCAGGGGACCAGTTAGCAAGGATCGCCGCATGGCCTTTACAGCCGTCGCCACCGTGTCCGAGGTCGAGGAAAAAGGCGCGACCGCCGTTGAGATCGATGGCGAGCGGATCGCGCTTTTCGCTCTCGATGGCACGATCTTCGCCACCGGCAACGTGTGCACGCACCAGTTCGCACTCCTGACCGACGGCTTTGTGGAAAACGGCTGCATCGAATGCCCCCTGCACCAGGGCCTCTTTGACATCCGTAGCGGCAGGGCGCAGGGCGCACCGGTCACCCGGGACATCCCGACCTACGCAGTCAGGCTCGAAGACGGCACGGTTTTCGTCGACATCGACCAGCCGGCGGCGATCACTTCCACGGGCATATCCTCAGCGGCCGACCTGCCCTCGGAGCCGGCGAAGACGGCGTCTTCCGATGAGCGTTTCGTGATCATTGGCGCCGGCCAGGCGGCGGCGCGGGCGGCCGAGGCGATGCGCGAGGCCGGCTTTGCCGGTACGATCACCATGATTGGCGAGGAAGCTCACCCGCCCTACGAGCGGCCACCGCTATCGAAGGCCGTACTCCTCGGCAAGGCAAGCCCGGACATCTGTCGGCTGATGAGCGACGAGCGACTCGCCGCCCTCGATGTCACGCTGTTTGCCGGCACGCGGGTCGCGGCGATCGATCCGGCGGCGCATCTCGTCACGCTCGCCGATGCGACGACACTTGCCTACGACAAACTCTTGATCGCGACCGGCGCACGAGCCCGTCCGTTCGCCCTTCCCGGCTGCGATGGCGCGACTATTCACACGCTGCGCACGCTTGAAGACGCGGCCGCGCTCGGGCCCTGTCTTGTCGAGGGCAAGACCGTCGCCATCGTCGGCGGCGGTTTCATCGGCCTGGAAGTCGCCTCCGCCGCCGTCGAGCGAGGTGCCCATGCCGTCGTGCTCGAACGCGAGCCGCGCATCATGAGCCGCGTTCTGCCGGCAGAGGCCGCCGCCGAGATCGCCCGGCGGGCCGAGGCGGCGGGCGTCGCAATCCGCACCGGCGTCGCCGTGACGGAAATGGGCAAGGATGGCCGCACGCTTTTCCTCGACGACGGCGAAAAGATCGCGGCGGACGTGATCGTTGCCGGCATCGGCGCGATCGCCAACACCGAACTCGCCGAGGCGGCCGGACTTCAGGTCAGCGGCGGCATCGTCGTCGACACGCACGGCCGCACCTCCGACCCCGATATTTTCGCCGCCGGCGACGTGGCGCTCTATCCACACGCCGGCGACACGTCTCTCCGGCTGGAGAGCTGGCACAACGCGCAGGAACAGGCGATCGCCGCCGGGCTTACCATGGCCGGCCGCGCCAGCTCCTATGCCGCAACGCCGTGGTTCTGGTCCGATCAGTTCGGCGTCAATGTCCAGATGATCGGCCTGCCCGATGCCGGTCAGCGGGTGCTGCGACGCGAAAGCGGCGAGACCGCGTTCACGCTCTTCAGCGTAGGCGAGGACGGTCGCCTTTCCGGCGCTGTCGCCTTCGACGACCCGGAGGGCATGCGCCTTGCGCGCCGGCTGATCGCGGAAGGGCTGCCGTATGAAAAAGACGAGGAAACGGAGAGCGAAGACGAGATGGCTACCTTGAGCAATCGCTATGTCTGGCCCGAGGATGGGCTGACGCGCATTCCGGACTGGGTCTACACCGACGCGGACATCTACGAGCGGGAGGTGGAGCGGATCTTCCACGGGCCGACGTGGAACTATGTCGCGCTCGAGGCGGAAATCCCCGATCCGGGCGACTTCGTGCGCTCCCATGTCGGGCCGACGCCGGTCGTCGTGGTGCGCGACGAGGACGGCGGGATCAACGTTCTTGAAAACCGCTGCGCCCACCGGGCGGCCGAATTCTGTCGCGCCCAGCGCGGCAACGAGACGGAATTCGTCTGCCCCTATCACCAGTGGTCCTACGACCTGAAGGGCAATCTGGCAGGCGTCCCCTTCCGGCGCGGCGTCGCCGGCAAGGGCGGCATGGGCGCCGACTTCAAGCCGCAGGATCATGGCCTGCGCACCCTCAACGTGGCGCGGCGGCGCGGCGTCATCTTCGCCTCGTTCCACGACGACATGCCATCGCTGGAAGATTACATGACGCCGGAAATCCTGCAGGATTTCGATGCCACCTTCGACGGGCGCGAACTGAAGATCCTCGGCTACTACCGCAACACCCTGCCCGGGAACTGGAAGCTCTATCACGAGAACCTCAAGGACCCCTATCACGCGACGCTGCTGCACACCTTCCTCGTCACCTTCGGGCTCCTCGTGGCGGGCAACAAGTCGGCGATGGTGTGCGATCCGACCGGCCGGCACGGCACAATGGCATCCGCCAAGAGCGACGGCAAGGCGGTCTCGCAGGACGCGCGCAAGGAGATGCGCGCCTACAAGGAAGGCATGGGCCTTGAGGAACCGCGCTTCATGGACTTCGTCGAAGAATTCGACTCGCCCTGGTCCGTCACCATGCAGACGATCTGGCCAAACCTCATCGTCCAGCGCGAGATGAACACGCTCGGCGTGCGCCAGATCGTACCGCAGGGACCGAACGAATTCGTCATGAACTGGACGATGTTCGGCTTTGTCGGCGACGACGAGGAGATGACCCGCCACCGGCTGCGCCAGGGCAATCTGATGGGGCCGGCCGGCTTCCTCGGCATGGAAGACAACGAGGCGATGAAATTCGTCCAGGACGGCATGCTCCGCACGCCAGGCGGCGAGCATCTCGTCGCGCTCGACCCGGAGACCCCGACCGGCACGTCGGAAACGCTGATCTCGGAATCGGCGATCCGGGCGATGTACAAATACTGGCGCGAGGAGATGGGGCTGTGAGCAACGCGACGATGAATCCGGCGACAAAGCCCCTGAGCGCGAGCGGCGATGAGACCCTCGACCCCGCGACCCGCCTCCAGCTCCGGCTGGAAATCGAGAGCTTCAACGCCGACTATTGCCACGTCCTCGACGAGGGCGACCTCACTGACTGGCCGGGGTTTTTCGTCGAGGACGGCTTCTACACCATCACCGGCCGCGAGAACTTCGACAACGGCCTGCCGGTCGGCCTCGTCTACTGCGAGGGCACCGGCATGATGCGCGACCGCGCCTTCGCGATCGCAACGACGACAATGTACGCGCCGCGTTACCTCCGCCACTACGTGACGAACACCCGCGTGACCGGCGTCTCGGCGAACGGCGGCATCGAGGCGCGGGCAAACTACCTGCTCCTTGAAACCCTGCACGATGACCTGAAGCCGACGATCCAGCAGGCGGGAACCTATCATGACGAATTCATGCGTCTGCCGGACGGACGGCTCCTGTTGAAGAAGCGGGTGTGCGTCTATGACACGCTGATCGTACCGAACGCGCTCGTCCTGCCGGTCTGAGGCCGGCGAGCGCGAGCCCTTTGCCCTTTCGTGCGCGGTCCTTCCGGCCGAAAAGCGGCTAAAGCTTCGGATTGAAGGTGGCGCGACCGAGATGATTGTTGCCGTCGATCAGCCGGATGAGCATGGTGATGAAAGCGTTGCGCTCCTGCGGCAGAAGGGGCTCCATCAGACGGTCCTGGGCGCGCTGCATGGCGGCCAGCATATCGTCCGTCACCTGTGCGCCCTCGGGCGTCAGCCGCGCGAGCACCATGCGTTTGTCCTCGGTGCTGCGCCGGCGGCTGACGAGGCCACGCTTCTCCAGCCGGACGAGGACGTCGGCGGCATTGGTGCGGTCGATGCCGAGTTCGAGGCCAAGCGAATGCTGATCGAGATCGGGCGAATACTTCAACGCCGTCATGACACCGTACTGTACCGGCGTGATGTTGAAATCCTTGCATTCCTCGAAGAACAACGCGTGGTGGATCTGATGCATCCTGCGAATGAGGTATCCCGGCCGCGACCACAGAGGCATGCGCTCGAAGAGCGTCAGCGTTCCCTCATCATCCGGCGTGCGCGCGGTATTCCGCATCGTTTTTCCCTTCGGTCGTTTCGTGCCACCCGCTTTCGCATCCGTCGCATGCCGGCGGTCATCCCCCACCCGATCCATACCACATCCTTCCAATCTCGTGCGCGCCGGTTTTCGGTTTCAATGCTCAGTATATAGACAGAATGCTCAAAAGTCGGCCGACACCTGGGCTCATCATCCCTGTTGGAAAATTTTATCGATAAAATTCATAGCCTTATCGAATTCGAATTTCCAGCGTGAATTTTCCTTCTGATTTGATTTCGATCAATGACAGCCAGCCGATTTGCTTGACAGCCCAAAAAATTGAGCGGTACACTGTGTATTATCGGCGAGGTGCTCACGCAAAGAAAACACCCGCCGCCGCGAGACGATCGCCGTAGTCGACCGCTTGCACAAAGGGGAACATCTTGCGCAATACCATAAGCGCGCTCTGTCCTACACCTCCGCTTGGGGGTTAGGACATGCGGACACTTGGCGCTATCGCCGGTGCAATCGACTTCTTCACGGATTGCGTCGGCCGGATCCTGATCTGGGCGATGCCATTCGTGGTTGTAATCGCGGCCGCGGTGGTCATCCTGCGCTACGGTTTCGCGATTGGCTTGCCCTGGCTGTCGGAAAGCTTCGTCTGGCTGAACGGCATCATCTTCACGCTCGGCGCAGCCTATCTGATGCGATCGGATTCCCATGTCCGCGTCGACGTGCTGTTCAGCCGCCTTCCCGCCCGCGGCAAGGCGATCGTGAACATCCTCGGCGTCCTCGTTCTCCTGTGGCCATCGATGTATGTGGTGGCGACGAGCGGCTGGCCGGCGGTCGCCCGCTCGCTTAGATCGCTCGAAGCCTCGCCGACGATGGACGGGCTACCGTTTCTCTATGTCCTGAAGCTGAGCGTGCCGCTCTTCTGCCTGATGGTGTCGGCCCAGGGCCTATCGCTGGCGATCCGTTCACTCGAAACGCTTGTCGGTCGACGCCGGGCCGAACCGCTTCAGGCGGTACGCCATGACTGAGAACCTTGAGGCATTCTTCGTCGCCGTCCTCTTTCTCAGTGCCGTTGCTGCGCTCCTATCCGGCTTTCCGGTTGCCTTCGCGCTAGGCGGCGCATCGGTGATCGTCGCCTTCTTCGGCGCCGAGGCGGACCTCTTTCCCTGGGGCATGATGTCCTCGGCGATGGGCCGCATCGTCAACCTGATGACCAATCAGACGCTCGTTGCCGTGCCGCTCTTCGTCTTCATGGGCGTGGTGCTGGAACGATCGAAAATCGCGGAAGACCTTCTGGTCACGATGGGCCAGGTATTCGGCCGGCTGCGCGGCGGCCTCGGCATCGCGGTGGTGGTGGTCGGCGGGCTCCTCGCCGCGGCGACCGGCATCGTCGGCGCCACCGTCGTGACAATGGGGCTCATCAGCCTGCCGGCAATGCTGCGGGCGAACTACGACCGCTCGCTCGCGGCCGGCGTCATCTGTGCCTCCGGGTCGATGGCGCAGCTCATTCCGCCTTCCACCGTACTCATCATGCTCGGCATCATGCTGCAGAACGCCAACACCCAGGCGAACATGCAGATGGGCAATTACGCCGCCGATCTCGTCACCATCACCGACCTGTTCGCCGCGGCCCTCCTTCCCGGCGCCCTGCTGATCGTTCTCTTCATCGCCTGGATCCTCATAAAGGCGGCGATCGACCCGCAGGCCTGTCCGCCGGTGGCGATGACAGAGGACGAGCGCCGGTCGCTGTTCGTGCGCACGCTGAAGGCGGTGGTGCCGCCGGTGGTGCTGATCGTCGTCGTCCTCGGCTCGATCCTGACGGGGACCGCGACGGCCACGGAATCCGCCTCACTCGGGGCGGTCGGCGCCTGCATCCTCGCCATCCTCAGGCGCCGCTTCGGCCTGAAGCTCCTCGGCGAGATCTCGCGCTCGACGCTGCTGATCAGCAACATGA
This sequence comes from uncultured Rhodobium sp., assembly GCA_963675285.2. Classification (GTDB taxonomy): domain Bacteria; phylum Pseudomonadota; class Alphaproteobacteria; order Rhizobiales; family Rhodobiaceae; genus Rhodobium. The sequence goes on from CAXXGS010000001.1 coordinate 1,706,420, forward strand.
TCTTCGCCATCCTGATCGGGGCAACAATCTTCTCACTGGTCTTTCGCGGCCTTGGCGGCGACGACGTCGTCACCGGCCTGATCAAGGACATGCCGGGCGGCGCGGTCGGGGCGACGCTCTTCGTCCTCCTCGTCATGTTCGTCCTCGGTTTCCTGATCGACACTTTCGAGATCATCTTCATCGTCGTGCCGATCTTCGCGCCGGTGCTGATCATGATGGGCGTGGAGCCGATCTGGCTCGGGACCGCGATGGCGATCGTCCTGCAGACAAGCTACCTGACGCCGCCCTTCGGCTTCGCGATCTTCTACCTCCAGGGCACCACCTCGGAGCTGTCGGGCCCGACCATCTATCGCGGCGTCGTGCCGTTCATCGTCATCCAGCTCATCGCCGTCGCCATTCTGTGGGAATTCCCGCCGATCGCGACGTGGCTGCCAACGATCTTCTTCTGACGCCGGGAGAGGGGCGTCGGACGAAAGCGGGCCTGAAGGCCTTTCTCCGAAAAACAGAGGGTGAAAAGGAGAATACCAATGAAGCGCAGAGAGTTCCTCAAGGCGGCCGGCACGGCCGGCCTTGCCGGAGCCGCAAGCACCACGCTTGCCGCACCGGCCCTATCCCAGGGCAAGATCCAATGGAAGATGCAGACGACCTGGCCGGCCAATACGCCAATCCTCTCGTCCGGACCGAAACTCGTCGCTGACTATATCAGCAAGGCCTCCGATGGCCGCCTAACCGTGAAGCTCTATGCCGCCGGCGAGATAACCCCGGCGTTCCAGCTCATGGACGCGGTCGCCGACGGTGCGCTCGACGCCGGCCATGGCTACCCGGCCTATTGGGCAGGCAAACTGCCGGCGATGCAGTTCCTCACCCCCCTCCCCTTCGGCATCACAACCCAGGAACAAAACGCCTGGTTCCGCTATGGCGGCGGACAGGAGATCGCCGACAAGATCTACGCCGAACTCGGCGTCAAGTTCTTCCCCAGCGGCAACACCTCGGTCCAGGTCTCCGGTTGGTTCAACAAGGAAATCAATAGCATCGACGACTACAAGGGGATGAAGATCCGTTCCGGTGGCCTCGGCTCAAAGGTGTTGAGCGCGGTTGGCGCGACGCCGGTGCAGATGCCGCTCGGCGAGGTGCCGCAGGGGCTCCAGACCGGCGCCATCGACGGCGCGGACTTCGTCGGACCGTTCAACGACATGGCCTTCGGCCTCCACAAGGTCGCCAAGTTCTGCTACTGGCCGGGCTGGATGGAGCCGTGCGGCGTGCTCGACTTCTTTGTCAACCAGGCGGCCTGGGACAAGCTTCCCGACGACCTCAAGGCAATTGTCCGGGGTGCCAACGAGATCGCCAACGGCGCGGTCCTGTCCGAGTTCGTGGCCAAGAACGCTCAGGCCTACAACACGCTCGTCTCCGAAAAGCTTGTCGAAATGCGCTTCCTCAGCGACGAGACGCTCACTGCGCTCGGCACCGCCGCCGGCGAGGTCATCGCCGAGGCCTCCAAGGCGGATGCGCTGTCGAAGGAGATCTACGACAGTCTGATGGCCTTCCGGAAGATGACCGTGCCCTACACCACATCGAGCGAAATGCTCTTCATGAAGGCGCGCACTCTCGACTTTCCCTACGGCACCTGAGGCGTAATCGCCACACGGACGAGACTGCCGGCGTCGGGGCCTTTCGACGCCGGCGCATTTGCCCCCAAGGCTATGATCATGGGCCAAGATGAAGAAGAGGGAACCATGACCGCTGAAGGAATCGGCGCCCGCGTCCGGCGCAAGGAAGATGCCCGCCACCTCGCCGGCAAGGGCCGTTTTGTCTCCGACATCGCCATGTCGGGCCTTCAGGAGGTCGCCTTCCGCCGCAGCACGATCGCCCACGGGCGGATCCGGGCGATCACCAAGCCGGAGGGCGCGGAGACGCGGGTCTTCGTCGCCGCAGACCTTGTCGGCGTCAATCCGATTGTCGCCGATTCCGGCCTGCCGGGCTTCAAGTCGTCCAGCTATGCGCCGCTGGCCACCGGCAAGGTGCGCTTTGCCGGCGAATGCCTCGCCATGTGTTTTGCACCGACCAGAGCCGAGGCCGAAGACCTCGCCGAGGCGGTCGACATCGACATGGAGCCGCTTGCCGCCGTCGTCGACAGCCTGACGGCGCGCGAGGCTGGCTCCCCTCTCGTCCATGAGGATTGGGGCGACAATCTCTTTCTTTCCACGGCCATCGACGGCGACATCGACGCGCTCGCCGGAAGCGCGCCCATTAAGGTGACCCGCGAGTTGCGCACTGGCCGGCAATGCATGCACCCGATGGAGGGCAAGGGCGTTCTCGCGCACTGGGATTTCCAGACCGGGCAGCTCGTTGTCCATACCTCGACGCAGGTGCCGCACCTGATCCGCACCGGACTTTCCGAAACACTCGGCATCGAGCAGGGCCGGATCCGTGTCGTCGCCCCAGACGTCGGCGGCGGTTTCGGCTACAAATGCGTCCTGCAACCCGAGGAGATCGCAGTCGCCTGGCTGGCGCTAACGCTGAAACGGCCGTTCCGCTGGGTGGAGGACCGGCGTGAGCACCTGACCGCCGGCGCCAACACCCGCGAGCACCATTATCTCATCACCGCCTATGCCGACGAGCGCGGCCGGCTTCTCGGCCTCGACGCAGAGGTGACGGTGAACGTCGGCGCCTATTCGGTGTGGCCGTTCACCGCCTGTCTGGAGGCGGCGCAAGCCGGCGGCAACCTGCCCGGGCCCTATGATTTCCGGGTCTATCGCTGCAAGACCTATTCGGTGGCGACCAACAAGCCACCGCTGACGCCCTATCGCGGCGTGGCCCGGCCCGGCGTGTGCTTCGCCATCGAACTGATGATGGACGCGGTAGCTCGCGCCGTCGGCCGCGACCCGATGGCGGTGCGAGCGGAAAACCTCGTGCGCGCCGACCAGATGCCCTACGACAACGTCACTGGCAAGCACTACGACACCGGCGACTACCCGGAATCGCTGAAAAAGGCCGCCGCGCTCATCGACCTCGACGCGGTGCGCGCCCGGCAGGCGGCAGGCGAGGCCGACGGGCGACTGATCGGCGTCGGCTTTTCCACCTTCACCGAGCAGTCGGCGCATGGCACCAAGGTCTTCGCGACCTGGGGCATTCCGCTGGTGCCGGGCTTCGAGCAGGCGACAGTGCGGCTGACACCCGACGGCGAACTGGAGATCCGTGCCGGCATCCACACCATCGGCCAGGGACTGGAGACGACTCTGGCGCAGGTGGCGATCGAGGAACTGGGGCTGCCGCTTGCCAACGTCCGCGCCTTCCTCGGCGATACCGCCTCGACGCCCTATTCCACCGGCGCCTACGCCTCGCGCGGCATCGTTATGGCCGGCGGCGCTGTCGCCCGCGCCTCGCGCGAACTCGCCCGGCGGATGAAGCGCATCGGTGCGCACCTGATGCAATGTACCGACAAGGAGGTGGAGATCGGCCACGGTGCGCTCCACGCCGGCAACGCCCAGGTTTCCTTCGCCGACATCGGCCGGACCTGGTACCTGAGGCCGGAGCTTTTGCCCGACGACGTCGACACAATGGGCCTTGAGGTCACAGAGGGCTACAAGCCGACCACCGATGGCGGCGTCTTCTCCTATGCCTCGCACGCCGCTGTTGTCGCGGTCGATCCCGAGACGGGGCTCGTGGACCTCCTCGACTATGCCGTCGTCGATGACTGCGGCCGGCGGGTGAACCCGATGATTGTCGACGGTCAGGTCCTCGGCGGCACGGTGCAGGGCATCGGCACGGCGCTTTTCGAAGAATCTCTCTATGACGTCGACGGCCAGCCGCTGACCTCGACGCTGCAGGACTACACGCTCCCGGGCGCCTTCGAGGTGCCGCCGATCAAGCTCGGCCACATGGAGACGCCCTCGCCCTACACCGACCACGGCATCAAGGGCGTCGGCGAGGGCGGCGCCATCGCTCCGCCCGGCGCGATCGTCAACGCCATCAACGACGCGCTGAAGGGACGCGGCGTCGAAATGACCCGGATCCCAGCGACGCCGGAGCGCATCCTCTCCGCCGTGATCGCCGCCGAGGAGCGCGCGGGCGCGGGAGGCACGGCATGAAACCGGTCGCCTTTGACTATCGTGCCGCCACATCGAGCGAGGATGCGCTTTCCGCACTCACCCGCTCCGACGGCGTCACCAAGATCCTCTCCGGCGGCCAGTCGCTCGGGCCGATGCTGAACCTCCGGCTCGTGCGGCCCGACCTCGTCGTCGATATCCGCCGCGCCGGCGACCTCACCGCCGTGCGCGAGGAGGCCGGCCGCACGGTCTATGGCGCGGCAACGCCGCATGCTCTCGTGGAAGACGGTCTCGTTCCCGACAATACGGTGGGCATGATGCGCCACGTGGCGGGCGGCATGGCCTATCGCGCGGTTCGCGCGCGTGGAACCATGGGCGGCAGCCTCGCCCATGCCGATCCGGCGGCCGACTGGGTGACGACGCTGACGGCGCTCGACGCGACCTTGACGCTCGCCGGCCCGACCGGCACGCGCACCGTGCCGATGACGCGGTTCATGGTCGGCGCCTTCGCCACCGTCCTTGCCGAGGGCGAACTCATCACCGAGATCTCGGTCCCAACCCTCTCGGCGAGTGCCGCATGGGGCTATTTCAAGATCTGCCGCAAGAAGGGCGAATTCGCCGAGGCGATCGGCGCGCTCGTCGTCGATCCTGACCGAGCCTATTGCCGCCTCGTCATGGGGGCTGCCGATGGTCCGCCGGTGCTTCTGGAGGACATCGCCGACCGGCTCGCCGCGGAGGGCTCGACGGCCCTTTCCGGTCTTCGCGATGCGGTCCGCGCGGCACTTCCCGGCGCCACGCCCGTCTCACTTCGTCAGCATGAAGTCGCGCTTCGCCGCGCCATCGAACAGGTCTATCCGCAATGAATGCGATCACGCTCACTGTGAACGGTGAACAGGTTTCAGGAATCGTGGAGCCGAGAACCCATCTCGCCGATTTCCTGCGCGGCGGTCTCGGGCTAACAGGCACGCATCTCGGCTGCGAGCAGGGTGTGTGCGGTGCTTGCACCGTGATGATCGACGGGCGGCCGTCGCGCTCCTGCCTCACTTTAGCGGCGTCCTGCGAGGGTGCGGACGTCCGCACGGTCGAAGGCTTCGACGACGACCCGGCGATGGCGGCGATCCGCGATGCCTTTTGCGAGAACCACGGTCTCCAGTGCGGCTTCTGCACGCCGGGCATGCTGATCACCGCGCGTGACATCGTCGGCCGGCTCGGCGAAGCGGACGAGAAACGCGTGCGCCACGAACTCGCCGGCAACATCTGTCGCTGCACGGGCTATCAGGGCATCGTCAACGCCATCACCGGCGTCATTGCCAAGAACGGCCGTATGCCGTTCAACCCGGAGACGCCGGCGATCGAGCTCAAACCCGCGATGTCACGTCCCACTCCGCCGGCCTTCACCCGCAAGGCCTCGACGCAGACGGCTGCTCCGGCCGCGCCACAGGTCGGCATGGCCGTCGACGAGGCAGGCTGGACGGTCGTGACGCAGAGCTTCACCGTTCCCCATCCGGCGGACGAGGTCTGGACCGCCTTCGGGGATATCCCGTCTGTCGCCCGCTGCATGCCGGGCGCGGAGATCACCGAAGTCACAGGGAACCGGGTCGAGGGTCGGCTGACAATCCGGTTCGGGCCGATCTCCGCCTCTTTCGGCGGCGAGGCAACGCACACGGTCGACGCGGCGGCACGGACGGGCGCGCTCGCCGGCAGGGGCAATGACAGCGGCAGCGCCACGAGCGCGCAAGGCGCCATGACCTATGCGGTCGTCACCGAAGACGCGGAGACGACGCGGGTCGACATTTCGGTTCGCTTCAAGCTTTCCGGCCCGCTGGCGCAATTCAGCCGGGGCGGGCTCGTCAGGGATTTCGTCGCCCGGCTGACCGACACCTTTTCAAAGAACCTGTCAGCGATGCTGTCGGGCAAGGACATCACGGCGGGCGACGCCGGCCTCAACGCCTTCGCTCTTTTGTGGTCGGTGATCAGGAGACGGCTCGCCGCGCTCTTTGGTGGCCAATCGGCGTCTTGAGCCGGCACCTGCGGCACGAACCCCGGTCAGCCCGCAGCGGCCGGGGTGCGACGGAGCTCGGTTTCGTAAAGGCCGGTGTGTGCGGAAATGCCCTCGAGAACGAGGCCGCGCACGCTTTCGACATGGGTGACGGTTATGGCGCGGGCACCCTCGCAGTCCCCTTTGACGAGGGCATCGATCAGCGCGGAATGCTCGCCCCGGAGCCCTTCCGGTCGCTCGCGGAGAACGAAGCCGAGATGCAGCAGACGCGCCATTTCATCGATGATCTGGGACAGGCTGCGGGCGAGCCGGGCATTGCCGGAGGCCCACGCGACGGCCATGTGGAACGCCTTGTTGGCGGCCATGAAGCGCGCCTCGCTCACCTCGTCGCCGGGCCGATAACCCTTGGCGCAGATGGCATCGAGACGCAGGAGATCGGCCCGTTCGACCCGGCCGCAGGCCTTTTCGACCGCCGCCGGCTCCAGGAGCAGGCGCAATTCGAAGATGTCCTTCACCATCTGCAGCGTCACCGGCGCGATCATGTGGCCACGCCTCGGAATAGCGATGACGTAACCCTCCTGGGCAAGCCGGAAGAGTGCCTCGCGGATCGGCGCCTTGCCGAAACCGGTGAGCGCAGCGAGACGGGCCTCGCTCACCTCCTCGCCCGGCATCAGCCGGCACCAGACGATGTCTTCCTTGAGCCGGTCGAAGGCCTGTTCGCCGAGGCTCTTCTGCCGTTCGTCCGCCAGCGGGTTCCGCATCGGCGCCTCCTTGCGTTCCGTTCGCCCGTTCGCTGTTCGGCCACCGGGATCAAGAATCTCCGGGGCTCTATAGCCAATACCGCCCGGATCCGAAACCGCATTTCCATGCTTGCGACAAATTGACATGTCAATTTTTGATAACTAACATTTCAGTGACAATCAATCCACCCTCCGAACATGCAGGACCTCCCGCCGATGCCCCATCTCCAGACAGACGTGCTCGTTGTCGGCGCCGGCGCGGCCGGCATGTATGCCGCGATGGCGGCGGCCAAGGCAGGCGCCGACGTCGTCCTCGTCGACCGCAGCCTCGTCGGCCGCGGCGGTGCGACGATCATGGCACAGATGACGGTCGCCGCCGCGCTCGGCGAGACCGAGCCGGACCATTGGGTGCGCCATCTCGCCGATACGCTGGCGGCCGGACGGGGCCTGTGCAACGAGGAGCTAGCGGCGATCCTGTGCAAGGAAGCACCGGAGCGCATCCGCGAGCTCGATTCCTGGAAGGTCGGCTGGGCGCGCAACGACGATGGTACAATCCGCGCGGTGATGGCGCCCGGACACCAGGCAACCCGCTGCGTCTATGTCGACTTCCTCAACACCGGGCCGGCGCTCGCTCGCACCATGCGGGTCCAGACGGCACGCACGAAAGGCGTTTCCCGGATCAGCGGACTGACGATCCGCGACCTCGTGGTTCGCGATGGTCGGGTCGTTGGTGCGGTCGGCGTCAATGTCGACGACGGCGCGGTCGTCACCATCGCGGCGAAGGCGACGGTGCTCGCGGCCGGCGGACTCACCAAGCTATTCCGCCGCAACAGCGCCTCCGCCAACATGGCAGGCGAGGCCTATGCGCTCGCACTCCGCGCCGGCGCGGACCTCGTCGACATGGAATTTCCGCAATTCTTCCCCATCGGCCATCTCGCACCGCGCCTTGTCGGCATGGATCCGATCATGTGGGATCCGTTTCGCTACAAACTCGGCGGCAGACTCCTCAACGGCAATATGGAGGATTTCCTGGAAAACTACGGCGCCACCGACAGCGGCACCTACACCGCGCCGCGCGACGTTACCTCCTACGCCATCGTCAAGGAGAACGAGGCCGGGCGCGGCTCGCCGCACGGCGGCGCCTATCTGAGTTTCATGCACGTGCCGGAGGACGAGCTTCGGGCCGCCTTCGGCCCCGTTATCGACCTTCTCGCCCACAACGGCATCGACCTGCAGCGGATGCCCGTCGAGGTCGCGCCGATAGCCCACTACCACATGGGCGGGATCCGGGTGAACGGGCGGATGGAGACGATCGTGCCAGGACTCTATGCCGCCGGCGAGGCGGTCGGAGGCGCGAATGGCGCCAACCGGCTTTCGGGCAACGCGATCCCCGAAGCGCTGGTGTTCGGAGAACGTGCGGGACGGTTCGCGGCGACCCTCGCGGCGGAGACGTCGCACCGGTGGGAGGCGGAGGCGGCACGGCCGGCCCTCGATCTCATCGCGGTGATCGCGGCGCGGGCAACGGCGGCGGATGCACCCGACGTTGACTCTCGTGCAGGCCCCGGCGCGCTCTGGCGCGAGCTCCAGCAGCTGATGTGGGACAAGGTCGGCCTGATGCGCGACGAGGACAGCCTGACGACGGCGCTCGCCCGCATCCGCGACATGCGGACCCTCGACCTCGAAACCGTGCCTCTTTCGCCCGGCGAAGCGCATAACGCCACCATCGAGGACTGGTTCGAGCTGCGCTCGGCGCTGATGACAGCAGAAGCAATTGCGCTCGCCGCCCTCAACCGCAGGGAAAGCCGGGGTGCCCACCAGCGGCTCGACTTCACCGCGACCGACCGTGCCTTCGAGAAAACCCAGGTCGTCAGCCTCTCCGGCAACGGCCTCAACACCGATTGGCAACCGATCGTACGGTGCGATTTCGATTTTGCGACAACCGGCGAGGCCGCGTGATGACCCGGAACGACACAACATCCAAGACCGAGCCGCGGACCGTTTCGCTTACCGTGAAGCGCGGCACGAACGCCGATGACACGCGGATGGAGACCTTCACGCTTCCCTATTCGCCGGGCATGTCCGTGCTCGATGCACTGATCTCCATCCAACGCACCATCGATAGCTCACTTGCCTTCCGTTACTCCTGCATCAACGCCAACGCCTGCAAGGAATGTTCGGTGACGGTCGACGGCGAGGTCACCTATGCCTGCACGGCGCGGCTGACAGAGGCGGGCGCCGTAGTCGAACCGCTGGCGGGCAAACGCCTCATACGCGACCTCGTCACGGACACGATCCCGACCAAGGAACACCTCGCGAAGGTGCTGGAGACGCGCGGCTAAGAGAGCGCAAACCGGTTACGCGAGCCTCTCGGGATCGTCGAGCCGGAAGCGGGCAGTCCTGAGGCCGGCCGGATCGGCGGAAAAGCCGACATGGACCTCGAAGGCCCCGGCCTCGACCGTCCATTCCAGGTTCTGGCCGACGAAGGCGAGATCGGCGCGGCCGAGCATGAAGACCATCTCCCGCTCATCGCCGGGCCGAAGCGTCGCCTTTTCGAACGCCTTCAACTCGAGCACCGGCCGGGCAAGGCTCGCCACGGGATCGCGGAGAAAGACGAAGACCGTCTTGGCGCCGGAACGCTCGCCCACGTTGGCGAGCGTTACACGGACGCGGACGGCCTCCCCCACCTCCACCGTGGGTTCGGTCAGCGAAAATGCCGTGTAGGACAGTCCATGGCCGAAGGCGAAAGCAGGGTCATTCGACATGTCGAGATACTGGCTGGTGTATTTTTCGCCGACGACCAGCGGCCTGCCACCTTGCCGCATGGCGTGATGGATTGGGACCTGCCCGACATGGCGTGGCCAGGTAACGGCAAGGCCCGCCGACGGGTTGACGTCGCCCATCAGAATGTTGGCGATGGCGCTCCCCGCCTCGCTTCCCGGATGCCAGCACATGAGAAGCGCCGCAGCCTTGTCCAGCGCTTCGGGCAGGACGAGCGGCCGGCCGGCGAAGAGGAGCACGATCACCGGCTTGTCCAGCGCCAGAATTGCCTCGGCAAGGCCCGCCTGCTGACCGGGGAGCGCAATAGTCGCCCGCGATGCGGCCTCGCCGCTGAGATCCGCGCTCTCACCGAGCGCCAACACGATATGATCGGCGGCCCGGGCCGCTTCGACGGCCGCGGCGATGCTGTTGTCATCCGCCGTACCGGCGACGGAAACGCCGGGGCAATGCTCGATCACAGAGGTCGCAAGCTTGCGCGTCAGGCCGGCCAGAACACTTACCTGTTCGGTGTCTCGCCCCGCCGCGCACCAAGCGCCGAGCATGTCCTCGCCGGCGTCGGCAAGCGGGCCGATCAGCGCGATCCGGCCGGGCTCGGGCGGCAGCGGCAGCGTCAATCCATCGGTTTTTAAAAGGACGATCGACTTTTCCGCCGCTTCGCGGGCGACCGCCCGGCGCGTGTCGATGACGGCGGCCGGCTCCTCATAGTCGTCGCCGCAGCGTCGGTAAGGGTTCTCGAAAAGGCCGAGCCTTTCCTTGAAGGCGAGCACGCGGGCGACCGCCGCGTTGACCGTTTCCATCGCGACGAGACCACGCTCCAGCGCCTCCGGCAGGCCCTTTTCGTAGGCATAGGCCATCATGTCGAGGTCGACGCCGGCATTGAGCGCCAGCGCAGCGGCTTCCGGCAGATCACCGGCAACGCCGTGAGGGATCAGTTCGCCGATCGCGCCATAGTCGCTGATGACGAGGCCGTCGTATCCCCAGTCGCGACGCAACGTACCCTCGATCAGGGCCCGGTGCGCCGTCAGCGGCAGGCCGGCGAGATCGGTGAAGGCCGGCATGATCGCACCGACGCCGGCCGCGACCGCGGCCCTGAACGGAGGCAGGTAGACTTCGTGCAACGCGCGGTCGGACAGATCGACGGCGGCATAGTCACGGCCGGCGACAGAGGCGCCGTAGCCGACATAGTGCTTGGCGGTGGCAACGACGCCCCTGTCCGGATCGTCCTGGAAGCCGGTGACCTTGGCCTCGGCAATGCGGCTCGCCAGTACCGGGTCCTCGCCCGGCCCCTCCATACCGCGCCCCCAGCGCGGATCCCGGGCGATGTCGAGCATCGGCGCGAAGGTTAGATCGAGCCCGGCCGCGGCCGATTCGGCCGCCGCTTCGGCCGCCGTCCGGCGCCATAATGTCGCCTCGAAGGCGCCCGCCTCGGCGAGCGGGACGGGAAAAATCGTGCGAAATCCGTGAATGACGTCATGGCCGAAAAACAGCGGAATCCCGAGCCGGGTTTCCTCAACGGCAATGCGCTGGGCCCGACGCGCCGGCTCGCGCCCGAAGAGATTGAAAAGACTGCCGACTTTTCCCGCCTTCAGATCGGCGGTGACGTCGCCGGCAACGACCGGACCGGTGACCGCATAGTCGGCCGTCACCATGGTCAACTGGCCGATCTTTTCGGCGAGCGTCATCTTTTCGATCAGGTTCGCGGCAAGGCTCATACGCAACTTTCCCTATGCTGAAGACTTTATGGCGGAGTGAAGAGCGTGCCTGCTCTTCATTGTCCATTCACCACTACGGCACAAAAATGATGGACAACGTTGGGTGAGAGATCCATGGCAAAAGAGGACAAGACCCAATCGGCCCATCATCCGGATGAGTCCGGGACGCCGTTCGACGAACGGCTCGGCGCCAACTTGTGGACGCTTGCGCGCGAAATCGCCAGGACGACGGGACGCTATCCCCTTTACTTCCTCGTCGCCGCTATCACCGTAGTGATTATCGCGACGGCGGCGTCGCAGGTCTGGCTGAACGCCTGGAACGAACCGTTCTACAACGCAATCCAGCAGAAGAACGTCGATGCATTCATCAAGCAGCTCGGCGTCTTCTTCGGCATCGCCGCCGTCCTCCTCGTCCTCAACGTCAGCCAGCGCGGTCTCGATCGGGCGATCCGCCTGAAACTGCGCGAGATGGCGACGAAGGATCTCATTTCCCACTGGATGCGCGACAAGCATGCGGCCCGCATCAGCCGTCTCGGCCACATCGGCGTCAATCCCGACCAGCGCATTCACGAGGACACCAACCACCTCACCGAACTGACGACCGATCTCGGCATCGGCCTTTTGCAGGCAACGCTCCTCCTCGTCAGCTTCATCGGCGTCCTGTGGGAACTGTCGCGCGGCTTCATCCTCCATATCGCCGATCACGCGATCCCGATTCCGGGCTACATGGTCTGGGCGGCGCTGATCTACGCGGCGACCGGTTCCTGGTTCTCCTGGCTCGTCGGGCGGCGGCTCGTTTCCCTCCAGCGCACCCGCTACGCCCGCGAGGCGAACCTGCGCATCGCGCTGGTGCGAAGCAACGAACAGGCCGACGGCATCGTCCTGACAAACGGCGAGGCGGACGAGCGTCAACGCCTCGAGGGCGAGCTTGGCACGCTCCTTGAAACTTTGCGCAAGATCGTCATCGCGACGGTCAGGCTGACCTGGGTGACGGCGGGGTACGGCTGGATCGCACTGGTCTTTCCGATCATCGTCGCCGCGCCGGGCTACTTCTCCGGCGCCCTGTCCTTCGGCGAACTGATGATGGTCGTCGGCGCCTTCAACCAGGTGCAGACATCGCTCAGGTGGTTCGTCGACAACACCGACATCATCGCCGACTGGCGGGCGACCCTGCTGCGCGTCATGACGTTCCGAAGCGCCCTCCTCGAAATCGACAATCTGGAAGCCGGCACGGAGCGCTTCGACCGCTCGGAAAGCACGGATGGCACCGTGGTACTGGAAAACCTGACGGTGCTGAGTTTCCGCGGCCGCACACAGCTCCAGGAAGCACGGGTCGAGGTCACGCCGGGCGAACATGTGATGCTGCGCGGCCAGCCAGGATCGGGCAAGAGCGCCCTTTTTCTTGCGGTCGCCGGCCTGTGGAACTGGGGCACCGGGCGGATCTCCCTGCCGCCTGCACAGAGCATTCTCTATCTCTCCCAGCACCCCTTCCTGCCGCCGGGCTCGCTACGCGCCGCGCTGACCTACTCACACAAGGACCGCACGTTCAGCGATGACGATCTTCGCAAGGCGCTCACCCGCGTCGGCCTTGACCAACTCGGAACCTCGCTCGACCGGGAGGAGCGCTGGGACAAGGAACTGACCATCCACGAACAGCAGTTGCTGGCACTCGCGCGCATCATCCTGCTGAAGCCCAAATGGGTGATCAGCGACGAAACCCTCGACGCGATCGAGGAATCGGACCGCGATCTGGTCATTTCCGTCTTCGATAACGAACTCGTCGAGACCGGCGTCATCAGCATTTCCGGCCGCCCGCCACACAACGGATTCTACTCGCGCAAGATACCGGTCTCAGCGGAACCGCTGACCGGCCCGGCCGACATCATGACGGCGGCCAGCGTCGACGAAGACGCCATCAAGCCCAATATGCAGGGAGCCGCGGAATGACAGACGCGATCACCACGGGCCTTTCCGACGGCGCACTCTTCGACAGCGTTCAGCAACACACGTTCCGCTGGTTCTGGGAGCGCTCTCACCCGACATCCGGCATGGCGCCGGACCGGACGACAGCGCCCGACGACGTCGTCACGATCGGCGGCACGGGCTTCGCCGTCATGGTGATGATTGTCGGGGCCGAACGGGGCTTCATCACCCGCGCGCAAGCACTCGGCCGCATTCGGCTGATCGTTACAACGCTCGAACGCGTCGACCGGCACCACGGCGCCTATCCGCACTGGCTCTATGTCTCCAGCGGCAAGAGCTTTGCCTTTTCCGAATTCGACGATGGCGGAGACCTCGTGGAGACCGCGTTCCTCATCCAGGGGCTTCTGGCGGCGCGCAGCTACTTCGACGGCGAGGCCGGGGACGAACGCGACCTGCGCCAGCGCATCGATGCCATCTGGCACGCCGTTGACTGGTCCTTCTATAAGGCGGCGGACGACGACGTGCTGCTGTGGCACTGGAGTCCCAGGCACGGCTTCGCCATGAACCACTCGATCCGCGGCTGGAACGAGTGCCTCATCACCTATGTCCTCGCCGCCGCTTCGCCGACGCACCCGATCGATGCCGCGCTCTATCATAACGGCTGGGTCAACAGCCCGGAGTTCAGAAACGGCGAAACCAGCTACGGCGTCACCCTGCCGCTCGGCCCCCCGCTCGGTGGCCCGCTCTTCTTCTCGCACTACTCTTTCCTCGGCCTCGATCCGCGCGGGCTCACGGATCGCTACGCCGACTATTTCGAGCAAAACTGCCGCCACGTGGCGATGAACAGGGCCTATTGCCTCGCCAACCCTGAAGGCTACCGCGGCTATGGCCCGGACTGCTGGGGGCTGACGGCGAGCGACAGCATCGATGGTTATGTGGCGCACGCTCCGGACCGAGACCGGGGCGTCATCACACCGACGGCGGCACTTTCAAGCTTCCCCTACGCGCCGGAGGCCGCGATGGCGGCGATGCGCCATTTCCACGACGATCTCGGCGACCGCATCTGGACGAAATGGGGCTTCACGGACGCCTTCAGCGAGACGGCAGGCTGGTACAGCAGCGACCACTTGGCGATCGATCAGGGGCCCATCGTGGTCATGATGGAAAATCACCGCTCCGGGCTCCTTTGGCAGCTCTTCATGCAGGCGCCGGAGGTTCGCGAGGGGCTTTCCCGCCTCGGTTTTGTCACGTCTGCGATGGTATAAGCGGGGTATGATCGATACGCCTGCCCTCGACGCCTGGATCGCGCGCCAAGAAGCCATCTCCCTCGACGAGATGCTGAAGAGCGTCTCAGCGACCAACCTTTGCCACCGCCGGCCGGAGTTCCACCAGTCGATCCGCCCGGTGAAGGGCTCGATCGTCGCCTCGCCGATTTCGGGACGCTATGATCCCGACCCGGACTATTTCTTCCACTGGCTGAGGGATTCGGCGGTGGTGATCGACACGATCGCCGGGCTGATCGACGACGGCACGCTCGGCGATGACGGCCATACGATCATCGCCGATTTCATCGCCTTCAGCCTCAGGCTCGATGGGCTCAACGGGCGACGCATCGCCGACGACCCCGCCTACGGCCGCGGTGTTCCGCCGGACGCGGCACAATTCCTGCGCCCGCGTGCGGAGCTGACGCAGATCCATGGCGACCGCATCCGCATGGAGCCGCGGTTCAATCCCGACGGCAGCCTCGACGTTCTGCAATGGGCAAGACCGCAACTCGACGGCGTAGCGCTCAGGGTCCTCGTCCTCTCCCGTTATCGGCGGCGATATAGCGGTTCGGCCGCACTCGAACGGCTCATCGGCGAGGACCTCGATTTCTGCATCCGCCATGCCGGCCTGGACAGCTTCGACATCTGGGAGGAGCGCAAGGGCGGCGATTATTACACGCGCCTCCTGCAGCGCGAGGTGCTCCTAGAGGCCGCCCGGGCGGCGGAGGCCCGCGGCGCAAGCGCCGATGCAGACCGGCTCGCCGACCAGGCGGCGGGACTTTCCGCGCAACTCGATGGCCACTGGTCGGCAGAGCGGACATGCTACCGCAGCATGGCGGGCGATGAGCCCGCGAGCGACCGCGACGTCGATATCGCCGTCGTCCTCGCCTCGATCCATGCCGGGCCGAGCGACGGCGCCCACTCCCCCGCCGACGCGAGGATGCAGGCCAGCCTTGCCACACTCGCTGACGTCTTCGCGGAGGACTACGCGATCAACGGCGCCCGACCCAACCGCGCCCCGGCCATGGGGCGCTATCGCGGCGACGTCTACGTGAGCGGCGGCGCGTTCTATTTTTCCACGCTCGGGGCGGCGGAATTCTGCTACCGGCTCGCCGGTCACACGCGCACGGCGGGCCTTGCCGCCACGGCGGAGAACCGGCGTTTCCTCGCCCTCGCCGGGCTCGGCAACGACCGTGGCATTCGCCCCAAGCCCGCCACTGACGCACTCATCATGCTCGGCGATGCGTTCCTCGACACGGTGCGCACATTCACGCCGCAGACCGGCGCACTCTCCGAACAGTTCGACCGCACGAGCGGACACCAGACCTCCGTCCGCCACCTGGCATGGAGCTATGCCGCCTTTCTGACGGCAGCGCGGGCGCGCCGACAAGCGCGCGCTGCAATGACCTAGGCTGGGGCGATCGCCGGGTCAGTCACGGGCCGGGTTAGTCGAGCAGATCCACTGCCATCGCGGCAAGCATAGGGATCGGCGCCGCCATCCGGGCACCGCGTTCCGGATCGGCGGCATTGCCGTCGAGCACGCGGCGATAAACACCATCGAGGATGGCCGCCATGCGGAAGAAGTTGAAGACCAGATAGTAGGACCAGTGGTCGATGCCGGAGAGCCCCGCAGCCCGGCAGTAAAGTGAGACGTAGTCCTCTTCGCTCGGCAGGCCCATGGCGCGCCGATCGATATCGCCGAGGCCACGAAAGACGCCCTCGTTGGGCAGCCGCCACTGCATGCACTGGTAAGAGAGATCGGCGATCGGATGGCCGATGGTGGACAGCTCCCAGTCGAGGAAAGCGAGGATTTCCGGCCGCTCGGGATGGAAGATCATGTTGTCGAGGCGGAAATCACCGTGGACCAGCGAGGCGCGGTCGTCGGCGGGGCACGGCGTCTTTGCGAGCCAGTCCATCAGCCGGTCCATTTCCGGGCGCTTTTCGGTCTCGCTCAGGCGGTACTGCTTCGACCAGCGGGCGATCTGGCGCTCGAAATAATTGCCGCTGCGGCCGAAATCGGAAAGGCCGACGGCGTCGACATCGACGGCATGGAGCGCGGCGAGCGCCTTCGCCATGGCCTCGAACATGGAGTAGCGTTCGCCGGGCGCGACTTCCGTCAACGTCGGGTCCCAGAAGATACGACCCTCGACGAAATCCATCAGGTAGAACGGCGCGCCGATAACGGAGGCATCCTCGCACAGATGGATCATCCGGGCGACGGGAACGCCGGCCCCGGAAAGCGCCTTCTGAACGCGGAATTCGCGCTCGATGGCATGGGCCGATTTCAGGAGTTCGCCAAAGGGCTTGCGCCTCAGAACCGCACGCGCGTTGGCGAAATCGACAAGATAGGTGGGGTTCGACTGACCGCCGGTGAACTGCCTTACCTGCCGGAGCGGTCCGGCCTCCGGCCAGACTGGGGCCAGATAGGCGCCCAAGGCAGAAACATCGAAGTCGACCGCCGTTCCGCTCCCCATTCTCACTGGCCCTTGTGGTCGGTCAGCGCAACCAGCACGTCGGGATCGACGAAGTTCGAGATCGGATCATCGAAGTTCGCCCCGGCTAGGACGCAGCCGCGCTTGAAGTCGTCCATGTGCTTAAGCATCCAGGTCGCGGCCTCATCGGGCCTGTTGCCGGCGATCGCCTCGAAGATGCGCTGGTGGGCGGCTATCAGCCGGTCGATCGACTGGGCAAGGCGGGTGATGACGAAGTCGCTGGAGGCGTAGAGGAGGACGCCGAGCGGATCGCGCGCCATGGTCAGCGCGCGGTTGCCGGAAGCCTCGGCAATCAGGCGGTGGAAATCCATGTCGAGCCGCACAACGGCCTTGGAATCGTCGCGCCTCGACATAGTCTCGGCGACATTGGCCTCAAGGGCGGCGAGACAATCGGGCGAGATGGAACCACAGGCTCGGCGGACGGCGAGCGCTTCCAGTTCGCGTTCCACTTCCCACAGCTCTTCCAGCGTTACCCTGTTGAGGGTGACGGAACGGATAACGGAATCTGAGGAGAGGGCCGCGCCCGGCGCGGAGACGACGAGGCGTCGGGCGCTCGTGCGCTTGACAAGGCCGCTCTGTTCGAGGAGCCGGATACCCTCGCGAACCGTCGACCGCTTGACCTGAAACATCTCGCAGAGATCGGCTTCCGTCGGCAATGGTTCATCAAGGGCGAGTTCACCACGCAGAATCGCGCCTTCGAGCTGACGGAAGACCTCGCGATAGGAGGTCTGGATGACGATCGGTTGCGCTTTCATGCCCTTTGCCCCGTCTACTCCACGCGTCCGCCGCCGCGGACAGACTATACCCTCGCCACTGTCCCTGTTTGCGCTGATTGTCAATCTTTTCCGGCCCGCTTTCGACCTGCCGGACCATGCCGAGGCGGCGTGGATCCAGTATATCGGCCGGGCGGCGTCTGATCCGCCGCCCGGCTATAAAGCTCCCCCCTTAGGGCGTCCCCGTATGGTTTCGGGTTTTCTGTTTGACGTTTCCCTGCCGGCGTAAAAGTCGCCGGATTGGCGTTTCCCTTGTGGCTTTTTGTCCGGGACGAATTCTTCTGTTGTCCCTTTGTCAGACATTGTGACACTATTTTCGGGAAATGCAACGACGAAGAGGGTACCGCGTGCAAAAATCGGCGACGCGGCAATTCCGGGGAAAAGCCAGCGGCTCCGCGTGCGGAGGCAAGCGCTGGCGGGAAGGATCTCGATGGACGGACAAGCAGATACAGGCGGCGACAGGGAACTGGACGACACGCGCCGGCGCGATGGTGGACCGGAAAGACGTTTCGCCGGCCTTTCGGTGCTGATCACCGGCGCCTGCGGTGGCCTCGGGCAGCGAATTGCGGAAGAATTCGCGGCTGAGGGCGCGCATCTCATACTCAGCGACCGCGATTCGGATGCCCTCGCCCGGATGGCAGACGCGCTTGCGAAAACGGGGGCCGAGGTCGCCATATCCGCGGGCGACATCACCCAGGAAGGAACCGCGCGGGCAATGGTGGAAACGGCCGTCACCCGATTCGGCGGCCTCGACGTCGCAGTGAACAACGCCGGCATCTGCCCGCCGCTCGGCCGCCTGCCGGACATGGAGGCCGCGACGGCGGAGAGAGTGCTTTCCGTCAACACGCTCGGGCTCTTTCTGGCGATGAAGCACGAACTGCCGCTGATGGCTGCGGCCTTTTCGACGAATGGCCGGCGGGGGGCAATCGTCAACATGGCCTCTGTCGCCGGACTTACCGGCGCCCCGCATCTCGCCGTCTATGCCGCCTCCAAACACGCCGCCGTCGGGCTGACACGCTCCGCCGCGCTCGAATACGCCCGTAAGGGCGTTCGCATCAACGCGATCTGTCCCTCATTCACGAAGACGGCGATGCTCGAGGCCATTACCAACCGCCCCGGGGGAACCCCGCTCTCAAGCGAGGACCTTGCCGGCGGCATCCCGATGCGACGGCTCGGGACACCGGAAGAAATCGCGACGGCCGTACTCTTCGCCGCCGATCCGCGGAACGCCTTCATGACCGGACAGGCGCTTGCCGTCGACGGTGGGCTGACCGCGCTGTGAGCCCCATACGAGAACAGAACAGACAAGGAAACGCCATGGACTTCTCTTATTCCGACCATTGCAACGCGCTCCGTCGCGAACTCACCGATTTCATGGAGGATCACGTCGTGCCGCGTGACCGCCAGTGGCACCGGGAGGTCAAGGCGGGACAGTTTCCCGTCTCCTTCATGGACGACCTGAAGGCTCTGGCGAGATCGCAAGGGCTTTGGAACCTCTTTCTTCCCTCGCTCAGGGACGACGAGCCGGGCCAGGGGCTCAGCAACATCGATTACGCGCCACTGGCGGAAATCATGGGCCGGATCTTTTGGTCGTCGGAGGTGTTCAACTGTAACGCGCCAGACACTGGCAACATGGAACTCCTGCATATGTTCGCGACGCCGGCGCAATACGACGCCTGGCTGAAGCCGCTGCTCGCCGGCGATATTCGCTCCGCCTTCTGCATGACGGAGCCGGACGTCGCCTCATCGGACGCCACCAACATCCAGACCAGCATCCGACGCGACGGCAACGACTACGTCATCAACGGGCGCAAGTGGTTCATCACCAACGCCGCCCATCCGAACTGCAAGCTCCTGATCGTAATGGGAAAGACCGATCCCGAGGCCGAAACCCACCGCCAGCAGAGCATGGTTCTCGTCCCGATGGAGACACCCGGCGTCACGGTCGTGCGCAACATCGATATCCTCAACCACCATTCTCCGGAGGGCCATTGCGAGGTTCTGTTCGAGGACGTGCGGGTGCCGGCGGACAACCTCCTCGGCTCGGAGGGCGACGGCTTCATGATGGCACAGGCGCGGCTCGGACCCGGCCGCATCCACCATTGCATGCGCTCCATCGGCCAGTCGGAAGTCGCGCTCGATCTCCTGTGCGACCGGGCGCAGGAGCGCAAGACCTTCGGCAAATACCTCGCCGAGCGCGACACGATTCTCACCTGGATCGCACAATCGCGGGTCGAGATCGAACAGGCCCGGCTCCTCGTCCTCAAGACCGCCTGGATGATCGATCGCGACGGCGCGCGCGCGGCGAGAAAGGAGATCTCGATGATCAAAACGCTCATTCCGCACCTGCAGTGCGCGGTAACGGACCGGGCAATGCAGGTCTTCGGCGCCATGGGAATCAGCCCCGACACACCGCTTGCCGACATCTTCACCTGGGGCCGGGCGCTGCGCTTCATCGACGGGCCGGACGAGGTCCATTACCGCTCGATCGCGCGGATGGAACTGAAGGAGCGGCGCGATTCGCTCGGCGCCTCGGCGCGCTACCTCTACATTGGCGATTGAGATCGTCGAACAGCCTTCCCCGACCGGAGTGGTTTCTGGCGGAGGAAGGCTGGGCGGGAGACCGTCAGGCGGGGGAAAACTGGGCGGGGGACCGTCGGGCGGGTGCGGGCGTTGGCCAGCTCTCCCTCTCCGGTCCCCTTCCCTATGCGAAAATACGGTCTTGCCAGCACGTATTCGCTTCTTCATAATTGCAAACAGTTTGCATTAGCATTCGCAAATTCGGCCCGGCTGGACCGCCTATCCCGCCAATCAGAGCGTCACCCAGGGCCTTGTGTCACCCAGCATGGAACGTTTCCTGAAAGGCGCCCTTCTCGGCGCGGCGGCGGCCTATATCCTGACCAACGAAAACGTCCAGAACGCGTTCATCAAGTCCTCGGTGCGCGCCTGGGATTTTTTCCAGGGCGGCGTTGAGGAAATGAAGGAACGGTTCCGCGACGCCGAAGCCGAACTGCAGGCGGAGAAGGCTCAGGCAGGCGAATAGGTGCATGTCATGGTCACGGGAGCTCTCTCCGACAGGGCGGTGATGGACGCCGCCCTCAGCGAGGCGATCAACGACGAATATCGGGCGCGGGCGAGTTATACGGCAGCGATCGGGAAGTTCGGTCCGCACCCGCCGTTTATCTCGATTCTGGCGGCCGAAGGGCGGCATATCGCAGCCCTGGTGCCGCTGTTCCACCGGTATGGGCTGCCGGTTCCGCCCGATAACTGGTTCGGCAACATGGCGATACCCGATACGATCACGGGTATGTGCCAGGCCGGGATCTCAGCGGAAATCGCCAATTACCAGATGTACGACCGGTTGATGTCGGTGACGAATGATCCTGCTGTCCTTGAGGTCTTCTCGCACCTTCGTAGCGCGTCGCACGATCATCACCTGCCCGCTTTCGAATCGTGTTCCGGCACCGGATCAACCATTGCGGCGGCCGCCCCTGCCTCGGCACGCAACGGAATGACAGCATGGGCGGCGCTGGCGGCCGGCGTCGCCGCCGGCATCGCCGTCGTCCGGACGATACGCCGGTCGTGATCGGCGCACGCCAGGGCATGCCGCTTACGGCCCACCCAGACCCCGGTGAAAGAGTAGTCTGATGAATGTCGCCGTCCGCTTTCCCGCCGACACCGGCGCTCCGGTCCTGATCCATGCGATCCCGGGCCGGCTGCGCTACCGGTTGCGCCTGCTGAAGGATCCGCGCGCCAACCTCGGCATGATCCAGATCCTGCTGGAGGCGATCGCGGGCGTCGAAAGCGTGCGTATCAACCGCGCCGCGGCATCAATCGTCATCGACCATGACGGTAGCGGCGACGTACAGGCGTCGGTGGAGCGGGTGCTCGCCTCGATCGGTGGCCGCACCGCGATGACCGCGAGCGCTTCGGTGGCGACCCATTCGGTCGCCGACATGACGCCGCTGATCGCCAATGCTGCATTGCTGGTTCTGAAGGGATCCGCCTTCGTCAACCAGTCGGCACTGACGGGAGAATCGGAACCGGTCCGCAAGGAGGTCATGGACCGAGTCATCTCCGGCACCACCGTGGAGGACGGCCGGCTCACCATCGAGGCCCGCCACGTCGGCTCCGACACGACGACGGCGCGGGTCGCCCAGTTCATCGAAAGCGCGCTGGAAGAGACCTCCGACACGCAGCGCGTCTCGGCCGAACTCGCCGACAAGCGGGTCTATCTGACCGTCGGCACCGGCGCCCTCGTCTATGCGCTGACGCGCAATGTCACGCGGCTGGAATCGGTGCTCCTCGTCGACTATTCCTGCGCCATCAAGCTCGGCACGCCGCTGGCCTTCAAGGCCGGCATGTACAGCGCGGCGGCCGGCGGTCTTCTCGTCAAGGGCGGGCAGGCAATCGAACGGCTCGCCGCGGTCGACACCATCGTCTTCGACAAGACCGGTACCCTCACCTATTCCGAACTCGACGTGACCGACGTCGTAGTGCTCGACCAGCGCCACTGGACACGCGAACGCCTCCTGGCCATGACCGCCTCGATCGAAGAGCACGCGCACCACCCTGTCGCGGAAGCGATCGTCAGGAAGGCGCGCGAAGAGGCCTTTAAACATATCGACCACGGCGAGGTCGATTACCTCGTCGCCCATGGCATGAGCTGCCCGGTCGAGGATGCGGGCTTCATCCGGATCGGCAGCCGGCACTACCTGGAAGACCACGAGGACATCAGCTTTGCCGCACACGAAGAAACCGTGGAGCGGCTGCATGAAGAAGGAAAAACACTCCTCTACGTCGCCGCCAACGGTCAGCCGCTCGGCGTCATCGCGCTGCAGGACAAGGTGCGGGAAAACGCCGCCGGCGAAATTCAGAGGCTGCGGGACCTCGGCATGAAGCGCATTGTCATGCTGACCGGCGACAACCCGGTTAAGGCGCATGCTATCGCCGCCGAACTTGGCATCACGGAAGTCCACGCGGCGATGGAGCCGGAGGGCAAGGCCACTGTCATCGAGGACCTTCAGCGGCGCGGACACAAGGTTGCCTTTGTCGGCGACGGCGTCAACGACGGACCGGCGCTGGTGATGGCCGACGTCGGCATATCCATGCCACGCGGCGCGGAGATTGCGCGGGCCTCCGCCGATGTGGTGCTGCTGGAGGATCGCCTCGGCCTCATCGCCTCCGGCCTCGACGTATCGCGCCGGACGATGGGGCTCGTCGACCTCAACTTCAAGCTCGCCGCCGGTATCAACAGCGGCGTGCTCCTCGGCGCGGTGACCGGTTTTCTGTCGCCGCTCGCCACGGCGATCCTGCACAATGGCACGACCGTCGGCATCCTGCTCAACGCCCTCAGGGGGGTGAAATCCAACTGCCCCGACCCCATCTTAAGCGAGGGCGATACGGCTCTTTCGGACGAAAGGGCAAACCGGAAAAGGACATCTTCATGACCGCTCCTCTTGTTCCGCTCGTCGCTGGCGCCGCGCTTGGCGCGGTGGCCACGCTTCTCTTCCGCGACAGCAAGATCTCGACGACCCTTCGCAGCGGTGCCGCCAAGGCAGCCGGGTCCGTCTCCGAGGCCGCGCTCAAGGTGAAAGAGGCCATCGAGCCGGAGGAAAATCCGGCAGAGGAAACCGACGCCTCCGCCGAAGACGCCGCTGACGCGGCGGAGAGGCCGGCCGAAGCCTGAGCGACCCGAAGCTTGAGCAACGTGGGGCCTGCCCTCGGCGGGCGCGACGCATGGCATATGTGCTGATCGACCGTCGCCGCCTGTTGGCGGAATATGGCGGATGCCTCGCTCACTCCCCGCCATCCCAGCTTGACCCCGGGGTTAATGCCCTCTTTGCCCGTGGTGGCCGTCTCAGATCGAACGTCGGAGCAAGACGCGAAACGCCATCTCCAAAGGCGCGATGCGGCCGGCGTGCAAAAAACCACATCCAGATCGTCGTCACCATGCGGTGACATCCTAGATCGTGGTCACCATGCGGTGACCGGGCGCATAGGCCATGGTGACGAGTGTGATCGGCATCGCGCCGTTCCAGGTCGAGCGCTCGGCCATGAAGAGCGCCGTGCCCTCCTTCGTCGCCAGTCGTTCGGCCTTTTCCGCATCGGCATTCTCGGCAAAGAACGTCAGGCGCCCGTGGGTGTAGGGTGCGTTTTCCACGAGCCATTCGTTGGCGCTGACAGCCGTCAGATCGACGTCCATGATCTCCGGCACGGCTTCGACATTGGTGAAGCGCTCCTCATAAATGTAGGGCCGGCCGTCGGAGAAATGGATGGCGCGAGTGAAGAGCGGAACAACACCATCAGGAAGGTCGAGCCGGTCACGCAGCGGCGCGGGGAACGACTTCCTGCGACGCTCAAGAAGCCGGTGCTCGTAGACGCCGCCTTTGCGCTCCACCTCGAGCCGGGCGATGGGGATCGTCAGGGTCGCCTTGCGCGCCGGATGAACCGCGACGCGTGTGCCCGCCTTGCGCCGCCGCTCCAGAAATCCCGCGTCGGCGAGCCCCCTGAGCGCGCGGTGAACGGTCGTGCGGGCGCAACCGAACTCCTCCGCCAGATCCGCCTCGCCGGGGATCAACTCGCCCGGCTGCCAGACCCTGTCGTTGATCCGGCGAAAGATCTCCTCGCGGATAGTCTTCCAGGAATTTTCCTCGCGCCCCTTCAAAGCCTCTCCCTCAGCGACATCACCGCCTGCCTGTAGCGATGCTCGATCGCGTCCCGGTCGACATGCCGCCCCTCGCTCACCCGATGCCGGCCGGCAGACCAGACATCGCTCACCATGGTATCGTCGCCGGCGAAAATCCAGGCGTCGAGCACTTCATCGCCCGAACGGCCGGCAAGGTCGATGTGGTCTGTGTCGAGGGCGAGCATGTCGGCGAGACGACCCTCGGCGATGACGCCTGACTGCCGTCGACCGGCCCGCGCGCCGCCAGCGACAGCACCCTCGAAGAGATTGCGGCCGGTCGATTTCTCCGCTGTCGCATAGATCGCCCGGCAACGGTCGCGCAGGCGCTGGGAGTATTCCAGCGTGCGCAGCTCTTCCGACAGCGCAATGCGGATGTTGGAGTCGGAGCCGATGCCGAAGAGGCCGCCGTTATCGCGGAAGCGGACGCCGTCGAAAATGCCGTCGCCGAGGCTCGATTCGGTGTAGGGGCAAAGGCCCGCAACCGCCCCCGACTTCGCCAGGCCGACCGTCTCCTCCGGCGCCATCTGGGTGGCGTGGATGAAGCACCAGCGCTCGCCGACCGGCTGGTTGGCAAGGAGCCATTCCACCGGGCGGGCGCCGGTCGCGGCCTCGAATTCCTCCACCTCGCCGACCTGTTCGGCGGCGTGGATATGGACCGGCCCGTCACCGACGAGCGAAAGGGCGGTGGCGATGCCCTCCTCCGTCACGGCGCGGACAGAATGGGGCGCGACGCCGAGGACAGCGTCGGTCGAGGCCTTGCCCATAGCGGCCTTCGCCGCCTCGAACAGGCGTGCGTAACGTTCGGGATCATTGCCGAAGCGGCGCTGGCCGCCCACGAGCGGGCGATCGTCGCAGCCGCCGCGCTGATAGAGGACGGGAAGCAGCGTCAGGCCGATGCCGCTGACGTTGGAAGCAGCGACGATGCGGGAGGCGAGTTCGGCAATGTCAGCATAGGGCGTGCCGTCGGCCTGATGGTGGAGATAGTGGAACTCGACACTGCCAGCATAACCGGCCTCCAGCATCTCCATCTGCACGAAGGCGGCGATCGCCTCGATGTCGTCCGGCGTCAGCTGATCGAGGAAGCGATACATCAGCCGCCGCCAGGTCCAGAACGTATCGCGGGCGTCGGGGCCGCGCCGCTCCGTCATACCGGCCATGGCGCGCTGGAATGCATGGCTGTGGAGATTGACCGGCGCGGGTAGCAGAACGCCTACGCGCCGTGCATTGGCAGTGCTCCCTTCCGACGCCGGCGAAACCTCTGAAATCGCGCCATCTTCGGCAACGGTCACAACCACGTCGGACTGCCATCCTGTGCCTGTCAGCGCCTCTTTTGCCCAAATTTTATGCACGGCTGTCGACCTCGTTGACACGTTAATATGTGCATGCATAATGCTATATACAGCAATTTAATCAAGGTCGACTTCACCGTGTCATCCTTCGTTCTCGCCGATGCCACCCTTGCAACCATGGTCCCCGGCAGCCCTGCCTACGGATTGGTCGAACAGGGTGCGCTCGCGCTTTCGGACGGCCGGATCGCCTGGTGCGGCAAGGGAGCGGACCTTCCCGCCGACTACGCCGACTGGGCTCAAGAGTCGCTCGATGGACGGCTCGTCACGCCGGCCTTCGTCGACTGCCATACGCACATCGTGCACGGCGGCGACCGGGCGCGCGAATTCGAGATGCGGCTCACCGGCGCGACCTACGAGGAAATCGCTCGGGCCGGCGGGGGCATCGTCTCGACGGTGACAGCGACACGGACCGCAGACGAGGGCACCCTCCTTGTCTCCGCCCTTCCCCGCGTCGACACGCTGATCGGCGAAGGCGCGGCGACGATCGAGATCAAGTCCGGCTACGGCCTCGACATCGAGACCGAGCTGAAGATGCTCCGGGTGGCCCGGAAGATCGCTCGCACGCGCCCGGTCCGCGTCCGGACCACCTTCCTCGGCGCCCATGCGGTGCCGAAGGATTTCGACGGCGATGCCGATGCCTATATCGATACGGTCTGCATCCCGGCGCTTCGCGCCGCACATGCCGAGGGCCTCGTCGACGCCGTCGATGGCTTCTGCGAGGGCATCGCCTTTTCGCCCGATCAGGTCGGCCGCGTCTTCGATGAGGCAATGGCGCTGGGACTGCCGGTCAAGCTCCATGCCGAACAGCTTTCCAACCTCGGCGGCACGGCGATGGCGGCCGGCCGCGGCGCGCTGTCGTGCGATCATCTGGAACATCTCGACGAGGCAGGCGTCGCGGCGCTGGCGAAGGCCGGCACGGTCGCAGTGCTCCTTCCTGGCGCCTTCTATACACTGCGCGAGACGCAAATGCCGCCGGTCGATCTTCTGCGCCGCCACGGGGCGACCATGGCGCTCGCGACGGACTGTAACCCGGGCACCTCACCGCTCACCTCGCTGCTTCTGACCATGAACATGGCCGCGACGCTCTTCCGCCTGACGCCGGAAGAAACGCTTGCCGGCGTCACCCGCAATGGCGCCAGGGCCCTCGGCCTTGACGATTGCGGCATGATCGCGCCGGGTCTACGAGCCGACCTCGCCGTCTGGGACGCCGCGCATCCGGCCGAGCTGTCCTATCGCATCGGCTTCAACCCGCTTCACCGGCGCATCTTCGGGGGTACACAATGACCGCACTGACGCTTGCGCCCGGTGGCGCCACGCTGGCGCTTCTGGAACGGATCTATCGCGAAGGCCTCGCGGTCACGCTCGAGCGGACGGCAAAGCCCGCGATCGACGCGGCGGCGGCGCGCATTGCGGCCGCGGCTGGCGGCGAAGCGGCCGTCTACGGCGTCAACACGGGCTTCGGAAAGCTCGCCAGCGTCAAGATCGCGCCGGAGGACACCGCGACCCTGCAGCGCAATCTCATCCTCTCCCATTGCTCCGGTGTCGGCGAACGGACGGAAACGCCTGTCGTCCGGCTGATGATGGCGCTGAAACTCCTGTCGCTCGGACGCGGCGCCTCGGGCGTCCGTTTTGCCCTCGTCGAACTGATCGAGGGCATGCTGGCGCGCGGCGTCGAACCGATCGTGCCAGCGCAAGGCTCGGTCGGCGCCTCGGGCGACCTCGCGCCTCTCGCCCATATGGCGGCGGTGATGATCGGCGCGGGCGAGGCGGAATACGAAGGCCGGGTGATGCCGGGTGGCGAGGCGCTGACAGCCGCCGGACTAACCCCCGTCACGCTCGGCCCCAAGGAAGGGCTCGCGCTCATCAACGGCACGCAGTTTTCCACCGCCTATGCGCTCGCCGGCCTGTTCGAGGCGCTGCGCAACGCGGAAGCCGCGCTTGTCGTCTCCTGCCTCTCCACCGACGCTATCATGGGATCCACCGCGCCGCTGCTGCCCGAGATCCATGCGCTGAGGGGCCACAGGGGCCAGATCGCGGTGGCCGACGCCATGCGCGGCCTGATGGAGGGCTCGGCGATCCGCTCCAGCCACCGCGAGGGCGACACGCGGGTGCAGGATCCCTATTGCATCCGCTGCCAGCCGCAAGTGCTCGGCGCCTGTGTCGATCTTCTGACGATGGCCGGCCGGACACTCCAGATCGAGGCGAATGCGGCGACCGACAATCCGCTCGTCCTCACCGACGCCGGCGTCATCGTCTCGGGCGGCAACTTCCATGCCGAGCCGGTCGCCTTCGCCGCTGACCAGATCGCCATGGCGATCGCGGAAATCGGCGCGATCGCTCAGCGCCGTATCGCGCTGATGGTCGACCCGACGCTGTCCTTCGACCTGCCGCCGTTCCTCACGCCGGAACCCGGGCTCAATTCCGGCTTCATGATCGCGGAGGTGACGACGGCGGCGCTGATGAGCGAGAACAAGCATCTCGCCCACCCCTGCTCGATCGACTCCACACCGACGAGCGCCAACCAGGAAGACCACGTCTCGATGGCGGCGCATGGCGCACGACGGCTCGTGCGCATGAATGCCAATCTTTCCCATATCCTCGGCGTCGAACTGCTGTGCGGCGCGCAGGGCATCGAATTCCGCGCGCCACTCGCCACCAGCGCGCCGCTGCAAACGGCCATCGCCCGGCTCCGGGCCGATGTGCCGGCCCTCGCGGAGGACCGGTTCCTTGCGCCGGACCTGGAACGTGCCGCAGGGCTGATCGCATCGCGCGCGGTCGTCGCGGCCGCCAGCCCCGATCATCTCATAACTGTTGGAGGCCACGATGGATCCTGTTGAGATCACGCGCGGCGACAGCCCCGTCGTCCTCGGCATGCCCCACACGGGAACGCATGTTCCGGACGACATTCTCGCCACCTTCAACGATACCGGCCGGGCGCTCGCCGACACCGACTGGTTCATCGACCGGCTCTACGGCGGCCTGTTGCCTGGGGCGACGACGGTGCGGGCGACCTTCCACCGCTACGTGATCGACGCCAACCGCGACCCGAGCGGCAAGAGCCTTTATCCGGGCCAGAACACCACCGGGCTGTGCCCCGTCATCGATTTCGACGGCGCACCGATCTACCACGACGGCATGGAGCCGGACGCCGGGGAGATCGAACGCCGGCGCCTCGCCTTCCACGCGCCCTATCACGCCGCGCTCGCGGCCGAGATCGAGCGGGTGCGCGACAAGCACGGCATAGCAATCCTCTACGACTGCCATTCGATCCGATCCGAGATCGACTTCCTTTTCGAGGGCACGCTGCCGGACTTCAACGTCGGCACCAACGACGGCAAGGCCTGCGCCGCCGGCATCGGAGAGAAGGTCCACGGCATCGTCGCGGCGGCGCAAGGATACACCGCCATCCTCAACGGCCGCTTCAAGGGTGGCTGGACAACGCGACACTACGGCGAGCCGGAAAGGAACGTCCACGCCGTCCAGATGGAGCTGACGCAGAAGAGCTATCTCGCCGGCGAAGCCGCGCCCTTCGACATCGACGAAGCGCGGGCAGCACGGGTGCGCGCGCCACTCGGCACGGTGCTGGCGATGCTGGAAGCCTGGGCGTTCGACCACACCCGCGCCCGACGGCTCTGACGGACGCGAAATCCTCCGCCGAGCTTCGTGTTTTGCATGGCATCCGGCGGCGATCTGTGAACAAACTTGGAAATGACTTGAAAGGTTCATGCGATGGCAGACCGCAGGCACAACACACGGGACGTCTTCCCGCCGACCGGACCTGAGATTTCGGCGAAGTCCTGGCTGACCGAAGCGCCGATGCGGATGCTGATGAACAATCTCCATCCCGACGTGGCGGAAAACCCGCACGAGCTGGTGATTTACGGCGGCATCGGCCGTGCGGCGCGGACGTGGGAAGATTTCGACCTCATCGTCGATACGCTGAAGAAGCTTGAGAGCGACGAGACGCTTCTCGTCCAGTCCGGAAAGCCCGTCGGTGTCTTCCGCACCCACAAGGACGCGCCGCGCGTCCTCATTGCCAACTCCAACCTGGTGCCGCATTGGGCGACCTGGGATCACTTCAACGAGCTCGATAAGAAGGGCCTGATGATGTACGGCCAGATGACGGCCGGCTCGTGGATCTACATCGGCGCGCAGGGCATCGTCCAGGGCACCTATGAGACCTTCGTGGAGGCCGGGCGTCAGCACTACAACGGCAGCCTCTCCGGCCGCTGGATCCTGACCGGCGGCCTCGGCGGCATGGGCGGCGCCCAGCCGCTTGCCGCGGTGATGGCCGGCGCCTCCTGCCTTGCCGTCGAATGCGACCCGACCCGCATCGATTTCCGCCTCCGGACCGGCTATGTCGACGAGAAGACCGAAAGTCTCGACGAGGCGCTTGCCATGATCGAGAAATGGACGAAGGCCGGCGAGGCGAAGTCGGTTGCGCTTCTCGGCAATACCGCCGAGGTGCTGCCCGAACTCGTCAGGCGCGGCGTCCGCCCCGACATCGTCACCGACCAGACCTCAGCGCACGATCCGATCAACGGCTACCTGCCGGCCGGCTGGACGCTCGCCGAATGGCACGACAAGCGTGAGCGCGAGCCGAAGGCGGTCGAGGCGGCGGCGCGGGCCTCCATGCGCACCCACGTCGAAGCGATGCTCGCCTTCTGGGACCGCAAGATCCCGACCGTCGACTACGGCAACAACATCCGCCAGCGCGCCTTCGAGGAAGGGCTGGAGCGGGCATTCGACTTTCCCGGTTTCGTACCGGCCTACATCCGGCCGCAGTTTTGCAGGGGCGTCGGCCCGTTCCGCTGGGCGGCTCTGTCCGGTGACCCGGAGGACATCTACAAGACCGACGACAAGGTCAAGGAACTCATCCCCGACAATCCGCACCTCCACACTTGGCTCGACATGGCGCGCGAACGCATCCATTTCCAGGGCCTTCCGGCTCGCATCTGCTGGGTCGGCCTCGGCGACCGCCACCGGCTCGGCCTCGCCTTCAACGAAATGGTCAGGACGGGCGAATTGAAGGCCCCGGTCGTGATCGGCCGCGATCATCTCGATTCCGGCTCCGTCGCCTCGCCCAACCGCGAGACCGAATCGATGAAGGACGGGTCGGACGCGGTCAGCGACTGGCCGCTCCTCAACGCGCTCCTCAATTGCGCCTCCGGCGCGACCTGGGTCTCGCTCCACCATGGCGGCGGCGTCGGCATGGGCTTTTCCCAGCATGCCGGCATGGTGATCTGCTGCGACGGCACGCAAGACGCCGACCGGCGGCTCGAACGAGTGCTGTGGAACGACCCGGCGACCGGTGTCATGCGGCACGCGGACGCGGGATACGACATCGCACTTCGCTGTGCGGCCGAGCATGAATTAAACCTTCCCGGAATTCTCTCGCGGTGAGGGATTCCCAAGACCAGAGAATGGCACCCAGACACAACAGTTGGAGAACAACCATGATGAAATCCAAGTTCCTGGCCCTGGCAACCGCCGTGGGCATCAGTTTCGGCCTTGCCGGCGCGGCACAGGCGGACCTCCTGTCCGACATCAAGGCCAAGGGCAAGATCGTCGCGGCGACGGAAATGCACTATGCGCCGTTCGACATCCTCAAGGACGGCAAATACCAGGGCATCTGCCACGATCTCTTCACCGAGGTGGCCAAGGATCTCGGCGTCGAGGCCGAATTCCTCGACCTGCCGTGGCAGTCGATCCTGCCGGGTCTCGAAGCAAAGAAGTTCGACATCGTCAACGCGCCTGTCACCATCACCGGCGAACGCATGAAGCGCTACAGCTTCACCCTGCCGATCGGCAACGCGACCGTGGCGCTGGCCAAGAAAGCCGGTGACGAGAGCATCCAGAAGCCGGAAGACATTGCCGGCAAGGCCGTCGGCTCGCAGAAGGGCTCTGCCCAGCTCGCCCAGCTCAAGGCGTTCTCCGAGAAGCTTCCCGAGCCGGTCGACATCCGCGAATACGTCAACATCGACGAAGCGCTCGCCGACCTCGCCGCCGGCCGCATCCAGGCCGTCGCCAACTCCATGCCGCTGATGGGCTATGCCGCCGTCCAGCGTCCGGGCCTGTTCGAGCTCGTCACGCCACCGTTCGGCGATCCGAAGTACTTCGCCTGGGTCGCGCGTCCGGGCGACAATTCCAAGAGCCTCGTCGAAGCGATCAACGCCGCCATCCTCAAGATGCATGAGGACGGCCGGCTGAAGGCCATCAACGAAAAGTGGCTCGGCACCTCTCCCGAACTGCCGACCACCATGCCGGACGTCAAGTAACCGGCGATACGACACGCCGGCCCGGCGAATTCCGCCGGGCCGGTCGAGCACCAAGCGACCAGCCAGGAGCTGCCGGTGAATTTCTCCTTCGACGTGATCGTGCACAACCTGCCGTATCTCATCGCGGCGGCGCGCTGGACCGTTGTCATCTCGATCTGCGGCATGGCGATCAGTATCTTCCTCGGCATCTTCCTCGTCGCCGCGCGCATTTCCAGGAACCCGGCCTTACGCAATGGCGCGGCGCTCTACATCAGCTTCTTCCGCGGTGTCCCGCTGCTCGTCCAGCTTCTGATCTTCTTCTACATGCTGCCCTATATCGGCCTCGACCTTCCCGCGATCATGGCCGCGATCATGGCGACGGGCATGTGCTCGGCAGCCTATACCGCGGAGATCCTGCGCGGTGCGCTGCAGGCGATCCCGCGCGGCCAAAACGAGGCGGCGCACGCGCTCGGCATCCCGACCGTCTCGCTGTGGCGGCGGATCCTCGTTCCCCAGGCACTCAGGATCGGCATGCCGTCGCTGATGAACGAGCTCATCCTCCTCGTCAAGGTCTCCTCGCTCGCCTCCGTCGTCGGCATCGGCGAGCTGACCCGGGTGGCCCAGAACATCACCGGCGAAACCTATCGCCCGCTGGAAATCTACCTGACGGCGGCGGCGATCTATTTCGTCATCAACATCATCCTGTCACGCCTCGGCCGCCTGGCCGAGAAACGGCTGCGGGTCGGCTGAGGAGGGCGACATGGAATTCGATCTCTTCGTCCGCTACGGCCCCGACCTTCTCAGAGGCTTTGGCGTCACCATCCTTTGCTGGATCGCCGGATCGCTCGGCGGCCTCGTCCTCGGCTTTACGATCGCCTGTCTCTATCGCTGGTCGATCCGCCCGGTGCGCTGGATCATCGAGGCTTATGTGGAGGTGATCCGCGGCACGCCGTTCATGATCCAGCTCTTCATCCTTTATTACGGCGGCCCCAACATCGGATTGGTGCTGACGCCGGTCGAGGCGGGCATCCTCTCCTTCATCGTCTACGGCAGCCCCTATTTCGCGGAGATCTTCCGCTCCGGTTTCGAGGCAATCCCGACCGGGCAGATCGAGGCGGCGCGCTGCGTCGGCATGGCCGAGGTCACCATCGTGCGCCGCATCGTGCTGCCGCAGATGCTCGTTCCGACCACCGCGCCGCTGATCAACTTCATCATTCTCCTGAGCAAGGAAACCGCGATCCTCTCGGTGGTAACCGTGCCGGAGCTTCTCTACGAAACGCAGACCATGGCTGCGGAAACCTTCACCTATGTCGAACCCTTCCTCGTCCTGTCGCTGTTCTACTGGCTGATGGTGATCGCGACGACGCGGCTCGGCGCCAGGGTCGAGGCGCGGGTGACCCGCCATCTGCGCCGGGCATAAAGGGATCAGGAGTACCGCGATGACTGATACGGACGCTGCCGCCGAGCACGAAGCGATCATCACCGTTCGCGACATGAGCAAGATGTTCGGCGACTTCGAAGCGCTCAGGGACATCAACCTCGACGTCCGCCGCTCCGAGGTGCTGTGTCTCATCGGGCCGTCCGGCTCGGGCAAGTCGACGCTTCTCAGGTGCCTCAACTTCCTGGAGGCCTACGACCTCGGCGAAGTGCGTATGGACGGCCAGCTCGTCGGCTGGCAGGAGGGCGGCGAGCGCAAGCCGCTGCCGATGAAGCAGTTGCGCGAACAGCGCCGGCACATCGGCATGGTGTTCCAGCAGTTCAACCTGTGGCCGCACCTGACCGCGCTGGAAAACGTCGCTGAAGCCCTCCTGCGGGTCCGCAAGCTCGGCAAGACCGAGGCTCGCGCGGCGGCCGTCGCGGCGCTGGAAAAGGTCAACATGGCCGACAAGACGGACAGCTATCCGGCCAACCTATCCGGCGGCCAGCAGCAGCGCGTGGCGATCGCCCGCGCCATCGCCATGGAGCCGCGGCTAATGCTCTTCGACGAGCCGACCTCGGCGCTCGATCCCGAGCTCGTCGGCGAGGTTCTCAGCGTCATGAAGGAAATGGCGGCCGAGGGCATGACCATGGTCGTCGTCACCCACGAGATGGGCTTCGCCGCCCATGTCGCAGACCGCGTCGCTTTCCTCGACAACGGCCGCCTCGTCGCCTGCGTGCCGCCGAAGGAGATCTTCGGCCAGGAACCCGCCGACCCGCGCATCCGCTCGTTCTTGCAGACGTACCGCGAGCGGAACGTGGTTTAAGGGATTGTTTGCGCTCACGGTCGAGCGCGTGCTCCGCCCGCTAACCTCCGTGGGGCGCGCTGACCGCGCGGGCCACGGTCGCGGCCTGTTGGTGGGATAAGGCATTTCCGATGTACGCATGGCCGTTACCCCGGGCCTCGACCCGGTGGGCCATTGTCCCTTTCCCCACGGCAGCCCGTCGCGGGTTTGTCGCCGAGGCAACATCCGCGCTGCGATCCCTGCCGCCGATACCATTGCATGCCGGGTCTTCGCCCGGCATGCCTGCGCAAAGGCAAGAGGACTGGCAGAGAACCGGCTCTGGGCATTCATCAAGCGACAGAGGACGCTCCCCTCAGCCGTGAGCGTCCAGACCGATCAAAAGAATGCCTGGAGTCCCGTCTGGGCGCGGCCGAGGATCAGGGCGTGGACGTCATGCGTCCCCTCGTAGGTGTTGACCGTTTCCAGGTTGATGGCATGGCGGATGACCTTGAACTCGACGTGGATGCCGTTGCCGCCGTGCATGTCGCGGGCCATGCGGGCGATGTCGAGGGCCTTGCCGCAATTGTTACGCTTGATGAGCGAGATCATCTCCGGCGCGGCGCGCGCCTCGTCGACGAGGCGGCCGACACGGAGCGCGGCCTGGAGACCGAGGGCGATCTCGGTCTGCATGTCGGCGAGTTTCTTCTGGAAGAGCTGGGTGCCGGCGAGCGGCTTGCCGAATTGCTTACGGTCGAGGCCGTACTGGCGCGCCTGCAGCCAGCAATCCTCCGCCGCCCCCATGACGCCCCAGGCGATGCCGTAGCGCGCCCGGTTGAGGCAACCGAAAGGACCCTTGAGGCCGGAGACATGCGGCAGGAGCGCCTCTTCGCCGACCTCGACGCCGTCCATGACGATCTCGCCGGTGATCGAGGCCCTGAGCGAGAGCTTGCCGGCGATCTTGGGCGCTGACAGCCCCTTCATGCCTTTTTCCAGCACGAAACCCCGGATCTTGCCGTCATGGGCATCCGACTTCGCCCAGACGACGAAGACGTCGGCGATGGGGCTGTTGGAAATCCACATTTTGGTGCCGGTGAGCCTGTAGCCGCCGTCGATCTTTTCCGCCCGGGTCTTCATGCCGGCCGGATCGGAGCCGGCGTCGGGTTCGGTCAGGCCGAAGCAGCCGATCCATTCGCCGCTGGCGAGCCTGGGCAGGTACTTCGTCCGCTGCTCCTCCGAGCCATAGGCATAGATCGGATACATGACGAGGGAGGACTGCACGCTCATCATGGAGCGGAAGCCGGAATCGATCCGCTCCACCTCGCGCGCGACGAGGCCATAGGCAACGTAGGACGCGCCGATGCCGCCATAGGCCTCCGGCACGGTGACGCCGAGAAGCCCGGCCTCACCCATTTCCGAGAAGATCGCCGGATCGGCCTTCTCCTCCATGTAGAAGGACTCAACGCGGGGCGCGAGCTTGTCGGCGGCAAAGTCCCGCGCCGCCTCACTGATCAGCCTTTCGTCTTCCTCAAGTTGATCGGCGAGGAGAAACGGATCCTCCCAGGAGAAGGCGCTCATGTTGGGGCGGTCCTTGTCCTTGAGGGCGGGCTTTGCGGGTGCGGTCATGGCGATTCCTGTCCGAATTCGTCCGGCTCGTCGGGTGGCAACGCCACCCCGGTCGGTTCTTCATACTGCGTGGAGGCTGCAACTTATCCAATCGCGCGGCATGCGGCTAACAAGTATTTCGTGGAAGGTGATGCGGAACGGGAATTACGACATGCGCACCCCGCACGCGGCGAACGCTCAGGCGGAGTTGTCGGCGGAAGGGTGGAAGAGTGGGCGATAACCGGCCGCGAGCGTCATGACCGTCGGGCGCGGCGTCAGCACCTCGACTGTGATACCCGACGGGCGGGGAACGGCTGCGCCATAGCCTTCGGGGGCATAGGGAAGCAGGGCACCATCGAGGACGAGCCAGGCGCGGTCGTCGCCGACGCGGCGCACGAAGGTTCCGGTCGGAAGGTCGTCCAGTCCGGCATGATAGCGCTTCTGCGCCCGCGTCCTGGCGTCGACGCGGGCGGCATGGAGGAGGCGGTCGATCTCCGCGGCGCGGAGGCGCGGCCCACCATGAGCGCGCTGCCAAAAGTCCATGAAGCGATCGAGATCGGCGCGGCGGCATTCGCCGCAGGGACGATGGCCGGCGGCAAGAGCCACCGCCTCGTCGAGGAAGAAGAGCTCGGTGTATGTGCCCGGCGCCATCAGCGGCCGGCGCCGCCCCTTGAACGCGGTCAGGCAGCAGATCCAGAGATATCCCCGCCAACGCGCCCTGCCGAGCCGGCCCTCGCCGTCGTGGAGAATGCCGCGATTGCCCATCAGCGTGCCGCGCGCCGGCGTCGCGATGATCTCGCCCGTCGGGGTCACGCGGTTCTGTCGTGGTTCGTGGTTTCTCACTCGGCACCTCCCCCGGTCGTCGCGCATTTGGCCATGAAACAGACGCGCGCCGCGAGGGAGACCTTACACGGAATACAAGGGAGGGTGGGGGCGACCGACGGCCGCTCCCACCCTCCCTCGTCGGTCGGCCGAAGGGCCGGGTTACTTCGGGGAGCCGGCCGTCGCGACCTGGCGGGTTGCCGGGTCGGTGTTGCGGTAGCTCGACTGGCGCTCGATCATCCAGCCGGGATATTCGGCCGGCAGCCTGCTCGCCGCATCGAGGGCGGCAAGCTCCTCCTCGGAGAGGTGAATATCGACCGCGCCGAGATTGTCGGTGAGCTGGTCGACGCGCTTGGCGCCGACGATGACGCTCGTCACCACCTCCTGATGAAGAAGCCAGGAAAGCGCGATCTGGGCGACGCTCGCCCCGTGCGCCTCGGCGATCGGCCGCATGGCGTCGATGACGTCGAAGGCGCGGTCCTTATCCACCGGCGGGAAGTCGAAGTTGGCACGGCGCCCCTCGCCGCCCTGGCGACTGTACTTGCCGGACAGGAGACCGCCGGCGAGCGGGCTCCAGACCATCAGGCCGACGTTCTCCGCCTTCAGCATCGGCGCGAGTTCGCGTTCAAGGTCTCGGCCCGCGAGCGTATAGTAGGCCTGCAGCGAGCGGACCTTGGCCAGCCCCTTCAGATCCGATATGCCAAGCGCCTTCTCGATCTGCCACGCCGCCCAATTGGAGACGCCAATGTAGCGCACGTCACCATTGCGGACGAGCGCATCCAGCGCCCCGAGCGTCTCCTCAATCGGCGTCAAGGGATCGAAACCGTGGATCTGGTATAGGTCGATGTGGTCGAGCTGCAGCCGCTTCAGGCTGGCGTGCGCCTGATCGAGAATGTGATAGCGCGAGGCGCCGGTCTGATTTGGTCCCTCGCCCATGGGGCCGAGCACCTTGGTGGCGACGACCACCTCGTCGCGGGGGACGCCGAGGTTCTTGAGCGCCTGG
This sequence comes from uncultured Rhodobium sp., assembly GCA_963675285.2. Taxonomy (GTDB): domain Bacteria; phylum Pseudomonadota; class Alphaproteobacteria; order Rhizobiales; family Rhodobiaceae; genus Rhodobium. The sequence goes on from CAXXGS010000001.1 coordinate 1,744,070, forward strand.
CCGGTGATCCGTTCCGACAGGCCTTCGGCATAGACGTTGGCGGTATCGATGAAATTGATGCCGGCGTCGAGCGCGGTCCTGACCAGCGCGTCGGCGTCGTTCTGCTGCACCTCGCCGATGGCCCGCCACATGCCCTCGCCACCGCCGAAGGTCATCGTGCCGAGGCAAAGTTCGGAAACACGCAGGCCGGTTTGTCCGAGCAGATTGTATCGCAAAACTCGATCCTCTCGATTGGGCCGGATCGCTCCGGCAAAAAATGTGATCGTAACGGGAGGGAGCAAAGCCGCCCGCCGACATGACTGAAGATGGGGTCGCAGGCGGCGGGCGTTAGCCGGATCGTGCGCGATTCTTGCCTGATCCTCTCAAAGTGCTATCTGAGAGGGCGCGCGACCCTTGTGACGGCCGGCGGCGCACGCCAAAGTCCGCCCTCATGCCGACACCCCATTTTGACGTCCCACACTGACGTCCCATGTCAGCACCTTCAATGCGCGTCACGCCGCGCTTTCAACCGGCGGGAGACCCCGACGATGTCAACCATCGAAACCCTCGGCAGACTGCTCGACCGGCATGCCCCGGAAGGACGCAGTGAGACCCCTGTCCCGCGGCTCGCCCTGTCGCGATGCAGCGCCCAAACGCTGCCGAACCGGATGATGTACGAGCCCTTCGTCTGTTTCGTCGCCCAGGGCGGCAAGGAAGTTCTTCTCGGCGAAAAGCTCTTCCGCTATCGCGCCGGAAACTATCTTGTCGTCACACTCGACCTGCCCGTTTCCAGCACCATCGTCGAGGCGGATCCGCGAAAGCCGCTGCTTTCGGCGAGCGTAAGCCTCGATCCGACCCTCATCGCCGATATCCTGATGGCGGTGCCGGGGGATACCGTTGACAAGGTGCCGGCGGCCGGACTTGCCGTCAGCAACATGACCGGCGACCTTCTCGGCGCGATCACGCGGCTCGTTGCTCTGCTCGACACGCCGCAGGACATCGCGATGCTCGCGCCACTCGTCGAGCGCGAATTGCTCTATCGCGTCATTCGGAGCGACCAGGGCGGCATGCTGCGCCAGATCGCGCTCGCCGACAGCCGGCTGTCACAGATCGGTCGGGTGATCGCCTGGATCCGCAGCAACTACGCCGAAACACTCCGGGTCGAAACGCTTGCCGAGCGAGCCGGCATGAGCACGTCGTCGTTCCACCGCCATTTCAAATCGGCAACGGCGATGAGCCCCTTGCAATACCAGAAACAGATCCGGTTGCAGGAGGCCCGCCGGCTGCTCCTGTCCCACGCCGGGGATGCCACCCGCGTCGGCTTCGCGGTCGGCTACGAAAGTCCGTCGCAGTTCAGCCGGGAGTATGCCCGCCTGTTCGGCACGCCGCCGGGGCGCGATGCGGCGCATCTGCGCGAACTCGCCAACAGCAACCCGGCCGCTCTCCAGCGCGCAATGGCCCAATAGGCCGCGTGCCTCACGCTCCTCCCGCCCCCGCAGCAAGGCGCCGCAGGGCCTTGCGGCACCAGCATTCGGCGGCGCTGAACGGCGCATCGGCGGACGTGGACGGCAGGTCGGCGACAACCGCTTTCAGGCCTTCGGTGCCGTAGCGGCTCCTGACGGCCTGGACAATCCATGCTCCGGTCTGGGCGGCGCGGCGGGCAGCAAGGCGTCCCGCCCCTCCCAGCCAGTCGGCGTGGTCGGCAACGGCACCGAGGAGCCGGTCGACACCCGCACCGGTGGTGGCGGACACAAGGATGACCGGCGCCGACCAGCCGGTGCCGGGACGGGTAAGCGTCAGCGCGCCCTCGACGTCGGCGGCAGCGCGGCGGGCAGCCTCTTGCATATCCGCCTTCGTCACCGCGACGATGTCGGGAAGCTCCATCACGCCAGCCTTCATGAATTGCAGAGCGTCGCCCGATCCGGGCTGGATGCACAGAACGGTGGTATCGGCGATAGTGGCAATGTCGGATTCCGACTGGCCGATGCCGACCGATTCCACAATCACATGGTCGAAGATGGCACGCATCAGGACGACGGCGCCGAGCGCATCGTCGGAAAGCCCGCCGAGGCGGTCGCGGGCGGCCATGGAGCGGACGAAGACACCATGATCGTCGGGATCGGTCTTCAGGCGCGTGCGGTCGCCGAGGAGCGCGCCCTGGGTAATCTGCGAGGAGGGATCGACGGCGACGACGCCGACCGTCTCGCCGCCGTCCCGCCACAGACGGATGAGGGCATCGGTGAGCGTCGACTTGCCGACACCCGGCGGCCCGGTAAGGCCGAGGACATGACCACGCGGTTCGCGAGCCGCCGCATCGAGAAGCGCGATCGCCTCCGCGCGGGCACTGTCGGTCTCGATCGTGGACAGGGCGCGGGCGAGCGCACGCTTGCCGCCCTCACGCACATCCCGGATTGTCGCTGGCTCGGATCTCACCGTGTCCTCCCGTCCCCCTTGAAGCACAAAACGCCGGCGATGGCGCGGGCGAATGCACGTCTGCGACATTGACCATTCGTCTGAGACCGGGCCGGAGCGAGAAAGAAAGAGTGACGGATGACGGATCAGATAACGTCGTTGGCTATGAGGAGGCCAAGGACCCGGGCAATGCCGTGGGAGAAGATGGCGACGAAAATCGCCGCGATGAGATGAACGGGCGAGATTCCGCCGCCGGCATAGACCTCCATCAGCAGGTAGGCGACGACACCGGCGCCAAGCGCCAACAGCATGCCGACAAGACCCGGCTTCGCCATCAGGATGCCAATCGCCGCCCAGGCGCCATACCACAGCACCAGGACGAGGATCGTCACGGCTCGGGACGGGTTCGGGTTCGCCATCGGACGCCCTCTTCATGAACAAGGCCCGGGCGATGCCCGGACCTTGCCATTATGCGGATGGACGGGTGGGGGTGTCGAGCCCAGACGAAGCACATGACGAAACACGAAAAGGTCTCACCACGCGTTCGATCTCCCGCCAAATGCCTGCGCCGGTCAAACGGTGCTATCGCCGTTGGCGTTGATCGCGGCCTGGGCCGCGGCAAGGCGCGCGATCGGCACGCGGAACGGCGAGCACGACACATAGTCAAGGCCGACCGTCTCGCAGAAGTGGATCGAGGCCGGATCACCGCCATGCTCACCGCAAATGCCGAGCTTGATGTCGGGCCGCGTCTTGCGGCCGCGCTCGGCGGCGATGGCGACCAGTTCGCCGACACCTTCGGTATCGAGGGAGACGAACGGATCAGTCTCGAAGATGCCCTTCTTCTCGTATTCGCCGCTGAACGAGGCGGCGTCGTCGCGCGAAATGCCGAAGGTCGTCTGCGTCAGGTCGTTGGTACCGAAGGAGAAGAACTCCGCCGATTCGGCGATGACACCAGCCTGCAGCGCTGCGCGCGGCAGCTCGATCATCGTACCGACATGGTAGGTGAATTCCGTGCCGGTCTCCTTCTGGACCGCTTCGGCCATGGCGTCGATGCATCCCTTGACGAGGTCGAGCTCAGCTTTGGTGGCGACGAGCGGGACCATGACTTCGGGAATGATCGGCGTTCCGCTCTTCTTGGCCGCTTCGACAGCCGCCTCGAAGATGGCACGGGCCTGCATTTCCGCGATCTCGGGATAGGTCACCGCAAGGCGGCAACCGCGATGGCCGAGCATCGGGTTGAATTCATGCAGGGATTCGGATCGCTCACGAAGCTTCTCCGGATCGACGCCCATGGCGGACGCGACCTCGGCGATCTCCTCCTTGGTCTTGGGCAGGAACTCGTGCAGCGGCGGATCGAGCAGGCGGATCGTCACGGGCAGACCATGCATGATCTCGAACAGCTCGACGAAATCCTGGCGCTGCATCGGCAGGATCTTGGCCAGCGCGGCGCGGCGTCCCTCGACGGTGTCGGACAGAATCATTTCGCGCACGGCGATAATCCTGTCGGCGTCGAAGAACATATGCTCGGTCCGGCACAGGCCAATACCCTCGGCGCCGAACTCGCGTGCGGCGCGCGCATCCGTCGGCGTCTCGGCATTGGTGCGCACTTTCATGCGGCGGATCTCGTCAGCCCAGCCGATGATGGTGGCAAAGTCACCTGACAACTCCGGCTGCAGCATGGCGATCTCACCCTCGAGCACTTCGCCCTTGGCGCCGTCGATGGTGATGACCGTACCCTTGGGGAAGGTGCGTCCGGCGACCGTCATGGTTTCGGCCTGATAGTCGACACGGATGGCGCCGGCACCAGAGACGCAGGGCTTACCCATGCCGCGGGCAACAACAGCCGCGTGACTGGTCATGCCGCCGCGGCACGTCAGGATACCCTCCGCGGCGTTCATGCCGTGGATGTCTTCCGGGCTCGTCTCGACACGGACCAGGAGGACCTTGTGGCCCTGGCCGGCAAGCGCCTCGGCCTCGTCGGCAGTAAAGACGATTTCGCCGGAAGCGGCGCCCGGCGAAGCGGGAAGGCCGGTGGCAAGGACGGTACGATCCGCGTTGGGGTCGATCGTGGGGTGGAGAAGCTGGTCGAGCGAGGCCGGATCGATCCGCGAGACGGCTTCTTCATGGGAGATGATGTTGTTCTCCGCCATGTCGACCGCGATTCTGAGCGCCGCCTTGCCGGTACGTTTGCCGGTACGGGTCTGGAGCATCCACAGCTTGCCGCGCTCGATCGTGAACTCCATGTCCTGCATGTCACGATAGTGGCTCTCGAGCTTGTCGCAAATGTCGACGAACTGCTTAAAGCATCCCGGCATCAGGGTCTCGAGGGAGGGATTGTCGGAGCCGGCCTCCTTGCGGGCGGCTTCGGTGATGTTCTGCGGCGTGCGGATGCCGGCCACCACGTCTTCGCCCTGGGCGTTGACGAGGAATTCGCCGTAAAGCGCGTTGGCGCCGGTCGAGGGGTTGCGGGTGAAGGCGACGCCGGTCGCGGAGTCATTGCCCATGTTGCCGAAGACCATCGCCTGGACGTTGACGGCGGTGCCCCAGCTTTCCGGCAGGCCGTGCAGGCGGCGATAAGTGATGGCGCGGGCGTTCATCCACGAGCCGAAGACAGCACCGACCGAACCCCACATCTGGTCCATCGGATCAAGCGGGAAGGAATGACCGAGTCGTTCCAGCACCAGAGCCTTGTAGCGCTCGATGATGACCTTCCAGTCGTCGGCGGACAGGTCGGTGTCGAGCGTCAGGCTCTTGTCATCCTTGAACGCCTCCAGGATTTCCTCGAAATGCTGATGCTCGACGCCGAGAACGACGTCGGAATACATCTGGATGAAGCGGCGATAGGAGTCATAAGCGAAGCGTTCGTCGCCGGATTCCTTGGCCAGCGCCACCACGGTCTCGTCGTTGAGGCCGAGGTTGAGGACGGTGTCCATCATGCCCGGCATGGAGGCGCGGGCACCGGAGCGCACGGAAACGAGAAGCGGGCGTTCGGGATCGGAGAACTTGCGGCCCGTCAGGCTGGAGACCTGCTCCAGCGCGGCCTCGACCTCAGCGACGAGCTCGGGCGGATAGTTGCGGTCGTGCGCATAGAAATAGGTGCAAACCTCGGTGGTAATGGTGAATCCCGGCGGGACCGGTATTCCCAGGTTACACATCTCGGCAAGATTGGCCCCTTTGCCGCCAAGGAGATTGCGCATTGCTGCCGCGCCCTCTGCCTTGCCGTCGCCGAAGGTGTAGACCCACTTGGTCATAGCGCACCTCTTTCACTTTTCTCGTGCTTGATTGATCTCGAATCGAAGATACGGGGTTATATGCCGTCACCGAGCTGCCTGCGGCAACCGGCGCCGGCTTTTCTTTTCGAACAGGCTTTCCTTCCTCGGTCTTGGGCCCCGGGGAATGCTGTTGTTTCGCACCCGAAGTCCGTAGCCGTATTTCTTCCAGAATGCAGCGACATACATCAATTCCGATGACGGTTGCGGCAATTTGAGCCCAGACCGTGTCGCGAAGCCCGACGTGGGGGCTGCCTTGCGAGCGGACCACAAAACGGCCATCCTGCACCATTAGCGAAGAGAATCGACGCTGTGCGCCGGATGATGGCGACGGCATGGCTGGATTTGGCGCTCCCGGGAGCGCGCAACGGTACCGGAGAAGCGGTTGATGGGCGGATTCTTGGTCACTTTTCGGCGGCGAACGACGGCTCTTGTCGCGGCGAGCGCCCTTGTTGCCGGAGCGATCGCACCCGCAACGACGACGCCCGCCGCAGCGACGGAGTCTGGCGACACGATAACGCCGGACGAAGCGGCGATGACGTTCGACGCCTACCCGACGTCGCTTTCGGGCAGCTATCTCGCCGCGCGCCATGCCAGCGCCCAGCGCGACATCGAAAAGGCGGTCGCCTACTATCGCGATGCACTCGCCATCGATCCGGAAAACCCGGAACTGCGCGACCGGACATTCAGCCTGCTGATGGCGAACGGCGATATCGAAGAGGCGCTGGAGATCGCGCGCGTCATCATAAAGAAAGACAAGACCAACCGTTTCGCGCAGCTCGTCCTCGGCGTCCAGGCGCTGAAGGAGCGCACGTTCGAGAAGGCGCAGCAGCATTTCACCGCGGCAAGCGAAGGTCCGCTGGCGGAGCTGACGACGGACCTCCTCGTCGCTTGGGCCCTGCAGGGTGCGGGCAAGACCGACGAGGCGGTCAAATGGCTCGACGACCTCAAGCACCCCTCCGGCAATGACGTCTTCCGTGCTTTTCATGCCGGGCTCATCGCTGACCTGGCGGGCAGGAAGGAGCTTGCCGTGCAGCGGCTGGCGGCGGCCTACCAGAAGGATTCCAACGCTCTGCGCATCGTCGACGCCTATGCCCGCGCCCTTGCGCGCACGGGCAAGAAATCCCAGGCGCTCGGCGTTCTCGACACCTACATCATCAAGCACGGCTCCCATGCGCTAATCCAGCAGGCCCGTGACCTGATTGCGAGCGACGCCAAGCTCGGTCCTCTTGTCGGCAACGTCCAGGCCGGCGGCGGCGAGGTGCTCTACTGGCTCGGTTCGGCGATCGGCCGCGATGGCTTCATCGAGCTTTCCGCCATCTATCTGCAGCTAGCGCGCTACCTGGAGCCAAAGGCGCCACTGACGACGCTGGCACTGGCCAACCTCTTCGAGCGGCTGAAGCGTCACGAAAGGGCGATCGCACTCTTCAAGGAGGTTCCCGAGGACTCGCCGCTCAGGCGCGACGCTGAGATCCAGATCGGCCTCAACTACAACACGATCGGCGACCTCAAGGACGCCCGCAAGCATCTGATGGGCGAGATCGAGCGCAACCCGGATGACCAGGAAGCCATCCGGGCGCTAGGCAACGTGCTCAGAAGTCACAAGAAATTTGCCGAAGCGGCGGAGATCTACACTCGCGGCATAGACAATCTGAAAAGCACCAGCCGCCGTAACTGGCGGATCTTCTACTACCGCGGCATCTGCTACGAGCGCACCAAGCGCTGGCCCGAGGCCGAGGCCGATTTCAAGATGGCGCTGAAGCTGTCGCCCGACGAGCCGGACGTACTGAACTATCTCGGCTATTCCTGGGTCGACATGAAGATGAACTACGACGAGGCGGTCGCGATGATCCGCAAGGCGGTGAAGCTTCGCCCGCGCGACGGCTACATCATCGACAGCCTCGGCTGGGCCTATTACCGCCTCGGCCGCTACGAAGAGGCCGTGCGCGAGCTGGAAAAGGCCGTGGAGCTGAAGCCCGAGGACCCGGTCATCAACGATCACCTGGGCGACGCCTATTGGCAAGTCGGACGCCGGCTGGAGGCACGGTTCCAGTGGCGCCATGCCCGCGATCTCGATCCCGAGCCCGATGCGCTCAAGAAAATAGAAAAAAAGCTCGCCGAGGGTCTGACCGCCGGAACGACGGATGCGGCCGTCGCCCCCGCAGCCGCGGACAAGTAAGCGAACGGTTCCGGCGGCCTTTGGCGACCTTTGCCACCGCCACCGGAGCCCGCTATCCTTCGATGCCGCCTACGATCCTCTTGGGAAACCTCGCATGCAGCCGCTTCTCGCGCGCGCCAAGGTCAACCTCGCGCTCCACGTTACCGGGCAGCGAGCCGACGGCTATCACCTTCTCGACAGCCTTGTCGTCTTTCCCGAGACGGGCGACCGGCTGACGGGGGAACCGGCGGGTGCACTCTCTCTCACCATCGCCGGCCCGTTCGGTGCCGGTCTTTCGGCGGATAGGGACAATCTTGTGCTCCGCTCGGCAGACGCGCTCGCAAAAAAGGCGCGGGAAGATGGCCACGCCATCGCCGGCGCTGCGCTGAGGCTTGAAAAGGCACTTCCGGTCGCCTCCGGCATCGGCGGCGGATCGGCGGATGCGGCAGCGACGCTGTGGGTTCTCACGCGGCTCTGGGAGCTGCCCTACGGCGTTGCCGAGTTGGAGGCACTGGCGCTCGACATCGGCGCCGACGTACCGATGTGCCTTCACGACTGTCCGCTCAGGGTCTCCGGCATCGGCGAAATGCTTCAGCCCGCCCCCGGCCTTCCCGCCTTCTCGCTCGTTCTCGTCAACCCCGGCGTGGCAGTATCGACGCCCGCGGTCTTCCGTGCGTTGACGCGACGGGAAAATCCGCCGCTGCCGCCTCTTCCCGCCGCGATCGATGGGGCGGCGGGTCTGGCGACCTGGCTCATGTCTTGCCGCAACGATCTGGAAGCTCCGGCACGGTCGCTGGAACCCGTCATCGGGGACGTGCTCGCCTCGCTCGGCCAAGCGGAAGCCTGTCTCCTTGCCCGCATGTCCGGATCGGGAGCGACGTGCTTCGGGCTCTTTGCCGGCGACGTGGAGGCGGAGCAAGCGGCAACGGCGATCGCGGCGGCGCATCCCGACTGGTGGGTCAGGTCCGCCCCCGTCTGGCCTGCATCTGTCCGGCCGCGTACCAGTCCTTGGAACGATTGACGATCGCCACCACCGACAGCATCACCGGCACTTCCACCAGAACGCCGACCACGGTCGCGAGCGCGGCGCCCGACTTGAAGCCAAAGAGGCTGATGGCGGTGGCGACGGCAAGCTCGAAAAAGTTCGAGGCGCCGATGAGCGCGGAGGGGCCGGCGACGCAATGCGCTTCGCCGCTCCAGCGGTTGAGAAGGTAGGCGAGGCCGGAGTTGAAATAGACCTGGACGAGGATCGGCACCGCGAGAAGCGCGATGATCAGCGGCTGCTCGACGATCTGGTTGCCCTGGAAGCCGAAGAGCAGCACCAGCGTGATGAGCAGGGCAACGACGGAGGCCGGCTGGAGGACCCCAAGGAGGCGGACAAGGGCTGCCTCGCCACCCCTCGACCGCACCGCCCCGCGCACGACCTGGGCGATGACGACGGGCACGACGATGAACAGCGCGACGGAGAGGACCAACGTCTCCCATGGCACGGTGATCGCCGAAATGCCAAGGAGGAACGCCACGATCGGCGCGAAGGCGACAATCATGATCGCGTCGTTCAAGGCGACCTGCGACAGGGTGAAATGCGGCTCGCCCTCACACAGGTTGCTCCATACAAAGACCATGGCTGTGCAGGGCGCTGCCGCGAGGATGATGAGGCCGGCGATATAGGACTCGATCTGGTCGGCCGGAAGCCAGGGCCGGAAGAGCCAGGCGACGAAGATCCAGCCGAGGAGCGCCATCGAGAACGGCTTCACCGCCCAGTTGACGAAGAGCGTCACGCCGATGCCGCGCCAATGCTCGCGTACGCGGGCGAGCGCGGCGAAATCGACGCGGATCAGCATCGGGATGATCATCGCCCAGATTAGCACCGCGACGGCAAGGTTGACGTTGGCGATCTCCGCCGCGCCAATGGCATGAAAGGCGGCGGGAAAAGCATGGCCGAGGAGAATGCCTGCGACGATGCAGAGTGCGACCCAAAGGGTCAGGTAACGTTCGAAAACAGACATGAAGATCCTCTGGGGCAAGGAGCCGAGCGCGAAGGCGGCACGGGTATCGGGACGCCGTCCGACACGCCGGCGACCAGCTATTCGGTGGCGGCGAGCGCCGTCGCCCCGTCCATGCGGCCGATATCCTTCAGTTTCTTGTCCAACGCCATGCGGTCGAGGCTCGCGACGGGAAGGGTGGCGAAGACGCCGATGCGATTGGCGAGAAGCCGGTAGGCTTCGGCAAAGGCGGCGCGTCGCTCGGCTTCCGTCCCCTCCGCGGCGGCCGGATCGGCAATGCCCCAATGGGCCGTCATCGGCTGGCCGGGCCAGACCGGGCAGGCCTCGCCGGCGGCGTTGTCGCAGACGGTAAAGACGAAATCCATCTGCGGTGCGCCGGGAACGGCGAATTCATCCCAGCTCTTGGAGCGCACCCCCTCGATCGGATGGTCCGTGCGCTTCAGGAGATCGAGCGCCATCGGATGCGGTTCGCCCTTCGGGTGGGAACCGGCGGAAAACGCCCGGAACTTACCCTCCCCCTCTTTCGCCAGAATAGCCTCGGCGAGGATCGAGCGAGCCGAGTTTCCCGTGCAAAGGAAAAGCACATTGTAGATCTTGTCGGACATGGACGTTTCCTCGTTCATCAGCAGCAAGCGGATGCCGGCTTTTCCTCTTCGGATGCGGGACGGGCGCAGCAGGCGCTGTCGGACGCTTCGAGCGCATCCGTTCCGTAGTAGGTCTCTGTACCGAGCGACAGGAACGTCTCCCAGGAGAGCCCGTCGGGATCGTCGATCCACGCTTTCTTGGAACGAGCGTAGCAGCAGACCGTGTCAGCTTGATCAAGGATGGGTGCGTCGGCGGCCTCAAGACGGGTGCGAACCGCGGCCAGTTCGTCACTATCGTCGACCTGAATACCGACATGGTCGATTCCGGCGGTCTTGCCATACGTCGTGATGGCGAAGTTGACGCGCGGATCGTCGAGCATCCACTTGGCGTAATCGCCGTGACGCACAACAGGCTCGGCAGCAAAGAGGCGGGTGTAGAACGCGACCGAACGGTCGAGGTCGGCAACGGTCATGTTGACATGGAATCGCATCGCGGAAGGTCCTTTCAACAGGCGCAGAGGACGGATTCGATCGCCGGCGCGCAGACAGACGGATCGCCCTGACAGCAATCCTCCATGAGATAGGCGAGAAGCTCCCGGATCCCCTCGTAGCGCGCGCGGTAGCGAATGATGCGCCCTTCCCGGGCCGCCTCGGCAAGTCCGGCACGGGTCAGAATGCCGAGGTGGGTGGAGAGCGTGTTGGGCATGACCTTCAACCGCTCGGACAAGGCACCGGCCGGAAGTCCCTCGGGACCTGCCTTGATGAGCACGCGGAAAGCCTCCAGCCGGGTTCGCTGGGACAGAGCGGAGAAGGCGTTTATAGCAGCTTTTTGTTCCATATTTCGAGAACTATCGAAATAATAAGCGAGAGTCAACACCATTTCGAACCACCGGATGAAAACGGCTGAGTGGGCGGTTGCGATACGGCGAGCTCGTGATCGGGGATAGCGGCAACAAAAAGCCCGGCGATCGGTATCGCCGGGCTTCGGATTCTTGAACGGTCGAATGAAGACCGGGAGCAGTCAGTCCGCCTAGGTTCGGCAGCCGCCGGCCGTCGCGCGATCAGCCGGCGGGCTTCTCCGGTGTCTCCGCCGTCTTGTAGCCCGGGCGCGAGATCTGCTTGGCGACGAAGTCGAGATCTTCGAACTCGACGCCGAACTGTTCAAGGAAGCGCAGGAACGGGCGCGGGCGGGCGCGGGCGGACTCATACGAGATCAGCAGTGCGGGCTGGGTCAGTTCCGGCGCGATCTCGATGAACTGGTGATAGAACTTGAAGGCATGGTCGATGCCGAACTTCAGGTGGTTCATCACCGCCTTGTGGTTCGGCGAGCGCTTCATGATGGTCTTGGCGATGTCGAGCGGATTGCGGAAGACATAGAGGAAGATGCAATCGTCGAAGGCATCGTCGAATTCTTTCAGGTGTGGCGTGAAACCGGGGAACTTGGCCCCGACGAGCGGGCTTTCCGTCTTCAGCTTGCGAACATGCTCCAGCGCGCGCGGCATGGTGAAGGCCTTGTCGGCGAGACACTCCGGCTCGTGAGTGTTCGGACGCACGTCTCCGAGATGCACGTTACTCATGTGCATGGTGTACCCGAGGAGCGATGTCCCACCCCGGCTCGAGCCCGACATGATGAACGTCTTCGTGGGCCTGGCCGCATATGCCTCGAGGCTGGCCTCGTTCAGCACGATGCCGAAATCCTGGAAATCCATACCGATACCGTCTTCTTCATTGTCCGACGCGGGTTCATCCTCCGACGTCGGCCGGCGCGTCGCATGTGTCAAAATCTTTCCCGGTGGGCGGCTCAAGCTCTAGCGCAAGTCCCGGTCCCGTTCAATCGGCGCAAGATCGCTCGTTCTTTCAGCCGCCTATACGATCGAAGTCGGCCACGGTTCCGGTCGCGACCCGGATTTCGTTCAAAAGCCGCAGGCGATTCTGGCGCACGGACGGATCGTCGGCATTGACGAGGATCTCCTCAAAGAACCGGTCGACAGGCGCACGCAACGCGGCAAGTGCCGTCATCGCGGCGGCGAAGTCCTCGCGACCGACCGCATCCTTCACCGCCGATTTCGCCGTCGTCACGGCAGAGTGGAGCTCCACCTCGGCAGGTTCGGAAAGCAGTGCCTCGTCGGGCTCGCCCTCGATCGCCGCGTCGTCCTTCTTTTCCTCCGCCTTGAGGATGTTCGCCGCGCGGCGATATCCGGCAAGAAGATTGGCGCCGTCGTCGGTTTCCAGAAAGGCGCCAAGCGCCTCGATACGGCGGCTAACAAGCCACAGGTCGTCCTGGCCATCGAGCGCGAAGACGGCATCGACGAGGTCGTGGCGGGCGCCCTCGTCCCTGAGCTGGCCCTTCAGGCGGTCGGCGAAGAAGGCCATCAGGTCGTCGAGCGTAGCGTTTTCCCACGGCGTTGGCGGTACCTTGCCGACAACGGCATCGAGCATCTTGTCGGCCGCCTTACCGAGTAGCTGGAGCGCGTCCTCGGCGAAGCTGCGGGCCTTGCCTTCCTTCAGGAACGGCAGTTCGGAAATGGTATCGAGGCCGGCGGCGGCGGCGATATCGGCGAGCGAACGCCTGAGGGCATCGGCCGAGACGGCGCGCAACGGCAGGCGCAGATCGCGGTCCAGAATGATGCGAATGACACCGAGGGCGGCACGGCGGAGCGCATAAGGGTCCTTGGAGCCGGTCGGTTTTTCGTCGATCGCCCAGAAGCCGACCAGCATGTCGATCTTGTCGGCGAGCGCAACGGCGATGGCGACGGGATCCGACGGCACCGCATCCGACGGCCCTTGCGGCTTGTAGTGCATCTCGATGGCACCGGCGACCGCCGGGTCCTCGCCCTGGGCGGCGGCGTAGTACCGTCCCATAAGGCCCTGCAGCTCGGGGAATTCGCCGACCATGTCCGAGACGAGATCGGCCTTGGCGAGATGCGCGGCGCGCTTGGCCTGCGCCGGATCGGCGTCGATCGCCGTCGCGATCACGTCCGCAAGATATTCCAGGCGCTGGACGCGCTCGCCCTGGGAGCCGAGCTTTTCATGGAAGACTATGGCGTCGAGCTTGGAAACGCGGTCGCCGAGCGGCGTCTTCAGATCGGTCTGCCAGAAGAACTCGGCGTCCGACAGGCGCGCGCGCACGACGCGCTGGTTGCCGGCGACAATCTCCGTCCCGCCGTCGCTCGCCTCCAGATTGGAGACCAGCACGAATTTGCTGGCAAGCTTGCCACTCCTGGGATCGCGCAGCGAAAAGCACTTCTGGTGCGAGCGGATGGAGGTGATGACCGCCTCTTCCGGCACCTGAAGGAAGCGCTCGTCGAAACTGCCGATGAGAACGACCGGCCATTCGACGAGCCCGGCCGCTTCTTCCAGGAGCCCCTCGTCCTCGACCAGTTCCAGACCAAGCGCCATGGCGCCGTTCCTGGCATCGTGGCGGACGATATCCTTGCGGCGATCAAGGTCCAGGACGACCTTGGCCTTCTCCAAGGAGGCGATGTAATCGTCGAAGCGACGGACCGTGATGGGTTCCGGCGCCATGAAACGATGGCCGTATGTCACATTGGAGGCGCGGATGCCGTCGACCTCGAAGGACACAACCTCGGTTTCCTCGTTCTCCGGCCCGAAGGTGCACACGATGCCATGCAGCGGGCGGACGAAGCGCAAGCTCCCCTCCCCCCAGCGCATGGCCTTTGGCCAGGGGAACTTGCGGATCACCTCGGGCACCAGTTCGGCGATGATGTCTTCGGCCGCGCGGCCGGGCTTCTCGATCCGGGCGACATAGAAATCCCCCTTCTTGGGATCGGAGACGATCTCCGCCTCGTCGATCGAGGCGAGCCCGGCACCGCGCAGGAAACCCTGAAGAGCTTTTTCCGGCGCACCGACGCGGGGACCCTTGCGCTCTTCCTTCTGATCCGGCGAGCGGGCCGGAACGCCGGCCACGTGAAGGGCCAAACGGCGAGGCGTAGCGAAGGATTCCGCGCCTTCGAAGATCAGACCCGCATTCATCAGGCCGTCGCCGACCAGTTTCTTCAGATCCGTCGCGGCACGGCGCTGCATACGGGAGGGAATTTCTTCGCAGAATAGCTCAAGCAAAAGATCGGGCATGGTACTCGGGGCTCCGTCGGCCGGATGTCGTGCGATGGGGAGCGCGGCGAAGGATGTGCCCGCGTCGCGCCATCGTCAGCCGGCTGTGTCCGTTACCAAGCGTACGCGAAAAAGTCACCCCCCGATCGGCCCTTCCATCAAGGCGGCACGGCACATGAGGTGCGATACGGCGTCCTACCAGCCGCCGCCGCCACCGCCGCCGCCGCCGCCACCCGACGACCCGCCACCTGAGGAGCCGGAAGATTTTGGCATCGAATTCGACACGCTGGAGCCGATCGAGGAAACGAGGCCAGAGGTGGTTGCGGACAGATCGGCGGCGCGGAAGCCGCTGGACCCATGATACCAGCCGGGACTGTAGCTGCGCCCACCATTCGAAGGCATGGCCCGCGCGATGTGCTTTGAGAGGGCTTCCGACCACGGTTCCTCCACGCCGAGCGCAATCGCGTAGGGCAGGAACCGTTCGAACAGCATCTCGGACATTTCCGGCGCGCCGACAAGGTTCAGACGATCGGCCTCGGCGGTCCTGAGGTAGAGCTGGAACCCTTCGGTCTCATCCATGAGCTTGCGACCGGCAGTCGTCGGCGCGGCGATGAGGAAAAAGAAGGCAACATTCATCATGATAAGCAGCATGACGGCAAGTGTCATAAGCACCTGCCAGAACGCGGACGAAAGCGCGGCGAGGAAGACGCCTCCGCCGACGAGGACGACCGCGAGGGCAAGGGACAGATAGTCGAGAACGCGCGATCCGCCGCCATAGCCGCTGATCGCCCTCCGTTTCTGCGCGATCATGAACAGTCCGGTCCCGAGGCCGCCGAGAACCGTGGCGAAGATCATCAGCACCAAGTCCGCCTCGATCGGCGCCTGCATGATCACGGCGACGACAGCGACGAGAAGGCTCAGAACGGCACCGAGCAACGCCGTGCCGAAGTTATCCTTGAAGAAGACACCGCGATATTCCGTCAGGAGTGCCCGGCGGAAGGCGGACTGGACGGCAACGACGAGGCGGCTGTTCGCCCTTTCGAAGACGAAGCGGTCGTGATCGGCGAGAAGCGTGTCCCAGATCGCCTGTTCGCCGGCCGGCAGATTCTCCGCCGGCTCGGTACCGCGCTCCAGCGCGACCTTGTTCGGGGTGGAGCTGTCGATGCGGACGACATTCCTGACGGCGAGCGAGACAATCGCGGCGATGAAAGCCATGGCGGCACCGCCGGCGTTTCTGAAGCCCATATAGTGAAGATAGGAGACGGCGGCGGGCGAAAGGTCGCGTGGCGGCGAATAGAGGGGAATGATCGTCCCCTTTTCCGGATCGCGACCAAGGGCGCTCCACTTGCGCCAGAAATGGGCGGCGAGCACGACAAGGCCGGCAAAGAGGAAAAGCAGGCCGAAGTTGTCGACAGCGAAGACGACCACGCTGCCCCATACCGTCGGCTGGTCGACGACACCCGGGGTGAAGCCTACGGCGACGGTCAGGCCTTCGCGCACAGCCAGCGGACGCGTCGCTTCCAGTCGGATCACCGCGTCATCCTGTTCGGCGACCCTATACGCAGCCTCCGTCGATCCGCGTCGACCGGTGTAGCCGGCGGATTGGATCACCTTGGCGCCCGCCGGCAGATGGACAGTGGCGCTCGCCTCCCGGATAGGAAACGCCCAGTCGTTGCCCGTCACGTTCCAGTAGAGCTCATCGTGGTCCTTGTAGAATTGGAGCTGGCGGCTGGTGCGGTAGCGGATCGTGTACTGGTAGATACCGGATGGGAGAACGATGTTCTCGTTGCCGATGTAGATGCGCACATCGTTGCCGACCCGCTCGGTGTGAAACGGCTCCTTTTCACCGTTCTTCAGCACCTCCAGCACCGTGAAGCCGACCTTGTGGACAAAGCCGCTCTTGCCGACATATCGGACGGGGAAGTCCCGATAGATACCGCGCTTGATCCGGCGGCCCTCGGCGCGCACGCGAATGGTTTCGGCGACGAGCAGGTCGCCGTCGGTGCGAATGGCGATATCACTGTCGAAACTGAGGATCTCCTCGCGCGCGGCCGCGGGAACGGCGGGGGCAAGGAAGGTGACCATCAGGCAAATGGCCAGCAGCGCTCGGCGAAACATCGTCGACCTCCGGGAAAATCTGATGTCTTGCAAGGGGAGGTTTACCCCCAATGCGATTACGTTATTACGGTTCGGGAACGCTCAGAACGCGACCTTGGGCACCGCCCGATCGGTCTCGTTGCTGAGTTCAAAATACGTCGCCTTTTCGAACCCGAATTGATTGGCGATCAGATTCGAGGGGAAGGACTCGACCGTGACATTCAGGTTCCGGACCGCACCGTTGTAATAGCGGCGGGCGAGCTGGATCTGGTTCTCGGTCTCTTCGATCGCATTCTGGAAATCGATGAAATTCTGGCTCGCCTTCAGGTCCGGGTAGCTTTCGGCAAGCGCAAAGAGACGGCCGAGCGCACCCGTGAGCGCGCCCTCGATCCGCCCCCGCTCCGCCGGATCGGCATCGCCGGCGGACGCCGCCTCGGCCCGCAGAGCGGTGACCTGCTCAAGCGTCTCGCGCTCATGGGCCATGTAGCCCTTCACGGTTTCCAGGAGGTTCGGAATGAGGTTGGCGCGGCGCTTCAACTGAACGTCGATGCCGCTCCAGCCCTCACCGACCATCTGCCGGTTCTTGACGAGACGGTTGTATAGGCCGATGCCGTATAGGACGATGGCCACGAGAATGACCAGTAGAACGATGGCGGCGATCATGTGTCTTCCCCCGCATGACGTGCAACGGGCACGCCGGCGCGGCAGGCCCGATTATTTCCTCAAGTGTCGCACTATTGCACGTCCGTTACATCCCGCAACCGGACGATGTCCGACAGTGGTGCGCGACCAGGCACGCGCCGGACCGGTCAGCCCTTTGAGCCGACCCTAGCGGGTTCGGGGGAGAAAACTGTGACGGGCGTCACAGAAAGCGCCGATGATGCCGATGGCGCGAGCCCTCAGGCGGCAGTCGCGCCGCCGGCTTCCGTCTTCAGCCAGGCCGCGCCGCAGGCCTTGGCCAGTTCGCGCACGCGCAGGATGTAGCTCTGGCGCTCGGTGACGGAGATGACGCCGCGGGCGTCGAGCAGGTTGAAGACGTGGCTCGCCTTGATGCACTGGTCGTAGGCCGGCAGAGCACAGGCGTGGAGTTCGCCCTCGCCCCTGTCGCCAGCTTCCAGGATATGCTTGCACTCGGCTTCGGCATCACGGAAGTGACGGAAGAGCATCTCGGTGTCGGCGATCTCGAAATTATGCCGTGAGTATTCCTTCTCCGCCTGCAGGAAGACGTCGCCGTAGCTGATCTTCTCCGCGCCCTCGCGACCGTTGAAGTTGAGGTCGTAGACGTTATCAACGCCCTGGACATACATGGCGAGGCGTTCCAGCCCGTAGGTCAGTTCGCCGGAAACGGGCGAGCACTCGAAGCCCGCGACCTGCTGGAAATAGGTGAACTGCGAGACTTCCATGCCGTCGCACCAGCATTCCCAGCCAAGCCCCCAGGCGCCGAGCGTCGGGCTCTCCCAGTCGTCCTCGACGAAACGGATGTCGTGCAGGCGGTTGTCGATGCCGATCGCGGCAAGGCTGTCGAGATAGAGCTGCTGCAGGTTGTCCGGCGACGGCTTCAGGATCACCTGGAACTGGTAGTAGTGCTGCAGCCGGTTGGGGTTCTCGCCGTAGCGACCGTCGGTCGGACGGCGCGACGGCTGCGCGTAGGCCGCGCGCCAGTGCTTCGGTCCGAGCGAGCGCAGGGTCGTCGCGGGATGAAACGTCCCAGCGCCGACCTCCATGTCGTAAGGCTGCAGCACCACGCAGCCCTGATCGGCCCAGTAGCGCTGGAGTGTCAGAATGAGGCCCTGGAAGGAATTCTGCGGGCGCATGTGAGGGGCGAGCGCGTCATCCGACATTGGAGATCTTGTCCCGTTTATGTGATGGAAGCGGCACGGTGGCGACCGAAAGCACCGAATGGCATCCGCCGCGCCGAATTTCGGCCGGACACTACAGCAAGTTGGCGCATTGGCAAATCGCAGTCCGCCGTTCGCCTCGCCCACGCAGCGGAAGGCCATTGGCGGCGGCGGAGTTACCCAGAGTCACATCCGCGATCGCCTCGGCGGTGGACAGACCCGGCATAAGCCCATGGAAAGACTCCACTCGGTCAGAGAATCGGTGCACAGTTCCGCCAGTTTTCGTGTTGCCCGACACAGTCGCCGGCCACCTTTCGGCGTATGTTTCGGACGCGTTGGGGGATGCTCGGAAAAGAGCGTTGCGGAAATCATCCGAAGGGGGCTTCGCCGATGCGATACGCATTTTGCGCAAAGTGCACCACAACCGGCACCCTGCCGCAGGGGCCATCCGGCACGGCAAGCCGCATGCCGACGAATCTCGCCGTTGCCACCACCCTCGTCCTCGCCATCGCGGGGCTCTTGAGCACGACGCTCTACGTTTGAGTTGCCGCGGTGGCTTCCCGGTCCTGCATCCGGACCGGCGGAATCGGCGAGTCCATGCGATTCAGATCCCGATAGATCTTCACCCTGCGACAGATCCGTCGCGTACCCGATTGTTATCGGGTTCAATCGTCGTCGAAATCAGTCGTCGTCACGGGGGCGGAAGACACCGTCCTCCCCCTGGTGCAGCGTCGGAACGCCGCTCTTCTTGTCGCCCTTTTCCTCGACGTCGCGCAGGCGTCCGTCGACCCGCTTCATCTCCCGCTTGAAGGCCTTCCAGCCGTAATAGGCGCCGGCGCCAATGAGCGCGAGGATGACGAGCTGTCCCATGGTTCTGTCCCGGTTCGGTTGCCACCGGCGCCACACTCCTGCGCCGGCGGTTCGTCAGCGTTTTATCACAGGCCGTAGCGCTGCCACAGGGCGCGCGTCTCGAGCGCAGCGATGAGTTCGTCGGCACCCGCCACCTCGCCCGCCGCAAGACGGGCAAGGACCCCGCCGCCGCCGCGCGACCAGGGGAAGCGCTTCTCGGCGGAGACGAGCTTCATGCGCACATCCTCGCCGAAGCGCTCCCGCAGCACCGAGCGCAGATCGCCAATGCGGTCGACGAGGCCGAAGTCGCGCGCCTTCTCCCCGGTCCAGAAGAGGCCGGAGAAGAGGTCCTCGTCCTGGCGCAGGATGTCGCCGCGCCGGCTCTTGACCATATCTATGAAAGTCTCGTGGATGTCGGCCTGAAGGGTCTTGAGGTGCTCGACGTCCTCGGCCCGTTCCGGGGAGAAGGCATCGAGGATGGCCTTGCGGGTGCCGGCGGTGTGGACGCGACGTTCGACGCCCAGCTTGTCGATGAGGCCGACGAAACCGAAGCCCTGCGACACGACGCCGATGGAGCCGACGATGGAGGAAGAATCGGCGATTATTTCGTCGCCGGCGAGCGCGATCATATAGCCACCGGAGGCCGCGACGTCCTCGACGAAGACCAGCACGTCCTTTTCGTTCTCTTGCGCCAGCGCGCGGATGCGCTTGAAGATGAGGGTCGACTGCACCGGCGAGCCGCCGGGCGAATTGATGACGATGGCGACGGCCGGCGCCTTCTTCATGGCGAAGGCGCGCTTCAAGGGGCCGGCGAGGCTTGCCAGAGAAACGCCCGGCCGGAGCGGAATGGCCATGCCGATCGGCCCGGACACCCGGACGACGGGGACAATCGGCGCCTTCCTCTTCTTCAGCCTGTCGGAAATCCAGTTGCGCAGATCGTCGAACACGACGCCTCCCTTCGAAAAATCGCTTGGAAATGATCGGCCAGGCGCCCCGCTCCGCCGACCTTGCCGTCATAAATGGGATCGCGCGGGTCATGAAACAAGACAGATCGCGACATGGCTCCGGGGAGACAGGCCGACAGGACGCGGGGCCCGAGCATGGGCCCGAAGGAGACCTGTGCGAGCGACGCGTCGACGGCCGCCGTTACCGGATTCGGCCTATTCGGCTGCCGTTGCCGTCTCCCCGCCGATCATCCCCTGTGCTTCGACGGCGGCAAGCGCCGACATGTTGACGACGCCGCGCGAGGTGACGGAGGGCGTCAGCACATGCGCCGGCTGAGCGGCACCGAGGAGAATCGGGCCGACATGGAGCGCGTCGGTCATCACCTTGACGAGGGTGAGCGCGATATTGGCGGCGTCGAGATTGGGGAAAACGAAGAGGTTGGCATCGCCCGGCAGCCGGCTATCGGGCATGACGCGCCGGCGGATGACCTCCGAGAGCGCAGCGTCGCCATGCATCTCGCCGTCGGCTTCGAGGTCCGGCGCCAGGTCCCACACAAGTTCCACCGCGCGGCGCATTTTCCTCGCCGACTCCGTATCGCGCGAGCCGAAATTTGAGTGCGACAAGAGCGCAGCGCGTGGGGTGATGCCAAAACGGTGGATGTGGCTCGCTGCCAGCACCGTCATCTCCGCGATTTCCTCGGCCGAAGGATTGTCGGAAACATAAGTGTCGGCGAGGAAGAAGGCGCCGGAGGAATTGATCAGCATCGACAGGGTGGAAAAGTCGCGCACGCCCTCAGCACGACCGATGATAGTCTGGACGTCGCGGAGATGCTTCACGAAGCGACCGTCAAGGCCGCAGATGAGCGCATCGGCATCGCCCCGCTTGACCGCGAGCGCGCCAATCACGGTGGTGTTGGTGCGCACGACGGTACGCGCCGCTTCCGGGTTCACGCCCTTGCGGCCGACGAGCGAGAAGAAGAGATCGACATAGTCGCGATAGCGCGGATCGTCGAGCGGGTTGATGCATTCGAAGTCGCGGCCCGGCCGGATCTTGAGACCGAAGCGCTCGGCTCGCGTTGTGATCACGTCCGGCCGGCCGATCAGGATCGGCACACCGAGGCGATCCTCGATGATGACCTGCGCGGCGCGCAGGACCCGCTCGTCCTCGCCATCGGCATAGATCAGGCGGGTCTTGTGGCCGCGCGCCACCTCGATGACAGGCTTCATGATGAAGCCGGAACGGAAGACGAAACGGTTCAGGCGATCGAGATAGGCATCGAAATCGGCAATCGGCCGCTCGGCGACGCCGCTGTCGATGGCGGCGCGGGCAACGGCCGGTGCGATCCGCAGGATGAGCCGCTGGTCGAAGGGCGAGGGAATGACGTATTGCGGGCCGAAAGTGTGGCTGACGCCCCCGTAGGCCTTGGCCGCCACTTCGGAAGGCTCTTCCTTGGCGAGGTCGGCAATGGCACGCACCGCGGCGTGTTTCATCTCCTCGTTGATCGTCGTCGCGCCGACGTCGAGCGCACCGCGGAAGATGTACGGAAAGCAGAGGACATTGTTGACCTGATTGGGATAATCGGAGCGACCGGTGCCGATCACCGCGTCGGGGCGGACGGCAAGCGCCTCCTCCGGCATGATCTCCGGCGTCGGGTTGGCAAGAGCGAGAATGAGCGGCTTGTCGCCCATCTTTTTCACCATTTCCGGCTTCAGGACGCCGCCGGCCGACAGACCGAGAAAGACATCGGCGCCTCCGATGACGTCGTCGAGGGTGCGGGCGTCCGTCTTCTTGGCAAAGGCCGCCTTCCACTCGTCGATATCCGGATCGCGGCCCTCATAGACGATGCCGTCAATGTCGCTGACCCAGACGTTGTCCCGGTCGGCGCCGAGCGAAACCAGCATTTCCAGACAGGCAAGCGCCGCCGCGCCGGCGCCGGATGCGACGATCTTGATGTCGCCGATCGCCTTTCCGGCCAGCTCCAGCGCGTTGACGACGGCGGCACCGACGATGATCGCCGTGCCGTGCTGGTCGTCATGAAAGACGGGAATGCGCATGCGCTTGCGCAGTTCGCGTTCGATGCGGAAGCATTCCGGCGCCTTGATGTCCTCAAGGTTGATGCCGCCGAAAGTCGGCTCCAGTGCGGCGACGGCATCGCAGAAGCGCTCGACGTTCGTCTCGTCAACCTCAATGTCGAACACGTCGACGTTGGCGAATTTCTTGAAGAGGACCGCCTTGCCCTCCATCACCGGCTTCGACGCGAGCGGGCCGATGGCGCCAAGGCCGAGAACGGCGGTACCGTTGGAGATGACGCCGACGAGATTTCCCCGCGCGGTGTAGTCACGCGCGGTATCGGGATCGGCGGCGATGGCGCGACAGGGGGCGGCAACGCCGGGCGAATAGGCAAGCGCGAGGTCGCGCTGGTTGCCAAGCGCCTTGGTCGCCTGAATTTCGAGCTTTCCGGGACGCGGGTAGCGATGGAAGAACAGGGCCGACTCGTCCAGATCGCTCACTGGCGGCTTCTTCATGCGCTTTCCTAACTTGATTTCAGTTAATTCTCGTTTCTCATTCGACATCGGCTGGAAGCGGGCACTCAGAAGTGCCTATCGCATTTTCCCATTTTCAACAAATGGTTGATAGAGACTTCTGACGCGAAATCCGGAGTTAATCGAAAATCGATTAACTCCGGATTTCGCGTCAACTCACGCGTTCGCGCAATCGTCGCGCATCGTTCCCGGCTGAGTATGCCATAGATCCCTTAAAAAAACCGCCTTGCGAAGCTGGCCAAAGGTCTGACCTTTCGCCGTCCGGCAAACGGAGCTTTGCTGCGAAATTCGCGCGAACCGGACGTGCCTTTACGGGATCGAAAGGCATCCGCGCCATGCTCGCGCAAATCCGGAAGGTCGCGTCCGCCCGCCGAGAAGCATCGACGGCTGCGGGACGTGCGGCCGACAGGTTGCCAGGCCGGACTATCCCGGCGGTGGCGGCGTATCGGAAGGACCGAGGCATTGGCGGATACGTTGACGATTGATGAGGTGGAACGCCCGCGCCGGGCCCGGATCATCCCCGGTATCCTTGCAAGCCTGGCACTCAGCGCGCCGTTCTATCTGCTGATCATCATCTATCTCGCTGCTTATTTCGTTCTGGGAAAGATGACGGGCGCCGATTTCGTCCTGCATCCGCTCGACACCTTTCGCGGCATCGCGACCCTGATCTTGCCGCTGACCCTGTTTGCGGTCGCCGTCCTGCGCATCTACCACATCGCCGTCGTCGTCCGCCCGGCGCATCCGCTGCCGGCGTTCCTTTGCGACTTTACCGCGTTCGTCAGCAGTCCCAAGAGGCTCATCAACGCCCTGCCGATGCTGCTGGTGGTGACGCTGTTCATGCAGTGCTTTTCCTCCATCAAGGACATCATTCCGCTCGTCCGGCCGTTCTCCTGGGACACGACGTTTGCCGCGCTCGACCGGACGCTGCACTTCGGCGCCGACCCGTGGCGAATCCTGCAGCCGGTGTTCGGCCACTGGTGGGCCTCCCTTGGTTTGAATTTCGTCTACAACCTCTGGTTCTTCATCATCTGGTTCGCGCTCATCGCCATGATCTTTTCCGAAAAGGCGGACCGGCTGCGGATGCGTTTCCTCCTCTCGTTCTTCCTGTGCTGGTCGATCGGCGGCTCGTTCCTGGCGATCGTGTTTTCGTCCGCCGGCCCGGTCTATTTCGAGCGTCTCGGCTTTGGCGCGGACTATGCGCCGCTGATGGCCTATCTGCGCAACGCCGACAGCATCTCGCACCTGTGGGCGCTCGACATCCAGGAGATGCTGTGGACCGCCTATATCGACGGCACCTCGTCTGTGGCCTCGGGCATCACGGCGATGCCGAGCATGCATGTAACGAGCGCCGTGCTCATTGCGCTTCTGTGCCGGGAGATGTCGCGGCCGGCACGGATCGCCGGTTATCTCTTTGCCGCCTCGATCATGATCGGCTCGGTCCACCTCGGCTGGCACTATGCCGTCGACGGCTATGCGGGGGCGGCGCTTGCCGTCTTCTTCTGGTGGCTCTCCGGGCGCTTTGCCGACTGGCACCTCTCCCGCCCCTTCGCGCGGAAGGCGCAGGCGGACCTCGATGCGCTCAAATGGCGTGAAAGCGACGTGGCCCCCGAGTCCGCCGCCGCAGAATAGACCCGCGACCGCCACCGATCGGGCGCATACGGGAAATGCCGCCTTTTCCAGGCCGGCAAAGGCAGGGTACACCGGGGCAACGCGCATCCACGCGCCACGCAATAACAAGGAACCCGCCATGCCCGGCATCAACGAAGACAAACCCTTTATCTCCGTGCGGATCGCCGTCCTGACGGTATCCGACAGCCGCACGCTCGACGAAGACCGGTCCGGCCTTACGCTCGTCAAGCGGCTGGAAGAGGCTGGCCACACACTCGTTGACCGGCAGATCTGCCGCGATGAGGTCGCCGCGATCCGCGCCGTCGTGTCCGCCTGGATCGCCAACGAGGGCATCGACGTCGTCATCACCACCGGCGGCACCGGCTTTACCGGCCGCGACGTGACGCCGGAGGCGCTGGAGCCGCTGTTCGAGAAGCGCATGGAGGGGTTCGCGACGCTCTTCCAGCTCGTCTCCTATGAAAAGATCGGCACCTCGGCGATCCAGAGCCGGGCGATCGGCGGCGTCGCCAACGCCACCTACATCTTCGCCCTTCCTGGCTCCCCCGGCGCCTGCAAGGATGCCTGGGACGGCATCCTCAAGGACCAGCTCGACTACCGCCACGGCCCCTGCAATTTCATCGAGATGCTGCCCCGCCTCGACGAGCATATGCAGAGGAAGAAGGACTGAGCGACGGGCTAACGGCCGAGATTAGCCAGACATTGGCCCACATCGATGTCAAAGCGCGGCGTCCACTCCAGGGACGCCGCGTTGCAGATGTCTTCTTCAATGAGGTGGAAGAGCTCTGTGAAAGACGATCTTTCGCGGACTGCGTATTCACCAAATTCAAGTACAACTTTGGGAAAAGGGTTCCCAGCAGGTTCCGGCGGACCAAGAAAATCTGAATAAATTTGAATTTCGTTGCGTTCATAGTTCCCTATGCACATATCAGACCCCAGAACCACATAAATCATCAAACTATACTCAAGGTCTGGCTGATCAATAGACGTGCGAAAATGCTCTATCGCGATAAGAGCGCTGATTATTCCAGAGGAGAACCGTTCGATATCGAGAAACTTGCCATCGCGATCAGGATAGCTGGCTGTCTGTTCGAAGCCTCCGTTAAAAGAGAACTTTCGGCAAAAGTCTGTTCTCGCACGACCATATTGCCATTTTCCAAGCCACTTCAGGGTGCGATACGCTGGCCGCCAAGAACTGCCACCGAGATTAAAAGCATCTGCCAGAACTATTTGTGAGCCCCCCTTCGACACGACCGCGACCCGCCCGGGCCCGATCCTATAAGCCGGATTACGCGTGATATCCGAAATCGAAAGCGGTTCGGAGGGAACCGCGACAAGGCGAACGGCAAACCCCTTGTCAAGAATGCCTTGGATATCGACGCCCGAGCCCTTCAACACACTCGTTGCATCGCGAATATCCAAAAAAGCCGCGCGCTTTCTTTCCTCCGAGGACAGACGTTCAATGACGAGATCCTGCACTTCGCGCATGTCGACCGGCCTCTTTCCTTCGCCGCTTTTCACATAGACCGCATAGCGGTTGCCATCGCGCACCCCGTGAGGTCGGCGGTGAGAGCGCCCGATGCGGATAAGCAAAACACCGGCGCCATCCTCTCCTGTCACAATGGTCCGCATATCAATCGCCGAAAGCGGCGGATCGATCAGATTGCGCAGACTGTCCTCGAAGACCTTTTTCAGTTTTTCAACCGCCGGCAACGGACCAAGCGCTTCCGCGATGTGTCGCGTCTGCCCTTCTCCCTCTTTGAGGCCGAGGACAATATCTCCTCCGTAACTGTTCGCCATGGCGCAAACCTCTTCGGCGAGATATTTCTTCGCTTTGTCAGGGATGCCACCGTCACGCCACGGTGCTTTTGGATATTCAATACCCTGAGGCCAGCCCTTGAATTCGAGCCGTTGATGCTCGGAGCGA
The DNA here is from genome assembly GCA_963675285.2 of uncultured Rhodobium sp. Lineage (GTDB taxonomy): Bacteria > Pseudomonadota > Alphaproteobacteria > Rhizobiales > Rhodobiaceae > Rhodobium. The sequence continues at coordinate 1,770,374 of CAXXGS010000001.1, forward strand.
CCAATTAATCCCTTGATGTCCTCAATCGAAACATCTTCAAGTGCCTTGGGAATCATTTTTTACCCCATGTTATAACTTATAATTATCGTCTCTTGATGCGAGTAACTTGGCAATAAGCTCACATTGGTTTCCCCAATATACACAGTTTTCGGCAACCTATTCGCGGCAATTACAACCACCTTAAACTTCTACTACGCGTCGGCATTTTCCACGACGCCTCGCTCCTTCAGTTTTCGCTGTTCGTTTTTTCTACGCCCCAAGCCTGGTCCCGCCCGCCCGCCTTGACTCCCCTCCTTTTTATGCATAGGCTATGCATATGTTAGATGCCAACAAACTCGGAGCGTTCGGGCTCCTCGTCTTCGATGCGATGGAAAAGGCGCTCGGCGGTGTTTCTCCAAGCGCTGCGGCGCTGCTCCTGACGCTTTTTTACCGACCCGGTCTGACGACGACCGACATCGCGGCGATCGCCGGGGTCTCCCAACCGACAGCGGTTCGCGTTCTCGACGGGCTCGTCAAACGGAATTTGGTGAAGCGCGGCGAACGCAGAGGCCGGAGGGCACCGCTTTCCCTCACCCGCGCCGGAAGGGCTCAGGCGGAAAGTCTGCAAGCTGCCCGGCTTGAAGTGCTGGAAGGTCTTCTCGCACCCCTTCCCACCGACCAGCGCGCGCCCTTCGAGGCAGCGCTCGACGCGCTCCTTGCCGGTGCGACGACGTCGCGGGCGTTTGCCCGCACCACATGTCGGCTGTGCGACCACGGCACATGCGACGGTGCGCGCTGTCCGGTCGGAACGCGCGCCACAGAAATCGAACGCGCGCAAACCGAAGGGCAGGAAAACGATGCTGATCGAGCATGATGGAAAGACCCCGGTCATCGACCCGACCGCCTGGGTAGCGCCTGACGCAACTCTTTGTGGCAACGTGACGGTGGGGCCCGGTTCGCGCGTTCTCTACGGCGCACGGATCATCGGCGAGGCGGGCGGAGCGATCCACATCGGCCGCCACGTCATCGTGATGGAAAACGCCGTCGTTCGCGGCGGCAAGCGCCACGCCTGCACCATCGGCGACCACTCGCTGATCGGGCCAAACGCCCACGTGACGGGAGCGACGATCGAGGATCGAGTGTTCGTCGCCACCGGGGCCGCAGTCTTCCACGGCGCGCATCTGGAACGGGGAACGGAGGTGCGCATCCACGCCATCGTTCATCTGCGCACCCGGCTCGTCGCCGGCAGTACAGTGCCCATCGGCTGGGTGGCAGTCGGCGATCCGGCGAAGATCCTGCCGCCGGACGCGCATGATGCGATTCGGGCCGTTCAGGAGCCTTTGAACTTTCCCGAGTGGGTCTATGGCGTCCAGCGGTCGGCCGCCGACCCGATGGTGGCAATCACCGAAGGGCTCACGGCCTCGCTCGGCAGCCACGCCTCGGACACGATCGTGACGGACGGGGCTTCCTGACGATGCATTGACGAGACATCCCGACACCGGGGAAGCGGCAGCGCTTTCCCGGACCGGGCTCACGCAAGGCGCGCCGAAGGTTGCGTCTGGAAGAAGGCGCCCCGGGACGAGGCCGGCCTCAGAAAAGACCAACGCTGCGGGCGAGGGAGCGGAAAAAGCCGGATGTTGCCCTCTGCAGCTCCGGCCGACGCGTGGTTGCCGCCGTCTTCAGCCGGCAGATGCGGCCTCGGCCGATGCGGCGGGCAATATCGAAGTCCTCGCGGCGCACCGAGGCACGATGACCGCCAATGCGCGTGTAGAGCCGGCGGGAGATAATCAGCCCCTGTGCGCCCGACGGGCGACCGAGCACCAGGCTTCGCGCCGCGACGAGTTTTTCCATAAGGCGGAATTTCCAGCCGAGATCGGCGAAAGCGAACCGGTACGTCGCGGCGAATTCATGCTCGCGACCCGTGCGCTCGAAGCGATCGATGATGTGAACCAGCTCGTCCGCCCAGCCGGGCTCCAGCACCGTATCGGCGTTGAGAAACAGCAGCCAGTCGCCGCGGCGCGAAGCCTCCGCTCCGGCGGCGAGCTGAGCCCCGCGGCCACCCGCGCACGAGACCCAGACGCATCCCGCCTCGTCGGCGATTTCGGCGGTCTTGTCGGTCGACCCCCCGTCGGCGACCACGACTTCACGGACCACCCCCGTCGTCACGGCGGGCACAAGGGCCGACAAGGTCCGCGTCAGCGTCTCCTCGGAATTCAACGTCGGTATCACTACACTCAGCATAATCAGGACCATAGCACACATTTTCCGGGGTTTCGATCACCATTGAACACTCAATGTTCTTGCTATGTTCCTTTTTCGCTCCTATCTTTCCGCATATGGAAAGGATTCCAGCGATGAACCAGAACGGTTGCCTTCCCGATGCGGGCCTTCCCGCCGACGTCGCGACACTCGCCGCGGTGGAGGTCGCCCCGGAAAGGCGGCGCGGCCGCGCCGCCCGCACAAACCGCAGCGGGCGCTTCGAGCGGCTCGCGGTCGAGAGCTTCGACGACGGCTGGGAGACGAGTGCCGACCTCCCGCCGCTCAAGACAGAGGTGCAGATCGAACACGCGCGACGGATCATCACGCGCAACGAGTCGCCCGACATCGCCTTCGACCGTTCCATCAATCCCTATCGCGGCTGCGAGCACGGCTGCGCCTATTGTTTTGCCCGGCCGACGCACGCCTACATGGGGCTTTCCGCCGGGCTCGACTTTGAATCCCGCCTGTTCGTCAAGCCGAATGCGGCGGAGCTTTTGGAGCGCGAGCTGGCGGCACCTGGCTACAAGCCGAAAACCATCGCCATCGGCACCAATACCGATCCCTATCAGCCGATCGAACGGCAATACGGGATCATGCGGGCAATTCTCGAAGTGCTGGAAGCCGCGAACCATCCGGTCGCGATTGTCACCAAGTCGGCCCTGGTCCTGCGCGATCTCGATATCCTTTCGCGCATGGCGGAAAAGGGCCTGGCCAAGGTCGCGCTCTCCATCACCACGCTCGACCGCTCGCTCGCCCGGTCCATGGAGCCACGCGCCGCGACACCGGCGAAGCGCCTTGATGCCATCCGCCGGCTCACAGACGCCGGCGTTCCAACCGCTGCCATGGTGGCACCGGTCATCCCATCACTGACCGACCCGGAGCTCGAGCGCATTCTCGACGCGGTGGCGGCAAACGGTGCGCGCGAGGCCGGCTTCATCCTGCTGCGCCTGCCGCTCGAGGTCGCGCCGCTGTTCAAGGAATGGCTCTTTCGCGAGCAGCCGGACCGTTATCGGCATGTGATGTCGCTGATCCGTTCAAGCCGCGACGGCAAGGACTACGATGCCGCTTTCGGCAAGCGCATGCGCGGCTCCGGGCCTTACGCCTGGCTGATTGGGCGGCGGTTCGAGGTTGCCGCCAAGCGGCTTCACCTCAACCGGCGAAAGCTCGCGCTCAGGACCGACCTCTTCACGCCGCCGGCAATCGGCGGCGTGCAGCTTTCGCTCTTTTGAGCGGGATGCCGTGGCCGGAAAAGCACGGGCGAGTCGCTTGCGCGATCAGATCTGCGTCGCCATCATCGCCGCCATGGCCCGCCCGCACTCCGATTCGCCGACGTTTCCCGCTGTCGCGCCTTCCGGCCCCGACGACCGGCTGGAACGGGCGCTGTTGGCGCGTGTCGGCGGTCCTGTTGCCGGCCTCGACGAAGCGGGCAGAGGACCACTTGCCGGGCCCGTCGTTGCCGCCGCCGTGGTGTTCGATCCGGGCCAGATCCCGGCCGGTCTCAACGATTCCAAAAAGCTGACGGAAAGGGCGCGGGAGCGTCTCTTCGACGAGATTTGCGCTGCCGCGCACGTCGGCATCGGCGTTGCCTCGGTTGCCCGCATCGATCGCATGAACATCCGCGCTGCGAGTCTCTGGGCAATGGCCCAGGCGCTCGGCGCCCTTACAGTCGAGGCCGCCGGCGCGCTCGTCGATGGCGACAGCGTTCCCCCCGCGCTACCCTGTCCCGGCGAGGCGATCGTCAAGGGCGATAGCCGCTCGGTGTCGATCGCCGCCGCCTCCATCGTCGCCAAAGTCACCCGCGACCGCGCTATGGTACGGTTGGCTGAGGCATTTCCCGGCTACGGTTTCGAGCGGCACAAGGGGTACGGCACCAAGTCGCACAAGGAAGCGCTTGCCTCGCTCGGCCCTTCGCCCCTCCACAGGACAAGCTTTGCACCGGTGCGGGCGCTCCTTATCTCTCAGGAGGACGAGGGTCTCGTGCGGCCAGCGACGCTTCCCAACTGACCGGCACCCCTCGAGATGGTCGTGAAAAAGGCCGCCTCCCGGATCCGGTGGCGGCCTTCAAACATCTCGCTTATCGGCGGGCTTGGCCCTGGGCTTGCCTCATCGCATCAGTTCAGGTTCGCCTTCACCTCGGCGATGCCGTCGGAGATGAGCTTCGTTGCCGTGTTTCCGGTGACCTTGCCGGCGAGGATCTTTCCCGCGGCGTCGACCGCGACCTCGGCCGCATGGGCGCGCACCTCGGCGACCGCCTGGGATTCGGCATTTGCTATCTTGATTTCGGCCGCTTTCGTGCGGCGCTCGATCATCTCTTCCAGCGCCTTGTTGGTCTCGGCGGTCAGGCGCTCGGCCTCGGCCTTGGCGTCGGCGACGATATCGTCGGCTTCCTGCTCGGCCTCACGGCGCTTGCGCTGATATTCCGCAAGCAGGCTCTGCGCCTCGTCGCGAAGGCGGCGCGCCTCCTCAAGCTCGTTCTCGATCTTCTTGGCACGCGCGTCGAGCGAAGACCCGATCTTGCCGGGAACCTTCAGCCAGAAGATGACGGCGAAGAAGAGGAGAAAGGCGATAAAGGCCCAGAATGTCGCGTCCACGGAACGTCTCCTCAGTCTGCCATGCTGGCGGAAATGGCCTTGGACAGCTCGGTCTTGGTAACCTTGCCACCGATCAACGAGGTCACGACCGCTTCCGCCGTCTCGCTGGCGATGGTGCCGACTTCCTCGAGCGCCGCCGCCTTGATCGAGGCGATCCGCTCTTCCGCCTCGGCGAGCTTGCCGGCAAGGCCTTCCTCGGCCGCCTCGCGCTTGGCGGCGACGTCGGCGTCGAGCTTGTCGCGGGTTGCAGCCGCGATGCTGTTGGCCTTGAGGCGCGCCTCGGCCAACGCCTGTTCATAGGCCGCTATCGCCTCGTCGGTTTCCCGTTTCAGGCGGTCGGCCTCGGCCATATCGCCGGCGATGCGGTCCTCGCGGTCTTCCAGGATGCCGGCGATGCGCGGAAGCGCGACCTTGGCCATGAGGTAGTAGAACAGGCCAAAGGCGATCGCCAGCCACAGGAGCTGCGAGGGAAAGGTGCTGCTGTCGAACGGCGGGAAGTTGCCGCCCTCATGATGCGCGTCAGCCGGCACTTCCGTCCCGACGTGCGTCGCAGCTGTCTCGTTATGCGTCTCGGATGCCATGAACGCCCTCGAACAGGTCTGCCGACGGCGCCAGGCGCCGTCGAGCCCGTTTCAGCTTCGTTTCGTCTTGCCTTATCGCCGATCAGGCGAAGAGCAGGATCAGGGCGACGAGCAGCGAGAAGATGCCGAGCGCTTCCGTCACGGCGAAGCCGAAGATCAGGCGGCCGAACTGTCCGTCGGCGGCCGAAGGATTGCGCAGGGCGCCGGCCAGGTAGTTACCGAAGATGGTGCCGAGGCCCATGCCGGCGCCGCCCATGCCGAGGCAGGCAATACCGGCACCGATGTACTTCGCAGCTTCCGCTTCCATTGAGATGCTCCTTGGTTGAACTGTCGTGTCTTGTGTTGACTGAAGGGGTTAACGCGTCCTGTCCCTAGTGGCTCGGATGCAGCGCATCGTTCAGGTACATGCACGTCAGGACGGCGAACACATAGGCCTGCAGGAAGGCCACCAGGAATTCAAGCGCGGTCAGCGCGACTGCCATCGCAAGCGGCAGGATCGAGCCGGCAACGCCCGCGGCGCCAAAGGCGCTCAGCGAGACCACGAAGCCGGCGAACACCTTGAGGGTGATGTGACCGGCAAGCATATTGGCGAAAAGACGAACGGAGAGGCTGATCGGCCGCGACAGGAACGAGATGATCTCGATCAGCGTGACCAGCGGCAGAAGAACGACAGGCACGCCGTCCGGCACGAAGAGCTTCAGAAAGCTGAGGCCGTTCTTCATGAACCCGTAGACCACCACCGTAAGGATCACCGCCATGGCGAGCGCGAAGGTAACGATGATATGGCTGGTGACTGTAAAGAAATAAGGGAACAGACCCAAGAGGTTGGCGATCAGCACGAACATGAAGATGGAAAACACAAACGGAAAGAACCGCATGCCGGCCGTGCCGGCGGAACTTCGCAACATGTCGGCGACGAACTCGTAGCTCATCTCCGCCATAGACTGCCAGCGCGAGGGAACGAGCCCGCGACCGCTCGTCGACAGGATCAGAAACAACGACGCGACGGCGACGACGGCCACCATGAAGAACGCAGAGTTGGTGAAGGAAAAGTCGATTCCACCAACCTCGATCGGGACCCACTTGCTGATATGGAATTGATGGATCGGATCGTTCGACACCGGCTCCGCCCTACCTTTTCTCGCCCGAGCGCGTATCGCGCTCCGCATCGCCCTTGCTTTTACGCCCCACGACAGATCCCGGCTCCGGAGCCAGTCCCGCGGCGCGCAACACATTCACCACACCCGCTGCGAATCCGAGGAGAAGAAAGACTATCAGCCCCCACGGAGAGGTGCCCAGCCACCGGTCGAAACCCCACCCCAGGGCGACACCGACGCCGATACCCGCAACGAATTCGGCCGACAGTCGAAAAGCCTGCGCATACCCGGTCGCATCGCTTGTCGCCTGACGGCTTTTCGCGTCCCGGATCCCCCGACGGTCGGCCAGCGACTTTTCAAGCCGCGCCAAACGGTCGTCAAGTTCCCCTTCGCCGAGACCCTGCGTCCTTTTCCCGCCAACCTCCGCCTGCGGGCGATCGTCAGTCATCACCCCTCGCTTGCGTCAAATTGTCGGTCAAAGCCGCGCAAAACCCCGAATTCGGGCGCACAATAGTTGCGGGCTGCGACCCTGTCAAGGAAAGGGTTGTTTGAATTATCCGTCTGTTTTCCCAATATAATTTTCAATTTCCAGGAACATTGCGTGTCAGACCTTTGGCGCATTCGCCCGAGCTTGAGGCGAAATCCGGCCGACAATCAACCAACCTCGAGGAATCGCTCTGCCGTCGCCAGGTCGACGGAGACCAGCTGCGACACACCGCGTTCCGACATGGTAACGCCGAAAAGCCGGTTCATGCGCGCCATGGTGATCGGATTGTGGGTAACCACCACAAAGCGCGTGTCGGTGCGCGAGGCCATCTCTTCAAGGAGATTGCAGTAGCGCTCGACATTGGCGTCGTCGAGCGGCGCGTCGACCTCGTCGAGAACGCAGATTGGCGCGGGGTTGGTCAGGAAGACCGCGAAGATGAGCGCCATCGCGGTCAGCGCCTGCTCGCCGCCAGAAAGAAGCGTCATGGTCTGCGGTTTCTTGCCGGGCGGGCGGGCAATAATCTCCAGCCCGGCGTCCAATGGATCGTCGGAATCGACCAGTTGCAGTTCCGCCGTGCCGCCGCCGAAGAGGTGAGCGAAGAGATCCTGGAAATGCGCGTTGACCCGGTCGAAGGCGTCGAGCAGGCGTTCGCGCGCCTCCCGGTTGAGGCTGTAGATCCCCTGGCGCAGGCGCTTGATCGCTTCCACCAGGTCGTCGCGCTCGGCAATCAGCGCGTCGCGGCGCTCGGCAATCTCCGCGGCCTCCTCATCGGCCCGCAGGTTGACCGCGCCGAGGCGTTCGCGCTCAAGACGCAGGCGCTCCAGCCGGGTTTCGACCGCGGCCGGATCGGGCGGCGTCGCGGCCGGATCGAGACCGGCGAGCGCACCAACCTCGGCGGCCGAACAGTCGAGGCTTTCCTCGATCCGTTTCACTGTGTCGTCCACTTTCTCGCGGGCGGCACCGAGCCGCTCCTCGGCGCGGGCCCGGGCCTCGCGGCGGGCGGAGAGCTCGGCCAGCGCATCGCTTGCCGCGCGGTCGACGGTGGCCTGGTGGCGTTCGCCTTCTGCAAGCGCATCGCCAGCGCCCTTCTGGCGCTCTTCGGCCGCCTCGGCCTCGCGGAAGAGGGCCTTGCGTTTCTCGCCGATCGCCTCGGGGGCGGCGAGGATCGACGCCAGTTCATGCTCGGCCTCGGCGCGTCGCTGCCGCAGAACCGCGACCTGCTGCTCGGCGCTTTCGGCCCGTTTTCGCCAACTCTGACGCTCGGCGGCAATGGCCTCAAGACGTGCCTGCCGCAGGTCTGCCTCGCGTGCCAGACCATTGACGCGGGTACGCGCCTCGGCAAGCGCCGCCCGGTCTTCGCCGACCTTGACGCGCAGCGCCCCGATCCTGGTTTCGACTCCGTCGGCGGCCGGCATTTCACCGAGTGATTCGCTCGCTTCGCGCTCCGCCGTCCGCGCTTCCTCAAGGCTCGAGGACAACCGGACACGGGCCTCTTCCAGCGCGCTGCGGCGGGCGATGAGCTCGCCCATCGCCTTTTCCGCCCGCTGCAAGGCACCGCGCGCCTCGGCCTCGGCTCGATGCGCCGTTTTCAGCATATCGCGGGCGGTGCGTTCGGCTTCCGCCGCGCTGTGCAGCCCGGCACGGATTTCCTCATGATCGTGGCTCACGCGCCGGAGTGTCCGCTCCGCCTCCTCGCGCTCGGCAGCAAGATCGTCGAGGCGATTCTTCTGAGCCAGCCGTTCGGCCGCCGCACTCGGCGCATCGGCGACGGCGACGAGGCCATCCCAGCGCCACATGCGCCCCTCGCGGGTCACCAGCAATTGGCCGGGTTTCAGCGCCGGGAACAACCGTTCGCCCATCTCATCGTCGACAACGAGGCCGATTTGCGCCAGCCGGCGGGCGAGCAAAGCCGGCGCCTTCACATGGGTGCCGAGCGGCGTCGCGCCGGCGGGCAGCGACGCATCAGCCGAGGCTTCGCCGGGCATTGCCCAGCGGATCGGCGCCCCGGCATCGTCCGAGACCTCCAGATCGGAGCCGAGCGCGGCACCCAGGGCCTTCTCATACCCTGCTTTCACCTTCAGCGCCTCGACGATCGGCGTCCAAGGGCCAGCCGCGCCTTGCGCAAGCACGCGCGACAGCGCCCCGGTCTCAGCGTCGATGGCGTTGAGATGCTTTTCCGCCTCGCTGACGGGCTGGCGGGCGGCTGCCTCGGCCTCACGCGCGGCGGCGACGGCGGCCTCGGCCTCGTCGGCGCGGGCTTCGGCTTCGGCGCGCTGCGTCTCAGCCGCGATAACCGCGGCCTCCTTTTGCGCGACGCCGGTCTCCTCGGAGAGCTTTTCCGACAGAGCGGCAAGATCGCGCTCGATATCGGCGACCTGGCCCAACAGGCGCTCGACCCGGCTCCGCGCATCGCGGACCGTGCGCTCCAGCTGGCCGCGCCGGGCGGTCAGTTGCGCCTGCTGCTGGGTGAGGTCGGAGAGCGCCTCTTCCGACGTCGCGAGCCGCGCCTCGGCCTTTTGGAGATCGGCATCGGCGCCGGCGGCCCGGCCACGCGCCGCGCTTTCTTCTCCCGCCAGCGCGGCTTCCTCGCTCGCCAGCCGGTCGAGCGCCTCGCGGTTGTCGGCGATAAGCCGCTCCTCTCGCCCGGCATCGGCGGCGAAATCGGCAAGGCGCCGGCGTAGATCGGCGATACGATCCTTGATGCGGCCGTCCTCGGCGTCGAGTTCGGCGAGCGCCAGCCGGATCCTCTGGGCCGCGGCAGTCGCGGCGGCAGCCTCGTCACGCAGGCTCGCCAGCTTGTGGGCGGCAACGGCCTGGTCCTTGGCCGTTCCGGCCTGCACCGCGCCCTGTTCCGTCACACGCTTGACCTCGACGGCAAGGCTCTCCTCTGCGTCCGCGACAGCCTTTCGTGCATCGGTCCAACGGATAAAGAGGATCATCGCCTCGGATTTGCGGATTTCAGCCGAAAGCGTGCGATAGCGGGTCGCCTGGCGGGCCTGGCGCTTCAGCCCGTCAAGCTGGGTCGCCAGTTCGCCGAGGAGGTCCTCCAGCCGCTCCAGATTCTGTTCGGCGGCGCGCAGCCGCAGCTCGGCCTCGTGGCGGCGGGTGTGAAGGCCGGAAATGCCGGCGGCCTCTTCCAGGATTGCGCGGCGCGATGTCGGCTTGGCGGCAATCAGCTCGCCGATCTGGCCCTGACGTACCATGGCCGGCGAGCGGGCGCCGGTGGAGGCGTCGGCAAAGAGAAGCTGGACGTCGCGGGCGCGCACGTCCTTGCCGTTCATCTTGTAGACGGAGCCGGCCTCGCGCTCGATGCGGCGGGTGACCTCGATCACGTCGGCGTCGGGAAGACCGCTTGGTACCCGGCCGCCGGCCTTTTCAAGGAACAGCGAGACCTCGGCGGTGTTGCGCGCCGGCCGATTGTGGGAGCCGGCGAAGATGACGTCGTCCATGCCGGAGGCGCGCATGGCCTTGTAGGAGCTTTCGCCCATCACCCAGCGCATCGCCTCGACAAGGTTGGACTTGCCGCAGCCATTGGGGCCAACGACGCCGGTCAGGCCGTCTTCAATGACGAAATCTGTCGGTTCGACGAACGACTTGAAGCCGAGCAGGCGCAGGCGGGAGAACTTCATGACGTCCGCTCCGGCAGCAGACAGGGCAGGCGCCGGAGCGGCAACAGGGGAGCGCTTCGGCTACTCGCCGAGCTTTTCGTCCAGGATTTTCTCCATTTCCTCAACGTTCAGCGCTCCCAGCACCTTCGTTCCGTTGACGAAAAAGGTCGGCGTTGAATTCACGCCGAATTCCTTGGCCGCACGGTCACGCACCCAGTTGACTCCGTCCAGAACCTTCTGATTCGTCAAGCAGGCATTGAAGCTCTTCTGTGTAAAACCGACCTGTTTGGACAGATCGAATAGAACCTTGACCGGATCGTCGCCGAAAGCCCAGGCCGCCTGCTGGTCGAACAACAAATCGAGCATGGGGAAATAGGCATCTCCGGGAGCACAACGGGCAAGCATGAAACCGGCCGCGGCACGGGGATCGAACGGGAATTCGCGGAAGATGAAGCGCACCTTTCCGGTGTCGATGTACTTCTTCTTGATCTCCGGGAAGGTCTGACCGTGAAAATGCGCGCAGTGACTGCAGGTCAGCGAGGCATATTCGATCAGCGTCACAGGAGCGTCTTCCTTGCCCATGGATTCATCCCCGAGGGGGCCGGCCTTCATCAGTTTGGCGATATCGACGTCTTCGGCAGCGGCCGGCAGCGTCTGGGAAAGCGTGGCGCCGGCGAACAGGGCCGCACCGAAAGCGACGGCGGCGAGGCCGTTTGCAAATACGCGACGGGTGATCTTCACAAGAGTATCCTCTCTTCGTTCCTTCGGGGCAGCGCCCGGGCGGCGCTGCGTCTGGAGGGCGGACGACACGGACGCAGCCAGATTGGCCATGGCCGGCCGCCAAGGGGTCGGGCAGAGCTTGACTGCCCAAATGTGGCATTCCTGAGCCCGCGCGGGTGCGTCGAAACTCCGTCTACAGTCGCTTCCGCCATATCACGGCGGGACGCATTTCTCTCTTGGCGGCTCTTCTATAGACGATCTTGCGCGAATGCACGATGAGCCGTCCCTTCAGGCCACATTCATGTCGGCTCGCTGCCACGCACCGCACGGCCAAGGCGCTCCAGTGCCGCCTTAAGCGGCTCTGCCTCGATGCCGGTCAGCTCTGCCTCCAGGTCCGCTTCCTCGCTCTTCGTCAGCGCACGGATCGACCGTTTCTTCGCCTGTGGCCGATGGACGAGCGGGCGCTGAACGATCTTGATGCGACCAACGGCCGCCCAGCCTAGGAAAACATTGATCCGCTCGATGAGGCGTGGTGCGTCATGCTGCAGGAAGAGCGCCGTCGGCCCCTCGCAGCGCACGACGAGGGTCGCGGCAGCATAGTCGTCGCCGTCGTCGTCCATACCACGCGGCCACACCAGCTTTTCCGCCTGCGTCGTCTCCGCATAGGGCTCGCCGACGATCTCCGGCCAGGCGGTGACGAGATCGGCGGTCGCAAACCCGCGCCGGCGACAGACCGGAGACAGCGCCCGCCCTATGAGATCGGCCAGGGGCCTGGGACGTTTGTCCCAGCGTTTCCTCGCCTTGTCCGCCGACTTTCCTTGCGCGCTCACTAAAGTGCCGTCCCAATTGATTGGTCGATGGAGAGAAATAGCACGACCGCATCGTTTTCGCGTCGCCGGGCCGGCGATGCAAGCAATCTCGGGGCGAAGACGATAAATTTCCCGTGCGTGCCTTGCCAGTGCCGCCTCGCCGCGCCAAACACGCAGGATGGATATCGCCAACACCTCCTGTTCGCTCGAAGCGCCCGATCCGGGCGCGCTCCTTGCCTGGTACGATCGCCACGCGCGCGCCCTTCCCTGGCGCGTCGGACCGAAAGCGCGCAAGAAGGGCATCCGTCCCGATCCCTATCACGTCTGGCTGTCGGAGATCATGCTGCAGCAGACGACGGTGCAGGCCGTCAAACCCTATTTCGAGACCTTCCTTTCGCGCTGGCCGCGGCTCGTCGACCTCGCAGCCGCGGACGAGGCCGATGTCATGGCCACCTGGGCGGGCCTCGGCTACTACAGCCGGGCGCGCAACCTGAAGGCCTGTGCGGAGGTCGTGGCGCGCGATCATGGCGGCGAACTCCCCGACAGCGAGGATGGCCTTCGCGCCCTACCCGGTATCGGCACCTATACGGCGGCGGCGATCGCGGCGATCGCCTTCGACCGGCCGGCCACCGTCGTCGACGGCAACGTTGAGCGAGTGATTACCCGCCTCCACATGATCGAGGTGCCGCTGCCGAAGGCAAAGCCGCTCATCAGGGAGAAGGCGGCAGCGCTCACCCCGGCGGACCGGCCTGGCGATTTCGCACAGGCGATGATGGACCTCGGCGCGACGATCTGCACCCGCCGGCCGGCCTGCGTGCTCTGTCCGTGGACGGGAGCGTGCGCGGCACGCGCCGAGGGCACACCGGAGAGCTTTCCGGTCAAGGCGCCGAAGAAGCAGAAGCCAACACGGCGCGGCGCGGCCTTTGTCGCGGTGGGTGCACGCGGGCACCTGCTGGTCCGTCGCCGCCCGCCGACGGGGCTGCTGGGCGGCATGACGGAAGTCCCGGGATCGGACTGGATCGACCACGGCACGGACGGCGAGCCGGACATGCTCGCCGCGCCCTTGAAAGCGCAGTGGCGCACGGTACCGGGCATCGTCCGGCACACGTTCACGCACTTCCACCTAGAACTGACGATCTACCGCGCGGACATTCCCGCCGGCACGCTGGCGCCCGAGGGCATGCGTTGGGCGGCGATTTCCGGTCTTGCCGACGAGGCACTGCCGACCGTCATGAGGAAGGCCATCGCGGCCGGGCTCGGCGAGGATCCGGTGAAGGGGAAACGATAAGCGCGGCCGGCGGCGGTTCTCTCCGCCCTGATCGGCGACTTTTTCCCTGCTTCATTCGAGCCGGATGCGTCCGCGCCATGCCGACCGGATCGAGTCCGGCGTCGGGCCGAAACGGACGTCCCAGAACGGCAAGCAAGGCGAATGCGGCGGCATACACCGCGCCGGCCACGAAAAACACGATATCGGGGCTTCGCACCGGGGCGGCGGGGGAGGTGAAAAAGCTGAAGATCTGCGTGAACAGTACCGTGCCGATCAGACCGGACAGACTTTGAATCGCCGCAATTCCCCCTTGCAGCGTGCCCTGCGTATCCTCGGTAAGCCCCTTCGACATCAGCGCCGCGACGCTGGGCAGCGCGAAGCCTTCGATCCCGTGGACGAGCAGCAAGAGGAAGACGAGCGCGGTGGAGGAGAGGAGGCCGAACCCGACGCATGACAGCGCAGCGACCGCGAGGCCGACGAGGGCCAGCCGGTGCTCGCCCCAGCGGGCGACCGCCGGCCCGGTTCCGAACCCCTGCAGAAGCGCCATTGCGAGGCCCGCCGTGGCCAGAGTCAGGCCGACGACCGTGCCCGACCAGTCGAACTTGGCGAAGCCCCAGAACGGCCAGACTCCCACATAGACTGCCAGTCCAAGGAAATAGAGCGCCAGAACGCCGGCATAGGGCAGCACCCCCGGAAGCTTGAAGAAGGCGAGAAAGACCCGCAAGGGATTGGCATCCCGCCAGCGAAAAGCGCGGCGCGCGCCGCTTGTCATCGTTTCGGGAAGCAAGACGAGGCCGAAGAGGAAGTTGAGCCCGGCGAGGATCGCCGCCGCCCAGAACGGCACGCGCGTCCCGAATTCGCTCAAGGCTCCGCCAATCGCCGGGCCAAACACGAAGCCGAGACCGAAGGCGGCGCTCATGAAGCCGAAGGCGCGTGCCCGGGTCTCGCGCGTGCTGACGTCGGCAAGGCAGGCGTTCGCGATCACGATCGACGCGCCGCAAAGACCCGCGATCAACCGGCCGACGAAGAGCCAGCCGAGGGATGGGGCCCACGCCTGCAGCACGTAGTCGACCGCCAGCCCGGCAACGGCGAGGAGCAACAGCGGGCGCCGGCCGAAACGGTCCGAGAGGGCGCCAAGGAGCGGGGCGAAGAGAAACAGCGCCAGGCTGTAGACGGCGAAGAGGACACCGCCGACACGGGCCGCGTCGCCGAGCCCCATGTTGCCGACCTCCTCGATCAGCAGCGGCACCACGGGAATGACGAGCCCGGCGCCGACACTGTCGAGAAACGCAACGACGAGAGCAAAAACCGTCGCGTTGCGCCGTCCGGCACCGGAGGAAATCGTCTCACCCATCACCAGATTCCCGCAGCCCGGCGACCACACACCCCACGCACCCGGGCAGGCAGGGGCTTACTACGAGAAAGGCACTGTGGAAACCGCCATGGACAAACCCGGGATGAGGAAAGGCGGTGTGCGCACGCTCCGCGGACCGAGGCTTTCGCGGCAGGGTTAGACAAGAATGCACAAGGCCCCACGACGAAGCCCTGGAAAGAGATGGCGGACCGAGAGCAGCGACGTTGGGGGAGAGTCCGGTTCGCCGCAGTCTTCACGCATGGCAACCGCCAACAGATGCCGGGGCAAGCCCGGCATGACTACGGATGGCCAAATCGCTGAAGGGAACGGCTGCAGTATCCGGTACGGCCACACACTCCGGCACGGCCGTCATCCCGGGCGAGGCGAAGCCGCGACCCGGAATCCACGGGCTTTCCCGCGGCGGCCCTCCCCGCCTACTCCGCCGCGGCCGTGCCGGGGCTGACCTCGGCCGGGGATGGTTTCTCCCACTTGAGGATGGGCTTCCTTGCCGCCAGCGTCTCGTCGAGGCGGCGGCGGGGAGCAAACCACGGCGCGCCCTTGAAGCGCTCGACCTCGCCCGCCTTCACGCGGCCGACGATGTCGCGCATCGTCGCGATGAAAAGGTCGAGGCTCGCCTTCGATTCCGATTCCGTCGGCTCGATCAGCATGGCGCCGTGGACGACCAGGGGGAAATACATGGTCATCGGGTGGTAGCCCTCGTCGATCATCGCCTTGGCGACATCGAGGGTGGTGACCTCGCTGCCGTGCAGGAAGGAATCGTCGAACAGTACTTCGTGCATGTAGGGCCGGTCGCCGAAGGGCAGGCTCATCAGGTCGTTGAGGCCGACGCGGACGTAGTTGGCGTTGAGCACAGCATCTTCCGAGGCCTGCCTGAGGCCGTCGGAGCCGTGCGACATCATGTAGGACAGCGCGCGCACGAACATGCCCATCTGGCCGTGGAAGGCGACCATACGGCCGAACGGCGTGGTGCCGTCTGCCGCGGCCTCCTCCGGCGTTTCCACCAGAACCGCACCGTCGTCTGTCGCCTTCACGTAGGGCAGCGGCGCGAAGGGTGCGAGCGCTTCCGACAGCACCACCGGGCCGGCGCCCGGGCCGCCGCCGCCATGGGGCGTGGAAAACGTCTTGTGCAGGTTGATGTGCATGCAGTCGACGCCGAGATCGCCGGGCCGGGCCTTGCCGACGATGGCGTTGAAGTTCGCCCCGTCGCAGTAGAAATAGGCGCCCGCCTCATGCACGGCGGCGGCGATATCGATGATGTCGCGCTCAAAGAGGCCGCAGGTGTTGGGGTTGGTCAGCATCAGGCCGGCGACCTCAGGGCCGAGCCGCTCGCGGATCGCTTGCGGATCGACGGTGCCGTCCTCGCGGGCCGGCACGGCGACGACGCTGTAACCAAGGAGCGCGGCGGTCGCGGGGTTGGTGCCATGGGCCGATTCCGGTACCAGCACGATGGTGCGCGTCGCGCCCTCGCCCTTTGCAGCGTGGGCGGCCTTGATCGCCATCATGCCGCAGAGCTCGCCATGAGCGCCGGCCTTGGGGCTCATGGCGACAGCGGCCATGCCGCACGAGACCGTCAGCCAGCGGCCGAGTTCGGCGACGAGTTCCAGCGCGCCCTGGACGGTGGAGACCGGCTGCAAGGGGTGGATATCACCGAAGCCGGGCAGCCGCGCCATCTTCTCGTTGAGGCGCGGATTGTGCTTCATGGTGCACGAACCGAGCGGGTAGAGCCCCATGTCGATGGCGAAATTCTTCTGCGACAAGCGCACGTAATGGCGCATCGCCTCCGGCTCGGAAAGACCCGGCAGATCGATCGGCGTGGAGCGCGCATGGGATCCGAGCCGAGAGGGCAGATCGGCATCGGGCTCGGCGAGATCGACGCCGGTGTTTTCCGCGCGGCCAATCTCGAAGATCAGCGGTTCCTCGATCTCCAGCGCCTTGTTGCCGGTGAAGGTTTTGGGCGCCGCCGCCTCGGTCATGGTGGGGGCGCTCTCGCGGCCCTGAGAGTTCATGCTCATGCCAGCACCTCCTTCAGCGCGGCGACGTAAGCCGAGCGATCCTCATCGGTGTTCACTTCGGTGGCCGCGACGACGAGGAGATCCTTGAGGTCGTCGCGGTGCGGTTTGAGGCGGGAGACCGGCAGGCCGGCGATGACGCCCTTTTGCGCCATGGCTTCGACGACCTCGGCCGCCGGCTTCGGCAGGGCAATGGTGAACTCGTTGAAGAACGACGTGTTGAGCACCTCGACGCCGGGCACAGATTCAAGCGCGGTGGCGAGTTTCACCGCCGCCTGATGATTGAGGAGCGCGAGTTTCTTCAGGCCCGCTTCGCCCAGAAGCGTCATGTGGATGGTGAAGGCGAGCGCGCAGAGGCCGGAATTGGTGCAGATGTTCGACGTCGCCTTTTCGCGGCGGATGTGCTGCTCGCGGGTCGACAGGGTCAGCACGAAACCGCGCCGGCCTTCCGCGTCGACCGTCTCGCCGGCAACGCGGCCGGGCATCTGGCGGATAAACTTCTGCCGGGTGGCGAAGAGGCCGACATAGGGCCCGCCGAAGGTCAGCGGATTGCCGATCGACTGACCCTCGCCGACGACGATGTCGGCGCCTTGCGCGCCCGGCGGCTCGATGGCGCCGAGCGCCACGGCCTCGGTGAAGACGGCGATCAAGAACGCCTTCTTCTCGTGCGCTTTCTCCGCAATGGCCCGCAGGTCGATCAGTTCGCCATAGAAGGACGGCGTCTGGACGACGACGCAGGAGGTCTCTTCGTCGATCGCGGCGAGGATTTCCTCAACGCTGCCGGCGTTCCTCGGATTGGCCGCGAGCGCCGTAACCTCATGGCCGCTCATGTGGGAGAGGTTCTCGATAACGGCGCGATACTGCGGATGGATGCCGCCGGCCAGCACCGCCTTCGTCCGCTTCGTCAGCCGGTGTGCCATCAGCACCGCCTCGGCCGCCGCCGTGGAACCGTCATACATGGAGGCGTTGGCGACCTCCATGCCGGTCAGGTTGGCGACCTGGGTCTGGAATTCGAACAGCGCCTGCAGGGTGCCCTGCGTGATTTCAGGCTGATAGGGCGTGTAGGAGGTGAGGAATTCGGACCGCTGGATCAGGTGATCGACGGTCGCGGGCACATGGTGCCTGTAGGCGCCAGCACCGAGGAAGAACGGCACCGAGCCGGCAGCGACGTTCTTTGCCGCCATGGCGCCGAGCGTTCGCTCCACGGCCATCTCGCTCATCGCCTTCGGCAGGTCGAGCAGACTGTCGAGGCGAACATCCTTGGGGATATCAACGAAGAGATCGTCGATCCCCTCGACCCCGATGCGGGCGAGCATATCGGCCCGGTCGGTTTCGGTCAGCGGCAGGTATCGCATCAGGCGAATACTCCATCACGCCGGCGCGCGAGGGCGCAGCCGGGCTTTCCTTTCCATCACGACGACGAAGACGCCTTCCCGGAGACACTCCCGGGACGGGGTCGCTCAAAGCGCGTCGACAAAGGCCTTGTAGGCGTCGGCGTCCATAAGCTTCGACACGGCGCCCGGATCGGCGAGCTTCACCTTGAAGAACCAGGCCGCACCCTCCGGGTCCTCGTTGACCTTTTCCGGCGCCGAGGTAAGGTCCTCGTTGACCGCGACCACCTCGCCGTCGACCGGGGCATAGACCTCGCTCGCGGCCTTGACGGATTCGACGACGGCGGCATCGCCACCGGTCGTCAGCGTCGCGCCGACTTCCGGCAGTTCCACAAAGACAATGTCGCCCAGCTGCTCCTGGGCGTGTTTGGAAATGCCGACAGTGCCGACATCACCTTCAACGTTGATCCACTCGTGATCCTCGGTGAAATAAAGGCTCATGCTCGTTCCCTTGTATTGCCGCGTGCCGGAAGGAAGCCCGCGGCCCGGTGCTCAAGTCTCATTCAGGATTTCGGTTTGCGGTAGTAGCGTTGCGGCACGAATGGCAGGTCGACGATCGTCGCCGGTATCGCCCTGGCGCGCACGATGAGATCGACCTTGGTGCCGGTCGCGGCATGGGCGGCGTCAACGTAGCCCATGGCGACCGGGCCGCCGATGGTCGGACCGAAGCCGCCGGAGGTCAGAATGCCGACCTTTTCGCCCTCGATCCGCACCTCGGTGCCCTCGCGGGCCGGCGCACGGCCCTCGGGGCGGATCCCGACCCGGCGCCGCGTCGGGCCCTCGGCGAGCTCCTTAAGAATACGGTCGTCGCCCGGAAAGCCCCCCTCCTCACGCCGGCGCTTTTGCATCGACCAGACGAGGTCGGCCTCGACCGGCGAGGTCGTCTCATCGATGTCATGACCGTAGAGGCAGAGGCCGCATTCGAGCCGCAGCGAATCGCGCGCGCCGAGGCCGACGGGCTTCACCGCCTCCTCTGCCGTCAGCGCCTGCCAGAGGGCCATGGCGTCCTCGGGCGCGACGGAAATCTCGTAGCCGTCCTCACCGGTGTAACCGCCGCGGATAACCTGGGTGGCAATCGTCTTTCCGCCTAGATCGAGGTCGGTGTCGTCCCAGGCCATGAAGGCCATCGCGTCGACGCCAGGCGCGAAGCGCGCGAGCACCGCCGCCGCCTCCGGACCCTGCAGAGCGACGAGCGCGCGATCGAGCGGCGTCAACACCACGTCGGCCGGAAGCTGCGTTGCGATATGGGAGTAGTCGAGATCCTTGCGGGCGGCATTGACGACGAGATAGATCGTCGTCTCGCCCGCTTCGCCGCCGGGCCGGCGCACCATCAGGTCGTCGATGATCCCGCCATCGTCGGTAAGAAGTTGGGTGTAGCGCTGGCGCCCCTTGCCGAGAGTGCGGATATCGGCGGGGCAGAGCGCCTCAAGGACGCCGGCGAGCGTCGCGTAGTCGGGGCCGGTCAGCCGCGCCTGACCCATGTGCGAGACGTCGAAGAGGCCCGCGCGCGTCCGCGTCCACTGGTGCTCGGCGATGATGCCTTCGTATTGCACCGGCATGTCGTAGCCCGCGAAGGGCACCATGCGGGCGCCGGCGGCGACATGCGCGGAATGAAGGGGGGTCTGGAAAAGCGTGGTGTCTTTGGTGTCGTTTCCGGCTTCGCTCATGATCTCTCCGGGTTCGGGCCAGGGTCGCGTTGCGGACCCTTTCGGACCCGTTCGCGCCCCCTCTGTCCCGAGACCTGAGAGATTTCCCGTTCGCGTCCCGATAGGGAAACGCGAAACGGTTACTCCTTCGGTGGGCACCACAGGATCAACCGATACTACCGATCAATCCCGCAAAGCCGCTTTCCAGAGCGTTGCCGACCCTTGCGGTCCTTTCGCCTGAGAGTTTCCGGGGCGGTTGCTCCTTCGGCGCCGGCGATTGGCCGGTCTCTCCCGCGAGGGTCTCGGTCCCCGCCGTTCCATTCGGGAACAACGGAAGACGGCCGGGGTCACAACGAAGCACCGACCGATATTGATTGTTGGGTGGCAGGCCCCGCCTGTCAATGAAAGAAACGCAGGCCCGCCACCAAGGGTGTTAACAAATCCCTACCCGGACCGGCGACGCCCATCCGGCCAGGGCTTTCGACCCGCTATTTCCTGCCGCTGTCGTCAAAGCCGATGAGAATCTTCAGACCCGTCGCGTTTTCAACGGCGATGTCGTCAAAAACCCTCGCCCACAGAACGGAAGGGTTCTCCTCGGTGATCGTTGCCGGCACCTCATGGAGCTGGGAATAGAGCACGCGATCCTCTTTGCCCGCTCCCATCGGCTCCACCACCGCGACGCGGAGCGGAAGCGTCACATCGCCGGCGCCGCCGCGCGGGCCGGACAGCACGCGACCGGCAACGCCAACCTTGATCGCCACCTTGCCGGCGTCGCCCCAGCGGCAATCGCGCGCTGATCTGGTGAGGGTCGCCTGGAAACGGATCGCCGACGGATCGTTCTTCTTGCCGCTATCATAGATCACGTAAGTTTGCGTTCCAGGTCGCACGAGAAGCGTCGGGCAGTTGGGCTGCGTCGCGAACTTCTCCTTGTCGATCGGCTTGGTGTCTTCAGCCGTACCGCGCAGGATCTTGCCTCCGACGGAATTGGGATCGAGGTGCTGGTCCCCACCTCCGCAGGCTGCCAGACCCAACGCACCGATGATGCCGGCTACAGCGACGACATTTCCCGCCGCCCGACGGATTTTCACCGAGACTTCGCGCATTCCGTACTCCTCGCGTTCATCGCGCATTTCTATAGCAGGCCCGTACCGGCTTTGCGAAGGCCCGAATCCGCACCCGTGCGCTCCGCCTCTTGACAGGGTGGCCCCCCGTCCCTCTATTCCCATCCAAACTGGAGACGGACCATCACCCATGCCCGATCCCGAAACCCATACCGGCCTGACGATCAAATTGTGCGCCCCGCGCGGCTTCTGCGCCGGCGTCGACCGCGCCGTGCAGATTGTCGAACAGGCGCTTTCCCGCTTCGGGGCACCGGTCTATGTCCGCCACGAAATCGTCCACAACCGCTTCGTTGTTGATGACCTGCGGGAAAAAGGCGCCATTTTCGTGGAAGATCTGGAGGAAATCCCGGCGACCGACGCGCCGGTGATCTTTTCCGCCCACGGCGTGCCGAAAGCCGTTCCCGAAAGTGCGCGGGCGCGCAATCTCTTCTATGTCGACGCGACCTGCCCGCTCGTCTCCAAGGTGCACCACGAAGCCACCCGACACCACGAGGCGGGCCGCGAGATCATCCTCATCGGCCACGCCGGCCACCCGGAGGTCGTCGGCACCATGGGCCAGCTTCCCGACGGAGCTGTCCGACTGGTCGAAACGGTCGTCGACGCCGAAGCGATCGAGCCGGCGACGCCCGACAGGCTCGCCTGGATCACCCAGACGACGCTATCGGTCGATGACACGCGGGACATCGTCACCACGCTGGAAAAGCGGTTTCCTGACATCGTCGGCCCGCAGAAAGACGACATCTGCTACGCCACGACAAACCGGCAAGAGGCAGTGAAGGCCGTCGCCCCCTCGGTCCAGGCCATGGTCGTCGTCGGTGCGCCGAATTCCTCCAATTCCCAACGCCTGCGCGAAGTGGCGGAGCGGGCTGGCTGCCCGACATCGATCCTGATACAGCGCGCCGGCGATATCGACTGGTCGCAGTTCGACAACGTCAGTACCGTCGGCATCACCGCCGGCGCCTCGGCGCCGGAGGTTCTTGTGGAGGAAGTGATCGACGCCTTTGCCAAGCGCTACACGGTTACCGTGGAAACGGTAAGGACGGCGGAGGAAACCATCGCTTTCAACCTGCCGCGCGAACTGCGTACCGCGTCCAGCCAGGCCGGCCAGAACTGATGGCGGTGGAGACGGACGAGGCGAACCGGGTCACCATCTACACCGACGGCGCGTGCTCGGGAAATCCCGGACCGGGCGGTTGGGGTGTCCTGATGCGCTGGAACGGCCATGAGCGCGAATTATGCGACGGCGAGCCGGAGACCACCAACAACCGGATGGAGCTGATGGCGGCCATTCGGGCCCTCCAGACGCTGAAGCGTCCCTGCGTTGTCGATCTCTATACGGATTCCGTCTATGTTCGGAGCGGGATCAAGGAATGGCTCGGCAATTGGATCCGCAACGGCTGGCGCACGGCGTCGAAGAAGCCGGTCAAGAATGCCGACCTTTGGAAGGCCCTGGATGAGGCACGCAAGGCCCATGACGTCACCTGGCACTGGGTGAAGGGGCACGCGGGCCATCCGGAAAACGAACGCGCCGACGAACTCGCTCGCAAAGGCATGGCGCCGTTTCGACACAAAAGCGGAAAGGCTGGCGCGGACACGGGCCCATGACCGTCATCGAGCGCAACAGAAACGAAACGGACGTTCCGCTGTCCCTCCAGGACAACGAACGGCGGATTCTGATTCTGGCCAATCCGACCGCAGGCGGCTTTCGCGCCAGGACGCTCGAACGCATCGTTGCCGGACTGGAGGCACACGGCTGCCGGCCGACGCTTCATCTCACGACACACGCCGGCGAAATCGCCGACATCTGCGCAGGTTACATGGACGGTGCCGATACGCTCGTGGTGGCGGGTGGCGACGGCTCGGTCAATGAGGCGCTGACCGGTCTCGACGACGCGCCCAAACGACCGCGGCTCGGCATCATTCCGTTCGGCACCGCCAACGTCCTGGCGCACGAACTGGGGCTGCCAAAGCGGCCCGACGCGCTTGCCGCCGTCATCGCGCAAGGCCGGACTGAGCGCCTGCACTACGGTCTCGCCAACGGGCGCCCGTTCGTGATGATGGTGTCCACCGGCTTCGACGCCGACATCGTCCATCACATCCCGCTGCGGCTGAAACGCAAGCTCGGCAAGCTCGCCTACGCGCTCACCACGCTTTCACGCGGCATCGTCAATCGGGGGCGAGATCTGACGGTCGTCGCCGACGGCGAGCAGATCACCTGCCGGCTTGCCGTGGTCACCAACATGCGCCACTACGGCGGCCCCTTCGTCATCTGTCCGCAAACGCAAGCGACCAAGGCCGGGCTTTATCTCGTCACGCTGGCCAGCGACGGCCCGCTATCGCTCGCGCGGTTCAGCTTCGGCCTCCTGACCAATCGCATTCCGCACCAGCGCGGCGTGTCGATCCGACCTGTGAGCGAAGTGGAGATCAGTGCCGAGGCGCCTGTCCCGGCGCAGGTCGACGGCGACCCCTTCGGCACGACGCCGATTTCGGCCCGCGCCGCCGGCGACACGGTGCCCGTCATCGTCCCCTGAGCGAAGTCCCCAGAGAGAGTCGGTTTCCAGAGCAGGCCTTTGGGCGCGAAAACAGCGTCCGGCGTGACGGATCAGTGCGGCTGGAGCGCGGCCTGCTGCTCCAGGAGCCTCCTGGCGCCGTCGGCCGGCATTGGCTTGCCGTAGTGGAAGCCCTGGACGTATTCGCAGCCGAGCTGGAGCAGTTCCAACGCATCGGATTCCGTCTCCGCCCCTTCCGCCACGACCTCCATGCCGAGGTCGTGGGCGAGCGCGATGATGGAGCGCAGGATGACCGGCCGCGCCGCACGTCCGTTCGGGCGCACGAAGGACTGGTCGATCTTGATCGTGTCGAAGGGGAAGCGCTGCAGATAGCTGAGCGAGGAATAGCCGGTACCGAAATCGTCGAGCGACAGGCCGGCACCGAGTTCGCGGATGCGTTCCAGCACCTTGGAGGAGAATTCCGGGTTCTCCATGACGAGGGATTCGGTGATTTCCAGCTTCAACGAGCCCGGCAGGACGCCGGAGCGCGCGATCACCGACTTCACGTCGTTAATGAGATCGTGGCGCAGAAGTTGCCGGCTGGAGACGTTGACGCTGGCGAAGATCGGAAAGTGAGAGGGGATCTTCTGCTGCCAGGTGCCGAGTTGGCGCGCGGTGCGCTCCAGCACGTACATGCCGAGTTCGTTGATGAGGCCGGTGCGCTCGGCAAGCGGAATGAATTCGGTGGCGTTTATGCGGCCGCGGCGGGGGTGGTCCCAGCGCACGAGCGCCTCGAAGCCGGCGATCGCCTTGTCCTCCAGCCGCACGATCGGCTGGTAGAGGACCAGCAGTTCGTCCTGTTCGATGGCGAGGCGCAGTTCCGTCTCCATCTCCAACAGACGCTCGCGATGGCGACGCAGCGACGGCCGGAAGGTCTCGATCCGGTCGCCGCCCATACTCTTGGCCGCAACCATGGCAATCTCGGCATCCTTGACCATGTCCTCGTCCGGTCGCTGGTCGCCGCCGTAGGTGGCGATGCCGACGGAGGCCGTCAGGAAGATCTCCCGCTCGCCGAAGCTGATCGGCGCACGCAGCGTCCGGCGGATGGTTTCGGCGAATGCCGCGACATTCTCCGGCTCACCCTCGGAGACGAGGATCACCGCAAACTCATCGCCGCCGACGCGGGCGAGCGTATCCTGGGGCTTGAGGAGACGACCGAGGCGGCGCGAAATCGTCAGAAGGATCGAATCGCCAACGGACAGGCCGAGGCTGTCGTTGACGTCCTTGAAGCGGTCGACATCGAGCAACAGGATCGACGGACGAGTGCCTTCCTCCATGCCGGCGCGGGTCAACACCGAGTTCAGCCGGTCGAGAAACAGCTCGCGGTTCGGAAGCCCGGTGAGATTGTCGTGAACGGCGTCGTGCAGGAGCCGTTCCTCCGCCGTCTTCACCTCGGTGACGTCGAGCAGCGTGCCGACGCAGCGGATCACCTCGCCATCTGAGCCGAGAATCGGGCGGGCGCGCAGGTGATACCAGCGATAATGCCCGTCGTCGCTCCTGAGGCGGAAGGTCAGGCTGACGCGACCGCGCCGTTGGTCGACGATGGCATCGAGGGTGGCGCGGAAGCGGTCCCGGTCCTGCGGATGGAGAACGATGAGCCAGTCGCGGGCGGGACCTTCGAGATCGCCGTGCTTGAGGCCGAGGACCTCCTCAAGCTCGCTGCTCGTCTGGATGCGATCACGGGCGACGTCCCAGTCCCAGATGATGTCGCCGGCTCCGGTGACGGCGAGCGCACGGCGTTCGGTATCGCTGAAGAGCCCCTCGGCGATGGCACCGCCGGCGAAGGCATGCTGCATCACGGTGAAGCCGAGGAGAAGGACGAAGAGCACGAGCCCGCCGGAAAGCGCCGGCTGCACGATGTCGTTGTCCAGTTCGCCGGTCACCGTCATCGAGGCCCCGACGAGCCAGACCAGCAGCAGGAACCATGTCGGGATCAGCATGATCGCGCGGTCGTAGCGCTGCCAGGCGAGCCAGAGGATCAGCGCGAAGCCAAAGACGCCGAGAAGCCCGAGCGTGATACGGGCGATGCCGGCGGCAAGCGGCGGGTCGGCGACGGCGACGCCGAGAAGGCCGCCGAGAAGCACGAGGAACGCGATCGCCAGATGGCTGTAGCGGATGTGCCAGCGATTGAGGTTCAGATAGGCGTAGAGGAAGATCACCAGCGTCGCGGCAAAGATCACTTCCGCGCCGGCGCGGTAGAGCGGATCGGCGCTGTGGTCGAAGCCGAAGACACGGTTCCAGAAGCCGAAATCGATACAGAGATAGCCGAGGACGGCCCAGGCAAGCGCCGCAGTCGCGGGAAACATGATCGTTCCCTTGACGACGAAGAGAATGGTCAGGAACAGCGCCAGGAGGCCGGAAATGCCGAGCACGATGCCACGATAGAGCGTGTAGGCGTTGACGCTGTCCTTGTAGGCGTCCGGCTCCCACAGGGTGAGCTGCGGCAGGGTCGGCGTGCTCATCTCGCCGACGAAGGTGATGACGGCGCCCGGATCGAGGGTGATGCGGAAGACGTCGGCCTCCTGGCTCGACTGGCGTTCGGGCGCGAAGCCCTGACTAGGCGTGATCGAGACGATGCGCGAGGAGCCGAGGTCGGGACGCAACAGGCCGGAGCCGACTAGCCTGAAAAAGGGCGCGACGACGAGCCGATCGATCTGCTCGTCGCTCGGATTGGACAGCGCGAAGACGACCCAGTTGCTGTTGCTGCCGTCTCGCGAGGACACCTCGATGCGCCGGACGATGCCGTCGGCACCGGGTGCGGTGGAGACCTGCAGACGATCGCCGACCCCGGCGTGCAGTTCGGCGGAATGCGTGAGGTCGATGGCATTGACATCGAGCGGTACGACCACAGCTTCGACCGCCAGCGCCGGACGCGCAGCGATCATAAACAGGACGATCAGGACCAGCCAACCGGCAAAACGGCGGAAACGCAAAGAGACCTCCGGCCCAGGCAACATACGGAGTAGCAAGAACTATCGGCTCCCGTTTCGCATAACAAGGGTTCTTTCACCTTGATGTCGCGTGATCCACCGCTTCGCCGGCCATGCTGGCGGGCGGATCTTCGGAGAGCCGAGCGAACAGCAGGTGATCCTGCCATTCGCCGCCAATGCGCAGAAAACGTCGCGCATAGCCCTCGCGGATAAATCCGGCTTTTTCAAGGAGCCGGATGGAGGGCACGTTATGCGGCAGACAGGCCGCCTCGACCCGGTGCAACCGGAGTGTGCGGAACGCAAAAGGTACGATCACCGCGACGGCGCGGCTCATATGGCCTCGACCGGCGAAAGGTTCGCCCATCCAGTAACCGAGAGAACATGTCTGCGAGACGCCGCGGCGGATGAAGGAAAGCGTGGCGCCGCCCATCAGTTCGTCGCCCTTCTCCCGGAAAAGAAGAAAGGAATAGGCTGAATCGCGCTGCATTTCTTCCTGATACCGCCGCAACCGCCGGCGAAACGCGGTCCGCGTCAAATCGTCCGCCGGCCAGGTCGGCTCCCAGGGCGTGAGAAACTCGCGACTTTTTTCGCGCAAGGAACTCCACTGCGCATAGTCGGCCATGGCGGCAGGGCGCAAATAGAACCCCTCACCCCGGATCAACGGGCCTGGTGTCGGTCCGAGGGCACGAAAGAAAATCATGGGTCGATCATGGGTCCGGGGCCCGTTCAGGTCAGACGAGAACCGGTGTCGCCCCGGCGAAGCGGTCGCGCACCGCCTCGACGCCCGGCAACCCCTTGTCGTGACCGACGGAGGCAAGCGTGGGGACGGAGCCGGACAGGAGCCGTGCCGCGAGGGCGCGGATATCGCCCGGGGTGACCGCCGCGATCCGCTCAAGCATGTCGGTCATGTCGAGCGGTTCGCCAAAGGCGAGGATCTGACGGGCGATCTGGCTGGCGCGGGTCGCCGGGCTTTCCATCGACATCAGGAGCGAGGCGCGCATCTGCGCCCGAGAACGGGCCAGTTCCGCCTCCTCCAGATCACGGGTCACCCGTTCCAGCTCATCGAAGAGGACCGGCATCAGTGTCTCGATATCCTCCTCGCCGGTAGCGGCGTGAATGCCGAAGACCCCGGTGTCGCTATAGGACCAGTGGAACGAATAGATCGAATAGCATAGGCCGCGCTTTTCCCGCACTTCCTGGAAGAGACGGGAGGACATGCCGCCGCCGATGACCGAAGACAGCAGCTGGGCAGCGAAACGGTCTTCGCTGAAATAGGGAACACCTTCGAAGCCGAGGATGATCTGCGTTTCCATGCTGTCGCGGAATTCATGGCGCTCGCCGCCGCGATACTGCGCCTGCGCCAAGGCCGGCACGGGATCGCTGGACAACGCGGTGAAGTTGCGTTCCGCCAGATCGACCAGTGCATCATGGGACAGCGCGCCCGCCGCCGACAGCACCGAGGAGGGACCGCGATAGTGGGTTTTGAGATAATCCTTCAGCTGCGGACGGGTGAAGGAGCGCACGCGACCGGGCGTGCCGAGGATCGGACGACCGATCGCTTGATCTGGCCAGGCCGTTTCCTGGAAGATGTCGAAGACCCAGTCGTCGGGCACGTCGCGCGCGGCACCGAGCTCCTGCAGGATGACATGCTGCTCGCGCGTCAGCTCTTCCTCGTCGAAGGTGGAATTCTGCAGGATGTCACTCAAGAGGTCGACCGCGAGGGGCATGTCCTCGGCAATGATGCGGGCATAGAACGCGGTATTCTCGACGCTGGTCGCAGCATTGAGTTCGCCGCCGACCGCCTCGATCTCCTCGGCGATCGCCTGGGCGCTGCGGGAGGTCGTTCCCTTGAACGCCATGTGTTCAAGGAGATGGGTCAGGCCGTTTTCGTGACGATCTTCGGCGCGTGAACCGACATCGACCCAAACGCCGACAGCCGCGCTTTGCAGATGATCCATCGCCTGGCTGGCGACGGTCAAACCGTTCTCAAGGCGGGTTACGGAAACATCGCTCACAATCAGACCTCCGCCGTCGTTGCCCGCGCCGCCGCGCGGATGTGCGCCTCGACCGCGTCAAGGTCGTTGGCAAGCACATCCATGCGCTGCGCGCGCGTCATCATGTCGCCTAAGCGTGCCGGCAGCGCCGGACGCTCGCCGGTAGCGGCCTCGACCGCATCGGGAAACTTCGCGGGATGCGCGGTCGCCAGCGTCACCATCGGCGTGCCGGCCTCCAGCATCCGTTCCGCAACGGTCACACCGACAGCGGAGTGGGGATCGAGCAAATAGCCGGCCTCGGCGCGAACGCGCGCAATCGTCGCCGCGGTTTCCGTCTCGCCGGCCCTGCCGGAGCCGAAGTCCCCGGCGATGCGCCGACGGGTGTCCTCGTCAAGGCCGAAGGCACCGGATTGGCCGAGCCTCTGCATCAGACGGGTGACCGCAGCGCCGTCGCGGTCAAGCATCTCAAAGAGCAGTCGCTCGAAGTTTGACGAGACTTGGATATCCATCGACGGCGATGTGGTGGCGACGACACCGCGCGTCTCGTAGCGGCCGGTTTCCAGCGTCCGCCAGAGGATATCGTTGACGTTGGTCGCGACGATCAGCTTCGCTACCGGCAAGCCCATCTGCATGGCGACGTAACCGGCGAAGATATCGCCGAAGTTGCCGGTCGGCACGGTGAAGGCAACCTTGCGGTCCGGCGCACCGAGGGCGACGGCGGCGGTGAAATAATAGACGACCTGGGCGACGATGCGCGCCCAGTTGATGGAATTGACGCCGGACAGGCCAACCTCGTCGCGGAAACGGAAGTCGTTGAACATCGCCTTCAGCAGCGCCTGACAGTCGTCAAAGGTGCCCTTGACGGCGAGGGCGTGGACGTTCTTTTCGTCAACCGTGGTCATCTGGCGCTGCTGCACCGGCGACACACGCCCCTCGGGAAAGAGAATGAAGACATCGACGTTATCGCGGCCGCGGAAGGCCTCGATCGCCGCCCCGCCCGTATCGCCCGACGTGGCGCCGACGATCGTCGCGCGGCGCCCCTTCTCGGCGAGGACGTGATCCATGATCCGGCCAAGGAACTGCATGGCGACGTCCTTGAAGGCGAGCGTCGGGCCGTGAAACAGTTCGAGAAGAAAATGCCCCGGTGCAAGCTGCACCAGCGGCGCGACCGCCGGGTGACCGAAACCGGCGTAAGCCTCATCGATCATGGCGCGGAGATCGGCATCGGTGATATCGCCGTCGACGAAGGGGCTGATCACCTCGTAGGCAACATCCGCGTAGGGCCGGCCGGCAAAGCCGGCGATCGTCGCAGGCGAAAGCGTCGGCCAGCTTTCCGGCAGATAGAGCCCGCCATCGCGCGCAAGGCCCGCGAGCAGAACATCGGAGAAACCGAGCGCGGGCGCTTCGCCGCGGGTACTCACATATTTCACGTAGAGGGCTCCTTCCTCGCCGGGACCGTCCTTTGTGCGCGCGGACCTGTCCCGGTCCGGCGCGCGGTTGCGAGACCCTATCCCCGCTTGGCCATCACGACAAGCAGCGTCGTCCTTCGCCGGCTATTGCGGTACTTGGGACTGGCGCGGCGCAATGTTTCCTGCCCCTGGGCGCAAGGGTCGCCCCGTCAGGCGTGGCCGGCATCGCTCGACAACATCGCCGGATCGATACCAAGGCGCTTGAGGGCGCGGTCGTATTTGGATTCCAGATCATCGCTGAAGATCAGGTCGCTATCGGCGGCGCAATGGAGCCAGCCGTTATGCTGGATTTCCGTCTCCAGCTGGCCCGGCGCCCAGCCGGCATAGCCGAGCGCGAGAATCGCCCGCGCCGGCCCCTCGCCCTCGGCAATCGCCTTCAAAATGTCGAGCGTCGCGGTCAGGCAGATGTCGTTGTCGATCGGCAATGTGGCATTCTCGGTAAAATAATCGCCGGAATGCAGAACGAATCCCCGTGCCGTTTCCACCGGGCCGCCATGCTGCACGCGCATGGACTGCGCCGGAGGCGGCAGGCGGATCTGTTCGGAATCAGGCACGACATCGAGCTGGACGAGCAGATCGAGGAAGGAGACCTGATCGGAAAGCTGGTTGACGATGATGCCCATGGCGCCCTCTTCGGAATGGGCACACATATAAACAAGACTGCGGGCGAAACGGGGGTCCTCCATGCCGGGCATGGCGATCAGAATCTGCCCGTCGAGGTAGTTCTCGGAAGGATCGAACTGGGCCATGGCCGGGGTGCCTCCCGTCTTTTCATGCGAGTCTGTTGTCATTGCCATGGAATCGTACCCTTTCCATCGCCATTTGTTAACTCGCATAGCCTGCGGGTCGAGCCGCCACCACTCACGACGATATGACCAGACGAGAGCGGACAAGCTCCATCTCTCCCAATAAAGTCTTTTCCGCCATGATGACATTTTCCCGCTTCGCCATCGCGCTCGTCGCAGCAAGCCTCACCGCCACGCCCCTCAAGGCCGCCACGACCGACTGGTCGCAGACGACGGGCGCGCGCATGCGCGTTATAACACCGGGCGGCGAAATCGCGGCCGACGGCACACGCCGAATCGGCCTCGAAATCGAACTTCAGCCGGGCTGGAAGACCTATTGGCGCACCCCCGGAGACGCCGGCCTGCCGCCCTATTTCGACCATTCCGCCTCCGTCAATATCGCCTCGTTGGACATCCATTGGCCGGTACCGCACCGTTTCGACGACGGCGAAGGGCAGTCGATCGGTTACAAGGGCCGCGTCGTCCTGCCGATCACGGTAAAACCGGACAGCAACGCCCTCCCCGTCATCCTGTCTCTCACCGTTGACTACGGCGTGTGCCGGGAGATCTGCGTGCCGGCGACCGGAACGGCGAAGATCCTGCTCGGCTCGGCGGACGCGCCGGATGCGGCATCGCGCGCGCTGATCGCGAAATATTCCGCCGAAGTTCCCGGCGCGCCAACGCCGGATCTCAAGGTAATCGGCGCCAGGCCGGTGGATGACAGGACGACCGGCAAGAAGGCACTTGTCGTGCGGGCTCGCCTCGCCGACCCCAACGCCAAAAGCGACCTCTTCGTCGAGGGGCCAGAGAGCTGGTATTTTCCGGCGCCGCAATTCGACGGTATTGTAAAGGGGATCGCCACGTGGCGGGTGCCGCTCGACGCCATTCCCGCCAAGGCCAGCCTTGAACAGACGCCGCTGACCTTCACCCTCGTCAACGGCACGCGGGCCGTGGAACAGCGCCTCACCCCCGACTGATCTCGACCGGCGGGCGCGGCGCCCTAACTTCATCCGGATAATCCCGTAGCTACCCGATCATCCCGCCTTGCGGCGCCGGGCTGCACTCTCCTCAACTCCGCTTTCCCGACTTGAAAGGATTTCAGACATGACGATCAAAGCTGGCGACCGGCTCCCCGATGCGACCTTCGGAACGATGACCGCCGATGGCCCCTCCTCGGTCACCACCGCGGATGTCTTCGCCGGTAAGAAGGTCGTCGTCTTCGCAGTGCCCGGAGCCTTCACCCCGACCTGCCACCGCAATCACATGCCGGGCTTTGTCGAAAACGCCGAGGCGATCAAGGCCAGGGGCGTCGACACCATTGCCTGCCTTTCCGTCAACGACGTGTTCGTCATGGACGCCTGGGCGAAAGCCAGCGGGGCGGACGGCAAGATCCTCATGCTCGCCGATGGTTCAGCCGATTTCACCCGGGCGATCGGTCTGGACCTCGACATGGGCGCGCGCGGCTTCGGCACACGCTCGCAGCGCTACTCGATGCTCGTGGAGGACGGCGTGGTGACGACGCTCAACATCGAGACGGCGGCCGGCGAGGCAAAGGAATCGGGCGCCGCCGCGATGATCGAGCAACTGGGCTGACTGCGCGCCACCGGCGCTCCAACACACGAAGGGCGGCTCACAGGCCGCCCTTTTTCCATCCCGCATCGCCGCAGCGACGGCGCTGTCAGGCCTGCCCTCTGTTTCTCCAGGCTTTCACCATGAAGGCGACATAGACGCCGACGAGCGTCAGCGCGAGGCCGTACCAGGTAACGACGTATTCCAGATGCCTGTTCGGTAGGTCGATCCGCGTCGTGCCGCCGCGCGGCCAGCCACCGGGGATGTCGGTGGCACGCGCATCGAGGAAGAAGGGCGCAAAGCGGTCCTCTGCGGTGAAGCCGGCGCCGCGTGCCATGTCCTCCAGGCCGCGCCAGTAATAAACGTTCTTCTTCAAATCGTTGTCGGGAACGAAGCTGTTCGCCTTTTCCGCCGGTGCGTTACGCACGAGACCGACGAGGCCGACCGGTCCGTCGAACTCGCCCTGCGGCCGTGTCTTCGGATCGCGCAGGGCATCGGGCACGAAGCCGCGGTTGACGAAGACATAGACACCGTTCGCCATCCTCAGCGGCGTATACACGTGCCAGCCGGGTCCCTGCGCAGAGGAGGCGTAGTAATAGCGCTCCCGATCGTTGAGGAATTCGCCGCTCACCCTCACGGGCAGATATTCGATGTCCTCTCCGTCACCGCGCAGCCCCATCGCTTTTTCGAAGGATATCGGCGCTCGGTCAATCCGCGACGAAATCCTGGCAATGAGGTCCTCCTTCCAGTGGAGGCGGCGGACCTGCCAGTTGCCGAGCGAAATCAGAATCGCCAGAGCGACGAGAGCAAGCACCGTCAGAACGATGTGAGACTTGGAAAAATTACGCAGCATCACCATCGCCGTGGTCATCGAGACGTCCCTCGCGCGCCCGGTTGACATATTGCAGTGCGATGGTGAGGCCCTTCAAGGGGCGCAGAAGGCCGAGCGACAAAATGACGATCAGCGGAATCCAGATAACCATGTGCAGCCAGATCGGCGGCTGATAAGCGAGTTCGACGACGAGCGCCATGCCGACGACGAGAAATCCGACGACGAACATGATCGCAACCGCCGGCCCGTCGGCGGCATCGGCGAAGGTAAGATCGAGGCCACAGACCTCGCAACGATCGCGAATGTCGAGAAACCCCTTGAATACATGGCCTTCGCCACAGCGCGGGCAGCGACCGGCAAGCCCCGTGACGAAAGGCGATGGCCCAGCTTGGGATTCGGCGTGGGATTCGGCATGGGATTCGTCGTGGGATCCGGCGTGATCATCCGCCGCGTCGCCCCCGGTGCGGCCGTCCTCCCCCTGCTCCCCGTTCATGATGTTCCTCCTCGAACTTCGAGGGCCGGCTCCGTTTCCGGACCCGGCCCCGCATGTCGGTCAAATGCGTTTCGGACAGCTGCCGATTCCCCGGCGGCCGGCCCAGGTGCCCCCGCCCGCCGTCAGTGTGCGGGCGTTCCCGCGCCCCAGACGTAGACGAAGGTGAACAGGAACAGCCAGACGACATCGACGAAGTGCCAGTACCAGGCGGCGGCTTCGAAGCCGAAATGGTGCGTTTTGGTAAACTGCCCGGCCATGGCGCGCATCAGGCAGACGAGCAGGAAGATCGTGCCGATCAGCACATGCGCGCCGTGGAAGCCTGTCGCCATGAAGAAAGTCGCGCCGTAAATGTTGCCGGAATAGGCGAAGGCAGCCTCGGAATACTCGATCCCCTGGACGATGGAGAACAGCGCGCCGAGCGCGACGGTGAGAATCAGGCCCCACTTCAGCCCGTTGCGATCATCGTGGAGCAGCGCGTGATGCGCCCAGGTGACCGTCGTTCCGGACGTGAGCAGGATGATGGTGTTGAAGAGCGGCAGGTGCCAGGGATCGAAGGTGTGGATGCCCTCGGGCGGCCATTGTCCGCCGGTGAAGGCGGTGCGCGCGGCCTGGATTTCCTCGCCGGGATAGAGCGCAGCGTCGAAAAAGGCCCAGAACCAGGCGACGAAGAACATCACTTCCGAGGCGATGAACAGGATCATGCCGTAGCGCAGGTGAATTTGCACAACCGGCGTATGGAAGCCCTTCTGCCCCTCGCGGATGGTGTCCCGCCACCAGCCGAACATGGTGTAGAGGACGATCAGCACGCCGATAACGAGAACGCCCCAGCCGGTGAGGTCGATGGGACCGACGGCGAAGGTCTCGCCGAGCCGCCACTTCATCAGACCGACGGCACCGAGCGCCATGACGAAGGCACCGAGCGAGCCGGTGAACGGCCATGGGCTCGGGTCAACGAGATGGTAGTCGTGGTTTTTCGAATGTGCCTCAGCCATCGGCATTCCCCGCTCTGTATGTTTTATTCGGCCCCGCCAGGGGCGCCCCGTTGATGGTCATCCGCGCCGCGCCCGACGCAGATGGGAGTGTCAAAGCTTCGTGCTCGCCTCGTCGTCCGCCGGCCGCGCTGCGACCGGCTGGTCCTCAGGCGGATCGTCCGGAAACATGGTGTAGGAGAGCGTGATCGTCTTCACGCTGTCGAGCTGACTGTCCTCGGCGATCGCGGGATCGACGAAGAAGGTTACGCCCATGTCCGCGCCCTCGCCCGGACCGAGCGTCTGTTCGGAAAAACAGAAGCAGTCGATCTTGGAGAAATAGGAGCCGGCCTCGAAGGGCGTGACGTTGAAGGTCGCCGTTCCCCAGGTACGCCTGTCCGTGCGGCTCTCGGCCCGATAGAAGACCGTCGACACTTCACCGACGTTCAGCGTCACCGACCGGGTCTCCGGTTTCAGCGACCACGGCAGCGCCTTGGCGACATTGGCGTCAAAGCGGATCGTGATCTTGCGGTCAATGGGCTTTGCCGGCGCGGCGTTCGCCCTGACGGTCGTGCCGCCATAGCCGGTCACTTGGCAGAAAAGCTGATAGAGGGGCACGGCGGCATAGGCCGCGCCGACCATCCCGCAGACGAAGAAAAGGCAGACGAGCGCGATCGCCCCATTCCGGCTTGTCCCTCCCCCGGTCTTCGGTATTTTTCCGGTCATCGGTCCCCCCTCGAACCTTTCCTCAAGCACCGCGCGGTCTTCCGCCTTGCGCAGGGCGCCCTGTCGTTCCTCACCGCCCGCAGGGCTCCCGACCCCACGGACCCGTTGCCGCCTATAGCGGCCGGCTCAGCACACCGGGACCGAGCTTGACGATGGTCACGATGTAGAAAAGCGCGACCAGCGCGGCGAGCACGAGCCCGATCGCGATCGAGCGCGCGCGCCGGCGACGCTTCTGTTCCTCGGTCAGGCGGATGCCGTCTCCGTCTTCACTCATGATTGCCCCACTGTTCACCATTGCGCAGCTCCGACGGCCAGGCCGGCGAGATGCTCGACCATAAGGGTGGCGAACAACGTGAAAAGGTAAAGGATGGAAAAGGAGAAGAGTCTGACGGCAGCCTTCTTCTCCACCCCCGCGTCGTCACCGGCGCGCAGAACCTGGAAGGCAAGCGCCACGAAGACCGCTCCCATCACGGCGGCGACGGTGCCATAGGCCCAGCCGCCGAGGCCGACCAGCGTCGGCAGGACGCCGATCGGCGCCAGAATGAGCGAGTAGGCGAAGATGTGGCGACGGGTGGAGCGGCGACCCGCCACAACGGGCAGCATCGGCACGCCGGCGCGCTCGTAGTCGCCGGCCTTGAACAACGACAGCGCCCAGAAGTGCGGCGGCGTCCACATGAAGATCAAAAGAAAGAGCAGAACGCTCTGGAGGCTGATCGAGCCGGTCATCGCCGCCCAGCCGATCATCGGCGGAAGCGCGCCCGAGGCACCGCCGATGACAATATTCTGCGGCGTTGAGCGCTTCAGCCACATCGTATAGACGACGACGTAGAAAAGGATGGTGAAGGCAAGGAGGCCGGCGGCGAGCCATCCGGCGACGAGCCCGAGAAGAAGTACCGAGCCGGCGGCGAGCGTCGCGCCAAAGGCGAAAGCCTCCTCCGGCCGCATGCGACCGGCGGGTATGGGCCGCGAGGCAGTGCGCGACATCACCGCGTCGATGTCGGCGTCGTACCACATGTTGAGCGCGCCTGAAGCACCGGCGCCGACGGCAATGCAGAGAAGCGAGATGACGGCAAGCACCGGATGAACATGCACCGGGGCAACGACCATGCCGACGAGCGCGGTGAACACCACCAGCGACATCACGCGCGGCTTCATCAGCGCGAAGAAATCACCGACAGTTGCCATGCCGCCGGACCAGGCGATGGCGCCGGTCTCAAGCTTCTCGGGTTCGGCGTAGGACATGCTTTTTCTTTTTCCTTTCAGGGTGAGCGCCGGCCCGATCCTTCGTCGGGGCCCCGCCTCATCCACGCGTCATGAAGACCGCCGCCGCGCCGTCCTGGCGGCGGTCCGGTGCGGACCGCGCTTCACCTGATGCGCGGCAAGGTCTCGAACTGATGGAACGGCGGCGGAGAGGACAAGGTCCACTCCAGCGTCGTTGCGCCCTCGCCCCACGGATTGTCACCGGCGGGCACCTTCTTGACGAAGGCATAGACCACACCGCCGAGGAACACGATCACGCCGGCGGCCGAGATATAGGAGCCGATGGACGACACGAAGTTCCAGCCGGCAAAGGCATCCGGATAATCCACATAGCGGCGCGGCATCCCGGCCAGGCCGAGAAAATGCTGCGGGAAGAAGATCAGGTTGACGCCGATGAACGTCAGCCAGAAATGCAGCTTTCCGATGGTCTCGCTGTACTGGTAGCCGAACATCTTGGGGAACCAGTAATACCAGCCGGCGAAAATGCCGAAGGTCGCTCCCATGGACATGGTGTAGTGGAAGTGGGCGACAACGTAATAGGTGTCATGCAGCGCCCGGTCGAGACCGGCGTTTGCGAGCTGCACGCCGGTCACGCCGCCGATGGTGAACAGGAAGATGAACCCGATCGCCCACAGCATCGGCGTCGTCAGGCTGATCGATCCGCCCCACATCGTGGCGATCCAGGAGAAGATCTTCACCCCGGTCGGCACCGCGATGACCATGGTGGCGAAGAGGAAATAGGCCTGCGTGTCGACGTCGAGGCCGACTGTGTACATATGGTGCGCCCAGACGATGAAGCCGACGACGCCGATGGCGACCATGGCGTAGGCCATGCCGATGTAGCCGAAGATCGGCTTGCGGGAGAAGGTCGACACGATGTGGCTGATGATGCCGAAGGCCGGCAGGATCAGGATGTACACTTCCGGATGGCCGAAAAACCAGAACAGGTGCTGGTAGAGAATCGGATCGCCGCCGCCGGCCGGATCGAAGAACGTGGTTCCGAAGTTACGATCCGTCAGAAGCATGGTGATCGCGCCGGCGAGGACCGGCAACGACAAAAGAAGAAGAAACGCGGTGACAAGCACCGACCACACGAACAGCGGCATCTTGTGCAGCGTCATGCCCGGCGCGCGCATGTTGAAGATCGTGGTGATGAAATTGATGGCACCGAGGATCGAGGAAATGCCGGCGACATGCAGCGCGAAGATCGCCAGGTCCACCGCCGGGCCGGGGCTACCGGAGGTTGACAGCGGCGCATAGACTGTCCAGCCAGTGCCGGCACCGCCGACGAAGAGCGACAGGATCAGCAGCGTGAAGGCAAACGGCAGGAGCCAGAACGAGATGTTGTTCATGCGCGGGAAGGCCATGTCCGGCGCGCCGATCATGATCGGCACGAACCAGTTGGCAAAGCCGCCCATCAGGCCCGGCATGATCATGAAGAAAACCATGATGAGGCCGTGCCCGGTGACGAAGGCGTTGAACATGTGCGGATCGCCGAAGATCTGCATCCCCGGCTCCTGAAGCTCCAGGCGCATGCCGACGGAAAGAATGCCTCCGACGACACCGGCGACGATGGAGAAGATCAGGTACATCGTGCCGATGTCCTTGTGGTTCGTCGAATAGACGTACCTGCGCCAGCCGGTCGGATGGCCATGCGCCGCGTGGGCTTCTGCCGTTCCCGCCATGAGTTCTGCTCCCTTTCCGTTCGGTCGTCTGCCTGTCCCCGCGCGCGACCGAAATTCCTTTTGTTCGATTGGTCTCGAAGGTCGGCCGCGCATCAGCGCTGCGCGACGTCGACCCTCTTGTTGTCGTTGGCGATCATCTCGGCCAGTTGCTTGTAGGCGTCTTCGAGGTCGTCCTTGGCCGCGGCCGCCCAGGCCTCGAACTGCTCCTCGGTGACGACGCGAATGGCGATGGGCATAAAGGCATGGCTCGTGCCGCACAGCTCCGAGCACTGACCGTAGTACATGCCCGGCTCGCGGGCCTTGAACCAAGTCTCGTTGAGACGGCCAGGGATCGCGTCGACCTTCACGCCGAAGGCCGGCATGGCGAAGGAATGGATCACATCGGCGGCCGTGACCTGCACGCGCACGGTCTTGCCGGCCGGGACGACAAGGGCGTTGTCAACGGCGAGGAGGCGCGGGACCTCCTTGTCGGTCAGGTTGGCGGCCTTCTTGCGCTCCTCGCGCTCGTCGTCAAAGAGCATGATGGAATCGAACGACACGCCGGCATATTTTTCATCCGGATACTCGTAGCCCCAGTACCACTGGTAGCCGGTCGCCTTCACCGTCATGTCGGCTTCCGGCAGCACGAGTTCCTTGTAAAGGAGCCGGAAAGAGGGAATGGCGATCACGACGAGGATGACGATCGGAAGCACCGTCCAGGCGACTTCCAGCAGCGTGTGATGGGTGGTTCGCGACGGGGTCGGATTGGCACTGGCGCGAAACTTGATCAGACAGATCGCCAGAAGCGCCGTCACGAACAGCGTGATAACCGTGACGATCCAGAACGTGAAGCTCTCAAACCAGACGATGTCGTCCATCACACCGGTAGCGGCGGGCTGGAAGCCCATCTGCCAGGGCTGCGGCTGTGCCGCCAGAGCCGTTCCCGACAACGCCGCAAGCACGGAAACACCCAGAAGACCGCCGCCCAAAAGACCGCCGATCGCGAGGAAACCCTTTGGCCTCTTAATCACCTTCGCATTCCTTCCCGTCATTATTCCCTCGCGTTCCGGACGCCCCGTCCCTATCCCCGCGAGGATTTTGCATCTGCGAGACTGCGCCCACATGTCGCATTCGCGATCCGATGCATTTTCATTTTGATTGATTTATATCAATTCTTCCGCCGATCAAAACTAGAAATCCGCGTTTCCGCAAGCCGTCTTTCGTCAAATCCGGCAGCCTGAGCGTGTATTCCCCACCTTGTTCGCGCCTCATGGCGCAGCCATAGTCGCGCTCTGCCTTCACGCTGCCGCAAATGCCGGCACAGTGGAAAACGGATGTGAGAGGAAAACGATGCGGCGACTTTCCCGGGACAGGGGCCATGCCCGCCCTGCTCTTCGCGCGGCCGTAGCCACGACACTACTCGCAACGGCGACGATGACGGATGGGGTCGCCGGCAGCGCCGTTGCGGCAAACGCGGAACTGTGCGCAGCGCGCGCCGCGATCGCGGCCGAGGCGGCGGGCCTGCGCAAGGAAGGCGTCGACGAGACCGATGCCGTCCAGCGGCTGACCGCAGCCCATGCCGACGACAATCCTCAGGTGCTCGGTTCCCTTGGCGGGGTGGTGCGCTGGACCTACATGGCGAAAATGCCCCCGGACGCGGCCGCGGCGTATTTCAGGGAACAATGCCTCAAGACCTGATATCGCTCGCGGAATACTCGGAATATGGGGGAATACGGAAAAAATCCCGAGCCGACATGTGGATCGTCCCGGCACGGTCTGGCACTCGGCGAGGGTTTCAGGCATTTATTATCCGGTTCGGGACAGAATCATCCCGCCGGGTCCCGATATCAGCTTGTGGAGTGGGTCGTGACGAACTTCAGGATCATCCTTCGTGGCATCGCGCTTTTGGGCGTGATCGCCGGTTTCCTGGCCGGCCCGGCCGCGATTGCGCCCGCGCATGCGCAGGGTAAGGTCCAGTCCGTGCACGGGGATTGGCAAATTCGCTGCGATACGCCGCCGGGGGCGAAGAGCGAGCAATGCGCGCTGATCCAGAACGTGACGGCGGAAGACCGGAAAAACGTCGGCCTTTCCGTCATTGCGCTGAAGACGGCCGACCAGAAGGCACGGATCCTGCGCGTGCTGGCACCGCTCGGCGTGCTGCTACCCTCCGGCCTCGGCCTCAGGATCGACGATGCCGACGTCGGGCGCGCCGGCTTCGTGCGTTGCCTGCCGAACGGCTGCATCGCGGAGGTCATCTTGCAGGACGACCTGATCGAGAAGCTGAAGGCGGGCAAGCTCGCCACCTTCATCATCTTCCAGACACCGGAAGAGGGCATCGGCATTCCGATCTCGCTGAACGGCTTCGGCGAGGGCTTCGACGCCCTGCCCTGATCGCGCACCGGCCTCAGAATTCCGGCAGACCATCTCCATCGCCGCCCGGAAGCCCAACCGCTTCGGGAGCTACGTTCCATGACCGCACCGGAGGCGGCCGACGGGGCTGTTTTGCTCGCGCGCAGGTGCGACAATATGCCACAAGAAAAATACGTCTGGGATACGCATTCGCCCCACTTGTCGCGCCGCCCGGAGTGCGAATCGAAGTCCCCCGGCCGCGAACGGGCTACGCTGCGACGCAATATCCACCCACCTCGAACACCTCCTTCGAGGGCGGCATGACTGTCGGACATGAAGTCAGGTACGGAAATCGGGCGCGGCAGGAAAATCGCGGCCCCGCTCTCGGCATCGGGCCGGTCGAGCCTATATTAAGAGCATAACTCCGTTTTCCGCGGCGCATCCCCCGCGCTGCGACGCGCATCCGAAAGGTCCCTTCCTCCCATGACCGACCAGCCCGTTCACGCTCCCGACCTGATCCAGTCCGCCGGCCTTGATGCCGCGCGCGTCGAGACCATTGCCGCCGACGCGCTTTCCGGCGCCGACGACGGCGAGCTCTATCTGGAGTACCGGCAGTCGGAATCGCTTCTGTTCGACAACGGGCGGCTAAAATCGGCGAGCTTCGACACCGCGCAGGGCTTTGGGCTCAGGGCCGTCGCTGGCGAGGCGGTCGGCTATGCCCATTCCGACGACATGTCGGAAGCTTCGCTACTGCGCGCCGCAGACGCGGTGCAGGCGGTAAAGCGCGGCTATGCCGGCACCTATGCGGCCCCGCCGGCCCGGACCAACCGCGTACTCTACAGCGACGAGAACCCAATCGGATCGCCATCCTTCGAGGATAAGGTAAAGCTCCTTCAAAACATCGACGCCTACGCCCGCGACCTGGACCCGCGCGTTCGCCAGGTGAGCGTGTCCCTCGCGGGGTCGTGGCAGGTCGTCGATATCCTCAGGGCGGACGGTCACCGGGTGCGCGATGTGCGCCCGCTCGTCCGGCTCAACGTCTCGATCGTTGCCGGCGACGATAGCCGGCAGGAATCGGGCAGCCACGGCACCGGCGGGCGGGAAGGCTTCGCGGCGTTCCTCGGCGAGGAGACCTGGCAGGGCTCGGTCGATGAGGCGCTGCGGCAAGCGCTGGTCAACCTCGAGGCGGTTTCGGCACCGGCCGGCGAACTCGATGTCGTCCTCGGGTCCGGATGGCCCGGCATCCTCCTCCACGAAGCGGTCGGCCACGGCCTTGAGGGCGA
This sequence comes from uncultured Rhodobium sp., assembly GCA_963675285.2. Lineage (GTDB taxonomy): Bacteria > Pseudomonadota > Alphaproteobacteria > Rhizobiales > Rhodobiaceae > Rhodobium. The sequence continues at coordinate 1,812,185 of CAXXGS010000001.1, forward strand.
TTTCATCCGCAAGGGCGAGTCGGCCTTTGCCGGGCTTCTCGGCCAACGGGTCGCCGCCCCCGGCGTCACCGTCGTCGACGACGGCACGATCGCGGCGCGGCGGGGCTCGCTCAGCATCGACGACGAGGGCACGCCGACATCGCAGACGGTGCTGATCGAGGACGGCATCCTCAAGGGTTTCATGCAGGACCGCCAGAACGCCCGCCTGATGGGCGTCGCGCCGACCGGCAACGGCCGCCGCCAGTCCTTCGCCCACATGCCGATGCCGCGCATGACCAACACTTACATGCTGGCCGGCGACAAGAGCCACGACGAAATCATCTCGTCGGTTAAGAAGGGCATCTATGCCTCCTCCTTCGGCGGCGGCCAGGTCGACATCACGTCCGGCAAATTCGTCTTCTCGTGCACCGAGGCCTATCTCATTGAGGACGGCAAGCTCGGCGCTCCGGTCAAGGGCGCGATGCTGATCGGCAACGGGCCGGATGCCCTGACGCGTGTTGCCATGATCGGCAACGACATGGCGCTCGACCCGGGCATTGGCACCTGCGGCAAGGCTGGCCAGGGCGTGCCGGTCGGCGTCGGCCAGCCGACCATGCGCATCGACGCCATGACGGTCGGCGGCACGGGCGCGTAACGCCCGCCTGCCGCACCACTTTCCCTACGTATCCAGAGACATCTGGCTGTCCTCCACCTAAACGGCAGGTGGAGCCGCCGATGGCTTTCGCCTATAACGACAGGGAGTTGATTCTGCCCGCACGAAGAGCAGCCAGAGACGATGGATCACGGCAGCACGACAGCCTTCTATACCCACACGCTGGTGCTGCTCTGCGCGGCTGTCGTCACCGTGCCGATCTTCAAGCGCCTCGGGCTCGGCTCGGTGCTTGGCTATCTCGCGGCCGGCGTCGTCGTCGGGCCGTTTCTTCTCGGCGCCTTTACCGATCCACAGGAGATCCTGCAGTTCGCGGAGCTCGGTGTCGTCCTTTTTCTCTTCCTCATCGGGCTGGACCTGAAGCCATCGCGGCTATGGCGTATGCGGCGGGACATCTTCGTTCTGGGCACCCTGCAGGTCGTCGTAACGACGCTTCTGCTCTACTGGATAGCCCATGCGAGCGGGCTGGATTGGCAGGTGGCGTTGATCGCCGGCGCCGGCCTTGCGCTCTCCTCCACCGCCTTCGTGATGCAGATCCTGGAAGAGCGCGGGGAGGTCAGCGCGCCCGCCGGCCAGCGCGCCATTGCCATCCTGCTCTTGCAAGACCTCGCCATCGTCCCGTTGCTGGCGCTCGCCGCCTTCCTTGCACCCGGCGCGACGCCTGAGGCAGAGGCGCCCGGCCTCCTCTCCGTCGGCCTCGCCCTCGGCGCCCTCCTCGTCGTCTTCATTGCCGGGCGTTATCTGATCAATCCATTCTTCGGCACGCTTGCGGCCGCCCATGCGCGCGAGATCATGACGGCCGCCGCCCTGCTGGTCGTGCTCGGCGCAGCCTGGCTGATGCAGGCGGTGGGCTTTTCCATGGCGATGGGTGCGTTCCTGGCCGGCGTACTCCTTGCCGAATCCTCATTCAGGCACGAACTCGAGGCCGACATCGAGCCGTTCCGCGGCATACTTCTCGGCCTCTTCTTCATGGGCATCGGCATGTCCATGGATCTGGAACTTCTCGTGGCGCAATGGCCGACGGTCCTCGCCGGCGTCGCGATCCTCTTCGCGGTCAAGGGCATCGTGCTCTACGTGCTGTCGCGCGGTTTCGGCAGCGGCCATACCGATGCGCTCAGGATCGCGTTCCTTTTGCCGCAGGGCGGTGAATTCGGATTCGTGCTCTTTGCCGCCGCCATCGGATCGGGCGTCATGACGCACGAGAATGCCTCGATGCTGACGGCGATCGTAACGATCTCCATGATTCTGACGCCACTCGCAGTCACCCTCAGCCGCAGACTCACGCGGCCGACAGCGGAAACCATGGAGGAGACCTTCGAGGGCGCGCGCGGCCGCGTCTTCGTCATCGGCTTCGGCCGCTTCGGCCAGATCGTCTCGCAGGCCCTTCTGGGGCGCGGCATCGACGTCGTCATCATCGATAACGATCCCGGGCGCATCCGGGCGGCGAGCAAGTTCGGCTTCCGCATCTACTACGGCGACGGCACGCGGCTTGACGTGCTGCGCGCGGCCGGCGCCAAGAACGCCAGCGTCTTTGCCGTCTGCACCGCGCGACGCTCGGCGGACAAGGCAATCGACATCATCCAGGCGCATTTCCCGCTCGCCCGCATCCACGCCCGCGCTTCCGACCGCGTTCACACCTTGGCGCTCAGGCGGCGCCATGTTGATTTCGAGATTCGCGAAACCTTCGAATCGGCGCTCCGCTTCGGCCGGGAGACGCTGATCGCGCTCGGCAATTCCCCAGAGGAAGCCGACGAGATGATCGAGGTCATCCGCCGGCGCGACGAAGAACGGCTGCTGCTGCAGGAGTCGGAAGGCTTCTACGCCGGCAAGCATCTGATGGGCGGCGAGGGCATGAAGCCGGAACCCCTGACCCGCCCGGAGCGCTCCTCAACGGCGCTGAGCGAGGAAACCCAGGCGATCGCGGAGGACCGCCAGGACGGCAAGAGCACCAAAATCGCCAAGTCCGCTGCGCAGACCACGCCCACCGACACCACCGTGAGATAAGTCTCCCGTCCGATCGCCTTGCGCTCATGCAAGCACGCGCGGGCAAGCACGCGCCGGGCAAGCACGCGCCGGGCAAGCACATGCCAGGCAAGCACATGCCAGGCAAGCGCGCCAACCGGATGCGTCTCACTCGCCGGCGACTGGCGCTTCCTTTTCCTTCGTCTCTTCTCCTGCCTCCGGGGCGGAAAGCCGACCGGCACTCCAGTCTTCCAGCGTCGCCTCGAGTTGACGCTTCGCCGTCTCGCGGACGCCGGAATTGACCTTCAGGATTTCGCCGGCCTTCAGGAAATCGAGGACACGGTAGTTCGTTACTTCCGGCCGGATGAGGATATCGGGCCGGCGGCGACGGAGCTTCTCGCGCTGGATAGTCTTCATCAGCAGTTGAGTAGCGCCGAAGACGGATTCGCTCGCACTCGGCAGCTTGCGGCCGCGTCGGGGCGCCGGCCCACCGAGAACGTCGACGGCAAGCACAATATCGACGTCTTCCGGCAGCTTGTCGAAGGGAAGCGGGTTGACCAGACCGCCGTCCATCATGACCTGCTCGCCGAGCGTCACCGGCTTGAAGAGCCCGGGAAGCGCCATCGAAGCCGCAATCGCGCGGCGCAGCGGACCGGTCTGCAGATCGGCCTCGCACCAGCCGTAGAAATCGGCGGCAACGAGGGTAACGGGAATGGTGAGATCGGCAAAATCCTTGGGGATTTCCGGCGGCAGGAAGAGATCGACGATGCGCTCGGCATCGACCCGGGCAAGACCGACGCCCTCGAGCAAGCCGGCAAAACCCTTGCCGCGCAGCTTCCACAGGCGCGACAGCACCTCGGAGCGGTTGCCGAGCAGATCGGTCGTATAGGTGCGGATATCGTCGCCGGACAGGCCCGAAGCATAACCCACCGCCATGATCCCGCCGATGGACGACCCGGCGATCGCCGCCGGCTTGATGCCGAGATCGTCGAAGGCTTCCAGGACCGGGATGTGCGCCAGGCCGCGGGCGCCGCCACCGCCGAGCGCTAGACCGATGCGGGGAGAACCAGAAGGGGTATAGGACCGACTCCGCAGAGGCTTGCGGACCGAACGATCTCTGTCAGGAAGACCGGCATGGCGTTTCTTCATGCGATGTGTCCTCTCGCTGCCATTGCCACATATCCCGGGGAGCTACGCACCGGGAATGGCGGTCAGGCCGGCCACTTACCGGCTGCCGCTTGCATTAGCCGAGCTATGCGGCGAGGCCATGACGAATTCACCCAAGGCCGGCGAGATTTGTCAATCGCAGCATGAAGGCGGGCAGGACTCAGACGCCAAGAAACGGCAACAGCGCGGCAAGCGTTGCGTCCGGGTTCTCCTCGGCGACGAAATGGCCGGCATCGATGGCCTGACCGTCGACATTTTCGGCCCAACGGCGCCAGACCTCGATCTGCAGAGGCACGCCATCGCCGGCCGGCGACAGGCCGCCTGCGCCCCACAGCGTCAGCACCGGGCAGGAAATCCGCCGCCCGGCCAGGCTGTCGGCCTCGTCATCGTCGCGGTCGATGCCGGCACCGGCGCGGTAGTCCTCGCAGGCAGCGTGGATCCGCTCCGGCTCGGAAAAGAAATCGCGGTAGTGCGTCAGCGCGCGCGGGTCGTAGGCGGACAGGTCCCCGGCCAGCGACCAGCTCGCGATGGTGTGCTCCAGATACATGGAAGGAGCTGCCGCAATCAGCGTTTCGGGCATCGGCGCCGGCTGGGCGAGGAACATCCAGTGGTACATCTTCATGGCAAAGGCGCTGTCCATTCGCCGCCAATACTCCGCCGTCGGCAGGATATCGAGGACGGCAAGGCGCTCCACCACATCCGGATGGTCGAGGGCGAGGCGATAGCCGACGCGGGCGCCGCGATCGTGGCCGACGAAGCAGAAGCGATCGTAGCCGAGACCGACCATCGCAGCGACGATATCGTTGGCCAGAACGCGCTTGGCATAGCCCGAGCCGTCGACACTCCCGGGGGCGCAATCGCTCTTGCCATAGCCGCGCAGATCCGGGATCACCAGGCTGAAATGCCGGGAAAGCGCCGGCGCGATCCGGTGCCACATGGCGTGGCACTGGGGATAGCCGTGGAGGAGGACGAGGGGTGGCCCCTCACCGCCGACGCGGGCGAAGAGCTTCACGCCGTCGGTTCCATCGAGCCATGCGCTCCCGAATCCGGGAAAAAGATCCTCGCCGTGGTCTTGGCACATCATTCCTGCCCCTCCCTCAGCCGCGTTCCGCCTCGGGCTTCAACCAACCCGCCGCCAGAAGCCGGATCACTCGTCGCGGTCGTCGTCATCGCCCATATGCCGGGGGCCGGCCGCGGCAGCGGCGATCTCGGCGACGGCGGCTTCGATGACGGCAGCGCTGATCATTTCGTCGCCGTCTTCGTCCAGTGTCGCCTCGCCGATTGCGCGCCAGCCGATGTCGCGGCGACAGAAGCCCTGCGGCCAGTTGATCAGATCGACGGCCTCATAGGCCTTTTCCTTGGCCTCGGCGACGGTCGCGCCGAGCGCGGTGACATTGAGGACGCGACCGCCCGCCGCGATCAGCCTGTCGTTCTCGTCGCGTACCGTACCGGCGTGAAAGACCTCGACGCCATCGAGCCCGTTGGCCCGGTCGAGTCCCCGGATCTCGCTCCCCTTGGGATAGGGACCGGGATAGCCGGCCGTTGCCATAACCACGGTCAACGCCGCCTCGTCGCGCCATTCGAGAGGCCGGTCTTCCAGGTTTCCCTCCGCGCAGGCCCTGAGCAGCGGCAGGAGATCCTCGTCGAGGCGCATCATCAGCACCTGACATTCCGGATCGCCGAAACGGACGTTGTATTCGATGAGCTTCGGGCCGGTCGCCGTCAGCATCAGGCCGGCATAGAGAACACCCTTGTAGGGCGTCCCGCGATCGGCCATCGCCTTCACCGTCGGCTCGACGATTTCCCTCATCGTCCGCTCCACAAGCTCGGGCGTCATCGCCGGCGCGGGGGAATAGGCGCCCATACCGCCGGTGTTCGGTCCCATATCGCCTTCACCGACACGCTTGTGGTCCTGGGCAGTGGCGAGCGGCACGACCGTCTTGCCGTCGGTGAGCGCAAAGAAACTCGCTTCCTCGCCAACAAGGCACTGTTCGATGATGACCTCGGCCCCGGCTTCGCCGAACGCCCCCTCGAAGCAGGCGTCGACTGCCTCCAGCGCCTCGTCGACCGTGCTGGCGACGACGACGCCTTTGCCGGCGGCCAGGCCATCGGCCTTGACGACGATCGGCGCGCCGATCACCCGGGCATAGAGGCGCGCCGCATCGGCCTTATCAAACGCGCGGTAGCGGGCAGTGGGAATGTTCGCCTCGGCACAAAGTTCCTTGGTGAACCGCTTAGAGCCTTCGAGCGCGGCAGCGGCGCGCGAGGGGCCGAAGACCGGGATGCCCGCCTCCTCAAGCACATCGGAAAGGCCGGCAACGAGCGGCGCCTCCGGACCGATGACGACCAGACCGATGATCTTTTCGCGGCAAAAGGCGATCACCGCCTCCGACTCGTCGACGGCCAGATCGGCCACCTCCGCCACTTCGGCAATGCCGGCGTTCCCCGGCGCGGCGTAAAGGGTCTGCAATACCGGCGACTTGGCAAGCGCCCATGCCAAGGCGTGCTCGCGGCCGCCGGAACCGATCAAGAGGACGTTCATTCTTCACCCATGCCCATCGAAACAGTCTGATTCCGCAATCGGCTTATCATGCCCGCAAATGAGACCCAAATCCCGAAAAAGCGAGACACATGCCCCGTGCGGGGTTTTCCCCTCGCCTGGCCTGGCTTAAAGGATGGGCGCGGCTTTAAAGGATGGGAGCCGGAACGACAAGGCGACGGTCGCCAGAAAGCCGGATCCGATCCCCCAGGGGCATCCGCCGAAGGCGCCTCGCCCGTTTCGACCGAAAGAAAACGGAACCGGACGGAACCATGGAAACGCGTAGACTGGGAATGGTGGCCGATGCGGTCAACGGAAACTGGGTCGACCGGTGGGCGCCGGACTGGCTGAAGCCCTATGCACGGCTCGCCCGCTGGGACCGGCCGATCGGCTGGTGGCTCCTGCTGTGGCCATGTTGGTGGTCGGCGGCAATCGCGGCCGACGCGGCGGGGCACCTCATCCCCAATGTCTGGCACCTGATCCTTTTCCTCGTCGGTGCGATCGCCATGCGCGGCGCCGGCTGCACCTACAACGACCTCGTCGACAGGGACTTCGACGGCCGGGTGGAACGGACCCGCTCGCGGCCGATCCCGAGCGGGCAGGTCACGGTTCGCCAGGCCCAGGCGTTCCTCGTCGCCCAGGCGTTCGTCGGCCTCCTCGTTCTCCTGCAGTTCAACCGCTTCACCGTCCTCGTCGGCATCTGCTCGCTCGCCGTCGTCGCGGTCTACCCCTTCATGAAGAGAATCACCGACTGGCCGCAGTCGGTGCTTGGCCTCGCCTTCAACTGGGGCGCTTTCCTCGGCTGGACTGCCGTCTTCGGCAGGCTCGACTGGGCGCCGCTGGCGCTCTACCTCGGCGGCATCTGCTGGACGATCGGCTACGATACGATCTACGCCCATCAGGACAAGGAGGACGACGCACTGATCGGGGTGCGCTCCACCGCCCGGCTCTTCGGTGACAAGACGCGCCCCTGGCTGATCGGCTTCTATTCGGCGGCGACCGTGCTCTTCGCCATCGCGTTCATGCTTGCTGGCCTCGGTCCCCTCGCCTGGCTTGGCCTGGCCGCTGCCGCCGTCCATCTCGGCTGGCAGATCGGCCGGCTCGACATCGATGACAACGACCAGTGCCTGATGCTCTTCCGCGCCAATCGCGACACCGGGTGGATCCTCTTCGCCGGCCTGGTTGCCGACACGATCCTTACCGCGCTCTGAGGCGAACGAGCGGCGCAGCCGCGCTCGTATAGCGCTGCTGCAAGCGGGTCGATGTGCGCGTGCTTCCTGTATTATGGAATAAATTTTCCGGAAAACGGCGGCATTGCGCAATTAAACATGGCTAACGGAAAGTTAACATCCCCGGCCATGCCGTTGAGTGGGAATCGCTTTTCGCTCGTCAGGGATTGTGCACAGACGCAATCTCGCGGTGCCACACGCCATGCGAGTCTGCCCCTTTTTTGACTTTCCGGATGAAAGGCTACGTGCGGGCGATGATCTCACGCGCCTCGCGATAGACTGTGGCGGCCGCGTCAACGCCGACCTTGCGCCGTTTGGCAAAGCGCGAGCGGCGACGGGGCATCGGGCCACGGCGACGGGCGACGGGCTTTTCCACCGTCAGCGCGCCGAGGCGGTCGACAGGCTCGGTGATCGTGCCGTCGGCCTCGATGAAGATGAGTGGCAGGCCGAGCGTGCGGGCCCAGGCTCGCCAGTCGGCAAGCGCGTCGGCGAAATCGTCCGCGACAAGGAGCGGCAGGGTCAGGGCCGGATCACGATGGAGGAGTTCAACGGAAACGGTGACTGATCCGTCGATGCCGTTCGGCACGGTACGCACCGCCACACCGCGGAAGGCACGGATCGCGACGCACAAGGTCAACGGCAAGCCGCCGAGCCGGCGCCGTACGATCGCCCGGTCATGGTCGAGATAGACCGCCGCCCGCTCCGGCTTGCGATGATCGTTGACCGGAACCTCGAAACGGGCCGGCAAGGCAAAAGGATCCAACCTGAGAGCATAGTCTCCCCAAAGGGGAGTGGCTCCCACCAGTTCTGCTTGACGCTGCATGACTTCTCCCGAGGGCTATTTTTCTTGCCCTTCCCTGACACGAAGACTAGCGCCGACAGATTGGAAACCGCTTAAAGGAGGTGGTTAAATTTTACTGACTTTGCAGAGGGTTATCAATTCATGACCACTTTTTCGCCCGGCACAGGAACCGTTAGGAATGGGTTTTGCCGAAAGCGCCGGCGCCATTCGCCGGGCTCCCCCTTGGTCAGCGCAGACCGAGCCCCTAGATAAAGAGCATACGCCGTTCCCACCCGTTTTCATTCCGGCTGCCTGACGGCTTTGCGCGGCGGCGCGCCGACCGGGCGGAGCTTTTTCCGCAACCCCGGCGCGTCTGGCGATTGATGCGCCGGCTCGCGCGCTCTATGAAGGCTGCCAAAAGAGGTGCATCTTCCATGACATCCGAACTCGATATCGCTCCGCTCGAAGGCCGCGCCGCCGCCGTCGTCGAAGCGGCCAGGAAGGCCGGAGCCGACGCCGCCGATGCGGTGGTGGTCAAGAGCGCGTCGCTGAGCGTCGATGTGCGCAACGGCAAGGTTGAAGAGAGCGAGCGTTCCGAAAGTGACGATTTCTCGCTGCGCGTCTTCATCGGCCGGCGGGTCGCCAGCGTCTCCAGCAACGGCTTCGACGATGTCGACACGCTGGCCGAGCGGGCGGTCGCCATGGCGCGGGTGACGCCGGAGGACCCCTTCGCAACGCTCGCCGAGCGCGACAGGCTCGCCACCGCCTTTCCCGATCTCGACCTCGTCGACGACCGCCAGATCGACAGCACCGACCTGACGGAGCGCGCGCTGGCGACGGAGGCGGCCGCGCTCAAGGTTGCCGGCGTCTCAAAATCCGGCGGTGCCACCGCTTCCACCGGCTATTCGGGCCTCGTACTTGCTACCTCCGAAGGCTTTTCCGGCTCCTACGCGGTCACGCGCCACTCGACCGCGATGACGGCGATCGCGGGCGAGGGAACGACGATGGAGCGCGACTACGACTATGCCGTTGCAAGCCACCTCGACGATCTCGACGACCCGTCGGTGATCGGCCGCAGGGCGGGCGAGCGCACGGTGAAACGGCTCAATCCGGTGAAGCTCACCACCCGCAAGACCGCGGTCGTCTTCGAACCGCGCATGGCGGCAACACTGGTGCGCCATTTCACCTCCGCCATCAACGGCCAGTCGATCGCCCGCAAGACCAGTTTCCTCAGGGAAAAGATGGGTGAGCGGATCTTCGCCGAGGGGATCCGTATCGTCGACGACCCGTATCGCCGGCGCGGGCTCGCCTCGCGACCCTTCGACGGCGAGGGTGTCGCCTCGGAGGTTATCGATCTCATCACCGACGGGGTCCTCCAGACGTGGCTCCTCGATACCGCCACGGCGCGCGAACTGGGGCTCGAGACGAACGGGCGCGCCTCGCGCGGCGGCTCCGGTCCGGCGCCCGGCTCGACGAACGTCTCGCTCTCGGCCGGCAGCCAAAGCCCGCAGGCAATGATGGCGGCACTCGGCGACGGCATCTATGTGACGGATCTGATCGGCCAGGGCGTCAACGGCGTCACCGGCGACTACAGCCGTGGCGCGGCGGGTTTCCGCTTCGAGAACGGCGAGTTCGTCGAGGCGGTCAGCGAGATCACCATAGCCGGCAATCTCGTTGACATGTTCGCCAGGCTGGTGCCGGCAAACGACCCCGAATACCGATTCGGTGTCGAGGTACCAACCATCGCAATCGAAGGGTTGACCGTTGCCGGACGCTGACGCACCGCTTGACGCCGATCTGGCACTCATCGAAGAGGCCGCGCGCGAGGCCGGCGACATCGCCAGACGGTACTTCCGGCGCGATCCGCAGGTCTGGCAGAAGGACAATGATTCTCCCGTCAGCGAGGCAGACTACGCCGTCGACCGGTTCCTTGCCGAACGGCTCGTCGGCGCGCGGCCCGAGTACGGCTGGCTATCGGAGGAGACCACGGACGATCCGGCGCGCCTTCAGCGGCAAACGGTCTTCATCGTCGATCCGATCGACGGCACGCGAGCCTTCGTCGAGGGCAAGGAGGACTGGACAGTCAGCATCGCCATCGTCAGCGACAAACGGCCGGTGGCCGCCGCGCTCTACGCACCGATCCACGAGGAGATGTTTCTCGCCTGCGCCGGTTCCGGCACGCGGATGAACGGATCGGCGGTCCACGCCGCGGCGACCGACAGCGCCGAACATGCCCGCCTCGCCGGTCCATGGCCGCTTCTGAAGCCCGTCGCGGCCCGGCATCCCGGATTCGTCAACGCCGGCTTCATTCCCTCCCTCGCCTATCGCTTCGCGCAGGTCGGGGACGGGCGGCTCGATGCCGCGCTTGCCCGCAAGAACGCCCACGACTGGGACATCGCGGCGGCCGATCTCCTGATTGCCGAGGCCGGCGGCAAACTTACCGATGCATCCGGCGCAACAATTCTGTACAACACCCCGGAGATCCGCCACCCGCCCCTTCTGGCGGCCGCGCCGGATCTCCATGATATGCTTCGTCGGATGATTTTCGAGGTACCCGAAAGCAACCGGTAGTCGGGATGCCGGGCGACCGGGCGTCGGCTAAGTACCGGGCGATTTGGGAATGGGCGGCTGGCGCCCCGTTTTGACCGTGATCTTGGGAAGAGGACAATGACCGAATATACCCCCCACAAGCAGCTGCTCCATCTCGTCTTCGGCGGCGAACTCGACCGTCTCGACGACATCGAGTTCCAGGATCTCGAAAAGGTCGATGTGGTCGGCGTCTTCCCCAACTACGCAACCGCCTACGCGGCCTGGAAGGCCAAGGCCCAGGCGACGGTCGACAACGCCCACATGCGCTATTTCATCGTCCATCTGCACCGCCTTCTCGAACCGGACAGCCCGGCGGACGAAAGCTAAAGAGCTGCCCCGACCGACGATCCCTGTCCGCCCGCCGGCGCGGCGGCTGCCGGACGGGACGGCGGCCGGAAAACAGCCGTCATGAGCGCAATTCGCGAGGTTCTCCGGTTGAAGGACATTCTCCTCAATGCGTCCGGTACCGACCGCGACGATGATACTCTGGAGGTTCCCGAATACGCCGCCAAGACTATCGTCGGACGGATCGTACGGGATCACCTGCGACCGCGCTGGCCGCTGCTTGCCGTCGCACTCTTGACCATGGCGTTCGTCGCCTCGACGACGGGCGCGATGCCATTCCTCATGCAGCGCGCGATCGACGACATCTTCGTCAATCACCGCGAGGACATGCTCTATATCCTGCCGGTCGCGGTGCTGTTCGTGATGGGGCTTCGCGCCGGCGCGGACTACGTCTCGCGCGTCACCGAGGCCTTCCTCGGCAGCCGAATCATCGCCGACCTCAGGACGCAGATGTTCGAGAAGCTGGCGCTATCCGACGTCGGCTGGCTGCAGGCGACGCATTCGGGCCGCTTCGTATCCGTCTTCATGACCGACGTGACGGTGGTCAACCGGGCGGCGGTGCAGACGATTTCCGGGATTGCCAAGAACGCACTGCAGATCGTCTTCCTCGCCGGCGCCATGATCTACATGGACTGGCTGCTCGCCCTCATCGTCCTCGGCGCCCTGCCCCTCGGCGGCTGGCTCTTGAGGAAGCAGCGGCGGCGCACGCGGACGTCCGTCAAGCGGACGCTCCAGGAGACCGGCGACCTCAGCACCATCGTCGCGCAGACGCTGCAGGGCATCCGTGTCGTCAAGGCCTACCACCGCGAGGCGGAGGAGACATCGCGGGCCCGGGCAATCATCGACCGCACGCTGGAATACATGATGCAGACCGTTCGTATGCGGGCCGCCACCGGGCCGGTGGCGGAAGGGCTTGCCGGCATCGGCTTTGCCGGCGCGATCTTCTACGGCGGCTGGCAGGGTATTTACGGCAATCTGACGCTCGGCCATTTCTCCGGTTTCATGACGGCGGCGATGCTCATCTACCAGCCGCTGAAAGCGTTGGCACAGCTCTACAACACCCTTCAGGAAGGGCTCGTGGCATCGTCACGGGTGTTCGCGATTCTCGACCGTGACTCGCTCGTTTCCGAACAACCGGGAGCCCGGCCGCTTGTCCTTTCAGGCGGCGCGATCCGCTTCGACGACGTCTCCTTCTCCTACAAGACGGACGAGCCGGTTCTCAACAATTTCACGCTTTCCATTCCCGCCGGCAGCCGGGTCGCCCTCGTTGGGCCCTCGGGCGCGGGAAAGTCGACCGTCGTCAACCTGATCCTGCGCTTCTTCGACCCCAACGAAGGCCGCATCCTGATCGACGAGCAGGACCTCAAGACCTCGACCATCGCCAGCACCCGGCTCGCCAGCGCGCTCCTCACCCAGGAGCCGGTGCTCTTCGACGACACGATCCGGGCCAACATCTGCTATGGCTCGGAGGGCGCGAGCCAGCAGGCGATCGAGGATGCGGCGACGGCAGCCGGCGCGCACGATTTCATCAGCAAGCTGCCGCTCGGCTATGACACGCCGGTCGGCGAAAGCGGCAACGTGCTGTCCGGCGGCCAGAAGCAGCGCATCGCGTTTGCCCGCACAATCCTGCGCGACGCGCCGATCCTGCTTCTCGACGAACCGACGAGCGCGCTCGATGCCGAGGCCGAAGCGACGATCCAGCGCGCCCTCGACACGCTGCTGGAGGGCCGCACCGTGGTCATGATCGCGCATCGGCTTTCCACCGTGAAGAAAGCCGATCTCATAGTCGTCATGCGCGACGGACGAATCGTAGAGACCGGCAAGCACGCTGACCTCCTTGCCGCCGGCGGTCTTTATTCGCAGCTTCACCGCACCCAGTTCCAGGGTAGCGATAGCGACGACGCGCCGCCGCCTGCCGATGTCGAAATGGTCGCGGGCAGGCCTTCCGGCCCGACGAGGCCGGATCCGGAGTGATCGCGCGATGCTGAAACGCCTCGGCAAATCCCGCGCGGTTCAACATCTCGCGGGGCACATTTTGGCCGGCTACCTGCGCCTGGTGTGGCGCACCTGCCGCATTACTTTCGAGCCGGCCGACTACGGCGCACGGGTCCGCCCCGTCGCACCGATCATCGTGGCGACCTGGCACGGTCAGCATTTCGTCGTCCCGCTCGGTCAGCCCGAGGGTGTCCCCTTCCACGTTATCGTGTCGCGCTCCGGCGACGGCGAGATCAACGCGGTCGCGGCCGCCGCCATGGGCCTCGGCCTCATCCGCGCCTCGGGCGGCAAGACGCACAAACAGGTGGCACGGCGCGGCGGTATCCGCGGCGTTTTGGAAGCGCTCAAAGTGCTGAAAGCCGGTGGTTCCATTGCCCTGACGGCCGATGTACCGAAGGGCCCGGCGCGGGTCGCGGGCGCCGGCATCGTCGCGCTTTCGCAGCATTCCGGCCGACCGGTCGTTCCCGTCGCCTTCGCCACCCACTGGCGCATCGATCTGAAGAGCTGGGACCGGGCCAGCATCAACCTGCCGTTCAGCCGGGCGGCCTTCGTCGTCGGGGAACCGATCTTCGTCGACGGCGAGGCGGATGGGGACGCGCTGGAAACCGCACGGCTTTCCATTGAGGAATCACTCAATCATGCTACCCGGCGAGCCTATGAAATCGCGGACGGATCCCATGTCTGACGGCTCCTTCGCCCTCACGCTCTATCGCGGCGTCGGCCGAGTGCTGAGCCCGGCACTGCCTCTTCTCATCGGCTTTCGCGCGCGCAAGGGCAAGGAAGATGCCGAGCGCCGGTCCGAACGCTTCGGGCGCGCTTCCATGCCGCGCCCGGAGGGGTCCATCGCCTGGATCCATGCGGCGAGCGTCGGAGAGACAAGCGCGGTCATGCCGGTCATCTCGCGCCTCATCGGCGCCGGTTTCCATGTCGTCTTGACGACGACGACGGTAACATCGGCACGGGTCGCGGCCGACCGGTTGCCCGAAGGTGCCGTGCATCAATTCGTACCGCTCGACGTCGTCGGCTACGTCCGCCGTTTCCTCAACCACTGGCGCCCGTCGATCGCCATCTTCGTAGAATCGGAAATCTGGCCGGCCATGCTCGACGAGTTGAAGCGACGCGGCATTCCGCGCGCCATCGTCAACGGCCGACTGTCCGAGCGGTCTTGGCAACGCTGGCGGGCGCGGGCGCGTGTTGCCGCCACGGTCTTCGGCATGATCGACTGCTGCACGGCCCAGACCGAGGCGGACGCGGAACGGTTCCGCGATCTCGGCATCGAGAACGCCAACGCGGCCGGCAACCTCAAGTACGACGTCGATCCGCTTCCGGCTGACACGACGGTGGAGCTTGCGCTGCGCGATGCGCTCGGCTCGCGCCCCCTCTGGGTTGCGGCGAGCACCCATCCGGGCGAGGAGGAAATCATCATCGACGCCCACCGGCTGATCGCGACGGCGTTTCCCGACCTCCTGACCATTCTGGTGCCGCGCCACCCTGAGCGCGGCGACGCCGTCGCCGACTTCCTGCGGAGCCAAGGCATCCGCTTTGCTCGGCGCTCGACGGGTGGCACCATTCCCGCCGGCGCCTCGGTCTATCTCGCCGATACCATCGGCGAACTCGGTCTCTTCTACCGGCTCGCGCCGGTTGCCTTTCTCGGCGGCTCGCTGGTCGATCTGGGCGGACACAATCCGATTGAGGCGGCGCAGCTGGGCGCAGCGCTCGTCACCGGCCCGCACACGGGAAATTTCACCGACGTCTACACCGAATTCGACCGGGCCGATGCCGTCGTCACAGTGCGCGACGCGAAGGCACTCGGCGGCGCCCTGAAGCGCCTCATTACGGATGCGGGCGCTGCCGAGGCCCTGGCGACGCGGGCTGCGCGGATTGTCGAGGCCGGCCACGGCGGAATCGAACGGACCTTCGCTGCGCTTCAGCCCCTTCTCGACGCCGATGTGACAAAGAGCGGCGCCGGGCAGGCATCGCGCTAGCGCGCCTTACCAGGACATTGATACGTTTTGGGGACAATAAATCGCGCCACGACATCAGGATAAAGCATGGTGTCTGTTTGAGATGAAACGCGGCATGCTTCAGGCAAAGGGAGGCGGTGGTGATATTTGATCTGAAGCTCAATGCCCCCGGCTTCTGGTGGCACCCGAAATCCCTTGTCGCGACGCTTCTTTCCCCCATTGGCTGGACTTATGGCGCCGTGACCGCCTTTCGCATGGCACGCACGCCGTCTTATCGCGCCCGTCTGCCGGTCGTCTGCATCGGCAATTTCGTCGTCGGCGGCGCGGGAAAGACGCCGGTCGCACTCGCCCTTTGCCGCCTTCTCAGTCGGGAGGATGGCCATCCAGGCTTCCTTACGCGCGGCTACGGCGCACGACTTACCGCGCCCGTCCTCATCGATACCGGCAAACACACGGCCGGCGATGTCGGCGACGAACCAATGCTTCTTGCCGCGGAAGCACCGACCGTCGCATCGCCCGACCGGATCGCCGGCGCCAGACGCATGGAAGACGCGCCGGTCGATCTCATCGTCATGGACGACGGCTTCCAGTCGCCGGGGCTTGAAAAGACCGTTTCGCTCGTCGTCGTCGACGGCGCGGTCGGTGTCGGCAACGGACACCCCTTCCCCGCCGGACCGCTACGCGCACCGCTTCGCCGGCAGCTGCGCCATGCCGATGCGATCGTCCTTCTCGGCGCGGGCGAGCCGGGCGAGGCCGTTGCGGCGCAAGCGGAAGCCGATGACGTTCCCGTCTTTCACGCAAGGCTCGTCCCCGACGAGACAGCCACCGCTGAGCTCCAGGGCAAAGCCATCATCGCCTATGCCGGGATCGGCCGGCCGGAAAAGTTCCGCCAGACGCTCCTTGGCCTCGGCGCGAGCGACGTCACGCTCCACCCTTTTGCCGACCACAAGAGAATTGCGCCGCGTGAGGCCAAAGCATTGCTCGCCCGGGCAAAGGCCGAAGAGCGGGTTCTGGCGACAACGGAAAAGGATGCGGCCCGGCTGCGCGCCGATATCAGTCATGGTGCACCCGACGGTAACAGCGCTCACGCGGCGCTCCTTGCCGCCAGCGTCGTTGTTCCGGTCAGCTGCCGGTTCGCCGACGAGGCGGCGCTCCTCGCCTTCCTTGCCGAGCGGTTCAGACGATCTGCGGGCAGAGCGTGAGCGCCCGAGCAATCAGGCCTTTGCGTCGTAGCCGCCCAGTTCCTGGAAGCGCTTCAGCGCAGCGGCGGCGTCGACATAGGCTTCCTGACGCTCGGCACTCCAGTACTTCAACTCGTCTATCGGAATGACCTGGCCGGTGACGGCGCAGCGCACGAAGGCGCCGGCACGGACGATCTGATAATCCCCGTCCATGTAGCGGATCTTGGCCTCACTGACGGGACGGCCGGATTCATAACGGTTCATCATTACCTGTCGAAACTCCTCTTTACCGGAGAAAATAGTCTTTCGTGCCCGGTTTCGCCAGTTCTCGCCGCCATGCCCGCGCGAGCCCGGTCTATCGCCGTTCATCGCCGGCCCCGGAAGAAGGCTTTGAGGAGCGCGGCGGCATCCGCTTCGGCGAAGCCGGAATAGACCTCCGGCGCGTGGTGGCAAGTGGGCGAGGAAAAGAATCGGGGACCGTGTTCAACCGCGCCCATCTTGGGATCGCCAGCGCCGTAATAGAGTCGGCGGATGCGGGCAAAGGAAATCGCCGCCGCGCACATGGCGCAAGGCTCCAGCGTCACGTAGAGGTCGCAGGCGCCGATGCGTTCCGACCCGAGCGTGGCCGTCGCCTCGCGGATCGCCAGCATCTCGGCATGCGCCGTCGGATCGGCACATTCCAGCGTGCGATTGCCAGCGCGGGCGACGATCTCGCCGTTGCAAACGACGACGGCACCGACCGGCACCTCGCCGCGCGCGGCCGCGTCCCTCGCCTCGGCGAGCGCCTCATCCATGAACCCCGATGCCGTCGTCATGCCTTTTCGGCCCTTCACGCGGTCACAAAGACGATTTCTTCGTTTCCGTCTTTCCTCCGGCTCTGCTATCACCGCCGGCATCATGAAAAAAGAGCCTGACACTGGAAAATCCGGCGACCGCATCGCCAAGATCATGGCCCGCTCCGGCCTGTGCTCACGCCGCGAGGCCGAGCAATGGATTGCCGATGGTCGCGTTAGCGTCAACGGCCGCGTCCTGACGACGCCGGCCGTGGTGATAACGCCCGCCGACAAGGTGAGCGTCGACGGCCAACCGCTGCCGACGCGCGAACGTACGCGGTTGTGGACCTTCCACAAGCCCCGCGGACTGGTGACGACGACGCACGACCCGGAAGGGCGGCCGACGGTCTTCGACAATCTGCCGACGGACCTGCCGCGCGTCATCACCATCGGGCGGCTAGACATCAACACCGAGGGACTTCTGCTGTTCACCAACGACGGCGGGCTGGCGCGTGTGCTGGAACTGCCGACGACCGGCTGGATGCGCCGCTACCGGGTGCGCGCGCACGGCGCGATCACGCAGGAAAAGCTCGACACGCTCGGCGAGGGCTTCGCGGTCGAGGGCGTCCTCTACGGCCCGATCGAGGCAAAGCTCGACCGCCAGCAGGGCCAGAACGTGTGGCTGACGCTCGGCCTTCGCGAGGGCAAGAACCGCGAGGTGAAGCGTGTCCTCGAAGCCCTCGGACTGACGGTCAACCGCCTTATCCGCATCTCCTATGGGCCGTTCCAGCTTGGCGACACGAAGCCCGGCGAGGTCAACGAGATCCGTGGCCGGGTGCTGCGCGACCAGCTCGGTCAGCGGCTGACCGAGGAATCGGGCGCCGATTTCTCCACACCCGTCCTTCCGCGCGTTCCCGCCCCGCGCACTCCGGCCCAGAAGACCCGTCCGCCCAAACCGGCGAAGGCCGGTGCAGGCGGGCGCCCCCGCGACGACGATCCGGACGCTAGCCGGCGGCCGGGGCGTAACCGCAAGGCCTCAGGCGGCGGCGGACATTTCGTCGACAAGCCGCGCGGGCGGGGCGGCAAGCCCGCAGTCTCAGGCGGACAGGACAAGCCCCGCGGCGGCCAACCGTCCGGTGGCGGCCGTCCCTCGGGCAGGGGCGGTGGTGCGTCGGGTTCCGGGAATCCTTCCGGCAAGGGACGGCCGGGCGGGCGCAAACGGCCATGAGGATCGTCGGCGGTCGGCTGAAAGGCTCCGCGCTCACCGGCCCGAAGAGCCAGGCGATCCGGCCGACGACCGACCGGATGCGCGAAAGCCTCTTCAACATTCTGGAGCACCGCTATGGCAAACCGGCGGAGGAGACCCGTGTCCTCGACCTGTTTTCCGGCACCGGCGCCATCGGCATGGAAGCGCTCTCGCGCGGCGCCCGCTTCGCCCTCTTCGTGGAAGACGCGGTGGAAGCGCGCGGCCTCATCCGGCACAATCTCGATGCGCTCGGGTTAACGGGACAAGCCAAGATCTTCCGCCGGGATGCGACCCGAATCGGGCGTTGCGCCCCGATGGCGCCGTTCGACCTCGTCTTCGCCGATCCGCCCTATCGCAAGGGGCTTGGAGAAAAGGCGCTCGCCGCAGCCCTTGCCGGAGGCTGGATCGCGCCCGGCGCGCTCTGTGTGCTGGAAGATGACCGCCGTGCCGACGTCGCGATACCCGATGGGCTGGCATTCGCCGACGAACGCGCGGCTGGGGATACCATACTCAGGTTCCTGCGCGCGCAAGGGTAAGATTTTCGCTCGCGGTCGGGCACTCACTTGTGTTCGCCAAACCTGCGCGGCGCGCCCTGACCGGGCGGGCCACGCTTGTGGCCTGTTGATGCAGGACGGCGGATGCACCTTACGGCACCCGCCTCCCGAGAGGGTCTTTTCGCTCACGATCGCGCGTTTGCAAGCGCCCGATCGTGAGCAAGGGCCTGGAAGAGCGAGATACGACCCCGCCAAGCGCGGGAGCTCTCCTTACGCCCCCGTCTGACCGACGATAGCGATGGTCAGCTTGCCGGATCCGAGGAGCCGCTTGGCGGCCGCCTTCACCTGATCGAGCGTGATCGCCTGGATCATCGCTGTGCGTGTCTCCATGTAGTCGATCGGCAGATCGTCGAGCTGCATCTGGAGAAGCGCCGCGGCAATCTTCGACGAGCTGTCGAACTGCAGCGGATAGGAGCCGATGAGATAGCTCTTGGCCTTGTCCAGCTCTTCCTCGGTCGGACCGTCCTTCGCCATGCGGGCGATTTCCTTCTCGATCAGGCCGAGCGTCTCCTTGGCGCGATCGGCCCGGGTCGCCGTGCCGCCGAGGAAGACGCCAGCGTGATCGTAGGGCGCCAGGAAACTGTAGACGGAATAGGCAAGGCCACGTTTTTCGCGCACCTCGTCATAGAGCCGCGAAGAGAAGCTGCCGCCGCCGAGAATGTGGTTCATCACATAGGCGGGGATGAAATCGGGATCGTTGCGCTTCAGACCGAGGCCGCCGAAGACGATAGCCGTCTGCGGCACGTCCATGGATTCGACGACACGGGCTCCGACCACCGGCTTCACATCGGCAACCGGCGTCAGATCTCCCTTGGCGGGAAGATCGCCGAAGACCTTGTCGAGAAGCGGCCCGAGCGTCTTGGCGTCGATCGCGCCGACGACGGCGATCTTCAGTCCGTCGCGGGCGAATATCCGCTTGCGGTAGGCGCGCAAGTCATCCGCTGAGATTGCCTTAACCGAAGCCTCGTCGCCGTCAGTCAGACGACCATAGGGATGGTTTGGGAACGCCGCCTTGAACCAGGCGCGATAGGCCAGCGTCGAGGGCTTCTTTTCCGCCCGGCGCAGCCCCGCGATGATCTGGGCGCGCATACGCTCCACCGGCTCCTTGTCGAAGCGCGGATCGTTGACGGCAAGGCGCAGGAGGTCGGTCGCCTGATCGAGATTGTTCCTGAGGGTGCGCATCGACCCCTCGAAGGCGTCGCGGTTGGCGGAAAAGCCGATCTTGACCGAGAGATCCTGCAGCTTTTCCTGATAGGCGGCGCTGTCGAGGTCGCCCGCACCCTCGTCAAGCAGCGAAGAGAGCATGTTGGCGACGCCGGGTTTGCCGGCCGGGTCCTGGGAGGAGCCGCCGCGGAAGGCGAAGTTGATGGCGACGAGGGGAACGGCGTCCTCCTCGACGAGCCAGGCCTCGATGCCGCCCGGGCTGACGACCTTCTGGATCTTCATGGCGTAGGCAGGTGAGAACCCGGCCAGCCCGACGAGGAGAAAGGCAAGGACAAGGGTACGGATATGGGCGGCAAACTGCGCCCTATTGGCGAATGTCATGATCGTTCTCCGGACAGGGCTCAGGATTGCGGCTCGTCGGGCGTGCCGGGACGCGAAGAAGGCGCGGGCGTGCCGACAGCATCGGCGGACTTGGCGGCCGCACCGGGCATTCCGGCGGCAGCCGTGTCGCTGGGAGCCGACACCAGTTCGCCCGTCACGCTGCCCTTTTCGGTCAAATAGCGCCGGGCAACGTCCTGAACCTGCTTGGCCGTCACCGCCGCGATGTGGGCAGGCCAGGTCTGCACGTCCTCAACGGAACTGCCGGAGGTCAGCGCGGTGCCGAAAATACGGGCGAGCGCGGCCTGATTGTCCTGGGCATAGATCGCATCGGCAACGACGGAGCGCTTGGCGCGCTGGAGTTCCTCGTCGGTGATGCCGTTGGTAGCGATATCAGCGATAATCGCGTCGACACCGGCCTTCAGATCATCCAGTTTCTCACCATCGCGCGGAACGGCATAGACGGCGAAGGTGGTATCGTCGAGCGCGGTCGACTGATACCAGCCACCGGCGCTCGCCGCGAGCGGCTTGTCGGACATGACGAGACCGCGATAGAGCCGGCTGGTAGAACCGCCGCCGAGAACCTCGGAAAGGATGTCGAGCGCCTCCGCTTCGCCCTTCTTGGCGGTGTGATAACTCGGCACGATCCAGGCCTGACGCAGGCTTGGCTGGGCGACGCGCGGATCGGCAAGTTTCACGGAGCGCTCGGCGATCGGCGCCGGCTCGTGCGGACGCACGCGCGGCGGCACCTCGGCGCGGCGGGCGAGCTTGCCGTAGGTCTCGCGCGCGAGCTTGAGAACCTCGTCCGGCTCGACATCGCCGGCAACGACGAGAATGGCGTTGTTCGGCGTGTAGTAGCGATCGTAGAAATCGATCGCGTCCTGACGCGTCAGCCCCTCCATCTCGTGGCGCCAGCCAATGACCGGCTTGCCGTAGGGATGGTTGATGTAGAGCGCGGCATCGAGCGCCTCGGAGAGCTTGGCCGAGGGATCGTTGTCGATGCGCATGTTGCGCTCTTCCAGAATGACGTCCCGCTCGGGCAGCACCACCTTGTCGGTCAGCACCAGATTGGCCATGCGATCGGCCTCATAGGCCATCATCTCGCCGAGATAGGGCTTGGCGACGCGCTGGTAATAAGCCGTGTAATCGTTGGAAGTGAAGGCGTTTTCCTGACCGCCAATCTCCGCGACGCGGGCGGAGAATTCGCCGGCGGGATGGGTCTTGGTTCCCTTGAACATCAGGTGCTCGAGGAAATGCGCGATACCGGACTTGCCAGGCACTTCATCAGCGGCGCCGACCTTGTACCAGACCATGTGGGTAACGACCGGGGCACGGTGATCGGGGATGACGACCACTTTCATGCCATTCTTCAACGTCGCGACGGTGACCTTGCCGCCGATGACCGGCGCGTCGGCGACATCGCCGGCGGCGATCTTCGCCAGACTCGCGCCCGGTGCGGATCCCGCGGTCTCGGCGCGGGCGGTCAACGATCCGGTGAGAAGAAGCGGTCCTGCAAGGAGGGAAAAAGCGAATGCGGCGGACAGAAGGGAAGGTCTCGGTCGGTGCGTCACGAATGTCTCCCTGGATGACGGGGCTTTGAAAGGCCCCGTGCGTAATCCCGATCACAGGTCCCCACTTACGGGTCTCGATCTATGGCCGATATGCCCCGCCTGCGGCCGAGGCGCCATTGGGGCGGGCAAATCGGGCGAAAGTGGGATTGATATAGGGCCGCGATTCCGCCGTCGCCAGAAACATGGACAATCTTTAAGGAACGAACCTCGCATGAGGACGATAAACGGCGATGCCGATGAAAAAGGCCGGGGAACGCCCCCGGCCTTTTTCATGAAACCCGTTTTGTTTTCTGCCCGGGCGGTCGCGCGTGTCGCCATGCGTCCCGCCCCCGGTGCGATCATTCGGTCAGCTTGTCCCACCACCTTCTGGTGAAGGACTTCTTCTTGTCTTCCGGTTTGGTGACGGGGGCGTTCGGCGACGGCACCCGATAGGAAGAGGGCGGCTGGGTCAGATACTGGCGTTTGGGCGCGCCGGTGGCGTCACGCGGGATGTCGACCTTCTTGGTCTGCGCGCTCTGGTTCCTCATCTCGTAGACGGTGAGAGCTTGGCCCTTGTCCTGAATGGCCCGCTTGCGCTCGCGATAGCTCAGCGAAGTATCGGTGCGCTTAGGCACAACGTCCTGGTCGACCGCGCCTTCCTGCAATTCGCCAATGGACATGCGCGGATCGCCGTTCTGCAGACGGCCGAGCCGGGCGTCCTCGCGCGCTTGACCGGCACGGCGAATGGCACGCCGGCGCTCCTCCGGTTCCGACGGCCACTGGTTGCCGGTCACCTCTTCGAGCGTCTGATCGCTCTCTGGCGGCGGCAGATCCTGCGTGTCGGCGGGAACGGCAAGCGGCGAGCGCGGCTGATACTTGATTGGCTTGCGCTGTGGGTCGACCGCACCGATGCCGCCCATAACGGACCGCACCAAGGCCGAATCCGCCGAGCCCTCGTCCTCGTCATCGCTGGTGAAACCGGACGACCCGACCATGGAACTGCATCCGCCGAGCATCACCACAATGCTCGCCAGCGCCAATCCATGCACCCACTTCACAAATACCGTCACCGGGCTACTCCCTGGATCGGCTCACGCGACGCCCCTTGTCGCCGCTCCGATCAATTCGTCGTACGCGATGCGCGATCCCTCACCCATCGTTAAATCCGTTCGTGCCACCTCGCGGCGACCCGGGGGGCCAAGGCCCCGCACCCGTCGCGCCTTTAATGTCGCCCCTTTGCGGCATCATTCGGGCGAGAGGCGAGCGAGTCATACAGGAGGCCGGCGACCCCTGCAACGATCCACACGTCAGCCAAGTTGAAGACATACCACGAGAAGGAGCCGACATGAAAATGGAAGAAGTCGGCGACCGCGCCATATGCCCAGCGGTCGATGCCGTTGCCGAGCGCGCCGGCAAGGACGAGACCGAGGGCAACGCCGGTAAGCATGCGCGTCGACCTCGACAGCCAGACCGCGATCGCCAGGCTCGCCAGGAGGGTGAACCCGGCCAGCACCCAGCGGCCGAGATCGGAATCCTGCGTGAAGAGCCCGTAGCTGATACCGCGGTTCCAGACCAGCACCAGATCGAGGAATGAAGTGACGCGGATCGGCCCGACAGCGGCGATCCCGACACCGTTGATCAGCCAAAGCTTGACGCCCTGGTCGAGGACGAGGCCGAGGCCGGCGAGCGCAAAGCCGATCGCGCCCGCCCGATGTCTGATCAATCCCGCCAAACGGATCAGCCTTCCGCCTGTTCGCTCGCCGCGACCGCCTGGCGCGCCGTGAACTCGCGCATGGCGACGGCATCGCGGGGGCTGAGCTCCGGCCAGTCCGGATCGGCGCCGACCTCGGGAAGAATCTTCCACGAGCGAGCGCACTTCCTGCCCTCGGCGCGGGCGAAGACGACCGACACGCCCGGCACCTCATCGAGGCGGAAGGCATCGTGCGGCCCCTCGCCCTGGATGAGTTCGATGGCGCTGGTGATGGAGATCTCGGCCATGTCGACACCTTCGAGCGCC
Source organism: uncultured Rhodobium sp. (assembly GCA_963675285.2). Classification (GTDB taxonomy): domain Bacteria; phylum Pseudomonadota; class Alphaproteobacteria; order Rhizobiales; family Rhodobiaceae; genus Rhodobium. The sequence continues at coordinate 1,836,268 of CAXXGS010000001.1, forward strand.
ACGGTCAGGGCAGCGTCGGAGACATAAACCTTCGGCGCGGCCTCCAGCGACGAGCCGATGGTCTTTTCCCGCCGCTCGACCTCCAGCGCGCCGGTGACGACGCGGCGAACGCTGCGCACCTTCGCCCATTTGGCCGCGAGATCATCGTTCCTCCAGGACGCCGGAACATCGGGGAAGAGATGCAGATGCACCGATTCCTCCTCCGCCGGGAAGCGGGAAAGCCACGTCTCCTCCATGGTGAAGGGCAGCACCGGGGCGAGCCAGATCACCAGGCAGTCGAAGAGCTGGTCAATGACATAAAGCGCGGCCTTCCTCGCGGTGGAGGAATACGGATCGCAGTAGAGCACATCCTTCCTGACGTCGAAGTAGAACGCCGACAGCTCCACGGTCATGAAATTGAACAGCGTGGAGACGATGCGCTTGAAGTCGAAGTCGCGATAGCCCTGGCGAACGGTGGCATCGAGTTCCACCAGCCGGTGGAGCATCAGCCGTTCCAGTTCGGGCATGTCGGCAAGGTCGACCTCCTCGCCCTCGAAATGGGCGAGCGAACCGAGCATCCACCTGAGGGTGTTGCGCAGCTTCCTGTAGGCGTCGACGTTGGTCTTGATGATCTCCTTGCCGATGCGCTGGTCCTCGCCGTAGTCCGTCGACAGCACCCACAGGCGCAGGATATCGGCGCCATTGTCCTTGATGACGTCTTGCGGGAAGACCTGATTGCCAAGCGACTTCGACATCTTGCGTCCGTCTTCGGCCATGGTGAAGCCATGGGTGATGACGGTGTCGTAGGGCGCGCGACCGCGCGTGCCGCAGCTCTCAAGCAGCGAGGAATGGAACCAGCCGCGGTGCTGGTCGGAACCTTCCAGGTAGACGTCGGCCGGCCATTTCAGGTCCGGACGCTGTTCAAGGCAGAAGGCGTGGGTCGAACCGGAATCGAACCAGACGTCGAGGATGTCGTCGACCTTCTCCCATTCGTCGGCCTTGTAGTCGGAACCGAGGAAACGATCCGCCGCCCCGTCCATGAACCAGGCGTCGGCGCCGTCGGCGCGAAAGGCCTCGACGATGCGGGAATTGACCGCCTCGTCCTTCAGCACCTCGCCGGTCTCCTTGTTGACGAAGACGGTGATCGGCACGCCCCAGGCGCGCTGGCGCGACAGCACCCAGTCGGGCCTGTGCTCGATCATGCCGCGCAGGCGGTTCTGACCGGCGGCCGGCACGAAGCGCGTGTCATCGATGGCATCGAGAGCGCGGGTGCGGAGCGTGTCCTTTTCGTTGCCCGACGCAGCCGTCAGGCCGTAGCCGTCGAGGTCCTTGTCCATCGCCACGAACCATTGCGGCGTGTTGCGGAAGATGATCGGCTTCTTGGAGCGCCAGGAATGCGGGTACTGGTGCTTGAGGCGGGCGCGCGCGATCAGTGCGCCGCGCGCGACCAGCGCGTCGATGACAATCTTGTTGGCATCGCCCTTCTTGCCGTTCTGGTCGATGACGCGATGGCCCTCGAAGCCCGGCGCGTCCTTCGTAAAGAAGCCGGCGGCGTCGACCGGATGCGGGATCGCGGAGCTGATGCCCCTTGCCTCGATCTCGGCCTTCTTCTCCATCCAGATGTCAAAGTCCTCGCCGCCGTGGCTCGGGGCGGTGTGGACAAAGCCGGTGCCGTCCTCGTCGGTGACATGGTCTCCATCGAGCAGCGGCACGGTGAAGTCGTAACCCATGTCGGCGAGCGGATGGGCGCAGGTGATCGCGGCCAGGTCCTTGGCTGTCACGTCGTCGACGCGTTCGAAGCTGTCGACGCGGGCCGCCGCCATGACCTTTTCGGCAAGACTGTCGGCGAGCAGATATTCGTCGCCGACCTTCGCCCAGTTGTCCGTCGGCGCGGCCGTCACCTTGTAGAGCCCATACTGGATGCGCGAGGAGAAGGAGACGGCACGGTTGCCAGGGATCGTCCAGGGTGTGGTCGTCCAGATGACGACGAAGGCGGACTTCAGCCGTTCGCGACGGTCCAGTTGCTTATTCGCACGCAAATTCAGTTCATCGAAATCTTCGGTTCCGAGTGTTCCATCGTCATTGAAAGAAGGCAGTGCGGGGCGTTCGGAAGAAACACCGGACTTCACGACATTTTGGATCGGAAACTTCACGAAGATCGTGTCGGACTCGTAGTCGTAATATTCGACCTCGGCCTCGGCGAGCGCGGTGTGCTCGACCACCGACCACATCACCGGCTTGGAGCCGCGATAGAGCTGGCCGGAGGTGGCGAACTTCATCAGTTCCTTGGCGATCAGCGCCTCGGAGGTGAAATCCATGGTCTTGTAAGGGTGCTCGAAGTCGCCCTCGACGCCGAGGCGGCGGAACTCGGCCGCCTGGACACCGATCCAGTGGCTGGCGAACTCGCGGCACTCCTTACGGAATTCGTTGATCGGGATGTCGTTCTTGTTCTTGCCCTTGGCGCGGTACTGTTCCTCGATCTTCCATTCAATCGGCAGGCCGTGGCAGTCCCAGCCCGGCACGTAGTTGGAATCGTAGCCGAGCATCTGCATGGAGCGGGTGATGACGTCCTTCAGCACCTTGTTGAGCGCGGTACCGATATGGATGTTTCCGTTGGCGTAGGGGGGACCGTCGTGCAGGACGAATTTTTCCCGCCCCGCCGCGTCCTCGCGCAGGCGCCTGTAGAGCTGCATGTCGTCCCACCGCTGAAGGATCTGCGGCTCCTTCTTGGGCAGACCCGCGCGCATGGGGAAATCGGTCTTGGGCAGAAACAGGGTCTTGGAATAATCGTGTTCGTTCGTATCGGTCATTGGAGGCTTTCAGATCGGGCTGGCGGCACCCGTATGGGCGCGCTCATCAAAATTCTCTGAACTCGTTCACGGAGCGGAGCCGGCCGGAAAAGGCACGGCGGGCTCGTCGCATTCCCCGGACCCTGGCGCGCGGGCTCTCTCCCGCCTTACGCAAAGGCCGGGCAGATAATTCGCGGTATCGCGGCGACGGAGCCGCAGAGGCGGTTCGAACGGTCGGTCATGATGCGCTTCTTAGCAATCCTTTGGGGCCGCGGAAAGCCCTCAAACGCAATGCCGATGCCGCATGGTCACGCGGACAAGGCGCACGAGCGGGCGGGCTGGCGGGCGATCCCGGACCCCGCACCGTCACGCTTTCGCCGCGACACTACGCTCGCGGTGGGCGATATAGAGACCGGAAGCGACGATGAGCGCGACGCCGGCCCAGGTAATCGCGTCGGGGAGATCGCCAAAGATGACGAAGCCGAGGACGGCCGCCGACACCATCTCCATATAGCTGAGCGGCGCGAGGATGACGGCCGGCACGCGGGCAAAGGCGAGAACGAGCAGCGTATGGCTGGCGAAGGCGATGGCGCCGATTGTCGCCATCAACGCCAGTTCCGGCCCGTCCGGCACGACGAAGGTCGCCCCCTCGACGCCGAAACCGGTCGCGACGAAGAGGGCAAGACCGAGCAGCGCCGATCCCCAGATCGCCGCGATCAGCATCATCGACAGCGTCGAGGCGGTGCCGGCGAGCGAACGGGTGAGGAGAAGATAGATCGCGGCGAAGGTGGCGCAACCGAGGGGAAGAAGGCCGGCGAGGCCGAAGAGCCCGGCACCGGGGCGAATGACGAAGAGCGCGCCGACGAAGCCGACGGCGACCGCCGCCCAGCGGCGCGGGCCAACCGGCTCCTTGAGGAACAGCGCCGAGAGCATCGTGAGGATCATCGGTTCGACGAAGAAAACAGCAAGCGCGTCAGCGATCGGCATCACCTTGAGGGCGGAAAAGAAGAACAGCGTGGCAATCGAGATACAGCAGCCGCGCAGGACATGGAGACCGAAGCGCGGGGGGAAGATCCGCACCTCCTGGCGCAGGACAAGGGCTGCGGCGACGGCGAAGACGCCCTGAAAGACAAAGCGCGAGAACGAGACCTCCAACGGCGGGATGGTCTGGCCGAGAAGCTTGGCGGCGGCATCCATCGCTGGCACGATGATGGTCGCGAGCGCCATCATCGCGATGCCGTTGGCATAGGAGGCGACGGGACCATCGGCGCTGGCGGAGGAAACGGCCTCGATCCTGACGTGAGGTGGAAGATCGGACAAGGTCGGAACTTTCGAAGGAGACGCGCAAAGGAGGTGCGGGGCCGCGCGGGGACGACGCGCGCTTTCCCGCTTTGATCACGGCCGCGTGCAACAGGCAAGCGTGAAGAGGCGCATGGCTGAACCGACCTTCAGTCGGGTTTGCCGAAAAGCCGGTTGTCGAACCGGTGCCCACACGGCATGGTGGCCTCACCCAGGGCCCGCCACGCATGTCGGGCCTACCCTGTCATCACGGATGCCCGAGGCCGATGCGCATTCTTTTCCTGCACAACAATTTTCCCGCCCAGTATCGGCGCATCATGGCCTATCTGGCGCATGAGCCGAACGTGGAGATGGTTGCCGGTACACTGGCCAGCAACAAGCAGTCTATTGCGATCAGCCGAATCGATTACGCGCCGCACCGCGAGGTGACGCAGACCATTCACCCGGCGGCGGCGCCGATGGAAGCGGCAATCCTCAACGCCCAGGCCGTCTTCAAGGCGTTCCATCCGCTCAGGGAGCGCGGCTGGTCGCCGGATATCGTTTGCGCCCATTCCGGCTGGGGGCCGTCGCTTTTCATCCGTGACCTTTGGCCGGACACGAAGCTTCTCTCCTACTTCGAATGGTACTATCGCCCGACCGGCTCGGACGCCGATTTCCTCGAAGGCGACAGCCGCACCGAGGATGACGACGTGCGCACGCGCATGCGCAACGCGCCGATCCTGATGGATCTGGCCAACATGGACTGGGGCGTCTGTCCGACCCGCTGGCAGGCGAGCCAGTTCCCGCCCCATCTCAGCGGACGCATTTCCGTCCTCCACGACGGCGTCGACATCGACTATCTGACGCCAAGCGACGAGGCGTTCCTGGAGGCGGACGGACGCATGCTGACCGCTTCCGATGAGGTCATCACCTATGTCGCGCGCGGCATGGAGCCCTATCGGGGCTTTCCCCAGTTCATGGAGGCGCTGACGAAGGTCCAGAAAGTGCGCCCCGACGCACACGCGCTGATTATCGGGCAGGACCGTGTTGCCTACGGACGGCGCCGGGCGGACGGCAAGACCTTCATGAAGCACGCCGTCGAGACGCTCGACCTCGACATGACGCGCACGCATTTCCTCGGACTGGTGCCGTTCGACACCTTTCGCGCCGCGGCCCGGATCTCCAGCGTGCACGTCTATCTGACCGTGCCTTTCGTGCTGTCCTGGTCAATGCTGGAGGTGATGGCCTGTGGCGGCCTCGTTCTCGGCTCCGATACGCCACCAGTACGCGAGGTGATAGAGGATGGGCGCAACGGGCTCCTCGTCGATTTCTTCGACGTGGACAAAATCGCGGAACGGATGATCGAGGCGCTCGACCGCCAGGCGGCGATGAAGACGATACGGCACGCGGCGCGGACGACGATCGTGGAACGCTACGCCGCGAGAAACCTCGTTCCGGCGCACCGTCAGATCATGGTCGACGTCGCCAACGGCACATTGCCGGGAACGCGCGCAGGCTAAGCGCCCGGTATGGGGCGACAGGCTGTCATTTCGACCAGAATTCCGGGTCGAGCACCACAAGCACGGTAAAGAGTTCCAGCCGCCCCATCAGCATGGCGATGGCCAGCACCCATTTGGCACCATCGGAAAGCGTTGAGAAATTTCCCGACGGGCCGACGATGTCGCCGAGCCCCGGGCCCACATTGCCGACGGCCTGGGCGGAACTGGACAGCGCGGTGACGAGATCGAGGTGAAAGAACGTCAGGACAACGGTGAAGACGCCGACGAGGCCGAGGTAGGCGACGAGGAAGGCAAGCACCGACATGGCGACTTCGGCGGAAAGCGGAATATTGTTGTAGTTGCTCGACAGGACGCGGTGCGGCTGGACCATCAGGCGCAGGTAGTTCCTGAGCGCGCCAGCAAAGATGATGAAGCGGAAGACCTTGATGCCGCCGGCGGTCGAACCGGTGCAGCCGCCGACGAAGGTCAGCAGGAAGATCGTGCCGACGATCGGGGCACCCCAGGCGGTGTAGTCACCATAGGCGAAGCCGGTGGTGGTCACGATGGAGGTGAAGCTGAAGAACGTCCGCAGCAAGGCGTCCGGCAAACGCATGCCCTGGCTGACGACCAGATAGAGCGCGCCGCCGACGGACACGACAATCAGGAAACGGAACAGCGTCACCACCTGGGGATCGCGCCACAGCGCCAGCGGGCGTCCCCGAAACGCCTGGATGATCAACGTGAAGGGAAGGCCGCCAGCGAACATGAAGGCGACCGCGATCCAGGCCGTCACCGGATTGGTGAAATAGGCAAACGACAGATCATGGGTGGAAAAACCGCCGGTCGACAGCGTTGCCATGGCGTGGTTGACCGCATCGAACCACGACATTTCGGCAAGATGGTAGAAGAGCGCGCAAATCACCGTCAGGAAGAGATAGGTGCTGGCGAGCAGGCGGACGAAATCGGTCGCCCGCGGCACGATCTTTTCCGAACGGTCCGAGCTCTCGGTCTTGAAGAGCTGCATGCCACCGACCTTCAGGTAGGGCAGCAGCACGATAGCCATGACGATGATACCGACGCCACCGAGCCATTGCAGGATGGAGCGCCACAGGAGAAGACCGGGCGGCTGATGATCGAGATTGCTGAGAACGGTAGAGCCGGTGGTGGTGACACCGGACACCGCCTCGAAAACGGCGTCGGCATAGGAAATGCCGAGGTGCAGGAAGGGCAACGCGCCAAAGGCCGGCAGCGTGACCCAGGCAAGCGTCGTCAACAGGAACGCCTGACGGATCGTCAGACCGTCGCGCAGCTCGTTGTAGGAGGAGAGTGCAAGCAACAACCCCACGGTACCGGTGAAGAGCGCGGAGGCGACAAAAGAAACCCAGTCGACGTTGCTGGCGGCAAGATCGACGATCGCCGGCACCAGCATGGCGGTCGCGAGGCCGAAATAGAGAAAGCCGAGGATGAAGAGGATGGGGCGGACGTTCATCGCGCCGTCCCGCCTAGCACACCGGCCACAAGAATCACCGTGGGCGACGTCCGGGCGAACGGCGCTGCAACGGTTCGAAGGCTGGCCGACATCCGCGCGGACCACAGATATGGGTGCATTGTGACAAGTCCTGCCGGGTAGCGGCTTCGGTGCGACACGGCAGGAGCCAGAGCCGACGGCCATTTCCGGCGAATTTACAGGTCCACAGGTCCCGCTGGCAAGCCCGGCTGGCGACGGACGCCCTTCCCTGCCGTATCATTGCGCGAACGTGAGGGCCTGGTCGAGCGGCGAGAGCGGCCGAAGCGCGGCGAGGGCGGCGCGGGCCTCTTCGCTGTCGCGGTCCATCTGGGCGATGAGCGCTTCGACGCCATCGAACTTCCTTTCGCCCCTGAGACGGGTGGCGAAAGCCACATCAACGGTCTTGCCGTAGAGATCGCCGGAGAAATCGAACACGAAGACTTCCAGCACCGGCGCTCCATCGCCGAAGGTCGGCCGGCGTCCATAGCTGGCGACGCCATCGCGGATAGCCCCGTCAATGCGGATTTTCACCGCGTAAATACCCTCCGCGAGCCCGCAGTCAGGTGGCAGTGTCATGTTGGCGGTCGGGTAGCCGAGCTCGCGGCCGCGCTTGTCGCCATGGATGACTTCGGCCTCGACGAACCAGCGATAGCCTAGCAGCGCGGCGGCCTCGGTCGCATCGCCGGCGTTGAGCGCGGCGCGAATCCGGCTCGACGAGACCCCCTCTCCGCCCTCGTCAACAAAGGCCGGCACAATCGTCACGCCGAACCCATGGCGTCGGCCGGCGTCCTTGAGAAAGGAAGGCGATCCCGCCCTGCCCTTGCCGAAATGGAAATTGTAGCCGACGACGACATGGCGCGCGCCGAGCGCTCCGACGAGGATATCGGCGACGAAATCCTCCGCCGTGACGCTGGCGAGATCCCGGTCGAAGGGCATCACGACGATGCCGTTGAGGCCGATCGCCTCGACGATCCTGGCCTTGGCCGGCGCCGGCGTCAGCCGGAAGAGCGGCAGATCGGGTCGGAAGACCACACGCGGATGCGGTTCGAACGTCATGGCGAGGGAGACGCAGCCGTGTTTCTCCGCTTCCGTGACAGCGGCGGCGAGGACACTCTGGTGACCGCGATGAACACCATCGAAATTGCCGATAGCGATCACGCTTCCGCAAAGATCGGGCCGAATGGCCGCCAGACCATCAACGCAAGCGAAAGCCGGCGAGCGGGGAGTAACGGGCGCGGACATGAAAACAGAACCTTCGGAACAAGCCCTTCACGGGCGAGGCTGGCGCGGCGAGACCCTGCCCACTCCGCTCTGTAAGGTCAAGTGGCCCCGACCGATCATGTATCCGATCATATGCCGGATTTGACGGCGGATCCGGCCAATGCTGCGATCAGCCGTCGGAATCGCCGGTGGTGCGGGAGGGCACCTTCACCATCGCCTCGCCGTCGAGGACGATCTTGCCGTCGACCGAACACTCGCAATGGAGTCGAGCCCGGCAGCCCTTTTCCAGGAGTTCGATCACCTCCACGCTGACCTCGACCTCGTCGTCGATCCTGACGGGCGCCTTGAAGTGGAGGGTCTGCGACAAATAGATCGCGCCGGGACCGGGAAGCCGCGTGCCGAGAACGGCAGAAATGAGGCTGGCGGTATAAAGGCCGTGGGCAATACGCGACTTGAACGGAGTGCGGGCGGCGAAATGTTCGGAAAGATGAATCGGATTGCGGTCGCCGGAGACTTCGGCGAAACCGACGACGTCGGAAGAAAGGACCGTCTTGGTAAACGTTTCCTTCATGCCGACGGCAAGGTCTTCAAAATACAAGGTTCTGAGCTCTAACACGACGTTTTTCCCGGTCTTTGTTGCACTGCACGCTAGACGGCACACCCGGGCCGTTGCAATAGGGCTTTTGGCCGATGGAGGCGCCAAGCTCGGGGCGTTTCGCCAGCGTGCTAGGTAAAATTTTCCGAATTAACGCTCTTTTCAGTCCCTTCGTCTATTTTTCTCATGGCTGTGGCGTCCAGGTACTGCCTTTCGCCCCCGAAACTTGCGTCACGACTGCCAATCCCAATGACCGGGGGCGTCGTAGTTAGTATGTGGAGTAGACAATGTCGTTTGATCTTTCGATGCCGGTCCTCGTGGTCGACGATTACAAGACCATGATCAGAATTATCAGGAATCTCCTGAAACAGCTCGGCTTTTCCGATGTTGACGATGCGGCCGATGGCACCGAAGCCCTGGCAAAAATGCAGCAGCGTCGGTACGGGCTGGTGATCTCCGACTGGAACATGGAGCCGATGACCGGCTACGAGCTTCTGAAACAGGTGCGCGCCGATGCCACCCTGGCAAAGACGCCGTTCATCATGGTCACGGCCGAGTCCAAGACAGAAAACGTGATCGCCGCCAAAAAAGCCGGCGTGAACAACTACATCGTGAAGCCGTTCAACGCGCAAACGCTGAAGGGCAAGATCGACGCGGTGTTCAGCGCCGATTGATTGCAGCTTTCCTCTGACCGGAAAGCCTCTTTACCGCGAGGGGAAGCGCGGTTCATGCGGCTCGGACGACGATCCGGCCGCCCAGGGATAAAGAAATGTCCACAAGCGCAAAGACTCAGAGCGTCCTTCGTGTGATCCAGTTTCTGGAGCGTCGCAAATCCCAGACGGGCGACGTCTCCATCGGCGACGTGATGCAGCTCGCCGAGGTAATGGCCGATTCCTACAAGGACTTCTTCGAGAATTTCGACGGCGTCGTCTATCAGGAGCTCGTCTCCATCGCCAACGAAATCGCACACATGAAGGACGAGCTCGTCAACCTCCGCCCCGACGACATGAAGCAGAACAAGATTCCGGATGCCGGCCGGGAACTTGAGGCAATCGTGGAGGCGACCGAGGAGGCGACCAACACGATCATGAACGCGGCCGAGGAAATGATGGGCGCCGACCCGTCCGACGTCGATGCCTATCAGGCGCTGGTCGGCGACAAGACCATCGAGATCTTCGAAGCGTGCGCGTTTCAGGACATCACCGGCCAACGCGTTTCCAAGGTCGTCTCGACGCTCAATCTCATCGATGACCGGCTTTCCAAGCTGATGGACAAGCTGAAGATGCCGGAAAACCTGCCGCCGCTTGAGGAGAGCGAGGACGAGCGCCGTCGGCGCGAACTCATCCTGCACGGGCCGCAGCAGAAGGGCGACGCGATCAAGCAGACCGACGTCGACAAGCTTTTCGACTGACGAACGATATTCGATTTGCCAAAAGGGCGCCCCGATGGGAGCGCCCTTTTTTCTTGTCGATTTCCCGCCGAGTCGCAAACAAGTCCGCCAGTTGTCCTCAGGGTCAACGGCGCGGAGGAAGCTACCAGCGCAGCCGCGGTAGCGCGCCAACGACGGCGAGCTTCTCCTCGGCGAGACGTGCGGTCACCTTGTCCGGATCCGGCCGCTCGGCATCGCCGAAATCGGCAGCGTGGATGCCGGCGGTGATGAAGAGGGTGTCGATCCCCTGCCCCACCGCACCGGTCACGTCGGTCTTCAGCCCGTCGCCGATGGCAAGGACATCGCTCTTTTCCAGCGGCCCACCCGCTTCCTTGCCGAGACGCGCAAGGGCGGCGGCATAGATCGGCGCATGGGGCTTGCCGAGGATGACCACGTCGCCCCCCATCGCCCCGTAGTCGCGGGCGAGCGCGCCGGCACACCAGATGAGCCGGGTCCCGCGCTCCACGACGATGTCGGGATTGGCGCAAATGAACGGCAGGCCCCGGTCGATGAGCGCCCGGAAGCGATCGTGGTAATCCTCCGGCGTCTCCGTCTCGTCATCAAAGAAGCCCGTGCAGACGATGACCTCCGCCTCTTCGGGCTCGACCAGGCGAATGCCGGTGTCCTCGTAGAGCGTCAGATCGCGTTCGGGTCCGATATGATGAATGCGGGTGTAGCCGCGCTCCAGCAGCATCGCTCGGGTCGCATCGCCGGAGGTGACGACGGCATCATAGGCATCCCGCCTGACGCCAAGCTCATCGAGCTGGGCATAGATTGGCCCGGACGGTCTCGGCGCATTGGTCAGAAGGACCACGTTGCCGCCGGCGGCACGGAAGGCGGCAAGCGCCTCGCAGGCGGGGAAAAAGGCGTTCTCGCCGTTATGGACGACGCCCCAGACGTCGCACAGGATACCCCGGTAGCGCTCCGCAATCGCCGAGAGCCCGGGGATGAAGGTAACCGTTTCGCTCATGAAGGGCGCGTATCGCCTCCGGGCCACGGCGTCAAGCAACATGTCCATGACGGCGCGCGGAAAATTGCGTTACACCCGCTCCGCCGCGAGCGCCGCAGAGAGCCGCTTCCACACGGTGAGGGCCGTTGCGATCACCAGCATGACGAAAAGGCCATCGATGAAGACGCGCGGCACATCGAAGAGCGCCAGAACAATGGCAAGGAGACCGATGACGGCGGCGCGGTCGGACTTTCCCATTGGCCCCTCGTAGCGTCGGCCGGCACCAAGCGCCCAGGAAAGAACGCCGGCGAACTCGGTAAGGACAGCGCCGATGGTGAAAAAAACGATGGGTGTCGCCGCGACGCCGTGGGCCGAAAGCGCCGGCACCAGGGCGATATAGAGAGCGATGTCGGAAAGGACGTCGCATATCTCGTTGAGGATTGCCCCGAGACGGGTCCGCTGGTTGTGCTCGCGCGCCAGCATGCCGTCGATGGCATTGAGCGCCATGCGCACGAAGAGCACCAGGGGCAAGAGGAGGAGCGCGGCGCGCACGCCAGCCGACAGGCTGATGAGGATCGCCGCGCAAAGGCTGATAAGAAGCGCAAACAGCGTGACCGCGTTCGCCGTCACGCCAAGCGCGGCCAAAGCATCGACTAGGGGGCGGAGAAAGGCCTGAAAGCGCGGCTTCAGATCATAGACGCTGGCCATGCGGCTTCCTCCTTTCCGTCTCGCAAACGCGGCCGCCCATTTTGCGAACGCGACCGTCGCACCCCTTGCCCCTCCCCGACGGGGTTTCTAGACGGGCTCGACGGTCACCGCGCGCATCTGGCGAACCACGATGAGGCCGGCGATAATGATCAGCACCGCCCCTATAACCGTCGTCTCCTCGGGCAGTTCGGTAAAGAAGAGATAGCCCCAAAGGCTGGCCCAGAGAAAGGCCGAGTATTCGATCGGCGCGAGCGTGGCGACATTGGCGCGGGCAAGAGCACCGGACAGCAGCAGGAAACCGCTCGTTCCGCACATGCCGATGAGGAGAAAAGTGACCAGGTCGGCGCTGGCAATCGGCACCCAGAAGGAAAGGCCGGGCACGGCACTGACGACCACGCCTCCGGCCGTCTGCAGGAAAATGATGGACAGGATGGGATCGTCCTTGGTGCGGGCGCGGATCGTCACCATGGCAAACGCGTAACAGATCGCCGCGGTCAGCGCGAGGGCGAGACCGAAGATCAGCTCGCCGCGCTCCAACGGCTCGCCGGAGAGTCCGCTCGCGCCGACTTGGCCGGACAGGATCGAGCCCGCACAGATGATGATGACGCCGACAAGGCCGAGGCCGATCGCGACGAACGCGCTACGCTGAATGCGCTCGCCGAGCAGAGCCCAGCCGAACAGGGCGATCATCAGCGGCGCAGAGAAGAACAGCGAGGTGGCGAGAGCGAGCGGAATGTGCTGGATCGACGTGAAAAAACAGGCCGTCGCGCCGACGACGAAGAGGCCGCGCAGACCATTGGCGCGAACGACCGTCCAGGACGGCTTGCGCGGCCGCCAGACGAGCAGCAGCGGCGAGATGACAACGAGGCCGAGTAAATAACGCAGGAAAGTGATCTGCCATATCGGATAGGCGCCGCCAAACGACTTGACCAGAGCATCCATCAGCGAAAGGACGCCGATGCCAAAGACCATCATGATGATCGGCACAAAGCACCTCATAGAAAACCTATGCGAACGAAATCTTTCCTCAAACCCGGCAAGCGGTTAGACGAATCGGAACCTCAGGACGGAAGCGCAAGATACCGAAGCCCAGGGAAGCAGAAGTCGGAAGCTGAAAACCTGGTGAACGTGTACTTGATGAAACGAGACACGCAGGAGTCGCGAACGCAGCGCCGCAGGAGATATCCCCCTTCGCGATCCCAATCATCGCGAAACCGTGCGTTCGCAATTTCGGGATTTTTGCGCGATGCAGCTTAAAGGTGCAAGAAGAAAGTTCCTATTGACCGAAAAACGGGGAATGTCGGCGCAACCCACCGGAGCCGGCGCGATGCCCCTCCACCCCGCCTTGCGCCGGGCGGCAGCCTATTCCTCAGCGGGACGCGACTGCGGTTTCGGTGCGTCCATGACGAAGGGAAGCTCGAAGGTGCCTTTCTTGTCAGAATGGACGTCGCGCAGGGTCACGGCGAGAACGTAGTCACCCGGTTTCAGGCCGGTAAAGGCAAATTCCAGCGTCACGTTGAAGGCCCGCTCGCGGATCGCGGCCGTCTGGCTGAGACGACTGAAACCCTCGCTGCTGGCGAGGATCTGTCCGCCTCCGGTGCGCACTTCCAGGTCGGCATCGAGATCGATCGTGAAACTTTCGTCGCCCTCGTCCTTACCCCCGTTTTCGGCCCCGTCGCCACCCTTGACGCCATAGGCGTATCCGACGGGCTCGGCATAGACGACGATCTCGTCGCCCGCCTTGAACGTGGCGCTCTGACGCGGCGTATAGCGGCCGAAACCGGCCGGTTTCCCATCGACGAATAGGGCCTTGCGGAACGACAACGGTATCGCGCGCCAGGTCGCATCGTAAGCGGCTTCGGCCGCGGCAAGCGCCTCGACCGGCTCGCTGGCGGCGAGCAGCCGCTCGGCTTCCGCCGCGCTATCGACGATGTCTCCCGCGGATGCCCGTACCGGCAGAAACGCCATGGCTATCGCCGCGGCAAATGCCAGCACACGCAGAAACGCTGCTCTGATGTTCATGATCCCCACAGCCCACTTCGCATTTTCTTGGCGCTTTCATGGGATTACACGCCTTGCGCACCGTTCACAATGGGGGCGACATCCGCATTTCGTCACGGTCAAACCGCCGAAGCGCACGGCAAGGCCGCTCGCCCTCTTTTTCAGGCGCCCTTTTCCATCCACGACTGACGCTTGCGATAGATCGTGGAGGGCGCAATCTCCAACGCGGCGGCGGCGCGGGAGATATTGCCGCCGAAGGCATCGAGCGCAGCTTCGATGATCCGCCGCTCTTCCTTCCAGAAGGGGACGACGGAGGCGGGAAGGACGGCATGACCTCGCGACAACGGCCCGGCTTCGCCGATACCGCCATCGGGGAATGCGGAAGAAAGGGGCGGGCCGGATCGCGTCAGATCATATGACGATTGGGCAGACACGAACTGCAGACGGTCTTCCCCGCAGGAGAGGATGCCGGAAGGCACCATCTCCGGCTCGACTTCGACACCATCGTAAAGGACGACGATGCGGCGGATGACGTTTTCAAGCTGGCGCACGTTTCCCGGCCAGTCGTAGGCCTCCAGGCAATCGGCGACGAGTGGCGAGAAACCGGCGAAGGCGCGACCTTCCTCGCTCGAGAAAAGCGCCAGGAAGTGGCGAGCGAGCGGCAGGATGTCGGCGCGGCGGGCACGCAGAGGCGGCACCTGCACCGGCAGCACGTGCAGGCGATAGAAGAGATCCTCGCGAAAATGCCCGCACCGCACCTCTTCCATGATCTGCCGGTTGGTCGCGGCGACGAAGCGCACGTTGACCGACCGCAATTGGGTATCGCCGAGGCGGCGGACCGTACCGGTCTGTATGAAGCGCAAGAGCTTGGCCTGGAGCGACAGGTCCATGTCGCCGATTTCGTCGAGGAACAGCGTTCCACCGTCGGCCAGCTCGGCTGCCCCGGCGCGGTCCTCGCCGGCGCCGGTGAAAGCGCCACGGACGCAACCGAAGATCTCGCTCTCCATCAGGTCGTGGGGAATCGCACTGCAGTTGATAGCGATGAAGGGCCCGTCGGCACGGCGGGAGAAGCCGTGCACCGCTTCGGCGCACAATTCCTTGCCGACGCCGGATTCGCCGGTGATGAAGACGGGCGCCTGGGAAGCGGCCATGCGACGGATCTGGTCTTCAAGGCTGCGCATCGCCTGTGAGGTGCCGACGAAGCGTGTCTGCGCATTCCCCTCGCCGGGCGAGGAGTCGCAGAGCGCGCCCTTGCGGGGCAGCGTCCCGCCGTCCGTCGAACCGCTTTCTGCGGCGGCCCGATACCGCCGTTTGCGGCATTCGCCGAACCGCTGCATGAGCGCCGGGACAGAGAGCGGCTTGACGAGGAAATCATGCGCGCCTTCCCGCAGCGCCTCCACGGCGCTGGAAACGGAAGCGCTTTCGGTCGCGGCAAAGAGGACGGCATCGGGAAACCTGCGGGCGAAGTCGGCGAGATGCTCCGCGCCGTTAATCGTTGCAAGGTCGGCGACGATCAGATCGATGCCGGCACCGCTTTCGATATGCCGGACGGCATCGGACACACTCTCGGCGAAGGTTACGGCATCGACGGCGACGATCCGTTCAAGATCACGACCGATGAGCCGCTGCTGCACAGGATCCCTGTCTACGATAAGGATGCGAGCAGGCTCTGCCGGATCCCGTGAGATCATCATGGCAAACGCGACTCCCAAGAAAGATAAGGCGGGGCGACGGGCATCGCCGGTTGCTCTCCTTTGTCGGCCAACAGGGTAAACAAAGCGTTTCGACCGGCCCTTCGGGAACCGCCGAATGCGCCCTCGACGCCTTTGTGGCAGGCACCATTCCGGTCGACGACAACTGCGGCGTTAACGAATGGGAAAGGATGCGCGAACACTTCAAATCAATCCTTTTTCCCTACCCTCTGTTTCCAATGACCCTCTTGGGGGAGAGAAAACGGGGAATGACGTGCCACATGCACTGGCGACAATCGGAGCTGGCGATGACAGCGGAAAGGGCGGGCTAGCGATGGAGCTGCCCCTCGGGCCTATCGCGCCGGTGCCCTCGAACCGGCGCCCGGATTCCGCCGGACCCGACGACGATGCGCGATATACCGACGCACCATTGCCGCATTGCGCGGCGCCCGATGAGAACCGGCAGCGAGAAGAGCAAAGCGCCGAGGCGGCCCTGGCACTGGATGGTCGGCGGAACGCCGGTCTGCGCGTCCTCGGCGTCTACGCACTGCGGATCGCCGGCGCCGGTCTTGCCTTCATCCTGCAGATCGTTCTCGCGCGCTGGCTGAGCGCCTATCAGTACGGCATCTACGCGACGATCTTCGTCTGCCTGATGCTCCTCGGCGGCTGGATGAGCGGCGGCCTTGCGCCGGCGATGATCCGTTTCATTCCCGAATACCGGGCTCGACACCAGGACGACCTCCTGCGCGGCCTGCGGCGGACGTCCTTCATCGTCGCCGGCATTGTTTCGGTGATCGGCGTGACCGTCGGGCTCACGCTCTCGCTTTCGTCCGGCGGGCCCCTGCCCGCGCCCTACCACGAAGCCGTGGTCTTTGCCGCCCTGATGCTGCCGTTCCTCGCGCTCATCGAAATCAACGACGGCTACTGCCGTGGCCAGGGCATGCCGATCAGCGCAATGGGGCCGGCACTCATCGTGCGGCCGCTGGTCACTCTGAGCGGGATCGGCATCGCAGTCTTCGCCCTCGGGCTTCCCGGCAATGCCGGCACGGCCATGTCGCTGGCGCTCGCCGCGGCCGCCGTCACCGCCGTCGTCCAGCTTGTTCTCGCGACGCGGTCGACCGAAGGGCGTCGTCACACCGCCGCGCGCCGCTCCGATGCCGGCGTTGCGGCCCGCTACGACCTGCGGGCCTGGATAAGCGTCGCCTTTCCTATCGTTTTCATCGAAGGGCTGCTACAGCTGATGGGCGCGGCGGACATCCTCCTCATCGGCGCCCTGATGTCGCCGGACAACGTCGGCCACTACTACGCGGCAAGCCGCATCCTCGTTCTCGTCGGCTTCGTGCCCGTCGCCGTCGTCGCGGTGATGGCGCCGGGCTTTGCCTACAGCGCGGCGCGCGGCGACGCGGACGGTCTTGCCCGTTCCGTCAACCAGGCGATCGGCCTGTCGTTCTGGCCGGCGCTGATGCTGGCGCTCGGCCTCGTCGTCGTCGGGCCATGGCTGCTGATGGCGTTCGGCGCCAGTTTCTCCGACGCCTATCCCGCGCTCCTCATTCTCGCCGTCGCGGCGATCGTCAGGGCCTTCATCGCGCCGGCACAGACGATGCTGGTGATCACCGGCCACCAGGGAACCGCGATGATGATCCTGGGTGGTGCGGTCGTTGGCAACGTCGCGCTCAATCTCCTTCTCATTCCCGTTTTCGGCATCACCGGGGCGGCCACGGCAACCACCACGGCCGTCGTCGCGGAGGTGGTCGCCTCCGCCGTCATCATCCGTCGTCTCTGCGGCTTCCAGCCGATGCCGGCCTTCTCGCCGCGGTCCGTCATCGAACGGCTCCGGTCGCGGAGGACCGCCGGACCCGAGACCATCGTCAAAGATCAAGAGGGCTGATCGTGATCGAACAAAACACCGCGCTGCGCCAGCTTCAGGACGACCACGCTACCCGCACCGCTCCCCGTGCGGGCGGTAGCGGCGTAGCGCAGCCCAGCGCCTTCACTGCGGAAATCCTGCCGCTGTCGGAGATCGACCGCGTGTACGCGCCGCTCCAGGCGCTTGCAGACACCGCATGTGAACCGAACGTCTTTTTCGAACCGATCGCTCTCAAAGCGGCGATGGAAGAGTTGCGGACCACATCGCGTCACTTCCTCGTGCTCGTCTGGGACGGTGCGGCGGGAGGCACGCTCGCCGGCGCCATGCCGTTCGAAATCGTGCGCCATCGCTGGGGGCCGTTCCTGGCCGTCACCCAGGGCTGGAACCACAAGATGGGCGTGCGCGGCACGCCGCTGATCCGGCCGGGCCGGACCGAGGCGTTCTGGTCGCATGCGCTCGACGCGATCGCCGCGGGACCGTTTCCGCGCATGCTGCTGATCCACACCATGGCGTGGGACGGCGAAGGCCGGACCGGGCTTTCGGCGGCATGCGGCAACAGCGGACGGGCGATGAGCGTGATTGACCGGACCTCCGTCATCACGCTCAAGACCGACCTCGACGGCGAGAGCTATCTTTGCAAGACGATTAGCGGCCGCCGGCGGCGCCGGATGAGGAAGGCGCTCGCCGAGCTTGGTGCCATGGGCACCCTCGAGCACCGATCCTACCGCGAGGAAGGCGAGACGATCTCTGCGTTCATGCGCTTTCTGGAGCTGGAGGCGGCAGGCTGGAAGGGCCGCGAGGGCACGGCAATCAGGGAGAAGCCGGATGCCCTGCGCTTTTTCACCAAGGCGATTTCGGCATTCGCACGACGCGGACAGGTACAGATTGACACGCTCGAACTCGACGGCCGACCGATCGGGATGTCGGTGGTGGTGCAAAGCAGCGACATGGCCTTCTGCTGGAAAACCTCCTACGACGAGGCGCTGGCAAAATACAATCCGGGCTATCTGACCGTGATGGATGTCACCCGCCGGCTAATCGCCAATCCTGCGATCGCCCATGCCGATTCGTGCACCGACGCGGGACACCCGCTGATGGACGGACTGTGGTCGGAACGCAGCGAGGCCGCGGACGTGTTGATCGATACGCGGCGGAACGGCGGAACGGCGGCCTTCGCGGTGGCGGCCGGCCTGGAGCGCACCCGGCGACGCTCGCGCCAGCGGGCAAAGACGATCTACCACGCGCTGCGAGGCCGGCTGCGGCGCTGGCGACAGGGCGGCGACGCATAATCCGTTTCGCTCGGGGGACCGCCCGAACCCCAGGCAGATCCACCGCCGCAAGGCGCGCAAACAAAAACCGGCACGGCGGGGCAACACCGTGCCGGTTTCGTCCGTTCCGACAACTAGGGATGGCGAGAACGGCAGGCAAGTAACGTGGAGGTCTTATCGTCTCCAGCGCGCCAAGGTTTCCAGCACACCAAGGATTATCCGCACTCCAAACGAGCATGCGGGCAGGTGCCGGCTGTCCCAGGATCGCGCCTTGCGACTGGTTATGAACTGGGGACAAGACTAGCGAAAAGCCATAGCTCGCGCCGTTCACGTCCCATCACAGTGTGGTGAGCGGGGCTCACCACACCATCGGAACGCCTTCCGTCTTCGTTTGTTCCGGCTAATCTCGCCAAGGCTTTCCCCTAACGGCAGTCGAGTCACGCGGCGACCGGAATACATGGCCGCTCGCCGACCGTCAGGCTGCCGGGCTGTCAGGCTATCAGGGCGTCGGGCAATGCTCGTCAGGCCGCGACCTCGTAGCCGGCGTTCTCGATCGCCGTGACAAAACCTTCGCGTGCGGCCGAGGATTCGATCTTCACCTCACCCGCTTCGAGATCGACGTCGACGCCGGCGGCGGGGTCTATGTCGCCAACGGCCGATTTCACAGCCTTGACGCAATGCTGGCAGGACATGCCGGTGACTTTCAGGGTGATCATCTGGTCCGATCCTTTCCTTCGATCGAGGCAGGCAGCAAAACCGCTACTGCCGATCCGGTGATTTCCAAGCCGGGCGGGACGTTCCGTCAGAGGAATTTTCCGGCCCGGACCATCAATGGCAACGTGGGGCTTCCAGTAACCGGAAGGTCAAGAACGGCCGATCGTGTCCATAATGGCGAATTGTCGCGCTTGCGGCCAAGCTGAGCGCCTTCCGGCGATGTCATACGAACGGCAAGTCACTTTCTCATTGAAATCATTGTGTTACAGTTGCGGAGTCGCGCTCCGACACAACGCTCCCGGCAGTCCGTCCGCATAAATCGCGCGCTGCCCGCGGCCGCCGGCGGGGATGGTTGGGGATAAAGCGGCGGTAATCGGTGCACGAGCGCGCGAAATCGCGCATGATTTCAACGATTCGACGAATCCGTCCCCGCGTCGCGTGTTCCAAGGTCCCGGAATCATGCCGGCGCAGCGGGTTCGCCAGTGGCGTCCGGCCCCGGCCGCGCCATCGCCCGATGCGGGTCGGCCCCATGTGGGAAGCCCCCAAGCGGAACAGCGATGTGAGACCGGGAATGGCGCAAAAGTCTTCTGCGGAGTACGCCCGAGGCCATGGCGCGCATCGTTTCCATCTTCATTGCGATCTGCATGCTGGTCATTTCGGTGTCCGTCGGTGTGGTGGCGCATCTGAACTTCGCCATGACGATGGGCGAGGCAACGATCCTGTCGCTGATGGTGATGGCTGTGACCTTCGCCATCTACGTGGAGCAGAACCGGCGCCGTGACGAGGCGCGGATCATCGCCCGCTTCGAAGAGCTTTCCGGTCAGGTGGACGGTCTCGGCGATGACGTCACCAATCTGGAAAACCGTTTCGCGGCGGTGGAAAAGCGCACGCTGAAGCAGGCCAGCGAGCATCTTGAAGGCCTTTACGAAGAGGTCGAGGTCTTCGGCGTCCTGATCAAGCAGCTCGCCGAGGCGCTCGCCGATCTGGAGGTGCGCGTCACCGAGGTCGAGAGTGGTGGCAAGGGGTCAGCCGGGTCGCAACCTCAAGCCCGACAAGCGCCTCAGCAGGCCGCCCGGGCCGGGCCGGAGCCGGCGCGGATCGCCGCTCCGGTGGCCGAAACACCGCAGCAACCCGCCCAGCGAGAGACGCGCCGGGTCATTGATGCGGCGACCCGCGCCGCCTACGAAGAAACGCTGCGGACGGTCCAGTCGGCGATCGCCGGCAACCGGATCGAACTGCACCTCCAGCCGATCGTGACGCTTCCGCAGCGCCAGACGCGGTTCTACGAGGCATTGATCAGGCTCCGCGACGAGCATGAGGTCATGCTCTACCCTGCCGATTTCCTGGAAGCGACGGAGGTCGCCCGCGTGACGCCGCGCATCGACCAGATCATGTTGCGCCGCGCCTTCACCGTTGCCGGTCGGTTCGCGACCCGCGATCGCGGCCTCGGACTGTTCTGCAATCTCTCGCCACTCTCGCTCGTCGACGCGCGCGCCTTCGGCGAACTGGTCGACCAGTTGAAGCGGCAGCCGGACGTCGGCGCGCTGATGGTGCTGGAGTTCACGCAAGAGCATTTCCGCGCCATGGGGCCGCTGGAGACCGATGCGCTGCAGGAGCTGCGCGATCTTGGCGTCAGGATCGGCATCGACAATGTCGCCGACCTCAAGATGGATTTCGCCGATCTTGGACGGAAGGGCGTTCGCTTCCTGAAAATCGCCGCCGAGCGCATGCTGAACCCCGCCGCCGTCCAGGGCACGGATATTCACGTCGCCGACCTTTCCGACCTTCTCGCCCGCTATGGTATCGAGCTGGTCGTTGACCGTGTGGAGACGGAATCGCAGGTGCGGGAACTTCTCGAGCACGGTCCCCACTTCGGCCAGGGCAATCTCTTCGCGCCGCCCAAGGCCGTGCGCGCAGAGGTCCTGTCCACCGTCGCCATGGGCGATCCGCAGCGGCGGGTGACGGTCTAGCTCCAAGGCGGAGCGGCGCCGTTCAAGCGCCATCGAAGGCCGCGGTCCCCGCCAATGCCTCAGAGCTCGGCGGCCGCTTTCAGAACGCTCATGTCCTCGATGCAGTAATAGCCGGAAATGCGGCTGATCGTTCCGGCCCGCTTCCAGTCGTTGAGGACACGGTTGACGTTCTCGCGCGCCGCTCCCGCCATGTTGGCGAGATTGGCCTGGCTGAGCTTGTAGTGGATGAGGATGCGACCGCGATCGACGGGTTTGCCGAAGGATTCGGCCAGTTGCAGCAGGGTCTGCGCGACGCGGCCGGCAAGCGGCAGGAAACTGCGCGCGGCAAGAATATCATTGGCGAGCCGGAGCCTGCCGGCAACGATCGCCAGCATATGCTGGTAAAGTGCGGGATTGGCCTCGGCGAAGCGATCGAAGGACGACTTGTCGACAAAGGCGAGTTCGGTCGGCTTCAATGCGCTGACGTTCGCCGAACGCGGCCGGCCATCGAGAAGCGCCAGTTCGCCGACGATCGCGCCGGGGCCGAGGACAGTCAGAAGCTGTTCCTCGCCCTCATGACTGATGACGCTCACTTTCAGCGAGCCCTCGAAGACGACATAGAATCCGTTGCCCGGATCGCCGGCGTGAAAGAGCATTTCGCCATTTGAAAGTTTGACCGGCCGGGCAAGCTCCGACAATCCTTCCGCCAGCGGGTCGGCGAGTCCCTCGAGCGAAAAACTGTTTTTCAGGATATCCTTGCTGAGGCGCATGGCTGCTCTCCCCCGGGCCGATGATCGTCTTCGTCGCATCGCAGAGCGCTCGTGAACGGCAACATTAGGCCAGACGACCAGAAAAACACAGCCAAATCCCCGTGAACCGGCCGCCGCGGCAGGTCTCTTGAACGGTACAGCCGACGCATAGTTCGGGCGGAGGCCGGACGGGGGCGGGGTAGGCACCCACACGTCCGGCGGGCCTATGGCGTATTTTTCTGGATAATTTCTACCTGAGATAGGATAGTTCGTTTTATGGGTTGTGGGACTGCTCCTGCGGCTGCGGCGGTCCCTGCTTGGGGAGCAGGTCGTGAAACGTATGGGAAAAGTCGCGCCCGGCGGAACCGTCCGCCGGATAGGCGACGGGCTTATCGTGGCCCGACGGCCAGCACTTGCCTCCACCGTCATGATTTCCGCCATTGTCCTCATCCTCGCCACTTCGGTCTCGGCCTTCGTACATACCGTTCCCGCCTGCGGCGGAGAATCGCCGATCGATCGCGCGCTTCGACGCGACCGGAACGATCACGGGTTTCGACAGGTCATGCAAGGCGGCGACTATGACGACGGATCGCCGCTCTACCGCGCCCTTCACGACGACCGGGACGACGAGGAAACCTCTTTCCACCGCGTGCTCTACGGCGGCGACTCGGCGAGTGCGGCGCTCTACAAGACGCTCGTCTTTTCCACCAGCGATGTCTCGGCTGACGCACGCTATTCAAAACTCGGCATCCGCTATGCGCCACTCAACGGCATCGACGCCTCCGGTCCGCTCGTCGCGACGACCTTTTCCGCCGGCAGCTATCGTTACCGGAAGACGGGTCGGCGGTTCATCAACGGCCTTTCGGCGAGCGTCGTCCTCGCCGCCGGATACCAGATCGTTCGCCCGCGCTACGGTGCCGCACTCCTAGCCGGTCCGGCGGCGGACTACCGCACGCTCGTCGACCGCGATCCGGGCAACCAGGACGTCGGCTTCCGGGCGACGGCGCATGTCGTCGCCGATCTGTGGGCCAAACCCTTGAGGAATGTTCTGACCACGTTCTATGCCCGCGGCGAAGGCCGTTACGGCGACTGGTACGCAAAGGCCTTCACCGGCTATGACATCGGCGACAGCCTCTTTCTCGGTCCCGAACTCGCTTATACCAGCGAGGGGAACTGGACCGAACACCAGCTCGGCCTGAGCCTTGTCGGCCTCCCCGCGCGGCGGTATCGCGCCAAGGTGACGGCCGGCATCGGCGCCAACAGCGACCATCGCTCGAGCCGGTTTCTCTCCGTCGCCCTGTGGCGCCGCTTCTGAGCGCCCACCCTCCTGCCGCCGGCCCGCGCTTCCCCCTTCCCTGCCTTGCTCTTGCCCCGCTATTCGTCTAGGAAACCGGGGCGTCGCGCGGGGCGCGACCTCCATCCATCCGTTCCGGCGCCCGTTCGGGGCAAAGAGAAGGCGGACCCCCGAAGGGTCCCGGGAAACCATGTCGAGCAGCAAGAAGAAAACGGCCAAGCTGAAGGCGCGTCTGCCTCGCGGGTTTGTCGACCGCGAAGCCTCCGAAATCCGGGCGACCGAGGCAATGCTCGCCAGGGTGCGCGAGATCTATGAACGCTATGGCTTCGATCCGGTCGAGACGCCGTTCGTTGAATACACCGACTGCCTCGGCAAGTTCCTGCCCGACCAGGACCGCCCGAACGAGGGCGTGTTCTCCGTTCAGGACGACGACGAGCAGTGGCTGAGCCTGCGCTACGACCTGACCGCGCCGCTCGCCCGCTATGTCGCCGAGAACTACGAGAGCCTCCCGAAACCCTATCGCTCCTACCGCAACGGCTGGGTGATGCGCAACGAGAAGCCGGGCCCCGGCCGCTTCCGCCAGTTCATGCAGTTCGATGCCGACACGGTCGGCGCGCCCTCCGTCGCCGCCGACGCCGAGATGTGCATGATGATGGCCGACACGCTCGACGCGCTCGGGCTCAAGGGCCAGTACGTCATCCGCGTCAACAACCGCAAAGTGCTCGACGGCGTGATGGAGGCGATCGGCATCTCCGGTGACGAGCACGCCGCGACGCGCCTCACAGTGCTGCGCGCCATCGACAAGCTTGACAAGTTCGGCCCCGAAGGCGTGCGTCTTCTCCTCGGCGAGGGCCGCAAGGACGAGTCCGGTGATTTCACCAAGGGCGCGGGGCTCGGCGAGGAGGCAATCACCCGGGTCATTGCCTTCGTCGAGGCGGCGCACGAGAAGACCGAGGACACCGTGGCCGCCCTACGGGCGTTGGTGCCCGACAGCAAGACCGGATCGCAAGGTGTCGAAGAACTCGCCGAGATCGCAAGTTTCGTAGCCGCTGGCGGCTACGACGACGGCCGTGTCAGGATCGATCCTTCCGTCGTACGCGGCCTGGAATATTACACCGGCCCGGTCTACGAGGCCGAACTGACCTTCGAGGTGACCAACGAAAAGGGCCAGGTGGTCCGCTTCGGCTCGGTCGCCGGCGGTGGCCGCTATGACGGTCTCGTCTCTCGCTTCATCGGCCAGCCGGTGCCCTCCACGGGCTATTCCATCGGCGTCTCGCGGCTTCTCTCCGCCCTGCGCCTGACCGGCAAGCTCGCCGAGCCGGCCGGCGACGGTCCCGTCATCGTCACTGTGATGGATAAGACCGCGATCGCCGACTACCAGAAGATGGTCGCGGAGCTGCGCGCCGCCGGCATCCGCAGCGAACTTTACCTCGGCAACCCCAAGCAATTCGGCAAGCAGCTGCAATATGCCGACCGCCGCGACAGCCCCTGCGCCATCATTCAGGGCTCCGACGAGCGCGCCGCCGGCATCGTCCAGATCAAGGACCTGATCGAGGGCAAGCGCATCGCCGAGAAAATCGACGACAACGCCACCTGGCGGGCGAGCCGTCCCGCCCAGTTCGAGGTGCCGCGCGACGATCTCGTCGCGGCGGTACAAAAACTGCTCGCCGATCAGGCCTCGGAAGGAGCAGCATCCTGATGCGCGATTTCGACGATTCCCTTACAACCATGCGCGGGCTGATGGAGGCGACCGGCTATCGCTTCATCGATCCGCCGATCCTGCAGCCGGCCAATACGTTCATCGACCTTGCCGGCGAGGACATGCGCGGGCGCATGTTCCTCACGACGACGCTCGACGGCGAGGACCTTTGCCTGAGGCCGGAATTCACCATTCCGGTCTGCCTCCATCACATCGCGGCGGGAGCACCGGAACGCGCCGGATCCTACGGCTATGCCGGACCGGTCTTCCGCCACCGCCCCTCGGGCATTCCTTCGGAATTCCCGCAGGCCGGCGTGGAATCGATCGGCCGCGACGACGACGAGGCAGCGGACGCGGAAATTCTGTCGCTGGCGCTCTCCTGCCTGCGAACCTTCGGCGGGCCGGCGCCCGACATTCGCATCGGCGATCAGGATCTCTTCTATGCCGTTCTGGATGGGCTCGACCTGCCGGCTGCCTGGCGCCGCCGGCTGAAGGCGGCCTGCGGCGATCGCGACCGCCTAGACCGGCTTCTGGCGCAGCTGGCCGGCACCGCCGAGGCGGACGAGCGCCATGACAGCCGGGCCGGCCTCCTCGCCGCCCTCGAAGGCGCCGACCATGGCGCCGCGCGCGGTCTGGTGGAAGACCTCCTGTCAATCGCCGGCATCAGCGTCGTCGGCGGCCGTAGCGCGGCGGAAATCGCCGAGCGCTTCCTGGAACAGGCAACCTTCGCGGCCGGCTCAGGCGCCCGGCCGGACGAGGCCGAAATCCTTGCGCGCTTCCTCGACATCGCCGGCGAGCCGGACCGCTCGGTCGAGGCAGTCTCCGCGCTCGCCCGCGCCGCCGGCCTCGATCTCGACGAAAGCCTCGGCATCTACGAGCGCCGCATCGCGCTGATGGCCGAGCGTGGCATCTCCTTCGATCGCATGTGGTTCGCCGCCGATTTCGGCCGCCGCCTCGACTATTACACTGGCTTCGTCTTCGAGATTCTCGATCCCGACCGGCCGGGCCGTGGCCCGATCGTCGGCGGCGGGCGCTACAACAGGCTGCTGAAGCTCCTCGGCGCGCCAACGGAAGTCCCCGCCGTCGGATTCTCCATCTGGATTGAACGCCTGCCGCGAGGAGAGGTGCTATGAGCGGACCGCTGATCGTCGCCGTACCCTCCAAGGGGCGGCTACAGGAAAACACCGTCAACTTCTTCGCCCGTGCCGGCATCAAGCTCGTCCAGCCGGGCGGCGCGCGCAACTACCGCGGCCGCATCGACGGCCTCGCCGATTGCGAGATTGCCTATCTTTCGGCCTCCGAGATCGCCCGCGAACTTTCTGCCGGCAACGTCCACCTCGGCGTCACCGGCCTCGACCTCGTACATGAGAAGATCGCCGACCCGGCAAGCCGGCTCCATCTCGTCACGCCGCTCGGTTTTGGCCACGCCGACGTTGTCATCGCCGTGCCGAAGGCATGGATCGACGTCGCGACCGTCGCCGACCTCGCCGACGTGGCGCACGACTTCCGCGCCCGCAACGGCCGCCCCCTTCGGGTGGCAACGAAGTACATCCGCTCAACCCGGACCTTCTTTGCCGAGCGCTCGATCGCCGACTACCGCATCGTGGAAAGCCTCGGGGCGACGGAGGGCGCGCCGGCGGCCGGCGGAGCAGAACTGATTGTCGACATCACGACAACCGGCGCGACGCTCGAAGCCAACAACCTGAAGGTGCTGGAAGACGGCGTCATCCGCCGCTCGCAGGCCCATCTTGCCGCCGCCCTCTATGCGCCCTGGAGCGAGGAAAGCCTCGCGGCCGCCCGTGCCATCCTCGACCGGGTGGCGGCGGAAGATCGCGCCGCCAAGGTGCGCGAGATCCGCACCACTGTCG
Organism: uncultured Rhodobium sp.; assembly: GCA_963675285.2. Taxonomy (GTDB): domain Bacteria; phylum Pseudomonadota; class Alphaproteobacteria; order Rhizobiales; family Rhodobiaceae; genus Rhodobium. Next base: position 1,863,322 of record CAXXGS010000001.1, read on the forward strand.
CCAACACCGCCGAACTCGGCCGCGAGGTCGTCTCCCGCTTCGGCGCGACGGCACCCTTCGGCGCGACTCGCGGGGCGACGCTGGTGCTCCATTGCCCGGCGCCCCGGGTCTACGACTGTGTCGCCTGGTTGCGCCGCAACGGCGCGGAAACCGTCACCGTCAGCCGGCCGGAATACGTCTTCGAGGCGAAGAATGCGCTCTATGACGGGCTCGTGGCGAACCTCGGCGGCTAAGGGCAAGCGGTCTCGCGCGACGACCTGTCCGCAAAGATCCGCCAGCCTCCCGGTCGAATGCTTCAATCGCGCCGGTCGGTGTAGCGGGCTTCTTCCTCGTAGTAGGCGTTGAAGCCGACGCGTTCCTTCAACTCGGCGAAATCAAGCAGCAGCTTGTCCGGGTGCCGGCCAGCCTTAATCTCAGCAAGGGCGTCGCGCATGGCACGCATGGCCGCCGACAAAAGCGTCAGCGGATAGGCTGCGATGCGGAAGCCGAGGGCTTCTAGCTCGGCCGGCGGAATGATCGGCGTATCGCCACCCTCCAGCATGTTGGCCATGTGGATGCCGGGCACTTCGCGGCAGATGGTCGCCATTTCCTCGGCGTCGTGCGGCGCCTCGACAAAGAGAATGTCGGCACCGGCGTCGCGGAACATTCGCGCCCGCTCCAGCGCCTCGTCGAGACCGTGGGTGTGGAGCGCATCGGTGCGGGCGAGAATGAGGATATCGGCGCCCTCCTCGCGCGCGTCAACCGCCGCCCTGATCCGGTCGAGCGCCTCGGCACGGTCGACGACGAGCTTGCCCTTCGTGTGGCCGCACCGCTTCGGCATCACCTGATCCTCGATCATGATCGCGGCAAAGCCGGCCTGAGCATAGCCCCGCACGGTACGCTTGACGTTGAGCGCGTTGCCATAGCCGGTATCGCCGTCGCCGAGGACTGGAAGCGAGGTCGCCGCGCAGACGTTGCGACCCTGGTCGAGCATTTCGCCATAGGAGATGAGGCCCGCGTCCGGCACCCCGAGGCGCGCGGCGGAAACCGAGAAGCCCGACATGAAGGTGAGCGGAAAGCCGGCCTGTTCCACCATCTTCGCCGTGAGGCCGTCAAAGCAGCACGGCATGACCCGCAGAACGGGTTCGGAGAGGAGAGCCTTGAGGGTTTGGGCGGGGCTGGTCATGGATGAATGTCCGGTTGGTTGAAGCGACGCCGCCTGGATGGGAGGACCCGGCGACGGAAAGGAAGCCGGCCGCAGCATCGCGCAGCCCTGGAACGGGGCGCGATGCCGCAACCGGATCTAGAGGTGGAACGGCAGCCAGAGGATGAGGCCCGGCCACAGATAGCAAAGGGCGACAGTCGCCAGCATCAGCACCAGGAATGGCCACACACCGAGCGATATCTCGCCGAGCCCGGCCTTGCCGACGGCCTGGATGACATAGAGGTTCATGCCGACGGGCGGCGTGATCAGCGCGCATTCGATCATGATGACGAAGAAGACGCCGAACCACACCGGATCGATGCCGAGGGGGGCGAGTGCGCCGGCCAGCACCGGCACCATAATCAAGAGCATAGACAGCGATTCCAGCACCAACCCCATGACGAGCAGGACGACACTGACGGCAACGACGAAGGCGAGCGGCGAATCGAATGTGGAGGTCAGCAGCGCGGAGATGTCCTGGGGAATGCGGTAGAGCGTGATCGCCTTTCCAAAGACCTTGGCGCCGGCAACGATCAGCAGGAGCGAGACCGAGGTCACCATGGCCTGCAGCACCGCCTCCTTCAGGCCCTGCCAGGTGAGCGAGCGCAGGATGCCCCCGGTGATGACGAGGCCACCGACGAAACCGACCGCCGCCGCCTCCGTCGGGGTGAACATGCCCAGGTAGATGCCGGCGACCACGACGACGGCGAGGACCATCGTCGGAAAGGCGCGGATGGCCGTCTCGCGGCGAGTCGCCCAAGACGCCTTCGGCATCGCCATGTAGTCGGCCGACGTCAGTGAGAAGATCACCGAATAGGCAATGAAAAGCACGATGAGGAGAACGCCCGGTCCGACGCCGCCGAAGAAGAGATGGAGCGGCGATTCCTCGACGATGAAGGCATAGACGATCATCGGAATCGACGGCGGGATGAGGATGCCGAGCGTGCCGCCGGCGGCGAGGAGCCCGAGAACGAAGCGACGGGGATATCCCCGGCTCGTCATCTCCGGAATGGCGACGGTGCCGATCGTCGCCGCCGTGGCAACCGAGGAGCCGGAGATCGCGGCGAAGAGGCCACACGACAGGATCGTCGCGATGGCAAGCCCGCCCGGCAGATGGCCGACCCAGGCCTGGACGGCGGCGAAGAGATCTTTGCCGACACCGCCCTTGAGCAGGACCGTCGACATCAGGATGAACAGCGGCACGGCGACGAGCACGAAGTTGTCGACCGTCGACAGGAGAGCCTGCGGCACCATCAGAGGCGAGAAACCTCCGATGATGAGAAGCCCGAGGCCGAGGCCGCCGAGGGTGAAGGCGACCGGCATGCCGGCAAGGAGAACGCCGAACAGCGCCAGGATGATGAGAAGACTGGTCATGGCCTTCAGCCGATCTCGGTGTGTTTCATCGCCGGCGGCTCCCCGGCGCCTCGGCGAAGCGCGCGGACGGCCTCCACGAGCGCCTGCAGGCCGAGGAAGGCGAAGCCGACCGGCACCGCCGCTTCCGACCAGTAGGTGGGCACGTCGAGCATCGACCCGGTGGTTCGGCCGGTGGCGAAGGAATCATAGGCGATCGGCGTGCCGTACCACACGACGACCGCACTGAAGATCGCGATCAGCAGGAAGAGGACGCTCTCGATCCGGTGCTGGACGAGGCACGGCAGGCGATCGATGACGATGCCGATGCGGATGTGCTGTCCGCGATGGAGAAGAGCCGCCGCGCCGAGGAACGTGCCCCAGATCATCGCCAGTGTGGCAATCTCCGTCGCCCAGATCGTCGGCGCGTTGAAAACGTAGCGCGCCGTGACCTCGTAACAGAGCATCAGGCCGATGGCGAAATAGGCCCAGGCGCCGATCTGGGCAAGGAGGGCGGTCATCCGGTCGAGCATGCGGGTCATGTGCGTCATGGGCGTCATGGGCGATCACTCATCTGACACGGGAGTGGAAACCGGCCCGAGGGGGCCGAAAGCCGGGGTTGCGGGAAAGCCGATGCCCGATGAAGGGCTCCATCGGGCATCGGTCGGGACATCGGGGGTCTTGTCGCCTCGCCGCGACAAACGCGGGAGGGGCGACAGGACCGCTTACTTTGACAGGTTCTGCGCGGCATCCAGAACCGTCTTGCCAAGATCGCCGGAGGCGGCAAGATAGGCGTCATAGACCGGCTGGGCGGCGCTCTTCCACGCATCGACCTCTTCCGGCGTCGGATCGTAGATGGTCATGCCATGCTTCTTGGCTTCTTCGAAGCCGGCCGCTTCCATGGCGCTCAGCTGGTCGCGGGCCTGCGCGTCAGCCTTGGCGGCGGCAGCCTCGATGATGGCCTTCTGATCATCCGGCAGGTTCTGCCAGAATTTGTCGTTGATGATGACGATGAATTCGACACCGGCGTTGTTGGTGCGGGTGATGGTGTTCATCACTTCCCACAGGCTGCGGGCGCGCACGCCGGAGATGGCGCTCATGCCGACATCAACCGTACCGCGCTGATAGGCGAGATACTGCTCGGAGCCGGAGACGAGCGTCGGCACACCGCCCGCCGCCTCGATCCAGGTGCCAAGCGTCTTGGAGAAGACGCGCACCTTCTTGCCCTTGATGTCGGCGGGCGTCTTGATCGGGGCATCGTTCGACAGGAGCACCATGTTGCCGTAGGCCTGCCACCAAAGGACACGATTGCCGGTTTTCAGGATCGCCTCGTCGAGCGGTGCGCGCACCGGGCTACCCTTGGCAGTCGCCTCGCGCATCAGCTTTTCGGAGTTGAAGAGGAACGGCAGATAGAAGATATCGACGGCGGGAATATCGCCGACGAAGCGCGTCAGCGGCGTCGATCCCATTTCGATCGCGCCGGAGCCGACGGCCTGCGGCACTTCCTTGTCCTTGTAGAGTTGCGCCGAATCGTAAATCTCTACGGCAATGTCACCGTTCGAGGCTTTCTCGACCTCGTTCTTGAAAAACACCAGGTTCTGCGCGACATGGCTCTTCATCGGCAGTTGCAGCGTGATCCGCAGGGTCGTCTTGGCTGCCATGGCGGGCGATGCCCCGAGCGCGAGGGCGAGGGCCGCAGCACCGGCCAGGGCAAGGCGAGCGATTTTCATGGTTGGTTTCCTCCAGCGGTCTTTGGTTCGCGGACCTGAGATAGGGTTCCAATGATGTGGCGGGCGTCCTTGAACGGTGAGGCACGCGAGTCTGAGAATTCGGGCACTTTCGCGCTGCGGACAAGATGCGCAACGCCTATCGGCGGTGCCCGAAACGACGGTCCGACGACAACCGGCAACCCCTCGGAGCGCTCATGGTCGGGCCGATAGCGGACGGGAAATGCCGGGGTGGACGGCAGCCAGCCGTCGGCGCTCCGATCCGGGCGAAACGGGTGTAGGCGAAACCGCCAGAAATGACAACTGTTGCGCCGCCCGGAGGCAACAAAATTGCGTATGCTGTGTCAGAATCGACAAAGGATGAAACCGTGACCATCAGGCGTCTGTCGGAAGCGACGGTCAACCGTATCGCGGCGGGCGAAGTCATCGAACGTCCGGCGAGTGTCGTAAAGGAACTGGTGGAAAACGCGCTCGATGCCGGCGCCGGCCGGATCGAGATCGTTTCGGGCGGCGGCGGCACGACGCTGATGCGCGTGACCGACGACGGCTGCGGCATGGGCCGCGAGGACCTGGAACTCGCCGTCGAACGCCATTGCACGTCCAAGCTCGCCGAGGACGACCTCGCCGATATCCAAACCCTCGGCTTTCGCGGCGAGGCACTGCCGTCGATCGGCTCGGTGGCGCGCATGACCATCGGCTCGCGCCGGGCGGGCGACGAAAGCGCCTGGGAAGTTACGGTGGATGGCGGGCGGATCGCCCCGCTCCGGCCCGCCGCGCTGACCGCCGGTACGCGGATCGAGGTGCGCGACCTCTTTTTCACCACGCCGGCGCGGCTGAAATTCCTCAAATCGGAGCGCGCCGAGGCGAGCGCCGTCAGCGACGTTGTGCGCCGATTGGCTCTGGCTCATCCCGGTGTCCGCTTTGCTCTCGTCAGCGGCGAGCGCACCGTGCTCGACCTTTCCGCCGCGCGCGGCGAAGGCGCACGCGCCATCCGCATCGGCCAGGTGCTCGGCCGCGAATTCATCGACAATTCACTCGAGATCGACGCCGAGCGCGAGGGCGTACGGCTGACGGGCTTTGCCGGCCTGCCGACCTATCACCGCGCCAACACGTTGCAGCAGTTCTTCTTCGTCAACGGCCGGCCGGTGCGCGACAAGCAATTGCTCGGGGCGCTGCGCGGCGCCTATCAGGATGTGCTCGCCAGCCACCGCCATTCGGTCGTCACGCTCTATCTCGATCTCGACCCGCATGAGGTCGACGTCAACGTGCATCCAACGAAGGCCGACGTGCGGTTCCGCGATCCGGGCCTCGTGCGCGGCCTCATCGTCGGCTCGCTCCGCGCCGCCTTTTCCCAGAGCGGCCCGAGGAGTGCCACTCACACCGCCGGGGCGACACTCGCCGCCTTCCGCCCGATGGGCACGCGCTCCGACCCGATACCCGGACAGGCCGCAGGGAGCTCCTACGGCGGCGGCTTTCATGGAGCACCTCCGGCGAACCACGACTGGCGCCAGTCGCCGTTCCGCCCGGCTGAGTCCGCACCCCATGCGGATACACTCGGTGGCTTCTCCGACGTCGGCGGGCAGGCTGACTATGCCCCGCCCCCCTCGCAGCAATCCGCCTTTGACGCCCAGACTGCCTTTGACGCCCAGACTACCTTTGACGCCATGGCCGCACTCTCTGTCGACCGCCGCGCCGACGCCGTGCCGCTTGCCGAGGACCGGTTGAAACGCCCCCTTGGCGCGGCGCGAGCACAGATCCACGGCACCTATATCGTCGCCCAGACCGAGGACGGCATCGTCATCGTCGACCAGCATGCCGCCCATGAACGGCTCGTCTACGAGCGGATGAAGGAGGCGATGGCGAAGACCGGCGTCGGCCGCCAGATCCTGCTGATCCCGGAGATCGTCGACCTTCCGGCCGATGACGTTGCCCGCCTTGAGGAGCGAGCAGGAGAACTGGCCGAGGCGGGTCTTGTGCTGGAGTCCTTCGGGCCAGAGGCGATCGCGGTGCGCGAGACACCGTCGATGCTGGGCGAGACCGACATCAAGGGGCTCGTGCGCGACCTCGCCGACGACATCGCCGAATGGGACCGGGCGACGGGTGTCCGCGAACGGCTCGACGACATCGCCGCGACGATGTCGTGCCACGGCTCGGTGCGCGCCGGGCGGCGGCTGAGGCCGGAGGAAATGGACGCGCTCCTTCGCGACATGGAGGCGACACCGCTTTCCGGCCAGTGCAACCACGGCCGACCAACTTATGTGGAACTGAAACTCGCCGACATCGAACGATTGTTCGGGCGACGCTGACACGATTCCCGACTTTCTGATTCTTGCGGTATCGGATTCTTATGGAATCTGGCGCGGGCAAGGAGAAAGCCCCGCCTTAGGAGACGGGGCTTTCGAATGTCGACTGCATGGTTGCACCTAGCGGCAGATACGGATCCGCTTCCTGACGAGGACGCGCTCGCCCCAGCGGTTCCAGCGCCACTTCTTCACCACACGCCAGCGGCAACGCGGACCGTAGTAGTAAACCGGCGCGGCCCAGCGGCTGTATCCCCAGTGGTGATGGCGATGCCAACGGCGGTGATGGCGCCAGCCAGCCTTGACGACATTGACGTCGGCGCCGTCGGTGCTCGCCGCGGCGACGGCGGCGGGGCTCACAGCGACGGGGCCGGCGGTGGCGGTCGTCGAGGTGGCGGCTAGGGCACCAACCATCAGCGTGGCAGCGGTGGCGGCGGCGATCACGGTCCTGGAAAGAAGGGTCATTTCGATTCTCCTCTGAACGGGGATATTTCCCCGGGGTTTCTGGTCCTGCTGTCTTGTCAATCCAGGCGGGCGTCTCTCCGTCCTTCCGCCCGTCCATGCAAAGACCCTAGCGTGCTCCCGCCAGCCCGGTTGTGATCCCGGTCACGCTTTCGCACGTTTCGAAAAACCCTTTTATAACAGAGGCTTTTCACCTCATCTCCCAATTCCTTCTGTCGTTCGCACACAAGAAGGCAGTTCATGCAGGCACCGCGATGTCGACGCGGCCGGCGCTCCTGGCGCTTCGCCCGATGCGCGTACCAGTGCTGCCGTTTCATCTGCCGGCGGCGAAACCGATGCGCCCGCCGCGTCGTATGGCGGCGCACCGCCGTTCCGCACCCCGCGCGATGGCGGCGCGTCGAGTGTGTCCTTTCGGCCCGCACCCCGTGGGGCGCCAGATGGGCTCGCTCGCCGGTGGCACGTTCATCGCCCCGCCGCTCGTGGCGACGCGGATTGTATCGTGGCAGAGGCAGGTGGCGGGTCATCATGGCCGGTGCCATGGCGATCCCGGTGAAGCGTCCCCGCATGGCACCGGGCGCACATTCCGGCCCGCGGCGGGCGACGGATGTGGTGAACGTTTCTGGTCAGGCCATCGGTCGTTCTCCCTCCTTTCGGTCGTCACGACAGGTGCGACTTCGGATGAGGAAACAATGCGGGCGGACGCCGAGCGCCAGGGTGGTAGACGTCACACAGCCAGGTCGCGGCGACAATTCTCCATCAGGCTTGTGATGTCCGACGCATGAAACGACCTTGAAACCTGTGCATTGAGGACCTTTCGGCCGCGTCACGACAAAAAAAGAGGCCACCCGGAGGCGGCCTCTTCGATACTCGTGCCTGAATGGCTGGATCAGAAGTCCATGCCGCCCATGCCGCCACCCGGCATCGGGGGCATCGGAGCTTCCTTCTTCGGCAGCTCGGCAACCATCGCCTCGGTGGTGATGAGCAGAGCAGCGACCGAAGCGGCATCCTGGAGCGCGGTGCGCACGACCTTGGTCGGGTCGATGATGCCGGCCGCGATCATGTCGACGTACTCTTCGGTCTGGGCGTTGAAGCCGAGGCTCTGGTCCTTGGCCTCGGTGATCTTGCCGACCACGATGGAGCCTTCGACGCCGGCGTTCTCGGCGATCTGACGCAGCGGAGCCTCAAGCGCGCGCAGCACGATCTTGATGCCGGCGGAAACGTCGGAGTTGTCGCTGGAAAGCTTGGACACGGCTTCCTTGGCGTGGAGGAGAGCAACACCGCCGCCCGGGACGATGCCTTCTTCAACGGCCGCACGGGTCGCGTTCAGAGCGTCGTCGACGCGGTCCTTCTTTTCCTTCACCTCGACCTCGGTGGCACCACCGACGCGGATGACGGCCACACCGCCGGCGAGCTTGGCGAGGCGCTCCTGGAGCTTTTCGCGGTCGTAGTCGGAGGTGGTTTCCTCGATCTGCGCCTTGATCTGCGCGACACGGGCGTCAATGCCCTCCTTGTCGCCGGCGCCATCGACGATGGTGGTGTCTTCCTTCGTCAGCGTGACGCGCTTGGCGGTGCCGAGCATGTCGAGGGTGACGTTCTCGAGCTTGATGCCGAGATCCTCGGAGATCACCTGGCCACCGGTCAGGATGGCGATATCCTCGAGCATGGCCTTGCGGCGATCGCCGAAGCCCGGGGCCTTGACGGCCGCGACCTTGAGGCCGCCACGCAGCTTATTGACGACGAGGGTCGCAAGCGCTTCGCCTTCAACGTCCTCGGCGATGATGAGGAGCGGACGCGACGACTGGACGACGGTCTCCAGAACCGGCAGCAGGGCCTGCAGGTTGGAGAGCTTCTTCTCGTGCAGCAGGATGTAGGGATCGTCGAGCTCGGCGATCATCTTGTCGGCGTTGGTGACGAAGTACGGCGACAGGTAGCCGCGGTCGAACTGCATACCCTCGACGGTCTCGAGCTCGAACTCGAGCGCCTTCGATTCCTCGACGGTGATCACGCCCTCGTTGCCAACGGTCTGCATCGCCTCGGCGATCTTGTCGCCGATGATGGTTTCGCCGTTGGACGAGATCGTGCCGACCTGGGCGACCTCGGCAGAGGTGTTGATCGGCTTGGAGCGGGCCAGCAGGTCCTTGACGGCCTCGGCAACGGCCATGTCGACGCCGCGCTTCAGGTCCATCGGGTTCATACCGGCGGCAACCGCCTTGACGCCTTCCTTGACGATCGACTGGGCGAGAACGGTCGCGGTCGTGGTGCCGTCACCGGCGATGTCGTTGGTCTTCGACGCCACTTCGCGCACCATCTGGGCGCCCATGTTCTCGAACTTGTCCTCAAGCTCGATTTCCTTGGCGACCGAGACACCGTCCTTGGTGATGCGCGGCGCGCCGAAGGACTTGTCGATCACGACGTTGCGCCCCTTGGGGCCGAGGGTGACCTTGACCGCATTGGCCAGGATGTCCACACCCTTGAGCATCCGATCGCGGGCGTCGGAGCCGAATTTAACTTCTTTCGCAGCCATGTTTGCTACCTATCCGTTTCCGGTTCAGCTTAATGGTGATGGGGAATACGACGAGGGCTGTCCGGCGTTCAGCCGACGACGCCCATGATGTCGGATTCCTTCATGATCAGAACGTCCTGACCGTCGATCTTGACTTCGGTTCCGGACCACTTGCCGAAAAGGACGCGGTCACCGACCTTAAGGTCCATGGCGACAACCTTGCCGTCATTGTCGCGGGCACCGGGGCCAACGGCGAGCACCTCACCTTCCGACGGCTTTTCCTTGGCGGTGTCGGGGATGATGATACCACCGGCCGTCTTCTCTTCGGATTCGACGCGGCGAACGACCACGCGGTCGTGCAGAGGGCGAAACTTCATCGCTCGGACTTCCTCTCACTGGGTTAACTTTGGTACCTGTTAGCACTCACTGGTGAGGAGTGCTAACAGTCGAGGGCTGATTTAAGAACGCCGCCTTCTCGTGTCAACAGGAGCGATCACGATTTTTTGTGTTCACCGTGACGGAAATGCCGGTGTCGAGGGGCGTAACGGCCGGATTCAGCAAAGGAGACCGTGCATTAGCGCGGGCGCACGAAAGCCGCCCGCTCCGCCTCCACGGCCTCGCGCACGCAGCAGCCCTGAAGGTGATCGTTGACGAGTCCCATGGCCTGCATGAAGGCGTAGATGGTGGTGGGACCGACGAATGTCCAGCCTCGCTTCTTCAGATCGCGCGAGAGCGCGACGGAGGTCGGCGTCTTGGAGATCGCGGCGAGGCTTTCGTGGTCGCAGCGGTCCGGGCGCTCGTGCGGACCGGGCTCGAAGCGCCAGAAATAAGCTGCCAGCGACCCGAACTCCTTCGTCATCTCCAGCGCCCTTCGGGCATTGTTGATGGTGGATTCGATCTTGCCCCGATGGCGCACGATCCCGGCATCGGCAACGAGGCGTTCGACGTCCACTTCGCCGAAGCGAGAAACCCTGTCGAACTCGAAACCGGCGAAGGCGGCGCGGAAGTTCTCACGCTTCCTGAGGATCGTCAGCCAGGAAAGGCCGGCCTGGAAGCCTTCCAAACAGATCTTCTCGAACAGACGCCGATCGTCGACGACCGGCCGTCCCCACTCCGTATCGTGATAGGCGCAGTAGGTCGCGTCCGTCCCCGGCCACCAGCAACGGCAAGCACCGTCCTCGGCGTCGACAATCAGGCCCTTTGCGAGTGCCGGCGTCATCCGACGTTCCTTTCAATCAGAACAAACAAGGAACAATCATTGCAGGATTCGGCCCCTCGATCAACGGAACCAGACGACACGGGCGCCTTTTGTACGGCAGTGGAAGGCGCGAAACTTCTTCTTGCCGTGGCCGAAGATCCGCACCACCCCGCGCAGGGCGAAGCGGTTCTTCTCGTAGCGCACGAACTCCTTGACGTCATGAAGGCGCACCCGACGTCCGGTCCGCTTGCGGTAAAGGCGGATGGCGAAACGCTTGCACGAGCGGAAGGCCCGGACTTCAACTGGCGGACGTCCCGGAACCCAGCGGCCACGATGGTCCCAATAGATCGGGACGACGGCGCTCGAGGAAGACCGGAGCGCCTTGACGCCGCCGACCAGCCCCTGTCCGCCGGCAAGCGAAACCGTCGTGCCGGCCGCAAGAACCATGCAAGCCGGCAGGATCGCGAAACACAGCAACCGGAGAAGGAAGCGCCTGAAAGCCATCGTCGGTCTTCGCGGTTAACGAACAACGTTTCGTGCGAAACGCCAGATGCCCTGTCGTCGCAGGCTTCTCCCGCGAGGTCAAGCATGCGCTCCGCGTCCGACACGCGCAGTCCGCCACCAAACAGGCCCAGGCGCCCGGAGATCTGGCACTCTGAGATCTGGCACCCTGAGATCTGGCACCCTGAGATCTGGCACCCTGAGATCTGGCACCCTGAGGTGCCGATGCCGGGCTCAACCGAAGAGCGCGTCGATATCGGCCTGGGAGGCGATATCCTCCTCGTCTTCCAGCGCCGGCCCGTTGAGGAGCGCCTTGTCGCCTTCCTTCGGCGGCATCACGTCCGGCTCGATATGCTGGAAGCTGTCGATACCGCCCCAGATCTGGATCATCCGATCGATGTGATCTTCGATGAACTTGAGCGTGGTCACGACCTTGGTGATACGCTGGCCGGTGAGATCCTGGAAGTTGCAGGATTCGAAGATCCGGACGACCTTTTCCTGGATATCGTTGGCAAGGCCCTGATCCTCACCCGAAAGGCGGGCGGACAGCGTATTGGCATCTTCGTCGATGGCCTCGGCCGCGGCCAGGATGCTTTCCGTCGCCGTCTCTGTGCCGGTGACGACCGCGTCCAGCTCGTCCGTGACCCGCGACATCCGATCGTCATCGCTGGACCGATGGATGGTGGCGATCTCGCGCTTGGTGCGGTCGATCGCTTCGTGAATGATGTCGAGTTCGACCTTGAGCTTGCGCGCTTCGGCCAGTTCCTCGGAAGAATAGACCTTTTCCTTCGGCTCCTCGACCGGCGCGGCCTCGGCAATCGCGTGACCGCCAGCCTCGATCACTGCGACGTTCAACATCCCCTTGATCGCCGCCAGTTCGGCAAGGATCTGCGACGACACGCCGGAGCCATCAGGCTCGGGCAAAGCCACAGAGTGTCCATTCATCATCTCGACGCGGAATTGTTTTTTTCGTTCAATCATCGCTATCCAGCATCATCAGGCCTGGCACTTAGAATTTATCGGATATTATGGCAGGTGCTCTTAACAAATGCCTTAGGCTCACCACATCCGTGTTCGGCGAGGCGCTTCGCCGGGTTTTTGCCCGGCCCGAGGGCGATGAAGTCCGATGCACTCATGGCGCCCTTCAGCCGGTGGCTGGTCCGAAAACGGGGATCGAGGCTCCCGGCATTGCGCATCGCGATCCCGCGTTCGCCGTTCTCACCTCTTGGAGGCGAGGCATGCAGCGGCTAGTCTTCCTTCCGCAATCAGAACCGGACGGCACAGGATCCCCGTGTTTCGCCTCGCGTACGTCATCGCCATCGTTCTCGCCGCGCTCGCGATCACCTCGCCGGCCGGGCACGCACGCGCGGCGGAGCCGGCATTCACCGACCGCGAGCTCATGGACGGGTTCATGAAAACCGTGTTCGGCCTGGAATACAGAACCTGGAACTGGCAACCCTATCTGGTGAAGAAATACAGCCGGCCGGTGCGGTTTCATGTCGTCAATCTCGCTGCCCGCAACCGAACACGAGCCGTCCATCGATTTCTCGGCGGTCTCGACCGACAGATCCGGGGTCTGCACACCAGCATCGTCGCCCGACCCGAAGAGGCCAACTTCACCATCTTCGTCGTCGACCGGGCACAATATGCTACCGTCGTGCGCCAGGAAATCTATGACGACGAGGGTGCCGACGCGCCGGGGCGTTGCCTCGTCAGGGTACTGTCCGATTCGCGCGGGATAACCGCCTCGACCGCCGTCATCGTCTCCAACGAGGGCGAATTCCTCTTCAAGCGCTGCCTGATCGAGGAGACGCTGCAGGGCCTCGGTCCCATGAACGACGACCGGACGCTCGTCTACAGCGTCTTCAACGACCAGTCCCGCCACTCCCGGTTCACGCGTTTCGACCGCTTCATCCTCAACATGCTCTATCACCGCCGGATCCGGCCGGGCATGACGAAGCGCGATGCGCGCGCGGTCCTTCCCAGCGTCGTCCGCGACGTCCGCCGATACGTGCGCTGAGCGCCCTCAACACGGTGCTTTTCCCCCGATCGAACCACCTGCTAGACGGTGGTTTTCCCCAAAGGAACATCTTTTTAATCAAGGCCTTCCCCTTGCCGGTAATTTCAGGCAACAATGGGAAAAATGCTTCACCAAAAGCGATGGATATCGATCGGATCATCATCCGGCGGACCGGTCGTCAAGGGGACAGAATGCATGACCAAACGCCACCTGGCGACGTTGCCTGAGTTCCGACCAGTACTGCCTGCCATCTTTCGGGCCTTCGTCCTTTTCCTGACGGCATTCGCCTTTGCCGGGACCGTCCTCACGGCAACGAACGTCACGCCGGCCGCGGCCGGATCGCGAAACAAGAACGCGTCCTATTCCGACTCGCAACTCATCGACGGCTTCATGCGCACGGTCTTTGGCGCCGAAGACCCCGCCCAGCGCCGCATGGTCAACCAGGGCCGGGTGAAAAAATTTCCCGGCCGGGTGAACGTTCATATCATCAACCTTGCCGACCGCGACCGCAGCAGGGAGGTTCGCCACTTCCTCCGCCGCCTGTCGCTCAGCGTCAAGAACCTGTCGATCGTGCCGACATCGAGCCGCAAGCGCGCGCAAATGATGGTATTCCTCGTCAACCGCAGGGATTACCAATCGGTGATCCGCGAAACCCTAGAGGGCATGCCGGCGAGCGCCAGGAGCAGCCTGATGCGGCGCAGTGCCTGCTCCGCCGTCACCGGCGGACGCAAGGGCGCGCGCCTCGACCGCGCCTTCGTCTACATCGTCGCCGACGAGGGCGAAGCGAACTTCCGCCACTGCATGGTGGAGGAGATCACCCAGAGCCTCGGGCCGGTCAACGACGACGGGCATCTGACCGCCTCGATCTACAACGACCGTTCGCGGCTCAATAGCTTCTGCGTCTTCGACTGGTACATCCTCAACATGCTCTACGACCGCCGGGTGCGGACGGGAATGACGCCGGCGCAGGTCCGCAAGGTACTGCCTGCGGCGATCCGCGACGCAAGGAAGCGCCTCGCCAGGAACCTCGCGACACGACGGGTCGCGATCGCCCGATAGGCAGCAAGCAATTCCGCATTTGTGAAAGAGGCGGCCGGCCCGCCCCGCGCCATTGTGGGGCCGCGCGCCAGGAACGCTCACGAAGCCTGTGATGCGAGACGGATCAGCGGGACCGGAACAGACAAAATCATGGAAGACGGGCGGAAATATTAAAGAACGTCGGCGTTAACCACGCTTCATCACCCTTTCCTAACCAAGCCAGCAAGAAATCCCGCGCCATGGCGATGGTAAACGATTTGATTCACCAATCGGTGTGACTCGCGTTCCTACCCTTTTCGTGGGGAAGACGGGGACGCATGTCCCGGTGGCGCGGTGAGCACGTTCAAGATCGTAGCGCCGGTGACGTGCCTTTTTATCTTTCCGGAATCTGGCGGCGACAGTCGCCTTCGATCGCCGCGCCGTTCGCATGTCGGACGGACGCCGGGCCTGGCCTTTCCGCATCGGCGCGATGTCTGGAAACGCCGGGCGAGGCGCGCGGTCCCGTGGACGATGAGTACCGAGTACGCCGATGAAACGATTTTCGATCCTTTTTGCCCTTTCGGCCGCCGGCCTTGCCGCGCTTGCCGCGGGCGCACAGGCGGGGCAGACCCGATACGGGTCGCATCCGCCGCTCCTCCTCAGCCCCAATCTGACCGAACCGTGGCTGATGCAGCTGCAACCGCGCCCACGCGCTCGCCGCGAAACGCGGCGACAGCCCATCATGCCCCGCGACGACCGTCGTCGGACCGGGATGCGAGAGCACTGGCAACCGGCCTGGCAGCCGACGATCAACCGAGCGCCGGTGCGCGAGGCCGCGCTGCAGGCCAGGCCACATGTCGCCGCCCCCACGCGGCGGCGGGACATTGCTCCGGAGTTCCTGCCGACCGTCATTTCCTATGACGGGCCACAGAAGCCGGGCACCATCGTCATCGATACCGACGCCCGCTACCTCTATCTGGTGGAAAGGGGTGGCAAGGCGCGGCGTTACGGCGTTGGCGTCGGTCGGCCGGGTTTCTCCTGGGCCGGCACGCACAAGATCACGCGCAAGGCGGAATGGCCGCGCTGGACGCCGCCGGCGGAAATGCGACAGCGCCAGCCGGGCCTGCCGAAATACATGGAGGGCGGCCCCAATAACCCGCTCGGCGCGCGTGCCCTCTATCTCGGCTCCACGCTCTACCGCATCCATGGCTCCAATCAACCCTGGACGATCGGCCACGCCGTCTCGTCGGGCTGTATCCGGATGCGCAATCAGGACGTGACCGACCTCTACCAGCGCGTCGGCATCGGCACCAAGGTCATCGTTCGCTAGGAGTTCGGGCGGGTACCCGCCCCCTTCCCGACCAGCGCGCCGGTTCGCACAACGGATCGGCGGCAGGCGCAATGACAAGAGACGCCGGCGGCTCCGAAAGGGTCGCCGGTGTTTTCATTTCTGATGTTTTCGTTCCGGACACCGGAGCCGCGCTTCCGTCCACTACAGCGGGCACGGACGGCGCTGACGCCTGTTCCGGTGCGGCAAAGGCACAGGCTGGCGAAAAAACGATGGCCAGCACCGCGAGTGCGAGGGATGCAACCCCCCGGCCGACAGTGCCTGCGACTGCGCCAATGACGGCGCGGGACCGCTCAGCCGTGCGAGCAGCAGCGCCCGCGACCGTGCCCCGCCCCGCGTCCATGACCTTCGCCGCGACCGCCGCCGCCGCAACAGCGGCCTTCGCCATGCCCCTCGCCATGTCCCTCGCCATGCCCCTCACCGTGACAATGGCCGTGCTCGTGGCCTTCGCCGTGACAGCACTGACCGTCGTCGTGGTCATGGCAATGCTCCCCGTCCCGCTGGGCCCGGCCCTCGAAAGAGGGCAGGTGGCGCTCGGCGGAGGCGCGGCGCAACTCGGCAAAGAGCGCAGCGATATCGGGGAAGTCGGCAACGGCATCGGCCCATTCGCTTTCATAGAGCGCCAGGGTACGACGTTCCTCCTCCGCCGCAAGGGCGCAGGTCGCACGGGCCGTATCGCCAAGCGGCGGCAATATCTGGCCGCCATTCAGCCAAGTGTTCTCCTCGACCGTGAAACCGTAGCGCTGCATGACCACCGCGATAGCGGAGGCATGCCGGTGCTGGGCCCTGGCAATGCGGGCGAAGGCAGCTTCCTCGCCAAAGATCTCCGCTGCTCTCAGACAATAGGCCGCGGCCTTGTTTTCCGCATCGAGCGCGGCGGACAGCACCGCGCCGAGGCGCTTGTCCTCCTGTGCGGCGACGACCCGATCGGGATCCGCGACCGCGGACGGCGCGGCCGTCGTTATCACCGCGCAGGGCTTTGCTCTGTGGCGTCCTTGTCCGGACATGACGGCACTCTCCTTGATTGGATCCATGGGTCGTCACTCGATCCCATGGCTTCCTGTTCGACCTCGCCAGACGGAGCGCCATCGCATGCGCGGCTTCTCTCCGTCAAATTCGGCATTTAATTTACCTCTATTTCAGAAAGCTGCCAATTGCAATAAACACGCAGGTAAACGAAAACGGCGCGGCGGATGACCTCCGCCGCGCCGTGATCGTCTCAGCGCCCCCCTGGACAAGAGGGGCCGGTTTATCGCCGCTACTTGATCAGGCTGTAGGCCGGGACCGTCAGGAACGGTTCGAAGGTGTCGGAAAGCGACATCTTGCTGAAGAGATCGATCGCTTCGGGGAAACGGCCGGCGTCATAGGCCTCGGCACCGACCTCGCCCTTCACCCGCTCCATCTCTTCGGCCAGGCAACGCTCGAAGAGGTCCTTCGTGACGGTCGTGCCACCTTCCAGCGTCGCGCCGAACTTCAGCCACTGCCAGATCTGGGCGCGGGAGATTTCCGCCGTTGCGGCGTCTTCCATCAGGTTGTAGAGCGGCACCGCACCGCGACCCCGGAGCCAAGCCTCGATATACTGCACGCCGACACGGATGTTCTGGCGCAGGCCCTCCTCGGTCTTGGTGCCTTCGTGCACTTCGAGAAGCTCTTTCTGGCCAACGGCAACATCCTCGCGCAGCTTGCCGAGCTGGTTCTTCTCCGGCATCTCGCGGTCAAAGACCTCCATGGCAACCGGCACGAGATCCGGATGGGCGACCCAGGTGCCGTCGTGGCCGTTCTTGGCCTCGCGCTCCTTGTCGACACGGACATTGGCCAGCGCCTTCTCGTTGGCCTCCAGATCGCGGCGGTTGGGGATCGCTGCCGCCATGCCACCCATGGCGAAGGCGCCGCGGCGGTGGCAGGTCTTGATGAGGAGCTGGGAGTAGGCGTTGAGGAAGGCCTTGCCCATGCCAACCTGCGCCCGGTCGGGCAGGACGAAATCGGGATTGTTCCGCAGCGTCTTGATGAAGGAGAAGATGTAGTCCCAGCGGCCGCAATTGAGGCCGGCCATGTGCTCCCTGAGCTCGTAGATGATCTCGTCCATCTCGAAGGCGGCTGGCAGCGTTTCGATCAGCACCGTCGCCTTGATCGTCCCCGCCGCCAGGCCGAGCGCTTCCTCGGCACGCACGAAAACGTCGTTCCACAGCCGGGCTTCCAGATGGCTCTCCATCTTCGGAAGGTAGAAATAGGGGCCGGACCCATTTTCCTTCAGCGCCCTGGCGTTGTGGAAGAGATAGAGGCCGAAGTCGAAGAGGCCGCCGGCCACTGGTGCGCCATCGACGGTGACGTGCTCTTCCAGGAGATGCCATCCGCGCGGCCGGATGATCAGCACCGCCGGCGTGTCGCAGAGCGCATAGGACTTGCCGTTCGAGGGATCGGTGAAGTCAATCGTGGCGTTCCAGCGGTCCTTCAGGTTGATCTGGCCCTCGACCATGTTCGCCCACTTGGGCGAGGAGGCATCCTCGAAGTCGGCCATAAACACCTTCGCGCCGGAGTTCAGCGCATTGATGATCATCTTGCGGTCAACCGGACCGGTGATCTCCACCCGGCGGTCGAGGAGGTCGGCCGGAATCGGCGCGACCTTCCAGTCGCCTTCGCGGACATGGGCGGTCTCGGCAAGGAAATCGGGCAACTCGCCGGCATCGAAGCGCTTCTGGCGCTCCTCGCGCAGCTTCAGGAGGCGCTTGCGCTGCTCGTCGAAACCACGGTGCAGATCGGCGACAAAGGCAAGAGCCTCCGGCGTCAGGATCTCGTCGTAGCGGTCTCCAAGCGTGCCGTCGATGGCGACACCGTCAGGCAGGGAAAGATCGGTCATGACACTTCTCTCGTTCGGTTCGCCCGTACGCAACGGGACGGGCGGACATGGGTAGGCGCCCACGATGAGTGGCCGCACGAAAATCGACTCCTGGAGTAAACGCCGAAACGGCCTTCAACAAAATACGCCTTAATGTAAGATCACTTTTTCCAATATGGATAAAATAAGATTAGGCAACGCGGCCCGCATGCGGCAAGGCCTTGCATGTCCGTTTAGCAACACCCGAAGCACCAAGCCCCTCCCCCACGACGCACGCTTTTCCCCGATGCTCGCTTCGCCCCGGCGCCCGTCTCTCAATCCCATCCGGCGCGTTCGCCGAATCCCGGCATCCGTCCTCTTCGGTGCCGGACCGTCGGCGACGGCAGCCTTTACGGTATTGAAACCGAGATGTTTTTGAGTGCACCTAGTCTCATCGCCGTATTGCGCAGGTCTCGCATATGCAGCTCTTTCCCGGGCGTCTTTCCTATGGTCTGATTTTCCTCGTCGGTGTCGCGGATCTCGTCTGGGTCAGCGTCTCGAACATCACCGTTCCGGCGCATCAGTTCCTTCGCGTATCGCTGGTCATCGCAATGATGGCGGCCGTCGTTTTCTTCGTCGACAGGATTTCCTATTCGACGAAACGCATGGAACGGCTGTCCATGACCTTCGGATACCTTTTCCAGGGCCTGATATTCCTGCAACTCGCCTGGCTGTCGCTGCGCATCTTTAACCACGTCAGCATGTCTTCCGACTTCCCTTACGTCGACGCCATGCTCATCGACTGGGACGAAAAGCTCGGCTACGACTGGCCGGCCTACTATCATTTCGTCATGACCAACGACACGGTGCGCACGGTCATGGCGTATTGCTATACGTCGCTGACGTTCGTCAGCATGATCGCGTTCCTGATTCTCATGCTTCAAGGGAATTTGAAGCGGACACGCTTCTTTCTGGAAACGTTCCTCGCCACCGCGGTCGTCTGTACGGTGGCGGGCCTGTTTTTCCCCGCCAAGGCCGCCGTCGCCACTTACTACGGCGACGCATTTACCCACGCGAACATCGCCACCCTGCCCGGCGTCTACCATATCCTGCCGCTGGAGCGGATTCGCAGCGGCGCGCCCGTGGCGTTCGACATCTACGATCTGCCGGGGCTCGTTACCTTCCCGTCATTTCACACGGCCGCCGGCATCATCCTTGCCATCAGCTTCTGGCGGACGTCGCTCTTTCCGATCATCCTCGGCTACACCGCGATCATGATCGCCTCGACGCCGGTGTTCGGCGGGCACTATCTCGTCGACCTCATCGGCGGAGTGGCGATCGCCGGCCTGGTTGCCTTCGGGTATGCCTCCGCGCCCTTCTACAAGGGCCTGTTCGGGCGGACCGACACCCCGGCCGAACAGCACGTTCCGGCGCCGACGAACCTGCCGGATTCCGGCTGACGCCGCGACGCACCGTCCGGCGAAATCCGCGCATCAGCCGGCAGCGTCGACCACAGCTCGCCGGTCGGCGAGCCCCTCCGGCGCCGGGCCGCCATAGGCCCAGTCGAGGAGTTCCACCGTGTGGACGATCGGAAGGTCGGTACCGGATCCGATCTGGGTGATGCAGCCGAGATTGCCGGCGGCGATGACATCGGGGCGTGTGGTCTCGATATTGGCGACCTTGCGGTCCCTCAGCCGGGTGGCGATGTCCGGCTGGAGGATGTTGTAGACGCCGGCCGAGCCGCAACACAGATGTCCTTCCGGCACGTCCTTGACGGCAAAGCCCGCTCGCTGCAGGAGATCCTTCGGCGTCCTCGTGATCTTCTGACCGTGCTGCATGGAACAGGCGGAATGATAGGCGACCGTCAATCCCGGGCGATACGCCGGCTCGCCGAGATCGATCTCGGCGGCGTATTCGGTAATGTCGCGGGCAAGCGCGGCGACCTTGCGCGCCTTTTCCGCATAGGCCGGATCGTCCTTCAGCAAATGGCCGTAGTCCTTGACGTTGGTGCCGCAGCCCGATGCCGTCACGACGATGGCGTCGAGCCCCTCACCCTCGACCTCGCGCGTCCAGGCATCGATATTGGCGCGCGCGGCGGCGAGCGCCTCGGCCTCCCGCCCCATGTGGTGAACAAGGGCGCCGCAACAGCCCTCCCCTTTCGGCAGCACGACCTCGACGCCGGCGCGAAGGAGAAGCCGCATCGCGGCCTCGTTGATGCCCGGCGCCAGTACGGACTGGGCGCAACCGGTCATCAACGCGACACGGGCACGGGGCACAACCGCCGGCGGATAGGCCATGCCGATACCGGCGCGCAGACGCGTCCGTCCCGGCAGACGCGCCGGGGCAAGGGCAAGCATCGCCGCGAGCGAGCCCAATCCCGGCGCGGCGCGCAGGACGGGAGCGAGGGGCCGGGCAAAGAAAGAGATGGCGAGCGTCAGACGAAGGTATTTCGGGTTGGGCAATACGGTGGCGAGCAGCCGGCGCATGGCCCGCTCCATTGCCGGCCGCTCGTAGGTCTTCTCGATATGGACACGGGCGCCATCGACGAGATGCATGTAGTCGACGCCGGAGGGACAGGTCGTCGTGCACGACAGGCAGGTCAGACAGCGGTCGATATGCCGGGCGACCTTTTCGGTTGCCGGCTTGTCAGCCTCCAGCATGTCCTTGATAAGATAAATACGGCCGCGCGGGGAATCGAGTTCGTCGCCGAGCAGGACAAAGGTCGGACAGGTCGCGGTGCAAAAGCCGCAATGAACACATTTGCGCAAGATGCGCTCCGACTCGGCAACGAGCGGATTGGCCAGTTGCTCCGGCGTGAACGTGGTCTGCATGGAACGGTCCTCCCCGGCAGCCGCGCATTATTTTTCTGTCGCGCGCACCCGCCTGTTCCTCGTGTTTTCCGGCCGAGCCCGCCGGCGCTGGTCAGGCCGGTTCGACCACCCTGTCGGCGCAAGAGCCCTTCTCGACCTCCACGGTCGCATGGCCAATGCCGAAGCGGCGATGCAGTCGCGCCTTGACGGCGGTAACAATGGTATCGTTCTCCGCCTCGTCCTCAATGCGCGCGTGGAGCGTGATGACGGCCTGGTCATCCGAAAGCGACCAGACGTGAACATGATGGATATCGACGATGCCGGGAACGGCCTCGGTGATGTCGCGGCTGATAGCGTCGGCATCGTGGCCGCTCGGCGTCGCTTCAAGGAGCAGACGGCCGGCATCGCGGGTGAGCCGCCAGGCGCCGACACCGAGCAACACGGCGACGCCGAGCGACAGCAGCGGATCAATGAGTGTCCAGCCGGTGAAATAGATCACCGCGCCGGCAACAATGGCGGCGACCGAGCCCAGGAGATCGCCGATCACATGGAGAATCGCGCCGCGGATATTGAGGTTTTCGCGGTCGGCGCGGGCGAGGACGAGGAACGCGGCGATATTGACGAGAAGACCGATCGTGGCGATCACCATGACCATGCCGCCAACGACGGGTACCGGCGCGCGCAACCTCTCGATGGCCTCGATCACGATCCAGGCGGTGATGACGAACATCGACAGGCCGCTGGTATAGGCGACGAGCACCGGAAAGCGCTTCAGGCCGTAGCTGAAGGCGGCGGTAGCGGGGCGCCGGGCAAGCCGGAAGCCGAGCCAGGCAAAGACGAGGGCCGCGGTATCGGTCAGCATGTGGCCGGCATCGGCGATCAACGCCAGCGAGCCCGACCACAGGCCGCCGACGACCTCGGCGACCATGAAGCTGAGGGTCAGACCGGCGGCGAAGAGCACCTGATGCTCGTTGGAGGCGGAGACGCCGTGGGCGTGGGAATGACCGTGGCCACCATGGGTATGCCCATGCCCATGCCCGTGATCGTGATGATGGCTGTGTCCCATGGTCTTTGTCATTTCTCCGTGTTGCCGAAATCTCGCCGGTCGCCGCGCGCGACCGCGGCGCGGTCAACGGCCGGCAACCATGCGTCCGGGATTGAGGATACCGTGGGGATCATACTGCTCCTTGAGCCGTTGCGATAGATTCGCAAGTGGCTCCGGTTGCGGCTGGAAGACGGCCGTCGCGTTGCGCAGCGACGACTCGGCGCGCACGAGCGTGGCGTGACCTCCGCCGCTTTCAGCAACGGCAGCACGGACGAGTTCCGCGGCCGGATCGCCGCTTTCCGGCATTTCCAGCCAGACGAGGCCGCCCGCCCAGTCCATGAACGCGCGGGCGCCGGGAACGGCCGCCCGAACGGCCGCCATGACGGCAGCGCCAGTGGCCGGCGCGACGGATAGTCGCAAAAGGGGCTTATCCGTCGAGCCGCAGAACGGCGCCACGTCACGGATCGCCGCCCATGTCTCCGCGCTTGCCTCTTCGTCGCGGCGCGTCAAAGCACCAAATGGCGCCAGAAGCGCCGTCAACTCGTCGACCCGTGTGTCAACGGACGGCCCGAAACCTTCCAGACGAATGAGCGTCGCGGCGCGTCCGGCCTCCAGCGCGGCAAAGCCGGCAACGAGATCGGACGGCAGATGCGCGGCGGCGGAAACCTGACAGGGCGAGCCCATGGCAACAGCCATCGCCTTTACCGCCGTTTCCGGTGCAAGATCGGTGAGGACGAGCGTCACCACCGTTTCGGGCAACGGCACCACCTTGAGGGAGATTTCGGTAATCACCGCCAGCGTACCATAGGAGCCGGCGAGGCCTTTCGTCAGGTCGTAGCCGGTGACGTTCTTTATCACCCGGCCGCCCGACTTGAAGGCTTCGCCCCGCCCGGAAATACCGGCTATGCCGAGTGCGTGGTCGCGGGCGGCGCCCGCCTCGATGCGGCGCGGGCCGGAGACATTGGCGGCATAGGTGCCACCAAGCGTGCCCCGTCCCGCCGGTTTGCCGTAAAGCGGGCCGAAGTCCATCGGTTCGAAGGCGAGCATCTGCTCCTCCGCCTCAACGGCGGCCATGATGTCGGCGAGCGGCGTCCCCGCCTTCGCCGTCAGAACAAGTTCCTCCGGCTCGTAAGACAGAATGCCGGAAAGGGCGGAAAGATCGAGGGTGTGGGCGGCCTGCACCGGCCGGCCTAGCCCAGCTTTCGACCCGTGGCCGCGAATGTCGAGCGGGGCCCTCTCCGCCACCGCCCAGCGGACGACGCCAGCAACATCCTTCTCATCGCGGGGCTTGAAACTATCGCTCATCGATCCTCCGGTCGTCATCTCGCGGATCAGATCCCCGACCTGGAATCCGGCCAGGGACTTGGGCCTGGGACTTGGGCCTTGGACTTGGGCCTTGGACTTGGGCCTTGGGCCTGGCACTTGGGCCAAGTCCTTGTGCCAAGTCCTTGTGCAAGAACCTCGATCAGAACCTGGGAATGTCGGGGAAAGGCATCTGGCCCTTGTGGATGTGCATGCGGCCGAGTTCGGCGCAGCGGTGCAACTCGGGAAAGACCTTGCCCGGATTGAGAAGCTGGCCCGGGTCGAAGGCGCACTTCACGCGGATCTGGTGGGCGATGTCGGTATCGTTGAACATCGCCGGCATGAGATCGCGTTTCTCCACCCCAACGCCATGTTCACCGGTCAGAACGCCGCCGACCTCGACACAGAGTTTCAGGATGTCGGCTCCGAAAGCCTCGGCCCGGTCGAGTTCCCCCGGCTTGTTGGCGTCATAGAGAATGAGCGGGTGGAGGTTTCCGTCGCCAGCGTGAAAGACATTGGCGACGCCGAGGCCATAGTGGTCCGACATCTCGCGCATGCGGGCGAGGACGGTCGGCAGCGCTTTCCTCGGGATCGTGCCGTCCATGCAGTAATAGTCCGGCGAGATGCGGCCGACGGCGGGAAACGCCGCCTTGCGGCCGGCCCAGAAGACGAGGCGCTCCTCCTCATTCTGCGATACGCGCAGATGGTCGGCGCCATGGCGCCGGGCGATCGCCTCGACACGACCGAGCAGGTGATCGACCTCGGCCTTCGGTCCGTCCAGTTCGATGATCAGCAGCGCCTCGGCGTCGAGTGGGTAGCCGGCGTGGACGAAATCCTCCGCCGCGATGATCGCCGGCTTGTCCATCATCTCGATACCGGCGGGAATGATCCCCTCCGCGATGATGTCGGCGACGCAGTAGCCGGCGAGCTCGCTTGCCGGAAAGCCGACGAGCAGCGCGCGCGCCGTCTCCGGTCGCCTGAGGATGCGCACGGTTACCTCAGTGACGACGCCGAGCATTCCCTCGGAACCGGTCACGAGACCGAGAAGGTCATAGCCTTCCGCATCGAGGTGGCGACCGCCGAGGCGGATGACCTCGCCCGACATCAGAACCATTTCCACGCCGAGGACGTTGTTGGTCGTCAGGCCGTATTTCAGGCAGTGAACGCCGCCGGAATTCTCCGCCACATTGCCGCCGATGGAACAGGCGATCTGCGAGGACGGATCCGGCGCGTAATAGAACCCCTCGCCTTCGACCGCCTTGGTGATGCCGAGGTTGGTGACGCCAGGCTGCACCACGGCGATGCGGTTGTCGTAGTCGATCTCAAAAACACGGTTGAATTTCATCATCGACAGGAGCACCGCATCGCCGAGCGGCAGGGCGCCGCCGGAGAGCGAGGTGCCGGCACCGCGCGGCACGACCTTGACACCCACGTCGCGGCAATAGCGCAGGACGGCGGAAACCTCTTCGACGGTTTGGGGAAGAACGACGACGAAAGGCGGTTGCCGATAGGCGGTCAGACCGTCGGATTCGTAGACCCGCATCTCCGTTTCGTCGGCGATGACTCCCTCACCGGGCACGATCGTCTGGAGCGCGGCCACGATTTCCTCGCGGCGCGCCAGAACGCGCTCGTCCAGCGGCGGCATGCGAAGACCGGACATTGTTCCTCCCAACGGGCTCGTTTTCTTTTCAGGTTATTTTCAGACGAAAAGTCGTCTGCCACTTGCCCTTTGTTGGCTCACAGTATGCCAGACCATGCGATAATGCATACAGTGCCCGAAGAAATAAGTTGCATTTCCTTACGGTTTAAAATGAGTGTTTCCTCAAGAACCAAGCTGGGGTCGTTTTCTGACCTCGACATCTTCGTTCGGGTCGTCACGGCCGGCAGCATGTCGGCCGCCGGGCGCGAGATCGGGTTTTCCCCCGCCGTTGTCTCCAAGCGCCTGAGGCGGCTCGAAGACTATCTCGGCACGCGGCTCCTGCAACGCACCACGCGCCAGATCGCGCTGACGGAGGTCGGCCAGGGATATTACGAGCGGGCGGTGGCGATCCTGGCGGCGATGGAGGAAGCCGAGGCCTTCGTGTCACGCAGGTCATCGCTCGTTCGCGGCACCCTGCGCGTTTCCGCGCCGACCTCTTTCGGACGCATGCATATCGCGCCCCATCTCGGCCCCTTCCTCGGCGACAATCGCGACCTGACAATCGATCTCATCCTGACCGACGAATTCGTCGATATCGTCGGTGAGGGCTACGATCTGGCGATCCGCGTCGGCGAGCTTGCCGATTCCAGTCTCGTGGCGCGGCGGCTCGCGCCGGTCCATCGCGTCCTGTGTGCGGCTCCCGCCTATCTGGAACGCCGGGGCACCCCCGAAACGATCACCGACCTCGACCACCACGACCGCCTCGCCGCCGCCCATCAGGATCCCTGGCGGCTGGAAGGACCAGACGGCCCCGTTCTGGTCCATGCCGCCGCCCCGATCCGCACGAACTCCAGCGAGGTGGTGCGCGAGGCGGTCATCGCCGGACTCGGAATAGCCCTGCGCTCGACATGGGACGTCGGGCCGGAACTCTCCTCCGGCCGATTGCGGATCGTGCTTCCTGACTACCGCGGCTCCCGGCTCGTCGGCGTTCACGCGGTCTATCCGAGCCGACGTTTCGTTCCCGCCAAGGTCCGCGCCTTCATCGACTACCTGTCGGGCCTTTACACGCCCTCGCCTTACTGGGACGACGGCATCGAGGCGCTGATCGACGGCAACGCCTGTACAAACTCCGTCAGCGAGGCCTGACGATTCAAGCGACCTGACATTACGCAGAAACCCATATACCCTTGATCGTGCAGCATTTTGTCGCCCATAACCTCTCACACTGGCGGTTGCGCGTGGAACTCATTGGAATCAATCTAATTTCGATTCCTGTTTCGGGTTCCGCTGGCGGGAGAACGCGTGAGAGATCGCAGCCGGCGGTTTCGAGTGGGGCTGACATTCCCCGGTTGCATGGTAATGTCTCGCTCAGGTGCTGTTGGGCAGGACCGATACGGAAAATTTGCAATCACCATGACAACTGTGATGACCGTAAACCTGGAAACACAATTCGGAGGGTATACCGCATGAGGAAAGTTGCATTCTGTCTTGCCACAGCCGCGATGATGGCTGTCGGCACTGCGGCGGGCGTGGCGAGCATGACAAACGCGGCCAGCGCGCAGGATTATTCGGGCGGCGACGCCAAGAAGGGCAAGAAGGTCTTCAACAAGTGCAAGGCCTGCCATCGCATCGGTCCGAAGGCGAAGAACGCCGTCGGTCCGGTTCTGAACGGCATTGTCGGCCGCAAGGCGGCTACCTGGGAATCCTACGACAAGAAATACTCCGACCTTTTGAAGGCAAAGGCGAAGGATATCGACACCTGGGAACCCTCAGAGATCATCCAGTATGCCCACGATCCGTCTAAATTCATCGGCGGCCATTCGAAGATGACGAAACAAAAGCTGACCGACGAGCAGGCCGCGGATCTGATCGCCTATCTCTCGCAGTTCGACATCGACGGCAACAAGAAGTAACCCGCGCGCGTCTGCGTCACAGGGCGCCATCCCGAAATACCTTGAGGTTTTCGGGACGAGAGCGCCATGCTGTCGCGCAATGGATCGCCGTGCATCGAAAAGGCCGGAGAAATCTCCGGCCTTTTTTTGTCGCTGGCATCGATCATGCGGCGCCGATCGTTCGCGAGGTCAGTCCGTCAGTCGGCCTTGCCCGACGGCTCACCGTGGTGCTTGCGGATCCGGCGGACCATCCACCACACGAAAGCGACCACGAAGGGCACGGCGACACCGGTCACGATCTCGGGGCGGACCGGCAGGGCATGCGCCTCCTTAAGCCCCTTGGCGGCATAGCCGACGATGCCGATCAGATAGTAGCTTACGGCGCCGATGGAGAGCCCTTCGACCGTCTGCTGGAGCCTGAGCTGCAGCCGGGCGCGATCGTTCATTGAGGCGAGCAGATCCGCATTCTGCTGTTGCAGATCGATATCGACGCGGGCACGCAGGAGATCGATCGCGCGGGCGATTTTCACGGCCAGCGCTTCCTGGCGGCGCTGGACGGAGTTGCAGGTGCGGATTGCCGGGCGGTGTCGGCGGTCGAGGAAGCGGGTGAGCGTACCATAGCCCGGGCGCGCATTCTCATGCAGCGCCTCGAGCCGGGCTTGCACGATCTCGTCATAGGCCCGGGTGGCGCTGATGCGGTAGCTGATGCGGGCGACGTCGGCTTCCAGCTTGCCGGCAAGCGCCGTCAGGCGGCTGAGGAGATGCTGATTGGAGGCGAGATCGCTGGCATCGCGGATCGCGGTGGTGATGCCGCCGAGTTCATCCTCCATGGCGCGCACATGCGGGGCGACCGCCTGCGCTTCCGGCAACCCCAGAAGCGCCAGGGTGCGGTAGGTCTCCAGTTCCTGCAGTCGCAGAATGATGGAGCCGGCGCGGTTCTCGCTCATACCCTTGTCGACAACGAGATAGCGCACATAGCCCTGCGGATCGGCCTTCAGGTCGGTGGCGACAAGGCCGCGCCCGTAGGCGACATCCGATACGCTGAGACTCGCTTCCTCGAAGCCGCCGAGCCATCCAGCGAGCACCTCATCTCCCGGATCGGGCAGGAACATCAGCCGCATCGCGCACAGAAGCGGCCCGGGCTGGCGGAACCCTTCGCCGAACGGCCCGCGCGGCGCGACCTCGTCGAGGGGATTGGCGCCGGGCGGCGCCTCCCAGGTATAGGTGGTGAATTCGGCATGGTGTTCCCAGCGCAGGGTGCCGATGTCGATAGGACTGCGATGGAACCGGGCACCGGGCGGCGGCGGCTTGGCGCCATGGGCGCGAAACAGTGCCGACGCCTCGGCCAGATCCGCCTCCGCATTCGCCGCCGCATGATCGCCATTGCCGTGCAGGAATGAGAGATGGATGATGCGCAGCGGCGCGCGAAGAAGCGGAAAGGGACGGGCATGCACCTCATCGAGGATCATCTGGCGGTGCCGATGTTCCTCGAACACGCCCAGGGTGACCGGTTCGGCTTTTCCCGTTGTCTCCTGAGCCCCTCCGGCCAACGAAGGCTGGTCCTGCGATGTCCGACGCCGGTCCACCATTGTGTCTCCCTCTGTCAGAGTGAGGGCGAGTATAGGCGAGGATGGCCGTCTCTTGCCGATTTATTCGTCTCCGCGCATAGCACGGCCGGGCGACATGACGTCGCCGGGCCGTGCCATCTTCCATACCCCCGTCCGGGGCATCATCCCGAACATCGTCCGGGTGCGGGCTATCAACCGGTCAGCGCAGCAGGACGCTTGGCAGCCAGAGCGCGATGGCGGGGAAGGCGATGACGAGGGCAAGGCCGATCAATTGAAGAAGGACAAAGGGAATAATGCCCTTGTAGATCTGCTGGATTTTCACTTCCGGCGGCGACACACCCTTCATGTAGAAGAGCGCGAAGCCAAAGGGCGGCGTCAGGAATGATGTCTGCAGGTTGACCGCCACGAGGATCGTGAACCAGATCAGCGCCGCCTCGCCGACACCGTCCCATTGGCCGATATGGGTGCCGAAATCGAGCGCGGCGACGATTGGCCCGAAGACCGGCAGCACGATCAGCGTGATCTCCACCCAGTCGAAGAAGAAGCCAAGGAAGAAGATCATCCCCATGATGACGAGGAGAACGCCCCAGGAACCAATGCCGGCGGCCTGGATGAACTCGTCGATCAGGGCATCGCCGCCGAGCCAGCGGAAGACAAGCGAGAAGCAGGTCGCGCCGACAAAGATGCCGAAGATCATCGCCGTGGTCAGCGCCGACCGGTGACAGACATCCTTGAGGACATGGCCGCTCAGTGCCCGGTTGTAGATGGCCAGGAGCGTGGCGCCGACCGCGCCGACACCGGCTGCCTCGGTCGGGGTCGCATAGCCGCCAAAAATCGATCCGAGAACCAGGACGATGAGCAGCACCGGCGGAATGAAGCTCTTCAGGATCATCGTCCAGAATTCGCTTCGATTCTGCGGCCCAATGTTGTCGGGGAGCGGCGGGGCGAGATGCGGCTTCCAGTGGCACAGGCCGTATATGTAGAGCGAGTAGAGCGCGGACAGCAGAAGACCCGGAACGATTGCGGCGACGAAGACCGTACCAACCGGAATCGACATCAGATCGGCCATGATCACCAGCATGATCGAGGGCGGGATGAGGATGCCCAGGGTGCCGGACGAGGCAATCGTGCCGGTGGCGAGCGGGATATCGTAGTTGCGCTCCATCATCACCGGCAGGGCGAGCAGCGTCATCATCACCACCGAGGCGCCGATGATACCGGTGGTCGCGGCCATGATGGTGCCCATCAGGGTTACGGAGAGTGCCAGCCCCCCCGGCACGCGCCGCGTCAGCACCTGGAGGCAATGGAGAAGGTCTTTGGCGACGCCCGATTTCTCCAGCATCGTTCCCATGAAGATGAACATGGGGATGGCGACGAGGACCGGGTTTTCCATCGAGCCACCGAAAATGCGGTTCGGCACGATGACGAGGCGGGAGACGTTGAAGGCGCCGAGCATGTCGGCGAGGAAGGCGAAGCCGAGGCCGACGCCGCCGAGAATGAAGGCGACGGGAAAGCCGGTGAACAGCAGCAGCCCGAGGGCCGCGAACATGTAGAGTGGCAGGTATTCGATGAAGGTTTCCATGGTGCGGCCCCGGCTCAATCCGTGATCGGACCGTGCTCGACGACATCGTCGGGCAGGTCTGCGTGATGGGTGCCGGCGTATTCGGCGACACGGGGTTTGAGGCTGTCGGGCCCGAACAGATACGCGATGTTCTTCAACAGGCCGGCGATCCCGGCAAGGGCCAGGAAGGCGAAGCCGACCGGCAGGAACGCCTTGATGATCCAGCGATGGCTGAGACCGGTCTGGGCGGCGGAAACCTCATTGGTCGACCAGGCGCGGTCGGCGAAGGTATAGCCGAACTTCACCACCAGATAGCAGTACGGCAGGAGGAAGAAGAGCGCACCGAAGACCTCCAGCCAGACGCGCGCCTTCGGTTTCAGGTGATCCCGCACCAGTTCGATGCGAACGTGCGCGTCGCGGGCGTATCCGAAGCCGAGACACATGAGGAACAGCACCGCGTGGAGGTGCCATTCCAGTTCCTGCAGCTTGGTGGAAGAGAAGGCAAAGACGGTGTCGAGGAAGTCGGGGTTGAATTCCAGGATCTTCCTCTGAGTGACGTCGTAGGAGATCACGATCATCATCGGGACGAACAGCCAGGCGGCGATCTTTCCAACCGCGATCACCAGGTCGTCGACGTCATCGGCGGTATCGGCCATGCCGACGAAGACGCCTTGGGGATGGCGGACAAGCGACAGGAGGTAGACCGCGATCATGACAACGAGGCCGGCGAGAACAACGTGGTTTTCATAGCTGCGGAAAAACGCCCGCGAGCGCAGACCGTTGGCGTCGAGAATCGCCGGCAGGCCATCCGGCAGCACCACGAAGAGCGGCACGGCCAGAAGAATGCCGAGGAGCACGAAGACCGGGCGGGCGCCCAGGAACGCGCCCAGGACGATGAAAAGGATACCGGCGCCGAGCACCCAGGCGGCGGAAATCGCGGCTCCGCCCGTTATCACGTCGACCGGGATGATCGACCCGCATACCAATACCAGACCGAGAACGGCCAGAACGGAACCCATGGAAATGTCTCCCCCGGACGCGGACACCCCGTCCCCGCCCTCTTCCGCAGTGTTTCTTGTCCGTGAATGTCACCGGCGCGGACGGGCGCTCGCGTCCCGGATCGGGCCGGGAGCCCCGTGGTGCCGCGCTTCGCCGCGCGCGATGGGCGCGCGCGGCGGGCGGACTTCGGTCAGTTCAGGCTCGGCCGCCTATTCCAGGTAGCCGATGTCCTTCCAGGTCTTGTAGTTCTTGCGGAATGTGGACAGGGAATCCCAGACCTTGGCGAAGTTCTCGTTCTTGGCCGTTTCCTCGGCGGCCACTTCCAGCCAGGCGGCGTTCAGAGCGTCGAGGATTTCCGGATCCCACTTGTGGATGGTGACGCCTTCCTTCTTCAGGTCGGCAAGCGCCTTGAACTGGATCGCCTCACCCTCGGCCAGGCCATAGGCGACATTCGCCTCGCAGACGGTCTCAAAGAGTGCCTTCGTGTCGTCGCCGAGAGCGTCCCACTCGTCCTTGTTAATGATCAGCTCGAAGAAGGTCGACTGCTGATGCCAGCCGGGGAAGTAGTAATGCTTGGCGACCTGGTAGAAACCGAGCTTCTGGTCGATCGCCGGCATGGAGAACTCGGTGGCATCGATGGTGCCGAGTTCCAGAGCGGGGAAGATGTCACCGCCGGCCAGGAGCTGGGTCGAGACGCCCATCTTCTCCATGACCTTGGCGCCAAGGCCGAAGAAACGCATCTTCAGGCCCTTGAGGTCGTCGACCGATTTGATTTCCTTCTTGAACCAGCCGGAGGCTTCCGGCGCGATGACGGCGCAGACAAGCGGCTTGATGTTATACGGCTCGTAGAGCGCATCGTAGAGCTCCTTGCCGCCGCCATACTTGATCCAGGCATAGTATTCGCCGGCGCTCGGCCCGAAGGGTACGGCGGCGAAGAGCGCGAAGGCGGTGTCCTTGCCGGTCCAGTAGCCGGGCGTCGACCAGGCCGCCTGGATGGCACCGGAGGAGACCGCGTCAAAGGCCTCAAGGGCCGGCACGATGGCGCCGGGCTCCTGGAAGGTCACCTTGACCTGGCCGTCAGATATCTTGTCAAGACGTTCGGAGATAACCTTGCCGAGCGTGCCGAGCTGAGTCAGCGAGCTGGCGTAGGTGGACTGCATGTCCCAGTTGAGCTTGTCGAACGCCCACGCCGGCGCACCGGCAAACAGCAGCGACGTGGTGACGGCGCCCGCCACGAGAAACTTCTTCATCCCTATTTTCCTCCCTTGGGTGTCGAAGGTTCATTGACCAATCGATCTTTTTTGTTCCCGTGCGAAATCTAGACCGATCCTTATGTGTCTGGCCAGCCTTCTTTCTCTCTGATCATGTCCACAAGTTTCCCAAACATGACCAAATATTGGGTAACAATATTGACCACTGAAAGCAATGCGGAATAGTCTTGGACAAAGGTCGGTATCGAATTTCATCGTGAATTCCCGGATGCGAACGACCGCAAGAGGCCTATAATCATCCGCAAGAAAAAGAAGAGATCGAAGGTTTTTCATGGTTTTCCAGCCGATTAGCCAGAACCGCACGGCAGACGCGGTCGTCGAGCAGATGGAGACACTTATCCTCCAGGGGCTCCTGCGATCGGGGGAACGGCTGCCAAGCGAACGCGAACTGGCAAAGAAAATTGATGTCTCGCGACCGATCTTGCGCGACGCGCTGAAGGTGCTGGAAGACCGCAGCCTCGTCACCACTCGGCATGGCGAGGGAACCTTCGTCACCGACGTCATCGGCACGGTGTTCTCCGAACCGATCATCGATCTCATCCGCCGCAACCCGCGCGGCGTCGCCGACTACCTGGAATTCCGCCGCGAGATCGAGGGAACGGCGGCGGCGCTGGCGGCGCGGCGGGCGAACGACGCCGACCGGGAAATCCTCACCCGCCTCTTCGCCGCGATGGAACGGGCACACGGCGACGACGACTTCCGCGAGGAGGCTGCGATTGATGTGGAGTTCCACAACGCCGTCGGCGAGAGCGCGCACAATCTCATCCTTCTCCACACGCTCCGGGCCTGCTACCGGCTCCTGTCGGACGGGGTCTTTTATAACCGCGCGACGCTCTACGGCTTTCCCGGCGCGCGGGATCGACTTCTCGCCCAGCATCGCGCTATCTACGAAGCCATATTGGCCGCCGATGCCGACACGGCGCGGACGGTGGCGCAAGCCCATATTGACTACGTCGAACACACCATGCGCGAGGTCCGTCGCGCCGATCTGTGGCAGGAGGTCGCCGCGCTGAGGTTGCAGCAGATGGCGGACCGCGCGCCCGAAACCTCATCCCGCCAGACGCGCCGGCCGCGCGATGCGTCCTCGGCAAAGGAGACATCCGCTTGAACGACACCACAGGACACCCGCCGGCGGCGACGCCCTCCTCGACCCCGGCCAACGGTGCGCCGCAAGCTGGGGAAAAACGGCCGAGCGTCGGCCTCTTTGCCACCTGTCTCGTCGACATGTTCCGCCCGTCGGTCGGCTTTGCCGCGGTGAAGCTGATCGAGGATGCCGGCTGTCGCCTTTCCGTACCACCATCGCAGACGTGCTGCGGGCAGCCGGCCTACAACGCCGGCGACCATGCCGATGCGCGCGCCATCGCGGAAACGGTGATCGCGACCTTCGAGGGTTTCGACTATATCGTCGTGCCGTCAGGCTCCTGTGCGGCGATGATGAGGAAGCACTATCCGCCGCTTTTCGCCGGCGATGCATCCTGGGCCATTCGCGCCGAGCGCTTTTCCGAAAAGGTCTTCGAGCTGACGAGCTTCCTCGTCGACGTGCTCGGGATCGATAGCCTGCCGGGCCGCTTCGAGGGCGCCGTTACCTATCACGATTCCTGTTCCGGCCTCCGCGAACTCGGCATTCAGGCGCAGCCGCGCACGCTCCTGTCCTCGCTCGACGGCCTCACCATCACCGAGATGAAGGATCCGGACGTCTGTTGCGGCTTCGGCGGCACCTTCTGCGTCAAATACCCGGAGATTTCCAACGCCATTGTGACCAAGAAGGCGCGCACGATCGAGGAGAGCGGCGCACCGGTATTGCTTGCCGGCGACCTCGGCTGTCTGATGAACATGGCGGGGAAGATGCAACGCGAGGGAAAGCCGGTCCGCGCCCGGCACGTGGCCGAAGTGCTGGCCGGCATGACCGACACGCCGGCCATCGGCGAAGCGAAGAAATAGGAGCGCGACATGCAGATCACGGCTCCGGCCTTCAAGCAAAAGGCCAGTGCGGCGCTGGAGAACGCGACGCTGCAGCGAGCGCTCGGCAACGTCCAGCGCGGCTTCATCGACAAGCGGCAGAAGGCAGCCGATGCGCTGCCGGAGTTCGACGCGCTCAGGGACAACGCGCGCGACATCAAGAACCATACGCTCGCCCACCTCGACCTCTATCTCGAGGCCTACGAGAAGGCGGTCACCGAAAGCGGCGGCACGGTGCACTGGGCGGAATCGGCCGAGGACGCCCGCGCGATCATCCTCGACATCTGCCAGAAGGCGCGCGCGCGCACCGTCACCAAGGGCAAGTCGATGATCACCGAGGAAATCGGCCTCAACGATCATCTGGAAGCGAACGGCATCACGCCGGTCGAAACCGATCTTGGCGAATATATCATCCAGCTTCGCCACGAGCCGCCGAGCCACATCATCGCGCCGGCCGTGCATGTCAACAAGGATGAGGTCGAGGCCGATTTCCGGCGGGTGCACACCCATCTGGCGGCCGAGCGCAACCTTGATGAGGCTACCTCCCTTCTCGGCGAGGCGCGGACGGTGCTGCGCGATACCTTTCTTGCCGCCGACGTCGGCATCACCGGCGCGAACTTCCTCGTCGCCGAGACCGGGACGTCAGTCATCGTCACCAACGAGGGCAACGGCGACCTGACGCAAATCCTGCCGCGTACTCATATCGTCGTCGCCTCGATCGAGAAGGTCACGCCGACGCTCGACGACGTCGCGACGATTCTCCGGGTTCTGGCGCGCTCGGCAACCGGACAGGACATGTCGGTCTACACGACCTTTTCCACCGGCCCGCGGCGCGACGGCGATCCGGATGGACCGGACGCCTATCACGTCGTCCTCCTGGACAACGGCCGCTCGTCGATGCTCGGGACCGAGTTCCAGGACATGCTGCGCTGCATCCGCTGCGGCGCCTGCATGAACCATTGCCCGGTCTATCACGCGGTCGGCGGCCATGCGTACGGCTCGGTCTATCCCGGCCCGATGGGCGCGGTGCTGACACCGACTCTTTGGGGCGTTGACCAGGCCGGGCATCTGCCGAACGCCTCGACCTTCTGCGGACGGTGCGAAAGCGTCTGTCCGATGCGCATCCCGCTGCCGAAGATGATGCGTCACTGGCGCGAAAAGGAGTTCGAGCGCAACCTCCAGCCCTCCACGCAACGCTTCGGGCTGAAGCTGTGGGCCGCTTTCGCCAAGCGCCCGACGCTCTATCGGATAGCCGTCAACCTGCAGGCCCGCATCCTGTCCATGCTCGGACGGGCGAAAGGTCGGTTCTCGCGACTGCCTTTCGCCGGCGGCTGGACGCGCTATCGCGATCTTCCGGCGCCGGAAGGCAAGACCTTCCTGGCGCAATGGGCAGAGCGCGAGAAGGCCGACGCGAAAGCAGGCAAGGGAGCGGTCAAATGAGCGGTCGGGACGCAATCCTCTCACGACTGCGGCGGTCGCTCGCCGTCTCCGGCGACGAAACGGAACGCCAGGGCATCGTCTCCGAACGGCTCGACCATTCGCCCAAGGGCATCATCCCGAAGCGGGGACAATTGCCACGCGAGGAAAAGACGGCCCTCTTCATCGCCCAGGCCGAGAAGGTTTCGGCAAGCGTGGAAAGGATCGCCTCATATGACGACCTGCCGGCGGCCCTCCAGACCTATCTGCGTGCCCACAACCTGCCCTCCAAGCTGCGGCGCGGGGCTGATCCGCGCCTTTCGGGCGTGCCATGGGACAGGGTGCCGACACTCGACGTCACCATCGGCCCGTCGGACGGATCCGATGCGGTCGGGCTTTCACACGCGCTTGCCGGCATCGCGGAGACTGGAACGCTCGTCCTGCAATCGGGCGACGACAACCCCACCACCCTCAATTTCCTACCGGAGACCCATGTCGTGGTGGTCACGGCCGACGACATCGCCGGCGACATGGAGGCGGTGTGGGAGCGGGTCCGCGCGCTTAACGGCAAGGGCGTAATGCCGCGCACGGTCAACATGGTGACGGGCCCGTCGCGGTCCGGCGACATCGAACAGAAGATCCTGCTCGGCGCACACGGACCGCGCGCCCTACACATCATCATCGTGGAGTGACGCCGCGGCGGATCGGCCTACAAGCAGATTGTCCGATAAATGGATGCGACATATCGCCCCCGCTGCGGCACGATCCGATGGCCCTGCGTGGCGGCAAACGGGCCTTGAAGCGGTAAAGACCGGGATTTTTTCGCCTCCCGTAGAAGATATTCCTTTTTTTGCAAATAAACTCAGCAGGAGAGGGAAAAATTTCCTCAGCACAACCTTTGGTATCATACACTCCGGTTGAAGGTCCCAACTCGCCCGCCGGAACGCGTTGTTAATATAAGAGTTTTAACCACCTTGCCTTAAGATTAGGCGGTCGACAGAGCAAAAAAGGTAGGGTGGCAATGTTCAAGTCATTGAGCGCACGCATCATTCTTGGTGTTGTTGCGTTGCTGGTGGTTGTTTCGACAGCCAGCTTTCTCATTGGGAACAGTGCAATCAATTCGATCATGGGCGAATCGGGACGGCTCGTCGGATCGATGGAAAAGGCGCTGAACGATCGTGACCGGGCAACCCAGGACTCGATTTCCCGCGCGCTGTCGCTCGAGAGCGAGGCGATGGAGGCCCGGCACCAGGCCGAGGTCCTTCGCTCCAACACCCTGATCGAGAAGGAAAGCAGCTTCCTGCATGGCGAACGGACTGGCATCTCGGCAAGCATCGTCACGCTGATCAAGTCTTCCATGCTGAGCGGCGAAGCGTCGGAAGTCACCGACCTCATCGACGTGCTGGTGGAAAATCCGCGGATTGCAGCCATCCGCCTGTGGCGACCGAACGGCGTGGAGGCGCTGAAGGACAATGCCACCATCGAGGCGATCAATGCCTTCCTCGGCGACCAGGTCTTCGAGCCGCATAGCGTTGAGAAGGCAGCAAGGATCGAAGGCGCCCGTGCCGAGGCCCTCAAGTCCGCCGTCGCCGCCCCCGACAAGGAAACCACCCTCAACGCCGATATCGAGGGTGAAGACGGCTCCGTGCCGGTCATCTACTCCTATCACGTGCTCAAGAACGACGTTGAATGCCAGGGCTGCCACGGTGAGAACGACCTGCCGCGCGGCGTTCTGGAGGTCGCCGTATCGCGCAAGGCCCTCCTCGCGGTTCAGGAAGAGGCCTCCAAGAAGGCGGCGGCGCTGGATGCTGCACAGCGTCAGGACGCGGAGCGCCTCAAGGCCAAGACAGCAGCCGAACGTGCCCGCGTGGAAAAGGATTCGGCCACGCTCAGGGCGATGATCGCCACCAGCCAGACGGCGCTTTCGGATAGCCAGACGTCCAGCCGGGCCTTCCTCATCGGCGTGACTCTCCTCGTCCTCCTCGCCGCGGTCGGCGTGATGACCGTATCGATGCGGCGCTGGCTTTCGCGGCCACTCGGCCGGATCAGCAACTCCATGTTGCAGCTTTCGCAAGGCGACCTCTCCGTCAACATGGCGGCGCTGGTAAAACGCAACGACGAGATCGGCGAGATGGCCGGCTCGATCGAGGTCTTCCGCGAATCCATGGCGCGCTCGGAGCAACTCGACAGCGAACAACGCGCCGAACAGGCCGCAAAGGAGGAGCGACGGCGCAAAATGGAAGCGCTGATGTCAACCTTCGAGGCTGGCGTCTCCGACATCATCGAGGCGGTCAACGCGGCAACGGGCGATGTACAGCGGTTCTCCGTCTCGATGATCGAAACGGCGGATCGCACCGACGAGCGTGCCCATCAGGTCTCCGGTGCTGCCAATCAGGCATCGGCGAGCGTGGCGACGGTGGCTGGAGCGACGGAAGAGCTGTCGAGCGCTATCCAGCGGATCAGCACGCAGGTCTCCAATTCAAACGCCGAAGCGAAGTCCGTGGCCGCAGACGTGGAGCGTACCAACGAAACCATCTCCGGACTTGCCGCCTCGGCGGAGCGGATCGGCGAGGTGGTCACGCTTATTCAGGGGATCGCGGAACAGACCAACCTCCTGGCGCTCAACGCCACCATCGAGGCGGCACGCGCCGGTGAAGCCGGCAAG
This sequence comes from uncultured Rhodobium sp., assembly GCA_963675285.2. Lineage (GTDB taxonomy): Bacteria > Pseudomonadota > Alphaproteobacteria > Rhizobiales > Rhodobiaceae > Rhodobium. Next base: position 1,901,873 of record CAXXGS010000001.1, read on the forward strand.
GGCTTCGCGGTCGTGGCCGCGGAGGTAAAATCGCTCGCCACACAGACCGGCCGTGCGACCGAGGACATCACCGATCAGATCAACGACATTCAGAATGCAACGCAGGAGGCCGTCACCGCCATACGTCACATCGCGACCTCGATCAGCGGCATGAGCCATTCGACAGAGGCGATCTCCGGCGCCGTCGAGGAACAGGGCAAGGCGACCTCGCAAATCGCCCGTAATGTCGATGAGACGTCATCGATGACCCGTTCGGTCAGCGACACGATCGGCGAGGTGACGCATGCGACGGAAGAGACGAAAGCGGCGGCCGAGGGCGTTTCCAAAGCGTCGAACCACCTCGCCGACCAGTCGTCGATCCTGAGCATGCAGGTGAGGGACTTCCTTGCCGACATCAAGGCTGTCTGACCCGTCGCAAGCAGCGTCCGCCCCAGAACAGCACGTCGTCGCCGCCAGGGTTCATGCCCCGGCGGCGATTTCCGTTTCGAAACGGATTCTGCGGGCGTGCCCGCGCTAGTGAATCAGCCCGACCCAGGCGCGGGCGATTGCGAGACCGACCGCATCGGCGATGACGCCATGGGTGGCGCTTTCCTTCTCAACCCGTTCCGGCCAGTCGGGCGTGTGGTCGGCGATGTGATCGCGGAAGACGTCGCACCAGGTGGCAACGAGCGCGCGGCTCGCCTCGAAGTGAAACTGGATGGCGTAGGTCGCCCGGCCGATGCGGAAAGCCTGGTGTGGGGTCATCTCGCTCGCAGCGAGATGGACCGCGCCCGATGGAATCGAAAAGGTATCGTAGTGCCAGTGGAAGACCGGCGCGCCCTCGCCGAGCGGGGCGACCACCGGATCGGCGTATCCGGCGGCGGTCGGGCGAACGGTCTGCCACCCAAACTCGATCGGCCGGCCGAGCACGCTTTCGGCTCCGTAGGCGCGGGCAATGAGCTGGGAGCCGAGGCAGATGCCCAGAACCGGCTTGTCCGCCTCGCCGAAGGCGCGGATGAGGCGAACGATCGCCGGCAGTTCCGGGTGGTTTTCATCGTCGAGGGCATCCTGCGCGCCTCCCAGGATGACGATCGCATCATACCCGTCCGCGGCGCTCGGAACCGTTGCCGGATCCTCATGGACGCGTCTGACGTCGAGGGTTGCCCCCGCCTCGTCGAGCGCATCGCCGACGATCCCGAGCGTGGTGTTGGGGAAGTTCTCGATCACCAGAACGTGCATGATCACCTGCCGGAGAGAAAAAGGAAAGGGGCCGGCAAATGCCGACCCCTTCTGTTTTGTCGTCCGATCGAAACGCGGTCAAACGGTTTGACGACCTTTTTTCCCGCAATCGGCAGATGGCTCGCCCGCGCCCTAAGCTGAAGCGCCATCATACCGGCCCGGGTGTGCCGGCAAGCACAGCGCCTCAGTGCGCCATCAGCACCGGAACGGTCATCGAATGCAGCACGGTGCGTGTCGCCCCGCCGAGAATGAACTCGCGCATGCGGCTGTGGCCGTAGCCACCCATGACGACGACGTCGATGGCGTTGTCGGCAACGAAGTTCAAAAGCGCATCGCCGACGCCGGTAGCGGGCGCGGGGATCTGTTCGATCGATACGGTCAGGCCGTGACGGGCGAGATAGAGCGCGATATCAGCACCGGGCTCGCCATCGAAATCGCTGCCGTTATCGACGATCACGATGGTGACGGACTTGGCCTTCTCCATCATCGGCAGTGCGGCATGAACGGCGCGGCTTGCGGTGCGCGACCCGTCCCAGGCGACCATCACCTTGCGGTCGGCGAAGACCGGCTTGGCGACATAGGGCACCAGGAGGAGCGGGACACCGGAATCGAACAGCGCCGCCTCGATCATTGCCTCGCGCAACGGCTGCGGATGATCGGGATCCTCCTGGCCGATTATGACCAGATCGGACAGGCGTGTGCGGGCGAGCATACCGCCCCAGGCACCGTCGCCGACCGTCACGATGGCACTGTCGCCATTGACGCCACCGGCGCGCAACGCCTCTTCGAACTGCTTGGCGGCAGTCTCGGCGTGCTCGCGCGACTGGCGGATCGACGCTTCGAGATAATCGCCCGGAATCGGAGCGGTCACATATCCCGGAACGACAGGCTCGACCATCGGCGCCAGACCGGTGAGATGCGCACCCGTGGTGCGCGCCACTTCCACTGCGGTCTTGGCAGCGGGGCCCACGTTCTTCAGGTCAAGAACGACCACAATATCCTTAATCGCCATGATCGGCCCTCCTCACTTTTCTTCCCGTCCATAGTTCGTCGATTGGCGCACGAACACCTTGATTTACCGCAACCATACGGCGCTTCACTTCGTCGCCGAACCGTCTTCAGGCCGGGATTGCGACCGTCAGATTGTCCAGCGACCCGATGATGTGTTCTGCGAGCGCGTCATGGATCGATTCTCGGGCGGTGTGCCCACGAATAAGGGCAATGTCGCTTGTCGGAAGCGGCGGCATTCCCTCGCGCGATCCAAGCACACGAAGATCGGAATTCAAAGCACTTTCAGGCAGAACGCCGATCGCGAGACCGGCGACAACGGCACCGCTTGTCGCCGCCGCACTGCCGCTCACATACGCGATCCTGACGTTTCGGCCGCATCCGGCCATCGCATCGACTGCGGCCGAGCGCCAGGAACAGTCGCCCGGCCCGACGGCGAGCGGCACCGGATCGCGCAGGTAGACGGTGTGTTCGGGGGAACCGACCCAGAACAGCTGCTCGCGGCGAATGATTCGCGCCGCCGCGCCGAAGGCTTCCACGGCGTCGCCGTGGGTCACGATGCCGAGGTCGACATCGCCGGCGCGAACCTTCGCGGCGACTTCGCTGCTGGACGCGCATGACACGCAGATCTCCAGGTTCGGATGCGAGCGATCGAAGCGGGCGAGGATGCGCGGCAGGAGCCTGGTGGCGTAGTCGTCCGGAATGCCGATCGTAACGCACGTCGGCGCATCGTCGCCGGTAAAGGCAGCCACGGTTTCGGCATTGAGCGCGAGCATGCGGCGCGCGAAGTCGAGGAGGCGATGACCGTCGTCGGTGAGGCGCGACTGACGCCCTTCACGGGCAAAAAGCGCCGCGCCTACCGTCTCCTCCAACCGCTTCATCTGCAGGCTCACCGCCGATTGCGTGCGATGGACTCGCTCCGCGGCGTGGGTGAACGAGCCGGTCTCGGCAATGGCAACGAAGCTTGCCAGTTGGTCGATGTCGAGGTTTGTCATGACGGCCCCTCCAGAACGAATAATGAGAAAATCTCATCGACGACATTAGAAACATTCGTTGGATTTATCAATCCGCGTTCGACATAGTTCACCTCAACGAGGCGGCAATGGAGCCGCGTCTCCGATGCACGGCCTGGTCCCCGAACGGAACCACCAGGCACAGGAATCGGGTGTTCAGACCAGTGGCGTGGCCGTAATCACTCCCGCATGGCGACAGGCGGGAAACGGGTTTCCCGTCGCTCGAAGGAGGGCATGAGATGACTATCGGATGTCAGGATACACAGTGCGGTGCGCGGCCGCTTTCGCCCGGCCGTCGGTTTCTTCAGGCAACGGTGCTTCTCGCCGATACGGTGTTCGGCACCTCGCGACAGTTCGTCTTGAACTGGTATCGGCGGCGCGAGCTGCGCTACCTCTACACGTTCTCGAACCGCGAACTAGCGGATATCGGCATCGATCGGCAGGATCTCAATGCCGCATATTACGGACCGGCGCTCCAAAGCCCCGGCGAGATACTGAGCAACCGGGCGGACGAGCGCCGCCGGGCGGAGCGTCTCTCCGCCAAAGGCCGTCGCCGCGGCTAACGAACGCGGATCCGGAGCACAAACGCGGATCCAGGGCACATCTGGGTGACCTCGACGCGCATGCTCCGGGCCTGTGTCACGCACGACCACATCACTCACCGCCACTTTGTCTCTTGCCTTGACGGTCTCGCAGCCTTGACCGTCATTTGACCGCCGGGGAACGTCCCACGCCCCCGGCGGTCTTTTTTGTCTCATCTTCTTGCCGGAGATCCCTATCCCGTCCCCTACCAGTCGCCGAGGGCGGCCTGAACGAGGGCAAGTGCGGCGACGGCAGCCGTGTCGGCTCTCAGAATACGCGGGCCGAGAGGGATCGCGGTCACGAAGGTCTGCGCCCTGAGGACGAGACGCTCGTCCTTGGAAAACCCGCCTTCCGGGCCGATCAGCACGGCGAGCGGTTCGTCGCGCGGCAGGCCGGCGAGAATAGGGATCGGGTTTTCCTCTTCCGTACCCTCATCGCAAAAGAGAATGCGGCGCCTGCCCTCCCGGCCACTCCAGGTCTCGACAAGGTCGGCGAGCTGCGCCGGCTCGCGCACCTCGGGCACGGCGAGAATGCCGCACTGTTCCGCCGCTTCAATGACGTTGGACTGCATGCGTTCCACGTTCACGCGGTTGACCTGGGTGTGCTGGGTCATGATCGGGCGGAGCGATCCGGCACCCATTTCCACCGCTTTCTGGACCATGTAGTCGAGCCGGGCATGCTTCAGCGGCGCGAAGAGATAGTGGAGATCGGGATGCGGGGTCTGCGGGCGCGTTTGCTCAACGAGGGTCACGACGCAATGTTTCCGACTCGCCTCCTCTATTCGACCGAGCCACTCCCCGTCGCGGCCGTTGAACAAAAGGAGTTCGCCGCCCTCGCTCATGCGCATGACATTGATGAGGTAGTTCGTCTGGCCCTTGTCCAGTTCGATCGTCGACCTCTCGATCAGGGGAACGCGCAGGTAGAGGCGCTGGATACGAAACGCGTAGCGGGGCATGGTATCGTCCCTTGCCTTGCAATGGTGGTCTGGCCGCGCGACACGGGAACGCGTGACACGGGAAAGGCCTCGTGCGGGCCGGCTTGACCTCGATTTGGGCGTCATGCCTCCTAGTATCAGGACGAGGAGATCAAAACGTGCCCGATTCTGTTGCCAATGTCGCCGAGTATACCGTGTCGGAGGTCTCCTTCGCCGTCAAAAGGACGGTGGAGGACGCATTCGGCTATGTGCGCGTGCGCGGCGAAGTATCGGGCTATCGCGGGCGGCATTCCTCCGGCCACGCCTATTTCGCGCTGAAGGACGAAAAGGCGCGGCTCGAAGCGGTTGTCTGGCGCGGCAGCTTCGCCAAGCTCGCCTTCAAACCGGAAGAAGGCATGGAGGTGATCGCCACCGGGCGCATCACCACCTATCCCGGCTCATCGAAGTACCAAATCGTCATCGAGCATTTGGAACCGGCCGGCGTCGGCGCCCTGATGGCGCTCCTTGAAGAACGGCGCAAGAAACTCGCCGCCGAGGGACTTTTCGATGCCGCGCGAAAACGGCCCCTGCCCTATCTGCCGCGTGTTCTCGGCGTCGTCACTTCGCCAACGGGCGCGGTCATCCGCGACATCCTCCACCGTGTCACCGACCGGTTCCCGGTCCATGTTCTGGTTTGGCCTGTGCGGGTGCAGGGCGAGACGAGCGGGGCGGAAGTCGCGGCCGCGATCCGGGGCTTCAACGCGCTTGCCGCCGACGGCCCGATCCCGCGTCCCGACACGCTCATCGTCGCGCGCGGCGGCGGCAGCCTTGAGGACCTTTGGGGCTTCAACGACGAAGACGTGGTCCGGGCGGCGGCGGCCTCCGACATCCCCCTGATTTCCGCGGTCGGACACGAGACCGACTGGACGCTGATCGACCACGCCGCCGACCTGCGCGCGCCGACGCCGACGGGCGCGGCGGAAATGGCGGTGCCTGTCCGCTCCGAACTGATGGCGACGATGGACGACCTGTCGCGCCGCCACGCCGGCGCCATGGTGCGGCTCGTGGAGACGCGCCGGCGCGACCTGCACGCCCTTTCCCGCGCGCTGCCGCGTGCCGAGGACGTCATCGCCATCCCGCGCCAGCGCTTCGATGCGGCGGCGGGCCGGCTATCGCGCGCTCTGGGCGCTAACACGCAGGCGCATGCCACGCGGCTCGCGCGGCTGTCGGGACGGCTGTCGCCGCGCGTCATCGAACATCGCGCGGCCCGCGCCCGCGACCGGCTGGCAACCGCCCGGCGCGGACTCGACCGCGGCTTCATCGTCGCCGTCGACCGCGCCCGCCAACGCTATGCGAGCCTCGCCAAACTCCTTGAGACGCTGTCCTACAAAAATGTTCTCGCGCGCGGGTTTGCCCTGGTGCGCGACGCCGAGGGCGGGCCGGTGCGGCTTGCCGCGGAGGTCGCGCGCGGCGCAGCGCTGGAGATCGAGTTCGCCGACGGCCGCGTCGCCGCGATGGCGACGGAAAGCGCCGGCGGCCCGGCGAAGCCGAAGCGGCAGGTAAAGAAGCCGACGACGAGGACCACGGACGACAAGCCGGACCAGGGCAGCCTTTTCTGATCGCGCGATCGGCGAAGAGCACAACAATGACGCCCGGCCGGAGATATCACAGGAGAGGACTCCCAATGGATCTGGCACTCAGCGAAGAACATCTGTTGATCCGCGACACCGCACGGCGGCTCGGGCGCGACCGGCTCGCGCCCAACGCCGAGACGCTCGACGAGGGCGGCGGGCGCGAGGCGTTCCTCGACAATCTCAAGCTGCTTGCCGAAAACGGCTTCATGGGCCTCAACGTCGCGGCCGATCACGGCGGCACGGAGGCCGGCACCATCGCCTTCGCGCTTGCCATCGAGGAAACCGGCCGGGCGTGTGCCTCCACCGGCGTCACGCTCTCGGTCACCAACATGGTCGGCGAAGTGATCCAGGCGGTCGGCTCTGAGGAGCAGAAGGCGGCCTATCTGCCAAAGCTGTGCGACGGGACCTATCCGGCGGGCGGCTTCTGCCTGACGGAGGCGGGCGCCGGCTCCGATCCCTCATCGATGAAAACGCGGGCCATCATGGATGGTAACGAGTGGGTGCTGAACGGCACCAAGCTCTACATTTCCTCGGCCGAATACGCCGGCGTCTTCGTTGTCTGGGCAGTCACCGACCCGGAGGCGAAGAAAGGCAAGGGCATTTCCTGCTTCCTCGTCGAAGCAGGCACGCCGGGCATGACCATCGGCAAGCGCGAGAAGAAGATGGGCCAGACCGGCTCGGCGACCAACGAGGTGCTGTTCGAGAACTGCCGTATTCCGGCCTCTGCGCTCATGGGCACGCTCAACGACGGCTTCCGCATCGCCGTCGGCGAGCTTGCCGGTGGCCGCATCGGCGTTGCCTCGCTGGCGCTCGGCATCGCACGGGCGGCGATGGAGGCGGCGAAGGCCTATGTGCTGGAGCGCGAGCAGTTCGGCCACCGGATCGCCGACATGCAGGGCGTGCAATGGATGATCGCCGACCGGGAGACCGAACTGGAGGCGGCGCGCCTCCTGATCCTTCAGGCCGCTTGGCTAAAGGACCAGGGCGCACCCTTCGCCAAAGCCGCCTCGATGGCCAAGCTTTATGCCTCGGAGGCGGCCCAGCGCGCGACCTACACCGCACTGCAGCTGCACGGTGGGGCGGGCTACATCCGCGACTATCCGCTGGAACGCCATGCCCGCGATGCGCGGATCACGACGATCTACGAGGGAACGAGCGAGATCCAGCGGCTCATCATCGCCCGCGAGACGCTGAAGGCGGTCGGTTCCGACCTCTGATCCCGGATGTGCCACGTCAGATCCGCGCGTCCGCCCAGGTGACGGCAATCGCCACGGTGACGACGGCGAAGAGTGTCGACAGGAGGATCGCCGTCGAGGCGCGGCGCGGGGCGCTCTTGTAAGTGTGAGCGAGGACGAAGAGATTTCCCGCGATCGGCAGGGAGGCGATGACGACGCCGATGGCCCGCGTCGGGTCGGGCACGCCCATCAGGGTAAGGCCGCCGTAGACCATGAGCGGCATGACGATGAGCTTGGCGACGGTCATGAAGAGGATCGCCGAGCGATCGCCCTCCACGCGGCGCCCCGACAGGGAAACGCCGAGAGCGAAGAGCGCCGTCGGTCCGGCCGCGGCGCCGAGGAAGCTGACGAAACGGTCGATCGGCTGTGGCATCCCCATGCCGACGGCAGAGACCGTCAGGCCCAGAATGATGGCAACGATGAACGGGTTCACGACGACGCCGAGAGCGACACGCTTGGCAACGGCCGAGCGGTTTCCGCCGCCGGTCGCTCCTTCGAGGACGCCCAGCGTCATCGGCGTCATGATGATGAGGTCGACGGCGAGCACCTGCGCCACCGGGCCGGCGGCAACGTCGCCGAAGGCGGCAAGTAGCAGCGGCAGACCGAGAAAACCGACATTTCCGACGGACGCTGACATGCCGAAGACTCCCATTTCGCCCGGAGTCGCCTTGAAGATCCACTGCCCGGCGAGCGCGGTCAGGATGAAGAGCGTAACCGTGGCGATCGACCAGCCGAAGAAGAAATGGACGTCGAGCAGCGTGCTGATCGGCTGCCGGCCGAGCGTGTCGACGACAAGCGCGGGCAGACAGAAATAAAAGACGAAGATGTTCAGACTGCGCAATCCCGCATCGTCGATCATCCTGACGCGACCGGCCACAAGCCCGAGGCCCGCCACGGCGAAGAATGGCAGCGTCAGCGCAAAAACGAGTTCCAAGTCGGGTCTCCGGGAGGAGGAAGGTGTTCTACACCTACCGCGACTTTTGGCGTATGACCAGTGCGTCCAACACCCGTCCCGACATGCCGGGCATCCGGATTTAGAGGAACACGGCCGCAGCTTCGCGCAGGGGGAAAGGTCATGACCGGCAAAGACCTCACGACGATCGGCTTCGATGCCGACGACACGCTGTGGCAAAATGAGCGTTTCTTCCGGCTGACCGAGGCGCGGTTTGCCGAGATCGTCGCGCCGCACAGCGACATTGCCGACATCTCCGCCCACCTTCTCGAGGCCGAGAAACGGAACCTCGAGCATTACGGGTTCGGCATCAAGGGGTTCACCCTGTCGATGATCGAAACGGCCATCGAGGTGACGCAGGGCGCGGTACCGGGCACGATCATCGCCGACATCCTTGCCATGGGGCGCGAGATGCACGCCCATCCGGTCGAGACCCTTCCCCATGTCAGCGAGACGCTGGAGGCGCTCGCGGGCCGCTATCGCATCGTCTTGATCACCAAGGGCGATCTCTTCGACCAGGAGCGCAAGCTTGCCCAATCCGGGCTCGGTTCCTTCTTCGACGCGGTCGAGATCGTCAGCGACAAGACGGACGAGACCTACCGCCGGCTCTTTGCCCGCCACGGCGACGGGCCGGAACGCGCCATGATGGTCGGCAACTCGCTGAAGTCCGATGTGGTGCCGGCCATCAAGGCGGGAAGCTGGGGCATCCATATCCCCCACGACCTGACGTGGGCGCTGGAACACGCCGACGAACCGTCGCACGCGCCGCGCTTTCGCCGGCTCTCGCATCTGGGAGAACTGCCGGATCTCCTGGCAGGTCTCGACTGAATGCCCGCCCTCAACAACTTTTGGTATATATTGTGTAAAGCACTCATTCGGAAGCAGCATGGCCGTGGCCCCGCCCAGACGGGGCGAGGAGTTTCGCCATGTTTTTTCCCGCCGAACTTTCCCGTCGCCGCGCAGGCCACAAGGTCTCTGCCGTCCTCGCTATCCTCGCCTTTTCATTTCTTGGCACAATCGGGACACTGGCCGCCGAATCGACGCATATCCCGGCATCACCGGCACTGCTGTTTGCCGACAGCGAATCTCCCGCGGCATCGTCCGCACGGCGCGCCTCGTTCCGTTCAGGCACTGTCGTTCAACGCACCTGCTGCAAGACCTGCCGCAAGGGCAAACCGTGCGGCAACAGCTGTATTTCGCGCACGAAGAGCTGCCACAGGCCGCCGGGATGCGCCTGCGCGGCACGTTGATCAGCTTATCGGCGACAATCGCGTGACTGCGATTTCCTGAAAAGTGTTTCGCATTCGGCGCGTGAGCTTCTATATCCGCAGGAACGTGGATTTTTGTCGGAACAGGCACCGCGCGGGTTCGCCATGCGCGCATCGCCGTTCCCTGGGAGCCCCGAATGGCGCGCGATACGATTGACGAAACCCCGATTGAAACCCTCCAGCAACTCGCCGACTGGTTCGCGGTCGGCTGCAAACCAAAGGACGAATTCCGGATCGGCACCGAGCACGAGAAGTTCGGGTTCCATGCCACGGACCATTCGCCGGTCGGCTATGACGGACCGCGCGGCATCCGCCGCCTGCTTGAAGGCATGGAAGGGCTGCTCGGCTGGGAACGGATCGAAGACAAGGGCAAGATCATTGGCCTCGTCGACCCAACGCACGGCGGCGCGATCTCGCTGGAACCGGGCGGTCAGTTCGAACTTTCCGGCGCGCCGGTGGAATCGATCCATCAGACCTGCCGCGAGACCAACGCCCATCTGGCGCAGTTGCGCGAAGTCGCCGAACCGCTCGGCATCAAGTTCCTCGGCATGGGCGTCTCGCCGAAATGGACGCGCCAGGAAACGCCGCGCATGCCCAAATCGCGCTACGATATTATGACCGCCTATATGCCGAAGGTCGGCACCCTCGGCCTCGACATGATGTACCGGACCTCGACGATCCAGGTGAACCTCGATTTCGAGAACGAAACCGACATGGTCACCAAGATGCGGGTCGGCCTGGCGCTGCAGCCGATCGCGACGGCGATCTTCGCCGCCTCGCCCTTTCTTGAGGGCAAGCCGAATGGCTTCCTGTCCTATCGCGCAGAGATCTGGCGCAACCTCGATCCGGATCGCACCGGCCTCCTGCCGTTCGCCTTCGAGGACGGCTTCGGCTTCGAGGCCTATGCGAATTGGGCGATCGACGTACCGATGTATTTCATCAAGCGTGGCGACACCTATCATGACGTCACAGGCCACACCTTCCGCGATTTCATGGACGGCAAGCTCGACTCCATGCTGCCGGGCGAACGGCCGACGGTCGGCGACTGGAACAACCATGTCTCAACGCTTTTCCCGGATGCGCGGCTGAAGCGCTATATCGAGATGCGCGGCGCCGACGGGGGGCCGTGGCGACGGATCTGCGCGCTGCCGGCGTTCTGGACAGGCCTTTTCTATGACGACGATGCGCTCGGTGCGGCGGCGGACATGATCGCCGACTGGACCGAGGAGGAGCGCGAAAGCCTCAGGGATTCCGTTCCACGCCTCGCCCTCAACGCGCCGTTCCGCGATACGACCGTCCATGCGATCGCCCGCGACGTCGTCGCATTGTCGCGCGAGGGGCTGACGCGGCGCGCGCGCCTGAACAGCGCCGGCTTCGACGAGACCGGCTTCCTCGCGCCGGTGGAGGAATCGCTCGCTCTCGGCGAAACGCAGGCTGAGATGATGCTGCGTCGCTACCACACCGACTGGAGCGAGGATATCGAGCACGTCTTCGACGAATTCGCCTACTGAGCGCGGGGGCAGCCGGGAGGCGATCACGACTTCCCCCTAAGGGGCCGGCATTTGACGCCGGCCCGTTCCTCCCGGATCATGCAACCGGGCAAAAGGTCGCGACAAGGCGCCGAGCGCCCGCTGCCAGGGGGAGACGCAGGCGTGACCTATTCACTGATCAATATTCTCTACGGCGCACAAAACGGCGACGCGGTCAGCAATTTCGCTCGCCAATTCGGCCTCGGCTTCGACGACACCGAACGGGTGATGGAAGCCCTGATGCCGGCGTTCTCACGCGGATTCAAACGCAACACCGCCACACCGATGAGCCTTGCCAATTTTCTGGATATTCTCGGCAAGCAGCACCACGTGCGCTACTGGCAGGAGCCGCTTGCCGCGTTCGAACCCGGGGCGATCGCTGACGGCACCGACATCCTCGTCAATCTTTTCGGACCGGAGGGCCTGAGCTACGCCATCGCCAAGGAAGTGAGCCGGCGCACCGACGTACCGCGCGAGACGGTGCAGGCGATGATGCCGCCGATCGCGGCGACGCTCGTCGGCGGCATCGCCGAAGAGCTGCCACACACCTCCTTCGGCGAATTGATCGACGCCTATCTGGCCGGCTTCCAGCGAGGCCGCCCGGAGCCGCAGACAGAGCCGGCAACGGAACCGGAAGGCGATCCATCGGGTCCGCTTTCCTTTTTCGATGCGGTCGGTAATTTCTTCGACGGGCTTGCACGTGGCCGACCGCAGACGCCGCCGCCATTGGAGGAACCGATCGAAGAGGAATGGAACGAAGCGGTCGAGAACGGCGCCCTTGCCAAGACCGGCGAAGATCTTTTCGGCGATCTTCTCGATGCCGGCGTCGAAACGGGCCAGACGCATGTGGCGACGATGGCCGACCTCTTCGACCGTTTCTGGGACCTGACGCCGCGCGACGAGGCAAAGGAGGACTGACCGCGCCTCGTGAACCGGTCCCGGCTCCCGGCCTTAGCCCGTGCAGCGGCTTACGGTATCGGCCCTATTCCCACACCGGCGTCGCCGCGCCGCGTTCGCGGCGTTTCTCGACCTTGGCCTGGATATACTTCTGGAAATGCATGTCCTTCCAGTGCCCCTCATGGACGTATTCGAACATCGTCAGGAAGTGGAACGGCTTGAAATAGCCGGGCATACGGGACGTTTCTGTATCCTTGCCGGACTTGCCCGCCACCTTTGCCTCACGGGAAAAGAACACGATCGTCGGCGTATAGACGACGCCCCAGCGGCGGGCCAGTGCCCGCTCTTCCATCGCCTCGCCATCGAAGTCTGTCACTTCGCGAGACCCCCACATGTCGAGCTGATCGACGAGGAAATTCGCCTTAACGTAGTCGGCGATCTCCGGTTTGGCGAAGTTCACGCGATGCATCTCGCGGCAATAGGGACAGCCGCGCTGCTCGAAGATGACGGCGAGGTCCTTGTCCGCGCCCGCCGCCTCGGCATGGTCCTCGCCAAGTTCCAGGAACGATTGATTGAACCACGGCTGGATATGGAGACCGTTGTCACCGACCTCCGGCTCGCCCGCCGCGAACGCCCGGCCGATGCCGGCCCCGCTGCCGACAAGGCTGTTGCCCACCAGTCCGGCGGCGGCGAGGCCGCCGGTTAGCGCGGTGCCGCGCGCCAGCAGCCGTCTGCGTGTCATTCCGGTCATCGCTTCCTCCCCTGCGATTGCGGGGCCGGTGCGTTGCCGGCCCCGTCCGAGGAACTATAGCGCGGCCTGCATGGCAGGCGAGTGGCGACCTCTTCAAAGCTTCGCGAGCGAAGAACCGACGAAAGAAAGACCCGCAGCCGGTCAGGCCATCTTCAGCGCCGCTTCGCGCAGGCCCGACAGCGTTCCCGTTGGCGTGATCGCCTCGGGCGAGAGATGGAGGTGAACGATCGCCGGCTTGCCACTTTCAAGCGCCCGTTCAAAGGCGGGCAGGAATGCCTCCGTCGTCGTCACAGTCTCGCCGTGGCCGCCGCAGGCGCGGGCAAGGGCGGCAAAATCCGGATTGACCAGATCGGTGCCGACAACGCGGGCGGGGTATTTCTTTTCCTGATGCATGCGGATAGTGCCGTAGATACCATTGTCGACAAGGACGATGACAATCGCGGCACCGACCTGCGCAGCGGTGGCGAATTCCTGGCTGGTCATCTGGAAGCAGCCGTCGCCGAGAACGGCGACGACGGCACGGTTCGGGCAACGGAGCTTGGCCGCCACGGCCGCCGGAAGTCCGTAGCCCATGGAGCCGGACGTCGGGGCGAGCTGAGTACCGAAACCGCGGAAACGCCAGAAGCGGTGGATCCAGGTCGCATAATTACCGGCCCCGTTGGTGATGATGGCATCGTCGGCAAGCCTTGCACGCATAGCCTCGACGACCTGTCCCATGTGCACCTCGCCAGGGTTTGTCATGGGCGGTGTCGACCAGGCGAGATAATCAGCACGGGCGGCCTTCGCGCTGCCGACCCAGGCGGGGCGTGACGGCGGCTCAAGCCGATCGAGCGCAGCAACAAAGGCCTCCGGCGTCGCGTTGATCGCCAGCGCCGGCTGATAGACGCGACCGAGCTCGCCGGCGTCCGGGTGAACGTGCACGAACGGCTGCGCCGGCGTCGGAATATCGAAAAGCGTATAGCCCTGGCTCGGCGATTCCGACATGCGACCGCCAAGGAGGACGACGAAGTCCGACGCCTTGATACGCGCCACGAGCTTGGGGTTGATACCCAGACCGACGTCGCCGGCATAGTTCGGATGGTCGTGGTTGAAGAGCATCTGGCGGCGGAAGGAGCAGGCGACCGGCAGGTCGAAGCGCTCGGCAAAGGCCTCCATCTTCGCCGTCGCCTCCGCCGTCCAGCGACTGCCGCCGAGGATGACGATGGGGTCCTTCGCCGCAGCAAGCCGCGCCTCGAAGGCGGCCATGGCATCAACGCCCGGCGCCGTCTCTATGGCGCCGGAAGGAGCGGCGAGCGGCACGGCGACCTGGTCACGCAGCATGTCCTCCGGAAGCGCCACGACCACAGGGCCCGGGCGCCCCGACATGGCGACGGTGAAGGCACGGGCAAGGATTTCCGGCACGCGGGCGACATCGTCGATCTCGGTCACCCATTTGGCGACAGTGCCGTACATGCTGCGGTAGTCGACTTCCTGGAATGCCTCGCGGTCCCTCTGACCGCGCGCGATCTGGCCAACGAAGAGGATCATCGGCGTGGAATCCTGGCGCGCGACATGGACGCCGGAGGCGGCATTGGTAGCGCCCGGGCCGCGGGTGACGAAGCAGACACCCGGCCGGCCGGTAAGCTTGCCGTCGGCCTCCGCCATCATCGCCGCGCCGCCTTCCTGGCGGCAGATGGTCACCGCGATGGAACTGTCGTAGAGGGCATCGAGGACGGCGAGGTAGCTCTCACCGGGAACACAGAACAGACGGTCGACGCCGTTCTCCTCAAGCATCTTGACGACGAGTTCGCCGCCGGTTCGCATCGGTTCGGTCATGGTGGGATCCCTTTCCTGCGCCGGGCACGCCGGACGACGCGTGGCGACCAACTTCTTCCCCTAGCGCATAAACGGCCACGATCGGCATGAAAATCCGTCATATCCTGATGCGGAGGGGGAATTCTGCCGTGCGGATCGGGCCGCGGGCACACAACGGGCCGCGCCGAAAACCGGCACGGACCCAGTCGTCATCACTGCGCATATGGGCATTTGCCACGCGAGGGCGACTTACCTCGCCGACGCGCCGCTTATCGCGATTTTGTCGGGATCGGCATCGAAACAGAATAGCACAACGCGGCGGAAACGGCCGCAAGGGCGCTCGACGACGTACCGATCAAGACCACGACCACCGGCATCCCGTTCGGATTCCGCGGTCTTCTCACCGCCATGCATCTCGATAAGGCAATGGAATGATTGCCCTTACGGGAACGGATTTGGAAACACACGGCCGGGAGGTCAAGCTGTCTGGGCTTGCCCGGCACGGCTATTCCGTTCTTCGGATAGTGCGGCCGTAGTCAAAGGCCGGTCACCGTGACGACCTGGAAGGTGTTGAGATCGCCGTCCTCGTCGCGGATCGAGACATATTCGCCCGGCACGAACGGATGGGCGCCGAACTTGTATCCCGCCTCGTCATCATCATCGCCGTCTATATCGTAGCGGAAAGCCCAGCTCCCGCCGGGACGATGGACAAGATGGCCGATATCCTCTTCCTCGTCGCCCCAGAAGCGGCGGACGCGACATTTGTCGCGCACCTTGCGCCAGCTTTCCGCATCGATACGGCCTTCCGCATCGAGCGGAGCAGTGAACTCGTAGCCATGTCGGCTCGATCCACTCGGGTATTCCTTAGTGCGCGCGAGGTTGAGCCTGATTCTCTTCAAGCCGGTCTCGGACATTTTCTTGCCCTCACTTGTCGTTCGTTGGCGTTTCCAGTTTTTCGTTCTTTACGGGCAGCAGGTACTTAGCGTCGCATAACGCGTCGTCCCCTCATTGACCCTGATCAACGCCTTACCGCAACGGTTGCCGATTTCATAGCCGGCCAATCGAAGGCGGCGGCTGTACCTGCTCTGTTCCGGCTCCGCCCTTTGCCTCGGTTGAGCCTCGACGGGCGGAGCGATTATGCTGGCGGCAACGAATCCGACAATGACCGAAAAGCCGCGAACCATTCTCCGGCCGCGATCGTTTTCTCGGGAAGGGAGGCCACGCGATGACGGACGATTCCACGGCGCTCGCGCCCAAGGCTCAACGGACCACGGGTTCCCATGTCACGGGCGATCAGGAAGCGGTGTTCCGGCTTCTGTGCGATCCGGCAACGCACGGCATCGACGAGCCGGTGACCCGCATCGACACGGCGATTTCCATCGTCTTCCTTGCCGGCGATTTCGCTTACAAGCTCAAGCGTGCAGTCAAGTTTCCCTATCTCGATTTCTCCGACCCGGAGCACAGGCACGAGCTGTGCGAACGCGAAATCGCGCGCAACCAGCCGAATGCGCCGAACCTCTATCTTAACGTCGCCACGATCACCCGCGAGGCCGACACTACGCTTGCGCTCGACGGTGAGGGCGAAGCGGTGGAATGGGCGGTACGCATGCGCCGGTTCGATCCGGAGGCGACGCTCGACCGGATCGCGCAGGAGGGCCCACTCTCGCACGCGCTCATTGACGATCTGGCCGGCGTCCTTGCCCGCGCCCACGCGCAGGCGCCGGTGCGCGATGTCGAGGCCTGGATCGCCGATCTCGCCACCTACATCGAGCAAAACGAAGGCGCGTTCCTGGAATGGCCGGACCTTTTCCCGCCCGACCGGGTGCACACGCTGACAACGACCTGCCGGGCGACGCTCGACAAGCTCCGGCCGCTATTGACCCAGCGCGGCCGGCTCGGCCACATCCGGCTATGCCACGGCGACTGCCACCTCCGCAACATCGTCATGATCGACGGCAGGCCGGTGCTGTTCGATGCCATCGAATTCGACGATGCGATCGCGACCGGCGATGTGCTTTACGATCTCGGCTTCCTCATCATGGACATGTGGGAGCGCGGAGACAGGGCCGCCGCCGACCGGCTGCTGGTGCGCTATCTGGCAATCACCCATCGCGACGAGCATCTGCAGGGACTTGCCGCGATCGCCTTCTTCATGGCGATCCGCGCTACCATCCGCTCCAAGGTGACGGCGGCGCAGGTCCCCCATCTTTCCGGCGCGGCGCGTGACAAGGCGGCCGGCGATGCCATCCACTATTTCCGCACAGCGGAAACGCTCCTTGCCCCGGTAACGCCGACACTGATCGCCGTCGGCGGCCTGTCGGGGACCGGCAAATCGACGCTTTCGATGGCACTCGCGCCGCGCATCGGCCGGGCGCCGGGCGCGGTCGTCCTGCGCACCGACGTCGAACGCAAGGCACTTTTCGGCGTCAAGGAAACCGAGCGCCTGCCGCCCCAGGCCTACAGCTACGCCATGACGGAGAAGGTTTATCACCGCGTGATGATCCAGGCGCGGACGGCGCTCGCGGCCGGCCATTCCGTCATCCTTGATGCGGTCTTCGCCGACCCCCACGAGCGCCAGATCGCCGAAAAGATGGCGCAGGCGGTCGAGGCACCCTTCGTCGGCCTGTGGCTGACGGCGCCGGCGGAAATCCTGGTGGCACGGGTAGCCAAACGCGTCGGCGACGCCTCCGACGCCAACGTCACCGTTGTCCGGCGCCAACTCGACTATCGACTCGGGCGAATGACCTGGGAGCGCGTCGACGCGTCGGGAACGGAGGAAGAAACGATCGCGCGGGCAGAAGCGATCATCGCGCGGGAAACGGGCGCCGGGGCGGCGACGGAAAATGTTTAGGCCTACGCCGCTTCATTCGCGGCAGTAAGACGCCACGACCGTGTCTTTGCGCGGAAATTGCCCTATGGTGTATTCCATGGGCCGGTCGTTCCGGTTGACATATTCATCAAGCTTGGGACGATCCGGTCGCCACCACCCGGGGACACTGATGCTTCGCTCGCTTTTCTTCTTGACCGCACTCCTGGCAGGCCTTCCGACCGGCGCGCTCTCCGCCGATGACGCGCGGCCCTTCCCGTCCGCCACCATCGACGCCCAGCACAAGGACGCATCGGTGACGGCCGGCCCGATTACCGCCATTCTCAGCACCGAGCCCCGCAAGGGCGACGGCTACACCGAGATGATCCCGATCCTCAGACTCTTCGCCGACAACAGGCTGGCGTTGACCAACGAGGGCGTCTCGGCCGGAGACTGGGTTCAGGGCGTTGCCGAAATCGCCGCCATGGACCCTGCCAACGACATTCCGGAGGTGGTGTTCTCCAGCTATTCAGGCGGCGCCCATTGCTGCACCCAGGTCACCGTTGCCACCAAGCTCAAGGACGGCACCTGGAAAGCTGTCGACATGGGTGAATGGGACGGAGGCGGAGACTATCTTGAGGATGCGAACGGCGACGGGCTCGCCGAATTCGTCACCGTCGACCAGCGCTTTCTCTACGCCTTCGACTGCTATGCCTGCAGCGCCGCGCCGTTGACGATCCAAACCGTCCGGGGCGGCGAAATCGTCGATGTGACGCGCGACCCGTCGTTCCAGCCCAAGCTGCGCAAGTGGGCAAAGGCGCTGGAAGGCTGGCGGCAATCGAACGGCGAATTCCAGCCCGGCTTCTATGCTGGCTGGATCGCGGCCAAATCCCTCGTCGGCGAGGGACCGGAAGCATGGGCGGCGATGATGAAGGCCTACGACCCGGCGAAGGATGACGGCGTGGAGACCTGCCGCGACACCGGGCTCTTCGGCGAATGCAACGCCAGCCAGCGCGTGACGGTACCCTTCCCCAAGGCGCTGAAAGCCTTCCTCGACGCCAACGGCTATACGTTCTGAACGCGTATTTGAGAAGGACGCCCGAAACGGAAGACGCCTCGATGCCGGGGCAACGAAAGTCATCTGTTTGCCGAAGGCTTCGCCGGATCGCCGAACCCGAATTGTCCCGGCATCTGGATCGACCCGGACGTCGGCGACGCTTTTCCCCCTCTACCGGCTCGGCGAGGCCTTGACGGCATCCGGGGCGGGCAACGGGGCGCCGCATGCCGGACCAGGTGCCGCTCTCATCCCGGCCGGCGCCGGGCGCCATGGTCAGCGCCGAGCTGATCGCGGGCAGCTCGGGCTATTCCTTGCGCTCACGCGTGCGACAGCGTGCGGCCGATGGCGTCGCGCCAGCCGGCAAGACGCTCATCGCGATCGGCGGCGGCCATTTCCGGACCGAAGCGGCGGTCGCGCCGCCAGCTCTCGCGAAAATCCTCCATCCCCGACCAGACACCTGCCTTCATGCCGGCAAGCCAGGCGGCACCGAGCGCGGTGGTCTCCATCACCTTCGGCCGGTCGACGGGCGCATCGAGAATGTCTGCGAGGCGCTGCATGGTCCAGTCGCTCGCCGTCATGCCGCCGTCGACGCGCAACACCGTGTCGGTGTCCGACGCATCGGGCCAATCGCCGTGCATGGCTTCCAGGAGGTCCCAGGTCTGGTAGCAGACCGACTCCAGCGCGGCCCGGGCGAGTTCCCTCGGGCCGGTGTTGCGTGTCATACCAAAGAGCGCGCCGCGCGCCTCCGCGTCCCAATAGGGCGCACCGAGGCCGACGAAGGCCGGCACCAGGTAGACCCGTTGGCTGTCATCGCTCACGGCGGCGAACTCCCCCGACTGGCCGGCCCGCTCGATGACGCCAAGACCATCGCGCAGCCATTGCACCGCGGCGCCGGCGATGAAGATCGAGCCCTCGAGGGCATAGGTCGTCTTGCCGTCGAGCCGATAGGCGATGGTCGTGAGGAGCCGGTTCCTGGAGGCGACCGCCTCCTCGCCGGTGTTGAGAACGGCGAAGCAGCCGGTGCCATAGGTCGATTTCACCATGCCGGGCCGGAAACAGGCCTGGCCGATGGTGGCGGCCTGCTGGTCGCCGGCAACGCCAAGAAGCGCGATCGGCGCGCCGAGGATATCGGCGGTCATCGTGCCGAAATCGGCGGCGCTATCGCGCACTTCCGGCAGGAGCGCGGCGGGCACGCCGAAGAGCCTCAGAAGATCCTCATCCCAGCAATTGCGGTGAATGTCGTAGAGCATGGTGCGGGCGGCGTTCGTCGCGTCGGTCAGATGCACCGCACCGCCGGTCAGCCGCCACAGAAGGAAGGTATCGACGGTGCCGAAGGCGAGCTTGCCGTCTTCCGCAGCCCGCCGCGCACCAGAGACATGGTCGAGGATCCAGCCGATCTTGGTCGCCGAAAAATAGGGATCGAGGAGGAGGCCCGTGCGCTCGGTCACCATCGGCTCGTTACCGTCGTGCTTCAGCGCGGCGCTGACGTCGGCCGTTCGCCGGTCCTGCCAGACGATGGCATTGTGGATCGGCCTTCCGGTTTCGCGGTCCCAGATCACCACCGTCTCACGCTGGTTGGTGATGCCGGCCGCAGCGATGTCGCCGGCCTCAAGTCCGGCCTTCTCCAGCGCCTCGCGGCAGGTGGAAACGGTGGTGTGCCACAGGTCTTCCGGATCATGCTCGACCCAGCCGGAGGCAGGAAAATGCTGCGGGAATTCCTGCTGGGCCACCGCCACGATTTGATGATCCCCGTCGAAGACGATGGCGCGGCTGGAGGTAGTACCCTGATCGATTGCGAGCACGGCGGATGTCATCGGCGGTTCTCCCTGATTCTTCGCCGGCTTGTCACGCCGGTCTGTCGCCGGGGATAAAACCATCCCGAAAGCGCAATGTCACGGTCATCGACCGTCTTCCTTTGCGATGAGACCGTGATGTGGTGGCATGCCGCCGACACGAACGCCGCCGTCTGCCGGATACCAACACACCGCTTAGTCGCCACTCCGCCTCCGCCCGGGCGCGGCTTTCCCGAGGCCGTTCGGTGCCTGGCAGATTCGCCATGACGGACGTGTGGCCGCGCGCGGTCATGACCGTGCCCTCCCATGCGAAAGGGCGCGGCCGAAGTGGGCGCACCCACCGGGTTGAAGGGCTTTAAACCCATTGACCCGAGGGTTGCGAGGCTGTTGTCTGAAAATAACGAATCTCGAAATTTGTGGAGACACGTCATGGCACTGATCAACTGCCCCGAATGTAGTCACGGCATCAGCACGAAAGCCAAGACGTGCCCCAACTGCGGTGCGGTGCTGAAGGGGAGAAGCTATGTCGGCGTGGCTTTTCTTGTCGCGTTCTGGCTTTACGCGGTGTGGGTTGGCTTTGCCGCTGTCGTAAGTGCCGTGGGCGGCCAGTTTCTTGGAATGACAACCCTGGTCGTTGCCATGGTTCTTGGCTTTGCCGCCGTCTTGACCAACCGGCGATAGCCACGCCCACCGGCGCTGGAATTCGCCGACAGCCATCACGCCACCCTCCGGCCGCGCTTGACCTCTCCCCGCAGCTCACGCCCAAGCGCGTTCATGACCGGGATCCAGTCGGCATCCGCGACCATCTCGACAAACGCCTTGCCGGTCGCCGTCTCGCAAAACCGCCGGAACGCCTTTCGGGCCGTTTCAGGCCCGTTTCAGCTTCAAAGTCAGGCCGCCTTCTTCAGGCGACCGCGCACATCGGCAATACGCGCCTCCACGGCGGCAACGTCGGCGGCGGTCGCCTTGAGCCCGAGCCTGGTGCGACGAGTGAGAATATCGTCTGCGGTGCGAGCCCATTCGGTCTCGACAAGATAGGCGATCTCGCGATCGGAAAGGTCGTCAAACACCATGTCACCGAGATCGGTGAGTGTCGCAGCATCGCCAAGCAATCGCCAGACCCGCGTTCCGTAAAGCCGGAAGAGCCGGTGCGCCAGCTTTTCGCCGAGGAAGGGGTAGTCTGTCTTCAGGCGGGCGAGCATCCCCTCATGGCCATCAACAGCGAAGTCGCCACCCGGCAGCGGTTTGGTCCCGGTCCACATGGCACCCGCTTCAGCGGTCCAGGGATGGAGCTTTTCCATCACCTTCTCGGCGAGGACGCGATAGGTCGTGATCTTGCCACCGAAGACATCGAGCCGGGGTGCGGCGCCTTCATTGGCATCGAGTTCCAGCACGTAGTCGCGCGTTGCGGACTTCGCGTCCGACGCGCCGTCGTCATAGAGCGGCCTGACGCCGGAGAAACCGCTGACGACATCCTCGGGCCTGATCTCGTGCCGGAAATACTCGCTCGCCACCTCACACAGGTATGAAATCTCCTCGTCGGAGATCGCTACGTCGCGCGGGTCGCCCTCGTAGTCGAGATCGGTCGTGCCGATCATGGCGAAGTCGTCCTCATAGGGAATGGCGAAGACGACACGGCCATCGGCATTCTGCATCAGATAGGCGTGGTCGTGATCGAAGAAGCGCGGCACGATGATGTGGCTGCCCTTGACGAGACGGATATGAGCCTCAGGCGTGACACCGACCGCATCCTCAAGGAACGACGCCACCCAGGGACCGGCAGCGTTGACAAGGATAGCCCCTTCGACCGTTTCGGTTTCGCCGGTCTCGCGATCCTTCAGGGCGACTCGCCAGGCGTCGTTTTGCCGCCGCGCGGCGATGCACTCGGTTCTGACGCGGATATCGGCGCCACGTTCGGCGGCATCGAGCGCGTTGAGAATGACGAGGCGCGCATCGAGCACGCCGCAGTCGGAATATTCAAAGCCCTTGACAAACTCCGGCTTCAAGGCCGCGCCGTAAGGGCTCGTCCTGAGGTCGAGCGTTTCGGTCGCCGGCAGGCGCTTGCGGCCGCCGATATGATCGTAGAGGAAAAGCCCGAGGCGCAGGAACCAGGCCGGGCGCAGCCCTTTCTCATGCGGTAGAACGAAGCGCATCGGCCAGATGATATGGGGCGCGAGAGAGAGGAGAACCTCGCGCTCTTTCAAAGCCTTACGGACGAGACCGAACTCGTAGTATTCGAGGTAGCGCAACCCGCCGTGGATGAGCTTGGTGGAAGCCGACGACGTCGCACCGGCAAGGTCCGCAGCCTCGCACAAGAGCACCTTCAGGCCGCGTCCGGCGGCGTCGCGCGCAATACCGCAGCCGTTCACGCCACCGCCGACAATGATGAGATCATAGCGTTCCATCGCATCGTCCTCCCACGGGAGAGGCCGTCCTCTCCGTCAATTCTGGTCATAGTTATAGGGCAAAACGCGCGAAACGAAAAGTCGTTCAATCAATTCGAACTTTCGTTTTTTCGTTTCAGTCCGAAAGGACGGCGTCGCTATCCGATTTGGGCAACGCTTCGATGACGGCAACCCCCGCCTGGCGGCAGACGTCGCGAATGGCATCGTCGGGCAGACAGTCGGTGACGAGCGTATCGATATCGTCGAGGGAGCCGATGCGGACGGGCGCGGAGCGATGGAACTTGGTTCCGTCAGCGACGAGGACAACATGGCGGGCGTTCTCCAGGATCGCACGCGACACGCTCACCTCGCGGAAATCATAGTCGAGGAGCGCGCCATCGGCGTCGATCGCCGACGATCCGATCACGGCGTAATCGACCTTGAAGCGGCGGATGAATTCCACTGCCGCATCGCCGACGATGCCACCGTCGGCATGGCGCACAACGCCGGAAGCGATGATCACCTCGATTGCCGGATAGGGCCTCAATGTATTGGCAACATTGATATTATTTGTAATGACCAGAAGGCCCCTGTGATCGTGGAGAGCCTTGGCGACCTCCTCCGTCGTCGTGCCGATGTTGATCAAGAGGGCGCAGTCGTTAGGGATCTCGGCGGCGGCGCGGCGGCCGATCGCCTGCTTGGCGTCGCGGGCGATCGCCCGGCGGTCATCATAGGCAACGTTGTGGGCGCCGGAGGCAAGCCGTGCGCCGCCATGGGTGCGCCTGAGTAGACCAAGTCCGCACAGGTCGTTGAGGTCCTTGCGGATTGTCTGCGGAGTCACCCGGAAATGCCCGGCCAGGTCTTCGACCGTCACTTGGCCGACACGGCGAGCCATCTCGACGATCGCGGCGTGGCGCTTCTGAACCATATCCCCTCCCGGACGTGTGGCATCACGCGTGCGCGGCGTGTCCGGCGCGGAGCTTAAGCGCGAAAGCGAAAAAACGAAAGGCACCTTTGTGGCGGATGGTTTTCGTTTTCGCCTGCCCGAACGGTCCGCCGCGTTCATGGTCGGGCACGCCATTCGCAACGCAGCGGCGAGGAACCCGATGCAAGACCGGCAAGGCCTTAGCGGACAAACTGTGAAGTCGGAAACGGCCCGGCAAGGGGCAATGAGGACAGCAAAAGCCGGCCGCCACGGGCACATGCGAATGCGCAAAAGCCTACGATGCAATCCGGGAGCTAAGCAGTTCGGGCGCCCATACGCCGCGTCGGACATTGCGCCCGCGCATCGGCGGCGCGGACACGATCCCATCTCCGGCCTGTTCGTGGCCCGGCTTTGTCTCGGCCCGGCCCTGTTTTGGGGAGGAGTGGTACAGCTGGTTGGGGTCGAACCAACGACCTCCGGATCCACAATCCGGCGCTCTAACCAACTGAGCTACAGCTGCACATCTCTGGAACGCGCGGACACTATGGATAAATCGCGGATAGTTCAAGAGGGAAGACGCAAAATCCACACCGAAGGTGGCGGCGATGCGGGATCGCCGCAAACCGGACCATCCTCACCTCAAGGCACGACCGCCCGACCGCCATGAGGAGCGGCCGGGCGGTTGATCATACGTGTGGAGGAGCGACCCGGCCGGCGGCCGGAACGATGTCCGCCCGATTTGGTTGGCCTTGCGCCCTCCCGGGGCTGATCCCCGCCAGGTCAGGCGACCTTGATGTCCTTCAGGGTCTTTTCGAACATCTCGCGGAACGGGTCGCTAGCTTCGGTCATGGCGCCGGCGACGAGCTCCTGCATGTCCTTGACCTGGCTGCCGAAGACCTCAACCTGTTTGCTGACGAAGCCGGACTGCAGCTCGATCGCCTCGGCCAACGACTTCACGCCGACCATGCGCGTCATGAAGGAGAACGCGGCATCGGAATTCTCCTTGGCGCTCTCGATCGCCTTGAGGTTGATGCCGATCGTGGTCTGACGGGCGTTCTCGTAGGAATCCTCCAGAACGTCGGTGGCTTCCTCGGCGGCAACGCGGAACTTCTCGTAGGCGTCCTTGGCCTGGAAGATCCCCTTCTCGGCCATCTCCTGAACGAAAGCGGGAACCTGGGTCATTTCGGGCATTGTCATCTCGAACTCCTCAGTCGTCTTCGTGGGCGCCTTGGCGGGCGTCGCGGATGCGGCGGCAGCCGGCTTCGCGGCGCCGCTCTTCGGAGCCGTGCTCCTGGCGGTGGTGGTCGCTTTCGGGGCGGCCTTCTTGACTTCGGCCATGGGTCTTCTCCTGTCGGTTCGTGCGGTGGAAGAGGGATTTCCACCCGCACCAATTCTCATTCCAATATATGTTCGATATTGCTGCGTTGCAACATTTATTTTGCGACGCACAAAACGCCCGGCAGATCAAGCACAAAGAAAAAGGCCGGCCCCGTGACGGGACCGGCCTCCTCGTGTCTTGCCAACCATCAGGCAGGCCCGTTCAGCGCTCTTTCGGTGCTCCCGAGGGCAGCCGCGAGCCTATTTCGGCTTCATCATGTCGCTTGCCGACATCGCCACGTCGGAGGCCGCCTTGGTCGCGGTCTCGCCGAGGGCGCGGGTCTGTTCGCCGAGCGCCGACATCTGCGTCCTGAGGAAATCCGCCTGGATCTGCAGGATCTCCTGCGGATCCTTCGCATGCGCCATTTTCTGCGCGAATTCGAAGGCGGTGGTCATGTTTTCCTCGGCGTAGCCCATCGCCTTCTTCTTCATTTCCATGGCGCTGCCTTGCATGGACGACGTCGATTCCTCCATCGAGGCGGTCGCCTTCTGCGCCGTCGCCATGAACTCGTCGAACGCCTCGCGCGCCTTCTCCACATTCGCCTCGGCAAACGCGCGCATCTGCTCGGGTATCTGGAAACCGGGATTCTTGGTATTGGCCATTCTGCATCCTCCTGGTGTGTTCTTCCCTGGGCACGAGCCATGATAGCCTATCGCACCCGTTGACGTATCGTAAGGCTAGCATATGTTTTTGCTGCACTGCAACATTAACTGGTGTCGTTTACCGTGATATCAAGTTGCGGAGTATGGAAGCGGCGGACACGTGGACGCGGACGGCGAAGAAAGTTATTAATAAAGCCTTAATTTCACTGCATTCTCCCGCCATCGGAGGATGCCCAGTCAAGACCAGACGAGCGAACCGGCGGGGTCGCCCCGATGCCTTTGGACATGGTCCCTTCCATTTCCGATATTCTCATCTCCTCGGCCGAGGTCGCGGCGCTTGTCGGCGACGCCCGTCCGGCGTGGCTATGGAGTGCCGACGGCCGGACAGTCCTTTGGGCGAACCGGATCGGCCTCGATCTCCTCGGCTTCGACGACGTCGCGGCAGCGCGCCAACGCACGCTTCCCAACGATACGGCCGCAGCCCATCTTGCCCGCATCGCGGTGTCCGGATCGCCGGCACCGACGATGGCGCGCCTGCGCTACTATCGCGGTCTGCGACCGGTGAACCTGATGGCGCAATGCCGGGCCACCACCCTCGCAGGTGAGAGCCGCGCGGTCATTGGCATCGGCATCGAGGCGACGGCGGAGGGAACAGACGGCGAGCGCGTCCGTGCCGACATTGCCGCGCTCGGCACCCAGCTCGGCCCCTATCTTCTCATCGATTCCACGACCGACACGATCGTCGACGCCTCGGACGCCGGCTTCCGGGCGGCCGTTGCCGACGCACGGGGCAACGATGCGACGGCTTTTGACGCAATCGAGGCGGCGACCGTCGACGGCGAACGCCGCGCTGTCAGGCTTCTTGCACTGTTTCCCCCGTTTCGCCTCGTTCTTGCCGGCGACATTCTGACCGCTGAACACGTTGACGACGGAACACCGGACGACGGAACACCGGACGACGGGATTGACGACGCGGTGAAGGACCTGTCGTCCGAGGGCGAAGACGACGCGACAAAGACCGCGCCCGAGATCGCAAAAACGGCCGTGCCCGCGACCGCCATCAATGCCGGCACAGGCAGCACCGAAGCAAAACCCGTTGCCGCCTTCCCCTTCCGTCGCCAGAGCAGGCCGGCACGCTTCGTCTGGCAGATGGATGCTGAGATGCGCTTTACCGACGTGAGCGACGAACTCGCGGCGGCGGTCGGCCCGACCGCACGCCACCTCGAAGGACGCCTTTGGGCCGAGGTCGCCGACGAGCTGGGGCTCGATCCGGACGGCAAGATCGCCGGCGCCCTGGAGCGGCACGACACCTGGAGCGGGCTCACGGTCCTGTGGCCGGTCGCCGGCACCAATATTCGCGTGCCCGTCGACCTCGCCGCCCTTCCCGCCTTCGGCCACAAGCGCAGCTTTTCCGGCTATCGCGGCTTCGGCGTCTGCCGAACGATGGATGCCGCCGAACACGCGCCGGCAAAAAGCGAAGAGACCGCAGAGACGGAAAGCGCGGAGAATGTGGCGGGTGCGGCCGACACATCCCCCGCCGGGCATGCCGATAACGATGCAGTCGATATCGGCAGCGACAGCACGCCGCCGGATCACATTGATGACCGCGTCGGCGACGACAGTGCCGAGACGGCGGCCAACCAGACTGCAGAGCCGGACAGCGTCAAGGAGGCGGACAGTCAGGCCGATGGAGCGGACAGTCAGGCCGGCGAGAGGGAAACCGGAGCCGGCGAGCAGCCCGACACACCAGCGGAGGCGCCCACCGGGGAGCCGACTTCCCCCATGGACAAGGACGCGAACGAGCCGACGATGGCGAAAATCGCCGAAATCATCCATGACGCCGGGGCGGAGAGCACAGACGCCGAGGCCGAACCGGACGCAAATGCCAAGGACGTGGACGCGGACGAAACATCACCGAACGCCGACGCGTCCGATCACGACGCCGATGCGCCGGCAACGGACAAAAAAAAGGGCCTGCTCCGGCCGCGCGATCTGTTGCCCTCCAACGACGGGCATCGCACCAGGATCGACAACCAGGACCTTTCCCGTCCCGAACGCGAGGCGTTCCGACTGATCGCCGATCTGCTCGGAGCGCGACTCGAGGGTGAGGACGAACAGCCGGCGGCCAGTGCCGACAGGGCGGACCATGATGCGACGCCGCCGGAGACGGAGACGGAAACGCCGGGTTCGTTCGACGGCGCGTTCGACGATGGCAAGGTCGTCACCCTTCCCTCCGCCTTCGCGGCCGGCAAGCCGCAGCCCATAGACCCGACCCTGCTTGATCGCCTGCCGATCGGCGTCCTCATCGCACGGGACCGCGACGTCCTCTACGTCAACCAACCGATGCTCGATCTCACCGGCTATGCCTCTGGCGGCGAACTCGCCAACGTCGGCGGACTCGACGCGCTGTTCGTAGATCCGGAGGAATGGGATCCACAGGCATTCGACAGTGACGAAGCGCAGGCCGACGGCGACCGCAAGATGCCGATTCGGCGGCGCGACGGCGATAAGGTCACCGTTTGCGCCCGCCTCCACGCCGTGCCCTGGAACGGCGGCAATGCGCTGATGATGTCGTTCCGGCCTTCGCGGGAGGCCCCCGCCGCAACCAAAACGCCGCCCCCTGTCGCAACCCTCAACGCCGCACCGGCTGCCCCTGCGCGCCCCGCGCCCGAAAGCCCCGATTCCGGCAAGATGGAGCGGGAACGGGCGGACGCGCTCGCGAACGACCTCGCCGCGCTCCGCTTCCGCATCGAGGAATTGGAAACGATTATCGAGACGGCCACCGACGGCGTCTTGATGCTCGACGGCCAGGGCGTCATTCTCGGCGTCAACCGCAGCGCGGAGGCGCTCTTTGGCGTGGAACGCACGGCGATGATCGGCGAGACGCTCGTCTCCCTGCTCATCCCGGAAAGCCGGCGCGCGGCACGCGACTATCTCGACGGGCTCGCCTCCAACGGCGTCGCCAGCGTTCTCAACGACGGCCGCGAGGTCATCGCGGAAGTCCCCGGCGGCGGGCTCGTTCCCCTGTCGATGACCATTGGCCGGGTCGGCGAGGCAAGCGGCGACAAGTTCTGCGCCGTCCTCAGCGACATGACGCCGTTGAAACGGGCCGAAGAGGACCTGACAATCGCCCGGCGGCGGGCGGAGGACGCCAGTGACGAGAAATCGGAGATCCTCGCCAAGATCAGCCATGAGGTGCGCACGCCGCTCAATGCCATCATCGGCTTTTCCGAAGTGATGATGGAGGAACGGTTCGGCCCGGTCGGCAATGAGCGCTACAGGGAATACCTGCGCGACATCCACGGCGCCGGCGACCTCATCCTCAACCTCATCGACGACCTTCTCGACCTGACGCGGATCGAGGCCGGCAAGTTCGAGCTCACGTTCGAGGCCATCTCGCCGAACGAAATCGTCCAGGAATGCGTGGCGCTGACCCAGCCGCGCGCCAACCGCGAGCGCGTGATCATCCGCACCAGCCTGTCGAGCGCGGTACCCAAGATCGTCGCCGACGGGCGGAGCCTGCGCCAGATCGTCTTGAACCTGTTGTCCAATGCCATCAATTTCAACATCTCCGGCGGACAGGTGATCGTGTCTACCGTTCTGGAGGACAACGGCGAGGTCGTTCTTCGGGTGCGCGATACCGGCGTCGGCATCAGCGACAAGGACATCGACACGGCGTTGGAACCCTTCCGGCAGCTCCACTCCTCACGGCGAGGCGGCGGAACGGGCCTCGGCCTGCCGCTGACGAAGGCACTGGTGGAGGCCAACCGGGCAGCCCTCACGATCGATTCAGAGCTCGGCCGCGGAACGCTGGTCCAGGTCGCTTTTCCGATCACCCGCGTGCTGGCAGACTGACGATCCGGCGAACCGGAAAAGCCTCGAAAGGCAAAAACGTGGCCGGAAACCGCACAGGCCGCTACGGGGCGATGTGCCCTCCAGACGCGCCGGTCAGCCGGCGAACATTCCCAGCATCCTCCACCACAGGAAATCGAGCGGGACAAGCACCAGAAAGGTGATCGCGGCGATCGGCACGGTGATCCTGATGAGTTTCTGCATCGATTCGCCGGCGAGCTGCATGCCGACCATCAGCGGTGGCGACTGATAGGGAAAGAGGATCGTGGAAAAGCCGATCACCTGGGTCATCAGAACCGCGTAGATGCTGAAGCCTGTCTCGCGAGCGAGATCGCCGGCGAGCGGTGAGAGGATCGCGGGAACGCCGGGAAGCGTCGTGCCAAGGCCAGTGACGAAGGCCATGCCGCCGAGCGAGATGAAGTTCTGGAAATCCTCTCCGGGCTTGAGCGGCAGAACGCCCGCGATCGCGGTCACGATCTCGGTACCGAGCCCGGTGCTCCTGACAATCGCGCCAACGCCGAGGGCACCGCTGACGAAGAACAGCATGCTGACATTCATTTCCTTGCCGAACGTCGACCCGGAGATAACGCCGAGCGAGGGCAGCAGCAGGACGCAGGCGGCGCCGAGCCCGACCCAGGCAGGGCTGATGCCGTGAAGGCTGTCGGTCAGCCAGAGGCCGAGCGCAACGGCAAGGACGATGCCAACGATCCAGCGTTTCCGGGACTCGACCGTCACCCTTTCGACCGGCGCGGCGGCCTTGGGCTCGATGCGGGCCGGAAAGAAGCGAAGAATGAGGACGGTGATGATCACCGCCTTGACGAGACCCAATAGAGGAAAGTGCAGTAGCAGATAGTCGGTGTAGTTCAGCTGAATGTCATAGATCGTGTCGGCGGCGCCGATCAGCACCATGTTCGGCACGTTGGAGGGCAGGACCGCAAAACTGGGCACATGGCAGCCGAAGGACGCGGCAAGGGCCACGCCGGTGCGGCCGGGAGAGCCCGGCACAAGGCCGCAGCGGTCGGCAAGCGCCATGGCGATCGGCACCATCATCACCGCGCGGCCGAGGGAGGACGGCATGATGAAGCCGAGAAGCGTGCAGGCGACCATCAAACCCCAGATCATGGTCGCATAGCTCTTGTCGAGCCGGCGGCCGAGGAAGCCGGCGAGCGCATCACCAAGCCCGCTGGAGCGCAGCGCCATGCCGATGACGAGGCCGCCGACGGTGAGCCAGATGGCCGTCGAGGCGAAGCCGGAGAACACCGTCAATGGCGGCGCGATATCGGCAAGGACGGCGACGAGAAAGAACATCATCGCCGTTAGATGGCCGGGAATCACATTGGTGCCCCAGAGCGTCAGCGTGACGATGATGAGGGCAAGGGCATGCGTCTGCCTGGCATCCAGTCCGGCCGGAGGAAACAGCAACAGGGCCGCCGCGATTACCGCTGCAACCGCCACCACGCCACGAACCGGATTGCGCATGAAGCCCATTTCCAACCTTTCCCATTTTTGCAGGTCATTCTTAGAAGCAATGGAGATCGACAGAAATACGCTATTCTGACAAATTATCGTCTTGAAGCGACAGCTCCGCGGATTCCTTCCGGGTAGGCAATGCCGCGTCGACGGCACGCGGACACAAGGACGTCATGTCATGCGCGGCTGCCGGGGCGACAGCGGATGACGACGAGCGGCAGAGATCCGGGGGGTCCAGACCCCGCATGCGCCGCACGCATGGCATCGGCCGGGTTTCCCCAGCACAACGACGCAAGGACAGGAACGAACATGACCGAAACGCAGACCGGCGCGGGCTTTCGTTTTCACCAGACGATACCCATCTTGCGGATCTTCGACGAGGCCAAGGCGCGGGAATTCTATCTCGATTTCCTCGGCTTCACGCTCAACTGGGAGTATCGCGTGACACCCGCGCATCCGCTCTACGCGGAAATCTCGCGCGCCGGCCTTGTCCTGCATCTGAGCGAACATCACGGCGACGCAACACCGGGCGCCACAGTCTTTGTGCGGATGGAGGGGCTGTCCGCTCTGCATGAGGACCTTGCAAGCCGCCCCTACGCCTGCGCCAAGCCGGGTATCGAAAAGCAGGAGTGGGGCCGTGAAATCGTCGTCACCGATCCGTTCGGCAACCGCATCCGCTTCTGCCAGAATGAGGGCCAGCACGAAGGCTGAAGCGCCCTCCCCGCAGCCCGGCTCATAGCGCCTTTATCCGTCGACCGGCGCCCGCCACGGGACCCAAAGGGATGGCAGCGCCCCTGTCAGGTCGAAGATCCAGGACGGCCGGGCAGCCGGTCGCGCAGGCTCCGCAGGCGCAGACCCGGCGGACGTTGCCGCCGTGACGTCGGGATCATCGGCCGCCTCTGTCCGTGTCTCGCCCGCCTTCGCGGCATTGGCGGGAGGCACCGCTTCGGCTGCCGCCGCCCCATCAGGTACCGACCCGTCAAGTAAAGCCTGATCAGGTACACCCTCATCAGGCGCGGGTTTGTCAGGTATTGGCGCCGGTGCTGCATCGGCTGGTGCTGGCGGAGGCAGACTTTCGACTGCTCCGACAAGGCGGTAAGTGCCGGTGACGAAATCCACAACGGCCTCGGCAACCCGCACGGACTTCAAGGTGCCAAGGCTGACCGTTTCGATGTGCAGGCGGCCGCCCTCGATCGCGCCGGCAAGCCTTGCCTTCGGCACGGTGAGCGATCCGAAGGCCGGCGCCTGTCCGCCCTCGTGCGCGACCGGCACAAATGCCTTCGCGGTCAGCGGCGCCGGCACCGACAGGGCATCGACGGTCAGAGAGCCCGCCCCCGTCATGGCAGACAGACAGGAGGAAAGCATCGCACATGTCGCCTTTGCCGAAGCTTCTCCGCCGACGGTGCCGGTCAGCCCGGAAAGGGCCGGGAGGGTTGCGACGAGACCGGCAAGAGGCACGGATCGCATCATCGCATCCACGGCGACGGAGAGCCCTGCGGCCTTGCGCGCCAGCCGCAGGCGCCCACCGAATTGTCCGCCGAGGAGCGAGACCTCGCCAATGTCGAGCGAAACGGTATCGGCGCGCGTGATCAGCGAACCGGCCAGACGCTGCATCGCGGTTCCGCCAACGACCAGATCGGCGGCCGACACGCGTAGATCGAGGTCGATCGGATTGTCGAGGAAGCCCGGCAGCACGACAGGGTGGTTGGTGCCGCGCGCGAGCCACGGAACTGCGGAGGTATCGATCGCGAGCCGGTCGAACGCCAGCGTCGCCTGTGCAACGACGCGGGGGGCCGTCCAATGGAGCGCCAAGGCGCCCTGCGCCGACGAGTCGCCGATCTGAAACTGCGTCTGGCCCATGGTCATGTGGCCGGGGGTGATCTGTCCGGTACCGCGCACCTTGAGGCCCATGGCCTCCGGCAGGCCACCGGCGTCCCAGCCGATGGCCTCGGCCAGGCGGCGGGGTTCGTTGGTCGCCAGTTCGATCGCGCCGTCGAAATTCACCCGCCCACCGAACCCGGCGCGGCCGTTCATCGCAACGTAGAGTGAGCGGCTGGCGAGCGTCAGCCGTGCGCCGGCCAGCTTGCCGTCGAGCATCACGGGAAGGTCGCCCATACCGAGCCTGATCTTGAGGCGCTGGCCGCGCCAGTCGGCGGCACCGTCAAGCGTCAGACCTCGGCTGCCGCTGCGGGCAAGGGTGGCATCGACCTTGGTGAAGGCTTCGCGAACGCCCTCGGCAAGGGACAGACTGACCTCCCCGCCGCGCAGCGAGAACGCCGCGGGGGCGCCACCGGCGACATTCTCCAAAAGCCGCCGAAGCAGCGCGGAGCGTGGCGGGAGAACGGACAGCTCAAGCCTGGCACCGGACAGAACGATGTCATCGAAAACCAGGTCTCCGGTCAGCAGGGGCCAGAGCCGGAGCCGGGCGGTGATATCGCCGAGACGGATCGGCGCGTCCAGGGCCGGCCCCTGGAGCGTTACGCCCCGTATCGTCACGACCGGGCGCGGAAAGACGGTGAACGTGGCCTCGCCCGCCACATGCATGCGCAGGCCGCTCGCTTCTTCCACCGACGACACGAAGCTAGGCACCACGAGGGCACGCGGCAGCACCGACGCAACGAGGCCATAGAGTGCCACGGCGACAACGACGACGATGGCAAGAACGGCAATCGGCCGCTGCATGAACTTGTCCATTTCGGTTGTTGCGCGGGTTTTTCGGTCGTACTCCGGCGGCCGGAGCATCCATTTTCCGGTCGTGCCAGCCGGCAAAGCCGCATTATCGGCGATCGGCCCTGCCGCGCACCGAAGCTGTTGCCGGCTTTAGGCGCCACGGAAGTATCCGACGGAAAACCGCGCAGATCAGACGATGGCGGAAACGCCCGGGCGCCGCCGCCAGCATCCCTTGCGAAACCGTACCGCCGAATAGGCTTTTTGCGAAGCCGAGGCAAGCCCTGGCGGCCGTTTTCCCGCCGGCCGGCGCGTGAGTGATGTTGTCGCCGCAACGCGAAGAATGCTATCTGGGCTGTCAACACAACCGATCATAACGGCAAGCCCCGAAACGGGCATCCGAAGAATCTGGGGAGAGCCTGATGAGCAACGAGTTGCCTTTGTGGACGCCGGGAGAGGCCCGAATCCGCGACAGCCTGATGCGGAAATTCATGGACCTTGCTGAGGCTGAAACCGGCAAGGCCTTTCCCGACTACGAGAGCCTGCACCGCTGGTCGGTCGACGAGCGCGAGACGTTCTGGTCGATGGTCTGGGATTTCTGCGGTGTCGTCGGCGAAAAAGGCGAGCGTGTCCTCGCCGATCGCGACCGAATGCCGGGGGCGACTTTCTTTCCCGACGCACGCCTTAATTTCGCGGAAAACCTTCTTTCCCGCGACGACGACGGCGAAGCGATCGTCTTTCGCGGCGAGGACAAGCTGGAGCGCCGGCTGACCTGGGCGGACCTCCACGCGCTGGTCTCGCGGCTGCAAAAGGCCTTTCTCGATGCCGGCGTCGGCGCGGGCGACCGCATCGCAGCCATGATGCCGAACATGCCGGAGACCATCGCGGCGATGCTGGCGACCAGTTCCATCGGCGCGATCTGGAGTTCGTGCTCGCCCGATTTCGGCGAGCGCGGCGTGCTCGATCGCTTCGGCCAGATAGAGCCGAAGCTGTTCATCACCTGCGACGGCTACTGGTACAACGGCAAGGCGATCGAAGTCGCACCGAAGCTCAAGCCGATCCTCGATCAGCTCCCGACCGTGAAGACCGCGATCATCGTTCCCTATCTCGGCAAGGCGGACGCCATCGCCGATCCCTTGCCGCACGCGGTCACGCTTGATGCCTTTCTCGCCGGCTTCGAGGCCGGACCGGTCGTCTTCGAGCGGCTGCCGTTCAACCAGCCCCTCTACATTCTCTTTTCCAGCGGGACGACCGGCGTGCCAAAGTGCATCGTTCACTCGGCCGGCGGCGCCCTCCTCCAGCACATGAAGGAGCACCAGCTCCACTGCGACGTGCGCGCCGGCGACCGCGTCTTCTACTTCACCACCTGCGGCTGGATGATGTGGAACTGGCTCGTCACCGCGCTTGCCTCGGAGGCGACGCTGCTCCTCTACGACGGTTCGCCCTTTGCCCCCTCCGGCAATGTGCTTTTCGATTACGCCCGGGACGAGGGGATGACGCTCTTCGGCACCTCGGCGAAATTCATCGATGCGGTGAAGAAGGCGGGCCTGAGACCGATCGAGACGCACAATCTCACGTCTCTGCGCATGATGACGTCGACGGGTTCGCCGCTCGCACCCGAGAGCTTCGATTTCGTCTACGACGGGATCAAGGAGGACATCCATCTCGCCTCCATCTCCGGTGGCACGGATATCGTTTCCTGCTTCGTTGGCGGGGTTCCGATCAGGCCGGTGTGGAAGGGCGAACTTCAGGGCGCGCTCCTCGGCATGGCCGTCGACGTCTGGGACGAGACAGGAACGCCGATCCGATCCGGCAAGGGCGAGTTGGTATGCACGGCGCCATTCCCCCCGATGCCGGTCATGTTCTGGAACGATCCGGGCGGGAAGAAGTATCGCGCGGCCTATTTCGAGCGCTTCGAGAACGTGTGGTGCCATGGCGATTTCGCCGAATGGACGGAGCACGACGGCCTCATCATTCTCGGACGCTCTGACGCGACGCTCAATCCGGGCGGAGTGCGGATCGGCACGGCGGAAATCTACAACGTCGTGGAACAGATGCCGGAGATCATCGAGGCACTGGCGATCGGCCAGGACTGGGATGACGACGTGCGCGTCGTGCTGTTCGTGCGTCTAGCGGCGGGCGTCGACCTCGACGACGACCTGATCAAGCGCATCCGCGCCAATGTGCGCACCGGGGCATCGCCGCGCCATGTGCCGGCCAAGATCGTGGCGGTCGACGATATCCCGCGCACCAAGTCCGGAAAGATCACCGAACTCGCGGTGCGCGACGTGGTACACGGCCGCCAGGTCAAGAATCAGGAAGCCCTCGCCAACCCCGAAGCGCTCGATTTGTTCCTCGACCTGCCGGACCTTCAGGACTGACCGGCAGTCCCCGACAAGAGTGGTACCGGCTCCGTTGTCGGCCATCGCGGGCAAGAGGAAAGTCCGTCCCGACAAAGAAAGGCCGGCGAGCAATGCCTCGCCGGCCTTTCTTTCATTCCTGCGGGACCGTCTCTTTTCTAGGCCATCCTGACCTGACGTTCCGGCTCCGCAGATGTTGTCAGCTTGTCCAGAAGATCCGACAGCAGGTTCCGCTCGGCGGACGACAGACGGTCGAGCGATTTCGCGAAGCTCTCCACCCGGCACTCCATCAGGCTGCGATAAATCGCATCGCCTTTTTCGGTCAACCGGAGAATGACGATTCGCCGATTCGCATCCGTGCGAAGACGGTTCAAAACCTTACGTTGAACGAGTCGCTCGACGATGCTGCTCGTGGTCGTTGGAACCACGCCAAGATACGCACCGAGATTGCTGACAATGCAGTCCGGATTGCCGCCGACGAACAAAATCGCTTCAATATCCACGGGATTAAGCTTTACATCTTCCCCAAGGTCATGAAATTGCTGCGGACGCACAGTTAACTGCTGACAAAGCCAGTCCACTGCGTCGTATATTTCCTTTGTCTTCTTGTCCACTTCGAACCTCCTCATCACACTTCCGCCGACCCGCTTTTTGTACATAAGTTTCTACATTGTCGTCAATTCTATGTATTGGCTTGAAATACAACTAAAAATCGATGATACGGGATCAACACCCCCGCCCGTGTCATTACTTAATTCCCTGAAATTGCTTCGATATTTTCGCGCCGCATATGTCGTTCGATCGCATTCGCAGAAATAAATAATACGAATTATATCGTATTAATTTTTCTGTATTGTTTCTTATATTTTCCACATACTTCCCTAACGGCACTTTATGACGCCGCCACGGCGACACCACTATATGACTTTGCAAGTCAGTTGCAGTTAGATCCGAGAGAATCAGTCCCATTCTCCGTAAAACCCGCACACTGGAAAGAAGATGTCGTGAGACTGAAAATAATCAAGATGAAAAATACCTAACGAGGCAGAAAAGTCTCTGATTATCTCGGTTTTTTTGGCCCCATATACGCGAACGTCATGGAACGGCTACGATCAAGACGCGTGGCGCATATCGAACGAACGAACGACCGCTCGCGAGCAGACAGCAATGCCCGACGCCACCCACGTACCACCCGTTATCCGAGAATGATCGACCAGCGCCCCAAGCTCCGCGCGCGAGGTTTCGCGCCAGACCACCGTTATCAGGCCGCCGTTGTCGGGCCGCCGTTGTCGGGCCGCCGTTATCAGGCCGGCCATCAACTGACCGCCAGGCCCCGCGTTCGGCGTCATCATTTCGCCCGGCTCGCCCCCTTTGGGCGGATGGCGGGGAAATCCTCTTCGGTCATCGTCTCGTGTTCGAGAAGATAGGCCGCACCGGCGTCGAGATCCTCCCGTGCCTCTTCCAGCACCGCCTTTGCCGTCGTAAAGGCCTCCTCCACGAGCGCCCGAACGGCGAGATCAATCTCGCGCACGGTATCGTCGGAGAGTTCGCTTTGGCGCGGCATGCCCGACTGGTCGAGGAAATGCTGCTTCTGCGCGGCATAGACACGATTGCCGAGTTCGGCACTCATGCCGTAGCGGGTGACCATCTCGCTGGCGATTTCGGTCGCCCGCTGCAGATCGTCGGAGGCACCGGTGGAGATCTCGGAGAAGATGAGTTCCTCCGCCGCCCGGCCGCCCATAAGTACCGCCATGCGGTTCTCCAGGTCCGCCGTGGACATCAAGAAGCGCTCTTCCGTCGGGCGCTGCATGGTGTAGCCGAGGGCGCCGATGCCGCGCGGCACGATCGACACCTTGTGGACAGAATCGACACCGGGGAGCCGCGAGGCGACGAGCGCATGACCCATCTCATGATAGGCGACGCGCTTGCGCTCCGGATCGGAAAGCCGGCGACTCTTCTTTTCGATGCCAGCGACGACCCGCTCCACGGCCTGGGTGAAATCGTCCGTGGTCACGGCTGTCCCGCCGCGCCGGGTCGCCAGAAGCGCCGCCTCGTTGACGAGGCCGGCAAGGTCGGCGCCGGTGAACCCGGCCGTGATCTGTGCGACCTGATCGAGGTTGACGTCCCCGTCCATGGAGATCTTCTTGACGTGCACATCGAGGATCTTGCGACGGCCGCTCCGGTCGGGGCGGTCGACAAGCACCTGCCGGTCGAAGCGGCCGGCGCGGAGGAGCGCGGGATCGAGCACTTCCGGCCGGTTTGTCGCGGCGAGCAGGATAACGCCGATCGAGGGGTCGAAACCGTCGAGTTCGGCGAGGAGTTGGTTGAGCGTCTGTTCCTTTTCGTCGTTGCCGCCCATCAGGCCGGTCCCGCGGGCGCGGCCGAGGGCGTCGAGTTCGTCGATGAAGATGATCGCCGGCGCACTCTTTCGCGCCTGTTCGAAGAGATCGCGGACGCGCGCGGCGCCGACGCCGACGAACATTTCCACGAATTCGGAACCGGAGATGGAGAAGAACGGCACGCCCGCCTCGCCGGCGACGGCGCGGGCGAGCAGCGTCTTGCCGGTGCCCGGGGGGCCGACGAGAAGAATGCCTTTGGGCGCACGGGCGCCGAGCCGGCCGTATTCCGCCGGCGCGCGTAGGAAGGCAACGATCTCCTGCAGTTCGCGCTTGGCTTCCTCGACGCCGGCGACATCGCCGAAGCTAACCTTGGTATCCTTCTCCACGTAGATCTTGGCCTTCGACTTTCCGACGGTCATCATGCCGCCAAAGCCCTGCTTTTCCGCCATCCGGCGGATGAAGAACACCCACAGCCCGAAGAGCAGCAGCATCGGCAAGAGCCACGACAGGAGATTGGTGAGGAATGTCGATTCCCGCACGCCGCGGAATTCCACGCCGGACTTCGAAAGCTGATCGGCGACATTGGGATCGACACGGGTGGTGACGAAATAATCCTTGCCGTTGACCGGATCGACGAGCTTGCCCTCGATCGTCTGCTGCTTGACGACGATATCCGTCACTTTCTTGTCCCGCAGCAGCGTCTCGAACTGGCTGTAGGGGATCTGTTCGACGGTGCGCTCGGTCATCCACCACGACTGGAACATCAGAACCAGGAAAATCGCGATGATCGCGTACCACAGATTGATCTGCTGCTTCTTGTCCATGGTCGTCTCCATCTTCGATCGTCGTGGGCCATGCGAGGGAGCGCGCCTGGGACAGCATTTTCGCTGCGCCAGACCGGCGGGTGTGTATTTCCCGATATAGGCGTGTTCTCCGGCCACGCAAAGACCGCGAAAAGCCGAGCAGCCAGGAACGAATCGCCACTGGCATGCGCTTCGGTTAGGCTGGGGACATAACGACAATCGGACAACAGACAGAAGCCTCGGGAGGAAACGCCATGATCACCGCCTTCGTCCAGTTCCAGCTCGCCGACGGGGCGACACTGGAATGCGCCACCGCCATCTTCCGCTCAACCGCATCGCGCTATCTGGGCATGCCGGGCCTGATCCGGAAATATTACATCTTCGATCCCGAAACCGGCAAAGCCGGCGGCATCTATCTCTTCGAGAGCCGGGCGGCGGCGCAGGCCGTCTTCGACGATACCTGGCGGGCGCTCGTTCGCGAGAAATACCGCTGCGAGCCGGAAATTCGTCTTCTGGAGACGCCGGTCTCGGTCGACAACGTAACGGGCGAGATCACCGGGCTTGAAGGCTAGGCGTTCCGCGCGCGCCGCTTTGCGCGGGCGTCGCGGAAGCTCGTGGCGCTGGTGCGCGCGAGAAGGATAACCGGGATGAGGCCGACGGCGACGATCGCCAGCGCCGCAACGGCACCTTCCTCGAAAGCCTCGCGCGAGGCGGCGGCATAGACGGTCGTCGACAGGGTCTCGAAATTGAACGGCCTGAGGAGGATCGTCGCCGGCAGTTCCTTCATGCAGTCGACGAAGACGAGCATGGCGGCGGTGGCGAGCGCCGGCCTGATCATCGGCAGATGCACCTCGACCAGGGTGCGCAGCGCCGAGCGGCCGAGCGCGCGGGCAGCCATGTCGAGATGCGGCGAGACCTTGGACAGACCGCTTTCGATGGAGCCGAAGGAAACGGCGAGAAAGCGCGTCGCATAGGCATAGACGAGCGCAATGCCGGAGCCGGAGAGGATGAGCCCGGTGGCAATGCCGAAGGTGGAACGCATGACCCCGTCGACCGCATTGTCGAGGGAGGCGACGGGAATGAGGATGCCGACGGCGAGCACCGTGCCGGGCACGGCATAACCGATGACGGAGGCGCGGGCGGCGATGTGGATGAGCGGGTGGCGACGCATCCTCAATGCGTAGGCCATCAGGATACCGGTGACGACGGTCAGGACGGCGGCGGCGAGCGCCAGCGAAAGGCTGTTGCCGACGATCACGTAGAACGCAATGCCGGAGAGCTGGTCAAGCCGGCGGGAGGCGAGATCGAGGAGTTCGCCGCCCGGCACGAGGAAACCGAGGAACACCGGCAGCGCGCAGGCGGCGAAGGCGAGCGCCGCCTTGGCGCCGGTCAGCCGATAGCTCGGCAACGCCACGTAGCGGTTGGTGGTGATGTGGAAGCGCTGGCGGCGGCGGGCGTAACGCTCCGCCCAGATCAGCGCGAATACAATGACGAGCATCGCAGCGGCCATTTGCGCGGCACCGGCAAGATTGCCGCGGTTGAGCCATGTGTCGTAGACGGAGAAGGTCATCGTCTTGACGCCGAGAAATTCCACTGCGCCGATATCGTTGAGGCATTCCATCAGCGACAGCGTCACGCCGACGGCAATCGCTGGACGGGCAAGCGGCAGGGCGACAGAGAAGAAGAGCCGCAACGGCCCGGCACCGAGCGTCCGCGAGACATCGAGCGCGCAGGACGATTGCATCAGGAACATCGCCCGCGTCGTCAGATAGACGTAGGGATAAAGGACAATCCCCATAACGAAGATCGCACCGCCGAGCGAACGCGTCTCGGGAAACCAGTAATCCCGTGACGAGGCAAAGCCGAAGAGCCAGCGGATCGTCGTCTGCACCGGACCGGTGACGTCGAGGACGTCAACGTAGACATAGGCGACGATATAGGTCGGCACGGCGAGCGGCAGGAGGAGCGCCCAGTCGAACAGGCGCCGACCGGGAAAGCGGCACATGGTGACGAGCCAGGCGGTACCGACGCCGACGACAGCCGTCAGTGTGCCGACGCCGAGCATCAGCAGCACCGTCGTCCAGGCCGCGCGCGGCAACACCGTCGTGACGAGATGGCGCCACATGTCACCCGACGGCTGAAGCGCGATGACGACGAGCGAGACGATGGGGACAAGGGCAAAGCCGGCGATCAGCGCGACGACAACGATCCAGACGAGATCGTCGCGCGCGGGAAGCCGAAAAGCCCGACGCTGGCCGGGCTCAACGGTTTCCGAAACGGCCGGATTGGCCATGGTCATCGGCGGATCCCCGTCATCGGCGCACCATCATCAGCGAGTCTTTTCAGTTCTGGGGGCCGTCATCGAAGGCCACCCGGTCGACCATGCGGCTCGCGGCAGCGCGCGCCTCTGCGACCTTCTGCAGCGAGATCTCGTCCATGTGGATTTCGCCAAAGGATTTCACCAGATCAGAGGCCTCGACGGCCGGGTTGACCGGATATTCGTAGTTCACGGCAGCATAGATGTGCTGGGCTTCCTCGCCGACCATGAACTCCAGAAGCTTCAGGGCGGCATCCTTGTTCGGCGCATTCTTGGCGAGAATGGCGCCGGAAACGTTCACATGCGTACCGCGCCCCTTGGCGTTGGGGAAAAGGATCTTGGCGGCGTTTGCCCAGTCCTTCTGCTCCGGCTCCTTCTCGTTGGTCAGCATCTTGCCCATGTAATAGGTGTTGCCGAGGGCAATGTCGCACTCGCCGGTGTAGATCGCCTTGACCTGGGCACGGTCGTTGCCAGAGGGCCGGCGGGCGAGGTTGTCGCGCACGCCCTTAAGCCATTCCTCAGTCTTCTCCTCGCCGTCATGGGCGATCAGCGAGGCGATGAGACCGATCGTATAGGCATGCTGGCCGGAGCGGGTGCACAGGCGGCCGCGCCATTTCGGATCTGCAAGATCGGCGTAGCTGATTTCGGTGTCCGCCACCCGTTCCTTGGAGGCATAGACGACGCGGGCGCGGGCCGTAAGCGCCAACCAATGGCCCTCAGGGTCGCGGAAATGCTCCGGCACCACGGCCTCGATGGCCTTGTCCTCGATCGGCTGGGTAATGCCGAGTTCGCGTGCCTGGTTGAGACGGCCGATGTCCACCGTGATCATCAAGTCGGCGGGCGAATTGCGGCCCTCGGCGCGGATCCGCTCCTCAAGCCCCTTGCTGGCATAGATCGTGTTGACCGTGATGCCGGTTTCCTTGGTGAACGCGTCGAAGAGCGGCTGAATGAGGTAGGGCT
This sequence comes from uncultured Rhodobium sp., assembly GCA_963675285.2. Classification (GTDB taxonomy): domain Bacteria; phylum Pseudomonadota; class Alphaproteobacteria; order Rhizobiales; family Rhodobiaceae; genus Rhodobium. The sequence goes on from CAXXGS010000001.1 coordinate 1,944,380, forward strand.
GACGATAGGTGTAGACGTTCACCTCTTCGGCCGAGGCGGCCGTTCCGGCCGAGGCGAGAGCCATGGCGGCAAAGCCGGCGCGGGCGATCTTGGAAAGGAGCGTCATTGCGGGGCCTCCGGGCTATGCGGATGGACAGACGGGGCAAGCTCTTCTTGCAAACGGTTCGCAATTGCATAGAGGTCCGCGGCAGCGCTGTCAACAACGGACGCCCTTCGCCATCTACCGCCCACTCGCCAGCTGCTGCTGCCCATACCGGTGCCCACCGCCGCTTGACGTCCGGTCGAGTGCGCGCGCATCTTCGCCACGCGAGCAAGGGATCTTTCGTTGATCGTCAATCTCCTCATCCTCGCCGCCGTGGCGATCGCCGCCATCGTCCTGTTGGCACCAGGGGTTTCCCGCGCCCGCCCGTGGCGGGCGACAGTAACGCCGCTTGCCTCCATCATCGGTAGCGGCTTCCTCGTCCTCGGGCCGATCCTCGACGTCTCGTTCGGCCTTTACGCCCCGCTGGTGATGGCGCTCCTGTGCCTCGGCGCCTATCTCTTCGGCGCGGCCATCCGCTTCAATATCGCGACGATCGCGGCGGGCGAGCGCGAGCGCGGCCGGGCAGAAACGCTCATCGACGATATCAGTTCCTGGGCCCTCGCTTTCGCCTACATCATCTCCGTCGCCTATTATCTCAATCTCTTCGGCTCGTTCGGCGTCAGCCTCACGCCGGTCAACGACCCCAACCACGCGCGCCTCCTCACCAGCACGATCTTCGTGCTTATCCTCGTCGTCGGCTGGGCCTACGGGTTCCGCATGCTGGAGGGGCTGGAGCAGATTTCGGTCAGCATCAAGCTGGCGATCATCGCCGGCCTCCTCGTCGGGCTGATGGTTTTCTTCGCACAGAAGGAGACGAGCGACGCGCTGATCGCTACCGCGCCGGCGACGACCGGGTGGAGGGCCGTGACGCTCGGCTTCGGACTCATCGTCACCGTGCAGGGCTTCGAGACGACGCGCTATCTCGGGGCGACCTATGACGCGGCGGTCCGCATTCGCGCCATGCGCTGGTCACAATGGATCTCCACCACGATCTACATGCTCTATATCGTGCTGATCGCCTATGTGTTCACCGTCAACGAAATCGCGTTCAGCGAGACGGCGATCATCGACATGATGGTCTATGTCGCGCCGATCCTGCCGGTTCTCCTCGTCGCCGCCGCGCTCAGCGCGCAGTTCAGCGCCGCCGTCGCCGACACCAGCGGATCGGGTGGCCTCATTTCGGAATTGACCCACAAGCGCCTGCGACCGCGACAGGGCTATCTGCTCCTCGTCGCGGTCGGCCTTCTACTCACGTGGACGACGGACATCTTCGCCATCATCGCCTATGCGTCCCGCGCCTTCGCGCTCTACTACATGCTGCAGTCGGCGGTGGCGACGGCCGGCGCGCTTCGGTTGAAGCGGCCCTTGTGGCAGGTGGGGCTCTTCGCCACCCTCACCCTCCTCGGCGCGGCCATCGTCCTCTTCGGCACGCCGGTCGAGGGGTGAAGCTGGAACGGGTGTCCGCCCTCAGGCAGCGCAGGGAATGCCGCCTTCAAGCACCGTGCGGAACCAGGGCATGTCGATGTTCTGGCCGGACAGGATGACACCGACCTTGCGGCCCGCCATTCGATCGCGCTCGGCAAGAAGGCCGGCGAGCGGAACCGCGCCCGCGCCCTCGGCGACGGCATGGATGGTGCTGAAGTAGGTCCGGATCGCCTCGGCAACGAGACTGTCGGGCACGCAGATGACGCGATCCGCCCCCTTCCTGATGATATCGAAGGCGTCCGGCGAAGGGCCGCGCACGGCGACGCCGTCAGCGAAGGTCTCGGCCTTGTCGGAAACGACGATCTCGCCCTTCTCGAAGGAACGGGCATAGGCCGGCGCCCCCTCGGTGACGACGCCGACGACTTTGGTATCGAGCCCCATGGCGTCGCGGGCCTCGATCACGCCGCAGATGCCGGAACCAAGGCCAATCGGCACGTAGACGGTGTCGAGATCGGGCGCGGCGGTGAAAAGTTCGCGCGCATAGGTGCCGACGCCGAGGACTAGATCCGGCGCAAAGCTCGGCACCATCTCGTATCCCCGTTCGGCGGCAACGCCGGCGACGAGCGCCTTGGCGGCGTCGAAATCGTCTCCCGCCTCGATCACCTCGGCGCCGAAACCGCGCATGGCGGCGTTCTTTTCCGGCGAATTGCCCATCGGCACGATAATGGTGCAACCGATACCGGCGCGGCGGGCGGCAAAGGCGAGACTCTGTCCGTGGTTGCCGCGGGTCGCGGAGGCGACACCCTTCGCGTCCGGCTTCGCCCGCATCAGGCGGTCCATGTAGAGGATACCGCCACGCACCTTGAAGGCGCCGGTCGGCGTCATGTTCTCGTGCTTAACCCAAACCTCGGCACCGGTCGCCTCGGCCAGGAGCGGCCAGGCATATTGCGGCGTGGGCGCCATCGTGCGGTAGATGACCTCGGCGGCAGCATCGAAATCCTGAAGCGTGAACATGGGGCAAGTCCTTTCTTGTCCCATCGGCGTAACAAGGGCTATTGTATGGGTCAATTGAAATATTGTATGGGAAACAATTTCCATGAGTCCCTCCACGACTGACTGGATGCCGGACATTACAGGCCGGACCGGGCCGCGCTACCGGGCGATCGTCGATGCGCTCGCCGAGGCGATCCAGACAGGCGCGCTCAGACCGGGCGACCGGCTACCGACGCATCGCGACATGGCCTGGCACCTTCACGTCAACGTCTCCACCGTGACGGAGGCCTACCGCGAGGCGGCGCGGCGCCAGCTCGTCGCCGGCGAAGTCGGGCGCGGCACATACGTACGTGCCGGTTCACTGGAGGCAGGCCTCTTCGCGCTTGCGGAAAGCGCCGCGCGGGCGCCGATCGACCTGTCGACCAACGTACCGGCGGAGCCGGGCAGCGAGGCGGGCCTTGAGTCCACGCTTGCCGCGATGCAGGCGGACGGCAGTCTTGGGCGCGCGCTCGCCTATCCGACCTTCGCACTCCTGGAACGGGCCCGCGCCGCCGCCGGAACGATGCTCTCCTCACGCGGAGTCGCCGCCGCCGACCATGCCTGCCAGATCGTTGCGGGGGCGCAGCAGGCGCTTCTTGCGGTGCTGATGAGTCTCGTCGGCCCCGGAAACAAGGTGCTGGTGGAGGAACTGACTTTTCCCGGCATCAAGGCCGTGGCGCGTGAACTGGCGATCACGCTCGTTCCGGTCGCGATGGACGAGGACGGCCTCGACCCCGATGCGCTCGCGCGCGAGGCATGCCGGTCGGGCGCGCGGACAGCCGTGCTCGTCCCCAATCTCCATAACCCGACGACGGCGACAATGACGCCAGAGCGGCGGCGGGCGCTGATCTCGGTCGCCGAGCGCCTCGGTCTGACGCTGATCGAAGACGACGTTTATGGCGGGCTTGCCAACGAGCGCCCCCTCCTCGCCGAGGACACAGACCGGGTGCTTCTCGTCTCCTCATTGTCAAAGACGGCGGCGCCCGGTCTCCGCTTCGGCTGGATTGCCGGGCCCCCGCATCTCATCGAAGGGCTGACGCCGGAGGCCCACGCCACCTACTGGCCGATGAGCCCGATCGCCCTGTCGCTCGCCTGCCGGATGGTGGAGGACGGTACGGTGGCCGCGCTCACCGACTGGCAGCGGCGCGAGGTCGTCGCACGCCACAAGCTGTGCAGCGGCGTGCTCGGCACCTGCGTGCCGGCTCCCCGGCCGGCGCCGCATTTCTGGCTGCCACTCGGCGATGGCGAGCGGACGGCGAAACGGGCCGAAGCGCTCGGCGTCTCGGTCGTGCCAGGCTCGACCTTCGCTGTCGGCCGCATCCGGCACGACGGCGTGCGCATCTGCCTCACGGCACCGGCGACACGTACGGTGCTGCGCGAAGGGCTCGGCACCCTCATGAAGGCTATGGGAGACTAGGAACCGGACCCGAATTCGGACCTCAGCCCCCCACACAGACCCCACCTCGTCCTCATCAAGCCTGCTGGTCGGCGAGACGCTCGGCGCGGCGGCGCTCCACCTCCTGGCGCTTCGTCGCGACGGAGGCGATGATGACACCGACGGTGACGACCGCGATCAGGATCGTGCAGACGGCATTGATCTCCGGCGTCACCCCGAGGCGGACCTGGGAATAGATTTTCATTGGCAGCGTCGTCGCGCCCGGCCCGGTCGTGAAGGAGGCGATCACCAGATCGTCGAGCGACAGGGTGAAGGCGAGCATCCAGCCGGCGACGACGGCGGGCAGGATCAGCGGCAGAGTGATGATGAAGAAGGTCTTTGCCGGTCTGCAACCGAGATCGAGCGCGGCTTCCTCCAGGCTCATATCGAAGGAGATAAGGCGCGACTGGACGACGACGGCAACGTAGCACATGCCGAAAGTCACATGGGCGATGATGACGGTCCAGAAGCCACGGTCGAAATTGAGCGCAACGAAGAGCAGCAGCAACGACAGGCCGAGGATGACATCGGGCATGACGAGCGGGGCATAGATCATGCCGGAAAAGAGAGTGCGCCCGGTGAAACGGCCATAGCGCACCAGCACCACGGCGCCAAGTGTGCCGAGGATCGTCGACAGGGTGGCGGAGATGAAGGCGACCCGGATCGTCACCCAGGCGGCGTCCATGAGGCCGCGATTGTTCCACATCTCCACATACCACTTGGTGGAGAAGCCGGCCCAGACCGTCACCAGTCGCGATTCATTGAACGAATAGATGACCAGCAGCAGGATCGGCAGGTAGAGGAAGATGAAGCCGAGCGAGATGGAGACGACATTGAACCAGGTCAGGCCGCGCTTCATTTGTCTCTCTCCATCGCTCGCGTCTGGCTGTTCTGGAAGATTACGATGGGGATCACCAGGATCAGCAGAAGGATGACGGCGACGGCGCTGGAGACCGGCCAGTCGCGATTGTTGAAGAACTCGGTCCACAACGTCTTGCCGATCATCAGGGTCCCGGATCCACCGAGAAGATCGGGGATGACGAACTCGCCGACGATCGGGATGAAGCAAAGGAACGATCCGGCGACAACGCCGGCAAGTGTCATCGGGAAGGTAATGAGCCAGAACGCCTTGATCGGCGGACAGCCGAGGTCGGCCGCGGCTTCGAGCAGGGAGTCGTCGAGCTTCTCCAGCGAAGCGTAGAGCGGCAGGATCATGAACGGCAGGTAGGAGTAGACGATGCCGATATAGACCGCGGCATTGGTGTTGAGGATTGTCAGTGGATCATTGATGACGCCGATGTTGAGGAGAAGCTGGTTGAGGAGTCCCTCCTTCTTCAGGATGCCGATCCAAGCGTAGACGCGGATGAGGAAGCTGGTCCAGAACGGCAGGATGACGAGCATCAGGAGCGTCGGTCGCCAGGCCTTGGGCGCCCGTGCCATGCCATAGGCGATCGGGTAGCCGACGAGGAGCAGAAGCAGCGTGGAGACGATGCCGATGCCGACGCTCGACAGGTACGAGCGGATATAGAGGGCGTCCTGGGTCAGCCACAGATAGTTGTCGAGGGAAAACTGTCCGACCCTTGCCCAGAAGTCGCCAAAGCTTTTGATCGCATCGAAGACCGGCGTATAGGGCGGCATCGCGACCGCCACTTCCGACAGGGAGATCTTCAGGACGATGATGAACGGAGCGAGGAAGAAGACCGTCAGCCAGAGATAGGGAATGGCGAGGACGACCCAGCGGGCAAGGCGCTCGCTCGAACTGCGGGCCTCCATCACGACCGGCTCGCCGTCGACCACCGCGATAGCCTCACCCGGTGCCTTTGCCGCCCCAGGGGGCGTCGTGTCGTCGGCCATCGTGCCCTCCCCTCGTCCCCGATTGCTAGTCGGTCAGAATAATGCCGGCGTCCCGATCCCAGGACAGCCAAACCTTGTCATCCCATCCGATCGGCCGCTCGATCATTCGCGTCGCATTTGTCTGCGACGACTTCAACACCGTCTCGTCGGGGAAATGGACGTGGTAGATCGACATGTCGCCGAGATAGCCGATGTCCCAGATCTCGCCGTTGAGCGCATTGGCACTGGCGTCGGCCGGCGCATCGTGGCCGATTCGGATCTTCTCCGGCCGGATGGCGAACCACACCGTCGCACCGACGTCGACGGCGCGTTCGTGCGCCGCCTCGATACGACCGAAGCGGGTCTCGAGAACCACCAGCCTGTCGCGTATTTCCGCGACCTTGCCCTCGATGAGATTGATGTCGCCGACGAAGTCCGCGACGTAGCGGGAATTGGGCTGCTCGTAGATTTCCGAGGGGGTCGCCACCTGAACGAGCTTGCCGTGGTCCATGACGGCGATGCGGTCGGCGACCGTCATTGCCTCTTCCTGATCGTGGGTGACGATGAGGAAGGTCATGCCGAGTTCCTGCTGCAGGTCCGTCAGCTCGAACTGGGTTTCCTCGCGCAATTTCCTATCAAGGGCACCGAGAGGCTCATCGAGGAGAAGCACCTTCGGCCGCTTGGCGAGCGAGCGGGCGAGAGCCACCCGCTGGCGCTGGCCTCCGGAAAGCTGGTGCGGCTTTCGCCTGGCGAACTTCTCCAGCTTGACCAGCCTCAGCATTTCCTCGACTCGGGCGGCGATTTCCGCCTTCGGCATGCCGTCCTGCTTCAGCCCGAAGCCGATGTTCGCCTCAACCGTCATGTGCGGGAAAAGCGCGTAGGACTGGAACATCATGTTGACGGGTCGCTTGTAGGGCGGCACGCCGGCAAGCCCCGCGCCATCGAGCTGCAGGTCGCCAACCGTCGGCTCCTCGAAGCCGGCAAGCATACGCATGAGCGTGGTCTTGCCGCAGCCGGATGGCCCCAGGAGCGCGAAGAACTCGCGCTCGTAGATATTCAGGGACAGGTTGTCGACGGCGACGAAGTCCCCGAACTTCTTCGTCACGTTGCGAAAGGAAATGAACGGTTTCGCCGTGGGATCGTCCCAGGGCGCGAAAGAACGACGGATCGGACCGAGAGCCTTGGCTGCCACTGGCTTCCCCCTTGGCGCCGTCCGCACCTGCAGACGGCCTCTTGCGTGTGGCGGGCGCCCGGCCGGCGATCGTCGACCGGGAAACGGTTCTCATGCGGGTGGCATAGGCGACCCGCAGGGCTTTCCCGGACGGGCCGGAGAACCGGTCCGCCGGGATTGCCGCAAAGACGGGCGGCGGATCAGCTGCCGCTCTTCACCCGGGTCCAGGTGCGGGTGACAATGCGCTGGATCTTCGGCGGGTAAGGGGTCGTGGTGTAGAGCTTGGCCAGCGTCTCCTCATCCGGGTAGATCGCCGGATCGTCGATCACGTCCTTGTTGAGGAACTTCTGCGAGGCCTTGTTGCCGTTGGCGTAGTAGACGTAGTTGGACGCCTTCGCCATGACCTTGGGTTCCATGATGTAGTTGAGGAAAACGAGGGCTTCCTCGACGTGCGGCGCATCGGCCGGGATCGCCATCTCGTCGAACCACATCTGGGCGCCGCCCTTCGGGATCGCGTAGCCGACCTCGACGCCCTTTTCCGCCTCGGCGGCCCGGTCGCGGGCCTGCAGGACATCGCCGGACCAGCCGATGGCGAGGCAGATGTCGCCATTGGCAAGCGCGTTGATGTATTCGGAGGAATGGAACTTCTGGATATAGGGCCGGATCGACATCAGCAGTTCGCCAGCCTTCTCGATCTCCGCCGGATCCTTGGAATCGGGGTCAAGGCCGAGGTAGTTGAGCGCGGCCGGGATCATCTCCGCCGGCGCGTCCAGCATGTGGACGCCGCAATCGGCGAATTTCTTCAGGTTCTCCGGCTTGAAGATCAGGTCCCAGGACTTGGCCGCATCGACGCTGCCCATGCGCTCTTCCACGGCCTTGACGTTGTAGCCGATGCCGGTGGTGCCCCACATGTAGTTGATGGCATACTGGTTGCCCGGATCGTACTTCTGGACACGCTCGGAAATCATGTCCCACATGTTCTTCAGGTTCGGCAGTTTCGACTTGTCGAGCTTCTGGAAGACGCCGGCCTTGATCTGGCGAGCAAGGAAGGTGCCCGTCGGCACGACGACGTCGTAGCCGGTGCCACCGGCAAGAAGCTTGGTTTCCAGGACCTCGTTGGAATCGAAGACGTCGTAGACGACCTTGATGCCGGTTTCCTTGGTAAAGTCGGTGAGAATCGATTCGTCGATATAATCCGACCAGTTGTAGACGTTGACGACGCGGTCCTCGGCGTGTGCCGCGAAGGCGGCAACGAGCCCGGAGGCGACGGTCGCGGCAAAAAGCGTCTTGCGCATGATCTGGTTGTCCCTCTGTGTCACTAAGTGTGGCTGCCCCTCTGCGTGGGCCCACCGTTCAGTCCGCCTACGCGGTTGATCCGACGTTAGGGTTGTTGCGGATTTCTCTCAATCCCTTTTTTTCATTGGAACGCTCGTCCGGGCGCCCTTCCGCCCCCTGCCCGTCCTCTTCGGGAGGGGTCACAGGTAAGTCGAGCGTTCGAGTGGCGTGATCTCGGCCAGGAAGGCGGCCGCCTCGGCCTCCTTGATCTTGGCGTACATGTCGCGGAATTCGGTGCCAAAGGCACGCGCGGTAAAGGCGGACCGGGCGAACGCACGGATCGCGTCAGGCATCGTCGCCGGCAATTCCGGCGCCGGCTCGTCATAGGCGTTGCCCTCGATCGGCGCGGGCGGCACCATGTCCGTCTCCATCCCTTCCATCATCGCAGCAAGGATCGCGGCCAGCACCAGATAGGGGTTGGCGTCGGCGCCTGAGATGCGGTGTTCGATGCGTGTCGCTTCCGGCGACGAAGCCGGCACGCGCACCGCCACGGAGCGGTTATTCAGCCCCCAGGAGGCCGACGTCGGCGCGTAGGACCCGGGCTGCAGACGGCGGAAGCCGTTCCAGGTCGACACGAACGGCAGCGTGCAGTCGGACATGTGGGCGAGCAGGCCGGCGATCGCCGCCTGTAGCTTCTTCTCACCGGTCTCGCTATCGGCAAAGATGTTGTCGCCGTTCCTGTCGACGACGCTCGCATGCACGTGCATGCCGTTGCCCGGCCAGTCGACGAAGGGTTTGGCCATGAAGGTGGCGGTCAGGCCGTGCTTGCGCGCCAGTTCGCGGATCAAGCGCTTCAGCATGATCGCATCGTCGGCGGCGGCGAGCGGATCGGCGCGGTGCTTCAGGTTGACCTCGAACTGTCCGGGCGCGGCCTCCGAGACCACCGTGTCGATCGGCAGACCCTGGGCCATTCCAAAGGCGCGGATGTCGGAAAAGAGCGACTGGAAGTGCGACAGGTCGGACAGGGCATACATGTTCTGCCGGTCGGGGCCGGCATCGCCGTTGAGCACCGGCGCGGGCGTGCCGTCGTCGGACGGCATTTCCTTGGGGTCGAGGAGATAGAATTCCAGCTCGAAGGCGCAGACGGCCGTCAGGCCCGCCGCCGCCATCCGTTCCGCGGTGCGTTCCAGGCAGAGGCGCGGATCGCCGTAGAACGGTTCGCCGGTCTCGGTGTGCATCGAGAGGATGACCTGCGCCGTCGGATGCTCGGCCCAGGGAACGACACGCACCGAACCGGGACTGGCGAAGCAAAAGCCGTCCTCGTCGCCGGTCTCCATGTGCATGCCGGTTTCCATCACTTCGCGGCCCCAGACGTCGAGGCCGAAGAGCGAGAGCGGGAAATTGATGCCGGCCTCGAAGGCCTTGGGCAGCGATTCCACCGGCGCCCACTTGCCACGCAGGACGCCGTTCACGTCGCTGATGAGATATTGCACGGCTTCGATATCGGGATGTGCGGCGAGAAAACGATCCGCTTCATGTGTCGAAAGGGTCACGGTGCCGGTTTCCATCGGCCGGGTAGTCCCGGCTTTCTCGGATTGGGTCATGGTTTCTGGTCCACCGCCCGCGGCGGCGACCTCCTGTTGCAAAGCTGGCGAATTGTGATCACATTGTGCTATTGAAAGTCAACATGTCTGTTGCCTTGCCACCCAACGGAGCCGCGAAACCGCCGCCATGCCCAACGCCGAGCCGAAAATCGTGCCGATCGCCAGCGACGACAGTCTCGGCGGCCTGGAAGCGGAAGCCGGCGGCCGGCGGACGGTACGCGACCAGGCGATCGACGCCCTAAGGATGGCGCTGATCACCGGGCGGATCGTGCCCGGCAACCCGCTGACGCTGCGGGGGCTTGCCGCGACGCTTGGAACGAGTCCGATGCCGGTGCGCGAGGCAATCCGCACGCTAGCGGCGGAGAACGCGCTGGAGATCCGCTCCAACGGCCGTATCCAGGTTCCGCAGATGACGGAGCGGCGCTTCGAGGATCTCGTCAAGGCGCGGGTCCTTCTTGAGCCGGAAGCGGCGATCGCGGCCCTTCCCGGCCTCGACGAGGAGACGCTCACACAGCTCCAGATCATCGACGACGCCATCGACCAGAGTCTCGAAACCGGCGACGTGGAAAGCTACATGCGGCTGAACCACGCCTTCCATTTCGCGCTCTACCGGGCCTCCGGCTCGAACGTCTTCCTCACTCTCATCGAAAGCCTTTGGCTGCAGTTCGGCCCTTTCATGCGCACCGTCTACGGCCGCGTCGGCACGATACAGCTCGTCGACCAGCACAAGGAAGCGTTGGAGGCGATCCGGGCCGGGCGAACGGACGCCTTGCGTCAGGCCATCGCGGCGGACATCCTCGACGGCATGCGGATGATCGGCATCGCGCTTCTGCCAGACGCGGAGGTGACCGCGCGGATCTGACGCCGAGGTGGTCGGGGCGATAGTGACCGGATGATACGGGCCGGAAGACTCAAGCCGACAACTCCGACCGGAATCGGATCAAGCGACACGACGGCATTTGACAACGACAGAAAATGTGATCACAAATCGGGCAACTCACGCACACGCTGCCGAAGATGCCCATCGGGAGGACTTCATGCTCGACACCAAATCGACCGATTACTGGCAGGACACCGCCGAGCGGCTCGACATCCGCACCCAGGCTTTCATCGACGGCTCCTATGTCGACGCAGCATCCGGCGCGACCTTCGCCGCAGTCAATCCGGCGACCGGCGAGACGCTCGCCGAGGTCGCGTCCTGCGACGTTGCCGACGTCGACCGCGCCGTCGCGGCGGCCCGCACCGCTTTCGAGGACCGGCGCTGGGCGGGCATGCCGCCGGCCACCCGCAAGAAGATCCTCCTCCGGCTCGCCGAACTCATGCTGGAGAACGCGGAGGAGCTGGCGCTCCTTGAGACCCTCGACGTGGGCAAGCCAATCCGGGATTCGCTCAGCATCGACATCCCGCTATCGGCCAAGAGCATTGCCTATTACGCCGAGGCGATCGACAAGATCTACGACGAGATCGGCCCGTCGGGCGACGACGTCCTGTCGATGGTCGTGCGCGAGCCGATCGGCGTCGTTGCCGCAGTGGTGCCGTGGAACTTCCCGCTGATGATGGCGTGCTGGAAGATCGGCCCGGCGCTGGCGACAGGCAATTCGCTGATCCTGAAGCCGGCCGAACAGTCGCCGCTGACCGCCATCCGCATGGCGGAGCTGGCAACGGAAGCCGGCATCCCGGACGGCGTCTTCAACGTCCTTCCCGGCTTCGGCGAAACGGCCGGCCAGGCGCTCGGCCGGCACATGGACGTCGATGCCCTCACCTTCACCGGATCGACCGAGGTCGGCAAGCTCTTCATGCAGTATTCCGGCCTGTCGAACCTTAAGAAGGTCAGCCTGGAATGCGGCGGCAAGAGCCCGCATATCATCATGGCCGACTACAAGGACATCAAGCGCGCGGCGAAGACCGCGGCGGCCGGCATCTTCTTCAACCAGGGCGAGGTCTGCAACGCCGGCTCGCGGCTCCTCGTCGAGGAATCGATCAAGGACGAGGTGTTCGAGTATCTGACCGAGGCGGCGAATTTCTGGCGCCCGGGCAATCCGCTCGACCCCAAGACCCGGCTCGGCGCGATGGTGTCGGAGGAACAGATGACGCGTGTCCTCGGCTACATCGAGGCCGGCAAGGAGGACGGCGCCAACCTCGTTCTCGGCGGCGAGCGCGCGCGGCTTAACGCCGGCGGCTTCTACGTGGAGCCGACGATCTTCGACAAGGTCCAGTCGACGCATCGCATCGCGCAGGAAGAGATCTTCGGCCCGGTGCTCTCCACGCTCACATTCAACGGCTACGAGGAAGCGGTGAAGATCGCCAATGATACGATCTACGGCCTTGCCGCGGCGGTGTGGACGAGCGATGTGTCGACCGCCCATCGCGCCGCCCGCGCCATTCGCGCCGGCACGGTGTGGATCAACAATTTCGACGGCAGCGACATCACTGTCCCCTTCGGCGGCTACAAGCAGTCCGGCACGGGACGGGACAAATCACTCCATGCGCTGGAGAAATACACCGAGCTCAAGACGATCTGGATGCAGCTATGAGGATCGAGACGAAATCCGCCCACCAGGAAGTGTCAACCTCATCGGTGCGCGGCGTGGCATCGATGGAAGAGGCAAAGGCCTGGCTGTCGGAGCGCAAAATCGAGGACATCGAGTGCATCGTCCCTGATCAGGCCGGCGTCGCCAAGGGCAAGATGATGCCGACGGGGAAGTTCTTCTCCGGGCCGGTAATGACCATGCCTGGATCGATCTTCCTGCAGACCATCTCCGGCGACTATCCGGAAGAGGACGAGGATTTCGTCTACGAGCCGGGCGACGGCGACCTGTTCTTCCGGCCGGACTATTCCACGCTCTCGGTCGTGCCATGGGAGACGGACCCAACGGCGCAGCTCCTCCATGACGCCTTCCACGCCGACGGCCGGCCGGTGGAGATCGCGCCGCGGCAGGTGCTGCGTCGAATCGTCGATCTTTATTCCAGCAAGGGCTGGAAGCCTATCGTCGCGCCGGAGATCGAGTTTTACCTCGTCAAGCCGAACACCGATCCGGACGATCCGCTGGAGCCGCCGATCGGCCGCTCCGGCCGGCCGGAGATCGGACGTCAGTCCTATTCCATCGGCGCGATCAACGAATTCGACGACCTGTTCGACAACATTTACGACTTCTCCGAGGCGCAGGGACTGGAAATCGACACCCTGATCCACGAAGAAGGCGCTGCGCAGATGGAGATCAACCTGCGCCACGGGCATCCGATCGCTCTGGCCGACCAGGTCTTCATGTTCAAGCGCACGATCCGCGAGGCGGCGCTGCGCCATAATATGTATGCGACCTTCATGGCCAAGCCGATTCAGAGCGAACCGGGCTCGGCGATGCACATCCACCAGTCGATCGTCGACACCAAGACCGGAGAGAACATCTTCTCCGATGCCGACGGGCGGCCGACGAAGGCATTCTTCTCGTTCATCGGCGGGCAGCAGAAATACCTGCCGCACGTCATGTGCATCCTCGCCCCTTACGTCAATTCCTACCGCCGGCTGGTGCCCGACACGGCGGCGCCGGTCAACGTCCACTGGGCCTATGACAACCGCACGGTCGGCCTGCGCGTGCCGGTATCCGCGCCGGACGCGCGCCGGGTGGAAAACCGTGTGCCCTCGTCCGACGCCAATCCCTATCTGGCGATCGCGGCCTCGCTCGCCTGCGGCTATCTCGGCCTGGTCGAAGGGCTGACGCCTGAGGATCCGATCGAGGGCGAACCGCGCGACAAGACCATCAGCCTGCCGCGCGACCTCCTGAAGGCCGTGGCGCTTTTCAGCGAGTGCGACCCGCTTGTCGACGTCTTCGGCAAGCGCTTCGTCCATTCCTACCGGGCAATGAAGCAGGACGAGTTCGAGACCTTCATGCGGGTGATCAGCCCGTGGGAGCGCGAATACCTGCTGCTCAACGTGTGATCCGCCGCAGCGCGGACCCGTTCGGGCAGCGACCACGGCCGGCGGCCGGCAATCCCCGCCACCGGCATCGGCACATTACGGCAAGCGGCCACAGATGACCGCGAACGGATCGGCTGGAATGCCTTTCCGGCCGGCGGTCTGTTGTCACCCGCAGCCGCCGACAGACATGAGAGAATTGGGGAGAATGGAAATGAACGTGCTGTCCAATGCCTATCCGACCGCGGCGCTCCGCGAAGCCGACGCCCGCCACCACTGGCATCCCTTCACCGACACCGCGGAGCTGAACCACGATGGCGCCCGCATCATCGTCAGCGCCAAAGGCGTTTGGCTGAAAGATTCCGAGGGCAATGAAATCCTCGACGGCATGGCGGGCCTGTGGTGCGCCAACATCGGCCATGGCCGGCGGGAGATCGCCGAGGCCGTCCAGGAGCAGATGGCGGATCTGTCCTACTACAACACCTTCTTCAAGACGACGCATCCGCCTGCGGTGAAGCTCGCCGAGGTTCTGTCGGAGGTGACACCGGCGCACCTGACGCGGGTGTTCTTCACCTCGTCGGGGTCCGAATCCAACGACACGGTCTTCCGTATGGTCCGCCACTACTGGGCCTGCGTCGGCAAGCCGGACAAGCAGATCATCATCGGCCGCAACAACGGCTACCACGGCTCCACGGTCGCGGCCGCTAGCCTCGGCGGCATGGAGGGCATGCACAAGCAGGCCGGCATGGTGCCGGGCGTCCACCACATCGCCCAGCCGTACTGGTTCGGCGAGGGCGGCGACATGAGCCCGGACGAATTCGGCGTTAAGGCGGCGCGAGAGCTGGAGAAGGCGATCGACGCGCTGGGCGAAGACAAGATCGCGGCGTTCATCGCCGAACCGATCCAGGGCGCCGGCGGCGTCATCATTCCGCCCGAAAGCTACTGGCCAGAGATCCGCCGGATCTGCTCCGAGCGCGACATCCTGCTCGTCGTTGACGAGGTGATCTGCGGCTTCGGCCGGCTCGGCACCTGGTTCGGCTCCGATTATTTTGGCGTCGAACCGGACCTGATGCCGATCGCCAAGGGACTTTCGTCCGGCTATCTGCCGATCGGCGGCGTGATGATCTCGGAGAAAATCGCCAAGGGCCTGGAACAGGGCGGCGAGTTCTACCATGGCTATACCTACTCGGGGCATCCGGTCGCCTGTGCGGCGGCGATCGAGAACATCCGCATCCTCAGGGACGAGAAGATCGTGGAACGGGTCCACAACGACACCGGCCCCTATCTGAAGAAACTGTGGCTGGCGCTCGGCGACCATCCGCTCGTCGGCGAGGCGCGCATGGCGGGCATGGTCGGCGCGCTGGAACTGGTGCCGAACAAGAAGGCGGCGCGGGTGGAGAAATTCCCCGACACCGGCATGGTCGGCACGATCGCGCGCGACATTTCCTTTTCCAATGGCCTCATCATGCGCGGGGTCCGGGATTCGCTTATCCTCTCGCCGCCGCTCGTCATCACCCATGAGGAGATCGACGAATTGATCCTGCGTGCCCGGCGCACACTCGACATGGCCTATGAGGAATTCAAACGGCGCGGGCTCATCACCGCGTAAACCCTCGACGTTCGATGCCGGGGGGCGGCAACAGGATCGCCCCTCGTTCCGCTCATTTCCCGTCCTGCGGAGAAACGCCATGGCCACCCCGGTCGCGGACCACGCCCCGTCCTATTACGCCGCCACTGCCAACGACGGTCCCGCCTTTCCGGCGCTCGATGGCGACCTGGAGGCTGACGTTTGCGTCGTCGGGGCCGGTTTTACCGGGCTCTCGGCGGCGCTCCATCTGGCGCGGCGGGGCTACTCGGTCGTCGTTCTTGAAGCGACGCGGGTCGGCTGGGGTGCTTCGGGGCGGAACGGCGGTCAGCTCCATTCCGGCCAGCGGCGCGACCAGGTCTGGCTGGAGGAGACCGTCGGGCACGATGACGCGAAAAAACTCTGGGCGCTCGCTGAAGAAGCCAAGACACTCGTCAAGTCGCTGATCGCGGAGGAGGATATCGCCTGCGACTATGCCGACGGCATCATCCACGGCATCCACAAGAGGAAATACATCGCAGAGGAAAAGGACTACATCGACGTCCTCCGCGAGCGCTACGACTACCATGAGCTTAGCTATCTGAGCGAAGAGGAGACGGCGGCGGCGCTCGGCACCGGCGTCTACCATGGCGGCACGCTCGACCGGACCGCCGGGCATCTCCACCCGCTCAATTTTGCCCTCGGCCTTGCCGGGGCGGCCGACCGGGCCGGCGCGCGGATCCTGGAGGGAACGCGGGTGACGGCCGTCCGCGAAGGCACCCCGATGCGGGTCGAGACCGCCACCGGCACGGTGACGGCGAAGGCGGTGCTCCTTGCCGGCAACGGCTATCTCTGCGGCCTCGACCGGCGCACCGAGGCCCGCGTCATGCCGATCAACAATTTCATACTCGCCACCGAGCCGCTCGGAGAGCGGGCGAAGACGCTCATCCCCGGCAACGAGGCGGCCGCCGATACCCGCTTCGTCGTCAACTACTGGCGGCTTTCGGCCGACGGACGGATGCTCTTCGGCGGCGGTGAGAACTATTCCCGCGATTTCCCCAAGGACATCGGCGGCTTCGTGCGCCGTCACATGCTGAAGATCTATCCGCAGCTCGCCGATGCACGCATCGACTACGCCTGGGGCGGCACCCTCGCCGTGACGCCGAAGCGCATGCCCTACATGCGACGCCATTCGCCTGGACTCTACGTCTCGGCCGGCTATTCCGGCCATGGCGTTGGCACGTCGATCATGGCCGGTAAGATCTTCGCGGAGGCTTTCGCCGGAGACCAGGAACGCTTCGACGTCTTCCAGCGGGTGCCGAGCCAGCGCTTTCCCGGCGGCCGATTCCTGCGCTACCCGACGATGGTGCTCGCCATGACATGGTTCGCGGTGCGCGACCGGCTGTAGGGCGCCGGTCCGGTTTGCCCCCTCACGCCCGTCAACCGATCAGCATCCTTTCCGCGGCTGCCGTCATCCGCTCCAGATAGCGCTCCTGCGTCCAGCCGCAGCGTCCGGTCAGAACCTCCCAGCCTTCAACGGTTAGGAACGCCCAAAGAAGGTTCGTTCCGTCCTCCACGCTTAGGCCTTCGGCAAGGTCGCCGTCCCGCGCCAGCGCCGCCACGGCGGCACTGCATCCATGGCGCACCGCCTGAAGGCGATTCGACCAGGCTTCCCGCGCCGCCTCGTCGTTCTCCTGCATGTGGATCAGAGCCCGGGCGACGCCGTGAATTTCCGGAATGTAGCAGCCCCACGCCTCGATGAAGGCAGCAAGGCGCGCCCTTCCAGTGGCAGCCGCCCGGCTCGCCGCCAAACGGCCCTCGACGTCCTTCACCTCATCGATGTGGAGCGTCACGGCGATCAGCAGGTCGGCTCGCTTGGGAAAGTGGAGATAGAGCGCCTGACGACTGATGCCGGCCTCGCGCGCGATATCGGACATGCTTACGCCACCGTCGCCGCTTTCCAGCAAGCGCCAAGCCGCGTTGAGGATCCGTGTTCGGGTGTCGGAATTTTCTCTTGACATGCCGTAAAGTAATCCCGTAATTGACACCGTGTCAACTTTACACATTGTCAAGTATTGGAGACCTTAGCATGAATGTCATCGTTTTCGGGGCAACCGGCTCGGTCGGCAAGCTCGCCGTGGAGTCGATCCTGTCGGAAGGCCATAAGGTTACCGCCTTTGCACGCAACCCCGGCGCCCTTTCCCTCGACCACCCGAAGCTGACGCGCCATGCCGGCGATGCGCGTAACGCGGAGGCCGTTCTCGCCGCGCTCAGGGGCCACGATGCGGCCGTCATCGCGATCGGTTCGGGCAAGGCCCGCAAGTCCGCGATCCGATCGGTCGCAACGTTGAATGTCATTCAGGCGATGCAGGCTCTCGGCATCCGCCGGCTGGTCTGCCAGTCGACGCTTGGCGCACACGAAAGCTGGGACAACCTGAACTTCTTCTGGAAGCGGATCATGTTCGGATTGCTGCTGCGTCCGGTCTTTCTCGACCACGAACGGCAGGAAAGCCTGGTGCGGGCGAGCGGGCTCGACTGGACCATCGTCCGGCCCAGCGCCTTCGCCGACGGCCCGGCGAGCGGACGCTTTCGCGAGGGTTTCGATGCATCTGCGCGGGGCCTTTCGCTGACGATTTCGCGCGCCGACGTCGCAGCGTTTCTCAAGCGCCAGATCACCGAAACCACCTACCTGCGTCGGGCGGTGGCGATTTCGAACTAATCCCGATGCCGGCCGCATGCCCGGAAAGAGATGGCAAATATTTGCAACATCTTGTCCGGTTCGGAAATGTGGAGATAATCAACATGAAGACGCCCCGAACCGCAGCCGGAAGTCGACGATGCGCCACAGGAAGCCGAAGCCTGACGATCTCGCCGCCTCCCTGCGCGACGAGATCGTCGCCGGCCGGTTCCCACCCGGCACCCTGCTCGTTCAGGACACGCTCGCCAAGACGTATGGTGTCAGCCGCATCCCGGTTCGTGAGGCTCTGAAGCAGCTCGCCTCCGACGGGCTCGTCGACATCGCCTTCGGCGACGGCGCGAGCGTCCACCGGCCCGACCGGGCAGAAGTCGCGGAAATCTTCGAACTCCGCATCCATCTGGAGCCCTACTTGCTGCGCCAGGCGATCCCGCGCCTCGGGCCGCGCGATTTTGAGACCGCAGAGGCCGCGCTCGTCCCATTGCGCGCGGAGTCGTCAACGATCCCCGCCAGCACGCTCGACTGGCGGTTCCACGCCGCGCTCTTTTCCGCCGCCGACCGGCCGCTTTATCTGAAGATCATCGGCGACCTGCGGGCGAAAATCGCCGGCCTCGTCAATCTCGGCCCGCTGGCGGAAAACCGGCTCGGGCTCGCCAACGACCTCGCCGCGCTCCTCCACACGGTCCGCAGCGGCGACGAGAAGGAGGCGACCGGCCGCATGGTGCGCAAGCTCATCCACGCGCGCGAGGCGCTGCTCCACGGCCTTGCCGACTGACAGATTTCCGGTCCGGCGTCTTCGTGATCACGCCGCGATGCCGCCATTGGCGACGACGGGCTCTCCGGCGAGCGGCGCGACCTCTCGCTTGATGCCATTCCACGGTCCGTGGGTGTGGTAGCTCGACGTCGGCGTCGGCTCGTCATGCCTGACGTGGATGACAGGCCAGACATTCCGGCGCCAATGGGCGAGCAGCCGCACGATGACGGCGACATAGCCAGGGTTATTCTTGCCGTCCCAGACGGGCCGATCGATGGCGTCCTGAACGTCGAAGACGACAAGGGGGGCGACAGCCGGCGACCTGTCCATGATCGGACCCTTTCCTGTGTGCCGCCGGGAAAATCATGCACCGGCGGGCACGCGCCCCCGAAGCTAGAGCCGTACCACCTCGACGGGCGGCAGCTCGCCGAGGCCGGCCTGAAGCGGCCAGTCGCGGAAGGTGCGCACATTTCCCTCCACCCGCACTTCGGCCATCAGGTCCAGGTTCAGCGTGCCGAGCACCCAGCCCGGCTCGTCCCATTCGCCATCGACGAGGATACCGCTTTCGGGAAAGAACCGGTCGGGCGGGCCGAAGATCGCCGCGCGACCGTGATTGACGTCAACCACCGGCGACCACGGCGCCATGCCGACGGTTGGCGAGACCACGGTCCAGCACTGGTTTTCCAGCGCCCGGGCACGGGCACCGACACGGACGCGCCAGGCGCCGGCACGCGTCTCGGTGTTCGAGGGGCACAGGATCACGTCGGCGCCGGCTTCGGCGAAGGCGCGGGAAATCAGCGGGAATTCGATATCGTAGCAGATGGCGATGCCGACCTTTGCCTTGCCGATGTCAAAGAGCGTCAGGCCTGGCACGCCCTCGACGCCCCAGTCGGTCTCGAACGGCGTCATGATCTGCTTGGCCTGCACGCCGACGCTGCCGGATGGCGAGAACAGGCGGGCGGGATTGGTGATCCGCTCCATCTCGTCGCGGCGCGGACCGGTGGCGGCGAGGATATGGACGCCGTGGACCCGGGCCATGACGGTGTGGAGGCGGTCGGCCTCGTCCATCAGGCCGGCAACGGCGGCGAGCGAGGCATCGAGATCGCCAGCGACTTCAGCGCCGGCAAGGCTCGCCAGTTCCATTGCACCATATTCGGGAAAGACCAGCAGCTCCGCGCCATCGTCGGTCGCCTCGGCGACCCAACCGGCGATCTTCTCCTCGTAGGCCGCGAAGCTGTCGAACCAGTCGATGGGATATTGGGCCGTGGCCACCACGAGCGATCGCGTCATGACAGGTGTCCGATCCAGAACTGCAGCGGCTTTTCCGTTTCCCGGTCCTCGCCGATGTCCTTCCAGGGAAAATGCGCGACGGCGCCGGCGAACGGCCGGTAGCCGCGCTTTTTCCAGAAATCCGTCAGCGGCCGATAGTCGTCCGGCATGGCGGGGTCGTTCGCCGGCCGCATCACGGTGCAGAATGCGGCCTGTCTGAAGCCGAGGCGCCGGGCGAAGGCCTCGCGCTCATCGAAGAAGGCATGGCCGATGCCGAGCCCGCGATAATCCGGCAGGAGAACGGATTCGGCGAAATAAAACACATCCTCGATGGGAACCCCGCCGTCGGCAACGGGCTGGCGAAAGGCCTTGTGCTGATCGGCGAGCGGCGCGCCGGTCGCGGCGCCGACAAGATCGTCGCCGTCGAAGGCGCCGACGATGACACCGAATTCGGACCCGGCGAGTTTTTTCAGATAGCGCGCCTCATAGTCCGGCTCGCCGTCGTAGAGATAGGGCCACTCGCGAAAAACGGCGATGCGCAGCCGGGCGAGATCAGCGAGCGCGGCATCGAGCGCCGCTCCGGTCAGGGTTTCGATGCGCATGGCTCCCCCTTTTCGTTACCTCTCGTCATTCCACCCCTCTTCATCGCCACCTGCATCGCTCGTGCGATCAGGCGAAAAGCTCCGGCCGCCGCAGGCGAAGCGCCTGGGCAAGGAGCAGGAGCTTGGCGTCGCGGATGGCTCCCTTGTCCAGCATGTCGGAGAGTTCGGCGCAGGTCCATTCCAAGACCTCGATATCCTCGCCTTCGTAATCGAGACCGCCGCCGTCGGACACACGGTCGACCTCGCCGTCGTACGCGGCAAGGAAGAAGGCGGCACGCTCCGTCACCGAGCCCGGCGTCATGTAGACGTCGCCGACCAGCGCAAGATCGTGAATGTGGTAGCCCAGTTCCTCTTCCGCCTCGCGCGCCGCCGTTGCCTCCGGCGTGTCATCCCCGCCATCGATCAGGCCGGCGCAGGCCTCCACCAGCAGTCCGCCGTCCTCGCGGCCGCCGTTGAGATAGACCGGCAGGCGCAGCTGACGAACGACCAGCACCGTGCGGCGGGCGGCATCGACCGGCAGCACCGCGACCGCGTTGCCATGATCATGGACGAGGCGGTCCACGATAATCTCGCCGCCGTCGCGGGTTTCGTGGCTGATCGCGTATTTCTCAAGGCTCAGAAAGCCATCGAAAAGCGTTTCGGATTTCACGATGCGAACGGAACCGGGTCCGCGTTTCTTGCCGCCTGTCATGACATGATCCGGTGTGGCGGCGCCCGCGTGCAACAACGGGGCGCCTGAAGGATGGAAGCCGATCCGGTGATGCCCCATGGAACGCGCGAGCGCAAGGCCGGGAACCGCGTGGCTTCGAGACGCGCGTCGGCCGGATCGTCAGAACAGATAGCCGATATAGGCGGCGTAAAGCAGGAGGAAAGCAGCGCCGACCGGCCGCGACATCCGGCCGGCCAAGGTGAGCACAGCGACGAGGCAGACGGTGACGGCACCCATCAGCGGGATATCGACAACGGCGATGGAGGGCGCGATCGAAACCGGTTCGACAGCGGCGGTGACGCCAAGGATGCCAAGAAGATTGAAGATATTGGAGCCGATCACATTGCCGATGGCAACGTCGGAATGACGCCGGAGCGCGGCGACGATGGAGGTGGCGAGTTCCGGCAGGCTGGTGCCGATGGCGACGACGGAAAGGCCGATGACGGCCTCGGATATACCGAAGCCACGGGCGATGCGGATGGCCGATCCGACGAGCATGTTGGAGCCGGCCAGAAGCGCGGCAAAGCCAGCGAGCAGAAGAACGACCTCCGTCCAGGCGGCGAGGCGAAGAGAGAGTTCACCTTCCTCGTCACAGACTGTGCGGCCGGAAAGCGTGGCAAAGCCGACATAGCAGGCCAGCGCCACGACCATGGCGATGCCCACGCCGCGGCCGATCCCGCCGAAAGCCCCGAGCACCAGCATCAGCGCGGAGGCGGCAAGCAGCACGACGAGGTCGCGGGCAAGGCCATCGATGCGTGTGGCGATTGGAAAGATGACCGCCGACACACCAAGGATCAGCAGCACATTGGCGATGTTCGAGCCGACCACGTTGCCGACTGCGATGTCGGGCGCGCCGCGCAGCGCCGCCTGCAGTGAAACCAGAAGCTCCGGAGTCGAGGTTCCGAAACCGACGACGGTCAGTCCGATAACCAGCGGCGAGAGGCCGAGCCTGTTGGCGAGGGAAACCGCACCGCGCACCAAGGCCTCGCCACCAAGGAACAGCAAAGCGAAACCCAGCAGCAGCAGAGCGGCATCAAAGAGCATTGTCGGTCCAATCAAACCGGTGTCGACCGACGCGGGGGACCCGAAAGAGAAAACCCCGACCCTGCGGAAGGATCCCCGACCCTGCGGGATGGCAGGCGGCCGGAGAAAAGGCGGGCCGGATAGCGAAGGCGTCGCCCGATTGATGTGTCCCTTGCCCCGGGCAGTTTCAAGGGCGGGCGCTCATCAACTCAACAAATCAAGTATTATATAATATCTGATTTTCGTAAGAACTATTTTTCTCTCTTTTACCAAGACTTAATCAAAAAGACTTCACCTTTGATTTCAATCAATCATTGAAATTCTCCGCCCAGGAAACGAAAAATGCTTCGCCATATTCGAAATGCATCACTGAAATACCGAATTTCGGTCCTTTTCGTTGTTCCTATTCTGGTCCTTATAGGCGTAGGAGCACACGAAATCTGGACCATTCGGGACCGTGCCGCGCAGGCCTGGCATGTGATCGAACTCGTGGAGGCGGCGCCGGCGATCTCCGGTCTGGTGCATCAATTGCAGAAAGAGCGTGGGGCTTCGGCTGGCTTTACCGGCTCCAAGGGCGCGGTCTTCGCCGATGTCCTTGGCGGGTTGCGCACCGAAACCGACGGAGCACTCAAGGAATACCAGCGCAAGATCGGTAAGTTCAGGAAGAAGCTGACCACCTCGGCTTTCGCCGAACCCCTGAAGCGGGCCGACGAGGCCCTTGCGCAACTGCAAAAGACGCGTGGCGACATCGATGCGCTGACGCCGACCGTGCCACAGGTCGCCGGGTACTACACCGGGCTGATCTCCAATCTCCTCGCCATGATTGAGGGTGAAATGAAGGTGATCGACGAGGGAGCGATCACGCGTCAGTCGTTCGCCTATGTCGCGCTACTGAGGGCCAAGGAGCAAGCCGGCATCGAACGCGCGATGGGGGCGGCCGGCTTCGGCGCCGGAGCCTTCAACCAAACCGTCTACAACCGTTTCATCCGCCTCGGCGCCACGCAGGAGACGTTCCTGCGAACCTTCCGGCGAAACGCCCCGCCAAAGGATGTCGAGTTTCTCGACCAGACGCTTTCCGGCCCGACAAGCGACAACGTTGATGCCCTTCGAAAGCTTGCCTACGGCTCAGTCTTCGGCACCGACATCTCCGGTGTGACCGGCCCGCAGTGGTTCCAGGTCAGCACACAGCGCATCGACGCCCTGAAAACGGTCGAGGACCGGGTCATGCTGGACCTCGAACATGCCGCGCAGGCCCATGCGGCGGACATGTCCCACCGCCTGTGGGTTCTCGGCGGCACGTTGACAGTGGTCACCCTCGTCACGATCGTCCTGTCCATCCTCGTTTCCCAGACGATCGTTCCGCCGCTGAAAAACCTTGCCGACACCATGCGCCGGCTATCGAACAACGATCTCGGCGTGAAGGTGCGGAATACCGAATACACGGATGAGATCGGCGCGATGGCGCGCTCGGTGGAAGTCTTCCGGGATAACGCCATACGGCGTGTCGAACTGGAAACCAAGGCGAATTCCGAGCGCGACCAGGAGCGGCACCGCCAAATGCATATCGAGGAGATGGTCGGACGCTTTCGCTCGATCATCAACGAAACGCTCCAGAGCGTGTCGGGCCGGACCAACACCATGCGGGATTCCGCGATCCAGCTCGCCGACGTCGCGCGCACGGCCAACGATCAGGCGGTCTCGGCCAACCAGGCCTCGACCGGTGCCTCGGAAAACGTCCAAACGGTCGCGGCGGCGACAGAGGAGCTGTCGGCATCCATCCGTGAAATCTCCAGCCAGACGGTGCGCGCGAACGACCTCGTCCTGTCGTCGGCGAAGACGGCGGAAAGCACCGATACGAACGTTTCCTCGCTGGCGGAAGCGGCTGAACGGATCGGGACGGTGATCAACCTGATCCGCGACATCGCCGAACAGACCAATCTCCTCGCCCTCAACGCGACCATCGAGGCGGCGCGGGCTGGCGAAATGGGCAAGGGCTTTGCGGTCGTCGCATCGGAAGTGAAGTCGCTCGCCAATCAGACCGCCAAGGCGACCGACGAGATCTCCCAGCAGATCACCGGCATCCAGGATTCCACCCGCGGCGCAGTCGAAGCGATCCGCAACATCAATTCCGACATCGGCGCGATCAGCGAGCTGACGACGGCGATCGCCAGCGCGGTCGAGGAACAGCAGGCGGCGACAGAAGAAATCGCGAATTCCGTGCGCGCGGCCTCCGATGGCACCGGCCGCGTTTCGGAAAACGTCTCCTCTGTCACCGGCGCGATCGAACGCACGGCGGAAGAATCCCGTTCCGTCAGTAGCGGCGCCGACCTCCTGTCGTCGGCGATGGAAGATCTCGCCGACAAGGTCGAGGATTTCCTGGCGAATGTCACCCGGGACGTGGAGGACCGCCGCGCGGCGCTCCGTGTGAAAATGGCGGAAGTCGTCATCATCGACCATGCCGGCAAACAGCAGGGCTCCACCATGCTCGATGGCAGCACCGACGGCGCCTTTATTTCCCCAGTCAGGGGAACAAAGATCGGCGACGAGATCCGAATCGAACTTGCCGACGGACGCACCATCGACGCCCATGTCGTCAGGCACAAGCAGGACGGCGTCGGCGTCAAGTTCAAAACACCGCTCGCCGACATCAACGCTTTCATCCTGGGATTGCGCGCCGCCTGACGCGCAGCCTGACGCACCGGCCGCGGGGCGGTCCCAAGACCGCCCCAAGATGCCCCAGGGCAAAGTCTACACATGAATTCGGCGCCGGGCTTTGGTGAATGAGCCCGGCGCCGTGCGTTCATCGGCTCGAGATCCGGCGGACATTCACAACCCGGATCCTGCGATCCCGGCAACCAGTCTCGTCCAGCGTGGGACGCCACCGGTCTGCTGGCGAAACCATCAACGGACGATGCGGCAATCTGGACGTCGGCTTAAAAAGCGTCGTAGACGAAGCAGCGACGGCCGCCTGAGCGGACCCGGCATTCGCGCAAGGCGCGACGGTTGGCGCGGCGCGGCGTATTGAAGCCGTAGCTGTAGCCACAGACCCGTCCGTTGCGCGAGATCGCGAACGACTTGTAGCCGGCAAGGCCGCGCCACATCTTGTAAAGGCTTCTGCACTCAGGATTCCGAATGCGCTGCGCATCAGCGGTATCGACGGTCGTCGCGACGAAACCAAGCGCAAGGCCAACCGACATACCGATGGCAAGCAGAGTTTTCATGTTTCAACCCCTCCCAGCGTCACCCCCTGCTAGCATCGCCTCAGAAACGTCCGGAAGCAACGAGATTCTGATAAACATGGAAACAAACTTCCCAAGAAAGGAGATCCTGCCTCGGACTCATCCCCTGGCCGGCCCTGACCAGCTCTGATCGGCCCTGACCGGCCCTGGCCGGCACCGGTCATGTCCGCTTGAGCGCACTGCCGCAGCGCCCCGGATTGCCGGGGCGTCGCCTTGACGACGAAAGCATGCCGCTTTCAGACGAGAACGGACACCGCACTTATCTCATTGCTCTGAATCGATTTTCCAGCCAGGACCCTGTCGGCGTTCCGGGCAAGCGCCCTAGCGGGCGTCGATGATGAAGCAGCGCCGTTTGTGCGCCCGCCTGCGGCATTCGCGCAAGGCTCTCTGCTGCGCCACCGCGATCCTCGGATAGCCATGGGTATAGCCGCAGGTCAGCCCGTCGCGGGTCATCGCAAACGCCTTGGAGCGGTCGAGATCGAGCCACATCCGGTAGAGTTTGGCGCATTCGGGATTCCGGAATTGCTGTGCATCGGCACTGTCGACCATCGCTACAATCGCGCCGGCCGCCAGCATGGACGCAAGTCCGAGGGCAAGGAACGGTTTCATCGTACACCTATTTGCAATGTCGCACCCGGCACGGAGTTTCCGTCCAATACAAATATCGAACAATCGGAGATGCGCTTATTTCCCGCGGCATAGCAACGCATCGCCCCCCGCAAAAGGGAGACAACGGGCGCACACGGGAAACGCAGCGGCAGCGAGTCCCGGAAAGTGATGCCAAGCCGAAACGTCCCGACAAAAAGGGCCGGCGGATTCCCCGCCGGCCCGGATCACTCAAACAAATCGCTCGATCAGGCGATTACCACCATACCACCGATCCGGTGGCTACTTCAGCGGCTGAAGGATCGACACGTAGTTGGCGACGGCCGCCCCGCCCATGTTGAAGATGCCGCCGAGTTCGGCGCCGGGCACCTGGATGCCACCAGCCGTGCCGGTGAGCTGCATGGAGGTGAGGACGTGCATGGAGACGCCGGTGGCGCCGATCGGGTGCCCCTTCGCCTTAAGGCCGCCCGACGGGTTGACCGGCAGCCTGCCGTCCTTCTCCGTCCAGCCCTCCAGGATGGCGCGGGCGCCCTCGCCTTCCGGCGTCAGCCCCATTGCCTCGTATTCGATCAGCTCGGCGATGGTGAAACAGTCGTGGGTCTCAACGAAGGAGAGGTCGTCGAGCGTCGTGCCGGCGGCGGCGTGCGCCCTCGACCAGGCCTCGGTGCAGCCCTCGAACTTCAGGATGTCGCGCTTCGACAACGGCAGGAAATCCTGCGCATGGGCGAGTGCACGGAAGGCGACGGCCTTCTTCATGCCCAGCGCCGTCGTGGTGTCGGCAAGGACAAGCGCGGCGGCACCGTCGGAGACGAGCGAGCAGTCGGTGCGCTTCAGGGGGCCGGCAACGATCGGGTTCTTTTCCGATTCCGCAAAGCAGAATTCGAAGCCGAGGTCCTTCTGCATCTGAGCATAGGGATTGCTGGCGCCGTTCTTGTGGTTCTTGGCCGCAATGCGGGCAAGCGCCTCGGTCCGGTCGCCGTATTTCTGGTAATAAAGATGAGCGATCTTGCCGAAGACACCGGCAAACCCGGCCGGTGTATCGGCCTCCTCGGCGAGATAGGAGGCCTTCAGGAGGTTCTTGCCGATTTCCGGACCGGGCGTCGCGGTCATCTGCTCGACGCCGACGACCAACACGAAGCGGGCCTTGCCGGCGCGGATAGCGGTGACGCCCTGGTGGACGGCCGCGGACCCGGTCGCACAGGCGTTTTCCACCCGCGTCGCCGGCTTGAAGCGGAAGTCCTTATCGGCCTGCAGAACAAGGCTGGCGGTGAAGTCTTGCGGGCTGAACCCGGCGTTGAAATGGCCAAGAACGATCTCGTCGATGTCCTTGGCCTCAAGGCCGGCATCCGCCACTGCCTGGTTGGCGACGGACACAATGAGGCTCTCGACGGTGTCGTCGCTCAAACGGCCGAACTTGGAATGCGCCCAGCCGACAATTGCTGCGGTCATGACTGTCCCTCCCGATGATCGCGGATCTTTCCGCCGCATGCCGCCTCTCACCAAAGCCGGACGGCATGCCGTTTCTTTTGTTGTCTTGCGGTCCTTCCCGAGATGCCGCCCGGATAGGCCGGTCGATATCGGGGAAAGCGCCAGAGCACTCCGGAGCGGGCGCGGAAAAGGCGCGCGTCCCGGGGATCGCGGATGCTTCGGTTTTCAACCTATCATCGCATGGGTCGGAAACGGAAGCCCGTTGTCAGACATTCGGACCAGAAAATTGTGCACCGCACGAAACGCACGTCATCGCGCTGCAATGCCGTAGCGGGCGACCGCTTGTGGGCGCCTTCGCCCGACCATGCGTCAATTCCAGGCAATTGGGCGGGACATCTCCCCGCTTGAAGCCGTCCGTCGATGTCTTGCAAACGAACCTTAACGGCGCCGAAGAAACGGCTCCTCGATGATCGGCGTTTCAAGGATTGGTTCCTCGAGCCGATCGCGCTCGTAAACGGCACGCGATTCCAGCTCGTCGACGGCCGACCCCATGTCGATCTGAGGCTCCGGCCGGCCAAGATCGCCGATGACGCGCTGGCCGAAGAGCGGATAGGAGGCGCGGGCCTTGATGCGACGCAGCGTGCCGTCCCAGGTGCGCGGCCCTTCCATGCGCCCGCTGGCACGAATGGTGACATAGGTGCCAGGCTTGACGAGGCCGAGGCAGCGACTGCCGTCAATGCACACGTCGCTGGCGCCCTCGACGAGGATCACCGTCGAGCGCGTCGCCTCCACGATGACATCGAGGATGGTACCCCTGACGCCGATGGTGGCGACCGGGGTCTCGATCGAGTAATTCCGTGACTGCGACGATCCGGAGATGAAGCGCAGGACGCCCTTCGTCGCCCGGAGGCTCAGATCGCTCGCGGTGTTGTCGGGATTGTAGACGAAGCGGTCGAGGACGACCTCCGACGACGGGCCGATGGCCAGATTCGTCTCGTCGAGGAACATCAGTTGCGCGGAACTATCCGCCGAGGTGCTGACCCGTTCGTTGTGAAAGACGGAATCGCCGGAGGCGAGCGCCCGCCGGCTACTGCCGAGGGCGCCGGAGACATCCTTCTGGATGGCAGCGGCAACGCCAACACGTTCAGCAGCGAGCGCGCCGCTGCCCGTGCCGGAGGCTAAAGATACAAGAAGGACCGAAGCGAGACGACGGAGAAATCGTGCGTTGATCATGACCGGTCTCAAATCCCCTTGCCCATGCTGTCTGACTGTCCGCGTCCCGAGTGTCCGCGTCGACGGCGTGTCCGCGAATACCGTTATCATAAGGCGGCGGTCGCCGAAGTCGCCCCCGCAGCGGACACTAACACTGCCCTGCCATGGTCTATAGGGTCGAATTGCAACAGATACGAAAAAATGCTTCCCGACGATTGCGCATGAAAACATCTCTGCTACGGTCAGCCAACCGTGGGGCAGCGGAAGACTTCAGAGAAACCTGCGACAGACGCGCGACGCAATCCATCGAGCCAGGGGATCTGAAAATTATGCAAGGGGTTTTCGAGGCCATGAAGGCAGTCCAGGGCATGCGTAAATCGTTTTGTGTGCCAACGGTTGCGGCCCTCGCCCCTTTCGCGGTGATTGCCTCGCTGGCCGGCCCCGCGTCCGCAGGTTCCATCGATCCGTTCTATGCCGAGGTCCTCGCGGCGCCCGACGATCCCGCCGTCAACCTCGCCTACGCCAAGCGGGCGGAAGATCGCGGCGAATTGCGCAAGGCGCTGGCGACCTACGAGCGCATCCTTGCCGCCCATCCTGACAATACGGAAGCTTCGGCGGGACTGCTGCGCATGCGCCGCGCTCTCGTCCCCGACATGACGCTCTTCCGCGCCGAGATCGGTGGCGGCTACCAGTCGAACGCCCGCCAGAGCCCCTCCCCCTTCGAGACAGGCCAGGGCACGGCCTTCGCCTCCTTCAGCGTGCGCGACGCACGCAAGATCGGGCGCTACCGCTGGCGAACGGAATTCGGCATTTCCTCCGAGGTTTTCGGTGACACCACCGAGCTCAATCAGGCAGCGCTCTTCGGCGCGATCGGGCCCGTCGTGCCGCTGGTCAAAACGATCACCGTGCGCCCGGCGCTCGTCGGCGCCTATACGTTCCTCGACGGCAACAGCTTCTATGGCGAGGTCGGCGGATCGCTGACCTTTGAGGGCACCTACGCCGGTGCCATGCAGTCGATCGAGGTGCGGACCACCTGGCGCGATTACGCCAGCCGCTGGTCGTCCGACAGCGGCGTCGTCGTCGACGTACGCGGTCATTTCACCCAGCCCGACCTCTTCGCGGAAGGCGACGCGATCACCGTGCGCCCGCGTTTCCGCTGGAGCGATGTCGATGCCTCCAGCGCGGTGCGGCTCGTCACCAACCTTGAGCCCGGCCGATACACCGAGGTCGGCGCCAAGTTTGGCTATTTCTATCCACTAACGGAGTGGCTGATCGCCGGCCCGTCCTTCGAGGTCTCGCGGCGCTGGTTCGCCACGCCAGGGCTTTTCGGCGGCACAGACCGGGCCGACACGTTCTATGCGCCGGGCGCGAGCGCGGTCGTCCATGACGTCATCGCCCAGAATGTCGACTTGCGCTTCGACTACCAGTACCAGAAGCAGGATTCGAACGATCCGACGCGGGACTTCGACAACCACGCCGTGAGCGCTCGCATCCAGGCGCGCTTCTAACCGCCTCCCGCCATGCGGCGCCCCCAATCCGAACCTCGATCCAAACTGAAGACATCGCATCGAACCTCTCGAATCACGGCATTTTTCGCCCTTTCGACCACCGTCCTCGTCATCATCGCCGCCCTTGCCTTCCGTTTTGCCGCGCCCGACCGTGTCCGCGCCTTTGCCGACGACGTCTTCGATTCCTACCAACGTTTGTCGCCGCGCGCCTGGTCGCCGGATCTGCCGGTGCGTATCGTCGACATCGACGAAGCTTCGCTTGGCCGGCTCGGGCAATGGCCGTGGCCGAGGAACCGGCTCGCCGAACTCACCAACCGACTTACGGCGGCGGGCGCGGCGGCCATCGTCTTCGACTTCGTCTTCGCCGAACCGGACCGCACCTCGCCGGAGGAAATCCTGAAGTCCCTTGCCGAGGCGCCGGCGAGGGATGCGCTGCGGCGCGCCATCAGCGAGAGCGAGCCGCACGACAGGCGCTTTGCCGATGCGCTTGAGGCCGCGCCTTCCGTGCTCGCCGTGGTGCTGAGGCAGGGAGAGCCGACAAAGGCGGGAACAGGTGACGAGGAATCGGGCGACACCGGATCGGGCGACGAAGGGGGCTTTCCGGCCAAGGCCGGGTTCGCCACCGCCGGCGACGATCCATGGCCGTTCATCCCCGCCTTCGGCCAGGCGACCGAGCCTCTTCCCGTCCTTGCCGGTGCGGCGACGGGGCTCGGCGCGATCAACTGGCTGCCCGACCACGACCAGGTCGTCCGGCGCGTACCGCTTGTCTTCCGCCTCGGCGACGACAGCGTGCCGGGCCTCGTCGCCGAGGCACTCAGGGTGGCACAGGGCGCCTCGACCTATGTGCTGCGCGCTTCCAACGCCAGCGGCGAGACGGCGTTCGGCGCCCGAAGCGGCCTCAACGCCATCCGTGTCGGCGCGCTGGAGACAGCGACGGACACCACGGGCGCGCTCGTCATCCGCTACACACCGCACGAGCCGCGACGCTTCATCCCCGCCTGGCGTATCCTTTCCGACGGCGAACCGAACCAGGCACTGAGGGCCGGGATCGCAGGGCGCATCGTCCTCGTCGGCACCAGCGCACCCGGCCTTTTCGACCTGCGAGCGACGCCGATTTCGCGCGCGGTGCCGGGCGTCGAGATCCACGCACAGGCGATCGAGCATATTCTCGCCGGCGAGCGCCTGACGCGGCCGGACTGGGCGAGCGGCCTGGAAATCGTCGCCGCCGTCCTCGGCGCGCTCCTCGCCGCCAGCCTCGTCGTCCTTCTGCCGGCGCGGATCGCACTGCCGCTGTCGCTCTTCCTCGCCGCCCTCGGCGTCTACGCCAGTTGGCTCACCTTCTCGCGCGCCGGGCTCCTCGTCGATCCGGCCTTTCCGACGGCAACGGGACTTGCCGCTCTATTCGGCGCGACGGGCGTCGTCACCTTCGCCGAACAGCGGGCCCGCCAGCGCATCCGCACCGCCTTCGGCCGCTATCTCGCGCCCGAGCTCGTCGACGAACTCGCCGACGACCCAAGCCGGCTGGTGCTCGGCGGCGAGAACCGGGAACTGACCGTGCTCTTTTCCGACATTCGCGGCTTCACCACCCTCGCCGAGGGCTTCCAGGCGGAGGCGCTCACCCGGTTCATCAACGGCTTCCTGACACCGATGACCGACGTCATTCTTTCCGAACGCGGCACCATCGACAAATACATGGGCGACGCAATCATGGCGTTCTGGAACGCGCCAATGGACGACCCCGCCCATGGTGAACACGCCTGCCGCGCGGCGCTTTCGATGCTCGACGCGCTTGCCGCCCTCAACGCCCGGAGGGAGGGGCCGGCGATCGCCATCGGCATCGGCCTCAACACCGGCCAGTGCTGCGTCGGCAACCTCGGCTCCGAGCAGCGCTTCGACTATTCCGCCATCGGCGACGACGTCAACATCGCCTCGCGGCTCGAAGATCTCACCAAGGTCTATCGCGTCGCGGTCATCGCCGGCGAGACAACAGTCGCCAAAGCGCCCGGCTTTGCCTTCCTCGAAATCGACCGCGTCCGGGTCAAGGGCCGCGACCGGCCGCTGACCGTCTTCGCCCTGCTCGGCGACGAGGCCCGTCACGCCGATCCGGCCTTCACGGCGCTGAAAGAGCGTCAGGCGGCGATGCTCGCCGCCTATCGGCGCCGGGATTGGGTGGGCGCACGGGCGGCGCTCACCGATCTCGCCGAGGTAGCAGACCTCACAGGTTATGCCGCAATGATGGCGGAGCGCATCAAACACCTCGCCGCATCGCCCCCGCCCGCCGACTGGGACGGCGTCTTCCGCCACCTGACGAAGGGCTAAGGTCCCTTTCGCTTCACAGATCGGCGACCTGGATGACGATCTTGCCGATGTGGCCGCCGGCCTTCATCAGATGGAACGCATCGGCGTAGTGCTCAAAGGACACAACTTCATGCACCCAGGGCTTCAGGCCGTGGGTCGCGACGGCGGCCATCATGCGCATCATATCGGCCCGCGAGCCGCAGGTGATGCCCTGGAGCCGGACCTGACGCATGACGACGAGCGGCAGATTGAGGGGGGCATGGGCGCCGGAGAGCACGCCGATGAGCGCGACGACGCCGCCGGGACGTACAGCCCGAAGCGCGTTTTCCAGCGTCTCAGCGCCACCGAGCTCGATCACCAGGTCGGCCCCATCGGGCGAAAGGCGTTCGCGCACGAGACGCCACCACTCGGGCGTCGTGCGATAGTTGACGGCGATGTCGGCGCCGAGCGCGGAGACGCTGTCGAGTTTTTCGTCCGACGAGGAGAGAACCATCACCCGCGCGCCGGCCAGCTTGGCGAACTGAAGGGCAAAGAGCGCGACGCCGCCGGTCCCTTCGACGACAACGGTGGAGCCGGGCCTCAGTTCGCCGTGTTCGGCGACCGCCGCCCAGGCCGTCAGCCCGGCGCAGGGCAACGTCGCGGCCTCCTCCAGCGTGAGATGCGCGGGCACCGGCAGAAGGCTCTCTTCGGGGAAGAGCGCATATTCACAGAGGACTCCGTCACCGCCGGGCCCGCCGCGACCGGCCGACAGTGCCGCGGACGACGGCTGGCCGGCCGGCCATTTTTCCATGAACACATTGAGCACCCGGTCACCGGGCGCCACACTCGTCACCCCCGCACCGACGGCCTCCACGATACCGGCCATATCGGTGACCGGCACCACGGGGAGCTGCTGGCGCGGATTATAGACGCCCTCCACCAGCAGCACGTCGCGGTAGTTGAGCGAGACCGCGCCGACGCGAACCCGGACCTCGCCGGGTCCGGGCCGCGGCACTTCGCGCTCGCGCAGCGTAAGATTGGCAAAGCCGAAGTCGTTGTCGAGCACCACCGTGCGCATCGTCGTTCCTCCCCGTTCCTGTGTCTGGCGCCCGGTTGATCCGGGTCTTTCCGTATCCGTCGCCCTCAGTGCAGAAAGCCACGCGGTCACGGCATGGGGATTTCGCCCATCACCTTCGGCACATGATAGCCGCGCTGGACGGCCGGACGCTCGGCAATGGCAGCGTACCAGCGCCGCGCGTTCGGAAAGTCATCGATTTCGATGCCCTGCCATTCGAAGCGCGACGCCCACGGCCAGATCGAGATGTCGGCGATGGAATAGTCCCCTGCGACATATTCATGGTCGGCAAGACGCTTATCGAGAACGCCCCAGAGCCGCCTGGCCTCCTTGGCATAGCGTTCTTCGGCGTAGGGCGCCTTGCCGGGGTTGAATTGCACGAAATGGTGCGCCTGGCCAAGCATCGGACCGAAACCGCCCATCTGCCACATCAGCCATTCCATGACGCGATAGCGCCCCTCGCCGGAAGCGGGCATCAGCTTGCCGGTCTTGTCGGCGAGGTAGATCAGGATCGCGCCCGATTCCATCAGCGCCAGGCCGTTGTCCCGGTCGACGATGGCGGGGATCTTATTGTTCGGGCTGATTTTCAGGAAATCCGGAGCGAACTGGTCATCCTTCATGATGTCGATGGCGTGGACCGTGTAGTCCAGCCCGAGCTCTTCCAGCGCAATGGAGGCCTTGCGCCCATTCGGTGTCGTCCAGGTGTAAAGATCGATCATCGTCAGTCCCTTGAATGAAAGCAGCGCCGTCCGGACGGGCAGCGGAGATGGTTGCTAAAAGGGTAGTGCGCGGAGCGGGGAAAGGAAACCGGCCCGTCTCCGACGGGATCGGCACGACCGGCATCGGTTCGGGGTCGGTTCGGGTTCGGGATCGCTCGCGCCTACACTCGAACAGGCCAAGGATCGAATTGAAGCGAGAAGGCCACCCCGTTTCGCCATTCTTCTGTTTGCGGGCGCCTGGTCCCAGCCCTAGTCCCCAGCGGAAAAACCTTACCGACGCGTATCCCCGCAACAGGCTAGCGCACGATGATGGCGCGGAAATCGTTGACGTTGGTCAGCGTCGGGCCGGTGACGACGAGGTCTCCGAGCGCTTCGAAGGCGCCCCAGGCATCGTTCCTCGCCAAAAGCGCATCGGCGTTCGTGCCGCAGTCGCGCAGCCGATCCACCGTGTCGCCGTCGGCTAGCGCGCCGGCGTTGTCTTCCGACCCGTCGATGCCGTCGGTATCGCAGGCAATCGCCGCCATCGTCGCTTCTCCGCGTATCACCCGCGCCAGCGACAGGAGGAGTTCGGTGTTGCGACCTCCCCTGCCCTCGCCGGTCCTGAGCGTCACCGTGGTCTCGCCGCCGGACAGGATGACCGCCGGCGCGGCGACCGGAAGACCGTTGGTGCGGACCGAATGGGCGATGCCGCCCAGAACCGTGCCGACCTCGCGCGCCTCGCCCTCCAGCGCATCGCCGAGGATCAGCGGCGCGAGGCCGTGGGCCTTCGCCAGATCGGCGGCGGCCCGAAGCGCCATCATCGGGGTCGCCACCATACGCACATCGTTGCCAGAAAAGACCTCGTCGCCGGGCTTCGGCGTCTCGCAGGCGGGGTCGTCCAGCCAAGCGCGCACGCTCGGCGGAACGTCGAGAGCGTAGCGGTGGAGAATTTCAAGCGCGTCGGTCGCCGTCGTCGGATCGGGAACGGTCGGCCCGGAGGCGATGACGGCGGGGTCGTCGCCCGGCACGTCGGAGATGATCATGGTCACCACCCGCGCCGGCGCGGCGGCGGCGGCAAGCCGTCCGCCCTTGATCGCGGACAGATGTTTCCTCAGGCAGTTCATCTCGCCGATGGTCGCGCCGGAGGAAAGGAGCGCCTTGTTGACCCTCTGCTTGTCCTCCAGCGAAACGCCGGCTGCCGGCAGGCTCAAAAGCGCGGAACCACCGCCAGAGACGAGCGCCACGACGAGATCGTCGGCGGTGAGCCCCGTCACCGTCTCCAGGATCCGCCCCGCCGCGGCGCGTCCCGCCGCATCGGGAACGGGGTGCGAGGCCTCGACGATCTCGATGTCGCGGCATGGCGCACCGTGACCGTAGCGCGTTACGACAAGACCCTCCAACGGCCCGTCCCAGGCCTTTTCGAAAGCGGACGCCATGGCGGCGGACGCCTTGCCGGCACCGACGACCACGGTGCGGCCCTTCGGCTTTTCGGGGAGATGCGCGGCGATGACACGCGCGGGGTCGGCCGCGGCGACGGCGGCGTCGAATAGGGCCCTCAGGAGGGCGCGATCGGTAAGCGTCTCTGCCATTCTTCCGGTATAGCCTCATTGCCGGTCGGCGCGAAGCCCCCGCGAACGCCAAGTTTGGCCGAACGGGAAACGAAAAACGGGCCGGACATGGCATCCGGCCCGCGTTTCTGATCAGTATGCCGCTTCTGCCGGCCGAAATGCGGGCGGCCGCGAGGTCACCACTCGATGCGTTCGATCTCGTTGAAGTCCATCTGCGAGCCGTCCTGCAGGGTGATTGTCCCCGACGCATCGTCGGAGAGCGTGATGGACGATGAATCCTGCGATTCGATGCTTCCGGAAGTGATCGTCACGGTCCAGTCGGTGCCGAAGGTGCCGAGATCGGCCGCCCCACCATCGCTGAGGTCGATGGTATCGACCCAGCTTCCGCCGGCGCCGCCGAAGACGTCGTCATGGCCATCGCCTTCGGCGAACATGAAAACGTCTGACCCGCTGCCACCGCTGAGCGTATCGTCACCGGCGCCGCCAAGGAACGTGTCATTGCCGGCCTCGCCATAGAGCCGGTCCGCCCCGTCGCCACCGGAGAGAATGTCGTCCCCGTCGCCAGTCCACACGCTGTCATTGCCCGCCCCGCCGTAGACGGTGTCGGACCCGGTGAAAGTCTCGTTGTTGTCGAAGATGTCGTTGCCCGATCCAAGATCATAGGTTCCGCTACCCTCGCCACCGCCGACGGTATCGTCGTAGTCGGATCCGATCGCATTTTCCACGCCGGAGAAAGTATCGCCATCGGCATCGCCGGCATAGCCGCCGGCGCTGGCATGGGCGTATTCGCCATCGATGCCGCTGTGGTCGAGATCGGACAGCGAGAAGGCAACGCCGCCCGAGGCATCGGAATAATCGACCGTGTCCGATCCATCGCCGCCAACCAATGTATCGGCCCCGGCGCCGCCGACGAGCGTGTCATCGCCCGCGCCGCCGACGAGCGAATCGTCGGAGGGAACCGCATAGTTGGCATCGACCCGCTCGGTGAAGAGATCGCTGCTGTCGAGGTTGACGGAATCGAGCGAGATCGAGGTGATCGGATTGCTCGTCAGGAGTTCGGCGTCGGCGTTATTGGTGTATTCCGGTGCGAGATAGACGTCGCCGTTGTCCATCTGCACCACGACCGCCGAAAAGGTGCCGGACGTGCCGTCGGCGAAGGTTACCGTCGCATCATAGACCTGCGTGGAATCGAGCGCGTGGTCAACGCCGTTGATGGTGAACGTTTCGGCCGAGCGGCCCCTATCGTCGTCAGCGACGGTGCCGTCTTGATCAACATCGTTCGCGGTCGCCGCCACGATCTGTTCATAGAGCGGATTTCCGCTGCCACCATAAGTGCCAATAAGGTCCGCAGCATTTTCCGAACCGCTGTTGTTTTCGTTCGGATCGACATCCGCCATCGTGCCAAGATGGATCAGCGAATAGCTCGACCCGACGGTATTGCTGGCACCGATCGTGCTCACGTCGCCACCAACGAGGATGTCATCGCCGGCGCCACCGTCGAGCGTGTCGTTACCGTCGAAGCCATACATGATGTCGGTGTTCGCGGTCCCCGTCGCACCTTCCGCCCCGGACGTGCCGAGGGTGATCCCGAGGGTCTCGGTGTAGGTATTGCCTGCCGAATCGGTCACCCGGACGTCAACGGTGTCGCTGTAGGGCGTCGAGGCGTCATGATCGGCCACGAGGGAAATTTCGCCCGTCGCCGCATCGATCTGATAGGTGCCGTTGGCGTCATCGCCAAGGCTGTAGGTGTAGCTCTCTCCGCCGTCCTGGTCGGCCACGGACGCTACCGAGGCAACAACGGTGTTGGCCGCGATGATCTCGTTGCCGTCCGAGTCCGTCGTGATTTCCGGTGAAGCGCGGCCGAACGTCATGTCCGTCGGCGCGACGTTCTCATAGACGTCGTTGACGTCGATGGTGACGGTCTGGGCGGTGACATGGGTGCCGTCGGAGACTTCCACGGTGATGTCATGGCTCGTCGCCGTCTCGTAGTCGAGCGAGCGGCCGTCGGCGAGGGTTACCTCGCCGGTGTCGGCATCGATGGTGAAGAGCCCGCCGGCGTCGTCGGAGAGGGAATAGGTCAGCGTGTCGGAGGCGTCGGGGTCCGTTGCCGTCGCGGTGTAGAGGACATCCGACGTCGTCGCGTCCTCATCGGCCGCCGCGTCCGTGCCAGAAGTGAATGTCGCCGCGTTGTCGTTCACATCCGCAACGTCGATCGTGAAGTTCTGCACCGACGTCGAGCCATCCGACGAAGTGGCCGTCACTTCGATGGTGTGGCTTGCCGCCGTCTCCGCGTCGAGATCGCCGGCCACCGTCACGACGCCGGTGTTGGCATCGATGGCGAAGAAGCCGCCCGGGTTCGACGACAGCGAATAGGTCACCGTGTCCGTCGCATCGGCGTCCGTGGCAAAGGCCGTCACGCCGACCGCCGTGCCGACCGCGGCATCTTCCGACACCGCGTTGTCACCCGCGTCGCTGTCCGATACCGCCGAGAGCGCCGTCTCATTGACGTCGTTGACCGCGACGGTGAAGTTCTGCACCGACGTCGAGCCGTCCGACGAGGTGGCCGTCACTTCGATGGTGTGGCTTGCCGCCGTCTCCGCGTCGAGGTCGCCGGCCACCGTCACGACGCCGGTGTTGGCATCGATGGCGAAGAGCCCGCCGGCATCGTCGGAGAGGGAATAGGTCACGCTGTCGGTGCCGTCCGCATCGCTCGCCATGGCCGTGATGCCAACGACGGTGCCGACGGCGACGCCCTCGTCGACCGCGTTCGCCGAAGCGTCCGTGTCCGACACCGCCGAGACCGAGGCCTCGTTCACGTCGTTGACGTCGATGGTGACGGTCTGGGCGGTGACATGGGTGCCGTCGGAGACTTCCACGGTGATGTCATGGCTCGTCGCCGTCTCGTAGTCGAGCGAGCGGCCGTCGGCGAGGGTTACCTCGCCGGTGTCGGCATCGATGGTGAAGAGCCCGCCGGCGTCGTCGGAGAGGGAATAGGTCAGCGTGTCGGAGGCGTCGGGGTCCGTTGCCGTCGCGGTGTAGAGGACATCCGACGTCGTCGCGTCCTCATCGGCCGCCGCGTCCGTGCCAGAAGTGAATGTCGCCGCGTTGTCGTTCACATCCGCAACGTCGATCGTGAAGTTCTGCACCGACGTCGAGCCATCCGACGAAGTGGCCGTCACTTCGATGGTGTGGCTTGCCGCCGTCTCCGCGTCGAGATCGCCGGCCACCGTCACGACGCCGGTGTTGGCATCGATGGCGAAGAAGCCGCCCGGGTTCGACGACAGCGAATAGGTCACCGTGTCCGTCGCATCGGCGTCCGTGGCAAAGGCCGTCACGCCGACCGCCGTGCCGACCGCGGCATCTTCCGACACCGCGTTGTCACCCGCGTCGCTGTCCGATACCGCCGAGAGCGCCGTCTCATTGACGTCGTTGACCGCGACGGTGAAGTTCTGCACCGACGTCGAGCCGTCCGACGAGGTGGCCGTCACTTCGATGGTGTGGCTTGCCGCCGTCTCCGCGTCGAGGTCGCCGGCCACCGTCACGACGCCGGTGTTGGCATCGATGGCGAAGAGCCCGCCGGCATCGTCGGAGAGGGAATAGGTCACGCTGTCGGTGCCGTCCGCATCGCTCGCCATGGCCGTGATGCCAACGACGGTGCCGACGGCGACGCCCTCGTCGACCGCGTTCGCCGAAGCGTCCGTGTCCGACACCGCCGAGACCGAGGCCTCGTTCACGTCGTTGACGTCGATGGTGACGGTCTGGGCGGTGACATGGGTGCCGTCGGAGACTTCCACGGTGATGTCGTGGCTCGTCGCCGTCTCGTAGTCGAGCGAGCGGCCGTCGGCGAGGGTTACCTCGCCGGTGTCGGCATCGATGGTGAAGAGCCCGCCGGCGTCGTCGGAGAGGGAATAGGTCAGCGTGTCGGAGGCGTCGGGGTCCGTTGCCGTCGCGGTGTAGAGGACATCCGACGTCGTCGCGTCCTCATCGGCCGCCGCGTCCGTGCCAGAAGTGAATGTCGCCGCGTTGTCGTTCACATCCGCAACGTCGATCGTGAAGTTCTGCACCGACGTCGAGCCATCCGACGAAGTGGCCGTCACTTCGATGGTGTGGCTTGCCGCCGTCTCCGCGTCGAGATCGCCGGCCACCGTCACGACGCCGGTGTTGGCATCGATGGCGAAGAAGCCGCCCGGGTTCGACGACAGCGAATAGGTCACCGTGTCCGTCGCATCGGCGTCCGTGGCAAAGGCCGTCACGCCGACCGCCGTGCCGACCGTGGCATCTTCCGACACCGCGTTGTCACCCGCGTCGCTGTCCGATACCGCCGAGAGCGCCGTCTCATTGACGTCGTTGACCGCGACGGTGAAGTTCTGCACCGACGTCGAGCCGTCCGACGAGGTGGCCGTCACTTCGATGGTGTGGCTTGCCGCCGTCTCCGCGTCGAGGTCGCCGGCCACCGTCACGACGCCGGTGTTGGCATCGATGGCGAAGAGCCCGCCGGCATCGTCGGAGAGGGAATAGGTCACGCTGTCGGTGCCGTCCGCATCGCTCGCCATGGCCGTGATGCCAACGACGGTGCCGACGGCGACGCCCTCGTCGACCGCGTTCGCCGAGGCGTCCGTATCCGACACCGCCGAGACCGAGGCCTCGTTCACGTCGTTGACGTCGATGGTGACGGTCTGGGCGGTGACATGGGTGCCGTCGGAGACTTCCACGGTGATGTCGTGGCTCGTCGCCGTCTCGTAGTCGAGCGAGCGGCCGTCGGCGAGGGTCACCTCGCCGGTGTCGGCATCGATGGTGAAGAGCCCGCCGGCGTCGTCGGAGAGGGAATAGGTCAGCGTGTCGGAGGCGTCGGGGTCCGTTGCCGTCGCGGTATAGAGGACATCCGACGTCGTCGCGTCCTCATCGGCCGCCGCGTCCGTGCCGGAGGTGAACGTCGCCGCGTTGTCGTTCACATCCGCAACGTCGATCGTGAAGTTCTGCACCGACGTCGAGCCGTCCGACGAAGTGGCCTTGACGAAAACGGTCTCGCTCGCCGCGCTTTCGTGGTCGAGCTGCGTGCCGTCGGCGACGGTGATCTCGCCGCTGTTCTCATCGATCGCGAAGGCGCCGCCGGAGACCGGATTGCCGTCCGCGTCGACAAGGCTGTAGGTGACACTGTTGTTCGTGCCGTCAGCGTCTTGAGCCGAGGCGACGATGCCGACCGAAGCGCCGGTCGCGGCCCCCTCGTCGACGACGTTCACGGCCGTGTCGGTGTCGACCGGCGTCGTGACGTCGAATTCGTCGATATCGTTGAGATTGATGGTCAGCACCTCGTCATGGGTGGCGCCGGCGGCGTCGGTGACGCGCACGGTAATATCCATCGAGGAGGCGTTCTCGTAATCGATCAGCGTGGAATCGGCGACCGTGATCTCGCCGCTGTTCTCATCGATCGCGAAGGCGCCGCCGGCGTCGTCGACGAGCGCGTAAGTGTGGCTGTCACCGCTGTCGGGGTCGACCGCGGTGACAGTTCCAACGGTCGTGCCCTCGGCTGAGTTCTCGTCGATCGTGTCGGCGGAAAGCGTCGCGCCCGTTGGACCGTCGTTGAGGATATCTGACGGATCGCTGACGGTGATCGTCTGGTCGGCGAAATGGAAGGTCTCGACGCCGGTGACGGTGTCGGTGCCATCGGGCGAGCCCGGCCGGTTGTCGGCGACAGTGTAGGTCTCGTCATCGGCATCATAGGTGATGGTGTAATCGGACCAGTTGCCGGAAAAAATGACATCGTCATTGCCGGCACCGCCGTCAATGGTGTCGTCGCCGGCGCCGCCGGTCAGCGTGTCGTTCCCGGCGCCACCGTCGAGAACGTCATTGCCGGCACCGCCATCGAGCGCGTCCTTGCCATCGCCGCCATAGAGGGAATCGCTGCCCTCGCCGCCCGACAGGCTGTCTGAGCCGGTGCCGCCGGAAATGACATCGTCACCGGCACTGCCGATGACCGTGTCGTCACCGCCGCCCGCGTCGATCGAGAGTTCGGTGACGGCCGTGTCGGTGAAGCTATCGTCGCCGTCGCCGAGAACGAGATTTTCGGCAACGTCGCCGATTTCGATATCGTAGCTCTGGACGCTGGTCGAGCCGTCGGAGGAGGTCGCGGTTACTTCGATGGTGCGCGTGGCGCCGTCCTCGTAGCTGAGATCGCCGGCAACGGTGACGACGCCGGTGTCCGGGTCGATGGCGAAGAGGCCGTCACCATCATCGCTCAGGGAATAGGTCACGGTGTCGGTCGCATCGGCGTCGGTCGCCTGGGCCGTAATGCCGACCGGCGTGCCGATGGCGACGTTCTCGTCAAGCCGGGCAGCGGCCGGATCGATGTCATCGATCGCGGAAACGCCCGCTTCGTTGACGTCGTTGATGGCGATGGAGACGACTTCCTCGTAGCTCTTGCCGCCGGAATCCGTCACCTGCACGGTGATGTCGAGCGAGGAATGGGCTTCCGCGTCGAGGAGAGTGCCATCGGCGACGGTGATGACGCCGGTGTCGGGATCGATGGTGAAGGCACCGCCAGCGTCGTTCGTCAAGCTATAGACGTGGCTGCGATCGTCGCCGTCGTCGACGGCGCTCGCCTGGCCGACGACGGTGCCCGAGGCGCTGTTCTCGTCGACATCGGTGCCGTCGACGAGAATGTCGGTCGGGGCGGCATTGTTGGCGGCATAGTCGGCGTCGTCGATATCGACGGTGCCGTCGGAGAATTCCAGGTTCTCCACGTTGGAGACGGTGTCGGTGCCGTCCGGCGACCACTCGCGGGTGTCGACGATGGTGAAGGAGCCGTCGGGATTGCGCACGATGGCGTAGTCGGACTGCTCACCGTCGAGCTGGAGGGTGTCCTCGCCCGCGCCGCCATCAACCGTATCGTCGCCAGCGCCGCCGATGAACGTATCGTCCCCGGCGCCGCCCGAAAGGCTGTCATTGCCCGCGCCGCCATCGAGGAGATTGTCGGCGCCGCTGCCGGACAGCGTGTCGTCGCCGATGGTTCCGGTCGCGTTTTCAATGCTGTGGAGGACATCACCCTCGGCGTCGCCGCCAGACCCGGTACCCGCCTTGAGATCAATGGAAACGGGTTCGTCAGAGCCCGAATAATCGGCCGTGTCGGAGCCCTCGCCGCCGGACAGCGTGTCGGGGCCGACGCCGCCGACGAGTGTATCGTCGCCGGCCAGGCCCTCGATGCGGTCTTCCTCGTCCGTGCCGGTGAGCGCATCCTCGTTCGGCGTACCGATGATCACCGGGCTTTCGTTCTCCACCGTGATCGTCAGGGTCTCGGTGTAGCTGTTGCCAGAGGAATCGGTGACCCGAACGTCGATATCGTGGCCGGTCGCCGTCTCGTAGTCGAGATCGGCGCCCTCGCGCACGTAGATCCTGTTGTCGACGATAACGAAATCCTTGGCGTCGCCGCCGACGATCTCATAGGTGAAGGTGTCGCCCGTGTCCGCATCGACGGCGGAAAGCTCGCCCACGTAGGTGCCGGCCGCCGAATTTTCCATGACCGAACCATCGGCCATCAGGATGTCGGTCGGCGCGCTGTTGGTCTCCACCGGATCCGAATTGTCCAGCGACCCGTCATCGGTCACACCGCCATCGCCGGATGCATCACCCGAACCGGAATTGTCACCTGCACCGCTATCGCCAGTGCCGGTGTCGGCGGCATTCTGCGGCGGCGCCTCGGGATCGTCCGTCCCGCCGCCGTCGGTGGCCGCCGGGTTTGGGTCGCCAGAGCCGTCGCCCGCAGCGTCCGCGTTCGCCTGCGGAGCCGCCGCTGGCGCACCATGCCCGACAGCCTGTGGCGCTGTTTCCGCCGCCGGCTGCAGGGATCCGCCCTGGAGGTTGACCTGGCGGACGTCAACGCCGTGGAACGTGTCCTCGCCAACGCCAGTGTCGGTCGGGGAAAGGCCGGTCCTCGACGCCATGCCGCCGGTTGCTGTATCGGCGCCCGGAATCGCGTTGGCGCCATCGCCGGCTGGGACGAACGCCGACCCGGTTTCGGTTCCCACAACGCGCGTGCCGTCAGCGCGCCCCTCAACGCCGGAGCCGAGCGCGGCACCGGTCGCGGCACCGGCATCGAAATAGTTCGGATCGGCGACGCTGGAGCCGAAGTGCAGGTTGGCGTTCAGGAGGTCGTAGCGGTCGACGGGTGTCTCATCGAGGAGGAAATCATGGGCCTGTTCCAGCGCCGAGGCGTTTTGCGCCTTGAGAGCCCACAGCTGTTCGGCGTGAGCTTCGCCGCGACCGCCGCCGAGCGATGACGGCGAGGCGGGGGCCTGTGAAGCAGGCGCCTGGGGGGCGGACGGCTTACTGGTATCGGACATTACGCACTACTCCCAAACGGCCGGAAACCGGACAAACTTGTGTCCCGACCGGGGCGAATTGTGCGGTTGCGAGGTAAATGATTCAGAAATGTCGGCAAAAATCCGATCAAATTCGCAGGTTTAGGATCAGAAGTCTTTTGCTACGATAAAACACCGGTTAACGGCCTTCCCGAAAAAGGATTAACACGGAGCAAACGGACGAAAGCAACGGACGCGGGCACCGGTCCGTCCGGAACAGGCGACGGCGGCAACCCACCGTCGTGCCTCATGCCGCGGCAACGCTGGAGAGAAACTCGCGGACAGCCTGGCGCAAGCGGCGCGCCTGTTCCGAAGCCTCGATGCTCGTCTCCTCGACTTTTTCAGCGGATTCATTGGTTTGCGTGACGGCGGTCATCACGCCGGAGACATTCTGGGCGACCTGCCGGGTGCCGGAGGCCGCTTCGCTGACATTCTGCGAGATCTCCGAGG
Source organism: uncultured Rhodobium sp. (assembly GCA_963675285.2). GTDB lineage: Bacteria > Pseudomonadota > Alphaproteobacteria > Rhizobiales > Rhodobiaceae > Rhodobium. The sequence continues at coordinate 1,989,181 of CAXXGS010000001.1, forward strand.
TCGCCGCGCCCTGCTGCTCAACGGCGGCGGCAATCGAACCGGTGTACTTGTTAACCTCCTCCATGGTGCGGGCGATGCCTTCGATGGCACGCACGGCTTCGTCGGTGGAGTCCTGAACGAGCGCGACCTGGGAGCCGATGTCCTCCGTCGCCTTGGCGGTCTGGTTGGCGAGCGACTTCACTTCCGCGGCGACGACCGCGAAGCCCTTGCCCATTTCACCAGCCCGCGCCGCCTCGATGGTGGCGTTGAGGGCGAGGAGATTGGTCTGCTCGGCGATATCCTGAATGAGGATGATGACATCGCCAATCTTCTGGGCGGCAGTGGCGAGTGCGGAAACCTTCGCGGTCGCATCCTGCGTCGACACCGCCGCCTGGCCGACGACCTCGTTGGTGCGCGCGATCTGGCCGGAGATCTCGGATATCGAGGCGGCAAGCTCCTCGGCGGCCGAGGCAACGGTCTCCACGTTGGTGGAGGCCTCTTCGGAGGCCGCGGCGGCATTCGTTGCCTCGCCGGAGGTGTTCTCGGCAATGTCGGCAAGTGCCTTGGCGGCCGTCTGCATCTGTTCCATGAACCCGGAGACCGACGTCAGCGTTTCCTCGCTGGCGCCGCGGAAGTCGTCGATCAGATCGTCCAGCCGCTTCTGGCGTGCCAACCGAGCCTCCTGCTCCTCGCTTTCGCGCTCCTCCAGCTTCCGGCGCTCGATGGCGTTGTCGCGGAAAGTGAGCATCGCCTCTGCCATGGCCATAAGGTCGGTCGGCATGCGGGTGCTCTCGATGGCGATGCCGGTGTTGCCATTGGCCAGTTCCAGCATGGAGCCGCGCATGCGCTCGATCGGCGCACTGATCGAACGGGAAACGAACCACAGAATCGTCCACAGCGCGATGAGCATCACCACGGAGATGATCACCACGACCTTCATCGCGTCCCAGATCCTGGCATTCAGGTCGTCGATGTATACGCCGGTGCCGATGACATAACCCCACGGCTTGAAGAGCTTGACGTAGGATTCCTTGGCAAAGGAGGCGTCGGCGGCCTCTCCGGGCTTGCTCCAGAAATAGCGGAAGTAGCCGGCACCGTTGTTGTCGCGTACGATATCATTCATGCCGACGAACAGCCGAACACCGTTCTTGTCCTTGACCTGATCGACTTTCTGTCCGTTCAGTGCCGGCGTCATCGGATGCATGACCATGACGTCGTCGAGATTGTGCACCCAGAAATAGCCACCCCCGCCGTAGCGCATCGCACCGACGGCCTCGAGCGCATAACGCTTGGCATCGCTTTGCGAAAACTCTCCCTTCTCGGCACGTTCGTGAAACCCGGCCATCACTGAATAGGCGTTGTCGATGTGGCTAGACAGCGCTTCACGCGTCTCGTCGATAATCATCGTCCGGTAGGAGAAACCGAATTCCGCAAGAACGGCGACGAATGCGACGGTGACGATTCCGAGAACGCCGAAAAGTCGCTGCCGAATAGAAAGATTCATGTCTTTCGCTCCAATACTTTTTATTAAAATATGGCTGAAGCTCTTAATTTTCGCTAAAACAACGCTTGGCGAATGCACGCATTGGCGGACTTATCCCGGAAGATGTTCAAAGAAGACTATAATACGCAATATTAATTTCGTAATTAACGGAATTGGCAAGGATTTCCAGGCGAACCGGAGGAAATATGCCCGCCTGTTCAAAGGCAAACCTGATATCAAAAGACAAAACGTCAGCCTCCACGCAGCCGGCCGGCGATCGTGGATTGCATGGAACATATCTTGACAGACGCCCATCGTGCGACCAGTGTAATCCGTCTTCTAAAATACCTCTTTTCTGATCCCAGCCGTCTTCCCAACCGCATCCCAGGCGATATCCATGACGAGCACCAGCCCCTCCTTCGAAGCGATCGCCGGCGTGGTGATCATGGACCCGCACGGCGCTCTTTTGCTGCAGGACAGGGACGACAAGCCCGGCATTTCGTCGCCCGGCATGATCGGCATGTTCGGCGGTCACGTCGAGGACGGCGAGACCGACATCGCCTGCGTGTTGCGCGAGGTGGAGGAGGAAACGGGACTTGTCCTCGGCGAGGACGCGCTGGAGCTGATGCTGTCCATGCACGGCCGCAAGTCCGACGGTCAGAGTTTCACCGGGTCATTCTTCTTCGCCACCGGCCTCGAGATCGCACCCGAAAACGTCACGGAGGGAACCCTCATCCGGATCCCCTTCCGCGAGGTATCAGCGCATTTCGACCGCCTGGTGCCAACGACGGCGCATGTCGTTGCGATGCTCAAGGAGCAGGTCCGCCTTGGCCTGCGCACCTTATCGACCTGATCGCCATTTCCTATCCGCGGTAGACGGGATTCCCGCTTCAGATCGCCAGCCAATCCACGAAATACGGGCGATCCACGAAATACGGGCGATCCATGTCAGATATGGAAATTTGATCACACACGCGGTAGAGAGGTCACTCGTTGCGGCGCGTTGACTCCCAAGGTCCCGCGGTTGTCTCTTTTCTAACGGGTTCTGCATACTCCATGGCCAATCGCATCCTGAAAGCTCTTTCTTTCAAGAAGAACAGACCCAAGAGTGACGAGCCTTCCCGGAAGCCAGTGTCGCTTCCGCCCGAAATCCTGCGAGAGATCGAGATCGTCCGGCCCTTTTTCGACGAGGATTTCTACTTCTACAAAAATCCCGACGTTCAGGCAGCCGGCGTCGATCCGCTGACGCATTTCTGCGTTCACGGGTGGCTGGAGGACCGCGACCCGTGCGCCCTGTTCTCCTGCCAGTGCTACAAGGACTACGCGCAGGCCTATCGCGAGGCGTTCGGCAATCCCTTCGTTCACTACATTTCCTGCCTGAAGCCGCTCGAAACGAACGAAAGCGAGCATCTTGAAGATGTCGTCGAAGATCCCGCGATCGCGGCCGCCAAGGCGCTGGCGAAGAACGCGGACGCGCCCTATCCGACCGACCCGCTCTACCTGACAAAGGCGGACGGCACACTCCTTCCGGTCAAGACGCCGGACGAGCACGCGATCGCCCTCGCCCATGCCAACATGGACGAGACCTACTATCGCAAGACATATCCCGATTTCGACGGAGAAAAAGTGCCCGCGGCGGCACATTACCTGACGATCGGCTGGGTCGAAGGTAAAAACCCCTCGGCGCAGTTCTCCACGAGATTTTATCTCGACAACAACACGGATGTCCTCGAGCAAGGGGTCAACCCCTTCCTCCACTATCTGCGGCACGGATCAACCGAGCGTTGGCGCCGGTCGTCGGATGTCGCGATGGCCGAGGTGACGGCACGTTTCAAGAAGGGCCCGCTGGCAGACGCCTTCCGCGAAGCGGTCGCGATCGAGCCGATGGTGGCACTGCCGAGGGATGATCGGGCGATAACCTCTCCGTTGAGCTACAGCGAGCACAGCCTGCGGACGATCAGCAAGGCGTTGCGCACCCGCTTCATGGGTCGCACCTTCCGCAATATCGTGCTCCTGCCGCATGTACGGATGTCGGGCGCTGCCCGTGTCGCCGGCTGTTTTGCTTCCGCGCTCGCGGAGATATGGCCCGCCGGCGACACGCTCGTCGTCATGACCGACGGAGACATGATGGAGCATCCCGAATGGTTCCCCCCGGGGGTTGAACTGTTCGACTTCAGCCAGTTCGTCAACCAGATCGCAACACCCAACGTCCGCTTCCAGATGATGGTGGACCTGTTGCACGGCGTGGAGGCCGAGCGGCTCTTCAATGTCAACAGCCGGCTGTTCTGGGATACGTTGCGCGTCTACGGACGGCAGATTTCACAGGAGTTCTTCGTCGCCAGCTACCTGTTCACATGGGACGAAACGCCGGAAGGCTTCCGCGGCGGCTATCCGATCCAGTGGTTGCGCGATTGTGTCGACGTTCTCGACCTCATCGTGTGCGACACGGCCAGCCTTGCCGAAGACGTGCGTACCCGTTTCGGATTCGCCGGCGAAAGCGCCAAAACGGTGGTGACCCTGCGCACGCCACTTGCCCGTAACGACCTGTCGCTCGGTGGCGACGAGGACGTGGATGGCGTGGAACCTCGCCGCGACGGGCGCCCGCGCATCCTATGGGCCGGCAGGTTCGACCGACAGAAGCGGGTCGACCTGCTTCACGAAATCGCAACACGCTGCCCGCAATGGGATTTCCAGGTCTACGGCAAGGCTGTCCTCGACGCGGACGAGACATTCGGCCTCGACAAACTCGACAATGTCTTCCTCAAGGGAACCTACACGGCAATCGACGAACTTGGCGCCGCCGCACTCGACGCCTATCTCTACACCTCGCAATGGGACGGCATGCCGACCATCATCCTCGACATCGCGCAGACCGGTCTGCCGATCGTTGCTGCTGACGTTGGCGGCATCGGCGAGGTGATCACCGACGAAACAGGCTGGCTCATCGCCCCCCATGACGATGTCGATGTCTTTATCGCTGCGCTTCAGGCGGTCATCGACAACCCGGCGGAAGGCCAGCGCCGCGCGGCGGCGCTGAAGGCGCGGGTCGTAACCTTGTTCGACCCCGATCAATATGTAACCGACCTGCGCACAGCCCTGGAGACAGCCAATGCCTGAGGCGATTTCGGCGATCATGACCGGGCACGGCGAGGGGCGCCTCGCAGTTGCCTCTCTGCGCAGCATGTGGAACGCGATCGATCACGCCCGCGATAACGGCATCGAGGTCGAGCCGGTGTTCGTGCTTGATCGCGCCGACGACCTCACGACCGAGATCTTCCGACAGTTCTCGCGCCCCGGAACGCAGATCATCGAGACCGACTTCGGCGATCAGGGAAAGGCGCGCAACGAGGCGGTCCAGCGGGCGCAGGGCGAGGAAATCGCCTTTCTCGATGCCGACGATCTGTGGATGCGGCCCTGGCTAACTGTTGCCCATCGTTTCCTTACAGATCTCGGGTCGCAGGACATCATCGTGCATCCCGAATTCAACTTCTTCTTCGAGGGTCAATCGACCATCTTTCGTCATATCGATCAGTTGTCGGAGGGGTTCTCTCCCGATCTTCTGCGTTTCACGAACTATTGGGATGCGTTGAGCCTCTGCCACCGGTCGTGCTATGAGCGTTTTCCATTCTACGCGCGGGAAATAGCCAAAGGCTGGGCCTATGAAGACTGGCACTGGAACGCCGTTACAGTCACCAGCGGCATCGTTCATCGGGTGGTCCCCGACACGGTTCTCTTCAAGCGCAGGCAGCGCATGTCGCAAACGATCCGGGCTTCCGGCAATCAGTCCCGGCATCGCCGGACGCCGCTGGCCTCCTATTCTCATCCGATCTACACAGCAGAAACGGTAGAAACATGAAAGTTCTTGTCCTCGGTGGTGACGGCTTCTGCGGCTGGCCGACATCCCTTCATCTTTCCGCTCGCGGCCACGACATCATCATCGTGGACAATATTTCTCGTCGTGAAATCGACCTCGAACTCGAAGTGTCCTCGCTGACGCCGATCGTTCCGCTCGGCGAACGCGTCCGCGCCTGGAAAGAAGTGTCCGGTCGCGACATCCGGGTCGAGCGGTTCACCGTCGGCAAGCACTATCACCGGCTGCTGACGCTTATTTCGGAAGAAAAGCCGGACGCCATCATCCACTTCGCCGAGCAGCGCGCCGCGCCCTATTCGATGAAATCGTCCTGGCACAAGCGCTACACCGTCAACAACAATCTGAGCGCCACCAACGACGTTCTGGCGGCCATCGTGGAAAGCGGTGTCGATTCCCACCTGATCCACCTCGGCACCATGGGTGTCTATGGCTACGGCACGGCCGGCATGAAGATCCCGGAGGGCTACCTGAAGGTTCAGGTCGAGACCCCTGTCGGCCCACACGAGCAGGAGATCCTCTATCCGGCCAATCCGGGCTCGATCTACCACATGACGAAGACACAGGATCAGCTCTTCTTCTTCTACTACAACAAGAACGACGGGCTGAAGATCACCGATCTGCATCAGGGCATCGTCTGGGGCACCCAGACGGAGGAAACCCGCAAGGATGAGCGGCTGATCAACCGGTTCGACTATGACGGCGACTATGGCACCGTGCTCAATCGCTTCCTGATGCAGGCCGCGGTCAACTATCCGCTCACCGTCCATGGCACCGGCGGCCAAACCCGCGCCTTCATCCATATCCAGGATACCTGCCGCTGCATCGAACTGGCGCTCACCAACCCACCGAAGCATGGCGAGCGGGTCAACATCCTCAACCAGATGACGGAAACCCACCGGGTGCGCGACCTTGCCAAGATGATCTCCGACAAGACCGGCGCGGAGATCACTTTCCTGGAAAATCCGCGCAACGAGGCGGACGAGAACGAGTTGCATGTCGCCAACGACCGTTTCCTCGGCCTTGGCCTGGAACCGGTCAAGCTGGAAGACGGCCTGATGTCCGAGGTTACCGAGATCGCGCGCAAATACGCCGACCGGTGCGATGCCTCGAAGATCCCGTGCGTCTCTCTGTGGCGCTGACATCTCCTCGCGGCGGCCCTTTGGGGCCGCCGATCCTGCCAACCGGCAGCCTCGGATCAGCGGAGCCAGACCCTTGATGCACGGAACGCGGACAGGTCCGGGAGCGCGGCAATGATCCTTGTCTTCGGCGGCACCGGATTCATCGGCAAGCATCTCGTTTCCGCGCTCGCGAAAGCGGGACGCGCGGTCACTGTGGTGTCACGCACACCTGACGAGGCCTTTCTCGCGCGCGAAGCACCAGGCGCTACGGCGCTGACGGCGGAGGCGTTTGCGGCAGCCCCGCAGGATGCCCTCCAGGGCTGCCAGGGGGTCGTCTATCTCGCCGCCCGCTCCGTTCCCGGCTCCAATCTCGACACCCCCTCACGCGAGGTGGTGGAGAATGTCGAACCGGCCTTCGCGACCATGCAGGAGGTCGCCCGCCAAGGCGCGCATTTCGTCTTTCTCTCCTCCGGCGGCGCGATCTACGGCCAGCACCAGGAAACCACGGCACTAGCGGAAAGCGTCCCGCCCGCACCGATCTCGCCCTATGGCGTCGGTAAGGAGATGATCGAGGCAGCCATCCGCTACACCGCCCGCGCGCATGGGCTGCGCGCCACGGTTCTGCGACCATCGAACCCGATCGGCCGTTGGCAAACAAGCCGCGCCCAGGGTGTCGTCGGCGCCCTCATGCGCGCGGCAGACGGCGGCGAGCCGTTTCTCATGTTCGGCGACGGCAGCTCGGTGCGCGATTATCTCGCGGTGGAGGACCTTGTCACGGCGATCACGGAGACGCTCGATCGGCCCGAGATCGCATCGGGCCGAACCTGGAACGTCGGATCCGGGCGTGGGCATTCGCTGTCGGAAATGATCGCCCTTACAGAGGCTGTCAGCGGGCGCCGGATCAAGCGTGTCGAACTGCCGGCACGGCCGAGCGATCCGGAACGCGTCGTCCTCGACATCGGCGCCATCCGAGACGCGCTTGGCTGGGAACCGAAACACCCGCTGGAAGACTGCTTGGCTGACATCTGGCAGACCCGGCAGACGGGCGGATAGGCGGCGCCAGACCAAGAAACACAACACGCCGGGTCTTTGCGGCAAAATCGCTTTTGCCGCGCTTTCTTCGTCCGCAACCTACCCAGCGGTCGCCGTATCCGGAAACTCATGATAGACAGGGCGTCGCCATAGGCATATCCACGCCGACACTGGAATCATACACAGTGGAACCTGCGTCCGACACCTGACCAATTCCAAGGGTTCGTTGATCAAAATGCATCCTCAGATCTGCCTTTCTTCTGCCCATCTGCGGCAAGACCTGTGTTTTTTCGAATCCCAAAACATCCTTTATCTCAACAACGCCAAGGCCGGCTGCTCGACGATCAAGCAGGCGCTTATTCGTGCCATGGGCCGCATCGACGGTTTCGATCTCCCAGACACCCTGAACCCATTCATCGTGCATGGACAAGGAAAATTCTGGAGCCTCGCCTACAACCATATCCGGCCAGGCCGAACGAAGACGTTCAGCCTTGTGCGCAACCCCTACCTGCGCGTTCTGTCGGCCTATCTGGACAAAGTGGCCAAGCCCGGGATCCTCCGCTCGCAATTCGCCTTTCAGCATGGACTGGACCCACGTGAAGAGATCGGGTTCGAGCAGTTTCTCTCAATCGTCCAATCAGGCGATGAGCTCCACGACCAGCACTGGCGCCCGCAAGTCGCCAATCTTTTCGTCGACCAGATTGACATCACGCGTGTCTATTATCTGGAGAATTTCAGGGACACCGCAGCGGATCTCGCGGCCTTTCTTGACGTCGATATCGAGTTCCGTTTCCGCGGACCGCACACCACCCACGCCTCGGAAAAACTGTCACAATATCTGACGCCGACGTGCCGCGGATTGATCGAAGAGATCTATGAAGCGGATTTCCGGACATTCGGATATTCAACAGATCCTGAAAAGGCTGGCGCAGCGCCGGCGCGATCCGTCGCAGTTCCGATGAGCGTGGCCAACGGACATCGGATTTTGGCCATAGCGGGCTTTCTTTCTTCAGAAAACCCCAGTCGGGTCCGGCAGTTGACAAGCAAAAAGCCGTTCACCTTCGCCGAGAAGGCGATGATCGCGGCTCATCCGTTCGCCAAGCCGCTCTTCCCGATGGATGCCTTTGCCGCCGAAGTCGATGACAAAGCCCGCAACGGTTCGCTCAGCGAGCGCTACATTGCCAACCAGTTCATCAGCCAGTTCCAGAAGCCCCGTCCCGCACCGGAGGCAATCGTAGCGGCTTTGCAGGAACAGATCCGACTCGCCCCCTACTTCATCGGCGCACGTATCCAACTCGTTTCCCTACTCATCAAGACAGGGAAAACCGAGGAAGCGGAACGAGAGCTCGACCTTCTTGGCCAGACCACTTGGCAGAAAGAAAAAGTTAAAGGTCTCAGGAAACGGCTCGCCGACCGCGTTTCAGGCACCGGGGACAGCCGGTAGGGCGAGACGTTTAGAGAACAGGCAGCCACCGTGAGCCCGCTTTGCGTCAGGTAGGGCCTCTCCCGGAAGGCCTTTCTTCTTAACCCTTGGCTGTTCCCTCCAATGAGCCCTGTTTTCGACCAAGGAATGTCGCAGCCGAATTTGCCCGCCATCTCCCATCCTGCACATGCCACCGGGAACACGCGCCCCGTTGTTTTCCCCATCACGCTGCGCGGGATGCGTTTGCATGGACCGAAGGTCTGAATACGCTTCTTTTTTAGGGCGTTTGATGGATGGCTATCTTGAAAGGAATTCTTGGAAGGACTCGACCTTTTTTGAGGCTCAACAAGTATTCAGAGCTCACAAGTCCAGATCATATTTCCTTTATTCCCCATCGCCCCGTCTGCCACGAAGTCGTTCAGACATCCATCGCGTATGAATGCCGACAGACCGTCGGCGATGGCGATCCGGGCGTCCTCAACGGTTCTGACGGCGGCGCATCTCCTGGCAGTCCGGGGATGATGCCGCTATTCTGCGCAAACCCACGAAAGGTTCGGGCCCGTCTTCCACCAGCCGGACACGCGCAAGCGCGCAAATCGCTGATTTTGCGGATATTCAACCCTCAAAACCATACCGCCTTACGCGCCTCGCGTATCAGATCAGCCCCGGGATATCGGGCACCGGAACGCGTTCGTCGGCAATATGATCGACCGGCTGGCAATCGCCGCGCCAGGCAACGCCCATAACCTGCATGGTGTTGTAGACGCGCACGTTCCAGCCATTATCGCCAAGCCAGTGCAATCCGCTGGAAACGGCGGGCGCGACAAGGTCGTGAAGCATGATGAGCGCGGTTTCGGCACAATGGGGCGCGACGGCCTCGGCGTCCAGGCGCGGGCCCTCGCCGTCGTGATTGCCGTCGATGAAGGCGAAGGAGAACGGCTCGTCGGAGAGCGCGGCCACCGGCTCCACGATCGAGGGCGAGAATCCGGCCCACAGGCGGAAGGATCCGGTCGTCGGCACGCGCGACAGCGACGCATTGACGTCCGGCCCGTGCGCGTCCTCGGTCAGACGCGGATCGATGACGTCGAGATGGATGCCAGCCGACAGGATATGCGCCGTTGACCAGCCCATGTGGCAACCAATCTCAAGACCGCGCTTGCCGGCAAACTGCAGCGCATTGTTGTAGAGAATCTGGGCTTCCTCGACCGAAAGGCAGCCGATCAGCGGCACGCTGGAGCGCATGTCGGTGCGCCAGATATGCGGCACGTCCTTACGCAGATACTTCCACTTCACATCCTCCGTCGAAGTCGGCGTGACGGAGGGAAACAGCGGCTGTAGATCGATCTTCTCCAGGCCGGGCGGATAGTAATCATAGAGTTCGCGCTTCCGGCGCGGGCTGAGCTCGGAGCGAACGGCGACACGGCCGGTATAGTCGACCCAATGGAAGTCGGGAAGCCGACCGCCATTGCCGGCGGCACCGCGTGGAACGGAAAAAAACTCGTCGACGGCAGCGCGGGCACCCTGCCAATGTCCGTAGTCATCGATAATCAGCACCCCGTGCTGGATCAGACGCGGATAAAGCTCGCGCAATTCGACAAGCGTGCTGTCGTAAAAGTCGGTGTCGAGGCGCAGAACCGCGATGTTGCCGGTTCTCGTCCGTTGCAAGGTCTTGGCAACATCGCCCTTTATGTAATGGATGAGCGCCGGGTCGTAGCCGGTCTTCTCCATGTTCCGCGTGACGTCCTCAAGCGAGGCGACGGCCCACATCAGCGAGTCCTCGCGGTTCCCGCGGTCCTCGTCCATCAGCCTGGCGGCATCATTTCCACGCCAGTCCTTGTCTTCAGGGCCCGGCTCGGTCATGCCGTCAAACGTATCGAACAGGAAGATCTTACGGTCGCCGCCGCCATAGAGCAGCAATGTCTTGGCCGCGATCATCGCGGAACCGCCGCGCCAGACACCGCATTCCACGAAATTGCCGGGCACCGGACGTCGGCAGACGTAGCGAATGCTCCGAAACAGTGCCAGACCCCGCTCGAACGAGGTCATCGTGTACGCCTTGCACGCATCCCAGATCTCGAGGAAATCCTTATCCTCAGATTGTGCGAATTGCGCTTTCTCCGCATCCGTCAAGTCACGACGCCCGATCACGGGACCCTCCTTGCATTCCGAATATTCGCACCGTTATAAGCGCTGCGGATGGGGAAGCAATCGCGACCTCGCCGGATGCCTCACTCATACACGCCGATTGCACAACGAAAAGCAAAAAAAGCGCCGGATCAGCCGATTTCGCTGGCAAACTTCCGTATTTCCTCGTTTTCCGGTGCCTCGTCCCGTGCCCGATCGAGGGCAAGCCGGGCCTCAGCGACCAACCCGAAACGCCGCAGGAGACGCGCATAGTGCAGGAAGCGCGAGCCCTGCACCCAGCGCGTTCCCGGGTTCGCCTCGCCATGACGCGCGATATGGAAAGCCTTAATGTCGGGGATCGAAAGACGATCCCGGTAGAAGGCGGCGAGATCGTTTACCTCGATTTGCTGTCCGAGCCCCGGCGTCCAGGGAAGGCCGCCGGCCTTCACGATCCCTTCCCGGTCGAGGAACCACAGGTTCACGGACTGGCCGAGGTCGAGAAAGGTCGCTTCGGGAAACTCTACCCGCAACTGCGCCAGCAGCCAGAACGCGAAGGAGCCGCCGCTGCGGGTCAAAACGACCGGCGGCTCGCCGCCTCCGTCCAAGTCGCGCAACACCTCGCGACAACGCTGCAGGAGTTCGTGCCGGATCTCGTGCGAGCGCGCCGGCGGGATTTCCAGGAAGCGCGCATGGCGCAGGCCGAACCGCTCGCCGAAATCGGCAAGGCAGGCGTTGGCGATGACGAGCACCGGCCGGTCCTTCAAGCGGGACATCATGGCGGAAAAATCGCCGGCCATGACGAGGCGCTTCATCAGCATGGCATCGTCGAAAAGATCCCGCTCTCCGGCAAACCGCCCAACGGCATCGAAAACGAAGGGCGCACGCGGCGGCAAGCCCCGGGCGGACCCGAAGAGCCCCGGTCCGCCGTCCGGAAACGCCTTGAACGCCAGGGCGATCGGCACGTCGTGCGGCAACGAGCGGGCGACCGCCAGCACCTCGGGAACGAAATTCTCCAGATAGACAACGGCATTCGGCACGATGTGGCCGACAAGGCGAATAGCGAGACGAAAGACCGCCTCGTCGTGGACATCGCCGCCGACATGATCCGCTATGATGCGGCACAGAACTTCGACGCGGCACAGAGCGTCCCAGAATCCGTGCGGCAGACGGAGGTGGGCGATGGGGGTGCCGACGTCCAGCGCGGCGAGAAAGTCGGCGTTTGCTGTTTGACGGATCCGGCACTGTCGCCCGGCGACAGGGAAAAGCATCTCTCCTTCGCGTTCGGGCTCACGAAAGGCATCCGGCTCATAGGGACGCGCGCGACCGGTCGGACCGGGCACATGCGTATCGAGAAAGAGCCAGAAGAAGCCGTCATGGTCGAGGAGATGGCGCAACAGTTCGCCGAGAATTTTCCGGTGGATCTGCTGGATGGAAGCGTCTTCCGGTTCCGCCAGGCCCATGGTGTGCAAAAGAGACAGGGCATCCGGATCGCACCCCGGCGCCGGCAGAAAACCGCGCGCAAAACCCTCCCGCCGATAGTGATCGGTGGGATTGGCGCCGGCGAGATCGAACGCATAGGTCGCGGCATAGAAATCGTGATCGATGCATTCGTCTTCCAACATTGCGTATGCACCTTCGCAAGTGTCTTCCGTCTCGCTCGCCACACTTATTGCCGGACTGCCGGCACGATCGCGAGGCTGTCGAGATAGGCCCGGATCGCTTCCGGCTCCACCCACATCATACAGTCGAGGATGGACAGATGGGGCGCAAAGGCCAGCTTGCCGCCGACCGGATAGCGGAAATCGGGCATTGTCGTGAAAACGAGATCGATCCCGCGCGCCATCCATTCCTCAGGCCGGAAGATCGCCGTGCCGCCAGACGGATTGAGGTAGCTCGTCGCGCCGAGCTGGTCGGAAATCTCCAGCGCCCATTGGCCGGCATGGGTGACGCCGGAATAGTCGAGGTCGAGCTCGGAACAGATCCGATAGCTGAACGGAATGCCGAGATAGGCGCAGGTCAGGTCCAGTCCGATGACGTTGAGATCACGCAGGAGCCCTTCACCAAAGCGCGAGAACGTCTCTTCAACGAGCGCGGAGACAGCGTCGTAATGGGGCGCGATACCGCGATAGACACCCAGTTGGCGCAGGATCTTCTCGCGCGCGCCGGCCGCATCCTTCACCGGGATCTCGGAGAGCATACGCCCGCCCGACTTGTCGACGGGGACGGTGACGTACTGCTCGCCCTTGTTCGGCTCCAGGATACGGTTGCGGTTCATCCAGCTCTTCGACTGGTATTTGACCACGTCGAAGACGATCCATTGATCGGTTTTCCGGATGACGTCGAAATAGCCGATATAGGGGAAGAAATAGGGCTGCATGATCCCCAGACGCATCATTATCCGCCCGTCTTGTCGGCCAAGCGCACCCTGATTGTCGGGGCATCCCGTTGTGCGCAACGAATCGCGTTGCAAACCCGATCGATATCCGCTTCCGAGATCATTGCTCCGGAAGGAACTTGCATGATGGATTCACAGAGACGATCGGTGATCGGGAGCCTCCAGGTTCGGTCTTCATACGGATGTGCATGGTGCATGCCGGGATAGAAATACCGGCGCGCTAATATCCCGTTTTCCGCCAGATATCGAACCAGAATATCGCGATCCAGACCGAAGCCTTCCGCGTCGACCTGGAGAACGACATATTGGTAGTTCGAAGCTTCCGATCCGGCGTGATCGATAAAATGGAGACCGGACACTGCCGACAGGCGCTCCCTATAGAGGTGGTAACGCTCCTTGTTTTGCGAAATGCGATCACTCAGTTCAGCCAATGAGATTAGTCCCATCGCCGCCTGAGCCTCCGACATCTTGGCGTTCACGCGAAGCGAAACGTCGACAAATGTCTGCTGCTCATGAAAATTGCGCACCGTACGGATGGCATCTGCAACTGCATCGTCATTTGTCGTTACGCAACCGCCCTCCGTGCAATTGAGAATCTTCGTCGCGTGAAAGGAAAAGGCTTCAAATTTGCCGAATTCACCGATTGTGCGCCCCTTGTAGGTGCAACCAAGTGCATGAGCTGCATCGAACACAAGCGAAGTGCCGGTTTCATTCGCGACGTCCTGAAGCCCATCGATATCGCATGCTCGGCCCCACAAATGCACCGGCAAGATGACCTGCGTCCGCGGCGTGAGCGCTCTGCGAACCGTTTCCGGCGTCGCATTGTGCGTTTGTGGATCGACATCGCAAAATACCGGTGTCAGCCCGGCATAGGACAGGGCCTGAACCGTCGCGGGGAATGTGAACGCTGGCACAACCGCATCCCCCCGCGCGCCTATCGCCTTGAGAGCAACCATCAGCGCGACCGTGCCATTCGTCATGCAAATCACATGCCGCACACCCAGATACTCGGATAGTGCCCGTTCGAACTCGGCAACCAATGGCCCGTGGTTGGTATAGAATTGTCGGTCAAAAATACCGTTGAAGGCCTCCAAGACCTTATCCTTGGGAGGTACGTTCAATTGACCAACATACAGTGGGTTCTCGTTTGAAGAGGACGCCGTCATGGGTGTTTTATTAGCCAACGATCATTCCTCCACCGATCGCGAGACCCGTTCCACGATCTCATCGCCATGACCAACAATAAACCGGATCGTCTCCCCCAGACGCTCGGCATCCCCTGGCTTCAGAAACCCACCAGTCGGCAACTGGAGATAGTGTCGGGCAAGATATTCGGAATTCGGCAATGGACCAACCTCAAGGGATGGTGGACAATGCTTGGAACGATGGAGCGGAGGCGAGAACAGCGGGCGCACGAGCGCATTTTCCGCTTGCAGAAGTTTCAGGAACAGGTCCCGATCAACACCGGCGTCGGAAGACACGCGGAGCAGTATCATCTCGTGGTTCGGTTTAAGATCGTCGACCGGCGCCACGATCTCCAAGCCCGGAACATCCTTGACCTCTTGCCGATAGGTCTCGTATTGAGCGCGGTTCCGGTCGAGAATACCGTCAATGTTTTCCAAGCTTCCCAACGCCATAGCAGCATGAATCTCATTGAGCTTCCCGTTCATGCCAAGGAAGTTGATCGCCGGTGTTTTCGTATCGAAGCCGAAGTTGCGGATCGAGGTGAGGGCGTCGGCAAGGGCATCATCATTGGTCGTGACATATCCGCCTTCGAACCCGTTGAGCAGCTTCGTTGCGTGCAGGCTGAAGACTTCCGCCGTGCCATAATGGCCAAAGGTTTTTCCTCGATACTCCGCACCGATTGCGTAGACGGAATCGTAGATAAGCGGAATTTCTAGCGCACGACAAATCTCCGCCAATCCATCCAGATCCGCCGGGGCATTGACATGATTGACCGCGAGGATCGCCGCGATCCGGCGATCGCCGATGGCCTCCCGCACCAATGGCGCGGAAAGTGTGTGGGTCGCCAGTTCGACATCAGCAAAGAGCGGCATTTTGCCCGCCCACTGGATCAAGTGTGGCAACCCTCGGTAAGTGAAGGTCGGCAAAAGGATGTCTGACGTATCGTCACGCGAGCAATGACGCAGCAGGGCGATGAGGGCCAACGACGCATTGGCGAAAGCAATGACATGGCGCACACCGTGATAATCCGCCAAGCGCTCTTCCAACTCAGCCTGCATGGCGCCGCCATTCGAAAAACGCCGACTATCCAGAATGGCTTCCAGGCGCTTCAAGAAGGCGGCACGATCAGGTGCGTAAATCTGGCCTGTCGGGCGGGCACTCCGATAAAGCCTCGGACCGCCAAACAGCGCAAGGTCGTCTACAGATGTTTTCAACGCTGGGCGCTTTCATATCCGCGATCCAGGAATACTGAAAGGTCGCTGTCCTTCAGTTCCTGGAGAATTTCATCATGTATTTCAGCGGGCAAATACTTTCTCTTGCCATCCACCTCGCTCGGATTCTTATAAACAGAGCGTGGATTATCGCTGTGCGTGCTCCGGGATTCTACAATAAATTCCCTCGTCTGGTCATCGAACGGCAAGCCACACCAGCCGAAAATCGCGGTGGCGAGCTCCACCGGGTGCTCGCGAAGATCCTCATAACGGATAAGCTTGACGCGATCAGGGTATTGTCGGGAAAGACGCAAATGCAGATGCGTTACCGCGACCCAATCGTCAAACCCCCAGAATTCCCCCCGCGCGGTTTTCCGGCAGCGGCCGCTTCGCCATTCCTGGATGGGATCGAGATCGGAGGGAAACTCCAGAGGATTGTATAACCACGATGCGATCGCCGCCCTGGGATCACGGACGATGAACAGAAATTTCATCGGCACACCGAGTTCCAGCGCTCGCGGCAAGAGATCGTGAAACCGATTAGACTTGATCACAAGCACGGCCGGGTGTTCTTTCTTGTGCAACCCTTCCGGAACAAGGTGTTCCTTGCGCAGGAACTCCTGATCAAGATATTCACCCCGCGTTCGGTAAACAGCGTCAAGAAGGGCTGTCCATTCGCTCAGCGTGCTGTTCTCATCGAGTGCATTCTTGAACTCGTAAGAAAAAAGCGGGCACAACTTCAACCGCGTGTCGGGATGAGAGCCCAGAATTTGAGCTAGCCAACTCGTGCCGGATCTCGGCATACCCGCGATCCAGAGGATATCTCTCATCGCCGTGTTCATAACGGCCGCAAAACTGCATCAAAACGGTAATGCTTTGCATAGTAAGGCTCGGGCATCAGCCGGGTCTCGGCCTTCCAGCCGGCACGGGCGGCCATGTCGGCGAAGTCCTTGGGCGACCACCATACGCCGATCGCGGAGTCCGGACGGTCCTCGATACCGTCCTCGCGCGGCCGGCCACCGAAGAAATCGTCGATACGATCGAGATCGGCGATATTGCCGATGACAAAACAAGAAATATTGGTGAAGCGCCGACGCAACTGCGTGAGCAAGCTCTCCGCACTCTCGCGCGCGAAATAGCAAATCGATCCGTAGACGATCGCCTTGGTGAAGCGGTCCGGGGCGGGCGCATCGCGCAGGAAAGCAACAGCCTCGCCGGTCTCATAGGAAACAGCCGGTCCGGTCGAGAAATATTTCCGCGCGACGCCGACGAGCGTCTCGGAATAGTCGACCCCGACACCGCCCGCGCACCGCTCAAAGAACCGTCCGGACAGCGCACCATTGCCGCAACAGATGTCAAGCAGGACATCGGAAGGCCCAAGATCGAGATTCGCGATCATGGTCTCAACGATCAGGTCAATCTGCTCATCAGGAACGGGCTTTCCGCCGATCGTGCGCTTGACCTGGCGCCAGAAGTCCTGCTCATCGCAGGTACGGGCGTGGTCCTCATAGGCACCTTCCAAGGTGCCAGCCGGGATGTTTTCTGGCCCTGTCATTCTCGTTCCCTGCTCTCCGAACATGGCAATTAAATCACAGGCCGCGCATGATCGATATCGCCAGTCAATCGGCTGAGTAGTACGACCCGACAAAAGCGGCGGTCAACTGCTTTCCCGGCGGCGCCTGTTGTTTTCCAATGGCCTTCCTGCTACCGCTCATCTGCACATTAACGACCTCGGGCGTCTTTTCGTGGCCTCCGCGAAGCTTTTCATCCATATCGGCGCGCCGAAGACGGGCACGACACTCCTCCAACGTGCAGCGACAGAGCAGCGCGATCGGCTTGCCGAGCATGGCCTTCTCTATCCCAAGAGCGCGCTGCGAGGCTTCGGCCATCACGACTTTGCCTTTCTCCTCGACGGCGGCTACCCAGACTGGGCGAAACCGCAAACGCGTTCGCTTGCCGATCTCGAAGCGGATCTCGCCACGGAATGCCATGCTCATTCCGGCGATATCCTTTTGAGCAGCGAGGACTTTTATCTCTTCCCACAGCCCGGGCGCCTGCGCGACCTCGTCTTGCGAACAGGTCTTGACCAGGGCCGGGACGTCCGAATCATCGTCTACGTCCGTCGCCAGGACGAGGCGATGGAGTCCTGGTACAATCAGCTAATCAAGGCGCAGGGGTATTCCGGCTCGCCGGAAGACGCGCTGGAACAGTGGTTCTGGCTATGGGACTACGCGACGGAGATTGACCGCTGGGCCGCGACATTCGGTCGGGAGGCGCTGATGGTGTGCGACTACCACGAGGCGACGGCCGGCGAAGGCGGCCTCGTTGCCGACTTCTGGTCGCGCGTCGCTCCGGCGATGGCGCGGGAGCGGACCAGCCGGACATCCGAGCGGATCAATATCGGCCTCAATCGCGACCTCCTTGAAATCCAAAAGATCATCAACCGCCTGCCGATCTCGATCGTCGAAAAGCGTGACTTCCATCAGGACCTGATGACATTGACGGAAAAGGGTGGAAGCTTCTTCAGTACGGCTCCGGTCTATGATGCCGAGACGAGGCATGCGATCATGAAACGCCACGCGGCAGGAAACGCGGCCGTGGGGAAAACCTGGTTCGGAAAGGGCACGCTCTTTCCGCCCGCCGATGGCATGCGGGCAACGGCGCCCTATCCCGGACTCGATCAGGAAAAGATCATCGCAACACTCGCCTGGCTGTTGCTGAAACGCGATTGCTGATTGTCTTCCTCGTCATCGCCGGCCACTCTTGTGGCAAGAGCCTGTCATGCGAACAGCTCGCGATGGGCAACGCAGCGTTTCAGAATCCGCACGTGTCGAGGAGACGGAAAGAGGAAGAGGAGGACGAGACGTGACTGGATCAGAGATCGCCGCAGGAACGGCCGCAAAGCCGGATGCCCAGCCCACGCCGCGGCCACCGGTGCGGGCGGTCGCCAAGACGGACAATCTGAATGCGGAAGCCTATCTGGCGGCCGGCACGAAGGAGCAGTTGGCGAAGAAGAACGTCCTTGCCCACACGCTTTTTAGATGCGCCCAGACGCTCGGCGCCGAGGTCGATCCCGCCGCCCTGCAAGCAACCCGGCTCAAGGAACCCCAGCTCCTGGGACGCGGCGTTGTCTTTCAGCGCAACCAGCGCGTCGTCGACCTGATCGAGGAGCATTTCGGAACCCTGGCCCTCGACGTCGTCGATATCGGCGGCGGCACGGGCCTTCTCTCCCACATGATGCCGGAGGCCCGCTATATGTTGAGCGAGCCGTCGGTCAATTCCCTCTTCTCTCATGACCTCGTCGCGGCGGGCCACCAGTTCGACATCGCAATCGCGGTACATGTCTTCGAGCATATTCCGGCCGACGACCGGGCCGAATTCTTCGAATCCCTCCTCGCTCTCGGTCGACGAGGTGTCGTCCTCGGGGTGCCGGTCGACACCGGACGCGCGGTCGAACGGCAGAAATTCCTACTCGATGTCTACGGCCCGCTTGGCTGGATCGTGGAGCATCTGGAATGCGGCACGCCGGGCGAGGACCTCTATCGCGACTATGCCAAACGCTACGACCTTGATCTCACGGTCCATCGTTGCGGCAACAGCCATCTGTCCATGGCCATGTTCGCGATGAACCATTTCGCCCAGGCGACCAAAGATCCCGCTATGATAAAGAAAAGCGTTAGGCTGCAACGTTACATCAACCAGCACTACAATGAGCTTGATTCGGAGATCAGTCCGCGTGACTTCACGTTCGTCTTCAAGAAAAAAAGCTAGCTGAGCACGGCCCGGCAATGACCCTGTCAATTTCCGAGGCGACGATCGTCGACGGCGCATTCTACCGCGCGAGTTATGCCTCGCTGCTCGGCACCCGCGATCCGGCGGAGCACTATGCCGCGGAGGGACACGAGCGGGGTCTCATGCCCTCGCCCGGCTATGATCCGCTCGCGGCGCGCATCGCCTTTCCCAATCTTGAAGAAGACGAGCGGGTCGCGAGAGTGCGGACCACCGGCCTCGATGCAATCATGACTCCGATCGTGCGCGATGTCCTGGCGATGCTTGAGACCTCCGACGCCTTTTCCTGGCGCTTCGCCGACACGCAGGCCGAACGCGACCACCTGAAGCGACCGGCCTCGACGCTGGCGGCCTGGGACAGGATCGACGAGCCGGGGAGCATTCCGTTCCGCGCCGGCGGGAAAAGCTTCTCGCTGCGCAAGCGCTCGCCGGAAGAAATGCGGGCGCTCCTGCAGGAGGCCAAACCGTGCGCGATGCCGCGCCTGCCACACGGCTTTCTCGACATGACCGGGCGACTGTTCGAGATTGTTCCCCGCATCAGGTCGAAATGGCCCGCTATTGATAGCGAGGACAAGGCGATCCGCCTCGGGATCCGAATCCTGCGCCAGCTCTACCCGAAAAACCCGGTACTCCTGGAAAACATGATCCCGGAGGTGCTTGAGATCCTCAGCGAAGAAGCCGGGACCTTTCCCGTCTGCCTCGCGCTCAAGGCGCATCCCGACATCCCTGACCGGCTGTTCGGAACGGCGGATCCCTCCCCTCACCGACATGAGGCGGCGCTCTCTACGATCACGCGCTCCTTTCCCGACGGGTTCGTCTTCGAGGACGGTATCGGCTGGAAACGCTATGCGTCGACGGGACGGATCGGCATGCTCATCGAGGCGATGCGCAGTCGCAAAGTGGTTTTGATCGCCAATGCCGGCTTTCGCGCCCTTGGGGAACGCTGGCAACTTCCCGATTTCCACCATATCGAGATCCCGCCCAAGGACAGCCAGGCCATCCGCTATCGGCTGGCGGACGATATCGCCGAACAGTTCGTTGCACTTGGCGTCGGAGCACACGGCGAGCCACCGCAATCGTTCTCACCCAAGCCGGCGGCTCCTTCGCCTTCTGGCTCATCCATCGGCTGCGGCAACGCTTCGCGAATGTCGCCTATATCGACATCGGCCAGGCGATCAACATCTGGTTTCTTGACGATCCCGCGACCGGAAAACCGGAGATGTTGTGGCTGCAGGATTTCTGGGAACAGGTCCTTGAGGCCAACGACCTCTTCTCGTTCTACGATCGAGTCCTCGGCGTAAAGGATAGCAGGGCGGAGCTTCGCCGGCGGCATTTCGACGGCACGCTTCTGGCCCGTCTGCCGAGCCATGGCGGCGACCTGGACTTCGCCAACCTGCTGCTCAAGTACGATCTGCCGGAACGGGCGCTTGTCTTTGCCGAACGGGCGCGAGAGCGAACGCCGGCAGCCGCGCCGCTGTATGTCGTGCTCGCCCGGCTCTACCGAAAGGCCGGACGGACCGAGGAGGCCCTCGCGGCTGCGCAGAAGGCGGTTGCTCTCGATTCGTCGAAGATCGTGGCCAAGCAGATCCTTGCCACGACTCTTTTCGACATGCAGCGCTACAGCGAGTTCTTTCAGGTTCAGGAATCTATCGGCGATCGGGCAACCCCACCAGCCCGACAGATGAGCATCGCCTACGAAAAACTCGGCGATATCGAAAACGCTGTCGCTGTTCTGAAACGGGCGCTCGACCAAGCACAGACGCCCGACCCGGCGCTCATCAAACGTCTCGAAATCCTGCGCGAGAAGCTTTCCAAGGCGAGGTGACGCAACGGCAGGAACACCGGGCGTGCATCTTGCCACGGCGGGACCATTTCGCATGGGCGCACAGGCGCGAAGCCGTCGATACGCCCCATCTTTTTGTCGATGTGAGGAAAATGGTGCTGCGAGTGAGGATTGAACTCACGACCTCTCCCTTACCAAGGGAGTGCTCTACCACTGAGCTACCGCAGCCAAGCGCGGTTCGTTTACGGCGAATTGGCAGCCGTTTCAAGTCTTTTCGTCCCCGCATCCCCATCTCGTTGCCGACCCGCGCCCGCTGATCGGCCGTGAGCCGCGGCAATCCGGGACGTATCACCGTTCCGCAGGACTGCAACGAGAGCGGCGGTCCGGTTCGTCGCGTCAAAGCCCCGGCGGCTTGGCCGTCAGCGGCAAAACGCTGTAGAAAGCAACGGTGATACGTCCGACAGGGCAGAAAATCGGTCAAGGACCATGAACGGAAAACCCACCGACGAACGGCGCGAGCGACTGGCGACGGCCCTGCGCGACAATCTCCGCCGCCGCAAGACGCGCAAGCGCGACCGCGAGGATGCTGAGCAGAAGCCGGACGGCGCCAATCAGCCCGAAGCTCCCGAGGGCGAGTGAGCCTGCCGCGTCCGGCTGCCTTTTGCCGGCATGCATCCAATCGCTCCCATGCGTTCCTCCAATTCGCCGCTTTCGAGTGGCAAATCTTGCGCAAGGACGACCGAGTGGGCTAGATCACCGGCACGCTCGCGTAGGCGACAGCGCCGGTGCCCGGTGTCGCGGCTCAGTTGTCGCGGCTCAGTTGTCGCGGGCAGCGCAGGGGCGCACGGACGGGCTTTTCGGCCGCAGAAAAGGCAGGACCATGGACAGCATTCGCATCGTCGGCGGCAAGCCGCTTGTTGGGACCATCCCCATTTCCGGGGCCAAAAATGCGGCACTGCCGCTGATGATCGCAAGCCTGCTGACGGACGAGACGTTGACACTTGAGAACGTGCCGCGGCTGCGCGACGTGCGTCAGCTGTTCGAGATCCTCGGCAACCACGGCGTCGACCATACGATCGCCGGCAAGCGCCCCGGCGCCGAGCCGATGTCCGGCCAGACGGTGCGCCTCCAGGCGCAAGACATCGTCGATACAACAGCGCCCTACGATCTCGTTTCCAAGATGCGGGCAAGTTTCTGGGTCATCGGCCCCCTGCTGGCGCGCATGGGCGAGGCGAAGGTCTCGCTCCCCGGCGGCTGCGCGATCGGTACCCGGCCGGTGGATTTCTTTATCGACGGCCTGGAAGCCCTCGGCGCCGAAATCGACATTTCCGGCGGCTATGTGGAGGCGCGCGCGCCCAAGGGGCTCATCGGCAACCGTATCGTCTTCCCCAAGGTTTCCGTCGGCGCGACCCATACGCTGATGATGGCGGCGACGCTGGCAAACGGCGAGACGGTGATCGAGAATGCTGCCCGCGAGCCAGAAATCACCGACCTTGCCGAATGCCTCGTCGGCATGGGCGCGAAGATCGAGGGCGCGGGCACCGCAACGATCCGCATCGAGGGCGTGGCACATCTCGGCGCTCATACCCACCGGGTCCTGCCCGACCGGATCGAGACCGGCACCTACGCCATGGCGGTCGCCATGACCGGCGGCGACGTGGTGCTCGAGGGCGCGCGGGGCGATCTCTTGCAGGCGGCGATCGACGTCCTTCGCCGCACCGGCACCGAAGTGACGGAGACCAACGAGGGGCTGCGCGTCCGGCGCAATGGCGGCGGCATCGCGCCGGTCGACGTGGCGACCGCGCCCTTCCCCGCCTTCCCCACGGACCTGCAGGCGCAGTTCATGGCGCTGATGACGCGGGCCGAGGGCACCTCGCACATCACCGAGACGATCTTCGAGAACCGCTTCATGCACGTGCAGGAGCTCGCCCGCCTCGGCGCCAACATCCACCTCGACGGACAGATCGCAACGGTCGAGGGATCCGCCTCGCTCAAGGGCGCGCCGGTGATGGCGACGGACCTTCGCGCCTCCGTCTCGCTGGTCATCGCCGGCCTTGCGGCCGAGGGCGAGACGACGGTCAGCCGCATCTATCACCTCGACCGCGGTTTTGAGCGGCTGGAAGAGAAACTGGCGCGCTGCGGCGCGACGATCGAACGCCTCGTGGCTTGATTCTCGGCCGTTCCGCCGGCGCGACAGATCCATCCACGGCCGGAGAACGGACCAACATCCCCGTGTCAAACCCGCTCTTTCTCCTGCCAATCGTTGCGTGCTCCGGCGGGACGCGCTAACAGTTCCGCAATGCACCAACGCTCCCAGCAAGCCTGCGGGCTCACATACGATCCACCGGATCAGGGAAGCCGTTCGTCCGGTGTTCAAGAGCACGCTGCGCGTCGGGCACGTCGGGTGGCAGGTTCGATTTTGTTGTTTCGCTGCATGTTCGCGCCCGGTGCCCGCTAAAGCCGCCGACGATCATGCGCCAGCCAGAAGGGATGACCGTTTGCCGATGGAGCCCGTCAAGCTCGTTGCTCTCGACGGTGACGACCTCAACGTCATCGCCGCGTTGTGCCAGGACGCCGTGATCAAGGTCGGCGATATCCGCTGGCTCAGGGCCGAGAAGCGCCTGGTGATCGGAATGAACCGCTTCGCCTGGGAAAAGGTCTCCGGTAAAAAGCGCAAACCCTACGAGCGCCATCGCACGGCACTGCATTTCGACCGCGTTGAGCGGGTCCAGGCGGTGGGGATTCCCCGTTCCGAACCGGATCAAGTACTCTCGCTGCTGACGGTGCGCTTCGAGGAAACCGCCGAGGCGGCGCCGAAGGGCACCGTGACGTTGGCGTTTTCCGGCGGCGGCACGCTGAAGGCCGAGGTGGAGTGTCTGGAGGCACAGCTCGCCGATCTCGGTGGCGCCTGGGAGACCGCACATCAGCCGACCCACCGCACCACCGGCGACGACTGAGGCACACCGACCGGGACTTCGCGGGACGGAAAGCCGAAAGGCAAGGACAGACGGCAGACGCCAACGCGGAACGACCCGCCGATGGCCGGCCAGGTTTCGCCCCGGACAGGACGCCGGGCGGCAAGAAGACGGAATGGTATCGTGGCAATCAGGCTCGACAGCGGCAACACGGATTTCGAGGCGGGATTCAACGCACTCCTGGCGATGAAGCGGGAGACATCGGCGGACGTCGACCAGACGGTCGCCGGGATCATCGCCGACGTGCGCAAGCGCGGCGACGTGGCGCTCATTGAGCTGACGGAACGGTTCGACCGGCTCGACCTTTCGCAAAACGGCCTGCGCATCGGCGAGGACGAGATCGAGCGCGCGCTCGCCGCGGTCGATCCGGACACCTTGAAGGCGCTGACGCTCGCGCGCGACCGCATCGCCGCCCACCATGGCCGCCAGATCCCGCAGGACGACCGCTACACCGATTCCACGGGCATGGAACTGGGCTCGCGCTGGACCGCCGTCGAATCGGTCGGGCTCTACGTGCCCGGCGGCACGGCGGCCTATCCCAGCTCGGTGCTGATGAATGCGGTGCCGGCGCTCGTCGCCGGCGTCAAGCGCATCGCCATGGTGGTGCCGACGCCGGATGGCGTCACCAATCCGCTGGTGCTGGCCGCAGCCCGGCTCGCCAGCGTCACCGAGATCTACCGCGTCGGCGGCGCGCAAGCCATCGCCGCCCTCGCCTACGGCACGGAGACGATCGCACCGGTCGCCAAGATTGTCGGGCCCGGCAACGCCTTCGTCGCGGCCGCCAAGCGCCAGGTTTTTGGCACCGTCGGCATCGACATGATCGCCGGGCCGTCGGAAGTGCTGGTCGTCGCCGACAGCGACAACGATCCGGACTGGATCGCGGCCGACCTCCTCGCCCAGGCCGAACACGATGCCTCGGCGCAGTCGATCCTGATCAGCGACGACGCCGCCTTCCTCGACGCGGTGGAACAGGCCGTCGAGCGTCAGCTCAAGACGTTGCCGCGCGGCGAGATCGCGGCGGCGAGCTGGCGCGATTTCGGCGCGCTCATCGCCGTCGGCGCGCTCGACGAGGCCGTACCTCTGGTCGACCGCATCGCGCCCGAGCACCTGGAGCTCGCCGTGGACGACCCGGACGCTCTCCTGGAAAAGATCACCAATGCCGGCGCGGTCTTCCTCGGCCGGCACACGCCGGAAGCACTCGGCGACTACGCGGCCGGCACCAACCACGTCTTGCCGACGGCTCGCTCGGCGCGGTTCTCCTCCGGCCTTTCCGTCCTCGATTTCGTCAAGCGAACGTCGATCCTCAAGTGCACGCCGGAAGGCCTTCGAGCCCTCGGGCCCGCGGTGGTGCGCCTTGCCGAGGCCGAAGGTCTCGGCGCCCACGGCCGGTCGGTTTCGATCCGGCTCAATCTCTGACGTTCCCCACGCCTTAAGGAGACGCCAAGACAGCGGCGCCATGGCAGACCGGCACGATACACCGAGCTCCACCGACCGCCTCATCGAGGTCATTCTCGACGAGCATTCCATCACGCATTCCTCGCGCGATGTGGAGCACGAGCGCGCCATCGCGATCTACGATCTTCTGGAGGACAATGTCTTCCGGCCTATCGGCCTCGACGAGGGCCCCTACCGGCTGACCATCGCCATGGTCGACCAGCGGATGATGCTTCACGTCACCAACGAAGGCGGCAAGCCGGTCGCCACCCATATCCTGTCGCTGTCGCCCTTCCGGCGGATCATCAAGGACTACTTCATGATCTGCGACAGCTACTTCAGCGCCATCAAGACGGCAACGCCGAGCCAGATCGAGGCCATCGACATGGGCCGACGAGGCGTCCACAACGAGGGATCGGAAATCCTGCGTGCCCGCCTGGCGGGCAAGATCGACATCGACGTGGACACGTCGCGGCGTCTCTTCACGCTTGTCTGCGCCCTGCACTGGAAGGGCTGATCGGGTGGCGGCGGAACCCTCGGGGCTCGTCGGGCGGCGTCCTGGAGCGGTTCTCTTCGTGTGCAGCATGAACGCCGTCCGCTCGCCGATGGCCGAGGCGATCCTCAAACATCTCTTCCCGCGCCAGATCTACACCACCTCGGCCGGGGTCCGCCGCGGCGAGCGCGATCCCTTCGCCGTTGCGGTTATGGACGAGATCGGGCTCGATATCTCCGATCACAAGCCCAAGACGATCGAGGATCTTCAGGACACCCATTTCGACCTGATCATCACCTTGGCGCCGGAAGCGCACCACAAGGCACTGGAGCTGACGCGCAACGACGCAATCGATGTGGAATACTGGCCGACGGCCGACCCGTCGCTGGCGACCGGATCGCGCGAGCAGATCCTCGACGCCTACCGCGTGGTCAGGGACGGGCTTCTGGACCGCATCAAGACGCGGCTCGGCTGGACGCCGACACCGGGCGGATAGCCGGCACCCGCGCGGCCAGACCGAACGGGACGGCGTGACATAGCTGCCCCCGGAAATGAAATGGTTTTCTTTCCGTGCGTAATCCGCTAGTTTCCCGGCACATTTCCCAATTCGAGCCAAGGACAGGCATGGCTAAGGAAGAAGTACTGGAGTTTCCGGGCGTCGTCACGGAACTCCTTCCCAACGCGACGTTCCGCGTCAAGCTGGAAAACGAACATGAAATTATCGCCCATACCGCCGGGCGGATGCGCAAGAACCGTATTCGCGTTCTTGCCGGGGACAAGGTCCTCGTTGAAATGACGCCATACGACCTCACCAAGGGCCGTATCACCTACCGGTTCAAGTAACCGGGCAAGCCGCGTGCAGCGGGATACCACCGGGTTTGCGGGCCGTGGATCAAGGATCGCATTGACGACCGTTTCGAACGGACGCCCGACCCCGTCACACATGACAGCCGAGCCGCGATGACCGATCGTCCGAAACTCGTTCTGGCCTCCGGCTCCCCCCGTCGCCTGGCGCTTCTGCAACAGGTCGGGCTCGATCCGGACCATCTGCATCCGACGGATATCGACGAATCGCCGAACCGGGGCGAGTCGCCGCGTGCGCTTGCGTCCCGTCTGGCGCGAACGAAGGCGGAGGCGGCCCGCCTGTGGCGCGACCGCGAGCCCGATTTCGCCGACAGCTTCATCCTCGCCGCCGATACCGTCGTTGCGGTCGGTCGGCGGATTTTGCCCAAGGCGGAAATCCTCGACGATGCGGAAAGCGCGCTGGAACTTCTTTCCGGCCGCAGCCACAAGGTCTACACAGGCGTTTCCATCGTGACGCCGACATCGAGCGTGCGCAGCCGGCTGGTCGAAACGAAGGTCCGCTTCAAGCGGCTTTCGCGCCAGGACATCGAGGCCTATCTCGCCTCCGGCGAATGGCGCGGCAAGGCCGGCGGGTATGCCATCCAGGGCCGCGCCGGGGCTTTCGTCGTCACCCTTTCCGGCTCCTATCCGAATGTCGTCGGACTGCCGCTCTATGAAACCGTCGCCCTGCTCGGCGGCGAGGGCTTTCCGATCCACTAACCGTTCTCTTGCCTCTTGCCTTCGGGCGATTCAGGTCGTCTACTACCCGAAAATCAGGGTGTTCCAGCGGGCACCCGTCACCGCCGTTCCGGTCATCTCGCCCGGAAAACGGACGGGATTGGGGAGAGAGACGGAATGAATATTGCTGCGTGGCTTCGCCGCGCCGGCCGGGGTTTCGGTGCCCTGCCGGCCGTCATGCACGGTGACAGAATCCTTCAAGATTACGCCGGTTTCGCGCAGCGGGCGGCCTGCCTCGCCACAGGCTTGCGTTCCCGCTTCGACCTGAAGCCCGGCGACCGGGTGGCGATCGTGGCAAAGAACACGCCGGCCTATCTCGATGCGCTCTACGGCATCTGGTGGGCGGGCCTCGCAGCCGTTCCCATCAACGCCAAGCTTCACGCAGCCGAGATCGCCTGGATCCTGGAGAACGCGGACGCCAGGCTCGTCTTTGCCGACGATTCCCTGGGCACGGCGATCGCCGAGCGTCGGCCGGCAACGCTCGCTCATATCCTGCCGCTCGGCGGGCTGGATTTCGAGGCGCTCATGACCGGTGAGCCAATGCCGCTGGCCGAGCGCGGCCCGGACGATCTCGCCTGGCTTTTCTATACGTCCGGCACGACCGGGCGGCCGAAGGGCGCGATGCTCACCCATCGAAACCTGACGGCGATGAGCTATGCCTATCTCACCGACGTCGACCCGACGGCGCCGGGCGACACGCTTCTCCACGCCGCACCGATGAGCCACGGTTCCGGGCTTTACATCATGCCCCATGTGGCACGCTTTGCGGTCAATGCCGTTCCCCTTTCCGGCGGCTTCGAGGCGAACGAGATCCTTGACTTCTTCGAGCGGCGGCCGGGCACGTCGATGTTCGCCGCACCGACGATGATCAAGCGGCTTGTCGAGGCGCCGCGCGACCTCGCACCCGGCACCATCCGCACCATCATCTGGGGCGGCGCGCCGATGCATGTCGCCGACACGCTCGCCGCCGTCGACAAGTTCGGCCCGTCATTCGCCCAGATCTACGGCCAGGGCGAATCGCCGATGACGATTTCCGCGCTGCCGAAATGGGTGGTCGGCGACCGCGACCATCCGCGCCATCTCGACCGGCTCGCCTCGGCGGGGATGATCAGTTCCGCCGTCGAGGTCAGGATCGCGGACGCGGACGACCAGGCGCTCGGGACCGGCGAGATCGGCGAGATCCTCGTGCGCGGCGATCCGGTGATGGCCGGCTATTGGCGCAACGAGCGGGCGACGACGGAAACGCTCAAGGGAGGTTGGCTCCACACCGGCGACGTCGGTACGCTCGACGAAGACGGCTTCCTGACGCTGAAGGACCGCTCCAAGGACCTGATCATTTCCGGCGGCACCAACATCTACCCGCGCGAGGTGGAAGAGGTGCTCCTCCACCACCCGGCGGTCCGGGAGGTCTCCGTCATCGGCCGGCCCGATCCGGAATGGGGCGAAGTCGTCGTGGCCTACGTGGTCGGCGAGGTCGACGCCAACGCGCTTGACGCCCATTGCCTGGCGGAGATCGCCCGCTTCAAGCGGCCCAAGGCCTATGTCTTTGTCGAGGAATTGCCGAAGAACAACTACGGCAAGATCCTGAAAACGGCGCTGCGCGACATGGACACAGAGGCGGCCGGGGCCTGAAACGGCCCCCGCCCGCCACGGCGACCCCGCCATCGGACTGGCGGCGAATTCCCGGCTTGCGGCACCGGCACGGCGCGCCGAACCGAATCAACACACCAAAAAACATCAGGAGAGGAATCACTCATGGCGGGACGTCTCGACGGCAAGGTCGCCCTCATCGCCGGCGCGGGCTCGGTGGGCCCGGGTTGGGGCAACGGCAAGGCGGCGGCAGTGCTCTTCGCACGCGAGGGCGCGAAGGTCTTCTGTGTCGACATCAACGGCGCGGCGGCGGAGGAAACCGTCTCGATCGTGCGAGCAGAAGACGGAGAGGCAACGGCCTACCGGGCCGATCTCACCGACGGCGAGGCGGTCGCGGCGATGGTCGCAGCGTGCCGCGAGCGCTACGGACGGATCGACATTCTCGACAACAATGTCGGTATCGCCGAGGTGGGCGGTGTGGTGGAACTGCCGGAAGAGGAGTGGGACCGTGTCTTCGCCATCAACCTGAAAAGCGCGTTCCTGACGATGAAGCACGTCATTCCCGGCATGGTCGACCAGGGCGGCGGCTCCATCGTCAACATCTCCTCGATCGCCTCGATCCGCTACACCGGCGTTCCCTATGCCACCTACTACGCAACGAAGGCGGCGCTCAACCACCTTACCCGTACGACGGCGGCGGAATACGCGGCAAGAAAGGTACGGGTCAACGCCGTTCTCCCCGGCCTTATGAAGACACCGATGGTGGAAAAGGCGACAGGACTGGCGCAAGAATACGCCGGCGGCAACGTCGAGGAGATGTGGCGGGTCCGCGACGCGCAGTGCCCGATGGGCCACATGGGAGACGCCTGGGACGTCGCCCATGCCGCGCTCTTCCTCGCCTCCGACGAGGCGAAATACGTCACAGGCATCGAGCTTCTGGTCGACGGCGGAATCACGCTGAAATATTCCTGAGGCGCGCGACGGCCTGTGGGGGACGGGGATTGAAAAGGTCGGAACCGTCGGGTCAGACGGCCTCGACCCGCGCGATTACCATGCCGTCCCATCCCTTGCAGCCGACGGTCTGAAACCCGGTCGCCACCAGGCGCGGATCGGCGCCGACGAGCTCGATCGTTCGGCGGACGCCCTCGACGGAGGCGTCCTTGCCGTCGTTATCGAGCACCCGCCCCTCGCGCACCACATTGTCGAAGACGAGCACGGTTCCCGGCGGGAAAGCCGCATGGCGGCGGCGAGATAGGCCGGATTGCTTGGCTTGTCGGCATCGACGAAGATGAGATCGAAAGGGGCCTCGGCATCGCGGTCCATCGCGGCGAGGCTGTCGATAGCCGATCCGACGCGCAGGTCGATGCGTGCCTCGAGGCCAGCCGCCGCGAAATTGGCGGCGGCAACCTCGGCATGGCGCGGTTCCTTTTCCAGGCTGACGACGATGCCGCCGTCGCCAAGCGCGCGGGCCATCCAGATTGTCGAATAGCCGCCGAGCGTGCCAATCTCCAGGACACGCGAGGCCCCGGTCATCTGTACCAGAAGTGCCAGGAACCGGCCCTGCAGGGGCGAGACGTCGATCGCCGGCAGGCCCGCCACCGCATTGACCTCAAGGACGGCTTCCATCACCGGATCGGCGGCAATCAGGTGCCCCTGGAGATAGGCGTCGACGTCGGCCGAGGTTCGGTCTTTCATTATCGCTTGTCCCTGCACGCTAGATAGTTGAGCGCTCTGCCCGACATCCTATATCGATGGTCGAGCATGCCAACGTATTCGACGGCTTTGGAAAAGATGCCCACCGCGCGCCCGGTTCGACGCGAGACCGGAAACTTCTGCATCTCGTTGGTCAATGAGGGGCGTTAACGCGGCCCCTCGTCCAGCGAGCCTGTCAGCGTCTTCGGAAAGACGTGTTGGTAGCAGGCTTGCGTGACGACAAGATGGCAATTGCATCAACGCCGGCGAGGGCTTTTCATCGCCGGCGGTTTCAGGCAAATGCGTGGTCAACGGGTGCTGCACACCCCGCCGGCGATTCCCGCCGGCGAACGATTTTCGCGGCGCGTATCGCCGATGTGAGGGTATCGATGACGGACAGGAAAGCAGCGGACAAAGGGACGGGCGGGAAAAAGCCGGCGACGGGAACACCGGCGCGCGACAACGTGGAACCGCTCAGGCCGAAACGTCCCTGCCCGATCTGCGGCCAGCCGTCCGACCGGAAATTCTTTCCCTTCTGCTCGCCACGCTGCAAGGACGTCGACCTCAACCGCTGGCTGACCGGGCACTACGCGGTGCCCGTCGTTGAGGAAGACGGCGGCACGAGCGACGACGGCGAGGGGTATTGACGCCGGAAAGCAAAACGGGCGGTCACGATCAGACGCCAGCGGGCGCGCCGCAACAAAGAGGCCCGCTCCCAGCGCGTCTGTGACCGTCCGCCCGGTACCCGGTACACGCCCGTCGGCGACTACGCGTCGTCCTCGACGACGGCCTGGCGGATGCTGCCGAGGTTTTCCTGCATGGTGGCAAAGACGCCGGCGAGCGCGGAAAGGCCTTCCGGCTCGGTGCCGACGAGGATTTCGGCGGCAAGGCGCCGCTCCACCGCCATGGCTTCCTCAAGCTTGGCCATGCCCGCATCCTTGATGTCGATGACATGGGTAACGGGAGCATCGGGACGGCCGGGCGCCTCGGCCATTGCCAGCCAGCCAAGAGCGATGAATTCCTGCAGGATCGCCTCGTTGCCGGCGCTTGTCGGCGTCGCGGGCCATTCGGTGAGGAAGCGCCACGGCCGGCCATTCCAGTCGGCGGCGGCCTGCAGCAGCACATAGCTTTCGGAGGTGAGGCCCACGGTCTCGAGCCGGTGGTCGAACACGGTCCGGTAGAGCTGGGCCGATTGCAGAAGATCACTAGCGAACGTTGCAGCCATCGCGGGTCCTGAGCATTCCTGAAGAAGGCGATATGCCGATACGGGCGTCGTCGCGGAAAGGCTCGCCTTCCAAGGCTGCCGCTCCAGACTGTCCCGAATCACCGGCAAAGCCTGACGCCCCCTTCCCTCCGGCTATACCATGGGTGCCGAAGGAAACCAGAGGCGTCGAACCATCATCCACCGCTCGTTCTTCTTCGGGTCTTGCGGCAGAAAGACGGCATGTCATCAATTTACCGCGCAAAAAGCGCACACTATCTTGTGGCGGGAAACACGGCGCCGGCGGCAAGAGCCCGAAAAGGGGCGCCGGCAGAACAGAGGATAAACTTGGTGAAGTCCCGGATCGCATTTCCCCGCATTGCGCTGGCGGTGGCTCTTGCCGCCGCGCTCGCATCGCTCACCCCCGCGCGGCCGGCGCTGGCCGATCCCGGCGACGCGTTGCTCGCCTCGCTTTCCGGCATCTGGAAGGGCGTCGGCACGATCCGGGAAGGCGCCGACCGGGCGGCGGAACGGATCCGCTGCCGCACGACCGGCACGCTCGAGCGCAACGGCACGATCTTGAAGAATTCCGGCCAGTGCGCGGGGACCCAGGCCAAGGTCAACGTGGCGGGAACGCTTTCCTATTCGCCGGAAACGGGGCTTCTGACCGGCAATCTCCTGGCGACCAGCAGTCGCGACGGCACCACCAGTTCGCGCGGCAGGGCGACGGATCGCGGCGCCCGGCTTTCCACGGTGACGACGGATGCCCGCGGCACGGTGGTGGCGCGCGGTGCCGTCACCATCACCCTTTCGGGCGTGAACCGCTACACCCTGCAGGTCGACGTGACGGAGGCAACAAGCGGAAAACGCTACCGGGCGGCGGACCTGACTTTTATCCGGCGGTGACCCTCCGGATGGCAGGCGCGACGACTGGTCGACGCATACGCCTTAATCCGAATTTCCGTCGGCCCTTGTTTTAAGTCATTCTATCTTCCATTCTCTGACTCACACGCTACAAACGGCCGACAGACCGAGGGGATAAATCGGCTGGCACGAACCAGGACCCATCCCGGCGACGAAATTTTCATCCACTTTCGTGACCCTGTAGACGCGTCATTGTGACAGTTGGACACGGGACACCGGGGACACTAGGTTGGCCCGCGAGGGGTAAAGCAAGGCGGAACAATGGATTACAACGCATTTTTTCAAGGCGCCGTCGACGCGCTGAAGGACGAGAAACGCTACCGCGTTTTCGCCGATCTCGAGCGTGTCGTCGGACGATTTCCGCGCGCCATCTGGCGCAAGGACGGCGCGGAGAAGGAAATCACGATCTGGTGTTCCAACGACTATCTCGGCATGGGCCAGCACCCGAAGGTGATCGAGGCCCTGCAGAAGACAGTCGGGCACATGGGCGCCGGGGCCGGCGGCACCCGCAACATCTCCGGCACCAACCACCCGCTCGTGCAGCTCGAAAACGAGCTTGCCGACCTTCATCACAAGGAAGCCGCGCTGGTCTTCACCTCCGGGTTCGTATCGAACGAGGCCGCGATCTCGACCATCGGACGCCTGCTTCCGGACTGTCTCATCCTTTCCGACCAACTCAACCACGCCTCGATGATCGAGGGCGTGCGCCGGTCGGGCATGCACAAACAGATCTTCCGTCATAACGACGTGGAGCACCTTGAGGACCTCCTCAAGGCCGCCGGCAAGGACCGAGCGAAGCTCATTGTCTTCGAATCCGTCTACTCCATGGACGGCGACATAAGCCCGATCCTGAAGATCTGCGATCTCGCCGACAAATACGGCGCGATGACCTATATCGACGAAGTGCACGCCGTCGGCATGTATGGCGATCACGGCGGCGGCGTCGCCGAACGCGAGGGCCTGATGGAGCGCCTCGACGTCATCGAGGGCACGCTCGCCAAGGCGTTCGGCGTCCTCGGCGGCTACATCACCGCGAGTTCGGCGATCGTCGATGCGGTGCGGTCCTACGCGCCGGGCTTCATCTTTACCACCGCGCTCGCCCCGGGGCTCTGTTCCGCCGCCAAGACCTCCATCCAGCATCTCAAGGCCTCCACCACCGAGCGCCAGGGCCAGCAGCGCCAGGCGCAGCGGACCAAGGACGTGCTCTCGGCCGCCGGCCTGCCGGTGATGCCGTCGGAAACGCACATCGTTCCCGTGCTCGTCGGCGACCCGGAAAAGTGCAAGCGGGCGAGCGACCTGCTGCTTGAGAAGCACAACATCTACATCCAGCCGATCAACTATCCGACCGTGCCGCGCGGCACTGAACGGCTGCGTATCACGCCGACCCCGTTCCACGACGATGCGCTGATCGACCATCTGCGCGACGCGCTGTGCGACGTCTGGTCCGAGCTCGACATCGAGCGGACGGGCGGCCAGAGCGAGGCGAAGGCGCCGGTGTCGATCTTCTCAGCCGCCGGCGGCTGATCGATCGAAAGCCCCTCCCCCGGCGCGCCCAGTACTGGCCGGGCCGATACAATCACCCCTTCCGGGAAACCGGGAGGGGTTTTTTATTGGGGGGAGAGGAGGCGCTGCTGGTCGGCTTTGAGGACTGCCGCATTCGCCGTCAGACGGTGAGGTCGAGGAACTGGCCCGGCTCGTGGGGGTCGGCGGGGCGCTCGCGGGTCGCAGCCTTCGGCTCGGCGGCGTCGACCGTGTTTCCAGCGGTGACACCCCTATTGGTATCCGCGCGCGTGGCGGGGATGCCAGCGGTGCCATTCGGAGCACCGTTGCCGGTCTCGTTGCCGGTCTCTTCCGGCTTGACCGGCTCGCTGGTCCGGGAGGTCTGAAGCCGGCGGAGGCGGGAGTTGATGTCCCGGACCTCGGTTTCGACGTCGCCGCGGTCTTCCCCCTGGCCGGCGTTCTGCAGCCGGACGCGCGCCGTCTGCAGCGCCACCCTCAGACGCTGCTCTTCGCCGCGCACGTCCTTCGCCGCGCCGACATCGGAGGATGCCGACGTCAGGGTCGTGACCACCGAGCTCGTCGAGACGACCGAGGAAACCATACCCGAACGCTTTCCGCCTCTCGCCGCACGGTCTCGTGCGGCGAGGCTCGCGGGTGCGCGCCACCCCATGCGGCGCGTCGCCCGCCAATCCAGTCTGCGTGCGAGAGTCTTAACGTCTTGTTCAGAAAATCCCCGCAATCCGCGGCTTTGCGTGATTCGCGGGCCGCGGTCGGCTGCCTGGCGCGGTGGTGCTAGACCGCGACGGAATGGCGGGCGGCGGCGGCGGCGAGATAGCTGTCGAAGGCGGCGGCGGCGATGCGGACATAGGGCTTGCCGGCATCCAGCACGGTGACGCGCTTGTCCTCAACCGCAACGAGTCCGTCCTCGACCAGTTCGCTGAGATGGTCGAACGAGGCGTCGAAGTCGGCGATGGCAATGCCATAACTCGCCGCAACGGCTGCGACATCGACCTCATAGGCCGTCATGATCTCCTCGATAATGAGGGCACGGGCCCGGTCGTCGTCGTCGAGCGCCTTGCCGCGTACGATCGCCGGATGGCCGGCCTCGACCGCGCGGCGCCAGCCGCCGACGTCCGGCGCGTTCTGGATATAGCCCTCTGGCAGCTTGCCGATCGAGGAGGCGCCAAAGCCGATGAGGGCCGGCGCGGCATCGGTCGTATAGCCCTGGAAATTGCGCTTCAGCGTGCCCTCACGGGCGGCAATGGCCATCTCGTCGTCTGGGCGGGCGAAATGGTCGAGGCCGATGGCTATGAAGCCGTTCTCGGCGAGCCGTTCGCGGGCGGCGGCGGCCAGTTCAAGGCGCCCTTCGACACCCGGCAGGTCCGCCTCGTCGATAAGGCGCTGGTGCTTCTTCATCCACGGCACATGGGCGTAGCCGAAAAGCGCCAGCCGGCTGGGGCTGAAGCGAAGCGCCAGATCGACCGTTTCACGCATGTGGTCGGGCGTCTGTTTCGGCAGGCCGTACATCAGGTCCAGGTTGATGGCCTCGACGCCGGCGGCGCGCAGCGCGTTCACCGAGCGTTCGACCACCTCAAAACTCTGGATCCGGCCGATGGCCGCCTGAACGCCCTCGTTGAAATCCTGAACGCCGAGACTGGCGCGAGTGATGCCGCAGGCACCGAGCGTTGCGGCAAGCTCCTCGGTCACGGTGCGCGGATCGAGTTCGATCGCGTGTTCCAGTTCCCCGGTCAGGTCGAAGGAGGCCTTCAGCCTGTCGACGACAGCGCGGAAAGCCTGCGTCGGCAACAAGCTCGGCGTGCCGCCGCCCCAATGGATATGGCGGACGGGACGACCGCGGCCGAGCAGCCCGCCGATCATCGCGATTTCCGAGACCAGCGTCTCGGCATAGGAAAGAAGCGGTCCGTCCTGATGCGTCACCTTGGTATGGCAGCCGCAATACCAGCACATCTCGCGACAGTAGGGCACGTGAAGATAGAGCGAGAGTTCGGTGCCGGACGCCAGATCACGTAGCCAGCCGGCATAGATTTCCGGCGTGACCTCGGCGGAGAAATGCGGCGCGGTCGGATAGGACGTGTAACGCGGAACGTTGCGCGTTGCGTATTTGCTGACGAGCTTTTCCATGGGGCTCACCCTAGAACATCTTCGGGAAAACGAAAACGGCCGCGATGCGCACTAACGCCGCACACGGATACGACCATCCACCTAAAGGCAGGTTGGAACGATTTGAACCGGCTCTATTCCCGGTATAGCATTTACATTCGATTGCCGCTTATCGGGAATCGGTGAAAACTACAATTGGTAAAATTCTGTGTCGCTGATTCAGCACACAAACGCGCGAATCTCGGCGCATGACTTGTGCCCTGCTGTCAAAAGAAGTGAACGAAAAAGCGAGGCTTTCTCGAAAAACTCTAAAGAATCAACGGGTGAGCGGCCGAACCGGTAGGTAATTGTCCGGGTGACGGTTGCACATGCGACAGCGTATCCTGTTGACCATATGAAGCTGCGTATGGTTCACGGCTTCTCAGTCGAACTGGCCCTATCGGGACATATGTGTGGGGCCAGACGACTTCGCAAGACCGGTCGGCACGGAATTCTCGGCAGCTCTTTAGGGGTGACGGGGGAACCGCGCAGGCCCGCATACTGCATTATCAACCTATAATCGGGGCGGAACGATGGCTCGATCTGCTGAGGCAAAGTATCTGACGATCGAGGAAGGGCTCTACGCCGCATTTCTCGTCGTCCTTACGCTCGTCTGTCTGGTGATTGCCGGCAAGGCATATGACCAGGTGATGGCGTTCCATGCGACCATCGGCGCTATAATGGCGGCCGTTGGCGTCTTTCTTATTTTCAGATCCTATTTCGCGCGACCGGGCGGGGACGTCCCGCTGGTCGTAGACGGAAAGCCGAACTACAACTACGGACCGATCAAGTTCGGTGTCGTGGCGGCGATGTTCTGGGGCATCGCGGGCTTTCTGGTCGGCGACTACCTGGCCTGGGAGCTCGCGTTCCCGGCGCTCAACATGGATCTTTCCTTTCTCAACTTCGGGCGTCTGCGTCCGCTGCACACCTCGGCGGTGATCTTTGCCTTCGGCGGCAACGTTCTCCTGTCGACGTCCTTCTACGTCGTCCAGCGCACCTCGCAGGCGCGCATGCCGGGCCGCATCACTCCCTGGTTCGTCATCCTCGGCTACAACGCCTTCATCGTGATCGCCGGCACCGGCTATCTCCTCGGCGTCACGCAGTCGAAGGAATACGCCGAACCGGAATGGTACGCCGACCTTTGGCTGACAATCGTCTGGGTGACCTATCTGCTGGTCTATCTGGCGACGCTGTGGAGGCGCCGCGACCCGCATATCTACGTGGCGAACTGGTTCTACCTGGCGTTCATCGTCACGATCGCGATGCTGCACCTGGGCAACAACGTCACGGTTCCGGTCTCGATCTTCTCCTCGAAGTCCTACATCGCCTGGTCGGGCGTGCAGGACGCCATGACGCAATGGTGGTACGGCCATAACGCGGTGGGCTTCTTCCTGACCGCCGGGTTCCTGGCCATCATGTACTACTTCATCCCGAAGCGGGCCGAACGGCCGGTGTTTTCCTACCGGCTGTCGATCGTCCACTTCTGGGCGCTGGTCTTCATCTACATCTGGGCCGGTCCTCACCACCTGCACTACACGGCTCTTCCGCAGTGGGCCTCGACGCTGGGCATGACCATGTCGATCATCCTGTGGATGCCCTCCTGGGGCGGCATGATCAACGGCCTGATGACGCTTTCGGGCGCCTGGGACAAACTCAGGACCGATCCTGTCATCCGCATGATGGTGATCTCCGTCGCCTTCTACGGCATGTCGACCTTCGAGGGTCCGATGATGTCGATCCGCGCGGTGAACCAGCTGTCGCACTACACCGACTGGACTGTCGGCCACGTGCACTCCGGCGCGCTCGGCTGGGTGGGCTACATCTCCTTCGGCGCTCTCTACTGCCTGTATCCGTGGCTGTGGAACCGCAAGGGCCTGTACTCGCTGCGTCTGGTCAGCTGGCACTTCTGGATCGGCTCGGTCGGCATCGTGCTCTACATCACCGCGATGTGGGTGTCCGGTATCCTGCAGGGCCTGATGTGGCGGGCGTATACCTCGCTCGGCTTCCTCGAGTACTCGTTCATCGAGACCGTCGAGGCGATGCATCCGTTCTATGTGATCCGTGCCATCGGTGGCGCCCTGTTCCTGCTCGGCGCTCTGATCATGGTCTACAACCTCTACATGACCGTTCGGTACGGCGAAGCTGAAGAAGCCACGCCGAAGGCCGCGGCCGTTCCGGCCGAGTGAGGGGGACACAAAACATGGCTAACAAGCACGAAATCCTCGAAAAAAACTCGATCCTGCTGACCGTCGCCATCCTCGTGGTGGTGGCGATCGGCGGCCTCGTCGAGATCGTTCCCCTGTTCTATCTCAAGAGCACCATCGAGAAGGTGGAGGGCATGCGCCCCTACAGCCCGCTCGAACTGGCCGGCCGCAACATCTACATCCGCGAAGGCTGCTACAATTGCCACTCGCAGATGATCCGGCCGCTGCGCGACGAGATCGAACGCTACGGTCACTACAGCCTGGCGGCGGAGTCGATGTACGATCACCCGTTCCAGTGGGGCTCCAAGCGCACGGGTCCGGACCTGGCCCGCATCGGCGGCAAGTACTCCGATGAATGGCATCGCGAGCACCTGGTCGATCCCCGGCAGGTGGTGCCGGAATCGATCATGCCCGGCTATCCCTTCCTGGCCTCGACCGAACTCGACGACAGGCACATCGCCGATCATCTGAAGACCAATGTGATCGTCGGCGTGCCCTACTCGCAAGAGCAGATCGCCAAGGCCAAGGAAGACATGGAAACCCAGGTCAATCCCGACGCCGATGATCTCGACGGTTTCATGGAACGGTACCCGAAGGCGGTCGTCCGTGATTTCGACGGCAATCCC
This sequence comes from uncultured Rhodobium sp., assembly GCA_963675285.2. Taxonomy (GTDB): domain Bacteria; phylum Pseudomonadota; class Alphaproteobacteria; order Rhizobiales; family Rhodobiaceae; genus Rhodobium. The sequence goes on from CAXXGS010000001.1 coordinate 2,028,954, forward strand.
GACAAGCTCACCGAAATGGACGCGCTCGTCGCGTACCTGCAGGTGCTGGGAACGCTCGTCGATTTCTCGATCTACGACGACAAGGCCGACCTCAGATAACGGGAGACAGTGGACATGTATGAAACGCTCGCCCACTTCGCCCAGACCTGGGGCGCCCTCTACTTCTCGCTACTGTTCCTGTGCGTTGTCGTTTACGCGCTGTGGCCTTCCAAGAAGAAGCAGTTCGACGATGCCGCCAACATCCCCCTCAGGGAGGATTGAAATATGGCTGATCACAAAAAAGACATCGACGACGTCTCGGGCGTCGAGACGACCGGTCACGAATGGGATGGTCTGAAGGAGCTCAACAACCCGCTTCCGCGCTGGTGGATGATCACCTTCTATCTCACGATCGTGTGGGCCATCGGCTACTGGATCCTGATGCCGTCCTGGCCTTTGGTGACGACCTACACCAAGGGCCTGCTGGGTGCCTCCCAGCGTGCCCAGGCCATCGAGGCCTACAGCGCCGCCCAGACGGCCCGTGCCAAAATGGGCTCGGGTCTCATCAATGCCTCGCTGAAGGACATCGAGAGCAATCCCAGCCTTCTGGAATTCGCCATGGCCAACGGCAAGGCCGCCTTCGGCGACAACTGCGCGCCCTGCCACGGCACCGGCGCAAACGGTTCCAAGGGCTACCCGAACCTCAACGATGACGACTGGCTGTGGGGCGGCACGCTCGATGCAATCCACACCACGATCGAGTACGGCATCCGCTCGACCAGCGATGACACGCGGTTCGGCGACATGCAGGCCTTCGGCAAGGACGGCATCCTCAATAGCGAGGAGATCCGTACTGTCGCCAACTACGTCCGCACCCTGTCCGGCCAGAAGCCGGAAGCGGGTGCCGACCTGGCAGCCGGCAAGACCCTGTTCATGGACAACTGTTCGGCCTGTCACGGCGAGGACGGCAAGGGGAACCAGGATCTCGGTGCCCCGAACCTGACCGACGGCATCTGGCTCTACGGCGGCGATCTCAAAACGATCATCGCGACTGTGACAAACGGCCGCAAGGGCGTCATGCCGACATGGGCCGGCCGGCTCGATGACGTGACGATCAAGTCGCTCGCAGTCTACGTGCACAGCCGGGGCGGCGGCCAATAAGGCCGTTTCCGGGGGTAGTCATACGAATGGCATTTGCCCCCAAGCTTGCGTCAAACTGAAGAGCGGCGGCCCCAAAGGCTGCCGCTTATTCACTCGACAGCAGATGAAATCGGGATACATAGCCCGAAAATACAGAAAACCCGTCAGAAGACCGGCAACCGAAACCCCAACGAGACGAAAGGTAGACGTTAGATGCGTGTCGAAACCCAGAACGGTGGGGGCGGAGACTCTTCGCTTTATGCATCGCACCAGAAGGTCTATCCCGCTGCTGTCAGTGGCCGGTTTCGCAGGATCAAGTGGGCCATTCTGATTGCCACGCTCGGAGCCTACTACCTGCTTCCCTTCGTGCGGTGGGATCGCGGACCGAACTCACCCGACCAGGCCGTTCTCGTCGACGTTCCCGGCCGGCGCTTCTATTTCTTCATGGTCGAGATCTGGCCGCAGGAAGTCTACTACTTCACCGGTCTCCTCGTCGTCGCCGCGCTCACGCTGTTCCTGATGAACGCGCTGGCCGGTCGCGTGTGGTGCGGATACCTGTGTCCGCAGACGGTGTGGACCGATCTCTTCTTTGCGGTGGAACGCTGGATCGAAGGCGACCGGCGCGAGCGCATCAAGCTCGACAAGACGCCGTGGAGCGCACGCTGGATCGCCCAGAAGACGACCAAACATTTCCTCTGGCTGATGATCGCGTGGTGGACCGGCGGCGCCTGGGTGCTCTATTTCGCCGACGCGCCGACCCTGGTGAAGGACCTGGCGACCGGTCAGGCACCATTCGTCGCCTATATGTTCATCGGCATCCTGACCTTCACCACCTATGTCTTCGCCGGCTACATGCGCGAGCAGATCTGCGTCTACATGTGCCCGTGGCCGCGCATTCAGGCCGCGCTCACCGACGAATACGCGCTCAACGTCACCTACCGCCACGATCGCGGCGAGCCGCGCGCCTCCGTCAAGCAGGCCCAGAAGCTTCGGGCGGCGGGCGATGCGGCGGGCGACTGCATCGATTGCGGCCAATGTGTCGCGGTCTGTCCGACCGGTACCGACATCCGCCTTGGGTCGCAGCTCTCCTGCATCCAGTGCGGGTTGTGCATCGATGCCTGCGATACGGTGATGAAGAAGGTCGACCGTCCGATCGGGCTGATCAAATACGATACCGACGACAACATGGATAGGGCGGAGCGGGGCGAGCCGCCGGTCTACCGGCTATTCCGGCTCAGGACAATCGGCTACATCGTGATCATCGGCGCGATCTGTCTGTTCATGCTCTACACGCTAACGAACCGGACGCTCGAGGGCCTCAACGTCCTGCACGATCGCAACCCGATCTACGTCCCCCTGTCGAGTGGCGGGGTGCGCAACGGCTACACGATACGCCTCCTCAACAAGGAGAACGTCGAACGCTCCTTCGTCCTCTCCGTCGACGGCATGCCAGCGGGCACCACGCTTGACGCGATCGGCATCGCCCGGAAGGTCGACGGCAAGCCGCTGATCACCATCGGTCCAGACCAGACCCGCGAAGTTCGGCTCCTGATCGCCTCGCCGCCGTCGGCCGACATGCCGACCTCCACGCCGATCACCGTGAACATCACGGATCAGGAGACCGGCGCCAAGGCCGGTGCGACAGACTACTTCAAGGCCCCGAAATAGGGCTGGACGACCAACGCGCCGCCGTATTCTTCGACTATGCGGAGAATGCGGCGGCGCTTTTTGTCTTGCGGCGAAAACCGCAGACGTTATCGATGCAGCATCCGCTTCGCACCGGCATCAAAGAAAGTCCGGGCCGAAGTGGCGCACAGCACAAACGAGGCGTGAGGGATGGGTGAGATCATGAGCGAGTCGACGGGACGGCCGATCACCGGGTGGCATGTGCTTATCGGCCTCGTCATCTTTTTCGGCATTGTCATGGGCGTCAATGGCGTTCTTACCTACTACGCCCTCAAGAGCTGGAGCGGCCTCGAGGTCGAAAGCTCCTATGAGGCAGGCAAGGTCTATCCCGACGAAATCGCCGCCGCCCGCCAGCAAGCGCAGAAAGCCTGGAAGGTCGAGGTGAGTGCCCGCCACAGCGCTGACCGGATCGCCACAATCGAAATTTCAGCGCGAGATTCCGGCGAGACGCCGCTTTCCGGCCTCGCCTTCACAGGCCGGCTCATGCGGCCGATCAACAGCGCCCTCGACCATACGTTCACCTTCGAAAGCGCTGGGCGCGGGCTCTATACCGCCAGCGTCGAGGGGGTCGATGCCGGCCAGTGGGATCTGATCGTGGAGGCGGAAGACGGCGACAAGCGCGTCTTCCGCTCCCGCAACCGGGTGATGTTCGCCGAATGACGCGGCTCACTGCGTCCTTGTGCCCGAAAATGCCGCCGGCACGGCGCCGCCGAGCCGGCGTGAGGCAGGTTGCGCCGTGACCGCCCCCGTACGCGACTGGAGCGCTTTTGCCGTTCCCGCCGAAGGTGAGGGCGGCGGCGAAGGAGATGGCGACAGCGACCGGCTCCATATGGATCTCGCCGTCGAGGGCGTCCATTGCGCCGCCTGCATGACCAAGATAGAGCGTGGCCTCGGCCAGATTCCCGGCGTCACGCACGCCCGTCTCAACCTCACCACGCACCGCCTCGCAGTCGACTGGGAGAGCGCGCGGGCAGGTGCTGACGATATCGTCTCCATGGTCGAACGCCTCGGCTACCGGGCGCATCCGTTCGACCCCTCGCGGCGCTCCAACGAGGACGACGCGATGACGCGGCTGCTCCTGCGCTGCCTCGCAGTCGCAGGCTTTGCCGCGATGAACATCATGCTCCTGTCGATTTCAGTGTGGTCGGGCAACGCAACCGGCATCGAGCCGGCGACCCGCGACTTCTTCCACTGGATTTCCGGCATGATCGCCCTGCCGGCCGCTATCTATGCCGGACGGCCGTTTTACATCAGCGCCTGGCGGGCGCTGAGAGTTGGCCAGCTTAACATGGACGTGCCGATCACCATCGGCGTATTCCTTGCCCTCTCGCTCTCCATTCTCCAGACGTTCCAGCATGCCCAGGATGCCTATTTCGACTCCGCCATCATGCTGCTCTTCTTCCTCCTCGTTGGCCGCTTCTTCGACCAAAACATGCGCCGACGGACGCACTCTTTCGCCGAGAACCTGGCGACGCTCAGGGCCGAGACGGCCGTCAGGAAGGAACCCGACGGCACGTTGCGTGACCTGCCGCTGTCCAAGATCGCGGCGGACGACATCGTCCTGGTGCGGCCGGGCGAACGGGTCTCGGTCGACGGCGTCATCGCCGATGGACGCTCCGAAATCGACCAGAGCCTGGTGACCGGAGAGACGGCGCTTGCCGCCGTCGCGCCCGGAGACCGGGTCTACGCCGGGACACTCAACGGCAGCGGCGCCCTCGACATTCGCGTCACGGCGGCGGCCAAAGGCACCCTTCTCGACGAGGTGACACGGCTCCTTGAGACGGCGTCGCAGGCGAAGTCGCGTTACGTCCGGCTCGCCGACCGGGCGGCGCAATACTATGCGCCGATCGTCCATGGGGCGTCGGCGCTGACGTTCCTCTTCTGGTGGGCATGGGGCCTCGGCTGGCAGCCTTCGCTGGTCGTCGCAATCTCCGTTCTCATCATCACCTGCCCGTGTGCGCTCGGCCTTGCCATTCCCGCCGTACAGGTTGTTGCCAGCGGGCTTCTGTTCAAGCGCGGCGTCCTTCTCCATTCCGGCGACGCGCTGGAGCGCCTTGCCGCCGTCGACACCGTCGTCTTCGACAAGACCGGCACGCTGACGCAGCCGCTGGCGACGATCGTCAACGGAGCAGAGATCGATCCCGCCGACCTTGCGCTCGCCGGCCGGCTCGCTCTCGCCAGCCGGCATCCGCTTGCCGTGGCGCTCGCACGCGCTTCCGGCGCCGAAATTCCGATGGACGATGCCCGCGAGGTCGCCGGCCAGGGCGTCGAGGCCATCGTCGACGGCACTCACCTTCGCCTCGGCAGCGCGGCCTTCTGCGGTGTCGACGAGAAGACGCTCGGACGCTTCCGCGCCGCCCATCCCATCGCCTCCATGATGGCGCTCCAGGCGGGCGACCGGCCGGTCGTGCTCTTCGCGCTCGAACAGGAACTGCGGCCCGACGCGGCCGAGACCATCCGCGACCTCACAGAGGCCGGCTACACCATCGAGATCCTTTCCGGCGATCGCGAGGCCGCCGTCGCGAGCATTGCCTCCGACCTCGGTATCATTTCCTGGTCGGCCGGCCTTGACCCGACGGGAAAAATCGCCCGGCTGGAAGAGCTGGCAGAGGCCGGCAAGACGGTTCTCATGGTCGGTGACGGACTCAACGACGCGCCGGCACTCGCCGCCGCGCATGTCTCCATCTCTCCGGTCACGGCCGTCCATATCAGCCAGGCGGCGGCCGACGCCGTGTTCCTCGGCGACCGCCTCTCGCCGATCGCCGACACCATCCGCATCGCCAGGCGCGCGCATGGCGCTATGATGCAGAATCTTACGCTTGCCGCACTCTACAATGTCGTCGCCGTGCCGTTCGCCGTCGCCGGCCTCGTGACACCGCTCGTCGCCGCGCTCGCCATGTCCTGCTCTTCGATTGTCGTGACATCGAACGCGCTGCGGTTACGGCTCTTCGACAGGCTGGCAGAGACGGATGAGGCCCCGGTGCCGTCGCAACCGGTGCCGGCACAACCGATACCGTCGTAACGGGCGGGCGAGGACGAAGACGACTTGTCCGTCCCGTCCTTTCGCCCCATCTCTTCTTCAGGGAGCCGCGAAAGCGGAGTAAAGCCAATGGACGTTCTGATCTACCTCATCCCGATCGCGCTCGGGCTCGGCGGTGTGGCGCTGGGCGCATTCCTCTGGGCGCTGAAGACCGACCAGTTCGATGATCTCGATGGCGCCGCGTGGCGCATCCTGCAGGATGACGACCTGCCGGAGGACCGTCGGCACAACTCCTGAGCCTCGCCCTTCCCTTCCTCTGAATGAGCCTACCCCGCGGCTGTCGCTCGAAACGGGGGGTGGGCTAGGGTCAGGACAACAGGGGTCAGGACAACAGGGGTTCGAGACAACAGGGGTTCGAGACGAAAAACGGCGCGTCCGGGAAAGGGGCGCGCCGTTCGATTGTCGGTACCGATCATTTCAGGGGTGGTCAGGATCTGTCAGTGCGCACCGGTCAGATGGCAAATGTCGCAGACCTTGAGAATGCGGATGCGGTCCTGCTTTTCGATGCGGATGAGCGCGCGGCGCTTCATCTCCGAAATCACGCGGCTCACGGTTTCTATCGTCAGGCCGAGATAATCGGCGATTTCCTGCCGAGTCATCGTCAGCACGACAACCGATTCGTCGTTGTCCTCGTCTTTCGGGCCGACGCAACCGGTACCGCCGCGGTCGGGAACGAAGTGCATCAGGAAGGAGGCAACGCGTTCCATGGCCGACTTGCGGCCGAGAAGCACGGTATGATTGTGCAGCGTCTCCATCTGTGACAGCAGGCAGCGGGTCACGTGCTGCTGCAGGTCGGATGCGTGTTCCACATCCTGGCGGCGCAGCGCCCGGATGGTGCTCGGCACCAGCGTCTCGGCGGCGCAATCATGCACGTTGTCGACCGGAAACCCGAAGAGATCGCCCGAGCCGAGGATCTCCACCACCTGTCGACGACCGTCGGGCAGGAGCTTATAGAGCATGATCGCGCCTTCGGCGACTTCATAAATGCGCTCGGCGGGATCACCTTCGTAGAAGATAACCTCATGCTGTGAAAGGCGAAACGTCTTGGCGCGTGGAGAGCGGAGGTAGTCGCTCCAGGGATCTTCCGCGCCGCCCTGAATGGGCGCGAGTTCGTGCACAACGCTACGGCGCGTCTGTTCGAGATGAACCATTTACCCCTCCTCAATGGGCAGACATCAGGTCCGCTTCCAGCGGCCGTCAGCCCTGCGTCTCACTCGCTCCATCCTTTCAGATAGCGGGCCATTCCGTCCTTGGCCCATAGCGAAAATTGACGCAGGTCATACACAGCACATCCCAAGCGGTGCTACCTAGCTTCGTTTGCCTTGCTCGGCAGCTACCAAAAAGATTAAGCAGTCGCAGAAATCCGCGAAATTGGGACGCGTACGTACGCCTATTTACATATAACGCTCGCACGGCTCCGGCATCGCAACTTCGGGGCACGCGATCCCGGCCGTTTGCCGCACAAACGTGCTGATTTTCCAAAAGCCATCGTGACCATACCCTCCCCTCGCCACCACAGGTGGCAAAGAGCCGCGGCAGGCCCTAGAGGCAGGAAAGCAGATTTTCTTCGCTGAGCGGCTTTCGCAGCACCGGCAATTCGCCGAACGTGCTCATCTGACGCCGGATGTCGGCCCGCGACTTGCCGGAGATCGCCACAACACGCGGCGCATGCGGCAATCCGCCAAGCCAGCGAATCACATCGGCGCCGCTAGCTCCGGGCAGTCCGAGATCGACAAAAACGAGATCATCGCCGTGCGGCGGCTCCGCGCCGAAGAAATCTTCGGCACAAGGGTAGAGCCGTACCTCATGTCCGATTTGCTCCAGCCAAAGCTGGAGCGCGTCGGAGACACCGAAGTCATCTTCCAGGACATGAACGACCACGAAGCCCTCCAGACAGCCCACCCAAAACAGTTTTAAGCCGTTCTAAAAGGATCGGGCCGCCGGAGCCAATTTACTATACGGAAAGCTACCTATAAGCGCGACTGCGCACACGAGCGGGGCCGATTCCGGTGTCAGCCGACACTGCCCGTGAGCACGATTCGCACCAGATCGGCGGCGTTGCGCGCACCCAGCTTTTCCATGATCCGCGCACGATGCACCTCGATCGTGCGCGGGCTGATGCCTAGTTCGCGCCCTGCCTCCTTGTTCGAGGCGCCGGCGGTGATGCGGCCAAGGACCTGCCGCTCACGCGGGGTGAGAACCTCGCGGCCGGGGAAATCCCGATCCTCGATGTTCTCGGCGCTGCGATGACGGTCTTCGGTCGCCTTGATGGCGTCGCGGACGCGCTGGACGACGGTCTCCGCATCAAACGGCTTCTCGATAAAATCGAATGCCCCCTGCTTGACGGCATTGACCGCCATGGGAATGTCACCCTGGCCGGAGATGATGAACACCGGTGCCGGATAGTGGTCGGCGTTCAGCTCCTGCAGGATGTCGATTCCAGAACGACCGGGCATGTGAACATCGAGCAGCACGCAGCCGGGCGTCTGGCTGGTGGCAGCCTCGAGAAAGCTGTCGCCAGTCGCAAAGGTCTGGACCTCGAATCCCTCGATCTCGAACACAACGCCCAGCGCGTCGCGAACCGCGGGATCGTCATCGACGATGTAGATGATCCCGTTATTGGCTTCCATGGTCAACAAACCATACCCCCTATTCCATTTGCCCGTGGTCGGCAGCCTCGCCGGTTACGATGAGCGGCAGTGACAGAAGGAAACGGGCACCGTGCCCATCTCCGCCCGGATCCACCGTCAAGTCGCCACCGTGGTTTTGTGCAATAGTGCGTGAGATCGCAAGCCCCAGCCCAAGGCCGCTCTTCTTCTCGGTTGAAAACGCCTTGAACAGGCTGTCGACCCTGTCGGCGGGGATGCCCTCGCCGGAATCCGACACCGTCACGTTCACGCGATCGTCGTCGCGTTCAATGCCGATCCGTACCCAACGCTCCTCGCTGTCGCGAACGGCCTCGATGGCGTTGCGTACGAGATTGGCGATCACCTGCTGGATCTGGACCGGATCGACCGCCACGTTCGGCACATGGTCGGCATCTTCACGGTGGATCCTGATCTCGCCCGCATAGCGGCCAAGGCGCGTCAGCTCAATCGCCTCGTCGATAACCTCGACCAGATTGACCGACCGGCGTTGCGGCTCGCGCTTCTCCACGATCTGCCGCATGCGCTGGATGATCTTGCCAGCGCGGTCGGCCTCGTTCACCGCCTTGTCGAGAACGCTCAGCGCGCGCTCGTCGACGGGCTGGCCGCTTTCCTCAGCGGCACCGCTCAGGCGGCGCTTCACCGCCTGCAGGTAGAGCATGACGGCGGTCAGCGGCTGGTTGAGCTCATGCGCGACCGCCGCGCCGATCTCGTCCATGGCGCTGATCCGCGCCAGATGGACCAGTTGCGCCTGAACCTCGTCGAGCCGCGCCTCTACCGCCTTGCGCTGGCGAAGATCGCGCAGAATGCCAATGAACTGCCGCCCGGCCGGCGTTAGCGCCTCGCCGACGGAGAGTTCCACCGGAATGATCGTGCCGTCCTGATGCTGCGCGGCGACCTCACGGCCGATACCGATGATCCGGCGCTCGCCGGTCGTGACGTAGCGATCGATGTAGGAATCGTGCTCGCGGGCATACTCCGGCGGCATGATCTTGACGACGTTCTCGCCGATGACATCGACCGCGCGATAGCCGAAAAGACGCTCGCAGGCCTTGTTATACACCAGCACACGTCCCGACTCGTCGGTGACGACAATGCCGTCAACAGCCGTATCGAGGACGCTCGCCAGACGCGATTCCGAAATGCTCGCCGTTTCTTGACCGGCAGCGGACCGCTCGTCCCGCATATCGTCCATTCCTTCGTTTCTTATTCTACAGTACCATACGGAAAAATACACAGACCTCAATTCATCCGTGCTCTCCAATGGCATCATTTTCCCTTGCACAACCAAGACGAGAGTCTGCTTGATGCCTCGCGCAACTGATCCGCATTGCGAGCAAAGCAAAGGCGGACAAATCCCGTTCCGGCCTCACCGAACGCCGTTCCCGGTGCAACACCGATATTCGCCTCGTCGACAAGCCTGAGGCCCAGCCGGGCCGTGTCCGTTTCACCGCCAACGGAAAAGAACAGGTAGAATGCGCCGGCCGGCGGCACGAAGCGCGCCCGTCCGGTCGCGGCGAGCGCGGTACAGACGATCTCACGCCCTTCCCGTGCCTGGGCGATCTGCGAGGCAACGAAATCCTCGCCGTCATCGAGGGCGGCGACGGCGGCGCGTTGCATGAACGCGGCAACGCCGGAAGTCGAGTACTGAATGAGATTCTCGATCACCTGGCCAAGTGCGGGCGGCGCCGACAGCCAGCCGACACGCCAGCCGGTCATCGCCCAGTTCTTGGAAAAGGTGTTGACGAAGAGGATCCGTTCGTCCTCCTCGGCAACGTCATAGAACGAGGGCGCGCGCGGCGCATCGCCATAGTAGAAACGGCCGTAGACCTCGTCGGCGATGATCCACAGCCCCTTGTCGCGGGCAAGCGTCAAGATCGCACGCAGGAATTCGTGGTCGGCGACCCAGCCCGTAGGGTTGCACGGGGTGTTGAGGAAGATCGCCCGCGTCCGCGGCGTGACCGCGGCGGCGATGCGTTCCAGATCCAGCGTCCAGCCCGCATTGCCGAAGGTCATCGGCACTTCCACGGCGCGCCCGCCGAGGACTCCGATCGCAGCGGTGATGTTGGGCCAGGCCGGCGTCGGCACGATTGCCTCGTCGCCGGCCCCGACAAGCGCCTGCACCGCCAGTTCGATCGCCTGCATGCCCGAACCGGTAACGAAGAAGCGCTCGGGAACGAAGGGGCGGCCGAAGTGGCGCTCGTGGTAGCGCGCCAGTGCCTCGCGCAGCTCCGGAATGCCGCGCTGCCAGGTGTAGAAGGTCTCACCGTCGGCGAGCGAGCGGTTGGCCGCCTCGCAGATGAAGGCCGGTGTCGGACGATCACCCTCGCCCGCCCACAGCGGAATGAGACCGTCGCGCTCGCGGCCGTAGTTGATGACCTCGACAATGCCGCTTTCAGGCGCATTGCGTGCCTGCGGTCTGAGCGACTGCAGGAGCTTTTCGTCAGTCATGCCTTTGCCAACGCTCACTTGTTACGGAGCGGACGCCCCGATCTTGCTGGTACGATTCCACAGGGCGGAAACCCGCCCCGCGCGCCGTTATTGTCTTTGTCCGGGTCTTCATTTGCGCACAGAAAACCCGCTACTTCTGCTTGAGGAGATCGCGAATTTCTTCCAGCAGAACCTCCTGGCGCGGCGGTACGGCCGGTTCGGCGGCAGCCTCGACTTGCCTCTTGCGCTTCAGGCGGTTGACGCCGCGCACGACGAGGAAGAGCGCGAAGGCCACAATGACGAATTTCACCAGGGCGTTGATGAACAGACCGACATTCCAGGTCACGGCGCCGGCTTCGGCCGCCGCCTCGACGGTCGTGTAAGGTCCGGGCGTCGCGCCCGCCTTCAAAACCACGAAGAGCTCGGAAAAGTCGAAGCCGGACAGGAGAAGGCCGATCGGCGGCATGATGATGTCATCAACGAGCGAGGACACAATCGCGGTGAATGCTGCACCGATGACGATACCGACGGCCATGTCGATCATGTTGCCTTTGACGGCAAATTCCTTGAATTCCTTCAGCATCGTGTCTCCTCCGCGACAGTGATGCGGACCCGCAACGGCCCATGCCCGGAAGCGAGACACTTTTGTCCCGGCCCCACCCCGGCATACGAAAAACCCCATAAGACGAAATACGGTATACCGCAACAGACCCCTGCGTGCCCGTGTCGATTTGACCACATATGGACAAGATTGCAGGGTTGTGGTCGGATCGTTGCCGGCCCGCCCCGCGAGGTTGGCCGAAGGGTGGAAGCGTCAACATGCTGCAAGGCTGGATCGTCGTAGGCACGGCGTTCGTCTATATCGGCTTTCTGTTCGCCGTGGCCAGTTTCGGCGACCGGATGGCCAAGGTTCCGGCCAAGCGCGGGCGCCCGGCCATATACGCCCTGTCACTGGCGGTCTATTGCACGTCGTGGACGTTCTTCGGCTCCGTTGGAATGTCGGTGACGAGCGGCTGGCAGTTCCTGACGATCTACATCGGGCCCATCCTCTTCTTCACGCTCGGCTATCCGCTGCTGCGACGTGTCGTGCGACTGGCGAAGTCGGAGCGGATCACCTCGATCGCCGATTTCATCGCCGCGCGCTACGGCAAGAGCCAACCGGTCGCCGCCGTCGTCACGCTGATCGCACTCGTCGGCACGGTTCCCTATATCGCGCTGCAGCTGAAGGCGGTCTCCACCGCCCTTACCACCCTTCTGGCCCACAGCCCGACGGAGGGCGGCACCCTTGCGCCGATTCTCGGCGATATTGCGCTGGTGGTGGCGATCCTGATGGCGATCTTCGCGGCGCTCTTCGGCACCCGCCATATCGATGCGACGGAGCATCAGGAGGGGCTGATGCTGGCGATCGCGACGGAATCGGTCGTCAAGCTGATCACCTTCCTCGTTGCCGGAACCTTCGTCACCTTCTGGCTTTTCGACGGCCCCGGCGACCTCTTCAGGCAGTTCAACGCCGCCGATCATGGGGTCTCCTTCGTTGAGAACAGTCTCCACGGTGCATCGTGGGTGGTGCTTTCCACCCTGTCGCTCTTCGCTGCGCTCCTCCTGCCGCGCCAGTTCCACGTCGCGGTCACGGAGAACCACAACGACGCCGAACTCGCCCGGGCGACCTGGCTCTTTCCGCTCTATCTGATACTGATCAATCTCTTCGTCATGCCGATCGCGGCGGCGGGCCTTGTGACTTTCGGCACCAGCGTCAATGCCGACACATTCGTGCTCGCACTGCCGATGCACGCGGGCGCGGAGTTCATCACGCTCTTCACTTTCATCGGCGGGTTGTCGGCGGCAACCGCGATGGTCATCGTGGCGTCCGTGGCGCTGGCGATCATGATCTCCAACGATCTCGTCATCCCGTTCCTTCTGCGGCGCAACCGCTTCGACGACGCGGCCAGCCAGGACATGGGCCGGTTTCTGCTCAACATCCGGCGCGCCGCGATCGGCATGACGCTGTTCCTTGCCTACGTATACTATCGCCTCGTCGGCGACACCGCGGCGCTCGCCTCGATCGGCCTTCTTTCTTTCGCCGCGATCGCGCAGTTCGCACCGGCCTTCTTCGGCGGTCTCCTGTGGCGGCGGGCAACGGCGCGCGGCGCGATTGCCGGCATGACAACGGGCTTTGCGCTATGGGCCTATACGCTGCTGCTGCCGACCTTCGTCGATGCCGGCCTCATCTCGCGCACGGTGCTGGAGACCGGCCCCTTCGGAATGGCCCTCCTTCGCCCGCAATCCCTTCTCGGCATCGATATCGATCCCTTCATCCACGGCGTCCTCTGGAGCCTCGCGGTCAACGTAGCCTGCTTCGTCTTGTTCTCGCTGACCCGGCCACTGACGGCGATCGAGCGCATGCAGGCGAGCGCCTTCGTTCCCAGCGACCTGACACCGGCGCCGTCCCTGCGGCTGTGGCGCACGTCGGTGACCGTGGACGACCTCAAGGCGACCGTCGCCCGCTATCTCGGCACGCAGCGCACCGAGCGCTCCTTCGGGCGCTATGCCCGTGAGGCTGGCGCACCGCTCGTCGGCCACGAAACGGCCGACGCCCATTTGATGCGCTATTCGGAGCAATTGCTGGCCAGCGCGGTCGGCGCGGCATCGGCCCGTCTGGTGATCTCACTGCTCGTCAAGCAGCGCGATCCCACCGCCAAGGGAGCGATGAAGCTCCTCGACGACGCCACGGCCGCGATCCAGTACAACCGCGACCTGTTGCAGACGGCGCTCGATCAGGTCGGCCAGGGCATCGCGGTCTTCGACGCGCAACTGAGGTTGTCGTGCTGGAACCGGCAGTACCGGGAACTTCTCGGCTTGCCGCCTGAACTCGGCCAGGTCGGCACCGCACTCAGCGACATCCTGATGTCGATCGCCACAAGCGGCGAATTCGGCTCCGGCAATCCCGACGCCGCCGTCGCCGACCGCATGGACCGTCTGGTGGGAAACCTCGATTCCTTCCAGGAGCATCTCTCCATCAGCGGCGCGGTATTGGAGGTTCGAACCAGCCCGATGCCGGACGGCGGTATCGTTCTGACCTATACCGACATCACCGAACGGGTGATGGCCGAAGAGGCGCTAGCGCGCGCCAACGAGACGCTGGAAAGGCGGGTGCGGGAGCGGACGCTGGAGCTCACGCGGCTGAACCAGGAACTCATCCGCGCGAAGCGGCATGCCGATGAGGCGAGTCTGGGCAAGACGCGCTTCCTCGCCGCGGCCGGCCACGACATCCTGCAACCGCTCAACGCCACACGGCTCTACGTACAGAGCCTCGTCGACCGGTTTTCCGAAAGCGAGAACCGGGAGCTCGTACGTAATATCGAGGCTTCGCTGGAATCGGTGGAGGAAATCATCGGCGCCGTACTCGACATTTCCCGCCTAGACACCGGCGCCCTGAAGCCGGAGCTCAGCATCTTCCGGCTCGACAATCTGATGGACCAGATCCGCGTCGATTTCGAGCCGATGGCGAAGGACAAGGGGCTGGAACTGCGATTCGTCACCTCTTCGCTGTCGGTGCGCTCCGACCGGCGGCTCCTCAGGCGGCTGGTACAGAACCTCGTTTCCAACGCCATCAAATACACTGGCAGCGGCAAGATCGTCATCGGCTGCCGTCGGCGACGCAACAATAAGGTCCGCATCGAGGTCTACGACACAGGCATGGGCATCCCGCTGTCGAAGCAGAAGGAAATCTTCGCCGAGTTCCAGCGGCTGGAGGAAGGCGCGCGGGCCGCCCGCGGCCTCGGTCTCGGTCTGTCCATCGTGGAGCGCATCTCGCGGGTGCTACGCCATCCCGTCACCGTGGTGTCGACGCCGGAATCAGGATCCCGTTTCGCCGTGGAGCTGCCGATCGCGGCGCCGGTTCCCGAAACACCGGCAAAACCCGCCGAGGCAGTGGTTCCCGCCTCCCGGCTCGAGGGACTGATTGTCCTTTGCATCGACAACGAGCCGGAGATCCTGACCGGCATGCGCACACTTCTGGAGGGCTGGGGCTGCGTCGTCATCACCGCGCGCGACCCCAAGGAGGCGGCGCAGGAAATCCAGTCCTCGGGCCACACCCCGCAGATCCTCTTCGTCGATTACCATCTCGACAGGGGGACCGGCATCGAAGCGGCGACGCAGCTGCGCTGGCAATTCGGGATCGAGCTTCCCGGTGCGCTGGTGACCGCCGACCGTTCGCCGAGCGTGCGTGAGGAGGCGGAGGCGAAGCACCTCACACTGCTTCAGAAACCAGTCAAACCAGCCGCGCTTCGCGCCTTCGCTGCGCAGGCGCAGGCGCAGGCGCAGAATCTGCGCAAGGCCGCCGAATAACGCGCCGGCTATCGGCGAGACGTCAACTGGCGTCGGCGACAGACTGCCACTGCCCGGCCTCGATGCGGTTGGCGGCGATGACGGCCTGGGTGCGGCTTTCCACGTTCAGCTTCTGCAGAATGGCGGAGACATGCGCCTTGACCGTTGCTTCCGACACGCTCAACTCGTGCGCGATCTGCTTGTTGAGAAGCCCTTCGCTCAGCATCATCAGCACACGGACCTGTTGCGGCGTCAGCGAGGCGAGGCGGGCGACGAGCTGCTTGACCTCATCCTCCTCACCGCTCTCCATGGCGAAATCGGCCGGTAGCCAGATATCGCCCATCAGCACCGCGTTAAGGGCGGAATGAATCGCCTCGATGCCGAGCGACTTCGGAATATAGCCGGCGGCACCGAACTCAATGCAGCGGCGAATCGCGGCGTGATCCTCCGTCGCGGAGACGATCACGATCGGCACGCTGGGATATTGCGCGCGCAAATACATCAGACCGGAGAACCCGCGCATGCCCGGCATGGAAAGATCGAGCAGAACGAGGTCGATATCGTCGGCGGTTTCCAACACCCCGGCGACCTCATCAAGCGTGCCGGCCTCGGTGATGCGGACGTCGCCGAAGGTCTCGGAGAGAGTTTGCCTCAACGCACCACGAAACAGGGGATGGTCGTCGGCGATAATAAAGTGACTTGCAGACATCATCTCAGACATCCCCGAAATCCTCCCGTGCTTTCAGCCTTGCCGGGCACACCACAGCGTCCCTGCTCTCCCTGGCCGTTTTTCCGCTTTTACGACCGCTCGCCGCGATAATGCAAGCGAACCGGGCACAACGGCGCCGCGTTCTTCGCGCGATACGCAACCGTACTGACGGCTTATCTCAGTATGCGGCTTTCCTGCTGCGGCGCAACAATGCAAATCCGCTGATATATGAAGGGCTCGACATGACCGGGCCAGGCAGCACCACCGGTGAAGATCCGGGCAGGCAGGATCATTCGCTTGCCGCGGGAGCATCAAGTGGTTTTAATCGGCCGGATTTTTCAGGCATCGGCGCAGACATGCGCCACCGTGAAAGGCAGCGAAAGACGACGATGACGACACGGGTTCGCAAACTGTGGTGGCGCGAAACGCTGGTCCTGATGGGCTCGGCAGTCGCCTTCCTTGTCTTCTTCGGTCTTGCGATACCGCTTCTCACGACCTGGCTCGACACCTCGCGCCTTCTCGGCCTGCCGCTCGGTAAGGTGATGGCGGGCGGCGGCATCGTCGTGGCCTTCATCGTCATCGTCTTCTGGCAGGCAGCGGCGCAGGAGCGGCTCGACCGGCGCTTCGGCCAGGGCGACGCCGGAGGGAAGGGTGAAGGCCCGGCTGGGAACCTCGAGCAGGGAAGAGGGCCGAGGTCATGACGGGTCCCGCCCTCACCCACAGTGCGGACTCGCCGCTCGCACGGCGACCGACGATCTTCCTTGCAGCCTTTTGCGGCACGATCGTCGTGCTGTTTCTCTTGCTGGCGCTCGGCGAACAGCTCGGCATCCCGCGCACGGTCGTCACCTATGCCGCGATCGGACTGCCGCTGGCGATGATCGCGATCGTCGGGCTCAGGGCGCGCACGCTCCACCGCACGGCATTCTTCCACGTCGACCACGGCGTCCCCGCGATCCCGAACGCGATGGCGAGCGCCATCGGCGGGTTTTCCGGCCTCGTCTTCATCGGCTACGCGGGCCTTGTCTACACCAAGGGCTTCGATGCCTTCGCCTACGGGATCGGCCTTGCCGGCGGGTATGCGCTTCTTGCCGTGCTCTTCGCCACACCGCTCAGGAAGGCCCGCGTCGACACCATCCCCGATTTCTTCGCCGCACGCTTCGACGGCAGCGTTGCCCGCCTCATCGGTGTCGCCATTCTGGCCATCTGCCTCTTCCCGCTGACCATCTCGATGATGTCGACGCTCGGCTGGATCATTGCGACCGCGCTCGGTATTTCCTATCAGACGGCGATCAGCGTGATCTTCGTCCTCGTCCTGACAACGCTGCTACTCGGCGGCATGCGGGGCCTTACCTGGACACAGGCGGCGCAATATCTCGTCGTCACGGCGGCGTTTCTCGTGCCCCTCATCTGGATGGCGGTACTGTTTTCCGGCAATCCCCTGCCGCAGGCAAGCGTGGGAGATGCGGTCGCCGACATCATGCGGCTGGAGCAATCGATGAACGGGATGGTTTCCGCCGCGTTCCGCTCGCTCGGCGAGGTCGGGGAGATCCACACCACGTTCGACCGCTTCAATTTCCTTGCCACAATCGTCGTCATCGCAGCGGGAACCGCGGCCTTTCCGCACCTGCTCATGCACGCCAACGTGACGACAGACGCCCGCGAGGCCCAGCGCAGCAGCGCCTGGGCGCTCGTCTTTCTGGCGCTCCTTCTCCTCTCCGCGCCGGCGTACGCGCTCCTCGTGCGCTTCCATCTCTTGTCGACGACGACAGGGCTTTCCGTTGCCGATCTCGCCGGCCAGGCCTCGTGGCTCGCGCGCTGGGGTGCACGGACGGCCTTGGACGGCAGCGCCTTAGTCTCGGTTTGCGGCCGCAGCCCAACGTCCGTTGCCGACATCGCGGCTGCCTGCGGCGGGGCGGACCACATCCTCCTTCCCAGCGACATCGTCCTCAGCGCGCGGGCGATCGTTCTAGCCGGACCGGAAATCGCCGGCCTTCCCTTCATCGTCACGGCGCTGGTCGCGCTCGGGGCCATGCTCGCTCTCCTGGCGGTGGTTTGCGGACTGCTGTTCAGCCTCGCCTCCGCACTCGGACACGATATCTACGCCGAGCTCGGCGACCGGCGAGCCCCCGCGCCGAGGCGACTCTATATCGCGCGGCTGGCGCTCTTTGCCGTCGCGGTTGGCACATCGGCCGTCGCGCTTCAGCATCCGCCAGACCTCATCGAGGCGGCGGCATGGTGCTTCTCGCTTGCCGCGGCAGGCCTTTTCCCCCCGCTCGTTCTCGGCCTGTGGTGGCCGCGCGCGACGGCGGTTGGCGCGGTCGGCGGCATGATCACCGGCGTGGGGACTACAGCCGCCTATATCGTCATCTCGGTGTGGGGCATCGACCTCGTGCGCGGCAGCGGCGACGAGATCACCTGGGCGCTGCCCGGCCTCACCGAGGCCGTGACAACGGCCAACGCCGGCATCTTCGGCCTGCCGGTTGGTTTTCTCACCACCATCGTTCTCTCGCTCATCACACCCGCGCCGACACCAGCCGAAGACCACACGGTCGGAACGCTGCGGCGCACCTTCGGCCCGGACGTCGCCACACGACCGAGGTCGTGAGCGCCATCGGACGATCCACCCCGAACCGTGAACGGTCTGCCGATGCTTTCTCCCCTTTCCGCGGACTGGCTTCAAACGCTGCCGGATCTTGCGCTGGCGCTCTTCTCCGGCCTCGTCGCGATCCGGATCGTCCTCGTCCTCATCGTGCCCGCCGGCATCGACAGTCGGCTCTACCGGCTTTTGCGTTACATCACCGATGTCGTCGTCATCCCGGTCCGCTTCGTCACGCCACGCATCGCACCGCTGTTCGTCGTGCTCGTCTTCGCCCTCGTCTGGCTCTTCCTGGCCCGCTTCCTTGCCGTCGCCATCACAGCGGATACGGACCTGACGCCCTCGCTTTCGCTGCGGGGCGGGCCTGATACGGAGAAGGCAGCGATCGTGATAAGATCAGACGGGACGAGACGCCCGCCCGCCGGGAGGCGCCCGTCGTGACCCGTTTTCTCCTCATTACCGCCCTCCTCGTCGTCGCCGCGCTCAACGGGCTCTTTGCACCGACGCTCGTCATTCCGCTGTCGGCGATCCGGCTCGTCTTCTCCGAGACGGCAATCGCTTCACCGGAAGCGGCGCTTTGGGGTAGTTCACTCCTGTGGGCGCTCTTCACATTGATGGTGGCGGGCATTCCCGCAGCGCTCTACGAGCGGCTGGTGCGGGCGGAAGGCTCGACCGCCCTGTCACTCGCCATATGGCTCGCCGGCGCTGTTCTTCTCAGCCTGCCGGCGCTGACACGCGCCGCGGAGGCCTGGGCTCAACTGCCGATATAGTGGAGCGTCACGCCGCGCCGGTGTGGCCGGGCGCGGTGTTCGACGACGTAGATGCCCTGCCAGGTGCCGCGGTCGGCGCGACCGTCGATGACCGGGATGGAAATGCTGACGTCGGTCAACGCGGTCTTCACATGCGCAGGCATGTCGTCCGGCCCCTCCATGTCATGGCGCCAGCCGGCGTTCGCCGGGGCAAGGGCGTCGAGCGCGTCAAGGAGATCGGCCTGGACGTCCGGATCGGCATTTTCCTGGATCGTCAGCGAGGCGGAGGTATGGCGAAGGAAAATCGTCAGAAGGCCGGACCCGGCATCGATATCGGCGAGCCAGCCGTCGATGTCGGCGCTGATGTCAATCATGCCGCGCCCGGACGTCGCAACCTCCAGCCGCGCCGCCGCCTGGCGCGCCGGGCGCTCGTCCTCGACGCCCCGTATCGCCGTGATCCTGCCCGCGGACCGCTCCCAAGCGCGCATCCCGAAGTCCCTTCCGGTCGTCCAACGTCTCACTGCCGACCGGCTTGGCATTGCCTGACCGGGCGGTTAGCCTCTCGGCAACAGTCATAACACGGAACCCGCCGATCATGATCCAGCTCGACCCGACGGTCTTCACGCCCGAGGCGATCTCGGAGGAAACCCGCGCCTTCAACAATGACCTGTTGGCCACGATTTCCGCCCTGCCGGATCCGTGGACCTATTCGCCAGCGTCAATCCGCGAGGCGCGAGCACGCGGGCGCGGTCCCTTCCCGATACCAGCAAGGTGCGCGCGGGCGGAGACGATCAGGATCCCCGGCCCCGGCGGCGACATCCCGCTCAGGATCATCCGCCCGCAAAGCTGCCCGAGCCGCGGCGTCTATCTCCACATACACGGCGGCGGCTGGATGCTCGGCGCCGCCGACTATCAGGACGACCGGCTGGAAGAGATCGCCGACCAGTGCGGGCTGACAGCCATTTCCGTCGACTACCGGCTGGCGCCGGAGCATCCCTATCCGGCCGGCCCGGACGACTGCGAGGCGGCGGCGCTATGGGTGCATGACCGGCTCGAGGGCGAATTCGGCGGTTGCGCCTTCACGATCGGCGGCGAGTCGGCCGGGGGCCACCTCAGCGTCGTCACGATACTGAGACTGCGCGACAGGCACGGCCTCACGCCCTTCCACGCGGCGAACCTGACGGCCGGCTGCTACGACCTCGCCCTCACGCCAAGCGCGGCGGCCTGGGGGCTGGACCGGCTTGTCCTCAACACCCGCGACATCCGCATGTTCGTCAAGCATTTCCTTTCCGCCGGCGGCGTGTGCACAGATCCCGACATCTCGCCGATCCACGCCGACCTGTCCGGTCTGCCGCCCGCGCTTTTCTCCGTCGGCACGCTCGATGCCCTCCTCGACGACAGCCTGTTCCTGGCCGGGCGCTGGGCGGCGGCGGGGCTGGAAACGGAGCTCGCGGTCTTTCCCGGCGGCTGCCATGTATTCCAGGCGTTCCCACTCACCATCGCGCGCGAAAGCCGCAAGCGCATGGACGCCTTCCTCAACCGCGCGATCGAGAAGGCCTGACGCCATGAGCAGCATCGAAACCCTGCGCACACTCATCAACACCTGGGAATGCGATGAGAACGTGCACATGAACATTCAGTTCTACTTCGCGCATTTCGATACCGCGGCGCGCCATTTCGCGGCGATGACCGGACTCGAAGGGGCGCTCGGGTCCCGGCTTTCGCGCCACGTCCGTTATCACGCGGAAATGAGGGTGGCGGAATGCGTCGCGGTACGTTCGGCGGTGGCGAAGGACGGGCCGCATGCGTTGACGATCGTGCACGAGATGATCGATCCGACCAACGGCAAGCTGTGCGCCACGGCGATCGACGGTCATGGCGCGAGCCGCCTTCCGGACGGCTTTCCATACAGCACCATGCTTGCCGAGCACGCCCGACCGCGCAGTTTCGATCCGGCGCCCCTGACGAGCGCGCCCGACTCCGAGACGTTGCTTGCCCGCGGCGGGGTCGTCGCCTTTCGCGGCGCCGTCCACCCGCACCATTGCGACCGGGACGGCGCGGCGTTCGACCAGACCTACATCGCCGCCTTCAGCGACGGTGTCGCCCATGCCTGGGAAGCCTTCGGCATCACCCTCAAATGGCTGCACGAGAACGGCTACGGACGGGTCGCGCTGGAGCTGAAGCTGTCGCTCGCCGACGGGCTCAGGGCGGGCGACCTCTTCCACATGATCTCCTGCTGCACAGCGGTGGAACGCAAGACGATGATGTTCCGCCATCACCTGTTCAACACGCGCACGGGCAAACTCGCCGCGATCGGCGAGGCGACCGGCATCGTCATGGATCTGGCGCAGCGCAAATCGGTGACGTTTCCGCCCGACATCCGCGCCACCCTGGAGCGTGCCGTGGTCGCTGCAGAACCGGTGACCTGAGGCGCCAGACAGAAGCCTCCGGGCCGAAGCGTCAGGTTATCGCGCTGGCGCCTCGTCCGGCGCCATTCCGGCATCCGGTTCGCCGTCCGGCATGCTCTCTTGCGGGCGGTCCGTGTCCGGCATGGCCGCCTCGCCCGGGTCGTCGTCGAATTCCCGCTGCAACGTCTTGGCGAGGCCGATGAAGCCACGCATCGCCTTTTCCGTAAGGCCAAGAACACGATCGAGTTCCTTCTCTTCCTTTTTCGACAACGGCACGTCGGAGAACCGGCGGGGCAGTCCCTCCTCCGTTTCGTCGTCCTGCGTGGCGTCGCCCAAATGCTGTCCGTCCCGAAGCGCGGCGAGTTTCTCGGACAGCCGGGTGTTCTCCTCGATCAACCGGCCCAGTTCGTCCTCATAGGCGGCACGATCGTCGGCGGCGAGTGTACAGACCCAGTCGTCGCCCTTCTCGCGGCACACGGAGACATCGCCGGAAACGGTATCGAGGCGCAGGATGCCGCCCTTGACGGGGGTCATCGTGAAGCGCGGCATCTGATGGGCATAAGGGGGCTGGGGTGAATAAGGCATCCCCGCCTCGCCGCCGGTCAAATAGCCGGGCGCCGGCTCGACCGGCATGGTGCCCATTTCGCCGGTCATCGGATCGTCCATCCCGGCGTCGGCATCCGGCGTTCCGTCATCGGAGACGGCAGCGCCCGGCATAGCAGCGTCTGGCATGGCAGCGTCTGGCATGGCAGCGTCTGGCATGGCAGCGTCTGGCATGGCAGCTTCGGGGAGAATGCCATCGGCGGCGAAATCCCCGGCCAAGGCGGTCATCGGCGCCACGGCGAGGCCGAGGCAGAGGGCAAGAGAGCCCAGGCGGGCAGGCGTCGTATGCATCGCGGTCGTTCCTTCCTGTTTCCCGTACCTTTCTTTCCGGCATGCCTTCTCGGCGGGCATGCCGCCCGGTATTCCGCCCGGCCACGCCTTCTTGCTGCGGCCATGCGGTCCCGGCAAGTCGTTTTCCTACCGCACGCTCGTGACGAGAGCGAGGCACCCCCGGTCCAGGCGGTCACAGCGGAGCGGACAGGATACGGCAACGGGACAGATCCTCCCACAGTCTTGCCGCGAGCGGGGCCTACAGCCGACGACGACAAGGCATCCCCTCGCCTTGACGAACCCTCGAAGGACAATGAGGCGACGTTCCGGCGGTCGTCAAAGCGCGCCGTAGGCGTGACGGCCGGAACGGATGGCATCCTCGAGCAGTTCGATGCGGTCCTGGCCCCAGAACGGTTCGCCGTTCAGAACGTAGCAGGGCGAGCCAATGACGCCGGCAGCCTCCGCGTCATCCACGGTCTGAGCATAGATCGCCTTCACCGCGGCGCTCGCCGCGGCATCCATGACCGCCTTTCCGTCCTCGCCGCAATCGACGAGGATTCCTTCAATGACGTGTTCGTCGGCACAGTTCTTGTCGAGCGCGAAGGTGGCACCGAAAACACGGCGGGAGAAATCGGCCGGATTGCCGCCGGCATACTGAATGGCGATGGCACAACAATCGGCGAGCGTCGGATCATAGGGGAAATAGGCCGGCTGAAGATTAATCGGCATATGGCGACGATCATGCCAGCGCTGCAGCTCGATCAGGCGATAGCGCTGGCGGACCGGGTGGCGCTTGGCGAGCGGCACGCCGCCGGTGCGCTCGAACAGCGCGCCGAGGGGAACGGGCCGAACCGTCACCTCGACGTCATTGCGGCGCGCCATTTCCAAAAAGGCGGCGTGGCCGAGGTAGGCCCAGGGTGAGACGTGGGAAAAATAATAGTCGACGACAACTTTGGACATCGGTGCGGTCCTTTCTTGTGCGGCTGTCGCGTGAGCCCGTCGGCTGGAAAGCGACGCCATCTCCCTGGTGAGCACCGCCCGTTGACGGTCCGGCGGCGTTGAATTCCATGATTTCGACGGTCACCCCGCACTCGTCGGGAAAACCGCAAAGAGCAGGACGAACGACCGTTCGTCCCGGCGATGAAACAGTCTTTTTCCGGCGGGGGAAAGCCCTCATTGAGATGCATCAACGCCGGTTCCAGGCGGGGGTGGCGAAACGCTCAGGCGGCGGGGCTGGCGAGGCGTGACAGGCTGTCGAGAAACGCTGCCGGATTCCATGTCTCGGCAGCCTCCAGCCCGAGCGCGATGCCGATGACGGCAAGGACAAGCGTGACCAGCAGCGTCAGCCCGATCCGCCGCCCGCCGGCGACCCAGGCAAGGACGGCCTTCGACAGGGTGTTGCTGATCGCGGCAAGGAGAATGGCGACAGAGGCTACCTGCCCGTCGATGGCGGACCTGCTCAGTTGCGCCATCGACAGGGTGACCGTGTCGACATCGGCAAGGCCCGACACCGCGCCGAGCGCATAGGCGCCCGAGGCCCCGAGGCCGGCGGTCAGAAGCCGTGCCAGCACCATGACCACAGCGAGCAGGAGCCCGAAGCCGAGAACGGTCTTCAGGTGGAATGGGCTCTTGAGCACCAGCGCCGTCTCATTGACGGTGTTGACGGCGTCGCGCCGCAGAAGCCATAGCGCCTGGAGGAAGAGGAGGAGGCCGGCGGCAACGAGCGGCGGCAGAAGCCAGCGCAGAAGGTCCGGATTGAAGACGGCGGCAACGACGGCGATCCGCAGCATCATGGTTCCGCCCGCAAGGACCGCGCCGCCGGCGAAAAGACGTTGGCGCTCGGGATGGCGCGCGGCAAGACGGCCCATGTGCATTGTCACGACGGTGGACGAGGCAAGGCCGCCGGCGAGCGCGGACAGCACCGTGCCGTTGCGCTCGCCTGACAGCTTGATCGCCAGATAGCCGACGGAAGAGACAACCGCGATGAGGATCGTCATCAGCCAGATCTCGCGCGGATTGACCGCGCCGCCGGGCCCGAAGCCGCGGTCGGGCAGGAGCGGCAGAAAGATCACCGTCATGGCAAGGAGCGTCAGCGCGGCGCGCAGTTCCTCCCATTTCAGCCGGCGCAGCCAAGTATGCAGCGCGCCCTTGGAAGCGAGGAGCAAAGTCACGGTGACGGCCGCGGACGCCGCCACGACGTCATTGCCGATGACGGCGAAGGCGCCGAGCGAAAAGGCAAGCATGGCGGCGATGACGGTCGTGGAGCCGACATCGTGGTCACGTTCGATCTCGCTGCGGCGCAGGACTATGATGCCCAGTGAATAGACGACGAAAGCAAGCCCGAGGCCCCAGTAGCCGACCGATCCGGCGACCTCGGCGATGGCGCCCCAGACACCGCCAAGCAGTCCCGACAACGCCAGCGTCCGGATGCCGGCGACGCGGGTGCCTTCCGCCTCACCGCGCTCCTTCCACCCGCGTTCGAGACCGATCAAGAGGCCAATGCCGAGTGCCACGGCGAGACGGCCGATCAGTTCCATCGTCTCCATAGTCGCGCGGCCTCCGCCGCCGGATATCCGCTACAGCGCCGTTCAAACAGCCGGCGGACTTCCCATGGATGAGAAAACGCATTTCACCCGCACGCGAAAGCCTGGTGTATCGCAGAGAACGCGCACCCCGCTTTCGAGCCGAACCGACGGCATCACAGAGCGTCGGCCCCGGTCTCGCCAGTGCGGATGCGCATCGCGCTCAGGGCATCGACGACGAAGATCTTGCCGTCGCCCACCTTACCCGTCCGCGCCGCCTTGGCGATCGCGTCGACGACCTCGTCTACCCGGTCCGGCGCGACCATGACCTCAAGGCGCAGCTTGGGCAGAAAATGGACGTCGTATTCGGCGCCGCGATAAATCTCGGTGTGACCGCGCTGGCGCCCGTAGCCCTTGACCTCGGTCACGGTAAGGCCGTGAATGCCGAGGCCGGTGAGAGCCTCGCGCACGACGTCCAGGCGATGGGGCTGAATGATGGCAATGATCAGTTTCATGCGTTCCTCCGTTCCTTCTTCCGGCCCGTTCTTTCGGCGTGTCCGTAAGGCTCAAGGTTGCGAAGATGTACAGCAAGCCGCCCTTATCGTCGAGACGGCCACAGGCCGCACGCGGCTCGTCGAAAGGCGTTCGATCCTCCTGCGGGAAGCGGAACCCGGCCGCGTCCTTTTCCACAAGGAGATCGTCGGCGGGGAAATGCGTCCGTGCGGCGCGGTTGACGAGATGGCGCCCGTTGGCAACGTCGGCCTTGAAGCCGTCGCGTCGCCCGGCTTGAGGATGCGCTCGCCCGTATCCTCGATCAGCACCAGTTCGCCCTCAAGGGCGAAGACGAATTCATGCTCGTGCCAGTCTCGTGCTCGTGCCGGTGTCAGGCCTTGCGGTATCGCGCCTTTCGGCGTCAAGCCTTTTGCGGCAATGGATGACCGGGCATCAGCTCGTAGGGATGCTTCCAGCCCGGCAGCGCCTGCAAGCGCGCGAGCCAGGCGCCGACCGCGGGATAGTCGGCCCAATCAACGCCGATCTCATCGGGCCAGAAAAGGTAACCACACAGGGAAAAGTCGGCGATCGTCACCCGGCCGGCGGCGACGAAATCGCGGCTCTTGAGATGATCGTTCAGTAGCGCCCATGCGCCGCTCGCACGGGCGTGAAAGAACTCTGTCACCGGTGTTTCGCCGGTCTTCGCGATCGCCCGCATGAAGCGCAGCGTCGCGGTATAGCTCGTCAGCTTGTGATTGTCCCACAGGATCCAGCGCAGGATCTCGCGGCGCTCGCTTTCGCTCTCGGCACCGAACCGGTGGAGCTTGTCGGCGAGATAGTCGAGGATGACGCCTGACTGACTGAGATGGAAGTTGCCGCGGACGAGCACCGGCACCTCGCCCATTTCATTGACGGCGCGGTATTGCGGCGTGCGCGTCTCGCCGTTGAAAAAATCGACAAAACGCGGTGCCCAGTCGGCGCCGGCGAGTTCCAGCATCAGGGCCGCCTTGTAGGCGTTTCCCGACTGGGCAAAACAGTGAAGCGAAAATTCGGCCATCGATCCCTCCCCCGCGCATGATTGACTCGCGCGCTTTGGGAAAGATTACGCGGAGGAAGGCCGGACCGTCACCCGGAAAGACGCGCCGCGCGAAACATTGGCTCCAGAACGCCGGCTACAAGACGGCGAAGCCCCCGAAACCGAAGCCCCCGACGGGCCCCGGATCCCGACGGGCCGGATCCCGTCGGACAGACGCTGGGAACCGTCCGGCAGCGGGCTAACCCTTGTCCTCGTCGCTCGCTTCCTTCTGCCTCAGGATGCCGGAGACAACTTCCACGGTGCGACGCAACTCATCGATCGCTTGCTCGATGTCGCGTTTCTGTCCCTCCAGAATCGCGATCTGGTTGGAGAATTTCTCCACCGCGACGCGCATCTGCGGCACTTGGCCGTCGCGCAGGTCATAAAGGTCGAGCATGTCGCCGATCTCATCGAGGGAAAAGCCGACGCGCTTGCCCATCAGCACGAGCTTGAGGCGTCCCCGGTCGCGGCGGCTGTAGATACGCGTCGTGCCGTTGCGCCGCGGGTTGACGAGTCCACGATCCTCGTAGAATCGCAAGGTCCTGAGCGTGACGCCGAATTCCTTGGCCAGGTCGCCGATGGAATAGCTGACTTTCACCCCGTCGTCGCTGCCCGCGCGCTCGGCCACCGTGCGCCCGAGATCCGACGACTGTCCCTCGGCATCGCTCATGGTATCGCGTTCCTTCTGTGATCAAGTATTCCAGAATCCTGTTTAGCGCTCCGCTCACGTCAACGGAAGAGCGCAACAGGCGAACGATCGCCGCAGGTACCGCCTGACCGCTCCCAGCCCCGGCATCGACCGGCGCGGGCGCGGCACGAGTCGCCATGAGGTCCAGAAAATCAAGGATTAACGGCTTGTTTACCATAAAGCCTGCATTTTTCGGTGAGAGCAGCCGGGCACACTTTGCGCCGAATTCCGTTGGGGCTGCATTCCTTTTCACCAACGCGTCCGCGTTGGGGAGACCAATGAGTGAGGCCGTCAATGTCCCGAACTGGCCGTGGCGTGGGTAGAGATCATCTGGATTGGGCCGCCGAGGCGGCGCGCCGGGAAGGCATGAGCCTGAACGAGTGGCTGGACAATCGGCCGATCGCAGAGCAATCCCTCGAACCTGGGACACGTGGCGCGGGAACATCGCGCTCGCGACCGGCAGACGACATGAGCTACGCGGCCCTCAACAAGCAGCTCGAGGCGCTGAGCGACAGGCTGGAGCGCATCGGCCAGACGCCGCCGCGTGCCGCCGCGCCCGCGCACGCTTCCTCCCCCGTTTCGCGTGCGCCCGTCTCCCAGCCCCCCCTCTCCCGAGACTCCTCCTCCCGCGCCGGCCCGTCCGCCACCAGGACACAGGGGCGCGACGACGAAGCCCGCCTTTCCAGCATCCTCAACACGCTCGACGGCATCGACCGCCGCATCCAGTCGCTAAAGCCCGGCGACGGCGAGCACCAGCGGAACGATTCTTGGGCGGATGCGGAGGAACGTTCGCGCTACGAACGCGCCTATTACGACCGTGAGGCGCGGCAACATTCCGAGCGCGCACTCTCGCGCGACATCGATGCGATCGCCAGCCGGCAGAGCACACTCGATGGCTACGACGAGCGGCAACGTACCGGCGATCCGGCCCGCGCGTCGGCCGGCCGGCCGGCCATGGACAGCCGGGTCCGCGACGATATCGACGGACACTTCCGCGCGCTCTCCGGCCAGATCGACGCATTGCGGCGCGACACGCCGGTGCCGGCGATTGAACGCCTGCAGGACGATATCGCCACCCTCAAGAGCGACCTCATGCGCCGCGACCCGATCGCCACCCTCAGCGAACGCGACGTGGCGATGATCCGCACGATCGCGGAGAAGGTCGACGGTCTTTCGCGCTCGCGCGCCGACAGCGAGCAGATGGACCGCCTGCGCGACGATTTCGCCGACCTCAGACGGCTGATCGTCTCCAGCGACGTGGAGGGGTCCCTCCAGAGCCTTGAATCGGGCTACAGACACATCATCGAACGGCTTGACGACATGCGTCGGTCGATCGGCGATCCGGAAATCATCGATCGGCTCGCGGACCGCATCGGCGGCATCGACCGGGCGATGCGTGCCATTCCTCAAATCGAACAGATCACCGCCATCGAGCGGCAAATCGACAGGCTTGGCGGCCAGATCGAAGCGATCGGCGGCAGCGGCGACCCGCGCCTCGACGCCATCGAAGCCCAGCTTTCGGGCATGCGGCAGGCGCTTGGCAGCATCGACAAGGGCGAGGCCATCGTCGCGCTCGGCCGGCAGCTCCAGACAATCACCGAAAAACTTGATATCGTGGAGAAGCTCGATCGTCAGCCCACCGAGGCCGATCCGTTGTCCACCCAGGCGATCGACAGGCTGTCGGATCAGGTAGCCGACATTCGCGCCCTGATCACCGACGATCACCACGCCGACAACTTCCGGATCCTGACCGAACGCATCGGCGAAATCTCCGCAAAGCTCGACGCGGCGGAACGCGGCCGCGACACGCGAGCCGATTTTGCTGCCCTCGACCAGCGCATCGCAGAGATCGGCGAGCGTATCGATACCGCGCGCGAGGCCCCGGGCCAGGACCTGTCACGGCTCGAGGCGCGGCTCGAGGAAACCATGGCGGAAATCGGCAAGCTCGTTCCGCGCGGCGAAGCGGGCGACCCCTTCGGCAAGCTGGAATCGCGCATCGCCGAGCTCGGCAAGAAGATCGACACGTTCGACCCGACCATTCCGGCGCACGACCTGGAAGCGCTGTGGAACCTGGAAAAGACGCTGGAGCGCATCGACGGCGCGCTGAGACGCACCTCCGAGAGCACCGCGCTCGACCAGCTCGATGCCAAGGTCGGTGCGCTGTCGGAACGGCTGGAGGCGATTTCCTCCAAACCGATCGACCTGTCGGAGGTCACCGAACTGCGCAACGAGATCACCGAGATGCGCGAGCAGTTCGCGCGGCCGATCCCGGTCGATATGTCGGTGTTCGAAAAGCAGATCCGCAAACTTGTCGATCAGATCCCGACGGCACCGGCAGCATCGGCGGACAATCGCGAGGAATTGCAGCGGCTCGAGGAGCAGATCGTCTCGATCACCCGTATCCTCGACGCGACCGATGCACGCTTCGCGACCCTGTCGACGATCGAGGACACGCTGTCGCGCATCCAGATGCAGCTCGCCGAGGGGCCGGTGACGGACACCGCCGATATCGCCCGTCAGGCGGCCCGCGCGGCGGTGGAAGAATTTTCCAGCCAGCGGCCGGCCGCTCCGGCGGAGGCGTCTACGTCGGAAGAGCAGATCCGCGCTCTCCAGAACGAACTGAAGCGGTTCCTGAATACCTCGAACGACTCAGCGGAACGCACACAGGACACCCTCGTCTCACTGCACGATACGCTGCAATCCGTCGCCACCCGCATTGCCAAGCTGGAGAACGGCAGCGCGCAGATGACGCCGGAAGCGGACATCGGCTGGTCGGACGACGAACCGGAACCCGTGAGCCAGTCCATGCCGCGCCGCCGCGTCGGCGCAGACCATTACGAACCGCCGGTTTTCGCCGAAAGCCCGACGATACCGGGCGACAGAACCATGCCGGACAACAGGGAGACGGGCTTCTCGGCAGATCCCGGCACCCTTCCGCTTCGCGAGGGACCGATGGGCGAGCCGCCGGCACTCGATCGCGTCGCCCGCGCGCTCGCCGAGGAGCAGGCCAATGTCGCCCGTGCTCGCCCGCCGCGCGAGAAGGAAGCCCGGCCGGAAGACAACATGCCGCTGGAGCCTGGCTCCGGCCGCCCGCGCCCGGGTCGCCGCACACTGCCGCAGGAAACGGCAGAGCCGGACCTCAACCGGCCGTTCGGCGGCACCTCCACGGACGGTACGGAGGCCGGCAGCACTCTTGAAGCCGCCGTGCGCGACCGCAAGGCCGATTTCATTGCCGCGGCCCGCCGCGCCGCGCAGGCCGCTGCGGCCGAGTCCTCCATCAAGACCGAGGAGAGCGCCAAGGGCGGCGGCCAGAGCTGGCTGAAATCGAAGCTCATCGGCAAGGCCAAGAAGGCGGAGCGCCAGGAGCCGGAGATGGACGAGGCGCCGTCACTCGACCGCGCCACCGCGCTCTACGGCCACACCCAAGATCCGCTGCCCGGCAGCGAAACGGACGGCGAGGAGGAAACTCACCGGTCCTCCGGCCGCTTCGGCTTTCTCAAGAAGAACCGCCGCGCGCTGTTGATGGCAGCCGGCGGGCTCGTCATTATTCTGGTCGGCCTGCAGGGCATGAAGGCGTTCATGGCGCCGGATCGCACGCCCGTTGCATCGGCGCCGCCGGCGGCGAGCGAAAGCACGCCAGCCGAAACCGCGGCGATACCGGACGCAAGTCCTTCGGCGACGGCGGCGACGCCGGTCCGCGATGCGACAATAGCACCTGCCGCGAAGACCGCGCCCACCGGGCAGGAACCCGGCGGCACGACCTCGCTCGCCCAGACTTCGGCCGGCAGCACGGAGGCGACGCCGGATTCCGCCGCCTCCATGACGCAGATGCCGACAACCGCGGAGATGCCGCCGGAGGCGATCGGCCCGCTGGCGTTGCGCCAGGACGCGGCGAACGGCGACGCCGGAGCGCAGTTCGAGGTCGCGGCGCGCTATACGACGGGCATGGGCGTTCCGCAGAGCCTTTCGGAAGCGGCAAAGTGGTATACGCGCTCCGCCGAGCAGGGCAACGCGCTGGCGCAATACCGCCTCGGCAGCCTTTATGAAAAGGGCACCGGCGTGAAGAAGGACGTCGGCGCGGCCAAGACCTGGTACAAGCGCTCCGCCGAGCAGGGCAACGTCAAGGCGATGCACAATCTCGCCGTCCTCTACGCCGAAGGTGCCGACGGCGCGCCCGATCTGACGACGGCGGCCGACTGGTTCCAGAAGGCGGCCGAGCGCGGCGTTCGCGACAGCCAGTTCAACCTCGGCATTCTCTACACGCGCGGCCTCGGCGTCGAACGTGACCTGGCCAAGGCCTACAAGTGGTTCGCGCTTGCCGCCATGAGCGGCGATGCCGATGCCGGCAAGAAACGCGACGAGATCGCCAATACACTCGGCCGACAGGGCCTCGCCGCGGCGCGTCTGGCGGTCGAAACCTGGCGGCCGAAGCCAATCGTCGATGAAGCCAACAAGGCGCCGACGCCGCCAGCGAAATGGGGCAGGGCGGATAACCGGCAGGCGACCGCCATCCCCCGTACCGCAACGGCGATGGCCACCACGGCCGGGCCCGCCGCGTCGGTCGATACGCCGGCGCAGATCGCCCGAGCCCAGAGCCTCCTGTCCAAGCTCGGCTACGATCCCGGCCCGTCGGACGGTGTTCCCGGCCCGCGAACCCGCGGTGCGATCAAAGCCTATCAGCGCGAGATCGGCATGGAAGCGACCGGTGTCGTCGACCAGCGACTCCTCGCGAGAATGTCGAAAAGCACCGGATAACCGCCGTTTCGCGCGGTTCGCGCGGCGCAGGAACAGGTTTATCGCAGGGCGACCGTTGACAGCGGCCGCCCCGCGTCGTTTTAACGGATGCTAATGCATTCTGCGATATGATGCTTCATGGGCGAGACGGGATGTTCCCGCTTGCCGGTCGGGTTGCCAGTCCGGGTGCCCCAAACGCTGCATCCGCAGGGGAGAAACTCGCGTGTCCGAAACAGCGCGTCGCCTTGTCAGCCGGCCCCCTTGCCCCCGTACGGGCGGTGTGACGACGGCTGTCGCGCGGGCGGTCCGGGCCGTTGCAGCGTTTTTTGCCATCGCCGTTCTCGCCACCGGCGATGCCTCGGCCGAGACGCTCGTCTCCGACCTTTCGGCACGTCAGATCAGCATCACATCCAATTTCACCGGCACCGAAATCGTCGTCTTCGGCACGATAGAGCGGGATGCCGCCGCGATCGCCCGACCCGGCGTCTACGACATAGCGGTCGAACTCGTAGGTCCCGACGAGACCTTCGTCACCCGCCGCAAGGATCGCTTCCTCGGCATCTGGATCAACCGTGCCAGCCAGGTATTCGACAATGTGCCGTCGTTCTACGCGGTCAGTTCCACACGTCCGCTCGCCGAGATCGCCCAGCCGGAAGCTCTGGTCGCAAACCGGCTCGGGTTCGACCATGTCATCCCGCCCGAGGCGATCGAGAGCACCGACGGCAACACCAACGTCGAACCGTTCCGCAAGGCCTTCATCCGGCTGAAGGAAAAGGCCGGCCTCTACTCCGAACTCGACGGCAATGTGGAGTTCCTCAGCCCGTCGCTCTTCCGCACGACAATCTCGCTGCCGGCCAATGTTCCCGTCGGGCTTTACGAAGCGAACGCCTATCTCTTCCGCGACGGCACGATGCTCGCCCGCATCTCCAATTCCATGACGATCGCCAAGTCGGGCTTCGAACAGCTCACCTTCACGCTCGCGCACGAGTACGGTTTTTTATATGGCCTCACAGCGGTGCTGCTCGCCCTCGTTACCGGCTGGCTCGGCGGCGTCATCTTCAAAAAGGACTGACTGAAAAAGAAGGCCTGGCTGAAAAAGAAATACTGGCTGAAGAAGGCCTGGTCTTTGAGGTCATCAGCGAGAAAGCGACCGGATTCCCGCATCACCCGAAACGAAAAACCCGGTCTCGCGGGCGGGCGAGACCGGGTTTCTTTTCATGGGCGCACATACCGTGCCGTGACAGCTCAGTCGTCGCGCAAATGGCCGGCGGTGAGGTGATAGAGGCGGTCACTGCCGAGCAGGTAGGCCTCGAGGCGGTCTGTCGGGATCAGGGGCTCCCAGGCGCGATCGAGCACATTGAGACCGCCGGCAAAGACGCCGAACGCCGGCAGCACGATGCGTTCGCCATCGGTGGCAAAGCAGCGTCGGCGGAGCGACCGGCCGCGAATGCAGACCCGGGCCGCCGGATGCATGTGGCCGGCGACCTCGCCCCGGACGGCGCCGAGTACCGGCTCGTGGCGGAAGAGGAAAGCATCGACGGCAAATTCCGGCAGATAGTGGCCATCGAGATCGTCGGGCGGCACGGGATCGTGGTTGCCGGCGATCCAGATCCACTCGCGACGACGCTGCAGGCGCTGCAATTCACCGCGGAAGATCGAGGGCATTCGAGACGGCCCGTCGCGGTCATGAAAGCTGTCTCCGAGAGCGACAACATAATGCGGATCGAACTGGCGGATCACATCGCCGAGCGCGGCGAGCGTGGCGGCCGTGTCGTAGGGCGGCAGCATCATGCCGTGTCGGGCGAAGGACGATCCCTTCTCCAGATGCAGGTCGGCCACGACGATCGTACGCTGATCCGGCCAGATCAAAGCGCCGGCGGGATGGAGCAAAACCTCGGTGCCGGCCAATGTGATGGGTACGCAGGAAAACTCAACTGACTCAACGCGCCTTGCCGCGCTGTTCATCATGTCGGATGGCCTCCTTGACCAAATCGCCCGCAATTTCCGCGAGCAGTGCCTCGTCTGCCTCTCCGCGAATCGTTTCCCGGCCGATTTCCAACATGATTGGTACAGCCAAGGGTGTAATTTGATTTTGTTTACTATGACTGATTCGCTGGCGAATGCGAGCCAACATTTTCCCCAAACGGCCCAAATCGAGCAGACCGGCGGAAGCGTCGGCCCAGGTGGCTTCAAGGAGGATGTGACCCGGCTCGTGCTCGCGCAGGACGTCGTAGACGAGATCGGTCGACATGGTGACCTGGCGGCCGGTCTTTTCGCGGCCCGGATGGCGACGCTCGATCATGCCGGCGATCACCGCACAGGCCCGGAACGTGCGCTTCAGGAGATAGCTTTCCGCCAGCCAGGCTTCCAGATCGTCGCCCAGCATGTCCTCGTCGAAGAGCTCGGTCAGGGACGGCCGGCCGCCGGCGAAGCGGGCGCCTAGATCGTCGAGCGCCCAGACCGCGAGGGCATAGTCGGTGGCGACGAAGCCCATCGGCCGGGCGCCGATGCGTTCCAGTCGGCGGGTGAGCAGCATGCCGAGCGTCTGGTGGGCAAGCCGGCCCTCGAAGGGATAGCAAACCATGTAGAAGCGGCCCGCGCGGGGAAAGGTCTCCACAAGCAGCGCATCGGGTGCGGGAAGGCGTGAAAAGGCGGCCTGAAGCTCCAGCCATTCGCGTACCTGTCCGGGCAGCGCCGACCAACCCGCCGGGTCCGCCAGCATGCGGCGCACGCCGTCGGCGAGATAGGTGGAGAGCGGGAACTTGCCGCCCATGTAGGCCGGTACCTTGGGGCTCTCGACGTGGGTCCGGGTAACGAGCGCCTCATTGTCGCGGATTGCCTCGAGCCGCAGCACTTCGCCGGCGAAAAGGAAAGTGTCGCCGGGGCTCAGCTGTTCGAGGAAATATTCCTCCACCTCGCCAAGCACCCGGCCGCCGCGTCCGATCGTGCCATTCTGGCGGCGCGAGGTGAGCCGAACCTTGAGCGCCGGTGCCTCGACAATAGTACCGACGTTGAGGCGATACTGCTGGGCAATGCTAGGGTGACTGATGCGCCACAAACCGTCGGATCGGCGGCGGATCCGGGCGAAGCGCTCGTAATTCCTCAGCGCATAGCCGCCGGTGGCGACGAAATCGACGACGCGGTCGAAGGTCCTCCGGTCGAGCGCGCGATAGGGCGCGGCAGCGATCACTTCACGGAAAAGGGCATCGGCATCGAAGGGGGCAGCGACGGCGACGCCGAGGACATGCTGGGCAAGGACGTCGAGGGCACCGGCCCGCATTGGCGGGGTATCCTGAGCGCCGAGATAGTTGGCCTCCAGCGCGGCGCGGCATTCCAGCACCTCGAAGCGATTGGCCGGGACAAGGAGCGCTTCCGACGGCTCGTCCATGCGGTGATTGGCGCGACCAATGCGCTGGGCGAGCCGACTCGCCCCCTTCGGCGCGCCGACGTGGATGACGAGGTCGATGTCGCCCCAGTCGATGCCGAGATCGAGGGTGGAGGTGCAGACGACGGCCCTGAGGCTGCCGGTCGCCATCGCCGCCTCCACCTTGCGCCGGCGGGCGACATCGAGAGAGCCGTGGTGGAGCGCGATCGGCAGGTTGTCCTCGTTGATCCGCCACAGTTCCTGGAACAGCATCTCCGCCTGGCTGCGGGTGTTGACAAAGACGAGGGTCGTCCTGTGGGCGCGGATCGCGTCGAGAACCTCGCCGAGCGCATAGCGCGCGGAATGGCCGGCCCAGGGAATGCGCTCCTGGGAGTCCAGGATGGCAATGTTTGGCCGCGCCCCGCCCGGCACGACGATCAGGTCGGCGAAAGCGCGGACGGGCTCTCGGCCTGCAACGTCATCCCCCTGGCCCGCCGCGCCCCTCCCCTGCGGCACCAACCAGGCACGAAGGTCGTCGGGTTCGGCGACCGTCGCCGACAGGCCGATGGTGCGCAGACCCGGCGCATGGCGCCTGAGGCCGGCGATGCCGAGGGCGAGGAGATCGCCACGCTTCGACGTCACCAGCGCGTGCAATTCGTCGACGATCACGGTCTTCAGCCCGGCAAAGAACCGCTCCGCATCGCGCGCGGCAAGGAGGAGCGCAAGCTGTTCGGGTGTCGTCAGCAGGATATCGGGCGGGTCGAGTGCCTGCCGACGACGCTTGTGGGCGGGCGTGTCGCCGGTGCGCGTCTCGAGACTGACGGAGAGGCCCATTTCCGCGACGGGCGCCTCGAGATTGCGGGCGATATCGACGGCGAGCGCCTTCAACGGCGAGATATAGAGCGTGTGAGGGCCGAAGGGTGCCGGCTGGCCCGGGCGCCGCTGAGGCCTTTTCGCCAGGTCCATCAGCGACGGCAGGAAGCCGGAGAGCGTCTTGCCGGCGCCGGTCGGCGCGATCAGAAGGACTGACCGGCCGGCACGGGCGCGGGCAAGAAGATCGAGCTGATGGGCGCGCGGCGTCCATCCTCGAGCGATGAACCAGGAGCGGAACGGTTCATCGAGACCGGCAGGACCGGCAAGGCTTTCTGGCGCAGTCCGGTCATCGCCACCGGCGGGGATATCGTTAGGGTTCGGGCTCACGCTTCAAGAGGTAGTCACAAGAGGCCCGGCAGGACAAGAACATCCCGCGAACTTTTGTCGGCAGAGTGCTTTCAAGCAGCAGAAGGGACCGATTTGGCGCCTCCAGAGACGCTGGAAATCTCGGAAATCTGCGACGAACCGGGCGCGACCTCGTCAACGCCGCGGCCACCGAATGCATCGGACGCGAACGGCCGGACCCGCCGCTCCTCCCTGAGGACGACGCGGTTTCGGCCGCCTGCCTTGGCGCCATAGAGCGCGCCGTCCGCCGCGTCGATCAGCGCGTCGAGACCCTCACCGGCCCGTCGCGGCGCAATGCCGACGGAAACGGTAAGCGCGATGGGCGTTCCCTCCCACTCGAAGGTCATCGAGGCGACGGCGGCGCGGATGCGTTCGGCCACCTGCCAGCCGGTGTCCGCGTCGACATCACGCAGGAGAACGGCAAATTCCTCTCCGCCGATACGACCGACCGCATCACTGGCGCGGCAGACGTCCCGCAGGCGCCCGGCGACGGCGGCAAGCGCCGCATCGCCCGCCCGATGACCGTAGCGGTCATTGACCTGCTTGAAGAAATCGACGTCGATGTAAAGCAGACAAGCCTCGCGGAACGTCCTGCGGCCGCTGAGCCAATGCCGCGAACGCTCGAAAAAACCGTCCCGATTCAGCAGCGACGTCATGCTGTCGTGCCGGACCGCACGCGACAGGTCGCAGGCACGACGGATGATCCGGTTCGCCGCGCGGCCGAACAGAACCGCGATCACCGGCGCCACCACCATCGGCGAGAGCGTGGCGACAAGCGCCGCGGGCCCGAACGACGGTATCCCGATCAGCCAGAAAAGGGCTTCGCTCACAAGAAGCGACGCGCCCATTGAAGCAGCGGTTATTTCCACAACCCTTACGAGAGGCATGCATCTCGTTCCAAGCATCTGTCAGCTCACCTTACCTTGGGTTACCGCCTGCGCGAAAAGGAATGAGCCATGGAGCCGGTTCCCTCAACCGCTTCCTCGGGCCTTGCCTTACCGTGTGTTGGCGACGTTGGATCAATTTGAGGCAAATTCTATGCATCCGGTTTGCGAGCCTCGTCCGGGCCGTCGGCACGGGTCTGGCGAATTGACGAGACGGTGCTTATCTTTAGCGCGATCGGAAACGGAGATGACGGAATGAACAATGACTCCCTGACGCGCTTTTTCGGCGGTTCGCCGGGCCGTGTAATCTTTCGTCTAATCCTTCTGTCCTTCG
Source organism: uncultured Rhodobium sp. (assembly GCA_963675285.2). Classification (GTDB taxonomy): domain Bacteria; phylum Pseudomonadota; class Alphaproteobacteria; order Rhizobiales; family Rhodobiaceae; genus Rhodobium. Next base: position 2,066,846 of record CAXXGS010000001.1, read on the forward strand.
TCGTGGGGCTGATCCTGTCAGCGCTCGACCTGCGCCCTTTCCAGCTTCTGACGTGGCTGAGGGACATGTTCTACCGACTCACCAATCTCGGGTTCGATGCAATCGAACAGGTCGGTGCGTACTTTCTTCTCGGCGCGGCAATCGTCTTTCCGGTCTGGCTTGTGCTCCGGCTGGTCAATTTCGGCAGGTCCAAACTCTGACGTTCGCTCACTCGGAGCCGGGCCGGCAGCAACAACCACACGTTTGCAATTCGATATAGGGTAATATACGTATTCCGTCGGATGAGATGATCGGCTTCGTGGCGACAGCTTATTCAACCGCTTGACTGTTTTCGCCGCCACCGGAATAAAGGTGGCGGCTTTTTTTCCGGACCTTTCCCGACATGGCACGCGCACGCGAAGAGCGACCGTTCGACGTGACCCATCGCGGCGTGCTGTCGATCGCGGTGCCGATGACGCTCGCCTATCTGTCGACGCCACTCGTGGGGTTGACAGATACGGCCGTCGTCGGGCGGCTCGGCGATGCGGTGCTTCTCGGCGGCATCGCCATCGGCGCGATTCTGTTTGACTTCCTCTTCACCACCTTCAATTTCCTGCGCTCCGGCACCACCGGGCTGACGGCCCAGGCCTTTGGCGCGGGGGATGCGGGCGAACAGCGGGCGGTCCTCTTGCGGTTCGTCGCCATCGCCATCGTCGCCGGGCTTGCCGTCGTCATCCTCCAGCATCCGATCATGGCGGTCGGCTTGCCGCTCCTCGGCGCGACAGGCGGTGTGGAGGACGCGGCACGGGATTATTTCCTCGTCAGGATCTACGCGACACCGTTCGTGCTTCTCAACTACGCCATCCTCGGCTGGTTCCTTGGCCTGGGCCGGGCGCGCACGGGACTCATGCTGCAGGTGGTGCTGAACGGCGCCAACGTGGGCCTCGACATCCTGTTCGTGCCGGTGATGGGATTCGGGCTCGAAGGCGCGGCGCTGGCGACACTGATCGCGGAGGCGGTGGCCACATTCGCCGGTGCGGCGATGGTCATCCGCACCTTTTCGCGCCAGACGAAACCGATTGGCGTAGCGCTTTTCGACCTGGCCGCCTTTCGGATCATGTTCGGCGTCAACCGCGACATCATGATCCGCTCGTTTTCACTCCTCGCCGCTTTTGCCTTCTTCACGCGCGAGGGCGCGCGGAGCGGCGACATCGTTCTGGCCGCGAACGCCGTCCTCCTCAATTTCTTCCTCGTCGGTGGTTACTTCCTCGACGGGTTCGCCAATGCCGCCGAGCAGCTTTCCGGCCGTGCGATCGGTGCACGCTGGCTGCCGGCGTTCGACCGCACGGTGCGGATCACCTTCGTGTGGAGCCTCGGACTGGCGCTCATCCTCAGCGCCGCCTTCCTCCTTACCGGCCCGGCGATCATCGACGGGCTGACGACGAATCCGGCGGTGCGCGAAATGGCCCGCCACTACATGATCTGGGCGGCGATGACGCCGCTCGCCGGCGCGGTCGCCTTTCAGATGGACGGCATCTTCATCGGCGCGACATGGTCGCAGGACATGCGCAACATGATGCTCGTCTCGCTCGCCGCGTTCTTCGCGGTGTGGTGGGTGGCGACGCCCGCCCTCGGCATCCACGGCCTTTGGCTGGCGCTCCTTACCTTCCTCGGACTGAGGGGCGTGAGCCTCTATTGGCGGCTCGGCACGCGCCGCCGCCTAACCTTCGCCGAAACGCCCGTCGCAACGACCGTCCGGCCGGCCTGACGACGCCTGTTGGCGACGCTCTCGGGACTTGTTACGCCCTCGGAGCGCGTGACAACCCTCAGAGCCTTGCAACACGTCAGAGAATGTCGAGCACGCCCTCTGGCGGGCGCCCGAGGGCGGCCTTGCCATCCTTCAGAACGACCGGCCGTTCGATGAGTACCGGGTTCTCGACCATCGCGGCGATGAGCACGTCCTCGTCCGTGACGTCGGCGAGCCCGCGATCCTTGTAGATGGCTTCCTTGGTGCGCATCAGATCGCGCGCGCCGATGCCGAGCTTTCCCAGGACGGCCCTGATCTCGTCGGCCGAGGGCGGCGTCTTCAGGTATTCGACGATCGTCGGCTCGATGCCTCTTTCGTTGAGAAGCGCCAGCGTCTGGCGGGATTTCGAACAGCGCGGATTGTGCCAGATGGTGGTCATTTGCAGGTCTCCCACACCGGTTTTTCGGCCCAGCTTTCGGCTTCCAGCCCGACCGCCTCGGAAATCGAGGAAAGCGCGCGACGATCGCATTCGCCCGCCCAATAATCGAGAATACGGGCAATAAGCGAGAGGCCTTCATAAATGAGGCCGGAATAGACCTGCACCAGGGTCGCGCCGGCGAGGATCTTGGCGAAGGCCGCCTCGCCGGAATCGACGCCGCCGACACCGATCAGCGGGCGGTCGGGACCGAGCGCGAGGCGGGTGCGAGCGAGAAGCGCGGTTGAGCGTTCAAAGAGCGGCCGGCCGGAAAGTCCGCCGGTCTCGTTGACGTGGCGGCGGCTGCTCAGCCCGTCGCGCGCGACCGTGGTGTTGGACACGATGACGCCATCGACGGCGCTGTCGCGGATCACGGCGACGACGTCCTCAAAGCCCTTCTCGTCAAGATCGGGCGCGATCTTGATGAAGACCGGCACGCGGCGGCCGACCGCGTCGACCGTGGCGTCACGGGCGGCCAGGCACTTGTCGAGGAGCCCGGCGAGCGCGTCGCGCGCCTGGAGGTCGCGCAGGCCAGGCGTGTTGGGCGAGGAGACGTTGATCGACAGCAGCGCGGCATCGGCGGCGAAAGTCCGAACACCGGCGACATAATCAGCGACGCGGTCGGCGGAGTCCTTGTTGGCGCCGACATTGACGAGGACGGGGCCCGGACGCTGACGGCGCTTCAGGTGCGCCAGCATCGCTGCATGACCCTCGTTGTTGAAGCCGAAACGGTTGATGACCGCCTGATCCTCGGGCAGGCGGAAGAGGCGCGGCCGCGGATTACCGGCTTGCGGACGCGGCGTCACGGTGCCGACTTCGACGAAGCCGAAGCCCTGGGCAAAGAGGCCGTCGACGGCCTCGCCGTTCTTGTCGAAGCCGGCGGCGATGCCGAGCGGATTGGGCATGTCGACATCGAAGAGGCGAACAGCAAGGCGCGGATCGGTCTTGACCGAACAGGCGGGGACGAGCCCGGACGCCAGCGCCTTGATACCCATATGGTGGGCGAATTCGGGATCGAACCTGAAGAGCGCTGGACGGGCGAAGGTCTTGTAGAGGTCCATTATGCGGCGCCTCCGGCCCGCATCCGCGCGGGGAAGACATGACGGCCGTCGGAACCGACCGGCAGTGGCTCGACCCACAGGACCGCTTCGAGCGGCAGCGGCCCATAGAGATGGGGGAAGAGCGCGCCGCCACGGGAGGGCTCGTAGCGCAGCGCGGTCCCCAGCGCCTCGCTGTCGATGGCGACAAGAAGGAGATCGTGCTGGCCGACGAAATGTTTCGCCGCGGTCTCCGCCGCCTGGTCGGCAGTCGAAAAATGGATGAAGCCGTCGGCGTGGTCGACCGGCGCGCCGGCGAATTCGCCAGCCACCTCGGCCTCCTGCCAGAGATCTCTCGGGCAAATCTTGTAGATGGTTTCGGCCATGGGTTCTCCCGCCTTGCGTGGCGCTTCGTCGCGTATTCGCGGCCGCCGCCGGTCTAGCTTATCGTGATCCCGTCCGATACCGTCCCTGTGGAAAATTCCGTCGTAGGGAGGTAACAAGATCTCGTTTCTTGTCCTAGAAAGAGGCAAACGGCAAGCGTAAGGCGTAACAAACTCGAGCGAATTCATGTTATCAGCCTCGGCACACCCGCTTGTGGTTGAGGGGCATATCCATGTTGTCACATGAGCGCGTATGGGCTGCGATCGACCGACTGGCGGCCCGTCATGGCTATTCGGCGTCGGGCCTTGCGCGGCAAGCCGGTCTCGACCCGACGACCTTCAACAAGTCGAAACGCATTTCGCGCGAGGGCCGCGAACGCTGGCCGTCGACGGAATCGATCGCCAAGATCCTGGAGGCGACGGGCGAGAGCCTTGAAGGTTTTCTCAACGCCCGCGACGATGACCTCCTGCCGCAGCAGCACACCGTGCCGCTGCTCGGCTTCGCACAGGCCGGCGCCGGCGGCTTCTTCGACGACGGCGGTTTTCCGGCCGGCAGCGGCTGGGAAGAGGTCGAGGTGCCCATCGCCTCGCGCGAAAGCGCCTATGCGCTGGAGGTCACGGGCGATTCCATGCTGCCGCTCTATCGCGACGGGGACATCATCATCGTCGCTCCGGGCGAACCGCTCAGGCGCGGCGACCGCGTCGTTCTGAAGACCCTCGACGGCGAAGTCATGGCCAAGGTGCTATATCGCCAGACCGCCCTTTCGGTGGACCTGCAATCGCTCAATCCGGATCACCCGGATCGCAGCTTCGCGCTGGAAGATATCGAGTGGATCGCGCGGATCATCTGGGCAAGCCAGTAGCTCCAATCGCCCCCCGATCGCACCAAAGTCGTCCCGTCTCCTGTCCTGCGCCCGCGCTCTTGCCCCCTCTTTGCGCAGACGTCATGATCACTGACAGCAAGACCGGTTGGCATCACGATCGACGTTCGCATGGACGGACAGCGTGGCAAGAGGCGGAAAGGCGTGCGATCCGGATTTATCCCTCTCTTCCTTTTGGTCGTCGCCACGGCAATCGCCGTTGCGCTTTTCTTCCCGTCCGACAGGGACGCGCCGGAAACGCATGCCGATATCGCCAGGCCCTCCACACCCGCTGGCTCCACGTCCGACAAACCCCGCCACGCCGCGACGCCGTTCCCTGAGCTTGCCCCCAAACCCATATCCACGCCTTCGCCCGGCAGTACAGCGCCCGACCGTAAGGCTGGCCACGAAGCGGTGCGGCCGCGGGTCGGCGAGCGGGTGGAACGCGCCGTGCGCGACGTCACCCCCCAGGGCATAACGCCGGGACCGCGGATCGACGGACCGCTCACCCGGGTCGCGGGACGGACGCCGCCGCCTCCCCCGCCGCCAAGAAAGACGCTCTTTCACCGTGTCATCATCATGGACGCCGGCACGATCCGGACCGGAGAGGCAACCATTCGTCTCACCGGCATCGAGGCTCCGGCCATTCTGACGTTCTGCTCCGACAGAGCTGGCAAGCGCTGGCCGTGCGGACGCGCGGCACGAACGGCGTTGCGCCGGCTGGTGCGTACGCGCGCCATTGCCTGCCGTGCGCCGCGTCTCAGAGCCGGCGCGCGGGTGACGCTCGCCTGCTCGGTCGGCAAGACCGACCTCTCCCTATGGCTCGTCAATCAAGGCTGGGCGAAGGCGGCTCCGGGAGCAGGAGAGGTGCTGCGCAAAGCGGAGGGCGACGCCCGAAAAGCGGGCCGAGGATTGTGGCGATGATCCCCCATTCAAGCTTTCTTAAGCCGCGAACACTACTATTTTCATTGTAACTTTCTGGATCTTGATGCCCCCGGGCACCCAATGAGCAACATGCCGCAGGGTCAACGGCCATAACGGCCGAAGCCTCCCGCCGGCAAGCTCTATTGCCCCCCTGCCCGAGCCATCATCCCGAGCGATCCGGAAACGCCTACCAACTGTTGAACCTGACACGTTCCGGCAAAGCGCCGGACGATGTTTGCTTGCATTCAATGAAAGTCCCAAAGATCAACACCTGGAACATCAGATGAAGAACATCAGGATTGCTACAAGGCTTTGGATTATTGTTGGAATTTCCATCGTTGGCTTGGCCGTCACCGCTGCTTTCGGGCTTTTCAGCACACGTGACGCGATGGAAGATGACCGCGCCCTGATGACACAAAATATCGTCGAAGCGGCCTATTCCGTGATCAGTAAGTTCGCACAGCAAGCCGAGGACGGCACACTCAGCCTCGCCGAAGCCCAGGCTGAAGCCAAACGCATCATAGGCACTCTGCGCTACAACAACGGCCAGGATTACGTATTCCTGCTCGACACCAAGGGCACCATGATCATGCACCCGGTGAAACCGGACTTGGTCGGCAAGTCGATGAAAAACGACAAGGACGTGGCCGGCACGCCCTTCATCAAGGAGATGCTCGACCAAGTGGAGCGCCACGGCGCCGGGTCCGTACACTACCTGTTCCCGCGCCCGGGAAGCAGCGAGTCGGTCACCAAGGTATCCTTTGCCAAGCTCGCGCCGGAATGGAACTGGGTCATCATCTCGGGCATGTATATCGATGATGTCGATGCAGCCTTCTGGTCCCAGGCAATGCAGATCGGCGCGGCCCTGCTGGCCATACTCGCGGTAATTGCCGGCATGTCCTGGTACATCGCGCGCAGCATGGCAAATCCCATCCGGCGATTGACCGACGAGACGCTCAAACTGGCCGGAGGCGATACCAACGTGGTGATTTCCGGCACCGACCGCGGCGATGAGGTCGGCAAGATGGCCGGCGCTGTCCAGATCTTCAAGGACAAGTCGTTGGAAATTGAAATGCTCCGAGCGGAGCAGGAAGAGGCCACGGCGAAGATCGATCAGGAGAAGCATGCGGCGATGCATGCGCTCGCCGACAATTTCGAACAGACGATCGGCCATATCATCGAACGGGTAGAACAGTCCGCGTCCGGCATGCTGGAATCAGCGCAAACGATGTCGGAGGCGGCGAAAACAACCAGCGACCAGTCGTCGCAGGTCGCCGGGTCCGCCGACGAGGCATCGGCCAACGTCGGCGTCGTCGCGGCAACGGCGGAAGAACTGTCCGCCTCGATCGGCGAGATTACCCACCAGGCCGGGCGGTCCTCGCAATTCGCCAATAATGCCGTCCATCAGGCGGAAACCACCCGCAAGACGGTGGCGGATCTGGTAACAGCGGCAAAGCGGATCGGCGAGGTCGTCGAACTGATCACCAACATCGCCGACCAGACCAATCTCCTTGCGCTGAACGCGACCATCGAGGCGGCCCGGGCCGGTGAGGCCGGCCGGGGCTTCGCGGTTGTCGCCGCGGAAGTGAAATCACTCGCCAACCAGACCGCCAAGGCAACCGAGGAGATCGGCAACCAGATCGGTGACATGCAGACCACCACCGATACCGCCGCCAACGTCATCCAGGGCATCGAGACGACCATCCAGGAGATCAGCGAGATCGTCACGTCGATTTCCGCGGCGATGGAGGAGCAGGACGCGGCGACCAGTGAAATCGCACACAGCATCGAACAGGCGGCCACCGGCACCAGGGACGTTTCCGGCGGCGTGGAGATGTTGTCGACGACGGCTGAGGCAACCGGCGCCGAAGCAGGCAATCTTGTCAAGCTGAGCGGAGATCTGGCGAAACAGGCCCAGACCATGAAAACGGAGATGGAACAGTTCCTGTGCCATCTGCGCGCCAGCTGAGAGAGAACGCCGCGCTGGTTTGCCGGGACGCAAGCCCCCACCCCAAAATACCGGCACGGGGCGGGAACAAACGAAAGGCCGCGCGGGAATGCCCCGACGCGGCCTTTCCTCATTGGGGCCGCTCTTCATTCGCGCCGGTTGGCCCCGTTCAGGGGGCGAGGGTGCCGGCGAGCGCCTTCTCGATCAGCGCACGGGTCTCGGCAATGCCATAAAGGGCGACGAAATTGCCGAAGCGCGGACCCTGGTCCTGGCCGAGGAGCACCTGATAGAGCGCTTGGAACCAGTCGCGCAGATTCTCGAAGGCATGTTCCTTGCCAATCGCGTAGACCTCGTTCTGGATCGTCTCGCCGTCAGCATCCGCATCGAGCGCGGCGAGCCGGACATCGAGATCGGCAAGGGCCTCGCGCTCGGTCGCGCTCGGCGCGCGGAAGGTTTTGTGCGGGGCAACGAAGTCGCGGAAGTAGCGGATCGCATAGCCGACGAGCCGGTCGAGTTCCGGCGCGGTCTGGGGCGTCGCATCGGGCGCATAGCGCGAGATGAAGCCCCACAAGACGGCGGCATCCGACGAGTTGGAGGCACTGACGAGGTTCAGCAGCATGGAGAAAGACACCGGCAGGTGCAGCGCCGGCGGCTTGCCGGAATGAATATGCCAGGCCGGGTTCTGCAGCCGCTTGTCGATGTCCTGCTCGCCGTATTTGTCGAGGAAGGTGTAATAGTCGTCGACGTTCCTCGGAATGACGTCGAAATACAGGCGCTTGGCCGCCCGCGGCTTGTTGAACATGAACAGTGACAGGCTTTCCGGCGAGGCGTAGGTCAGCCACTCGTCGATGGTCAGGCCGTTGCCCTTCGACTTGGAGATCTTCTGGCCCTGATCGTCGAGGAACAATTCGTAGACGAAGTGCTCCGGCGCACGGCCGCCGAGGATCCGGCAAATCCGGTCATAGACGACGGCATTGGTCTGGTGGTCCTTGCCGAACATCTCGAAGTCGACGCCAAGAGCCGCCCAGCGCATGCCGAAGTCGGGCTTCCACTGCATCTTGACCTTGCCGCCGGTGACGGGAAGCTCGGTCTCGGTACCGTCCTCGTCGTCGAAGACGATCGTGCCGGCCTTGGCATCGACCGCTTTCATGGGCACGTAGAGGATACGGCCGGTCGTCGGCGAGATCGGCAGGAACGGGCTGTAGGTCGCCTGTCGCTCCTCGCCGAGCGTCGGCAGCATGACCTTCATGATCTCGTCATAGGTCTCCACCGCACGCAGCAGGATCGGATCGAAGCGGCCGGAGGTGTAATAGTCGGTGGCGCTGGCAAATTCATAGTCGAAGCCGAAGGTATCGAGAAAGCGCCTCAGCATGTCGTTGTTGTGAGCGCCAAAACTCGGATAGTCGCCACCGAAGGGATTGGGCACCTTGGTCAACGGCATCTGCAGATAAGGCTCCAATGCCTTCGGATCCGGCACGTTTTCGGGAATCTTGCGCATCCCGTCCATGTCGTCGGAGAAGCACAGGAGACGCGTCGGCACCTTGTCCTCGGTGAGGATACGGAACGCGTGGCGAACCATCGTCGTGCGCGCCACCTCGCCGAAGGTGCCGATGTGCGGCAGGCCGGAAGGACCGTAGCCGGTCTCAAACAACACGGCATCGCCCGAGAGCCCGTGTTTCTCGACGCGCGCGACAATCTTTTTCGCTTCCTCGAAGGGCCATGCCTTGGAGCGGCGGGCGGCTTCGACGACATCCGCGTTGAGATCGAGCGCAACGGAGCGGGCCTCAGTCATTCTTCAGGTTCCCAGGTTCCGGCCGCCGGGGGTGATGATCGGGTGATGCATCGGCTTCCATCGCCGTCGCGCCGGCGGGTTTCCACGGCGGCCGATATCGGGGCCGCCGGCGCGTCTGCCCCCTCGTCTAGTCACGGACCGGGACGGCGTCAATGTCCGGCGTCGCCTCCGCCCTCTTGCGGCAGGGCGAGCGAGTACATAGGTTCAGCCTTCCACGAGAAGAACGGGTCACAGGAACAACCCCCATGAGCAAGCCGATCACCCATCACGACGCCCTCATCTACGTCATGGTGACCATCGCGGCCGCCGACCGGTCGATGACGGATTCCGAACTGCTGCGGATCGGCGAGATCGTGCAGACCCTTCCCGTGTTCCGCGACTACAACCGTGAGAACCTCATCAACGCGGCGGAAGACTGCGGCGATCTCCTCCAGGAGGAGGACGGGCTGGAAGCCGTCTTCTCCAGGATCGCCGAGGTGTTGCCGGAAAAGCTCTACGATACGGCCTACGCGCTCGCCGTGGAGGTTGCCGCAGCCGATCTCCACGTTGAGCAGGAGGAACTGCGCTTTCTTCAGATCCTGCGTGACCGGCTCAACCTCGACAAGCTGACGGTCGCCGCGATCGAGGCCGGCGCCCGCGCCCGCTACCGCAGGCTCTGAAGAGGTTTCACGGTTTACCCCGGATTTCTTTTCGCTCGCGGCCGAGCACTCGCTGGCCTGAGCGAGCGCGCCCTGACCGGCCGGGCCACGATCGTGGCCTGTGGATGGGATGCGGAAACGCCCCTCACACTCCGCCTCTCCCCGGAGTTCGGCTCGGAAACCATTGTCCCGCTCGGACCGGTTGCCCATCGCGGATCACGCGCCGAGGCCAGAACCACAGCGCCGTTCCTCACCACCACTCCCATTGCATGCCGGGTCTGCGCCCGGCATGGCGACGGAGCGGATCCCGTCAGGCACGCACCGAGCCTGAAAGGCTCGCAGGACCAACCGGCCGGCCGCTCCCGGGCGCCGCGCACGCTCAGGGTCGGGACTGCAGGCGCGGTAAAGCCCCGCAAACGGGAAAACGACACCGTCCTCACATCCGCCAGAACTTCGGCACGAACAGCACCAGGACGGTGAAGAGTTCCAGCCGGCCGACGAGCATGCCGAAGGCCAGGATCCATTTCGCCACGTCGTTGAGCGGCTTGAAATTCCCGGCCGGACCGATGATCTCACCGAGACCCGGGCCGACGTTGGAAATCGCCGTCGCGGCACCCGACAGCGCCGTCAGGTCATCAAGCCCGGTAAGGCTGAGGGCGATCGCCAGAACGGCGAAGGTGAGCATGTAGAGGAAAACAAAGCTCAAGACGGCTGCGGCGGCGGAATCGGGCAGCGGCGCGCCGTTGAAGCGGGTGACGAAGATGCCGTTCGGATAGACCATGCGGCGGACGTGCTGGTGAATGACGGCGAACATGACCTGGAAGCGGAAGATTTTGATGCCGCAGGAGGTCGAACTGGAACAGCCGCCGATGAACATCAGCACGAAGAACGCGGAGGCCGAGAACGTGCCCCAGGCGTTGTAATCGTCGTTGGCATAGCCCGTCCCTGTCATGATGGAGACGACGTTGAAGGCGGCATACCTCAGGCCGTTGATGCCTTCGTTGACGCCAACGGCGTGTTCGAACACCCACAGGGCGACGGTGAAGACCACGATGAAGCCGAAGAAGGTCTGCACCTGGGTGTCGGTGAAGAGCGAGCCGGGCCGGCCGCGTAGCATCTTGATGTAGAGGAGGAACGGCAGGCTGCCGAGGCACATGAAGACGACAGCGATCCAGTCGATGGCGGCACTGTCGAAATGGCCCATCGACGCGTCGTGGGAGGAGAACCCGCCGGTGGCGACGGTGGTCATGGCGTGGATCGCGGCATCGAAGAGTGTCATGCCGGCAACGCTGTAGGCGACCGCGCACACGCCGGTGATGCCAACGAAGATCAGCGTCAGCATGCCGGAGATCTGGGTAGCGCGCGGCAGGATCTTGTCGGCGGTATCGAAAGCCTCGACCTTGAACAGCTGCATGCCGCCGACATGGAGCATCGGCAGGACGGCAACGGCCATGACGATGATACCGAGACCGCCGAGCCATTGTAAGAGCCCACGCCAGAACAGGATGCCCGGCGGCGCGCCGTCGAGCCCGACGATAACGGTGGCACCGGTCGTCGTCAGACCGGAAATCGCCTCGAAATAGGCGTCGGTATAGGTCGGAACGATGCCCGACCAGTAGATCGGCAAGGCGCCGAAGGCGGCCATCCCGACCCAGGCGATCACCGTCATCAGGATCGCCTGACGCAGGTTGATGCGGCCATGCGATCCTCGCGTCGACAACCACAGGCTGGCACCCACCATCAGGGTGATGATCGCCGAGGCGGTGAACACCCGCCAGTCATCATTGGAAGCCGCAAGATCGATCACGGCCGGAACCATCATGGCGCAGCCGAGCGTCGACAGAAGGACGCCGATGACCATCAGAATGGGACGGTAATCGAGCACCGGGCGCGTCTCGGGCTATCGACCGGTCATCAATTCAGCACCCTTGGGGTATCGGGCACATCAAGCGAAAACGCGGGAATATCGACATCGAAATTCTCCCCGCCATCGGTCTCCATGGTGTAGCGGCCGACCATGATGCCGCCGGGCGTCGCCAGTGGACAGCCGCTTGTGTATTCGAAGCTTTCGCCGGGTTCCAGGACCGGCTCCTCGCCGACGACGCCGGGACCGCGAACCTCCTGGACGCGGCCGAGCGAGTCGGTGATGTGCCAGAAACGCGTGCGCAGTTGCACCGTCTCAGCGCCGAGGTTGGCGACTTCCACCGTATAGGCCCAGAAGTAGCGGTCCTCGTCCGGTTCGGACTCGTCTTCAAGATAAAGGGGACGCACGGTCACGCGGATTCCCCGCGTCACGGCTTCGTACATCTTGCCCTCCCGTTCCCGTTTTCCAAGGCCATCCGGCGATTTCTCCATAGCCTAGCGACACTCCCGCCGACCACAAGAGACAAACCGGTTCAGCGAGGCTATGACGGAAAGTGCGCTGCGATGCAAATCGCTTCGTACCGAGTATCCGATGCGAACCGGTCCCGGCAAAGGAGATGCCCGTGTTCGACGGCACGATGAGACGCCTGATCGATCCGCCGCTCAATGCCGCCGGGCGCAGGCTGGCGCGAACCGGCATCGGCGCGGATGTGATCACGATCGCAGGATTCGCGATCGGTGTTGCCGCCGCTGTCGCGATCGCGCTCGGCGTTTTCGACGTTGCGCTCATCCTCATCGCGCTCAACCGGCTCTTTGACGGGCTCGACGGCGCGGTCGCCCGCGCGACGGCGAAGACCGACCGGGGCGGCTATCTCGATATCGTCCTCGACTTCGCCTTCTACGGTATGATCCCGCTCGCCTTTGCGCTTTCCAATCCGGCGGCGAACGCGCTCGCCGCCGCCGTTCTCCTCACCAGCTTCTACGCCAACGGCGCGGCTTTCCTCGCCTTTTCGACGATGGCGGCGAAACGCGGCCTCGAAACCACCGCCCAGGGCATGAAGTCGCTTTACTACATCGGCGGATTGGCGGAAGGCACCGAGACGATCGCCGTCTTCGTCGTCTTCTGCCTATGGCCGGAGGCGTTTGCCGCCCTCGCCCTCGCCTTCGCGGCCGTGTGTTTCGTCTCCGCCGTTGCCCGCGTCATCATCGCGGTGAGGACGTTTCAGGACTGAGGCCGCCCCGACGCCGGCGCGTCAAAGGCCCTTCAGCGCCGTCGCGAAATCCTCGATCAGGTCGTCGATGTCCTCCAGACCGACCGACAGGCGCAGGAGGCCATCGGTGATGCCGAGCGTTGCCCGCGCCTCTTGCGAGAGGCTCTGGTGCGTCGTCGTCGCGGGATGGGTGATGAGGCTCTTGGCATCGCCGAGGTTATTGGAAATCTTGGTCACGCCGAGGCCGTTGCAGAGCTTGAAGGCCGCCGCCTTGCCGCCCTTCATGTCGAGCGCAATAAGGCTCGACCCGGCCCGCATCTGGCGACGCGCGACGGCGGCCTGCGGATGGTCTTCGCGGCCGGGATAGATGACGCGGGCGAGCGCCGGCTCCTGGCTGAGGACATCGGCGAGCCGTGCCGCATTCGCCGTCTGGCGCTCAACCCGGACGGCGAGGGTCTCCAGGCCTTTCAGCAGCACCCAGGCGTTGAACGGGCTCATGCACGGGCCGGTGTGGCGGTGATAGTCGTGGAGGTTTTCCTTGATCCAATCCGCGCTGGACAGCACCACGCCGCCAAGGCAGCGGCCCTGGCCGTCGATGTGCTTGGTCGCAGAATAGATGACGACATCGGCACCAAGGGCGAGCGGCGACTGCCAGAGCGGCGTGGCGAAGACGTTGTCGACCACGAGCGTCGCTCCGCCTGCATGCGCAATCTCGGCGACGGCGGCGATGTCGATCACCTCCAGCGTCGGATTGGTCGGGCTTTCCAGGAAGCAGACCTTCGTCTCCGGCCGCATGGCGGCCTGCCACTGGTCGATGTCAGTGCCGTCGACGAGGGTCACGGCAACGCCATAGCGCGGCAGAAGCTTTTCCAGGATGAAGAGGCACGAGCCGAAGAGAGCGCGGGCGGCAACAACATGGTCACCGGATTGAAGCTGACACATCAGCGCCACTTCCACCGCCGCCATGCCGCTCGCCGTCGCGCGGGCCGCCTCGGCGCCTTCCAGCGCGCACATGCGCTCCTCGAACATCGCCACCGTCGGGTTGCTGTAGCGGGAGTAGACGAAGCCGGGCAGATCGCCCTTGAAGCGCGCCTCTGCCTCCTCGGCCGTCTCATAGACATAGCCCTGCGTCATGAAGAGCGCTTCGGAGGTTTCGGCGAATTGCGAGCGCAGGCTGCCCGCATGCACAAGTCTGGTAGCAGGGCGCCAATGGCTGTTATCGGTTGTCATCTCTCATCCTTCCGGCCGCGGGGAACGGCCCGACCCTCAACGTTTCGTCGCCGGACGGCCAGCCCTTTCGGGCACGAAAAAACCCGGCCGACGTCATGCGTGACCGGGCTCCCACCGCTCGGCCTTTTAGCTGCATTCTTTAACGTGGCGGCAAGCCGGCCGGCTCAAATGACCACGGAAGCGTTTCCTCTACCCCCTCGATCCCTTGGCGTCAACGCCGCGATGCGATAGACGAGACGCGACAGACAGCTCACCGAAAGCAACGCCAAAGATGGACAAGCCCGCAGCCGCCACAAAAGCCAACGGTATTTTGCCGGCAGAGGAAATCACCGCCCTGCACAACGCCGGCGCGCTCGGCGCCCATCGGCCGTTCGATGCCGAGCAGGTGCAGCCGGCAAGCGTCGACCTCCGTCTCGGTGCGGAAGCCTATCGGGTCAGGGCAAGCTTTCTTCCGGGCCCCGACGCGACGGTCGCAGACAAACTCGACCGGCTGAAGCTGCACACGGTTCCGCTCGGCGACGGCGCGGTTCTGGAGACCGGATGCGTCTACATCGTGCCGCTGCAGGAGTACCTTGCCCTGCCCGCCGACATCGCAGCAACGGCCAACCCCAAGAGTTCGACCGGCCGGCTCGACGTCTTCACCCGCGTCATCACCGACCGCGGCGTCGAATTCGACACGGTGCCGACGGGCTACACAGGCCCCCTGTACGCGGAGATCAGCCCGCGCACTTTCCCCGTCCTCGTGCGCACCGGATCGCGGCTCTCGCAGCTCCGCTTCCGCATGGGCCACGCACTCCTTTCCGACGAGGACCTCGGCACGCTCCACAAGACCGCGCCAGTCATCGACGACCCCCATCCGCGCTTTGCCGGCGGCGTCCATCTGTCCATCGACCTTTCCGCCGCCGAGGGAGAGCCGGTCGGCTATCGCGGCAAGCGCCATGCCGCCGTCATCGACGTCGACCGCAAGAACGCCTACGACGTCTTCGATTTCTGGGAACCGGTCTACCTGCGTGGCGGCACCAGCCTCGTTCTCGATCCGGGCGAATTTTACATCCTCGTCAGCCGCGAAGCGGTGACGGTGCCCCCGCAGACGGCGGCCGAGATGGTGCCGTTCGACCCGCTCGTCGGCGAATTCCGCGTCCACTATGCCGGCTTCTTCGACCCCGGTTTCGGCTGCAACGAGACGGGCGGCACGGGCTCGCGCGCCGTCCTGGAAGTGCGCAGCCACGACGTGCCATTCATCCTCGATCACGGGCAGGTGGTCGGCCGGCTCGTCTATGAGCGCATGCTCTCGGTCCCGCGCACGCTCTACGGCAGCCACATCGGCTCACACTACCAGGCTCAGGGCCTGAAGTTGTCGAAGCATTTCCGGTCGCCGAAATAGAAAAGGCGCCCGGCGGGAAGCCGGGCGCCAATGGTTTTCTATCTCGCTCCGGTGACGGCTCGGACGCCCCCGTCAGGCGACGGATTCCAGCCGCTCCGCCAGGTCCGCCTCCACGACACCCGCCAGCCGGCGGACCGCATCGTCTATCATCGCCTCGTTGGCGCACGAGTAGTTGAGCCGGATGTGGTTGGCGCCAGAACCGTCGGCGTAGAACGCCTTGCCGGGCACGAAGGCAACCTTGGCCGTCTCCAGGGAACGGGCGAGCAGGTCCGCCCCGTCGATGCCGGCCGGCATCGTCACCCAGACGAACATGCCGCCCTCCGGCTTCGTCCAGCTCACACCGTCGGGCATATATCTCTCCAGGGCCCGCAACATCGCATCGCGGCGGGCGCCATAGACCTTGCGGATCTTTGCCACCTGCTCGTCGAAGCCCGTGGCGGCGACCCGCGCGATCGCCATCTGGTTGATGGTCGGCGAATGGAGATCGGCAGCCTGCTTGGCCAGAACCAGCCGGCGGATAACTTCCTTGTTGGCGCAGACCCAGCCGACGCGCAGACCCGGCGACAGCGTCTTGGAAAAGCTGCCGCAGAAGATCGTCCGGGTGGCGTCGATTTCGCCGGTACGGGCGACATCGAGCGCCAGCACCGAGGGCACATCCTCGCCATCGAAGCGCAGCGCCTGATAGGCGGCATCCTCGATCACCGCGATATCGAGGCTCTCGGCCAGATCGAGGAGGCGCTCGCGATCGGCAATCGTCAGCGTCTCGCCCGTCGGATTGGCGAAATCGGAGCAGGTATAGGCGAATTTCACCGCGCCGCCGGCATCGCGGGCGGCCTTGACGAAGCTCTCCGGCGAGCGGTTGCCGCCGAGGGAGAGCTGATCGTAGGTCGGTTCATAGGCGTTGAACGCCTGCAGTGCGCCCATGTAGGTCGGCCAGGTAACGAGCGCGGTGTCGCGCGGCGACAGGAACAGCTTGCCGAGATAATCGAGCGCCTGCTGCGAACCGGACGTGATGAATACGTTGTCGATATCGCAGTCGACACCTTGCGCCTTCATCCGCCCGACGATCCACTCGCGCAAGGGCCGGTAGCCCTCGCTGACGGAATACTGCAGCGAGGACTGCGCCTCATCGCCGGACAGAACGTCGGCGTAAGCCTCGTTGAAGAGCTCCATGGGAAAGAGCGCGGGGTCGGGAATGCCGCCGGCAAGAGACACGATATCGGGACGATCAAGTACCTTCAGAAGCTCGCGGATCTCGGAGGCTGCCATGCGACCCGTACGGGTCGCGTAAATCTCGTTCCATCGCGACATCGGACTCTTCCTTGTGGACTGCCGGCATCGGGTGGATGTGGAAAAACCCGGGCAAAATACCCGGGTGTCTCATTCGCGCTCGATTGACCGGCGAAATCATTTTTGTGCGTAGATTTTCGTAACCACGCAACTTTGTGTCCGAGACTTAGACCACAGCGCAATCTTTAAGTCAATGATGCTGACCTAAAAACTTTCGGCCAGGACAGCGACATGCCGCCTCAGCCGCCGTTATCCCCCTCGCCCCTGTCGAGGCGCTGCGAAAGGGCCATCACCTCGGCCCTCAGGCCGCGGATTTCGTCGAGCATCAGCGCGGTATCGGTGTGGATCGCCTCGCGGTCGGCGGCGGCTTCGACCTCGTGTTCCTGCTGCATCGCCGAGACGATGATACCGATGAAGAGGTTGAGGACGGTGAAGGCGGTTGACAGGATGAACGGCATGAAGAACATCCAGGCGTTCGGATGCACTTCCATCACAGGCCTGACGATCCCCATCGACCAGCTCTCCAGCGTCATGATCTGGAAGAGTGTGTAGGCGGAGGCTGCGATCGTGCCGAACCACTGCGGGAACGTGGCGCCGTAGAGCTTCGTCGCCATGACGGAGAAGACGTAGAAAATCAGCGTCATCAACAGAACGATGGAGCCCATGCCCGGAAGCGCGGCGACGAGGCCGCCGATGACGCGCCGCAGCGACGGAATGATGGAGATGAGGCGCAACACCCGCAGGATGCGCAGTGCGCGCATGACGGAGAGCGCGCCGGTGTTCGGCATCAAGGCGATGGCGACAATGGTGAAATCGAAGATCGACCACGGATCGATGAAGAAGCGTTCGCGGTGGACGTAGATCCTGAGAAGAATCTCGATAACGAAGAGGCCGAGAATCACTTTGTCGACCGTGTAGAGAAGCGACCCGGCAATGGCGTTGACCGAGGCGCTCGTCTCCATGCCGAGCGTGATGGCGTTGATGACGATCAGCGTAATGATCGCTGCTTCCCAGCGTCTGGACGTAATGATCTGCCGCAGTTTTTCGCGCATGTGCGAGCCCCGAATTCCCCGAATTGACCCCGTGAAAGGGCCGGCTTCGCCCCGCCGCCGTCCCTGTTCTGGCCGTCATCAAGTCGTTTCTCGAACTCATGGTGTCAAGGGTTATTGCGGCAGGCTCTTGACAGACGAAGCGTTAGGCCTTGAATAGGGCCCGCGCGGGCGTAGTTCAGTGGTAGAACGTCAGCTTCCCAAGCTGAATGTCGTCGGTTCGATCCCGATCGCCCGCTCCATTTCCCTTTCCATCAGCGCCGGAACCATCGGCATCATGATCCCCGCGAGGCGGCGGGTCTTGCCGCGGCAAGACCGTGAATGGTTTTCGCCCAGTGGCCCGGCCGGCGGATGAGGTCGCAGAGGGCGGCGATAAGCGCCGCGCCCAGGAGCAGCCAGTAAGCGGGCAGCCCCAGCAGCAGGCCCGGCGAGACGCGAAGCCCGCGTTTGCGCGCAGACGCACAGGCCAGGAGCAGCGCCGCCCCGTAGCCGATCACGAAGACGGCAAAGAAGAACCCGCCGGCGAAGGCTGACGGCAGATCGAGCGGCACGCCGGCGGCGAAGGCGACGGCATGCGCCAGCACAGACAGCGCGAAGACCAGATGCATGGCGAGCACCAGGATTCCGGCTCCGATCATGAACTGAAAGGCGAGAAAGCCCTTTGCCCCAAGATCCCGCCAGAGGATGAGCGGGCGGCGCATGTGAACGATCCACGTCTGCAGCCAGCCCTTGTGCCAGCGAGTGCGCTGGGGAAACCAGGTGGCAAGGTCGACCGGCGCCTCCTCCCAGGTCGTCGCATCGATCGTCTCCAGCCGCCAGCCGTGCCGGGCGAGCCGGATGCCGAGATCGGCATCCTCCGTCACGTTGAAGGGATCCCAGTCACCCGACGCGTCAAGGGCCCCACGGCGGATATGATTGGACGTCCCACCGAGGGGAAAGACGATGCCATGATGCGCCATCCACGGCAGCAGCGCATCGAAGAGCGTCGCGTACTCCAGCGCGAAATTGCGGGTGAACCAGGTTTCGTCCGGATGATCGACGGCGAGGCGGGCCTGGATGCAGCCGAGATCGGGCGGGGCGGCGGCGAAGCGTTCGGCAACGCGGCGAAGCTGGTCCGGCTCCGGCCGGTCCTCCGCATCGAAGATCGTAACGAGGTCACCCTCGGTCTCGGGCAATGCGAAGGCGAGCGCCTTGGGCTTCGTGCGCGGCATGGCCGCGGGCACGAGGATGACGTCGAACGGCGGACGAAGCACGAAGGCGGCAAGCGCATCGCGCGTTTCCCGATCGTCCGCTTCCAGGATCAGCTTGATGTCGAGCTTCTCGCGCGGGTAGTCGAGCCGGGAAAGCGCGGTGAGAAGACCGGAAAGGCTTTCGGCCTCGCGGTGGAGGGGAACAAGCACGCCATAGGACGGCAGGTCGTGGTCATGGAGGCGCGGCGGCGGGCGCTCTGCGATGCGATCGAGGCTCGCGATGACTGCGACGCGGATGGCTGCAAGGACGAGGAGCACAAGAGCCGCGAAGGCGCTTGCCGCGGCAAAGAGCGGAAGGCCGGCCGCTCCTGCGATGACAAGCACAAGAAGGATCGCACTTGCCGCGATCCCCGCCATAACCGGCCTGCGGAAGAGGCCGGACGCCGACATCACCGGCGCGCCGATCCGCAGCCGATGGATGGCCTCGACGAGAGCACGAGCCGCGTTCGCCCGCCGCCATCTCTCGCGGAGCACCGAAAAGGACGCAACGACCGGCGAGGGCGGCGTGCCGTGCGGGCTTTCCAGCGCGGCGAGCCGTCGGAGCCCGGCAAGCGTCGGCATGACCGCCTCGGCATTCCCGGCAGGCCTGCGAACAGGCACCGAGGCCTTCCCCCGCCGGGGCGACGCCAGCACGACCGTCTCATCATCCGCCGCGAGGGGTGCGCGCCGGTAGAGCCTGGCAATGCGCACGACAAGCCGATCCTCGTCAACAAGGCCGCGCCGGACGGCCAGGACGAGCGGGTCGAGCCCCGCGGCCCGCGCCTCATGCAGGAGGATCTCGACCGTCGCCGGCGCAACGCCACAATGATGCAGAAGATGCTCCGGACGCTCCGGCAACAGGATGCGCGCGCGGTGACGGGCCGCGTCGACGGTCCGTTCCATTGTCGCCGGTGTTGTGACGATGACGTGGTGGGAAAGAGTGGGGTACGCGGCGGCGAAGCGTGCCGATGCCGCAATCCGGTCGAGCGCCGGCGCGATCGCAATACGCGCACCAAGGGGTTTGGCGTCGATCCGCAGGTGGGCGGGCCTGTCGCGTCCGCCGAAGGCAAGCGCGATCGCGGTCCCATCATGGACGGGAAGTGCGGGACCTTCGACAAAAGGGAGCGCGCAGCTTTCGGCGAAGGCGCGGTAGTAGGTGGCGGCATGGAGATGGCCGGCGCGAAGAAGATAAAGCGCCGCCGGGATGCCCTCTTCCTCAGCCCCTTGCACCGCCTCGCGCAGAACTCGGTCGGAAACGATCCCGCGCAGAAAGGCAAGCTCGTCGGGAAGCGGTGGATCGACGATGCGGGAGGCGAGAACATTGCCGGCCGGGACCTTCCTGATATCGGCCCTGACGCCAAGGGACATCCCGGGATCGTCGGCCATTCCGAGGCCGACAATCGGTTCGACGGCAAGCGCCTTTTCAGCGAGGGAATCGGCCAACCCGCTGGCCCGCGGAGCGCGCGGCGGCGGCATTCGTGTCGGAAATGGCCGGGCATGCCGCAGGCCCCGCCCCCTTACTCCCGGGTCGTCGGAGATACTAATCGCACTCGCCCCTTTTCCCGGCGGCAGCGCTCACCTACACTTGCGCTGGCGCCATGCTGTCAGCCCGGAAGGAAGCCTATCACAAGGCGTTCGATTTCTGAATATTCCTCTTTTGCGTGCTTTTATCATGCGATACCTTGCAGTATTCCTCACGTCTATTCTTATAAGTGCAGGCATATCGCCGCTTGCGCAGGCGCAGGCGCAGGACACGAGCACGGCCACAGGCATGGCCCAGGCCGAAACGGCGACGGGAAAGGCGGGTGAAGCCGCGACGACGGCAATGCCACGCGTGCCGAACTTCTGGGACCCGCAAGCAACGGTGGAAAAACCGTCGCGGCGGATCGTGGCGATCCGGTTCCTAACCAGCCCCGATTTCCCCCCCTTCAATTTCATCGCTCCCGACGGTCGGCTTTCCGGGTTCAACGTCGATCTGGCGCGCGAGATCTGCGAGACGCTCTCGGCGGAGTGCACCATCCAGCTTCGCCCCTTCGCGGATCTCGGCCGCTCACTTGAGGAAAACCGGGGCGATGCCATCGTCGCCGGCATCGGCATATCGGCGGAAAACCGCAAACGGTTTTCCTTTTCCGACATCTACCTCAGGTTCCCGGGACGCTTTGCGGCGCTAAAGACCGCGATGCCGGACCCGGACCGCGGCGGGCTGGCCGGCAAATGGGTGGCGGTCGTGGCCAACAGCGCCCATGAAGCCTTCCTGCACGCCTTTTTCTCCGATGCGCGGATTGCCGCCTATCAGACGCGACAGGAGGCGCTCGCGGCATTGAAGGCCGGCAAGGTCGACGCCTATTTCGGCGACGGCATGACGCTTGGCTTCTGGCTGGAGAGCACACAGGCGGATGGCTGCTGCACCTTCGCCGGCGGGGCCTTTCTCGATTCCACTTTCTTCGGCCAGGGCATGGCGGTGGCGCTCGCCCCGCGCAACGAGACGCTCAGGACCGCGATCAACTACGCGCTCAGGCGGATCCACGATTCCGGGCGCTACGAGGAGCTGTACCTGCGCTACTTCCCGATCAGCTTCTTCTGAGTGGTTCTCCATCCCCCGCGTCACCGGACTCCAGCGGCCGGAACGGCAGGGCGAGGCTCCAGCCGATCCGGGTCGGATCGTCCGATTGGTAGCCCGGGAGCCCGATGGTCATGCCGAGATGACCTTTTTCCGGCGCGGCGCGATAGGTGCGAAAGAGCCTGTCCCAGATCGACAGGTTGAAGCCATAGTTGGAATCCGTCTCGCGGCGAATGACGGAATGGTGGACACGGTGCATGTCGGGCGTGACGACGAGCAGGCGTAAGAAGGCGTCGCGACGACCGGTCAGGGCGACATTGCCGTGGTTGAACATCGCCATGGCGTTGAGGATTACCTCAAACGCGATGACGGCGCCAACCGGCGCGCCGAACACGGCGACGACCAGCATCTTCCACAGCATGGACAGGACGATCTCGCCGGGGTGGAAGCGCAACGCCGTCGTCACATCGATGTCGATGTCGGCGTGATGCATGCGATGAAGCCGCCACAGGATCGGCACCTTGTGGGTAACCCAGTGCTGGAACCAGATCGCCAGATCCAGAACGAGAAGCGTTGCGACGACCGCGACCCAGCCGGGAGCGCCGATCCAGGTGAAGAGGCCGAAGCCTCTTTCGGCCGCGAGCGCGGCTGTGCCGACGGCGGCGAGCGGCACGAGGAGGCGCACGGCGAGGCTATCGATGACAACGATAGCGAGATTGGTCACCCAGCGGCGCGAGCGGCCAGCGCGGAGCGGCCGACGCGGGCTCGATGCCTCCCAAAGCGCCATCGCGGCAAGGACGGCGAGAAAGACAGCGATCCTCACCCCGCCCTCGCCGATCGCCAGTCCGTTCGGCATCCAGTCCGGCATTGTTTCTTCTCTCCCCCTTCGCGACCGTTCCAGCCCGATGGCCTTTCGACTATATAAGGCCGCTCTGATAGAAAGCAGCATCCGCGGCGGCACCCCATCCGCCCAAACGATGGACCGAGCATGACCGACATTCTGTGGACCCGCCCCGATACCGCCGCGCGCGGCACTTTCGTCTTCGCCCATGGCGCCGGCGCGGCGATGGACTCGCCGTTCATGACGACGGTCGCGGAGATGCTTGCCGCAGACGGGATCGCCTCGGCGCGGTTCGAATTCCCCTATATGGCGGAGCGCCGCAACGGCGGAAAGAAGCGCCCGCCGCCGCGCGCGGAGAAACTCATCCCGGTCTTTCTCGACGTCCTCGCCGAAATCCTCCCAGTGAGCGAAGGACGGGTTCTTATCGGCGGCAAGTCGATGGGCGGACGCATCGCCGCCATGGTTGGCGGCGAGGAGGCGCTTGCCCCCCGTGTCGTTGGCGTCGCCTGCCTCGGCTATCCGTTCCACGCGCCCGGCAAGCCGGAGGCGATGCGTCTCGACCCGCTGACCGGCGCCCGTGTCCCGGTACTCATCCTTCAGGGCGAACGCGACCCCTTCGGCAACCGGTCGGAGGTCAATGCGCTCAACCTTCCCGCTTCCGTCAACGTCATCTACCTCAGCGACGGAGACCACGACCTCGCCCCGCGCGGCCGGGCGGAGGCGACCCGCACCGGCAATCTCAGGGAAGCAGCAGCGGCGATCGCGGGTTTCCTCGACCGGCGCGCCGGCTAAGTCCAACCGGCCGGCGAAGAGGGTCCGCCCCCAAAAGACCGGCGAAAGGCCGGGGCCGGCTATTCAGCCGGATAGCCATCCGGGTGGCGGCGACGGTAGAGCGCCTTCAGGCCGGTTGCGATATCGCCTCCGATGCCAATCAACGCCGGCACCAGGAAGAGCACCAGCAGCGTCGCGGCGGCGAGGCCGAAAACGATGGTTACGGCCATCGGCAGGAGGAACTGCGCCTGGAGGCTCTTTTCCATCAAAAGCGGCGCAAGGCCGCCGATTGTCGTCAGCGAGGTCAGGAGCACGGCACGCAACCGGTCCTGGCTGGCACCGATTGCGGCTTCGTCGAGGGGATCGCCGTCATCGATGCGCTCGTCGATGCGGCCGACGAGGATGATGGAATCATTGACGAGAATGCCGGCGAGACCAAGCAGGCTGATGAGCGACATGATGGTCAGCTTGAAGCCCATCAGGAGGTGCCCGACCACCGCGCCGACGAGGCCAAAGGGAATGATCAGCATGACGGCGAGTGGCTTCCAGTAGTCGGCGAGGATCCAGGCGAGGATGATGTAAATGACCATGAGCGCGATGACGATGCCGATCTGCAGGTCCTCGAAGGACTTCTTACGCTCCTCCGCGCGGCCGGCGAAACGATAGTCGATGCCGTAGCGAGCGGCGATCTCGCGCAAGGGACCGGCATCGAGCCTGGAGAGGATTTCCTGATTGGAGGTCACGTCGGGATCGACGTCCGACGTGATGGAGACGAAGGGCCGGCCGTTCTCGCGCGGGATGATGGAAAAGCCTTGCCGTTCCGACAGCTTAACCACCTCGCTCAGGGGCACGAACTCACCGGAGGGCGCCCGCAGCTCCAGCGTCCTCAGCTTGGCGTCGCCGGCGCGGTCACTGGTCTTGAAGACCCGCACCAGAATCTCGTCGTCACCGACCGCCATGCGGCGGGCGATCGCACCCTCGAAGGTGTTGCGGATCTGCCGGCCGACATCCTCGATGGTAAATCCGAGAGCCCCGCCACGCGGCGTCAGCTCCATCACCAGTTCCGGCTTGCCGAACGGCAGATCGTCGGCGACGCCGGAGACGCCCGGATAGCCGGAGAGCAGCGTCATCACTTCCCCTGCGGCCTCCTTCAGCGTGGCAGGCGTGGCACCGACAAGGCGAATGTCGATGTCGCGACCCGGGGGCCCGCCGCGGCGAACGTAGAGCGCAACACGCTTGGTGCCGGCGATGTCGGGCAGCTCCTTACGCCAGGCCTTGACGATTTCGCCCGTACGGATGGTCCGCGCCTCCGAGGGCGAAAGCTGAACGTCGATTTCCGCGACGTTGTCACCGCGCGCCCGTCCGGCCTTGCCAAGGGTAATGAACGAGGCGACGACGAGCGTCTCGCCGCTGTCGCCGACAAGGCGCTTTTGCGCCGCCAGCAGCGCGTCCTCTATCCGGCCCATGGCGGCGATCGCCTTCTCCTCGCGGATGCCGGCGTTGAATTCGACCGAAGCGCGGATGCTCTCACCCTCAGGCGAGGAGAAGAACACGAAGCCGACACGGCCACCAGCGACGAGCCCGATGCCGATCACCAGCATCAACCCGACGGCGACGGCGACGGTGGTGTAGCGCCAGCGATAGGACAGGGTGACGAGGCGGCGGAACGGGCCATCGCGAAAGGCAATGAAGCGGCGATCGAAGCCGCGGCGGAAGCCGCGTTCCTCACCGCGCGACCGGTGCGAGCGGCCCTCACCACGGCTGAGGAAGAACTCCGCGACGCCGGCCAGAGCGAAGGCGGTGATTGCCGCGGTAACGGCAACGAACGGCGGCGACAGGGCGTTTCGCAAGGCGCCCATGAAGGCGGACATCCCGGCAAAGACAAGCGAGGCCAGATAGAGCAGCCAGGAGATCAGGTCGGCGTAGAAGGCGCCTATGACGGCGAAGGTTCCGGTGAAGAGGCCGAGCGGATCGAGCGTACCGGCGGCGGCCGACAGGCCGGCGAGCGCGGCACTGAGATCGGTGAAGCCCGGCACGGGGGCGGCTGAGAGGCCTTCGGGGACCAGTGTCGCGCCGACGCCAAGAACGAGCGCGATGAAGAACTGGCGCCAGAAGGACCAATTGCCGTTTCTCACCTGCCCGAGCGCATGGGCGAGATGGCCCGGCAGCACAAAGAAGCACTCGACGAGCGAGGCGATGAGCACCGCGATGACGACAAGCGGCAGAGACCCCATGATCTGGCCTATGGTGTCGCGAACAAGGAACATCGGCGCGAAGGCAGCCATAGTGGTCAGGCTGGCGGCCATCACCGGTGTGATCATGTGGCCGGCGCCGGCCTCGGCAGCCGCAACTGGCTCATCGCCCGCCGCCGATCGCGTCGCGGTATGCTCGCCGACGACGATGGCATCGTCGACGATAATGCCGAGGGTCATGATCAGCGAGAACAGCGACATCATGTTGATGGTCTGGCCGCTCGCGTACATGATCCCGAGCGTCGCGGCCATGGCGACCGGGATGCCCGCCGCGACCCAGAAGGCGATCCGGGCGTTGAGGAAGACGAAGAGGATCAGGACGACGAGGACGAGGCCCTGCGCGCCGTTCTTGACGAGGAGATTGATGCGATCCCAGAGCATTTCGGAGCGGTCGTCATAGACCGAGATCCGGAGCGTGGCGGGCAGAACCGGGCGCACGTCGGCCAGGTACTTCTTGAAAATCTCCGCAGCTTCCAGCGTATTGGTCGAGACCGACCGGTTGACGGTGACCTCGATCGCCGGATCGCCGAAGGCGAAGCCGCGCTGGTCATCATCGTCGTAGGCACGCTCCACGGTTGCGATGTCGCGCAGCCGGACCCGCTCGCCGGTTGGGAAGGTCTTCACCTCGATGCCGCGGATCGCCTCCGGCGTCTCGCCGGACGTCACGGCGCGGAGCTGCTTCTCAATCGGCCCCTCGATCTGGCCGGACGGCAGATCGCGGGTGTTGCCGCCGACACGCGTGGCGACGTCGCCGACCGTCAGGCCGAGACGGCGCAGCTCGCGCTCGGGGATCTCGATGTGGATTTCCTCGTCGCGCAACCCGTTGAAGGTCACCTGGTCGATGCCGCGATCGAGGAGGCCGTCGCGGATGCGCTTGGCAAAGATGCGCATCGCGGCTTCCGAGAACGGGCCCGAAATCGACAGCCGCGCGACCCGGTCGAAGAAGCGCGGCGAGGTGATCAGCGGGGTTTCGGAATCCTCCGGCAACGTCGTCACGCGGTTGACGGCGGATTCCACGTCGGACCGCGCCTTCTGCATGTTCGCGGCGGGGTCGAATTCCAGAACGATAGACCCGGTACCCTCGCGCGCCGACGAGGTCATCTCCTTGACGCCGTCGATGAAGCGGACCTCCGGCTCCACGGCGCCGAGGATATTTTCCTCAACATCCTCCGCGCTCGCGCCCGGCCACTGGATGGTGACGGTGATGCGCTTGGTCTCAAGGGTCGGAAAGAACTGAACGTTGAGTTGCTGCAGGCCGTAGAAGCCGAACAGCAGCATCAGCACCATGAGAAGGTTCGCCGCATTGGGGTGACGAACGAAAAGGGAAACCAGTCCGTGGCCCGGATTGCGGAGCGTCCTCATTGCGCGGCCGCCTCCGGCGGCGGACCGCGCTCACCGGCCTTTGCCGCGGCGCCGGCTGGCTTTTCGCCCTCACCACGCACGCGCAGGCCCTCGCCCACCTCGGCGATGCGTGTTGCCAGCACACGATCGCCATCCTTGAAATCGCCGCGCACCAGAACGCCAGCCTCGTCGTAGGCCTCGACGGAGACCGCGCGTTTTTCAAGGCGGCCATCGACGATGGCGAAGACGTGATCGTTACCGTAGACGGAGGTTTCCGGCAGCGCCACACTGTCGGGATAGAGCTTGCCGGGCAGAACGACCTCGACGAAGGCACCGGGACGGAGTTCCGCCTTGTCCGGATTGGCGGTGAGCCGGGCGAAGACGTCAATGCCGCCGCGCTCTGGCCGGATTTCAGCGCCGACCCGGTCGACCACCGCCTCGTAGCGCAGCGGCTTGTCGCCGACGTACCACACGACGGTCGCCTTGCGACCGACGAGGCTGTCGCCCTCGTCAAGAAGCTGGCCATACTTGAAGTCGGACAGCGCGAAACGGACCTCCATCCGGCCGACGTCGTAGAGGCTTACAGCGACGTCGTTGGCGTTGAGGAGCCTGCCGAGCTCGACCGCCTCATCCGTCACCACACCGTCGAAGGGGGCTTTCAGCACGGTGTCGCTAAGGTTGCGCCGCGCCTGTTCCAGCCGCCAGCGCAGGCGTTCGAGCGCGACGCGCTGCTGCTCGGCGGAGGCCTTTTCCGCATCGATCCGGCTGCGGGTACGCTCAATCGCCTGCTCGCGCTGACTGAGGATGAGCCGGCGTTCGTCGACGCTGCGCGGGCTGAGGTTGCCGGTCTTAACCAGTTGCCGGGCGCGTTCCAGATCGCGGCGGGCGAGTTCGAGCTGTTCGGCGCCGCGCTTGAGGTCCGCCTCCTCGACGCGGATGAGCGCCTCGCGCTGGGACAGTGCGGCTTCGGCCTCGGCAAGATTGGCGCGCGCCTCGGTGACGGCACCCTCATAGTTGAAGCGATCGATGGCGAGAAGTTCCTCGCCCTTGGCAACGCGGGCGCCAACGCGCAGATCATCGCTCACCGAAACAACTTCACCGGCAACGAGCGAGCGCAAATCAACGCTGCGTCCGGCGACCACGGAGCCGAAGACGTGGATCATCGGCCGATGGTCGGCACGGGCCACGGGAACGGAGTTGACGATATAGACCTGTTCACGCGGGGGACGCTGCGGAACCTCCGGCTTGCTGGCAACGAGCCAGCGCGCCAGGAACGCGGCGAGCGCGATGATGACGATCGGAAGCACCACCTGCGGGATCAGCCACAGGCGGCTTCGCCGTTCGGCGGAGACCGGGACAGCCCGGGACTCGTCGATCTCAATCGGTTTCACACCCTTGCCTTCTTGCACGTGTTCCCGCAAGTGCAACCCTTATAGGTCAAGGCGATGGCCGCAAGTTAAATTCGCGTAATCTAATCTTTTCCAGAATTGTTTCCGGCATTCGTCCCGAAAGTTGCCGGGTCGAAATGATAGCGCGTGGAGCAGAATTCGCAGGTCACGACGATATCGCCGTCCTCGATCATATCCGCGCGGTCGGCGGGGTCGAAGCGGATGAGCATTTCCTCCACCCGCTCGCGCGAGCAGCTGCAGCGGTCTGAGACCGACTGCGACGAAAAGACACGGATGCCGCGCTCGTGATAGAGCCGAAAGAGCAATCGCTCCAGCGGCAGGCCGGGGTCGGTCAGTTCGTGGTCCTCGAGGGTGTCGAGAAGCGTGCGCGCCTCAACCCAGGCGTCATCCTCGTCGACACCGTCGGGAATGCTCGCTCCCTCCGGCACCTCGCCGGGGTGCAGGTCGCGCCGGCGTGCCCGCTCTTCCGATTCCGGCAGAAACTGGACCAGCACGCCGCCAGCCTGCCAGCCAGTCCGGCTCCCCGACGCATCCCGTTCGAAGGTCTCGGCAACGGCGAGGCGGACGCGCGTCGGTATCTGTTCCGACTGCTCGAAATAATCGTGGGCAAGGTCCTCCAGCGAGTGCTGTCCGTCGAGGCCGACGACACCCTGATAGCGCTGCATGCCGGCGCCCGGGTCGATGGTCATGGCAAGATAGCCCTTGCCGAGCAGCGCGGCGGGATTAGCTGTGTCGTCGCCCTCGAAGGCGGCAAGGGCGTCGGCATCGAACCGGGCATAGGCGCGCATGGCGTCCGGCATGCGAAAATCGACGACCATCAGCGAGACCGGGCCGTCGCTCGCCGTCTGCAGCGTGAACCGGCCGTCGATCTTGAGCGCCGTGCCGAGCAACGCTGTCAGCACCAGCGCCTCGCCGAGTAGGCGGGAGACGGGCGCGGGATAGGCATGGCGGGCGAGGATCGTATCGAGCATCGGGCCGAGCCTGACGCTCCGCCCCCGGATATCGAGATCGGGCACGGTGAACGGCAGTACCGCATCGGGGCCGACGGCCTCGAGCGGTCCCGTCTCATCGGCCGGTCCGCTCATTCCACCGGCACCGTCTGGCCAAAGCACCAGGCAAGCACGCCCTTTTGCGCGTGAAGCCGGTTCTCCGCCTCGTCGAAGACGACCGACTGCGGGCTGTCAATGACGTCGGAGGTCACCTCCTCGCCGCGATGGGCGGGCAGGCAGTGCATGAAGATCGCCTCGCCGTCGGCGGCCTCCATCAGCCGGCTGTTCACCTGATAGGGTTTCAGGAGATTGTGCCGCCGCTCCGCCTCGTCGTCGCCCATCGAGACCCAGGTGTCCGTGACGACGCAATCGACGCCGTCGACGGCCTCATAAGGATCATCGGTGACGATGATGTCGGCGCCGGCCTCGCGCAGAACGCGGACCTCGTCCTCCTTCGGTGCGAGCTCCGTCGGCGCAGCGATGCGCAACTGGAAAGAGAATCGCTCCGCAGCATGCATCCAAGACGTCAACACGTTGTTGCTGTCGCCGGTCCAGGCGATCTTGCGCCCCTCGATCGGCCCGCGATGCTCTTCGAAGGTCATCACGTCGGCCATGATCTGGCAGGGATGCGAATAGCGCGTGAGGCCGTTGATGACCGGCACGGTGGCGTATTTCGCCAGTTCAACCAGATCCTCGCGCGACAGGATGCGGATCATGATCGCGTCGACGAAACGGGACAGCACGCGCGCGGTGTCGGCGATCGTCTCGCCGCGGCCGAGCTGCATTTCGGCGCCGGTGAGCATCAGCGTTTCGCCGCCCAGCTCACGCATGCCGACGTCAAAGGACACGCGGGTACGCGTCGAGGGCTGCTCGAAAACCATCGCCAGCACCTTGCCGGCCAGAAGCCCCTCGCCTCGATGCACACCGTCGCGGCGGCGCTTGATGGCGCGGCTCTGTTCGATGATCCCGCGCAGTTCGGCGCTCGGAATTTCGGTCAGGTCGAGAAAATGACGAACGGCACCGGTCGGCATCACACCTCGGCTCCTTTCTTCTGGTCGGCAAGACGCGTCTCAATGGCGCAAGCCGCGGCGTCGAGGCGCTTGGCGGCCTCATCGATTTCGCTTTCGGTGACGGTCAGCGGCGGCAGAACGCGGACCACGTTGTCGCCGGCGCCGATGGTCAGGAGCTTCTGGGCCCGCGCGGCGGCCACGACTTCCGTATTCGGTGCCTTGCACTTGAGGCCGATGAGAAGCCCCTCGCCGCGCACGCCCTCGAAGACGTCGGGATGGGTCTCGGCAACGGCGGACAGGCGCTGGCTGGCAAGGCTCGCCAGGGTCCGAACCCGTTCCAGGAAGCCTTCCTCCAGCACCACATCGAGAACGGCGTTGCCAACGGCCATGGCAAGCGGATTGCCGCCATAAGTCGAGCCGTGCGTGCCGGCTGTCATGCCCTTGGCAACCTCCGCCGTCGCCAGGCAGGCGCCGAAGGGGAACCCGCCGCCGATGCCCTTGGCGATCGCCATGATGTCCGGCGTGACGCCCGACCATTCGTGGGCAAAGAAGCGACCGGTGCGGCCGACGCCGGTCTGAACCTCATCAAAAATCAGGAGCAGATCATTGTCATCGGCGATCTTGCGCAGCAGGCGCATGAAGTCGTGCGGAACGGGGCGGATACCGCCCTCGCCCTGCACGGGCTCGATGAGAATGCCCGCCGTCTCCGGCCCGATGGCGGCCTTCAACGCATCCTCGTCGAGGAACGGCACCTGATCGAAGCCCTCGACCTTGGGGCCGAAGCCTTCCAGATATTTCTGCTGGCCGCCGGCGGCGATGGTAGCCAGCGTGCGGCCGTGGAAGGCGCCCTGAAACGTGATGATGCGGAAGCGCTCCGGCCGGCCCTCGGCATAGTGCCAGCGGCGCGCGGTCTTGATCGCGGCTTCCAGCGCCTCACCGCCGGAATTGGTGAAGAAGACACGGTCAGCGAATGTTGCCGCGCACAGGCGCTCGGCCAGGCGCTCCTGACCGGGGATACGGTAGACGTTGGAGACATGCCAGAGCTTCTCGGCCTGGGCCTTCAGCGCCTCGACAAGATGCGGGTGGGCGTGACCGAGCACGGTCACCGCAATCCCGGAGCCAAAATCGAGATATCGCTCGCCGTCGGCCGTCTCCAGCCAGGCGCCCTCGCCTTTTTCGAATGCCAGTTCCGCCCGCGCGTAAGTCTGATACAGCGCTGACACGTCCGTGTCCCGTCCCATTGATGGACCCCCAAAACGACGAATGCCGCCGGTTGCGACGGCGGCACAAGGAAGTGGTCTTTATACACCGGTTTTTCTGCGGACTGTCAATGCTTCGGCCAATCCTAACGCACGTTAACGATTGGCACACCGTCGCCACAATTATTGGGGAAAAGTCTCCCGCCGCGCCTCCGAACGGACGGCCGAGGGTTGCGCCCGAGTCACGCGATATTGTAGCTTCTCAAGCGATCGATACGATATCTCGTGCGGCGGGTCGAGTAGTCCCCAGTCAGTAGTGGATCTGGACTTCCAGCGGGCGGTTTCGCCCGTCGCTGATGGATTCGGAGTCGTACGAGCCGACCGCTTAACAACAATTGGAGCGAGAAGAATGTCCTGGTCTGACGAACGGGTCGAACTCCTCAAGAAGATGTGGGCCGACGGATTGAGCGCCAGCCAGATTGCCAACGAATTGGGCGGCGTCACCCGGAACGCCGTCATCGGGAAGGTGCATCGCCTCGGGCTCTCAGGCCGCGGCAAGACTGGTGCACAGCCGGCCAAGCCACGCAAGCCGCGTGCAGCCGGCGGCAATGCCAGCCCTTCCGCGCCGAACGCCCGATCGACACAGCCGAGAACCGTCGGCGCTACCGCCCTCAAGGCCGATTTCGCCCCCGCTCCCAAGCCCATCGTCGAGCGCGAACCCGCGCCGGTCAAGGATCTCGTCATTCCGGTGGAGGAGCGCGCGACGATCCTCACGCTGACGGAATCCAAGTGCAAATGGCCGATCGGCGATCCGACCAGCGAGGATTTCTATTTCTGCGGCAAACGGTCAACCCCTGGTATGCCCTATTGCGAGCATCACGCACGCATCGCCTACCAGCCGGTCAACGACCGCCGCAGGGAACGCCGCAACGCCGGCTGACGGCTGATTGGACGCTCCCGCGTCCCCACGGCAAAGACCATTGAAACGGCCGCTCTTGCGGCCGTTTTTGGTTTTGCAGAAGAGCTCCGGCGCTGCCGGGAAGACGCGTCAGTGTTCGAGGATGAACTGGTCGTCGAAGGCGTAGCCGGCGCCGCGCACGGTGCGGATCGGATCCTTGCTGCGACCGCGATTGATCGCCTTACGCAGCCGGCCGACATGAACGTCGACCGTGCGTTCATCGACGTAGACGTCGCGCCCCCACACACCATCGAGGAGTTGCTCGCGGTTGAAGACGCGGCCCGGCGACTGCATCAGGAATTCCAGCAGGCGGAACTCGGTCGGTCCGAGATGGATCTCGCGGCCGGAGCGATGGACACGGTGGGTTTCGCGGTCGAGCGAGAGATCGCCGGATTGCAGCAGCGTCGAGACCACTTCCGGGCGCGTGCGGCGCAGGATCGCACGCACCCTGGCCATCAGCTCGGGCACGGAAAACGGCTTGACGACATAGTCGTCGGCGCCTGTCGAAAGGCCGCGGATGCGTTCGGATTCCTCGCCGCGCGCCGTCAGCATGATAATCGGCAGTTTTTCCGTCGCCTCGCGGGCACGCAGCCGGCGGCACAATTCGATCCCGGACAGACCCGGCAACATCCAATCCAGCAACAGGAGATCGGGAAGGCTTTCGCTCAGCAGCAGTTCGGCGTCATCACCACGGGCACAGACGTCGCAGGCGTAACCCTCGGATTCCAGATTATACCGGAGAAGAAGGCTAAGAGGCTCTTCGTCCTCGACAATCAGGATTTTAGGCATTCCTACATCTGGCTCCCTGCTTCCAGCTCCCAAGCGCGATATGGGTGACGGGACATGGCGGAACCCGGCATGGCCCGAATGCAGCTTGAGATGTCATGCGCACGACACGGACCATGTCCATGGTGGGCGTCGTGCCTATCTTGCCTGCCCCACCATCGGGGCAGAAAATTCATGGTTTTCTGAAACGGACGGGTCCAACGGCACACTGGCGCCCCTGCCAGTCCCATTGCCCATCCCGATCCTTGACACGACCGGCCCTGTCAGAACGCGCCCTGCGGGTGAAAGCCCGCATGCCGGACCCGAACGCCGGATCCGGCTATCGGGCCCATCATGCGTCGCCGACCCTGCGGTCAGACGTCTCCGTTCTTATATTCGACCGTCATCTCACTCGACTCATCCCCCTTCGGACGCTCTTCCGACATCTGTTCACCAGTGATCAGATAGTGGATCGTCTCGGCGATATTGGTCGCATGGTCGCCAATGCGCTCGATATTCTTGGCGCAGAACAGCAGATGCGTGCAATGGGAAATATTGCGCGGATCCTCCATCATGTAGGTCAGGAGTTCGCGGAAAAGCGAGGTATAGAGCGCATCGATCTCGTCGTCCCGGTCGCGCACGGCGATCGCCGTCGGCAGATCGCGCGTGACATAGCAGTCGAGAACGGCCTTCAGCTGTTCCAGCACCAGCTCGGCGATATGCTCCACCCCCAGCGCCAGCTTGGTCGACTGAAACTGGGCATCGATGGCCTTCACCCGCTTGGCGATGTTCTTGGCAAGATCGCCGACGCGTTCCAGATCGCCGGAGATGCGGATCGTGGCGACCGCCTCGCGCAGGTCCTGCGCCATCGGCTGGCGGCGGGCGATAAGGACGATCGCCCGCTCCTCGACCATGCGCTGCATGTCGTCGAGGCGGCGATCGGAGTTGATGACCTCGTTCGCCTTGGTGATGTCCTGGCGGACGAGCGCGGTGACGGCATCGTCGACAAGAGTCTCCGCAAATCCGCCCATTTCGGCGATCCGGCGGAGGAGTTCCTTGATTTCCTCGTCGAAGGATTTGACTGTATGGTCGTTCATCATTTTCTTCTCCCCTCGCGCCGCTCTTATCCGAAGCGCCCGGTAATGTAATCCATGGTGCGCTTGTCCTGCGGATTGGTGAAGATCTGCTCCGTCGGACCTTCCTCGACAAGAATGCCGAGATGGAAAAACGCCGTGCGCTGCGACACGCGGGCCGCCTGTTGCATGGAATGGGTAACGATCACGATGGTGAAGTTCGACCGCAGTTCGTCGATCAGCTCCTCCACCTTCGCAGTGGCGATCGGATCGAGCGCCGAACAGGGTTCGTCCATGAGAATGACTTCAGGACTCACCGCGATTGCACGCGCGATGCACAGGCGCTGCTGCTGACCGCCGGAAAGGCCCGTGCCCGGCGCGTCTAGCCGGTCCTTGACCTCTTCCCACAGGCCGGCCTTCTGCAGGCTTGAAGCGACGATCTCGTCGAGCGCCGCCTTGCCGCGGGCCAGGCCATGGATGCGCGGCCCGTAGGCGATGTTGTCGTAGATCGACTTGGGGAACGGGTTCGGCTTCTGGAACACCATGCCGACCTTGGCGCGGAGCTGCACCGGATCGACCTTCGGGTCGTAGACATCCTCGTCGTCGATGAGAATCTTGCCCTCGACACGGCAGACGTCGATGGTGTCGTTCATCCGGTTGATAGAGCGCAGGAACGTGGACTTGCCGCAGCCCGACGGGCCGATGAAAGCGGTCACGGACTGGGCCTGGATGTCGACGTTCACGTCCTTGATGGCGTGTGTGTCACCGTAATAAACCTGCACGTCGCGAGCGACGATCTTGGTCTCGCCCGCCTCGGCCGGCGCGGATTTAGCAGTTCCGCCAGTCACCGGAGCATCGGCCGTGGTGTCTTCGGCAGCCTTTTCGACTTTCGAAATCTCGTTCATGGGTCTGCCCTTTCTTACCAGCGACGCTCGAACCGGCGGCGCAGCACGATAGCAACGATGTTCATGATCATGAGGAACAGGAGCAGGATTATGATCCCGCCCCAGGCGCGTTCGTAAAACGCCGGGTCGGCCCGCTTGGCCCATTCGTAGATCTGAGCGGGCATGGCGGAGTTCGGCGAAAGAAAGCCCGCTGCCAGCCCGTCGGGAAGGTTGGAGGCGATGAAGCCGACCATGCCGATGAGAAGCAACGGCGCAGTCTCGCCGAGCGCCTGCGCCAGGCCGATGATGGTGCCGGTGAGAATGCCCGGCATGGCGAGCGGCAGAACGTGATGGAAGATCGTCTGCATCTTCGAGGCGCCGATCCCCAATGCCGCGTCGCGGATCGACGGCGGCACTGCCTTCAGCGAAGCGCGGGTGGAAATGATGATCGTCGGCAGCGTCATCAGCGTCAGCACCAGGCCGCCGACCAGCGGCGCGGACTGCGGCAGATGCGCGAACTGGATGAAGACGGCGAGGCCGAGAATACCAAACACGATGGAGGGCACGGCGGCGAGGTTGGATATGTTCACCTCGATCAGATCGGTAAACCGGTTCTGCGGAGCAAATTCCTCAAGATAGATCGACGCGGCGACGCCGATCGGCAGGGCGAGGAACAGCACGACCAGCATCATGAACAGCGAGCCGACCATCGACACGCCCATGCCGGCCTGTTCAGGGCGCGAATCCGAGGCATCGCTACCGAGAATGAACTGCCAGTTGAAGCGCTTTTCCACGATGCCCTTGTCGAGCATCTTATCGACGAGATCGAGGTGCGCGGCGTCGAGGTTCTTGTCGTTGACGAGATCCGCGCGCTTCACCCGCCCCTTGAGATAGCCGTCGACGCGGGAGGAGGCGAGAAAATCGAACCGGATCGTCTTGCCGACCTTATCGGGATTGGCGAGGGCGAAGTCACGCAGGGTCGATGCCGCGCCGGACGACAACATCTTCTGCAGAGCCCGGCCCTTCATGTCGGTCTGGATGCCGTCACCGGAAAGCTCGCGGGCGAAGGCCTTGCTGATCATCTCCCGGTATTTCGATGTCTTGACGATGGACTTCTCAGCGGTGTCGATTTCCTGCTGATTGAGCGTCATGGGGATCTCGATAAAGGTCTGGGAAAAGGCCCCCAGGCCATTCGACAGGATCGCCCAAAGGAGCGCCACGAGAAACAGAAGGCCGACGGAAACCGCAGCGATGCCATAGAGCTTGAAGCGGGCTTCTGTGGCGTTGCGCTTCTTGGTCCGGGCATCGATCTCAAGGAGCGACTTGTTGCGGCTGGCAGGCGCCGCGGTCGGACCGGAACTTGCTGTCGCGTCGGTCATTCGTACTGTTCCCGGTATTTGCGAACGATGTAAAGGGCGGCGATGTTGAGGATCAGCGTGATCACGAAGAGCGTCATGCCAAGCGCGAAGGCAACGAGCGCCTCGGGCGAGGCGAAGTCCGCATCGCCGGTGAGCTGACTGACGATCTTGGCGGTCACGGTGGTCATCGCCTCGAGCGGATTGACGCTGAGACGGGCTGCAGCGCCGGCGCCGAGCACCACGATCATCGTCTCGCCGATGGCACGCGAGGCGGCCAGCAGGATCGCGCCGACAATGCCCGGCAGGGCGGCAGGCATGATCACCTGCTTGACCGTTTCGGAATGGGTCGCGCCGAGGCCGAGCGAACCGTCACGCATGGCTTGCGGCACCGCGTTGATGATGTCGTCGGAGAGCGAGCTGACGAACGGGATGAGCATGATGCCCATCACGAAGCCGGCAGTGAGCACGGAGGATGCCCCTTGCATCCAGTTGACCCCGAAAACCCCGTTCTCGCCGAACATGTCGACCAGGAAAGGACCGACGGTGAGCAGGGCGAAGAGGCCGTAGACGATGGTCGGGATGCCGGCCAGAACCTCCAGCATCGGCTTGGCGACGGAGCGAACGGCGGAACCGGCGTACTCGGAAAGATAGATGGCGGCGAAAAGGCCGATCGGCACGGCAACGATGAGCGCGATCAAAGAGATATAGAGCGTTGCCCAGATCAGTGGCAGGATACCGAGTTCGGACCCGCCGCCGAAGCTCGGGCTCCAGGTAAGGCCGAAGAAGAAGTCGACCGCAGAATAGAGGCGGAAGAATTCGATGGTGTTGAAGATCAGCGACAGGACGATGCCGAGCGTCGTCAGGATCGCGATCGAGGCGGCGGCGACAAGGATCCACAGGACCACCCGCTCGACCACGTTGCGAGCGCGGAAGTCCTTGCCGGTGCGCATGAAGGCAAAGGCGAAACCGAGGAGGCCGGCAGCAATCACGATGACGGTGCGCCAGAGCGCTCCCTCGGCGGAGAGGCGGCGGTATTCCTGGGCGGCGCGCAACGTCTCGGGACTAACCTCACTGCCGAGCGCAACCCCAACCGCTCCGAGGCGGTCACGAATATCGGTGAATTCACTGCGGATCGAATCGGCCTCATGCGGGGTCAGCGCCCCCGCTTCAACCGCAACATCGAGCCCGTTGGCGACACGCTCCACATCGCTCATCACCAGATCAAGGGAACTTTGCTCGATGGTGCTCTCGGAGATCATCGAGGAGACCTGACCATTGACCAGGATTGGCTGCACGATCAGCCACAGGACGAGGACGAACAGCGCCGGCAGGAGCACCATGAGCGACGCGTTCCAGCCGTAGTAGCTCGGCAGCGAATGCAGGATGCGGCTGTCGCCTCCCGCCGAGGCAAGAGCCCTGCTGCGGACGACGAAGTACGCAATGGCGGCAAGCGCCAAAAGTACCAGAAGAATCAATGAAAGGGACATGAGGCGGAACCCAACCGGCGGAGAGGAGAAGAAAGGGCGGCCGAAACCGCCCTTTCGACTTGTGAGCGGATTATTCGCTCATCGTCTTTTCGGCTTTGACCGCGGCCTGGGTTTTGGCCAGCTCGGGGTCGGAAACCAGACCGTACTGGGCGAGCGGCCCATTAGGACCGGCGATCTCGTCGGAGACGAAGAACTCCGCATATTCCTTCAAGCCCGGGATCACGCCGATGTGCGCCTTCTTGACGTAGAAGAACAGCGGGCGGGAAACCGGATACTCGCCGGACGCGATCGTCTCGGTGGACGGGGTCACGCCGGACATCGTGGCGACCTGCAGCTTGTCGGTGTTGTTCTCGTAGAACGCCAGACCGAAGACGCCGATGCCGTCCTTGTTGCTGTCGATGCGGGCGAGGGTCTCGGTGTAGTCACCATCGATGTCGACCGACAGGCCGTCGGTGCGCAGCGCCATGCAAGCCTTCTTGGCAGCCTTCTTGTCGCCGCCGTTGGCTTTCATGATGGCTTCGAAATCACCGCTATCTTCGCAGCCGGCCACGATGACCTTCTCTTCGAAGACTTCGCGGGTGCCGTGCTTGGTGCCCGGGACGAAGGCCATGATCGGCTGAGCCGGGAAGTCCGGATTGACGTCCTTCCAGGTCTTGTTCGGATTGGCGACCAGCTTGCCGTCGACAACGATCTTGTCGGACAGAGCCTTGTACCAGTCGGTCGGGGTGAAGGCGAAGGAATTGCCGTTGATATCGGAGGCGAAGACGATGCCGTCATAGCCGATCCGGACTTCCATGATGTCCTTCACGCCGTTGTCGGCACAGGTCTTGATTTCCTTGTCCTTGATCTTGCGCGAGGCGTTCGCGATGTCGATCGTGTTCTCGCCGACGCCGGTGCAGAACTTCTTCAGGCCGGCGGAGGAGCCACCCGATTCCACGACCGGGGTCGGGAAGTCGGTGTTCTCGCCGAAAGCTTCGGCGACGATGGAGGCGTACGGCAGGACGGTGGACGAACCAGCGATCTGGATCTGATCACGCGCCTCGGCGGCACCGGCGAAGAAAGAACCGGTAACGGCAAGCGCAATGGCGCTCGCAAACATGGAGAATTTCACTTGACCTCTCCCTTAAATGTGTAGGTCTTGAATGCGGGGTCGCGATCCAGGAGCCATCGGCTCCCTTAGGACCGCAATGAGGACGGTAGCCCCGTCGCGCAATCGTTTTATGATCTTTCAGTATCGCTTTTGTGACATTATATCTTACTGAGATATAATGTCTTTTTCAGAATCTTTAACGTTTTCCCGAGAATCCGTCACTTCCAGCCGTACAATGAAGGTGGATCCCTTGCCCGGCGCGCTCTCGATAAGCAGGCGACCACGATGGCGGGCGAGGATATGCTTGACGATGGCCAGTCCGAGCCCGGTCCCCTTCTGCTGCCGGCTGGTCGCCACGTCGACCCGATAGAACCGCTCGGTCAGGCGCGGCACGTGCTCGTCGGCAATGCCCTGCCCCCAGTCGCGAATAGCCACGAAGACCTGCGGCGCACCGCCGTTTTCCTTCTCGACGCGCGCGGAGACATGGACGCGACCGCCCGAGGCACCGTATTTGATGCCATTCTCAATGAGATTTTCGAAAACCTGCACGAGTTCGTCGCGGTCGCCGCGCACGAAGAGCGCCCGGTCCGGCAAGCTGCGCTCAAGCGTCACGCCGCTCTCTTCGGCAAGCGGCGTCAGCGCATCGATCACGTGCACGAGGACGACGGTGAGGTCCTGTTCTTCGCTGGGGCGAACATGGAGCCGCATCTCGATGCGCGACAGCGACAGAAGATCGTCGATCAGGCGCGCCATGCGGCTTGCCTGCTCGCTCATGATGGCGAGAAACCGCTCGCGCATCGCGACATCGTCGCGTGCGGCGCCCTGCAAGGTCTCGATGAAGCCGGTAAGCGAGGCCAGCGGCGTACGCAGCTCGTGACTGGCGTTGGCGACGAAATCCGCCCGCATGCGTTCCAGACGCTGCTGCTCGGAGAGATCGTTGACGATAACCAGCAGGAACTCCGGCCCGTGCGCGCCGCGCCCCGGCGTCAGCGGCGGCATTTCCATCGGTGTCACAAAGGCCTCGAACAAGCGTTCGGTCGGCACCTTCTCTGACCAGCGTATCCGCTCGGCCGGCTGGCCCGCGGCGACCCTGTCGAGGGCCTCCAGGAAGGACGGCATGCGGAGCTTGAAGGACAGCGGATCACCGGGACGGACGCTGCCGATCTGTTCGCTGACAGCACGGTTCACATAACGTACGACGCCGCGCCTGTCGGTGATGAAACAGGGCTGGGGCAGAGATTCCACCACCATCTTCATGCCCGTGTCGGGCCAGATGGCAAGGCGACGCGACGCCGGCCGCTGGGCGAGCCCCAGCACCCGGCGAGGCTGAACCAGCCCGGCGGCGGCGATCACGGCCGCCGATGTGGCGAGGACATAGATCCAGGGCACCTGATAAAGAAAGACGGTCGCGATCAGTCCGCAGATGGCGACGGCCATCGGCCAGCGGGCCGTCGCCAGCCGTCCGGCAAACACCGTCGAGGCGCCTCCCTGCTCTGTCGTATCGGCCCTGTCCGGTCCCGCCATGTCCGTCTTCCCTTCGATGTACGCCGTCGCCGCGACGCAATGCGCCACTCGGTGACCGTTCCATCGATCATGTGTTTTTCGCGCCCGCATCGTCAGCACCGGCCCGATCCGTTATAGAAGGATTGGCCCGATGGCCCCTGACGTGAGTACCGACAATGCCCGTACTCAACGACGAAATGATGAAACCCCTTTCATAAGCCGGCGCAACAGTAAATGAGGCCGAGGTGAGCAAGAATTCCAGCAAAGACCGCATTTTCGATTTGAACGATCCGAAGCTTCCCGACTGGGTCGAGGACGAAGCGTTCGGCTCCGGCGGCTATCCGCACAAGAAGCCGATGGACAAGGACGACTACGAAGACGAGCTCTACAGGTTGCAGGTCGAACTGGTGAAGGCGCAGGCCTGGGCGCGCGAAACAGGCGTCCGGCTGGTCATCCTCTTCGAGGGGCGCGACGCCGCCGGCAAGGGCGGAACCGTGCGCCGCTTCACCAACAATCTCAACACGCGATACGCCCGTACCGTCGCCCTGTCGAAACCGACCGATCGCGAAGCCGGACAATGGTACTTCCAGCGCTATGTCGATGAATTGCCGACGGCCGGCGAATTCGTGCTCTTCGACCGCTCGTGGTACAACCGAGGCGTGGTGGAGCGGGTGATGGGCTTCTGCACCCAAGCGCAGAGCGAGTCCTTTCTCAAGGAGGCGCCGCGCTTCGAGGACATGCTCATCGACGACGGTGTCCTGCTAATCAAGTTCTGGCTCAACATCGGCCGCGAGATGCAGTTGAAGCGTTTCCACGAGAGGCGCCACGATCCGGTGAAGATATGGAAGCTGTCGCCGGTCGACGTGAAGTCGCTCGGCATGTGGGATGAATACACACAGGCGCGGGACCGGATGCTGGAGATGACCCATACCGATCATGCGCCGTGGACGATCATCCGGGCGAACGACAAGAAGCGGGCGCGGCTCAATGCCATCCGGCACGTGCTTTTGCAGCTCAACTACCCGGACAAGGATCGCAAGGCGATCGGCGAGATCGACGACAAGATCGTCGGGTCGGGCCCCGGCTTCCTCATTCGCGGAGAGGAATAAGGCGCGTGACGCGAGGGCGGAGGGCGGAGGGCCCGCTTGCCGCCCTCGCCTTTCTCGCGCTTGCCGCCCCCCGCGGCCGGCGCCTGCCGGCCAGCGCCAGGCTATCGGACCGGTCGGCGGTCTTGCCGCAATTGACGGTTCGCCGTCACGGACGCCACAGGTCGGCGCGGAACGCCTCTGCCCCGCCAAACGAAACGGGCGCGTCCCCACCGCTCCAGCCCTCGACATAGATCGCGCGCAGTACCGCCGGCAGGCCTTGCGCGAACGCGATCGCATCGGCCACCGCCAGGCGATCGCGGAAGGCGTGCAGGACGGCCCGCGTCATCGCGTAGACCTGATTGTGGGTCTGGAGCATCGCCGCGTCCGTCAGGTCGGCGGCGAAGGCTTCGTAGTTGCGCGACGCATAGGTGATTTCGGCCGGGGCCGGCATCGCATCACCCCATCAGGCCGGCATAGATCAGGCGAATGGCGGCGGCAGTCGAGAGCGCCAGCGCGATCCAGCGGAAGCGCTTGTCGATCCAGCCGCGGCACCAGGGCGTCAGGCGGATGCCGAGATACATCGCCGGCGCGAGCAGAACGGTCGCCATCAGCGCCTGCGCGCCGACCCGGCCGGACGCCAGCAGGACGAGAAACGAGATCCAGGCGCCGATCGAGAAGAAGGCACTCAGCGTCGGGCGGGCGTGCGCCGGGTCGACCTTCTGGTAGATGATCGCCATCGGCGGCGCGCCGACCGAGGTAATCGTGCCGGTAAGGCCGGAGACCGCTCCCATGGCGATCAGCGACCCGCGCGTCAGCGGCAGCACCACTCCGGCGATGCTGAGCGCCACGACGAGGAGGATCGAGACGCCGAAGGCGAGCGAGAAACCGGCCCGGTCGTTCAGCACCAAAAGCACCAGCGCGGCGAGAAGCGCGCCGGCGAGGCGACCGACGAGGCCGATGCCGACCTCGTTCCAGCGGATAGCGGTCTTCTCACGCATCGCGGCATGTGCGGCCGTCACGACGCCCAGAAGGATCACCGGCACCGGGACCAGATCGACGTCGATCAGCGCCAGGAGCGGCGCGGAAACGAGGCCGAACCCCATCCCCGTCGTCGACTGGACGATGGCGGCAAAGACGACGATGACCACCGCCATGCCGAAGGATGGCAGAGACAACAGATGCAGGCCGAGCGCTTCGATGACGGTGTCCTCACTCAGGCGCCTTGCCGAACGGTCATCTCCCGGTGAAACGGCGACCGGACAGATTCAACGAACGGGAAGCGCATCGGAACAATGCGATAGAACATGATGCTTGGCCGGGACAACCGCCAGCGGGCTTTGAGGGATACCCCGCCGGCGATAATCGCGGCCGGCGGGGCGAATCGTGTGGCGGTCGCCGCCGGGCGTTAGATTCCCCCCGGCTGGGCCCGCATGTTTTCCGGCAGGTAGGTGGCGAGATCGGGGAAGGCGATGAGGATGAAGACCATCAGCACCATGATCAGAAACATCGGCATCGCGGCGCGCGCGATATAGCCCATCTCGTGTTTCGTCATCCCTTGCATGACAAAGAGATTGAAGCCGATGGGCGGCGTGATCTGCGCCATTTCCACCACGACAACGATGAAGATGCCGAACCAGATGAGGTCGATGCCGGCCTGGCGGATCATCGGCTCCACGACGGCCATGGTGAGCACCACCGAGGAGATGCCGTCGAGGAAACAGCCGATGACGATGTAGAAGACCATCAGGGCGAGAACGAGCACCGTCGGCGACAGGTTGAGCGAGGCGATCCATTCGGCAAGCGCGCGCGGCAGCCCGGTGAAGCCCATGGAGAGCGACAGGAAAGCGGCGCCGGCAAGAATGAGCGCAATCATGGCCGAGGTCCGGACAGCGCCCATGAGGCTCTCGAAGAAGGTCGACGGGGTCAGCGAACGCTGGCTGGCGGCGAGCACCAGCGAGCCGATGACGCCGAACGCGGCGGCTTCCGTCGCGGTCGCAAGACCGAGGTACATGGAACCGATGACGACCGCGATCAACAGGATGATCGGGATGAGGAAGCGCGAGTTCTTGATGCGCTCCAGCATCGTCATGTCCGGCTCCTTGGCCGGCGCCTCGCCGCGCCGGACCACCGACCAGACGGCGACATAGGCCATGAAGAGGAAGGCCAGCACCAGCCCCGGCAAGATGCCGGCCATGAACAGTTTGGAGATCGATTCGTTGATCGTCACGCCATAGACGATGAGCGTCAGCGAGGGTGGGATCATCAAGCCGAGTGTCGCGGCGCCGGCGAGCGTGCCGATCACCATGCGTTCCGGATAGCCCCGCTTCCTCAATTCCGGGATCGACATCTTGCCGACCGTCGTCAGGGTTGCGGCGGAAGAGCCGGAGACGGCGGCAAAGACCGTGCAGCCGACAATATTGGTGTGGAGAAGGCCGCCGGGCAAGGGCGCCATCCAGGGCGCCAGCCCCTTGAACATGTCTTCCGATAATCGGGTCCGGTAGAGGATTTCTCCCATCCATATGAACAATGGCAGAGCTGTCAGCGACCAGCTCGA
This sequence comes from uncultured Rhodobium sp., assembly GCA_963675285.2. Lineage (GTDB taxonomy): Bacteria > Pseudomonadota > Alphaproteobacteria > Rhizobiales > Rhodobiaceae > Rhodobium. Next base: position 2,111,017 of record CAXXGS010000001.1, read on the forward strand.
CGCCGACGTCCAAATGGTGGTGATCATGGCGTCGCCGGCAGGGCGCGTGGTGAACAGCTCGACGCCGACGAAGGCGACGCCGAGCAGCGCCAGCCCGACCCAGACGCCGGAGCCGAGGAGCAGGAAGAGAACGAAAAGGAAGATGCCGGTGAGGGCGAAACTGTCCATGGTGGCCTACTCTCCGTGGCTCTGGTCGACGGTGTCGGTCTTGATGCCGTGCGATCCTGTGAAGACCAGACGAACGAGATGATCGAAGAAGCACACCGCAAAGAGGATCGAACCGGCCGCCATGGCCATTTGGGGGATCCACAGCGGTGTGGCGTCCTGGCCCTGGCTGATGTCGTGGAGCTTGCGCGACCAGTAGACGGCCTTGACGGCATACCAGGCGAAATAGCTGGAGAGCGCGGTGCCGATGAGGAAGCACCACAATTCTCCCCAGAAGCGCAAGCGGCCAAGATGGCTCAGCGCGATGCTGACGCGAATATGGGCTCCATGATTGAAGGCGTAGGCGAAGGCAAAGAACGACGCGGCGGCCATGAAGTAGCCGGCATAGTCGGTCGAGCCGGGGAGCATCTGGCCCGTCCAGCGCGCGCTCATTTGCATGACGATGATCACGAGGATCGCGATCAGGCAGAAGCCGGCGATCATGCCGCCGACGAGGTAGAGCGCATCGAGAATACGCCTCAGGACCCGGCCCAAAGCCAGCATACCCACTCCCCCGGAATTTCGTGGACGGAGGCCGGCGAGCCGACCCCAAGGAATTGTCGCGGTGTCGGGCGTCCGGCGACCGCATCACATGGCGCGGTGCCGGCGTACCCTTGAAGATAACGGGAGGAGAAGTTTCGCCGCCCCTCCCGGTACCCGTCGATCCGGCGTTACTTCATCGCCTCGTAGGCGTCGATGATGGCCTTGCCGTCCGGGCCGGCTGTCTCGAGCCATTCCGTGGTCATCGTCTTGCCGATTTCCTTCAGTTCGCCGGCCATCTTGTCGCTCGGCTTCTCCACGGTCATGCCGTGTTCCTTCAGGCCATTGAGCGTGAACTGCGTGTATTCGACGGCCCGCCATTTGCCGGCGTATTCGGCGAGGCCGGCGCAGCCGAGAACCACGTTCTGCGTCGCCTCGTCAAGGCTTGCCCAGGCGTCTTTGTTGACGAAGACGTAATTGCGCGGCAGCCAGGCGTCGACCTCATAGAAGTTGGTCAGGCTCTCCCAGACCTTGCGGTCATAGCCGGTGGCGCCCGACGAGATCATCGATTCGGCGACGCCGGTGGCGAAGGCCTGCGAGATCTCGGCGGCCTCGATCTGAACCGGCAGCATGCCGGTCAGCTCGGCCAGACGCGCCGTCGCGGTCGAATAGGAGCGGAACTTCACGCCCTTCATATCGGCGATGGAGTTGACGGCCTTCTTGAAGTAGAGACCCTGCGGCGGCCAGGGCGCTGAATAGAGAAGCTTCAGGTTCTGCTCGTCGAGAATCTTTTCAAGGGTCGGCTTGGCGGCCTTCCACAGCTTGGCCGAGTCTTCGAATGAGGTGGCGAGGAACGGGATGGAATCGAAGCCGAAGATGGCGTTTTCGTTCTGGTGAGCCGACAGGAGCCGCTCGCCGATCGGCGCCTGACCGGTCTGCACCGCGCGCTTGATCTCGTTACCCTTGAAAAGCGACCCGGACGGGTGGGTGACGATCTCCAGCTTGCCGCCGGTGCCGGTCGTCACGCAGGACGCGAATTTCTCGCCGGTCACGGAATGGAAGTTGGTCGCGGAATAGGCCATCGGCATATCCCACTTTTCGGCGTGCGCGGCGGTCGCGAAGCTCGCGCCGAGCATCAGACCGGCACTGAGCGCGGCGGTCATCCTGGCGAAGGTGCGGATCATTTCGGTTCTCCCTTACTGCAATTGGTCCCGACTGACTGTAATGGTCCAGACTGACTGTTAAGGCCCAGACTGGCGACGTTTCTCCGGTACAGCGCGACACCGCCGCGGAGCGGCGTTCCCGCGTTGCGCCATCTTCTTCATGCAAAGACCGTTTCGCTCTTCGCCGGCTTTTGCGGCGAGGAGAAAAACGTTCCCTGACCCGGGCCAGTTTGGCCCGAAAAGCCGCCCACGGGAACCCGTTCCCTCTGTTGTTTCATCATGCGGCGAACCGCGACGGGTCGTAGGGCGACAAATCGATATTCGGCCGGCGGCCGGCGATCAGATCGGCGATCAGGCGGCCGGTCTTGGCGCCACCCGTAAGGCCGACGTGGTGATGGCCGAAGCCCATGTAAACGCCGGGCTTTCCGGGCACCTCGCCGATCAGCGGAATGGAGTCGGCCGGCGCCGGGCGGTGCCCCATCCAGCGTACGACCTCGCGATACGTCAGGTCCGGCAACGCCTCGGTGATGCGATGCAGCAGGAGATCGAACGGTGCCTTGCTCGGCTCGGCCTCAAGGCCGCCGAACTCGACGATACCGGCGCAGCGCAGGCGACCGTCCATCGGGGTCGCGACGAACTTGCCGGACGCCACCATGGCCGGCGATTTCAGCGTGATCGACGGATCGACGAGTTCGATGTGATAGCCGCGCTCGCTCTCCAGCGGCACATCGATGCCGAGACGGCGGGAAAGCGGCTTCGACCACGCTCCCGTCGCGATGACGACGCGGTCGGCGGCGATGACGCCCCCGCTGGTGTCGACGCCGACGATCCGGCCGCCCTCGAAGGCGACGTCACGCGCCTCTGCCTTGACGAGCCGGCCACCGGAGGCAACGACATGAGCGGCGAGATCCTTCACGTGGCGGCCCGGATCGCTGATATAGCCATGGTCGGGAACGCGTGCGGCGAAATCATAGCCATTGCCGAATGCCGGGTCATAGGCGCGGAAGGCCGGCGTATCGAGTTCGTCCCAAGTGTAGCCGAATTCCTTGCGGATACCCCAGCCGTAGGCGTCGCCCTCATAGGCCGCGCGGTCGGAATAGACGAAGACGTAGTCCGACGGCACGATCCATTTTTCCGCCGGCGTTCCGGCGGCGAGCGCCTGGTGCTGCTCGAGACTGTCGCCGAGAAGTGCGGTGAGCGCGGACGCGACCTTATAGTTCGCCTTCTCGTTGGCGTTGGCCATGTAGCGCATCAGCCAGGGCGCGAGGCGGGGCAGATAGCCCCACTTGAGGAACAGCGGCCCCATCGGATCGAGCAGCATCCGCGGCGCCTTCATCATCAGGCCCGGCACGGTGACGGGGACGATCGAGCAGGAGGCAAGAACGCCGGCATTGCCGTGCGACGTGCCCTCGGCCGGGCCGGCTTTGTCGATCAGCACCACATCAAAGCCGTCGCGCTGGAGCCAGATCGCAGTCGCGACGCCGACGATGCCCGCGCCGATGACGGCGACGGTCGTTTTCCCCGCCCCGGGTCCCGCTATCCTCTCCCGTCAGAGGATCAGTCATGGGCTCGACCATAAGGCTCAGCTCCTCGTCTCGACGGCGTAGCGGGCAAGCCTTGCCTCATCGACATCGATGCCAAGGCCGGGCGTCTGCGGCACGATCACGTGGCCATCCTTCACCGGGAACGGTTCGACGAGGAGATCCTCCTGGAGATAATAGCCGGCCTGGTAGAATTCGCAGCCGAGCGCGATCGCCGGTGTCGCGGCGATCATATGCGTGCCGGCAAGATGGGCGATGCCGGTTTCGAACATGTCGCCTCCATAGGCGCCGAGCCCGGCGGCGGCGGCGATCTCGGCGATGGTGCGGCCGCGGCGGAGGCCGCCGGCCTTCATGATTTTGATGGAAAAGCCGTCCGCGACGCCGTTCGCCACCGCCTTCAGGGCATCGGCCGGGCTGAAGACGCTTTCGTCGGCGAGGAGCGGCACGTCGAGCGCGGCGGCAAGTTCGGCCATCACCTCGGTCTTGTCGGCGGGCACGGGTTGCTCGATGAAGGTCGGACCGAAAGCCTCGATATCGCGCAGGCGGCGCAGCGAGTCGAACGGCGCGAGGCCCTGATTGTAGTCGACGCGGACCTCCAATTCCGGGAAATCCTCGGCGAGCGATTCCAGCCGCTCGATATCGAAGGCATGGCCGGCAAAACCGGTTTTCAGCTTCACGAGGCGGATACCGTCGGCAACGAGCCGCTCGGCAAGCGCGCGATCGGTCTCCCAGCTTGGGTCGGCGAGGGACACACTCAACGGGATCGTTTCGCGACAGCGGCCACCGAGAAGCTGCCAGACCGGCACGCCGGCGGCCTTGCCGAGGATGTCGAGAAGCGCTGTCTCCAGCGCCGCCTTGGCGTCGAAATGACCCGCTAGCGACTTCTCCGCCATCGCCATGATGGCGGAAAGGTCGCGCGCGTCCCGGCCGATGACGAAAGGCCGCAGATAGGTGTCGAGGGCGGCGATCGTCGCTTCCGCGGTCCCGTGAAAAACGGGCCAGGGCGAAGCCTCGCCCCAGCCGACGATACCGTCTGTCGTCTCGAGGCGCAGAATGACATGCGAGGTTGCGCCGGCGACGTCGCCGATGCCGTGGCTGCGCTTTGAACGAACCGGAAGCCTGACAAAGGTCACGGCCATCCGCTCGATGATGCACGGTCCGTGCGAGACGGTTTGGCTCACGCGCAACTCCCCCTTACTGATGCGCCGGGTGTTCCCCCACCTCCGGACGCTTGCTAACACTAGTGTTTATCGGCGCAGAGTCGATAAACTTGTCGTTTACTTCCACAGCAGTCGCAGGTGATGGGTTGTGGCCCACTCCGCCTGCATCCCACCGCATCAGGCGATCCACTCGCTCACCGGCGCGGCGGCGTCCTGCAGCGGCTGGGCGACCACATCCACCAGCGTCGGCTCGGCCGCCTCGGTGGCGGCGCGCAGCGCGCCCTCAAGCTCGGCCGGGTCCTCCACCCGCCAGGTCTTGACGCCATAGGCGGCGGCGACTGCGGCGTGGTCTGTGCGGGTGAAATCGACGTTGTAGTAGCGCTCGCCGAAGCCGGTTTTCTGGCCGGCCTTGATCCAGCCGAAGACGCTGTTGGAAAAGACCACCGAGGTGATCGGCAGGCGGTAGCGCATGATGGTCTCGAATTCGCCGACGGTGAAGGCGAAGGAACCATCACCCATGGCCGCGACGACCTGCGATCCCGGTCGACCGACCTGGGCGCCCATGGAGGCGCCAAGCGCATAGCCGAGCGCGCCGTGGGCGCGGTTGGTGATGAAATGGCGGCCGGTCTTCCTGACCGGATAATAGGCGGAGAAATAGGGGCACGGCGTGCCTGGGTCGGCGCAGATCACCGCATCGTCATCGAGGATCCGATCCAGTGTCGCGATCACGCGCTCCGGCGTGATCGGGCGTTCGTCACAGGCCGCGAGCAGGGCAAAGGCGGCGTCCTTTTCGGCGCGCGCGCCTGCGACCCGCGCGGCACCGTCGTTGCCGCAATGGGCCGCCCCGATTTCCGCCTCGATGGCGTCGGCGAGCGCCTCGAGTGCCAGCCGCGCATCACCGATGACGGCCACTTCGGTCTCGTAATTGGCGGAAACGGCCATCGGATCGGAATCGATGTGGACGATGCGGGCGTCGGGCGTCGGCGAGCGCCAGCGCTCGGTTGTGACGGAGCCGGCGCGGCAGCCGATAAAGAGCACCAGATCAGCCTCATCGACGACCCGGCGCGTCGCCGGAACGCCGCCGTTGGAGCCGACGACACCGAGGCTGAGAGGATGACGGTCGGCGATAGCGCCCTGCCCCGAGACGGTCGTCGCGACCGGCATCTGGAGCGCCTCGGCGAGCCGGCCGAGCGCCGCTTCGCCGCCGGAGAGCACAACGCCGCCGCCGCACACGACGATACCGCGCCGGGCGCTCGCGAGCGCCTTGGCCGCGGCCTCGACGGCGCGTGGATCAGGCGCGACGCGCCAAGCTGGGAAGGTACCGAGTTCCGCCTGCGCCCAGATCTCGCTGTCCGGCACGGAGCCCTTCTGCACGTCGATCGGCAGACCGATATGGGCGGCGCCGGGCCGGCCGGTGGTCATCGCCCGGAACGCCTCGCGCATGGCGGCAGGCAGCCGCTCGGCGCTGTCGATGACGGTGTTCCATTTGCTGACCGGGCGAAAGAGCGCCTGCTGGTCGAGCTCGGTCAGCGGGAAGCGCCCACGCGCCTTGGTCGACACATCGGTGGTGATGGCGAGGATCGGCACGGAGGATTCATGCGCCTCGACGACACCGGGGAGAATATAGGTCGCGCCGCCGCCGGACGGACCCTCGCAAACGCCGACGCGACCTGTCACGCGGGCATAGGCGTCAGCCATATAGGCCGCATGGCGCTCGTCGCGGGTGAGGATGTGCTCGATGCCGTGATCGAGCCGGTCGAGCGCATCGTAGAAGGGCAGCGTGGTATCGCCGCACAGCCCGAACATGTGCTTCACGCCGTGCGCCTGAAGCATGCGGACCATCGCCTCCGCGCCGGTCATCTCGTTGCCCCGATCCTGCATTCCTGTTTCCGCCTCGTTTCTTCCTTTTGCGGCACCATACGCCGGTCCACAATCCTCTGTACAGATCTGTATACAGGAGAGTATATTCAGCATGGCCTGTCAAGCGATGTATGGTTCGACAACGGAAAACGGGAGGACGGCCATGGCGGGAGGCCAGCGGCGACGCGGCGCCGAAACCGGCGGGGATGCGGATACGGACAGCAATGTCGGGCGCATCGAGGAAGCGGTCCGGCGGATGGCGATCGCCTATGAATTCCTGCCGGGCGAGCGCATCAACGAGGGCGAGCTGGCCAGAAAGCTCGGCGCCAGCCGGACGCCGGTGCGCGAGGCGCTGAACCGGCTCATCGCCGACGGGCTCATCCAGTTCAAGCCGGGACAGGGATTCTTCTGTCGCCCGCTCGATCCCAAGGAGATCTACGACCTCTACGAGGTGCGGCGCATTCTGGAAACCGAGGCGGTGCGGCTTTCTTGCGAGCGGGCGAGCGAGGAGACGCTTCAGGCGGTCGTCGCGGATTATGCCGCACATGGCGCGGAGACAGCGGGAAAGAGCGTAGAGGACCTGGTCGAGGACGACGAGCGGTTCCATATCGCGGTCGCGGGGCTCGCCGGCAACGGCGAACTCGTCAAGCGGCTCGGCAAGATCAACGAACGCATCCGCTTCGTGCGCTGGATCGACATGGACGACCGGCTGCCTTATACGCGTGGCGAGCACGAGGCGCTCGTCGCGGCGCTCGCCAAACGCGACGCGGAGGCCTGCGTCACCGTGCTGAGCAGCCACATCGGCAAGCGGCTCGACCAGATCGTCGCGGTCGTCCGGCGGGGCATATCCCGGCTCTACGTTCCCGATATCCCCGGCATCGGGTCATAACTTCCCCTTCGGCCGATCGCATGGTCGGCCTTCCAACCGGACCACAACGGACGACGGCAATGAAAGCACTCGGCGGCAAGACGGTTTTCGGCGCGACAGTGGGCATCCTGATGCTGGAGACCCGCTTCCCGCGCATCCCCGGCGACATGGGCAACGCGCTGACCTGGCCCTTCCCGGTCCACTACCGGGTGGTGCGGGGGGCGAGCCCGGACATCGTCGTGCGCCGCGATCCGACGGCGCTGAAGGATGCCTTCATCGAGGCGGCGAAAGACCTCGTCGCCACCGGCGCCGACGGCATCACCACCAATTGCGGCTTCCTCATCCGCTTCCAGGCCGATATCGCCGCCGCCGTTGGGGTTCCCGTCGCAACCTCGTCGCTGATGCAGGTCGCCTTCGTCAACGCAACGCTGCCGCCCGACAAGCGGGCTGGCATCCTCACCATATCACGTGGAACGCTGACGCCCGCCCTGGCGGCGGCGGCGGGCGTTCCCGCAGACACGCCGATCGTCGGCACCGAGGGCGGGCGCGAATTCACCCGCGTGATCCTCGACGACGAGCCGGAGATGGACGTCGCGCTTGCCCGCCAGGACATGCTCGACGCGGCGGCCGACCTCGTCTCCGACCGGCCGGACATCGGCGCGATCGTGCTGGAATGCACCAACATGGTGCCGTTCGCCGCAGACATACGCCGGCTGACGGGTCTGCCCGTCTATTCGATTTACTCATTCGTAAGCTGGTTCCAGGCCGGTCTGCTGCCGCGCCGCTTCGCAGAGCATCACGACGATCCGCGGTATTGAGGGGAGAGTGCGCGACAGGCTGCCGAAAGGCTTCAAGCCGCCATCGCCGCTTTTATGAACTCGCCAAGCGTCCTGCCACTCTTGCGATAATCCTCCCAAAGGAGGATTTGGGCTCCCGTTGTCTGCCTTTCCATTTTTCAGGGGCCCCTTGTTCTCATCGGCGGTCAAGATCACGAATGACCGAGAGCGCATTGCCAGCGCTGCATCCGCTTCGTTCTTGTAGAGCGGCGTTGTCGGTCTCTTTTTCGACGTCGAAAAAGGATGACATCGGGCAATTTCTAGTTCTTTCGGTTCCGCCCATCTTCCGCCGCGCGGTCCCAAGCCGCCGTAGCGCCGTTCATCTTTGGGAACGCCTTCTTGCTCAAAACCAAACAGGCGATCTTCCTTGAGCGGCTGAAAATTCCCACGGCTTTCTTGAATGAACTCCCAGAGATCTGGGTTCCCTGTTTCCAGCGATCGCAATTCCAATTCCATTTCCGGTGTCGTCACGCACCGGAATTCTGTTGGCGGCAGCTCCGCGAAAAGATCGATTCCGTCATCAAAGAGTCTGTTCCACACACATCCGTCTATTACGACTTCAATTTTCGGCTGAATCGACATTCGCCTCGCCATCGCAGCGCCCGGCGATTCAGGAGAGCCGGTCGCGAAGACCACCCCGATCTTGATATTCTCTGATAAAAACCCCGGAGCGGGGGACGCTCCGGGGCTCGATTTTCCTTTATGCCGGATCCTCATGCCCGCCACCGGGCGGGCGCGGGCAGGATCAGCTGTAGCGGTAGGGCCGGCCGGCCTTGGCCATGTCGGCGTTGTATTTCTTGAAGATCTCCACGACCTTGGCCTTGGTCTCGGACTCGGCCGCGATCTCGTCCCAGAACTTGTGCGCGGCTTGCTCGACCTGGTCCCATTCGGCATCGGGGATAGAGGTCAGCTTCATCTTGGTGCCGTTGACCCGCAGGGCCGCCTCGCCGCCCCAGTACCACCACTGGCGGTAGTAGTGCGAGGAATCCATGGTCAGCTTCAGAAGTTCCTTCAGATTATCGGGAAGCTCATTGTAGCGGTCCATGTTGGCGTAGAAGGAGCCGATCCAGGCGCCGGAGATGTTGTTGGTGAGGAAGTAGTTGGTCACGTCGGCCCAGCCGACCGTGTAGTCCTCGGTGATGCCGGACCAGGCGATGCCGTCGAGTTCGCCGGTCTGAACCGCGACCTCGATGTCTTCCCAGGGGAGCGTCACCGGCACGACGCCGAACTGCGACAGGAAGCGACCCGCCGTCGGGAAGGTGAAGACGCGCTTGCCCTTGAGGTCTGCGAGCGAGTTGATCGGATCCTTGGTGGCGAAGTGGCACGGATCCCAGGAGCCGGCGGACAGGTGCTTGACGCCGACCTTCTCGTATTCCGCCGCCCAGATCTCGGCGAGGCCATACTGATTGAACAGCACCGGCACATCGAGCGAATAGCGCGAGGCGAAGGGGAAATAGCCGCCAAAAACGGTAACTTCGGTCGGCGAGGCCATGGAGTCGTCGTCCGACTGGACCATGTCGATGGTGCCGGACTGCATGGCGCGGAACAGTTCGCCAGTGGGGACGAGGGAGTCAGAGGTGTAGAGCTCGATCTCCATCTGACCGTCGGCGATCTTGTTGAAGGAATCGATCGCCGGCTTGACGACATGCTCGGCAAGCGCCGGGCCGGCATAGGTCTGCAGGCGCCACTTGATCGGCGACTGGGCCTTGACGTAGGGCGCGGCGAGCGAGGAGGCACCGACGGCAGCCGAGGCGATACCGGCGGTTTTCAGAAAGTCGCGGCGATTGGTCTTGTCGCGAGTATTGCTCATGAGTTCGTCCTCTGTTTAACGAATGGCTTCGGGCCGGTTGAGCATTTTCTTGTTGTTGGCCTCCGCCGTCGTTGCGGCGGAGCACGGGCGAACGGGCTCTCCCGTCCGTTGCGCGATTTTACTTGCCGTAGACGTAGTCCGGCAGCCAGAGCGCGATCTCTGGGAAGGCCATGATGATGGCGAGCGCCAGGATCATCACGGCAACGAAGGGCACGATGGAGCGGTAGATGTCCTGTAGCTTGATTTCCGGCGGCGCCATGGCGCGCATCAGGAAGAGATTGTAGCCGAAGGGCGGCGTCATGTAGGCGACCTGGGTGGTGATCGTGTAGAGGACGCCATACCAGATGAGATCGAAGCCGAGCGCGCGCACCAGCGGCACATAGAGCGGCGCGACGATGACGAGCATCGCGGTATCGTCGAGGAACGTGCCCATGATCAGGAACGTCAACTGCATGATGATCAGGATCACCCAGGGATCGAGATGCATCTGGTCGACGAAGAGGCCCTTGATCGCCTTGACCGCACCGAGGCCGTCAAAGACCGCGCCGAAACCGAGAGCGGCCATGATGATCCACATGAACATGCAGGAAATGAACAGTGTCTGGCGCACCGACGTCTCGAAGACGTCGCGCGTCATACGGCCCTTCAGGACGGCGGCGAGGATGGCGGCGATCGCGCCGATGGCGGAGCTTTCCACCAGGCTCGTCCAGCCGCGCACGAAAGGCACCATCATGGCGAAGAAGATGAAGAGCGGCAGCAGGCCGGCGCGCAGCAGGCGCAATTTTTCCGCCATCGGCACGGCCCGCTCGTCGACCGACAGCGCCGGTCCGAGCTTCGGGTTCAGCTTGCAGCGCAGCGCGATATAGATCATGAACATCGCCGCCATCATCAGCCCGGGGAAAACGCCGGCGAGCCAGAGCTGGCCGACCGGCTGGCGGGCGATCATGGCATAGAGGACGAGAACGACGGAGGGCGGCACGAGGATGCCGAGAGAGGAGCCGGCCTGGATGACGCCGGTGACCATCACCTTGTCGTAGCCGCGCTTGAGGAGTTCGGGCAGCGCGATCGTCGCGCCGATCGCCATGCCGGCGACGCTGAGCCCGTTCATCGCCGAGATCAGAACCATCAGTCCGATCGTGCCGATGGCGAGACCGCCATTCAGCGGCCCCATCCAGACGTGGAACATCTTGTAAAGGTCGTCGGCGATCTTGGATTCCGACAGCACGAAACCCATCAGGATGAACATCGGCAGGGTGAGGAGCGGATACCACTTCATCAGGCCAATGGCGGCGGAAAAAGGGATGTTGGACCCGCCGGTGCCCCACAGGAGAATCGCGGCGAGAGAGCCCACCGCGCCGATCGCGCCGAAGACACGCTGCCCGGTCAGAAGGAGCAGCATCATCGACGAGAACATGAAGATGGCGATGAGCGAGTAGGACATCACAGCGCCTCCCCGCGAATGCGCGCGATGTCACGGCAAACCTCGGCCAGCGTCTGCAGGATCATCAGGCCGATGCCGGCGCACATGATCATCTTGATCGGCCACATCAGCGGCCGCCAGGCGGTGTTCGAGCGCTCGTTGTAGAGCAGCGAATAGGTCAGGCTGTCGATGCCGCCGTAGAGCAGGACGCCGAGGTAGAACAGCAGGAAAAAGACGGTGAAGACGTCGATCCACGCCTTCGTCCTGGGCGACCAGGAGCCGTAGAAAAGATCCATGCGGACATGCGCGTCGTCCTTGCCCTGCATGGAATAGGGACCACCGAGGATGTAATAGGCAACCATGGCGAACTGCGCCATTTCCAGCGTCCACAGCGAGGGCAGGAAGAACGTCTTGGAAATCGACGACCACAGCAAAATCGCCATCATGACGAAGATCAGGTACATCGCGATGCGACCGAGTCGATAATTGATCCTGTCCACCACATGGACAAAGGCCCGGATCGGCTTCGGCATTGTCGCGCCCCCGTTTGCTAGGCTTCGGTATCGTCGGTTTCGGCGTTGCAGCCGGCGAGATCGTCGAGCGCGGCGGTCAGCTGGCCGGCGAGCCAGCCGGCAAGATGCGCCTGCCCCGCGGCATCGGCGATGAGATCGTTGCGAATCTCGATCATCACGTTGAGAAGACCGCGCGAGACGGCCTGCTTCACCAGCGTGTGGGTCACCCCGTCATGCGCCTTGTAAGGCTCGTTGCGGCGAACGTCCCAGGCACCGCCGGCGGCATACCCGAGGAGCGCATCGGCGAGCCGGGCATCGCTATCATGGAGGATGCCAATCTCGACCGCTCGCTTTTCGCCCTTGAAGACGGGCGTGAAGGAATGAACGGTGACGACGACGGGCGATGCACCGGCGCCGATCCGCGCCTCCAGCACCCTGGCGACGGCAGCGTGAAAAGGCTCGTAGTAGCGTCGGGCGCGCGCGGCGCGCTCCTTTGCCGACAGGTCGACATTGCCGGGAACGGCATGGATCTCGCTGACTTCCGGCATCGCGCCGGCGGCCTCGGGCGGGCGGTTGCAGTCGTAGACGAGGCGGGACACGCGCTGGGCGACGAGCGGCGCATCGAGCGCGGCCGACAGCCGCTCGGCGACTGCCAGTGCGCCCGGGTCCCATGCGATATGGCTTTCCAGAAGCTCAGGCTCGAGACCGAGATTGTCGTATTCCGGCGGGATGAACGGGGAGGCATGCTCGCACACCAGCACGACATCGCCCGCCCCTGTCGGGTTGACGATATCGACGGTCGGTTCCGCCTCGCTGCAAACGCCGGTTCCCGCCGACGTGGCGTCGATCGCCATCGGTAAACCAAGCTCCCCGTCTGTTCCTTGTTGAAACTATCTTTTCAGAGCGAATTTTCCTGTCAAGGTAATTTCTGTACCATCGGCCCGGCGCGAAGATGCGTCGCGGGGAGCCAGAACCAATAACGACGAGGAGCGGCGGACATGGCTGGTGATGCCGAAGACCCGGCGGCCGGGCCGGCACAGGCGCCGGAGACCGCCTCGCCGATGACGGTGGCGGAGCGCATCCAAGACCGCTTCGACAGCCTGACGCGGGCGGAACACCAGCTCGCCAACCTGATCCTGCAGAACTATCCGGTCTCCGGCCTCGGCAGCATCACGGCGGTGGCCGAGACCTCAGGCGTCTCCACGCCAACGGTGGCGCGGATGGCCAAGAAGCTCGGCTTCCGGGGCTTTCCCGACATGCAGGGGGCTCTCCGGGCGGAGCTGGAGGCGACGATTTCCAACCCGATCGCCAAGCACGACCGCTGGGCGGAGAACGCGCCGGACACGCATATCCTCAACCGCTTCGCCGATGCGGTTAGCGACAACATGCGGCGCACGCTCGGCCAGCTCAACCCGGAGACGTTTAACGCCGTGGCGGCGCTGCTTTCCGACCGCGAGCGTGCCGTCGCGATCGTCGGCGGGCGCATTACCCGGGCGCTGGCGGACTATTTCTTCACCCACATGCAGGTGATCCGCACCGGCGTGACGCTCATCGCGCCGAACGCCAACACCTGGCCGCACTATCTCCTCAACATGAAGCCCGGCGACGTCCTCGTCGCCTTCGACATCCGCCGCTACGAGAACAACATCCTCCGGCTCGCCGAAATGGCGCGGGAGCGCGACATCACCCTCGTCCTGTTCACCGACCAGTGGGGCTCGCCGGCGGCGAAACACGCCGCGCACAGCGTCCACTGTCGCATCGAGGCGCCCTCGGCCTGGGATTCCTCCGTCGTCACCCTGTTCATCGTCGAAGCGCTCATCGCCGCGGTGCAGACCGCCATGTGGGCCGACACCCGCGACCGCATGGCCACCCTCGAGGGCCTCTTCGACCGGATGAAGATGTTTCGGAAGTTTATTTGAGGGGTTTGTTGGCGCGGGGTTTGTTTTTCGCGGGATTTGTTGGCGCTCACGGTTGAGCGCGGGCTGGCACTCGCTAACCTGCGCGGGCGCGGCGCATAAGCGCCGGCGGCCGGTCGGCCTTGCGGCGCTGTGCGCCGGGGTGTGCCTTATCGAGGCCTATCGGGTAGCCGCCTACGGCCCAGAGTGGGCGTTCCGATGTTCCCGAGCGAATGTCTGCTTCGCGCCCCTATTTCGGACGCCTACCGTCCTGAAAAATTTTCCTGAACACAGCCGTTAACCTAGTCAGACCTGATGTCTAACTTGAGGTGGGAAGGTGACTGGCTGGTTTTAGGATCGCCGGCTTGAAGGGCGGCCCATCCTGCCCACACTCTAATCGCTGGTTGCATGAACCCGAAAGAAAGGCTGTGTTGCTCATTTCGTGTGGGGCCTAGCTTCAGTGATGGATCAACATTCGTCTTGTTCCGTTTTGCCTGTTCAAGTGACTTCGAGGTCACTAGTCCTAATCGAGCGGGGGCGATCCCGTCGGTTCATCCAAATTTTCGAAACTTGGCAGTATGGTGATCCGTGAGCCACTCAGCTTGGCTGTATGTTCCGCGAACTTCTTTAAGGCGGCCTCCTCGTTCTCGATCCGCGAGATGTGCAAAGGGGTCATCATCGTCGATCTGAACTCGAAGTCGTCAACCACTTCGTCCAAAACGAGGCCTAGTTTCAGCGCATAGGCGTAGACGTCGTCGCCCAAGTGAAAGGTAGACACGAAAAGACCGGGATACTCGCCTGCCTTCACCTGCTCCGATTTCTCAACCTTGAAGGAGAAGGGATCGAGTTTGTTCGAATGGAAAAAGAAATCGTGCGTTTGCTTGATCGCGCTTGCAGACAGCATGACATCGCGCAAACTTATTGGGCGATCAAGCGAGTTCGCCTCATGCAGGAGGCGGCGAGCCATTTCCAAGATGGCTATGACTTGGTTGAGGTATTCAGGTCTTTCCCCGGTCGTTGCGGCAACTCCAGGCGATCCTAAGAACAAGGGATGGCCGGCATTCGTGCGCAAGCTTAGCTGTGCACCGTCCGTGAACACGGCGTCCCAAAAATTGAACAGTTTCCACCATTCATCCAAATGGTGCGCACTGAGCTCATCAAACGTGCTCGTCAGTTTGATTGCACCGTCTTCTATGCTCACGACTGCGTCAAGTAGTTCCGATCGGGCAATCACTTTCATGCTGTCGACAGGTATTTTGGGCAAAGCAGGCGTGATGAGATCACAATTCAGTTCAACCGGCACACCACGTGTGGGACTGGAGATCGAGATAATGCCAACGTCCACCGGTGTCGGACTGATCTGGAGAACGGCACTTTCGAAGCCGCTTGGGAATGGCAAACCGCCAGGCAGCTTAATGTCGAACCGCTCTTCAAATGGTTGAAGAGACTTGATCCCGAGCTCCTTCAGCCCGAGCATCCCATCGATGAAATCGCTATGCGTCATCTCTTCGAACGTGACGCTCATAGAGTAGCGTTCACTGTCCTTGAAACCCGCGGTCTCGCGCTGGCGCAACTTCTCTGCGCCGTACGCATTCATGTCTTCGCCGATCAGCTCCGTGAGAGCAGCCTTAAGGCCGTCCGGAGTCAGTTCGACCTTCCGGCCAGCCGCGATCCCGAAGGTAATCTCTGGTTTGTTAAGCGCCTCCGTGCCTCGCGCAAACTCTTCCCTGAGACGCCTCAAAACTCTCGAAAGATTGTCGCCAAACAAATGCACGAGGTGCATGTCCACGATCTCGTCGTTCTCATCGACACGCAAGATGCAGATGAAAGTTGGGCGATTGTCGCCGGCCAGTCTTTCGGCGACGGACAGCGTCAGTGCCACCCTATCGTTCGCTGCCAAGATGCTCTTGATCTGAATCGAACAGCCCAAAGGCGCACGCCTCATGTCGAAGGGCTCTGTCTCAATCCTTTCTTTAGCTGGAAATTCGAGAACGCGGTCCCGCCCCAAACGATCCGGTTCAATTCGGCCAGCAACCAGCTTTGCTCTATTCGCCAGAAGGTCGAACCACGATTCGCCAATCCTGCCGATGTGATCTGATATGGAGGATTCGCTCATGGGATGCCTCACGTCTTCCGATTGGTGTCACTTAGCCGCTGCCAACCTGCGAATTTAGTGTCCGCTTTGGGGAAATGTCTGGCGCAGCCTCTATGACCGGAGTGGGGCCGGCAACTGACCAAAACACCAGTACATTTCGATGGCAGCTTCGACAATTCTCACGTCGAAAACTGGACAGGCAGGACACGGCCCCAAACCAGTCATTCATGCAGGCCGCAGCAAAAGTCCGCTCCCCGCCCAAACCCGTCAGCCCCTTCCCTATCCCCTCACCCCCGCCGCGCATGCCACGCGCCCCAGAAGAGGCTCGCGAAAAACCGTGTCGGGGCTTCGAACCCGGCTTCGGCGAGGAGGCGTATCACCTTTTCCTCCGAGTCCGGCGGGACGGCGCCGCTCATGATCTTGTCGAGCTTTGCCTTGACCTCGTCCTCCCCGGCCCCGTGCATGCGCCAGCGGTTTGCCCAGGCGGCCAGCAGGAGGGGGTCGGAGTCATAGCGCCTGTAGTTGCCGGCGAGGATCAGCGAGGCACCGGGGCGCAGCCTTGCGGCGGTCTCGCGCAGCAAGGCTTCCTTGCCCGCCTCGTCGGGCACATGGTGGAGGACGCCGATGACGAGCGCGGCGTCGAAGGCGGCCTCCCCGGGGACGGCGGAGAGGTCGCCCGCGACGAAGGTCACCCGCTCGGCAATGCCCGCCGCCTCGATCTCCCCCCGGGCGAGGTCGAGCATCGGGGCGGACGGATCGACCGCGACGAAGCTCCAGCCGGGCTCGAGGCGGGCGGCGGCGAGGATCTCTCCCCCCGTTCCGCCGGCGCCGACGACCAGAACCCGTGCGCCCTTACGCTCCTGAAGCGCGGCGGCGAGGACGCAGGCGGAAAGTTCGTGGCAGGCGTCGTAGCCGGCGAGCCCGATCCGCGCCTGGCGGGCGTACTCTTCCGCCCGGGATGCATCGAATTTCTTATGCGCGCTGTGATCCATCGCGTATTGGCCTCTTCCCTTTCGAGGGGACGGTCCGCTTCAGGAAATGAAGAGGGATTTCAAGCCCCTACTCCCTGAGCCCCTTTAAGACCTCGGCAACGATCTCGACGGACCGCACCCGCGCGGCATGATCGTGGATCCAGCTCGTGACGATCAATTCGTCGGGCCGGTATTTCTCGATGACCGCGCCGAAGGCGGCGCGGACGGAAGCGGGCGAGCCCCAGGCGGAAACGGCGAGGTCCTCGTTGACCCGCGCCATGACCTGCGGCGGGATGGTCGCCGTCACATTCTCCACAGGTCGCGGCAGTTTTCCGCGCTGGCCGGTGAGGCGGCGGGCGAAGGAGAGGATTTGCGAGGAGCGCAGGAATTCCGCCGCCTCGTCGGTTTCGGCGGCGCAGGCGCTCGCCGCGACCATGACGCGGGGCCTGTCGAGATAGGCCGAGGGCTGGAACCTCTCGCGATAAACGGCGAGCGCATCGCCAAGCGCCTGGGGCGCGAAATGCGAGGCGAAGGCATAGGGCAGGCCCAGATGCGCGGCGAGCTGCGCGCCGAAGAGGCTGGAGCCGAGGATCCAGACCGGCACATGGGTGCCGGCGCCGGGGATCGCACGCACCGGGGCGTCGTCGGGCGTATCGCCGAGATAGGTCAACAACTCCACCACATCCTGCGGGAAGGTGTCGGCCTGCTCCATGTAGCGCCTGAGCGCGCGGACCGTGTTGGCATCGCCGCCGGGCGCGCGGCCCAGACCGAGATCGATGCGGCCCGGGAACATCGTCGCCAGCGTGCCGAACTGTTCGGCAACGACCAGCGGGGCGTGGTTCGGCAGCATGATGCCGCCCGAGCCGATGCGCATGGTCTTCGTCGCCGCCGCGACGCGGCCGATCAGCACCACGGTCGCGGTGCTGGCGATGCCGGCGATGTTGTGATGCTCGGCGAGCCAGAAACGATCGTATCCGAAGGCTTCGGCCTTCACGGCAAGGTCCAGGGTGTTGGCGATGGCATCCGCGGCTTCGAAGCCCTCGGGGATCGGCGCCAAATCGAGCAGGGAAAATTTGTCCATGGCGAGACCTTGATCCTGGAATGCGGCACATGCGGCAGCGGCCGAGCGGCGCCGGAGATTGTTTCGCAGTGCTCGAGATATCGCACACCCTACTCCACCGCGCCGGAGCCCGTCGATGCCTCTTCCGCCTCACGAGCCGGCCGGCGCCCTTTCGACAGGCCACCGCTGCGAGAACGAAGATGTTCAGTGAGGTAGCCGCTCACGGTTGAGCGCGGGCTTACGCCCGCCAACCTCCACGAGGGCGGCCTGACCGGCCGGCGGCCGGTCGGCCTTGCGGCGCTATGCGCCGGGGTGTGCCCAATGCGAAGCCGTTACGTATGCCACCAACAGGCACACTGAACATTTCAACCGCCAGCATAGGCGGACGCGGCCAAGATCCGAAACGAGATGGGCAACTACGAGCATCACATCGAACTCATTTAACTTTGTGGAAAACGTAACTTTTCCGCGAGCATCATGCGAACAAAAAATTTTGTCGGCTTGCACTCCGACGGCGCCGATCATAACCTCGCAGCATCATAATTCGGACAAAGCGATGCCGATCATTGAAGGCTTCAAAGTAAAGAATTTCCGATCTCTAAAAGACCTCACGCTAGGCCGTCTTTGGAACCAACGGAATGAACAACCGCTCACGCCAATGACTGCCGTGATCGGAAAGAATGGTGTTGGCAAGAGCACGCTATTTGATGCATTTGGATTTCTTTCCGATTGCTTGAAGTTCGGAGTTGAAGAAGCGTGCGACGCTCGGGGGCGAGGCGGTTTCCACCGACTACGCTCCCAGGGACAAAGCGGCCCAATCGAGTTCGAAATTTATTACAAAGAAGATGGAAATGCCCGTCCGATTACTTATGAGCTCTCAATAAGTATCGACTCGCAAGGGCGCCCCTTCGTCTTGAAAGAGCGCCTTCGTCAGAGGCGGAAAGGGCAGAGCAGAGGTTGGCCGTTTTCATTTCTTATTCTGGAAAACGGCGCCGGAGTAGCGTGGAAGGGCGAAGAGGAAGGCCATCAAATCGAAGAAGACAGCGGCAATCTGAACGTTCTCGATTTTCTCGAACTCATCAGAAGTCATAATGCGCCTGAGGAATCTCGCGAAACAGAATTGGTTGAGCTCGATAGTAAAAGACATCTTGGTATTGCAACGCTTGGGTCACTAAAGCAACATCCAAGGATAGCAGCATTCCGACGTTTCATTGAGGGGTGGTATCTGAGTTACTTTACGCCAGATGCTGCCCGTAGCCTTCCAATGGCCGGCCCGCAGCGTCATTTGAACATGCATGGTGACAATTTAGGAAATGTCGTCCAATTCATGGAAAGAGAACACCCCCGACGTTTTCAGTCTATTTTGCTTGATATTGCAAAAAAAATTCCAGGAATTAGAAATATAGATACGGAAAGAACAGCTGATGGTCGGCTTCTTTTGCGGTTTAATGACCAGGGATTCAATGATCCGTTCTACGCACAGCAGATGTCCGACGGAACATTGAAGGTTTTTGCATACTTATTGCTTCTGGAAGACCCTGCTCCACCGCCATTCCTCTGCATCGAGGAACCAGAGAACGGCCTATACCATAAGCTTTTGGCAAGCCTTGCCGCTGAGTTTCGGACTCACGCCACAGGACGCAAAAACGGCTCTCAAGTTTTTGTCACGACTCATCAACCATATCTCGTTGACGCACTTGCCCCGGAAGAGATCTGGATTCTGAGGAAAGAAAGTGACGGCTTCTCAACCGTAAAAAGAGCAAGTGAAAATAAGATTGTCGAGGCAATGGTGAATGAAGGCATCCCCCTCGGCGGACTCTGGTATAGCGAATACTTTGATAGAGATTGATATGCACCTAGAGATACTTATTGAGGATCAATCTGGAAAGATCGCCTTACAGAACTTGCTACCAAAAGTAGTCGGCAATCAATGCACTTATAACATACACCCTTACAAAGGTATCGGTCACATTGCAAAAAACGAAGGACCCGACGAAACGCATCCTTTTAGATCAGTTGCCTCGCTTGCTATCAGGATACGGCAAAGCCTTTAGTGGATACCCGGACGAATATAGAGCCGCCGTAATAATTGTTTGCGACTTGGACGATCGAGATATTAACACGTTCATTGCTGAACTAGAGGAGATTCTCACAAGTTGCAGTCCGATCCCTGAGACGCGTTTCTGCATCGCTATCGAGGAGGGGGAAGCTTGGCTTCTTGGCGACAAAAATGCGGTAGGCATTGCTTTCCCTGAAACGGATCACAACATCCTTGATAGTTATGAATACGACAGCATTTGCGGAACATGGGAAGTACTAGCTAACGCTATATATCCAGGCGGGGCAAAGGCCCTAAACGCGAAAGGCAAGCCAGAGGTTGGCCGCATGAAATCGATATGGGCCTCGGAAATTGCTCCGCTCATAGAAATTTCAAAAAACAAATCCCCAAGCTTTCGACACTTTGTAACCACCCTAGAAGGACTCTGCAAACCCAGCTAAAATTTATTATCGAAATACAGATTACTTCACCATTACCGATTTAATATTTAATCTTGCAATTAGCGGATATCAATTCCGAATGGAATGTATTTCTTAAATCATCTATATTAATATTCAGGTATACCCCCCCTACTCCGCGACCTCCGGCCCGGTCGATTCCGGCGTCAGCTCCTGCTCGGCCTCGCGCGTCGGCTGGCGGGTAAAGCCCTTTATCCTGGCGGTTTCCGAGAAGTCGCGCTTGATGGCGACGCTGCTCGCCGCATAGGCGGTGACCAGTTCCGACAGCGAGCGCAGCGCGTGCATGTGGATGCGCTCATAACCGTGCGAGGCATCGACACCGAAGGTAACGAGCGCTGTGCGCACGTCGTGGCCGGCCTCGATGGCGCTCGCCGAATCGGACCGGTAGTAGCGGAAGACGTCCTTCTGGAAACGGATGTCGTTATCCCGGCACAAAGAGACGAGCTTCTTGGTCAGATGGTAGTCGAACGGGCCGGTCTGGTCGGCCATGGAGATGGTGACGCCGAATTCATCGGAGTTCTGGCCGGGCGCCGTGGTGCCGTTGTCGACCGTCATCATGGAGGCGACATCCGGGGTCAGCACCGAGGACGCGCCGACGCCGACTTCCTCGGCGATGGTGAAGAGCCAGTGGATGTCGACGGGGGTCTCCACCTCCTCGTCCTGCATCGCCTTCAGCGCGGCGAGCATGACCGCGACGCCGGCCTTGTCGTCGAGATGGCGGGAGACGATGAAGCCGTTGTGGAGGAATTCCGGCTGCGGGTCGATGGCAACGATATCGCCGATGTCGATGCCGTGGCGCAGGAGATCGTCACGATTGCGCGACAGCGCATCGACACGCAGTTCGACGTAATTCCAGCCGACCGGCATTTCGTCGACCTCGGTGTTATAGGTATGGCCGGAGGCCTTCAGCGGCAGGATGGTGCCGCGGTAGCTGCCGTTTTCGGTGAAGATGTCGCAACGGGCACCCTCGGCGAAGCGCGCCGACCAGTGGCCGATCGGCACGATAGCGAGGCGGCCGTTGTCCTTCAGCGCCTTTACCTGGGCGCCGAGCGTATCGAGGTGGGAAACGATGGCGCGGGCACCCTTCTTGCGCTCGCGGCCCGGACGGATCGCCCGCATGGCCCCGCGCCGGGTAAGTTCGACACCGACGCCGAGACGCTCCACCTCTGCGGTGACGAAGCGGACGATGGAGTCGGTGTAGCCCGTCGGGCTCGGGATCTCCAAAAGCTTCTTCAGCATCCCGGCAAGGTAGTCCGCGTCGATAGCAAGGCGCGCCATCAATTATCCTCTCTCGTTTCTCGTCTCCTGCACAGCCTGACGCACACCGGCGGGAAGCGAAAGAGGGAAAAGCAGATCGACGTAGCGTTCGGCCGTCGGCTGGGGTTCGTGATTGGCCAGGCCCGGCCGCTCGTTGGCCTCGATAAAGGCATATTCCGGCCGTTCCGGCGCCGCGACCATGAGGTCGATGCCGACGACGGGGATCTCGATCGCGCGGGCGGCGGCGATGGCGGCGCGGATCAGTTCGGGGTGCACGATGTCGGTGACGTCGTGAATGGTACCGCCGGTGTGGAGATTCGCGGTGCGGCGAACCTCCAGTTCCTCCCCCTCGGGAAGCACCGTGTCATAGGCATGGCCGGCACGGTGCAGCGTACGCTCGGTTTCCGCATCAAGCGGAATCTTCGATTCTCCGCCCGTCGCCGCAGCGCGCCGCCGGCTCTGGTGCTCGATCAGGTCGCGCACGGAGCGCGTACCGTCGCCGACGATGCAGGCCGGACGGCGGACGGCAGCGGCAACGACCTTGTAGTTGATGACGATCAGGCGCAGGTCGCGGCCGCTGACGCACTCCTCAATCAGCACCTCGTCGGAGACGACCCGTGCGGCCGCAGTCGCCGTCCCGATCTCGTCCATCGTCTCCAGGCCGACGGAAATGCCGCGACCCTGCTCGCCGCGCGCCGGTTTGACGACGACGGAGCCGTGTCGGCCGAGGAAGGCCTCAACATCGGCGGCGGGGGCATCGGCGGAGATCTGCTCGGGCACGCGCACACCACCCGCCTCAACGATCCGGCGGGTAACGCCCTTGTCATCGCAGATCGACATGGCAACGGCCGAGGTCAGTTCCGACAGGGACTCGCGACAGCGGATCGAGCGCCCGCCATAGGACAGATCGAAGAAGCCGCCCTCGGCGTCGAAGACCTCTACTTGGATGCCGCGGCGGCGGGCTTCCTTGACGATGATCTTGGCGTAGGGGTTGAGCGCATCGTCCTGTTCGGGCCCGGTGAAGAGCGTCTCGTTGATCGGGTTCTTGCGCTTGACGGTAAAGAACGGCACACGCTTGAAGCCCAGCTTTTCGTAGAGCGCGATGGCGCGGGTGTTGTCGTGAAGGACGGAAAGGTCGAGGAAGCCGGCCTGTCGGGTGGAGAAATATTCGGCCAGTCTGCGCACCAGCGCCTCGCCGACGCCGGGATGGCGCACCTGCGGGCCGACTGCGAGGCACCACAACGACGAACCACGCTCCGGATCGCCGAAGGCTCGGGCGTGGTCAACGCCGGTGACGGTACCGAGGATCTCGCCGGTCTGGTCGTCCTCGGCAACGAAATAGACGATGGCGCGGCCGTCGCGCTGGCTCCAAAAGAACTCCGGCGGCACGGTGACCATGCCGCGCGAGGCGTAGATCCGGTTGATCGCGTCGGCATCGGACTGGGTGGTCAGGCGGCGGATGAAGAAGGTCTTCTGGGCCTGGGCCTTGCGCGACGAGCGGTAGGTCGACAGATCAAGCCGATAGGTGTGCGAGGGATCGAGGAACACCTCCTGCGGCGCGCTCGACAACAGCACATGCGGATCGCGCACATAGATGGCGATGTCGCGCCGGTCAGGCCGTTCCTGCTGCAGGCTCTCCACGAGGGCTTCCCGCGTGGCGAAGGTCTGGCCGAAGATCAGCCGCCCCCAGCCGCAATCGAGCGCGTAGTTTTCCGCCATCGCCGGCGCTTCCTCGCGCTGGTGATCGATTGGCGGCTTCAGGCCATGCTCGCGCATGCGCTTCAGCCGGTGGGAATAGGCCTCCCGGCCACGGTTGTCGCGCGAGCCCTTTCCGCTGCCGGACTGGCGGCCCTTGCCATCGTCAGCCATGCCCTGTCTGCCCCTCAGATTTCGTGGGTCTGCAGCCACATTTCCAGAAGCGCGACCTGCCAAAGTTCCGAGCCCTGCAGTGGCGTGATGTGCTCGGTGGGGGCCGCGAAAAGCCTGTCGAGATAGTCCTGGCGGAAGAGCCCGCGCTCGCGCGCGGTCTGCGATGACAGCGCATCGCGCACGAGGTCGAGATAGGGCCCGTCGATGTACTTGAGCTGCGGCACGGGGAAGTAGCCCTTCTTGCGGTCGATCACCTCGTGCGGGACGACGAGGCGGGCGGCATCCTTGAGGATGCCCTTGCCGTGATCGGCGAGCTTGAGTTCCGGCGGCACGGTGGCGGCGAGTTCCACCAGTTCGTGATCGAGGAACGGCACGCGCGCCTCAAGCCCCCAGGCCATCGTCATGTTGTCGACGCGCTTGACCGGATCGTCGACGAGCATGACCTGGCTGTCGAGCCTGAGCGCGCGGTCGACCGGCGTCGCGGCGCCGGATCCGAGGAGATGCTCGGCGACGAGCTCGCGCGGCACGTCACGGTCGGCAACCCAGTCGGCCCCGAGCTGGCCTTTCAGCGTCGCGTAGTCACGGTCGAAGAAGACCCGGGCATAGTCTGAGACGACGTCGTTCGACGCCATCAGCGGCGGATACCAGTGATAGCCGGCGAAGACCTCGTCGGCGCCCTGCCCGGACTGCACCACCTTGATGTGCTTCGACACCTCGCGGCTGAGGAGATAGAAGCCGATGTTGTCATAGGAGACCATGGGTTCCGACATCGCCGCAATAGTATCGGGAAGCGCGCCCATCAGGTCGGCGGAGGGCACGAAGATCTTGTTGTGATCGGTCCCGAAGCGTTCGGCAATAAGATCGGAATAGACGAACTCGTCGCCCTTCTCACCGTTCGCCTCTTCAAAACCGATTGAGAAGGTCATCAGATCCTTCTGGCCCTCCTCGGCGAGGAGCCCGACTATAAGGCTGGAATCGACACCGCCCGACAGGAGCACGCCGACCGGCACGTCGGCGACCATGCGGCGGCGAACGGAAACACGCAGCGCTTCCAGCACGCGGTCGCGCCAGTCGTCGCGGGAAAGCCCTGCATCCTCGGCACGGCGCTCGTAGGGCGGCGCCCAGTAGAGATGATCGGTGAAGGACCCGTCCGGCGCGATGCGACGCACGGTGGCTGGCGGCAGCTTCCTGACGCCCTTCAGGATGGTCATCGGCGGCGGCACGACGGCGTGGAAGCTCATGTAACAGGCGAGCGCGTCACGATCGATCTGGGTATCGACACCGCCGGCGGCGAGGATCGCCGGCAGGGTGGAGGCGAAACGGAGGGTCTTGCCCGCCTGTGAAAGATAAAGCGGCTTGATGCCGAAGCGGTCGCGCGCCATCACCGCCACGCCGGTGTCCCGCTCGGCGATGACGAAGGCGAACATGCCATGGAAGCGCCCGACGCAGTCCGGGCCCCAGGCGTGGTAAGCCTTGAGGATCACTTCCGTGTCGCCATGGGAGAAGAAGCGATAGCCCTTCCCTTCCAGCTCGGCGCGCAGCTCGGGGTAGTTGTAGATGCAGCCATTGAAGGCAATGGTGAGCCCGAGGTCGGCATCGACCATGGGCTGGGCCGCCTTTTCCGACAGATCGATGATCTTCAGACGGCGGTGGCCGAAGGCGAAACGCCCGTTGGCCGAAATCCCGCTCCCGTCCGGCCCGCGCGGCGCGAGCGCATCCGTCATTCGGGCGACAGCGGCGGCGTCGGCAAACGCGCCGTCAAAGCGGATCTCTCCGGCTATTCCACACATATAATCTTGTTATCCTGTTCTTTTTTCCGGTTCAGCAGAGGCTCGATCAGGGTAGGAAGCAGCGAGCCGAAAGGACAACGCCTGAGACTGCGTGTCGTTGCATGCGGTTTTTCTAGACCATGACGGGGGGAAAGATCAAACGACAGGCGGATATTCGTGCTGTTTTAGCCGGCTTGTCGAAGCGCGGCGCAGGAAGACACAGAAACATCTGACCCAATATCAGCCATGTGGCGAACAAATAGGTCACAACAGGACATTCCCGCCGCAGGGAAGTCGGTCAATCCCGCGACAGTGCGATGACCGGATCAAGACGCGAGGCATTGCGGGCCGGCAGATAGCCGAAAACGACGCCAATGATGGTCGAACAGGCAAAGGCAAGGACGATGGAACTCGTTGAATAGATTAGAGCGAAGCTCGAGCCGAGAACCTTGAACACGACGCCGACGCCGAGCGCGGTGGCAATTCCGAGGATGCCGCCGATGAGGCAGACGAGCACGGCCTCGATGAGGAATTGCTGCAGGATATCGCTCTGACGCGCACCGACCGCCATACGCACGCCGATCTCGCTGACCCGCTCGGATACCGAGACAAGCATGATGTTCATCACGCCGATGCCGCCGACGATGAGCGAAATGACAGCAATCGCGGCGATCAGAAGCGTCAACGTCTCGGTCGTGCTGGTGATCGTCTGGCGGATATCGTCGGTGTTGAGGATGAAGAAGTCGCGGGTGCCGTGGCGGAGCGTGAGGAACTGGGTGACGGCCTTTTCGGCGAGCGAGGTGTCGGTGTCATCGGCAACGCGCACGGTGATGCTACGTAGCGAGGAATCGCCGAGAAAGCGCGCCTGAACCGTTGTATAGGGCAGATAGATCGACAGGTTGGAGCTCGACCCGAAACCGCTCTGTTGCGGCTGCATGACGCCGAGGATCCGGACCGGAACGGAGCCGATGAGGACGACCTTGCCGACCGCTCCGCCCTCGACGTCGGCAAAGAGGGTCTTGCGGGTGTTCTCGTCGATGACAGCATCCTGGGCGCGAAGCACCACGGACCGCTGGTCGAAGAAGGCACCGGAGGCGAGCCTGGCGCCCTTGACGGTGAAATATTCCGCCCCGACGCCATTGACGAGGGCGTTCGATTCCAGCGAGCCGAAACGCACGGTCGAGGACGTCGAAACCGTCGGAGTGACGGCCGCGACATAGGTCAGTTGCCTTAGCGCATCGGCATCAGAGACGACCAGCGTCTGGATCTTTCCGGAGCGGACGTCGCCGAAGTCCTTGCCGGGGAAGATCTCCAGGGTGTTGGTGCCAAGACTGGAGATGTTGGCCAGCACGCGCTGGCGTGACCCGGCACCGAGCGCGACGACACTCACCACCGAGGCAATGCCGATGATGATGCCGAGCATGGTGAGGAAGGTTCTCAACTTGTGCGCCTTCATGGCGAGCACGGCCATGACCAGCGCCTCGCGCAGACGACTCGCCTGGCGCGAGAAGAACCCGCTCTGGGCGATCGTATCATCGCGCTCGACAATCGTTTCCGGCGTGCGCTCACCCGTCTCCGCATCCTGCGTCCCGCCGGGGGTTGGGGATTTTTCCTTGTGGCGGTCGGCGATGATCTCACCGTCGCTGATCTCGATCACCCGGTCCGCCCGGTCGGCGACATCCGCGTCATGGGTGACGATGACGACGGTCTTTCCCTCCGCGTGGAGTTCATCGAGGATCGTCAGCACTTCCTCGCCACTGTGCCTGTCGAGCGCGCCGGTCGGCTCGTCGGCGAGGATGATGTCGGCGCCGTTCATCAGCGCGCGGGCGATGGAGACGCGCTGCTGCTGGCCACCGGAAAGCTGGCCCGGCCGGTGTCCGGTCCGGTCGGCCATGCCGAGACGGGTGAGAAGGCCGCTGGCGATCTCCTGGCGGGGCGCGGGTGGCTGGCCAGCGTAGATCGCGGGGATTTCCACGTTGCCGAGTGCGGTCAGTTCCGACAGGAGATGATAGCGCTGGAAGATGAAGCCGAAATGCTCGCGCCGCAGCGCGGCCAGCTCATCGGGCCCGAGGCTCGCGATCTCGCGGCCGGAAATGCGATAGCTGCCCGATGTCGGCCGGTCGAGACAGCCGAGGATGTTCATCAGCGTCGATTTGCCAGATCCGGACGCCCCGATGATGGCAACCATTTCGCCGGCCTCGATGGTGAGGTCGATATCCTTGAGAACGGCGATCGAGGTGTCACCGGCCGGGAACTCCCGCCTGAGCTTCTCAAGACTGATCAACGGTGTCGCCATGGTCAGAATATCCGCGGGCGACGCCGGCCACCGGCCCGCTCGGCACTTGCCCCAGCCGCATCGCCGATGACGACCCGGTCGCCCTCCTGAAGGCCGGACAGGATCTGTGCCCTCACCTTGGTGTCGAGACCGACTTCTACGGTGCGATCCGTAATCGCGCCGTCGCGGTCCTGGACGCGAACCGTGTAGCGGCTGTCATCCCGACGCGCGACGAGCGCGGCGGACGGCACGATGAGGGCATCCCTGGCGAAGCCGACGATGATATGCACCTCCGCCGTCATGTAGGTCTTCAGCGCGCCATCGGGATTGGGCACGGTGAAGACGCCATTGTAATAGATGGCGGAGGTGGAACTTGACGAGCCGCCCGACGACACGCTGGAGGAGGTGAGGCTGCTGTCGGAGGTGATCGATTCAGGCGCCGGCTCGATCGTTTCCAGCTTCGCCTCGCGGCGGTTGTCGGGATCGCCGAGGATGGTGAAATAGACCTCCTGGCCGGGCTTCACCTTGACGACGTCAACCTCGGAGATCTCCGCGCGGACGCGCATCGTGTCGAGCTGCCCGAGGATGACGATGGTCGGGGCCGACTGGATGGCATTGACGGTCTGGCCTTCCTGCGCGGACACCCATAGAACCGTGCCGTCGGCCGGCGCGGTGACCCGGGTGTAGCCGAGGTTGACCTCAGCCGTCTCCACCGCGACCTCACCCTCGACGATCTGCGCGGAAAGCTGGTCGATCTGCGCCTCCGTCGTCGCGACCGTCTCGACCGCCGAATCGTACTCCGACTGCGCGGTGGCATGCTGCGCCAGAAGGCTCTTCTGGCGCTTGAGTTCGGAGCGGGCGAAGGACAGCGTCGCCTCCCTCTCCTTCTTCTGGGCCTTCAGGTTCTCCAGAGCGGCCTTGGCGGTGCGCAGGGCGTTCACCTGGGTCTTGGAATCGATCTCGGCGACCAGATCGCCGGATTTGACCGTATCGCCGACGGCGACATGAAGCTTCGTGATCCGGCCGGATTCCTGCGCGCCGACGGCGACGAGGCGCGCCGGCTTCAAGATGCCGCTCGCCAGCACGGTTTCCTCGATATCGCCGCGCACGACCGGTGTCGTCAGCACCGTCGGCGCCTCTTCCTTCGTGTAGTTCCGATAGCCGTACCAACCGCCCGCGGCGAGGCCGGCGACAACAACGAGGAGGATGAGGAAGCGCACCATGGTATTCGATCTTCTCCGGTTCAGCTCCGTGTGCGGCCAAAACGCCAGGTCATCAGCGCGAGGACCCCGCACAGAAGGATCGCCCCGGTCATGGGATAGGCCGTCCCGTTCTGCAGAATGCCGACGAGCGCACTGACGACGCTGGCGAAGGCGAACTGCAGGAGGCCGATGAGCGCGGAGCCGCTGCCGGCGTGCGACCCGGCGGCCGTCATGGCGATAGCGATGGCGTTGGACCCGACGAGCGGCAGGGTTGCGAGCGAGAACCAGAGCGGAATGACAATCGCGACGAGTGAATGCGTCGATACGCACAGGACGAGCGCGATGCCGGCAGCGAGATTGACAAGAAGCGAGGCGGAAAACACGGTTCTCGGGGCATAGCGCTTCAACAGGATCCGGTTGAGCTGGGACGAGAGCATCATGCCGACGGCATTGGCGCCGAACAGCCAGCCGTAGAGCTGCGGGCTAACGCCGTGCAGCTCCATGTACACGTAGGGCGAGCCGCTGATATAGGCAAAGAGGCCGCTGAAGATGAAACCGAAGGACAGGCACGGGATGACGAAACCGCGCGTCATCAGCAGGCGGAAATATGTGGCCAGGATCTGCAGCAGATTCTCGCGCGTGCGGTCGTCGGCGTCGAGCGATTCCGGCACGATCCGCCAGACGGCGAAAAAACCGATCGCGCCCCATACCGTCAGAAACAGAAACACCGCGCGCCAGTCCGCCAGGAGCAGCAGGTAGGAGCCGGCGAGCGGTGCGACGATTGGCGCAACGCCGGTCACCATCATCATCAAGGAGAGAGTCCGGGCACCTTCGCGCTCATCGAAGAGGTCGCGGATGATGGCGCGCGCGACGATCATGCCGGCACAGCCGCCGAGCGCCTGGGCGAAGCGAAGGGCGATAAAGGACTCAATGTCCGGCGAGACGACGATCAACAGCGAGCTGGCGACGAAGATCGCGACGCCGAGGAGAAGCGGTCCGCGCCGTCCGATGCGATCGATGAGCGGGCCATAAAGAAGCTGGCCGAAGGACATGCCGAGGAAATAGAGCGACAGGCCGAGTTGGACCGTGCCGATATCGGTGCTGAACCGCTCGGCGATCTGCGAAAAGCTCGCCAGATACATATCGGTGGCGAACGGCGTGAACGCCGTCACCGACGCCAGCACGATAATGAGCGGCAAAATGCCGGGAGCGGAGCTCCCGGCACGCAAATTCGTTGACTGGTCCGTCATCGCGGCGAACCATCCTTTCCTCGCATGAGGCAATCTGGAGTGGACACAGGACTCGCTGTCCCGTCATTTTCGGGTCAGGGTTTTGACCGTGTGTCGCAGACTAATCAATCAGCGTCGACACTCTCGGTTTCTTTCTTGGCAAGATGAGGGCCGGTCCTGGTGTCGACGACCTCAGGGGTCTCGACGTCGACCTCCCCATCCCAGCCACCGCCAAGCGCCTTGGCGAGCGCGATATAACTGGTCGCAATCGCAACCCGGCTCACGATAAGCGAGTCCTCGGCCGAGTAGAGCGAGCGCTCGGCGTCGAGAACGTCGAGGAAACTTGACGCACCGGTATCGTAAAGGGTGCGGGACAGCTCGGCCGATTGCCGGTAGTTGCGAACGGCATCGGCCAGCCGGCCGATCTTGATGCGCTCCTGCGCCATCGCCACGATCGCGTTCTCCACGTCCTCAAGCGCGGTGAGGACGGCCTTGCGGTAGGCAATGAAGGACTGGTCGCGCTGCGCCTGGGCCACTTCGACGGCGGCCTTGAGCTGACCACCATTGAAAATCGGCACCGTCAGCGCCGGCCCGAAGGCCCAGCTGATGGTGGACTTCTTGGCGAGGTCGCCGATGCGCGAGCCAGCCGTCGAAAGCGAACCGGTCAGGCTGATGCTCGGGTAACGCGCGGCTTCGGCAACGCCGATGCGGGCGGTGGCCTGGGCGAGCTGACGTTCGGCGAGCCGCACGTCGGGGCGGTTGGTCAGGACGTCGGCAGGAATGCCGGTCGGCAGCGGCAGACGCGGCGAGGGAATACGGCCCGAGCGTTTCTTCATGTGCTGGGCAAGCGCATTCGGCTCACGCCCCGTCAGAACGCTGAGGCGGTGCAATGCGGAGGCATAGGCCGCTTCATAGGTCGGGATGTTGGCCGCCGTGGAACTCGCCTGCGCCGACGCCCGGGCGACGTCGACGGCGGAAACGGATCCGGCCTCGAACTTGCTCCTGGTCAAACGAGCGGTCTCGCGCTGCGAGTGGGTGGTGCGGCGGGCAAGATAGATCCGGGCCTGATAGCCGCGGGCCTCGACATAGTAGGCGGCGACGTCGCCAACAAGGGTCAGAAGCGTATAGCGGAGCTGCTCCTCGGCGGCCTCGACGCCGCGGTCGGCGGCCTCGACCAGGCGCCGGTTGCCGCCGAAGATGTCAATTTCCCAACTGGAATCGAATCCGGCCTCGATCGTGCTCGTGGACTTGCCCTGGCCCTTGCCGCTGCGGATCGCGGAGCCGGATCCGTTGATGGACGGCAGCAGGGTTCCGATCGCCTCGCGGCGGCTGGCGCGTGCCTCACGCACCTTGGCGCGGGCATCGGCAACATCGAGGTTGCCGGCAACGGCGTCCTCGATCAGGCCAGTCAGCATGGGATCGCGAAAGCGCGTCCACCAGTGCGAGAGCTGTGGCGGAGCCAGCGGTTTCGCCTTGCCCGCGCTCCAGCGAACCGGCAACGAAAGACCCGGCGTCTCGTAATCCGGGCCGACCACAATGCAGCCAGCCAGCACCGAGGCGGCAAGAGCCACGAGGCATGCCCGCGTGATTCGCCCGAGGGCGAAACCGGTCTTGGGGTTGCGCATGTCGGCTGTCAGCGTCGTCATGACTTGGAATACTCCGGAAACGGCGGAAACCTATGAAACGATCCGTATGCGTCGATCACGCTGCGGCCCCGTCTCCATCTGCGGTCTGCTTCTTCTTGAATGGACGCCAGTCGAAGATACGACGCACGGTGACGAAAAGCAGTGGCACGAAAGCCACACCAATGATCGTTGCTGCAATCATGCCGCCCATCACGCCGATACCGATGGAATTCTGGGCGCCGGAGCCGGCACCGCTCGCGATCGCCAGAGGCAGAACACCGAGGATAAAGGCGAAGGACGTCATCAGAATCGGCCTGAGGCGCTGACGCGCGGCATCTAGGGTGGCCTCGACCAGCGGCTGGCCCTGCTTCATGCGGTCAAGCGCGAACTCAACGATCAGAATCGCGTTCTTGGAGGCAAGACCGATCGTCGTCAGAAGGCCGACCTTGAAGTAGACGTCATTGGTCTGGCCGAACAGCATTGCCGCGCCGAGGGCGCCAAGGACGCCGATCGGGACCGAAAGCATGACGGCGAGCGGCGTCGACCAGCTTTCATAGAGAGCGGCCAGGCTCAGGAAGACGACGAGAATAGAGATTGCGTAAAGCGCTAACGCCTGATTGCCGGCAAGTCGCTCCTGGTAGGAAAGCCCCGTCCATTCATGGGCGAATCCGGGTGGAAGCTGGCTCACGAGCTTGTCGATCTCGTTCATGGCGTCGCCGGAACTGACTCCGTTTGCGGCACTGCCCTGGATCTCAACGGCCGACAGACCGTTGTACCGTTCAAGACGCGGCGAACCGAACGACCAGTGACTGGTGGCGAAGGTGGAGAATGGCACCATATCGCCATCGGCATTACGCACATACCAGCGGCCGATGTCCTTCGGCTGCATACGGAAATTCTTGTCGCCCTGCACATAGACCGGTTTGATCCGGCCGCGGTCGATGAAGTCGTTCACGTAGTCGCTGGCCCAGGCAATGGAGAGCGTCCGGTTGATATCAGCAAGACTGAGGTTGAAGGCACTCGCCTTTTCCTGATCGATGTCGACGTTGAACTGCGGCTCGTCCTCCTGGCCGTTCGGCCGGGTCCCAACAAGCTTGGGGCTCTGCGCCGCCATTCCCAGAAGCTTGTTCCTGGTCTCGATCAGGCGGGCATGGCCAACGCCGTTCACGTCCTGCAGGAAGAACGAGAAACCGTTGGTGGAGCCCATGCCCTGAATGGCCGGTGGCGCGAGCGTGAAGACGCGCGCATCCTTGAGCTTCGACCATGCGGCCATGGCACGGCCTGCGATCGCCCTCGCCGAGGATTCCGGGGTTTCACGCAGGTTGAAGTCCTTCAGCCGGGTGAAGACGAGGCCGACGTTCTGGCCCTGACCGCTGAAGCTGAAGCCGGCGAGCGTGAAGACACCCTCGACGTATTCCCCTTCCGCTTGCTCGAAGTGTCCGCGGATCTTGTCGAGAACGCGCAACGTGCGGTCCCGTGTCGCGCCGACAGGCAGCGAGACCATGGAGATAAGAATGCCCTGGTCTTCCTCGGGAAGGAACGAGCTCGGCAGGCGGGTGAACATCCATCCCGTCGCGACGACCATCGCGATAAAAAGGACCATGAAGCGGAAGGCGCGCTTGATGATGGCGCGGGTGCCGTTGCGATAGGTCTGCGTCGCCTTGTCGAAAGCGCGGTTGAACCAGCCAAAGGGACCACGTTGCGTGCCGTGATCGGGCGGGCGTTTCAGGATCGTCGCGCACAGGGCCGGCGTCAGAACCAGGGCCACGATCAGCGACAGCACCATCGCGGAAATGATGGTTATGGAGAACTGGCGATAGATGACGCCAACGGAACCGCCGAAGAAGGCCATGGGAACGAACACCGCCGACAGCACTGTCACAATGCCGACCAGCGCGCCGCTGATTTCCTTCATCGACTTTCGCGTCGCGTCCTTGGCACTGAGTTTATCCTCCTGCATGACGCGCTCGACATTTTCCACCACAACGATCGCGTCGTCGACGAGAAGGCCGATCGCGAGCACCATGGCGAACATCGTCAAGGTATTGATGGAGAAGCCGGCGACGGACAGCACGGCGAAAGTTCCCAACAGGACGACCGGAACCGCCAGCGTGGGAATGATGGTCGCACGGAGGTTCTGCAGGAAGACGAACATCACGATGAACACCAGCACGATGGCTTCGAGGAGCGTCTTGACCACCTCCTCGATAGACAAGCGCACGAACGGCGTGGTGTCATAAGGATAAACGACCTCGACGTTCGGCGGCAGCGTGCTGGAGAAGCGCTGGACGTAATCGCGCACGCGGGTCGAGGTGCTGATGGCGTTTGCGCCGGTCGCAAGGTTGATCGCGACACCGGTCGCCGCCATGCCGTTGTATTTGCCTTCGGCAATGTAGCTCTCGGCGCCGATCTCCACGGTCGCGACGTCGTTCAAGCGCACGATCGAGCCGTCAGCATTACTCTTGATGATGATGTTGCGAAACTGCTCCGGCGTCTGCAGCCGGCTGCGCGCGGTGACCGTCGCGTTGAGCTGCTGGCCCTTAACGGCGGGAATGCCACCGAGCTGTCCGGCCGAAACCTGGGTGTTCTGCGCTTCGATCGCCGAGGAAATGTCGCTCGGCATCAGCGAGTACTTGTAGAGCTGCTGCGGGTTGAGCCAGATGCGCATGGCGTAACCGCCACCGAAAATGCGCGTCTCGCCGACGCCGTCCAGCCTCTTGAGGCCGTCGTTGAGCGTACTCTCAATGTAGTCGGCAAGGTCCGTCGAGTTCATCTTCCCGTCGGTCGACACGAAAGCCAGAACCATCAGGAAGCCGGCGGAGGACTTGTTGACCTCGATGCCGGTCGTCTGGACGATCCGCGGCAACTGCGAGGTCACCAGCTGCAGCTTGTTCTGCACCTGCACCTGGGCGACGTCGGCATCGGCCCTGTTGTTAAAAGTCAGCGTGATCTCGGACCGACCCGTGGAGGACGAGGTCGACGACATATAGTTCAGGTTGTCGATGCCGGTGATCCCGGTCTCGATAACCTTGGTGACGGAGTTTTCAACGGTCGCCGCATCGGCGCCCGGATAGGTCGCAACAATGCGAACCGTGGTCGGGGCAATTTCCGGGTACTGGGAAACCGACAGCGTGTTGATGGCCAAAATGCCGCTGAGCATGATGACGATCGCGATGACCCAGGCGAAGATCGGCCTGTCGATGAAGAAAGATGACATCAGTGCCTCAGTTTCCGGCCTGGGCGTCCCGCGCCGAGGACACCCCGTCGTTGGAAGCCGTCTTGAGTGTCGAACCAGCCATGCTGTTCTTCACTTCGCTTACCTCGCCGGTCGTATCGTCGATAACGACCTCGACGGCGTTGACTTCCATGCCGGGGCGTACGAACTGCGATCCCTCGACAAGGATACGATCGTTGTCGGAGACACCTTCCCGGACCAGCCAGTTGTTGCCAACGCTGTTCTGGAGGGTCAGGACACGCAGCTCGATCTTGTTGTCGGCATTGACGAAATAGGCCACGGGCTCACCCTTGGTATTGCGCGTGACGGCACGCTGGGGAACAAGGAAACTGTTCTCCGCGACGCCCTCTTCCACGATCGCGCGGACATACATGCCGGGCAGAAGCAGGCGTTCCGGATTGGGGAATTCGGCGCGCAACGCGTAGGTGCCTGTCGTCGGCTGGATGTTCGACTCGGCGAACTCCAGTTTCCCGCCATGGGAATAGAGCATGTCGTTATCGAGCTTCAGGCGGACAGTCACGTTGTCGCCAGAAAGCTTCACCTTGCCTTCATCGACCGCTCTCCTGAGGTTGAGCAGATTGGTGCTCGACTGGATGATGTCGACGTTGATCGGTTCGAGCGCGCGGATGGTCGTCAGCGCGGTCGCCTGATTGGCGGTAACGAGAGCACCGACAGTAAGCGATGACTGGTCGACACGGCCGGTGATCGGCGCCCGGATCGTGGTGTAGTCGAGATTGATCCGCGCGGTTTCAACGTCGGCCTTGGCCGCAGCCACACTCGCCTTGGCACTTGCCAGGGAAGCGACGGCATCGTCGTAATCCTGCTTGGCGACGGCGTTCTGCTTGATCAGCCCTTCGTAGCGTTCGACCCTGGCCTGCGCACTCGGAACAGCGGCCTCGGCGCGCTGCAGCGCCGCAAGAGCGCTGTCATAGGTGGCGGAATAGCTTGCCTTGTCGATCTGGTAGAGCGGCTTGCCGGCCTCCACCTCCGAACCTTCAGTGAAAAGGCGCTCGCGGATGATGCCGTTGACCTGCGGACGAACCTCGGCCACCAGCGAGGCGGCCGTGCGTCCAGGAAGCTCGGCCGTGATCGCAACGGACCTCGGATGAAGCGTGATCACGCTCACCTGCGGTTTCGCCGCCGACGGCGCCATCTGCGCCATTGCCGGAACCGCGGTGAAAATGAGGCTCGCCGCCGCACCGACGAGAACGGCGCGTGCGCGGAAATCGGTCATACGAAAAACGTTGCGCCACCCCTGAGAGCGGGGGCCGACACAACGCGCTGAAGTCGGTTGCAAGATGACGCATCCTTATTTATAAAACTCTGGCGTACCAATAATCGGAAGCGCTGCGAACTGTCAAGGTTCCTGCTTGGTGTTTTTGCACCGCAACATGATAGCAGTATGATGATTGGATTAAGCAGGCTTCAGGGCGTAGACGTGGATCACAATAACTTGAACGAAGAAAACGGGGAAAGCGCTCATAAGCGTCGCGGCCGGCCCAGAACGGCAACCGCGGAGGAAAGACGCAAGGAGATCCTCGAGATAGCCCAGACCGCTTTCCTGGAACACGGTTACGGCGGTACAACGATGGACATGATCGCCGCCGAGGCGAAAGTGTCCAAGCGGACGCTCTATGAACTGTTCCCGGGAAAATCGGCGCTGTTTCTTGCCATTTTCGTTGCTCAACGGAAACGGATGCTACACCTTCCCCGCCCCGACGAAGACGACATCGCGGCAGCGTTGGAAGATATTTTCCGGATCGACATCAGCGAGGAAGAAGACGACGCGCGCGCCGTCTTCTTCCAGTTTGTCGCGCTCGAGGCCGATCGATTCCCGGAACTGATCGATATCCTGAGACGCCACGGCGTTGAGGAGGCGAGGCGCCTCCTGGCCGAATGGCTAGATCGGCAGCGCGAACGCGGGCTGATCGTGACCGACGACACGATGAGCGATGCGCGCATGCTCATGGACATGATCTTCGGCTCCATGGGCATGAAGTACAAAAGTTGCGGCGATTGGCCATCGCTGGACGAGCGACGCGTCCACATGCGCCGCTGCATCCAGATCTTTCTCAACGGCGTGCGGCAGCGCGACTGAGACAGGATCGGAGTCTTGGCGCTCTTGGCGCTCTTGGGGAGCTTCGGGGGAGGCTTCGGGGGATAGCCTTGAGACCCTTGTCCCAGGGCCTCGGAACCCGCCGAGCGGCCGGACGCGGAATTTTATTCCTCCGCGCGGCTTTCGTGTCGCACCAGGCCTTTGCGACGAGCGCCGGAGTCATCAGTTTCCCGCAAGGCGCCACCTGATGAGAGAATAAAAATACTATTATTATCAACTATTTAAGAGCGCCGTTCGTGCGAACACCGACACTCGCCGCAGCTCATTCTCCGATATTTGTTCAAAATAAAATCTGAACCCCATTAATTGGGATAAATTGGTATTTTTTACTTATTTCCTTGGCCTTATTGCGCCTTTTTTAGAAAAATGTTTCAAATATCGAGTCCTCTCAAGATATCAATCGCCGCCGGCCGGAGCGTCGGCCCGCATCAGGAGAATGTCGTCATGGCCAAGCCCCTCCCGCCGCGCGTGGTCACCGCGAACGACCTCATGTCCGGACACGTCGTCTACATGACGGCGAAGGGGAGCTGGACGTCAGATCATTGCGAGGCAACCGTCGCGTTCGATGCCGCTGCCGCTGATGCGCTGGTGGAAAAGGCCCACGCCGACGATGAACGTATCATCGGGCCGTATCTGGTGGCGGTCAGTCTCGACGATATCGGAAGGCCGCATCCGATCCACCTACGCGAGATTTTGCGCACGCGCGGTCCGGGAAACCGTTCCGGCCACCACACGCCGGCCACCGAGCGGACATCCGCCGACAATACCGTCAGCGCCGCCCAGGGAGCCTGACCCATGTACCGTTACGACGAGTTCGATGCCGCGTTCGTCCGCGATCGCGTCGCCCGCTTCCGCTCGCAGATCGAACAGCGCATGTCCGGCGCCCTCACCGAGGACGAGTTCAAGCCGCTCCGGCTGATGAACGGCCTCTATCTGCAACTCCATGCCTACATGCTGCGCGTCGCCATTCCCT
This sequence comes from uncultured Rhodobium sp., assembly GCA_963675285.2. Lineage (GTDB taxonomy): Bacteria > Pseudomonadota > Alphaproteobacteria > Rhizobiales > Rhodobiaceae > Rhodobium. The sequence continues at coordinate 2,148,959 of CAXXGS010000001.1, forward strand.
ACGGCACGCTGAGCAGTACACAAATGCGGCACCTGGCGACAATCGCCGACCGCTGGGACCGCGGCTACGGCCATTTCACCACACGCCAGAACGTGCAGTTCAACTGGCCGGCGCTCAACGACGTGCCCGCCATCCTCGATGCGCTTGCCGATGTCGGCATGCACGCTATCCAGACCTCGGGCAATTGCATCCGCAACGTCACCGCCGATCACTTCGCCGGCGCCGCAGCCGACGAGATCGAAGACCCGCGGCCGACCGCCGAACTCATCCGGCAATGGTCGAGCGACCACCCCGAATTCGCTTTCCTGCCGCGCAAGTTCAAGATCGCGGTGACCGGTTCGCCGAACGACCGGGCGGTGACGAAAGCGCACGACATCGGCCTCAGAATGGTGCGCAACGAAGACGGCCGGGCGGGCTACGAAGTGATTGTCGGCGGCGGCCTCGGGCGCACGCCAATGGTCGGCAAGGTGCTCCGGGCATTCCTGCCGCGCGAGGACCTGCTTGCCTATCTGGAGGCGACCCTGCGCGTCTACAATCTCAGCGGCCGGCGCGACAACAAGTACAAGGCCCGCATCAAGATCCTTGTCCATGAAGAGGGGATTGAGGCGATCCGCGAAGCGGTCGAGGCGGAATTCGCCCGTCAGATGGCGGCCGAAGGCGGTCCGCGCATCGCGCCGGACCCGGCCGAGGTCGATCGCATCCGCTCCTATTTCGCGGCGCCTGCCTTCGACCCGCCTGCCGTTGACGACACCACCCTTTGGCAGGCGCGCCGCCTCGATCCGGCACTCGACCGGTGGTGCGCAACCAACCTGTTTGCACACAAGGCACCCGGTTACACCATCGCCACCATCTCGCTGAAGCCGGTCGGCGGCACGCCCGGCGACGCGACGTCCGGCCAGATGCGTGCCATCGCCGATCTCGCCGAACGCTACGGCCATAACGAGATCCGCATCAGCCACGAGCAGAACATCGTGCTGCCCCATGTCCGCCGCAGCGATATTCCCGCGCTTCTCGCTGCGCTGCAAAAAGCGGGGCTCGCAACGGCCAATATCGGGCTCATCAGCGACATCATCGCCTGCCCCGGGATGGACTATTGCGCACTGGCAACCGCCCGCTCGATTCCGGTCGCTCAGGCCATCGCCCGGGCATTCGCCGACCCGGAGCGGGCACATGCGATAGGCGCGATGAAGATCAAAATCTCCGGTTGCATCAATGCCTGCGGCCACCATCATCTTGGTCATATTGGAATTCTGGGACTGGAAAAGGCCGGCCGGGAGAGCTATCAAGTCACGCTTGGTGGAGATCATACGGAATCGATGACAATCGGCGAGCGTGCGGGTCCTGGCTTCGCGGAAGACGAACTTGTCCCTGCGATCGAACGGCTCATTGATACTTATCTCGCAATGCGGCATTGTCCGGACGAGACCTTCGCCATGGTCTATCGCCGTCTCGGCGCGCAGCCGTTCAAGGCTGCGCTCTATCCCAAGGAGACCCGCGATGCAGCTTGACGGGCGCAAGAGTGCTGCAAAAGCTCCCGATCCGGTTCCCCTGCTTGAAAGCGAGGCCCGGACATTTCTGGCCGACGCGATCGGGAACGCGTTTTCCGGACGGATAGCGCTCGTCTCTTCCTTTGGATCTGAATCAGTCGTCCTTCTGCATCTCGTGGCCTCGATCGATCCAACGATACCGGTGCTGTTCACCGATACCGAGATGCTCTTCGAGGAAACCCAGCACTACCGGGAAGATCTGACCGCACTCCTTGGGCTTGAGGACGTGCGCGTCATTCGACCCGATCCCGGCCTGATCGCGGCAGAGGATCCGGACGGCACGCTCCATAACCGCGACCTCGACCATTGCTGCCATCTGCGCAAGGTTCTGCCTCTCAGGGCCGCGCTCGAGCCTTTCGACGCCTGGATCACCGGACGCAAGCGCTTCCAGTCGAGCACGCGCAAGCAAATGGCGACGCACGAGCACGACGAAATGGGCCGGGCCAAACTCAATCCGCTTGCCGCCTGGACGCCCGACCACCTAAGTGCCTACATGGTCGCCTATGGCCTGCCGCCACATCCGCTCGTCGCGGAGGGCTACGTGTCGATCGGCTGCGAGCCGTGCACCAGCCCAGTTAGGGAAGGCGAGGATAACCGCGCCGGACGCTGGCGCGGTACCGACAAGTCCGAGTGTGGCATCCATGTGGTCGACGGGCGCATCGTCCGCGTCGGCCCGCCGGACTAGCGCCGCCAGGACGTCTTCCCGACCATGCACTTGTTCACGCAGTGAATTTCTTCCTCCCATACTGCTTGCCCGTTCCAGATAGACCGGAGATCGCCATGTCCATACTCGTGACCGAAGAAGGGTTTTCGAAGTCCGAACCGATTGCGTTCGTCCCTGCCGACGCGCTCACGAAACAAGGCACGAAGGCCCTCGCCGTCGATCTGCCGAACGATGCGGACGCGGAAACGGTCAGCGCCCATTTCGACCGGATCTCGATGATCCGCATTCCTTTCCCGACGTTCTCCGACGGCCGCGGCTTCAGCCTTGCCCGCCGGCTACGCGACCTCGGGTTCAGCGGCCGCCTGCGCGCCAACGGCCACCTCATCAGCGATCAGTTCGCGCATGCGCGGCTGTGTGGCTTCGACGAGGTCGAGATCGACGAGATGCTCGCCGAGCGCCAGCCCGAAACCCTGTGGCGCACGGCGATCAGCGGACGACCGTCCTACAGCCGCAAGCTCAATGGCGACGCCCTGGCCGCCACGCCGATCGCCAAGGCAGCGGCTGACGCACCGGTGGCAACGCCAGTCGCGACCGAAAAGCCGACCCAGATCCCGGCCAATGTCTATGCCGAGACGGTCACCGAGGTAACGCATTACACCAACGATCTTTTCCGCTTCCGCACCACCCGGCCGCAGAGTTTCCGGTTCCGGTCGGGCGAATTCGTGATGATCGGACTGCCGGGTGGGGAAAAGCCGCTGTTCCGGGCCTATTCGATTGCCAGCCCTTCATGGGACGAGGCCCTGGAGTTCTTCTCCATCAAGGTGCCGAACGGGCCATTGACGAGCAGGCTGCAGAAGATCCGGCCGGGTGACACCCTGCTGCTGCGCAAGAAGTCGACGGGAACGCTCGTCACCGACGCGTTGCTGCCGGGCAAAACGCTCTACCTCTTTTCCACAGGAACCGGCATCGCGCCGTTCGCTAGCATCATCCGCGATCCGGACACCTACGAGAAGTTCGAGCGGGTGGTGTTGACCTACACCTGCCGGACTGTGGCGGAACTGAAATACGGGCTGGATCTCGTCGAGGGCATCTACAAGGATCCGATCCTCGGCGAGTTGATCACGCCGGACAACCTGACCCTCTATGCCTCGGCAACGCGCGAGGCATATGAACGGCAAGGCCGGATCACGACGCTGATAGAGAGCGGCAGGCTCTACGAGGAGCTCGGCCTGCCGCCGCTAAACCCGGACACCGACCGGGCGATGATCTGCGGCTCCATGGCGATGCTGAAGGACGTCAAGGTTTTGTGCGAGAAGGCGGGGCTTGAAGAAGGCGCGAACAACCGGCCGGCGACCTTTGTCGTTGAACGCGCCTACGTCGACTGATCGTCCAGCAATCCCGGCAGGACCCGCAAAGAATGAAAAAGGCCCGCGAAACGGCATGTTTCGCGGGCCTTTTCTATTCACACCAATACGGTGGCGGGATCAGACGCTGGCCTGATCGCGCCGGCCCTTGCCGCTATCCTTGCGGCCGCCGCCGGCAAAACGGGCCGCGCCCTGCCGGTCGTCACGGCGATTCATCGGGCGGTCGCCGCCCTTGCCGCGATTGGGTTTTCCACGCTTCATCTCACCGCGTGCCGGCCGGTCGCCGTCGGCCGCATGCCGCTCGCCGAAGGCGTTGCGGTCATCGCGGGAGGGGCGCTCGCCGCGCCCCGGCCCGTCGGCACGGGCCTGGCGGTTGCCACCGCCCGGGCGACCCTTTCCGTTCGCCGACTGGCCGCGATTGCCGCCGCCGTTGCGAAATCCCTTGCCGGACCGTCCGGCGGAGCGTTCCTCGATCGGACGTTCACCGCTGACGACATGGATGGCATTGCCCACGAGCTTTTCAATCGCCTTGAGGAGACCGGCGTCCGTCGGCGTGCAGAAGGCCACCGCCTCGCCCTCCGCCCCGGCGCGCGCGGTGCGGCCAATGCGATGAATGTAGTTTTCCGGCACTTCCGGCAGGTCGTAGTTGTAGACGTGGCTGACGCCGGAGATGTCGATGCCGCGCGCCGCGACGTCGGTGGCGACGAGCACGTTGATCTCACCCTCGCGGAATGCCTTGATGGCGCGCACCCGCTGGCCCTGGCTCTTGTTGCCATGGATGGAGCCTGCGGAGAAGCCGCGTTCGACGAGGTGCTTCATCAGCTTTTCCGCGCCGTGCTTGGTGCGCGCAAAGACGATGGACCGACCATCGGGACGGTCGCTGAGGCATGCCTTGAGGAGGTCGGCCTTTTCGCGCTGTGAAACGAAATGCACGGTCTGGCGGATCTTGTCGGCGGCGCGGCCGGGAGGCGACACCTCGACGCGCACCGGATCATTGAGATAGCTACGAGACAGCTCCTCGATGAGCTTGGGCATCGTGGCGGAGAACAGAAGCGTCTGGCGAGGCGTGCCGACAAGGCGCGAAATCTTCCTCAGCGAATGGATGAAGCCGAGATCGAGCATCTGGTCGGCCTCGTCGAGGACGAGGAAGCGGGTCGTCTTGAGATAGACCGCGCGACGCTCGATCAGATCGAGGAGGCGGCCCGGGGTGGCGACCATGATATCGGTGCCGCGCTGCATGCCGCGCACCTGGCCGCTGATGGAGACACCACCGACGACGACGGTGACGCGCAGCGGCGTGCCGCGAACATAGGCGCGCATGTTTTCCGCAATCTGGCTGGCCAGTTCGCGGGTCGGCGCGAGGATCAGCGAGCGCACCGAGCGCGGCGCCGGATAGTCGGCCTCTGCGAGGAGATGCTGGACAAGCGGCATTCCGAACGCGGCGGTCTTGCCGGTTCCGGTCTGGGCGAGGCCCATCAGGTCGTGCCCCTCCAGCACGAGCGGGATGGCCTCTTTCTGAATCGGCGTGGGGGTTTCATATCCCATGCCGCGAATGGCCTTGAGAACGGAGGGCGTCAGCCCGAGGGCTTCGAATTCTTTCAAGGAAAAACCTTTCCGAGCGCGCCGAACGGTATCGCCGGCGCAAACATGAACGACCGCCCGGCGACGCGGTGCGTCGGCGAAACGGCTTATGGCGGTTGCGATCCCGGACTCGCCCGCGGGTCTGAATGACCACGCGAACCGGCAGAATCGTCGGAACCCCGCGTGAATTGGGAACTCTTGGGAAAAGCCGCAGCGCATTTGGCGGCTGAGGTCGTATCTTGCCATCTCGCGACGGAGGACCGCCAAGCGGTGCCGTCCAGGCGGGCTGCTCACGCGGCAGCCGATCGACGTTCCCCGTTCATATCCGCTTTCCGCAGTGCAATGTCAAGGTCTTCCCTGCCCGCCGCGCAAACCCGATCACCATCGCATATGGTAAACGGCGCGAGCTTTATTGCCGTCATTGCGCTTCAAACAGTGAACAGTCTGTGCACTGCCATCGCGTTTCATTCTGCTTCCCGATGGCATATCTATCGGACGACAAGACATTCCCTTACCTTCACCCCGCTTTTCCGGAGTCCATCATGGCAAAGGTCCTCATCCTCTATTATTCCTCCTACGGCCACATTGAAGCGATGGCGAAGGCCGTTGCCGAAGGCGTCCGGTCCGCCGGCGGCGACGCCACCATCAAGCGCGTTCCCGAACTCGTTCCCGAAGAGGTCGCCCGCAACGCCCACTTCAAGCTCGACCAGGAAGCGCCGATCGCCACTGTCGACGAACTGCCGGAGTATGACGCCATCATCTTCGGCTCCGGCACCCGCTTCGGCTCGATCACCTCGCAGTTGCGCAACTTCCTCGACCAGACCGGCGGCCTTTGGGCCCAGGGCAAGCTTGTCGGCAAGGTCGGTTCCGCTTTCACATCCTCCGCGACCCAACACGGCGGTCAGGAGTCGACGCTGATCGGATTCATCCCGACGCTGCTCCACCAGGGCATGGTTGTCGTCGGCCTTCCTTATGCCTTTGCCGGCCAGATGGGCGTCGAAGAGGTCAAGGGCGGCACCCCCTATGGCGCCTCCACGATCACCGACGGCGACGGCTCGCGCCAGCCCTCCGAGGTCGAACTCGAAGGCGCGCGCTACCAAGGCGCCCACGTGGCCAGGATCGCCGCGAAACTCGCCGACTGATCCCCTCGCTTGGTCTTTCCCCGCGAGACCGAACGGGCAGGTGTTTCGCACCTGCCCGTTTTTCGTTCTTGCAGCCGCCCCCTCGCCTCAGCCGCCCCTCGCCTCAGCCGATCGCCCGCAAGACGGGCGCCAGTGCCATGGCGGCGATGGCGACCATCGCCACCGCCAGAAGGTTAATCAGGAAGCCGGCGCGAACCATCGCCCATACGGTCACATGGCCGGTGCCGAAAACGATGGCGTTGGGCGGGGTCGCGACCGGCAGCATGAAGGCACAGCTTGCCGCCATGGCAACGGCGGCGGAGATGGTTACCAGCCCGATGCCGGAGCCTTCGGCGATCGTTCCCGCCACGGGAAGGAGCGCGGCGACGGTCGCGGTGTTGGAGGCAAAGCTGGTCAACACCACGACGACCAGGATCAATACAACGAGGAAGACCGGGACAGGCAGGTGGCCGAGGCCGGCGAGACTCTGGCCGACCCAGGCGGCAAGCCCGCTCGTCTCGATCGCGGCGGCGAGCGACAGGCCACCACCGAAGAGAATCAGCACGTGCCAGGGGATTTCCTTCGCTTCATCCCAGGTGAGCAGGAACCGGCGCTCGCTCGCCATGCCGGCGGGTATGGCGAAGAGCACGGCACCAGCCGTCAGCGCGATGCCGGGGTCGCTGAGATTTTCCAGCCCGGGGACAAACCGGTTGAGGAACGGGCGCACGATCCACAAAAGCGCGGCGGCGGCAAAGATCAGTGCGACGCGGCGCTCGGCCGGCGTCATCGGTCCGGACATCGCAAGACGCTCGTCGAGGCGGCTATCGCGGATCGCCGCGGCGAGGGCAGGCGAAACGGGAAAGATAACGCGGGTGAGGATCAGCCAGGCGAGCGGCATGAAGAGGAATACCATTGGCATGGCGACAATCGACCAGGCGGCGAAGGAGAGATCGATGCCGTGGCTTTCCAGGAGGTAGCCGGCGAGAAGCGCGTTCGGCGGTGTGCCAATGAGCGTGCCGACACCGCCAATGCTGGCGCCGAAGGCGAGCCCGAGGAGCAGCGCGACGATGAAGCTGCGGACCTCCGGCCCCTTCCCTTCCGCCTCTTCCACGGCACCGATCACCGACAACGCCACCGGCAGCATCAGGACGACGGCGGCGGTGTTGGAAATCCACATGGAAAGGAAGCCGCTCGCCACCATAAAGCCGAGGACGAGGCGGTGAGGCTCGGTGCCAATCGCCCTGACAACCGCGTGGGCGAGGCGCTTATGGAGATTCCAGCGGCGGACACCGGCGGCGAGGAGAAAACCGCCAAAGAAGAGAAAGACGAGCGGATTTGCATAGGGCGCTGTCGCTTCGCCGATGGCGCCGATGCCGGCGAGCGGCAGGACGATGAGCGGCAGCATGGCGGTGACACCGAGCGGCAGGGGCTCGGTCGTCCACCAGATCGCCATCATCAGGGCGAGACCAAGGGTACGCCAGCCGGCGGGGGGAAGGCCTTCAGGGGCGGGAAGGACAAGGGTCGCGGCAAAGGCGACAACGCCTGCGACGAGGCCAAGCGCCGGGCCGGCGGACAGCAGCGGCGGCGTCCTGACATGCGGATTGATCATGACCTCTCACCCGCTCTCCCATTCATCGGACAATTCTCCCAACCGCCTTCGGGCAGCCGGATTGTCGCCCGCCGCGAGGATAATCTCCAGTGAGTCATACGGCCATCGACACAACCGCGCAGAATCGCCCGCGACGGCCCCCCGCACCCGCCAGGGGCGAAACGCGCGATCCGGTTTCCCGCGCCCGGCAGCGGAAGTCTCCGACTAAGGGTCGGCCGCCATCACCATTCCTCGCACAATTTGATTTCGTGAATGCTTCGACATAGCATCTGCTCGCAGTTCTGGATGGAGCGTCCTTGCGACACCTGCCGGCGTGTCGGCCAACCAATTTTTCCGAAAGGCCGCAAATCGGCACGCAGGGCGCCAAGACACCGGCTTTCCGGGGATTACGGGATATCGGCCTTTTCGGGCGGCGTCCCACATTACCTCACCTCGTTCCCGATTCTCGCTCCAGAGACTCCAACGGGAACGCACAACGATCAAAGGAGGTCTCGCCCAGAGGCTTCATCAGAATGCCAAGATCGATCGTGACGACGCACGATCGGAGACTGCTCCATTTCGTCGCACAGACCCTAGGGAGGGACATATGCGAATCTGGAAACACCTCGCCATCGGCCTCGCGCTCTCGGCCGGCCTGACCGGCATGGCTCATGCCGATACAATCCGGTTCTGGACCATGGAGGAACAGCCGGCGCGCCTGGCCAAGCAACAGGCCATGGCGGACGCCTTCAAGGAGAAGACCGGGCATACGGTCGAGGTCATTCCGGTCAGCGAGAAGGATCTCGGCACCCGTGCCACGGCGGCCTTCGCGGCCGGCGACCTGCCGGATGTGATCTACCATTCGCTGCAATACGCCCTTCCCTGGGCCGAGGCCGGCATCATCGACGTTGAGACCGACGACGAGATCGTCAACGCGTTGGGCAAGGACACCTTCGCGCCCGGCCCGATCTCCATGGTGCAGTACAGCGGCATGACCGCGTCGGTGCCGGTCGACGGCTGGACGCAGATGATCGTCTACCGCAAGGATCTGTTCGACAAGGCTGGCCTGAAGGCACCGGACAGCTACGCCGCGATCGAGGCTGCGGTGAAGGCGCTCAACAATCCGCCGGAGATGTACGGCTTCGTCGCCGCGACCAAGGTCGACGACCAGTTCATGAGCCAGGTGCTCGAACATGTCTTCCTCGCCAACGGCGTCTCGCCCGTCGATAAGAACGGCTTCAAGCCGCTTGACGAAAAGAAGACCAAGGAAGTGCTTGAATTCTACAAGACCATCGCCAAGGCTTCGCCCCCGGGCGACCTCTACTGGAAGCAATCGCGCGAGGTCTATTTCGCCGGCAAGGCGGCGATGATCATCTGGTCGCCGTTCATCCTCGACGAGCTCGCCGGGCTCCGCGATTCCGCTCCGCCGACGATCAACGATGATCCGACCTCGCGCGAACTGGCGGAGAAGACCGGCATCGTCACCACCTTCTCCGGGCCGTCGAACCCGGCGGGCTCGGCTTTCGCTGAAATCAATTACCTCAGCGTCACCAGCGACGCCAATCTCGACGTCGCGTCCGAATTCGTGAAATTCTCCATGGACGAGGGCTACACCGAGACGCTGTCTATCGCGCCGGAAGGAAAATTCCCGGTCCGCCGCGGAACGAAGGATGAGCCGAACAAGTTCGTCGACGCCTGGGCGAAGCTCCCCGTCGGTGTCGACCGCAAGGCGCCACTCTCCGACCTCTACCCGCCGCAGACCATCGAGAAGATCGTCTCGGGCCTCGAGACCGCCAACCGCTGGGGCGTCAAGGAGGGCCAGCTCGCTCTCGCCTCCAAGATGGTCAACAGCCAGGTGATCAATCGCATCGTGCGGTCGTATATCGACGACGAGATCGATCTCGACACCGCCTATGCCAAACTCAACGAAGAGCTCGGCGCGATTCAATAACAAACGGATGCGAGGCACTGCCGGCGCGGGGCTCCAATCGGACACCTGCGCCGGCGGCGTCTACGACATCACTACCGCGGCTGCCCGGGCTTCATAACGGACAGGCGCGGACGGGAAGGAACGACACCGACGATGGCGAGCCAGACACCTCCGACGGGCATCGGCCCGATGGCCAGGCGCGAGATGCGCCTCGCATACGGCATGTTGCTGCCGACCTTCGCGATCGTGCTTGCGATCGTTCTGGTGCCGCTCGTCGCGAATTTCTGGATCTCGTTCAAACCGGTCTCTCTCGGCGACCTGAGGCCTGCGACGCTCTTCGTCCGGGAACGGCTTCGCGGTGATCTTGAAGCGGCCGGCGACACCGCGACCATCGAATACCGGATCCGCAATTCCTCGCAGGATTCCCGCCTCACCGATGTCAGTTTCACCGACACGCTGCCAGCGGGCCTCACCATCGGCAAGGTCGATCCGCCCTGTACCATCTCGGATCGGGTGCTCTCGTGCACATTCGGCACGGTGGAGCCGCGCTTCCGCGACCGGATCCGCATTCCGGTGACGGCAACGCAAACCTATATCGACAATCCGGTCGAGCCCGACACCGGCAGGCCGACCGTGGCGGCGACCGCCGACAACGTCCTCACCAACGGCACGTTCACGCTGGAGAATTTCCGCCGGATCTTCTCGTCCTCGGAATTCTGGACGGTGCTGAGGGTTACCATCTACTACACCGTCTTCGGCACGGCGGGCGCGCTCGTCGCCGGGCTCTTCGCCGCCCAACTTCTCAACAGCGCCTTTCCGGGCCGGGGCATTCTGCGCGGGCTTTTCCTGTTCCCCTATGTCGCCCCGGTGATCGCGGTCGCCTTTACCTGGATCGTGCTCCTCGATCCGTTCTCCGGCACTTTCAATTCGCTCCTGCAGCAGATGGGTGTCATCGACGGGCCGATCAATTTCTTCGGCCAGCGCTCTGTGCCGATCCACATCTTCGGCCTGACAGTCGATTTCCCCGTCGCGCTCACCACCGTCATCGTCTTCGAGGCATGGCGCTACTTCCCGCTGTCCTTCCTCTTCATCCTGGCGCGCATGCAATCACTGCCGAGCGAAATGTATGAAGCGGCCGAAATCGACGGCGCGACGCCCCTGCAGCAGTTCTGGTACATCTCGCTGCCGCAGCTCATCGGCATCCTCGCCGTCCTCTTCCTGTTGCGCTTCATCTGGACGTTCAACAAGTTCGACGACATCTTCCTTCTGACCGGCGGCGCGGCGGGCACCCGCACGCTGACCGTTGACGTCTACGAGCAGGCCTTCGCGATCTCCAATCTCGGCGCCGGCGCGGCCGTAGCGGTCGTGGTCTTCGTCGTCCTTTTGACGTTCTCGCTCATCTTCTTCAAATTCTCACCGCAGGACGACGGCTGATGCGTATCGGAACGGGCTTTGCCGCAAGTCTCCTCCTCGGCGCGGTCTGGGGATTCATATGGATGGTCGTCGTGGCGGTAACCTTCATGCTGGTCTCCGGCGTCGTCACCACGCCGCCGGCGGGCCTTGCCGCCCTTGCCGGCGCGGCGGCGGCGGCCGTTCTGTCCGCCGTCATCGTTCCGGCGCGGCGACCAGGTGTCCATATCGTCGCGATCCTGATCATGGTCTCGCTTCTCGCCGGGCTGACGGGCGGCGAACCCTTCGGTCTGCCATTCGCCGAGGCGCTGCCCTATCAGGCCGGTGCGCTGATCCTCTTCGCCGGGCTAACCTGGGCCTCGATCCACCTGTGCACCCGGGGCATCGGCGGCGAGAACCAGCCGCGCTACCGGCTCGAGGTGCTCCTCATCCGCACGCTTAAGGGCCTCGGCTACGTCATCTTCACGACGATGGTGGCACTCCCCTTCTACGTCATGGTGATGACCAGCCTGAAGAGCCAGCAGGCGCTGATGGCGAACCCGCTCGACTTCTCGCTCGACCTGTCGCAGGGCGCTTCGTCTCTCTTTAGCTCCTATGTGGAACTCTTCACCCGGTTCCACTTCGGCACGTTCCTGATGAACTCCGCTATCGTCTCGGTGGTGACCGTCATCGTGACGCTCTTCTTCGCCGTGCCCGGCGCCTATGCGGTCGCCCGGCTGAAATTCCCCGGCCGGGCCGTCATGTCGCGCTCGATCCTCCTCATCTACATGGTGCCGGCGATTGTCCTGGTGATCCCGCTTTATGCCGCCTTCTCGCAGATGGGACTGAGGAACACGCTCTTCGGGCTGATGGTGGTCTATCCGGCGACGACGATCCCGGTCGCCCTTTACATGCTGCAGGGCTATTTCCGCGGCCTGCCGAGCGAGCTGGAGGAGGCCGCGCTGATGGACGGGCTGTCGCGCCTCGGCGTGATCCTGAAGATCACCCTTCCGCTGTCGCTGCCGGCGCTCGCCTCCGTCGCTCTCTACGTCTTCATGATCGCGTGGAACGAATTCCTCTTCGCCTTCATGTTCCTCGACAACATCGACATCTTCACGCTGTCGCGCGGTGTCGTCTCGCTCAATTCCTCGGAGGTGCCGCGCCAGCATCTGATGGCGGGCGCGGTGGTGGCGACCGTTCCGGTCCTCGTCATCTTCCTGTGGTTCGAGCGCTTCCTCGTCTCCGGGCTGACAGCAGGCAGCGTCAAGGGATAAAGCTCGCGCGCGCCCTCAACAGACATGCGGCGCGTCAATAAAGGGAGACCCCGATGGGTTCGATCCGGCTGGAAAAGGTCGAGAAGTGGTTCAACGACGTGCAGGTCATCAAGGGCATCGACCTTGAGATTGGCGACGGCGAGATGGTCATCTTCGTTGGCCCGTCGGGCTGCGGAAAGTCGACACTCCTGAGGATGATTTCCGGCCTTGAGGAGACCTCGCGCGGGCGGATCTTCATCGACGGCGCCGACGTCACCGACCGGGTGCCTTCGGAACGAAGGCTTGCCATGGTGTTTCAGTCCTATGCCCTCTATCCGCACATGACAGTGCGCGAGAACATGGGCTTCGGGCTGAAAACGGCGGGCGAACCGAAGGCGGAGATCGCGCGAAAGGTCGACGGGGCGGCGGAGATCCTGAAGCTCGGCGACTATCTCGACCGCAAACCGAAGGCCCTGTCCGGCGGTCAGCGCCAGCGCGTTGCCATCGGCCGGGCGATCGTGCGCGAACCGAAGGGCTTTCTCTTCGACGAGCCGCTGTCCAACCTCGACGCCGCGCTTCGTGTCGAGATGCGTTTCGAGATCGCCAAGCTGCACGAGAACCTCAACACCACGATGGTCTACGTCACCCACGACCAGGTCGAGGCTATGACGCTCGCCGACAGGATCGTGGTGCTCCGGGCCGGCGAAATCATGCAGGTCGGCGCACCGCGCGATCTTTACGAGAAGCCCGACAATCTCTTCGTCGCGCAGTTCATCGGCAGCCCGAAGATGAACGTCATGCCGTGCGACGCCGAAGGCATCCGCTTCGTACTTCCCGGCCATGGATCGGGCTCCCTGAGGGCCGATCCGGGCGACAGGAAGGTGACGCGGCTCGGCGTCCGCCCCGAGCACATCGGGGTGACGGACGCCGGCAAGGGTCATTGCACGGGAACGGTGGAGATCGTCGAATACCTCGGTGCGGACACGCATCTCCACGTCTCCTGCCCGGGCCTGGGGACCATGGTCGTGCGTACGGAGGATATCGGCCCCTCGGTACGCGGAACGGACATCGGCCTCCTTTTCGACGAAAATCATATCCACATCTTCGACGCTGACGAACAGGTCATCCGCTGACCGGCCCACCCAGCCGACAAGGGCATTCCTCAAAAGGACCGACCAGTACCGGGCGAATGCACCGGAGCGGCATGTGCGCACGCATGCCGCTCCGGTGCATTCGCCCGGCCGTTGGCGCACTCGGACTTGGCCCACTGCATCCCAACGTCGATATATAGACTAAATTTCCTATATAGCAGTTATCATAGGCAAAATAACATTTTAAAACTTCATATCCGTCCATAATATCATTTATTTCTCTCTGAGCGCCATGGTCTTAACCGGATAACAAAACCAATAGCATTCATACACCGCCTGGGTCGGAGCGAACAAGAACGCAACGTCGGGGGTGGAAATCGAGAGCAATGCGTTCTATATTGTCATCATATTCATGAAGGCAAACAAGATCGGCTGTGAAATCCCGCACGGCCGGTGTTTTGTTTTGCTTGTCGACGTGAAGCATCCGGCCGTCCCGGCTTCGATCGATGCGGGACGCACTATCCTCCCGGCACCGCCCGGTGCCTGACGTACCCGGATGTCGGAACCGTCGACCGGAACACAACGGAGCGCGGCATCCGCCGCGAGGATCATTGACGAACGACAATACGATTGCGGTTATCGGCGCTGGAGCATGGGGCACGGCGCTGGCCATTGCAGCTGCCGGGGCCGGTCGCCAGGTGCGGCTGTGGGCTCGCGAACCGGAGGTGGTTGAAGCCATTTCCAAGAGCCGGGAAAACACTTTCTTCCTTCCCGAACGCCCCATTCCCGACGGCGTTACGGCAACGACGGACATGGACGAGGCGCTCAACGGCGCCGACATCGTCCTCCTCGTCGTCCCCTCGCAGTTCCTGCGCGTCAGCGCGCGCGAGGCGGAAAAGCGCCTGAAGGCCGGCGTGCCGGTGGTGATCTGCTCCAAGGGCATCGAACGCGGAACCGGCAAGCTGATGTCGACCATCATCGAGGACGAAATGCCGGGCCGCCCCTATGCGGTCCTGTCTGGCCCGACGTTCGCGGAAGAGCTCGCCGCAGGCCTGCCGACAGCGGTCACGGTCGCCTCCGATTTCGCCGGCACCGAAGAGGCAGACACATCGGTCGCGGCGCGGGTCGCTCTGGCACTCGGCTCGCCCAACCTCAGACCCTACATCTCCGACGACGTTACCGGCGTGGAGGTCGGCGGCGCGATCAAGAACGTGATCGCCATCGCCTGCGGCATCGCCACCGGACTCGGCTTCCGCTCCAACACGCGGGCGGCGCTGATCGCGCGCGGCCTTGAGGAAATGAAATCGCTCGCCGAGGCGCTCGGCGGCCAGCGTGAGACGGTGACCGGGCTTTCCGGCATCGGCGACCTGATGCTGACCTGCTCGAGCGAACAGTCGCGCAACATGTCCTTCGGCATGGCGCTCGGCCAGGGCAGGACCGCCGAAGAGGCGCTCTCCGGCAAGGCGCAGGTCGTCGAGGGCGTGGTTAACACCGCCTCCGTTACCGATCTCGCCCGCGAACTCGGCATCGAACTGCCGATCTGCGAGGCGATGCGCGCTCTTCTGGAAGACGGGGCGGAACTTGCCGATGTCGTCGCCGGCCTCCTCGGCCGGCCACTCAAGGCCGAGCCGAAGGCGCTCGATGTGGAACTGCCGCATCCGGCCAGCGAAGACGAAATCACCGACCATATTACCGCCCACGTGGAAGACCTTGCGCGATGACCCATTCCCTCATTCTCGCCACCGACCTCGACGGCACCTTTCTCGGCGGCTCCGAGGAGGATCGCGAGCGTCTCTACCAGTTCGTCGACCAACGGCGCGACGATATCCTGCTGATCTTCGTCACCGGCCGCGATCTGCCGTTCATTCGCGACCTGTGCGCGACGACGAACGTGCCCTGGCCGGACTATGTTATCGGCGACGTCGGCACGACCATCGCCACCGGCCGAGAGCTGACACCGCATGACGATCTGGAAGCCCATATCGCGGAAAAATGGGGCGACGCGGGAGACGACATCCGAAAGATGCTCGACGGCGCGCCGGGGTTGGAACTCCAGCCCACCCCGTTCCGTTATCGCGTCAGCTATGACTACGATCCCGAGGCGTTCGACCCGTCCGTGGTCCCGCCGGTCGAGGAAAAAGGGTTCGATGTGCTGATCTCGGCCGACCGGTTTCTCGATGTGCTGCCCAAGGGCGTGGCCAAGGGGCCAACGCTTCTCAGGCTGATCGAACATCTTGGCCTCGACGCCGACCGTGTCCTCGTCGCGGGCGACACGCTGAACGACCTGTCGCTGTTCCAGACCGGCCTCAAGGGGGTCGCGGTCGGCAACAGCGAGCCGGCGCTGAAGGCGCGCCTCAATGGTCTCGACACGGTCTACCACAGCAAGGGTGACGGCACCGCCGGTATCCTTGAAGCCATATTCAACCTGAAACTCTTGCCGGAGCAGGTCCAGTGAAATCCAATCTTGTCATCGTTTATCACCGTCAGCCGATGGAAGAGGTCGTCGAAAACGGCAAGACCGTCTATCGGCCGCACACGAGCCCCAACGGCATCGTCCCGACGCTGAAGAGTTTCTTTGCCGAAAATCGCGGCGCCTGGGTCGCCTGGACCGAGGTCAAGGCCAAGAAGCAGGTCGGTTACCAGCGCGTCGTCAAGATCGAGGATTCGGTCGGCGACTACACCGTTTCACGTCTGCCGCTGACTCCGGCGCAGGTGTCGAGCTTCTACCATGTGACCTCCAAGGAGGCGCTATGGCCGATCCTGCACAGCTTCCCGGAGACCTACGATTACGAGCCGGTCGACTGGCCGACCTATCGCGAGGTCAACTGGCGCTTCGCCGAAGCGGCGGCAGCGGAAGCGGCCGACGACGCGCTGATCTGGGTGCATGATTACAATCTCTGGCTGGTGCCGACATATCTCAGGCAGATCAAGCCGAACGCGCGTATCGCCTTTTTCCACCACACGCCGTTCCCGGCGGCGGATGTCTTCAACATCCTGCCGTGGCGCCAGGAGATCATGGAGAGCCTTCTGAAGTGCGACCTCGTCGGCTTCCACATTCCGCGCTACGCGGCGAATTTCGTCGCCGCCGCGCGCACGCTCTTCCCGATCGACATCCTGGAGACGACCGAGACGGAAGATGGCATGTCACCGGTTGGCATGGCCCTGTCCGAACCCAAGGTGCCGACGCGCATCCGGCATAACGGCCAGACCGTCAACATCGATGCCTTCCCGGTCGGCACCAACGCCGACTATATCGCCGAGGTCGCCCAACGGCCGGAGACCGCCAAGCGCGTCGACGAGATCCACGAATCGCTCGACGGGCGCCGGCTCATCGTTTCGGTCGGTCGCACCGATTATACCAAGGGCACCAAGGAGATGCTCGCTACCTACGAACGGCTCCTGAAGCGTCGCCCGGAGCTGCGCGGCAAGATCACGCTGATGGCAACCTCGGTATCGGCCAATCCGCATATGGCGGTCTATCGCAAAGCGCAGCGCGAGATCGAGAGCCTTGTCGGCCGCATCAACGGCCGCTTCGGCGACCTCGACTGGCAGCCGATCGTGTTGATGACGACGGCAGTCCCGTTCGAGGAACTGATCGCCTACTACCGCGCTGCAGATGTGTGCTGGCTCGCACCCCTGCGCGACGGCCTCAATCTCGTCGCCAAGGAATTCTGCGCCTCGCGGTCGGACGAAAAGGGCGTCCTCGTGCTGTCCGAATTCGCCGGCGCCGCCGTGGAACTGCCGAACGCGGTCCTCACCAACCCCTATTCCAACCGCTCCATGGACGCCGCGATCGACCAGGCACTCGACATGGACGAGGGTGAGATGACGGAACGCATGCAGCGTCTGAGAGACAGCGTGCGCCACTACGATATCACCCATTGGGCGGGCCACGTAATGGATCGGTTCAACGAGATTCGCACACCGAAGGGCGCTGATGACCAGTCTGAGAACCAATCTGGGAGCCAATCAGCGAGCCCGACGCAGCCGGCCGCCTGATTCCGGTCGCCTGACTCCGACTGCGTGACTCCGGTCGCCTGACTTCGGGCCATCTGACTTCGGGCCATCTGACTTCGGCCCGACAGATGTCGACACGTCCGGCGGCTGTTCCGCCATTCCTGCCAGCGGCGCGGCGTGGAAAAATCCACATCGCGCCGTTTTTGCGTCGGTGGCCGACCGCCCGCATAGCCTGTCGCCTTGCAAAGCGCATTGGCCGCCTCGCACACGCGTTTCTCTAGGCCATTCCTCCATCGCCACGCCCGATCCATCCCGGGTTTCCAATCAGTATTTGCAAACTGCAAGCAATACACGAATACTGAGATGAAGACCGAGAGGTGAGACAGCATGGCGGCGAGGGAAAAACCGGGCGGGTATTCACAAGAGACCGAAGCGCAGTCGGTCGCACCCGAGCGCACGGACGGCGAAAACCGGGCAGGCAATGGACGGCTGGGCGACGTGCAGGCGGGCGACGACCGAACCGACGACAAGCCGGTGGCGGACAGCGGACAGGAAGCACCGTTGCAGCTCGACCGCTGGCTGCCCTACCGGCTGTTCCGGATCTCGGTGCGCGTGGCCAATCTGCTTGAGGACCACTATGGTCCGCGCTTCGGCCTGACGCGGCCGGCGTGGCGCGTGCTCTCGGTCGTCGGCGAGACGCCGGGGCTCAGTGCCGGCCAGATCGCGCGGGCGGCGGGGCTCGACGCCTTTTCCGTCAGCCGGGCCGTCGCGCATCTGAGGGATCTCGGATTTGCCCAGCGCAGCACGGCGCGCCGCGACCGGCGCTACGCCGCCGTCACTCTGACGGAGGCGGGACACGCCGTCTTCCTCGATCTGTCGCGCCTCGCCAGCCGCATCGAAGCAATACTCATCGATAGCATTCCGGCCGATCAGCGCGCCGCATTCGAGGCCGTTCTGGACACGCTCGATGGCGCCAGCGCGGCCCTTGAAGCGCGCGGCTGGCAGGCGCTTGTTCACAAAGACCGCAACGGGGAGACGACGGACGCATGACGGGAGACGAGACGACCGATCCGGTCGCCAATGCAACCACCGGCCCGGCCGCCAATCCGGCCAGCACGGGGCTGCTCTTTCTCGGCACGGCATTTCTTTGGGGAACCGGCGCCATTGTGACGACGACGCAGGTCGCAGTCGGATCGCCCGAGCCGTCGGTGGCGATCCGCATGGTGCTCGTCGGCACCATCGCACTCCTCGCCGCCGCCGCATCCGGCAGGGCGATCGCGCTGCCGCGCCATCACTGGCCACGGGTCTGCCTGCAGGGCGTTTTCTTCTTCGGCATCGGCTTTATCGCCTTCTACCATGCAACGAGCCTCATCCCGAGCGGCGTCGCGGCGCTTATTCTCTCCTCCGCGCCACTCTTTGCCGCCGCGCTCGGCCTCTTCCTCCTTGGCAACCGGCTCTCGCCGCGCGGGCTAGCCGGCATTCTCCTTGGCATCACCGGGCTCGGCATCATCGTCACTCCGCAACTCGCCGCGCTAGGGGACCACGACGTGACGCTGCAGGGCATGGCCTGGGCCGCGCTCGCGGCCGCCGGCACGGGCGCGGGAACACTCGTCGGCGAACGCAACCATCGCGCCGGCCTGTCGCCATTCCTGCAGATGGGCTGGGGGGCGCTCACCGGCGCCTCATTCGCCGGCCTCGCCATGCTCGTCATGCCCGGCATCGTCCTGCCCGTCGCCGATGCGCGCTACCTCGCCGGTCTCGCCTACATGGTGCTCATCGCCTCGGTGCTTTGCTTTGCGCTCTACCTTCGCCTCGTCGCCCGGGTCGGCGCGGCACGCGGTTCCTACGCCCTCACCCTCGTGCCGCTCTTTGCGCTCTTTCTGTCGATGCTGTTCGAGGGGCTTGCGATCGACGCACGCATCCTCATCGGCGCCGCGGCCATCCTCGGCGGCAACGTCCTCGTCTGGAAGGCCTGACATCATCGCCCAGGCAGATTCCGGTTAGATCCCGATCGCCGGGCTCGATCACAACACCGCACCGAATGAAACATGGTGCCCACAAGACTCCGTCTACGGACAGCATGGCCATATTCCGGGCAACCAATTCCGGCTATCCAAGTGCAACCAGCTCCTTGAAGTCAGTCTCGCGGATGATGCGGAGCGGCTGACCGGCGGAGACAAGGTCCTCTGCCTTGCGATGCTTCGAGGATTTGCCATGTCCGGCCAATTTGGTCACGTCCATGTCACCGACGACGAGCATCGTCGTCTTCTTCGTCACGCTGTTCGCCACGATGCACCCGGCCGACGCCGCAAGATCAGCCGCCTCGCGACGCGGTATCTCAAGTGCACCTGTGAACACAATCACTTCACCTGCAAAAGGTCCATCAGGATTTCCGTCACGTGTGATTGAGGCCGCGCCGCTTGATGATGGGTCTATAGGTTGCAGGACTCGTCTCTGCATTGCGTCGAGGTCGAGACCGCTTTCCTGCATCGCGGCCAGCATGACATGGCCCGCCGCCTTGGCATCCTCCAAAGCGTTGTGATGCTCGAAGGTGTAACCGATCATCTTGCAGACGTTGGCCAAACCGTAACCCGACCGTGCGCACTCTGACCAAACGCGACGTGCGACGCGTGCGGAGTCGAGCCATGTGCAGGAAGGGGCAGTGATCGACTACCTTCCCGCTGCTTGGTGCATCGCGACACGGTCGAAGTGCGTATGAGTAACAACGACCTATGCATCAAGGAGTCGGTCAATTTCGGATGCTGCGTCACTGAATGTCGGTGCGCTTTGCACATCGCCTTCCAAGATACCATGGATCGAAATGTTGACGGGATCGAAGAAGTCGTCCGGATCGATGAGGGAATACCATTCCGTCGCGAGCGCGCCATTCTCGAAAGCAGCTACTCCAATAGAGCAGATGGAAGCCATGTCAGCGTTTGCGGTTTCAACGTCGACCGCGACAAATCGCATGGACAGGCCCTTCTCCAAATCACGGGCGCAGTTAGATGCTCCAGATCATTACAGGTCTTGTTTGTCGGTCCATCCTGTCCCAGGAAACATCGATGTCCAACAAGGGCTGAAAGCCGGCGCCTGACCCTATCGCTCCGTTTGCACATCCTGACCGTCGTTGGCCCCGCGCCTGCGCCTGGCGAGGAAGGCCTTGAAGGCGGCAAGGGTTTCCGGCGAGACATGGTGCTCCATGCCCTCGGCATCGACATCTGCAACGTCACCCGGCACCCCAAGCGCCAGAAGGACGTCCCGCACCGTGGAATGGCGGGTTCGGATGGCATCTGCCATCGCTTTGCCTTCCTCGGTCAGGAAGACGCCGCGATAGGGCCGCGAGACGGCGAGACCTTCGCGCTTCAGCCGCGCAACGGCCTTCGTCGCGGTCGGATGGGCAACACCCATACGCGCGGCAATATCGGCAACCCGCGCCTCGCCATGTTCGCAGATCAGATCGTCGATCATCTCGGCGTAGTCTTCCAGCAAGGTCGCGGCCTGAGCCTGTCGCACACGGTTGAAGCGCTCCGAGGATGCCAACGTTTCCGCGTCCGCGTCCGCATCATCGCCACCGCCCGCGTGGGGGGCGCTCCGGGCTTTTTCATCTGCAACCATTGCGTCCTTGTCCTTCGATACCGGCAGGGGCCTCATTGACGCATCGCATGAGTTTATTCCCCCTCGCAGCGGATTTGAAACTAGCACGGGATTCTGACTGCAAACAAAAAATTATCCGCATTGAAAGATTTTTAGCCATGGCTATATTTCTTTCATGAATGGAGATCGCCCGGGCATGCCCAACGAAAAATCGCCGGATACACCGCTGAATTCCATGTCGCAACGCACTGTCGCTGCCATGACGGAAGTGCTTGCGGGCCGGCAACGCGGGCCCCGGGCGGTGCTGCTCTTTGCCGGTCCGGCGGTGATCGCCTCCATCGCCTACATGGACCCCGGCAACTACGCCACCAATATCCAGGCCGGTGCGGGCTACGGCTATACGCTGCTGTGGGTGGTGCTTCTGGCAAACCTGGTGGCGATGCTTTTCCAGGGACTTTCCGCCCGGCTCGGCATCGTGACCGGCAAGAACCTTGCCGAATTGTGCCGCAGCAACTTCTCCGGGCCGGTGGTGATCGTCATGTGGGTGGTCAGCGAACTGGCGGCGATGGCGACGGATCTGGCGGAGTTCCTTGGCGGTGCGATCGGACTCTCCCTGCTCTTCCAGATTCCGCTCATCCAAGGCATGATCGTGACCGCGATCGTGACCTACGGCGTCCTCCTTTTTGAAAAGCGAGGGTTCCGCCCGATGGAGCTTATCGTCGGCGCGCTCGTCGCGATCATCAGTCTTTGCTACCTGATGGAGCTCTTCGTCGCGCCGATCGACTGGGGCACGGCGGCCTACCACATGGTGGCGCCGGAAATGCCCGACGCGGCGGCGCTGACGATTTCGGTTGGCATCATCGGCGCGACGGTCATGCCGCATGCGCTCTATCTCCACTCCGGCCTCACCCAGCACCGCGCGATCATCCACAACACGGTGGAGAGGCGGCGACTCCTTCGCTTCTCCAACATCGAGGTGATCGTCGCCCTGGCGGTGGCGGGCGCCGTCAACATGGCGATGGTGATGATGGCCGCGAGCGCCTTTCACGCCGGCCACAGCGAAGTTGCCGAGATTGGCACCGCCTATCACACGCTGGCGCCGCTCCTCGGCGGTGCCGCGGCGGCGGCCTTCCTCATCTCGCTGATCGCGTCCGGCGTTTCCAGCTCCGTCGTTGGCACGATGGCCGGGCAGATGATCATGCAAGGCTTCATCCACCGGCGCATACCGCTTTTGTTGCGCCGGCTGGTGACGATGATCCCGGCCTTCGTCGTCGTCGGCCTCGGGGTCGATTCCACCAAGGCGCTGGTCCTCAGTCAGGTCGTCCTGAGCATCGCGCTGCCGGTGCCGATGATCGCGCTGATCGTCTTCACCTCGCGCCGCGATATCATGGGAGAGTTCGCCAATGGTCCCCTTGTGCGCACCATCGCGGGCCTGAGCGCCGCAGCCGTTCTCGCCCTCAACGCCGTTCTCCTATTCGAGACGGCCGGCATCAACCTCCCGGTCGTCGGTTTCGCGAACTGACGACGGCGCCCCGCCTATCGGGGAAACTCAATAGCCCCGATCGACATCGACGATGCCCGGTATCGGCTCGCCTTTCACGAAAAGGTCGAAGTTGGTGACGAAGCGCTCCACGAGGCGGCCGTCAAAGCCCTCGTCGGAATAGGAGACGTGCGGCGTGATCCGCACTTTGGGATGGGTGTAGAATGGGTGGCCGGCCGGAAGCGGCTCCGGCCATGTGACGTCAAGGCTGGCGCCGCCGAGCCGGCCGTTGTCGAGGGCGTCGAGGAGCGCCGCCTGATCGACGAGCGAGCCGCGCGCGATATTGACGAGATGCAGCCCGGGCTTTGCCTGGGCGAGGAGATCGGCATTCACGATGCCGTCAGTCTCCGCCGTCGTCGGAAGCGCTACGACGAGATGGTCGGAGGCAGCGAACAGCGCCTGTGGCGTCGCACACGGCGTGACCAGCGGATCGGGCTCGGTCCAGGGCGAGCGGCGCACGGCCAGCACCGTCATGTCGAAGGCGGCGGCGCGGCGCGCCACCTCGCGGCCAATTGCGCCATAGCCGAACAGGCCCAACGTCTTGCCGGCGAGGCCACCTAGACCGAACCCATAGGGCGGCATCGGTTCGTGGATAGTGATCTTGTCGAGGCGTTTCTCGTACGCCAGCATCACCGCGAAGACATATTCGGCGATCGGGGTTGCGGCGATGCCGCGACCGGTCGTCATCATCACGTCGCGCTTCAGCCAGTCGGGATAGATATCGACGCCGGCCGACGCCACCTGCACCCATTTCAGCCCGTGCGGCCAACCGGGGGGCGCCTTCTTCGGCGCGTTACGCCAAGCCGGATGCGGACGGGTCAAGAGCACGTCGGCCTCGGGCGGGACCACCCAGGGTTCGTCCGGCCCTGGATCGGCGATCACGGTGGGGTGCGAGGGATGCGCCGCGATCCGGTCGCCGATTCCGGGACCAAGCTGGTTGACGACGACAAAAGGACGGTCAGGCGCGGACGGCAGGCTCCGCCCGGTATGGTCGGTCATATCGATCTCTGCGGCTGTGGATAGTCGGGACTGTGGGATACCCCTTATATAGCAAAAAACCGCGCCCGGTCATCCTTCGTGATGACCGGGCGCGGCAAGCGCAGGAGGAAATCCGATCGGCCGGATGCAGAACTCCGCGCCCGGCCGCCATTATCGGGGACCGAAAATCAGGCCGCGAATTCTTCGTAGAAACCGAGCTTCCTCTGCATCGGCGCATCATCGACCTGGAAGAGGAAGGCGGGCTTCGTCTTGGAGGAATTGCGGATCGCGACCGTGGCGTGGGTCGGCGCGGCGAAGGTGTCGCTGTCACCCCAAGTCAGTTCCACACCATCGATCACGGCCTCGCCCTCGCCCTCTACAACGTTGAAGACGGCGGAGGCGGAGCGACGGACAGGCTTCACCGTCTCGCCCGGCCTGAGCATCAGGGCGGAAAAACCGAGAACCGGCATGCATTCGGCACCGGTTTCGGGATTGACGTAAGCAAGCTGCACCGGCGTTCCGGTGTCAGTCACCGTTGCCAGTGCTTCCAGCGCAGCGCGGACATCCTTCCAGGGAAAGCGCGTCAGCGGATACTGGGCCCGCGGGGCATTCAGCGAGGCGTAGGGCACGAGGCCGGCGCGCTTGTAGAGCGTCTGCGAGGGATCCGGCTGGTTCTTCACCACCTGCGGTTCGCCCTCAATGCAATAGGACGCTTCCATGGCAAAGACCGTCGGCAGGTCGAGCGCGTCGAGCCAGACGACCGGACCCGAACCCTCGTGGCCGTGTTCGTGCCACAAGCCCGACGGGGTCAGAATGAGGTCGCCCTTCTCCATCGGCAGCTTCTCGCCGTCGACGACGGTATAGCCGCCCTCGCCCTCGACGACGAAGCGGACGGCGCTCGGGCTGTGCATGTGGTTGGGTGCGGTCTCGCCCGGCAGGATGAGCTGCATGCCGATGTAGATCGACGGTGTCGCCTGCATGTTTTCCAGCCCGAGGCCGGGATTGGAAAGCACCAGCACGCGGCGCTCGGCCTTCTCGATCGGCGTCAGTTCGCCAGCTTTCATCAGGCGCGGGCGGATGTCGTCGTAGCGCCAGACGACGGGTTGCGTGTTGCGGGCGGGCTTGCCGTAGGGAAGCGCGGCGCGCAGGCTCGGCCACAAGGGCACGAGGTTGTGGGCGGTCAGCCCCTCGCGATAATCGAGGGGAAGGTCTTCAAGGGTTCCAAGTTCAGCCATATCTCGTTGCTCCCCTCAGGCCGCGTCTGCGTGCTGAAGGCCGGCCGCCGTCAGGCCGGTCTCACCATAAAGCCAGGCGAGGCTGTCGTAGAACTGGTCCTGGCTCTTGGCGGCAAGGACCTGGTTGCGGATCAGCCGTTCGACGCCGTTGGCGTGATAGAGGTGCTTGCCGATGAGGCGCGAGGACAGGACGACCCGGTAGGCGCGCGGGATGCGGGCCCCCTGGTATTCGGCGAAGGCGGCGGCGAAGTCGCCGTCGTGCTTTTCCAGCTGGTGGGCGAGCATGACGGAATCCTCGAGCGCCATGCAGGCGCCCTGCGCGAAATACTGGTGCGTCGGGTGCGCGGCATCGCCCAGAAGGGCGACGTTGCCGTCGACCCAATTGTCGATCGGATCACGGTCAGCGAGCACCCAGCGGCGCCAGTTCTTCGGCACTTCCAGGAGCTTTCTTGCCCGCGGAACGATATCGCCGAACTGGGAGAGGATCTCCTCGCGCGTGCCCGGCTCGTTGGTGCCGACATTGGAGACGTCGGTGACGAAGGTAGCGACGAGGTTGAACGTCTTCCAGCCCTGCAGCGGATAATGGACCATGTGGCACTTCGGACCGGCCCACAGCGTCGCCGCGTTCCAGCGCAGATCCTCCGGCATGTCATCGATGTCGAGCACCGCGCGATAGGCAACGTGGCCGGAGAGCTTCAGTTCGTCGCCGCCGCAAAGCTGCTGGCGGATCATGGAGCGCACGCCATCAGCGCCGATCACCGCATCGCCCTCGAAAACGTCGCCGCTCTCAGTGAGCACCTTGGCACCGGACGCCGTATTCTCGTAGCCGGAGACGCGGACGTTGTTGATCAGCGTGACGTTGTCATGCGCCTCGCAGGCATCGAGGAAAACCTTGTGGAGGTCGGCCCGGTGGATCACTGCGTAAGGGTTCTTGAAGCGGCGGCGGAACGGCTCGTCGATGTCGACATGCGCGACCTCGTCGCCCGTGAGGCCGTCCATCATGATCAGCTTGTCGATGTAGACCGCCTTCGACCGGCCGGCATCGCCGACGCCGAGGTAGTCCATGGCATGAAAGGCATTCGGGCCGATCTGGATACCGGCGCCGATCTCACCGAATTCCGGTGCCTGCTCCAGCACCGTGACGTCGAATCCCTTGTTCGCCAGCCCCATGGCGGCGGAGACACCCCCGATGCCGCCACCCGCGATCACGATCTTCTGCTTCGCCCTCGTCATCATCTTCCTCCGTGCGGATCCAGATCCGTTATTCGTGGACCGCGACACCGCGCCGATTTGTCTCATTGGCACTGGTCGCGGGCGGGTATCTCATGCACCCTGCCTAATGATGCGTATACGTATGATTAGTATACTGTCAATATGAATTTTCCGATATTTCCACCTATGGGCGTATGTGGAGGGGGATTTGTGGGCAGGCGAAATGGTGCCCCGAGGCGGCTTCTCCGCCTGGCCGCGATTGCCGACTTTCCTAGTATGTCAAATAAACCAGATAATTATGGACTTCCGCACCTTCCTGCTTAGAAGAAGGCCACCGAAATCGTCACCTTTTCAAAGACCGGGAAGACACCCGGATTGTCGAGCCGGATTCGGGCCAGCTGGTTGCGATCGCGCGGCTTGAAGGTGTTCTGGAATTCCCGCGGCAACGCGTCGGATACCGGAAGGATTTCCTCGATCACGCCGGTGCTCCGCCGCCGGCTGCCCGTCACCATCACCTTCATGCCCCGTTCGATCCGGAAGAGGTAGCGGTGCGGCAGATAGGTCAGCACATAGGCGTCGCCGGAGTAGATCGACAGCATCGGCTCTCCGGCGCGATAGACGCTGCCGACGGAGGGAACCTCGGCGCCGACCATACCGGATTGACCGGCGACAACGAGACCGCCGGCATAGTGCCGCTTCAGATCGGTGATCGCGGTATCGGCGTCTCGGATGGCCGCCTCCAGTGCCGAAATCTGCGTGCGCAGCGTGCGCTGTTCGACGTCGAGGCGCACCCGCTCCTCGCGCGCTGAAAAGCTGTCGCGGAGGATATCCTGCTGGCGGGCGACGGAAATGACGCCCTGCCCGGCAAGGCTGTCCAACCGGCTAAGAAGCGCGCCTGTTTCTTCCTCGCGGCGGGCGGCCATCGGCAGCAACTTGGCGGCAACCTCGGTGCGCAAGTCGAAGCCCGCCGCCCTCTGGCTCAGTTCCGCGCGCCGGATGGAAAGGTCGGCGAGGCGTTCCAGGACTTCCGCCGACTCTATCCTCAGCAACTTCTCACCATCCTTGACCGCCTCTCCCTTGGTGACATCGACCTCGACGACGCGGGCGATGAAGGTCGTGGCAATAACGGTCCGGTCCCGCACGACCAGCCCGTCGCCACGCAACAGCAGGAGGTCACCCCACAGGAAATAGGCAAAGCCCACGAAGAACAGCGACAGAAGGCCGAGATAGAGATATCGCGCGACCGAGCCATTGGACTTACGGACGTCATTCTTCAGGGTATCGGGGCGGGGACGTTTCTTCAGTGCACGCATGTTACCTCCGGGCACGATGGACCTTGGCCGGCACATAGGGGTCGCGATAGGAGCTGCGATAGACCCACTCCTGGGTGTAGGCAGCGATGCGAATGGCCCGCATGACATATCCATTGAAAAGGCTGAAGCCGGGCACGTAGGCGATAAGGCCGGCGGCCGGGACGTGCGGATTGGCGTAGGCGGCGGCCGCGAAAAGGACGACGTCCAGCACCAGCATGCCGGCCTGGGCCGCAACGAGAATGACAAGCGCGAAATCGCCGTATGTCAGGACGAGCCAGAGGATATAGAGCGGGAAAGCGAAGGCACCGACGACGTTGAAGGCCAGGAACTCCAACTCGTGAAAGAGTTCGCCCGGGCGAAAGGCGTGCGAAAACGGATTGAGCACGCCGCTGTGCTTGCGGTAGCGGAGCTGAACCGCATCGCGTTCCCAACGAAACCGCTGGCGCACGAGCGCGGAAAAACTCGCCGGTGCGTTGGAAAAACAAACGGAATCGGGCGCATATTCGATCCGCCAACCGGCCCTGCGAAGACGCAACGTCACGTCGAGGTCCTCGCCGCCGCCGGAATCGAGACCGCCAACGTCGTCGAGCGCGACGCGGCGAAAGGCGGAAAAGGCGCCGGACGCGCAGGACACCTGATCGATCATGTCGAGGACGTATTTTCCCAGCGACAGGGAGATCAGATATTCGACGGCCTGGAAGGTTGCGACGAGTGACTGCCTGGGATTGCGCACCGCGATATTGCCTGCGACGGCAGCCACGCACTCGTCCGCGAAGGGCCGGACGATCTCCCTCAAGGCATGCCGATCGAGGACGCAATCGCAATCGATATTGACGAGGATGTCGCCGCTGGCGAGCCGTTCGGCAAGGTTCACGCCGGCCGACTTGCCGCCCCGCAACTGCATACAATGTCCACGCTGGATCAGGCCGCGGGCCAGCAATTCACGAATCTTTTCCGGCATGCGGTCGGTGGAGCCGTCACTGACGACGACGATTTCTTCAGGCGGGTGGCTCTGTTCGTGAAGGGAGAGAACGCACGTCTCGATGGTCGTCTCCTCGTTGTGACCGACAATCAGCACGCTGACCCGCCCGACCGCCGGATCGCGCCGACCGCCACCCCGGCGACGGGCGGGAACGAAGGCGGCGACAAAAAACGGCAGGACGTAACGGGGTACCTCGAACAGGAGGACGTACCAGAAGAGCGCCAGAAAGCCCGTAAACGTCTGGACGCTCAGGAACGTAAGCCCGTCGCTGGCAACCTCGTACATC
Source organism: uncultured Rhodobium sp. (assembly GCA_963675285.2). Taxonomy (GTDB): domain Bacteria; phylum Pseudomonadota; class Alphaproteobacteria; order Rhizobiales; family Rhodobiaceae; genus Rhodobium. The sequence continues at coordinate 2,177,584 of CAXXGS010000001.1, forward strand.
AGGCCAGATCCTCCGCTCCGAAGACGGTGATCTCGACACCCGGATCGAGGCGCATGCCGCGCCCGGCTCGGCGGATGAGATCGTCCGTCTGCGAACGGATGTCGCCGGGGTGTGCCGCCATGAGAAGCGCGAAATCATAGGCCCGACCCCTGACGACCTTCGCGGTTTCGGGCAACAGGGCGCGGAAATTCTCCAGGAAGGCTTCACGCGCCTTGCGAAACTGGCGCGGCCCATGTTCTCGGTCGATCTGGCGCTCGTAGCGATAGGCGATCTCCAGAAGGGAGAATGGCGTACCGTCGTCGTTGAAGCGCCGGGCCTCTTCGTTCAGGGCGACGACGAGATCGAGCGACAGATCGGCAAAGCGCAGCGTCTTCTGTGCGACGCCGAGATAGGCGCCGCCGACCTCGGCGAAGTCGCGTCCCTTGTCGGTCAGGTCATAGCTGAAGACATCATAGTCGCTGACGGCATCGGCATCAGCATGGAAGCCGCACCGCAAGCACTGAAAACCAACGGTCGGCTCCGAGGTCGCCTGACCGCAGCCGCGGCACACCATCATAATGCCGGGCTTGTCGTAATCGCCGCCGAAATACGTCAGCGCCTTGCGGCACTTCGGGCAGATCAGGTCATCGCCCTGACGGAAGTCGGATTCCGGGCCCTGGTAGGCGCAACTGTAATGGTGGAGATAGGATTCCTCTGACAGATCGGCGGAGCGGCACGAGGGACATTCCTCGCGCACATTGAACTGCGACCCGCCGCAGCCCGGGCAGCGATGCAGGCGGTCATAGAAGGCCGGCTTCAGATAGCCGGCGGCAACCAGCTTGGCAGCCTCGGCGGAAACGAGTGTCGGATCCAGCGGCATGGTGTAGCCGATCAGGGCCGGATCGGCAGCGTTGTAGAAGGGGCTGAGCGGGCGGCCGGCGACAATGACGCGGGCGAGCAGGCGCTCCGACAGATCGGAGCTGTAGATCAGGTCGTTGTGGAGACGGGCGAGCCTGTCGCGGAACCCTTCGACGAGCGCCCGCGCTCTGGCGCTCCGCTCCACCGCAGAGCCGGAACCGTCCATGTCGGCGGCGCGGCCGAGACCGCCGCCCAGATCGATGACCGGCAGCAGATGCAAGGTCTGAAGGCGCCACAACGGCGCGAGATCCGCAACGCTTGCCCGCGCGGTGACGAGCACGGCATCGAACCCGGCACCCGGCACCTCGGCGCGGCGTGTCCGTTCCGCGAGCGCCCCGCTCTCGACGTCCTGCGGCCAGCGCAGGAAACGCAGACCGAGGCTTTCGAGCGCCGGATCTGCACTCTCGGCATCACCAGGCGCCACGGGGACGGAAGCGGGCGCCTCGTCGTCCGACACAGCCTCGTGTTCCGGTTCCGTGGCGGGCGTCGCCCAGGTCGTCTCTATCACCCGGCAAATCTGGTCGACGTCAACGGGCTTTGGCACGATCTTGTCGAAGCGCTTGGAATTACCGCCCTGGGAGACGAGACCATCGACGTCGGCGGTGACGGCGATAAAGCGCGGGCGCGGGCCGCCCGCCCCGTTCCCGTCGGCGGAGAGATAGGCATCGACGACCTCGATGCCATCCATGGCGGGCATGTGATAGTCGAGAAGCGCAATGTCGTAGCGGTTGGCCAACAGCGCATCGAACGCCTCACGTCCGTCATTGACGATATCGACCGTATGTCCGCGCAACGTCAGGACCAGTTTCAGAAGATCCTGCGTAATTGCGCTGTCCTCGGCGACCAGTATCCGCTTACGGATCGCTTCTCCGGTGTCTGCAGCTTCTTCGGCTCCCGTCATCATCTTTTCACCTTCAGATTTACCTTGGATATACCACTACAAATGCACAGATCTTCATTGGATAACTTTATATTTTTGCTTACATAGTTCGAATACCGAATTTTTCAGAATTTAATCTAGGTATATTTATTTAAAATTTCATAAAACTTTAGTTTTCGTACATATATCTACTAATATCGTGATGTAATGGAATGTTAATTCAACAATAAAACACTGTTTATCGAAATATATTGTACGGAACTCGCCTCATGAAATCCGGAGCATGCCGATAAACTTGGCCTCGGCTCATCGCACTACGCGACGTGGATTGGCTGAGGAGAGGAGGGACCGAGGAATGAAGAAGCGATCACCCGACCAGCTTCCCTTTTTCACGCGGCTTTCCAGCAAGGTCGCCTATCTGGCGATCCTCCTGGTGACGATAACCGCCCTCGTCGTCGCCTTGCTGCAATACCAGCGGCAAAGGTCCGAATGGGTGGCGCACGAGAGTGAACGCATGCAGAACGACCTCATGCGTGGCGGCGAATTCATCAATCATGTGGTGGAAAGTTCGAGCCGGCAGGTGCTTGCGCTTGCGCAGTCGCCTGCGGTCACGGAGATCATGGCGGCGAGCCGCACCCTCGAAAACCTGGAAACGAACACGGCAAACACACGGACGGCCGCCGAACACGCCGCCGCGCGGAGCCGGGCGCAGGCAAGGCTAGCGTTGGCGAAGACGGAGCTGAACAAATTGTTCGTCACGCTCGGCAACAGCGATCCGGAATTGCTCCAGATCCGCCTGATCACGGCATCGCGAAACGGCCAGGAACTGGTGCGGGTCGACAACATCGCCGGCACGGCGCGGCCGATCCTTGAAGCCGCGCTGCAGCAGAAGGGCGGTCGCGCCTATGTCGACGACACCTTGAAGACACCCAGCGGCACAGTGTCGTTCTTCGGCGTCGACCTCAATCGTGAGCAAGGCAAGATCGAACTGCCGATCCGTCCTGTGCTGCGCACCACAACGCCACTCTACTATCGCGACGGGACATCGTTCGGCCTCATCGTCATCAATCTCAACATGCGTCGCATCTTTCACCATGCGGGCGACTTCCGTGACAATACCCATCAATATTTCCTGATGAACGAACGCGGCGACTATCTCGTCCATCCGGACAGCGCGAAAATCTTCGGTTTCGACTTCGGGATTCTTCATCGCCTGCAGGACGACTTTCCCGGTACCGCAAAAATCATTGCCCGCGAAACCACCCTGCCGACGACCCTCATCCTGCCGAGCGCAGAGGGCGAAAGCGTGATGTCCTTCGCCCGTATCCCCTTCGACCGGGCACATTCCCACCGGTATTTCGTCGCCGCGGCGAAATCCTCCATTCGGCCCTTCCTCGGCGACGATCACGGCGGCCTGAACGAGATCGCGCAGGTCGCCGCAGCGCTGATCGCGGGCAGCGCTGTCATCGCCTTCCTCGCGGGCGGCTTCGTGGTCAGGCCGCTCAGGGACCTCACCAACGCGGCCCGCAGGCTGTCCAACGGCGCCACGCCACACGAGCTGAGGGAAGCCCGCAAACGCACCGACGAAGTCGGAGCCCTTGCGCGCTCATTTCACGACATGGCGCTGCGCCTGCGGATCCGTCAGGAAACGCTGGAGCACAAGGAAGCCAATATCCGCGCCATCCTGGAGACGTCGCTCAATCCGATCATCCAGATCAACGACCGCGGCATCATCCAGGAGGTCAATCCGTCAACAACGACCCTGTTCGGCTACAGCCGCGAGGAGTTGATCGGCAGCAACGTCTCGACACTGATGACGGATGAACACCGCGACCAGCACAGTTCCTATCTCAAGGAGTATTTGACGACCGGAAAGGCCAAGATCATCGGCGCGGGGCGCAATGTGGAGGCCCGGCGCAAGGATGGTACGATCATCTACGTTCACCTGGCGATTTCCGAGATACGCCAGAGGAGCGGCCGTCGTGTCTTCGTCGGCGTGATCACCGACCTCACCGAGCATATGAAGCTCGACCGGATGAAGGACGATTTCGTCTCCACGGTCAGCCACGAACTGCGCACCCCGCTGACCTCGATCAAGGGCGCGCTCGGGCTGCTCAAGTCGTCCATCCTCGGCGAGTTGCCGGTGCAGGCGCAATCGATGGTAACGATCGCCTTCAACAATTGCGACCGTCTGGTGCGCCTGATCAACGACATTCTGGACATCGAAAAGATCGAGGCGGGCAAGCTCGCCTTCGAGTTCCAGAGCGTCGAAGTGGAACCATTCCTGACGCGCATGATCGAGGCCAACACGACCTATGCCGGGGACCTCGGCACGACGCTCAAACTCGGCGAGGTGCCGGCCGACCTGCATGTCGAGGCCGACCCTGACAGGCTCGCACAAGTCATGGCCAATCTCCTGTCCAACGCCGTGAAGTTCTCGCCCAAGGACGGATGCGTTTGCGTCGCCGCGGAAAAGACAGGCGACCGGGTGCGCATTTCCGTGCGCGACGAAGGGCCCGGAATTCCGGAAGTCTTCCGAGACCAGATCTTCGAGAAATTCTCGCAGGCCGATTCCTCCGACACCCGGCAGCAGGGTGGCAGCGGCCTCGGCCTCGCCATCACCAAGGAAATTGTGCAAGCGCACGGCGGCAGCATCGACTTCGACACCGAGAGCGGCGTCGGAACGACGTTCTACGTCGATCTGCCGCTGACCACCGGGATGCATGACGGGCCCAAGTCCAGCAGTGGTGGCCGCGCACGGATCCTCGTGTGCGAGGGTGATCGCGACACCGCTTCGCTAATCCGTCTGATCGTGCGCGGCATGGGCTGGGAAGCGGAGATTTGCGCGACGGCGGCGGAAGCGAGGGAACATCTCGCCAACGGTCATTACGCCGCCATAACCATCGATCTCGCGCTGGCGGGCGACGGCGTCAAGCTCATTCGCGAACTGCGAGAGGCACCGGAGACATGCGACGTGCCGATCCTCGCCATTTCGCCAAGCGAAGGCACGGACAACGGCGACGCAGAGATTGCCACCCTCCACATCGTGGACTGGCTCGAGAAACCGATCAATGTCGGCCAGTTGCGCGAGGCGGTCGGTCGGGCAGTCATGTCTCATCATCCGGACAGCCTGCGTATCCTGCACATTGAGGATGAGGACGACCACCGCAACATCATTGCCACGCTGGTCGGTAAGGAAGCGGTGATCGACTCGGCGCGCAGTTGTGCGGAGGCACGGGATCTCCTCGCAGAGAACACCTACGATCTGGTTATCCTCGACCTCATTCTGCCTGACGCAGCAGGAGAGTCGCTGCTGCCTCTCATCCACGCGAACGGCTCACGGTCGCCCCAGGTGCTGGTGTTTTCCACCTGCGCGATGTCGAGCGAGCTTTCCCGGAGCGTCGACAAGATGCTGATCAAATCCCAGACAAGCAACGAAGTGCTCAAGCGCCAGATCCAGGCATTGCTCGACAAGACCAACGGCCAGAACAAAAAGACGCTTCCCGAGGTTTCATAAGCGGAGATTTTCCATGGAAAAGGAACTGAAACGCATCACCTACGTCGAGGACGAGCCCGACATTCGCGCGGTCGCGGAACTGGCGCTCACCGTCGTCGGCGGTTTCGAGGTCGATGTGTGCGCCAGCGGCGCGGAGGCGATCGCCAAGGCGCCGGTCTTTCAGCCCGACCTCATCGTTCTCGACGTGATGATGCCCGGCCTCGACGGCACGGCAACGCTTGCCGCGCTGCGGGCCATACCCTCGCTCGCCGAAACGCCGGCGATCTTCATGACCGCGAAGGTGCAACGGCGTGAGATCGAGGGTTATTTCAAGCTCGGGGTCATCGACGTCATCCCCAAGCCCTTCGATCCGATGACGCTGGCGAGCGCGATCCGGCAGATCTGGGATCGTCAGTGGGACGAGACGGCCGAGCCACGGACAGTGCTGCGGAACAGCGCCTGAGCCCATCCATCGACGAGAAGTAAGCGGAGGCCTCCATGCAGAACGAGTTGCGCGCCCTTGTTCAGCGGCATTGCCTGACCCTTGCCGAGGAACTCGATACCGTCCGCCAATGCCTGACCCGGCTTGACGACCCGCGCTATGCCGATGCCGAAGTGCTTGAGGACTCGATCGCCCACGCGCACCGCATCAAGGGCAGCAGCGGCTCGCTCGGCTTTGCCGACATATCGACGGCGGCAGCGCTTCTGGAAACGCATCTGAAGGCGCTTGCGGCCTTGCCAGCCGTCTCCCGGGAAAGCCGGGAAGAGATCTCGGCCTATCTGCACAGACTCTCGCATCTGGTGGAAACGGCAACGCCGCAGAATTCCAGTCTCTACAACGTCACCATCCCGCCGGGGCCGGCCGGACAGACCGGCGGCGGGGCCTGACCCCCGTCCCTCCCTGTCCGGCCGGCCTACTCCGTCCGGCAAAGCGTCACAATCGGAGCGCCGGCTCGAGATGTCCCGGCAAAAGGCGTGAGCTATTTTGCTATCCACGTGCAATTGCCGGTGGGTGACGTTGTGTCAGATCAACAAAGCCGTGGCGAAATCCACCGTTTTGTGGAACCTTTTTGGCCGTTCGATCCTCCAGCCACCGGACTTGCATGTCGATTCAGGCCGCCATCCATCATCTTACCCACTACCGGTATGACCGTCCGGTCACGCTCGGACCGCAGGTTATCCGCCTGAGGCCGGCGCCGCACAGCCGGACGCGGGTCATCTCCCATTCCCTGAAGGTCACCCCCCACGACCATTTCGTGAACTACCAGCAGGACCCTTACGGCAACTGGCTGGCGCGCTACGTCTTTCCCGAACCGGTCCGGGAGATGAAAATCGAGGTCGACCTCGTCGCCGACATGACGGTTTACAATCCGTTCGATTTCTTCGTGGAAGAAAGCGCCGAACACTGGCCGTTCAACTATCCGGCCGACCTCGTCGACGACCTCGCGATCTATCGGGCTTGCGAGCCGGTCGGCCCGCGGCTTCAGACCTTTCTGGACGCCATTCCGCGCACGCGGATGCGCACGGTCGACTTCATTGTCGAACTGAACGCCCGGGTGGAGCGTGAGACCGGCTACATCATCCGCATGGAACCGGGTGTCCAGACGCCGGAGGAAACCCTTCAACGGGCGTCCGGCTCATGCCGCGATTCCTCCTGGCTGCTCGTCCAAGTCTTGCGCAACCTCGGCTTTGCGGCCCGCTTCGTCTCCGGCTATCTGATTCAGTTGAAGCCCGACGTTGTCGCGCTCGACGGGCCACGCGGCACCGACCATGACTTCACCGATCTGCACGCCTGGGCGGAGGTCTTCATTCCCGGTGCCGGCTGGATCGGCCTTGATCCGACCTCGGGGCTGCTGACCGGTGAGAGCCATATCCCGCTGGCCGCGACGCCACACTTTCGCAACGCCGCACCGATTTCGGGCATGGCGAGCGCGGCCGATGTCGACTTCGCCTTCGACATGACGGTTCACCGCATCGCCGAGCATCCGCGTATCACCCGGCCGTTTTCCGACGAGGCCTGGGAGGCGCTCAATGCGCTCGGCCACAAGGTTGACCGGGCGCTCGAAGACGGCGACGTCCGGCTCACCATGGGCGGCGAGCCGACCTTCGTGTCGATCGACGACTTCGAGGCGGATGAATGGAACACCGACGCCGTCGGCCCGACCAAGCGGGCACTGGCCGATACGCTCATCCGCCGGCTTCGCGAACGGTTCGCGCCGGGCGGCTTTCTCCACTACGGCCAGGGTAAGTGGTATCCGGGCGAGAGCCTGCCACGCTGGACATTCTCGCTCTACTGGCGCGGCGACGAAAAGCCGATCTGGCGCGATCCCGACCTCATCGCGGAGGAGGGTACGGACACCGGCGCCGGACCGGCCGAGGCCGAAGCGTTTCTCCAGACGATGGCGCACGAACTGGAGGTCTCGCCGGCCATGGTTGTGCCGGCCTATGAGGATCCGGCGGAGTGGCTCGTCCGGGAGGGCAACCTGCCGGAAAACGTGACGCCGGAAAACCCGGAACTGAAGGACGCCGAGGCGCGCGCCCGCATCGCGCGGGTCTTTACGCGCGGCCTGACGGAGCCGGCCGGCTACATCCTGCCGATCCAGCGCTGGCAGTCCAGGAGCACGGACCAGAGGTGGCGCTCGGAGCGCTGGCGGGTCCGGCGCGGGCATCTCTTCCTCGTCCCCGGCGACAGTCCCGTCGGCTTCCGCCTGCCGCTCGATTCGCTGCCGCACATTCCCCCATCGCATTACCCGTACACCAATGTTGCCGATCCGACGGTACCGCGGGGTTCCCTGCCCGATTTCGCGCCTGCCGATTTCGCGCAGCGACCGCAACCGATGGCGCGATTCTCCCCCACCGGACCGGTACAGGACCGGCGCGAACAGGAGATCGGCAGCCAAGGCGGCGACGAAGACGCGGTCCGCACCGCGCTTTCGGTTGAGCCGCGCGACGGCCGGCTCTGTGTGTTCATGCCGCCGGTGGAAGCGATCGAGGACTACCTCGAACTCGTCGCCGCAGCCGAGGCCGCCGCCCGGCACATCGGCCTTCCCGTTCACATCGAGGGCTACGCGCCGCCGGTCGATCCGCGCGTCAACATCATCCGCGTCGCCCCCGATCCGGGCGTCATCGAGGTCAACATCCATCCGGCCTCGAGCTGGGACGATTGTGTGGCGACGACGGAGGCGGTCTACGAAGAGGCGCGGCAGTGCCGCCTCGGTGCGGACAAGTTCATGATCGACGGCCGGCACACCGGCACGGGCGGCGGCAACCACGTCGTCGTCGGCGGTGCGACGCCGGCCGACAGTCCGTTCCTCAGGCGGCCGGACCTCCTGAAGAGCATGATCCTCCACTGGCAGCGGCACCCGAGCCTTTCCTATCTCTTCTCCGGCCTGTTCATCGGCCCGACGAGCCAGGCGCCGCGCATCGACGAGGCCCGCCACGACAGCCTCTACGAACTGGAGATCGCGCTATCCCAGATCCCGCACCCGGGAGACGGCGAGCCGCCACTGCCGTGGCTCGTCGACCGGCTGTTGCGAAATATCCTCATCGACGTCACCGGCAACACCCACCGGGCGGAGATCTGCATCGACAAGCTCTATTCACCCGACGGGCCGACCGGCCGGTTGGGACTCGTGGAGTTTCGCGGCTTCGAGATGCCGCCGCATCCGCGCATGAGCCTTGCCCAGCAGGTCCTCATCAGGGCGCTGATCGCCCGGCTGTGGCAGGCTCCGGTCGGCGGCGATCTGGTGCGCTGGGGCAGTGTGCTTCACGACCGCTTCATGCTGCCGCATTTTGTCTGGGAGGATTTCCTCGACGTCCTCAGGGACCTGTCCGAACATGGCTTCGACCTCAGGCCGGAATGGTTCACCGCGCAGGCCGAATTCCGTTTTCCGTTCTGCGGCGAGGTTTCCTACGAGGGCGTCGATCTGGAGATCCGCCAGGCGCTCGAACCTTGGCACGTCCTCGGCGAGACGGGTGCGATCGGCGGTACCGTCCGCTACACCGACAGCTCGGTGGAAAGATTGCAGGCAAAGCTGACGACGACGGACCCGGAACGCTACATCGTCGCTTGCAACGGCCGTCGCGTGCCGATGCAGAAAACCGCTACCGGCGGCATCGCGGTCGGCGCGGTTCGCTACAAGGCGTGGCAGCCGGCGATGGCGCTTCATCCGGTGCTGCCAGTCGACGCGCCGCTGACCTTTGACATCTTCGATACCTGGTCGGGCCGCGCGATCGGCGGCTGCGTCTATCACGTCGCCCATCCGGGCGGGCGCAACTACGAGACCTTCCCGGTCAACGGCAACGAGGCGGAGGCGCGACGGCTCGCCCGCTTCCTGCCGCACGGCCACACGCCGGGCCGCTATCAACCGCCGCCGGAGGCACCACATCGGGAGTTCCCGATGACGCTCGACCTCCGCCGCGCTCCGGGGATCTGACCGCCATGGCCAGCAGAAAGGCGGCGACCGGCATGCAGCGGACCGCGGCTCAGCCAAAAGGAAGCTCGCCGCGAGGGAAGCGGCAAGACAATGCGCCGCTCGCGCGGCTCCTTCAGGACTATCGGCCGTTCAGCGGCGTTTCCGACGAGCTGATGGCCCATGACGGATCGATCCGGCCGGTGTGGCGCAAACTCGCCGGGCACCTGGAAGCGATGGACCCGGAAGACCTGCAGCGCCGCTTCGCGCGCGGCGATCAGTACCTCCACGACGCCGGCGTTTTTTACCGCCAGTACGGTTCGCCGGAAACGAGTGTGCGTGACTGGCCGCTGAGCCACGTTCCGGTCCTCATCGACGAGGCGGAATGGCGCATGGTCGCGGCCGGCCTCGTCCAGCGCGCCAATCTCCTAGAAGCCGTCGCCGCCGATCTCTATGGCGAGAACACGCTCGTGCGTGATGGGTTCCTGCCGCCCTCACTCATCGCCTCGAGCCCGGAATGGCTGCGTCCGATGGTCGGCGTCAAACCGAGATCAGGCCACTACCTCCATTTCATCGCCTTCGAGATCGGGCGCGGTCCGGACGGCACCTGGTGGGTGCTCGGCGACCGCACCCAGGCGCCCTCCGGTTCCGGCTTTGCGGTGGAGAACCGGGTGGCGACGACGCGGGTCTTTTCCGAACTCTTCGCACAGTCGAACGTCCACCGGCTCGCCGGCTTTTTCCGCGCCTTCCGCGACGCGCTCATGGGGCTGCGCGAAGAGCCGGACAGCCGGGTCGGGATTCTGACGCCGGGTCCGCTCACCGACACCTACTACGAACACGCCTACATCGCCCGCTATCTCGGCTTTTCTCTGCTCGAAGGCGAAGACCTGACGGTGGAGAACGGCCGGTTGATGGTCCGCACCGTTGCCGGCCTGACGCCGATCTCGGTGCTGTGGCGCCGGCTCGACGCGTCCTGGGCCGATCCACTGGAACTCGACGAACGCTCGCGCCTCGGCACGCCCGGGCTCATCGATGCGCTGCGCCGACAGAGCCTGTCGATGGTCAATGCCCTCGGCGCCGGCGTTCTGGAAACACGGGCTCTCCTCGCGTTTCTGCCGCGCATTTCCGAGGCGCTCCTCGGCGAGCCGCTGGCGCTGCCGAACATCGCCACCTGGTGGTGTGGGCAGGCGGCCGAGCGCGAGCACGTCAAGGCCAACGCCGGGCGGATGATGATCGATCGCGCGCTGTCGACCCAACTGCCGTTCGAGACGGCGGACACCGCGGTCATCGGAGGACGCATTCGCGAGACCGACTATCCCAACCTCGGGACCTGGATCGACGCCGAAGGCGGTGCTCTCGTCGGCCAGGAGGCGGTTACGCTTTCCTCCACACCGGCGTTCGAGAACGGGCGCTTCGTGCCACGGCCGATGAGCCTCAGGCTGTTCCTGGCGCGCACGCCGGAAGGATGGACCGTCATGCCCGGCGGTTTCGCGCGGATCGGTTGCACCGACGACCCGGCGGCGATCGCCATGCAGAAGGGCGGCTCGGTCGCCGACGTGTGGGTCGTCAGCGAGCGTCCCGTGGCAACGGAAACGATGCTGCCGCAGACGCCCCTTCCCTACCGCCGGGGTCAGCCGGGAAGCCTGCCGGCGCGTGCCGCCGACAATCTTTTCTGGCTCGGCCGCTACGTGGAGCGGGCCGAGGGCCTCTTCCGGCTGACCCGCGCCTACAATGCACGGCTGATGGAGAGCGACGGCTCGGAAGTCCCCCTTCTCGTCGCGCTCAAATCCTTCATGGACGGTTGCGGCGTCGATGCCGACGAGCCGATCCCGGAAGGCCTCAACCGGACGATGGCCTCTGCGATAACCAGCGCCGGACAGATCCGCGACCGGTTCTCCGTCGACGGCTGGATGGCGCTATCCGACCTCGCCGTTACCATGCGGCGAATGACGCCGAAGGTGGGACCGGGCGACGATGCGGCGCGGGCGATGAGCGTCTTCCTGCGCAAGATCGCGGGCTTTTCCGGCCTCGTCCATGAGAACATGTACCGGTTCACCGGCTGGCGCTTCCTCAGCATCGGACGGTCGCTGGAACGCGCGCTGACGATGGCGGAAATCCTGATCGCCTTCACCGATCCGGAGACGCCGGACGGCGGCCTCGACCTCGCGGTGGAACTCGGCGACAGCGCGATGTCGCACCGGCGAAGGTTCGCCGTCGAGACCCGCCGGCAGACCGTCGTCGACCTCCTCGCCCTCGACACGCTCAACCCGCGCGCGATCCTCTACCAGCTCGAGGCGCTGCAGGACCATATCCACGTGCTTCCGGGCATCGACGAGCCGGGCCGCATGTCGCCGCTGTCGCGAGCGATCCTGCAGGCCCACACCGGGCTCGCCGTGCAAACGCCGGAGACGCTCGACACCGATGTGCTCGCGACGCTTCGCGACGAGATCGCGGAACTCTCCATCCGGCTCACCGAAGCCTATCTGAGCTAGGGGGAGCGCCATGCTTTACGACATCGGCCTGACAATCACCCACGAATACGCGAGCCCGGTCAGCGCCGGACGCCATGCGCTGCGGCTGATGCCGGCGAACATCCCCGGCGAGCAGCGGCTGATCTCGGGCCGGCTCGACATCCGCCCGGCGCCGGACGAGCGGCAGGAAAGCCGCGATTTCTTCGGCAACGACGTCGTCGACATCGCCTACCGGTCGTCGCACGCCGAAATCGTCTTCAAGGTCGAGGCACGGGTGGAACGGCTGGCGAGCGCACCGGGGCTCGACCTGTCGCCGCCACTTGCGGGGCTTGCGCAGGAGATCGCCTCGGTGCGCTCGCTCGCGCCGGCGGCACCGCATCATTTTCTCGGTGCCTCGGCGCGCGTCCCCCTCGACGCCGACATCACCGCCTACGGCCGCGAAGCGCTTCGCCCCGGCATGACCGTCGCCGAGGCTGTGGCGGCGATCGGCAAGGCGCTCCACCGCGACATGACGTTCGATGCGGAAGCGACGACCGTCGACACACCGACGCGCGAGGCGTTCGACCGCCGCCACGGCGTGTGCCAGGATTTCAGTCATGTGATGATCACGGCGCTGCGCGGCATCGGCATTCCCGCCGGCTATGTCAGCGGTTACCTGCGCACCATCCCGCCCAAGGGCAAGCAGCGGCTCGAGGGCTCCGACGCCATGCATGCCTGGGTTCGCGCCTGGAGCGGAGCGGACAGTGGCTGGATCGAATACGACCCGACGAACGCCATGCTGGCGGGCAACGACCACATCGCCATCGCGCGCGGGCGGGACTATTCCGACGTGGCGCCGGTCAAGGGTGTCCTGAGGACGGCCGGCGGCCAGACCGCCGACCATGCCGTCGACGTCATCCCGCTAACGAAGGCCGGTACGGCCGCCTGAGGCTGTCTTGCGGGCTGCGGGGCGGCCTCTTCGCGCCGGCCATTTCCGCAACCAATGGCCTTCGGCGCCGAGGCTTTGGAGCCGGCAAACCGAAACCCGAAATTCCCTCTTGCATCGCCGAAAAAATCGCGTATTTACACCCTGCCCTAGGTCGCACGTGCCTGTGGGCGCCCACGGCCCCGACGCCGGATCGGCTCGAAACTTCGAAGCCGGTCACGTCCCTGAAAGATGGGACAGGCGGTGGTCAGGTCGACGGTACAACCGGAGAATCCCTGCCTGCACAAGCAGGAGGGGAAGGCTCCGGGGCGGGAAGGTTGGATGTCCCGCCGGGCGCCTTGAAGCAACGACGGTGAGGGCCCTTTGTCTCGCTGGGTAGTCCAATGCCCGGTGTCAAAGAGGCAGCACCTTCCTTGCCGGACGTGCGGTCGGGTCTCCCGTCCAATCCAAGGCAATTCGGACCGGACTTTCGCGCGGTGTCGCGGGAGCCGGCGATGAATCGCGTCGCGAAACGCCCGCTCCCGCGTCTCCACAGCGCGGGTGTCGTCGTATCCCGGCCGGTTCGCCCCGTTTCGGATTTGAAACCCGAGCCTGAGGATTTGACCATGGCCACCGATCGCATTCTGAATTTCCTCGCCGAGCGACGCCCCGAAGGCCCCTGCCTGGTGGTTGATCTCGATGCCGTGCGCACCAACTACGAAGCCTATCGCGACGCGCTGCCCTGCAGCCGGATCTTCTACGCGGTAAAGGCCAATCCGGCACCCGAGATCCTGTCGTTACTGGCGAAGATGGGCTCCTCCTTCGACTGCGCTTCGGTGCAGGAAGTGGAGATGGCGCTCGCCGCCGGCGCGACGCCGGAGCGCATTTCCTTCGGCAACACCATCAAGAAGGAGCGCGACATCGCCCGCGCCTTCGCCCATGGCGTCCGCCTGTTCGCCGTCGACGCCATCGAGGAGGTGGAGAAGGTGGCGCGCGCCGCGCCGGGCGCGAAGGTCTTCTGCCGCATCCTGTGCGACGGTGAGGGTGCGGAATGGCCGCTGTCGCGCAAGTTCGGCTGCGAGGCGGCAATGGCCATCTCGGTGCTGGAACACGCGCGCACCCTCGGCGTCGTTCCCTGGGGTATTTCCTTCCATGTCGGCTCGCAGCAGACGAACGTGGAAGCCTGGGACGCCGCGCTCGCCGAAGCCGCGACGATCTTCCACGAGTTGGCCCGGCGCGGCATCGAACTGGGCCTCGTCAACCTCGGCGGCGGCTTCCCGGCCCGCTACCTCAAGGACGTCCCGCTCGCCCAGGCCTATGGCAACGCGATCTTCGACGCGCTGACCCGCCATTTCGGCAACCGCCTGCCGGAGACGATCATCGAGCCGGGCCGCGGCATGGTCGGATCGGCCGGCGCGATCAAGGCCGAGGTGGTGCTCGTCTCGCGCAAGGCGGCGGAAGAGGAAACCCGATGGGTCTACCTCGACATCGGCAAGTTCGGCGGCCTCGCCGAGACGATGGACGAGGCGATCCGCTATCCGATCCGCACGCCGCGCGACCACGACCACAAGACGCCATGCATCATCGCCGGACCGACCTGCGATTCCGCCGACGTGCTCTACGAGAAGACGCCCTACGACCTGCCGGTCTCGCTGACGGTTGGCGATGAAATCCTGATCGAGGGGACGGGCGCCTATACCACCACCTATTCGGCGGTCGCCTTCAACGGCTTCCCGCCGCTCGCCACCTATCTCATCTGAGGGCGGGTCGATGGCTGAAACGATCACGCTGGAGGACGAGCGTGCCGGCGATGCCGCGGCCCGCGAGGCGCTGCTCGACCGGGCGATGGGCCCGATCCGCTTCCGGCGATCATCGGAGCGCCTGCGCGAAGGGCGCCTTCCCGCCGACGGGCTCGCCCTTGTCGCCCGCGACGGCGCCGATGTCGTCGGCACGGTGCGTTTGTGGAACGCCCGGGCCGGCGGGCTCTCCGATGCGCTGATGCTCGGGCCGCTCGCGGTCGACGAAGGCTACCGCGGACGCGGCATTGCCGCCGACCTGATGGCGATGGCGCTTCGCCGCGCGACACTTGGCGGCCACGCGGCCATCGTCCTCGTCGGCGATGCGCCCTATTATTCCCGCTTCGGGTTCACCGCGCATGCGGCACGGCGGCTGGCGATGCCCGGCCCGTTCGAACGCCACCGGATGCTCGCGGTAGCGCTTTGGCCTGGCGCGCTGGAGCGGGCGCATGGCACGCTGAGGGCGGCCGGAAGACGCATCGATGCCATGACAACCAGCACCGCAGGAGCCAATGGCACCGGTGAGGCCGCGACCCCCATCACCGGACAGGAGAAAATCGCCGTCAACGGCCGTTAGAGCGCCGGACGCACAGCACAAGGACTTGCCTCGCGATGACTTATGAGAAATACGCCACCATCAGCGGGCCGATCGTAATGATCGGCTTCGGCTCTATCGGCCGCGGCACCCTGCCACTGATTGAACGCCATTTCGACTTCGATCCGAAACGCCTCGTCGTCGTCGATCCCATCGATGTCGACCGTGCGCTCGTCGAGGAGAACGGACATCGCTTCGAGAAGGTAGCGCTGACGCGCAAAACCTATCGCGAGGTACTCACCCCCCTCCTCACCGAAGGCGAGGGCCAGGGCTTCTGCGTCAACCTTTCCGTCGACACCTCCTCGCTCGACATCATGACGCTGACGCGCGAGCTCGGCGTTCTCTATATCGATACGGTCGTGGAGCCCTGGCCGGGCTTCTACTTCGATGAGAGCGCGGACAACGCCAAACGCACCAATTATGCGCTGCGACAGACGGTTCGCGAGGAAAAGGCGCGAAACCCGGGCGGCACCACCGCCGTCTCTTGCTGCGGCGCCAACCCGGGCATGGTCTCCTGGTTCGTGAAGCAGGCGCTCGTCGACGTCGCGACGGCCTCGGGCTACGACTTCGACGAGCCGGGGCCGGACGACCGCGCCGGCTGGGCAACGCTGATGAAGCGCGTCGGCGTCAAGGGCATCCACATTGCCGAGCGCGACACCCAGCGCTCCACCGAGCCCAAGCCGATGGACGCCTTCCTCAACACCTGGTCGGTCGAGGGCTTCATCTCGGAGGGCCTGCAGCCGGCCGAACTCGGCTGGGGCACACACGAGACATGGATGCCGAAGAACGCCCATCACCTGGGCGGTGCGACCGGTCCGGCGATCTACCTGGAGCAGCCAGGCGCGGCGACGCGCGTCCGCACCTGGTGCCCGACGCCGGGGCCGCAATACGGCTTCCTCGTCACCCACAACGAGTCGGTCTCGATCGCCGACTACTTCACGCTCCGCGATGGCGACGGCGGCGTCAGCTACCGGCCGACCTGCCATTATGCCTATCACCCGGCGAACAACGCCGTCCTGTCGCTGCATGAGATGTTCGGCAACGGCGGCACGCCGCAGCCGGTGCTAAAGGTGATGGACGAGAGCGAGATCGTCGATGGCATCGACGAGCTCGGCGTCCTCCTCTACGGTCACAAGAAGAACGCCTATTGGTACGGCTCGCAGCTTTCCATCGAGGAGACCCGCGATCTTGCGCCCTATCAGAACGCAACCGGCCTGCAGGTGACCTCCGCGGTTCTGGCCGGCATGGTCTGGGCGCTGGAAAACCCCCAGGCCGGCATCGTGGAGACCGACGAGATGGACTATCGCCGCTGCCTGGAGGTCCAGCTCCCCTATCTCGGTCCGGTGAAGGGCTATTACACCGACTGGACGCCGCTGACGAACCGTAACGGACTCTTTGCCGAAAAGATCAACCACGACGATCCCTGGCAGTTCCGCAACGTTCTGGTGCGATAGGCCCCAGATCCGGATGGGCTAACCGGATGGGCTAACCGGATGGGCTGGCGCGCCGCACGTCAGCCCGCGCCGGAATGCCGGCCAAAATCCCCGCCGGGGCTGCCCCCGGTCTCCCCACCCGGCTTTGCGCTGGCATTTCCGCTCTTTTCTGCTGCACGGTCCCTGCCGATCGCTCCCGCCTCGCTGAGCAGGACAGCGACGGATCTGGTGGGATCAAAGGCCTCGAAGACGATCATGATGATCGCGGTCAACGGCACCGAGAGCAGAGCGCCGGCAACACCCCACAGGCCCGACCAAGCGGCCAGCGAGATCAGGATGACGAGCGGGCTGAGGTTCAGCCGCTTGCCGAGAACCCGCGGCTCGATGAAATAGGCGACGGCACTCTGGGCAAGGACCAGCGTGACGAGAAGGGCGAGGCTTGTCTCCAGCGAGCCGTATTGTCCGACGGAGACGAAGACCGGCAAGAGGACCGCGATCAGCGAGCCGACATAGGGGATGTAGTTGAGGACGCCGCTGAGGATCGCCCAGAAGCTGGCGTAATAGATCCCGAAGACGGCCAGGATAACCCAGCAGACAAGGCCGAGCAGGATGTTGATGCCGGTCTTCAGCGTAATGTAGGCGCCGACCCTGACGTAGATCGCGCTCAGCATGGAACGCGCGCGCGTCTCCTTCTCCGGCGTCTTGAACAGAACCGAGAGCTTCCTGTTCAGATGCTTTTCCTCGACGAGAAAGAACAGCGCGTAGATGAAGACAAGCGCGATATAGGCGGCGGAGGAATAGAGCGAGCCGATGCCGTAACGGATCAGCGCCTGGAGATCGAGGTCGGAGAGAAAGAGCCGTTGCACCGTTTTCCAGGTGACGACGATTTCGTAGCCGAACTGGCTCGCCGCCTCGCTGGCGACCGTGGAGAAGGCATCGACATAGCCCGGCGCGTCGCGCACCACCTGATCCATGTTGGCGACGAAGAGGCTGACGACGAAGAGGAGGCAAAGGAAGGTGACGATCACCGAAAGGCCGACGCGCACCGGATAGGGCAGAAAGGGGCCGACGAGGGGCAGGCGTGCCGCAGCGCGCGCCAGCGATTCCAGGAGGAACGCGAGCAGCGCGCCGAAGAGGATCGGGATGATGATGCCCTGGCCGACATAGAGCAGCCAGCCCGTCGCGGCAAGGCCGACGACGGCGAAGCCAAAGGTCTCGATCGAGGCGGTGGCGCGGCTATCCATCCTTTGCCAGTAGCACAGGTCCCGCATCGCACAAAGACGGATTAATGACCGGAGACGGGAGATCGCCTAGCGCGGCTCGTCCTCGAACGTTGCGAGCCAGGCACGCAGGCCCTCATCCAGCTGAGCGCGCACGGGAGCGGGCAGACTTTCCATCATCCGGTGCTGATTGGCGACGTGCTCCGTCACCACCGCGTCGATCAGCCTGAAGCCCTTTTCGGTCAAGGCAACGACCGAACCGCGCCCGTCCTTTGGGTCGGTCCGGCGCTCGATCAGTCCCTCCGCTTCCAGGCGATCGAGGCGGTTGGTCATCGTTCCCGACGTGACCATCGTCCAGGCAATCAGAGTTGAGGGGTTCAGCGCATGGGGCGGCCCGGCGCGGCGCAGTGTCGCCAAAACGTCGAAGCTGGCCGCGGTGAGGTCGTGCGCCTTGTAGACCCGGTCGTGTTCGCGGGAGAGCCGGTCGGCGAGCCGCTTCAGCCGGCCGATGGTGCCCATCGGGCCCACGTCGAGGTCCGGGCGCGCCTTGTGCCATTGATCGAGAATGCGGTCGACCTGATCCATGCATGACAGTTAGCGCAAAATTATCTTGACGTCAAGATTTCTAACATATATCTCGACATCAAGATAACTGGAGATCAGCCATGTCCCGCACGTCCGATGCCCTCCTTGCCGCGTCCGCCCCGGCGGTCTGGGGGAGCACCTATATCGTCACCACACAGCTCCTGCCGTCGGGCTATCCGCTGACCGACGCGGTGCTGCGCGCCCTGCCGGCGGGCCTCATCCTGATGGCGGCGACGCGGCGGTTGCCGCCTTGGCGCTGGCTTGGAAAGCTGGCGATCCTTGGGGCGCTCAATTTCGCGATCTTCTGGGCGGCGTTGTTTGTCTCGGCCTACCGCCTGCCCGGCGGCGTCGCGGCAACGCTCGGTGCGATACAGCCGCTGATCGTGCTTCTTCTGGCCCGGGTCGCGCTCGACACGCCGCTGACGTCGCGTGGGATCGGCGCGGCCGTTGCCGGCATCGGCGGCGTCGCCCTCCTCGTCCTCGGGCCGCGCGCCGAGCTCGATCCGATCGGCGTCGGTGCTGCGTTCGTCGGCGCGGTGTCGATGGCCTTCGGCGTCGTGCTAACGCGCAAATGGCGGCCCGACGTCCCGGCCCTCACCTTCACCGCGTGGCAGCTCACGGCGGGGGGTCTCCTTCTCGTCCCCTTCGCCCTCGCCTTCGAGCCCGCCCTTCCCGCGCCGAGCGCGGCGAACCTTGCCGGCTTCCTCTGGCTCGGCCTCGTCGGAGCGGCGATCAGCTATTTCTTCTGGTTCCGCGGCATCGAGCGGCTCGGCCCCGCCGCCGTCACCAGCTTCGGCTTCCTCAGCCCGCTCACCGCCGTCCTCCTCGGCTGGGCGCTCCTCGGCGAAGCCCTCACGCTCCCCCAGCTCGCCGGCGCCACGATCGTCCTCGCCTGCGTCTGGATCGGCGGTCGCCCGGGCCGGGCGGCGCGGACGGAGGGGAGGATTGCTCGGGGGGTGGCGTGAGGATTCGGGCTTTAGCGGATCCGGGACGACAGCGCGCACTCACTTTCACCCCCCGTTTGACAGCGGAATCCCCCGCGCTCTAATCTCCGTCTTTCTTTAGGCCCATCCGCCGGATTCCCGCCAGCGGCGCGCCTCTCCCCGGGGGAACGAAAACAATGAAAGTCGTGGTCATCGGCGCCGGCGTCGTCGGCGTGGCAACTGCGTGGTATCTGACAAAGGACGGCCACGAGGTCACCATCGTCGAGAGGCGCTCAGCACCGGCGGAGGAGACGAGCTTTGGCAACGCCGGCGGCGTCTGCCCCGGGTTCGCCGGTCCCTGGGCGGCGCCGGGCATGCCCTTCAAGGCGCTGAAGTGGATGTTCCAGAAGCACCCGCCGTTGAAGTTCCGCCCCAAGCTCGACCCGCAGCAGTGGTCCTGGCTCTTCCAGTTCATCCTCAATTGCACCTCCGCGCGCTTTGCCGACAACAAGGCGCGGATGCAGCGCATGGCCCATTATTCCAAAGCCTGCCTCGTGGCACTGCGCGAAGAGACCGGCATCGCCTACGACCATGCCTCGAAGGGCGTCCTCCAGACCTTCTGTTGCGATGAGGAGATGGAAGCGGGGACGCGCGCCTCCAAGGTGCTGACGAGCCTCGGCATCGAGCATGTGCTCGCCGACGCGGCCGGCGTCGCGGCGATCGAGCCGGCGCTCAACATCGCCGGCGCCGGCGTCGTCGGCGGGCTCCACCTTCCCGGCGACGAGACGGGCGACTGCCGGCTTTTCACCCAGGAGCTCGCAAAGCTCGTCGCGCAAAAAGGCGGCCGCTTCCTCTTCGACACCGAGGTGACGGGCTTTGCCACCTCCGGCGACACCATCGACGGCGTGGTGACGAAGGAAGGCCTCGTTGCCGCCGATGCCGTCGTCGTTGCCGGCGGGCCGTTCATCGTACCCTTGATGAAGTCGATCGGCATTTCACTGCCGATCTATCCGGTGAAGGGCTATTCGCTCACTTGCGACATTACCGACGAAGCAAAGGCGCCAGCCTCCTCCATCGTCGACGAACACTCCAAGGTGATGGTTTCGCGGCTCGGCTCGCGGGTGCGGGCCGCCGGCGTCGCCGAACTCGCCGGCTTCGATCCGCGGCTGCCGAAGTCGGCCGTAGAGGGCGTGCGCGAGCGCGTCGCGCTGCTCTATCCAGGCGCCGGCGACTATGCCAGGGCGGAGTTCTGGTGCGGCTTCCGGCCGATGATGCCGGACGGCCCCTCACGGGTCGGCAAGACACGGTTCGCGAACCTCTTCCTCAATTCCGGTCACGGCTCGAACGGCTGGACGCAGGCCTGCGGGACGGGCAAGGTCGTCACCGACATCATCGCCGGGCGCGAGCCGGACATCGCGGTCTGATCCCGAACTTCTTGCAAATAGCGCCTGGCCAACAGCGACCGAACAGTACCGACCGAACAGTACCGACCGAACAGGGCGGCAACACGCGGAGACCCCATGGACCTCACATTGACGATCGAGACGCGCGACATCGCCGAGGCACGGACCGTTGCCGTCGACAGGCTGGTCATCGCCGGCTGGGCGGCGCGCGACAAGGACGCCCAGGAGCACCACATCCGGGAGCTCGAGGCGCTCGGCGTCTCCCGGCCGACCACGACGCCGACCTTCTATCGCGCCTCGGCGAGCCGGCTGAGCCAGGCCCCCGTCATGGAAGCCGTCGGCACGGCTTCCAGCGGCGAGGTGGAGCCGGTGCTGATCGCGACCGATGGCGGGCTCTTCATCAGCGTCGGCTCCGACCACACCGACCGAGAGGTCGAGGCCTATGGCATCACGGTGTCGAAGCAGATGTGCGACAAGCCGGTCGCAGGCGCCGCCTGGCCCTACGATGAGGTCGCCGACCATTGGGATGACCTTATCCTCAGGAGCTACGCCACCATCGACGGCGCGCGGGGGCTCTATCAGGAAGGCGCCGTCGCCGCCCTCCTCGCACCGGCGGACCTCATCCGAGGCTTTACCAGCTCCGACACGCTCACCCCCGGCACGGTAATGTTTGGCGGCACCATGCCGGCGATCGGCGGCGTGCGTCCGGCCACGCGCTTCGAGGGCGAACTGGAAGACCCGGTCCTCGGCCGCACCATCCGCTTTTCCTACGACATCGAAACGCTGCCCATTCTCGGCTGAACGGGTATCGCTCGTTCCGCTCACGGTGGAGCGCGGGCTTTTCGCTCACGGGTCGTATCGCACTCTTCGCGTGCTGGCTGGCGTCGCGCTCCCCTGACCGGGCGGGCAACAACCGGTCGGCCTTGCAAATGCCCCCCAGGCCGTCCCCGTTGCGGGCGGGCGCCACAGGTACGATGCGGCCCGCCCGTGAACGAAAGGAAAATCCCCGGGTGAGGCCGAACGCATGCGCCCCCGTCCCTCTCCAACGGCCAAAATCAGCCCTGTCACGCCTCAGGCGCAACGACGGGCGCAACGACGGGCGCGACGGCATCCGCCAGGTCGAGGAGCGCCGTGTCCTCACCGTGCGGGCGGGCGAGCATCAGCCCGACCGGCGCGGCGCCCGCCTCGTGCATCGGCACGGAGATGGCGCAGCCGTCCATCAAGTTGATCGTCGTCGGATTCCTGAGGCAGAGGAGGTTGATGTGGCCGTAGTCCGTGTCATCCTCCAGTTCGGCGAGCGTCGGCGGCACGATCGGCACCGTCGGCATGGCGAGGCAATCGTAGGGAGCGATTTCGGCGCTCGTTTCCTCGACGAAGGCCGCCCTGGCCTCTAGGAGATCGATGTAGTCGGCGGCGCTGGCCTTCGCGCCATTCGCCAGCCGGCCGCTGACGCGCGGGTCATATTCCTCTGCCTTCTCCGCAAGCAGCAGGCGGTGCCAGGCGTAGCCCTCGATCCCCGGCAGCGCGCCGCGCGCATTCATCTCGCCGATCCGCTCGAACGCCGCCATCGGCGTCTCAACGATCGTCGCACCGGCGGCTGAGAGCTTCGCAAGGGTCAGCTCGAAGGTGGTCGCGACCTTGTCGTCCATCTCGGTGAGAACGAGCGTTTCAGGCACCGCGATGCGCAGGCCTTCCACCGGGCGGATGCCCCCCTCCTCGGGCGGCAGAACCATCGCCGGCGCCTTGCCGGCCATGATGGCGAAGAGCGTCCGGCAGCAGCCGACGGAGCGGGCGAGCGGACCGGCGGAATCGAGCGTCTTCGACAGGGGCAGGATGCCCGCGCCGGGAATCGTCCCGGCGGTCGGTTTCATGCCGGTTATGCCGCAGAAGGCGGCCGGGATGCGGCAGGAGCCGCCCGTGTCGGTGCCGATGGCGCCATGCGCCATGCCGTCGGCGACGGAGACCGCCGCGCCCGACGACGACCCCCCCGGAATACGGCCAGTGTCGCGATCCCACGGGCTCAACGGCGTGCCGTAATGCGGGTTGATGCCGAGGCCGGAAAAGGCGAATTCGGTCATGTTGGTGCGGCCGATGACGATGAAACCGGCGCGCTTCAGCCGGGCGATCGCCTCGGCATCGACCGAGGCCGGCGCGGCGCCCTCCAGAACCCGCGATCCGGCGCGCGTCGTTTCGCCGGCAAGGTCGAAGAGATCCTTTACCGAAATGGGGATGCCGGCGAAGATCGATGGCACTGCGCCGGCGTTGCGCAGCGCATCCATGGCATCGGCCGTCTGCCGCGCGGCCCTGCCGTGCACCTCCATGAACGCCATCGCCCCCTCGCCGGCCGGATCCGCAATACGCTCGAGGCAGGCTTCTGTCAGGGAACGGGCGGTCACGCTGCCGGATGCCAGCGCCCTGGCAAGCTCAAGAAGTGTCGGTGTCACGGGATGTCCTTCACGAACGGATAGACGTAATTCGAAGGCACCCAGCATAGACGGATTCGCGCCGCATGCATCCCATCCGACCCAGCGACAGGCTCGGCCGGCACAGCACGACGGGCGCATTACGTACGATTCCGGATACCTTCTCCTTGTTCAAAAAAACGCGCACCGGTTTGTCGGATTCCGTGCGGACTCTCATGCCGCCGACTGACCAGTCGACCTGCGCGGCGTCAGTAAATGCGGGGAAACCGGGATTGAAATCGATTTCATTTTGGGCTTAGACTTCTCCCATAAGTAAGCATCGGCTGCTAGAGCCGAGGGAGGACAGAATGGCAAAATCTTCAACATTCCTGACGATTGCCGCGGCCGCGCTTGTCGCCACGATCGGGTCCGCGAATGCGGAAAGCTTCAAGATCGGCCTTTCCAACGGATGGGTCGGCAGCGAATGGCGCACCCAGATGATCGACGAAGCCAAAGCCGCCGCAGCAGCCTGGAAGGAAAAGGGCGTCGACGTCGAGGTCGTGGTTCAAAGCGCCAATGTGGATGTGCCGGGCCAGATCGCCCACGTCCGCAACTTCATCAGCGATGGCGTCGATGCCATCATCATCAACCCGAACAGCCCAACCGCTTTCGACCCGGTCTTCGCCCAAGCCAAGGACGCCGGAATCCTCGTCATCGCGACGGATTCCGAGGTCTCCTCGCCGGATGCCACCTATGTCGGCATCGACCAGACCGGCTGGGCCAAGGCGTCGGCCAAGTGGCTTGCCGAAACGCTCGGCGGCAAGGGCAAGGTCGTCGCCATCAACGGCGTCGCAGGCCATCCGGCCAACGAGATGCGGATTGCCGGCTACCGCTCGGTGTTCGCTGAATACCCGGGCATCGAAATCGTCAACGAGGTCAACGCCAACTGGGATCAGGCGCAGGGCCAGCAGGCGATGCAGAACCTGCTCGCGACCTATCCCGACATCAATGGCGTCTGGGTACAGGACGGCATGGCCGCCGGTGCCTGGAAGTCGATCATGGATGCGGGCAAGACCGACGATATCGCTGCCACCGGCGAGATCCGCAAGGATTTCCTCGACTTGTGGGTCGCCAACGACCTGAACTCCGGCGCCTCGGTCAATCCTCCGGGCGTGATGGCGAGCGCGCTCAACGTCGCCGTCTTCATGCTGAAGGGCCGCGAGATGAAGGAGCCGGCGAGCGCTGGCCAATACAAGAATGCGCTCTACCTGCCGATCCCGTTCATCGACAAGACCAACGTGAAGCAGGTGCATGACGAACTCAAAGGAAAGCCTGGCTACTATTCCTACACCAGCCAGCTGTCCATCGACGACGCCGAAGCGCTGTTCAAATAACATCCTCCCGGGATGACCCCGGGGCGGCGCATCCTTCAAGGCGCCGCCCCGGACGTACGGCCGGCCCGGATGCGTCCGGCGGTCGACTGACCCTAGGGATTGTTCCATGGCGAGACTCGAACTCAGCAACGTAAGCAAGACTTACGGGGCCACCGTGGCGCTGAGCCGCGGAAACATCACGATCGAGGCCGGCGAAGTCCACGTCCTGGTCGGATCGAACGGCTGCGGAAAGAGCACGCTGTGCAAGATCGTGGCCGGTAGCGTAAAGCCCGACGCCGGCGTGGTGACAATCGACGGCACCCCGATCGCGATCACCGGCCCGAGTGCCTCACGCGCCAACGGCATCGGCATCTTCTACCAGGAATTGAGCCTCGCCCATCACCGGACGGTGGCAGAGAACGTCTGTCTCGCCGACCTGCCGGCGAAGGCTGGCATTTTCGTCAACCAGGACGCCCTTTCACGCCGTGCGGCCCGCTACATCTCCCTCTTCGAGGATGTCTCCGGCGCCGATCTCGCGCCCGACGCGATTGTCGGCAACCTCAGGGCCGACCAGCGTCAGCTTGTCGAGATCATGAAGACGCTGGCGACGGAGGCGAAGGTCCTGGTCTTCGACGAGCCGACGTCCGCGCTCGACCATGCGCAGGTGGAACGCTTCTTTGAAATACTGCAGACACTCAAGGCGGACGGCCGCGGCATCATCTTCATTTCCCACCGAATGGACGAGATCTTCAAGATCGGCGACCGGGTAACGGTGATGCGCGACGGCCAGACGGTTGACACGCGCGCGCTGAAGGGCACCGAGCCGGTGGAGATCATCCGCATGATGGTCGGCGATGCCGACGCCACCGATTCCAGCGCCGCCGCGCCGCCGGAGGTCAAGGTGACCAACCCCGAGCACGGTCCGGTGCTGTCGGTCTCCGGCCTCGCCGGTCCCGGCTTCCACGATGTGGACTTCTGCGTCTCGCGCGGCGAGATCCTCGGCTTCGGCGGCCTTCACGGCCAGGGCCAATCGGCGGTCCTGCGCGCCCTCTTCGGAGCCGCGCCGCGTACAGCCGGGACCGTCGAGCTCGGCGACACGCCGCTGAGATCCGCCAACCCACGCGACGCGATCCGACGCGGCTGCGCCTATGTCTCCGGCGACCGCGGGCGCGACGGCGCCATCCAGGGCCGGACGATTCTGGAGAACGTCGCGCCGATCCACTTCCTGCGCAGCAAGTTGATCTTCGCCCACCCGGGATCGCTGGCAAAAAGCGTCATGCCGGCACTCGACGCCCTGAAGACCAAGTTCGAATCCCTGTCGAAACCGATCGACTCGCTGTCGGGCGGCAACCAGCAGAAGGTCGTCATCGCACGCTGGCTGGTCGACCGGCCGGACGTGCTGCTGCTCGACGATCCGACGAAGGGCATCGACCTGTCGGCCAAGGCCGACCTGTTCTCGCTGATCCGCGATCTCGCCGAAAACGGAGTCGGCATCGTTCTCTATTCGTCCGAGGACGTGGAGCTCCTTGCCCACGCCGACCGCATCCTCGTCTTCAACAACGGGACGGTGACGCGCGAGCTGACAGGCGAGGACCGCACCCGGTTCAACCTCTATCATGCAGCCTATGAGGCCGCGTCATGACGAGCCCGACCTCCCTCTCCGTGCGCGGGCGGCTGAAGCGCCTGTTCGAACGCTTCCCGTTCCTCCCCGCGCTCATCATCTTCGCGATTCTGCTGACGCTGAACGGCATCTTCTCGCCGGCGAGCGTAAGCCCGCGCGGTCTCACCGGTCTCATCAGCACCTATCTGGCGCTGATGCTGCTCGCCATCGGCCAGACCTTCGTCGTCTATGCCGGCGATATCGACTTCTCCATCGGTGTGATCCTGTCGCTCGTCAATGTGACGATCATCGTCCTGATGCAGGCCTGGGGCGGCGACGGCCTCTCCGTTCTCGCGGCTATCGGCATCGGCCTCCTGGTCGGGCTCGCCGCCGGCCTGGTCAACGGCTTTGTCGTCGCGGTTCTCCGGCTGCAGGCGGTCGTTGCGACTTTTGCCACCAGCATCCTGTTCACCGGAGCCGCGCTCTATGTCCTTCCGGTTGCCGGCATGCCCGCGCCACGGATCTTCTGGCGGACCTATGGCGGCCGGATATTCGACATTCCGTTCGTCGTTCTCGCCGCGCTCGCCATCGCCCTTGTGGTCTACCTATTGGCCCGCACGCGGCTCATCACGCAGTTGCTCTCGGTCGGCGACAGTGCCCAGAGCGCCTATCAGACCGGTCTGCCGGTCACCCTCATCCGTGTCGGCGGCTATGCGCTTTCCGGCGTCTTTGCCGCCCTCGCCGCGCTCTGCGTCACCGGCGATACCGCGAGCGGCGACCCGCTCGTCGGCGCCAAGATGACGCTCTTCAGCGTCGCCGCCGTCGTTCTCGGCGGCACCGCGCTCTCCGGCGGCTTCGGCACCGTCGTTGGCTCCGCCCTCGGCGCCTTCATCATCGGGCTCATCAACGCCCTCGTCTATTTCGTCGGCACGCCGTCGCAGTGGCAGAACCTCGTCCAGGGCCTCGTCATCCTGATCGCCCTGATGTTCGGCATCTTCGTCAGCCGGAGGGCACGCGCATGACCGCTTCCACGCCAACCGCGACCGGCCATCGCGCCAATCCCGTCATGGCGTTCCTGCGCCGGCCACTCGTCATCGCGCTCATTCTGATCGCCGCCCTGCTCGGCTTCGGTGAGGCGCTGTCTCCGGGCTTTGCGTCCGGCGAACAGATCCTCAGGCTCCTCGTCGTCGCCTCGCTGCTCGGTCTCGTCGCTGCAGGCCAGAACCTTGTCATTCTCGCCGGCCGCGAGGGGATCGATCTTTCTGTCGGCGGTATCGTCTCGCTTGCCGCGATCGTTGCCGGCAACATCATGTCCGGCACCGATTCCGGCATTCCGCTCGCCATCCTGGCCTGCATCGCCACCGGGGCGCTCTTCGGCTTTTTCAACGGTGTCGGCGTGACGATCATGCGCATCCCGCCGCTCGTCATGACGCTTGGCATGCTCGGCGTCCTGCAGGGCCTCCTCGTCGTCGTGCGCCAGGGCATCCCGTCGGGCCGCGCCGCGCCAGCGCTTTCCGAATTCGTCACCAGGCCGTTTCTCCTCGGCCTGCCGGGCATCATCTGGCTGTGGGCACTCGTCGGCGTCTTCATGGCCTTCCTTCTCTACCGCACCGTCTTCGGCCAGCGGATCTACGCCATCGGCTCCAACGAGGATGCTGCCTTTATGGCCGGCGTGCCGGTCAGGCTTATGCGGATCGCCGTCTTCACGCTTTCCGGTGTCTTTGCCGGACTTACCGGCCTCTGCCTCCTCGGCTATTCCGGCTCCTCGTTCGCCAACGTTGGCGAACAGTACATGGTCCCTTCCATCATCGCCGTGGTGTTCGGCGGCACGCCGCTTTCGGGCGGCAAGGGCGGCTATACCGGCACCATGGCCGGCGCGGTCCTGCTAACGATCCTGCAGAGCATCCTTACCACGGTGAACATCGATGAATCCGGCCGCCAGGTCGTCTACGGATTGACGCTGCTCGTCCTGATGCTCTTCTACGGCCGCGGCCGGCGCATGCGCGGTTAAGGGACCTGACGACATGACGCGAAGGCCGAAGATCAAGGATATCGCGCAACGGCTGGGCGTCTCGCCCGCCACCGTCTCGCGTGCTCTTGCCGACAGCCCGCTTGTCGCGGAACCGACGCGCAAGCGGGTCCAGGAAATTGCCGAAGAGCTCAACTACCGGCCGAACGTCAGTGCCCGCAACCTGCGCACCCAGCGTGCCATGGCGGTGTTGATGGTGGTGCGCGACGTCGTCAACCCGTTCTATCTCGACATCCTGAAGGGCGTGGAAGCGACGGCGCGGGCGGCAGGCTATTCGGTGCTCATGGGCAATACCGAGAACGATGCCGACCGCGAAGACGAATATTTCGACATGCTCTACGACGGTCATGCCGACGGCATGATCCTGATGACGGGCAAGCTGCCGACTAGGCACCGCGAGGCGGCGAAAAAGGGCTCGCATCTTCCCATCGTCGTCGCGCTGGAACTGATCGAGGGATGCGCCCTGCCCCACCTGCAGATCGACAACGAGGGCGCGGCGAAAGGCGCCGTCCGGCACCTGATTGAAATCGGCCATCGCCGGATCGCCCATATCACCGGGCCGATCCCGGAGGTGATGAGCGTCCGCCGGCTTGCCGGCTATCGGGCTGCGATGGCGGAGGCAGGGCTTCCGGCTCCGGAGGACTATGTGGCGGAGGGAAATTTCTCGTTGCTCTCCGGCCGGCTGGCGGCGCGCAAGCTCTTTTCGCTTCCCGAGCCACCGACGGCGCTTTTCGTGGCGAACGACGAAATGGCCTTCGGCGCCATCCACGAACTTCGCCAGCAGGGACTCGACGTCCCCCGCGATGTCTCCGTCGTCGGTTTCGACGACATCTTCCTTAGCGACGTGTTCTCTCCGCCGCTGACGACGGTCAGCCAGCCGCGCGTCGAAGTCGGCCGCCTGGCGATGACGATGCTGCTCGACATTCTGGCCGGCCGAAGCGAACCGACCACACCGGTCATCGTCCCCACTTCGCTGTGCGTGCGCGGGTCGACCGCCGCGCCGCATGTCACCCATTGAATCAACGAAAAGGAGATCACACGATGTCCGCACTTCCCAAAGACCGCCTGCGTGTCGGCCTGGTCGGCACCGGCTTCATCGCCGAGTTTCATCTCAAGGCCATGCTGCATGTCCGCAACGTCGATGTGACCGGCGTCTTCAGCCGGAACGCCGACAATCGCGCGCGAATCTGCGATCTCGTCACCAACCTCGAGCTCGGCTCCTGCAGCAGCCACGAGACGCTGGCTAGCCTGTGCCAGGCCGACGATGTCGACGCCATCTGGATCCTGTCGCCGAACCACACGCGACTGGAAGTGATGCGGACGATCCACGACGAAGTGAAGGCGGGTCGCTCCAAGGTTTTCGCAGTCGCCTGCGAAAAGCCGCTCGCCCGCACCATCGGCGAGGCACGCGAAATGCTGAAGCTCGCCAAGGACGCCGGCCTCAACCACGGCTATCTGGAAAACCAGGTTTTCGCCACGCCGGTTCTGCGCGGCAAGGAAATCGTCTGGCGGCGCGCCGCCTCGACGACCGGCCGGCCCTACCTCGCGCGCGCGGCCGAAGAGCATTCCGGCCCGCACAATGCCTGGTTCTGGCAGGGCGAGAAGCAGGGCGGCGGCGTGCTGTCCGACATGATGTGCCACTCCGTCGAAGTCGCCCGGCACCTCCTGACCGCACCGGGTGCGCCGCGCAAGTCGCTGACGGTGAAATCGGTCAACGGCACGGTGGCGAACCTGAAATGGACGCGGCCGGCCTACGCCGACCAGCTTCGCGACCGCTACGGTCCGCAGGTCGACTATCGCAACCACCCTTCCGAGGACTTCGCCCGCGCCACCGTGGCGCTCGAGGACGAGAACGGTACGCCGGTGATGATCGAGGCGACGACGTCCTGGGCCTATGTCGGCGCCGGGCTCCGGATCCAGCTGGAACTTCTCGGCCCGGAATACGCCATGGAGTTCAATTCGCTCGGCACCGGGCTGAAGATCTTCATGTCACGCGCCGTCTCCGGCTCGGAAGGCGAAGACCTCGTTGAAAAGCAGAATGCCGAGCAGGGCCTGATGCCGGTCCTTGAGGACGAGCCGGGCGTTTACGGCTATACCGACGAGAACCGGCATATGGTAGAGTGCTTCCGCAAGGGCAAGACGCCACTCGAAACGTTCGAGGACGGTGTCGCAGTTGTGGAGATCCTGATGGGACTCTATCGTTCGGCGGAAATCGGCGAAACGATTTCCTTCCCCTCCGCCGACCTGGAGGATTATGTGCCACTGGTGGCCCGCCATGGTTCCTGAGGACGCGATACGCACCGACGAAACGGGACTTGACCTCCTCACCGAGGAGATGTCCCGTCAGTATGGCGACGCCCGTGCATCATACGAAGCGGCTGGCGAGGCGCAGCGGATCGCCCGGCGGATCGCGACACAGGGGCGGCTTGTCATGCTCGGCATGGGCGCATCCCATTGGGTCAACCGCATGGTGACCGGCGCTTACCGGCGTTGCGGCATCAATGCGATAGCGGAGGTGCTTTCGGAACACCTGCGGGCCCTGCCGCCGACAAACCGGCAGGTGACGCTTCTCGTCTCCCAGTCAGGGGAAACGGGCGAAGTCGCGACCTATTTCGACCGCGTGGACGACCGGCGCGACCATTTCGGCCTGACGATGGGAACGGAGAGCCTTCTTGCGCGCTCCCTTCCCTCACTCAGCGGCACCGGCGGCCATGAGAAGCCGTTCGCGGCGACGCGATCGATCATCATCACGCTGGCGCTCCATGCAGCGATCCTTGCCCACCTCGGCTACGACACGACGTCTTTCCTCGACGTCCTGACCGAAGAGCCGGACTGTCCGGGCAGCGCCGATGTCGTTGCCGCCTCGCTTCTGGCGGCCGGATCCTGCGTCTTTCTCGGCTCGCGCGGCGCGGTTCATTCGGTGCTGGAAGCGACCGCACTGACCTACATGGAACTGGCCCGCACGCCGGCGCTGGCGCTGGAGGTTGGCCAGTTGAGGCACGGGCCGATCGAAAGTCTGTCAAGCGAGACCGCGCTGATCCTCGCCCGACCGGCAGGTGGCGATGCGGCATCGGTCGCAGCTCTTGCGGAAAAGGCCGTCGGGTTCGGCGTCAAGCCGATCATCTTCGATCTCGGCGATCATCCACCGGTCGAGGGCGCGGTCACGCACACGCTGCCGAAACTGACAGGACTCGCCGCCTGCGCCCGGCTTCTGCCCGCGGCACAGACACTGGCGATCGATGCCGCCGTGCTACGGGTCGCCGACCCCGGCATTCCCCACCGGGCGACGAAGGTCACCAACGGCGAGGCGGCCTGAAGCTGAGGCTGACGCTCATCGGGCAGCGGCTTTTCAGCGACTGCACACGCACTTTCGGCAAGACGCCGCCGCGGATCTCCCCGCGACGGCGCTTTTCCTTGCGCACGGCCAAACGGGCTCAGAGCACCACGATGGGTGAATTGACTGGAACCCGACCGTAAAGGTCGATGACATCCTGGTTGATCATCCGGACGCATCCGCTCGAGACCGCCTTGCCGATCGTCCAGTATTCCGGCGACCCGTGGATGCGATAAAGCGTGTCCTTGTTGCCCTGGAAAATATAGAGGGCGCGAGCGCCGAGCGGGTTCTGCAGCCCCGGCGGCATGCCACCGTTCTTCGCGCTGTAGATTTCCAGTTCAGGCTGGCGGGCGATCATCTCTTCGGGCGGCGTCCACTTCGGCCACTCCTGCTTCCAGCCGACCCGCGCCCTGCCCGACCAGGCGAAGCCGGCGCGGCCCAGACCGACGCCATAGCGCATCGCCATGCCGTTCTCACCAACGAGATAGAGGTGGAATTGCGAGGTATCGACGACGATCGTGCCGACCTTCTCCGAGGTTTGATAAGGGACCTGCCTACGCCAGAAGCGTTCCGGCACCTTGCGGATATCCACGGCCGGCACCGGAAAGCGCTCGTTCGGCAACGGTCCGTACATCAGCTGGGCGCTGCCGAAGCGGGGCGGCGGAGCCGGCTTTTTCGGGCCAGGCGAGGTGGCGCAACCGGCAACGGCGAGCCCTGCAAGGCTCGCAGTACCGGAAATGAACCGTCGTCGTGACAGAAGGTTCGTCGTTTCCATCAAATGATCACTCTCCGACTTCGAGATAAGCGGCAGGTTCCTTACCGGGGGCAAAGGCGTACACCGTGTAGCGGGCCGTGGGATCAGCCCCCATGCCGAGGCTGCCGTCAGGCATGCCGGGCACGGCAAGACCGGAGACACTCGGGCGTTCGACGAAAAGCCGCGTCATCGCCTCAAGCGGCACATGGCCTTCGAGGACATAGGGCTCGTCGCCCTTGACGACCGCCGTGTGGCAGGCCTCCATGTCTTCCGGCACACCGGTGAGGCGCTTGACGGGTTCGATATCTTCCATGTTATGCGCCTTGACCGTGTAGCCGACCTTTTCAATCGCTTTCATCCAGACCTCACAGCAGCCGCACCAGGGAGACTTGTAAACGTCCACGGTGGACATTTCGTTTCCTGCGCTTGCCACTCCGGGCACGGCAAGGAGGGCCGCGGCGGCAAGACGTTGCGTTTTCATCGATTGCATTCCTGAACACGAAGGGAGTCGTGCCGTCCGGAGCGCCGAATCTCCAAGGAGACGGCAGCCGCCGGATGCGGCGTTTGTATGGCGGGCAGCGACATGATGCCCGCCGCGCACCGTGATGTGTCAGGAAAGGATCGGAGGACGGAACGGTGCCTCGGCTTGCAGCGAGGCGAGAATACGGTCGGCATCGGGCGCCCAAACGCCGGAATTGCTGACAAAAGCAGTGCCGGTAGCGCTAACCAGATAGACCAGATCGAAACCGCAGTGCCCGGTCCGGACCTTCGAGGGCGCCTCCGCCTTCACGCAGCATTGAATGGCGGAATTTGTCGGAGGCATGGCGTCACGGACCACGGCGACAACGCCCGCCGGCGCCCGATCGCGCGGAGCCACCGCATCCGCCGCCTGCGTCGCCGCGACGACCGGCAAACCGCTCGCGTGCCCGGCGAGCGCATCGGCCAGACCGGGAACGACGGGAAGTCCCGCGACAAGAAGGACAAGAAGCGCGACGAGGAGGTTTCGCATGGACCTTTCCTACTCCCTCCCGGGCGCATTTCCCAGATCCGCGAAATCACAGCCCCGTGAACCCATGACCGCCGATCCGGGCTCACGAACCGGACGGCTCACCGGGAAGGTTCGGCGGTTCGGCGCCGTCCGGAGCCATTTCGAAGCCCGAGAACTCGAACCCGGGCGCGACGGTGCAGCCGACAAGCGTCCAGGCCCCGAGGCTCCTGGCACTTTGCCAGCAACCACGCGGCACGACGCCCTGCGGTCTTTGGCCGGCGGCAACGTCGGTACCAAGTTCGATCCCGTGCACGGCACGCCCGTCCGGGCAAAGGCTGAGGATCAGCGGCGCTCCGGCGTACCAGTGCCAGATCTCGACCGCGTCGACCCGGTGCCAGGCGGAGACGACGCCATCGGGCAGCAGGAAATAGATCGCGGTGGACAGGGCGCGGCCAGTTTCGTCGGTGCGTTCGTCGCGGAACGTCTCGACATAGAAACCGCCCTCGGGATGCGGTGCCATATCGAGCATGCGCGCGATTTCCTCTGCGTCCGGCGTCGGCGCAGCGGAACGCCTTTCCGGTTGCAGCACTCCTCGCGAAGCGGGACGGCGGCGTTCAAAGGGACTGCGATCGACATTTCGGGTCACTGCTGATCCTCCTCAAGGGTCGACGCATCGCGGGCCGGCGTATCGCCGGATCCGTCGCGCTCGGAATAGGCTTCGTCGGGAAGAGCATCATCAACATAGCCTTCCCCGACGACACCGTCATCCGGCTCCCCATCGTCGCCGAAGCGCACATGCACGGCCCTGTCGACGGCATCGACGACGGCACGGGTGAGGCCGGCGGCGCCGGCAGCTTCCATCCAGCCGTCCCAGGTCTCGGCGCCACGCGCGACCGCCTCCTTCATCGGACCGGGCGGCAGATCGTAGGCGTAGCTGACGAGATTGCCGGAGCGGAAAACGGCGAGCGCCAGAAAGGCGACGAGGAAGATGCCGAGCGCGGCGCGCGCGTTCGCCCGCGTCAAGCGACCGGCACGATGGTGTTCGCTGTGTCTGTCAGTCATCGGATGCGCCTCCCCGTCCTCAGAACTGGAAATAGATGAAGGGCGCTGTGCCCGGAACCGCCGTCAGCTCGATCAAAACAAGGCCGAGGGCGAAAAGCAGCGCAAGGACCGACGCCGGCACGTGCTCCAACCGCCGGGAGATGCGCCAGGTGAGATTGGCCGGGGTGAAGTGAAATGCCAGCGGGACAATGACTATCGCAAGGCGGAAGGGCGTGATCTCCGCAAGCGATCCGGTCAGCGCGCCGAGGCCCTGGAAATAATACAGCGCGGTATCAAGATCCTGCGAGCGGAAAAAGATCCAGCCGACAACGACAACGTGGAACGTCAGAACAACGGCGACGATGCGGCCGAGGCCGAAGCCCTGGCGCTCGTGCCGGACAATCGCGGCATGCGGGCCTTCCGCCGTTCGCCTGCCGCCGGCGAACGCCTCGCGCGCCATACGCTCCAGCGCGAGCCCGACGCCGTGCAACGCGCCCCAGATGACGAAGGTGACGGCGGCGCCGTGCCAGAGGCCGCCGAGAAGCATCGTCAGGAGGAGGTTGCGATAGGTCTTCGCCCGCCCGTGGCGGCTACCGCCGAGTGGCTTGTAGAGATAGTCACGCAGCCAGTAGGAGAGCGAAATATGCCAGCGGCGCCAGAATTCCTGCAGCGACGCGGCGCGATAGGGCTGACGGAAATTCTCGTTGAAATGGTAGCCGAGCAGCGCGGCGGTGCCGATGGCGATATCGCTGTAGCCGGAGAAGTCGCAATAGATCTGCACCGCGTAGCCATAGGCGGCGAGCGCCAGCGTGGCACTGTCGTAAATATCCGGCGTCAGGAAGACGTCATCGACGAAATCGGTCGCCAGCCAGTTGGCGACGATCATCTTCTTGACCAGCCCGACAAGCACCATCGTCAGCCCGAAGGTGACCGAGGCGCGGGTCAGCATCGGCCTGAGGTCGAGCTGCGGCAGGAAATCGGCGGCCCTGACGATCGGCCCGGCAACGAGCTGGGGGAAAAAGGAGATGTAGAGCAGGACATCGAGGAGCGAAGTGCGCACCTCGACGTCGCCGCGATAGGCATCGACGATGTAGGAGATCGCCTGGAAGGTGAAGAAGGAAATGCCGACGGGCAGGACGACGAGCAGCAAAGGCAGGTCGCGCTCGAGCCCGATGGCGCTCAGAAGAGCCCCGAAGGATTCCAGGAAGAAATTGTAATACTTAAAGAAACCGAGAATGCCGAGAAGGATCGAGACCGACCCGCCTACGATCCAGCGACGCCCGGTCTCGCCCGGCGTCACCTCGATCAGGCGTCCGGCCATATAGGCGACAAAGGAGGTGGAGAACAGGAGGAAGCAGAAGCGCCAGTCCCAGTAGCCGTAGAAGAAATAGCTCGCGGCGACCAGGAGGAGCTTGCGCGTCGTCGCGCGATCCATCAGCGCCCAGGCGAGCGCGAAGACGACAGCAAAGAAGAGCGCGAAATCTAGGGTTGGGAACAGCACGCGCGGATCGTCCTTGACAGAAAAGGGCAAGCGCCGCGCCGGGCCGGAAAGACCACACAGAAGGCACAGCACACAGGAACGGCGACGCCGCCCCGGCGGGCAGGGTCCGACGTGCCACTGACGGGCGGAAAACGCGCATACAGACAAAATAAAATGATACCGGGAGGGGCTATGGCACCAGATGGCGCTGTCCTGCCCGGTCGTGCCTGGACCCAACCCCGCTCCAAGCCCGGAATTTATGCCAGCGGCTTCTTGGGCTTGTCAATTCCGCGGTGCCTGCTTCGCAGGGGATCCGTCAATTGCGCGACGCGACCTGCGCCGGCCGGCCGGCCTTCGTCAAAAGCGCCTCGACGAAGAGGCCGGCGCTCTTGTCATATCCCGCCGACGTCATGTGTACGCGGTCGCGGGCGGCGAGCCTGGAGCGCGCCCAGCGGTCGATCGAGCAGCGCCCGCCCATGGCCTCGGACCAATCCCACCAAGCCGCGCCACGGGCGCGAGCGATGGCGTGAACCGTCTGGCGGATGCCATCGAGCTTGGGTGGCGAGCGATAGCCGCCGGTGCAGGCATCGCCCCGACGGCTCCGCCGCGTAAGTCCGTCGGAGGCGCCGATGAACACCATGTCGGCATCGGGCGCGGCGGCGGCAAGGTGATCGAGGAAGCCGGAGACGTAGCGCCGGTATCCGGCAAGATCGACGTTGTCGTTGAAGCCCTCGTTGGTGCCGTAGCCATAGACGATCAGGTCCGGCTTCAGATCGCGTATGTTGTCAGCGACGATGGCGTCATTCCATCGCCGGGTGACGTCGACTGTCGCACCGGAAATGCCGAAGTTGACATAGCGGATGCCGGGCCGGTTCTTGCCCGTCCCCCAGTAGAGGACGGTGGTCGTGCCATCGCCTGCCGGACGCACGACCAGCGACGAGGCGCGGGCATCGAGCCGCACGGTCCTGGCTCCCTCGCGCGGCGCACGGGCGGAAAAGCGCTCCCGCCTGCCGCCGGCCTCGATCACCACGCCGCCTGCCTTCGGACCGGTGACGATGGTCACTTCGCCGTAGTCGAAGGGCCCGGTCTTCGTTTTCATCACCAGCTTCGCCGACGTTGAGGCGGAGGACAGGCGGACGCCGGAAATACCGAACGGGCCGGATTTCGTCTTCAGGCTCGTTGCCGCCCGCCACGAGCCGGAGCGGCTCATGGAGACCTGGTCGGCGTAGGCGTACTTGAAGACGTCCGGCGGAATGACGTCGCCGCGTCCGGCATCGCCGAACCGCTGCTGGAGACGCTTGCGAATGCCGCGCGTAAAGGAGTCGGCCGCGATATGGCTGTCGCCGATATGGAGGATGGTAACGGGCTCGGTCCGCCGACCGCTCTTGAGCGCGGCAAGCTTGGCGGCGAAATGGCCGAGCGGGCCTTTCGCAACGGGCAGATCCAGTGTCGGCGGCGGCGCCATGCGCCGCGGTTCGGGCGCGGGATGGGTGACGGCGGCAGTCATGAAGCGCCGCGTCTCGGCCGAGGGACCGGGCTTGCCGCGCGGCACCATCGCGTTGCCGCCTTCCTCGAAGGCGGTATCTATCCGACCGTCGACGTTCTTGGAGACGGCAACGGGTGCGGCAAGACGCGCGGTTTTCGCAGCCCCGCTCGTCGGACGCACAATGGCGACGGGCCCCTTTGTGCGCATGGTTGGCGCTTCGGCTGCCGGGCTCTCAAGCGCGGGTGAGGTCGGGTCCATCAGCGATGCTGCGCGATCGAAACCCCTGTTGGCACAGGATCCGGCAAAGAAAGCCGCTGTCACCGCCACAACACCGATGCCGAGGCCGAGCCTCGAATGGCGCGGCTTGGCCAGGAGGGACGTCGAGCGGTGTTGCTCCGATCGGCCGAACACGCCGTCGGGCGCTTCTCCCCTTTCCGGTACGGGATCGGTGGCCGGGGCCATGCCGGCGACCGGGACATCACCCACCGGAACGGCCGTCTGACAATTCTGAACGGTGGGCCTGTCAGAGGACGGCCGCTCACGCATCGGGCGTTGCGCCGTAGCGGACAGCGAACGGGTAGGAGATAGGGAACAGGAAGATGCGCGATCGGGCACAGCAACAGGCAGCGAGCCGCGACGCGGTCGCATCAAGGGCCGTTGCTGAAACGCTGACGCATAGTGCACGACGGTCATCCTACTCAGACTACTCAGACCGGTTAGCGGACGCAAAGAACTACGGCCGTAAGGATCGACTCCTTATGGTTAAAGCAAGGTTACACCCGCCCTGATTGCAGGATTTTTGAACGCAAAGCGTTGGTCTTCACCCGGAACACGGCGTATGCGGCCGGGCCGCACCGACGGCCGGCGCGAGCCCATATCCCCGCCCGCGCCGGCGTACGGACATGCCGGAAGGGCACCGGCAAGCCGGCGCCAATGCGTTCGCCGGCGCGCGGTGGGTTGAGGGGAGGCTCAGTCCGCCGCGCTCGTCGTCAGCGGGAAGTCGCTACGGATTTTCTTGAGCGCATAGCCGGCATAGAG
Source organism: uncultured Rhodobium sp. (assembly GCA_963675285.2). GTDB lineage: Bacteria > Pseudomonadota > Alphaproteobacteria > Rhizobiales > Rhodobiaceae > Rhodobium. The sequence continues at coordinate 2,216,124 of CAXXGS010000001.1, forward strand.
CTGGTAGCCGAGCGGTGTGAAATGGACGCCGTCAGTGGCGCGGATCTGCTGTTTCCTGCCGCCGACGACCCCATAGGGCGAATAGTGTCCGCCCTTGTCGGCAAGCGCCGACCAGGTATCGATGAAGGTGCCACCATGCTTCCTCACGACCGAGCGGAAGATCGTGTTCAAGAAGGCATAGTCCTTCTGGTAGCGATCCTTGCGGGTAATCGGCAGGCTGACCCAGTAGACGGGAATGCCGCGTTTGGAAAAGCTGCGCATGATGCCGTCGACACGCTGGGTATAGAGTTTGACCCAGCCGGGCTGGCGGTAGTGATGGGCGCGGCCCTTGACGCGCATGGACTGGAGGTCATTGGCGCCGAAGACCATGACGGCGATCTGGATATTCTGGCGCGCGATCCGCTCCGCGGCGCGATTCCAGTTGTAGCGGTCGGCGCGGGCGATACCGGTGTTGACGCGGGAGTATTTCTTCACGGTCACCCGGTCCATGTCGCGGGTGAGCTGGCGCAGACCGACGTAGACGCCATCGCCGAGAGAATCCCCCAGCACCGCGATCGTATAGTTGCGCGCTGCCCTCCGCTTCACGCCGCCGTCGGTACGTGCCGCGGCCCGAACGATACCGGGTGACCCTTTTGCCGATGCGGCCTCTACTGCCGTCGTTCCCACCACTGTCATTGCTGCAAGCGGCAAGGCGGCGGCAACGAGCAGGGCGCTGGCAGCGCCGCGGCAGACAAGACGGATGCGCTGGGCTAGCAACTTGTAGGCCAAAAACCGGGCCGGATGGCGGACGCGATGCATGAACGGGGTCTCCAAGGTGCGAACGAGGGACAATGGGGAACTGCGTGGATACCGGCCGATTTCCGGCGGCGGACGGAAGCCATTTCAGGAAGAGCGTCAGAATTCTTGCCGGACGGGATGCATGCGAATGCAGCCGAAGCCTGGCCGCCTGCTTGGAAGCCCATCGTTTCCCCAGCCTCTCCCAAAACCAATCCTCTTGCTGCCTACAGTCGGTTGCTTGCAGTCTTTCGCAAGATTAACGCGAGGTAAAGACTGTCACCTGACGTTGCTGCTGTAAATCCTCACCGACAGATGATGGAGGATACAGTAAACAGCGGCGCCCAGGCTCGGGATCGGCGGAGATCAGGAAAGCGATCAAAGCGGACGCGTTGTCGCTTCTCTTCTGGCAGATCGGCATGTACCGTTGAACGGCAATCGCGCAGCTTGCCCCGCTTGCGGCCGTTTTCGGCACGAAGGCCGAGATCGGCACGCCAGAGTTCTGGTTCGCGATGCGGATCGCGATGGTCGCCGGTTTTCTCACCAGCTATCCGATCAACTGGTGGCTGATCCGGGCCGACGTCAAGGAAGCCGTATAGCCCGGACACCCATGTGGTACGGGCCGCCTTTTGCGCCGTCGCGGCCGGCCGGCACAGTGAGGTCCAGAACGATATGCGCCGATTTTCCTGTCCGTCCTGCGGGGCGGAGGTCTTTTTCGACAGCCTCGAATGCGTCTCCTGCGGCATCTCGCTCGGCTACCATCCGGCGAACGCGGCGCTCTCGGCTACCGATGCAACGGTGACATGCGCCAATCGCGAGCAGATCGGCTGCAACTGGATCGTCGACGATCCGGCCGAGACGCTTTGCCTCTCCTGCCGTCACACGACGAAGATTCCCGACCTCTCCGTTAACGGCAACACGGAGCGCTGGGGGCGAATTGAAGATGCGAAGCGGCGCGTCTTCTATTCGCTGCTCGCCTTCGACCTGCCGTTCTCCACCGCAACGGCGAAGGGCGACGAGCGGCTGCATTTTGAATTTCTCGCCGATGTAGAGCATCCCGACGGCACGCGTGGGCGGATCTACACCGGCCACGAAAACGGGCTCGTCACGCTCAACGTCGCGGAAGCCGACGACGACGCGCGCGAGCGCAACCGCATCGCGTTCGGCGAATCCTACCGCACCCTCATCGGTCACCTGCGCCACGAGGTCGGCCACTTCTATTGGGACGTACTGGTGCGCGAGGGCGGTCGGCTTGACGATTTTCGCGCTCTTTTCGGCGACGAGCGCCTCGACTATGTCACTGCTCTCCAGACCCACTACGACAATGGACCGAACCCTGGCTGGCAGCAGACCCATGTGAGCGCCTATGCAACGTCCCACCCGTGGGAGGACTTCGCAGAAACCTTCGCTCATCTCCTCCACACACTCGACGGACTGGAGACCGGCGCGGCCTATGGCGTGATCTCACTTGGCGAAGGTCCGGTGCTCAACCGTCGTCCGCTGGCGGACCTCATCCCCGCCTGGGTCGACCTCACCGTGGCGATGAACGCCATCAACCGCTCCATCGGCCACCGCGACTTCTACCCCTTCGTGCTCACCGAGACGACGGAACGGAAATTGGACTTCGTGCGCGCGCTCGTTGCCGGATGAGGTCGGAAAGGGACCGGGTCGGACGGGAAGAAGAGCGCATATGCAGACGGCCCCACATCCCGGACCGCTCGGAATGTCATTGCCGGACGCGAATATATGAGGCAAATTTCTGCGACTTCTGGATCGATGCGTGTTTGATATGAAAGACGGGCCGTCATGCGGATCCGATATCTCAAAGCCTTACAAGCGGTCATGGAAACGGGCAGCGTGACCGAGGCCGGTCAGCGCCTGCTACTGACGCAGCCGCAGGTCAGCCGGTTGATTGCGATGCTGGAGGAAGAGCTCGGCTTTTTGCTCTTTTCGCGTGAAAATCGGCGGCTCACGCCGACACGCGAGGGAATCCTGTTCTACAAGGAAGCGAACCGCATTCTGGCCGGCTTCGACGAAGTTTCGCGCATCGCCGACGACATCCGCATGCAGAAGGACGCCTGGCTACGCATCGTCACGCAGCCCTATCTCGGCGCGAGTATCGTACCCAGGGCGCTGTCGCGGTTCTCCGTCGCCCACCCGCAGGTACGGGCTTCGCTCGAGGTGCGCCCGCGCGCCGACGTCGGTCGCTGGGTCTCCGGCCAGCAGTTCGATCTCGGCATCGCCGCCCTGCCGATGGAGGCGCCGGCGGTAACAGCGACACCCTTCGCGCGGGTCAGAATCGTGGCCGCCATCCCTACCGGCCACCCGTTCGCCGAACGCAAGACGCTCGGCTTCGACGATATAGTCGACGAACCATTCATCGCCCTCAAGCCCTTCACGCTTCTGCGCCAGTATATCGACGACCTGTGCCGGCGACGGAACCAGAGACTGACGATACAGGCCGAGGTATCGTCGGTTTTGTCGGCCTGCCAGCTCGTTTCCGGCGGTATCGGCCTCACCCTTGCCGATCCGCTTCTCGCCTCCGGCATTCCCGGCATCACGCTTGTTCCCTGGGAACCGGATCTGACGCTGACCTATGGCTTTCTCTACCCGATGAGCTATGCGCCTTCCGCGATCACGCTGCAATTCTGCGAGGATATCAAGGCGACGCTTCTGGACATGGCACCGGACTACGTGGAGATCATCTGAGGCGGGGGGCGCTCCAGCGGGGGGCAATGTTTCCTTGCTAGGGGACCTCGGTCGTCGAGGCGCAGGGACGCCGCTAGACACCTCGACCGGCTTCAACGCCTTTTCCAGGGTCTGGATGAGCACCCGGGCCGGCGAGAGCAACGACATGCGCGAGATGGAAAAGGCGGGCTCAGTCCTTCGCCCGTTCCGTGCCGGATACTTCGTGCCTGAGAAGCAAGCCATAGCCGACCAGCACGAGCGCGGCGAGCGCGAACCAGGTGATGGCGTAGCTGAGGTGGGCGTTGCGGAAGTGAACGACGGTCTGACCGCCGCGCGGCCAACCCTGCGGATCACCGAGATCCTCGTCGACGAAATAGGGCGCGGCCTGCTGATAACCGCCAGCGCGGACAATCGCGGCAACGTCGCGCCGGTACCAGCGCCCCTCCTCCGGCCTGTTTTCCTGGGAAAAGAGCCAGCGCCGGTCCTCGGAAATCCTGAGCAGGCCGGTGATCGTGCGCTCGCCCGTCGGCGGAGCGACGACGGGATCGGTGGTCCGCTTTTCCGGCAGGAGGCCGCGATTGACCAGGACAATCGTACCGTCGTCGCGGGCGAAGGGCGTCATGACCCAATGGGCCGGACCGTAATCGGAGGGAGTGTAGACGAAGACGTCGGCATCCTTGAGGAACCGGCCGGTGAGACTGACATGGCGATATTCGTCGCCTTCGCGCGTGATGCCGGACCAGGCAGCCGGCCCCGGGGCGGGAACCGGATCGGCATGGACGCGGGCGTCCACCCGCTCGATCAGCGCCACCTTCCAGTGGAGACGGTGGACCTGCCAGACGCCGAGGCTGGCGAAGCCGGCGACCGCCGCCAGCGCCAGCACGGTGGCGACGATCAGGCGCGGCCAGCGAATGCTCCGCCTGATGGCCGGGCGATCCGTCTTCCGGCGGAGGACCTTCACGCCGGCGAAGCGGGCGGGGTATCGGCTGACGTGATCGCCGGCCATGATCAGCCCTGCTGACCCTGCAATGACGTCATCTGATCCATCTGCATCTGATTCATCTTGGGCATCGGCATCATGTTCTCATTCATGTTGTGCATGACCCAGAGCGAACCGGCGAGCACGATCCCGAGAATGATGACGGCAAAGATTGTAGCCGCGAGCGTCCAGCCGCTCTCGGAGCTTGCGTTGACGTGGAGGAAGAAGACGAGGTGGACGACGATCTGCACCGCCCCGAGCCCCATGATGATGCCGATCAGGACGGGGCGGCTGAGGGCCAGGCCTTCCATGACGAGGACGAAGGGAATGATCGTCAGGATCGCGGCGAGCGCGAAACCGACCATCAGCCGCCCCATCGTTCCGTGGGAGCCGTGGGTTTCGGTTGCAGCACTCATCAGACGAGCCTCACGAGATAGACGAACGAGAAGACCCCGATCCAGATCAGGTCGAGAAAGTGCCAGAACATCGACAACGTCGACAGACGGCGCATATTGGCCTCGATCAGCCCATGCATGCGGAGCTGGACGCTGAGCGTCACCAACCAGATGATACCGGCAGTGACGTGAAGGCCGTGGGTGCCGACGAGGAGGAAGAAGGCTGACAGGAAGGCCGAGCGGTCCGGTCCGGCGCCCGTCTCGATCAGGTGATGGAACTCGTAGAGCTCCATGCCGATGAAGCCGAGGCCGAAAAGCCCGGTGATCGCCAGCCAGCCGATCGTCTCTGCCTGCTTCTCAGCCTCGGCGCGCAGCATGGCGACGCCGAAGGTGACTGAGGAGATCAGCAGAAGCGCCGTCTCGATGGCCACGAAATCGACCTCGAAGAGGTCCTTCGGCGCCGGTCCGCCGGCATAGTTGCCGCCGAGCACGGCATAGGTGGCGAACAGGCATCCAAAGATGATGCAGTCGCTCATCAGGTAGATCCAGAAGCCGATCGGCGTCGGGCTCTCGTGATGGGCGTGGGCCTGATGGACGGTGGAGCGATCGCCGCCGATCACCTGGCCTTCGTAGGCGACGTTGATCACATTCATGCCGCAGCTCCTCTGGCTTCGGTGTCCGCGACTTCCGCCTCCGGGATGTAGTAGTCGCGGTCGTAATTGAAGGTGTGGCCGATCGCCATGGCGATCATGGCGAGGAAGCTGAGGGCGGCGAGCCACCAGATGTACCAGACCATGGCAAAGCCGAGGACCAGCGCGGCGGCCGACATCAGCGCACCTGTGGCAGTGCTCTTGGGCATGTGGATCGGCGCATAGTTGCCGGACCATGTGAAGCCCTCTTTCTTCATCCGCCACCACTCATCGCGGCCGTGGACGTGAATATCCTCGGGGAAGTTGTAGGGCGCGGGCGGCGATTGGGTCGCCCAGTCCAGGGTGCGCGCATCCCAGGGATCCGGGCCACAAGCGAGCGCCTTCCGGTCGCGGATGGAGACATAGAAATTGATCGCCGTCGACAGGATGCCGAAGAGAATCAGGACGGCGCCGAAGGCGGCGACGATGAAGTAAATCTGCCAGGCGGGATCGGCGTACTGGTTGATGCGGCGGGTAACGCCCATCAGGCCGAGCGCGTAGAGCGGCATGAAGGCGAAGTAGAAGCCGATGAACCAGAACCAGAAGGCGCGACGGCCCCAGCGGTCATTGAGCTTGAAGCCGAAGGCCTTCGGCCACCAGAAGGTCACCGCCGCCATAATGCCGAAGACCACGCCGCCGATGATGACGTTATGGAAGTGGGCGATCAGGAACAGCGTGTTGTGGAGCTGGAAATCGACCGGCGGGATGGCGAGAAGAACGCCCGACATGCCGCCGATGGTGAAGGTGACGATGAAGCCGATGGTCCACAGCATCGGCACCTCGAGGCGCACCTTGCCGCGATACATCGTGAACAGCCAGTTGAACACCTTCACGCCAGTCGGCACCGCGATGACCATCGTGGTGATGCCGAAGAACGTATTGACGTCGGCGCCCGAGCCCATCGTGAAGAAGTGGTGCAGCCAGACGACGAAGCTCAGCACCATGATGCAGGCGGTCGCCCAAACCATGGTTTTGTAGCCGAACAGCGGTTTGCCGGAGAAGGTCGCGACGATTTCGGAGAACACGCCGAAGATCGGCAGGATCAGGATATAGACCTCCGGATGGCCCCAGATCCAGATCAGGTTGATGTACATCATCGCATTGCCACCGAAGTCGTTGGTGAAGAAATGCGTGCCGATGTAGCGATCGAGGGTGAGCATGGCGAGCGTCGCGGTCAGCACCGGGAAGGCGGCGACGATGAGCACGTTGGTGCACAGCGTCGTCCAGGTGAAGACCGGCATGTCGAAGAGCTTCATGCCCGGCGCGCGCATCTTGAAGATGGTCGTGATGAGGTTGATGCCCGACAAGGTCGTTCCGACGCCGGCGATCTGCAGCGCCCACAGGTAGTAGTCCACGCCCGGCCCGGTCGAATAGGCGGCCTCCGAGAGAGGCGGGAAGGCAAGCCATCCGACACGGCCAAACTCGCCGACGAACAGCGACACGTTGACGAGGAGCGCGCCGGCAACCGTCATCCAGAACGAGAAATTGTTGAGAAAAGGGAAGGCAACGTCGCGAGCGCCGATCTGGGTCGGCATGACGAAGTTCATGATGCCGGTGACGAAGGCCATGGCGACGAAAAAGATCATGATCACGCCGTGGGCGGTGAAGATCTGGTCGTAGTGGTGCGGCGGCAGGTAGCCTGCGGCACCACCGGCCGCGATCGCCTGCTGGGCGCGCATCATCAGCGCGTCGGCAAAGCCGCGTAGCAGCATGACGAAGCCAAGCGCGCAATACATGATGCCGATCTTCTTGTGGTCGACGCTGGTCGCCCAGTCGCGCCAGAACGGCCCCCACAGCCGGTATTTCGTCACCAGCGCCAGCACAACGAGGCCGATGACGGCAACGCCGAAAAAAGTGCCAACCAGGATCGGCTCGCGATAGGGGATCCAGTCGAGGCTCAGCCGTCCGAAGAGCGGCGAGACCGCGGCATGGATGGCGATGATGCTGTCAGCGGCCATTGATGCCTCCCTCGGTTTGCAGCGCGGAGACCTGCCGTGGCTTGGGCGAGACGACCTCGCTCGTCACGTCACCCGCCAGCGGACGGCCGAAGCGGTCGATCGCCCGTTCATCGTCGTACTCGTATTTCTTCTTGTCCTTGATGCCCTTGAGGCCTCCGCCGCCCATCATGTCCTGCTTCATCATCTGGTCGACGCAGACCTTGCCCTTTTCGACGCAAAGGTCGCGGATGCGGTCGAACAGGCCATCGGCGACCGAGCCGTAGTAGCGAACGGGAACGGCAATGCTCGGCTTTTCCAGGTGGAGGTAGGCCTTGCGGGACAGGTCGCCGCCCTCCTCCTTCGCCTTCTTCACCCAGGCGTCGAAATCGGTGCCGGACAGGGCGAGCGTATTGAAGGTCATGTGGGCGAAGCCGGGGCCGGAAAAATGCGCGGAACGGCCTGGATAGGTCCCCGGCTTGTCGGCGATGAAGTGGAGCTTCGTCTGCATCGCGGCCATGGAATAAACCATGCCGGCGAGCGAGGGGACAGAGAAGGTGTTCATCACCGTGGAGGAGGTCAGCCGCATGTTGACCGGCGTATTGACCGGGATGGCCAGTTCGTTGACCGAGGCGACACCGTACTGCGGGTAGATGAAGAGCCATTTCCAGTCGAGCGAGACCGCCTCGACCTCGATCGGTGTGCCCGGCTTGTCGAGCGGACGATAGGGGTCGAGCTGATGGGTATAGATCCAGGTGTAGGCGCCAAGCGCGATGACGATCAGGATCGGCACGCCCCAGAGGACGAGTTCCAGCTTCGTGGAATGGGTGAACTCCTGGTCGAAATCGGAGCTGTCGCCACGGTCGGCGCGGTATTTCCAGGGGAAATAGACCGCCATGATCAGCACGGGCACGATCACGATCAGCATGATGGCGGTGGAGATGAGCAGCAAATTGCGCTCCTGAACCGCCACCCAGCCATCGGGAGCAAGAACGTCGTAGCGGCATCCCGACAACGCCACTGCCGTGAGCAGCAAAAGCGGGAATTTCATCAGTCTCAGCACTGTCGGTCTCTTGAGGCTTACCGGCCGCGACGAACATATGTCCGTCGGCCCGGAAGGGAATTCGGGCTGCGTCGATTAAAGGCGGCGCGTTGAGGAAGTAGTTCCCCTTATATCGCGACTTCCCGACGACGCCCGCGACATTCCGCCGCATGTATGAGAATTTCCCTACGTTATCAGATGGTTGCTTTGCCCCATGATCCCGTAGACCGCGAATCCGGACACAGATCTGCACGTCGGAGGAGCAGGTTGATATCCCCCGCCACATGCGAAAAGCTCTGTAAAATTACCAATGCGGCGCTGCCGTAGGGCGCCTAATTTTTGTGCTCCGCAACGCGTCCGTGAAGAGGTTGAAAACAACCGCCATTGGTGGATTGCGGATATTCTGCATGCCAGACTTGCATTTATTGCATAGCTCGTCTGCTACCAGCGATCGATTCATATCGCCCTGTCGACAATCCTGACGTTTATCCGGGATGCCGACTCATTCGCTCGGGGCAGCCAATAGCGTCGCGGAGAACCGATATTCGGCCTGAATCGATGAGGAAAAAAGATCTTTCAGACGAATGTGATAAGGAGAATATGACTTTTCGCCGCGGCCATCGCCGGCGACGCCCGACAGCCCCTTCACCGCGGGATCACGGGGATCGGGCGCCGGTCCGTATCCGCTGTGTCCGGGTGCCTCCGGCGCACCGTTCGATGGGGGCTATGGTTGGGATCGGCCCGGCCTCTTGCGGGAAATGCATGTTGCAACGCAGCGTGACATGCCGCTTCCGGGCCGCGAAGCCTGGACGACGCCCTTCCGGCATCAAATTCTGGCCATATTGCTCGATCTGTCTGTTTCATCCACTCACCGTCTCCACCATGGAGACGGGATTGAAACTGGGGCCGAGACCCCGGGGACCGGATCGATGTCCTTGGAGACGCTCTACAGGCGACGGCGCGCGTTCGATCGAAAAGTCCGACCGGGTGGCGGCATGGTGTGCCGTGCGCTCGCCGGATGCCGGATAGCGTTTGCCCTCCTCTTCGCGATCGCGATTCTTGCCGGCAACGCCACTCCATCCGCCGCCAGCGCGGGGTGGCAGGCGGCCGGTCACGGCGGCGTATCGTCCTGGCAGATCGTCGAAAAGATCGCCGTCGCCGCAGAAGAGCGCGACGAGAACGGACCGACAAGCCCCGATGCCCTTCCCGCCGGCGCACCACCGTCCTTTGCCGATCCGTCGCGCGACGCCATCCGCATCGTCTGGCCAAGGGACAGCGTTTCGCCGGTCCTCTCGCATGCCGTTCCCTGGCGCTACGGCCGCGACCCGCCTCGACAGCACATCGTCTGATCTCTTCCGCCGGCCGCAGCGCCGGCTTGCGACGCAGTGCTTACCATCGAGGTTCCCATGACAACGCCTTATCAGGCCGCTCGCGGGGCAGTTCTTGCTACCGCTCTTTTCGCCGTTCCGCTTTTTGCCCCGCCGGTTTTCGCCCAGACCTTCGGCGAAACGGGAGCCGGCACCGACAGCTCCCGCGCCGTTCACGGCTTCTGGCTGACGGCGGAGCATCCCGACATCGCCGTCGCGCCCGGAAAGGACGCCAGCTTCCCCCTCAGACTCATGAATGCCACGGCCACGCCGCGCCGCAGTGCTCTGACGGTGAAGGGGCTGCCCGAGGGCTGGCAATTCACGCTGAAGGCCGGCGGCACGGACGTCTCCTCCTCCATGGTGCTCCCCAAAGACACCGACCGGCTGACGCTGGAGGTGACCCCGGCGCCCGACGCAGCCAAGAAAACCTATGGTTTCGAGGTCGATGCGAAATCCGATGCTGGCACCGAGACCCTGCCGCTTTCCGTGGCCATCGCCGACATCCCGATGGGCCAGACGACGCTGGTGCCGGAACTGCCGGCGTTGAAGGGAACGGCGAAAACCACCTTCGACTACAAGATGAAGCTGAAGAATGGGGGCACCAAGGACGCACTCTTTACGCTCGCCGCCGATGCGCCCCAGGGCTTCCAGACGACCTTCAAGCACGGCTACGGTTCTGAGGAAATCACCGGCGTTCCGGTGAAGGCCGGCGCGACGGAAAACGTCACGCTGGAAGTGAAGGCCGACCGGTCGATCTCGGCCGGCGACTACCCGATTGCCGTCTCCGCCGTCGCCGGTCCCGACGCGCCCTCGGCGGAAGCCAAGGTGACGCTTGAAGTGACCGGCTCGCCAACGCTCAGCCTTTCCGGCGCTGACGGTCGGCTGAGCGGCGAGGCGACGGCCGGCGCGGAGGCGACCTTCCCCTTCGTCGTCGCCAACACCGGCAGCGCGCCGGCCGACCATGTCAAGCTGACGGGCTCGGCACCGAGCGGCTGGAAGGTCGGTTTCTCGCCGAAGGAGCTTCCCATGCTCGCGCCGGGTGAGCAGCAGAAGGTGACGGTGAAGGTCACGCCGGCCGGCAAGGCGATCGCCGGCGACTATATGGTCAGTCTCAACAGCGCCGCCGACGGCGCTTCCGACCGGGCGCGCTTCCGCGTCACGGTGGAAACCTCCACGGTGTGGGGCATCGTCGGCGTCCTGATCATCGCTATTGCCGTCCTCGTCCTCGTCGGCGCCGTCTTCCGGTACGGCCGCAGATGAGCGCGCCGGTGATCGAGGCCGTGGGGCTGACAAAGCGCTACGGCCGCTCCACCGTTGTCGACGGAGTCGACCTCACGGTGGAGGAAGGCGAGGTCGTAGGATTGCTCGGACCGAACGGCGCGGGCAAGACGACGACGATCCTCATGCTTCTGGGATTGACGGAGCCGAGCGCCGGCTCCGTCAAGGTGCTCGGGATGGACCCCTTGCGCGACCCGCTCGGCGTCAAGCGGCAGGTCGGCTATCTGCCCGACGCCGTCGGCTTCTACGACGGGCTGACGGGGGCGGAGAACCTGCGCTACACCGCCGCCCTCGGCGGTTTTACGCCGGAGGAAGCGGAAAGGCGGATCGAGACCGCGCTGTCCCGGGTCGAGCTCTCGTCGGTCGGCGACCAGCGCGTCGCTACCTATTCGCGCGGCATGCGCCAGAGGCTCGGGCTCGCCGAACTCGTCATGCGCGACAGCCGGGTCGTCATCCTCGATGAACCGACCTCCGGGCTCGATCCGCGCTCGACGGAGGAGCTCTTGGAGATCATCCGCGGGTTCGCCCATGACGGCATGACGGTCCTCATTTCCTCCCACCTGCTCGACGTGGTGCAGTCCATCTGCACCCGCGTCGCTCTGTTCAACCGGGGGAGGCTGGGCTTCGTCGGTACGGTGGAGGCGCTCGCCGACCGGGTAACCGACGGGGCGTTCCGCATCGACGTCACGGCGCGGGACATCGACCTTGCCGACCTGCTCGGCGATATCGAGGGCATCAACGCCGTCTCGCCCGTCGACACCGACCGCTGGGAGGTATCGGCCTCGCATGATGTGCGGCCAGACATGGCCGTGGCGATTGTCAGCGGCGGAGGTTCCCTCGTCGACCTGTCCGCCCACAGGATCGGGCTCGGCGAGGCTTACAGCCACTTCTTCGAGGAGGCATGACCATGAAACGCGAAGGCTCTCCTTTCCGGGGCGTGGCGACGATCGCGCTCAAGGAAGCCGCTGACCACATGACGAGCGCTCGGATGCATCTCATCATGCTCCTCGTCCTGCTGACGGCGGCGGGTGCGGTCTATGCCGCGATATCCGTCATCAAGGCGACGACGGCGCAGGATAACTTCCTGTTCCTGAAGCTCTTCACCGTCGCCCAGAAGCCGCTGCCGTCGTTCTCGTCGTTCATGAGCTTCCTATTACCACTCGTTGCCATCGCGCTCGGCTTCGACAGCGTCAACGGTGAGTTCGGCCGACGCACCATGAGCCGCATCCTCGCCCAGCCGATCTACCGGGACGCCGTCCTCTTCGGCAAGTTCCTCGGCGGGCTTCTGGTGATCGCCATCGCGCTCGTCACACTGTGGCTTCTGATGGTCGGAATCGGCATCCTGCTCCTCGGTCTGCCGCCCTCGGGGGCGGCCGTGGCGCGCGGGCTCGTCTATCTCCTCGCCACCCTCGTCTACGCCGGGGTCTGGCTGGCGCTGGCGCTCGCCTTTTCCACCGTGATCAGGGCGCCGGCGACCTCGGCGCTCGCCGCGCTCTCGGTGTGGCTGATCCTGTCGGTGTTCTGGCAATTCCTGGTGCCGTTCATTGCCGGGGTCGTCGCGCCCGTTGATCCCTACAATCCGATGACGCTCATCACCCGCTTCGAGGTGCAGCAGGGGCTCGCCCGGATCTCCCCGGCGATGCTCTATGGCGAGATTTCCCAGATGCTGCTCGATCCGACCTCGCGGTCGGTCGGGCCGGTGTTCATGTCGCAGCTCCAGGGCGCACTGATGGGGGCACCGCTGCCGACCATGCAGAGCATCCGCATCATCTGGCCGCAGATTGCATCGCTCGTTGCGGCGATGCTGGCGCTCTTCACCGCGGCCTACGCGATCTTCCAGCGCCGCGAAGTGCGGGCCTGAGACCAACGCCGGGCGCGGCAGGCTCCGCGCCCGGCTCTTTCCATCCCCGTCTTACGGCGAGCGCCTCGAACGCGAGGCCAAAGAGAAAGCCAGTCAGATGCGCGCCATAGTGCGGCGCCCAGGCGAGATCGGCATTGAAGATCGAGCCGAACCGCCATTCGAAGCCGATCTTCATGAGATCGCCGAGGAGAAACAGCAGCCAGACCACCTGCCGGGTATCCCGCCACAGGCCGAGGACGGTCGCGGCAAAAAGCGCGTTGAGCACCGCCGAGAGCCCGCAATAGGACAAAGTTTGCGGCGAAAGGCCGAGCAGCACGGCGGAGATCGCCGCCATCGATCCGAGCATCAGCGTCACGTAGCGGCCGCGCGGGGCGCCGGAGGTCTCATAGACCGCACCGAGCATCGCGAACGCGCCGGCGTTGAAGCCGAGGTGACGGAGATCGAGGTGGACAAGGTGACCGGTCAGGAGCCGGTAGGCCTCGCCGTCGAGGATCGCAGCACGGTCGTAGATCAGCGCCCCGGGGGCGCCCTGAAACGCCACGTAAAGACCGACCAGCACGACCGTTAAAGCGAGGGTCAGCCAAGGCATGCAACGCATGCCTTGGTCGAGTGTCGGCTTACCCGCGATGAGGACGGTCATTTCCGGCCCCGGCGGCGGCGGGCAAGGAAGGCGCCGGCGGCGGCACTAGCCATGAGGCCGAAGCCAATGAGGCCGATGTCGCCGGAGCCGTTGCCGCTATGGCCCGGCCGCGGCTTGGAGAACATCGGCTTTGCCGCATCGACACGGCGGGCGGCGATGGGAAGCGCGGGCGTCGCCGGCTGGCCGCGCCTCTCGCGGGCCTTCGCCTCATGCTTCAGGCGCGCCTCGTTGGTGCGGTCGATGGCGAGCTTGTGGAAGACCTCATCACGCACGACGATCATCGAGGTATAGGGCGTCACGATACCGTATTCCTTCGACAGGTCGATGACCGCCTTCTTGGAATCCGCGCCACCATCGAGCATCGCCATGGTCCACATCTCCCGCTCGATCGCGGAGAAGGCCCAAAGGCGCTCCACTTCCGGATCGCGCGTCGCCATCTCGGGAAAATCGAAGGTGGTGGAATAGGTGACGGGTTTGCCGGAAAACTTGCCGGAAAGCGTGATCCCGGCCGGGCCCTTGCCCCAGTAGTGACCGAAGAGGACGAGCTGTTCGCCGCGATAGAGAGTGCGCACGTCGTTGCCGGCCATGTCGGCGAGGCGGAGGTCGCCGCCGGTGGGCGTCACCGACACCTTGACGTCGTGGAGAGCGGTGTGGGTCAGCTTCGCCGTCGCCGACAGGAGCGCCCCGACGACATCGTCGCTGTTCGACACGTTGATCGCGGTGCCGCCGGAGGCCTTTGTCATGGCGCCGAGCAGCGGCTCATTGGCGCTGTTGCCCATGATGACGGTGAACAGGCGGATGTCGGCCGTCTTGAGACGCTCCACGAAACGCTTCCTCTCCGTCACGCCGGCGTTGGCGACGCCGTCGGTGACGAAGATGACGCCTGCCGGGCGGTCGGCATCGAGGTCTGAAAGCCCGCTATCGAGACCGGCGAAGAGATTGGTGCTGCCGCCGGGCGTCATGGCGCGGACGATTTCCACGGCGCGGGCGACCGCGTCCGGCGTCACGGCAACGAAGCCCGAAGTCAGCGGATGGGCCTCCTGGTCGAAGGCGACGAGGCGGAAGCGGTCCTGCGGCCGGAGTTTGCCGATTGCCTTTGCCACCCCCTCGGCGAGGGTCGCGATCTTGCCGGACATTGAGCCGGACTTGTCGAGGACGAACACCCAGTCACGACCGCCGGTGATGAGTTGGTGGTCCATGCCGGGCGTCAGCGTCAGCATGTAGGTGCCGCGCCCGTCCGGCGTCGCCTTGTAGGCGGTCATGTCGAGGCTGCCAGGAAGGCCGGCCTTCTCGCGCCAGTAGACGATGACGTCGGTGTCGAGACGGATCGGCTGGACATGTGCGGACGCCTTGGACTCGCCCGCCGGGGTTGCCGCGCCTTCGCCAGGGTTTTCGCCGGGGTTTTCGCCGGGTGCGATGGCCACGGGCGCGCTGTTGTCGAGATGAACATGCCAGCCTTCGGCGCCCGTCCGCGTAATGACCGCGTTCGGATGGGCCGGCAGGCGGATCGCCTCGACCGGATAGTCGGGCTTCAATGTCAGGTCGAAGGAGAAGCGGCCCGTGACTGCCTCGTTCGCCGTCCAGAAGGCAAGCTTTTCTTCGTCGACGCCGCCCTCCTCCAGCGGATAGAGATAGCGCCCGACGCCTGTGTCGAGGCTGACCGGCTGGATATAGGCGAGGCGTACCCGCACATCGGCGTTGGCGCGCACGGGCCAGACCTTCATGTCGAACGTTCGGTAGTCGTCCTGCTCGGTATAGGCGACCTCGCGGCCGGCGGCCTTCTCCTCTGCGTAGATCTCGCGGGCGCGCTGCTTTTCCACCACTTCGCCGGAGACCGGCTTGTCGTCGATCCAGTAGGTAAATTCGGAAACGGCGGCCTTTTTCGGCACGGGGAAGGAATAGAGCGCCTCGTCGTCGCTCGTGCCCGGATTGGCGAAGGTCTGCTCAATCGTGGTGATCGCATAGCCGTCCTCAACGACAACGTCGACGGTGTGGTCGACGATGGTCAGCGGCCCCTTGGTGCCGTCCGTCGGCGTCAGAAGTCCAGCAGCATCGGCATCACGGATGAGGAAGGCACTCATGAAGGCGGCGACGCAGAGGCCGGCAAAGACAATCCGGCGCCCGGCGGCGCGGGTTTTCTCCACCTTGCCATCCGGTATCGCGTGTCCGGATTTACCGGCAGCAACCGCGGCATCATCAGCCGCCAGCTTCGGATGGTCCCAGGAAGGCCGCGCCTGGGCACTTGCCGGTTGCCGCACTCGCCGGCAGGCCGGATCGTGGCGATCCGCTTTGCGGCGGGTGACCTCATGACGGACCGTTTCGGAGCGGCCCGTTTCCGGCCAGTTGATTTCCGGCCAGTTGATTTCCGGCCAGTTGATTTCCGGATGGCCCACTTTCTGGTGTTCAGCTCGATCCCTGTTCCCGTTTCTCATCTCCGCCTCCTTGTGAACGATGTTCATTAAAATCGCGCAACGTTTCTGTGAACGCCGTTCATATCTATAATACTCTTGTGAACACCGTTCAAGTATGCGATCAGGATGAAAGAGAATTTTTTTGACGGGGGCAGCAATGCCTGCGGAGGGACCCGTGGGCGGGCTGCGACGGCACCGAGGCGCCCCCCTCCACGGGAAGCTCTCCATGAAAGGCGGCGCCCCTATGACGCGTTCCCATCGCACCCGCATCGACGACCGCGATGCCCTCAGGAAGCGCTACATCGACGAAGCGGAGAAGATCGTCTCCAGCGACGGCGTTGCAGCGCTGACGGCGCGTAAGCTGGCCAGCACCATCGGTGTCGCGGTCGGCACGACCTACAACCTCTTCGCCAATCTCGACGAAATCATCGCGGCGGTGAACGCGCGCACGCTCGACCGCCTGTCAGCGGCGATCAGCGGAGCCCCCCTTCCCGAGGCGTCGGTGGAGGCGGGCCTCATCGCGCTCGCGCAGCGCTATCTCGACTTCATTCGCGACAACCGGGCGCTCTGGCAGGCGCTGTTCGAGACGCCGCCGCCCGACCATACGGGCGCGTTGCCCAATCAGCCGCGCTTCGAGGCGCTCTTTGGTATCATCGAGGCCGTGCTGTCGCCGCTCTTTGCCGACGGCGACAGCACGGCCCGCGCCCGCTCGGCGCGCGTCCTTTGGGCCGGCGTCCACGGCATTTCCATGCTGGCACTTGGCGGCCGCCTCTCCCCGCTCGGGGTCTCACGGGCCGAAGAACTCGTCGAAACGCTCGTCATCTGCCATGTCGCCGGGTTGAGAAACCACTAGAACGCATTGCGCTCATCGCGAACACGCGAGACACAATAGTCGGATCATGTCATGAGGATATTGCATACGGCCGATCTGCACCTCGGGCGCCAGTTCAACGGGATTTCCCTTGAGGAGGACCACGCGGCCATCCTCGACCAGATCGTCGAGGCTGTCGCGGGATGCGCGGTCGATGCGCTGGTGATTGCCGGCGACATCTTCGACCGCGCCGCGCCGCCCGCCTTCGCCGTGCGCCAGTTCAACGGTTTCCTGTCGCGCATCGCCTCTGAGACGGACGCAGCGGTCGTCATGATCGCCGGCAACCATGATTCCGCCGACCGGATCGCATCGATGTCGATCATGACGGATACCCGCAGGGCGCTCATTCGCGGCGCGGTCAGCGCGGAGGAAGCACCGCTGCTCCTCGCCGACGACGATGGCGCCGTCGCCTTTTCCGGCCTGCCGTTCTGCTATGAATATGCCGCGCGGGAGTGCTTCGCCGATGAGACGATGCAGACGCCCGAGGACGTTCTGGCCGCCCAGGTCGCCGCTGCCCGGCGCCATGTGCCGGAGGGCGCGCGCTGGGTTGTAGCCGCGCATGCCTTCGTCGCTGGCGCCCGGCCCAGCGACGGCGAGCGACCTCTCGTGCGGGTCGGTGGGATCGAAACGGTGTCGCCGCAGGTCTTCCAGGATGCTCACTATGTCGCCCTCGGCCACCTCCACCGGCCGCAAGAGGCGGGCGCCGAACACATCCGCTATTGCGGATCGCCGCTGGCGTTCGGCTTCGATGAGGCCGGGGCGGAAAAGTCCATGACCCTCGTCGAGATCGATGCGGCCGGAAACACGGCAATTGAGGCGCTCCCCTTCGTTCCGCTTCGCGGCGTTCGCGTGCTGCGGGGGAAACACGCCGAGCTTCTCCGTGCCGAGCCATCGAACGATTTTGTCAAGGCTGTTCTCACCGACGACGTCCCGGTCGTCGACGGCATGAAACAGCTGCGCTCCGTCTTTCCCAACGCCTGCGAACTGAGTTACGAACGCGACGAGCGCAGCGCAGACACCGGACCACGCGACGTACGGCCCACCCGGGTCGCCGATCCGCTGGAGGTCATCGGCGATTTCCTGGAGCTTGTTCGCGGCGAACCGCCATCGGAACGGGAAGCGCAGGTCGTCAGCGCCACCCTTCACGCCATCCGCCAGGGAGATGATGCGGAATGAGACCCGTCCGGCTGACGATCCAGGCGTTCGGCCCCTTCGCGGGACGGGAAGTCATCGATTTCCGCGATGCGGTGGCGGCCGGCCTCTTCGGCATCTACGGCCGGACCGGCTCGGGCAAATCGACCATCTTCAGTGCCATGACCTTCGCGCTCTTCGGCGAACCGGCAAAGGGCGAGCAGGACGCGCCGTCGCTGCGCTCCGACCATGCCGATGCCGCGGCCAAAACCGAGGTCGAGTTTATCTTCGATGTCGGCGAGAAGCGCTTCGCCATCGTGCGGCGGCCCGAGCAGATGCGCCCCAAGCAGCGCGGCGAGGGCGAAACGAGCAGTCCGCACGAGGCTTTCCTCTTCGATGCCACCGGCATGGCGCCGGAGGACATCGGCGAGGGGCATTACGGCAAGATCGTCGCGGAAAAGAAGGTCCGCGCCGTCGACACCGCGATTGTGGAAATGCTGGGTTACGGTTCGGAGCAGTTCCGGCAGATCGTTCTTTTGCCGCAAGGACGGTTCGAGACCTTTCTTTCGGCCAAGACCAAGGAGCGAATGGAGATACTGCGCGACCTCTTCGACGTTTCGCTCTACCGACACCTTGCGGCGAAGCTGAAGGAGGAGGCCGACGCTGCGGAACGCCTCGTCGTCCGGGAACGCGAATTGTGCGCCCGGCGGCTTGCGGCGGAAGGGTTCGAGAGCACCGATGCGCTCGCTGCCGGCATTACGGAGGCGGAGGCCCGCCACGCAGAGCTTCAGGAGGGCGAAAACGCCGCCCGCATGGTGCTCACCGGTGCCCAGAAAGCCCTTGATGAGGCGAGAGGCGTTGAAGCGCGCTTTGTGGCAGCGGAGAAGGCCTGGGCTGCGCTCGCGGCGCTGAAGGAAAACGAGGCCGCCATGGCGGAGCTCGCCGATCAGGTCGAAAGGGCCGAGCGGGCCCGGCTTCTCGTCGATCCCGAGACATATGTCCGGGAAACCGCCCGCGAAGCCCGTGACGCCGGCGAACGGCTGGCCGCGATGCAGGAGCGCCTCGGCAAGGCCGAGACACGGGCGACGGCCGCCACCGAAGCACTCGCGGGACAAACCGCGCGGGCGGGCGAGATCGATGATCTGCGCCGGGAGATCGATGCGTTCGAGCGGCAGATGCGGATCCTTGAAAGGGCAGCGGAGACAAAGGCGGCGACCGAGGCGGCGCTCAAGGCCGAGCGCGCGGCGGAGACGGCGCTCGGCGAGACGGGCGCCCGGTTGCAGGCTCGAAAGGACGCGCGAGGCAAGCAGGCGGAGGCCCTGAGGCGCACGCGCGAAACCGAGGCACGCCGCCACGACATCGCCAGCCGCCTGCGCGCCCTCACCGACGCGCTTTCGGTGGCCTCCACCTTCGAGGCGGCGGAGGCGGCGGTCGGCGAAGCGCAGCGCGTGGTCAGCGAGCGAACAGCGGAGGTTGAACGCCTAGATCGCCGCGCTGCCGAGGCCCGGGCGGCCTCTGACACCGCGGAACACGACCTCACCCGGGTTCAGGCCCTCTATCTGGCAACAAAACTGGAGCCGGGCGCCCCCTGCCCCGTCTGCGGCGCGACCGACCATCCGGCACCGGCCACCGGCTCGCTTGAGAACGCCGGCCTCGAAGCGGCGTTCCGCAAGGCGAGAGCGGCGCGGGAGGCGGCGGACGGCGCGGCGCGGGAGGCAGGGCAGCGGCTTGCCTCGGCGCAGAGCATCCTCGACGAACGGCAGCGCCGGCTGGCCGAGACCGCCCGACCCGAGGAAGGATCGTCGGCGATCCGCGAGAAGCTCGACCCTGTCCGTGCAGAGCTCGAGGCCCTCGGCCCGGAAACGGACATCGCCGAGGCGGAAGCGACGCTCGACCGTCTGGCGGCGGAGATCGACGCGTTAGAGAAAAAACATGACGGGCTGCGGGACGATCTGGCCGAGCGACGGCAGGCGACGGCCACGCTGAGGGCGCAGCTTGAGGAAATGCTGTCGAGCGTTCCGGACCATCTTCGCGATAACGGCGTCCTTGCCAGGGAAACGGACATGGCATCGCGGCTTCTTGCCGGTCGGGTCGCGGCGAGGGACGCCGCGGAGAAGGCCGACAGGGAGGCGCACGACGCCCTCCTCGGCGCCCGCAAGGACGTGGAAGCTGCGGAAGTCGCGCTCGCGGCCGCCAAGACGCGCCAGCAATCCGCGCTCGAGGTCTTCCGGTTACGCCTTGAGGACGCCGGGTTTTCCCGCGACGACTACCGCGACCTGAAGCCGGCCATCGCGACGCTCGAGACCGATCGCGCGCGCCTCGACGACTATCGTCAGACACGGGCGGCGGCCGAAGAGGGCGCGCGCACCTCCGCCGAGGCGGTCCGCGATCGCGCGCGGCCCGATCTCGACGCCTTTGAGGAAAGCCGGCGCGCAGCGGAGGAAAGCCTGACCACGGCGACAAACGCACGCATGGCGACCGGCCACCATCTCGGGCATCTGACGAAGCTTCGCAACGAGCTGGCCGAAATCCTACGCACGCTCGACGAGGCGGAGGCGGCCTCCGGGCCGTTGCGCGGCCTTTCCGCTCTCGTCAACGGCAACAACCCGCAAAAGCTGGATCTGGAAACCTTCGCCATCGGCGCCATGTTCGACCAGGTGCTCGAGGCGGCCAATCTGCGTCTCCACCCCATGAGCGCCAACCGCTACCGGCTGGAGCGTGACCGGGAGGGCGCCGGTCGCGGGCGCCGTGGCCTCGGAATTCAGGTTTTCGACACCTTCACCGGCAAGTCCCGCCCGACGGCAACGCTTTCGGGCGGGGAGACCTTCATTGCCGCGCTGGCGCTGGCTCTCGGCCTCGCCGACGTCGTGGAAAGCGCCAGCGGCAGGGTGCGGCTCGACACCATTTTCATCGATGAGGGCTTCGGCAGCCTCGATACGGAGAACGGCTCGGGCACCCTCGACCAAGTGCTGCAGGTGCTGAACTCGCTGGTCAGCCAGAACCGGGCCGTGGGCCTTATTTCGCACGTCCCGCTCGTCCAAGAGGCGATCCCGAACGGCTTCTACGTCAGGAAGCATTTCTCCGGCAGCAACGTCAACGCCAGAGGTCCGGTCTGACAACGTGAACTCATGAATGAGCGTCATGAATGCCGGATCCTCGCGCGGCCCGGTTCGACGGCCCCAGGAAGCCAAATCTTTCCCAAGGCAAACGGCCGGCCTTTACCCGTCGGCGTAGGCGCAGGGCAGAACCGCCTCGCGCCGTGGGTCGCTCCGCCGAACGCAGGGGCCGAGCCGGCTCAAGGGTCCCTCGCGGCAGGGATTACCGCCCTGCCGCGTCAGCAGCGGCGCGGATTGCGGCGATATTGGCGCGATAGCTCTCTTCGGCTCCGCCCTTGAAGATGGCGGATCCGGCGACGAGGACGTTGGCGCCAGCCTCGGCGACCAGCGGCGCGGTTTGCGGCGCCACGCCGCCGTCGACTTCAATATCGATCGGCCGATCGCCGATCATCGCCTTGATCCTCCTGATCTTCTCAACCACGGACGGAATGAAGGCCTGACCGCCGAAACCGGGATTGACGGTCATCAGCAGGATGAGGTCGAGCCGGTCGAGGACATATTCGATGACGCTCTCGGGCGTCGAGGGGTTGAGCGAGACTCCGGCCTTCTTGCCGAGATCGCGGATTGCCTGCAGCGAGCGATCGAGGTGGGCGCCCGCCTCGGCGTGGACCGTGATGATGTCGGCCCCTGCCTTTGCGAAGGCCTCGAGGTAGGGGGCGGCCGGGGCGATCATCAGGTGGCAGTCGAAGACCTTGTCGGTCCGCGCGCGGATCGCCTCGATGACCGGGGGACCGAAGGTAATGTTGGGGACGAAATGGCCGTCCATCACATCGAGATGGATCCAGTCGGCTCCGGCCGCGACGACGGCCTCGACCTCGTCGCCGAGCCTGGAGAAGTCGGCGCTCAGCACCGACGGGGCGATAATGGTCCGGTTCACGGCACCCTCCTGTCTTTTCGCGGTCGTTCTTGGGATGGTCGGGGCGAGACCGCCCCGATACGTCGCCATCCTTGGACAGCGCGGTCGGATTCAGGCCGCTGCCACGCCGAGCGCGTCCCGCCAGCCCGGATAGAGCGCGTCGGCGTCATGCGGGAAGCTTTCGAAGGCGCGGGCGAACTCGCGATGGTCCCTGGCGAAGGCGATCGGGTCGGCGCCCGACTTCCAGCATTCTTCGGCCTGGCGAAGCGATCGAGCACCCGCCACCGCGCCGTCGACGTGACCGAACGAGCCGCCGCCTGCGGTCAGGATCAGGTTGGAATGGCCAAGGTTCTGAAAGAAACCGGGCATCCTCAACGCGTTCATGCCGCCGGAGATGATCGGCGTCGTCGGGTTCATGCCCAGCCATTCCTGGTGGTAGTAGGGCCCGTCAACGCTGTCCTCGGTGATCATATGGGCGATGATGGTATCGGACGCCTCGCCCTCCATCTTGCCGTAACCCATGGTGCCGACGTGGATGCCGGACGCCCCCTGGAGACGGGCCATCTTGGCCAGGACGAAAGCCGTGTAACCGCGCTTTGCACTCGGCGAGGTGACGGCGCCGTGGCCGGCCCGGTGGTAATGCAGGTACTGCCTGGGGAAGGTCCGGCGGGCGGTGGTGATCGCCTGCGGTCCCGCCACATAGCCATCGACCAGGAAGGCGCAATGGTCGGCGTCGGGCCCAAAGGTTTCCAGGACGTATTCCCCGCGCGCGATGGTCTCGTGATAGTCGTCGGCGGTGATGTTCCAGGAGAAAAGCTTGGCCTCGCCGGTCTCGTCCTGGGCACGCATCATGGCGTCATGGACCAGGTGCACCGTCTCCTTGAACGGCGCGAAGACCTGATTGCCCTGCGGCTCGTCGTTCTTGATGAAGTCGCCCCCGAGCCAGAAGTCGTAGCAGGCATCGGCGAAGGGCTGCGGCCTGAGGCCGAGCTTGGGCTTGATGATCGTGCCGACGATGAAGCCGCCGTCGACGACCGGCCGGCCGAGCACCCGCCAAAGGTCCCGGATGGTGGTCGACGGCCCGTCGAAGAGCCTGAGATAGGCCGGCGGTACATAGAAGTCATGCATCTTGGCATAGGCTACATCGCCCATACCCTGGTTATTGCCGATCGCCAGCGTCAGGAACGAGGCGAGCATCGCCCGCCCGTCGATGATATTGCGATCGAACAGGTCGACCGGATAGGCGATCTTGGTGATTTCCCGTTCCTCGTCGATCTCGTAGACGAGGGCGTCGACGCCGCGCGTGAAATCGTCGGTGGTCGACACTTCCACATTGGTGCCGGTCGAACTCTCGGCGGCGAAATGGGCGGCGGTTTCCAGATAGCCATAGCCCGGCTTGGGTTTCATGATGTAGGTGCACAGAACGTGCCGGCCATCGGCGATGAGCGTGTCTTCCTCAAGGCTGAGATCGGCGTAGCGGTTTGACTGGTCCATGGTCGGTCCCCTCTTGGTTGGTCGGCTTCTGATTGGTGCGCGCGGGGGCGTTTCCCGGCGTCACGACACCCTTTCAAGGGCCGCGGCAACGACGGCCTCGGAGGTGATGTTGAAATGGCGGTAAAGATCGCTGGCAGGGGCGCTCGCCCCGAAGGACGTCATACCGATGAAGGCGCCGTCCGGACCAATCCAACG
This sequence comes from uncultured Rhodobium sp., assembly GCA_963675285.2. Lineage (GTDB taxonomy): Bacteria > Pseudomonadota > Alphaproteobacteria > Rhizobiales > Rhodobiaceae > Rhodobium. Next base: position 2,239,845 of record CAXXGS010000001.1, read on the forward strand.
GTCCCAACCAAGCCGGGCCGCCGCCTCCACCGCAATCCGCGGCGCGGTGCCCAGAACCTCGGCCCGATAAGCGTCATCTTGCTCTTCGAACAGCTCCCAGCAGGGCATGGAGACGACCGCGGCGGCGATGCCGTGCTCGCTGGCGAGCGCTTCCGCCGCACCGACGGCGATTTCGACTTCCGAACCGGTGGCGATCAGCGTGACGTCGCGTCGGCCTTCCGGCGTGCGCAACAGATAGGCCCCCCGCGCCGAGAGATTGTTGCCCGATGGCGGCTGGCGCAGCATGGGCAGCCCCTGCCGCGATAGGGCAAGGACCGAGGGCCGGTCTGTGGCGGCAAGCGCCAGCGCCCAGGCCTCCGCCGTCTCGATGATATCGGCGGGGCGGAAGAGATTGAGGTTCGGCGTCGCCCTCAGCATCGCCAGATGCTCGACGGGCTGATGGGTCGGTCCGTCTTCGCCAAGACCGATGGAATCGTGAGTCATCACATGGATCACCCGCTGCCCCATCAGGGCGGCGAGCCGGATCGCCCCGCGCGCATAGTCGCTGAAGACGAGGAAGGTGCCGCCGTAGGGGATGAACCCGCCATGGAGCGCGATGCCGTTCATGGCGGCGGCCATGCCGTGCTCACGCACGCCGTAGTGGATGTAGCGCCCCTCGAAGCGGCCCGGCGCGACCGAGGCCATGCCCCTGGTGAGCGTCAGGTTGGAGTGGGTCAGGTCAGCGGAGCCGCCGACCGTCAATTCGGTGCTGGCGTTGATCGCCTCCAGAGCCATCTGCGAGGCCTTGCGGGTGGCGACCTTGGTCGCGGCCGCCTGGTGTTCCTTGCAGAACGCGGCGAGCGCCTCGTCGATGGCGGGCGGCACCTGCCCAGCGATGGCGGCACCGAACGCTCCGGCAAGACTGGAATCGTCATGACGGCGCATCCAGGCCTTTCGCGCCTCGCCGCCGCGCCGGGCGACCGCTTGCCAGGCATCGCGGACCTCGCCGGGAATCTCGAATGGCGCGAAGGGCCAGCCGAGCTCCCGACGTGCTGCCGCGATCTCATCCTCGCCCAGCGGCGCGCCGTGGGTCTTTTCCGAGCCCTGAAGATTGGGCGCGCCATAGCCGATGACAGTCCGGCAAGCGACTAGCGAGGGCCGGTCGGCGGACCGCGCCGCCTCGATTGCCGCGGCAATGGCGTCGTGGTCGTGGCCATCCACCCGGCAGGTGTGCCAGCCGGCCGCGTGGAAGCGCTCGACCTGATCCATCGATGTCGCAAGATCCGTGGCGCCGTCGATGGAGATGCGATTGTCGTCCCACAGGACGATCAGGCGGCCGAGCTTCAGGTGCCCGGCCATGTCGATGGCCTCATGGCTGATGCCTTCCATCAGGCAGCCATCGCCGGCGACGACATAGGTGAAGTGATCGACCAGCGCCTCGCCGAAGCGGGCCGCCAGCATCCGTTCCGCCAGCGCCATGCCGACGGCAGTCGCGATTCCCTGTCCCAGCGGACCGGTGGTGGTCTCGATGCCCCTGGCGTGGCCGTATTCGGGATGGCCGGCGGTCTTGGAACCGAGCTGGCGAAACGCTTTCAGCGCCTCCATCGGCATGTCGTCATAGCCGAGGAGATGATGGATCGCATATTGCAGCATCGAGCCATGACCGGCGGAAAGGACGAAGCGGTCGCGATCCGGCCAGTCCGGGGCTGCGGGATCGAGCGTGATGAACCGGTTGAAGAGGACCGTGGCAACGTCCGCCATGCCCATCGGCATGCCGGGGTGGCCAGATTTCGCCTTTTCCACGGCATCCATGGCGAGCGCCCGTATGGCGTTGGCCATCTGTCTCTCGTCGGTTCTGATTGGTCTTGGGTCGTCCATCGGGTCCTCCCGAGCCAGGTTGGCAAAGTCCTGTCGGCAAATCTGGCCGCCTCTCAACCGAGCCGGTGTTTGCGTTCGATCAGTTGCATGATGAGCGGGGTCAGAATGAGCTGCATGGCGAGATCCAGCTTGGCGCCCGGCACGACGATGGAATTGGCCCGCGACATGAAGCTGTCGTGGATCATCGACAGGAGATAGGCGAAATCGATGCCGCGCGGATTGGCGAACCGAATGACCAGCATCGACTCGTCGGGCGTTGGGATCCAACGGGCGATGAAGGGGTTCGAGGTATCGACGATCGGCACGCGCTGGAAGTTGATCTGGGTGCGCGAGAACTGCGGGATGATGAAATGCGTGTAGTCCTGCATGCGCCCGAGGATGGCGTCCATCACCGCCTCGGTCGAATAGCCGCGGGTGGTGCGGTCGCGATGGATTTTCTGGATCCATTCCAGGTTGATGACCGGCACGACGCCGATCCTCAGGTCGGCGAATTTGGGCAGGTCGACCGTGTCGGTCACCGCGCAGCCGTGCAAACCTTCGTAGAAGAGCAGATCGCTCTCGCCGAACGGCTCCCAGTCGGTAAAGGTGCCCGGAGACGCGCCAAAACGCTCCGCTTCGCTGTCGTCGTGAACATAATGGCGGGTGCGGCCGGTGCCGGTCTCGCCATAGCTCTTGAAAACCTCGTGGAGAATGCCGAGCTCGTTCGCTTCGGGGTGGAAATGCGTGAAGTTGGGCCGACCGGCCTTGGCCTCTTCCTCGACCTTCTGCTTCATCGTCACCCGGTCGTAACGGTGGAAGGCGTCGCCTTCGATGAAGGCGGCGGTGATCTTTTCGCGCCGGAAGATCTGTTCGAAGATCTGCTTGACCGACGTGGTGCCGGCCCCGGACGAACCGATAATGGAGATGATGGGATGCAGTGCGGACATGGGTCTCGCCTCCTCCTTCAGACTCTGAACAGACCGCGTTTGCCGAACAGCGGTGCGCGATGCGCCATGGTGCCAACCTCGGTGTGGTAACGTCCGATCTGCCTGACCTCGCCGCACGAACCGAAGACCAGGGGCGTGCGCTGGTGGATGTTGTGCGGCTTGATGTCGAGAATGCGCTCGACGGTGTCCGTCGCCGCGCCTCCGGCCTGTTCCATCAGGAAGGCGATGGGGTTTGCCTCGTAGACGATGCGCAGGCGACCGTGCGCGTAGCCCCTGCGGCTGTCGGCGGGGTAAAGGAACACCCCGCCGCGCATCAGGATGCGGTAGCATTCGGCAACCAGCGAGGCGACCCAGCGCATGTTGAGCCGTTTCTCGCGCGGCCCTTCGAGACCGGCGAGACAGTCGTCCACATAGGCCCGAACCGGCGGCTCCCAATGCTGGAAGTTAGCCGCGTTGATGGCGAATTCCTGCGTCTGCGCCGGCACCGCGATGGCCTCGTAGGCGAGCACGAAGGCACCGTGCCGGTTGGAATAGACGAAGACATGGGTGCCCTCGCCGACCGTCAGGGCAAGGGCGAGCTGCGGGCCGTAGATGAAGAAGCCGGCCGCCAGTTGATGTCGGCCGCATTGCAGGAACGTCGCGCCGGGATGGGCCTTGGGATCGTCGCGGACCGGCAGGATGGCGAAGATGGTGCCAATCGAAACGTTGGAATCGATGTTGGACGATCCGTCGAGAGGATCGATGGCGATGCCGAGGGGCGCCGCCGTATCGAGGAGGACCGGGTGATCGAGCTCCTCTGAGGCATAGAGCGCGACCGGCGTTTCCCGCAGAATGGCAAGGAAGGTATCATCGGCGAGAACGTCGAGACCCTTCTGGACGTCGCCATCGGCGTTTTCTCGACCTTCGGCCGTGGCGAAGGCGCTGCCGAGCACGCCCTGGTTGATGACATCGCGCATGGCGATGGCACCCTCGGCAAGGGCGAGAAGAACCTCGGCCACGGCGCCAGCATGCGCCGCATCCCCTCGCGCGTGGGTCTGGACATAGTTCTGAAGCGTCTGCGGTTCCATTGGGACCTCCCATCCCGGCACCCGGTTGTCCCGGGGTCATTTGCCGGTCGGAGATCTTGTCCGGGGCTCTGCAGCCCTCGTTTCACAACCGGCCCTCAATGGATGGCGCAATCGCTAAATTTAGTAAATTTTATTTCCTTTACACTTACACTAAATTTTTTTTATCTATTGCATGCTCAATATCACATTTCGACAGATCACTGCCTTTCAGACGGTGCTGGCCAAGGGTAAAATCGTCAGCGCGGCTCGCACGTTAGGGTTGACTGCGCCAGCGGTAACGACCCAGATCAAGCAGCTCGAGGCCGAGCTGGGGCTAGCGCTTTTCGACCGCACGCCGCACGGCCTGCGACCTACCGCCGCGGGTCTGATGGTAGCCGGGCACATCGAGACACTGATGGCGGAAATGGCGCGGATGGAGGGCGAGCTCGACGCCATCAAGGGTCTCAGGGTCGGCAGCGTGCGGATTGGCGTGGTGTCGACGGCGAAGTATTTCACGCCCTCAATCATCGCCGCCTTCACCAAGGCCCACCCGGGCATCGAGGTAACGCTTGTCATCGGCAACCGGGCCGAGGTGCGCCGGGCGCTCGCCGAACAGAGCGTGGAACTGGCCCTGATGGGCCGCGCGCCGCGCGATCTGCCGCTCAATTCCGCACTGATCGGGCCGCATCCGCTGGTGATCGCGGCCGCCCCCGATCACCCGCTCGTCGGCGTCCGGGGCATCAGCAAGGAGCGGATCGCCGAGGAGCGCTTCCTCATCCGCGAGGAAGGGTCCGGCACGCGCGCCTCGCTTGCCATGTTCCTTTCCGACATTCCCGGCCGCACGGCCAATCTCGGCACCGAGATGGGATCGAACGAAACCATCAAGCAGGCGGTGATGGCGGGCCTCGGGATCGCCTTCATCTCCGCCCACACAATCGCCCGGGAAGTGGAAAGCGGCAGGCTCGCGCTCCTCGACGTCGCCGGACTGCCGGTGCTCCGGCACTGGTTCATCGTCAGCCGCAGCGACCGCAACCAGTCCCCCGCCGCCGCGACGCTGCTGGCCTTCATCATCCGCAAAGGCCCCGGGCTACTGCCCCGGATCAAGGGGATGGATCAGCCGGAAAGTGCGGGCTGAGGGGGAGTGAGCCACCCTCGGAAAAACCGGCGGCAGCCCAAAACCACAAGGCCTGCTTCAAAATGCTCATACGTGCGAACAAGGAGAACAGGATCGACCGGGAAGCCAAAGGACCAGATCTCGTCGTAACCAAGCCCGGTCATGAGCGCATGCGTCACCGGCGCCGTCAGGATGATGATCGCCATCTGGTCCATAACCATCCCGAGGAGCAGGTACATCCCCACAACCATCAGCATCGCCAGCGGTCGAAAGAGGACCCAACCCTGAACAGAGCTAACCTGTAAGCGCGGACTCAAAGGGCAGCACGTCAACTGAGATCGCCGGGGCGTACTGCTTGCATGCTTCCAGGCACGCAGTTCCAGATGTTACCGGCGATCGGGTTGATCGTTCTTCAGGGGTGCCCGCATGATGCGACTTTGGGCGAGGCCCGTCTTGATCCGAGAGGTCTGTTCCAGATGCGAGACATGGAGAAGGGCGCTCGAAACATTGCGCTTGGTCGTGCCGCAAAGCGTTGTTTTGTTCAACGGCCTCGGCGTCGCGTCGTGGTTTCGGCGCGGGACGCGAATAAAATCTCGCACGGTGATCCGCGCGCAGTCGGGCGACGTATACAGACCAGGTGCAACCGGGTGCGGACATGCAAGCGGCGTCGAATGTCATCAAGAAACCGGATGGTTCCGTGAGCCAGGCGACGAAGGCTGACCATCAGCGACTTCTCGCACAGATTGCGGCGACCGGGGACCGCGAGGCGTTCCGGGCGCTGTTCGCGTATTTCGGCCCGCGCGTGAAAACACTGATGTTGAAGGCTGGAGCAGATCAGGCAACGGCGGATGACCTGATGCAGGATGTGATGATGACCGTGTGGCGCAAGGTCGACCTCTATGAGCCGCACAAGGGTGCCGTCAGCACATGGATCTATACGATAGCGCGCAACGCCAGGATCGATTGGCACAGGCGTGGCAGGGCGCGGCCCTATGACGACCTGGAAGGCCTGGAATTGGCCTCTGAGGAGGCCGACGGAGAAACCGGAGCCATCGCTGCCCAACGCAGCGCACTCGTTGCCGCCGCGATCGCCGATCTGCCGGACGAGCAACGCAGGATCATCGAATACGCCTTCGTAGAGGATCTCTCGCAGAACGAAATAGCTGACAGGCTCACCATACCGCTCGGTACGGTGAAATCGAGAATGCGCCTCGCCTACGCGAAGTTGAAGGGACGACTGGAAACACTGAAATGACGGTCCGGCATCACATCGATGAAAGCACGCTGTTGCGCTATGCGAGCGGCGATCTCGACGAGGCTTTTTCGGTTGTCGTCGCCTCGCATCTGGCCATGTGTCCCCATTGCCGGCAGTCCTTGCGTATCGCCGAAGATATCGGTGGCGAGTTTCTGGAGTGCGCGGAGCCCGCACAGATCCAAGATGGTGCATTCGAGCGGATCATGTCGGGTGTCGAGACTGTCGGCGGCAGGACTGAACGACCTACCAGGGCATGTGAGCGGCAGGCCGATGTGCCGGTGCCGTTGCGCCGCTTCATAGGCCCCCGGCTGGATGATGTCTCCTGGAACCTGGTCGGACCGGGCATCAAGCGGCACCGGATTGCTCTTGAAGGAGCGCACTCTCTGTTTCTTTTGAACATCGCATCCGGGAAGGCGGTTCCCGAGCACGGGCACGGCGGTTCGGAGATGACGCTGATCCTTTCCGGTTCCTACCAGGATGCGCTCGGGCAATTTGCCGCCGGCGATATCGCCGATCTCGATGAGCATGTCGAACATCAGCCGAGGGTCGATTCCAAAGAGCCCTGCATCTGCCTTGTCGCGACCGAAATGCCAACGCGATTCCGGGGATTTTTCAGTCGTCTTCTGCAGCCCCTGGTTGGAATCTGAGTCATGCCGAAAACGAACTGGAAGACCGTATGGATCACCGGTGCCAGTTCGGGTATCGGCCGCGAACTGGCGCTCGCGATGTCGAGGGAGGCGGCCTGCGTTGCGGTATCGGCCCGCTCGGCGGATCGGCTGGATGCCTTGCGCGAGCGGTGCGAACGCGTCGCCAGCCACCCAGTTGATGTTACGGACAGGGAAGCGGTCGCCCGCTGCGTGGGGGCGATCGAGGTTTCCGCCGGGCCGATCGATCTTGCCGTGCTCAATGCCGGCACCTGGGCCCTGATGGACTCGCCGGATCTGGACCTGAACGGCGTACGGGCGGGCGTCGAGGTCAACTACTTCGGCGTGATGAACGCGCTTGACGCGGTGATCCCGCGCATGGTGGAGCGGGGACGCGGACACATCGCCATCGTCGCCTCCGTGGCGGGCTACCGCGGGTTGCCGCGCGCCATCGCCTATGGCCCGACGAAAGCGGCGCTGATCAATCTCGCGGAGATCTTGCGGCTGGAGCTGGAACCCCACGGAATAACGGTTTCTGTCGTGAACCCGGGTTTTGTCGATACTCCCATGACACGCGACAATCCGTTTCCCATGCCGGACATCGTCAGTGCGTCGGATGCAGCAGAAACGATCCTCGCAGGGTTGAGGAAGCGCAAGTACGAGATCGCGTTTCCGCGCCGCTTTGCCGTCGTCATGAAAGTCCTGCGGCTGATGCCGAACGCTCTCTATTTCGGCCTGATCCGCAAATTCGTGATGCGAGGGACCTTATGAATCCGGCGCGTCCTGGCCCGCGCGATCCGCGTTTCTGTCCTTCCGTAATCTGAACACTCCGACATCGATCGAGCCCTCTTCGAAACCCGCTTCGGAATAGGCCAGGTAGTAGCGCCATCGGCGGCGGAAGTGCTCGTCGAACCCCTGGCGCGCTATTTCAGGCCATGCAGCCTCGAAGCGCCTTCTCCATTCACGCAATGTGCGCGCGTATGAGGCGCCGAAATTCTCGACATAATCGAGCCTCAGTCCGGCCTTGGCGGCATATCGTTCGATGATCTGCGCCGTGGGCAGCATTCCGCCGGGAAAGACGTAGCGCTGGATGAAATCGGCCGAGCGCCGATACGTTTCGAAACGGCTCCGGTCAATGGTGATGGCCTGGATGACGACGGCACCGTCCGGGGCCAGCCTGTCGCTCAGCACATGGAAATAGTCCGACCAATAGGCTTCTCCCACGGCCTCGATCATCTCGATCGAAACGATGCGGTCATAGCTGCCTTCAAGGTCACGGTAGTCTTCCAGTCGAAATTGGCACGAGCCTGACAATCCTCGCTCATTCGCCGCCTTGCGTGCGTGGTCGAGTTGTTCGTGCGACAGGGTAACCCCATCGACATGCACCTGGTATTGTTCCGCGGCCCGCAGCGCAAAGGCACCCCAGCCGCATCCGATCTCCAGAACCTTCTCTCCACCCTGAAATTCAAGCAGATCGTTGATCTTTTGCAGCTTCGCATCCTGGGCGGCTTCCAGTGTTTCGGCGCCGTCGCGATAGTACCCGCTCGAGTAGAGCATCGTCGGATCGAGCCATAGCCGATAGAAGGCGTTGCCAAGATCATAGTGTTCGGGAATGTTGCGCCGGCTACCGGGCCTGGAATTGTGGCGTCTTGCATGTGCGATGCGATCGCGCAATCGCGCGCTCAAAACGAACTTGCCCGAGGCTCCGAGATAGTCGCGATTACGCAGGACAAAGCGGAAAAGACCGGTCAGATCCGAACAGTCTATTTCTCCGTTCATGTAGCCCTCGGCAAACCCGATGGCCCCGCGGCGAACGATCCTTGCCATGCCGCGATAGGTGTTGAGGCGCACGATTGGCTCGGCCGCTTCCTCGGCGCTGCCGAAGCGCAGACACTCTCCCGAAGGCAGGACAACCCGCAGCGCCCCCTTCAGTCTCCGGCCAAGGAGCCTTTTCAAGATCCAGCGGGTTGCCGGTGCCAGAGGATCGTTCCAGAGCCGGCGAGATGGTTGCCTGTTGGCTGTCAGATCTTCATGCATGGGTTAGTCACCGGTGTGATCGCCATAGGTTACGGAGTTTGTCGCTGCCGGCGGGCGTCTGACCATACGCAGGCCTTTCAGCCACAGGCGAGCAGCCTCGAAATGGATCGCGAGCGTGACCTTGAGGGTCAGCCAACCGGTGCGCGCGAGGGCGCGCAACAAGCCGGCGTCGCTGAAAGGTCGCCTTTCGCCGCGAAAATGGGCCTTCAGCAACGGTCCCTCGCCATCGCTGAGCGCCACGCCGACGGTGAGGCGTTCTCCAGGCGGGGTCAGGTGGAAGCTGTATATGCCCGATACGTCGTTGAACGGAGATACATAGAGTTCCTTTGGACAGCGTTGCCCAATCGTCTCGCCCTGCGTGTGCGGGGCGACTGGCAGAACATATGTCTTGCGTTGTCCAAACGTGTTGCTCACCTCGTAAATCAGCAGGCGAACCGCGCCGGTTTCATCGAGCCCGTAATAGACGGTCAGCGGATTGAAGACGTAACCGAGAACGCGAGGATAGCACAGCATCAGGAATCGCTTCACCTCGCCGCCCGAGGCGGCTTTCTGCGCAAGAGACCGAAGATAGGGGGCGATCGCACTGCCGTCGCCGTGGTCCTCGTCGTACATGCTGACCAGATTGAAGCGGTTGTGGGAAAAGAGCCGCGAGCATTTGTCCAACGCATCAAGCCCCTCGCAATCGAGCAGCAACGAAAAGACGCGGTACTTCAACCGGTGCCTGACCGGCCGCAGACGCGTGTGGACCACCGTTCCGGGATAAATCGCACCAAGGGTCATTCCGCTGCCTCGCGCTTGTCGGCATCAAGGCAAGCTATGCGGGAAGAGCGCCCCTCCACGGCCCACGGGCGACGCCCTGCGCCCAACGCTTCCGCGACGGCCAGACCGCTTTGTATGCCGTCCTCGTGAAAGCCGTAGCCGAAATAGCTGCCGCAGAACCATGTTCTGCGGATGCCCTGCAAGGCCCACAAGTCCTGTTGAGCGGCAGCCGTGTTTTTGTCAAAGACCGGGTGCCGGTATTCGATGTCGGCATCGACGGCCTTGGGGTGGATGTCGTCGTGCGGATTGAGGGTGAGAAAGAAATCCACACTTGTCGGCAAGGCCTGGAGCCGGTTCATCCAGTAGCTGACGCAAAGGTCCGTGTCGGCGCCCTTGCGCGCCTTTAGGTAGTTCCAGCTCGACCATAGTCGACGCCGGCGAGGCATCCATCGCGGGTCGCGATGCAGGACCGCGCGGTTGGTCTGATAGGAAAACGATCCGAGCAGGTTTTCTTCCAGGGGACTGGGCGCTTCGAGCATGCGCAGCGCCTGATCGGCATGGGTCGCTATCACGGCGTGATCGAACGGGCGTATGGCGCCTTGCGCGTCACTGACATGCACATAACCCTGGTGGCGGACGATCCGTTTCACGCCATTGCCGAGGTAAAACTCGAAACCTGCGTCTTTCGCCAATTTCTCGACATACGAGCGGCTGCCGCCGGATACCGTGCGCCAGGCGGGCCTGTCGCGAAACTGCAGCATGCCATGATTGGCGTAAAAATCGACGAAGCTGCGGGCCGGGAAGGCGAGCATCTCGTTCATGGATGTCGACCATATTGCCGCACCCATGGGCACGATATGATCCTCGACAAACGCCCGGGAGCACCCCTCCCGTTGAAGGAAGGCCCCCAGTGTCGTCTCATCGCCGGCGCGCGCCACATGATCATGGGCGGTGCGGAAGAAGCGGGCGACATCTCGCAAGAGACGCCAGTGGCGCGGCTTGAACAGATTGGTCCTCTGGCCGAAAAAACCGCCGAGCCCGGATCCGGCATATTCATATGCGCCGTTTTCCAGTGAAAGCGCAAAACTCATCTCGGTCGGATCCGTGGCAACGGACAGGTGCCGGAAGAGAGCCGTAAGATTGGGATAATTCCGTTCGTTGTAGACGATGAAACCTGTATCCACGGGGACAGGCCCCTGCGAAGTCTCCACATCGACGGTGTTGGCATGCCCGCCCAGATGGTCTCCCGCCTCATAGACGGTAACCTGATGGCGCCTCGACAGAAGCCACGCTGCAGAAAGACCGGCAATGCCGGATCCGATTACGGCGATTTTGCTTGGTTCCATGAGACTTCTCGATTGCTTTTCTCTTTATACGCAAGACACCGCTCCGCGGATCACCGGGGCGGGCAAGAGAGATTTTCGGATCTCTAAAGACCTGGGGTGCGGGCTCACAAATGAGACCGCAATGGTTTGGCTGAGCGGTTTGGATATGAGGCACAAGCCCGCGGCAAGCCATCCCGCTTTCAAGGGCGCGCAACGAGATAGCCGGATCGCTCCTCCAAATCCGGCAGAACGACGGAATGGCTTTGACCTGCCGGGTCGACCACTTGAACCGGCAGGTCGGGGCCATTGCGGTCTCGTCTATGGAGCCGCACCCGGAAGTGATCCACATGAACGTTCGCTGCGTACAAAGATAAACCTCTGAGGGCCAAACCCCGAACCTCTGAAGGCCAAACCTCTGCGGGCAGGATCGACATGTTTCAGTATGTGATCGCTTATATCGCCGCTGCCGTCGTTTTCCTCGGCGTCGATTTTCTATGGCTCTCGCGCATCGCGAAGTCCTTTTATTACGGACGCTTGGGGGACATGTTGCTTGAGACGCCCCGAATGGGCGCGGCTGTCGCGTTCTACGCCGTTTACGTGTTGGGCATCGTCATCTTCGCGATTGCCCCGGCGTTGCGAGCCGACAGCATTTCCACGGCGCTTCTCTACGGCGCGTTGTTTGGACTGCTCGCTTACGGAACCTATGACATGACCAACTACGCAACGCTGCGCCAATGGTCATTGACCGTGTCGCTGGTCGATATGGCGTGGGGAACGTTTCTGACCGCGATCTCAGCATCGGTCGGGACATGGGTGGCGCGAGCGGTGGCGGGTTAAACAGAGCCCTGCATGTGCCGAGAACACATCCGTTCTTGTGCGCAACGGGAACCCGCTGGATCACGCCACTGCAGAAAACCGCGGGAAGCAACCGCGTCTTTGCAGCGGTCTGTCCTCAATTGGTGAATGCCATCCCAAGCATAACGGCGGACCACTTCATTGGGGGAGCGTCAGCCCGATTGGGCAACGCCCCTCTGGTTCAACTCACGCGTAAAGTTGCGCGGGATTGAGGCTCGTGATCTTGTGCAAGGTCGTTTCGTCGCCGGCGGCCTCTTCGATGAAGCGAGTAAGTTCGCTGAACGGCGGCTTTATTTGTTCTGTCACATGCGGCCAATCACTGCCCCAGACCAATCTGGAAGGGTCTATGGCAATAAGCTTCTGCGCTACCGCCAGGCTGTGCTGAAAGGACTGCTTGCCATCGCGTTGATGGTAGGGGCCTGACAGTTTAACCCAAACGTGCTCGGACTCGTAGAGCTCGATCAACGTCTGAAGGCTGTCGGGCGCGTCGCAAGGACATCTCCCGCAATGATCGAGAACAAGCCGTGTCGGCAGATTCCGAAGCATTGGCAAAAGCGCATTGAGAGCTTCGGCCGAAATATGTAGCTGAATGTGCCAGCCCAGATCCTTGATGAGTTCAGCGACGCGCGGCATGTCTCGCGTCCGTGTCGCCCCCGCCTGAACCTGATTGAACCGAACACCCCGCATACCCAGGCGGTCAAACCGCTGTAATTCAGCGATATCAGTATCGGGGGCGATTACGCCGACAGCCCTGTAGTTGTCACCCAAGCCCTTCAAGGCCCCAAGGGTGACGCCATTATCGATGCCATACAGCGAAGGTTGTACGACTACGCCATGCGTCAGTCCGTACCGGTTGGCGATTTGTTTGTACTGCTCGGTTGTCGCCGTTTCATTGGGCAGGGTGGCCGTTGCGACGACCGGCGCAGAGCTGTCGAGGATATGAAAGTGGCAGTCCCACACGGGGTCATTGTCGGCCAGCCCAAAGCCGGTGAACATGGTCATTCAAACATCCCCGGCAGCCACAGTGCGATTTCGGGAAAGGCAACCATCATCGCGATGACCACAAGAATGGACCCAAGGAACGGCAAGATGCCGATAAAGACATCATTCAACGAACCTCCGTCCTTCCGAATACCTTGCACCACGTAGCAGTTGATGCCGATGGGCGGTGTGATCATGCCAGCCTCGATAACGAGCATGATGATGATGCCGAACCAGACCGGATCATAGCCCAGTTGGATCACCGCGGGTGCTGTAACCGGAACCGTCAATACGATCATGGAAATGCCGTCCAGCACGCAGCCCAGAAACAGATAGATTACGATGATGACCGTCAGAATGGCCACAGGCGGCAGCGGCAGAGTCGTAATGAACGAATTGATCTGACCGACAAACCCGGAAATACCAAGTGCGAAGTTCAGGTAATACGCCCCGATCAGGACAAACATGATCATTCCGGTCGAGCGCATCGTGCCATCGATCGCCTGGTTCAGCATGCGGAGCTTGAGCCTCCGGTTCCAGGCGCTGAGTAGCAATGATGCGATGATCCCCAATGCCGACGCTTCGGTCGGCGTCGCAATGCCGGCGTAGATCGAACCGATGACAACGAGGAATATGAAGAAGACCGGCAGAAGGTTAGGGAGCCCCTTGATGCGTTCATGCCATGTCGCAACGACTTTCTCGCCGCCCCAATCCGGTTTGATTGTGCACAAGATCGCAATCGTCGCCATGAAAACGAGCGACAACAAGAGACCGGGGATAAAGCCTGCGAGGTAAAGCTTCGGGATCGACGTTTTGGTGATCGCGCCGTAGATGATCATGTTTATCGAAGGCGGGATCAATGTACCAAGCGTTCCGCCCGCGGCCAAAGTGCCCAGAAACAGCCGTTCGTTGAAGCCGCGTTTCTTGATCTCGGGGACTGCGATGGTGCCGACCGTCGCGGCGGTGGCCACACTGGAGCCCGACGTCGCTGCAAACATGGAACAGGCCGCGATATTGGTGTGCATTAGACTGCCGGGAAGCCTGTTGAGCCAAGGCAGCAACGCCCGGTACATCGAGGACGCACTACCGCTGTGCAACATGATTTCACCCATCATGATGAACAGCGGAATGGCGATCACGAGATCGTTTGTGGCGGTTTTCCAGGTGGTGAGACCAATGACCGAGAAAATACCGACGGGCAGCCAGAACAGGCTCATGATGATGCCCATCAGAATCAGAACCACCCCGACCGGCATGCTCGTGACGATCAGTGCCAGAAGGCTGAGCGTAAAGCCAAGCAACTGCATGATATTTATCCCAATGGATCTCTGCGGACATCGTCGGGAATGTCGAAGGGATCGTCGAGCGCTCCGGTATTGTTCGGATAGCCGAGCAGCTGCATGACAAGCATAACAACAGATACGATCGCGAAGAGGATCAGCCCGAACAGAAACATCACATGTGGAATCCAGAGCGGGACATTGAGCAAAGTCGATGTCGCTTTGAAATCGATCGCCTCTTGCAGCTGTAACCATTCATTCCAAATCAGAACTACCGCGACCACAAAGAGCATCGCTGCGGCCACGACGTTCAGGACCGCGCCAGCTTTTCGCGGAAGCAGTCTTTGGAAAACATCAACACGGATATGTGCGGCAGACAGAGCTGCAGATGACATTGCGACACCGGTCGCGAAAGCAAAGGCAAAGCCGGAAATCTCGGTTGAGCCGACAATGGAAATCTTCAGGGTTTTCCGTGTGATCGTATCAACGCAAATCATGGCCGCAACGCCAAGCAACCCATACCCACCCAGACGCGAAGGGTATATGAGGATTTTTTGCAATTTCTTCGCAAGCGAGCGCGCTTCCATGGTCTCGACCTTCTCTCGAGGGGAAAGCACCCCGGCACGTATGGCCGGGGTGAAGACTTGAGGTCTTATTGGGGCATGGTGAGCCCAACAACCTTGCCAATCGTCTCGTTCCAGTCGGCCGCGCAGGTCTTGCCGCAGTTGGTGGCGACATCCGGCAATACGTCGCTTTGCACACGTTCCTGAACCGTTTTCAGCTCGGCTTTGGTGGGAAATGTCACCGTCGAGTGGTATTTTGTAAAGCCGCCAGCGGTATTGCAGTTCTCTTCGCCGGCTGTACAGGCAAGACCCATCTTGTGGTTATGGATCTGGATCGGCCACGCCATTTTCTGTTCAAAGTATTTGCTGGCAAGCGTCAGCCATTGCTGAACCTTGGCGGGCTGTTTCGCGAACCACTTCGAATTGACGATGCGAAGCTGCGGGGCCCAACCGGCGTTCAGGGCGTAGACATATTTCGTGACCTCGGGAAGCTTGGCGATGTTGCCGCTGGCCGTGCCGGTTATGCCGCAATCGATGACGCCACGTTGCAGTGCAGGCGCCATTTCAGCAAATGGCATCGACACGGGCGACCCGCCAAGAGCGGACACGAAGTCGGCAAGAGCACCGTTGAAAACGCGCACAGTCTTGCCCTGGAGATCCCCAAGTTGGGTCACTTTGGGCCGACACCAGAAAACAAGACCCGTCGTCGGCCAACTGGCCAGAACCTTCGTTCCCGCCTTCTGCTCCAGCGTCTTCTGAATCACCGGCATGAAGGCAGCTGTGGTATTGTGGATGTCTTCAATCGTCGGTGACACACCTGGGATATCCAGAGCATCCAGGACCTTGAAATCCTCGCCAGCGTAGGATGCCACAGTGTCCGTCACATCATAAACGCCCGAACGGACGAGTTTGAGCATCTGCGAGCCCGGCACGCCCAGTTCGGTGATTGAACTCAGTTTGACCTTGATTTTCCCGCCGCTCAGGTTTGGCACATCCTCCGTCCAGAACGGTTTTTCGAAAGCGCTCCACTCGGAGGTGCTGGAGGCGATGGCCAACACGTTGATCTGTGTCGTATCTGGCAGCTCTGCGGCGAGCTTGCGAAGCTGATCCTCGGTCACTTCGGCATTTGCAATTGCCGGAATGGCAATCGCGACTGCCAAGCCCAAGACCGTTGATTTGATGGACGATAGTTTCATTTGGTCTCCTCCCTAAATGATAGTTTTAGTCGATGTATGCGACACCGCGCGTTTCGAGCAGTTTTTCGACCCACTCCCGGTCGACGCTGCCATCACGGATCGCCGCAATTTCCTTGACTTCCGCCCGTTGCTTGGCTTCCGCGGTTTCGATGATGGTTCCAGCTTCGTCATAGGGAATGCAAAGCAGCCCATCACAATCGCCAACGATCAAGTCACCGGGATTAACGACCATTCCGTCGATTGCGATGGGGGCGTTGATCTCGCCAGGGCCGTCCTTGTAGGGGCCGCGGTGCGTCACACCTGCGGCAAACATGCAGATTCCCGAGGCCTTGATTTCGTCAACGTCACGGATCGCGCCGTCGATCACAAAACCGGCGACACCTTTTTCCTGCGCCAGATAGACCATAATTTCGCCCATGATCGAATTGGTCAGATCGCCGCCAGCATCGACAACGATCACGTCACCGGCTTCGGCCATATCAATGGCCTTATGGACAAGCAGATTGTCTCCCGGTCGCGTCTTCACGGTTAGCGCGACGCCGGCCATGACCTTGCCTTGCGCGTGGTAAGGGCGCAGCCGCGCACCGGCGGCGGTCATGCGGCTCATCGAATCCGAGATGTTTGCAACAGGCAGGCTAGCAAAGCGTTCGATGAGTGCGCCGTCTACCTTTTTGGTGCGGCTGCGGATGGTGAAACCGATGGTCACGATAGTTCTCCTCGACGGCGTTGATAGGTGTTTGAGCGGCCGGAAACTGGCCGCTACGAGGCTGGTCTAGATCCTGCTTTGTGGGCGACATGTCC
The DNA here is from genome assembly GCA_963675285.2 of uncultured Rhodobium sp. GTDB lineage: Bacteria > Pseudomonadota > Alphaproteobacteria > Rhizobiales > Rhodobiaceae > Rhodobium. The sequence continues at coordinate 2,256,484 of CAXXGS010000001.1, forward strand.
AAGGAGATCGAGTGCTGCCGGGTGGATGTGCTCCAGGAGGTGAGCAATCGGACGCCTGTTCATTTCATCCCCTCGCTCAGCCATGTGACGGCGTCAGCAACATTGCTGGGGCGGGCGGGATGCTCGCTACTGATGCGCTGGGCGGTCATCTGGTAGGCAGCAAGCACCGCATCGGTTACCGGTGTATTCAAGCCTTGCGATCGTGCCTGACCGATCGCCGCCTCGACTTCATGCTGGCGGCGCGGCGCGTGGATCATGTGTGTGCGCACCATGGCATCAAGGAGGTTCGGAAACGGGCGTGCTCCAATATCAGACAGATTGACCCGTAGTTCGTTTTCAAGGCCCATGCCCTGAGCGACCGCGTAGCATTCGATTGCAAGTGCCTCGATGCCCTTGGTTATTAGGGTGCGGAGTAGCTTAACGCCACACGCATCTCCCGCCCGCGACGACGGTAGCGCCTTGGCGGAGAACCCCAGCTCGCACATGGAGGCGCATGCACGATCTGATGCCGGACCCGATAGCAGAACTGGCGCGTCGGATCCAACCAAGTCGACTGACCCCATAATCGCGCCGTCGACGAAATCCGACTGGCTTCCATCAAAGAGGGCCGCACAATCGCGCATTAATCCCTGCGTTGACGAGGATAGGTCCACGTAGAGGACTCGATCCCCTCGTGAAGACAATTCCTCCGCTACTGCGAAGGCCGCGGCTGATGGGATCGCCCCTAACACCAAGGCTCCCGAAGGAATCGACGGGGGCAGCGCCGCCAGCACCTCGGTGGATCCATGCGCGCCGTGAGCCAACGGATCGACATAGAGCGGCTTGATCCCGGTGCTCTCGATCTGCGCTCCGAACGCCTGGCCGACTTCTCCGTAGCCAATCAGAATGATGTGATGTGCGGGTGCTTGAATGCTCACGGTTCTGCCTCCTTCCTTTCTTCTTGCCGCCGCAGAATACAAATAAAAAACAAAAACACAATAAAAAAACACAACATATACCCAATGGCCCTTGGATAAATTAAAAATATAATGATAACAATCATATATATGGAATTTTATGATCGTGGGACAGGTTCGTGGACGAGTTAGCTGAAAAATTGTATCTGGAACGTACTCCCTGGCAAATTTGATAGGGACAGCGCCCGAAAAGCGAACCAGAAGAGCTCATGAAGAAGGCCTTGAGGGATGCGATGTCCGTACGCTTGTCAGCGCTGACAGCTCCCGTTCCGGCCTTCAGCCGATTTGTGCAACAAGGCCGCGCTTGCGTCGCCGTGACTCCCGACGATAAATTCCGTGGCGGACGGACTTAGGAGCCGCCGAAGGAGAGACAGAGGAGAGGTTTCCGGATGAGTGTCAGCGACGAGTTGCACACGGAGTTGCGTCGGCGGTTGATCGCCGGACACTACGATCCTGGATCCAAACTCAGGGAAGAACATGTCGCATCGGAATTTGGCATCAGCCGGACTCCGGTGCGAGCTGCTATTCAGCGGCTTGTCGCTGAGGGACTGCTTGAGGCCGCGCCGAACCGGGGAGCGATTGTCAGCGAGTGGCGGGACAACGATACCGAGGAAATCTTCGAGCTGCGCGTGCTGGCGGAAGGCCAAGCTGCGGCTTGGGCCACGCGCAACATCACCTACGAGCAGCTGGACTGGATGGATGCGCTAAACGCCCGTATTTCTGAGGCGGTTGATCGCAAACCAAAATCTTACCGCGATGAAATTCAATCGGCGAATTTGGACTTCCATACTGCGTTGTATGATGCCTGTGGCAGCGCTAGACTCAGGATGTTTGGTACCAATCTCCTCGAATATCCGCGCGTAAGTGGCGGTTTTTTTATATATTCTGACGAAGACGCTTATGAAAGCATCCGTCAACACACTGAGATTGTGAACGCACTTCGCTCCCGGAACGCTGACTGGGCCCGTTCGGCCGTAACCTCACATTTATGTGCGGCAATCGAACGATTCCGAAAGGTACGCCGGGCAAAACAGACAAAAGTGTAAGCTTCCACATGGATTGACCTTTTTGGAACGTCCTTGGCCGTTTTGACCTGCTCCCCTAATTGTCCGCAATGTCGGTGGAATGAAAACACAAAGTGACGTGCTCCCCGTCTTTGGACCGCCGCGCGCCGGGATTTTCGGGGTGTTGACGTGCTCCCCGACTTTGGACCGCCCCGAGCCGGGATTTTCGGGGTGTATGGCTCAGGGGGCCGAAGCCGCCGATGAGCCTTTCATGAGCGATATCGGCGGTTTGTTGCCGATCGCGCTGTGGGGCCGGACAGTGTTGTAGTCCTTACGCCATTCCTCCATTTTCGAGCGCGCGTCGTCAAACGTCAGGAACCAGTGGGCATTGAGGCATTCGCTCCGGAACTTGCCGTTGAAGGACTCGATGAACGCGTTGTCGGTGGGCTTTCCTGGCCGGGAGAAGTCCAGTTCCACACCGCGTTGGTAGGCCCACAGATCGAGATCACGGGAGATAAACTCGCTGCCCTGATCGACCCGGATCGTCTTCGGATAGCCGACGGATCGGCAGGCCCGCTCAAGCGTTGCCACGACGTCTTCTCCTCGGTAGCTGAACCGCGGATCGACCACGGGCGAGAACCGCGAGAAGGTATCGATGACGGTCAGCACGCGGATCTTGCGACCGGTCGCTAGCTGGTCATGAACGAAGTCCATCGCCCACACATCGTTGGAATGCCTCGCCTCGGTTCTGTCCTCACGCAGCTTCGCCTTCACCCGCCGCTTCGGTGTCTTGTTTCTGAGCTGAAGCCCCATCTCTTTGTAAAGGCGATAGATTCGTTTGGCATTGACGTTCCAGCCCTCGCGTCGCAGCAGGACATGAACCCGCCTGTAGCCATAGCGCACGCGCGTCGCCGCGATCTCCTTGATCCTGGCCTTCAAAGCAGCCTGGTCGCCGCGCTTCGACTTGTAGTGATAGAGTGATGTGTCGATCCGCAGACAGAAGCAGGCGCGTCTGATCGACACCTTCCGATCCCCGCGGACCTCATCGACAAGTCGCCGGCGGCGAGCAGGCTTCAGAGCTTTTTTGACAGCACGTCCTGCAACATGGCCTTGTCGAGCGTCAGATCGGCAACGATCTTCTTCAGCCGATTGTTCTCATCCTCCAGCTGGCGCATGCGCTTGACTTCGGACGGCGTCAATCCGCCGTAGCGCTTGCGCCAGTTGTAGAACGTTGCATCGCTGATACCTGCCTTGCGGCAGACCTCGGCAACCGGTGTTCCTTCATCCGCCTGGCGCAGGATGAACGCAATCTGCGCTTCTGAGAACTTCGACCTCTTCATGGAATTCTCCTTCTCCCGTCTTCGGGATCATAAGTGGAAAATTCCAGCTCAAAACGGTCTGAAAAGCGGGAGGCACGTCAAAAGTACGTTTCCGGCACGTCAGTGAGCAGCAAATCGCAGCCAAAGCCAAATTGCACCCACTTTTTCGTTTCTGGATGCTCCATGAGCGTTTCTTCGGGAAAGTATGCCCGATAGTGGTACGGCCACTCATCAAAATTATGCCCGTACCGAGCCCATTTGCGAATTCTATCATAGTGTTCAGTGGAAAGGATATCATAGGCCTCTCCATCACCAACGGACATAGAGAACCTTTCAAATAAGGCCTCAAATGCCATCTTGGCCAGAAACCTAGACATTTCCTTTTCAGGAGGCCTGACTTCCATCGGGAAGACCAACACGTTTTGCCGGATAAGCATCGCGTCAAGGCGCTTCAGCCGTTCATATTCCGCAATTTGGCTTTCCTTGACCGCAAAGAACTCAAGGCGATTTGACTTCTTGTTCAGGCGCATTCCGACTTCGATATCGGTATTGTATGCGCCCCCTAACAAATGGCATTTTGCCGCGCTTGGTAGGAATTTGGTACCTAGCTCGGAGGTTTTGGATGGATATGTGGTTTAGAATAGGGCCTTCCACACTGGACGCAAAGTAGTTGTTACACGGATCACAGACCACCCCTTTGGGAAGCGTGTGCCGTCCAGAAATGTTCCCCATGGACTCCGGCACAATATGCTCGACGCTTCGAAATGGCACGTTCGTCTTGCCACAAAAAAATGCATCGCCCGTTTCCCGAAAATTCGGTCGGCCGTTTCATTTTCGAAGAAGTTTCGAACGAGTCAGACCGGCCGCTCGAATGGTCGCTTCATTTCGCATCCATGCATCGTTTACCAAATCCTGCCACTGAATGACCTCGATTGTGCTTCCCTTAAACTCATTATCGAGGCTGCGCACGCGCCCTTCACCATTGGCTGTGGTAGTCCAGCCACCCAGTTGATCCTCAAGATCACCCACAATGTCTGCAACCACATAGATGTAAAAAAGGCAGTCATTTGCTATGCGCACTTTGTTACGATTGAACGCTTCGATCTCACCGCCCTTTAATTGCCGAAGATACTTGGTAATTTGCTGTTCAATCTGATCCTCGACCTTAGAATACAATTTGCGCCCTGGTCGTTTGAACTCGACGATCATTACTTTCCTGAGGGGCTCCGATACGTCAACTTCGGCGTCCTCGTCGCCTGGATCAACCACCCCCAATCCGTGCGCAAGGTTCCATACAAATAGATCTGGTCGTGCATCGCTTTCTGAGCTTTTCAGCGCCTGCGCCAACCGTTGGTCAGATGAAAAAGAACGGGTGAACGCGAGTCTTTCGTCAACAATCCAAAGATCGTGCGCAGTAGACTCAATGTGAGACGGGTCCTCGCCGTTAACTCGCATCGGGACAATGAAAGAGTGAAGTGTACTCTCAAGATGGAAGTCGTCCTCCTTGTCTCCCCTCGCACGAATTCTCAAGATGAGCTTTTCAAGCAGCTCAAGGACCAATTTGCGACGGACAACATGTTGCGAAAGAGCAAGACGTTCAGAGGCCTGCATTTCACGCGTTGCGTTAGCCAAAGTTTCAGCAAAACTCTCAGTAACGCTATCTTCTCCATCGAGCTGCTTGATCGCGCATTCAAGGTCTGCTTGACGCTTCTCATCTCGTCGAATTTGGTATTTCACCAATCCAGTGGCGAATTCTTCAGGACTTCTGGCAGCAAAAGGCACACGATCGAGCTGTGTATCGTCATCAGCAAATCCGTAAATTGGATAGCGCTGAACAAAATCGCGATAGTCCTCACGGCGCGCAGCCTCAAACTCCTCAATTTGCTCTGCTATGAAATGCGTCTTTACGTAGTCAGAGCAAAAGCGACAAAGTTCCTCTAGCTTTCGCTCTTTAAGATTAAATGCAGTTCGTCCTTCATTAACATGCTGATCAAGATACGGTCCCGACACACACCCATGAAATGCGAGATCATCATCTCCATTTCTGCTAATTCTAAGAACACCGAGGAGTTTATCGATTTTTCTGGGCTCAACTGTCCTGCCGTGGGCCAACAAATGCAGCTGGTGCGTGCCATCTAAACCCGTGCTGGCCTCGGCTTTGCAGGTATATCCAACAATTTGTAGAACGCCGAACTCCTCGTGTTCTTCTGTGGATCCTTTAAACGCATTCCCCACCACCAATTCAGATACCGCCTTGGGGTATTGTGTTAAGTCGCCATCTAAATCGACCAACACCTCAGGCCCATTCCCAACTAGAAAATCCGAAATAAAATGGGCACTGAAGTAGCGTAGGAATGTATCTCTTCTCTTTGGGAACTGCTTCCTGTAGCTCTCTGCCCGCAATCCACTGAACTTGACAACGGTTCCCAAACCATCAAGAGAGACATCGATGTCCGCAGGCAAGACATTTTGAACCTGTTCACTGTTCTTGAGCTCAAAACTGAAGGCTCGCGTCTTTAGCCCGTCCACATCTTTGTAGCGACTAACCACGAAAGCTGACGAAAACGCATCAAGCCAATACAAGCGGCCTACGCCTTTGCCACCTTTTTCGCTCTTGAAGTCTGTATCAACTTCACAAAATGCCTCAAATCGACTTTCATCAAGCCCGATGCCGTTATCTTTGACTATGATTTGAATGCTGTCCATGTCGGACAAGTCACTAACCGAGACCTCGACCTTCCCGCGAATTTCTCCTTCGGCCTCAACCCTGTCGTCAATTGCAAATAGAGCGTTGCTTACGGCCTCAAAAAGGGGGAGCAACCCTTGAGCCGCAGTGGATGGCTTAGGCAATTTACGAACTCGGTTTTCTATGTTTGGGGATAGCGTTGCCAAAAAATAAACCCCAATATTACTCTGATCTTTTGTTCAGTCCTGAAGACTAGATCAAGAGATGCATTATGCGAAACTGCTCGTGCTTGAACCACGAGAAATGCACACGGTGTTTTGGACAATACAGCCAGAGTCTCGGGGCAAAGACAATGCGTCTCGCCCCATCCCATCGCATTCAAGTCCACGCCCGTGAAACCCAGAATGCAACCCCGGGCGTTCCACGCGAAGACGCACTCGTAGCGCGCGAGATATAAATAATTAAATTTTCGAGGGAAATTTGGTAGCGGAGGAGGGACTTGAACCCCCGACACGCGGATTATGATTCCGCTGCTCTAACCAACTGAGCTACTCCGCCCCAGAATCGGGCCCGATAGTGCGGGGGTCTTGGCCGAAGCGCGCCGGGATCGGCTGGCGATCCTTCAAGGTGGCGGGCGTCGATCTCCCCGTCGTCGCGGCCCGCACCGACCGTCAAGCCGATGCCTGCCTTTCGGCCGGCGCGGAACGCCGACCGGGCCGGCAACGCGAGGTCCGCGTACCGGTTCCGGCGGATTTAATCGGTCTCTCCGACCCTGTCAACACGCATCGTTGCGCATTCGTGCGCCACGCCTGGCTCCATGCTCACCCGACGCCCGCGCTGCATCCACCGATATCCCTTGCGGCGCACCATTTTTCCAGCATGTGGACCGGCCTCCTTTGCCGCAAAAATGCCGTGACGACGCCCCTTCGCCGTCCTGCAGGCAAGGTTTTTCCTGCCGCGCCATCCGGCGCCAACACGCTCTTGCATCGCAGCAAAAACCCGCGTCATCATACGTATTGGCCATCGACCGTGAAAAAAGTCCGCTCCGATTACGATGCCGGGGCGCTCGGATGCCTGAAACGCGGGGACGAAGCGCTTGACATAAACGTATTCATATTTGCTAATAGTAGAGAAAACTACAAAAAGGCCGCCGTTCTTGAAACCGGCGGCCAGGGGGGAACCGGAAACCCGGCGCATCGATTTAACCAGCATGTCGTTTCACAGCGAAGATCCGAGGTCCGGATCCGGTGCGGGAATTCCATGCAAGGGTTCGATGCCGGGATGCGAACCGGAACCTGGAACCAGGGACGGGGAAAAGCCCCGGGGGGAGGAATCGATGGCGGATGCCGAAAACGCCAAGCGCATGTCCATCATCGTCACCAAGGGGACGCTCGACTGGGCCTATCCGCCGTTCATTCTTGGCACGACAGCCGCGGCGATGGGCGTCGAGGTGTCGATGTTCTTCACCTTCTACGGCCTCGGGCTCCTCAAAAAGGATCTCAACCTCAAGGTTAGCCCGCTCGGCAATCCAGCGATGGAAATGCCGATGATGGGTGGCCATATCGCCATGCCGAACATCGTCGCGGCGCTGCCCGGGGTGACGTCCATGGCCTCCACGATGATGAAGAACCTGACCAAGAAGAAGGGCGTCGCCTCGATCGAGGAACTGCGTGAGCTCGCCGTCGAGGCGGAAGTCAAAATGGTCGCCTGCCAGATGACGCTGGACCTCTTCGAATATTCCACCGACGATCTCATCGACGATGTCGAGCTCGGCGGCGCGGCGACCTACATGGACATGGCGCTCCGGTCCGATATCAATCTCTTCATCTGATCGACGCGCCGGTTCCCGGAAAACCGACCGGGCCCGGAACGGATATCGTTTCCAGGCGCCTGCGGGCGCCCTCTACCCACGACAGACAGATGACCAGCCAGGGAGACCCACATATGGCCGACGCGACTCTCGATGCGAAAGGACTGAACTGCCCGCTGCCGATCCTGAAGGCGAAGAAGGCAATCAAGGGCGTGCCCGCCGGCGGCACGCTGGAGGTGCTGTCGACCGATCCGGGCTCGGTTGCCGATTTCGACGCCTTCTGCCGGACGACGGGAAACGAACTGGTGGAAACGGGCCAGGACGGCGACACCTATCGCTTCGTGATCAAACACACCGGCTGATGCAGGATTGTCGGCATACACATAGATACATTCGAATAAAATATATTGTGTTGCCGATATGTATCAGTCGCCCGGAGGGGTGCGTGCTAGCATCTTCCGGTTGAGGGAACCGGTAACGGCAAGGGACCGGTCGGAAAACGGCGCGGGGCCGGCACCAGGGACGTGAGATCCCGGGTCGACCCGACGGGAAACGCAAGGGCACCCCTTCCAGGGCAGCGGCTGCATCCACAATCAAGCGCCTCGATCCGGAGCCATGCCACAAGCTCTTGGGGGGAGCGCTTATGTCATCACGCATTATCACGGCATCTGTCCTGCCGGCCGTCGCCGCGGCCGTTTTTTGTCTCTCGGCGCTGCCTGCCGGGGCAACAGAGGGCTATTTTCAATATGGCTACGGCGCCCGTTCGAAGGGGCTTGCCGGGGCCGGCGTGGCGGATTCGCGCGATGCAACGGCACCGGCCACCAACCCGGCGGGCCTTGCCGGCATTCCTACCCAGATCAACGCCGCCTTCACGCTGTTCAGTCCGCGGCGCGAGTTCACCGGGTCTTCGGCACTCGCCGCACCCGGATCCTACGGCTTCACCCCGCTTGGCAACCACGACAGCAACGCCAACTGGCACGGCATTCCGAACTTCGCCTTCGCCTATCAACTCGACGAATCCTCGAGCCTCGGCCTGATGGTGATCGGCAACGGCGGCATGAACACCTCCTGGCCGACGATGACGCGCAATCTCGCCAACGGTCCCTGCCCGGCCGGCACGCGCGGCATCGGCGTATACTGCATGGGGAAAGCCGGCGTTGACCTCGTCCAGATGATGATCGGGGCGACCTATGCGCGCCGCATCAACGAGAGCTTCTCCTTCGGCGTCACGCCGATGCTGGCCATCCAGCGATTCAAGGCCGATGGACTCGCCGCCTTCGGCGCGGCCTCAACGAGCCCGACGAACCTGACCGCGAATGGCTACAGCTATTCCTACGGCGGCGGCGTCCGGGCCGGTGTCCAGATCGACCTTTCCGACCGGGTGCGGCTCGGCCTTGCCGGCCAGACGCCGATGTGGATGACGAAATTCGACGAATATTCCGGCCTCTTCGCCGACGGCGGCAGCTTCGATATTCCGGCAAGCGTGACGGCGGGCGTCGCGTTCGATATCAGTCGAACGCTGCGGGTGATGCTCGACTACAAGCACATCTTCTACGGCTCAATCGATTCGATCGCCAATCCCTCGAGGCGGCTCCTCACCTGCGCGCCCGGCTCGCCGACATGTCTCGGAGGCAAGAGCGGCGCCGGCTTCGGCTGGGACGATGTCGACGTCTTCAAGGTTGGCCTGGAATGGGACGCGCGCGATGACCTGACGCTGCGCGCCGGCTACTCCTACAACACCAACCCGATCGGCTCCAATGACGTGATGTTCAACATCCTTGCGCCGGGCGTGGTGCAGCATCACATCACCGCCGGCCTCGAATACGACCTTGACGAGAACAACTCGCTGGAACTCGCCGCCGCCTATGTGCCGAAATCCTCGGTTACGGGGGCGGAGCTGCCCGGCTTCGGCAATCCAGCCCACAATGTCGAGATCGCCATGCATCAGTTCGAGGTGACGGTCGGCTGGAAGTATGTCTTCAACCCGCCAAAGCCGATGATCGAGGATCCCGCCTACAAATAGGCGGGTGATGACGAGTGCTGAAACAGCGTTCAAATATACCGGGTCCAGATATACCGGCTCAGATTTTCAGGGCCAGGCGTTGCAGGGCTAGGTGACCTAGCCCTGAGCCGCGGCCAGATGGGGTGACCCCAGCATCTGGCGGGCAGGCATCCCGGACGGCATTCGCAACAGGCCGCCGATCAGGGCCGCCGATCAGGGCCGGATCCGATCGATCCGGCCTTTCCTCTCTCAGGTGAAGTCGAATTCGGCGGCCTCGAGCGGGTCGAGCCGCATGCCGCCCATGCACTCGCCGGCGTCGGAGGCGGCGGAGCCGGGCTCGTACCAGTTCAGCTTTTCGCGCAAGGACACCACCGTCCCGATGACGACAAGCGCCGGGCTTTTCACACCCGCCTCGGCGACGTTGGCGGCGACATCGACGAGCGCGCCGGTGACGACGCGCTGGCTGCGCTTTGTGCCGTTCTCGATGACGGCGACGGGGAGCGCAGGGTCGGCGCCGCGCTCAACGAAGGCCGCCGTCAGCTCGGCCAGCATCGACAGGCCCATGTAGACAACGACGGTCTGGTTCGGCTGCAGGAGCGTCTTCCAGTCGAGGTCGAGACGGCCGTTCTTGCCGTGCCCAGTGACGAAGATGCAGGCCTGGGCATGGTCGCGATGGGTGAGCGGAATGCCGGCATAGGAGGCGCAACCGGAGGCTGCGGTGATCCCCGGCACGACCTGGAACGGGATACCGCGCGCGGCCAGCACCTCGATCTCCTCGCCGCCGCGCCCGAAGATGAACGGATCGCCACCCTTCAGGCGCAGGACACGCTTGCCCTCCTCCGCGAGCCGCGCCATCAGGCTGCTGATGTCCTCCTGCGGCATGGTGTGGTCTTTCTCCTTCTTGCCGACATAGATGCGTTCGGCATCGCGCCGCACCAGCGTCAGGAGGCTGTCGTCGAGAAGCCGGTCATAGAGCACCACATCGGCGCGCTGGATAAGGCGGAGCGCACGGAAGGTCAGGAGGTCGGGATCGCCCGGCCCGGCGCCGACAAGGTAAACCTCGCCCATGGTGTCGGGCGCGGTATCGCCTGCCGCAAGCGCCAGCACCTTGTCGAATTCCCGGCGCGCGGCCTCGTCGCGCCCCGACAGCGCCATGTCGGCGATCGGCCCGTTGATGACACGCTCCCAGAAGCGGCGGCGCTGGCGCCCTTCGCTGAGCACGTCGGCGACGGTCTGGCGCAGATCGCCAACGAAGCGGGCGAGCCGGCCATAGGCGGCGGGGATCATCGTCTCCAGCCGCGCCTTGATGATGCGGGCGAGGATCGGCGAGGCGCCGCTGGAGGAAATCGCAATGACGAGCGGATCGCGGTCAAGGATCGCGGGCGTGGTGAAATCGCAATGCTCGGGTCTATCGACGACGTTGACGAGGACACCGGCGGCGCGCGCCATCCGCGCCGTCGCAGCATCGGTCTCGGCATCTTCCTGGGCGCCGTAGGCGAGCGCGGCACCGGCGAAATCGGTGCCGTTCACGGCCCGCGTCTCATGGCGAAAGCCCGGCCACTCGGCAATCTCGCGGAAATCGTCACCAAGCGCGGCTGCAAAGACCGTGACCTCGGCGCCGGCCCGCAGCGCCGCTTCCGCCTTGCGCGCGGCCGCTGTCCCTCCGCCCGCGACGATAACGCGACGGCCGCGAATATCGAGAAAGATCGGTAGTTGATCCATGGTCTTAACTCCAAGGCCGAGGGAATGAAGACGGTATGTTGCTTTCCAGACGGGACGGGCAACATGGTTTATCTCATTGTTCTCGCGTGCTTTCTCATCCCGGGAGCCGGTCAGCTCATTGGAAAGCGCTTCAGCCGTCTGCTCCGCCCGCGTCGGGACCGCCCGCAGCGTCGACGTCTGGACCGCCGGCCGGCTCCTGGCGTGCCCAGCCCGACAGGCCGGCCGCAAAGCGCAGAGCGGTTTCGGCATCGATGTCGAAAGTTGTGATCCTGTGCCCTTCGCGGATCGTTACGCGCATCAGTTCCATGCCGCTGTCGTAGAGCGCCTTCGACAGCGTGATTTCCTGCTTGTAGGGCGCGGCAAAACGGTCGATCCGTTCCAGGCTTTCGGTCATGGCGATACCTTGTCTCCCCAGTAGAAGGCCGATTCGAGTTTCAGTTCCCAGTTCCTCGGCGTATCGCGATAATCCGGTTTGACGTCGAAGTGAAGGAAGCGTTCGCCGCTTTTTGCCGCGGCGATGACGAGCTGGACGAGGTCGTCGAAATTGGTGACCTCGGGATGGGCGATAATCAGATCGCTGAGATTGGCCATGGCGGTTCCCCTTTTCTGCGGCCGGCGATGGCGCGGCGCCGTCCGTCACGTCCCGGCGATGCGGGTAACGTATCGCGCACGGAAGTAAAGCCTCCCCTCACCCGGCGTCTCCCGGTCGCGGAAGGCGCTGCGGTCGTGGAGTACGTTGTTGCACAAGAGCCCCTCGCCCGGCCCGAAGCGGTGTCGGATGAGGAACGGCTCTTCGCTGGCGAGGATCGCGGTGAGCGCGGCCCGCGCCGCCGCCGTCGCCGGATTGTCACGCCAGGCGATGCTGCGAGTGCGGGCAGTGTAGCGCATGGCAAGGGCGCCGCTTGCCGGATCGACGGAAAAGACCGGCCCGACCGAGGCGGCACGCAGGCGGCCATCGGCCTCGCGGAACGCCGGGATCGTCATCGCATCCGGCGCCATCAGGGCGGCAACGAGGCGCGGATCGCGGTCGCGCAGGCGGATATAGGCGATCTCGGGATCGAGGAGGCCGTTGATGCCGCCCTCGGCCGCCGGGCGCACGCAGTGGAGCACCATGGCACGGATCGCAGCGGCGGGCGGATTGTAATAGCCGTCGGTGTGCCAGTTGAGCGCCCGCGTCGTATAGGGGATGAAGCCGGCACGTCCGCCTTGCGACGCGACCTCTAGCGCGACGAGCCCGTCTTCCTCAGCGGAGCGATGATCCTCGCGGAGCCGGAGGCCGAAACGATCGGCGAGCGCATTGAGCCGAACGCGGACGGCGATCTGATCGGCACAGGCGCTGCGGCAGCGATAGATCGCCATGTTGGCCCGGCGACAGCGATCGAAGAGAGCATCGGCCTCCGCGTCCGTCAGGCAACCGACGTCACCGACCTCGACGACGAGGTCTTCGGCGCGGCGCGGATGCCGATCGAGCTTCTCGGCCCGCCACAGGCGATAGGCGCGCTCGTCGGCGAGGTCGAACGGCCCTTGGACATGCCCTTGGGCATATGCTGCACGGGAGATCTCGCGGGTGTCGGAAAGCCGGTCAGTCACCGTCATCGCCCTCACCCTTCGGCAATGGCCAGCGCCCGTTTCGCATCCGCGCGCCCGATCTTCCGCTTCGCACGCACATAGGCGACGAAGCGGTCGACCCAGGGACTTCGCCGGGCGTGGCGCAAATGACTGAAGGAGGCAAGGCAGTTTTCCACCACGAGGCCATCGCGGGCGTCGCCAATACCCGTTCCGCGCTCCACCCGATAGGCATAGCGGCAGGCGGGGTCGATCGCCTCGAGGCTGGCGTGGTGAAATTCGTGTGCGGCGACATGGGTTTCGCCGTCAGCCGCCGGCGACCAGGGCGCCTCGTCGGTGACGGCAAGGCGCACAAGGCCGCGCCCCTGCGGTTCCAGGTTAAGGCGGGCGTCGGCGGGAAGCGCGCCGACCATCGTGTGACGCTGGCCGTGCCAGTGGATCGCCCGGGAAAGATACATCATGCCGCCGCACTCTGCATAGGTCGGCAGACCGGCGGCGATCGCGGCGCGGATCTCGGCCCGAAGCGCGCCATTGGACTCCAGCGCCGGCATATGCGTTTCGGGAAAGCCGCCGCCGATGAAAAGTGCATCGGCCTTCGGCAGGCGGCCGTCGGCAAACGTATCGAAGAAGACCGGCTCGGCGCCGAGCGCCCGCATGCGGTCGAGGTCGTCGGCATAGTAGAACCCGAAAGCGGCGTCGCGAGCGACCGCGATCCGCAGATCCGTCCTCGGCGACGATGCGACGACCTGACAGGTATCGGGCTCCTCCGGCGCGGGCGCGGTGGCGGCGATCGCTTCGACAGCGTCGACGTCCACCTCCGCCTCGACGCGCGTCGCCATTGCGTCGATGCGTTCGGCCGGCAAACCGGCGTCGTCGGGCGTCACCAGCCCCAGGTGACGCTCGACCAGCAGCATGTCGTCGGCGCGGCCGACGGCGCCGACGACGGGCACATCGGTGTAGCGTTCAAGGGCGGCACGCATCTTCGCCTCCTGGCGGGCGGACGCGAGATTGTTGAGCACGATCCCGGCGATCGTCACGTCGGGATCGAAGGCGCAATAACCGACGACGAGCGGGGCGACACCGCGCGTCAGACCCGCGGCGTCGAGGACCAGAAGGACCGGCGCGGCGAGGAGCTTGGCGAGCGCGGCGTTACAATCGCTGCCGTCGACGGCAAGGCCGTCATAGAGCCCCTTGTTGCCTTCGATGAGTCCGATGTCGGCCGCTGCCATGGCGCGCGCGAAGGTAGCCCGGATCTCGTCGCCGTCCTGGGTGTTGAAATCGAGATTGAAGGAAGGGCGGCCCGCTGCATGGCGATGCCACATGGGATCGATGTAGTCCGGTCCCTTCTTGAAGGGTTGGACGGCACGGCCGCGGCGCACAAGCGCGGCGGCAAGGCCGCAGGCAAACGCGGTCTTGCCCGACGACTTGTGAGCTGCCGAAATGAGAATATGCGCCACGTCTGCCTCCCTTGCCCCGTCGTCCCAGCTACCCAGTCGCCCTGCTGCCCCCGTCAAGCGACCGCGGGAAAGTTCGCCCGGTCGCGGTTCCGCCAGAGATCCTCGGCCATCCGCTGCGCCGCGTCGCAATCGCCGGCCCGGCGCATCAGGCGGAGGGCAATCGCCACCGTGCCAATGACAGCGGCCTCAGCATAGTCGTCAGCGAAGTCGCCGCGCCACAGCGCCGGAAGCCGGGCGATGTCCATCTCCTCGTCCGGACCCTGGCGGGGTTCGGGGAGAAGCGGCGGCCAGGTCTCGGTCGCGGCCACGCCGTCATGGACCGTGCGGACCTCGGCCGGCTTGTTCGGCCGTCGCTCCACCTCGCCGCCATCGCCCCGGAAAACGGCCATGTCGGTCTCGCCGAGGAGCACCGCCGCGCCCTGGTGGATCGCCATGTATCCGGGATGGAAGATGCCCTGGATGGTGGCGGTCGCGCGGAACGGGTTTACCATGCGGGCGAGCGTGTGAACCGGCGAGCGCAGACCGAAGACAGGCCTGAGCTCGATCAGCGTCTTCAAGACCGGCGACATCACCTCCAGCGGCATATAGGCGAAATTGGCATGGAGCAGATGGGCCGCCGCCTCGTCGTAGGAGCCGGCGACGGGAAGACCGATCTCCTGCAGCGCCTCGCGGGTGTAGATGCGGCCGGGAGTGTGGCCCTCCGTTCCATGCATGAAGACGCGCATGCCGTTGCGCGAAAGAAGCAGCGCGGCGAGCAGGTACCACGGCAGTTGCCGCCGCTTTCCGGCGTAGGACGACCAGTCGAGATCGACGGCGGGAGCGTTCGCCGGCAGTCTGATCTCGCCGCGCACGGCGCGCACGAAACCGGCGATCTCGGCCGGGCTCTCCTCCTTGACGCGCAGGAGCATGAGAAAGGCGCCGAGCTGTTCCGGCCGGACTTCACCCCGCAGGATCATGCCCATGGCCTCCTCCGCTTCATCGACGGTCAGCGAACGGGTGAGGCTCTTACCCCTTCCGAGGATGGCGACGAAACGCGCAAAGGGATGCGGTTCGGGATTCATCGTCTTGTCTCCTTTTCCGGTCCGACTGCCCCTATGGCGCCGGCCGGACCATTCCTTTCCTACGCCCCGCCGCAGCGGGAATGGCGTGACGATCAGGCCGTCGTGCCGCCGCCGGCAGCATCCTGCGGCAGGATGCGCAGCGCCAGCATGGCAAGGGCGGTGATCAGCATGGCGAGCGAAATACCGCTGACGCCCAGCAGCACTTCGGGAAGCGAGGGCACGTAGCGGGCGATGGCGCCATCGCCAAAGCTGCTCGACACCTCCATCCCGGGAAAGAGGGTCAGCGGCCAGGCCTGACCGCCGATGATGATGACGTACATCTGGCAGAGCCCGCCGGCGAGGATCAGCACGGCGGAGATCGACAGGCCGCAACGCGACACACCGAGCGAACGGCTCGCCAGGATGATCAGGGGCAAGGCCGAACCGAAACCGATCTGGCCAATCCAGAACACGGCGCTGTAGACGTTTCCGCCGGCCAAAAGGAAGCGCTCCACGCCCTGATGCTCGGCGGCGTAGAGGTTCGTCAGGTGAAGGACGATGGTGAAATAGAGGACGGCGAGGACGAAGATGATCAGCAGGCTCCGGAACTTCGCAATCACTTCGGCCGACATCAGTTCGCCCCTCAGCGCATGTCCGACCGTCAAGAGGACGAGGACGGCGAAGGCGAGACCGTAGGCAAAAGAGGCGGCGATGAAGAGCGGAGCGTAGAGCGCCGCGTCATAGGCCTCGCGGGCGACGAGGAAGCCGAAGATCGAGCCGGTACCGGTGGTCAGCGCCAGGCGCCAGACAAAGGCGACATAGGCGGCGGGTTTGTAGAAGCGACCGCCGGCGCGATCCATCATCGTCCACAGGTAGGCAGCAACGACCACCATGAAGCCGGTATAGAGATAGATGTTCCAGGCGAAGATCGAGGTGAAATTGTAGGTCGTCATGGCGACCGTCAGCCGCTCGGGCCGACCGAGGTCGAGGACAAGGACGAAGAGCCCGCCGAGGAGGAGCGAGATCGCGAGAATGCCGGAAAGCCGCGCGAACGGCCTGTAGGATGCCTTGTCGAAGACCGAGGAGATGGAGGCGACGTTGAGCGCGCCGGACGCCGCGACGATGAGGAAGACGGCGAAGACATGCGGCGTCCCCCACACCACCTGGTTCGTCATGCCGGTGACGATATGACCTTCGTGCTCCATCACCCAGAAGGCGCCGAGGCCGAGCGCGCCAACGACGAAAACGTGGAGGGCAATGAGCCAGAAGAAGAGCGGCTGCGGCTGCTTCAGTTCGCGATAGATGATCCGGGCCATCGGCATCTCCTCACAGGTTCTCGTAGTGGACGCCCGGCCCGGTGCCGAGATCGCCCCGGATCGTCGAGGAGGGATAGTCCGCGAGGCGCCGGGAAATCGCACTCTCCGGGTCGTTCAGGTCGCCGAAGAGCATGGCGCCGTGGCCTTCGGTGCGACAGGCCGCGACACAGGCCGGCTCGTCGCCGCGATCGACGCGGTGGACACACATGGTGCAGGATTCCACCGTGCCCTTGCCGCGCGGCACGTCCGGCTTCTGGCCGGTGAGCGGCTCGTGGATGAAGGAGCGTGCCTTGTAGGGGCAGGCCATCATGCAATAGCGGCAGCCGATGCAGATGTGCTTGTCGACGAGGACTATGCCATCGGCGCGCTTAAAGGAGGCACCGGTCGGGCAGACGTCGACACAGGGCGGCTCTGCACAGTGCTGACACATGACCGGGAGAGAAGTCTCGTGACCGGTCACCGGATCGCGCAGCTCGACCTTGCGGATCCATTGTGCATCGGTCTCAAGATTCTCCGGTGCGGCAAGGCCGTTTTCCTTGTTGCACGCGGTCACACAGGCGGTGCAGTCCTCGGTGCACTTGCCGGTATCGATGAGGAAGCCCCAGCGCCTGGCGGCCGAGGCAGGGTCGGCCGGATCGCGCGCCGCCGCCTCACCGCCACCGACCACATAGAGCGTAACGCCGGGCACGATTGCCACCGCGCCGCCGCCGAGGATGCCCTTGAGGAACGCCCGGCGCGTTGCAGCGCCGGCATCATCCGCTCCGCCGGCCACACCGGTGCTGGTCTGACAGCCGCAACCGGTCTCGCCGCAATCGTGCGTCATCGCTTCACCCTCCCCAGATAGTCGGCGAGCGCGGCAACATCCCCCTGGCCGCCTGCGTTGCCATGCGACACGGACACGCGGGCCTCGGAGTCGCCCTTTTCAGGCACGGAGGCATGGCACTCGAAGCAGTCGACCTTTACCGCCGCGAAGTCGTGGCAGGTGCGGCAGAAATGCTGCGGGCTCGCGATCGTCACCGGCTTGCCGTCGTCGCCCGGAACGGCATGGCAGGCGATGCACCCCTTGAGGCTGAAGCGGGTCGTACGGATCCCTTCGTGTACCGTTTCGCGACGCTGATGAATCAGCATTTTCATGTGGTTGCGGCGCATGAAGCCGGTATCGGCCACGCAGTGGTCGCTCAGCGAGCGCGCGGTCGTCATATCGGGCTCCGGCGCAACCTCGCCGGCGTTCGCCAGCCTCATCAGGGCACTGATGGCGAACACGACGACAAGGGTGATGAGGATCGCCATGATGGCGCTCCCCACCGTTCGCCGAGGATGCGTTCCGCGCGTCATGTCCGGCCTACTCCCCCAGCCCCATCTGGATATAGCCCGACGGACAAACGTCCTTGCAGATGTGACAGCCGATGCACTTGCCATAGTCGGTGTCGACGTAGCGGCCGACGGCGCGCTCGTCCTTCTTGACCCGGAAGACTGCGTCCTGCGGGCAGAAGATCACGCAGTTGTCGCACTCAAAGCACATGCCGCAGCTCATGCAGCGCTTTCCCTCGTGAACCGCCTGCTCTTCGGTCAGCCCGGCGAGGCGCTCCTCGAAGTTGCCGACGACCGCGTCGCCGTCGATGTGCGTTTCCTGACGCAATTCGCGCGGATCGTATTTGAAATGACCGAGGAAGAGCTCCTCATGGGCGATGATTTGCGAGGCGGAGCGATCCTCGTAGTTGTGCACCGCGAAATGCTCCTCGGAGGTGCCGCGACGCTGCATGTGATCGTAAGGGTCCGGCTCCAGCTGGCGGGCGCGCAGCTCGTTCATCAGGTTGAAATGGTGGACATCGACCTTTGGTCGCTTGTCGAGCGCGACGCCGGCGAGGAAATGGTCGATGCTGTCGGCGGCGATCGATCCTTGGCCGATGGCTGTCGTCAGCAGGTGCGGGCGCAGGATGTCGCCGCCGGCGAAGTGCTTGTCCCGGCCCTTCACCTTGAACAGCGGATCGGCATCGATGAAGCCGCGGCCGTTGTCGAGGCCCGCAAGGTCGCCAGCGAGATCCCCCATCTGGCCGATGGCGGAGACAATGATGTCGCATTCGATCTCGAATTCGGTGCCCTCGCGCGGGACCGGCTTCATGCCGTCCATATCGCACTCACACATCTTCAGCGCGACGGCGCGGCCATCCTCGCCGAGTATCACCTCGACCGGCATGACGCCGCCCTTGATGTCGACGCCCTCGCGCAGCGCATCCTCGCGCTCGCGGGCCGCCGCCGTCATCTCGTCGAGGGGGAAGAGCGAGGTCAGCGTAGCCCTCACGCCCTCGCGTGCCACGGTGCCGGCGACGTCATGGGCAGTGAAGCCAAGAACGCCGGTATCGGGCGCATCCTTCTTGGCCACCGCGTTGATATGGCCGAGGCGGCGGGCGACGGAGGCAACGTCGATGGAGGTGTCGCCACCACCGACGACGACAATACGCTCGGCGGTGTGGACGACCCAGCCCTGATTGAAGGCCTCGAGGAACTCCACACCGGTAATGCAATTGGGCGCATCGGCGCCCGGCACCGGCAGCGGCCGGCCGTTCTGCGCGCCGATCGCCCAGAAGATCGCATCATATTGCGCTTCGAGCTCTTCCACGGTCACGTCCTCGCCGACGCGGGTGTCGAGACGGGCCTCGACGCCGAGGTCGAGGATGCGCTGGATTTCCGCGTCAACCATCTCACGCGGCGTGCGGTAGCCCGGGATGCCGAAACGCATCATGCCACCAAGCCTGTCATGCGCCTCGAAGATCGTGACGGCATGGCCCTTACGGCGCAGGAAGAAAGCTGCCGACAGGCCGGCCGGCCCGCCGCCGATGACGGCAACCGCCTTGCCGGTTTCCGCCTCCGGCCCCTTCAATGCCAGCCCGTTGTCAATCGCGTAATCGCCGACATATTGCTCGACCGCGTTGATGCCGACGAAGTCATCGACCTCGTTGCGGTTGCAACCGTCCTCACACGGCGCCGGACAGACGCGGCCCATCACCGAGGGGAAGGGGTTCGCCTCGGCCATCCGCTCGAAGGCGTATTGCTGCCACGGCATGCCTTCGACCGGCGGCTTGTCCATGCCGCGCGCGATCGCCAGCCAGCCGCGGATCTCGTGGCCGGAGGGGCATGCCCCCTGGCATGGCGGAGTACGGTGCACATAGGTCGGGCACTTGTAGGAGTGATCGGCCTGAAAGATTTTCTCCTGCAGGTCGCCGACCTGATTGTCGCCTTCCTCGAACCGCCGGAAGGTCAGCTTGGTGGTGCCGAGCTGCTCGTTCATTCCGCCTCTCCCCTCGTTCGTTCCTCGTCGGTATCGGTCTTCTTCTTTTTGCTTCGGCCGGCCGTTTCGCCGGTTATTTCGTGCGCTTCATGTTGCGATCAGTCCGCGTCGTCGCCTCCTGGAGCGCTTGCGTCCTCGTCGTCTTCACCGGCTTCACCGGTCCGCTGACCAGTCAGTACGATGGCGTTGGAGACAAGCTGGTGGACGCTAACGATGGCGTCGCGTTCGAAGCCGTAATGCGGCATGACCTTGGAGAACTGTGTCTTGCAGATGGCACAGATGGCGGCCATGTGGGTCACGCCGTGCTCCTCGGTCACTTCCCTCAGCGCCCGCATCCTCGGCTGTGCGCCCTTGACGCGGATATCGATGATCTCGTCGGTGAGAAGCCCGCCGCCGCCGCCGCAACAGAAGGTCGAATCCCGGATCGTGTCGGCGGCCATGTCTACGTAGTTGTTGCAGACGGCGCGGATGATGGCGCGCGGAATCTCGAACTGTCCGCCAGGCTTATCACCCATTCTCGAGGCGCGCGCGACATTGCACGAGTCGTGATAGGTCAGCACCATGTGGTCGTTCTTCGACTTGTCGAACGTCAGTTCGCCTTTCTCGATCAGATCCCAGGTGAATTCGCAGATGTGCTGCGGGATCGGGTAGGCCGGGTCGAGAAAATCGAACGGACCGGCGAGCGTGTTCCAGAAGGAATAGGCAACGCGCCAGGCATGGCCGCATTCGCCAACGACGATACGCTTGACGCCGAGGTCGATCGCCGCCTTGCGGATCCGCAGCGCCACCTCACGCATCTGCTCGTAGGAGCCGATGAACATGGCAAAGTTGGCGGCTTCCGAGGCGTAGGACGAGATCGTCCAGTTGACGCCGGCCTCATGGAACACCTTGGCGTAGCCGATGAGGCCGTCGATATGGGGTTCGGCGAAGAAATCCGCGCTCGGGGTGACGAGAAGGATATCGGCGCCCTCGACGTCGAGCGGCAGCTTCACCGCGACGCCGGTCTCGTCCTCGATGTCTTCTTCCAGATCCTCCAGCGTGGCGGCGAGCGCCGGCTCCGGCAGGCCGAGATTGTTGCCGATCTTGTGTACCTTGCCGAGGATCTCGTTGCAGTATTTCTGGCCTTTGCCGACGGTGTCGAGGATCTCGCGGGCGGCCATGGAGATCTCCGCCGTATCGATGCCGTAGGGGCAATAGACGGAACAGCGGCGACACTGCGAACACTGGTGGAAATAGCTGTACCAGTCGTCAAGCACGTCTTCGGTAAGATCGACGGCGCCGACGAGTTTGGGAAACCATTTGCCCGGCAGCGTAAAGTAGCGCCGGTAGACCTTGCGCAGGAGATCCTGGCGAGCGACCGGCATGTTCTTGGGGTCGCCCGAGCCAAGGAAGTAGTGGCACTTGTCGGTGCAGGCGCCGCATTTGACGCAGGAATCGAGATAGACGCGGAACGAGCGGTACTTCGTCAGCAGTTCGCCCATTTTGTCGATGGCGCGGTCGTGCCAGTCTTCGACGAGATCACCGGGGAAGCCCAGTGCCTCATTGTGGACGGGCTTGGCCGGATAGGGGACCGAGGCCGCCATGGCGCCGGGACAGATCGTCGGCACTTCCAGTGGATCGGGGAGATCGGCCGCCGCAGCCGCCTCCGCCGCATCCCCGGGTGTCACGCGTTCGTTCATGACGTCTCGCCTCCCCCTTCAAGCCGCGCCGACCAGCGCGCGAGATGCCGCCGCTCGCGAGGATTGTCGACCTGATTGCGGGTCGGACTGAAAAAGACGCCCGGTGCGTGGAGCAGCTTCGACACCGGGAAGACCACCATCAGGAGGGCGACGAGCCCGAGATGGAGGAGGAGCACCGGGTCGGCCGGCAGCGGCTGCCAGTCGAAGCGCATAAGGCCGAGAAAGAACGCCTTCACCGCAACGATGTCGGTGTGGGCGATGAACTTCATGGCGAGGCCGGAAAGCCCGATCGCGACGATCAGCGCCAGCATCAGATGATCGGAGGGCGCAGAAATGTAACGCACGCGCGGAACGAGGAACCGCCGCCCCCACAGCCCCAAGAGCGCCACCACCATGGCAAAGCCTGCATAGACGCCAAATGGCTGGACAAAGACGATCAGGCTCCAGAGCGGCCCCGGCGCGGAACCCGGATCGACGAAATAGCGCAGGTGGCGCAGCACCACGACGGCGAGCGCGACATGGAACACCCAGCCGAACAACCAGGTCCACTTGTTGGCGCGGAAGAGGCTGCGGAAGACGACGACCTCGCTCGCCATGCGCAGCCAGACTCCGGCACGCGTCGTTGGGGCCGGCGTCGTCGGGATCTTCAGCGGCGCAGGCGTCCGGGCATACTCCCGGATACGCCAGGCAACACCGGCGACCAACACCAGCGTAGCGACGTAGGACACCAGCGCGTAGACCACGGTCAACACGTGCGCCTCTCCCCTCGATCATCATCAGCCGGCGACGGCGCCGGCCTTCCCTTTGCGCGGAAAGCCGCTCAGACGCAGCCCGTCGGCTTCGGCAGACCGGCAATCTTGCACGCCTGCTTGGCCGGACCGTAGGGGAACAGCTCGTAGAGGTACTTGTTGGAGGCCTTCTCCGGGCCGAACTTCTTCTTCAGCGCCTTGACGAGCACACGGATCGCCGGGGCGATCTGATATTCGTCGTAGTACTCCCTGAGGAAGTTGACGACTTCCCAGTGCTCGGGGGTCATGTCGATCTTCTCATCGCGCGCGATGATCTCGGCAAGGTCCTTCGACCAGACCGAAATGTCGGTGAGATAGCCTTCCTCATCGTGCTCGATGGTCGCTCCGTTCAGCTCATACGACATGGTCATGCTCCTGTTTTCCTCTCTTGTCATTTCCACCCGTGCCGCGGTTCGTTTGCGGCTTTTTCCCAGTGCTTTTTTCGTTTCGTCGCTAAAGCCACGCCTGGGTACGCGCATGATCGGCGGCAAGATCGACAAAGCCACCATAGTCGACGACAGCAACGCCATCGACGAGATCGTCGGCGGCGAGCCCGCGCGCGGCGAGATCCGGCCCGAGCGCATAGAGCTTGTGGTCTCGACCGGCTTCGGCCAGTGCGGCGGCAAAGCGCGAAGCCTTCCTCAGGCCCACCACCGCATCCTCGATGGCAAGCACCGCATCACCCGGCCCCAGATGCTTCAGACAGCTCTCGAAGGCCGTCTTCTCGAAGGGCGACTTGTTCACCGTGTGCAGCGTCGTCATTCCGTCAGCCCTTTCCTCAGAAACTCATCACCACATCCTGGTCCGCCATCAGCGCAGCCATCTCGGCGCGCGAGACGAGGCGGATCGACGGCTTTTCCTCCCAGTCGTCATCCTCGTCCTCATAGGTGACCTCCATCAGGTCGCCCTCGGTGAGGCCGCGCTCCTCCAGAGATTCCCGCTCCACGTATAGCTTGGTGATGTCGTAGTCGCCGAGCGCCTTGTAGGCCGGCGAGAAGTTCTTCACCCCGATCCCGGCGGTATCCTGCCCCCTTGCGAGCTGGAAGACACCATCGTCGAGGAAGGCGAGGCTGACGTCCTGATCGAAGGCGGCGGAGATCAGCACCACCTCCAGCGATTCCAGCGCGTAGATGGTGCCATAAGGCGCCTTCCTGTTGACGAAGAGGAACTTCTTGACGACCTCGTCGTCGATTTCCGGTGCCTCGACTGCCATATGTGCTCTCCTCCTCCCTGCGTCCGTTCCGCGCCGCTCAATCGCCGAAGGTCACGAGCCGGTCGGCGACGATGCCGGCCTCGACGAGCTGACCGAGGCCGGAGATGCGGAAGCCCGGCGCGAGATTGTCGGCGTCCTTGCCCTGCCGCCTCGCCTCGTTTTCATCGAGGATGCCGCGGCGCTGGGCGGCGGCGATGCAGACCACGAGGTCGAGTCCATGCTCTTCGGCCAGGCCCGTCCAGTTCTTCTGGATGTTGCGGTCGTCCTGCGGCGGCACGGTGAGCCGCGTGCCGTTGTTGACGCCGTCGTGATAGAAGAACACGCGGAAGATCTCGTGTCCCTTCTCAAGCACGGCCCTGGCGAACTGATAGGCGCTGTCCGAGGCTTGGTGGGTATAAGGCCCCTCGCTGACCAGAATTGCGAATTTCACGGTTGCGTCTCCCCAGACGATCGTTCACGCGACCGCCGACATCGTGATTGCCTTCAGGCTAGCGCCGAACCGACCGGGCGAGAATCCGGGAGACTACCGCCTCACGGTTGCGCACCGGCCGCCGCGGCGCCGGCCTTGCCCCATCAGAAGTGAACGTGCGCCGACATGTTCATATTGTGGCGGGCGCCCGTCCAAGTATCGATATGATGCTTGGTGAACGGCAAATCGGCCAGTTCGAAGAAACGCGGCCAGCCGATGCGTTCGATCCACTCGCCCATGCGCTCCCAGTCGCGGGCGTTTTCCTTGTAGGCCTTGAGGATCTTCTTGACGACCTCGGTGACCTCGGGCCAGCGCGGCGGGTTGTTCGGCAGATTGGCCATAACGAGCTTGTGGAAGGTCGGCTTGGAGCGGGCGTTGGAATGCTTGCCACCAACCCAGATGGCCAGCTTGGTGCTATCCGGCCCGTTGATCTGCATTGGCGGACAGGGCGGATAGCAGGCGCCGCAACAGACGCATTTCTTCTCGTCGACTTCGAGCGAGGGCTTGCCGTTGACCATGGCCGGCCGGATGGCGGCGACGGGACAGCGGGCAACGACCGCCGGCCGCTCGCAGACATTGGCGACGAGGTCATGGTTGATGCGCGGCGGTTTCGTGTACTGCACATTGATGGCGATGTCGCCCTGGCCGCCGCAGTTGATCTGGCAGCACGACGTGGTCAGGCGCACCCGGTTCGGCATCTCTTCCTTGACGAACTCCTCGTGAAGTTCGTCCATCAGGCTCTTCACCACGCCGGAGGCATCCGTTCCGGGAATATCGCAATGGAGCCAGCCTTGGGTGTGCGAGATCATCGAAATGGAGTTGCCGGTGCCGCCGACGGGGAAGCCCTCAGAGATAAGCTTGTCGACCAGCGGATCGACCTTGTCGGCCGACGAAACCATGAACTCGATGTTCGAGCGGGTGGTGAAGCGGACGTGCCCCTCGGCGTAGGTGTCGGCGATATCGCAAAGTTTGCGGATGGTGAAAATGTCCATCTGCCGCTGGGTGCCGGCACGCACGGTCCACACCGTGTCTCCGGACTTGGAAACATGGCGCAGGACGCCGGGGCGCGGCCTGTCGTGCCAGTCCCAGTTGCCGTAGTTCTTCCGCATCAGCGGATGCATCAGCGGGAACGGGTCGGGCACACCGACCTCGTCGGGCATGCGCGGTTGCGTCATCTCGTTCATCGTTCACGGTCCTCCCTTGCGGCCCTTGCGCGGCCGCCCGGAGCATTGCGCTCTCTGTTCTGTTGTTTCGGACACTTGCGTGCCAAACGCCTTCGTTCCGTTTTGTCTGGCACGCCTGATCGGCGCGCCTATTCGGCGGCGGCCGGCTCGCCGTCAGCGGCCCTGCCTTTCCTCGCGTACCACTTCTCCGCTTCCTCGGTGAAATCGTCGGTGCGGACATAGCAGGAGGTGCGCGGGTGGTTGACCATGTTCGGATCCGGATCGATACCAAGCGCTTCGAGGAAGGTCGGCAGGCCAATGCGGTCGATGGTCTCGCCGATGCGTTCGTGCTCCAGCGCGTTCTCAGCGAAGAAATCGATCACATCGCCGGCGAACTCGCGCAGCTTCTCGAAGTCCTCTTCATCATCGAGCTTCATAAACGGCACCATCATGGTACCCATCAGGTCGCCGACCTTGAGGGCGCGCTTGCCACCGATGAGGATCGACACGCCCTTCTCGTCACCCGGCGACAGCGCCTTGTTCATGACGTTGAGGCAGTGCATGCAGCGAACACAGGATTTGTTGTCGACCTCGAGCGTGTCATCGTCGTTGAGGCTGAGCGCGCGGCTCGGACACATGGCGATAACGGAATCGATGACGTATTTGCGACCGACTTCGGCGACGTATTTCTTCACTTCCTCCTGGTTGACCTTCATATCGTCGCGCCAGGTGCCGATGACCGCGAAGTCGGCGCGGTGAATGGCGTTGACACAGTCATTGGGACAGCCGGAGAACTTGAACTTGAACTTGTAGGGCAGCGCCGGGCGGTGCATCTCGTCGAGGAACTCGTTGATCACCTCGCGATGCGCCTTGACCTCGTCGTAGCAGGACATCTCGCAGCGGGCGTGGCCGACGCAGCTCATGGAGGTTCTGAGCGCCGGGCCGGCGCCGCCAAGATCGAAGCCGATCTCATTCAGTTCATCGAAGGCCTTCTGGGTGTTCTCGGTCGAACAGCCCTGAAACATGATGTCGCCGGACTGGCCGTGGAAGGCGATGAGGCCGGAGCCGTGACGCTCCCAGATGTCGCACAGCTTCCTCAGCGTCTCAGTGTCGTAGTGATAGCCGGCAGGCGGCTGCACCCGCAGGGTGTGGAATTCCTTGGAAGCGGGATATTTGTCGGCCACTTCGGAAAAGCGCGGAATGATGCCGCCGCCGTAGCCGAAGACCGAGACCGTGCCCCCCTTCCAGAAGCCCATGCGCTCCTCATAGGAGTGTTCAAGCTGGCCGAGAAGGTCGTTCATCATCGGCGCGTATTGCTGGTCGGTGGCGTCACGCAACCGCTTCAGCCCGGTGATGAAGCTCGGCCAGGGACCGCTCTCCAGTTCATCGAGAAGCGGCGTTCCATGCGTTTTGCCCGAGGCTCCGTTGCCGGCGGGCGCCCGATCGTCGTCGGGAACCCGGTCGCCGGAAGACATGTGATCGTCGGAAGACATGTGCGGTTTTCTCCCTCCCTGACGCCCCGCCATCCGCAGGCGGCGCGCGCTTCGACTCAACGCGCGGCAAACCGTCCAGTGATGCCGCGCCCGTCCGTTTCCTTGTCCGCGCCGGCGCCTTCTTTGTGCGCCGACAACAATCCTGACGCGCGAAAGATCCGCGCATCCGATCCCGTCGATCCACCGTTCCCTCACGATAGAATTTCATCATATATCGATCTCGACATATCAACAAGCTCTAATATGAAGGATAATCGTTCTTTGCACATCAATACTTAGCGCGATCGAGCATATGCAGCAGAAATTGCCGCAACGCAGCATTTCCGGTGCCCGATTATCTTTTTTCACTGCTGTGCAAATACGCGCGGCGTGCTTGTTCGACGCATCGTCCGGCGGGATAGACTTCGCCGGCCGGCCGGAAACGGCGCGCCGGAAAGATCAGGTCAGGCTGCAAGGAATGCGGATGCGAGAATCAGCTCGCCGCGCCGAGAACCCGGCTGAGGGTGTAGAGATCGTCCGGCGTTGTGAACAGCGAATAGCCAAGGCGAATGCAGACCAGAAGGACGAGGGCGGCGAGGAGCGCGCGCAACTGGTCGCCGCGCAGCTTCTGACCGACCTCGGCGCCGAACTGCGCCCCGATCACGCCGCCGATGATGAGGATCAACGCCAGCACGATATCGACGGTGTGGCTGGTCGTTGCCTGTGCGATGACGGTGAAGGCCGTGACGAAGACGATCTGGAAATGCGAGGTGCCGATAACGATGTTGGTCGGCACGCGCAGGAGGTAGATCATCGCCGGCACGATGATGAAGCCGCCGCCGACGCCCATGATCGACGCCAGCACGCCGACAAGCGCGCCAATGGCGAGGACGGGGATGGCGCTCAGATAGAGCTTGGAGCGCTTGAAGCGCATCTTGAACGGCAGCCCGTGGATCCAGTTGTGCTGACCCGAACGGCGCAGCCCCACCGCCCCGCCGCGCGCCGAGCGCCGCATGGCGACGAGACTCTCGATCAGCATCAGACCGCCGATGACCCCGAGAAACAGCACATAGCTCAGCGAGATGATGAGATCGAGCTGGCCGATCTGACGCAGCATACTGTAGAGCCAGACGCCGAAGACGGAGCCGACGAGGCCCCCGACCAGCAAGACGATCCCCATCTTCACATCGATGGTGCCGCGCCGGAAGTGGACCAGAGAGGCCGACGAGGAGGAGGCGACGATCTGGGAGGCCACGGTGGCGACCGAAACGGCCGGCGGAATGCCGGTGAAGATCAGCAGCGGGGTCATCAGAAAGCCGCCGCCGACACCGAACATGCCTGAGAGAAAGCCGACAGCCGCGCCCATCGCCAGAATCAAGAAGATGTTGACCGGAATCTCCGCGATCGGCAGGTAAAGCTGCACGGGACCTCCTGCCTTCCGGCGTTTCGGGTTTCATTGTGGTGCGACAAGCGGCCAGTTCGACCTTGCTGTCTATATTAGCGCCAAAATACTTAAAAGCTTGCGAATAAACCATGTCATTCGCGCCGACGGAATGCGGTCCGTAGCGGTGACTGGAAAAACCTGCGGACACATTGCCGAGGGCACGGACCGGACAGCGGCACCGGTGCGGGCGAAAAGCGTCAGCTTCGGCCACCTTGCGCCCAGGGCATCCCTGCCCCTCCCAAATCGGGACGATGCCGTTGCGCCGATCTTGACTCATGTCAAACCAACTCAGTCGCAACTTGGTATATGAAAATGACAATGCAACTCGCTCGCATGAACTTATAGTCCAGCGGTTGGCGACGAATCGGCCGGAGATTTCCGTCCGGTCGCCACATCCTCCACGCTCAGCGATCCCGGTTCTCCGGGGCCTTTGCGAGCGAAAGACGACTTTCCGACCGGTGCCCCCGTGGCTTCCGGTCTTCCGGATACAAGGACGCCATGGCCATGTTCTTCGATCCTGACCGCCTGAAGTTCCGACACCGTGCCGGCGACAGCGAAGCGCGCGCGCCGGCAGAGCCCGTGCAAGAGGCGCCCGCGATCATTGCCAAGAACGCCTTCCCGCTCGCCGGTGCAAGCGAGGGCGAGCGGTTGCGGGTCGCCTCGGTTTTTCCGGGCAAGCGCATGCAGCATCGGCTGATCGAACTGGGGCTCACGGTCGGCGTCGAGGTCGAGGTCGTGCGCCGCGGCGGTGACGGGCCGATGCTCATCGGCATCAACGACACACGCATCGCGCTCGGCAATGGCATGGCCGCCAAGATCATGGTCGTCCCCGCCTGACGGAAGGCGAAGGCGAAACCCGAAAGGCAACGAGATGGACGTTACTACCCTCAACACCGGCGAAGTCGTTCGCGTCGCCGGCTTCGCGCGCGGTGATCGCGCCGCCCGCGAACGGCTGCTGACCATGGGCCTGACGCCGGGAACCGAATTCGAGGTCGCGCGGATCGCGCCGCTCGGCGATCCGGTCGAGATTCGCCTACGCGGATTTTCCCTATCCCTTCGCCGCGCCGAAGTGGCCCTTCTGAATATCGAGAGGATCTCGTAATGACCTCTTTCACGATCGCAACAGCCGGCAACCCCAATTGCGGCAAGACCACGCTCTTCAACGCCCTCACGGGCGCCCGCCAGCGCGTCGGCAACTGGCCCGGCGTCACCGTCGATCGCAAGGAAGGGCGCTTTTCGTACGAAGGTCGCGACGTCACCGTCGTCGACCTTCCCGGCACCTATTCGCTCGGCGGCATGGCAACGAGCGGCATCGACGAGTCAATCGCCCGCGATTACATCCTGTCCGGCGCGCCGGATCTCGTCATCAATATCGTCGATGCCTCGAACCTGGAACGAAATCTCTATCTCACGGTCCAGCTCCTTGAAATGCGCGTGCCGATGATTGTCGCGCTCAACATGATGGACGCGGCGCAGGAGAATGGCGTGCGCATCGATGCCGACCTCCTGTCGCAGCGTCTGGGGTGCCCCGTCATCCCGATCGTGGCGACCCGCAAACGCGGCGTCAAAGAGCTGAAGGACGCGGTCGTCGCACTCGCCGACGCGCCCGTCCCGCCGAGCGCCGAGCTTGCCTATCTGCCGATCATCGAGACCGCGATCACCGGGCTCGAGCCGGCCGTGCGCGATGCCGCCTCGGCGCGCGATCTCAATCCGCGCTGGCTGGCCTCGAAACTCCTGGAAGGCGACCCGCTCGCCGAGGCGTGTGTCGACGGCACCGTTCTGGCGCAAGCGAAGACGGCCTGCGAAACGATCGAAAACGATATGGACGAGGATATCGACATCCTCTTCGCCGACGGTCGCTACGGCTTTGCCAACGCACTCACGCGCGACGCGGTAAAGCGGACGCGACGGGTCTCGCATACCCTTTCCGACCGCATTGACGCGATCGTGCTCAACCGCGTCCTTGGCATCCCGATCTTTCTTGCCATCATGTATCTGATGTTCCTGTTCGCGATCAATTTCGCCAGCGCGTTCATCGATTTCTTCGACATCGCCGTGGGCGCGCTGGTGGTTGATTGGCCGTCGCAGCTGCTTGCCTCGATCGGCGCGCCGGACTGGTTGATCACCCTCCTTCCGAAGGGCATCGGGTCGGGCATCCAGACTGTCTCGACGTTCATTCCGGTGATCGGCTTTCTCTTCCTTTTCCTCACCTTTCTTGAGGATTCGGGCTACATGTCCCGCGCCGCCTTCGTCATGGACCGCTCGATGCGGGCGATCGGGCTTCCCGGCAAGTCGTTCATTCCGATGATCCTCGGCTTCGGCTGCACGGTGCCGGCGGTGATGGCGACGCGCACCCTCGACAATCGCCGCGACCGGATCATGACGGTGATGATGGCGCCGTTCATGTCGTGCGGCGCCCGGCTGCCGGTCTATGCGCTCTTTGCCGCCGCGTTCTTCCAAACCGGCGGACAGAACGTCGTGTTCCTGCTCTATCTCATCGGCATCCTGTTCGCGGTGCTGACGGGGCTCCTGTTGAAGAACACGCTGCTGCGCGGACACACCTCGCCGTTCGTGATGGAGCTGCCGCCCTATCACATCCCGACGATCCGGGGTCTGCTGCGCCAGACGTGGGACCGGGTGAAGGCCTTCATGCTGAAGGCCGGCAAGCTCATCGTCGCCGTCGTCTTCGTCCTCAGCATCCTCAACTCGCTCGGCACCGACGGCACCTTCGGCAACGACGACACCGAGAATTCGGTCCTGTCGACGATCGGCAAGACCATCACGCCGGTGTTCGCGCCCATGGGCATCCGGGAAGACAACTGGCCGGCAACCGTCGGCCTGTTCACTGGCATCTTCGCCAAGGAAGCTGTCGTCGGCACGCTCAACTCGCTCTACGCCACGATCGCGGAGAACGAGGACGGCGCGGCGGAGCCGGAGGAACCGTTCTCGCTCGGCGCCGCACTCGGCGAGGCGGTCGCCTCGATCCCGGCCAATCTCAAGGACGCCGCCACCAGCTTCGCCGATCCGCTCGGCCTCGATGTCGGCGATGTGGAAGATCAGACGGCCGTGGCGGAGGAACAGGGCGTCTCCACCGGTATCTTCGGCGCCATGGCCACACGCTTCGATGGCGCGATAGGGGCCTTCGCCTATCTCCTGGCGATCCTGCTCTACATGCCCTGCGTGGCGGCAACGGCCGCGATCTGGCGCGAGACGGGCACCGGTTGGACGCTCTTTGCCTCCGGCTGGACGACGGCACTCGCCTATGGCATGGCCGTCATCTTCTACCAGGCGGGCACCTACGCGGCGCATCCCAACACATCGCTTATCTGGATCGCCTCAATCCTCGCCATCTTCGCCCTGGCGATCATGGCCATGCGTTTCTATGGCGGCCGACCGACCGACGGTCTCGCCGCCTCGCCTGCGGAGTAACGCCATGCTTCTGTCCGATATCCGCCAGTATCTCGCCAAGGCCGGACGCGCTCCGGTGAGCCAGATCGCCACCCACTTCGACGTCGAGACGGAGGCAATGGCGGCAATGCTGGAAACCCTGGCCGAAAAGGGCCGGGTCCGCAGGGTCGAGGAGCCGGCATCCGCCTGCGGCGCAGCCAAGGGCTCGTGCGGCCAGTCGGGCAGCGCATGCTGCTGCAGCCAACGCCCCGATCCGGTCTACGAACACGTCGAGCGCAAGCGCCACGCGGCCTGACATACGGCCTGACACGCGGCCTGAGCCGCACGACATGGGCCATCTGGTACCGGAACCTTGTGCCAGGGCGTCCGCGGGATCGTGAGGCGGATGGCAGGCAAAACCGCGTCGGACCTGACGGACCGGCAACCGCATCGGGAGGGACGGGTCGTCCTTTCGCGATCCGGTTGCCGGTTCGTTTCCGTTTTTCCACGGGACGAAAAGACGCTCTTTGACTGACGGCGAAATCCGGGCATCATGCCGGACTTCGGCGAGGCGGGTCGGCGCCCGATCTCCGCACCCCTGCCCTGCCGGAAAGCCACGACGCAACCAGAGCGCGGCGCGGTGCGTTTCTCGCGCGACGGCACCATGCCGTATCGTATTGCTTTATCGCGCTTCCCGGCTGACAGGAGCTGTCGGCTTACGGGCAAGCGCCACATCCATTGCAAGCGGCCCGCGCCCGCGCCGGTCACAAGGACGGATCTCTCCCCGATGTTCTTTTCCTCGCCCGACAGCTTCAAGGCCTGGGACCACAAGGCCATCACCGTGTTCGGCATGTCAGGCGTCGGCAAGACGACGGCGGCAACGCTTCTTCGAAACGACGGCTGGTTTCACTATTCGGTCGATTATCGCATCGGCACGCGCTACATGGGCGAATACATCGTCGACAACTTCAAGCGCGAGGCAATGAAGATCCCGTTCCTGCGCGATCTTCTGATCTCCGATTCGATCCGCATCGAGTCCAACCTCAGCTTCCACAACCTCGACCCGCTGTCGACCTATCTCGGCAAGCCCGGCAACCCGGAGCTCGGCGGCCTGCCCTTTGCCGAATATCGCCGGCGGCAGGAACAGCACCGGGTAGCCGAGGTCTCGGCGATGGCCGACGTGCCGGCCTTCATCGACAAGGCGCGCGCCATTTACGGCTACCGGCACTTCATCTGCGACTGCAGCGGCAGCCTTTGCCATGTGGTCGACCCGGAGGATCCGGCGGACCCGGTTCTCTCGGCACTTGGCGAGCACACGCTCATTCTCTACATCCGCGGCACGGCGGCGCATGCCGAGATGCTGGTCGAGCGCTTCAAGGCCGATCCCAAGCCGATGCACTACCCCGTCGATCTCCTATGTCGGTTGTGGGCGCAGTACAAGGCGAAGGCGGGCATCACAGCCGACGAGGCGGTCGACCCGGATGCGTTCGCCGTGTGGGGCTTCGAGCAGCTTCTCCACAGCCGCATCCCGCTCTACGAGGCGATCGCCGCCAACCACGGCTACGCGGTCGAGGCGGAAGAGGTCATGGCGGTGAAGACACCGGACGACTTCGTCGACCTCGTCGCCAGCGCGATCGGGCGGACGTGACGCATTCCGCTCACGGCGCGCCTGTCGTCGGCCAATCTGTCAAGCGTTCTGCGCGTCGGTTCGTTGCCGGTAGTTCGGCAGCCACGGGGTCGGGCCGACCTTCGATCGGACGCGCTTCAATTCGGCTTCGTTCAGGTCGACACACAGAATGCGTGCCGGGGCGCTGACATTCGCAAATCTCTGCTTGAACACGAACACCCCTTCGCCGTTCCGCCCCGACGGGGCGCCGCCGAACCACAGCACCCGGTCGCCGAGGACATCAAGCGCCGCGTCGAAAAGATAAAACGTGCCGAATTCCGAACGCGCATCGTCGTCGACCAGAAAGCTGTGCGCGTGCCAGCTACCGCCACCGGTGTCGGCAAAGAGAAGGAAGATGCCCGCCAGCTTGCCGGTTTGCTTCCAGCGCAATGTCAGGCACACCACGTCCTCCGGCCGCCCGGCGAAGGCTTCGATGAGCCCGGCGAAGTGTTTGGCGTCCGGCGAGGAGTCATGGTCGATGGAGCGGCGCGCCTTTATCCTGTCTTGCCATGTCGAAAGAACGGCGTGCTCGCCGGTCAATGTCGCGCGGTCGACGGCGAACAGTCGCGCAGCATGATCGAGGCGTCGACGCGTTCGGCGCGAATACCCGCACCGGGCAGCCGGCGCATCGGGACTGTGTCCCAGATGCGGCTTCAACGTCCGGCACTCGGCACTGAACCGCCCGCGGATCTCAGCCAGCCTCGTCCGAACGCCCTCCTCGCCGGCATCGGGGCGGACAACCGTCGTGTAGGTCAAGGGCATGAAGCGCGGTTCGTCGCGCAGGTCTTCAAGCAGGGAAACCGGGGGAAAGGACTGGTACGGCCAACTCCCTCTCGCGTCCCAATGGGTCGCCCCGAACCGGCGGAGCAGGGCCGGCCCGTTCGACGTGACCATGCCACGGCCGAGCCAGCCGAGCGTATCGAAATAATGCGTCGTCTCGAACGCCAACATGAGCAGAGAATCTATTAATCAGTGATGATAGGAGAGCCAGGGGGAAGGTGTGCGGGAGCTGTCCCAGGCTTAGGATGCGCTCAACGAAACCGTTGAAACAGCGCGGAATTGATCGATCAACGAACGGGCTGCCCCGCACGCCGTCACAGTGACGATGAAAACGACATCATGATTCAGCTGCGCTACGATACGACGGCACTCGAAGGATCGAAAGAGCACTATTTTCACTTTCTGCACGGGTACCTTCTGCCCGGCCTGAGCCTGTGTCTGAAAGCCGGGTTTCAGCGCGCGCGGTTTGAAGACTGCGGCCCGTTGATGAACCTTCGGCTCCACGAAGCGTGCCGGTTGGCGGCGATAGAAGCCGGTCCGCCGATAGCGGACGATACCGCTCCCGGACAAGGCGGGGACGACCCTGTCATGCCGCGCTGGGACAAGCCTTTGTTGCGCTACAACAAGCCGATGCCCGACCTGCGGCAGCGATGGGCGTACCGGTCCCAGGTCGGGCGGCTGCGCGCACGTCTCCTCCGGGCCGCCCGTCGCGACTGCCGCGACAGGGGCAGCCTGGCGACCTGGAAAAGCATCGACGTGCTGGTGATCGAACGGTCTCCCGAACACGCCTTCTACCAGGCGGGCGGCGGCGCTTCGATACCGACGTACGGGCGGGGGCGCCGGGCCCTGCAAAACACGGACGAGATCGCCGCCCACCTCGGCACTCGTGGACGGTCGGCGCTGGCCATCGATATCGGGTCGCTGCCGTTGAGCGACCAGATCATGGCCTTCCATAACGCCTCGGCGGTGGTCGGCGTCAGGGGCGCCGAGTTCGCCAATCTGATCTGGATGCGGAGACGGTCTCGCGCCGTGATGTTCTCCACCCCCGTGCGAGCGAGGAACAATGGCGCGTGCACGCTCGCCGACATTTACGGCATTCGTTTCGTCAGCCCCGAAGTCGAAACCGATTTCATTTCCATCAACCCGAAGGCGGTCGAAGCGTATCTGGGCCAGTGACCGGCCAAGCCATCGCCCGCAAGTGCATGCAAGCCCTGCCGGATGGCGGTTGCAGCGGAAGGTGCGACAGCCTATTTCAGTGTCCACCGCCCGCGCCGTCACCGGAGGGAGGCACGGATTGTTCATCTAAGGAGCCGACCAATGCCGATCATGATCCCGGACGATCTTCCCGCCCGCGCCACGCTGGAGCAGGAAGGCGTCATGGTGATGGCCGAGGGCGACGCGATCCGACAGGACATTCGCCCCTTGCAAGTGGCGCTCCTCAATCTGATGCCGAACAAGGTCCGCACCGAGACGCAGTTCGCCCGGCTGATCGGCGCGACGCCCCTGCAGGTTGAACTCACGCTGGTACGGCTTTCCAGCCACACGCCGAAGAACGCCTCCGCCGCGCACATGCTCGCCTTCTATGAGGACTGGGAGACGGCGCGTACGCGCAAGTTCGACGGCCTTGTCATCACCGGAGCGCCAGTGGAGCGGCTCGATTTCGAAAACGTCACCTATTGGGACGAACTGGCGGCGATCCTCGACTGGACGCAAACGAACGTGCACTCGACGATGTCGATCTGCTGGGGGGCGCAGGCCGCAATCCAACATTTCCACGGCGTGCCCAAGCACGAACTGACGGAAAAGGCGTTCGGCGTCTTCCGGCACCGAAACCTGCAGCCGAACTCGCCCTATCTGCGCGGCTTCTCCGACGATTTTTCCATTCCCGTCTCGCGCTGGACGGAGGTCAGGAAGGCTGACCTGCCGAGCGGCGCCGGGCTCCATCTCCTGATGGAGTCCGACCAGACGGGACCGTGCCTCATCGACGACCCGGCACACCGCTTCCTCTACATGTTCAACCACATCGAATATGATTCCAACTCGCTGGCCGAGGAATACTGGCGCGATGTGGAGGCGGGAAAGGACATCAGCGTGCCGCACGCCTATTTCCCCGGCGACGACCCCAAGCGCACGCCGGAGAACCGCTGGCGCAGCCACGCGCATCTCCTCTTCGGCAACTGGATCAATCAGGTCTACCAGACGACGCCCTACGAGATCGAGAAGATCGGGGAGTAGCAGGGGATAAAGACACCAGCGGCCATGAGCACAAAGAAAAGGCCGCGGCGCTCCCACGCCGCGGCCTTTCCGTTTTCGCGATCGCCGATCGGCGTTAGGCCATCTTGATCTTGGAATAGTAGTCCTGAAGGATCGCGACGACCTCGGGCCGGGAGAACTCCGGCGGGATCGGCTCGCCCTTCGACAGCATCTCGCGCTGCTTTGTGCCGGAGATGTTGACGTGGTGTTCCTTGTCGTGCGGACAGGTCTTGGCGGTGGCCATGCCGTAGCACTTCTTGCAATAGAACGTGATATCGATCTTCAGCGGACGGGTGACAAGGGCGTCGTCCCACAGATCGTCGAAGATGTGCTGGGCGTCGAAGGGACCATAGTAGTCGCCAACGCCGGCGTGGTCGCGGCCGACGATGAGGTGCGAACAGCCGAAATTCTGGCGGATGAGGGCGTGCATCAGCGCCTCGCGCGGACCGGCATAGCGCATCTCGATCGGATAACCGGCCTGGATGACGGTGCCCTCGCGGAAGTAGTTGTCGATCATCGCCTGGATCGCCTTGGTGCGAACCTCGGCGGGAATATCGCCCGGCTTCAGCGCGCCCAGAACCTGATGGATGAAGACGCCGTCGGTGACTTCCGCGGCGATCTTCACCAGATGCTCGTGGCTGCGGTGCATCGGGTTGCGGGTCTGGAAGGCGGCGACGCGGGTCCAGCCGCGTTCCATGAACATGGCGCGGGATTCGGCCGGGCGCACATAAAGATCGGGATATTTCGTCGGATATTCACCTTCCGACAGCGCGACGACCGGGCCGGCGAGATTGACTTCGCCCTGGGCCATGACCTTCTGCACGCCCGGGTGCGCGGGATCGACGGTGCGGAAGACGTGCTCGCATTCGAACGCCTTGTCGATCGTATATTTCTCGGCAACCTTCATGATGCCGAGAATATCGCCGGAGGCGCCGTCGACGAGAGCGACCTCTTCTTCCGCGCCGATCGTGTCAGCGAGATCCTTGGAGGCCGACAGCGTGATGGGGATCGGCCAGAAGACACCGTTCGCCAGCTTCATGTCGGCGCAGACGCCCCGCCAGTCAGCCTCGCCCATATAGCCGTTGAGCGGCGTA
Organism: uncultured Rhodobium sp.; assembly: GCA_963675285.2. GTDB lineage: Bacteria > Pseudomonadota > Alphaproteobacteria > Rhizobiales > Rhodobiaceae > Rhodobium. The sequence continues at coordinate 2,294,059 of CAXXGS010000001.1, forward strand.
TAGGCACCCATGGCGAGCATGAACAGGTCGGAGACCTCGCGCGAGGTCATGGGTACTTTCTTCAGGGTCTCGGCACGCTTCAGTTCAGCGGCCCGCTCGGCCTCGGGCGCGAGGAGCGGCTTCAGCGTCGTGGCTCCGTGTGGGGGCACGAGATGCGCCATGGGGTCTATCCTTCCCGTATTGCATGGACCGGTCGGGACCCGCACTGCCCGGCAAGCGAGCCTCAACGTTCACACCTTCAGGGGAGGGACGGTTGCGGCGGGCATGGTCGGCGATCGGCCGATTCATCTGTCAAAATCACATGGGGAGTTCGATTGCGTGGTCGCGACAGGCGAGCGCACGCGGGGTGAACATCCCGCTTTCCCGCGTTTTTCCGCGGGGCGCGCCTGTGTTTATCACATGCGCCGACGCGGGCAAGGCCCCATGCAAGGGGACATGGTGACGCGGAACGCAGGATCGGCGGGGCCTTGGCCCGCAGCACTCGGAATGTTTTCTTTTCTCACTGTTTCTCCGGCTTTCCATTTCCCGCTGCAATCACAACGGCTTGGCGCCGGTTTGGCGGCCGGCGGTCCCCGACCCGTCAGAGCAGCCGGAAAGCCTGCCTTACGCTGACCTCAAATCATGGTATTAGAGGCATTCCAAGCTCCGATCCTCCCAAGACCGTCGGAGCCCGTATTTTTGCTACTTTATTCAGAGGGCACAGCAGCATGACTCTCGAAGGACTTGTGGACATTGGCGATCCGGCCGGTGGCGAGACTTCCGATCTGCAGCAGCGGATCGTCGACCGGCTCATCTACACGGTCGGCAAGGATATCGAACATGCCGAATCGAAAGATTGGTGTGCAGCGCTGTCGCTGGCAGTGCGTGACTACGCGGTCGACCGCTGGCACGCGGACATCGTCAAGACCGATGTAACGCGGCCCAAGCGCGTCTACTACCTGTCGCTGGAGTTCCTCATCGGCCGCCAGTTGCACGACATCGTCACCAACCTCGGCATCGAGCATATCTGCCGCAACGCGACGTCGGAACTCGACATCAACTATGACGAGATGATCCGGCTGGAGGCCGACGCCGCGCTCGGCAACGGCGGGCTCGGTCGGCTCGCGGCCTGCTTCATGGATTCCATGTCGACACTCGGCGTTCCGGCCTTCGGCTACGGCATCCGCTACGAATACGGCCTGTTCAAGCAGCGCCTCAAGGACGGCTGGCAGGTCGAGGAAGCCGAGGACTGGCTGATGTCCGGCCACGTCTGGGAGTTCGAACGCACCGATACGGTGCACACCATCTCCTTCGGCGGCCATGTGGAGACCAAAGAAGACGGCAAGATGGTCTGGCATCCGCAGTCGCAGGTCCTTGCCGCCGCCTTCGACACACCGATTGTCGGCTGGAAGGGCGAGCACGTGAACACACTCCGCCTGTGGGCGGCTCAGCCGACGGAGCTTTTCGACCTGGACAGCTTCAACAGCGGCGACTTCATGGACGCTTCGCGCGATGCGATCCAGGCGAGCACCATCTCGCGCGTCCTCTACCCCGACGACACGACGCAGCAGGGCCGCGAGCTGCGGCTGAAGCAGGAGTATTTCTTCACCGCCGCCTCGCTGGAGGATGTCCTGCGCCGACACCTCCAGGAACATGGCGAACTCGAAACGCTCGCCGACTATGTCGCCATCCAGATGAACGACACCCACCCCACAATCGCGGTGCCGGAACTCATCCGACGCCTCGTCGACGATTACGGGATCGGCATCGAGAGAGCGATGGAGATCACCACCAACGTCCTTTGTTACACCAACCACACATTGTTGCCGGAGGCGCTGGAGCGCTGGTCGGTCGAGCTGATGTGGCGCGTCCTGCCGCGCCACATGCAGATCATCGAGTGGATCGATCAGTGGCACGCGGCCAAGATTCACGAGATGGGCGATCCGGTGTCGGTCGATGCGGTCAAGGTCATCGACAACGACGGCGGCGTGCGCATGGGCATTCTCGGCTTCATCGGCAGCCATCGGATCAACGGCGTCTCGGCCCTTCATACCGAGCTGATGAAGAAAACGGTTTTCCACGATCTCCACACGCTCTATCCGGACCGTATCGTCAACCAGACCAACGGCATCACGCCGCGGCGCTGGCTCTATGAATGCAATCCGGCACTGCGTTCGCTCGTCACCGAGGCGATCGGCGAGGAATGGGTCGACGATCTGGAGCGCATCGAGGCGATCGCGCCGCTCGCCGACGACTCGGGCTTCATCGAACGTTTCGCCAAGGCCAAGCAGGAAAACAAGAATCAGCTTGCCACGGTGATCAAGGAGCGGATCGGGCTCACCGTCGACCCGCATGCCATGTTCGACGTACATATCAAGCGCATACATGAATACAAGCGCCAGCTTCTCAACGTACTGGAAGCCGTGGCGCTCTACCGCGCCATCAAACGCGATCCGGACGCGGACTGGACGCCGCGCGTCAAGCTCTTCGCCGGCAAGGCGGCGCCCGGTTACTACATGGCCAAGCTGATCGTGAAACTGATCAACGACGTCGCCACGGTCATCAACAACGACCCGGAGATCGGCGACAGGCTGAAAGTCGCATTCCTGCCGAACTACAATGTTTCCTTCGCGGAGATCATCATTCCGGCGGCGGATCTGTCCGAACAGATCTCGACCGCGGGCATGGAAGCCTCCGGAACCGGAAACATGAAGTTCGCGCTCAACGGTGCCCTCACTGTCGGCACCCTCGACGGCGCCAATATCGAGATCAAGGAGCGGGTCGGCGACGACAACATCTTCATCTTCGGCCTGACCGCCGAGGAGGTCGCGGACGAGCGGGCCAAGGGGCTTCACGGCACCGACAACATCGCCGCCTGCCAGATGCTGTCCGAGGCGCTGGGCATGATCGAGCACGGCGCCTTCTCGCCGGGGGATGCCGGCCGCTTCCGCGGCATCGTCGACAAGTTGCGCTATGACGACTACTTCATGGTGACGGCCGACTTCCAAGCGTATTATGATATTCAGCGTCGGATCGACCATGCCTATCTCGATCCTTCCACCTGGTTCCGGAAGGCCCTCCTCAATACGGCACGGGTCGGCTGGTTTTCTTCCGACAGAACGATCCGCGGTTACGCCAAGGACATGTGGAACGTGCCTGTCGGTTCATAAGCGATAGCGGGGCACCCATGTCATATTCTCAGGAGATTGCACCTTCGTTCGAGGTGATCTCCCCGGCTGAAATCACCGCCCTCGTCAACACCGATTGCCACGATCCCTTTTCGATTCTCGGTCTTCACACCAAGGGGGAACGCGTTTTCATCCGCGCGTTCTTCCCCGACGCGGATCGCGTCACTCTGATCGACGCTGGCGACGGCTCGACAGTGTGCGAGGTCCCACGCTGCCACGAAGCCGGCGTCTTCGCCGCGACGGTTCCCGGCCGCACCGAGTGGTTCCACTACCGGCTGGCGGTCACCTGGGGCACCAACAAATACGTGCTGGAGGATCCCTATCGTTTCCCGCCGGTGATCGGGCCAATGGACGAGCACCTGTTCTCCGAGGGAAACCATCTGGAGTTGTGGAAGAAGCTCGGCTGTCATCCGATGGTGCTGGAGGGCATTTCCGGCATCCATTTCGCGGTGTGGGCGCCCAATGCCAGGCGGGTTTCCGTCGTCGGCAATTTCAACGGCTGGGACGGCCGACGCCACATGATGCGCTCGCGCGGAGCGAGCGGCATCTTCGAGATCTTCATTCCCGACCTCGGGCTCAACGAAGCCTATAAATACGAGATCAAGGCGCAGGACGGCTCGCTGCAGCCGCTGAAGGCCGATCCGATCGGCTTTCATGCAGAGGTTCCGCCGCGCACCGCCTCGCTGACGACGAAGCTCGACGAATCTGCCTGGGACGACGACGAATGGCTGGCGGTGCGGCGTGACCGGCATGCCACCGATGCGCCGATTTCCATCTATGAGGCGCACTTGGGCTCATGGCGCAAGGTCGACGGCTGGCGCCGGATGACCTATCGCGAACTCGCCGACACGCTTGTCCCCTACGTCAAGGAGATGGGGTTCACCCACATCGAGCTGATGCCGGTGAGCGAATTCCCCTATGACGGATCCTGGGGCTATCAGCCGGTCGGGCTTTTCGCTCCGACGAGCCGTTTTGGCACGCCGGACGACTTCCGGCATTTCGTCGAGGCCTGTCACAAGGCCGGGCTCGGCCTTATCCTGGACTGGGTGCCCGGCCATTTCCCGACCGACGCACACGGCCTTGCCCGCTTCGACGGAACCGCCCTCTACGAGCACCTCGACCCGCGCAAGGGCTACCACCCCGACTGGAACACACTGATCTTCAACTACGGCCGGCCGGAGGTGAGGAATTTCCTCATCGCCAACGCGCTGTTCTGGATGAAGGAATTCCATATCGACGCGCTCCGGGTCGATGCCGTCGCCTCGATGATCTACCTCGATTATTCGCGCAATCCCGGCGAGTGGGTCCCGAACATCTACGGCGGCAACGAGAATCTGGAAGCCATCGACTTCCTGAAGCGTCTCAACGAAGTGGTCTACGGCGGTGTCGAGGGCATCACCATGGTGGCGGAGGAATCGACGGCCTGGCCGGCGGTCTCGCGGCCGACCGATGCGGGTGGCCTCGGCTTCGGATACAAGTGGAACATGGGCTGGATGAACGACACGCTCGACTATATCGGTCGCGAGCCGGTTCATCGCCGCTACCACCATCACCAGATGACCTTCGGAATGGTCTACGCCTTTTCCGAAAACTTCATCCTGCCGCTTAGCCACGACGAGGTCGTGCATGGCAAGGGCTCGCTGCTCGGCCGCATTCCGGGCGACGGCTGGCAGCAGTTCGCCACGCTCAGGGCCTACTACGGCTTCATGTGGGGCCACCCGGGCAAGAAGCTCCTGTTCATGGGCGGAGAGTTCGCGCAGGGGCGCGAATGGAACCACGAGAGTGAACTCGACTGGCACCTCCTCGACTACGAGCAGCACCGGGGCGTACAAGCGCTCGTCAAGGACCTCAACCAAGTCTACCGCAACCATCCGACGCTTTACACCACGGATGCGGACTCGCGCGGGTTCGAGTGGATCGAGGCAAACGCGGACGCCGAATCCTATTACAGCTTCCTCAGGCGTGGCTCGGGTGACACGCCGCCGATCGCCATCGCCTGCAACTTCACCCCGGTACCGCGCGACAATGTCCGCATCGGCCTGCCCCACGCCGGCAGATGGCGGGAGATTCTCAACACCGATTCCACGATCTACGGCGGATCGGGTGTCGGCAATCAGGGCGCGGTCACGACCGACGACACACCTTGGAACGATCAGCCCTGTTCGGCCGCGATCACGTTGCCACCGCTGGCCACGGTGATGTTCGAATACGTTCCAAGCTGACGCCGGTCTCGCGGTTTCGGGCCAGCGAGCCCCGCTTTTCCCCGGAATTGCGCCAAATAAAGTACAAACGCGGTTTTGCCGGTAAGGCCCGTGTCAGAACCGCTTCCCCTCTCAAAGAGCACCGGGACCGGGCACCGGGATCCTCCCCCCGGCCGGAACCGGTGCCAGGCCCTTGCGGAGAAACATGCAATGGTGAACCCGCTTGCCCCCACCATTGGTCTCGTCGCCTCGCCGGACAGCACCGGACGGGCGACGATCGACGCCCTCATGGAAGCCTTCTACGATGCCCGCGAAACCGGCTGGCAGGGCGTTCTGCGCCCGGTCGGCGAAACCGCGACCGTCATCGAAGCGGTCTGCGGAAAGCTCGATCGCTCGCTGATGACCCCGTTCCCCGCCGTCGACGAGGGCGGCCTTGTCCGGCTCGTCGGCGGGCTCGTCAGCGACGACCCGGCCAAGCGTGTCGATCAGGTGGTGCTGCTGACCGGCGCCGATGATCCGTTCGGCCTCGTGCCGGAAGTCGCGGCGCTGAAACGGCAATGCGTCGTCCAGCGCAGGCCCTACCTTCCCAATGTCGAGACGGCGCGGCACTGGTGGCGGCTGGAGACCGGCCGCGGCGCGCGCTATTGGCGGCCGGAGGATCGTAAGATCGCCCTCGTCGCCCATGATGCGCTAAAGGGGCGGATGCTCAGCTTCGCCGAGCGTCACATCGACCTTTTGAAGCGCTTCAAGGCGCGCTTTGCCACCGGCACGACGGGAGCGCTGCTGAACGGCCACATGCCGTCGCGCCTCAGCGCGGAAGAGCAGGCCGCGCTCGAGGTCTCGGTCAGGCGCATGGCCGATCTGGTCGGCGGCAACGACTGGGTGAAAGGCCTCACCAGTGGCCCGAAGGGCGGCGACGTGGAAATCGCCAACATGATCCTCGACAAGGAATGCGACATCGTCGTCTTCTTCGAGGATCCGTTCGTCTCCAGGGAGCACGACGCCGATATCCAGCTCCTGGAACGGGTCGTCCGCCTGCCAGGGGTGCGCGGCGTCTGCTTCCATGATCCGCACACCGCCGACATCTGGGCAACCCGGCTCAGCGATCACCTGATAAGCGAGGGAAAATAGGCGTTTTTCGCTCACGGGCCGCATCGCGCCTGCGGCGCTGGCCCTCCGCGAGGGCGCGCTGACCGCGCGGGCCACGCTTGTGGGATGGTTTGCTTGCGCTCACGGGCCGCATCGCGCCTGCAGCGCTGGCCCTCCGCGAGGGCGCGCTGACCGCGCGGGCCACGCTTGTGGGGTGGTTTGCTTGCGCTCACGGGCCGCATCGCGCCTGCGGCGCTGGCCCTCCGCGAGGGCGCGCTGACCGCGCGGGCCACGCTTGTGGCCTGATGGCAGGAGGCGGCACGCGCTTCACTGCGCTCGCGGCCACCCCGGCCTCCGCGCCGGGGCCGCCGGGGCCGCCGGGGCCATTATCCTTCTCGGCCGGTCGACCGACACAGGTCAAGCATCGTGGCGAAAGACGCCGCGGGGGGATGCCGGCGCTCAACCGTGAGTGAAAAGAGCCTTACTCGCCCCGGCCGGCGCGCATGATGGCGGCGAGTTCCGTAACGCGTTCGTCATCCGCCATCCCTTCCACGCTCTGATTGAGGCGGCGCACCCAGTTCGGATGCTCGTCGATGGTGCCGGGCAGGTTCGCCTGGTCCTCGCGGTGGAGCATGTCCTCGATCTGGACGGCGACGAGGTCGGACGGGCTTGCCGCGAGGCGGGCGTGCAGACGTCGGGCGATATCGTCGACGAGGTCCGCATCGTCGCGGCCGGCGGCGGGATCGGACGTGTTGGCGGCATCGTCGCGGCCGAGCATACGGGCGAGCGCCCTACGGTCGCCGGCGCGGCCGGCTTCCTGCGCCGCGACCACCTCTTGCGGCTTTTCGTCGATCTTCGCGCGCCAGGCAATTTCATTGCCCTTCCACCAACCGCGAAGCGGCGGCAGATCGTGGGTACCGATGCTGGTCAACACCCCCTTGGCGTACTGCTCGGGGGGACGGAACCCGCCGCTCCAGTCGCGTTCGAAATAGGCGAGCTGGCAGCCCAGGACATTGCGCGCGCTCAACCGGTCTCGGAACCCGTCGGGCACATTGCCGAGATCCTCGCCGATGACGACGGCGCGGGCGCGGTGGGATTCCACCGCCAGCACCGCGAGGAGATCGTCGAAGGGATAGCGAACATAGGCGCCGGGCAGATCGCCGTCGGGCATCCAGAACGCCCGGTTGAGACCGAGTACATGGTCAATACGGGCGAGCTTGGCATGGCGCAAAAGCGAGCGCAGCAGATCGGAAAACGGCCGATAGCTCTTTTCGTAAAGCGCCCGCACATTGAACGGCGCAAGGCCCCAGCGCTGGCCGTCCGGGCCGAGATCGTCCGGCGGCGCGCCAAGCGACACGCCGGCGGCGTATTCGTCCGGCGCGCTCCAGACATCGGCGCCATAGGGCGTGACGCCAACGGCGAGATCGAGATAGAGGCCGAAAGCCATGCCGGCGCCCCTGGCGCGGCGGGCGGCCTCGCCGAGCTGTTCGTCGGCGACCCATTGCAGGAACTCGTAGAAACCGACGCGGCTGTAGTTCTCCACCTCGAACCGCTTGACCGCATCGCTCGTGGGATCGCGGTAGGCCTCGGGCCACTGGTCAAATCCTCCGTAGCGTCCGGTCTGCGGCGGCAGCAATTCGCTCAGGGCGTCGAACAGCGCCTGGCGGTGGAGACGCGGTCCGGTTTCGGCCCGGAAGTCGGCGAAGGCATTCTGGCGGTCGCGGTCGATGCCGCTGCGGTCGCGGAAGGTCTCGTAGAGGAGGTCGAGGAGCGCGAGCTTGTGGCGCGCCACCTCCGGATAATCGACGAAAGCATTGTCGCGAAGCCCGGCGAGGGCAACGGCGTTCGCCTCGACATAGCGGCGAGCCGCCTCGCAATGGGCGAATTCCGGCATCCGGTCCGGTGCAATGTGCATGACATTGAGGAACAGGCGGCTGGAAGGCGAATAGGGACTGGAGCGGTGAGGCTCGGTTGGGAAGAGCGCGTGTACGGGGTTGAAGCCAAGGAAATCGGCGCCGAGCGGCGCCACCGCCTCGGCGAAGCGGGCCGCATCCTCGAAATCGCCGACGCCGAAATTGCGCTGCGAGACGAGACCATAAAGCGGCGCGGTCACGCCCCACAGCCGGCGCCCGCTTCCGGCAAGGTCCTCCACGCCAAGCGCCCTTTCCGGCGCGGCGATCAGCGTGGTCACGTGGCGCTTGCCATCCGTCTCGATGACGAGCCGGTGGTATCCAATCGCGAAATCCGCGTCGATGTGGAGCAGCCGGCGCCCCTCGCCCACATCCGGCAGGCTGTCGGTACGGGCGGATCCCTCGACAACTCCACCCGCTTCCAGAGTGAGCGCCCAGGCAAGGCCGCCAGAGCCAAGCCGAACCGGCAGGTCTACCGCACCGCCGGGCGCGATCCGGTACGTCGCGGGAAGCGGCGTCGCATCAATCTCGTCAAGCCGTGCCACCACCTCGTCGAGCTCGGCCAGGGTTTCGGCGGGATACCCCATGGCCCGCAGGATGGCGACGAGCGTTTCGTCCGGCGCGCGATAGTGCCGGCCGGCGGTATCCCAATATTCCCGCTCGATCCCCAGGCGACGCGCAAGGGAGTCGAGCGCCGTTCCAAAATCCGACGCGCCGCCGTCCATCATTGCCAGGCTCCGTTTTTCGCTCTGGTTTCGACCGCATTGCGGTCACGGGGGATTTCGACAAAGATCCGGATCGAGCGCTCGCTGACGATGATCTCCGCACCGCCGGTGAGGATCAGTACCACTTCCGGCACGCCGTCCTCGGCGACCGTCGTCATCACCTCGCGCCACAGGCAACCCTCGCGGGGCGAGGGTACGATGAAGGGCATCGCTTCGGTCGCGGCGTTGAAGATGATGAAAAGCGCGTCCGATGTCCGTTCGTAGGACGCTGCCTCGGCAGCACCCCTGAGAACAATGCCGACGGTACGCCAGTTCGGGTTGGCCCAGTCCTCAGGACCCGGCTCGCGGCCGACCGAGGAAAACCAGCAAATGTCCCTCAGGCCGTCACTTTCACGAGCATTGGAGTGCAAAAACCGGTTCTGGCGCAGGATCGGATGGCGCTTGCGAAAGGCAATCAGCCGCTCAACAAAACCCAGGAACTCCTCGTGCCCGACCATCTCGACAGCGGGCGTTTCGCCGTCGGGTTCCGGCCCGGGCCAGTCGACCCAGCCGATCTCGTTGTCCTGGCAATAGGCGTTGTTGTTGCCGCGCTGGCTGTTGCCCATTTCATCACCGGACAGAAGCATAGGCGTGCCCTGGGACAGAAAGAGCGAGGCAAGCAGGTTCCGCCGCTGTCGCCACCGCAGGGCGTTGATGTCGGCATCCTTGGTCCTTCCCTCCTCGCCGTAGTTGGCGCTGAAGTTCTCGCTGTGACCGTCGCGGTTCTCCTCGCCGTTGGCTTCGTTGTGCTTGCCAGAATAGGCCGTGACATCAGCGAGCGTGAAGCCGTCGTGGGAGGTGATGAAATTGAGGCTGGACCAGGGCCGGCGAGCGCTGCGGTCGAAATAGTCGGCCGAGCCGAGCAGGCGCGTGGCGAATTCCGGCGTGATCCCTGAATCGCCACGCCAGAAGCGCCGCATGGTGTCGCGGAAACGATCGTTCCATTCCGAAAAGAGCGGTGGAAAACCGCCGAGGCGGTACCCGCCGATACCGACATCCCAGGGCTCCGCGATGAGCTTGGTCCGGGCGAGCACCGGATCCTGGCGAAGCGCATTTAGGAAACTGCCGTGGGTCTCGAAATCGCGCGCGCCGCGACTGACTGCGGTGGCCAGGTCGAAGCGGAAACCATCGACGTGCATGACCTCGACCCAGTAGCGCAGCGAATCAAGGACGAGCTGCATGACATGCGGATTGTGCACATTGAGGGTGTTACCGCAGCCGGTGACATCGAAATAGTAGCGCGGCGTCTCGCTGACGAGCCGATAATAACTGGCATTGTCGATACCGCGAAACGACAACGTCGGCCCGAGTTGGTTGCCCTCGGCGGTATGATTGTAGACGACGTCGAGGATGACCTCGATACCTGCCGAGTGCAGCCGGCGAACCATGTACTGGAACTCGCTGATGTCGCTCGTCGTCATGTAGCGCGGCTCGGGCGCGAAGAAGCCGATGGAATTGTAACCCCAATAGTTGACGAGCCCCTTCTCGACCAGGAAGCGGTCGTCGACGAAGGCATGGACGGGCAGCAATTCGACCGCGGTGACGCCGAGTTTCGTCAGGTGGTCGAGCATCGCCTCGCTCGCCATCCCGAGGAACCGCCCGTGCTCGTGGGCGGGAACGTCCGGGTTGTGCATCGTGGCGCCCTTGACGTGCGCCTCGTAGATGACCGTCTCGTCCCAGGGGGTATCCGGCCAAGTGTCATCACCCCAGGAGAACACCGGATCGACGACGACCGATTTCGGCACAGCGAAGGCGCTGTCGCGGCGGTCGAAGGACATGTCGACGCGGCGCGAGCCGACACGATAGCCCATCAACGCATCGGACCAGATGAGCCGTCCGCTCAACGCCCTGGCATAGGGGTCGATCAGCAGTTTGTTGGGATTGAACCGGTGCCCGGCCTCCGGATCGTACGGGCCATGAACGCGATAGCCGTAAAGCGCGCCCGGCCGGACGCCCGAAAGATAGCCGTGCCAGATATCATGGGTCCGCTCGGGCAGCCCGATCCGCACCGTTTCGCGGCCGGTATCGGGCGAAAACAGGCACAGCTCAACATGGGTTGCATTAGCGGAATAGAGGGCGAAATTCGTCCCCTCGCCGTCCCAGCACGCTCCGAGCGGGTACGGGCGGCCGGCGGTCACTTGCAACTGCGGTGAAGCCATATGACGGGCCTACTCCACGCTGGGAGGTTCGAAGAGTGTCCGATAAAGCTCCAGGTATCGGGCAGCCGACGCACGCCAACCCACCTGCTCTTTCATTCCACGCCGCACCACGGCGGACCACGTCTCAGTATCCCTATATAGATCGAAAAGTCTTTCAAGAGCAAAAGCGACGGCCTCCGCCGTCACGGGGAAAAACTGGATGCCGGTTGCCGCGCCGTTGCGCAACGCCATCTCGTTGGCATCGATGATGGTGTCGGCAAGGCCACCGGTGCGCGCCACGACAGGCACGGTGCCATAGCGCAGGCCATAGAGCTGGGTCAGGCCGCACGGCTCGAAGCGGGAGGGAATGATAATCGCGTCGGAGCCGGCGTAGATGCGGTGGGCAAGCGGTTCGTCGTAGCCGATCTGAACCGCGATGCTGTCCGGATGCTGGGCGGCGATCTCGGTGAAAAGATTTTCCAGGTGCCGGTCGCCGGAACCGAGAAGGACGAACTGGCCACCGCGCGTGACGATGGAATCGAGAAGGCCAGGAAGCACGTCGAGGCCCTTCTGGTGGGCGAGACGGCTGACAACGCTGATAACGAGAGCGTCCGGATCGGCGAGAAGACCGAGTTCATTCTGCAGCCGGCGCTTGTTCTCCGCCTTCCCCCCGATGCGGAACTCCGAGAAGGTCGCGGGGATATCCATATCGGTCTTGGGATCCCAGGTTTCCTCGTCGATGCCGTTGAGGATGCCGACGAGATCGTCGGCACGCTGGCGCAGGATGCCTTCCATGCTGTAGCCGAAGGTCGCGGTGCGGATCTCGCGCGCATAGCTCGGGCTGACCGTGGTCAGCTTATCGGAGGCGATAAGCCCGGCTTTCAGAAAACCGATCCGGCCGTAGAATTCCACACCGTCGAGAGAGAACTCGTGGCCCGGCAGCCAGAGGTCGCTGAAGACGGCGGGATCGAAGGTGCCCTGATAGGCGATATTGTGGATGGTGAAGACCGACTTCGGACGCGGACCGTAACCGTTCCTGAGATAGATCGGCGTCAGGCCGGCCTGCCAGTCGTGGGCGTGGACCACGTCGGGATGCCAGCCCCAGATGCCGTTGCGGCCGATCTCGGCGGCAAGCCAGGACAGCGCGGCGAAGCGGCGGTGATTGTCGGGCCAGTCGTGGCCGTCCGGCCCGGTATAGGGCTTTCCCTCCCGCTCATAGAGGTGGGGGGCGTCGACCATCATCACCTGAAGACCGGCATGGTCGGCCAGGTAGAGCCAGGCCATGCCATCGAAGAGGTTCTGGTAGTAATAGAGTTCGGTCTTCTCCGCCAGGAGCGCCTTCACCTCCGGATAGCCCGGTAGCAGCACACGGACATCGCAGCCCAGATCCGCCAGCGCCAGCGGAAGCGCGCCGACGACATCGGCGAGCCCGCCGGTCTTCACAAGCGGGAAGCATTCCGAGGCAACGAAAAGAACCCGCAACCGTTTAAGACTCCAGCTTATCGATCATCTTCTGCGTGATCAGCACAACGCCGTTCTCGGAGCGGCGGAAACGGCGCGCATCCTCCACGCTATCCTCGCCGACGACAAGGCCGGCGGGGATGTCGACCCCCTTGTCGATCACGACCTTGGTGAGCCGCGCACCCCGGTTGATGGTGACGTACGGCATTGCCACGACGTGTTCAAGCTGGCTGTAGGAATGGGTGTGGACGCCGGTGAACAGGAGCGACTTGTCGATGCGCGACCCGGAGATGATGCAGCCGCCGGAAACCATGGAGCTGATAGCCTGGCCGCGCCGGCCTTCCTCGTCGTGGATAAACTTGGCCGGCGGGGTGATCTCGCTGTAGGTCCAGATCGGCCAGTTGCGATCATAGATATCAAGGGCGGGGATGAAATCGGTCAGATCGACATTGGCCTGCCAGAAGGCGTCGATAGTGCCGACATCGCGCCAGTAGGGCGCAGCTTCACGGTCGGAGCGGACGCAGGATGCGGAGAAGCGATGAGCCATCGCCTTTCCGTTGCGGACGATGCCTGGGATGATGTCCTTGCCGAAGTCGTGGCTGGAGCTTTCGTTCTCCGCATCCTCGAGGAGAAGATCGAAAAGGAACTTGCGCGAGAAGACATAAATGCCCATGGAGGCGAGCGCCTGGTCGGGGATGCCGGGAATTGCCGGGGGATCGGCCGGCTTTTCGACGAAATCGACGATGCGGTCGGTTTCATCGACCTTCATGACACCGTAGCCGACCGCTTCCATGCGCGGGACCTCGACGCAGCCGACCGTCACGTCGGCGCCGCTCTCCACGTGCTGGGCGAGCATCGGCTCGTAGTCCATCTTGTAGATATGGTCACCGGCGAGGATGATCAGGAGTTCCGGCCCGTAGGCCTCCAGGATGTCGATGTTCTGGGCGACGGCGTCGGCTGTGCCCAGATACCATTTCTCCTCGGTCACGCGCTGCGAGGCCGGCATGATGTCGAAGATCTCGTTGCGCTCGGCGCGAAAGAAGTTCCAACCGCGCTGAAGATGACGGATCAGACTGTGTGCCTTGTACTGGGTAGCGACGCCGATGCGGCGGATGCCGGAATTGAGCGCATTGGACAGAGCGAAGTCGATGATCCGGCTCTTGCCACCGAAATAAACCGCGGGCTTGGCCCGCGTGTCGGTCAGTTCCTTCAGGCGGCTCCCCCGTCCTCCGGCAAGAACGAACGCCATCGTTTGGCGCGCCAGTCGCTGTTGTCCGCTCAATCCATTGGTCATCTTTACATCGCCCCTTAAATACCTGTTTTCGCTTCCATTCCCCTGCGAGATCATTCGATTCCCAAATCCTGCTGCCGAGCGTCAGCCTGTCCGGATCAATCGCCTCTCAACGCATCTCGCGGCGCCGATTTCAGTCTAACAGGGATCGAGCGAACACCAATGACGTTTCCCTTTGAAGATGCGAAAAACGGCGCAACCGGATCTCGGCTTCGGCGCTTCGCGCACGCTTGCGGCGCGCGGAAAACTGCCGTTGCAGACCAGCCGCACACCCGTATTCGATGGTGCCGATATTCGACGAAAGCGCAATGCGCTCGATCAAGCGGGAAGGCGCTTCGGTGTGCCGGGCAGGCACCGGAGAAGAGCCGTCGATCGCCGCGCCAATCTGAGCGCCAGTGGAGAAGTCAGTCGGGGAGCCAGTCGGGAAGCCGAGCGTTTCGCATCTTCCGCAACGAGAGGATACGACGGCGGCGAGCCGGTCGACAGCGCCCGGAGGACATGCGGGTTTTCACCTAAGGTAGCAGGAGGCGTATCCCTGACTGCGCCGTGTCAATTTTTTCCTTGCGTCGGCGTGCCATGTCGGATGGACTACAGCCAGTCGGACCCGCTGGCGGGTTGGGGATTCCGCCCTCGCTCCGGGTTCATGGTGGCCATTTCCGCGGCCACACACACGGGAGGTGTTCATACCCATGAAATCCAAACTCACCCGGCTCGCCGCCGCCACGATCCTGGCCGCAGGATTCGCCGGCGCGGCCCAGGCCAAGACGCTGGTCTACTGCTCTGAAGGATCGCCGGAAGGCTTCGACGCGGCTCTCTATACCTCGGGCACGACGTTCGATGCGGCGTCGCGCACGGTCTACAACCGGCTCGTCGAATTCAAGCACGGCGGCACCGAAGTTCTGCCCGGCCTCGCCGAAAGCTGGGAGGTCTCTGACGACGGTCTGGAATACACGTTCCACCTCAGGAAGGGCGTGAAGTTCCAGACCACCGATTTCTTCACGCCGACGCGCGACTTCAACGCCGACGACGTGGTGTTTTCCTTCGAGCGCCAGTGGAAGAAGGACGGCCCGTGGTACCAATATGCGCCGGGCGCCTCCTATGAGTACTTCGACGGCATGTCGATGCCGGATCTCCTCAAGGAGATCGTCAAGGTCGACGATTACACCGTGAAGATGGTGCTGAATCGCCCCGAAGCGCCGATGATCGCCAATCTGGCGATGGACTTCGCCTCGATCATGTCGAAGGAATACGCTGACAAGCTCGCCGCCGACGGCACGATGGAGCTGATGAACCAACAGCCGCTCGGCACCGGCCCGTTTGCCTTTGTTGGCTACCAGAAGGACGCGGTCATCCGCTACAAGGCCAATCCGGACTACTGGGCCGGCAAGCAGCCGATCGACGACCTCGTCTTCGCCATCACGCCGGACGCGTCCGTGCGGATGCAGAAGCTGAAGGCCGGCGAGTGCCATATCGCGCCCTATCCGAACCCCGCCGATGTCGCGGACCTGAAGGCAGACCCGAACATCAACCTGAAGGAGAAGGAAGGCCTCAACGTCGGTTACCTCGCCTACAACACCAAGATGGCGCCGTTCGACAAGCCCGAGGTCCGCAAGGCCCTCAACATGGCGATGAACAAGAAGGCCATCATCGAGGCGGTGTTCCAGGGAGCCGGCCAGGTCGCCAAGAACCCGATCCCGCCAACGATGTGGAGCTACAACAACGCCGTCAAGGACGACCCGTACGATCCGGAAGCGGCCAAGAAGATGCTCGAAGATGCCGGCGTGACGGACCTGTCCATGAAGCTGTGGGCGATGCCTGTGCAGCGTCCCTACAATCCGAACGCCCGCCGCATGGCCGAAATGATCCAGGCCGACTGGGCCAAGATCGGCGTCAAGTCCGAAATCGTCTCTTATGAGTGGGGCGAGTACCTGAAGCGCTCCAAGGAAGAGGATCGCGACGGTGCCGTGCTTCTTGGCTGGACCGGCGACAATGGTGATCCGGACAACTTCCTCGCCGTGCTCCTCGGCTGCGATGCGGTCGGCGGCTCCAACCGGGCTCAGTGGTGCTACAAACCGTTCGATGACCTGATCCAGAAGGCCAAGATCATCTCCGACATCGGCGAACGCACCAAGCTCTATGAAGAGGCCCAGGTGGTCTTCAAAGAGCAGGCGCCGTGGGCGACCATCGCCCATTCGGTGGTGTTCATGCCGATGAGCAAGTCCGTGAAGAACTTCATCATGGATCCGCTCGGCTACCACCGCTTCGACGACGTTGACGTCGCCGAATAGTTCATAACCGACAGGGTGCCGACCTATCCGGGCCGGCACCCTTTTTCATGCCGGACAGCTGATACGCGTCCGGCATCCCGGCGATCCGACCGTGCGCCTGATCGGCGCCTTCACCGGCGACCGCCCGAGGGCTTCTTCATGCTAAGATTTCTGTTGTCTCGCCTCGGAATCGTGATCCCGACGTTCCTCGGGGTGACGATCGTTTCCTTCGTGTTCATCCGGCTGCTGCCGGGCGATCCGATCGAGCTTCTTGCGGGCGAACGGGGCGTGACCCCGGAGCGCCATGCCTTCCTGATGCACGAATTCGGCTTCGACCAGCCGATCTGGCATCAATACCTCTTGTTTCTCGGCAATGTGCTGCAGGGGGACATCGGCACCTCGATGGTCACCAAGCGGCCGGTTCTCGACGAATTCCTGACGCTCTTTCCCGCCACGGTCGAGCTCTCCATCTGCGCCATCATCTTCGCCGTCGTCCTCGGTCTGCCGGCCGGCATCATCGCCGCGGTCAGGCGCGGATCGACATTCGATCACTCGGTGATGTCGGCGGCTCTCGTCGGCTATTCCATGCCGATCTTCTGGTGGGCCCTGCTGCTCATCATCGTCTTTTCCGGCATCCTCGGCTGGACGCCCGTTTCGGGCCGCATCTCGCTGATGTTCTTCTTCAAACCGGTGACCGGCTTCATGCTGATCGATTCGCTCCTATCGGGGCAGAAGGGCGCCTTCGCCAGCGCGGTGGAACATCTCATCTTGCCATCGATCGTGCTCGGCACGATCCCGCTGGCCGTCATCGCCCGCCAGACGCGCTCGGCGATGCTGGAAGTGCTCGGCGAGGATTACGTGCGCACCGCCCGTGCCAAGGGCCTGACGCCGATGCGCGTCATCGGGCTTCATGCGCTGAGGAATGCCCTCATCCCCGTCATCACCACCATCGGTCTTCAGGTCGGGGTGCTCTTCGCCGGTGCCATCCTGACCGAAACGATCTTTTCGTGGCCGGGAATCGGCAAATGGATGGTCGATTCCATCTTCCGGCGCGATTACGCAGCCGTGCAGGGGGGGCTTCTCCTCATCGCCGGCGTCGTCATGCTCGTCAACCTGATCGTCGATGTCCTCTACGGGCTCGTCAATCCGCGCATCCGGCACGGGAGATAGACCATGGCCGACGCTACCCTCACCTCGGCCAAGAGCGCCAACCGCGCCGTCCTCGCCGAATTCTGGTTCTACTTTCGCGAAAACCGCGGTGCGGTCGCCGGTCTGGCGATCTTCCTGCTGCTGATCGTGGTTGCGACCCTCGCCCCGCTTATCGTGCCGCACGATCCCGACCAGCAGTATCGCAGCGCGTTGCTGGTACCACCGGTCTGGCAGGATGGGGGGACGTGGACGTTCCTGCTCGGCACCGACGCGGTCGGGCGCGATATCCTCTCCCGCCTCATCCAGGGCTCGCGCTATTCGCTCTTCATCGGCTGCATCGTTGTCTCCGTCGCCCTCGTTGGCGGTATCCTGCTCGGGTTGACGGCGGGCTATTTCGGCGGCATCGTTGAAACCGTCATCATGCGCGTCATGGACGTCATCCTGGCGTTCCCGAGCCTTCTTCTCGCGCTCGTTCTCGTCGCACTGCTCGGGCCCGGGCTGATGAACGCGATGATCGCCATTGCCCTCGTCTACCAGCCGCATTTCGTCCGGCTGACGCGGGCGGCGGTGATCGGCGAGCGGCAGAAGGAATACGTCATCGCCGCGCGGGTCGCCGGCGCCGGACCGCTTCGGCTGATGTTCCTGACAATCCTGCCGAATTGCCTTGCGCCTCTCATCGTCCAGGCAACGCTGTCGTTCTCTTCCGCGATCCTCGACGCCGCCGCGCTCGGCTTTCTCGGCATGGGCGCGCAACCGCCGACGCCGGAATGGGGCACCATGCTCGCCGAAGCGCGGGAGTTCATCCTGCGCGCTTGGTGGGTGGTCACCCTGCCCGGCCTCGCGATCCTGATCACGGTGCTCGCCATCAATCTCGTCGGCGACGGGTTGCGCGACGCTCTCGATCCCAAGCTGAAGAGGAGCTGAGCCATGCCGCTTCTCGAAATCCGCAACCTCACGGTCGAGTTCGAGACCGCGAGCGGTCCGTTCCGCGCCGTCGATTCGGTCAACTTCACGGTCGAGGCCGGCGACGTCCTCGCCGTCGTCGGCGAATCAGGCTCGGGCAAGTCGGTTGCCATGCTCGCCGTCATGGGGCTCCTGCCGAAGACGGCGACAGTGACGGCCGACATCATGCATTTCGACGGCCTCGACCTGAAGACGATCTCACCGCGAGCGCGGCGGCGGGTCGTCGGCAAGGACATCTCGATGATCTTCCAGGAGCCGATCTCCAGCCTCAACCCGTGCTTTACTGTGGCCTTCCAGCTCGGCGAGGCGCTGAAGACGCATCTTCATCTCGGCCGCTCGGACCGCCGCAAGCGGTCGATCGAACTCCTCGAAGCCGTCGGCATCCCGGAGCCGGAACGCCGCCTCTCCGCCTTCCCGCATCAGCTGTCGGGCGGCATGAGCCAGCGGGTGATGATCGCCATGGCGATCGCTTGTCGCCCTAAGCTGCTGATCGCGGACGAACCGACGACAGCGCTCGACGTTACCATCCAGGCACAGATCCTCGACCTGCTCCTCGACCTCCAGAAGGAGACCGGCATGGGGCTCGTGCTCATCACCCACGACATGGGCGTGGTGGCAGAGACGGCGCAGCGCGTGGTGGTGCAATACGCCGGCCAGCAGGTGGAAAGCCAACCGGTCGTGCCGCTTTTCGAGACGCCGCACCATCCCTATACCGCAGCCCTCCTTGCCGCGCTGCCGGAGCGGGCCGAGGGCGCCCATCTCAACTCCATTCCCGGCGCCGTGCCGGGCCAGGGCGAGCAACCGGTCGGCTGTCTGTTCAACCCACGCTGCGCGTACGCCGACGACCTGTGCCGGGCGAAGCGGCCCGGCCGCGCCGGACCGGCAGCGGGCGAAGCGCTCTGTCACTATCCGCTCAACACAGAAGGAGCGGCGGCATGAGCGACTTCGTCATCACGGCCACGGACCTCAAACGCTACTACGACATTCCGCGCGGTGCGTTTTCCGCCCCGGTTTCGCTAAAGGCGCTCGACGGTGCCAGCTTCACACTCCGGCAGGGCAAGACGCTCGCCGTCGTCGGAGAATCGGGCTGTGGGAAGTCGACCCTCGCCCGCCTCGTCACGATGATCGAGCCGCCGACAGCGGGGGGACTTACGATCGACGGCATCGATGTTGTCAACGCCAGCCGATCGGATCGCCATGCTCTGCGGTCGCGGGTGCAAATCGTCTTCCAGAACCCCTATGGCTCGCTCAATCCGCGCCAGAAGGTCGGATCGACGCTGGAAGAGCCACTGAAGATCAACACCTCCATGCCCGCGGCGGAGCGCCGCGAGACCGCGCTCTCCATGCTGGAGCGGGTCGGCTTGAAGCCGGAACACTACGGCCGCTATCCGCACATGTTTTCCGGCGGCCAGCGCCAGCGCATCGCGGTTGCCCGCGCGCTGATGCTGAACCCGAAAATCCTCGTTCTCGACGAGCCGGTCTCCGCCCTCGACGTGTCGATCCAGGCGCAGGTGCTCAACATCCTCGCCGACCTCCAGGCGAGCCTCGGCCTCAGCTACCTGTTCATCAGCCACGACCTCTCCGTCGTCGAGCATGTCGCCAACGACATCATGGTGATGTATCTGGGCCGGCCGGTGGAATCGGGACCGTCGGAAGAAATCTTCGCGACGCCGCGCCATCCCTATACGCGGGCGCTGTTATCGGCGACGCCGATCGCCGATCCGACGCACAGGCGCGAACGCATCGGGCTTGAGGGCGAACTGCCCTCTCCGATCAATCCGCCATCGGGCTGTCCCTTCCATCCGCGCTGTCGCTACGCCAATCCGCGGTGCAGCGCGGAGGTGCCCGAAACCCTTCCGGCCGGCAAGGCGGCAGTCGCCTGCCACGCGGTCGAGGAAGGGCGGATCTGAGGTCCCGAAGCGAAAAAGGCCACACACAGGAGAGATGAAACGCCAGCGGCGTGGCCTCTTTTCCGGCTTTCTCAGTCCTCGCTTTCGGGCGATGTTCAGGCAGGAGAAGGAGCGGCAGGCGCCGGGACAGGCAGCGGGGGATCGGCAGGGGCTTCGGCGGGCATCAGGATGCCCATCAGGCTGTGGAGGCCGCGCCGGTGGGCGGCGACCACCTCGTTCAGCGTGTAGCGATCGAGAACCGCGAGGTAGGCGGCCAGCGCCTCGGCCATGATCGGCCGGACGTAACAGTTCTCGCGGATGACGCAGGTCGAGGTTTCCTCCTCGAAGCACTCAACAAGCGTAAAATCATCCTCGGTTTGGCGCACCAGTTCGCCCAACGTGGCCTGCAACGCGCGTTTGGAAATGCGTATGCCACCGCCGCGTCCGCGCACGGTTTCGATGTAGCCCGCGCGGCCGAGCCGGTGGGTGATCTTCATCAGATGGTTGCGCGAGATGCCGTAGGCCTTGGAGATATCCTGAATGGTGGCAAGGCCGTCCTGCTTCAGTCCGAGATAGAGCAGGAGGCGGATTGCGTAATCGGTATAGACGGTCAGACGCATCGTCCGGCTCCGTAAATGTGCATCACCGGTACTCGTTATACGCATCTTTGGCGCGCATCACAGCCCGGCGGCACACATAGCGGCTATTTCCTTGTCGCGTGGCAGGACGAATGCGTCAGCCTTTCGGCTTTGCCAGGACGAGGCTCCAGAAGACACGATACTTGCTCTTCGGGGTATAGCCCGTCGCGATGCCCATGCGGGTCACATCGGGATTGAGCATGACGGCATTATGGGGTTTGGAATCGCGCCAGCCAGAGAACGCTTCGGCGAGTGTACGATAGCCAGCGGAGACGTTCTCGGCCGCCGTCTCGGTCGGATAGCCGGCGGCATCGAGGCGTGAGGCGACCTTGCGCGTCTTGGCCAGCGACAGGTTCACGTCGTTCTTCCTGGCCATTTCGGACGCCTGCTCCTCGGCGACCCGCATCAAGACTGGATCGAGCGTGAGCGGCGGCAGATCGTGGTTGGCGCGATAGCCGTTGATCATGGACACCGCGGCGCGGGCATCGACGGTCTGGGCCGGACGGCCGAGATCGCGATAGAACGACGGTGTGGCAGGAGGCGTCGGTGCGCATCCGGCAAGGCCGGCGGCAACGCCGCCGCCAACCGCCGTGGCGCGGGCGAGCGTGAGAACGAGAGAACAGACGTCAACCATGAAAGGGGCTCCGGATCATGCTGGAAACAGTGGGTCCGCGTGCCCGGATCCGGGCGACGCCATGCTCGCATCCAAAGAGCGCCCGATCCCGCCGGCCACTCTCCATTCCGCCGCTCTGTGCCTGCCGATTGCGGCAAAATTACTTCGTCAACGCACGCCGAGCCGGATCGGTACCGGACGGGTCGGCATGACGTCAACGCCGATCGATGAGACCGGAGCCGACCCGATCAACCGCTCGTGCTTGCCTCGTCGCCGCCATCGCCGTCCTTGGTCTCCGCGTCCCTCGTCTGTGCGCCCTTTCCGGCCGTGGACGTGCGACGGCTGGCACGCGACGTTCGTTGCGGCGTCTCGGCTTTCTTCTCCCAGATCTTTTCCAGCCGGTCCATGTCGCGCAGATTGACGTCGCGCTGCGGGAACGGGATTTCGATATCCGCCTCGCGCAGCCGGCGCAGAATGGCGAACCGCAGGTCGCTCATCACGATGAGCGTGTTGAAGACGTCGCCGAGATAGCACCGCACGTCGAAATCGAGGGAGCTGTCGCCGAAGCCGATGAAAAAGACCTGCGGGGCGGGATAGTTGAGCACAAGGTCGTGCTCCTTGGCACAATCGAGCAGGATCTCCCTCACTTGGTCGGGATCGGAGCCATAGCCGACGCCAACCGGCACGACGATGCGGCCGGAGATGTCGTTGTGCATCCAGTTCTTCACGACGCCGGAGATCAGGTCCGAATTTGGCACGATCACCGTGCAGCGGTCGAAGGTCTCGATCTCGGTGGCGCGTACGTTCACACGCCTGACGATGCCCTGTTCGGACCCGACGACGATCCAGTCGCCGGTCTTGATCGGCCGTTCGGCCAGAAGAATGAGGCCGGAGACGAAATTGTTGACGATCGACTGCAGGCCGAAACCGATACCGACGGAGAGCGCGCCGGCGACGATGGCGATGTTCTGGAGGTTGAGGCCGATGTAGGAGAAGGCGATGACGCCGGCGAGGATCACGCCAACATAGCCGACGCCGGTGCGGATCGACGTCTTGAGGCCGACATCCATGCGCGTGCGCGGCAGGAGCTTGTCGTCCATCCACGACTGGACGCCGCGGGTTACCACGACGCCGACGGCGAAGAGCACCAACGCCATCAGCACTGCCGACAGCGAGAAAGTGAAGCCGCCGATCTGGAAGCCGAAGAAGACGCGACGGACATCGCCGATGATGTCGCGGCCGCGCACGCCCCACGGCGCCAGGACGAGAAGCACGGCGAAGGCGATCAGGAACACGCGCGAGAGGCCGGACAGGATGACACCGCCCTGCTCGATCGTCGTCTCCCTCAACCCCATATTGTTGATCAGGCTCCGGCCCAGCGCCGTCTGGGCCCTGAACGCCACGGTGAACGCCTCGTCGATGAGGCAAAGGAGCAGATAGAGAAGCGCGAGAATGCTCGATGTCCACACCAGTTGGACGGCGGAAAAAAGGCCAAGTTCGATATAGCCAAAGAGCGGCGCGACGATCGCGACGATCGACGCCACCCAGCCGGCGAAGATGATCGCCTGCCAGAGCAGGACACGCGACGAGGTCTCAGAAGCGGTCACACTCTCGTCGGGCTCAGGGCGGCCCTTGGCGATGATCCTAAGCATGACCGTGGCCGTCACGCCGATGAGCGCGGCAGCCCAGCCGCGCGCCATTTCCTCGCTCGTGTGCGGTGCCAGAAGGATGGCGTTGAGTACGTCCAGAATGATGAAGACCAGAAGCACCGACCCGATCACCGTGACCATCTTCATCAGGCTGGATACGGCGCCATCGGAAAGCGGAATGATGCGCCAACCCGGGCGCCCGGGCGCGAGCATCGCGCGGGCAAGGCCATAGAGGAAGGCGAAAACGACTACACCTATGCTGGCCTGGATCAACAGCCGGTTGATACGCGCCGGATTGACCTCCAGCGTGTTGAGCGTGAACAGGATGATCCCGAGGGTCAGGGCCGGCACGATCACGTTGATCAACACGATCATTGCCGCGGCGCCGTATTTCCTCAGCGGTTGCGGATTGAAAGTGTCGCGCGTGCGTTGGGCGCGCCGGATGATACCTCTGCGGATCGGCCGACCGAAGACGCCGAGGCCGATCACGAACAGGATGAGAATGATCGCGGCGGCCGCGCCGAGCCTGTCGAAGATCAACGACCACCAGTCGCCGATCAGCAGGTTGAGGCGCTTCGCGAGCACCGGAAGAGGTTCTATAACGTCGAGCCAGTGAGCGGGCGAAAGGATGCTCCGGCTCTTCGACATGAGCTTGTTCTGGAACGCCGCCTGCTGGCGGTCGGAAATCGAGCCAGAGAGCTCCGATCCGCGCAGGACAAGCACCTGCGCCTGTTTCACGATGCCATTCCATAGCGCCAGCTGTTTCTGCTGCGCTTCGCGCTCGGCCACGACTTCCGGCGCCTCGGGCGGTGCATCGGCCTTGCCCTCGCCTTGGGTCGGAGTCAGCTGTTGCAGGCGGGCATCGAGGGCGCTGATCGTCGGATTGAGCTTCTGGATCAGTTCCTCCGCGCTTCCCTGGACGGCATCGATGCTCCGCTGCAAGCTTGCGTATTCGCCTTCCGAGAGCCCCTCGCGCTGCAGCGCGGCGGCGACGCGATCCAGTTCGCCGCGCCAGGTATCGATTTTGTCCTGCGCGCGCGCCACCTCGGGCGGAACGGCTTCGTCCCTCTGTTTTGCGGCCGCATCGGGCGATCCCGCCTGCGCAGCGGGGTCGTCGGAATTGGCTTTTTTCCCCTTCCCCTCACTCGGCGTCCCGTCGGCGGCGGCTTTGTCCGCGGCAGGGTCGACGACAGGCTTGATGGCTTCGGACAGGGACGGCACCACCTGCCCGTCATCGCCGCCAGGGGCAGATGACGGACCCTGGGCAAGCGACAGCGGGACGCCGGGCGCGAGAGAAATCAGCGCCATCACGACCGCGATACCGATGAGCCTGGAAATCTGCCCGAGCACTGTTTCGCCTCCGAGGAAGTCGTTCTACGCGGCGAAGACGCCCTCAGAAGTCGGCGAAAATACGCCGCCCCCCGAAGATCGCCATCGATTCGCACCGAAGACTACCGGAAATACCGCCGAAACCAAGCGAACAGGCAGGCAAACGCCCTTGCCGTCAGCCGTCCGCTTCTTGCCCGTCTGATTCGGCAAGCACGTCGTCAAAGGACCGGAGGCCCGTGCGCTGTGCGTTAACGAGCACCGCCATGTTGCCCGGCGCGTGCTGGTTCTTCCACATCTTGGTGTGCGCCTTGGGGATCTGCGCCCACGGGAACACTTCCGACATGCAGGGATCGAGGCGACGCTCCAGAACGAACTTGTTGGCTTGCGAGGCCTGCTTGAGGTGGGCGAAATGAGAGCCTTGAACCCGCTTCTGGCGCATCCAGACGTAGCGGGCGTCGAAGGTCAGGTTGAAGCCGGTGGTGCCGGCGCAAAAGACCACCATGCCGCCGCGCTTGACGACGAGGCAGGAGACCGGAAAAGTCGCCTCGCCGGGATGTTCGAACACCATGTCGACGTCGACGCCCTTGCCGGTGATTTCCCAGATCGCCTTGCCGAAGCGACGCGCCTCCTTGGCCCAGCGGGCGTATTCCTCCGAGTTCACCTTGGGCATCTGGCCCCAGCAGTCGAAATCCTTGCGGTTAATCACGCCGCGCGCGCCGAGGCTCATGACGAAGTCACGCTTGTCCTCGCCGGAGATGATGCCGATCGCATTGCCGCCGGCGCCGGCGATGAGCTGGATCGCCATCGACCCGAGGCCGCCCGAGGCGCCCCACACCAGCACGTTCTGGCCGGGCTTCAGCGTATGCGGGGCATGGCCGAAGAGCATGCGGTAGGCGGTGGCGAGCGTCAGCGTGTAGCAGGCTGACTCCTCCCACGTCAGATGCTGCGGGCGCGGCATGAGCTGCTGCGCCTGAACGCGGGCAAACTGGGCGAACGAGCCGTCCGGTGTCTCGTAGCCCCAGATGCGCTGCGAAGACGAGAACATCGGGTCGCCGCCGTTACACTCCTCGTCGTCGCCGTCATCCTGATTGCAGTGGATGATGACCTCGTCGCCGACCTTCCAGCGCTTCACCTTCGAGCCGACGGCCCAGACGACACCCGCCGCGTCAGACCCGGCGATATGATAGGGCTGCTTGTGGACATCGAGAACGGAGACCGGCTCGCCGAGCGCGGCCCACACGCCGTTGTAGTTGACGCCGGCGGCCATGACGAGAACCAGCACCTCATGGCTGTCGATCTCCCAGGTCGGAAGCACCTCGATCTGCATGGCCTCTTCCGGCGGTCCGTGCCGGTCCTGCCGGATCGCCCAGGCATACATGGACCTGGGAACGTGGCCGAGCGGCGGAATTTCGCCGATCTCGTATAAGTCCTTCCCCTCGGGCGCGGCGGGCATGGCAGTCGCCCGGTCGTCGTTGGCAGTCATGGCTTCCACCCTTGCGTCGTTCCACCCTTGCGTCGCGAACCGGATCTCGCCGGACGCGGTCCGCGCCAATCGTTTTCCGATTGTTTCGTGAAGAGTAACGACGCGGATACGCAACCGGCCATTCGACAATCTTCCAATAGGCGAATTCCCAAGAACGGATTTCCGCCAGGCCGGCGTGATCGGCGCGTGCTGCACTGCATGAAACCAATTGCTGAATGACGTTATCTTCGTCTGCGACTAAGTTCGCGGGAAGACGAAAGCGGGGTTTTCTTGCACGAGAACCCGGCCGTTGTTTCGCTACCGGCGGCATCTGCGACCACAATCCTTGGAAAACGAGGGGAGCCGGACGAAAGCGGAGCAACGGACACCGAGGGAACGCGACGAGGAATCGATCCGATGAGCAACGCCGACACCCCGAAGACGGAATCCGGACGGCAGATGGACACGCGCGACCGGCCGTGGATTTTCCGCACCTATGCCGGCCATTCGACGGCGGAAGCCTCCAACGCGCTCTATCGCAGCAATCTCGCCAAGGGCCAGACCGGGCTCTCCGTCGCCTTCGATCTGCCGACGCAGACCGGGTACGACCCGGACCATGCGCTGGCGCGCGGCGAAGTCGGCAAGGTCGGCGTGCCGGTCGCCCATCTCGGCGACATGCGGGCGCTCTTTGCCGGCATTCCGCTCGACCAGATGAACACATCGATGACGATCAACGCCACCGCGCCCTGGCTGCTGGCACTCTATGTGGCGGTCGCCGACGAACAGGGCGCAGACCGGTCGCGTATTTCCGGCACGACGCAGAACGATATCATCAAGGAGTATCTCTCGCGCGGCACCTATGTCTTCCCGCCGGCGCCCTCCATGCGGCTGACCACCGACGTCATCGCCTGGACCTACCGCGAGGCGCCGAAGTGGAATCCGATGAACGTATGTTCCTATCACCTGCAGGAGGCGGGCGCGACGCCGGTGCAGGAACTGGCCTACGCGCTGTCGACGGCGATCGCCGTCCTCGACACGGTGAAGGCGTCGGGCGCCATTCCGCCGGAGGACTTCCCCAGGGCCGCCGGCCGCATCTCCTTCTTTGTCAACGCCGGCATGAAGTTCATCACCGAGATGTGCAAGATGCGCGCGTTCGTCGACCTGTGGGACGAGATCTGTCGCGAGCGCTACGGTATCGAGGAGGAGAAGTTCCGCCGCTTCCGCTACGGCGTCCAGGTCAATTCGCTGGGCCTCACCGAACAGCAGCCGGAGAACAACGTCTACCGTATCCTCATCGAGATGCTTGCCGTGGTGCTGTCGAAGAAGGCACGGGCACGGGCCGTGCAGCTTCCGGCCTGGAACGAAGCGCTCGGCCTGCCGCGTTCCTTCGACCAGCAATGGTCGCTCAGGATGCAGCAGATCATGGCCTATGAGACCGACCTCCTCGCCTATGGCGACATCTTCGACGGCAGCCACGCCATCGACGCCAAGGTCGAGGCGCTAAAGGACGAAGCACGCGCGGAAATGGCACGGATCGAGGCGATGGGCGGCGCGGTCGCGGCGGTGGAGACGAGCTACATGAAGCGGGCGCTCGTCGAGGCAAATGCGGACAGGCTCGCCGCGATCGAGGCGGGCGACCAGATCGTCGTCGGCGTCAATCGCTGGACGGAGACGGAGCCCTCGCCGCTGACGGCGGGGGACGGCGCGATCCTGACCGTTGCCGAGGGCGTGGAGCGCGATGCCGTCGAACGGCTGAAAGCCTGGCGCAAGGCCCGCGATGGCGCCGCCGTCGATACGGCGCTGACCGACCTTCGCGCCGCCGCGCAGGAGGGGCGCAACATCATGGAGCCGTCGATCGCCTGCGCCAAGGCGGGTGTGACGACGGGCGAGTGGGGAGAGACGCTGAGGGCCGTCTTCGGCGAGTACCGGGCGCCGACCGGCGTCGGCAAAGCCAGTCGCGACGATGGCGCCGATCTCGCCGAGGTGCGCGCGGCGGTCGATGCGATCTCGGCGAAGATCGGCCGGCGGCTGAAGTTCCTCGTCGGCAAGCCGGGGCTTGACGGCCATTCGAACGGCGCCGAACAGATCGCGGTGCGCGCCCGCGACTGCGGCATGGAAGTTGTCTACGAGGGCATCCGGCTGACGCCGGCGGAGATCGTCAACGCCGCGCTCGAGGAGGGCGTCCATGTCGTCGGCCTCTCCATCCTGTCGGGCTCGCACCTCGCCCTCGTCGGCGACGTAATGGAGCGGATGCGCAAGGAGGGCCTCGACGACGTGCCGGTCGTCATTGGCGGCATCATTCCGGCCGAGGATGAAAAAACGCTGACGGCCATGGGCGTCGCGGCGGTCTACACGCCCAAGGACTTCCAGCTCACGGACATCATGGCCGACATCGTCCGCATCGTCGGCCGCAAGGCGAAGGCGGCCTGAGCGCGTCCCTCCCCCGCACGTTGACGCACGCGGCGGCGGGGCCCGGCGATGCGCCTGTGACACAGGGCTGCCCTTCCGACATTCCTTAGCACACCCCTTGAACCGCATGGGCCACCCGGTTCATCCTCCCGGGGAAACGAAGGCGGCGGGATTCGCCGCCAAACCCTGCGGTTTTCGGAAGGACGCGAAACATGAAAGTCGGAATCGTCGGCGCCGGTATGGTCGGCAGTTCGGCGGGCTATGCGCTTGCCCTGCTCGGTATCGCCAACTCCGTCGTCATGGTGGACCTCAACCATGATCTCGCGGTCGCCCAGGCGCAGGACATTTCCCACGCCGTGCCCTTTGTATCCGCTGCCCAGATAACGGCCGGCAGCTACAAGGATCTCGCCGGTGCCGGCGTCATCATCCTCGCCGCCGGCGTCAGCCAGAAGCCGGGCGAGACACGGCTCGAACTTCTCAGTCGCAATGCCGAGGTCTTCCGCCAGATCGTCAGCGAAGTGTTGAAGGCAGCGCCGGACGCGATCCTCCTCATCGCCGCCAACCCGGTCGACATCATGACGATGATCAGCACCAGGCTCTCCGGCCTCCCCGCCGAACGGGTCATCGGATCTGGGACCATCCTCGACACCGCCCGCTTCCGCAGTCTCGTCGGCAACCACCTCGGCATCGCGCCGCAGTCAGTGCATGCCTATGTGCTGGGTGAACACGGCGACAGCGAAGTTCTCGCCTGGTCGAACGCACGCGCCGGCTCGGAGCCGCTCCTCTCCTTCGCCACCCAGATCGGCAGCCCGCTCACCGATGCGGTGAAAGCCCAGATCGACGACGGCGTGCGCAACGCCGCCTACAAGATCATCAACGGCAAGGGGGCGACCTATTTCGGCATCGGCGCCGGGCTCGCCCGCATCATCCGCGCCATCGCCAGCGACCAGCGCGACGTGCTCTCGGTGTCGATGATGACATCCCACGTCGAGGGTGTCCGGGATGTCGCGCTGTCCATCCCACGCGTCGTTGGTGCCGGTGGCATCACCGCCGACCTCTTCCCCACTCTTGACTACGACGAGCGCAAGGCGCTCAGGGAAAGCGCGGAAATGCTCAAGGAAACGGCCGACGCCGTCCCGCTTTGAAGGATCTTCGCGAGGAAGGCGTCTAGCGGTAGAGCATCACAGGGATGGTGCACGAGCGGATCATCTCGCTCGTCGTCGAGCCGATGATGAGGCTGCGGATGCGGGAGTGGCCGTAGGCACCCATGACAAGGAGGTCGATGCCGTCGGCGCCGATCCGCTCGGCAATGACGGCGTCCGGATGGCCGGCGACGATTTCGGCCGTCACAGCGTGGCCGGCGCCCTTCAACTGCGCCTCGGCGTCGGCGAGCTTGCGCTTCGCCTCCGTCGTTTGCGGGCCGACGGTCAGGAGGCGGATGTCGAGGCCGGAAAAGGCCGGGTTGCGCGAGACATGATCGACGGCCTTCAGGGCGCTCTTGCCACCATCGAAGGCGATCAGCACGCGTTCGATCGGCCTGAAGGCGCGCGAGGCGACGAAGATCGGCTTAACGCTCGCCCGCACCACACGTTCCAGGTTTGAACCAAGATGGAGAGTGGCGAAGTCGGCCGCCTCGCCACGCTTGCCGATGACGATCATGTCGGCGTCGCCCTCCACGTCGTGGACGGCCTCGACGACATCGCCGTTCCGGAGCCTCACCGCGATCTCGGCAACACCGGCATCGGCGAGCCGCTGGCGGGCCTCGTCGAGAATGAGCCGGCCGCGCTTCTGCGCCACCTGGGCGGTGCGGGCATCGAGTTCGGCGAGCTCTTCCAGAAGGGCGGACCGGGCGCCGAGGCCGATATTGCCGCTGAGGTTGGCCGGTTCGTCTGCGCGCTCGCGCCGGCCGAGCACATGGACGAGTTCGACCGCGGCCGCGGCCCGGCCCGCCAGCCAGGCGGCATGGTCGCACACGCTCGCCGAATAGGCGGAGCCGTCGATGAAAGCGAGGATGGTCGTCATCGGCTTTGTTCCGTTTTCAGGATCGGCACACCGTTTGGGGCGGCGGGGAGCGCGATCAATGGCCGAGAAGGCGCTCCATGGCACCCGGCGTATCGTGGAGGGCGAGCCGGTCGACGATGGTCTCGCTTGCCGTGTTCATGCCGACGATATCGACCTCGGCGCCCTCGCGACGGAACTTGAGCACAACGGTGTCAAGCGCGGCAACACTGGAAATGTCCCAGATGTGCGCCCGGCTGACGTCGATGGTGACTTTTTCCAGCACTTCCTTGAAATCGAAGGCAGCGGTGAAATCGCCGGTGGAGGCGAAGAAAAGCTGCCCTTCGACACGGTAGGTGCGGTGTCGGCCATCGCCGGAGAGCGCGGAGGTGACGCGAAAGACCTGAGAGATCTTCCAGACGAAGAAGATGCCGGACAGCAGGACGCCGACGAGAACGCCGATCGCCAGATTGTGGGTGGCGACGACGACGACGACAGTCGACAGCATGACGATCGATGAGCTCCTGGGGTGGTCCTTCAGGTTCCGGATCGACGACCAGGAAAAGGTGCCGATCGACACCATGATCATGATGGCGACGAGGGCGGGCATCGGGATCCGGGAGACCCATTCGCCGAGCACGACGATGAGGAAGAGGAGGAAGATGCCGGCGCAGAAGGTCGACAGCCGGCCGCGGCCGCCCGATTTCACGTTGATCATCGACTGGCCGATCATGGCGCAGCCGGCCATGCCGCCGATGAAGCCGGTGCAGAAATTGGCAATGCCCTGACCGACACATTCGCGGTTCTTGTCGCTGGAGGTGTCGGTGAGGTCGTCGACAATGGAGGCGGTCATCAGCGATTCCAGGAGGCCGACGGCGGCGACGCCAGCCGAATAGGGAAGGATGATCGTCAGCGTCTCCAGCGTGAACGGCACGTCGGGGATGAGGAACGTCGGCAGGCTGGAGGGCAATTCGCCCATATCGCCGACGGTGCGCACGTCGAGGCCGAAGCCGATGGAAATCGCCGTCAGCACCAGGATACAGATGAGCGGCGAGGGGATGGCACGAGTCAGCATCGGGAAGAGGTAAATGATGGCAAGGCCGGCCGCGACCATGACGTAGGTGAGCGAGGAAACACCGATCAGCTCGGGCAATTGCGCCATGAAGATGAGGATCGCCAGCGCGTTGACGAAGCCGGTCATGACGGAGCGCGAGACGAAGCGCATCAGGCTGCCGAGCCGGAGGAAGCCGGCGGCAACCTGAAGGACGCCGGCAAGGATTGTCGCGGCGAGGAGATAGTTGAGACCGTAGTCGCGAACGAGCGAGACCATGAGGACGGCGGTCGCGGCCGTCGCGGCCGAGATCATGCCCGGCCGGCCGCCGGTGATCGCGACGATCACGGCGATCGAGAATGACGCATAAAGGCCGATCTTGGGATCGACGCCGGCAATGATCGAAAAGGCGATCGCCTCGGGAATGAGCGCCAACGCGACAACGAGGCCGGCGAGCACATCGGCACGAATATTCCCGAGCCATTCCGCGTGTAAGCGGGACAGCAGGTCCATGTTCATGTGATTTCTCCGACCCGATCGCCCGCCCGGGAGGCAACGGGCGATTTTGTGGGAATGCATCCACCGCGCCCCGCGGCACATGCTGCGATGCAACAAGCCGCCTCGTTTACAGGCTGAGGCGGATTGACGCAAGAGCGGCGCGGAAATCGATGCCGATCGCCTGATCCGGCAACGGGAGCGGCGATACGCTCAGGAGATATGGAGAAGGGTTATGAGACCGACGCTGGCGGAGCCTAGCGCCAGGAGCGACAGCGTCGCGGCACTGATGACCCGGCCGCCGGCGTAGAGCACGCTCCTGAGGTTCACCGTCAGCCCGAGGCCGGCCATGGCGAGCACGGTGAAGACCTCCGCGCCTTCGGCAAAGACCGGCAGGATCGCCTGCGGCAGGAGGTTTGCCGACCGCAGACCCATCATTACCAGGAAGCCGACGATGAACCACGGCACAAGGCGTGTCGCGGAGAGCTTCACCTTCGACGCCCGGCCGGCGACGAGGCCAAGGACGACCACGACAGGGCCGAGCATGAGGACGCGAACGAGCTTGACGAGCGTGCCGACCTGCACGCTGAGGGCGCCGACGGGCGCGGTCGCGGCCAGCACCTGCGGCACGGCGTAGACCGTGAGACCGGCGAGGATGCCATGCTGCATCAGCGACGTACCGAAAACCGTGTGAAGGATCGGAAGGAGGAGCACCACGGCGATACCGAGGACGGCGGTAAAGGCAATCGCGGCGGCCACGTCGTCGGCCTCCGCCTCGATCGCGGGAGCGGCGGCAACAATCGCGGAGTTGCCGCAGATGGCGTTACCGCAAGCGACCAGAACCGCGAGCCTTGTCGGAAGGCCGAGGACACGGCCGATCATGAAACCGAGGGACAGAGCCACGACGACGACACCGGCGATGCCGAGAACGAGTTCGGGGCCGGCGTCGCGGATCGCACCGATGCTGATCGACGCACCGAGAAGCACGATGGCGATTTCCAGAACGGTATGGGCGGAAAAGCGAATGCCGCGATCGACGCTCGCGGGCACAGGCAGCCACGTGCGGACCGCCGTGCCGAGAAGGATCGCCAGGACAAGGCCTTCCAGCCAGGCGCGTCCGAACAACCAAGTCTCCAGATGCTCCAGCCCGATGGCAACGGCGGAAACGGCGAGACAGAGGAGAAGACCGGGGACAATTGAGAAAAGACGGTCGGATCGGGTCATCGAGGGCTCGGGAGATTCCGGTGGGGCGGGGTTGGGATACGGCGGATCCTTACATGGAGAAATATCGACTTCCATCGAATAATATTTTACTATTTGTTCGACAAAATCGAATGATTGACCATGACTTTCGAGCAGCTTTCCATCTTCGTCGCCGTCGCCGAACGCGAACACCTGAGCCGCGGCGCGGCCTCGCTCCTTCTCACGCCGTCGGCTGCGAGCTCGGCTATCAAGGCGCTGGAAACCTATTACGGCGTCGCTCTTTTCGACCGCGTCGGCCGGCGCATCGCGCTGACGGAGGCCGGGCGGACCTTCCTTGCCGAAGCAAAGGCGGTGCTGGCGCGGGCCCGGTCGGCGGAACTCGTCCTTGCCGAACTCGGCGGGCTGCGGCGTGGCGCGCTGGCAATCGCGGCAAGCCAGACGGTGGCGAGCACCTGGCTGCCGCCACGGCTAATGGCATTCCACCGTGCCTGGCCCGGTATCGACCTGTCGCTGACGATCGGCAATACGCGCACGGTCGCGGAGGCGGTAGCGGAAGGGACAGCGGAAATCGGCTTCGTGGAGGGCGAGACGGCGCTCGTTGCCGTTTCCGTCACGACGGTAGCGCATGACGCGCTCGTTGTCGTCGTTCCGCCGACGCACGCCTGGGCGGATGGGCGGACGCTGACGGTCACGGATCTGACGGTTGGGTCCGGCTGGGTGATGCGAGAGGCAGGATCGGGCACGCGCTCGGCCTTCGAGGCAACGCTTCAAGACAAGGGCGTGGCGTTCTCCGCGCTCGACATCGTGCTGACGCTGCCGTCGAACGAAGCGGTCCTGTCCGCCGCGCGAGCGGGCAATTGCGCCACCGTCGTCTCGCGCGCCGCCGCCTTGCCCTTCCTGGAACAGGGAACGCTGAAGGAGGCGGCCTTCCCTCTCCCCGGCCGCGACTTCGTTCTTCTTCGCCACCGGCAAAAGCGGGCGAGCCAGACGTCGCTGGCGCTGGAATCGCTGTGCACGGAGACGGCCTGAGCACCGAAAAACGCGACCCGGGATGCCCGGACCGCGTTCGGTTCGTTGCCGGGGCTCACGCCCCGGATGCCGGTCGGGAGCGGCCCCACGCCAATCGCCCGCGATCAATCGTCCGCGATCAATCGTCCGCGATCACCGGGGACGCATCTTGGCGATCTCGCTTGCATGAAGCTGGCCAAGCCAGGTTTCTGTCAGCGGCTTTCCATCCTTGTCGAGAAACGCGCGGATATCGATCGTCTCGGTCTTTTTCGGCATCTTCAGGTCGAAGATCATCCGCCAGCGATCGGTGCCGACGACCGGCAGGGCGTAGGAGCGGGTGACCTTGGCGCCCGACAGAGTGATCTTCGGCTTCACCCCGTCCTTGCGGCCAACCCCCTTCAGCATCGGGCCGTCGAAGTCGACGACGACGCGAACTTCGTCGTCCGGGCGAGGCTTTCCGGGAACGCCGCCCTGGCCGAGGTAGGTGGCGACGGTGTGGCCCTGCTTGCCCGGGAACGGCTCGTTGGAAACCCAGTGCATGCGGTAGTCGAACCTGCGCTCGTCGCCGGCCTTCGGCAGGTCCTCGGGCAGCCAATAGGAGACGATGTTGTCGTAGATCTCGTCGTCTGTCGGGATCTCGACGAGTTGCACCACGCCCTTGCCCCAGTCGCCGATCGGCTCGATCCAGACCGAGGGGCGTTTCTCGTAGAAGACGCTGTCGTCCTGGTAGTGGTCGAACAAGCGGTCACGCTGAACAAGGCCAAAGCCGCGCACGTTGTCGTCGATGAAGCTGGAGGTCACGACACGGGCCGGATTGTTGAGCGGACGCCAGATGTGCTCGCCGGTGCCGGTAATGATCGCCAGGCCGTCGGAATCGTGCACTTCCGGCCGCCAGTCGAAGGTTTCGGCGCGGTTTGTCTCCGAATACCAATACATGGAGGTCAGCGGCGCGATGCCGAGGCGTTCCACGGGTTTGCGGAAAAACAGCCGGCTCGACACGGTCAGCACCTGTCCCTTGCCATCGCTATTGCGACCCTGGAAACGGTAGGCGCCGGTCACGCTAGGCCCGTCGAGGAGCGCGTAGATGACAACGTCCTCGTCCGGCCCCTCGCCCTTGGCGATGTAGAACTCGGTAAAGCGGGGAAACTCCTCCGGCGTCGACAAGCCGGTGTCGATGGCGATGCCACGCGCCGACAGGCCATACTGCTTTTGCGCTCCGTCAGTGCGGAAGTAGGCGCCGCCGAGGTAGGAGATCCAATCGGTCTTCATGTCTGGCCGCATGATACGGAAGCCGGCGAACCCGGCCTCCTTCTCGATCGCCTTGGCCGGGCTGTCGTCCGGCATGGTGAAGTAATCCTCGCGGTAGACCACCTGGCGCGCCTCACCGTTCTCGACGAGCGCGATGCGCACCGGTGCACGGAAGTACTTGCCCAGATGGAAGAACTGCAGCGGGATCTTGTCGTCGAGCCTGATGGTGGAATCCGGCTTGAAGCGGATCTTCCAGTGGGCGTCGTAGTCGATCTTGTCGAGGAGATCGGGATGGGGGGGCTTGTATTCCTCGTACGGCTTGGCGGCGAGCGCCTTTGCCTTGTCGACGAGGATGTCGAAGGAAAACGGCTCGGCGGCGCCGAGTTGCGGCTCGAATGCCGCTGCGGCCCGCGACCAGACGACGGCCAGCATCAGCAAGGGCACAATGGAAAGGAACCGGCGAAGGATGCCGGCGCCAGGGCCGGTAACGGTCATGACGCGCAAGTCTCTCATCTCCCAATTCATCCGGCCGACAGCGGCCGATATGCGAAACGCGATGTCGCTCCCCGGCGCCCGGTCCGAACCGGACCGGCGCACATGCCCCGCCGACGGACGCCGCAGAAGCGCATTCTTTCCGACCAGACAATCATGGCAGAGGTCGGGCAGAAGGCGGCGGCCATCCGGTCCGGGGGAAAACCGACCCGCCGCACAGACGGCCAACGCCAGCCAGAACGCAACCGGCGGACAATCGTTGCATCAAGGCGTGTTTGTCCACCCTTCGCATTCCGGCCGGAACCGCGCAGCCATCAGCATATGGGCCGGAAACGGGCGCGCGTCCATGGTCTCGCCTGCGGCCGGTGCAACCGGGCGGCTTTTACGGAAAGCACCAAAGGCTAACCCGTGGGCCAGCCGTTCACCAAACCGACCCGCGCTACTGCCCCAGCAGCCCGTCGATCAGCTTCTCGACACCCCGGTTCTGATTCCCGTTCTGATTTCGACCGTTCTGGCGATTGTTGCCATTCCGATTATTGCCGCCGAGGATCGATCCGACCGCCTCGGCAGCATTCTTGGAACCGAGCAGCTTGTCGACGGCCTTGCCCGCATCGCCGCCGAGCACATCGCCGCCAAGGAGGTTTCCGCCAAGGCTCTGGAGTTGCTTGTAGGCCGCCTGCGGATTGCTGAGGATGCCCTTGATATCGGGATAGATCTTGGGATCGGCCCAAGGCCCCTCGATGATGACGGGAACCGACAGGCCGACAAGTTTCCCGCTCTTCGCGGCGGCCTTGTCGGCCTTCTTATTACCGGCCTTCCGCGCCCGTTGACCCTGGAGCGCCGGCACGATCTTGGGATTCACCCGCCAGTCGAGGCGCTGTCCGGGGAGATCCGTCGTGCCGTCGCCGTTGACACGCACGAGCGGTCCGACCATGCGGAACGTCTCGGTCCTGGCGATCCCCTTGTCGATCTTGAAGGCGGCCTTGAAGACGCTGAAGTCGGTCTTTTCCCGCTTGTTTTCCTGCCAGCCGAGGAGCACGTCGACAGATAGTCCGCGCAGCAGCTTGGCGACGTTGATGCCGCGCACCGCGCCGTTGCGAAAATCGAGGCTCGCGGTTCCCTGGAGCGCACTGACGAGGTCGAACTGGCTGGCGCCTCGTGCCTTGACGTCAAGGGCAACCCTTCCCGTTCCCTCGATCCAGTCAAAGGCAACGGCGTCGCGCAGGAGCGGGAAGACGGCCACGTTCTTGAGATCGAACGAGGCATCAACAGACGGCACCTTGCCCGAGCCGTCGAGGACGACCTTGCCGGTGCCGGTGCCCCGGTAGAGCTTCAGGCGCTGCAGTTCGGCGTCGAGGCGGCCGCCCTTCAGCGCGACCTTGAGCTTGCTCGCGCCGATCTTCAGCTCATCCCAGCGGATGCCCTTCGTCGACAGCGTCAGGTCCGCATCGATGGCCCGCAGCGCGGAAAGATCGATAGGCTCGCGGCTCCATCCGCCCTTGCCGCCGCGCCGCGCCGCGCCCTCGCCGGCCGTCGCCGCTTCGCCGCCGAGATAGGGATCGAGGGTGAGGACGTCGAGGGCGAGGTTGGCCTTCACCTGCGGCGTCTTGCCGGCGAAGACGAACCTGCCACCGCCCGTGCCCTTGGTACCGTCGAGCGAGACGGTCGCCTTGGAAAAGGCGACCGCGCGTCCGGTTACCTTCAGCTCGCCGTCGAAACTGAAATCCTTGAGGCCCTTGCCGTCCGGCATTGGCTGGCCGAGCCAGACGGCGAGCCGGCGCAGATTCGGCGTCGCGATCCGGACACGGCCGTCGAGGCGGCCCTTCGCCGACGCCTTGCCAGTGAAGCCGACCGTCATGCGGCTCGACTTGAGATCGACCGAGACCGGGCTCGGGGTTCCGGCGGCAAGCGCAGCCGGGGTTGCCTCGCCGGCGAGGGTGAATTTCTCGCCGTGCCAAACGAGCCCGCCGGAAAGCTTGACCGGATCGCCGAAGCCGGCGATCGCGACATCGAGGGCGACATTGGAGACGCGGTTCGCATCCTTGGCGCCGCCGACGACATCGGCAAGGTCGAGGCCGCCGAGAAGGCCATCCCGGATCTTTGCCGATCCGGAAAGCGTCAGCGCATCGCTGACGGCAACCAATGTCCCGCCGCGCGTGGAAAAGGCAAGGTCCGTCGCAAGCGTTCCACGGATAGGCCGGGCTTCCCCGGCGATCGCCGCCAACTCTTTCAGGCTGAGGCCGGCCGATCGCAAACGGCCGGAGAAGGCGGGCACCTTGCCCGAGCCGTCCGCGGTAAGCGCCAGCGCAACGGCACCGCCAAGAAGCCTTGTCTTGTCGAGCGTCAGATCGAGGCGGCCGGCCTTGACGAGCGCCCGCGCCGAGACGCCCGAAAGCGGCACGTCGCCACCTTCGATAGTGTCGATGCGCAGGGAAACGTCGGCGTCGAG
The DNA here is from genome assembly GCA_963675285.2 of uncultured Rhodobium sp. GTDB lineage: Bacteria > Pseudomonadota > Alphaproteobacteria > Rhizobiales > Rhodobiaceae > Rhodobium. The sequence goes on from CAXXGS010000001.1 coordinate 2,332,392, forward strand.
CGCCCTGAGGGAAGAAAGGTCGATCGGCGTCGCGGTGTTCTCCGCCTCAGCGGCCTTCGTCTTTTTCGCCTTCGACGCCTTTTCCTTGTCGCCGCGATAGAGATCGACATTGATCCGGTCGAGGGTAAGACCGCCGGTAATGGCCGGCCGATCGCCATCGAGCCGGACAGCGAGGCGACCGGAAAGCGTATTGCCGTCGAAGCCAAGCTTCAGGTCATCGAGCGCGGCGCGGTCGGCGCCATAATCGACCCGGGCCTGAAGTGCGATATCCTCAAGCCCCGCCATGCCGTCGAGCGGGAATCCGGCAGAGGCGAGAAGCGGCAGGAGCGCCGGCGTCGAAGCCTCGACCGTGCCGGCGAAGGCTGGAGCAGGACCCTGGCTGAAGACGCCAGCGAGCGACGCCTCGCTGTCGTCCGTCTCCAGATGCAGCGCAATCGGGCTTTCGCCGCCTTCGGCGAGCGCGAGCGGCTTTTCCACCGTCGTCTCGAAGGCGACGGTCATGTCCTTCCAGCCGACGCTTCCCTCAGCCTCAAGCGCGCTCCCGATGTCGGGCATGTTGAGGGTGATGTTGATGTTCTTGACGGAGAGGAGCTGGTCGGCCTGGCGGTCGTCCCAGACGATGAGGCCGTTCTCGATCGTCACGGCACCGAACTGCAGGCGCGCGAGCGCGGTTTCGGCGGCAGCCGCCGGGTCCGTTTCGCCCGCCTCGCCGACGGTGGCATCCGGACCGGGTGCGGCGCCGGGCGCGGCTTCATCCGGGCGGCGGGGATCCCAGGAGGTGCGGCCCTGTGCGTCACGTTCAAGGAAGATGTTCGGCGCAACGAGCGTTACGTCGGTTACGCGCACCTTGCCGGTCAGCAGGGGAACAAGCGCCAGGCCGAAGCGGATCTCGCGCGCGCTGGCAAATTCGACCCCGTCGGCGCCGGCCGCGCCGGACAGCCCGACGTCCCTGGCCGAGAAGCGAAGAGTCGGTACGGCCGATACCGAGATCGGTCCATCGGCGCGGAGCGTCCAGCCGGCAGAGGTTTCCAGTTGCGCTGCGATCTGCTCCTTGATCGTTTGCTCGGAGACGAAGAACGGGATCGCCAGCAGAGCCACGAAAAGGAGTAGGACGACGGCGGTGACGGCAAGGAGCAGCCGCTTCATAATTGTCTTCCCCTCTTCCGAATCACGGGAAGTCTAAAGCATGTCATCGGCAACCTGAATCGCAGCTGAAGCGCTATGGCCTTGGGGCGTCGCGATTTCCCGACGGCCCGAACGATGCCTGCACGATACCCGTATGGGCCCGCTCGCCGGACGCAAAGCGATAGGCGGAAAACCGGGCCTCAGCCGTCGATGCGCGCGGCGATGATGGCGATAGCCTTCTGGTAGACGCCCGCCGCGTTCCAGGCCTCTATGGCGCGGAAATTCGGTTCGCCCGGGCCATAGCCGGCGCCCTTGCGCCAGCCGTTGGCACGCAGGAAATTCGCTGTGGAGGCGAGCGCGTCGGACCGCGAGCGGATGAGATCGCGCCGACCGTCACCGTCGGCGTCGACGGCGTATTTCACATAATTGGTCGGCAGGAACTGCGTCTGACCGAGTTCGCCGTGGCCGGCGCCCTTCATCTGCGCCCGGCTCAGCTCGCCCCGGTCGATGATGGTCAGCGCGGCGTAGAGTTCGCGCTTGAAGAAGGCGGAGCGGCGACAGTCGTAGGCGAGCGTCGTCAATGCGGACATGGCGTCCTGGTTGCCGGTGTAGCGGCCGAAACCGGTCTCCATGCCCCAGATCGCGATCAGGACGCCCGGCGGCACGCCGTAGCGGCTTTCCAGCCGGCGGAAGAGGCGGGCGTTGGCGGCCTTGTGCGAGCGGCCCTGGGAGACGATGGCATTGGCGCCGCGTTTCTGCATGAACTGCTCCAGGCTGAGCTTGAAGCTGTGCTGGGTGCGGTCGAGGCGGATCGTCTTGCGGGCGTAGGCGACGTTGGAAAGCGCACTGTCGACGGTGCGCCGGCTGATGCCGTTGCGAACGGCTTCCTTGCGGAAGGCGGCAACCCAGGCAGGAAAACCGGCCGACGTGTTGCCGCAGGACGCGGCGGCGGCCGGCGAGGCGACAACGAGGGACATCGTGCCGACACCGAGCGCCAGAACGACCGCTGCAACGAGGGCCATGAACAGGGAGTGCCCTCTCCCGTCTCGCCCGACCGGCGAGCACGCCCGGCCGCGCGCCGGTGAAAGAGCAGGAACCGACCGGCCCCGGTTCGACATTTTCCGCATCATGACCGTCGTTTTTTCCCGTTTTTCGTTTCGCCCCCTGCGGTAAAGTGTAGCGGGATTTTTCCTTGCCGTCATGGAGCATATCGACGCCGGAGGAGCATGTCCGATACTGACAATTCGGGACAAATGGGCGCAACATCCTCGGCCGCCCCTTCCCGACCGCGTTGCCGCAATGCCACGCGCGGGCGTCAAATATCAGGCGACCAATTGCAATTGACCATCGTTTGGCTTTACTCAAATTCAAATCCAACCAGACGCGTTCACCCTTTCACCGCGTTTTCACGAAAACGGAACGACGGGCAGACGACGCGGAAGCGGAAGAAAACACGATGCAGGAATTCGTCCCGCCATATCCCCCTCGTGCCGAGAAATGGCGGCCGTTCCGCGAACTCCTAGGCGTCGCGCGGCGCAATTTTCTGGCGATCTTTCCGCAAAACGCCTATTCGCGGGATTTCATGCGCGGAACGGTGCTCAGGCGTCCGATCGCCCTCGTCAACGCGCCGCACCTGGTCAAGGAAGCGTTCGGCCAGAAGCACGAGGTCTATCAGCGCAAGAGCCCGCAGATGCGCCATGCACTGCACCCGCTGATCGGCGATGGCCTGTTCGTCAGCGACGGCGAGGTGTGGAACCAGCGCCGCAAGATCGTTGCGCCGATCATCCATACCAACCGGCTGTCGGAATTCTCGCCGATCATGATCGACGCGGCGGTGGAACGCCGCGACGCGTGGGAAGCGATGGGCGACGGTGCCGAGATCGACGCCATGTCGGAAATGGCCAAGCTCACCGCCGGCATCATCTGCCGCTCGGTGTTCGGCGAAAAGCTCGCCGAGAAGCATGCCGACCAGATCGTCGACGGCTTCTTCCACTATCAGAAGCACATCGATCAGGTCGACATCATGTCGCTCTTGGGCATGCCGGATTGGATGCCCCGCTACCACGGTTTCGGTATCAAGCGGGCGGCCAAACGCATCCTGTCCGTGGTCGACGAGATCGTCGCGGAGACGGCAGCGAAGGGCGGCAGCAACGAAGGTTCGGTCATTTCCACGCTGCTGTCGGCGCGTGACGACGACGGCAATCCGCTCAGCCGTGACGCGATCCGCAATGAGGCCGCCGTCATTTTCATGGCCGGCTACGAGACCACCGCCAACACGCTGTCCTGGGCGTGGTACATTCTCTCGCAGGCGGACTGGGCGCGCGACAAGCTGCATGCCGAGATCGACAGCGCGCTCGGCGACCGGGTGCCGACGCTCGACGACGTCAAGAAGCTACCCTATACCCGGGCGATCATCGAGGAGACGCTCAGGCTCTATCCGCCGGTGCCGATGCTGGCGCGCGAGGCGCTGGCCGACGAGACCATCGGCGAGCGGGAGATCAAGAAAGGCACGATCGTACTGATCTCGCCCTGGCTCCTGCAGCGCAATCCCAAGCTCTGGGAAAAGCCGGACAATTTCATGCCCGAACGGTTTCTCCCCGACGCCGGTGCGCAGCCGTCGAAATATGCCTATCTGCCGTTTTCCATCGGCCCGCGCGTCTGCGCCGGCCTCACCTTCGGCCTGACGGAGGCGATCATCTGCCTTGCCGTCCTGGCCCAGCGGGTGGACCTGAAACTTTCCCCCAAGGCGCAGGTGGAAGCGGTCAGCCGGCTGACGCTGAGGCCAGGCGAAACCCTGCCGATGACCATCCACACACGGACGGCCAAGGCGCTGGCGGCCGAGTAGTGTTTCGCCCCGCCTGACCGGTTCAGCCTTTTCCCAGGCGGCCCTCCGTCCTTGACCGAGCGACATCGTGACGCCGTTGCGGCGGCAACCATCCGGGCGAGACTGCGCTGGTCATGCCCTTTCTCTCTACCGCGTTCCCCAAGGCCGCACGGCCATGAGACCGACTTGTTCCGCTACCTCCATTCTGGTCGTCGGCGGCGGGATCGCGGCCTTGTGCGCAGCCATCGCCGCGCGACGCGCCGGTGCGTCGGTGACGCTTGCCGAGGCCGCGCCCCGAACCCTTCGCGGCGGCAACACGCGGCATTCGCGCAACCTGCGCATCCGTCACGCAGAGCCGACACCGGAAATGCCGGGGCGCTACGACGCGGAGGATTTCCTTGCCGACCTGAAGAAGGCCGCCGGAGACGATGGCGATCCAACCCTCTCCCGCCTCCTCGTCGAGCGCTCGGCGGAGCTTCCCGCTTGGCTCGCCGCGCAAGGCGTCATTTTTCAGACGCGCCACATCCCCCATTCGCGCCGCACGGCCTTTTATCTCGGCGGCGGCACGGCGGCGCTCAACGCGCTCTACGCGACGGCCGAACGGCTCGGCGTCGACATTCTTTATGATCACGCGATCGCGGCCTTCCCGCTTTCCGCACCACCCGCCCCGGCCGTCGTTCTGTGCTGCGGCGGGCACCAGGCCGACCTGTCGCATGGCTTCGTCAACCGGGGAACGCCATTCGCGACCGGCACCCACATACACTCCCTCCTCGCACAGGGCGTCCGCGCCGTCGGGCGGGCGGACACGGGACACCTCGTCGCCGTCGACGCGCGCGCGCGCGAACACGACGGCGGCATCGTGACACGCCTCGACGGCATGGCCGCCGGAATGGTTGTCGACCGCGACGGTCGCCGGTTTCAGGAGGAGGCGGCCGTTACCGGCCAGACCCGTTATTCGGCGTGGGGCCAGCTCATCGCAGGCCTGCCGGACAAACGGGCGACACTCGTCCTCGACGCCGACGGCATCGCGCAGACGCCGTTGATGATCTTCCCGCCGCTCACCGCGCCATCCCTTGCGGCATTGGCGGACATGATCGCCGTCGATGCCGCGACGCTCGAGGGTTCGGCCGCGGCATGCAGGCGCGTTCGCCGGCCGCCGTTCTTTGCCTATCCGATCCGCCCGGGCATGTCGTTCAGCAGCCTCGGCGTGGCGGTCGACGACAGGGCGCGGGTGAGAATGGCGAGCGGGCACGCAAGGCCCGGCCTCTTCGCCGCCGGCGTGATCATGGCCGCCAACGTGCTTGGCACGGGCTACGCGGCGGGATGCGGCATGACCATCGGCGCCGTTTTCGGCCGCATCGCGGGAGAGGAGGCGGCCCGCCATGTCCGGGGATAGATGCCCTCTCGACGAGGCACGCCGCGTGCTGACGATCTGCGCGATCTGCAATTACTGCAACGGGTTCTGCGCGATGTTCCGCGCCGCGCATCGGCGACGAACGTTCAGCGACGCGGAAGTGACCTACCTCGCCTATCTCTGTCACGATTGCCGCAACTGCCGGCCAGCGTGCCAATATCTGCCGCCACACCCGCTCGCCGTCGATGTGCCGGACACGATGGCTGCGGTGCGCCGGGTGACGGCACACGACCGTCCCTGGCTCGCGCTCCTTCCGGTTTTCCTGATCCCGGCGCTGGCGATCGCACTCATTCCCGCCGAGGTACTTTTTTCCCGCCACGCCGGCCCCGGCGCCTTCTATGCCGTAATGCCGTGGGCGGTCCTTGTCTCACTCGCCGCCATCCCGCTCATCGCATCGCTGATCGCACTAACGATCCGCACCCGGCGGCTGTGGCGGGCAACCGGCGGAGGCAGGCTCTCGCTGTCAGCGGCCTTCACTGCGCTGCACGATCTGGCGGTCCTGCGCAATCTGGAAGGCGGCGGCATCCCCTGCGATGCCGGCCCGGCCCGGCGGATTCTCCATCAGGCGACCGTCACTGGCCTTGTCCTGTGTTTCGCCGCCACCACGATCGCGACCGTCTATCATTATCTGCTTGACCAGCCGGCGCCCTACCGGCTTCTCAGCGCGCCAACCCTCTTGGGCTCCGCCGGCGGCATCGCCCTCGCGATCGGCACGGCCGGTTTCATCTGGCTGGCGCTCGGTCGGCGTCGAGCGGCACCTGTCGTTCCCGCCGATCTCACCCTGTCAACGATGCTCCTAGGCACCGCACTTTCGGGTCTTGTGCTGCTTGCCTTGCGCGAGACGCCAGCGATGGGCTTCCTCCTCGCCCTTCACCTCGGTTTCGTATGCGGCGTTTTCGCCAGTCTGGCGTCTGGCCGATTCGTCCATGTGCCCTACCGGGCGCTGGCGCTCATGCGCGCCGCGCAGGAAGAGCGCAAGACGACGAAGGGAGATGTGACGCGGGTCGGCGGGCTGCGATAGGCGACGCACCTTTCCTCCCAGAAATCCGCCATCGCCAGGACGTCCCGGCACGTCATCGTAGCCGGAAAGTTCTACTAACCGGCGCTCTAGCATTGGGGAGCAGTGCACGTACCGGGTCAGTTTCCGAAGGAAATCAACATTGAAAGCTTGTGCTTTTTGGCATCACACCAGAGCATGCTCCGCACTGTATCGCAAATCGCTGAGCGCCTCAGCTTTTCGCGATAGCCTCCGGATGAAAACCCGACGTTTGTGGGTTGCAAAAAATATGAGAGGAAATGGTGCCCCCCGCCGGAGTCGAACCGGCACTCCCGAAGGAACAGGATTTTGAGTCCAGCGCGTCTACCAGTTCCGCCAGAGGGGCAAGCGAGGCGCGATATTAGCCTGTCGGGAAAAGCGGTCAACACCGGTTTGCAATTGTTTCATGGTTTAACGGGCAAAAAAGAGGATGCCGGACCGCCGCCGGCACCTTTGGGGTTCTTTCCGGCGGCTATGGGGACCTAGCATGCTGCGCCGGCTCTACAACTGGACGATGTCTCTGGCGTCGGGGCCGCGCGCTCCTGCCGCGCTAGGCACGGTGTCCTTCGTGGAAAGTTCCATCTTTCCGATTCCGCCCGACATCCTGCTCATCCCGATGGTGATCGCGGAGCGGCGGAAGGCATGGTGGTTCGCGACGCTGTGCACCGTGACCTCCGTTCTCGGCGGCATCCTCGGCTACCTGATCGGCGCGTTCCTATTTGCCCAGATCGCCGAGCCGATTCTCTCCCTCTACGGCTATCTCGACAAGTTCGAGGCGTTCAAGAACGAATACAATGCCTGGGGTGCGTGGATCGTCTTCATCGCCGGCGTGACGCCCTTCCCGTTCAAGGTCATCACCATCGCGTCGGGCGCGACGGGCCTCAACATCATCATCTTCATCATCGCCAGCATTGTCGCGCGAGGGCTGCGGTTCTTCGTCGTCGCCGGGCTCCTTTACTGGCTCGGCCCGCCGATCCGAACCTTCATCGAGGCGCGGCTCGGCCTTGTCTTCACCATATTCGTGGTCTTGCTGATCGGCGGTTTCGTCGTCGCGAAATACGCGCTGTGACAGATCGCGTCTTCACGATGGCGGGATCGGAGCCTGACACGACTTGATCGGCAATGGCCGTCGGTCCTATCGTCCGCCTCATCCCACCGGTGCCCGGACCGATCCCGACCGAGCGCCCGATACCAATAGCCAACGACAGGGGCCAGCCCATGCGTCCGCGCCGTTGCCCAGATCCAACGTCAGGACCCGCACCCCTATGCTGAGATCACCGACAGGCCCCCTGCACATCGCGGCCGCAGCCCTTTGCCTCGTCGCCACCATCGCCGCCATCGCCACGGCATGGGGATACCAGCTTATCGCCGGAGCCGAGCCGTGCCAGCTGTGCTATGCGGAACGCGTCCCCTACTACATCGGCATCCCGCTTCTGGCGATCGCGCTCCTGGCGGCAACGGGCAAACGATCGCCGCTGATCGTCCGTGGCGCCCTCATCCTCTTCGCGCTCCTGATGCTCTACGGGCTCGGTCTTTCGGTCTACCATGTCGGCGTGGAGTGGGAGTGGTGGCAGGGACCGACGAGTTGCAGCGGACCGACCTCCAGCGGGCCGGCATCGGCGGTGGACCTCCTCAGCCAGATGCAGGCGACGAAGGTGGTGAGCTGCAAGGAGGTCACGGTGCGGATCTTCGGCATGTCGCTCGCCTTCTGGAACGGCGTCGCCACGCTGGGGTTTGCCGTCGCCGGACTCTTCGCCGGCCTGACCGCGCGCCGGACCCTGTCCATTTGAGTGGCGGTATCCAGGGCGCTTTCCAAAAATTTGACAGACTTCTCGGATAAGAAACCGCACGGCAAATGAGATAAGACATGTTGCGTGCTTCTGACACGACACGACACGACATTCTTCATCGTTTACGGAAACCAGCAGGAGCCCCCGGTGGGACGTGACGGACGCCTCCATAAGCCTTCCCAGGACTGGTCGGACCGCACCGCACCGGACCTCGCCGCCTTCGAGGCCATCGCGCAGGCGGCGCTCGGCGCGCTTCCGGAAACGTTCCGCGCACTTTGCGACGGGATCGTGATCCGGATCTCCGACTTTCCCGACATGGAAACTCTCGACGCGCTCAACATCGACACGCCCTACGGACTTCTCGGGCTCTTTGAGGGCGAAGGTCTCGCGCAGGCCGGCGCGACCGGATGGACCGGGCGCATGCCCAACCGTATCCATCTCTACCGCCGGCCTATCATTGACTACTGGGCCGAATACGACGACACGCTCGGCGCGATCATCACCCATGTACTGGTGCATGAGATCGGCCATCATTTCGGCCTGTCCGACGACGACATGGAGCGCATCGAACTGGCCTCCGACTGAGGCGCCGGGTTGCCTATCCGCTCACAAGACGCATCGCGCCCGCCGCGGCGCCATGCCGGATCAAGGCCGGCATGGCGGCGGTTGGGAAAGAGCATCGGGCGCCAGGCGCCCGGCAGCACGGCCGTGCCCCCGCGCGCCGGCGCTACACGACACACCCCATGAGGGGAAAGCCGACGAATCCGAGAAGATCCCCGGGGCGACCGCCGCCAGCGTGAACACGCTCGCCCAAACGCAGACGCAGACGCCGCAGGAATCAGAGGGGGGCGAGCTTGTCGATGCGGACGACGAAGCTTTTCCACGGCGCGGGCTCGCCGAAGTCGCTGTACAGATCCATCGCCGCGTCGTTCTTCTCCGAAATCCGCCAGCGCACATGGGCCCAGCCGCGCGACTGCCCTTCGGTAACAAGCGTGTCGATCAGCTGTTTTGCCACCTTGCGATCGCGGTATTCGGGGAAGACGTAGAAATCGTCGATCTGACCGCAGCGAAGGCCGGAAATAGTCTCCACCAGGTCGAAATACATGGCAAAGCCGACGAGTTTGTCGTCGATCCAGGCACCGAGAACGTCGGCGGTCTCGTCCTCAAGAATGCGTTGTGCGTAATATTCGTCCGGACGCCGCGGCGCGCCGCGATGGACTTCCTGCGCATAGGCCGCAATGAGGGCGGCCAGATCGTGCGCATCGTCCGAGCCGATGCGGCCGATTTTAATGTCGCTCATCAAACAATCACTCCCGTATGATCCCGCGTGCCCGTGCACTGCCGGTGCCCGGCGGGGTCTGGACCCTGTACCGGCGCTGCGGCACGGGCCTTACCGATTCATGCCTTCGCACTCCGGGTGGTAGCGTGCCGGCCGCGCAATGAAAAGCGCCCGACATCAACTCTCCCGTCACGTCGGTCCCCTTTGTGGCGATTGCATGGACCTACCGGGTGGAAGGTCCCGGTGAAGATCACGCTGAAAGGGGCCGGCCGGACGCCACCGGCCTACCCCGCCCGTTGCGCGCCCGTTCCGATCACTTCATCATCGCCGACTTGTCGTCATTGTCGTGTCGTCATTGTCGTGTCGTCGCCGTCTTCTTGCGGCCTTTCGCCGATCGCCCTGCCAGGTGGCAAAACGGTCAGCTTCCCGCGCCATTTGAACCCCATCCTACCCCGTCAATCAAGTTGAACCGCCTGTGAACGGTCGTCTCACGGCCGGTTCAGTCTCGACCTGCCATAAACGGGGCCATCGCGACACACCGCCGCGACGAGACAGCAAGGGAGACAATGCCATGAAGATGCTCCGTATCCTGACCGCCCCGGCGATCGCCGCCGCCATCGCCGTCGCCGCGCTTTCCGCGACACCGGCCGCCGCCAAGGACCGCGTCAACGCCGGTGTCGTGATCACGCCGGCGGGCCCGGCCGTCGCCTTCGGATACACGCACAACGCACCGCGCTGGCGCGCCGCGCCGCCCGCCTATCGGCCGGGCTATGTGTACTATACGCATCGCTGGGCCCCGGCTTACCGCGCCGCGCCGCGCTGGACCCGCCCGGTGACGGCAAGACCCGCCGCGCGCCGGATCGTGAAGACGAGCTGCAAGCCGATCCTGAAGAATCGCCGCGTCTTCATGCGCGGGATCGGCTGGACCACGACGCGGGTCCAGGTCGGCAAGACCTGCCGCAAGATCTGGCGCTGACGTCGGGCTGGCCGTCGGCCCTGCCGGAATGCCTCGCGGCACGATCGTGCCCGATCCCGGGTTCTCCCCGGGGTCGGGCACATGCGTTTGATCCGTGATTTCGCCGCCTTACCGCGACGGGGATGGCGGGGCGGAGATGGCGAGACGGCGATGGCGGAGCGGGGCGACAAGGTTTCGCGAACGCGGTACACTTTTTCAGCGACTCAGCACGGGAGGATCATCATGCCGAGACTATTCGCCGGAATCGAAATTCCTCCCGAGACAGGCCACACCCTTTCCGAACTGCGCGGGGGCCTGCGCAACGCGCGATGGATCGATGTGGAAAACTACCACGTGACCCTGCGCTTCATCGGCGACATCGACGAACCAACAGCAGATGAAGTCGCCGACGGGTTGGCGCGCATCAACCGCTATCCGGTTCCCATCGCCTTCGACGGCCTCACCTCCTTCGGCACCAAGAAGCCACATTCAGTGGTCGTGCGCGTTCATCAAAGCCGCGAGCTGATGGACCTGCAAGCGGAAATCGAGCGCGTCATTCAGCGCATCGGCCTGAAGCCGGAGGGACGCAAGTTCTTCCCGCACGTGACGATCGCGCGCTGCAAGGGCGCTTCGAGCCGCGATGTGGCCGAATGGCTGGCGATCCGTGGCTATTTTCCGGTCGAACCCTTCGTCGCGCCGCGTTTCGTGCTGTTCTCCTCAAAGGCCTCGACCGGCGGCGGGCCCTACATCGTGGAAGACAGCTATCCGCTGATGCGCAAGCCCGTCGAACAGGTGCGCCTGACCCGAACGGCCTGAGACTCAGGCGCCGGAATCTCCCCTGGCGGCGACCATCGCGGTCGTCCAGGCGCGCTTTTTGACAGTCATCACCAATTTTCTTTCGTCGCAGGCGAAAAAAAATTTCGCGCATGGGGACAAATGTGCCGACCTGCAACCGTGATCCCCACCCGGAGTTTTCTCCGTTACAAACCGCGCAGGCGGCAAATTCTGCCGTCCCGCCGGCAAATTCTTCCCACATAACTATCTGATATCAAAAAACTTTTTTCGATTTTCCGCGCCTGGTTCCGATCCCTCGCCCGTTGAACGTTCGAAACGGAGCATTTGTTACATGCGCCCGTAAGTGTGTACCCGAGGAACTTTGGACCATGCCCGCTCTTTCGCTTGGCGTTGCATCTCCGGCAGTCTCGTCTCTAGATGTACTCCAGACCGGCGCTAAGACCGGTAACTTCTGGTCTCATAGACGCAAGGCAACGACACTGCATAGCGACGAGGAGCTCCTTTCCCGGATCGGCAAGGGCGACGCGGAGGCTTTCCAGCTTCTGGTCGAGCGCCACGTCGACCGTGCCTATGCGGTCGCTTTCCGTTTCCTGCGCAATGCCGCCGACGCCGAAGACGTCGTTCAGGACACGCTTCTCAAGGTCTGGACCTCCGGCGGCAAGTGGGATGGCGGCCGCGCCCGCTTTTCCACCTGGCTCTATCGTGTGGTGACCAACCGCTGCATCGACCTGAAGCGGCGCCCCCAGAGCGAGACGATGGACGCGGTTCCCGAACCGTCTTCTGACGGTCCCGATCAGGTCAACACGCTCGTTCGCAGCGAGGTTTCGAGCCAGCTGGAGCAGGTAATCGCCCGCCTGCCGGAGCAACAGCGGATAGCGTTAACGTTTTCCTACTACGAAAACCTGTCCAATGCGGAGATCGCGGAAGTGATGGAAACCACTGTAACAGCAGTGGAATCTCTCCTGAAGCGGGCCCGTCAGCAGCTCCGCGCGCACTTGCGGAAGGACGGTCCCGATATGCTAAACTCCTTGAGAAACGATTAATTTTCCGAAGTATCTTTCCGCTTTTATTTTCGCCTGTTTCCGATTCCTCCGCCGTTCAACAGTCAGACGCGGACGACCTGCGTCAGCTGCCAAAGTAACGGGTCAACAGCGACAGAAGTGCGAGGAGTACATTCATGCCTGTTATCGCCACCAATACCGCCGCCAACACGGCCGTCCGGTATCTCAACCTGAACTCCACCGAGCAGTCCGACAGCCTGTCGAAGCTCGCATCCGGATCGCGCATCACCAAGGCGTCCGATGACGCCGCCGGTCTCGCGATCGCCACCCGCATCCAGTCCGACGTCTCGACGCTGGAGCAGGCCTCCACCAACGCTTCCCACTCGATCTCGATCCTGCAGACCGCCGACGGCGGCGCGGCGCGGATTTCCGACATCCTTGAACGCATGAAGACGCTGTCCTCCCAGTCGGCCTCCGGCACGGTGACCGACACGGAACGCGCCTACATCCAGGCTGAATTCTCGCAGCTGCAGGAAGAAATCGACGGCATCTCGGAATCGACGCGCTACAACGGCGACAGCCTCCTGGCCAGTTCCACGGGCGCCAAGGCCACCGCGACCACTTCAACCGACGCCCTCGTCACCAATGTGGCCGCGCAGGCCGCTTCCTATGTCGGCACGGCCGATCTCAGCTCGTACTCCACGAGTTCCGATACCCTGACGATTAACGGACAGTCGATCACCCTCGCCGACGGCCTCGACATCGACGGCATCACCTCAGCGATCAATACCGCGGCAGCCACCACCGGCGTTACCGCGCAGAACGACGGCACCTACATCACGCTGACCTCTTCGGCGACGGGCGCTTCGGCTTCGATCGCCGCCTCCGGCACGACGACCAACCTGTTCGGCGAGACCGGCGATGCGGCCATCGCCGCGTCCGGCACCGATGCCTCGTCCTACGTAATGGATGCCGGCGCCGGCGACATCACCTTCAACATCAACGACGAGACGGTGACCCTTTCCTCGACGGGCGGCACCAACAGCGACGGGCAGTATTCAGCGCAGGATATCGTCAACGCCATCAACAACCAGGTGGGCACCAGCGCCGAGGTCTCCGCAGCGCTCGACGCCAACAACGCCCTGGTCCTCACCAGCACGTCGGCGACCTCCGGCACGGCCGACACCATCACCGTCGACACCTTCTCGGCGGGCGACGCGACGGACCTCGGCTTCTCGTCCGCGTCGGTTTCCGAAACGGGCACGGGCGACTCCAACTCCGTCGACTGGTCCGGCGGCATCTCCGTCGTCGTCGGCTCTTCCGCCGAAGACACGATCGATCTGTCGATCGACAACCTGACGGCGGCAACCCTTGGCGTCGACGCTCTCAACATCGCCGATCAGACCGGCGCCAAGGCCGCCCTCGATGCGCTCGACCATGCGATCGACACGGTCTCGGCGGCCCGCGCGAAAATGGGCGCGGTGATGTCCCGCTTCGAATTCCGCCAGGAATCGATCGAGACCTCGATCGAGAACCTCGATGCCGCCCAGTCGGTTCTGTCCGATGTCGACATTGCCTCTGAACAGGCCAAGCTGTCGGCCGAAACGGTGAAGGTGCAGGCCGCCGTCGCGGCCGCCACCCAGGCCAACCAGATGCCGCAGAACCTCTTGAGCCTGCTGCGGTAACGACGAACGAGGAACGGCGGAGCCTCGCGCTCCGCCGCTTCCATCGCGACCGGACGGGCAAGAGCCGCGGTCCGGTTGGAAGGTCGCTCGTCGCCGCTGCACGGGCGCTTTTCCTGTCTCCCGCCGCCGGCGCGTCCGGTTTCCCCGGCGAGGCGCTCGTTAGAGCGCGAAAGTGACGATCAAGAGTACGGGTCGCGCGATGACGGACACCAGCACTGTTGCCTCCACGAGCACGGCAGCCTCCGGGTTCACCTGGTCATCCGGCGTCTCGGATATCGACTGGAACATGCTCGTCGAGGCCAAGGTCGCGGAACGCACCGCGCGCGCCGATTCCATCGACAACCGGATTTCCGGCAACGAGGCCTTGATCGAGGCCTATTCGGACATGCGCAGCCTCCTCGGGACGCTTTCCGACGCCGCCTTTCTTCTCAGCGCACCCTCCGGCACGATCGATTCCGGCTACGACGTCTTTGCCTCGCGCGCGGCCTACACAAGTTCGAACGGCCAGGCCAACGCCAACAGCGCCGTCTTCATTTCCGCCGAGAACGGCACCGAGACAGGCACCTTTAATCTCGGCGTTTCACAATTGGCCACCGCCCAGAGCGTCGCGAGCAACGAGGTCTTCATCCACGATGAAGAGCTCGGCTACCAGGGCACATTTTCCGTCCAGCTCGGCGACGGCGATGCCGTCGAGATCGACGTCGACGTGAGCATGTCGCTCGACGAGATCGCAGAAGCGATCAATGACAAGGCCGGCAAGAGCAACGTTCAGGCAAGCGTCGTCAAGGTCTCCGACGACAGCTATCGGCTGGTTGTTTACGGCTCCGAAACGGGCCAGCAGATGACGTTTACGGCAGTGTCGGGCGACGACTTCCTCACCAGCATCGGCATACTGGACAGCCAAGGCGGGCCCCAGAACGAGCTCCAGAAGGCCCAGGATGCGATCTTTACCTATAACGGCATCGAGGTCAGCCGGTCGACGAACGCGATCGACGATCTCGTCGACGGCGTTACGATCAATCTCTACGAGACGACCGGCGGCAGCACGCTGACGGTGGAAATCTCTGAGAACGCCGACAAGATCAAGGACGCCATCGTCTCGCTCGCCGAAGCCTACAACGCCTATCGCGAATGGGCACTGCCGCAGCAGGAGACGTCGGCAGCGGGCGCGGCGTCGGGCGACGCGGTGCTCTTCGGCGATTCCACGCTCAGATCGGCAAATTCGGCAGTCTATGCGGCGTTCAGCACCGTCATCGATACGGACAGCATGGCGCTTCTCGGTCTTTCCTACGACAAGTCGAACTATCTCGTCCTCGACGAAGACGACCTCAATGACGCCCTGCTGAACCACATGGACGACGTCAAGAGCCTTCTCGCGTTCAACGCCGAGACGTCCTCGTCCGACCTTGCGATGCTCTCCCATGACAACAACGGCGAGCTGTCCTTCACCCTCGACATCTCCGTCGACGAAAACGGAGCGCTTTCCGGCGCGTCCGTCGACGGCGACGATTCGCTCTTCGTCGTTTCCGGCACCCGGATCAGCGGCGCGGAGGGGACCCCATACGAGGGCCTGTCTTTCGTCTATTTCGGCAAAGAGGACAGTTCCATCGACGTGACAACGTCAAGCGGCATCGCCGAAGTCCTTTACAGCGCGGCCAACGCCCTCTCCGACGAAACCGACGGTCGGCTGCAGTCGATCATCGAGAATCTCCAGGACGAAAACAAAACGCTCGGGGAGAGCTCCAGCGACATCCGCAGCCGGGCCGAGACGTATCGCAACGCCTTGCGAGCCCGCTACGCCAACCTGCAGTCCAACATCAACCAAACGGATTCGACGATCAATTACCTCGAGTCTCTGCTGCAGGCTCTCTATGCATCGTAACGCCACCCGTCATCGCGCACGGCAGCCCGACATGCGGGCGTCCATAATGCGACGCTCGGCGGATGCCGGCGCCTGGTTTCCTGCCCGCTTCCCGTATTCCTGACCCAGGAGGATCAACCGACCATGTCCGCCAATTCTGCTTTCGCCACCGACGCCTACAAGCGCGCCGCGACGACCGTGTCGCCGCTCAAGGCGGTCGTCATGGTCTATGACGAGCTTATCAATTCGCTGCTGCGAACCGACGCCGCGTTGGAGAAGAACGACCCGGCAGGCGCCTTCGCCAATGTCGAAAAAGCGGCCAAGATCTGCCGCGGCTTGCGTCATGCGCTCGACTTTTCCGCTGGCGAAGCCGTCTCCGAACAGCTCGACGGCGTCTACAAGCGCATGATCTTCGCGCTTCACGCATCCTTCGGAAAAGCGGATTCCCGCGCCCGTTACAAGAAGCTCCTGGAAGGCATTGTGGAGTTGCGCAATGCCTGGGCCGAAATCGGCCATTTCCCGCCTCGCACCATGTGAGGCAACCTTCGGCTCAACCGTTCCCCGCGTTCCGCGCCTCGAACTTAACAATTCCTTATTGCGAACAGACGAAAGGTTCAAAAAAGGGCTTGTCTATCCAAGCCATTGTTGGAAATGTATGGAAATGTTCCTATATATTTGGAACAAGTGAAGGCCTGACGACGGCACTGGATAGACACGCAATCAGGAAGCAGAATCTGACGATGCTTCCTCCTTGGGATACGGAGTCGCATGGGATGGCCCCTGGCATGACCTTGGCTGAATTCCAGGATCTGCTGGATCGCCTTGGCGACGACCTGGAGAGCTGGCCGCCAGCTTCCTCCGAGGCCGCCACCGCTCTCTTGCGGCAGCATCCTGCCGCCCGCGAGGCGCTTAGGGAAGCGGAGGCGCTGCGCGAGGCGTTACGCCCAACGGAACCCGTGCATGCGCCCGCCGGCCTTGCCGCCCGTATTGCCCTTGCCGCCCGCATGCTCCCTCAACAATCCACGCCGGCAGACCCGGACAGCGGTTCGCGCCTCGCCTCCGACGCTGCCGAGAAGAAGGGTGTCACGGCAACCGGTGGCTCGCCGGCCGGTGGCCCTCAAAGGGCCTCGTCGCGCCGAAAGGCCGACTGAACCCGACGGGGTGGTGTTCCCCGGCCGCCAAAACCGCTCTTCACCTTCGGCCCCGGTCTCGTCGCCATGTCCCTAGCACCCGGCGCCGATGCGAACGTGATCGACGGCACCCCGGCGACCTACGCGCTTGGTTTGTTGCCGACGGTCCCGCAAAACATGATCGGCTGACGCGCTTCTCGCGAAAGATCGACGGACCTTTGGGACACCCCCCATCAAAGAACACCGGCCCAAGGCCTGCTGAACAGGTCAGACGGAACGCGGCGTGCTCAAGCCGTCGCAAGGTCGGCAATCCCTCCGCAGATATACAGCATCGGGCGATGGCTTGCGGCCCTTCCCCGGAGGTCCCGCCACCCACCGTGATGCCCATGGTCCGGCCAATCTCCGCGAACTTTTCCTGGGCATCATTTTTTTGCGCCTGATTTCCCCCGCCGCTCCGTTTAACTCACAAAATCTCCACGCAAACTGCCCTTCGGAAAACGCTTTTCCCATGTTTTCCTTGCGGCCGGAAGGTGAGTCATGACGGTTTCTCCTGCAAATTCCGCCTCAGCATCCACAACGACCCCTTCTTCAACGCAATCCAACTCCGGGATCGACCTTTCGGCGACAGATTTTCTTGATTTGATGTTGGAACAACTAAAAAATCAGGACCCCACTTCCCCGACCGATACGAACGAATACATGTCGCAGATGGTCTCCTATGCCGGCTTCGACAAGCTTTCGGCGATTTCAGATTCCATCGACACCATCACCGACTCGCTCAACAGCTTCATGTCGACGTCGAGCCTTAGCTACATCTCCAGCACGCTTGAAGCGCATGGCGACACCGCCATGCTGTCCGACGGCAGCGCATCCTGGGGCTACGACCTCGAGGACACCGCCGCGCAGACCAAGATCACGATCACCGATCAAAACGGCGACGAGGTGTGGTCGGGCAGCGGGGAGAGGGAAGCGGGCGCGCACAGCTTCACCTGGGACGGCACCGACAACGACGGCAACACCGTCAAGGACGGTGCCTACACGATCTCCATCAAGGCCGTGGACGGCGACGGGGAAACCGTCCCCAACACCACCACGGTGCGGGGAACGGTGACGGGAATCGCGATCGACGACGACGGATCAAGCGATCTCGTTATGGGCGACGTCTCCGTCCCGTTCGAAGACATCGTATCGATCAACCCCTGACGGCACACGACCGCGGCGCGGATCGTCCATTGCGCCGCTCAAGCCCCAACTTTCGACATTGAGGTGAGTTATGAGTATTAGCGGCGCACTCGCGACGGCCGTCTCCGGCTTGGCTGCTCAAAGCAGCGCTTTCTCCACAATTTCCAATAACTTGGCCAATGGTTCGACCTATGGCTACAAGGCGTCGAAGGCGACGTTTGTCAGCCTGTTGAGCAGCGGCTCGTCCTCAACATCCTCAAGCGGCAGCGTCGCGTCGCACACGTCCTACAACAACACCGACCAGGGCATCCTCATCTCGTCCAGCGACGACATGGACCTTGCCATCGAAGGCGCCGGCTACTTCGGCATTTCCACCGACCAGAACGGCACGAGCCTGCTCTATACCCGAGCCGGCGACTTCGACATCGACGACAACGGTTACATCGTCACCGGCGACGGGTCCTACTACCTCATGGGCTGGGCGACGGACAAGGACGGCAAAGTCATTTCCGATCCCTCCACCACCGGGCTCTCGGCGATCAACGTCAATAACATCAGCAGCTCCGTCGCGCCGACGACCAAGATGAACATCATCGGCAACCTGCCGGCAGAGGCCGCGGTCAACGACACCTTCGTGACGACAACGGAAATCTACGATTCCCTCGGCTCGTCCAACGACGCGACCATCACCTACACGAAGACGGCGAAGAACACCTGGACCGCAAAGGTGGAGACTGGTAGCGGAACAGTCACCAGCAGCGACATCACTCTGACGTTTAACGAGGACGGCACGCTCGCTAATGCAACACCGACGACCTTGACCGTCGAAAACTGGACGACAGGCGCCGCCGATTCCTCGATCACCCTCAACTTCGGCACGCCGGGTGAGAAGAACGGCCTCCTCCAGTACAACAGCGGCGAGGACGAGCCGACACTGACCATGGCCATCCCGCAAGACGGCCTGCCGCTCGGCAACCTGGAAGACATCAACATCGACAAGAACGGGTCGATCATCGCTTCCTTCGACAATGGCGACTCGCGGGTGATTGCCAAGATCCCGGTTGCGACCTTCCCCAACGCCAACGGACTTTCCCAGGTCACCGGCACGGTCTACCAGTCGAACATCGAATCCGGCTCGCCGAGCTTCTATGTCGCCGGCACATCGGGCGCGGGCGCGATCGCTGGCGGCATGCTGGAAAACTCGACCACCGACACCAGCACCGAATTCAGCGACATGATGACGGCGCAGCAGGCCTATTCCGCCTGTGCCCAGGTCATGACCGCCGCCAACCGCCTGTACGACACACTGCTGACGGCCGTCCGCTGATGGATAAGCCACCTGCCGTCGTTGTCGAGGATCCGCTTGCACTGACGGCGCAACGCCTCCTCGCCGAGGCCCGGGTACTGCGGTTGCAGCACGAGGGCGGAGACGCGAGCGACGAGGACATCACCCGCCGCGCGCTTGGCCTCGCCGCCGCATTGAAGACCGTGCGAAAGGCGCTCGACGAGGAAGCCAAGACGACCGAGAGGGAGTTGCGGCAATTGTCGCACCGCACGACGGCCCTGGATTCCTACCGGCGCGCACAGGGCCTCCTCGCCAACGGCAGGCGCTGAACGACGGAAATTGAACGACGGGCACCGAACACCGGGCCAGACGTCGCGTCCTCCATTCTCTCGGAGGACATAGCATGACAGGAGAGGGACATGGCGGATCGAGACGCGCGCGCTCCTTCGGGAACCGACATCAACAGCGCGATCCGGAACATGATCACCATCATCGACCAGATCGTGGAAGTCACCGAAGAAGAAAACCGCCTCTACGAGGACGGTCATCCGGCGCCGCCGGCCGGCATCGTCGCGATGAAGACCACGCAAGCGGACCGGCTGAGCGCCTCCTTCGAGGATCTGCGCGACCGCAAGATGGCCATCACAGCGGCGGAACCGGACCTCCGCTCGGCGCTGACCGAGCGCGTCCACCGCATGCGTTCGGTGATGGAGGAAAACACCCAGCGGCTCAATCGCGCCCGGGCCGCGAGCCGGCGGCGCATCGATGCGATCATGCAGGTCGTGCGCGAGGAAACCCGGCAACAGCCGACTGCCTACGGCGATTCCGGCCGCATGACCAGCCGCGGCAGCCCGCCGCCAGCCGTCCGCCTCAGCACCGAGGCCTGAGGGAGCCGACCCATGTCCCTTTCCGCCGTCAACAGCATCGCCACCAGCACGTTGTCTGCCGCTCAATACCAGATGAGCGTGACAGCGTCGAACATCGCCAATGCCGATAGCGAGGGATACACCAAGAAAGTCTCCACGCTCACGGCGAGCGTATCGGGCGGGGTCAGCAACGGCGTCTCGTCGGCTCGGCTGCAATCGCTGGTCAATACGCTACTGTCCAAGCAGATGACGGCGGCGGCCTCGGCGCTCGGCGGCGCCTCGGTGACGGCGCAATACGCCGACAGCCTGCAGGCGTTCTATGGCGATATTTCATCGAGCGATGGCGCCGGCACCTCTATCGCAAACTCTCTTTCCGACCTGGAGACGGCGCTGACCGAGCTTGCCGGCACGCCCGAGAGCGAGAGCCTCAAGGCGAGCGTCCTCTCCGCCCTCAAGGACCTCACGGCGCAGTTCAACGACCTATCGAAGTCCATCCAGACGCTGCGCTCGGACGCCGACAGCGCAATCGCCACCGCCGTCGACGAAGCGAATACCTACATCGACATGATCGGTGACATGAACGACGAAATCGTCTCGGCAAAGGCCCGCGGCGATTCCTCCGCAGATCTGGAAGACCAGCGAGCATCGGCCCTGCTTGCCCTCTCCGAAATCATGGACATCAGCTACACGGAGACGTCCACCGGAGCGACGCTGGTCTACACGGCCGACACCTCACACGCTCTGGTGAAGGCGAGTTCGACGAACCTCCTGGAGTTTTCCAAAGCGGCTTTCGTCTCCGCGGACACATCCTACCCCAGCGGCCTTTCCGGGATCGTGATCGATGGCAAGGACATCTCCGCCTCGATCGGCTCCGGCTCGCTTTCCTCGCTCATCGATCAGCGCGACACCGTGCTTGTCGACGCCCAGGACGAGATCGACGAACTGGCCAGGACGCTCATCGACAGGATCAACGCGACCAGCAACGCGGGCAACGCCAGCCCACCGGCCACGACGCTGACCGGCACCACGACGGTCGACGGCTCGGACGGGTTTTCCGCTACCGGCACGACGCGGATCGCGGTCGTCGACAAGGCTGGCTCGCTCGTTTCCTATGCCGATCTCGATCTGACCGGCTATTCCACCGTCGGCGACCTCGTCACGGCGATCGACGCCATCAACGGGCTTTCCGCCTCGATCGATGGTGACGGCCACCTGACGATCTCGGCAGATGATCCTGCGAACGGCATCGCTCTTGCCGGGCTCGATGGCGCGATCGACGGCGAGGCCAAAACCCTGTCGTCCTTTTTCGGGCTTAACGATCTGCTCACGGGAACAGGCGCCGGCTCCATTTCCGTCGCCGCCTCGAGAGCCTCGGCCTCGAGTCTCATGCCGACCGCAACACTCAGCGACGACACGACGCTAACCCTCGGCGATACGGTCCTTTCGAGCGGAGACACCTCGATCGCACAGGCGCTCAGCGACGTCCTGCAAGGCGACGTGACGTTTTCCGCCGCCGGGGGCATGGGCCAGACCACGACGACATTCGCCGAATACATGTCGTCCGTCATCACCGACAAGGCGACGGCGGTGTCGCGGGCGGATTCCGCGCTGGAGACGAAACAATCCGCCTACGAGACCATCAAGACGGCCCAGGCATCCGCGTCCGGCGTCAATGTAGATGAGGAGACAGAACGCCTGTCCGAGCTGGAGCAACTCTTTTCGCTCGCCGCGCAGATGCTGCAGATAACGAGAGATATGTTCAACACGCTTCTGGCCGCGGTCGACTAGGGAGAATAGACGATGTCGGCAATGCGAGTCACGACTTTCGCTCTTTCAGGCCAGATGCTGCAGGCCTCGATGGCGACGCAGGCGCGCATGACGGAGATGCAGTTGCAGCAAGCCTCCGGCCTCACCTCCTTCGACTACGGCGGCCTCGGCAGCGAAGCCGGCACCGTGATCGACATGGACGTTTCGCTGGCGCGCCTGTCATCCTATTCCGATGCGGCCTCGACGGCGACGAACCGCATCGAGGTGATGTACGATTCGCTGTCGTCGGTCTCCGATCTCCTGGTGAATTTCCGCTCCAAGCTTTCCAGCACCTCGCTCAACTCCAACACCGACGACCTTGCCACGACCGCGCAATCGGCCCTTGATGAACTCGTTTCCCTTCTCAACACGCAATATAACGGCCGACATCTCTTTTCCGGCAGCATGACCGGCAGCGCCCCTGTCGATCTCGATGGTTCCAGCTACGATCTGTCGACGCTTTCGACGCCTCAGACCGACTACTACAAGGGTGACGACCGCAAGGCATCGGTGCGCGTCTCCGCCTCTCAGGTCGTCGACTACGGCGTGACGGCGAACAGCGGTGGGATCGAAACGGCCATACGCGTTCTGGCGAGCTTCGCATCCGTGACGGACGACACCCTCACCGACGATGCGCTGGAAGACGGCATGTCACTTCTGTCCGGCGCCATCGACGACATTCTCGTCAGCCAGACGGGTCTTTCCCTGTCGGCAAGTACTCTTGAAGGTGCCATCGAGCGCAACGAGAGCGTGGCCTCGGCTACCAGCGAAACGGTCGGCGACCTGAGGGGCGTCGACATCGCGGAAATCGCGGTGAAGATCTCCTCATACGAGGCCCAGCTCAACGCCTCCTACGCGGCGCTCGCCAAGATCCTCTCCGTCAACCTCATGGATTACATGCGATAAGGTCCCCGGCGCGGCGCTCGGGTGCGGCGTGCGGGGATTTTTCTTTGCTCCCCTTCGCCGCTTGTGGCATGGCTAAGGGACAGTCATCACCCTGCGGCCAGTCCATGCGTCAGAAGAAGTCGGTTCGACATCGCGAGATCATTGCGCGCCTCGCCAACCAGTCGACGCTTCGGGTCAGCGAACTCGCAGACCTCCTCAAGGTCACCACCGAGACGATCCGGCGCGACCTCGACGAGCTGACCGACCAGGGCTTGATCAGCCGTACCTACGGCGGCGCGGTTCTTCGCCAGGGCGGCGAGCCAGTGGTGCAGCAGCGCCACGAGCTGATGATCAAGGAACGTACGGCGATCGTGAAGGCCGCGGCGCCGTTGCTCAAAGGCGCCTCGGTCATCATGATCGGCTCGGGTTCGACCACCACCCACATGGCGCGCCGCATCGCCATGGAAATGAACGGCATAACCGTCGTCACCCATTCCTTCGGCGTGGCGACGGTGCTCTCCTTCAATCCGACGATCAAGGTGCTGATGCTGCCGGGAATCTACCACTCCGGCGAGGGCGCAATGCACGGTCCGCAGGCGCTCCGGTTCCTGGAGGATTTCAACGCCGACTGGACGATCGTCGGTGCCAGCGGCCTTTCGCCGGACGGACCGACGGACGCGCTCATTGAGGCGGCAGAGATCTACCAGGCGATGATCCGCCATTCGGCGAAACGCATGATCGTCGCCGACGGCACCAAGTTCGACCGGCTCTTTACCGCGCGCTACGCACGCTGGAGCCAGATCGACTGTCTCGTTACCGACACGAGGCCGACCGGCCCGTTACACAAGGCAATGCAGTCGGCGGGCGTGGAAACGCACATCACGGCGGTGGATTGAAGTTTCGGACGGTCTTTCGCTCGCTCAACCGTAAGCGAGGCCCCTACTCCGCCAGCACCGCTTCGAGGGCATCGGCGAAGATATCCGCGTCCTCGACCGTCAGGCACAGAGGCGGGCGGACCTTCAGCGTGTTGCCGAAACGCCCGGCCGCGCCGATCAGCACATGGTGGCGCTTCAGGCCGTTGATGATGCGGGTGGCGAACTCCGGGTCGGGCGCTTCAGGATCGCCGTCGCGGCAAAGGTCGACACCGATGAAGAGGCCGGCGCCGCGCACATCCGTCACCCGCTCGTCGCGGGTCGACAGGTCTTTCAGGCGGGCATGGAGATGCGCGCCGACAGCCAAGGCATTCTCCCGCAGCCCCTCGCCAGCGATCGCGTCGAGGACAGCGCGACCGGCGGCGGCGGCGACCGGATTGCCGCCGAAGGTGTTGAAATAGCCAACGTCCTCGCAGAAACGGGCAAGGAGGTCAGGGCGAACTGCGGTGCCGGCCATGGGGAAGCCGTTGCCCATGGGCTTGCCCATCGTCACCATGTCGGGGAGGACGCCATGACGGCCGAAACCCCAGAACGCTTCGCCGGTGCGGGCGAAACCAGGCTGCACTTCGTCCGCGATATAGACGCCGCCGGCCTCACGCGCCGCCTCGACGGCTGAGGCGAGAAAGCCCGCCGGATCGCCATGAACGCCATCGCTGGAGAAGATCGAGTCGCAGATGAAGGCCGCCAGCCGGTGGCCACGCAGCTCCAGTTCGCGGACCGCGCGCTCAAGGCTTGCGGCGAAGCCGGCGGCGACGTCGTCGCCATATTCCGCCCGCACCGGAGCCGGGATGGCGACGACGTGGTCGGGAAGGCTCCCCCGCTTGAGGGCCGAAGGGGAGATCTCCGTCACGATCGCGGTGTTGCCGTGATAGGCGTTCTCGGTGACGACGAAGCCGCTACCGCCGGTCGCCTTCATGGCGATGCGCATGGCAAGGTCGTTCGCCTCGCTGCCGCTGCACGACAGGACGACATTGGCCAACGCATCCGGAAGCGTCGCCTTCAGCGCCTCCAGATAGTCGTCGACGACAGCGGAGAGATAGCGCGAATTGATGTTGAGCCGCCCCATCTGGTCGCCGACGGCGGCGACGACGGCGGGATGGCAATGGCCGATCGAGGGGACGTTGTTATAGAAGTCAAGGTAGCGTGTACCGTCCGAGGCAACCATCCACGATCCGCTCGCCGAGACAACCTCGATCGGCTCCTCGTAAAAGAGAACCGAGGCGGCGCCATAATTGGCGAGCCGACGCTCAAGGAGCGCGCTGGCCCCGCCTCCGCGCGCCGGATCAAAGGCGTTCATGTCGAGGATCTGGCGCACCTTGTTCGGCATTCGCATTCGCTTTCGTGGTTTGGCGGAGGCGCTCACAGCGCGCGCGAAAGATAGTCCTCGGCGATGGCGCAGGTGCCCTCGGTGTAGGGGATTCCCATCTCCCGTGCCGTCGGCGTCTCCGCATGGCTGGCGATCCAGGCCGTCAGCAAGAGGCGGCGCAGCATGACGAAGGTCGGGATCATCGCCACGTCGTCCGCCGACAGCGGAGCGACCGTGCGGTAACCCTCGATCCAGGCTTCCTTCAGGGCCGGGATGACCGGATCTTCTTCGATGAAGCTGATGGCGGCGGCGAAGTCGTAAACGAACCAGGAAAAACCGCAGTCGTCGAAATCGATGACGCCGAGGCGGTTGCCGTCGACGAGGAGATTGGCGAGTCGCAGATCAGCGTGAACGAGGCCGAAGCGCTCCGGTCCCTCGCCGTAGGCGGCGAGCCGGTCCTTGAGGACGAGGCAGGTGCGCTCCAGGAGCTCCTTTCCCTCGCCGGTCAGGCCGAGCGCCGCGCGCCAGTCGCCCCACAGCGGACGGGGACCGACGGTGGCATCGAAATTCCAGGTCTTGCGGCGAAAACCCGCCGGCCGCCGCCAGGCGCGAACGTGGCCGTGGAGCCGTGCGCTGATCGCGCCGAGCGCCCTGAAACCATCTGTCAGATCCTCGCTCGGATCCGGCTCGCGGCCGCTCATGTAGGCGAAGGCGACGACGGCGCGGCGTTCGCCGCCATGGTCGAAATAGGCGATATGGCGATGGCCACCTTGCCTGATTTCAAGGGGTTTCGGCGTCTCCACGATCCCGTGGGTGCGCAGGTCCTCGATCCAGGCGAGCTCCGATTCGATTTCCTCGTGCTCGTGATAATCCGGCCGGTGGACGCGCAGGATGACGGTCTCGCCCGTTTCCGGATCGTCGGCGCAAAAGGTGGCGTTTTCCGACAGGTTGAGAAGCTTCACCTCTGTGCGGGGCGAGAGGCCCCAATGACTTACCAGCCCCGCCGCGCCGTGGCGCAGTTCGTCGACGAAGCTCTCTTCGTACAATCCGGCCATGGGTGGGGTCTCCGTCGATGGTGCGCTGTCGAAAGACCGGACCGCCGGATCGTGGGATGGCGATGCGGCGACGGGGTCGTTCTGTTGGACATAGAAAAAATTTCTGTGATTTGCAACATTTCTCTTGCGTCTTCCAAATTTCTGTAGAAGCTAGACTCCAGGTTCCACCTTGCACACCTCCCACGAGCGGGCGGACCACCAATCACTTTCGAGACCGCGAAAACGCGGCAACGACCGAGCAGAGACGGAGAGACACGATGAATCTGACCCGCCGTAGCTTCACGAAGGGCATGGGTGCGCTTGCCGCGTCCGCCGCGTTTGCCGGTCACGCCGGCAAGGCGTTCGCCGCTCGCGAGAACGAACTGAATATCCTTTGCTGGGAAGGATACAACACCGACGACGTTCTAGGCCCCTTCCGCGCCGCCCATCCGGGCGCGACGGTGAAGGCGGAGAGCGGTACGTCCGATCCCGACATGATCAACAAACTTCGCGCCGGCGAGGTCAACGTCTGGGACCTGATTAACCTCAACCAGCCGTGGGCTCGCTCCCAGCTGATGCCGGAGAAGCTGATCAAGCCGCTCGATAAAGAGCGGTTCATGCCGTATTTCGAGAAGATGGCGCCGGAGTTCTCAACCCCGCCCTATCCGCTCGCCTTCAGCGACAGCGGCGACCTCATCGGCATGCCGCAGCGCTACGGCCCGTTCTCCTTCGTCGTCAACACCGACAAGATCAGCCGCGAGTCTGCCGAGGACCAGGGCTGGAAGCTGTTCCTCGACCCGGCGATGAAGGATCGCTACGGCATCCTGACCTACGACAACTGGAACCTCATCCACATGTGCCTGACGGGCGATCTCAACCCGTTCAAGCCGCTGGACGAAAACGGCTTCGGCATGTTCCGGTCGATCGCGGAAACGATCTTCGCCGGCTCCAAGCTCCTCACCGACGACCTTGCGGCGATGAATACCGCGCTCATCAACGGCGAGATCGATGCCTATTTCACCGGCGGCACCTACACCGCCAGCCCGGCGCGCCTCGACGGCATGACCAACGTCCGGGCGATCACGCCGAAGTCCGGCCCGATCGATGGCAAGGGCGGCGTGGTTTGGATCGAGCTGACCTCGCTCGTCAACAATCCGAACAGCAGCCCGCTCGCCTCCGACTTCCTGGAGTTCGTCCAAAAGCCAAAGATCTGCAAGGCGGTCGGCTTCGCCGAGGGCACCTACAATCCGGTCGCCCAGATGGGCAACCCGGAGGTCTTCAAGCTGTGGAACGCGGAAGAGCTCGACGCCATCCAGTGGGACAGCCTGGAAGAGGAAATGTCTCGCTCGGTCGAATACAACGCGGTCGCCGACTACGACAAGCTGATGGAGATCTACACCGCGGCAAAGCGCAGCTGATCCGCTCAGCTGACCCGGTCTCCGGCGCCTGGCCGCGACGCTTGCGGCCGGGCGCAGCCTTTCCGATTTTCCCTTCCAAGAAGTCTCGCGCATGGACCAGCAGCCCATCCTCCGCATTGCCGGATTGCTCAAGAAGTTCGACGATTTCACCGCGCTCCACAGCGTCGACCTGACGGTGGCGGAGGGCGAGTTCCTTGCCATCGTCGGGCCGTCGGGCTCCGGCAAGACGACGCTCATCCGGCTCCTCGTCGGGATGGAGGAGCAGACGGACGGGACGATCTGGCTCCACAACGAGCGCATCGACACCGTGCCGGCGAACAAGCGGCCGACCTGCATGGTGTTCCAGTCGCTAGCGCTCTTTCCGCACCGCAGCGTCGGCGAGAACATCGAATTCCCGCTCAAGATCCGCGGCGTTTCCGCCACCGAGCGCAAGGCTAAGGCGCTGGAACTGCTGGAGCTGCTGCGCCTGCCGGAGAGCTACTATTCCAAGCGCATCCAGCAATGTTCCGGCGGCGAGAAGCAGCGCATCGCGCTTGCCCGGGCGCTCGCCTTCGATCCGGAAATCCTGTTCTTCGACGAGCCACTGTCGGCGCTGGACTACCGGCTTCGAAAGACGTTGGAGAAGGAACTGAAGGACCTCCACCAGCGCACCGGCAAGACCTTCATCTACATCACTCACAGCCTTGAAGAGGCGATGGTGATGTCCGACCGCATCGCCATCATGCGCGCTGGTCGCTTCGAGCAGATCGGCCCGGCGGAAGAGATCTACGCCCGGCCGAAGAGCCGCTTCGTCGCGGAGTTCATGGGCGAGGTGAACCTCTTCAACGCGCTGCCGGGGGACGGCGCGCGCCGCTTCGAACACATCACGATCGATGCGGACGCGGCGCGGGCCGCCGCGTTCGAACCGGCTGTTTCCAGCACCCTGATGGTGCGGCCCGAGAGCGTCGACTTCCTCGCCCCCGGCGAGACCGCGCCGGTCACGGCGGAGGGGACGCTGGAGGCGGAATACATGCTCGGCTCGCGGGTGCAGTACCTCGTTGCGCTTGCGGACAATGCGTCAATGACGCTGGAAGTGCTGCGCGAGAACCGCTTCGACGGCAAGCCTGGCGATCCGGTCCGGATGGGCTGGGATCTCGCCCATTGCCATCTCATTGCGGGGAGCTGAGCCATGGAGCGCCTGCAAAAGCGCCTCGGGCTCCTCTATGCGCTGCCGCTCGTGGCTTTCCTCGCCATCAGCTTCCTTGCGCCACTCGCCGTCGTCGCCGCCTTCTCCACCCTGCCGCAGAAGGTCTTCACGCTCTTCACCCTGCCGGATTTCTCGTCCTACGCGGAGCTGGTGAGCCAGGGCTACTGGCGCTCGCTCGCCTGGTCGCTCGGCATGGCGTTCGCGGCCACCGTGATCCTCTTCGTCCTTTGCTGGCCGCTCGCCTTCGGCATGGCGAAAGTCTTCAAGCGCTTCACCCTCGTCCTCACCATCGGCGTCGTGATGACGCTCTTCGTCTCCGAAAACATTCGCCTCTTCGGCTGGGTGATGACGTTGATGAAGGGCGGCCTCATCGAAGGGTATGTGCGCTACTGGACGGGAACCGGCTTCGACGGGCTCCTCTACGACGTGCCGGTCATCATCTTCGGCCTCGTCTACGTCTACCTGCCGTTCATGCTCTTCCCGCTGGCGCAAGGGATCTCCATGGTGCCCGACGACGCCCGCCAGGCCGCCTTCGACCTCGGCGCCAGCCGCTGGCAGGTGTTATGGGAGATCGACCTGCCCCTCTCCGCGCCGGGCATCATGGTCGGCAGCCTCTTCACCTTCGTCCTTGCCGCCGGCGCCATTGCCGAATCCAAGCTCCTGGGCGGCCAAGCCGTCATTGTCATCGCCGACGAGGTGGAGACCGCCTTCACCTACGGCCAGAACTGGCCGCTCGGCTCGGCGCTCGCCATGGTGCTCATCGTCATCGTCGGCGCGCTCGCGATCTTCGGCATTTCACGCATCGACCTCGACGCCATCATGGGGAGGAAACGCTGATGAGGCCTCTTCAGAACCTGTCCCGTGCGTCCCTCTATCTCTACGGTATCCTGCTGCTCGTCTTCCTCTATCTGCCGCTCGTCTCGGTCGGGTTCGCCTCGGTGTCGAAGGCACGCTACCTGTCCTTCCCCGTCCGTCGCTATTACACCGGCTGGTACGGCGAGGCGCTGAAGAGCCAGACGGTCATCGATCTCCTCTTCATCTCGCTGAAGGTGGCCGCGATCGTCACCATCGTCTCCATGGTGCTCGGTTTCTTCGGCGCACTCGCTTTCGCGCGCTACCAGTGGCGGTTCCGCAAGCTCTACCAGAAGCTCATTCTCCTGCCGATCTTCTTTCCCCAGACCGTTCTGGGGCTAGCGCTCCTGATGTGGTTCAACTCGCTCGGCATCATCCCCACGTGGAAGACGGCGATCGTCGCCCATCTCGTCTGGATCGCGCCGATCGCGACGCTGATCATCGCCATCCGCGCCTACAGCTTCGATCCGGCGCTGGAAGAAGCGGCGCGCGACATGGGCTGCTCGACTTGGCAGACGCTCCGGGAGGTGACGATCCCGCTGCTGATGCCGGGTGTCGTCTCCGCCGGGCTCTTCGCCTTCCTCCTCAGTTGGGGGAACTTCCCGCTCTCGCTCTTCACGACAGGCGCCGATTCCACGCTGCCCGAATGGCTCTACGCCAAGATGGTATCGGGCTATTCGCCGCTGGTGCCAACGGTCGGCATCCTTACCGTCGGTGCCTCGATCGTGCTTCTTGCCATCGGTCTTACCGTTCCCTGGCTGGCGCGCCGCCTGCGCCAGCTGAAAAGCCAATAGCCAGACCCGGAGGCTTCCCCATGCTCTCATCGATCACCGGCCGCTCCACCATCGTCACCGGCGCCTCCAAGGGCATCGGCAAGGGCATCGCCAAGGTCTTTGCCGCAAAGGGCGCAAAGGTCATGGTCGCGGCGCGCGGCGGCGCGGCGGCCGAGGCAAGCGTCAAGGAAATCCGCGACGCCGGCGGCACCGCGGAGATGCACCTTTGCGACGTTGCCGACTGGGACGCGGTTCAGGGTCTGGTGGAGGCAACGAAGACGGCCTTCGGCGGTGTCGACATCCTGTGCGCCAATGCCGGCATCTTCCCGCAGATGAAGATGGTGGAGATGGGCCCGGACGACTGGGACAACGTCATGGCGACCAACCTGAAAAGCACGTTCTTGTGCGTGAAGGCCTGCATCCCGGCCTTCGAGGCCGCCGGCAAGGGCCGGGTCATCGTCACCTCCTCGATCACCGGACCGGTGACGGGCTTTCCCGGCTGGTCGCATTACGGCGCCTCCAAGGCCGGCCAGCTCGGCTTCCTGAAGACCGCGGCGATGGAGCTTGCGCGCTACAACACCACCATCAACGCGGTGATGCCGGGCAACATCTATACCGAGGGACTGGAGGACCTCGGCGAGGGCTATCTGGCAACGATGGCCGCCTCGATCCCCCTGAAGCGTCTCGGCGACGTCGCTGACATCGGCAATGCGGCGCTGTTCTTCGCCTCTGACGAGGCGGCCTATATCACCGGCCAGCAGATCGTCGTCGACGGCGGCCAGATCCTGCCGGAGTCGCTCGAAGCCATCGCGGAGATCTGAGGGGATTTTCCTCGCTCACGGGCTGCATCGCGCCCTTCGAGCGTTGGCCCTGCGCAGGCGCGGCCTGACCGGCCGGGCCACGCTTGTGGCCTGTCGTTGCGATACGGCGGCGGGATACGACACATCGTCCTTTCGACACGAAAGGGCGTTTGCGAATTTCGCGCGAACCCCTAGGGTTCGCACCGAGCACCACCGGCCGGCGCCCTGGACCGGCGCACGGCCGTGCCCGAGGAAACACACCCGGAGAGTCCCTTCATGAGCTGGAAGACCGCCTACCGCTCGTTCTACTACGCCAATGCCGAGGAACCGGAGGACATCGTCCTCAGACCGGAGGAGACGGCCGTCCTCGTCATCGACATCCAGAACACCTATCTGGAGCCCTATGACGATCCGGCGGAGGAAGTACGTTGGCAGCCGTTTCGCGAGCGGCTGACCGGTACGGTCATTCCGAACACCGCACGGCTTCTCGCCTGGGCGCGGGAGAACGGCATCGAGACGATCTTCGCCCGCATCGCCTGCCAGACGGAGGACGGCCGCGACCGCTCGCTCAGCCAGAAGAAGCCCGGCTTCAACAACGTCCTCCTGCCCAAGGACCGCGCGGATAGCCAGATCGTACCGGATATCGCGCCCACGGGCGACGAGATCACCGTCCTGAAGACCACCGACAGCGCGCTGACGGGCACCAACCTCCGGCTCATCCTCACCAACCTGGGGATCAGAACGGTGATCGTCGCCGGCATCTTCACCGACCAGTGCGTATCCTCTTCGGTACGCAGCCTTGCCGACGAGAGTTTCGACGTGGTGCTGGTGGAAGATTGCTGCGCGGCGGCGACGGATGACCTCCACCGGCGGGAGCTGGAGATCATCAACATGATCTATTGCCACGTCGTCGCACTCGACGAGGTGACTACGTTCCTTGCCAAGGGTTGAACCCGGCGGCACCGTCGTCAGTGGCCGGCACAGATAGGCTCGGCAACGCCCACAGCGCGTTACGGTTACCGGAAACGGACAGCCCGCCTCGTCTGCCACTCCTGCGTGCGTTCCGATCCGGGACATCTGCCGCCGTCTTGGCAAAACGCACTAACGATCCAGGTGATTGCGAGACTCTCGCAGGGTTTCGATAGAGGACCAGAATGCGTCGTGCAAGTTGCTGTCGATGCGGGCGGCTGTCAGGAGCTTGAGAACGATTTCGCCGCTTTCGTGCAAAACGATGGTGCGTACGCGTTCGGGGCGCTGGGCGGAGAGGACCGACAGAGCGGCGACGAAGAACGCGAACGCATCGTCGCGCAAGGCCCGCAGCAGAAATGCCCCGGTCAGCACCTGCTGCTTGCGCAACCGCACGGCGCGGGCAAGGAGCTCACTTTCGGGGATGTCGCGCAGCACCTGGAGAATTGCCTCCTGCGCCGCGGTCAGGACGATCGGGCGCGTATTGGCGGAGATTCCGTAGGTCTTCGCCAGTTTCTCGGCAACGGTCACGGAAACTTTCTGGATCAGGCGAATAACGATTTCGGCGTTCAGCCCGTCACGATCGGCCAGCTTTTCAAGCACCCATTGCGCATGGCCGGACCGCTCGATGACGGCGCGGCAGACGATCGGCGTCATCGGCGCGGTGCTATTATCAACGAGCGCCTCGGCAACGACGCTGTCGCCGAGTTCGGCAAGTTCCAGCGCCAGCCCCTCGCTCAGGCTCTTGCGCGAGGCGACCGCGATCCGCCCGCCGCGCGAGATCGTCAGGACAAGCTGGTGCCACTCGTCCTCGCTGAAGACTTCGGTTTGGCGCAAGAACGGACAGGCGACGGAATCGAGATCATGCGCGATCCGCAGGGCGACATCCTTGGGAAGGAGGGAAGCGTGCGCGACGGCCTCGGCCAACGCCCGGCGGACACGCTCGATCGCGTCCTGCACAAGTTCACGCGCCAGGATTTCGGCGGCACGCCGCTCGACCGCCGGCAAGTCGTCGGCCGCGAGCAGGGTTCCGACCCGTGCGGCAATGGCGGCGCGTGCTGGAACGTCCCGGTCCGCAAGCGTTTCCCCTTGCGCAAAACTGCTCATTTCACGTCCAATCACTCCGTTGCGGCAGAAGAAATCGCGCTTCGCAGCCGCATTGGAACCCTATGAAGATATGGTTGAACGGCGGTTAATGTCATGCCGGGTGAAGACGAACCGTCATCGCATGAGGATCGGCCGGATCAAGAACCACCGGAGCACCCGGGAGGGTCGTTCCGCCCTCCATTTGGGCAAACAGGAAATGCCAAACCCGCCGTGGCGATGGCGAGGCCCTGGCGACAATAGATTTGCCTTCATTCTGGGCGTTCCGGTTAAATTTCAACCACGCCCTGCACAGTATCGACGCCACGCTTCTTATGGTTTACCCTTTGATAAGGTCTTGAAGTCCGTGGATCTTTTGGACGCCGGAAATTCCGTGCCATCTGGCATACCCTTTGCTGTGTGATCATTTCGGCCCGGCCCGTGATGTCAACCGGCCGGGATCCGGGGCGGAACAAAGACGCGGGGTCTGCGGTTATCCCATAGCGGGAGAGACAATTGGCGGTCCCGCAGGCCTGATGTCCGCCACAGGACCCAACAGGGAGCGGTTTCCAAGGCCGCCCCAGGACTGAAAAGAAGAAGAGAGGGAGAGCGGCAATTCCAAGCGGAGTACCAGTCAGGGAAAGAAAGCTGAGCGTCCGTCCGGATATTCCGGCTTGCGGGAGTGCCGGAGCAGACGGCAAACGGCCCGCGGCAATACCGATCGCAACGAGACGGAGCCGGCATTGCGCCGCGACCCATCCGAACCCCCTTCCAGCCTTGACGCCCCGCCGTTCTGCCCGCCAGACGCTGCTTCCTTCGTTCACCTTCTCCCCATCGCCCGGCCGTTCCGGTCGCGCCAAGACACTCTTTTCGGCGCCGCCCGTCGGCTGCCACCCGCATCCTTTGCCCAGCCGATGCGCCCGTTATCCCCAGCCAGTACGTGCGGTCTAGTCTGATGGATCAGGAAGCTCCCAAGTTTTTCGATGAAATGTTCGGCCTCGGCGACAGTGCCCGCCCCTGCTACGACCGATACGAGGCGTGGCTGTCGGAGGAGGATCCGGCCCACCTCAAGCGCAAGGCGGCGGAAGCGGAATCCTTCTTCAGGCGAACGGGCATCACCTTCGCGGTCTACGGCGACCAGAGCGCCAACGAACGGCTCATCCCGTTCGACATCGTCCCGCGCATCATCACCGCGCGGGAATGGGCGCGGCTGGTCAAGGGTATCGAGCAGCGCGTGCGCGCCATCAACGCGTTCCTGCACGACATCTACCACCGTCAGGAAATCCTGCGCGCCGGCCGCATTCCGATCGAGTTGATCGCCAACAACGACGCCTTCCTGCCGCAGATGATCGGCGTCTCACCGCCGGGCAACGTCTATACCCACATCGTCGGCGTCGACATCGTCCGGGCCGGCGAGGACGAATTCTACGTCTTGGAAGACAACGCACGCACGCCCTCCGGCGTCTCCTACATGCTGGAGAACCGGGAGACGATGATCCAGATGTTTCCGGAGCTCTTCACCCGCAACCGGGTGCGCGACGTCGGCGACTATCCGCGCAACCTGAGGCGCTCGCTCGCCGCCTCCGCGCCACCGGCCTGCCGCGGCAAGCCTGTTGTCGCTGTGCTGACGCCCGGCATCCACAACTCGGCCTATTTCGAACACGCTTTCCTCGCCGACCAGATGGGCTGCGAACTCGTCGAAGGCCATGACCTCAAGGTCGTCGACGGCCGCATCGCCATGCGCACGACGCGCGGCTACACGCCGATCGACGTCCTTTACCGGCGCATCGACGACGATTATCTCGACCCTCTCACCTTCCGGCCGGAATCGGTACTCGGAGTGCCCGGCATCATGGACATCTACCGCGCCGGCGGCATCACGCTCGCCAACGCGCCGGGAACGGGCATCGCCGACGATAAGGCGATCTACTCCTACATGCCGGAGATCGTGGAGTTCTACACCGGCGAGAAGTCGATCCTGCAGAACGTGCCGACCTGGCGCTGTTCGGAGCCGGAGGCCCTCGCCTATGTGCTCGACCATCTTTCCGAGATCGTCGTCAAGGAGGTTCACGGATCGGGCGGCTACGGCATGCTCGTCGGTCCGACGGCATCGAAAAAGGAAATCGCTGCCTTCACCAAGAAGCTGAAGGCGCGGCCGGGCAATTATATCGCTCAGCCGACGCTGTCGTTGTCCACGGTTCCGATCCTGACGCAGAAGGGCCTTGCGCCGCGCCACGTCGACCTCAGGCCGTTCGTTCTGGTCTCGCCCGACAACGTCCACATAACGCCGGGCGGGCTCACGCGCGTGGCGCTGAAGAAGGGCTCGCTGGTGGTCAATTCCAGCCAGGGCGGCGGAACCAAGGACACCTGGGTACTGGAGGAGTAGACGATGCTCGGCAAAACCGCGGGTGGCCTCTTCTGGATGTTCCGCTATCTGGAGCGGAGCGAAAACACCGCACGGCTCGTCGACGCCGGCTTCCACATCGCGCTGACGCGCTCAATGGCGGCGGAGGACGAATGGGCCTCCGTGGTGACGACGGCCGGCGTCAAGGAGGCGTTCCTGGAGCGCCACGACCAGTTCACGGCCGCCTCCGTGATCGATTTCCTGCTGCGCGACCGCGCCAATTCGTCAAGCGTGATGTCGATCATCGATGCGGCGCGCAACAACGCGCGTCTGGTGCGCACTGCCCTGACGCGCGAGGTGTGGGAGGCGACCAACGAATGTTGGATCACGCTGAAGGACACGTTGGCCAGGCCCGTGCGCGAGCGGGAATTGCCGACCGTCCTCGGCGTGATCCGCCAACAGAGCGCGTTGGTGCGCGGCGCCCTCCATGGCACGATGCTGCGCAACGACATCTTCAACTTCGCCCGGATCGGCACATTCCTGGAACGCGCCGACAACACCGCGCGCATTCTTGATGTGAAGTATTACGTTCTGCTGCCGTCGATCTCCTACATCGGGTCTTCGCTCGACAACGTGCAGTGGGAGACGATCCTGAGGTCGGTTTCGGCGCAGCGCGCCTATCGCTGGCTCAACGACGGCGATGCCAACCCCCGTTCGATCGCCGATTTCCTCATCCTCGACCGGCGGCTGCCCCGCTCGCTGGCCTTCTGCTACGACAAGATCAACGCCAATCTGAGCTACCTCGTCGATGACTATGACATGCGGGCCGATTGCCACGACAAGGCTGAGGCGATCGAAACGCGGCTAAAGGAGCATTCGATCGACACGATCTTCGACGTCGGCTTGCACGAGTTCATAGAGACGTTCCTCATCGACAACAGCGACCTCGGCCGGCAGATCGAGCGGGACTACGGGTTTTACGGATAGTGCCATGCGACTGAAGATCACTCACCGGACCGAATATTATTACGAGGAGCCGATCTCCTACGGACTGCAGCAATTGCGGCTGACGCCGAAGTCGAGTCACGGTCAACAGGTACTCTCGTGGGAAACGACGATCGCTGGCGGGCAGCGCGAGGCGTCCTATCAGGATCAGCACAACAACCACGTCGAGCTGGTACGCTACGACTCCGGCCGCAAGAACGTCTCGGTTCTGTGCACGGGGCTGGTGGAGACGGTGGACAATGCCGGCATCGTCGGCAAGCATCGTGGATATGCGCCGCTCTGGTACTACATGCAGACGACGGACCTGACGAAGACAGGGCCGCAGATCCGCAAACTCGTCAAGCAGGCCGGCGAACGCGGCGGCGACGACGTCGCCCATCTCCATGTGCTATCGGCGCTTATTGGCGATGCGGTCCACTACGAGGTCGGACGAACGAATGCCCTGACGACGGCGGAACAGGCGCTGGACACCGGCCACGGCGTCTGCCAGGACCACGCGCATATCTTCATCACCGCGGCGCGCGCCATGGGCTTTCCCGCCCGCTATGTCTCCGGTTATCTGCTGCTCGATGACATCGTCGACCAGGATGCCAGCCACGGCTGGGCCGAGGTACACATCGCAGGCCTCGGCTGGGTCGGCTTTGACATTTCCAACGGTATTTCGCCCGACGAGCGCTACGTCCGGGTTGCGACCGGTCTCGACTACGAGGAGGCGGCGCCGATTTCCGGCATGCGTTTCGGCGACGCGGGCGAATCCCTCGTCGTGACCCTGCAGGTGGAGCAGTAGTCGCCGTCATCAGCAGCGGCCATATTGGCCCGCCAGTTCGATCGTATCCTCGACCAGGCATCACCTCATCGGCGCGCCATCGTTATTGCCGCCTCCGCGGAGAGCGATGCTCGCCCGGAACACGGCTAATACGACGCGGCAGACATGACATGTTCAGCGCTCCTGCCAACCGGATGAGCAAAGCGCGCGTGCGCGGTCAAGGATGGCAGAGCCGCTCGAAGAGCTTGTCCTTGAGGGTGCACGTGCGCTTTGTAGCGTGAAAACGCACGGGGCAAACTCACGAGAGCGGTGCACGGTCGCCTTTTCGCACCTGTACTGTGGGCATTCCGCTGGCCTTCCACGCTTGAAGCCCGCCGCGATACCAACGTACGTCCGTATACCCTAACCGCACGGCGCGCAGAGCGGCGTTATGAGAAAGCCAACACTCGGGACCGAGGCAAAACATGACAATCGTTCTCGATTGGTCGCCTTCGGTGAGCCGCTGCAATATGCCCGCGAGTTGCGTTTGGTTTTTGTCAGCGAACCCGGAGCCCCCCAACCCAGCGTCTGGGAGCCACACCGCGCCGGGTATCGTCTGGTGGCCCCGTCCGTCGAGCACGTCGATCAGCACGGGGGCACTATCGGATGCAATCAACCCACGCAGTTCGTCCGTGGTGATCAGCTTGGCGTCGACGATCGTAGTCGGTGTGGGAGCGTGATAGTCGTGCACCCGCAACTCTTCCGTGGGCTGAACGCCCCAATCCCTGCTTTCAAGGGCGGCGGACGCCAGACTAGCCTCTGCCGTCGCACCCTGCTCAGACATCTCTTGCGCGCTGTCGCCAGAAGTTTGGCAAGCCGCCAGCAACAGGGCTGCGAACACAACGATTGGAGAAAAGCGTCTCATTGCGCTTTGTTTTCTGCTTTTTCAAACCGCCCAGGCGTCACGGTGCCATCCCGCACATACCGCCCTTGCAGCGTCCCGTCGGGCAGCAGAGTATACGAGGCACGCGCGCCGTTCCGGAAAGGCTCGAGCGTCAGTGTTCTGCCTTTAATCTCGCCTGCGACCGTGATGCTGTGAGCATTAAACTGCCCGCGTGCGGCGTCTCCCACAGCATAAAGTGCAGTGACATGGCCGTTCGGGCTGATGGTCTGCACGGCAATATTGCCATCAAGCGGCGGCGCTTCGGCCACGTCCCAGCTTCCCGTCCACACGCCCGAAAATGCAGCGTAGCTGCTCGGGACCTCAGTGCTCGGCGCGACCACTCCCTGAGCACTTGGGGTTGGTGCCGGCGCGGGGGCAGTTGTTTGGCACCCGGCGAGAAAAAGCGCACCCAGTGCGACAATAGAGTGTTTCATTTTGCCTCGCTGTCGGCCTTCGCAAACCGACCACAATTAGTTTGGTTGCCGCGTTAGTAACGCCCCTCAAGCGAACCGCCCGATTGCAGGGTGCAGGTGACACAGCCTGCATTCGGGAACGGACCGAGCGTCAGTGTGTTGCCAACGATCCGGCTGTTCATCTGGACGGATTCAGACCTGCACGTTTCGGTTGCTTTCTCCTCGCATACCACAATCAATGATTCATCACCAGTCACCGTGCGCACCCAATACGTGCGCGATAGCATTCACGCAGCTCTACCGCGCCGATGGCGGCCGGAAATACCTGAACGCTGAGTAACGTCAGCGGTTTCTTGCTGCCGCCCATTCAATGCCGGCATCCCTGATCAATGAGGTTGAGCAAACCCATCTCATTACGCTGACCCAGCAAGACCAAGTGCTCGCCACGACAACCCGACTGTGGCCATGGAGCCGGACGACGGACTGGGGACGGGTAAAGCAAGTCATGGAAAACGCAGGGATCGTCGGTTCGCATGCGTCGCCAAAGGGACTGCGCCATAGCTTCGGGGTCCACGCCGTGCAATCCGGCGTACCGCTCAATCTCGTACAGCGATGGCTCGGTCACGCCAAAATGGCAACGACGGCGATCATCGGCGCCTTGGCGACAGCGAAAGAGGCGGGTGTTGATCCGACCCAGGCGCTTGCATTGGTCGATTGGGAATAAGGGTTGGTCGCCCTGGCCGCACCTTAGGGTGTTGCCCGGCGTGAAAGACCGGGGTTCGTCGTGAGTGCCCGAAAAACCACGACAGGGCGCGGTGATGTTCGCCTTTCGGCATCTCCTTGCATCGCGCGGCGTCCGGCGGGGCGATGCCCCGTAAACTGACGGAAAGGGTGTGCACCCGGTGCCGCCCCTTAGCGGCAGCAGAAAGTGTGATCGTTTCCGAGATAGTTTGCGACGCCATGGTGCAAACCATGTCGCAATCCATGTTGCATGGAGTTGCCGTGCTCGTTTGGAAATCGTTGGAAATCGGTCGCTTTCAGCCGCAACACAACGCAACACGATTGCCAAGCCGCGGCCAACGCAGGAAACCTTTAACTGATTGATTTTCTTTGAAAAAGGGGTGGTGCCCAGGGGCGGAATCGAACCACCGACACGCGGATTTTCAATCCGCTGCTCTACCAACTGAGCTACCTGGGCATCGGGCGCAAAATACCTAGCCGGGAGGCCAGCACGCCGTTTGATCAGCGCGTTATAATCAGTGAGTCCGGCGCTGTCCAGTTCGTATCGCGGCAAAAATCACGTCTTTTCGTCAGCCATGGGAAACGTTGACGAAACGCCTTGCTGCGGCACCCGTTTTCCCGCGCCTCGTTCTCTCTCATCGCGCGCGCCTTGCCCTGCTCCTCCTCCCCCCCTCACCCCGGCTGCGGCCTTGTCTAGGCTTTGCCGGGGCCTTGCCGGGCCGCTGAGATCCGTCAGCCTTCAAGGGCCGCCACGGCGCGTGCGTCCGGCCCGGTCAGGATTTCCCAATAGGCGGCAAGGTAGAGCGCGAAGCCGAGGACCCACAGTCCGCCAGACAGAAAGATTGCCGTGTAGTACCAGTCCGGAAGAAGGTCGGTGCCGAACCCACGGATCACCGCCGCCAGTGCCACGCAGGCATAGGCTCCGCTCATGGGTACCGGTGCGGCAAGCGGGCGCCCCGTATGGCCAAGCGCGGCACGGGACATGACGGCGAGCGTCATGCCGCCGACGGCGCCAATGCCGAGAACGTGGTAGGCACCGATCTCGGACGGCACCCCGGTCAAAAGAGCCAGGGCGAGCGCGGCATAGCCGACGACCAGCATGGCAAAGCCAAGGTGGAGGCTCCACAGGAGGGGATCGCGCAGCGTTGCCGCCGTGCGCCAACCGAAAAGCCGCCAGCCGTTGGCCAGCGCGGTGGCCAGCGCAAGGCCGCCGATGAGCGGATCGGAAAGCCGGAGGAAGACGGCGAGCGCCAGCAGGATCGCCGATGCGATCGCCGCCCTGTCAACCGCCGGCCGCATGGTCGGCAAAGGCTCCTCTTCTCCCCGACGCCGAAGCGCATTGCGGGTAAACGCAGGCACGACGCGCCCACCGATGATCGCGATCATGGCGGCAAG
Source organism: uncultured Rhodobium sp. (assembly GCA_963675285.2). Lineage (GTDB taxonomy): Bacteria > Pseudomonadota > Alphaproteobacteria > Rhizobiales > Rhodobiaceae > Rhodobium. The sequence continues at coordinate 2,373,247 of CAXXGS010000001.1, forward strand.
CAGGAGGATACCGAGGTAGAGCCCGGTGAGCAGGGTATCGTCGGTCACCCCCAGCCACTCCAGGTGAACCATCAGGTTGGCGACGGCGAAGGCGGCAAGCACGGCGACGAAGACGAGATTGCGCCTTTGGGGATTGCGCCTGAGGTTCCAGCCGACCCGCACGATCAGCGGCGGCAGGAACGCGAGATCGACGGCGGCGACCAGAAGCGGGGGCAGAGAGGCAGAGAACCAGATCGTGGCGCGGCCGAGAAGCCAGAGGCCACCGACCGCGATCACGAATCGTGTCCGGGCCTGCGGCTCTCCCGTCCAGTTCGGAACGGCGGTGAGAAAGAACCCGGCGACGGCCGCCGCGCCATAGCCGAAGATCATTTCATGGGCGTGCCAGAACTGCGGCACGACATCGATCGTTGGCCGGCGCACCATGCCGTTGGCGGCGTGAATGCCGAGCCAAAGCATCCAGGCGAACAAGGAAAGGACAGCCAGGATGCCGGCGGCAAGAAAGAAGAAACGGAAGCCGGCGGTGAAAACGAGGAAGCGCGGATGCCGCTCCTCGACCAGGGTATCGTCTGCCATTGCGGGGAACCTTCGGCTGCCAATTCCGATCACGAAGGAAACGCTAGCAAAGGATGCCGGCCCGCCGCTTGACCGCAGGCAATCGTTCCGCCTTGCGCGGCACGGGGGCACGCACAAGCGAGAGCCGCGCTCCGGCAGCGCGATCAGTCGCGTTCGCGCGCATCCTGGGCGACGAGCGCCCGCAGCGCGGCGACGTTGGAAATCAGCGCCTTGGACTGGTCGACCTTGACGCCGAAGTCCTTCAGCCGCGAAAACGCCCGCGACAGGCTGTAGGGCGTCATGGCGAGCCGGTTGGCGATGAGGTTCTTTTCGAACGGCATGCGCACGACCATGCTGCCATTCCGGGGCATCCCCAGTGACAGCAGGAACTGGGCGACGCGCTGCGTGCTGGACATGCCGCGGATCTCCTCGATCTCGCGCACCAGGGTGTGAAGATGGCGCGAGGTGGAAGCAAGCATGGCGATGCCGACCTCCGGCGTCTCCCGGATTAGCTGGAGAAGCCGGTCACCGGGAATGCGCAACACGCGACAGTTGTCGACGGCCTCGCAGGAGGCCGGATATTCACCGGAGGCAAAGACGGCCGCCTCGGCCACGCTTTCGGCACGGCTGAAGATCTCGATCACGAACTCCTCACCGGTCTCGCGCATGCGGAAGACCTTCAACCAGCCTTCCAGGACGATGTAGAACGCATCCGCCGGCTCGCCCTGCAGGAACAGGATGCTGCCCCGTTCGAAACTCTTGACCGTGGACGTGGCGATGAGATGGTCCATGCAGTCGGCCTCGAGGGTCCGGAACATCGGAGCATTTCGAACGATCTCGTAGTCCGACCCGTCGATCCTGTTGCGTAGCGTGGGCACTGTTCTTGTTTCCGGTTTTGTTGCGGTGGGAGCGTTTCCGTTCCCTAGGGGCACCTAACATTCAAAGTCTCTTAAATGTTAAGTAATTTCTCGTAGCCGGTAAACATGTAAATGAAATTACATTAATATCATCATATAGTTAGACAATCAACGACCAACCCTGCCTTGCATAGCGTTCACCATCCGCTCCCTCCTTACGGCTGGTGTTTTACACCCGCCGCTCGCGCTTGGCATGGCAAAGCACCAGAATCCCGCCGTTTGCGACGCTTGCCTCGTGCCGCTCCTTGCCTTGCGTCAATGATGGCAGGGCGCGGCGGCTTACACTGCGACCCGGCCCCGGTCTGCCGGCCGGGGGGTGATGGAGGTGAATGTGCGACGCAAAAAGAAGTCTTCGCTGCCCGCTATTGTGGCCGTGATGGCCATTTTCGCCGGCGCGCTGGCGCTTCTGATGGCGCTCTCGCCAGGCACGATGACTGGCCGGAACGATCCGGATCCGGTCATCGGCGGCACTTTCGAACTCGTTGATTCGCAGGGCAAGCCGGTTCGCGACACCGACTTTCGCGGCCACTATTTCCTTGTCTATTTCGGCTACACTTTCTGCCCCGACGTCTGCCCGACGTCGCTCAACACGATCGCAGAGGCGTTCGACCGCCTGTCGCCGGAAAAGCTGGCGCATGTCGAGGCGCTGTTTGTCTCCGTCGATCCGGATCGCGACCATGGCGAAGTTCTGGATTCCTACACCGAGAACTTCCACGAAAAGATCAAGGGGGCAACGGGTACGAGACAACAGATCGACGCCATGATCGCCAAGTACCGGGGCACCTATCGGATCGGTGAGAGCGACGATCCGGAATACTATCCGGTCGATCATTCCTCGCTGATCTACCTGATGGACGACAAGGGCAAATACGTCACCTATTTCACCCATCAGACCACGGTCGACAAGCTGGTCCAGACGCTCAACGAAACCCTCCCCGATTGAGCATGCAACGTTTCAGGAGCCCGATCATGCGCATTGCCCCTTCCGCCGTTATAGGCGCGCTCGTCCTTGCCTTCGCGCTGAGCTGCTCCGGCGCCGAGGGCGCGGCGGCGGCCACGCTCAAGTGGCAGTTCCTGCAGGGCGAGAAGGTGCCGGCGAACGCCTTCTCCGTCGCGGCCAAAGGGCATGACGTTGTCCAGCTTTGCCGGGTGAAGCATCGGCGCGATGAGGAAATCGGCGTCGTCAGGGATTTCTTCTGCCAGGTCGGCGGCGACGGCATGAGCCGGCCGTACAGTGTCTTCTTCGTGCTGATGGAAGCCGAAGGTGTCGCCTGGGCGCCAGCGGCGAAGGGTGCCCTGCCTGAGGGGGCGTTGACGCTCAACGAATACAGAGAACAGCCGCTCTATGCCTGCCGCATGACCTACGAGGGCGCGACGGTCGTCGGCACCTACCGCGCCGCCGAGCGGATCTGTTCGGGCAGCTTCCTGCATTCGGAACTGCAATCGGACGAATTCGAGGTCCTCGTCGCGCGGTAGACACAGCAACACGGGACGAAATGGAACGAAGCGAAAAGGCCGGCAACCGCGGCTCCGGGGCCGCATCGCCAGCCTTTTTCTATGCTTGCCACCCTATTGGGCGAAGGCGTTCTTGATCCGCACGCGGGCGAGCTCGGCCGTGACGTCATAGGTCTCGCTGGACGGGCAGGTCTTGCCGGCCTCCTGGAACGCCTCGTCGCGGGCCTTGGCGAACATATCGCGCACCGCTTCGCGGGTCTCGCTGTCCATATTCTGCTGGTTGGCGATCTTCACAACCGCTTCCTTCAACGGCAGGGCGACCTTGCCATAGCCGCAGGCAAGTCCCGTGCCGGTGACGGCTCCGAGGTGGGCGATGGCGGATTTCTGATCGTCGCTGAATGCGGCCGCGGCCATGGCGGAGGTCACAAAGGCGACGGCAAGGACCGCGGTGAGGAAAAGTCGGGGCGAGGTCATTATTTTCTCCTTCGGAAACAAGTCCGCTGCTCAGGTTGGGGGCTCACGTCGCACCGCGATCGCGAATGATGTCGGCGGCCAGATCGTCGGCCATGGCAGGCACGAGCCAGCGTCCGGCGGCGATGACGAGCACGACGGAAACATTCATAATCAGGGCGTAGATAACGGCGGGGATCATCAGCCGTTCGTCGCCGAGGATGTGAACGGCGACAAAGATAGCGAGCGCCACATTCTGCAGGCCACATTCTACGGCGACGGCAATGGAAGCACGGGTATCGAGGCGTGCGGCGGTGGCAATGGCGAAGCCGACGGCCATGGTCGCGACATTGAGGGCGACGACTGCGGGACCGACGTCGGCCCAATGGGTGGAGATGGCGTCCCACTGCCCCCAGAAGGCGCGCACGACGATCGCGGCGAAGACGATACCGGCGAGCGCGCGGGTGGGCGTCGCGATCCGCCTGACGACAGTTGGGAGCCGCATGCGGACCGCCATGCCAATGGCGAGCGGCAGGACGCTGATCAGGACGATACTGAGGACGGTGCAGCCGAACGGCAGGCGGATGGCGGTGCTCTCGCCGAGGAAATGCGCCACCCCCCAGCCGACAACGAGGGGCACAGACACGATGGCGATCACGCTCGTTGCCAGCGTCATGACGATCGACAGCGCGGTATCGCCACGGGCAAGGAGAGTAAGGAAATTGGAAGTCACGCCGCCCGGCGCGGCGGCCAGCACAACAAGTCCGGCGGCAGGCAGCGGCGGCAGGGCGAAGACAACGGCAAGACCGGCGGCAATCAGCGGCAGCGCCAGGAGCTGGGCGGCGAGACCGAGGCCAAAAGCCTTCCCGCGCCCGGCAAGACGACGGAAAGCCGTGGGCTGCATGGAAAGCCCGATGGTGAACATCATGAAGGCGAGGCCGAGCGGAATGAATAGCGTCTTCATCGCTGCCCGTCTCCCTTTCGCATCCCGTGCCCGGTCCGCACCGGCGGCCCGGGCCTCGCACCATCCGTGTCGACAGGCACCCTAACCCGTGACAATCGAGCCCCGCCTACACACAGATCAAATCGTACCGCCTTTCCCCGACGTAGAATCTACACGTTTGCAGATCGCGCCGCCCCAAGGAGGTTTCGCCATGCCATTCTTTCGTCGTTCGCTGCCGGCACTCGCCCTGTGCCTGGCGATCGCGGGGCTGGCGATGATCGCGGACTCCAATGTGCCGGCGACGGCCGGTCCCCGTATCGTCACCGACGATTCCAGTGCAGCCGCCAAGCCCAGGCGCCGCACCTTCGTCCTTCAGGACGGCTGGGGCCGCACCATCAGCGACGACGACCTCATCGGCCACTATCTCATCGTCTATTTCGGCTACACTTTCTGCCCGGACGTCTGCCCGACGAGCCTCCTTACCATGTCCGGCGTCCTCGACCGGCTCGGCAAGGACGCCAACCGCATCGTGCCGCTGTTCATCTCTGTCGATCCCAGGCGCGATACGCCCAAGAAGCTGCGGGAATACACCGCCATGTTCGACGAGCGCATCATCGGGCTGACCGGGGAGAAGGCGCTGATCGACGCGGCGGTCGAGGCCTATAACGTGCGCTATGAAATCGGCGAGATCGACCCGGACGACCCGGAGGGATACACCATCGACCATTCGTCCTCGATGGCCTTCGTGGGACCCGACGGCCGGGTTCTGACCCGCTTCGGCCATGGCCTGACGGCGGAAGAGATCGCGACGCGGATCAAGGCGCAATTTGCCAAGGATCCGGAAACGCCGGAAGGCGTTGGGCAATGAACGCCGACGTCACGGCGCCCTTATCCTCCATCCGCACGGCACCTAGGCAAGAGACACCGGTGGCGGGCGGCGTCAGCCGGCGTGCATTCGTCGTTACCGGCCTTTTCTGCCTCGCCGTGCCGCCCGCCCTTGCCGCGACCAGCCGTCCGCTCGCCGCGCCTCCCGATACTATCGATCTGTCGACCCCGGGCCAGAGCATCGATTTCGCCTTCGTCGACGGCGCGGGCACACCCCGTCGCATCGCCGACTATCACGGCAACGTCCTCGTCCTCAACATCTGGGCGCCATGGTGCCTTCCCTGCCGTGACGAAATGCCGGCGCTCGACCGGCTGGGCCGTGCTCTCTCGGGCCAGCCGATCCGGGTGCTGCCAGTGTCGGTGGACCGCCGGGGACACCGCGAGGTCGAACGCTTCTATAGCGAGGAAGGGATCAGCGCCCTCCCCGTTCTCGTCGGCAAACCGCGTGAAGTCGTCGATGCGATCGGCGAGGATCGCATCCCGCTGACGTTGATTCTTGATGCGCACGGCCGCGAACTCTTCCGCCACAAGGGCGCTGCCCGCTGGGACGACCCGGGCCTCATCGCACTCCTGAAGGGCGCAGCCTGCAATTGCTGAAGGGTCGGTCTTTTCGCTATTCCACTCACACCAGATCGGTGGAGCGGAAGCGCCAGTAGCCGATCCCGGCCAGAATCCCGCCAAAGACCAGCGGATAGACCATCGCCCAAGCGAGGTAGCCGGTCGTGCCGAAGGCATCGAGGATGATGTAGGCGGAGGGCCCGAGGAGCACGAGTTGCGGATCGAACAGCATCATGGCGGCCGTGCGGAAGACCTGCATCGGATTGGCGAGCGCAATACCGACGATGAGATCGACCGGCAATTGCTCGCGCACCATGAGGCCGAGGAGGATCAGGTCGAGGAAGAGGAGCAGGACCAGCCAGACGAGGAACGCCGCGCCCTGGGCCACGTCGGTGGAACGCGCCAGGCTGGAAATGAAGAAGCTGACGCCTAGGAAGCAGAAAACCAGCGAGGACAGGAGCGCGGTGTAGAAGACAATCTCCTTCCACGGCACGTCCGCGCCGCGCATGGCGCCATAGGCGATGGCAAGGAACATGGCCAGGAGCACCGGCGAGACGACGACGACGAAGCGGCCGAAGAAGCGCCCCCAGTACCAGGCGCCGAGGGGAACGGGAAACGAGAGGATATATTCGAAGACGCCGGTCTCTCGGTCGCCGGCCAGCGAGCGCACGGTCGTAATCAGCACGAAGACCGGCAGGATCGCCATCGACAGCTGGATGTAGGTGAGGAGCAGGCGCGACAGGCCGGTGAAGCCCATGACGCGGCTTTCCGTCAGCCCGCCGGCGAAAAGCGCGGCGATGAGGCCGCCGAAGACAAGCACATAGACGAGATACCAGCGGGCGCGGAGGGATTCGGCGACATCGAGGCGGGCCGATTGCAGAAGGCTCTTCATTGTCGTCCCCTTATCCTTTCGGCGCGGCGGGCGCCGCCTGTTCGGAGGTTTCGCGCTCGGGGAGGCAGAAGGCGGAAGGCCCTCTTTCGAGGATGGTCTTCTGCATTTCGGCAAAGTCGACGGTGCCCTCGCGCGGGCTCCCGAGCGCTCCATAGCCATAGTCCATCGGCGTGACCTGGCCGGAGATGTAAGCGGCCTTGCGGGCGTCGAGCCAGGTCTTGCCGTCTTCCATGTCCATCACCCAGATCTCGACCGTCGGGTCGTCCTTCCAGTCCTTGCCATTAAGGAAGTGGACGGCGTCGCCCAAGTCGTCGAAGAAGAAGACCTTGTTCTTGGGACCACCGCGAATTTCGGTGGCGAAGCGGGGATCGGAGATGATCATACGGCAGAAGTCGCAGGCCTGGCGGTCGTAGCGGATTTCCACCGGGCCGGTCTCCGGCTCGAAACAGCCGCCGAGCGGCAGCGCCGCAAGCGAGCAGGCAAAGCCGGCAAGGAACGGTCGGCGCCCGATACGCAATGCCGGCGCGCGGCCGGCCGGGTTCCGCCCGGTCATGGACTTGCCTCCCCGTTCGCGCCGGCGGCGGTCCTCTTCACATCGGCCCCTGAAGGATCGATATGCCGTGCCGCAGTCATCTCGAAGGTTTTCAAAATGCCGGCGTAGCGGGTGATCATGCCGAGAAAGCGGATACGGTCAGGGCCCGGCACCTCGCCCCGCCACATCACCCCGCCGTCGCCGGCGGCAAAGCCCCATTCGGAAATGGCATTGGCGAAGGCGGGATCGGGCAGGTCGAGCGTCACCGTGCAGGTCTGCATGCTGCCGGGGTCGACGCTTTCGGCGACGCGGTCGTCCAGCACCACCTTGCCATGGTCGAGTTCGACAACGCGGTTGACGAGGCCGGAAATCTCCTCCAGCCGGTGCGAGGAAATGATCATGCCATGGTCGAGCCGTTCGGCGAGGAGACCGAAGAGCACACGGCGGGCCGCCGGATCGAGGTTGGCGGTCGGCTCGTCGAGGATCAGTACCCGCGACGTCCTGCCGAGCGCGACGGCGACGAGGATCTTCTGCTTCTGGCCGCCCGACAGCTTGTGGAAGGGCTTGGGCCCGACCTCGCCCACATCGAGGCCGAGGCGAACAGCGATCTCCTCCATGTCGCCGACCCTGCCGCCGCAGGTGACGGCGGCGAAGCGCATCAGGTCGCGCACCGGCATCTTCAACGGCGGCGGCATCTGCGGCACGAAGGCGATATCGCCGAGAACGCCATGGCGGTCGTGGCGCGGCCGGCGGCCGTTGACGGTGATGCTGCCGTCGTGGACGTATTCGCCGAGGAGGCAGCGGATCATCGTCGTCTTGCCGGCGCCGTTGGCGCCAATCAGCGCGATCCGGTCGCCGGCGCCGATCGACAGGGTCAGCCCGTCGAGCACGCGCTGGCGGCGAAAGACCTTGGTGACAGCGCCGAGTTCGATCACAATACGTCCTCCAGTCCCTTGATCCGGTACGTCAACGCACCGGTGGGGCAGGCGTCGATGCACATGCCGCAACGGGTGCAGTCGGCGCCAATGTCAAGGTGGACGTCCTCGGCCCGCCCCTTCTTGGTCATCTCCAGGACATGCGGCACCATGCATACCTTGCGGCACTCGCCCTCATGCAGACAATTCTCCAGCTTGTACTGGACGCGAAGCGGCGATGTCGAGCCGATCAGACCGTAGGTGAAGCCGATCGGACAGACGTAGCGACACCAGAAGCGACGAACGAAGAACACTTCCACCAGGAGCAGGAAGACGACCCAGACAAGGGCGATGCTGGCGCCGTAGACGAGGGCGCGGCTGACGATGCCGACCGGCGAGATCGTCTCGAAGACCGTGTAGCCGGTGACGAAGGCGAGCGCGGCGAAGACGACATAGAGCACCGGCCGCATGCGGCGGTCGAGCGGATGGTCGGAAACGATCTTCCGCTCGGCGAGCTTCAGGTGCAGGAACTCGGCGAATTCGGCGAGCAGATGGTAAGGGCAGACCCAGGAGCAGAAACTGCGCCCGCCGACGAACCACCACAGGAGTCCTACGGTAACGACGCCGATGACGAGGTTGATGAGGATCATCTTGTCGGCAAGGACGACCTGCAACGCGGCATTGAGGTCGGCCATATGGAAGCCGACGAAACGCGATGCGGTCAGCGCGCCCTCGACGAGCTGGACGTCGAAATGGAACGACACGACAAACATCAGGTTGACGAGGATGATCGAGGTCCAGCGGATATAGCGCCACTTGTGGCTCTTCGCCTTTTCCTCGAACTCGTGCTTGATCGCCTCGACACGGAGCTTCTTCTGCTCCGGCGTCTGCTTGAAGGCATGCAGGTCGAGGGCTTCCTTGGTATAGTCGTCCTTGTCGACGCGGCGAGGTTCGGCGCCGAGGAGAAGCCGGATCGATTCGATGAAGCGTCTCATGCCGTCCCCCATTTCTCACGCGGCGCGACGATGATCGCCGCCGGCTCGGCCGGACAGATCATTTCGCACATGCCACAGCCGACGCAGGCTTCCGCGACCACGGGCGTGCGACGCTTTGATCCTTCGTCGCCATCGATCGGCTTGAGCGAGATCGCCCCCTCGATCGGACATTCGCGCACGCACAGGTCGCACAGCTCCAGGTCATAGGGGTGGTCGGCGACCTTTATCGGGTTCCAGCGGTCGACCTCGGTGTAGCGGTGAATTCCCTCAAAGCTCGAACCGCGGGCGACCCCCTTGAAGCCCTTGCCCTGGCGGGCGAGACAGGCTTCGGGCCGGACGAGACGGGCAAGCCCCATCCGTACCTGCTCCTTGCGATCGATCTCGTGGGTGAGCGCGCCGGTTGGGCAGGCGAGAACGCATTGCACCGCGTCGCAGCTGAAATCGCACGCCTGGGCGCGGGCATCGATATAGGGCACGCCGATACCGAAGCCGTCGCCGGCGTCGGCGAGCTTGATCGCCTCGACCGGGCAGACCTGAACGCACTGGCCGCACTTGATGCAGGAGGCGAGGAACTTCTTTTCCGGCTGTGCGCCCGGCGGCCGCAATCGCTTGGCGATGTCGCGCAGCACGGGCACGTATCCCATCAGCGACAGCGCCACGGTCGCCGAACCGGCGAGCGCGGAGAAGAGGATCGTGCGCCGCTCCGAACGCTGCTTGGCGGTGAGCTTCTTTGCCATGGCCTTTGTCCGCTCTTTCACACTCCGGACCCCGGGGGCCCGTTCAGTCCCGGCCGAGCCCAAAGGGATCGAGCCGTGTCGCGCCGGCGTCGGCCGGCTTTTCCGATGCCGTTTCGGCCTCGAAGGTGCGTGCCATCCTGGGTTTCCTGTCTTCCAGCATGACGATGGGTTCTGTGAAGGGCGCCAGCCGCTCGAAGAAGTCGAGCGCAGAGAGCAGCGGCGTTCCCTTGAAGAAGGCCGCCGGCGGCACATCCATCCAGACGCGGTCGGCATAGACCATCATCCGGTGCGGTCGGTCGCCGATGGCATCGTGGTTCCTGTCGAAACCCTCGAAGTCGTCCCAGTAGTTGGCACGCCAGGTGTTGCGCGTGGCGCCGGCGAATTCGCCGACAGCCACCTGCTGGATGTTGTTGACGAAGACGTTGTCGACGAGGTCGTTGCCGGGCCAGTCGGTCAGGAAGCCGATGCCGACGGAATTGAAGGCAATGGTGTTGCGATGGACCTTGTTCACCGTGTCGGGTTGAAAAGGCGACATGTCGAGATAGATGCCGGTGGCGTTGTAGAGCATCTCGTTGTCGACAATGGTGACGTTGCTCGTCTCTTTCAGACCGAGGCCGACGCCGGTCGGCCCGAGCGCCTGGAACATGCGGTTGCCGCGCACCACGACGTCGTCGGAATACATCAGGAAGATGCCGACGGAGTTCCGGTCGAATGTGTTGTTCTCCACCAGATTGTATTTGGAATACATGAAATGGAGGCCGTAGCGACCGTCGCGGACATGGTTGTTGGCGATCCGGTTGTCGGCGGAATACCAGATCACCATGTCGCGGGAATTGAAGATCTCGTTGTTCTCGATCTTGTTGTTGCGGCTGTACCACAGGCGCACCGCGTCGCCCTTGATGCCAAGTCCGGCGTCGGATTTTGAGGAGATCGTGTTGCGGCGGACGATATTGTTGTCCGACTGCTGGATATCGACGCCAAAGAGGCATTCGGCAATGACGTTGTCCTTGACGACATTGTAGTCGCCCTCGATACGGACGCCGGCATCGATATCGTTGTGGCTCTCGCCGGAATTGACGATGCGCAGGTTGCGGACGGTGGCGCCGTTGGTGTCGACGGAGATCACCGTGCCCTTGCCGCCGCCGTCGATGGTCGCCTTGCCCATGCCGTCAAGGGTAAGCGGCTTATCGATCGAGACCGGTCCCTGGTAGGTCCCCGGCTTCAGCGTGATCACCGCCCCCTCTTCCGCCTCGTCGAGCATCGGCTGAAGGAGAAGGAGGCCCGGCCCCGCCGGTTCGTCGCCGGTCGCCGCCGTTGCGGCCGCGATCGCAAGCACGGCACCGACGAGTGTCGGAGCGAGCCGTTGAAGCGTAAACATTCCTGTCTCCTCACGGGCTCATCCAGAAGCGTTCGAGACGCCGCCGCAATGTCCCGGCTTTTCGCTGGTCGCGGGCCGGCACCCGCAAGCAGGCGCCGGCCGGTCCGTTTCCGACGTCAGTCGCGCGCGGCCTGTTTCAGGCCCTTGCGGCGCAGAAGCGCGGCAAGAATGAGAGCCAGCGACGACGCGATCATCAGGCCGAAGCCGATGTTCGGATAGGAGTGGGTGGTGAACTGCGCCACCTTGCCCTGACCGAACACGGTCGGCATGAAGGGCTTGAGGGTGAAGGCTCCCATCACGTTAAGGCTGTGGCCGTACCACCAAAGCCAGGCCGAGTATTCGATGATGAAGAACAGCGGCAGCAGGATCGGGATCACCACAAGGAGCCAGTAGAGTACGCCACCCGTCTTCCAGCCGGCGATCAGCATGGCGACCATGCCGGCGATGATAACGCCGAACAGGATGTTGGATGCAATACGCATGTTCCTGGCCATGGGATCGATCTCGGCGGGATTGTTGAACCAGCGACCGAGGTTCTTGTGATAGTGCCAGATCAGCGTGTCGATGCCGGCACCAGTCCAGGTCTGGCGCGCTGCAGCGGGTTGGCGTTGCTGATCGGCATCGAACATCTGGCGCAGCATGCGGATATTGTCGGCCTTGGCCGCCGTCGCCGCCGTCTCGCTGCCGACAGTATCGAGCGCGGGCTCGGGCGCGGCATCGACCTTGGCCGTCTCGCGCATGGATTCCCGGAGCGCCTCGATGATCGGATCGAGTTTGACCTCGTCCCTGGTGCTGTCCACTCCCTCGAAATCGGACTGGTCGAGCGCGGTCACCAGCGCGGCGACATAGTCGGAATTCTGGTATTTCAGGCCGCCGGTGGAATACATCGTCAGGTACATCCAGACGGTGACCGCGGCAAAACCGAGGGTCATGATGCCGATGCGCAGGCGCCTGTCGAGGAACAGGAAGCCGGCGAGCATGACACCGAGCATGGACAGAAGGAACGGCGAGAACGCCTTCTCCACCACACCGCCGGAGGCGATCGGATACATGCCGACGAAGTGGTTGATGGTGTCCATCTCGTGGACGCAATCGAGCGCCACGTCTTCCTCGATCTCCGCCTTCTCCACCTTTTCACAGCCGTTAAAGACGCCGTTCATGTGGAAATTGATCCGTACCCCATCCGGAAAGGCCTCGGGCGGATAGTTCGGCGCCGTCAGCGACACCCACCAGACCGGAGCGAAATAGACCGCCGCGATCAACACCATGGAGACAAGGATCAGTCCCTTGGCAAGAAATTCCCGTTTTGTGTTCACGCCTGTGCTCATCGGTCATTTTGTCCAGGTGTTGGGTCTTGTCCGACCGGCAGACCGAGGGCCTGCCGGATCCCCGTGTGTCGGATGTGCGTTCTACTCATAGTCAGGGTTGAGCCAGCCCGGAGGTCCGAGGTCCTCTTTCGGCGGCTTGATGCGCGACACGTAGTCCATCACCGCGACCATGTCCTTGTCGGAGAAGTCCTGAATCTGCTGGACCATGTCCGGGTTGGCGTTGCGGCGCTTGCCATCGCGAATCCATTCGAACTGGCGCACCAGGTACTTGTAGTGCTGGCCCTGGATGCGCGGATAGAACTTGTCCGCATTGCCCTCGCCACGCTCGCCGTGACAGCGCACGCAGTTGTCCTTGTAGAGCTGTTCACCAAGCGCCAGATCGGTGCCCGGGCCGACACCGTTCTCCGGATTCATCGGCAGTTTTGAGATGTATTCGGCGACATCGGCGAGAGACTGCGCGCCGCCGATTTCCTGCGGCAGGGCGAAGGGATACATCGTCGGGTTGTCGCGGTTCTTGGCGCGAATGTCGGCAAGCTGCTTGATGATGACCTTTTGGTGCTGGCCGGCGAGCTGCGGGAAGGTGCCGTCCTCGGTGCCCCAGCCTTCGGTCATGTGACAGGCCGTGCAGACTTCGAACACTTCCATGCCGTTCTCGTGGTCCGGTTTCAGGCTGAGCGCTTCCTGCTCTTCCTCGTTGCCCTTGTTCCAGTCGCCGGTGTCGGCGGCGATCGCCGATCCCGCGACGAGGAAGGCGGCAGAGGCGAGACACGCCAGGCCGAATATCTTCAATCTCATGCTCTCTCTCCTTCTAGTCAGTCCGTTGACCCGGCCAATCACTTTTCCGTCCGATCGATCCGGGAGAGATAATCCGCGATCAGCGCGATCTTCTCGTCGTCCATCTTCTTGATGAACGGCACCATTACCTTGGTGCGGCCGTTGGTGCGGTGACCGTCGCGGATGTCGGTCATCTGAATGACGATATACGAGCGCTTCTGGCCGGCGATGAAAGGATAGCCCTTGAGCGGCTTCTTGCCTTCCTTGCCGTGACAGGTCCGGCACTTGCCCTTCTTGAACGCGGCGGCACCGGCCTTCAGCCTCTCCTCGCTGATCTCTTCCATCTTGATCGGCGGCGCGGGAGGCTCGTCGGCAAGCCAGTCGACGATCTGCTTGATCTCGTCCTTGGTGATCCGAAGTTCGCCCTCGGCCGTCACGAGCGAGCCGCGCATGCCTTCGGACCGCGGGTGCCCGGTCGCATCGGGGCTTCCCTTGCGCTTGCCATCGAGGATGTCCTCGATCTGGTCGCGCATGTATTTCTTATCCTGCCCGGCGATGTTGGGATAATCCTGGATCGCCTTAATGCCGCCCTTGCCATGACAGGCCATGCAGGTCCGGCGAAGATAGAGCCTCTTGCCGGGATGTTTCTTCTTCGCGCTCGCCGCGCTTGCGGCAGTCGTCGACATGGCAAGCGGTGCGACCCCGAGTCCGGTGGCAATCACCGCGACCAATGCCGCGCCCATGAGCGCGCGGGCGATCGGACGCAATCCGTCCTTCATCATCCTGCTCCGTCCGTATCCTTGGGGGAAGGGAGAGGGCGGCGCACCGCCCTCTCGTTCTCATCTCAGCATACGGGCGCGGTCACTCGACGACCTTGGCGCCGTTCTGGTCCAGATAGGTCTTGGCCCTGAGGCCGATATCGGCCGCCTTGACCTGATACTGGTACCATTGCTGGGCCCACAGGGTCGCGTTCTGCCAGTCCTCGCTAGCCGCGAAGTCTTCCGACTTCTTCTTGGCGTCGGCCGCGAAGTTGAGCTGGTCGGTGGCATCCTCGACGAGGGCGACGACCGGCGCGAAGTCCTTGAAGTTACGCTGCGTGATGTAGGTCACGACGCTGTCGATCACGGCCTGGGTGTCGGTGTTGGCCTTCACCTGCTTGTCGTAATCGGACTTCGCATAGGAGGTGCCTTCCTGCAGCGCGGCTTCTTCCAGCTTGTGGCCCTTCGGGCGAACCAGCAGATAGCCTTGCATCTCAAGGTGCAGGGCGGAACAGAACTCCGTGCAGTAGTACGGGTACACACCCGGCTTGTCGACGGTGAACGTCGCCGACACGGTCTTGCCCGGTTCCACCGACAAGTTGACGGGGAAGCCGTTGATGGCGAAGCCGTGGGTTTCGTCCTCGGCGCGTTCCACGTTGGTCAGATGGAGCGACACGGTGGTGCCTTCCTCGACCTCGATGATCTCCGGCGTGATGTGCGACCGGATCAGCGTGCCGTAGACATGGGTCACGCCGTCGACCACATCGACCCGCTCGCGGCCCGGACGGGTGCGGAACTCGGACTTCTTGTCCGTGCGGCTATCCCAACCGGTTTTGTAACGGATTTTCGGCTTCAGCTTGTCGGCGGAGATGGCAACCGCGTAGTGCGGCTCGCCGAGCGGCACCGGCATGTCGTAGAGCAGCTGCATCTTGGAATTGGAGATATCGATGAGCTGATGGTTCTGCGGATGCAGCGGACCAACCGGGTTGAACCGGTCGATGGCGAGCTTGTTCAGCGAAACCAGGTACTTGCCCTTCGGATGCTCGGTATCGCCTTCCATCGTCATCAGATGGCCGACGTTGTAGTGGATGGAGATCTTGTCGAGGACCTTGCCCTCGCAATAGTTCCACTTGGCGATCTGGCTGTCGACGTAGGCCGAGGTGTAGACGATGCACGGCGTGGAATCGAACTGATTGTGAAGCGGGCCGAGGCCGACCTGCACCTGGGTGTGCAGCGTCTTCTTCATGTCCAGGATCGGAATGCCGTACGGGTCGGTATCGACGAAGTCCTTATTGTCGATCAGTTCCTTGATCTTGGCGAAGGAATAGACCGAGGCGTGCGTGTCGAGCTTGCCGGCGACGATGATGTACTTGCCGTCCGGGGTGACGTCGACGCCGTGCGGGCTCTTGGGTTCCGGGATCAGGAAGAGGATGCCTTCCTTGACAGCCGTGTCGATCGACAGGACGTCATGTCCCTTGACCTTCTGGGCCTTGCCGGCGGCGACGAGCTCGGCAGCCTTCTTCCAGTTGATGACGTGGAGGAAGTCGGTGTCCTTCTGAGAGCACCCGGCCTCGAAGGGCGGACGGCCCTTCTCGATACCGCCGATATAGCGCTCGGTGCAGAAAGAGTTGGTGAACGACCAGCCGTCGGAGTCCAGCTTGCCGGCGTCGGACAGGTCCTGGCTGTAGGGTGGCAGTTCGACGGAGAACGACTTCGACGGATCGAGCCGACCGGCCTCGCGGTCGAATTTCCAGTAGGTCACGGCACCGCGGTATTTTTCGTTAAATTCCGACAGCGGAACGTAACCGTCTTCATACGGGGCGGCGTACTGGGTCGCCTCGATGACGTATTCGGTGTTCGGCGTCACGAAGGCGCCGCCATGTTCGGACTGCATGATCGGGTTGACAACGATCTGCTTGGTCTCGAAATCCTTCAGGTCGATGACCGCAAGACGCGGGTTCGACTTGTCGTTGATGAACAGCCACTCGCCATCGTAATCGCCGTTGGTCTCGGAGATCGCCGGGTGGTGGGTATCGCCGTAGTTGAGGGCCTTGCCGTCGATCTTGCCCTGATCCAGCACCTTCTTGGATTCGTCGTCGAAGCCATAGCCCTGCCACGGCTCCGGTGTGAAGACGCCGATGTACTTCAGGATGCGCATCGAGGGGATGCCGTAGACCATAATCTGGCCGCTCTGACCGCCCGACGAGAAGACGAGGAACTCGTCACGCCCGCCTGTCGGGGTATAGGTCTTCGCCGCAGCCAGCACGTCTTTCTCCGTTAGGCCGCGCCGCTTGATGACGTCATCCAGCGATTCAGCGGAAAATGCAGCCGCCGTCCACGCCAGGCCGAGGCCGACGGCCATCGACAACGTCGTTACGGTTTTTAGTCTAGCTTTCATTGTGTGCCCCGTTCTTCATACGACCGCTCACCGGTGTCCACGGCAACGATCGGAGGAACTCCCGCAAAGCGGGATAGCGCGCGATTTGCACGCGGTGCGCAGGGTAGAGACGAGATTCCGCGTCAGCCTTGCTCTAAAGCAAACTCTCTGCCTAAAAAAAGTGCTAATTGATTTCACTATAAGCAGTTCTGTGCACGCCTCTTTGTTGAATCATTCCAATTCGGCAAAAAGCTCGGGTGTTATTGTGAAAAATACACGTTTAGATTTTCTTTTATAGGAAACTACTCGTATTAATTTGTATCTCCGTGCTGTTTTTCGGCGCATAGCCTAGTATTATTGCTTAAGTCCTTTATGTGCAGACAAAATGCCGCAAGGGGGGCTGCACCTCTCATGCTCATGGGCCGGGGCCGGTACTCCGCTTCTCACCCCTCAATTTGGTGGCATTTCCAGTACCGGCATTTTCGACCCGCGAGGCGCATCGTTTCCGATTCGGGCTTTCGCCTGGCGAATCACGACAGTTTCGCGGCGAAATATTCCTGCGCGCCGCCCCTCGCCTATGCGTAGCCATCGTCCCGTTTGTGAGGCATTGTCAGCACATTCCCCATACTCCATACCCCCTGACAGGCTCCGGAACGGGCCACGAAAGCAAAACCAGAACCAAGCGAAAGGACGCTCCATGCCCACCCGACGCCTCTTCACCGCCCTGGCGGTCTTCCTGTCCCTTGCCGGTCCCTCGCTGGGCCTCGTCGGACACGCCATCGCGGCGGATACAACGGCTGGCGACATCACGGTCGTTGCGCCCTTCGCCCGCGCAACTCCGGGCTCAGCAAAGGCCGGCATCGCCTATCTCACGGTTCGCAATGCCGGAGGGAGCGACGACACGCTCGTGGCAGCCAGTGCCGACGTCGCCAAGCGGGTGGAGCTCCACACCCACATCAACGACAACGGCATCATGCGCATGCGCGAGGTGGAGAGCATTCCGGTCCCGGCCGGCGGCATGGCCGAACTGAAACCCGGCGGCTATCACATCATGTTCATGGGCCTCAAGGCGCCATTTAAGGAAGGCGAGTCGTTTCCCGTCACCCTGACTTTCGAGAAGGCCGGAAAAGTAACCGTGTCGATACCGGTTATGAGCATCGGCGCAATGTCGGGTGCCCACTCCGACGCAATGGACCACGGCACCATGAAGATGGACTGAGCGCGGCGAATCGGCCGCCTGTCCGGTGGCGCCAGCCGGCGCCACCGTTTTCACGCCGGGCAGACGAGCATCGCGAAGGCGATCGTCAGGAATATTGCGAACTGCGCAAGACCCGTGCGGGCGAGTGTGCGATTGAGTCCGGAGGCAACGGGCGCGCGCGCCATATCGAGGATGAGGAGAAGGAGGACGGCCGAGATCGGCAGGAAGCCGAGCCAGGCCGCCGTGCAGGCAGGCGCAACCAGAACGAGCGCGAGCACTGCCGCGCCCGCCATCAAGGCGCCGTAGAGGACGCGGGAGCCGCCGATGCCGACCACAATGGCGAGAGTCCTGCGGCCGGAGCGGGCATCGCTGCCCCGGTCTCGGTGGTTGTTGACGAGGAGGACGGCGGCTGACGGCAGGCCGACGACGAGGCCGAGAAGCAGGACCTGAGGCGTCACGGTACCGGCTTGCAGATAGTAGGTTCCACCGACGGCGACCAGCCCGAAGAACAGCAGCACGAAGAGCTCTCCGAACGGCGAGGCCGATATCGGATAGGGCCCGGAGGAATAGGCGAGCCCGCACAGCAGCGAGACGACACCGACGAGGAAGATCGGCCAGCCGCCCGAGGCCAGAAGAACGAGCCCGGATGCGGCACCGGCGGCAAACGCGGCGAGCGCGGCACGGCGGACGACGACGGCGGGAAGAATGCCGAGCGCGGTTACCCGCGGCGGGCCGAGACGATCGGACCGGTCGGCGCCCTTCTCGCCATCGCAGGCGTCATTCCACAGGTTGGTGCCGATCTGGATAGCCAGCGCGCCAAGAAGAGCGAAGAGTGCTTCCGCGCCGCGCAGGACGCCAGTCTCGAACCAGGCCCAGAAAACGCCCGCCGCGACCGGCGTCAGCGACAGGGTCAGCGTCTTGGGGCGGAGCGCCATGATCCACGCCGTCCAAGGCGAGACCGGCTCGCGATCGAGCGCGACGACATCGGAGTGCCCCGCGTTGAGGGTGGCCGCGACGGCGAAACGGTCGGCAAGGGGGAGAGACATCGGTTATCCAGTCGCTTTGGCGGCTTCATGGATGGCCGCGATTCCGAAAAAGAGCCGCCGCCCCTTCACGGCGGCGAAGCCAGCGTCGGTCAGCCAGCCCGATACGACCTCGACATCGGGAAAGCCGGCGATCGAATCCACCAGGTAGCGATAGGCGCCACGGTGGCGGGCAACGAGGGCACCAAGCGCGGGGATAACGAGGCGGGAATAGAGGCGGTATGCCGGCGCGAACCACCACAACGGCTGTGAAAACTCCAGAATGAAGAGGCGGCCTCCGGGCCTGAGGACACGCAGTGCCTCGCCGAGGACGAGGGCGGGATCGGTCGCGTTGCGCAGTCCGAAGGACAGGGTGACGGCGGCGAAGGAAGCATCGGCGAAAGGCAACCGTTCGCCTTCCCCCGCCACGGCCGCGCCATTGCCGCGCTCGCGCGCGACGCTGAGCATGGCGTGGCTCGGATCGCACAGGATGACGTGCGCGCGGGGGCGTCGAGCGCTGATCCGCTGCGCGATATCGCCGGTGCCGGCGGCAAGATCGAGCCACGGCCCACTGTTGCCCCCGGCGCCTGCTGCCGTCATGGCCTGGGCAACGAAAGAGCGCTTCCAGAACCGGTGCGTGCCGCCCGACATCAGGTCGTTCATGAGGTCGTAGCGAGGCGCGATGGCGTTGAACAGCGTGCGGATACGGTGCCGACGGTCCTCGGGCGCGACCGTTTCCCGCCCGAAGCTCTTGGAGATATCCCGCACGTTTCCGCCCCTCTTCGCCTTCCGCATCCGTCCCCGGCGCCGATCCCGCATCGGCTCCGCGTCCTCATTACCGGGTTCTCATGCGACGTTGCTTGCCCCTTGGCAAGCCGGACATGGCGACGCGGGAGGCGGCTGGAAAGGCAAGAGGTCCGCAAGGCATCCGAACGACGCCATCACGCAAGGCCCCTTACAAGCGCCCTTGCACAGTCCCGGCGAAGGGGCCCTTCCCCGCCCGTTCAGCGGGCGAAATAGCCGCGAATGCTGGCCATCGCGGCATGGGCGGGAACATCGAGAATCACAAGGCTGGCATAGGTTGCGGCGGCAAGCAAAGCCTCCTCTTCGCCGGCCTTTCCGGCAGCAAGGTCGAGGCCGACGATCGCCTCGTCGTTACCGGCGATGTCGTCGTAGAGCGTGCCTCCGGCGACATAGACGCCACCGGGCGTGCGGGCGCGCCCGGAAACCGGGACGACGACCTGTTCGCGCGCGGCGGTGAGTGCGGCAGCGATGCGCCGGGTATCGCGGTCGTCGACATTGACAACGGCGCCGCGTCCGCCGGTCTGGCGGTGGAAGACCCAGCTCACCGCCTCCAGCGCGGACTCCACGCTACCGGCACGGGCGATGCTGTCCGGCCCGACATCGAGAAGGAGGGCAACGTCGAAGGTGATCGACGCGGTACAGTCGAGCCGCTCGGCCGGCATGGCGAGCGCGTAGGTTCCGCCGGCGCCGAGCGGATGGAGGTCGAGCAATGGCCGGCCCGCGTCGCCGCCGGCCTCACATTCGCGACCGGACACGCGCATCGCATAGGCGAGAAGATCGAGCGCACGGGTGTCCAGCGCGTCGGAGACGATGCCGACATAATGGGCATCGCGCTCGGAGCGGGCCAGCAGTTCGGCATCGCAGATGACCTCGCAGCCAGCCTCGCGGGCGGCAACGACCACCGGATGCGCGTCCTTGCCGCCATGCGCGACCGCCGGCTCGATGACGAGGCTGACCGGTTCACGCCAGTCGACGTCGGCGGGGTCGTGAATGGCAACGTCGCAGCCGGCGGCAGCTCGGCGGTGGGTGGAATCGTCGTCCCATCCGCTGACCTCCGCGCCCGCCTGCCGCAGGGCCTTGGCCGCCGCGCAGCCATGCGGCCCAAGGCCGAGGACGAAGACCGGCAACCCGGTAAAGGGAAACAGGTCGATCATCGGTGCGTTCTCCCTTGCCGGTCCCGCTCCGCGCCGGGGCGGGCGGGCCTTTTCGTTATGCTTCTCAGGCGACCGTCGCAAGCGGCAGGTTGACGAGAAGATTCTGCGGTTTCATGCGCAAGCTACCGTTTTCCTCGCGGCACAGTGCCAGGTAGACGGGCCGGCCGGCAATGTCGCTGCGCTGATCCTTCGGATCGGCAAAGGTCAGGCGGAAAAGCGCCATCAGCCGTTCCATGCGATCGGCGGCAACGGTGTTGCCGGCATAGAGATCGTTGAGAAGGGCGGTCGCCTCACGGTCGAGCCCGACATGCCAGGTCCAGTGCTCGTCGTCGATCGCCTCGACCGGTTCCACCAGGACCTCGACCTTGAGGAAATGGGCAATCCAGGCCGACAGCATCCGGCCGAAGGCCACGCCACCGGTACGGCCAAACGTCATGTCGAAAGCAAAATCGAACCGCTCCGAGCGCTCCCAGTAGCGGCCGGCGTTCTCCGGTCTCAGCACATCGAGTTCCGTCGACTGGCGCAGGAGAAGCGGATTGGCGGCGACCTCGACGAGGCTGATATGGCCCTCGTCCTGGCGTGTGCGCATCATGCCGACGATCTCGCTGTCCATGAACAGCACCGAACCGGCAACCAGATTGACCATCTGTTCGCGAAAGAGCAGTTCGGCCGCCCTGAGGACGAAAGGATCCTCGCTCCCGGCATAGATGTTGCGAGCGATGGCATGGACGAGGTGATCGATGAAGAGCGGC
Source organism: uncultured Rhodobium sp. (assembly GCA_963675285.2). Taxonomy (GTDB): domain Bacteria; phylum Pseudomonadota; class Alphaproteobacteria; order Rhizobiales; family Rhodobiaceae; genus Rhodobium. The sequence goes on from CAXXGS010000001.1 coordinate 2,394,622, forward strand.
GGCACGCGAGGGGGCTTTTCGCTCCGGAAAAGCTCCATATAACAGTGCTCCAGCGAACCGGCGGCAAGGAGTGTGTCGCGAAAGCCGACGAAGATCTCATAGTTCTCAGCCGCATCGCGATCGGCGAGCGCGGCGAGATCGGCGGGGCTGACGGCGAGGCGAGGCTCTTCCAGCAGCCGGGCATGGAGGACGCATTCGGCGTCGCAGGATTCCGCGACCGGCATCAGTTCCGGGCGCAGCAGATAGGCTCTCAGGAACGCGTCGGTCGGACGAAGGAAACCGTCGTCATCGCGCTCGAGCAGATGAAACCCCGCATTCTTCCAGAAATCCGGCAAGCATTCCTCCCGCGGCCGCGATTGCGTCTACGATCTTGGGACAGCATGTGCCGGCAAACAAGTCCCGGCAGGCCAGATCGGGTCGGATCCCCAGCAAAGTGGTTCCCGTCGGCGGGCGAACGACGCGTTTCAGTCGCGGCCGCCTGTCGTCGCGTCGAGGACGGAATGGAGGAAGCCGGCGAGATCGTCGGTGACGAACTCGATGTGCGGGTCGGAGCGGCCTTCAAGCTCCCAGTCTTGGCGAAAGACCTCGCGTGTGCCCTCCGGCACCACCAGTACGGTGCGCATGCCGACATCGAAGGGAACGGTCAGATTGCGTGGCAGGTCCTCGAACATCGCCGCCTTATCCGGCGCAATGCCATGGCGCTGCCAGAATTTCTCGTAGGTCTCGCGGTGGGGTTTGGGAAGAAGATCGGCGGCGACGATATCGAAGATGTCGTCGAAGTGATGCGTGATGCCGAGCCGCTCGGCGACCCTCTCGGCGTGCCGCACCGTGCCATTGGTCATGATGAACTTGCGGCCGGGCAGACGCTCGATCGCCGAGCCGAGCGCCGGATCGGGCTCGATCGGCGAATGGTCGATGTCGTGGACGAATTCCAGGAAGCCGTCCGGCGAAATCGCGTGTTCCTCCATCAGCCCGTGCAAGGTGGTTCCATAGCGGCGGTAGTAGTCCTTCTGCATGCGATAGGCGTCGTCGGGCGCGGCACCGGTCAGGCGGACGACATAGTCGCGGATGCGCACGTCGATCTGGGCGAAGAGGTTGGAGCGCGCCGGATAGAGCGTGTTGTCGAGATCGAAGACCCAGTCGCGCACATGGGCAAGGTCACCAAGCGGGCGCCTGTGCACCCTCTCGCCCCCGGCCGCTCCGTCCGCCTCCATCCTGAGTCCCCTCACGGTACGATCAGCGTGCCAACGCCGTGCTCGGTGAAGAGCTCCAGGAGTACCGCGTGGGGCACCTTGCCGTTGACGATAACGACGCCTTCGACGCCGCGGTCGAGGGCCTCGATGCAGGTCTCCACCTTGGGGATCATGCCGCCGTGGATGGTGCCGTCGGCGATCAGCGCATGCGCCTCGGCGACGGTCAGATGCGGGATGAGCCTGCCGTTCTTGTCGAGAACGCCGGGAACGTCGGTAAGGAAAAGGAGGCGACGGGCGTTGAGCGCGCCGGCAATGGCGCCGGCAAACGTGTCGGCGTTGACGTTGTAGGTCTTGCCGTCGTCGCCGGCGGCGACGGGGGCAAGCACCGGGATGATCTCGCTCTTTGCCAGAATATCGAGGAGGTCGCGGCGCACGCTCTTGGGCTCGCCGACGAAACCGAGGTCGACGATCTTCTCGATCGCCGATTCCGGATCGCGCACGGTGCGCTTCAGCTTGGTGACCGAGACCATGCCGCCATCCTTGCCGCACAGGCCGATAGCGCGGCCGCCCTCGGCGGTGATGGCGGCGACGATCTCCTTGTTGATGCCGCCGGCGAGCACCATTTCGACGACCTGCACGGTTGCCTCGTCGGTGACGCGCAGGCCGGCGCGGAACTCGCTCTCGATACCGAGTCGGGTCAGCATCTGGCCGATCTGCGGGCCGCCGCCATGAACCACCACCGGGTTCACGCCGGACTGGGCGAGAAGCGTGATGTCCTGGGCGAAATCGCGCGCAAGGTCCGCATCCCCCATGGCGTGGCCACCGTATTTCACCACCACGGCGGTATCGTCGTAGCGCTGCATGAAAGGCAGGGCTTCAGAGAGGGTCCGCGCGCGATGAACGAGGCTTTTGAGATCGGGAACTTCCTCGGCTTTCATGGAGATCGGGTCCTTGTGGGCTGCCGGCATTTCAGCTGCCGACCGTCGGCGGGGCGAAGCGGTCGGAGGCGGCGGCCACGCCGCGCCGATCGCGTTCGGTTCTTTCATTATCGGAAGTGTTAGAGCGCCGGGCGCCGACGAGCAACAGCTTTTGGCCTTCCAGCGCGTCGGGAGGCCGCGCATCAGTCCGGATCGCGCCTGCCGCCCCGCGGCGCAGCAGCGGCCGGGCCCGGGATTGCAACGGGGCCGAAGTGGGGGGGCCGAAGTGGGGGGGCGGCGAACAATCGGCAAAGGTCGCCCGGGGGCGCCTGTCTTCCGGCCGGCAAGGAAGTCTGCCGGCCGGAAGTGCTCGTCGGGAAGACGGTCGTCCAGATCGCATCGTGCCGGACGAGGGTCAATGCCCGGCTCTCTCACGCAACGCCGTTTCCCCAATTCCGGGAAAGACGACACTGGCGGGAAGGTCCCTACCGGCCGCGGCTCACCAGAACGGGCTGACGCAGCGGTGATAACGGCCGTCATAGCCGCGATAGCGGTTGGTGCGCGGATTGTAGCTGCGGTAGCGATTCAGGCACCAGCGCACATGACGACGATGCCTGGCGCGCCAGCGCGGCGGACGCCGGCGATACCAACGCGGCGGCGGGCCGCCGTAGTACCAGCGCGGCGGTCCCCACTGCGCGTGAATGACGCCGTTCATGGTCGGCAGTTGCGCAAGTCCCGTCCCCGTCACCAGCGCCGGCGCGGCAATCGCGCCGACTGGCACGGACGCGGCGCTCGCCGACCCCGCCCCGAGCGCCATCGCCCCAACAAGCGCCGCAGGAACGGCGAGGTTTCTCATCAGCTTCCGAATTTCCATCGAAGCCTCCCTGTTTGGTCCGTAACTGAGCCCGAACGAAATCGCCCCCATTCCGGCGGACCCGGCGTCGCGCGCCGGAAGCGGAAATGCCTCCGGCCCACCCTTCTCCAATCACAACCGGAAGACGAAAGGCTCGAAAACCTGACGCCACGTCATGTGATCCCCTCTCGCAAAGGGGGGCCGACCGCACGCTCAGGCGCCCCGTCGACGATGGAAAGCTTAATTCAGCGACCAAGGATAGGCAATTTACCGAAGGTGATTTGTGTCACAGTTTTTCCGGTTTTTCGCGACAGGCTTAATTCCACGGGGTGTCAGGAAATTCCTGAAACGGCGTTCCTCATGCATCACCCGGGCGCCCGGAGCGGGAAGTCACCGCCCGGTGACCTCCCCCAAACTGTCCAATCATCAGCCCCAGGTGTCGGCGCATATGTTGTTGTACCAGCTGTGCGCATAGGCAACTTCGCGGCGCAGGTCCTCCTCGCTGGCGTCCATCGGCGTCAGACCGCCGGAGCCTTGCACGGGGCGGATCTCCCCGTCGGCGTCGCTGTAGCGATAGACCGCGGCGACGGAGAAACCGTAGTCGGGACCGACGATCGAATAGCAGGTGTTGACGTAGGACGGTTCCGGCGGCTCGCGGCCGGCGAAGGCGGCGGCGATAACGGAGGCGACAATCTTGCCCTGGGAGTTGGCCGAATAGCCGGACTTCGGCATGGTCGTCGCGATGGCCGCATCGCCGAGGACATGGATGCCGCCGTGGCGGGTCGACTCGAACGTCTTGCGGTCGACCGGGCACCAGCCGCTGTCGTCGACGAGGTCAGCCTCAAAGGCGATCCGGCCAGCCGTCTGCGGCGGAATGTAGTTGATGACGTCTGCCTCGATGGTCTCAAAGTCAGCCTCCACCGTCATGGTGTCCGGATCGATGCGCGAGAGCTTGCCGATCTGGGAGAACGGGTGCCAGGCGATCATGCTGTCGTCGGTTCCGAAACCATAGAGGCGCGACCAAGCCTGCTGGAAAAGCCCCTGTTTGGAGAACTTCTCCTTGGGATCGAGGATCACGACCTTCGACTTCGGCTTCTCCGCCTTGAGGTATTGCGCAATGAGGCTGGCGCGCTCGTAAGGGCCGGGCGGACAGCGGAAGGGATTGGGCGGGGCGACGAGGCAGACTGTGCCGCCGTCCTCCATCGCCTCCAACTGGCGTCTCAGTAGCGCCGTCTGGTCGCCGGCCTCCCAGGCGTGGGGAACGCGATCCTCATCCCCGACGGACAGGCCATCGATCGCGTAATCGAAAGCAATGCCCGGGGCGACGACACAGCGGTCGTAGGCGAAGCTCTCGCCGCCTGCGGTGGCGACGGTGCGACCATCGGGATCGATCGCGACCGCACGGTCGGCAACGACGGTCACGCCGAGCGCCTTCAGCGCATCGTAGCCGACGGCGATGCCCTCCATCATCCGCTCGCCGGCCAGCACCTCGTTCGACATGAAACAGGTGTAATAGACCGGCTTCGGCTCGATCAGCACGATCTCGACGGACGGATCGGCCATCTTCAGATAACGCGCGGTGGTGGCACCGCCGACGCCGCCGCCGACGATGACGACGCGGCCGGACGCTGCCCGAGATGTCGACGGCATGGCAAGGGAGGACAGGCCGACGCCAACGAGGCCACCGGCCGCGAGCGCAAGGACATCGCGCCGGCGAAGGCCCGCGTGCGTACCGCGCATCGCGGCGGAGCTGGATTTTCCTGCAGTCTTCATGACGATCTCCTCCCCGTTATTTCTTCTGACTGGCGAAGAACACGGCAAGGGCCGCGACACCATCCTCGCCGTAGGTGTCCATCATTTCCGTCAGGTTGCGCCGCTTCTTGCGCCGCGCACGGCCGGACATCTCCTCGGCCTTGTCGAGATCGCGGGCGCCGGAGAGGAAATCGTGAATCTCGAAGACGAGATAGGGTGCCATCTGGCCGGCGAGCATCGGGTGCTCGTCGTTGGAGACGCCCCTGTTCTCATGACAGTCCTCGCACAGGTCGTCGTAGATCGCCTTGCCCCTGGCGAGGGTGGCCTCGTCGGCCGAAACCTCGACCACCCGTCCGAACGGCAAGGCGGAGAAATGATCGGCGATCAGCGCCAGTTCGTCGTCGTCATAGGCGCGGGCAATGCGCCCCATGATGGTGGACGGGCGTGCACCGGAGCGGAACGCCCGCATGGAGGCAAGTAGGTAGTCGTGGTTGGTGCCCGCAATCGTCGGCACAGCCGGTCCACGGCTCGTCCCGGCCGGGCCGTGGCAGCCGTTGCAGGTTTCGGCAAGCATCGCACCGCGCGGATCGTCAGCCGCCGTGACCGGCGACGCCAGGCATCCGGCGAGGACAACCGCGCCCCCGATCCCGCGCGCAATGCCATACGGCATCCGTCGTTTGCGTTTCATCATGGCCGCCTGTTCCTCCCGCGTTTGCCTTTCACGACCGGGAACACATGCCCCGCTTCCCGAACCGTCTGCCTTGCCTAAAGCGCCCGAGCCAACAGCCGGACGCACCCGACCAATAATCCGGTGCATAGGGGAAAATACCCAAGCAACGGGCGGGTGGCTATGCTCGATCACACATACCGCGACGAGGTGCCACACGTCATGATGCTTGCAGGAGTGCCCCGGATGCGCACGCCGGCACGCTCAAAAGTGCGGAATTCCGCACATTCCAACCGCATCACCCGATTTGGCAGCAATGCCGATCATTATTGCCCCTATTTTTCAAATATTAAGCATTCCTAACTACTCTGCGTCCTGCGCACTGGAGGGGCCAAAAGCATTTTGGTAGCCCGGATTCCAGGCGGCGCAACTGAAGCAGGGAACCGCGCAAATGCTATCGGGGGATAGGGCAGCGGCGACAATTGCCGAACACAGACCGCTCAACGCGTTCGCCATTCGCGATCGTTCTTTTCACGCGCCCGTCTTTTCCCACGCCCTGAAATCTCGGATTCGGAACGGTTTCACGGCATGACCTGGTTGACGACCAATCCCAGTTTCAGAAAGGAATCGTCCGATCTGAGACAAACCAGACATGGCCGGACGACCAACGGCACGCTTTTCGCACTTATTGTCGGACTGATCTACGTTGCCGTGGTGATGGTGCTGATATGGGGCATGCTCAGCACATCGCAGCCCCAGCTCAGCGAACGGCCGCTGCCCACCTTTCACGCGATTCATGAGCTGTCGAACGCGCTGGACCGGACCAGAAACGCCTTCCTGCTCGTCATCGCCAAGGACAACTATACGAACCCGCGGCCACTCGTGGCCGCCATTGCGCGATCCAAGAAGCTCGTCGCGCATGCCCTGGATCAAGACCTGATCCGACGGCACCCGGAGATTGCCGGGAGCATCGCCAGCGTCGGCAGGACACTGGAGGCGATCGAAAACCGGTTGAAATCCAGCACGCGTCTTGCGCCCGCAATGATCCGCGCCGCTGCCAACGAACTCGCCTCCGCCGAAGGCGACCTGAGCCGGGCGCATAGCGGAATCGAGCGCACGGTCTATGCGGTGCTCAACGACCAGACCGCGATGATCGACCGGATGAAGAGCTACATGCCGGTTGCGCTCGTCGCGCTCGTGGTTCTCGCGGCCATCGCGATCCTGCTTTACGGCCTCCATCGCAAGACGCTGAAGCGGCTTCTGGTGACGGCGCGCAACGACGCGCTGACCGGCATTCCCAACCGAGCCTCGTTCCTTGAGCGCTGCCACGCGTTCATCAAGAGTTCCGACGTCCGTTCCTTCGCGCTCGTACTGGTCGACCTCGACCGGTTCAAGGAAGTCAACGATGCCTTCGGCCATCAGGTCGGAGATCGGCTACTGCTCGAGGTCGCGCATTATTTCGAGAGCAACACGCGGCAGGGTGATTTTATCGGCCGACTGGGCGGCGACGAGTTCGTGATGCTAATCCGCGACGTCGCCACGGCGGACGACATCAAGGACTTCATGCGGCGCATCGGGCGGCCGCTACAGGGCTATATCAACCTCAACCGGTTCAACGTCCCGGTCAGTTGCAGCATGGGCATGGCGTTCTATCCCAAGGACGGCGACACGCTCGACACCCTGATGCGCAACGCCGACCTGGCGCTCTATGAGGCCAAGTATCTGGGCAACGGCCTGCGCATCACCTTCACCAACGCGCTTCTGGAGAAATACGCCAACCGGATCGATATGGAGCACCGTTTGCGCCAGGCGCTGCTCAAGGACGAATTCTTCCTCGTCTGGCAACCCCAGTTCGACCTCAAGACCGGTTCGGTAAAGAGCCTGGAGTCACTCGTCAGGTGGTACTGCCCGCTGGAGGAGCGGATCATCCCACCAGACGAGTTCCTGCCCATCGCGGAGGAAAGCGGGCTCGTCGCCAAGATCGACCTGAAGGTTCTGGAAATGGCCTGCCGGCAGGCGGAGGAATGGCGCCACGGTGCGATCGGGCCGCTCCGCGTCGCGGTCAACATGTCCGGCCACCATTTCAGGTCGACGGCAGTCGTCGGCCATGTAATGCACGTCCTGGAAACGACCGGCCTGCCGCCGGAGCTGCTGGAAGTCGAGATCACGGAGAACGTGCTTTTCGATTCGCCCTCTGTCGCCGGGGGGGTCGTCCAGGCGCTGCGGAACGCCGGCGTCGGCGTCGCACTCGACGATTTCGGCACAGGATATTCCAACTTCAGCCGGCTGTGCTCACTGCCGTTGACGAGCCTGAAGATCGATCGCTCCTTCGTCCAGGCGTTATCCTTCGATGCCCAGAAGCAACAGCTCCTGCACATCATGATCGCGCTCGGGCGCACGCTTGGCCAGACCGTTATCGCGGAGGGCGTGGAGACCTGGCAGCACTTCGAGTTCCTGCTCAATACCGATTGCGAGATCCTGCAGGGCTTCCTCATCTCCCGGCCAATGCCGACAGCGGAATTCGAGGCCTGGTTCCTCGACGCCGACAATATCTTCACCGATTTCAAGTTCGAGGCGCTGCAGGAAATCCTGCGCCGGTCCCGCGACGGCCATGGCAAGCTGACAATCGACGCGGAAACACCGCCGTTCAGCGCCAACGGCTGAGCAGCCTTTCCAGGGCTCAATCTCGGAGAACGCCTTCTAGACCGCGAGAGACGCAATCTCGGCACGCAGCGCATCGATTCCGGTTCCCTTCTCCGACGATGTCGCGAGAATGACCGGGTGCGCGGCGGGACGCTTCTTGAGCGCCTCCTCCACCTCGGCGGTAACGCGCGCCACCGCCGGCGGCTTCAGCTTGTCGATCTTGGTGAGCACCACCTGATAGGAGACGGCCGCTTCGTCCAGCGTCTTGAGGACGGCAATATCGTTTTCCTTCAGCCCGTGGCGGGAATCGACCAGCACATAGACACGGCGCAGGTTCGGACGGCCGCGCAGATAGTCCATCACCAGCCGCGTCCATTCCTCCACCAGCTTCTTAGGCGCACGGGCATATCCGTAGCCCGGCATGTCAACGATCGTCAGCGGCCCGTCGATGACGAAGAAGTTGAGCTGCTGGGTACGGCCGGGCGTGTTGGAGGTGCGCGCAAGGCCCTTCTGGTCCGTCAGCGCATTGATCAGGCTGGACTTGCCGACGTTGGAGCGGCCGGCGAAGGCAACCTCGCTGCCGGTCGGCTCAGGAAGCTGAGCCATGGTGGTGACGCTGAGGAGGAATGTCCAGGCACGTTTGAACAGAGCCCGGCCGGCGTGGATCCGCGCGCCTTCGGCGGCGGCATCGCCCAGGTCCGGCGTGCCTGCGTCGGTCGGATGATCCGGTTCGGTCACGGTCGCGCTCCAGCGAGGGGTCGGCCCGGGCAGATCACACGCCGGCAAAGCCGGGCGCGATCAGCCCTCGCCCGTTTTCTTCGGCTTCTTCTTGCGGAAAGTATCAAAGATATTGCCGAGAATATCCACCTTCACGCCCTGCCGACGCATGATGACGTACTGCTGCAACACCGACAACGTGTTGTTCCACGCCCAGTAGATCACCAGTCCGGCCGGGAAGGCGGCCAGCATGAAGGTGAAGATCACCGGCATCCAGTTGAAGATCATCTGCTGGGTGGGATCTGGCGGCGTCGGGTTGAGCTTCATCTGGACAAACATGGTCATGCCCATGATGAGCGGCCAGACGCCGATCATCAGCATGTGCGGGGGATCCCAGGGGATGAGGCCGAACAGGTTGAAGACAGTGGTCGGATCGGGCGCGGACAGATCGTGGATCCAGCCGAAGAACGGCGCGTGGCGCATCTCGATGGTGACGAAGAGCACCTTGTAGAGCGAGAAGAAAACCGGGATCTGGATGACGATCGGCAGACAGCCGGAGAGCGGGTTGATCTTCTCTTTCTTGTAGAGCGCCATCAACTCTTGCTGCTGTTTGGCCTTGTCGTCCGGGTACATCTCCTTCAGCGCCTGCATCTGCGGCTGAACCTTCTTCATGCGGCTCATGGACACGTAGGACTTGTTGGCCAGCGGGAAGAAGATCAGCTTGACGATGACGGTAACGGCGAGGATGGCGATACCGAAGTTACCGAACAGCTTGAAAAACCAGTCGATGGCGAAGAACATCGGCTTGGTGATGAAATAGAACCAGCCCCAGTCGATCAGCAGTTCGAAGCGATCGATCTTGGCGGAATTCTCGTAACCATCGACGACGGAGACGACCTTGGCACCGGCAAACAGGCGCGTCTCGACGGACGTCGAGGCGTCCGGCGCGACGGTGACCGAATCGGCCAGGAAATCAGCCTGATAATGATCGACGCCAGTGCCGTTGGTGTGGCTGAAGCGCGGCTGGAACGGCCGGTCGCCCGGAACGAGCGCGGCGGCCCAGTACTTGTCGGTGATGCCGAGCCAGCCGGTCCCGACCTTCTGCGGCTTGATCTGGCCTTCCTCGGCGACGTTCTTGTATTTCTCTTCCACGAGGCCCTCGTCGCCGAGAACGCCGATGAACCCTTCATGCAGGATATAATATCCGCTGGTCGGCGGCGTGCCGCCGCGCGAGATGAGACCGTAGGGATAAAGGGCGGCCGCCTCGCTACCGGTGTTCACCACCGCATCGGAGACGGTGAAAAGATACTTGTCGTCGACGCTGATCGTGCGCTTGAAGACGAGACCCTTGCCATTATCCCAGGACAGCGTCACGGGCTTCGACGGGGTGAGGGTCGCATTGCCTTCCACCGACCAGACCGTCGCCGGCCCGGGAACCGAAATGCCAGCGGACGGATCTGACGTCCAGCCGAAGTCGGCGTAATAGGGCTGGGCGGTGCCGGCGGGCGAGAAGAGCGTGATGTTCGGGCTCTTCGGGTCGACCGTCTCGTGGTAGCCCTTGAGAGTGAGGTCGTCGATGCGCGCGCCGGTCAGGTTGATGGAACCGGCAAGGCTCGGCGTGTCGATCGCAACGCGCCGGGACTTCGCCAGGGCGTCTTCGCGGCTCATCTTCTGCGGCCGGACGGCCGCTGCCGCGGGAGCATTCGCCGTTCCGCCCGGCGCAGTCGGTGCGCCAACGCCCGATGCGGCCTGGCCCGGGGTCTGGCCTGGGGTCTGGCCTGGGGTCTGGCCGGCCGTGCTCTGTCCGGGTGCGTTCTGTCCGGCGACCTGCTCGCTCTGTGCGGCCTGTTCGGCACGCTTGCGCTCGGCCTCCATCTTCGGACCCATCACGAAATACTGCCAGCCGACGAGGACGACCAGCGACAGTACGATCGCGATAATGAAATTTTTGTTGTCAGCCATCGGGTGCTCCGACCGATCTACTCTCGCCCTGCCGGCGAGCGCGCGAACGGCGGGGACGATGGCTCCGTCCATTCGCGTCCACAGGTTTGTCATGAACCTTGCGCAAGGCGGAGGCAAGGTCGCGAACGAGGGTGCCGAACGGCACGGACAGGGCGTCGCGGCGCCCGATCAAGACATAGTCACAGCCGGCGCGCGCAGCGGCCCCGGCCTCTTCCACAGCGGCGCGCAGACGGCGCCGGATTCGGTTGCGTTCGACCGAGTTGCCGGTCTTCTTGGTTACCGTGAAGCCAAAGCGCGCCGGATCGGTCTTTGGGCGCACATCCGCAAGCGCCTGAAGCACAAACGCAGAACGGGCCGTACGCGCTCCCCGCGCGACGGCCACGAACTGGACTCGTTTCTTCAGACGGTCCATGAAACCCGGGCATGCGTTGGCGAGAATCCCCGCGCGCAAGGTCAAGTTGTCAGGCCGACAACCGCTTGCGACCACGAGCACGACGGGCAGCGATGACCTTGCGGCCACCCTTGGTCGCCATGCGGGCGCGGAAGCCGTGGCGGCGCTTGCGAACGAGCTTGCTCGGTTGGTACGTCCGTTTCATTATCTCTCCACCGCCGAAGCGGCCTCTATCAAGCGAAATCGTCTGTCTGGATGAGGAGGCGCGACCCAACGGCGCGACCGACCGTCGCTTCCTGCCCGGCCTGTCGCCTGCGCTTCACGGGCTTATACGGGCGTGAACTTCCCAAGTCAACGGAAAGAGCCCGGTTTCCGCGACGCGGCACATACGGGCCGAGCTGCCGGCTCGCGCGCGAGCGTAAAGATGGTTACCGAGACGTTTCAGGGCTCGCTTGCGTGCGTGCCGGGTCGGGCCGGTTCAAAGGGTCACGCCGCGTTGACCCCAACATCGTCTCCCATCACTTCGCGGTGAAAACCGCGACAGGCGCCGACTTTACGCTTACCTATGGCGAAAGAACACGGCCAACCGGCGGAGAAGACAACACCCCATGGCACGAACCGGCGACAGCAGCGGCGGCGACACGAAGCGCCCGGCGCGCAGAGACAGCGGCGCATTCGCCTTTGCGCGGCGATGGGGGGTCCTCGTCGCTATCATCGCGATCATGGCCCTCGGCTTCAGCCTCGGCTGGCAGCGCTATTTCACGCTGTCGACCCTCATCCGTCATGAAGAGGCGCTGCAGGCCTTCATCGCCGAACACCGGATCGAGGCGGTGCTGCTTTATGCTGGCGGTTATGCGGGGCTCGTTGCCCTCTCCTTTCCCGGCGCCTCGCTTTTGACTGTCGCGGCCGGCTTCCTCCTCGGCTGGCTCGTCGGCGGCGCGGCGACCGTCATCGCCGCCACACTGGGCGCGCTCACGCTCTTCCTCGCGGTCAGGACCTCGCTCGGGGAAAGCCTCAGGCACCGGGCCGGGCCGTTCCTGTCGCAACTCTCCGCCGGCTTTCGCGAGGATGCGGTCAGCTACCTCCTGTTCCTAAGGCTGACGCCCGTCTTTCCGTTCTGGCTCGTCAACGTCGCTCCCGCCCTCTTCCACGTCGGCGTCCGCCCTTATGTGCTGACGACCTTCTTCGGCATCATCCCCGGCACCTTCGCCTATGCCTTCTTCGGCGCCGGGCTCGGTTCGGTCATCGATGCGCAGAAGGCTGCCAATCCGGGCTGCGCGGTGGCCGGCACCTGCCACGTCGACCTGTCCGCCGTGCTGACGCCGGAGCTCATCGGCGCGCTTGCCGCGCTCGGTGCGGTCTCGCTCATACCCTTGGCGCTGAAGGCCTGGCGCCGGCGTTCCGCCTCCGGGAGGACCTGAGATGCAGGACAGCAGCCCGGACGAGGGCGCCACCGACGGCCCTGTCCTCAAACCCGACGTCTGCGTCATCGGAGCGGGATCCGGCGGGCTTTCCGTCGCGGCCGCCGTTGCCTCCTTCGGCGTATCGGTCGTGCTCATCGAAAAGGGTGAGATGGGCGGCGATTGCCTTAACACGGGCTGCGTGCCCTCCAAGGCGCTGATCGCGGCCGCGGCGCGGGCCCAGAGCGCCCGCACGGCCGCGCCCTTCGGCGTCGATCTGCCGGATCCCGAGGTCGACTTCGCCCGCGTCCACGCCCATGTGCACGACGTCATCGCCGGCATCGCGCCACACGATTCGGTCGAGCGCTTTACCGGGCTCGGCGTCCGTGTGATCCAGGCGGCGGCACGGTTCGTCGACGACCGCACGGTCGAGGCCGGAGGGCACGGCATCCGGGCGCGCCGTTTCGTCGTCGCGACCGGATCGCGACCGGCGATCCCGCCGATCCCGGGGCTCGATACAGTCCCCTACCTCACCAATGAGACACTCTTTCAACTGACGGAGTGCCCGCGCCACCTCGTCATCGTCGGTGGCGGACCGATCGGCATGGAAATGGCGCAGGCCCACCGCCGGCTTGGCGCGGCGGTCACGGTCATCGAGGCCGACGTACCGCTGGCACGCGAAGAACAGTGGGCGACGGCAACGGTCGTCGACGCGCTCGCCGCCGAAGGCGTCACGATCCGGCCGCACACGGCTGTCAGGCGGGTCCGGCAAGTTGACGGGGAGATCGCGGTCGAGGTTGAGGCGGGCGGTAAACCGGAAACGCTGACGGCCAGCCATCTCCTTCTCGCCACCGGCCGCAAGGCCAGTATCGACGGGCTCGGCCTCGCCGCCGCCGGCATCGTTCACGATGACCAGGGGATCGCGGTCGACCGCGGCCTTCGCACCTCCAATGCCCGCGTCCACGCCATCGGCGATGTGGTCGCCAGCGCGCCGCAGTTCACACATCTGGCCAATTATCACGCCGGGCTCGTCGTGCGCTCGATCCTCTTCCGCCTGTCGGTAAGGGAAGATCGCAACACCATTCCACGCGTGACCTATACCGATCCGGAGATCGCCCATGTCGGGCTCGGCGAAGCGGCCGCTCGGGAACGCTACGGCGCGGTTGAGGTTCACTCGTGGACCTTCGCCGACAACGACCGCGCGCGGGCGGAGCGCCGGACCGACGGTCGCATCACGGTCGTGGCAACGGCACGCGGGCGCATCCTCGGCGCGACCATCGTCGGCGCCCATGCCGGCGAGCTCATCGCACCCTGGGCCCTCGCACTCTCTTCAAGGCTCTCGCTGAAAGCGATGGCAGGCTTCGTGCCGGCCTATCCGACGCTCTCGGAGGTCTCGCGCCGGGTCGCCATACAGCATTTCGTTCCGCGCCTGACCGGCCCGCTCGTTCGCCGTCTCGTCGCCTTCCTCGCGCGGTTCGGCTAACGCGATATGCGCCGCCCGACTCCGCGGCGCTTTCCCGACGCCCGGAAACTTTGTAGACACACGTGAGGAACCCCGGCCTTTCCGTGCCGGAGGCCAGGCGAAGAGACAACATGCAACGGGAGACGTCCCCTTTGACGAAAGACGCTCCTCAGGCGCCTACGCGACGGCGGCGGCGGCGGTTCGGTCTGTCGTCGAAGCTTCTGGTGCTGACGATCCTTTTCGTGATGTTGAGCGAAGTGCTGATCTATGTGCCCTCGATCGCCAATTTCCGGGAAAGCTGGCTCCGCGACCAGATTCACATCGCCTCGGTGGCGGCTGCAGTGCATCCCGGCACCATGCCGATCGACCCGACAAGCCAGAAGCACCTGATGGAGATCTCGGATGCGCTGGCGATCGCTATCAGCGATGGCAAGCGGCGGCGGCTCATCGCGCTGTCGGACATGCCGGTCTCGGTCGATCGCCACATCGACATTCGCCGGAGCACCATCGCCAGTTCGATCTACGAGACGTTCGAGACACTGTTCTCCGGCGGCAACCGCATCCTGCGGGTGGTCGGGCCGCCGGCGATGGGCGACGGCTTCGTGGAAATCCTCCTGCCGGACAGGCGCCTGCGCGATGCAATGCTGGCCTTCTCGCGCAACATCATGGCGCTCTCGCTGATCATCTCGATCGTTACCGCGACGCTCGTCTATCTCAGTCTCAGATGGCTCTTCGTGCGGCCGCTGCAGCGGCTGGCGCGGTCGATGGATCACTTCAGCGAAGACCCTGAAGACCCGGCCAGACAGATCGACCCGTCGGAACGCAACGACGAGATCGGCGACACAGAGACGCGCCTCGCCGCGATGCAGCGCCAGCTCGCCCGCACGCTGCAGCAACAGCGCCATCTCGCCGATCTCGGCCTCGCGGTCTCCAAGATCAACCACGACCTGCGCAATATCCTGGCCTCCGCACAGCTCTTTTCCGACCGGCTGGAGACAATTCCCGATCCAATCGTGCAACGGATCACGCCGAAGCTGGTCGGCGCGCTCGACCGCGCACTCGTCTATACCAGTTCGGTGCTCGCCTACGGCCGGGCCGAGGAAGCCAAGCCGAGGCGCCGCGTCGTCCTGCTTCACACGCTCGTCGACGACGTCGGCGACCTTCTCGGCCTCGACGGCAATCCGCTGATCGAATGGGTCAACGCGGTCGACCCGCGGCTGGAAATCCACGTCGACCCCGATCAGATGTTGCGCGTGCTGCTCAATCTTTGTCGCAATTCGATCCAGGCGCTGGAATCAAACGACGATGCAGCGCTGGTTCGCCGACTCACCGTCTCGGCGCGACGAGACCGCAAGGCAGTCGTCATCAGGGTCGCCGACACAGGGCCCGGCGTTCCCGCAGCGGCACGCGAAGCTCTCTTCCAGGCCTTCCGGGGATCGGCGCGCGCCGGTGGCACGGGCCTCGGGCTGGCGATCGCCGCGGAGCTGACGCGCGCTCATGGCGGGTCGATATCGCTCGTCGAAGACGGCCCAGGGGCAACCTTCGACATTCGCCTGCCGGCCGCGGACAACACCCGCGCGGATCCGGCCACTCCGCCGCAGGACGCGGCCTGACGCGCCCCGAACGGCGATCGAGGCTCAAACGCAAAGACGGCCGGCATGACGACGGCGCAGTCGTGGGCAATCAGGCGCGAAGACTGGCGCGATCGTCGACCTGTTCGATCAGGGCGCGGACACCATCTGCATCAACGGGCGAGGAAAACAGAAATCCCTGCAGTTGCTGGCAGCCGCTCGCGGCCAGAAGCGCCCGCTGCTCCTCCGTCTCTACCCCTTCGGCGACAACCTGGAGACCGAGGCCGTTGCCGAGGCCAACGAGGGCGCGCACGATCGCGACGCTTTCGGGATCGGTGGCGATGGTCTCGATGAAACTGCGGTCGATCTTCAGCGCGTCGACGCGGAAATTCCTGAGGTGGTAGAGGCTGGAGTAGCCGGTGCCGAAATCGTCAAGGGCGATGCGCACGCCCGCGTCACGCAGCCCGGAAAGAGCGGCCCGGGTCGCATCGAGATCGCGCACGAGCGCGCTTTCGTTGACTTCGAGCTCGAGCCGGTGCGGCGAAAATCCGGCGGTGCCGAGCATGCTCAGCGTCTTCAATCCGATGCCCGGATCACGCAGCAGGACCGGCGAGAGGTTGAAAGAGAGATGGAGATCGTCCGGCCAGCCGCGGGCGACTTCAAGCGCACGTTCCAGCAACTGACGCGTCATCGGCCAGATCAGACCGCTGTCCTCGGCTACCGGAATGAAGCGGTTGGGCTCCACCGATCCGAATTCGGGATGGGTCCAGCGCGCCAGCACCTCAAAGCCGCGAATGCGCGAGGTCTTCATGTCGACAAGCGCCTGGAAATACGGCTCGATATCGCCATTGTCGATCGCCTTGCGCAGCTCGCATTCGAGATGACCGCGCTCCTGGATCTGGCGATCCATTGCTTCCTCGAAAAACCGCACCGCGGACTCCGGCTGCGCCTTGGCCCGGTAGAGGGCGATGTCGGCCTTCCTGAGCAATTCGTCAGGCACCGTGCCATCCTGCGGCGCCAGCGCAACGCCGATGCCTGTCCCGATGACATGATCCTGACCGGCAACGCGGATGGGTGCCGACAGCGTGTCGACGACCCGCATGGCGATTCCCGTCGCCGCTTCCGGGCCGGCAACATGCGTCGCCAGAATGGCGAATTCGTCGCCGCCGATACGGGCGACGAGATCCTGAGCGCGCATGGAATTCGACAGGCGCTTGGCGACATGCATGAGGACCTCATCGCCGACGCCGTGGCCGTAGATGTCGTTGATGCGCTTGAAGCCGTTCAGATCGATCATGAAGACGGCATGGACGGCATCGGCGCCGGGCAGTGCATCAAGCGCCTCGCGAATGGCGTCGTCGAACCGGCGTCGGTTCGCCAGGCCAGTCAGGGAATCGTGGAAGGCGAGATGGCGGATCTCGCGCTCAACCTGGATGCGATAGGCAACGGCGCGCCGTTGCCGAATGAGTCGGGCGACGGCCCAGGCCATGCCGACGACGAAAATCGCCGACGCGGCCAACAGTTCATCCACTTCCAGCGTCATATACGTCGGCGCATCCGGCAGCCTGTTGGCAAAGATGTCGACGGCGAGCCCGAGGTAAACCACGCCGAGGAACACGACTATGACGACCGAGAAATCGATGATGCGAAAGCGATGTAACAGGACGAATTCTCCCAGGCGTTCGCTGGCCTTACGCGGTTTCACTACGGTCTCCCACCCCGTTTCTGGCGCCGATATTACCTGGTGACAGTGAATACCCCCTTAATAAAGCGAACTGAATATTTCGATGTATACAGGGATTTCTTCTATCAAAAATTGAATCGCTTTAATGAAGCCAGAAAAATGCCTTACTTTCAAAATTCAACCAAGACGGGTCTTGCATGCCAAAGAACACCAAACAAGAATATCGCGAACAAAAGCTTATGACACTAAGGAATATGCGATTTTCGGCGGGGTCTCGCCCCGCCGCTCGCACATGTATCGATCAAGGCTGCAGGATCGGCATCCAGCAACGATCAGCGGGTCGGGTCAAGTCAGCGCGTCCGGGCGACGAACATGACAAGATCGCGTCCCCGCTTGCCGGAGTTCTCCGCGATGGTGCGCAGGGTCTCGCCATCCGCACCGACGGTATAGCCCTCGTTCCGCATCAGGGTGGCGAGGTCCTCGGACGACTTGTCGAACAGCGGCGCGACTTCCGCCACCGTGGCGTTTTCCAGCGCTGCGAACACGCGCCCGACCGGGCTGCCGCCGGCGCCACCCGTGGTGGAGACGATGCCAAACCCGAGCGAGGCGACAAGCGTGGCCACGAGTGGCAGATAAATCGTCTTGCGCTTGAAATAGGTGACGAAGGGCCGCCAGTTCTTGGCGACATGGAAGACGAAGGGCACCAGCAGCACCATGCTCAGCCATTCGTGCATGGCCTTGAAGGTGCTGCCGTAGAGATGAAAGAAAAGAAAGACGCCGGAGACGGCCGATACAAGAAAGAGCGTCGTGGTAAAGGTCGTGGCGTATTTGTTCATGAGATCGCGCAGCATTGGGGGCATCCGCTCGGTTGTTGAATCGACCATCCCGCAGGTCGATCGAATAGGGGGAATGTCTCTTCGCAATAGTCCGGGGCAGGAACGACGGCATCGCCGCCGACCGTGGCCGGACTATCGCGTCCCGGCGCGGGAGGACCAAGTTACAAAACCGTAAGAAACTGGCCTGTTTTGTCGCGGACGGTGAAGCCACGGCACCGTGCACGTCCGACGCAGTTCCCAGATTCCAACCAGATTCCACCCTGGCTTTCAGGACCTCAGTCCCGCGGCTCGCCGCCGCCCATTGCATAGAACGCCTTGACCGCCGCCCAGCCTTCCTCCGCCGTCTCCACGAAAGAGAAGAGCTCCAAGTCGCGTGGCGAGATCGTCCCCTCTTCAACGAGGGCGTTGAAATTGATGACGCGGTCCCAGAACTCCCGTCCGAACAGGAGGACTGGAATGCGGTCGATCTTGCCGGTCTGCATGAGGCAGAGCGCCTCGAAGAGCTCATCGAGCGTGCCGAACCCCCCAGGGAAGCAGGCAAGCGCCTTGGCCCGCAAGAGGAAATGCATCTTGCGCAGGGCGAAATAGTGGAACTGGAAGCACAGTTCCGGCGTGATGTAGCGGTTCGGCTCCTGCTCATGCGGGAGCACGATGTTGAGGCCGATCGAAGGCGCGTTGACGTCGGCGGCACCACGGTTGGCCGCTTCCATGATACCCGGCCCGCCGCCGGAGACGACGACGAATTCGCGGCCATAGTGCTTCAACGCTTCAAGCGAGGCAAAGCGCGCGAACTTGCGGGCTTGGCCATAGTAACCGGCCTTGCTGGAGACCGGGTTCTCTGGCACCGCGCCGTCTGGTGTATCGCCGCTCTCTTGCTCGGGGTCGGGAATGCGAGCCGACCCGAAGATGACAATGGTCGATTCGATGCCGCGCTCCGACAGGATCAATTCCGGCTTCAGGAATTCCAGTTGCAGGCGTACGGCACGCAGGTCATCGCGCAGGATGAATTCCTGGTCGTCATAGGCGAGCCGGTAGGCGGGCGAACGCGTCTGCGGCGTGTCGGGCACGCGCTTGGCTGCCGCCCGGTCTTCCTTGGCCGAGGGAAACGTCTGTCCCGACCGGCCACCGTCATTCGTGCGCATTAGCGCCTCCTTGGCTGTTCGCGACGGCGCCGCCGCCCGCGTGCGTCCCATCGGGTAGGGGAAGGCGCGCCTGGACGCAAGGGCGGAAAGAGTTCGCATTGCACAACCGCGCGCCGGCGGCTATTTTCCCGGCCGAATGCCATGCGGCAAACGAGCCCGCCCAGTTTACCAATCCGGAGACGCGACCAGATGAACCACGACAACACCGACGTAGCCGCTCTGGCCGCCACCATCGAGGACGCCTTCGAGAACCGCGACCGCTATGACACCAACACCCGCGGCCCGGTGCGCGAGGCGGTCGACATCGCGCTGGACCTGATGGACAAGGGCCGCGCCCGTGTGGCCGACAAGGTCGACGGCGAATGGGTCGTCAACCAGTGGCTCAAGAAGGCGGTCCTCCTCTCCTTCCGGCTCAACCCGATGGATATCGTGCGCGGCGGTCCGGGCGAGGCAACGTGGTGGGACAAGGTGCCCTCCAAGTTCGACGGCTGGGGCGCAATGGAGTTCGAGAAGTCGGGCTTCCGTGCGGTTCCCAATTGCGTCGTGCGCCGCTCCGCCTACATCGCACCGGGCGTCGTCCTGATGCCGTCCTTCGTCAACCTCGGTGCCTATGTCGACAGCGGCACCATGGTCGACACCTGGGCGACCGTCGGCTCGTGCGCCCAGATCGGCAAGAACGTCCATCTTTCCGGCGGCGTCGGCATCGGCGGCGTCCTGGAGCCAATGCAGGCCGGTCCGACGATCATCGAGGACAATTGCTTCATCGGCGCGCGCTCCGAAGTCGTCGAAGGCTGCATCGTGCGCGAGGGCTCGGTGCTCGGCATGGGCGTCTTCCTTGGCAAGTCGACCAAGATCGTCGACCGCGCCACCGGCGAGATCTCCTACGGCGAAGTTCCGCCCTATTCGGTCGTCGTCGCCGGCACGATGCCCGGCAAGCCCTTGCCGAACGGCGAGCCCGGACCCAATCTCTATTGTGCAGTGATCGTCAAGCGGGTCGACGAAAGGACCCGGTCGAAGACATCGATCAACGACCTGCTGAGGGATTGATCGGCGAAGGTCACTATTTGACGGGGCGCGGCGGACGATCGGGTGCAAGGGCAGCCCGACCGGAAACCGGTCTCGGGCGTGCGGGGCATCCCTGTCCCGCCGCGCACCGGGACATGAGCGAAGGACGCTGAATGAACGGACGCAAGGCGGGCGCGGCCGAATTCCTGTGGCTTCTGGTCGGCCTCGAGGGGCGCATATCGAAGCTGCCCTACTGGCTCGGCATCGCGCTGGTGAATGTCATCGCCGGAATTTTTCTCGGCACCATGATGCGCCATCCGGAGATGACGGGTCCGGTCGTCACGGTCACGCCGTTCGTGCTCCTCGCCGCGGTGTGGGCGGAGGTTGCACTCGTCGTCAAGCGCGCCCACGACTGCGGCATCACCGGCTTCGTCGGCCTTCTCAGTCTCGTCCCCTTCGTCAACATCGTCATGGTGGTGTTCTTCGGCCTGATGCCGGGGACGCCCGGCCCAAACGCCTATGGCGAAGAGCCGAACCGTGCCTCCTGGGGCCGGACGGGCGGCAACGGCACGGGCTGATCGCCGCGCCAGGCGCCCCTTGCACGTCTTCGACACAGCTTTGGAACCCCTTTGCGCGATTGACGGATGACCGGTCGGGCGATACATCGCCTTGCATGAGCCAGACTCCTGCCGATCCGGTGCGCCTGACGCACGATCTCATCGCCTGCCCTTCCGTCACGCCCGACGAAGGCGGTGCCCTCGCCTATCTGGAACGCGTTCTGTGCGACGCTGGATTCCGCGTCGAACGAATGGTCTTTTCCGAACCCGGCACGCCGGACGTGGAAAACCTCTACGCCCGCTACGGCAAGGGTTCACCGAACCTGTGCTTCGCCGGCCACACCGACGTGGTGCCGCCGGGCGAGGCGGCGCAGTGGCGCCATCCGCCCTTCGCCGCCGCAATCGAGGGCGACGTGCTCTATGGCCGCGGCGCGGTCGACATGAAGGGCGGCATCGGCGCCTTCACCGCCGCCGCCCTCGGTTTTCTCGCCGAAAGGGGCGAGGATTTCACCGGCTCGATCTCCTTCCTCATTACCGGCGACGAGGAGGGCCCGGCGGTCAATGGCACGGTGAAGCTCCTTGAATGGTGCGCGGAAAACGGCGAGACACTCGACGCCTGCGTCGTCGGCGAGCCGACCAATGCCGAAACGCTCGGCGATACGATCAAGATCGGTCGGCGCGGCAGCCTCTCCGCGACGCTGACGGTCAGCGGCACACAGGGCCACGTCGCCTACCCGCATCTGGCGGAGAACCCACTTCGAACGCTCATCCCCATGCTGGCGGCGCTGCAGGACACTCCGCTCGACAACGGCACCGAGCATTTCCAGCCGTCCAACCTGGAGGTCACCTCCGTCGACGTCGGCAACACGGCGACGAACGTCATCCCGGCGACGGCGACGGCATGCTTCAACGTGCGCTACAATGACCAGTGGACGCCGGCGACCCTGAAGGCGTGGATCGAGGACCGTCTCGACGGGATCGACAAGGGCCGCGGCCGCTACGCGCTCGATTACGAACGCGGCATCAGCGAATCCTTCCTGACCCGGTCGGACCAGCTCATCGGCGCGCTGTCCGACGCGGTAGAGGAAGTGAGCGGCCAGCGGCCGGCGCTGACGACCGGCGGCGGCACCTCCGACGCGCGCTTCATCAAGAACCATTGTCCGGTTGTGGAATTCGGCCTCGTCGGCCAGACCATGCACAAGGTCGACGAGCGGGTGCCGGTCGCCGACCTCACCCGGCTGGCGACGGTCTATCGCCGGTTCCTCGACCGGTTCTTCGCCTGACGGCCCGCCACCCGCGACCGCACTCGCCATCCGGCGGTGTCGATGGTAGGCCTTTTCAACACCGAACAGACGAGCGAGACGACGATGTCCTTTCTGAAATCCCTCTTCGGCGGCGGCAAGAGCGAGACGGCCAAGGAAAGCGAAGCGCGCGAGGATTACAAGGGCTTCTCGATCATCGCCCAGCCAGGCGAGAACGGCGGGCAATACCGCATCGGCGGCACGATCGAGAAGGTGGAAGACGGCGAGACAAAGCGCCACACGTTCATCCGCGCGGACTATTTCGCAAGCCGCGACGAGGCGGTGGAGGCGACGTTCCGCAAGGCGAAGTCGGCCATCGACCAGCTCGGCGACAGCCTTTTTGCCTGATGAGTTTTTCCTGACGTGCTTTCTCCAACGCGTCGGGGCTGAACTCCGCCGCTTTCCCCCGCAACGGGCAATGAGGTCCGGCCAGCCTTCCACCAGCTTGCAGGCAGACCAGAGGACGACAACATTCCATGCTGTCATCGCAGGAGATCTACCGATCGCTCGTCGGCTCGTGGATGCTGGTAAAAGGCCGGCGCGACGGCATGGCGGCGTTCGACGTGTCGATCGGCGGCTTCTGGCGCTCGTTCGGCGCGGCCCTTGTGATCCTGCCGATCTATGCCGCGACGATGGTCGCCCAGCGGCACGTGCTGATCAGCGATACGCAGCTCGGCGCGTCCGACTTCCCCGATAACGCCTTCTTCATCGGCAACCTGATCGGCTTCTTCGTCGACTGGGTGGCATTTCCGATCCTGATGGCCTTCCTGGCGCGCCCGCTCGGCATCGCCGAGCGGTTCGTGCCGTTCATCGTGGCACGGAACTGGTCGAGCGTCATCGCCATCTTGCCCTATTCGATCCCGATCCTGCTCTACGCCGCTGGGATCATCAACGCCGACCTGACGACGCTCCTGACGCTCGCAGCGATCTTCTTCGTGCTCTACTACCGCTATACGGTTACGCGCATCTCGCTCGACTGCTCGATCTCGCTGTCAATCGGACTCGTCGTCCTCGACCTCGTCCTCAGCCTCGTGCTCGGCGAAGTGATCAACCGGCTGATCGGTCTAACGGCCTGAAGGCCCTTACATATAGTCGACGCGTTCGAGATAGAGCCCGTCCGGCGGTGCGACAGGGCCGCAGCGGGTGCGGTCGCATGCCTCGAGCGCGGCGCGCAGGTCGCGCGCGGTCCATTTGCCGATTCCCACTTCGACCAGCGAGCCGACGAAGGAACGCACCTGATTGTGGAGGAACGAGCGGGCCGAGGCGCGGATTTCCACCGCCTCGCCGTAGCGGGCGACATTGAGCCGGTCAAGCGTCTTCACTGGGCTTTTCGCCTGGCACTCACTCGCCCTGAAGG
Source organism: uncultured Rhodobium sp. (assembly GCA_963675285.2). Classification (GTDB taxonomy): domain Bacteria; phylum Pseudomonadota; class Alphaproteobacteria; order Rhizobiales; family Rhodobiaceae; genus Rhodobium. The sequence goes on from CAXXGS010000001.1 coordinate 2,418,032, forward strand.
TGGTGAAATCATGGGTGCCGAGGAGGCCTTGCGCGGCCGCGTGCATGGCCTCGGCGTCAAGCGGCCGTGCGACCTGCCAGGCGCGGTGGCGTTCCAGCACGAGCGGCGGGCGGCGGTTGACGATACGGTAGAGATAGTGCCGCTTGGTCGCGGAGAAGCGGGCATCGAAATCGTCCCGCGCGAGTTCGGCGCGGAGAACGGCGACGGGCGACGGGCGCAGATGGGCGTTGACGGCATCGCGTACCGTATCGGTCGGCCAGTCCTTTTGCAGATCGATGTGGGCGACCTGGCCGAGCGCATGGACGCCGGCATCGGTCCGCCCGGCACCGCCAACGACGATTTCCTCGCCACAGAACTTCAGGATCGCGGCCTCGAGCGCGCCCTGGACGCTCGCCCCCTCGGCCTGACGCTGCCAGCCGACAAAGCCCGTGCCGTCGTATTCGATGGTGAGGCGGTAGCGCGGCATGGGCGAAATCAGGCCTCGGGTTTGAAGCGGTCGAAGGCCGCGGGATAGTGCACGCAGCCCTTTTCGGAGCGACCGGGCCGGTCGCGGCCGAACGCGATCATCTGGTGCGCGGGACCGGCCTCCTTCGACCACGGACAGGCGTAGGCCTGCGCCGCCCCGCTGTCGAAACCGAAACGGCGGTAATAGTCCGGGAAGCCGATCACGAAAATGAGGTCCTCGCCGCGTTCGGCGAGGATCTTGAGACCGGCACGGATCAGCGCCGATCCGATTCCCTGGCGTTGGCGGTCGGGAACGACCGCGATGGGTGCCAGTACCACCACCGGCACGAAGAGGCCGCCATCCTCGACTATGGCACGGCAGAACTGCACCGTGCCGACGATCGCACCGCCGTCGTCGGCAACGAGGCTCAGCACCAGATCCCCGTCGCGCCGCAGATCATGGACGAGGCGCACCTCCTCTTCCGAATCGAAGGCGATGCGGAAGGCCGGGGCGATAACACGGTCGATGGCCGGACAGTCCTCAGGCGTCTCCTCGCGAATGGTGAGGTCGCTCGCGTCCGTCATCCCGCCTCCATCCCGGCGAAGGCCGGCGCATAACGCAAGGGTCCCGAAAGGCCGGCAAGCGCGCCAGGTTCGAGTTCCAGAACCATGTGCGCATCCCCCGCCTTCGCCGACCAGGGCGAGGGGAACGCACGGGCCGGTTCGGAGGCGAAATCGAAGCAGCAATAATAGTCGGGATCGCCAAGGACAAAGACCGCTTTCTCGCCGGTTTGCGCCATCAACCTCAACCCGGCCTCGGTCAGCGATGTGGCAATACCGAAACGCTGGAAATCGCGGGCGACGCCGACCGGCGCCAGCACAGAAACGGGAAGCGGGCCGCTTTCGGCATCGACGAAGGCCCTGGAGAAGGCGACGTAACCGACGACATTGCCGCCCACTTCGGCAACGAGACCGAGGAGCAGGTCGCCGTTCTCGCGCAAGGCATCGACAAGGCGCGCCTCGGCACCGGGTCCCGCCATCTCTTCATTGGACATATCGGCATCGAACACATCGGCAAGGAGGGCGGCAATCGCGGCGCGGTCGGCGAATTCCTCGGTGCGGATGAGGGGGGCAGGAGCGTTCATGGACCTATCATGACCTTCCCGGGCCTAGCCGACAACCGAGCCGGCGGCCAATCCGGCACCGCGCAGGAAATCGTCGGCGCCCATCGGCTTCCTGCCCGCCCGCTGCAGTTCGATGAGGCGCACGGCGCCCTCGCCGCAGGCGATCGCCAGCCGGTCATCGAGGACGGTGCCGGGCACACCGGCGGCGTCGGCGACTTCGCAGCGCAGCACCTTTACCCGCTCCGGCTTATCGGACAGGGTCATCTCGCACCAGGCGCCGGGCCACGGACTGAGGCCGCGGATGTGGTTATGAACATCGGCCGCGCTCCCGGTCCAGTCGATGTGGGTCTCGGCCTTCTCGATCTTCCTGGCGTAGGTCGCGCCCTCGTCCGGCTGCGGCGTCTCGCTCAGCGACCCACGTTCGAGCGCGGCGAGCGCGCGAACCATCAGGTCGGCGCCGAGCGGAGCGAGCCGGTCGTGCAACTCGCCGGCGGTCATGTCGGGGCCGATGGCGAGCCGTTCGCCGGCGCAGACCGGGCCGGTGTCGAGCCCCTCCTCCATGCGCATGACCATGACGCCGGTCTCGGTGTCGCCGGCCATGATCGCGCGACTGATGGGCGCAGCGCCGCGCCAGCGCGGCAGGAGCGAGGCGTGGAGGTTGAGACAGCCGTTCGCCGGCGCATCGAGGATCGGACGCGGCAGCAGGAGCCCGTAGGCGACGACGACGGCGACATCGGCCTCATGGCTGGTGAAATTGAGGAGCTCGCTCTCCGACCTCAGCGTCTTGGGGTAATAGACCGGGATGCCGAGCTTTTCCGCCTTCTGGTGAACCGGCGACTGGCGAAGATCGTAGCCACGGCCGGCGGGGCGGGGGGGCTGGGTGTAGACGGCAACGACCTCATGGCCCTGGCCGACGATCTCGGACAGCGTCGGCACGGCGAAATCGGGCGTGCCCAGGAAAACGACTCGAAGGGACATGGCGGGCGGCCTTGTGATATCGAAAGAACAAATGTCGAAAAATCGAGGAACGAACGGTCGGGTGTTGAACGGTCAGGCGTTGAACGGTCAGGCATTCGCCGGACAGCTCGGAGGGCGGCACCCGGGTGGCGCACAGCGCTTGTCGCACGCCGCGCCGATGCTGATCGGCCAGCCGCCCACAACGGCCCCGGCCGACGCCTGTCACATCAGGCCGCGCCGCGCCGGGCTGTCGTCTTCTGGTTGAGGCGAAACTGTTTCTGAAACTTCTTGACGACGCGATCACGCTTCAGCTTCGACAGGTAGTCGATGAAGAGCGCGCCATCCAGATGGTCGATCTCGTGCTGCAGGCAGACCGCGAGCAGGCCGTCAGCTTCGATTTCCTGCGTCTCGTTGTTGTAGTCGAGATAACGCACGCGCACGCTCGACGGCCGTTCCACGTCATCGTAATAGTCGGGCACCGACAGGCACCCCTCCTGGTAGACCTTGTGTTCCTCGGAGGTCCAGATCACCTCCGGGTTGGCGAGTTGCAAGGGCTGCGGCTCCTCGTCCTCGCGCGCGACGTCGATGACGATGACGCGCTTCGCCACCGCGACCTGGATCGCGGCAAGCCCGATACCAGGCGCGGCGTACATCGTCTCCAACATGTCGTCCATCAGCGTGCGGACTTCATCGTCCACACGCTCCACCGGCTTGCACACCTCGCGCAGGCGCGGATCGGGAACCGTAATGATCTCAAGCTTTGCCATATCCCTCAGATAAGCAACCGGCGCGTTCCCGTCAATGAATCGCGATCACGGCTTCGGAAGCACGCCATATGACAGCGCGACTCGGCAAGCTTTGTCGCGCATTAGCGACGAATCGTTCTATGTTTGTTTCATGGATAGGATCCTCTTTCACCTCGGCGCCGAGCCGGTCACGGTTTCGGCGGCGCTGATTGCCGGTGCGGCGGTGCTTTTCCTCCTTTTTCTCGCCGGGGCCTGGCGCACGGCAAGACGGCGGGAGGTTGCGGAGGCGCGCGCGACGGCACGGGCACGCGACCTGGAGACGCATATCGAGGCGCTGATGCGGACCCAGGCGGAGATGACCGGCCGCATGCAGACGATGGCCGAAGTCTTCGGCAGCCGGCAGTCGGATCTCGGCAAGGCGCTGATCGACCGGCTCGACGGGATGGGCCACCGCATCGGCCGCTCCATGGCAGACCAGACCCGCGACACCCACGACAATCTGAAGAAGCTGCACGAGCGGCTCGCCGTCATCGACCGGGCGCAATCGACGATTTCCGACCTCTCCGGGCAGGTGACGGGCCTTACCCAGATTCTCGCCAACAAGCAGGCGCGTGGCGCTTTCGGCCAGGGGCGGATGGAGGCGATCATCGCCGATGCGCTGCCGGCGTCCAGCTACAGCTTCCAGGCGACGCTGTCGAACGGCACGCGGCCGGACTGCCTCGTCCACATGCCGAATGGCGCGCCGGGACTCGCCGTCGACGCCAAGTTCCCGCTCGAAGCCTTCACCCGGATGCACGACGCGGCCTCGCCCGAGGCGCTGAAGGCGGCGGAGGCGCAGGTGCGCCGCGACGTCTCCAGGCACATCCAGGACATTGCCGAGCGCTATCTAGTCGCCGAGGAGACGCAAGACACCGCCCTCCTCTTCGTGCCCTCGGAGGCCCTTTTCGCCGACCTCCACGAGCATTTCCCAGATCTCCTCCAGCGCGCCGGCCGCGCCCGCGTGGTCATCGTTTCGCCGTCGCTGCTGATGCTGTCGATCCAGGTCATCCAGACCGTGCTGCGTGACCAGCGGATGCGCGAGGAAGCACATGTGATCCAGCGCGAGGTGACCGCGCTCGTCGGCGACGTGACGCGCCTCAACGAGCGGGTACTCAATCTCCAGAAGCATTTCGGCCAGGCGAACCGCGACATCGAGCAGGTCCTCGTCTCCACCGGAAAGATCGCCCGGCGTGGCGGACGGATCGAGACGATGGAGCTCGGCGAGACGAAGGGCGGCGACCTTTCGGACGGCGCCGATGCCGACACAGCCTCCGAAATATCCCCTGAAATCTTTTCGGAAACATCCCCTGGCCGGACCGAAGGCGGAAGGCCGAACGATCAGGCCCGATTGCGCTTCGACGATCCACCGCATCTTCGCACCGCCGGCCAGGGCAACGCGGCCGAATAGCGCCCGGACCGCATCTCCCCCCTTGCCCTTTGCGGGCATCCGCCCTTTCCTTATCCTTTCTCTCGCCTTCATAAGGACTTGCGCCCATGAGCCTTCTCTTCGCCATCACGAACTGGGACGTGGACGCCTGGATGGACCATTTCCGCGCACGCTCACCCGAACGCGTGCTGCAGTCGGGTCCCTTCGCGGAGCAGCCCGAGAGCGTCGAGTACGTGCTCGCCTGGAAGACGCCGAAGGGCATTTACGACGGCCTCACCAACCTGAAGGTCATCTTCTCGCTCGGCGCAGGCGTCGATCACATCCTCTCCGACCCGGACCTTCCCGACGTGCCGATCGTCAGGGTCGTCGATCCGGACCTGACGGCAAGGATGATCGAATACGTCGTCTTCCACGTACTCTTCCACCACCGCCAGCAGCTGCGTCTTTCGGCGGCGCAGCGGCGCGGCGAATGGGCGAGAATCGCCCAGCCGGTCGCCAGCGAGGTGCGCGTCGGCATCATGGGGCTCGGCGCGCTCGGATCGGAAGCCGCCCTCACCCTTGTCCGCCTCGGTTTCGACGTCGCCGGCTGGAGCCGGTCGCCGAAGGCGATTGAGGGCGTTGCCACCTTCCATGGCGACAAAGGCCTCGCGCCGTTCCTCGCTCGCACCGACATTCTCGTCTCGCTGTTGCCGCTGACGCCGGAGACGGAAGGGCTCATCGACACGCGGCTCCTTGCTGGTCTTGCCCGCGACGGCGCGCTGCCCGGCCCGGTGCTCATCAACGCCGGGCGCGGCAAGACACAGCGCGAGGACGCCATTCTCGCCGCACTCGATGATGGCACGCTCGATGCCGCGAGCCTCGACGTCTTCTCCACCGAGCCGCTGCCACCGGAGCATCCCCTGTGGGCGCACGAGCGGGTCATCATCACCCCGCACAACGCCGCCGACAGCGACTCGGCGCGGCTTTCCGCCTATGTTCTCGACCAGATCGAGGCCTTCGAGCGGGGCGAACCGCTCCGCAATGTCGTCGACCGCAAGGCCGGCTACTAAGCCCCGCCGACTGTCCCTTTCGGCGCCGGTTCTGACGACCACGCCATACTGCCTTGCGCATTCCGGACTTTCGTTCGGCGCGCGAACCTGACAAAAAGACAAAAATGCCGCACCCTGTCCCCCAAGAAGCTTGACACACGCGGGACCGGCATCGGAAACGCCAAGGACATAACGACTAACGAGGTTTGACCAATGCCCCCCTATCGCTCGCGAACGTCGACCCACGGCCGCAACATGGCCGGAGCGCGCGGCCTGTGGCGCGCCACCGGCATGCAGGACGAGGATTTCGGCAAACCGATCATCGCGATCGCCAATTCCTTCACCCAGTTCGTGCCCGGCCATGTTCACCTGAAGGATCTCGGCCAGCTGGTCGCCGAGGAGGTCAGCAAGGCAGGCGGCGTGGCAAAGGAATTCAACACCATCGCGGTCGACGACGGCATCGCCATGGGACATGACGGCATGCTCTACTCGCTACCCTCGCGCGAGATCATTGCCGACAGCGTGGAATACATGGTCAACGCCCATTGCGCCGACGCGATGGTGTGCATCTCCAATTGCGACAAGATCACGCCGGGCATGCTGATGGCGGCGATGCGCCTCAACATCCCCGTCGTCTTCGTCTCCGGCGGGCCGATGGAGGCCGGCAAGGTGGTGCGCGAGGACGGGCGGGTCCAGGCGCTCGACCTCATCGACGCCATGGTGGCGGCCGCCGACGACCGCAATTCCGACAGCGATGTCGCCGCGATCGAACGGTCGGCGTGTCCGACCTGCGGCTCGTGCTCGGGCATGTTCACGGCGAACTCCATGAACTGCCTGACCGAAGCGCTCGGCCTGTCGCTGCCGGGCAACGGCTCCATGCTCGCCACCCACGCCGACCGCAGGCGCCTCTTCGTCGAAGCCGGCCACCTGATCGTCGACCTTGCCCGGCGCTACTACGAGCAGGATGACGACAGCGTCCTGCCGCGTTCCGTGGCGGCTTTCGACTCCTTTGCCAATGCCATGACACTCGACATCGCCATGGGCGGGTCGACCAACACGGTGCTTCACCTCCTCGCCGCCGCGCAGGAAGGCGAGATCGATTTCACCATGGCCGACATCGACGCGCTGTCGCGCAAGGTGCCGGTGCTGTGCAAGGTGGCGCCCTCGGTGCCGGACGTGCACATGGAGGACATCCACCGCGCCGGCGGCGTTCTCGGCATCCTCGGTGAGCTGGATCGCGCCGGTCTCATCAACACCGATCGTCCGACGGTCCATGCGGCGACAATGAAGGATGCGCTGGAGCGCTGGGACGTCAGGCGAACCTCGAGCAATGCGGTGCATGAATTCTATGCCGCTGCGCCCGGCGGCGTGCCGAGTCAGACCGCTTTCTCGCAGGGCGAGCGCTACGCCGAAGGCGTCGACCTCGACCGTGAGGCGGGCGTCATCCGCGACGCTGAGCATGCCTTTTCCAAGGACGGCGGACTTGCCGTCCTCTACGGCAACATCGCGCTCGAGGGCTGCATCGTGAAGACCGCCGGTGTCGATGCCTCGATCCTGACCTTCTCCGGCCCGGCCTATATCTGCGAAAGCCAGGACCAGGCGGTCAGCGACATCCTCACCGGCAAGGTGAAGGCCGGCGACGTGGTGCTGATCCGCTACGAGGGGCCGAAGGGCGGTCCGGGCATGCAGGAAATGCTCTATCCGACGAGCTACCTGAAGTCGAAGGGGCTCGGAAAGGCCTGCGCGCTCGTCACCGACGGCCGCTTCTCCGGCGGCACCTCCGGCCTCTCCATCGGCCACGCCTCGCCGGAAGCAGCCGAAGGCGGCGCGATCGGCCTTGTCGAACACGGCGACACGATCTTCATCGACATTCCCAACCGCATCATCCGGGTGGAGGTGAGCGACGAGGAGCTTGCCGCGCGCCGCGAGAAGATGGAAGCGAAGGGTGCCGATGCCTGGCAGCCGGCAAAGCCGAGAAAGCGTCAGGTCTCGGGCGCGCTCAAGGCCTATGCGGCGCTGACGACATCGGCCGCGCGCGGCGCGGTGCGCGACGTCAACCAGCTCTCGCGGAAGTAACGGGCGTTGCCCGCCCGAAGCAGGGACAGGAAGGCGGCGGGAGACGATCCCGCCGCCTTTTTTTCGTATTCCCCATCGCTTCATTTCCCCATTGCCCGGCCCCATATGGAAGAAGGACGGCGCCCAATTGCCCGTCTTTCGTTTCATCTCTCCCGGGTACCTCGTCCACGGCCCTGATCATTGGCTCTTGCGAAGGCGCGCCTCTCGCGCCTCGCGATCTCCGGATTGTCCGAAAAGACGTGTCCCCTTTTCGGCCCGGCGATCTAGCATGTTCCCCGCCGCGCACGCAGCCGACGTCCGGGAATTTGCCGGTGCACCGGCTCTGCGCCCCGCCGGCCAACAGGAGGAAAGCCGTCAATGACCACGCAATCCGTTTCCCGCATCGCTATCATCGGCGCCGGCACCATCGGCGCATCCTGGGCGACGCTGTTTCTCGCCAGGGGATTTTCCGTCGCGGTCTACGATCCTGTTCCCGATGCCCATGACAAGATTCTCGCCTTCGTCGAGAGCGCCTGGCCGTCGCTGACCGAACTCGGCGTCGCCACCGGACCGCTGCCGAAGGACAGGCTCTCTTTTTCATCCTCCGCCGCCGAAGCGGCGACGGACGCCGATTTCGTGCAGGAAAGCGGGCCGGAAAACACCGCCCTCAAGGGGCCGCTGCTGGCCGAGATCGACGGCGTTCTCGCGCCCGGCAAGGTGATCGCCTCCTCCACCTCTGGCCTCACCCTCGACGCACTTCGCGAGGGACTGGCCCATCCCGGCCGCGTCCTCATCGGCCATCCGTTCAACCCGCCACACCTCATTCCGCTCGTCGAGGTCGTCGCCGATGACAAGACCTCGGCCGAGGCGCTCCAATGGACGATGGAGTTCTACAGGAGCATCGGCAAGGCGCCGATCCACCTGACCCGCTCGGTGCCGGGCCACGTGGCGAACCGGCTGCAGGCCGCCATCTGGCGCGAGGCGATCAACCTCATCAACGAGGGCGTCGCCTCCGTCGAGGACGTCGACCTTGCCGTTTCCACCGGACCGGGCATCCGCTGGGCGCTTCTGGGACCAACGGCGACCTTCCACCTGGGCGGCGGGCCGGGGGGCATCGCGGAGTTCCTCGACAAGCTCGGTGGTGCGGTGGAGAGCTGGTGGCAAGACCTCGCCGATTTCAAGGAAATGACGCCGTCGATGAAGGAAAAGCTCATAGAGGGCGTCAAGGATCTGCCCGATTGGTCGGACCTTAGAGCACAGCGCAACGAGAAACTCGTGGAAGTCCTGAAGCTCGTCAGCGATACGTCCAAGAAGGCCTGAGGAACCAGGATCCGGCGGCAAGCGGCCTGAGACCGCTCTGGGCATTGTGACCGCTCAGGGCATTGTGACCGCTCAGGGCATTGTGACCGCTCAGGGCATTGTGAGTACTCAGGGCAGACGCCGCACGGCGGTGACGGCAAGTCCGGCCTTTTCCATGCGCGCGCGGGCACCGGCGAACGGCTCGATGGCGACGGCCATGTGGAAGCCGTTGGCATGAAGCAGCCGGTCGGCATCGAGCATGATGCCGACATGGCCGGCCCAGAAGACGAGGTCGCCGCGTTTCAGCACCGGCAGGCCGGCGGCGATATCGAGCGCCTCGCCGGCAGCCGCCTCCTGCATGTCGGAATCGCGCGGCAGTTTCAAGCCACCGGCCTCGGCGGCCACCTGCACCAACGCCGAACAGTCGAGCCCGAGACTCGTGCGGCCACCCCAAAGGTAGGGCGTGCCGACAAAACGCTCTGCGACCGCAACCCAGTCCGGGGCCGAATGCTCCAGCGGAACGAGATGCCTTGCGACGACGGCGCTGCCATCGGTGAGCACCGCATAGGCGAGGTCTCGCACAATCTTCTCGTCGACGACAGAGACGAGCGCGCCCATCGACAATAGCCCTAGCGGCGGCCGCTTCAGTTCCGGTTCGGGATAGCGGTAGGTCCTGAGCGCGGCGACGCGATGGGTCGGGACCGGGCCGCGATCCCCACCCGACAGCGCGCCGGCGGAGAGATAGCCGACATAGTCGTCGGTGACCGCCTGGCCCCAGGCCCAGCCCGCCACTGTCTCATAGACGACAAAGCCTTCCCCGAAGAGGAGTTCGGTGTCGATGGAACGCGCCGGATCGGGCGCGGGGCGAAGCGGCACGGCGCTCGCCACCACGCGGTGCACGGCGCCAGCGGCAAAGCGGTCGGCCGAGACCTCGCCCTTCAGGTGTTCGGCGGCGAGATCCGGCCTTGCGGGCACGAGCCGGCGGTCAAGATCCTTCATCGCGGCAACTCCCCGGCTTTCGAGACGACGAGGTCGCCGAGCCGTTCCACATAAAGCGCGCCTTCAAGCGTGCGCTGGATGACCACGTTGCGGCGGTCGGCCTCGTCGCGCCGACGCGACAGAAGTTTCATCCGGCCCATGGTATCGAGCGCGCGGGTGATCGCGGGTTTCGTCACACCGAGTGTCCGCGCCAGTCCGCGCACGGTGTGCGGCGGCGCCTCCAGGTAGACCCGCAAGAGGATCGTCAGTTGTCTTGCACTCAGATCCTCGCCGCCCTCGCGCACCAGCGAGAGGTTCACGTCATGCAGGAGCTTGAGCGCCTGCGCCGGGCGCATTTCCACCGCCATCCCCGTCTTTCATGCATTCGGCGGCATTCGCATCCGTCATCCGCACCGGTCGGGACGGCGCGACGGTCGCCCCTTCCTCCCCATGACGCTCAGCGCTTGCCGTAACGATCCTTGATGACGGCGTAGAGCGCGCGGATCGCCTGGCCCTCGCCGCCTTCGGGCCGGCCGGGCTGTGGCTTCGGCGTCCAGCCATAGATATCGAAATGGGCCCAACTCCGCGCGCTTTCGACGAATTTCGACAGAAAGAGTGCCGCCGTGATGGAGCCCGCGAACGGCCCGGACGAGATATGGTTGATCTCGGCGACCTTCGACTCCATTAGCTTCAGATAGGGCTTCCAAAGCGGCATGCGCCAGACCGGATCGGCGAGCGCGGCGCCCGCCTTGTGCACCGCATCGGCGAACGCGTCGTCATCGGTGTAGAAGGGCGGAATATCGGGACCGAGCGCGACCCGTGCCGCGCCCGTCAGGGTGGCGAGGTCGATCATCAGATCGGGATGCTCCTCGTCGCCAAGCGCCAGCGCATCGGCAAGGACGAGACGCCCCTCGGCATCGGTGTTGCCGATCTCCACCGAGATCCCCTTGCGGCTCGGCAGGACATCGCCCGGGCGGAAGGCGTTGCCGGCAACGGAATTCTCCACGGCGGGAACGAGGACGCGAAGCGCAACCGGCAGATCGGCGTCCATGATCATCTGGGCGAGGCCGAGGGCGTTCGCCGCACCGCCCATGTCCTTCTTCATCAGCGCCATCGCCGAGCCGGGTTTCAGATCGAGCCCGCCAGTGTCGAAGCACACGCCCTTGCCGACGAGCGTCACACGCGGGTTCGCCGGATCACCCCAGCGCAGATCGATCAGCCGCGGCTTGCGGGGCGAGGCCTTGCCGACGGCATGGATCATCGGCAGGTTCTCGGCGAGGAGATCCTCGCCGACGGTGACGGTCGCGGTGCCGCCGTAGGAAACGACGAGGTCGATCGCTTCGTCGGCGAGTTCGGCCGGACCGAGATCGTTGGCGGGTGTATTGATGAGGTCGCGCGCAAGGCAGACGCCGCGGGCGATGCGGATGACCTCGTCGCGATCGACGTAACCCGGGGTTACCAGACGAACAGTCTTTCCCGACGCCTTCCTGTAGCGGTCGAAACGATAGGAGGCGAGGAGGAATCCGAGCGCGGCGCGGCCGCCGTCCACTTCCTCACCCTCCAGCGCGTAGGTGCCGGCGGGCAGATCAGTCGCCAGCCGGCCAAGCAGGAACGGCGGGCAGGTGTCGTGCGAGGCCCCGAGGCCAAAGAGATAGCCGCCGAGGACCCCTGTGTCGGTCGGCAGTGCCAGGTTCGATCCCGCCTCGGCCTTGAAGTCGTTGATCGTCACCCACGACCGCACCGCCTCCGGCGCGGCGCCAAGCCAGGCCTCCAATCCGGGCGCAGAAACACAAAACACCGGCAAGGCATCTTCGGAAGTATCAGCGGGAAGCAGCAATTCAGACACGGAAACACTCGCCTCTTGGTCGGGATCACGCGACGGCCGCCGCGCTCCGGCACGTCATTTTCGGATCGAGATCGTAGACGCAGCCGGCCCGGCACGCAACGCGCATCAAGCTCCCGCTTTCCGAATAGCCCCGTAAACGTAATGTTATGAGCTTCTTCGTATTTTTGTTTCGGAATTTCTCAGGTTTGGCGCGCGGACACGGTTATACGGAATGATTTCTGTGATTCAGTCTCTACTGCGCAAGCAGGAAAGCGATACGGATCTTGCGCTCGCGCAGTTTCGTACCTTCTCGAAGCAGATTCCGCTTCTTTATTTTGTCTTGCTGGCAAACATGATGGCGCTCTCGTGGACCCACTGGTACGTGGCGCCGGTCGGCCTGACATTGATCATTCCCGGCATCCTGTTCTGCATCTCCATCGTCCGGCTTCTGGTTTGGTGGCGCCCCAGCTCGGTCCGCGTCAGCTCCGATCAGGCACTGCGCAGACTCAGATTCACGTTATTTCTCGTCGTCGTCCTCGGCGCCAGCTTCGTCACCTGGGCGCTGTCGCTCTACCCCTATGGCGACGCCTACCATAAAAGCCACGTCGCCTTCTTCATCGCCACCACCGTCATCAGCTGCATCTTCTGCCTGACGCACATGCGCGCGGCCGCGTTGACACTCACCGCGATCACCATGATTCCGTTCACGGTTTTCTTTGCTACGACGGGAAATCAGGTCTTCGTCGCCATGGCGATCGACCTTATTCTCGTGGTCGTGGCGATGGTGATAACCCTCATCACCCATGCGCGCGATTTTGCCGATCTGATCCATACCCAGAACGAATTGACGGACCGCCAGGCGCAGACCCAGGAACTCAGCGACGAGAATCTCCGGCTCGCCAACATGGACAGTCTCGCCGGCATCCCGAATCGTCGCTCATTCTTTGCAGAACTGCAGAAGCGGCTCGATCACGCCAAACGCGACGGTACGGCGCTCGCCGTGGCGATTGCCGATCTCGACGGCTTCAAACCGATCAACGATGCCTTCGGCCACCTGACCGGCGACAAGGTGCTTCAGGTCTCATCGAGCCGGCTCAGCCGGGCGATGGGCCCCAACATGTTCGTGGCGCGGCTCGGCGGCGACGAATTCGGCATCATCATCGAGGGCGAGCGGGATAAAGAGGCGCTTCAGTCGATCGCCGAAGACATCTGCCAGATGCTCTCCCAGCCGATCGTCTTTCCCGATATCTCCGTGGAGGTCGCGGGATCGATGGGCGTCGCCACCTTTCCCGAGGCCGGCCAGCACGCGCAGACGCTCTTCGAACGCGCCGACTATGTCCTCTATCACGCCAAGCAGCACCGGCGCGGACGGGCGGTCCTGTTCTCCACCGAGCATGCACGCGACCTGACGACGCTCAGCCAGATCAAGCACGAGCTGCATTCCTCGCGCTGGGAAGAGGAGATCACGGTGCATTTCCAGCCGATGATCGATTCCGACAATCAGCGAATCCTCGGCTTCGAGGCGTTGGCGCGCTGGGACAGCAGCCGGCTCGGGCCAATCCGTCCCGATGTCTTCATCGACGTGGCGGAACGCAGCGGCATCATCCACCGGCTTACCGAGGTTCTGTTCAGCAAGGCGCTCGCCGCCGCCACGACATGGCCCGACGACATCCGCCTTTCCTTCAATCTGTCGGCCCGCGATGTCGCTTCGCGACCAGTGATGGAGCGGCTTTGTGGCATCCTCGCCCGCTCCGACTTCGATGCGCACCGGCTGGAGGTGGAGATTACCGAAACGTCCATGATGCGCGACTTTTCCGCCGCGCAGACGAATCTGCGCATGCTGACCTCGCTCGGTGCCCAGATCGCGCTCGACGATTTCGGCACCGGCTATTCCAGCCTCAGCTACCTCCACCGGCTGTCGCCGGACATGGTCAAGGTCGATCGCAGCTTCATCCTCGACATCGAGACCAATCCGATCAGCCGCGACATCGTCAAATCGCTGCTCGACCTCGCCCATAACGTCGGCTGCGAATGTGTCGTGGAAGGCGTGGAATCGGTCAGCCAGGTGCTGATCCTGCGCAATCTCGGCTGCCGGCTGATGCAGGGCTTCTACTTCTCCAAGCCGATGCCCGAGGACGAGTTGCAGAGCTTCGTCGCCGCCCACGCCAGCAACGACGCTGCCGGCGGACGGACGAGCGCGGCGAACGACAGGCCAGAGCCGACCGAGGCGACGATCGTGAACCTGCCCTCCGCGCGCGAGGCCTGAGCCGCGCCGTTTTCCCCCCTTAAGACCGTCCGTCTTCGGCGCGACAGCGGATGCGTCCGCTCTCTGCGTGCGGATCGCCCGGCTATTCCGGCCGGCCGCAGGTCTTAACCAACTATTAGGGTTAACAGTCTATTGCTTTTCTGACTGACCCCGACGCACGAAACCTCCAGGGGAAAACGGCGCGTCGGTCAGCTTGCGGATTTCCTGATCGCGCCGGAGGCGCGGGGGTGATCGGCGACGTGAATGCCCGGAGTCATCTGCAATGCCTCCCGGTGTGTGGCGACCGACGCGTCGCCTGCCTATCGGCCGGAGTGTCTCATGTCCGACTTCTCGATTCTTACGCTCTCCCGTTCCCGCCTCTTCGTCGGCCTTCTCGCCCCGATCGTTCTCGCGCTCGGGCTCGGCGGATGCGCCACGAACAAGAAGTCGTCCATCGGCTCGCATTCGAGCGCCATCTCGCAGCGTGGCGGCTATTCGCAGGAGCAGATCCAGAAAGCGGTCAAATACTGGGGCGAGAAATACCAGTCCGACCCCGACGACCGCGAAGTATCACTCAACTACGCCGCCGCGCTCCGCCTCAACGACCGTAACGACCAGGCAGTCGCGGTCCTGCGCAAGACAATGATCAAGCACCGGGACGACCGTGAAGTCGCCGCCGCCTACGGCAAGGCCCTGGCCTCCAAGGGACGCTTCGAGGAGGCACTCCGCGTCATCCGCTCCACCAACAGCGATGCCCAGCCCGATTGGCGACTGCTTTCGGCCGAGGGAGCTATCCTCGACCAGATCGGCCAGAACGCGGATGCACGCAAGCATTATAACGCAGCGCTGAAGATCGTGCCGAACGAGCCGACGATCCTGAACAACCTCGGCCTGTCCTATGCATTGACAGGCGACCTCGACCGGGCAGAGGTGACGTTGCGTCAGGCCGCCGCCCAGCCCGGCGCCGACAGCCGCGTGCGCCAGAACCTGGCACTCATCCTCGGACTTGCCGGCAAGTTCAGGGAAGCGGAGCAGGTGGCGCGCAACGAGCTTGAACCCGCCCAGGCGGAGGCCAATATCGCCTACCTGCGCGGCATGCTTTCCCAGCGCAACAGCTGGAAGGAAATCAAGGACGCCGACAAGAAAAAAAGCCGTAGCTGATCGGTTTTTTCGCTCGCTGACCCTTTGCGCGACTGCGGCCTGGCCCAACCGGACCGCAGTCGCGGCCCGCTAGAGATGCTGCATAAGCCGTCTCACACCCCCCAGCCAAATCCCTGACCCTTTAGCCGGAGACCATTTGCCCGTCCGGCCGCGGTAAATCCGTCGCGGATCACACGCGGGAAGGCAAGACGCACAGCGTCATTATGGCACTAACGATAACCGATGCCGGATCAGCTCCGGCATGGCGCTTGTGCCGGATGATGGCGAGCCGCGCCGCGCACTTACAGACCTCCAAACAGAGGGGCAAGCGTGCGCGATAATGACACCCGACGCATGGGGCCCGCCCGGGCGCAATGGACCGCCCGGCGCATGGGGCCGCCCACGGGAGAGCCCCCGCCGCAAGCACGGATAAGGCACCGTGCGTGAAAAGGACTCTCCGCCCCCCTCACTCACATCCTCATGATCTGGATGATCGCCGGTCCCATGATCACGGCAAAGAGCACCGGCAAGAAGAACACGATCATCGGCACGGTCAGCTTCGGCGGCAGGCCCGCAGCCTTCTTCTCCGCTTCCGACATGCGCATCTCGCGGTTCTCGTCGGCCATGACGCGAAGCGACTGGGCAAGCGGGGTACCATAGCGCTCGGCCTGGATGAGCGCGGTCGAAACCGCCTTGACGCCGTCAAGCCCCGTGCGCGTTGCGATGTTCTCATAGGCCTGGCGGCGATCTTCCAGATAGGAGAGCTCGGCGGTCGCCAGCGTCAGTTCCTCGGCCAGCGGCACCGACTGCGAACCGATTTCCTCCGACACCTTGCGAAAGCTCGCCTCAATCGACATGCCGGATTCGACGCAGATCAGCATCAGGTCGAGCGCATCCGGCCAGGCCCGTCGGATAGACAGCTGGCGCTTCTGGATCTTGTTGGAAATGAAGATGTTCGGCAGGTAGAAGCCGACCAGCGCGACGAGGACGGCGAAGGACAGTTTCAGGCCCGCCGGCTGGGACGCCGGCATGATCGCGAACATGTAGAACAGCGCCAGCACGAACATGATGATCGGCGCGACGAAGCGGGCGAACAGAAACGCCACCATCGGAGCCTGGCCGCGGTAACCGGCCATCTTCAGACGGTTGGCCGTCGCGTCGTCCGACAGCGCCTTCTTCAGATTAAAGCGGTCGACGAGCTTCTGCATGTAGGACTTCGGACGGGGCCGCAACGTCACGGAAGTCTGCTGCTGAAGGCGGACGCGTTCGCGGGCGCGGATCTTGTCCCGTTCCACGGCGACGGTCTTCATGCGGGAATTGAATTCGTCACGCTCCAAAAGCGGCAGGGCAACGGTAAGGACCGTCGCCGCAACCGCGATCACGGTCACCACCATCAGCAGGAACTGACTGTTGGTCAACAGTTCGGCGAGATTGGCAAGCACCGTCGGTCCCCGTTTCTGTTCGCCGGCCGCCGGAACGATCCCGGCCAGCCGCTAGAAGTCGAAATTGATCATCTTGCGCATCATCATGATGCCGACGAGCATCCACAGCCCTGCACCGCCCAGGATGATGTTGCCGATCGTGGTGGTGAAGAGCGTCATGATGTAGCCGGGCGTGGTAAAGAACACCAGGAGCATGACGATCAGCGGCAGGGAACCGATGATCGCCGCCGAGGCCTTTGCCTCCTGGCTCATCGCGGAAATCTTTCCCATCAGCTTCTTGCGGTCGCGCAGCACCTTCGACAGATTGCCAAGCGCTTCGGAAAGCGAGCCGCCGGCCTGCTGCTGAATGGCGATGACGATGGCAAAGAAGTTCGCTTCCGGCAGCGGCATCCCCTCGTAGATCCGGCCGACCGCTTCGCTCAATGGCACGCCCATCTGCTGGGTTTCAAGAATTTTGCGGAATTCGGAGCGGACCGGCTCCTTCGATTCCTGGGCAACGATGCGCATGCAGTCACCGAGAGGAAGGCCGGCCTTGACGCCACGCACAATGACGTCGACGGCATTGGGGAACTCGTTGAGAAAGGCCTTCTGGCGGCGCGTGCGCAGGAACTTCAGGAGCCAGTTGGGAAAGCCGAGAAGGCCCACGAGGCCAAGGCCGCCGGCAACGAGCGGCGGCGCGCCGGCGAGTATGCCGGCAAATCCGAAGACCAGGCTGAGGATGATGCTGATGACGAAGAACTTGGTCTTCGACCAGTGGAGGCCGGCCTGGGTGAGCCGCATGGAGAGCGACGGCGAAGCCCTCTTCTTCTGCTTCGCCTTCTGGCGGGCTTCCATCTCTTTCAGGGTTTCCTGAACCGAGCGCCGGCGGCCGCGACCGACCGTTTTTTCGGGCTCGTCCACGGTGCGCCTCGCCCTCACCTTCTCCACACGCTTGCGGTCTCGGTTCTCGCCGGTCAGCGCCGGGCCGAGGAGGGCGAAGACGATCGCGCCGACGCTGAAAGTCAACAGGAGAGCACCGGCCAGCAATGTGATGTCTAGTCCGAACATCGTCCGTTACCCATTACCCGATGCCATCACACGGCTCCCGAGACATCGCCGTCGTTGGCGGCATCGAGGGCGGCGGCAAGGCGGTTTTCCTCGCCGAAGTAGCGCGCGCGATCCCAGAAATACGGCCGGCCGATACCGGTCGACTTGTGGCGTCCAATGATCTTTCCCGATACGTCCTCGCCCACCATGTCGTAGATGAAGAGATCCTGGGTGATGATCACGTCGCCTTCCATGCCGACCACCTCGGTGACGTGGGTGATGCGACGTGACCCGTCGCGCAGGCGGGCGGCCTGGACGATCACGTCGACCGACGACACGATCATTTCGCGCACCGTGCGGGACGGCAAGTTATACCCGCCCATGGCGATCATCGATTCCATACGCGAAAGGCATTCGCGCGGGCTGTTGGCGTGGATCGTACCCATCGAGCCGTCGTGGCCGGTGTTCATGGCCTGGAGGAGGTCGAAGACCTCCGGCCCGCGCACCTCGCCGACGATGATCCGTTCCGGCCGCATACGCAGGCAGTTCTTGACGAGATCGCGCATCGTAACTTCGCCCTCGCCCTCGAGGTTGGGCGGACGGGTCTCGAGGCGGACCACGTGTGGCTGCTGGAGCTGCAGCTCCGCGGAGTCCTCACAGGTGATGATGCGTTCGTCGGCGTCGATGTAACGCGTCAGGCAGTTGAGAAGCGTCGTCTTGCCCGAACCGGTACCGCCGGAGATGATCGTGTTGCAGCGAACGCGGCCGATGATCTGGAGGATCGTCGATCCTTCCGGAGAAACCGAGCCGAACTTGACGAGCTGATCGAGGGTCAGCTTGTCCTTCTTGAACTTACGAATGGTGAGTGCCGGACCATCGATCGACAACGGGGGCGCGATGACATTGACGCGGGACCCGTCGGGCAGGCGGGCGTCGCAGATCGGGCTCGATTCATCGACGCGGCGGCCGACCTGGCTGACGATCCGCTGGCAGATGTTCATCAGTTGCTGGTTGTCGCGGAACCGGATCGGCGTCTCCAGCACCTTGCCTTCGACTTCGATGTAGGTGGTGTCGGCACCGTTGACCATGATGTCAGCGATGTCGTCGCGGGCAAGCAGCGGCTCCAGCGGACCGTAGCCGAGGACGTCGTTGACGATGTCCTCAAGGAGCTCTTCCTGCTCGGCGATGGACATGACGACATTCTTCAGCGCGATGATTTCGCTGACGACGTCGCGGATTTCCTCACGCGCAGATTCAATATCCAGCTTGGCGAGCTGCGACAGGTCGATGGTGTCGATGAGGGCGGAGAAAATCGACGTCTTGACGTCGTAATAATTCTCCGAGCGTTGCCGGGGCCGCGTCGACTGATTGTAGCTGACGAGCGGCTCGGGGGAGATGGGCGCGGTCTCCGACGACTCGATCGGCGTCGCCGTCTCGCGCACCGGTTCGCCCGTATCCGGCGCGGCAAACACGTCGTCCAGATCGACGCTCGGCTCAAGCGGCGTGGTCGGCGTGAGAGGCGCCGGGGCATTGTGCGCCTCCGCCGGCGTCTCCGTCGCCCGATTGGCCGGAGCCCGGGTCGGCTGACCCTGGGGCTGGGGCGCTCCACGCTTACCGAACATGTTGCCTGCCTTTCCCTGGATTGGTTTCGCTACGCGCTCTTCTTGACCCGCAGGCGCTCAAGCAGCGGGGCGAGCGCCGATTTCTTTGCACGGCGCACCTCGGTGCGGCCGGTGACGATCTGCGCGACGAGATCGAACTGCTGGCCGATCGCGCTCTTGGGATCGACCTCGCCGATCATCTGGCCGCCGTTGGCCGCCACGCCGAAGAGTGCACTGTCGAAGGGAATCTCGCACACCGGCTCAACGCCGAGGGCACGCGTGAACTCCTCGCCCTTGATTTCCGGGCGCTTCGGCATGCCAACCTGGTTGAGGATGAACTTCGGCGAAGCATCGTTCGGTCGGGCGGCTCGCAGATTGTCGACGATGTTCTTGGCATTGCGCAGGTTAGCGAGGTCGGGCACGGCAACGACGACGATCTCGTCGGCGCTGTGGAGCACCTTCTGCGTCCAGCGCGACCATATGTGCGGCACGTCGAGGATCGTGACCGGAATTCCGGTGCGCATCACGTCGATGAGCTGATCGAAGGCCTTTTCGTCGAAGTCATAGGGCCGGTCTAGCGTCGCCGGCGCGGCGAGAAGGCTCAGATGCTCGGTGCATTTCGACAGCAGCCGGTCAAGATAGACCTCGTCGAGCCTGTCGGGCGACTGAACAGCCTCGGAAATCCCCTGAACCGGGTCCTGATTGAAGTCGAGACCGGCGGTCCCGAACGGCAGATCCATGTCGGCAAGGACGACTTCGCTCTCGAATTGCCGGGCAATCGACCACGAGACGTTGTGGGCGAGCGTGGACGCCCCGACGCCGCCCTTGGCGCCGACGACGGCAACGACCCGACCGACTGGCTCGGCCTCCGGATTGTTGTAGATGTCGCCGATCGTGCGGATGACATCGAAGAGCTGCAGCGGCGCGACGAGGTATTCGCTGACGCCATTGCGGATGAGGTCGCGGTAGAGCTCGATGTCGTTGAGGTGCCCGATCACGATGACCTTGGTGCCGGAGTCACAGACCTCGGCGAGGTGATCGAGTTCGTAGAGCAGCTCGTCACGCCGCTTCTGGGATTCGACCATGATCAGGTTCGGCGTCGGCGCCGACTGATAGTAGTTCGCGGCCGCGCTGATGCCGCCCATGTGCACCTTCACATGAGTCTTCAGCATACGGCGGTCGGCAGCGGCGGCCTCGATCACGCGCTGCACGTCGGGCGAGTCGCAGAATGCCTGGATCGAAATGCGCGGAACCGGACGCAGACTGGACGGATCGCCGGCCTGAGCGGCAGTCGCTTCGTCGATCTGATCACGCGGTGCTTCGAATTCGTACTCGCTCATCGTCAACCTCCAATATCGGAGACGGTTCCGCCCTTGTCGTCGCCATAGTCGCTCGCCGTCTTCTTACCCTTGCGGTAGTTGTCGAAAACAGTGGAGCGGCGCATGGCGTCCGACGGACCGGTACCGCGCGGGTACAGGAGATCGGCGGGGTTAGCGATCATCGCCGCGAGATTGCTCTGGGTGGCGCAGCCGAACTCGGAATAGCTGCGATTGTCGAATTTGGCGGCGAGATTGTCGCGCCAGATTCCGCATTGATGAACCTTCGCCTGAAGCCCCACGTATTGCAGGCGGATCGGCGCCGCGACATCGGGAACATCGACGCGATAGGTGAAGGACTGAATCATCTCCGAGCGGATGCCCGAGCGGATAAGAACGGCGCGGATCTGACGGGCAACATACATCGCGGAAGTATCGTTGCTGGCGCCACTGGGCACCTGGATCTCCATGCCGCCGTCGCCGCGCTTCTTTGCGCGCGCGGCGAACGAGCGCACGGCGTCGGCGAGGTCGGAGGCAAGCACCCGCGTCTGCGGTCCGACCGGAATGTCGAGGTTTTCCGGCGCCTCGGTGACAATGATGGGATGACGCGTCCTGTAGCCATCGGTCGGCACCGATCCGGTGATCACCGGATCGTTGCGGCAGGCTCCCAACGACAACGCTGTCAGGACAGCGGCGGCGGCGCCAACCGACCGGAACACATGGGCTGACCGGCAAGCGCGGGGAGACCGGAGAGCGTGGGCACGCGACTGCCTTACCTTGGTGGAACTCGTCATTAATGACCTCCGGATGCCAGCGGGCATCGCTACTCGTAAATGAAGCCGATGTGACCCTGATAGTCGCCCGGGCCGGTCACTTCCCCGTTGACGCGGTACATGCGGTTGAGACGGTTGAGGAAGATGCCGGCGGCATCCGACGGCGCCGACAGGTTCTGGTCGGGACGGCGGATGGCCGACGTTTTCGCCGGATCGACGAGATAGGGCGTGACGAAAACGACGAACTCGCTCTGGCTGCGCTGATAGTCGCGGCTCTTGAAGAGCGCGCCGAGCACGGGAAGGTTCAAAAGCCCCGGAATGCCGTTGATCGACTGGCGGACGTCGTCCTTGATGAGGCCGGCCATCACCAGAGTGCCGCCGGAGGGAAGTTCCACCGTGGTATCGGCGCGGCGGACCCTGAGGCCCGGTATCGACAGTGTGTTGCCGGTGCCGCCGCCGCTCAGCGTCACCGCGCCGTCTGTGGTCAGCTCGCTCATCTCCGTCTTGATGCGGGTGGAGATGCGCCCGCTCGACAGGACGACCGGGGTGAAGCCGAGGCTGATGCCGTATTTCTTGAACTCGACGGTCAAATTGCCGTCCTCATCGCGGCCGACGGGCACCGGGAACTCGCCGCCGACGAGGAAGCTGGCGCTTTCTCCGGAGACGGCCGTCAGGGTCGGTTCGGCGAGCGTGCGGATCACGCCGTCTTCCTGCAAGGCGCGGATGGTGCCGGAAATCTTGGTGCTGCCGTTGGTATAGGTGCCGGAGAGGGCGCTGTCGGAAATCGCCGAGCCGGCGACGCCGAAGGCGTTCTCCGACAGGGCCTCGACCGTCATGTGACCAATCGATCCCATGGCGGAGAGATCGACACCGAGCTGCTTGACGATGGAGCGCTGGACTTCGGCGATGGTCACCTTGAGGTAAACCTGCTCCTCGCCCTTCACACGGATCATGGAAACGACGTTCTTGGCATCGCCGCCGGCGAACTTCGCTGCGATATCTGCTGCCTGCTTGGCCTCCAGCGGCGTGTTGACGACGCCGGAAAGGACGATGCTGCCGTTGACTGCCTCGGCGCTGACCGCGGTGCCCGGCAGGAGACGATTGAAGGCGCGCTGCAGGTCGCCGGTGTCCGGCTCGACGGACAACTCGTAGCTGGCGATCTGGTGGCCGCCCTTGGCGAAGAGGAAGACGTTCGCCTGGCCGGCCGCGACACCGAGGATATAGACGCGGCGCGACGACCTCACCACCGCGTCGGCAACCGCCGGGTTGGAGACAAGGACGTCGGCGACATCGCTACCCAGTTCGATGACCACGGATTTGTTGAGGCCGACCTTGAGAGGGCGCATGCCCTGCATGCCACCGGCCGGCACCCTCAGAAGCTTGGGATAATCCTTGCCGGCGTAAGCCGGTTCCGCACCGCTACCGAGCGTCGCCAGTCCGCAAACCAGGGCCAGGGCCGTCGCTATGTGTTTCACCCATAGGCTCATTTTACACCTACTCCTCAGCCG
Source organism: uncultured Rhodobium sp. (assembly GCA_963675285.2). Lineage (GTDB taxonomy): Bacteria > Pseudomonadota > Alphaproteobacteria > Rhizobiales > Rhodobiaceae > Rhodobium. Next base: position 2,440,965 of record CAXXGS010000001.1, read on the forward strand.
ACTTTCCACCTTGCCCGACACCGTCACTGCGAGGTGCTCGACTGCGTCTGAACGCCATACTTCACGTAGCTGACGCCGCTCTTGCGCTTTTGCTTGACGGTCGCCTCGGATCCGGGCTGCGAGTCGGCGATCGAGCGCAGCGCCAGGGAAATGCTGCCAAGCTGTTGCGACTGCGCGATGATTTCCGCCTCACGCGGACCCAGCTCCAGGGTCGCGGTCTCGCGTCCGACGACGGCCTTTTCGCCCTCACGGTCCTCGATCGTCTGGTCGATGGCGAGAACGCGCACGTTCTCCAGGATGGTCTCACTGTACCAGTCCTGGCGGTTCCCCCCGCCGTTGCGCTGGCGGGTAAGGATGACGTCGACCCGGTCGTTGGGCAGGACGAAACCGCCGGCGGTGTTGAGGGCGGAGACCTGAACCGCGATGGCGCGCTGGCCCTTGGGCAGGATTGCCGACATGAAGCCGCGATCGGAGCGGATCAGCTTGCGCTCCTTGATCGGCTCGCCGGAGAGGAACGGCGAGCGGGCGATCGTGCCGCTCAGTTCCTCGATGGCCTTCGGCCGCGCGGAGCGCGTGATATAGCCTTTGGAGATGCCGCTATCGGGCCATTTCTCCCACGTCAGCTCGCGCTCGGACACCATCTTTCCGATTGGCACGTCGACGGCGGCGACGAGCACCTCCTTCGAGGGAATCTGTTCGACTCTCTGGATGACTTTCGGAGCGGCGGGCTTCCGGCTGACTGCGTTGACCATCAGGAAGGCGGCGAGCAGGCCCGCGCCAACGGCAACCACGACCAGGATAAGACGCTTACTTCTCATACCACCAATCCAACCGACTTCGAGCGGTACACTCCGCCCGTCCTTGCGGCATTTTCGGTGGCAATCCTCAAATTATAGTTAATTGCGTATGAAGATTTCGAGTTAACCAAAAGTTGTCGCGATGCCCGTGTACACGCCGATCCTGCACGTTAGCGCATCGCCGCGGCAAGCCAGAGCGTATCGGGATAGATGATCAGTGCTCCGGCCGCGAGTGCGATGCCATAGGGAATGCCGGCCTTGGCATCATGGAGACGTGCGATCCACGGGAACGAGGATGCGGTCTGCTGCGGCAGCGGCATGTTCCGGGCACCGAGGAGCAGGAGGGTCAGAACACCGCCGAAAACGGAAGACACCAGCAGAAACTGCGCCGTATGGAAAGGACCGAACCAGAGTGCGATCGCCGTCGCCATCTTGGCGTCGCCACCGCCCATCCAGCCGAAGGAAAAGGCGGCAAAGCCAAGCGCCAGAACCGCCAGCGCGGTCAGGACATGCATGCCGACGGTCGACCAGTCGAGGCCAATCCAGGCCGCGAAAGCCGCGAAGACAACAATGAGGCCGACGGAAATCCGGTTCGAGATCCGCATCGTCATGAGATCCGACACGCCGGCCGCGACCATGGCGACCGGAAACGCGGCGAGCAGGATTGTGTCAAGGATATCAAGATGTGGCATCATCGTCTGCGGCACTCCGTCACTTGTGCGCAGTCTATGCGCCGAGCCGTGAAAACGAGGTAAACGTCCGGTCCTTGCCCCATGTCACGCGAAAACGCCTTCAGGAACGTGAAGACGGCGGGCGCCCGCCGGGCACCCGCCGTCTTCTAGCCGCATCTCGTCGGGAACAGGCCGGCCGCTCCGCCTGAGGCGGAAGCGACCGGAACCCGATCGTGCGGGATGAATCGGCTCCGGGTGGGCAACGCCTCTGGCAGCGCGGCGGCGCGCCCGGAACCCTGCGTCAGGCTTAGCTACCGCTGGTCGCACCGCTCAGCGCGCTCGACACCTTGCCAAACGTGGTGCTCAGGCTGCTACCAAGGGTGGTGGCAGCACCAATGATGGCAACGGCGATGAGGGCAGCGATCAGACCATATTCAATCGCGGTAGCGCCGTCTTCGTCTTTCAGGAAACGCGCAAACATCTTGCTCATTCTACTTGCTCCTAACTCCACTTACATCGTTTCGTTCGGTTTCGTCGGATTTCTTTCCCGCCGATCGGAACCTGAATTGACCTTAACACCGAGCTATTGCCAACTTCTTAAATCGAACAATTTGAGATAAAACTCATCGCAGTCGAGACATCTTGGTTAACAACCGATATACAAGAAGTGACGACCACGATGACTTATATCCGCCCCAGGAAAGGTCGAGCGGGACCCTACGCCGGAAAATCCAAACAAGACGTATAAGATCCACCACACATGCCTTCCTTGGCGGCATATGGCCCTGCCCGCTTTCCCCGCGACGGCCGCCGCGCGCGCCAACCGGGCTCTTAGCCTCATCCCGCTACGCCTTGTTTTTCCCCGAAATTCGGACCTCTACGCAGAGGATGCGGCAGGTGTTAGCAAATCCTTCACCAAAAGCCTGGAAAGTCGGGGAATACTGCTTCGTGGGGTTTTCCGCCGCGCGGCGGCGGCCGATGTCTTCCAGGAGGAGATGCCGGCCGGTCCTTATCGAACATTCGCGCGGGAGCTGTCGCCATGTCCATTTCCGCCCCGGCCGTCATGATACGTACGCTCGCCCTCGGGTTGGGTCTCCTTGTCACAGGAGCGCTCACCGCGCCGGCAGACGCGGCCGGAGACGAGGTTCACGTCGTCCTCGATCAGGCCAAGGTGATGCGCATCGACAAGCCGGCCGACACGGTGATCGTCGGCAATCCAGCCGTCGCCGACGCCATCATGCACGATAGCCGGACGCTCGTTCTCATCGGTCGCGGCTTCGGATCCACCAACATCATCATCCTCGACGACAAGGGCGCCCCGATCGCCGACGAGATGGTGGTCGTGGAGCCGCCTTCGGTCGCGCTGGTCACTGTGCAGCGCGGCAAAACGCGCTTCAGCTATTCCTGCGCGCCCAATTGCTCGCCGACCGTCAACCCGGGCGACAATGCGGAGTTTTTCAGCGGAACCATCGAGCAATTCGGCACCCGCAACGGCGCGGCCCAGCAGGCGGCGACCGGCAAGGGCAACTGACGTAGCGGCATAAACGTGTCTTCCTTTCTGGAAGCGACACATCGCCGACACCTTGCACAACGGGCGTTCCCTCCGAGGTTCTCGCTGGCGTTCTCGCCGAAAAGAAACCGTTCCTAAAGACATCCCTGCTATTCCGCTTGAAGGCGAAATGGTGCGAGGAGCGCGCCGCGCCGCCCGGCTTTCCGGATGCGCAGAGGCAGCGCTCCAGGCGGGATTGCGCCTCCTCCGGCGTGTGCGATGTCCCGCAGTCGGCGAAATGGAGTGAGCATGACGGCGTTCAGACGTCCCAGAGTTCGAGTTCCCAGGCGGCTGGCGGAGGCTCTGCCGGCCCGCTTCGTGCGCAATGAGGACGGCGTTTACGCCATCGAATTCGCGGTCGTGGCACTGCCCTTTTTCTTCCTGCTGTTCATGATCTTCGAAGTATCGTTCACGATATTCGCGAACCAGATCCTCGACAATGCGGTCAGTGATGCCGCCCGTCTCATCCGTACCGGGCAGGCCCAGCAGCAGAACTTCAGCAAGGCCCAGTTCAAGAAGCAGGTCTGCGACCGTTTGATCGGCCTTTTCGACTGCAACAAGTATCTCTACATCGACGTCAAGACCTTCCCCAATTTCGGCAGCATCACCTTTGCCAAGCCGACCGACGACGAGGGTAAGATCGATGACGATGCCTTTTCCTACGACGACGGTGGCGCCAACGATATCGTCGTCGTGCGGGTGTTCTACGAGTGGCCGACGCTGACGCCGCTGACGGGTTCACAGATGGCCAATCTGGCGAACGGACGGCGGCTCCTGTCCTCGGTCGAGGCGTTCCGCAACGAGCCGTTCCCATGGTAGGCGCTCCATGATGACCCCGATCGCACCCGCCATGATCCGCCTTGCCGCCCGGGCCGTTGCGCTCGGCAGACGCTTTCGCACCGACCGGCGCGGTATTGCCGCGATCGAATTCGCCTTTCTGGCGCCGGTCCTGATTATCGCCTTCATCGGAACTCTGGAGCTTTCCGAAGTCATCACCGTCAACCGCAAGGTGACCCATGCGATCAGCACCGTTGGCGATCTCATCGGCCGGTCCGAGACGATCAGCACGACGGAATTGAACAACATCTTCGATGCGACGGAAGCGGTGATGTCGCCCTATCCGACCGACAGGCTGAAGATCGTCGTCGCCACGGTGAAAGCCGACAACCGCGGCAAGCCGAAGGTCGTCCAGAGCCGCGCCCGCAACACCGCGCCCTGGCCCGAAGGCGCCACACCGCCGGTCGCCATTCCCGAAGGCATTGACTATTCGACGCAGGAAATCCTCGTGACCCAGGCCAAGTATGATTATGAGGCAGTGTTCGGGAGCTTGGCGAAAGACATTATCGGCCGTTCCAGCTTCGCACTCGGCGACACGTTTTTCATGAGTCTGCGCGGGACGAGCGAACTGACCTTCGAGTAGCGCTTCTGGCGCGCCTTGCCTGAAATGCGTCGAACGCGGGCCTATCGCGTTTCCGTCCGCGGTCCTTCACCGTGCGTCCCGCTCGCCTGCGCGTTGCCGGTCGATGCGCGGCCGGCATCATGCGCACGGGTCCGGAACGCATCGACAAGCGGTGCGTAGAGCACCGGGTCGACAGCCTCGAAGCCCCCGCCGAAGCGGCGTTCCACCGCATCGTAGGCGGCTGCGTCCCCATTGCGGAGCTCCGTCAGGATGTCCACCAAACGCTGGCGAAGTCCTTGCGGTAGATCGCTGCGCAGGGCATGGGCCCCGTGCGGTATGAGGCGGGATTTCCACAGGATCGCGATATCGTCCATCGTCATGGCACCGGCGTCGACGAGGCGGCGGAGGGTGCCACGGCTGTACCCTTTCCGGCGATCACCCGCGAGGCTGCTCCACACGAACGCGGCATCGGAACGCCCGGCGAGCACGCCGGAGAGCGCCGCATCCGGCCCATCGGCGAAGTGGCGAGCGGCAAAATAGTCGCGCGAGTTGAGGCCGGCGCGGGCGAGGTCCAGCATCGGCACGAAATAGCCGGCTGTGGAAGCCCGGCCGGAGAAGGTGACCGAACGCCCCTTCATGTCGTCAAGGCCGGCAAGCCCACTCCCGACAGCGGCGACGAGGACGGAGTGGTAGCCGATGGTTCCGTCGCGCGCTTTCGGGGCGACGAGGGGAACAAGACAGTCGCAGGCGGCCTCGGCGGCGGCATAGGCGGTCGCGCCGTAAATCGCATAGTCGATGCGGCCGCTCGTCTGCCCATCGATCAGCGCGGCGAAGGTGCGCATCGGCACGATTTCGACCGGCAGGGCCAGTTCCAGCGACAGGCGGCGACGGAACGGCTCGATGACCTGGCGGGCACGGCGGACATCGCTGCCGGCGACAACGCCGACCCTGAGAACGGGCACCTCGGCGCGCCAACCGCGCGTTTGAGCCCATGCGGCCCCGAGCGGACACCAGAGCAGAATCAGGCCGAAGACAGCTTTGAGAACCCGGTTTGAACGCATGATCCGACACGTGTTTGCGGCCGGCGCACCCTGCCCCGTAAACCGCCCGCTTGCTTTCCCGCACTATGCCCAATGGTCGTCGCGGGAGCAAACGCGGGGGCGGCAAGAAAGCGTTAACACTCTTTGAAAAGGCATCGCCGGCGCATCATCCGCCTTCATTGCCCGGAAAGGCCTGTCGGGCATGGTGAAGGCGGTGAGAGTGGACGTTAGCCGGCCACCGCACGCCGGCAAAAAGGGAACGGCCAGGGGGAAACGAAACGATGATGCGCCTTATCATGATTGTCGTCGGGCTATGCGCCCTCGCCCTTGTCTTTCCGCAGGAGCTTCAGTCGCTCATCGGTTCGGCCGCCCGCATGGCGCAGAACGCCGCTGCGACGCAGAGCCCCTCACCGGATACCCGATCCGGCATCTCGCAAGCGGTGAACACACCCAAGCCGATCGGCGGGACCGTCGTCCTCAAGGCCGCGTCGAACGGGCACTACTACACAAGGGCGATGATCAACGGCCGACCGATCAAGGTCGTGGTCGACACCGGCGCCTCGGTTGTGGCCCTGCCGTATGAGGATGCCCGGGCGCTCAACGTCCTGCCGCCGCCCTCCGCCTTCACCCTGCCGATGCAAACGGCGAACGGGGTTGCCAAGGGCGCACGGGTGACGCTTCTCGACGTGCGGCTCGGTTCGATCCGGCTTTCGCATGTCGAAGCGGTCGTGATGCCGAAGGGCCAACTCTCGGTGACGCTTCTCGGCATGTCGTTCCTCGGCCGGCTGTCACAGGCCTCGATCCGCTCCGGCGAGATGGTGCTACGGCCCTGATGCTGAGCGCTGATGCCGAGCCCTAACGCTGGGCCCTAAGGCTGGGCCTGACTGTCGCAACACCGCCTCTCAAGCGAGGCGGCCGATTGGGATTATCTCCGGGCTGTGCTCGCAGAAGGGCGCACCCTCCCAGCTTCCCAGCCACGTCTCCGCCCTGAGGCCCGCCGCTTCGATCCGGCGGGCGATATGGTCCTGCGACGCAAAACGGATGCGGGCGCTCGAATGGCGGTGTTCGCCAGTCGTCACGATGCGGAAATGGGTCTCGTAGGTAACGATCCCGGTCGCCGCATCGAAGACCGCGTCGCCCCATTTTTCCGTCTCGCCATGGTCGGGATGATCGATGATCTCCGACCCTTGCCGCGCCCAGTTTTCCCAGACGCGAGCACATGGATTACGGCTGTCGAAAACGAATTGTCCGCCGGGCGTCAGATGCGCGGCGATCGTGTTGAGAACCGCAAGCTGGTCGTCATCGGCGAGGAATACCTGGAAGGCGTGGCCGGTCAGGACAACGAGATCGAACCGGCGGCCGAGCCGGATCGTGCGCCCGTCACCCTCGATCCAGGCGACCCGATCGCCGCCTTCGCGCCGGTGCGCGATATCGAGCATCGCGGCCGCCGGATCGACGCCGACAACTTCGGGTGGACGGGCGACATCGCGCCGGCGGGCGAGGAAAGCGGCGAATTCGCCGGTGCCGCAGCCGAGATCGAGCACACTTTGCGCGCCCTCGGCGAGAACCGCGCAGCGCTCGAAGTCGGCCGCCCAGCCGTTGTGAAGATCGTAGAATTCGACCAGCGCGGGGTCGTTATAAAGCGCTTCGGCGGTCATGACCGCGCCGCCGCCGATACCCTCGCCGCTCCGGTCACGTTCTGCCATCCGACCCTCCCCTGGCGACGCGGCACCCAATCGATCCGCCGAACCGGACTAACGTTTTTCGGCCGGAAAATCACCCGTATGGGCCGCTTTCCCGCCATCTGTCGGCCGCGCCGGATGGAAATCGGGCTGCCGTGGCCGCAATGCAACAAAGACGATTGATCATCTTTGCAAGTGTCCGGGGATCGGGTAACACTGACAGGCCTTTTCAGCCCGGCCGCTCTGGAACTTTCACGGGAACCGGGGCGTTTCGGACCAGTTTTATCCATCCGACGGTCCGCTTCGCATCGTTTCTCCGTGCGACCGTCCGATACAGCGTGCGCGAGGCCAATCTCGATGTTCCCGACACCGAAGCCGACCCTCACCCCGAACACCTACGCCTTCGAATCCGAGCCGCTCGTCAAGCCCACCGGCTTTCGCGAATATGATGCGCGCTGGTGGTTCGGACAGCCCGATTCGCCCAAGACGCCCGAATTGAACCTGATGGGCGTGCAGGCGCTCGGCATGGGACTCGGCACGCTGATCCAGGAAATGGGCGTGAAGCCGGAAATCGTCACCGGTCACGACTACCGCTCATATTCCTCGTCGATCAAGATGGCGCTTGTCACCGGCCTGATGGCAGCCGGCTGCAAGGTTTACGACATCGGCCTGGCGCTGTCGCCGATGGCCTATTTCGCCCAGTTCGCGCTCGACGTTCCCGCCGTCGCAATGGTCACCGCCTCGCACAACGACAACGGCTGGACGGGCGTCAAGATGGGCGCGGCACGGCCGCTGACCTTCGGCCCCGACGAGATGGGCCGGCTGAAGGAGATCGTCCTTTCGGCCGCGTTCAAGCTGCCGGGCGGCGGCTCATACGAGCCGGTGGAGAATTTCTTCGAAACCTATCTGACCGACCTGACGAACCGCGACAGACTGAAACGGCCGATCAAGATCGTGGCTGCCTGCGGCAACGGCACGGCCGGCGCCTTCGCTCCGCAGGTCCTCAAGGCGCTCGGCGCCGATGTCATCGAACTCGACTGCGAGCTCGATTACACCTTCCCGCGCTACAATCCGAACCCGGAAGACATGGAGATGCTGCACGCGCTCCGCGACAAGGTTCTAGAGACGGGCGCGGAAGTCGGCCTTGGCTTTGACGGCGACGGCGACCGCTGCGGCGTCGTCGACAACGAGGGCGAGGAAATCTTCGCCGACAAGGTCGGTGTCATGCTGGCGCGCGATCTCTCCGCGTTGCATCCGAACGCGCAGTTCGTCGTCGACGTGAAATCGACAGGCCTTTACATGACCGATCCGGTTCTCCTGGAACGCGGCGCCAAGACCGACTATTGGAAGACCGGCCATTCCTACATCAAGCGGCGGGTGAACGAACTCAACGCCCTCGTCGGCTTTGAGAAGTCGGGCCATTACTTCTTCAACACGCCGATCGGACGGGGCTATGATGACGGCCTCGTCTCGGCCATCGCAATCCTCGACATGCTCGATCGCAACCCGGACAAGACCATGGCCGACCTCCGGCGCGCGCTCCCCAAGACGTGGGGCTCGCCAACGATGGCGCCACATTGCGACGACGAGACCAAATACGGTGTCGTCGACAAGGTGGTGAAACGCTTTACCCAGATGCGCGACGCGGGCGAGACGATCATCGGCCAGCCGATCATCGACCTCGTCACGGTCAACGGCGTGCGCGTCGTCGCCGAGGACGGCACCTGGGGCCTGGTACGCGCCTCCTCCAACAAGCCGGAACTGGTGGTGGTCGTCGAAAGTCCGACGTCCGAGGAAAACATGCGCGCCATGTTCAAGGCCGTCGACGGCATCCTCAGGGAGAATCCGGAAGTCGGCGACTATAATCAAACGATCTGATTGCCCGCCGGCCGCGAGCCGGGCCGGTGACCATTCGCGAACGGGAGAGGCATTGACCGCCTCTCCCGTTCAAGGACTGCTCATGCGCAAGGCCTTCGGCGCCCTGATCATGCTGACCGGGGCAGCGATCATCCCGGCGAGTTTCTTCGGTTTTGTCTGGCTGCTCGGCATGGCCTGCGCCTTCGGCTCGACATCGGGCTCCTGCCCGCCGGCGGATTTCGCGTCGGGCGAAGCCCTCACCGTCTTCTGGCTACCGTCGGCGGTCGGCATCCTCCTCATCATACTCGGGCGACGGATCTTTCGCGGCCCGCGACCCCGTCCCGGGAAAACGCTTTAGGTGTCTTCCCGCAGGGAGAGCCCGTCCGCGAACAGGTGCACGGCGGCGGGGTCGGCCGCCAGCCTCACAGTCCTGCCGCGCATGCCCCGGTGCGTGCCGGGCAGTTTGGCGATGACCGGAGTGCCGGAGGGGTCGTCGGTCTCGAAATAGAGCAACGTCACCTCGCCCAGTTCCTCGGCATAGTCGACCCGCCCCTCGTAGATCGCCGCGGCGCCATCCTCGGCCGGGGCGAGATTCTCCGGGCGAACGCCGACATTGACCGCGCGTCCCTCCGTTCCGGCCGCCGTCGCGACCGCCGACCGCGCCGTTCCACCACCGCGCAATTCCACCGTCGTTTCCGCGCCGCTGCCGGTGATCCGGCCGGGCAGGAGGTTCATCGCCGGCGAACCGATGAACTGCGCCACGAACTCGTTGCGGGGATGGCGGTAAAGGTCGAGCGGGGTGCCGACCTGCATGATCTTCTTATGGGCCAGCACCACGATCCGGCTGGCGAGCGTCATCGCCTCGACCTGGTCGTGGGTGACGTAGATCATCGTCGCCTCCGGCATCCGCTCCTTCAGTTGCGCGATCTCGATCCGCGTGGCGACCCGGAGCGCGGCATCGAGGTTCGACAGCGGCTCATCGAACAGATAGACCTTCGGATCGCGCACGATCGCCCGGCCGATCGCCACCCGCTGCCGCTGGCCACCCGACAGGGCCCTCGGCAGGCGATCGAGATAATCGGAGAGCTGCAGCATCTCCGCCGCCTCCTCGACGCGGGCCTTCACCTCCGCCTTCTTCTTGCCGGCGATGCGCAATGCGAAGGCCATGTTGTCGCGTACCGTCATGTGGGGGTAGAGCGCGTAGCTCTGGAACACCATGGCAATGCCCCGCTTTGCGGGGGGCGCATCGTTCATCACCTGGCCGCCAATCTTCAGCGTGCCACCGGTGATCCGCTCCAGCCCGGCGATCATCCTGAGAAGCGTGGACTTGCCGCAGCCGGAGGGGCCGACGAAAACCACCAGCTCGCCTTCCGCAATATCGAGGTCGATGTCGCTCAGGACCTCGGTCGCCCCATAGCTCTTCGACACACCCGCAAGCGTCACATCCGCCAAGAAAACCCTCCGTCACCCGCCCTTGACCGAGCCGGCAAGCAGCCCGCGGACGAAATATTTCTGCATCGAGAAGAACACCACCAGCGGCACGACGATCGAGATGAAGGCGGCCGCAGTGAGAAGTTCCCAGTTGTTGCCGCGCGAGCCGAGCAGTTCCACGATCCGCCCGGTCATCACAAGCTGGTCGTCGGCCGTGCCGAGGAACACTTTGGCAACGAGAAGATCGTTCCAGGTCCACAGGAACTGAAAGATCGCGAAGGACGCCAGAGCCGGCAGACTCAGCGGCAACACGATGCGCATGAAGATCTGGAAGTCCGTCGCACCGTCGACGCGCGCGCTCTCGATCACTTCCCTGGGCAGGCCGGCCATGTAGTTGCGCAGAAGATAGACCGCCAGCGGCATGCCGAAACCGCTATGCGCGAGCCACACCCCGACATAGCCGCGGCCAAGGCCGATCTCGTTGTGCAGCCGCAGAAGCGGAATCAGCGCCAGTTGCAGCGGCACCACGAGGAGGCCGACGACGAGGGCGATCAGCAAGGCGCGGCCCGGGAACTCCATCCACGCCAGCGCATAGGCGGCAAAGGCGGCGATGAGGATCGGAATGATCGTCGCAGGGATCGTCACCGTCATGGTGTTGAGGAACGACTGGCCCATGTCATCCGCGTCGAGCACGGTCCGATAGTTGTCGAGCGAGAAGGTCGGCGGATTGGAGCGTGTGAAGATCAGCCGCTCGCCCCGACCGCTGCGGAAGGGTTTCGGCGAGGTCAACGTGTAATCGCCGTTCTCGTCGATGGTCAGTTCTGCGCCGCGCCGGGTCTTCGCGGTCTCACCGGCCGGATATTCGCCGGGGTTATTGATCCGTGTGCCGAAGGCGACGACATGACCGCCGGCCTCGCCGAAGACATTGCCGGACAGCACGTAGTGCCCGTTCTCCTGCCGTGCACTGTCGGCCGGCCCGGTGCGGGTGCCCATGGTCTCGGTGGAGGCGGAAAAGGCGCTCCACCAACCGGAATTCCGGATCTGGTCGCGATCTCGGAAGGACGATACCAGAAGGCCGACCGTGGGGACCGTCCACAGGACGACCAGCAGTATGACGGCGGCATAATTCGCCGCCATCAGGGGTGAGCGGGTGCCGGCGAGGGTCCGCATCACCGAAGCTCCCGGTGGGCGTTGCGGATGTTCCAGATCATCAGCGGCGTCACCGCCAGCATGATGACGACCGCGATGGCCGAGCCGCGACCGAAATCGCCGGCGCGGAACGACCAGTCGTACATCATGTTGGCCAGAACCTGCGTGTCCCACTGGCCATTGGTCATGGCAAAGACGATATCGAAGATCTTCAGCACCAGGACGGTGATCGTCGTCCACACCACGGCGATGGTCGGCCAGATCTGCGGCACCTTGATCTTCCAGAACAGCTGCCAGGGATTGGCGCCGTCCAGGATCGCCGCCTCGACCGTCTCCTCCGGAATGCCGCGTAGCGCCGCAGACAGAATGACCATGGCGAAACCGGTCTGCATCCAGACCATGATGATCATCAGGAACACGGTGTTCCAGAACGGGATCGTCAGCCAGGGATGGGGTTCGCCGCCGAGCCCGGTGACGATGGCGTTGAGGAGGCCGATCTGCGTCTGGCCGGCGCCGCGATATTCATAGACGAACTTCCAGATCACCGAGGCACCGACAAAGCTGATCGCCATGGGCATGAAGATCAGCGATTTCGCCAGGGCGCCGCCTTTGATGCTGTCGGTCAGCGCCGCCGCCAGGAGCCCGATCAGCGTCGCCATCGCAGGCACGAACGTCAGCCAGAGAATGTTGTTGAAGAGGCTTTCGTGGAATTTCGCATCGCCGAAAAGCCACAGGAAATTCGACAGGCCGACAAAGCGGCCGTCTTGTTCAAGGCTCAGCGCGAGGGAATCGAAAACCGGATAGACAAGATAGAGGCCGAGGACGAAGAGCGCGGGAAACAGGAACAGCCACGGCCGGATCGCGCCGGCACGGCGAATGTTCACCGAGGCCCGCGGCCCGCGCGGCGGGAAGACACGGTCGAGGATCAGGTTCGACAACCAGAAATAGGCGACGCAGCAGAAAACGCCCGCAACCATCGTCTCCAGCGCGAAGAGAATCTGGGTCATACCACCACGCCCGCCCCTGCTTTGGACCGGCTTGGGAAAAGAGAACCCACACGGCAACCCCGGCGAGACGTCATCGCTTGTCCTTGATCCCGTCACAGGCGATCTGGATCCGCCCGGCGGCGCTTTCAGCCGGTTCTCCGCCCGGTCCTCCGCCCGGCCCCCCACTGGCATAATCAACCATGCCGGTCGACACCGCGCCCACGCTGAGCTGACACGAAAGTTTGGCCCGCGCATGCGCGCGGGGCAGGGTCGGCGCCGGGGCGAGCGTGGTGGACAGGGTGGATCTCATCGAGATCGGGGCCTCCTCTCAGGCGCGCCACGGACGCACGACGCCCCACCCGTGGCAAGACGGATGAAACGGCTAGCTTGTTGATTACGTTTGCCTTTAGGGTAACGGCTTGAGACGTGAGGTCAACGTGTTCATGCCCCAGACATCCGTCCCGGGTGCCCGATCGCCGGAGATTGCGCCCCAAAACGAAGGACTTGCGAGGGGCAAGAAAATTTGTCCCACCGCATCGAAGCGGAACGTTTTGCGCCTGCCGACGCACACGGACGGGGCCGGCTGGCGGAATCTCCAGGGCGCATCAGGCGCGGCTCAGATACGCCCGGCGACCCTTGTTCGAAGTCCGGTCAGGCCCGCTCAGAAATCCAGCGGCGCGTTGTCGACCACTTCCTTCATGACGAAGAAGGTGCGGGTCTGGCGGACGCCGGGCAGCGCGATGAGCTGCTCGCCGTGGAGGCGATTGAAGTCGGCGATATCACGGACGCGAATCTTGAGGAAATAATCGAAGTCGCCGGCGACGAGGTGACAATCGAGAATGAAAGGAAGGCCTCGCGCGGCCTCCTCGAAGGCGGCGAAGCTTTCCGGCGTGGAGCGGTCGAGCACCACGCCGACCATGACAAGAGCTGCGCGGCCGAGCCGCTCAGGCGCCACATGGGCACGCACCGAGCGAATGTAGCCCCCGGCAAAGAGCCGCTGGGTGCGGCGGTGGCAGGTCGCCGGGCTGACGTTGACGCGCGCGGCGATCTCCGCGTTGCCGAGGCGGCCATCGGCCTGCAGAAGGCGGAGGATCTTCAGGTCGGTCCGGTCGAGATCCGCGCTCATGAAATATCCTTCCGATATTTCGCTGGCTTTCAATCTATATCCATCATTTATATCACCTCTATTTCCGTATTTCATCAGACACGCCATGAAAATTGGAAACACCTTTCCCGCATTATTCGCTAGGCTTTTCGTCAAGGAACACTGACAGAGGGCACCCCGCGATGCTGGAAAAATTCGAACGCTACCCGCTGATGTTCGGGCCGACGCCGATCGAGAGCCTTCCCCGGCTTTCGGCCGAACTCGGCGGCAAGGTGGAGATCTTCGCCAAGCGCGAGGATTGCAATTCCGGCCTCGCCTTCGGCGGCAACAAGATCCGCAAGCTGGAGTACATCGTTCCGGACGCGATCGCATCTGGCGCCGATACGCTCGTCTCCATCGGCGGCGTGCAGTCGAACCACACCCGCCAGGTCGCGGCGGTGGCGGCAAAACTCGGCATGAAGTGCCGGCTTGTTCAGGAAAGCTGGGTGCCCTTTCCCGATGCCGTCTACGACCGCGTCGGCAACATCCTGATGAGCCGGGTGATGGGCGCGCAGATCGAACTCGTCGACGAGGGCTTCGACATCGGCATCCGCGAAAGCTGGGAGGCGGCACTGGAAGATGTGACGATGAAGGGCGGCACACCCTATCCGATCCCGGCCGGTGCCTCGGTGCACAAGTTCGGTGGCCTCGGCTTCGTCGGCTTCGCAGAAGAGGTCCGCAAGCAGGAGGCCGAACTCGGCTTCCAGTTCGACTACGTGGTGGTGTGCACCGTTACCGGCTCGACCCATGCCGGCATGCTGGTCGGCTTCGCGGCGGACGGCCGCGCCAACAAGGTGATCGGCATCGATGCCTCGGCAACGCCCGACCAGACCCGCGCGCAAGTTATGGAGATCGCGCAGAATACCGCCGAACTCGTCGAACTCGGCCGCGCCATCACCGACGACGACCTCGTGCTGATCGAGGACTACGCCTATCCCTGCTACGGCGTGCCGTCCGAGGAGACCAACGAGGCGATCCGGCTTTGCGCCCGCATGGAGGGAATGATGACCGACCCGGTCTACGAGGGAAAATCCATGCAAGGCCTCATCGACCTCGTCAGGAAAGACTACTTCCCGGCCGGATCACGCATCCTCTATGCCCATCTCGGCGGCGTGCCGGCGATTAACGGCTACAGCTACCTCTACCGCAACGGCTGAGGGCGACGCGCCATGGGCGACCACGGATGGCATGGCGCAGAGCTCCCCGCCGGCCGCCGTGTGGCGTGCGCTAGGCAATCCTCGGCAAGGACGGGCGACCACAGCCTCGGCCGGGAAACCGCAAGGCCCGGCCGATCACGATTGAGCGAGAAAGAGACCGGCGCCTACTTGGTGCCGTACATACGGTCGCCGGCGTCGCCGAGGCCCGGCACGATATAGCCCACCTCGTTGAGGTGATCGTCGATGGCGGCGGTCACCAGCGGCACGTCCGGGTGGGCCTTGGTGAAGCGCTCGATGCCCTCGGGAGCGGCCAGCAGGCAGACGAAGCGCAGTTGCGACGCGCCGCGCTCTTTCAGCTTGTCGATGGCTGCGATGGCGGAATTCGCCGTCGCCAGCATGGGGTCGACGACAATGACGAGACGGTCGGCGATATCCTCCGGCGCCTTGAAATAATACTCCACCGGTTCCAGCGTCTCATGGTCGCGATAAAGGCCGATATGGGCGACGCGGGCCGAGGGCACCAGGTCGAGCATGCCTTCGAGAAGACCATTGCCGGCCCTCAGAATGGAGGCGAAGACGAGCTTCTTGCCGGCGATCTTCGGCGCCTTCATGGCGGCGAGCGGCGTTTCGATCTCGACCATTTCCAGATCGAGCGGCCGCGTCACCTCGTAACAGAGCAGCAGAGAGATCTCGCGCAACAGCGTCCGGAAGCCCGCCGTCGAGGTGGTCTTCTCCCGCATCAGGGTGAGCTTGTGCTGCACCAGCGGATGATCGACGAGGGTGACGGCGTCCTGCATGTCTGTTGTCCCGGATCGTTACGAGATAGCCAATTCGACAGGGCCGATGGCCCGGAAGGAGCGCGGAAGGCGCTGCAAGACGATAGGACCCCGGAAGACGGCGGGGAAGCCCTTGAGGGAAAGACTCACAGAAAACTGGCGTTAGGGGAAACCGGCCTTAAAGGAAACTGGCGCCGTGGCGCAGGGCAGGAAGGTCGAGCCAGGCCGCGACCGAAGCGCCTATATCGGCGAAACTGTCGCGCCGGCCGAGCGCCTTGGGGGCAAGATCCGGCCCGAAGGCGACGACGGGTACGAACTCGCGGGTATGGTCGGTGCCTTCCCAGGTCGGATCGCAGCCGTGATCAGCGGTCAGGACAGCGAGATCGCCGGGCCGAAGCGCAACCTGGAGCTCCGGCAACCGCCGGTCGAAGGTCTCCAGAGCGGCGGCGTAGCCGGCAACGTCGCGACGGTGGCCATAGAGCATGTCGAAGTCGACGAAATTGACGAAGACGAGAGCGCCGTCGGGCGCCGTATCCACCTGCCGCATGGTCTCGTCAAAGAGTGCCTCGTTGCCGGCTGCCTTGATCGTCCGCGTCATGCCCTGATGGGCGAAGATGTCTCCGATCTTGCCGACCGCGACGACCTCGTGGCCCGCCCCGCTCGCCACGTCGAGAAGCGTTGGTTCGGGCGGCGGCACCGAATAGTCGCGGCGGTTGGCGGTGCGCGTGAAGCTGTCGGCGCTCTCGCCGACGAAGGGCCGGGCGATGACGCGGCCGATGTTCAATGGGTCGACCAGATCGCGGGCGATCCCGCAAAGATCGTAGAGCCGGTCGAGACCGAAATGCTCTTCATGCGCGGCGATCTGGAAGACGGAATCGGCGGAGGTGTAGCAGATCGGCTTTCCGGTCCTGACGTGTTCCTCGCCGAGGTCCTTAATGATCTCGGTGCCGGAGGCATGCCTGTTGCCGAGGATTCCGGGAAGCCTGGCGCGGGCGACGAGCGCGTCGATCAGCTCGGCGGGAAATGTCGGCACGGCGGCGGGGAAATACCCCCAGTCGAAGCTGACCGGCACACCGGCCATCTCCCAGTGCCCCGACGGCGTATCCTTGCCGCGCGATGTCTCGGCTGCAAAACCCCACAGGCCGTCCGGCGCATAGGTCTCAGGCAGGCCGGCGGGCAGCGTGCCGGTGGCGGCGCGGGCGGCGGCGGCAAGGCCGAGGCGGGCCATGTTGGGCACATGAAGAGGACCGGAGCGCAGGCCCTCGCGGTCGCCCTCACCGCGCGCGCAGGCCGCCGCGATATGGCCGAGCGTATCAGCGCCGGCATCGCCGAAGCGGTCGGCATCGTCGGCGGAACCGATCCCGAAGGAATCGAGCACGAGAAGAAAGGCGCGGGCCATAGTTCATTCCTCAGCCGAAGCGAGGATGAGGGCCCCGCTTTCACAGTTTGCGCAGGATCGGTATCAGCACTTCGGCCTTGTTGCCAACCTGCCGGTCGATCTCGAAGTCGTAGTTGCCTTTGGCGTTCCTGAATGCCTTCAGGATGTAGTAGCGGGCGAGGACGGGGACGTTCTCGCCCTCGAATTCGACCTTGTCGTAGCCCTTCAACTGTATCCCGGCCTCGCCGATTTCAAGGTTGGCGAGTTTCAGTTCGCCGTTCACAACCGCGCCGCGGTTGGCGACGATGCGTCCCCTGTCCGCCCGCAGTGTACGGCGGACGACGATGTAGCGGATTTGCGAGTCTGGCTTGACCGCATCCTCCAGGAACCAGGTCCGCCGGATGCTCTCGTCGCCGTCTGCGATCCGTTGGTTGATCGCGGCGCTGAAGCTGGTGAAGGCCTCCCTGACATCGCGACCGCGGATATTGTCCGCAAGCTCGATGGCGAGATCCTGGCTGACATCGGACTTGAGACTGACAGGCACCGGCTTCGCCAGGCCGGCGGAGACCGCCAGGCCACTGAGGCTTCCAACCTTCAGCTTGCTGCGAGAGTAGCCGTCGGCGACGAAAGGCAGCGAAAGATCGGGGAGAACGTCGGCAAAGCCGGTTTCCCTGTTCCAGACGATCACCTGGCCTTCGACATAGCGCGAGGAATTGATGAAACCCTCGTCGGTCTTGGCGTGGGAAATATCGACGATATAGGTGGCCGTCTCATCGTTGTGCCGACAGGCTGACAGCCCCAACGCGACCACCAGCACCGGCAAAACCGATCGTCTCGACATGGCGCCCTCCGAAAACCCTGACACCCCGTCTTTACCAGAAACATGCACGCTTAAATAGTATTTCAGAAACAAAACTATTTTAGGTTATTTCGTCGAAGCGTCGATCGAATCAGCCGATGCGGTCGAGGACCACAGGTCCCGGAGCGGCAGCCTCGCCGAGATTACAGGCGGCGCGAAGGCGGCCGGCGGCGCGGTCCGCTGATGCTTCGTCGGCGGCGTGGACAAGGCCGAGCGGACGGTCGGCGCCAACCTTGACGCCGATGCCGGCAAGCGCGGTGTAGCCGACGCGCGGGTCGACCGGATCGCCGGGATCGATACGCCCGCCGCCGAGTTCGACGACGGCAACGCCGACGGCACGGGTGTCGATGGCACGAACGGTTCCGGCATGCTCCGGGAAAACCTCACGGATCACCGGGGCTTCGGCGAGATGGCGATCCGCCGCCTCGATCAGGTCCGCCGGTCCACCGAGCGCCACAACCATGCGGGCGAAACGCTCCGCCGCGCGGCCGGAGGACAACGCCTCGGCAATCCGCGCCTCGCCTGCCTTCGCGTTCTCCGCGAGTCCGGCCATGACCAGCAGTTCGCCTCCAAGCGCCACGGTGACGGCATGAAGCCGCGGGTCGACAGCCCTGCCGGTGAGGAAGTCGATGGCGTTCCTGACCTCCACGGCATTGCCCGCGGCGCTCGCCAGCGGCTCGTTCATGTCGGTCATCAGCGCGGAAGTCCTGAGGCCCGCGCCGTTCGCCACCGCAACAAGGCTCTCGGCGAGCGCCCGCGCCTCGTCGTCCGTCGCCATGAAAGCGCCGGAGCCGGTTTTCACGTCAAGCACCAGCGCGTCGAGGCCAGCGGCGAGCTTCTTGGACAGGATCGAAGCGGTGATGAGATCGAGGGATTCCACCGTCGCCGTCACATCGCGGATGGCGTAGAGCCGCTTGTCGGCGGGGGCGAGATCCGCCGTCTGTCCGATGATGGCGCACCCCGCCTCGCGCAGCGCGGTATCGAGGAGCACCAGATCGGGCTGGCTGCGATAGCCGGGGATGGAATCGAGCTTGTCGAGGGTGCCGCCGGTGTGGCCGAGGCCGCGGCCGGAAATCATCGGCACATAGGCGCCCGAGGCGGCAAGCGCCGGGGCGAGCATCAGCGAGACGTTGTCGCCGACACCGCCGGTGGAATGCTTGTCGAGCGCCGGACCGGGGAGATCCGACCAGTCGAGGACGGTGCCGGAATCGCGCATGGCAAGGGTCAGAGCGACGCGCTCGTCGGTCGTCAGACCGTTGAAGAAGACCGCCATGGCGAAGGCCGCCGCCTGCCCGTCGCCGACGGTGCCGGCGACGAGGCCCCTGATGAAGAAGGTGATCTCCTCGGGCGAAAGCGTCTCGCCCTCGCGTTTGCGGCGAATGATTTCCTGCGGCAGCATCGGCGGTCCCCGGATGAATGTCCTGTCGCCTTATAGCAGCGGTGCGGCTCCCCGTTCAGGGCTTTCTGCGCCGCGCGCCCCGGTGTGCGGTGGCGGCCGCCGGGTCTTGCGGCCAGTCGTGCTTGGGATAGCGTCCGCGCATATCGCGCCGCACCTCGGCCCAGGATCCCTGCCAGAAGCCGGGGAGATCGCGGGTCACCTGAATCGGTCGCTGCGCCGGCGAGAGCAGCTCCAGCACCAGCGGAATGCGGCCACCAGCAACGCTCGGATGATCGGCAAGACCATAAAGCTCCTGCACCCGCACCGAGACCGTCGGCCCGGCCTCGGCGCCATAATCGATCGGCGCGGCGTGACCGGTGGGTAGAGGAAGCGCCGGCGGGGCGAGCCGGTCGAGCGCGCGAGCGCGCTCATAGGGCAGAAGGCCGTCGAGGCCGGCTTTGAGGTCGTCGGCGGCAATCTTCGACAGCGCCGTCTTGCCGGCCACGAAGGGGCCGAGCCAATCGGCAAGCGTCGCGGCGAGCGTGGCGTCGGAAAGGTCGGGCCAGGTTTCGTCGCTTTGGCGAAGGAAGGAAACGCGGGCGCGCAGGCGCCGCAGCGTCGGCGTCCAAGGCAGGTTCGCTACCCCGCGCGCCGCGACGCCGGAAAGAAGCGCCGCCGTCACCGCCTCGGGATCAGGGTCCGGGTCGGCCCGTTCCTCGATCACCACCCGGCCGAGGGTGATCCGGCGGCGGGCGCGCACCGTACCGGACGCCTCGTCGAAGGTCGCGGCGTGAACCGTCTCGAAGCGGTCGCCGAAGAGCGCGCCTATCGTTTCACGGTCGAGCGGCGCGGCCGAGAGGATGCGGGCCGCCTCGGCGCTCCCCTGCAATTCGGCGACGGCAAGGAATGTCGCACGCGCGAGCGCATCGGTCTCCTCGAGCCGCGCGCCGCGCCCGTTTGCCAGCCGAAAGTGTCCAAAAGTGCCGCGTGCCTCGGCGATGCGATCGGGATAGGCGAGCGCGACGAGCGCGCCGGCCTCCTCCTCCGCGCCGGCGGCGGGTTTCAGGACTTTCGCTCCCGCCATCCGCGCCCAGCGGTCGGCAAGGCTGCGCGCCTTTGCCGCACGGCCGCCCTCGCGAGCAAGGCGGCGCAACCGGTCGCGCAGGTCGGCATCGCGGCCGCCGAGCCCCGGCTCCGACATCAGCGCGGCAAGACGGGCGGCGGTGGCGACGGCATCGGCGGAGAAGAACGCTCCCTCGCCCGCCCGATGGACCATATGCGCCAGACGCGGATGAAGCGGCAGCCGTTGCAGCGCTTTTCCCTCCGCTGTCAGCCGACCCTCATCGTCGAGCGCACCGAGTGTCTCAAGGAGCTTGCGCGCCTCGGCGACGGCCGCGACCGGCGGCGGATCGAGGAAGGCAAGCATCGCGGGATCGGCAACGCCCCAGGCAGCGAGGTCGAGGAGGAAGCCGGCGAGATCAGCCTCCAGGATTTCCGGCCGGTCATAGGGGCTGAGCGAGGCTGTCTGCGGCTCGTCCCAGAGGCGATAACAAACGCCGGGTGCGGTTCGTCCCGCCCGGCCCCTGCGCTGGTCGGCGGCGGCACGCGAGACGCGCACGGTCTCCAACCGCGTCATGCCGGTGGCGGGCTCAAAGCGCGGCTTTCGGGAAAAGCCGCAATCGACGACGACACGCACGCCATCGATGGTCAGCGAGGTCTCCGCGATTGCGGTCGCCAGCACCACCTTGCGCATTCCCTCCGGCGCCGGACGGATGGCCGCATCCTGCTCGCGCGGGTCAAGCGCACCATAGAGCGTGTGAAGCGCTGCGCCGGCGGGCAGGCGATTGGCGAGGCGACGTGCGGTGCGCTCGATTTCTCCTCTTCCGGGCAGGAAGGCGAGCACGGATCCTGTCTCCGCGCGCAGGGCCCGCGCGACGGCCATGGCCATGTCCTCATCGAGGGAGAGCCCAGAATTCCGGGAAATATATGTTGTATCCACCGGATACTGGCGGCCTTCGCTGGCAATCACCGGCGCGTCACCGAGAAGAGCGGCGACGCGACCGCCATCAAGCGTTGCGGACATGGCAAGGAGCCGCAGATCCGGCCGGAGCGCACCCTGGACATCAAGCGCCAGGGCAAGGCCGAGATCAAGATCGAGGCTGCGTTCGTGGAATTCGTCAAAGAGGACGGCGGCGACGTCCGCCAGTTCCGGATCGCCGAGGATCATGCGGGTGAAGACACCCTCGGTGATCACCTCGATCCGGGTCCGCGCCGAGACACGGCTCTCCATGCGGACGCGATAGCCGACGGTCTCACCGACCGGTTCGCCAAGCGTCGCGGCCATGTGCCGCGCCGCGGCACGGGCGGCGAGCCGGCGCGGTTCGAGGACGAGGATACGGCCGTCGTCGCGCCAGGACGCTTGGAGAAGGGCAAGGGGAACGCGAGTCGTCTTGCCGGCGCCGGGCGGCGCAACGAGGACGGCAGCGGACGCGCTTTCGAGGGCGGCGAGAAGATCGCCGATAACGGCGTCGACCGGAAGCGCGTCTTGCGCGTGCACGCTGGAGGGCGGAGCACCCATCGTTACCTCCGCCCGTTGCACGTCATCGATCGATCGCTTCCGAAATCCGCGACCGGCAGGGACTGCGAGAGGGATCCCGGCACGGTCGCGTTCACCCGACGATCAGGCGCGCCAGCGGCGCCGGTCACAGTCCATGGCGAAATTGCCGGGCGCGCGGGCGAGCGCGGCAAGGCCGAGAAGCGCGGGGAATGGATGCTTGATGATCTGGGTCGGAATACGCGCCATGATCTCGGCGTGGGGAGCCTTTTCGCAGAAGGCCGCCCGGAAGCTGCCGTCGGTCAGCCAGCGCTCGGTCTTTTCGACGACGCCACCGGCGAGGTAGACGCCACCGCGCGCCAGGAAGATCAGTGCCAGATCGCCCGCGACCCGGCCGAAAAGGCGGGCAAAGCGCGCCATGGTCCGGGAGGCGAGCGGGTCGCCAGCCTCAGCCGCTGCGGTGATCTCAGGCGCGGTCTGGTGCACCGGTTCGACCCCTTCAAGCACGGCGTAGGCGCGATAGAGACGGATGATACCGGAACCGCTGAGGATCGTTTCGACGGTAATACGGCCGGAAACCTGTTCGATGTGCGGCCAGAGCGCCAGCTCTTCCTCGCCCGCCGGGCCGAGATCACTGTGCCCCGCCTCGCCGGCGATCGGGCACCATCCGGCGGCGGTGCGCACAAGACCGGCCGCGCCGAGGCCGGTGCCGGGACCGAGCACCAGCTTGGCATCATCGGGAACGGGAGCGCCATCGCCGATCATCAAAATGTCCTGCGGGGCGAGCGTCGGCAATGCCAGCGCCTCGGCCTCGTAGTCATTGACCATCATGGCCTCGCGCAGGCCAAGCTCGCGCTGCAGCGCGGCCGGGTCAATAATCCACGGGTTGTTGGTAAGGCGAAACGTCGCACCGTCGACCGGTCCGGCGAAAGCCAGCATCGCGCCCTGGATATCGTCATAGGGCGAATCATCAAGCACCGCCTTGAAGGCCTCAACGAGCGTCGGATGATCGGCTGCCTGGACGACGGGCAAATAATCCGGCTCGGAGGTCTGGTCCTTGAGGACTGCGACACGCAGGTTCGTCCCGCCAATATCGGCGAGAAGCATAGGGAAGCAAAAGGGTTCAGAATTTTCGACCGCTAGCGCCATTTTCCAAATCACATTCAAGAGGAACGAGGCGGCACCGGAACGGTGCGGCGCCCCAAAAAGGCCCGGGCCGATTTCGCCGCCGGCCGCAGTTGCGCGCACTGTGCGGGAGAATAGCGTCACGGGTCAAGGACATCGATCAAGCTTGCGCGCCGACCCGCCCGGGTCGATACGCAAAAGGCTATGCAAATTCGATATGCCCATGCCAATCTGTCGATCGGATGGTAGACGAGGCAACAAGCTCCACGCCTTTTGCCCCGGCACACAGAGGGAGTTCCCATGTTTGGAAAGCTGATCGCGGCGGCAGCCGCACTGGCGCTGACAGTCGCTCCGGCACTGGCGGCCGACATCAAACCGGCCGTCGTCTACGACCTCGGCGGCAAGTTCGACAAGTCGTTCAACGAAGCCGCTTACCAGGGTGCGGAGCAGTTCAAGAGCGCGACCGGGATCGACTTCCGCGATTTCGAGATCCAGAACGATTCCCAGCGTGAGCAGGCGCTCAGGAATTTCGCGCGCAAAGGCTTTTCGCCGATCATCGGCATAGGCTTCAGCTACGCCGCGGCGATCAAGACGGTTGCGACGGAGTACCCCGACATCAAGTTCGCGATCGTCGATTCCGTCGTCGATCAGCCCAACGTGCGCTCCATCGTCTTCAAGGAACACGAGGGCTCCTACCTTGTCGGCGTTCTCGCCGCCATGGCGTCCAAGACCGGCAAGGTTGGCTTCGTCGGCGGCATGGACATCCCCCTGATCAAGAAATTCGCCTGCGGCTACGTGCAGGGGGTCAAGGCGACGAATCCCGATGCCACCGTGTTCCAGAACATGACCGGCACCACCGGCGCGGCGTGGTCCGACCCGGTCAAGGGCGGCGAGCTCGCCAAGTCGCAGATCGACCAGGGTGCCGACGTCATCTTCCAGGCCGCCGGCGGCACCGGTATCGGCGTCTTGCAGGCGGTTGCCGATGCCGGCGTTCTCGGCATCGGCGTCGATTCCAACCAGAACCATCTCCATCCGGGCAACATGCTGACCTCGATGGTCAAGCGTGTCGACATCGCCGTCTACGACACCTTCATGGACGCCAAGGACGACAAATGGTCGTCGGGCGTGCAGGTGCTCGGCCTTGCCGAGGACGGCGTCGGCTGGTCGCTCGACGAGAACAACGCCAACCTGATCACCGACGAGATGAAGGCGGCGGCGGACGACGCCAAGGCCAAGATCATCAGCGGCGAAATCACCGTGCACGATTCCTCCACCGACGGCGCTTGCCCGGTCAACTGACCGTCTGCCGATCATCCGGACGGGGCTTCGCCGATCGAGGAGGCGGAGCCCGACGATCGCGCTTTCCGCCTTCGCGTCCTATCCGACCACGGAGGAAGTCATGACCGGACTTTCCCGACCGGCTCCCGCGATCGAGCTTGTCGGCATCGACAAACGTTTCGGCACGGTCCACGCCAACCGAGACATTCACCTGAGGGTCGAAAAGGGCGCAATCCACGGCATCGTCGGGGAGAACGGCGCCGGCAAGTCAACGCTGATGTCGATCCTCTACGGTTTCTATCAGGCCGACGCGGGCGAGATTCGCATCGACGGCGAGACGCGAACGATCGCCGACAGCCAGCAGGCGATCGCGCTCGGTATCGGCATGGTCCACCAGCATTTCATGCTGGTGGATCCGTTCACGGTCCTGGAAAACGTCATGCTCGGCGTCGAGGGCGGCGCGCGCCTTGCCGCCGGCCGGGCAAAGGTGCGGGCGGAACTGAAACGGCTCGCCGCCGACTACGGCCTGGAGGTCGACCCGGACGCCGTCGTGGAGACGCTGCCGGTCGGCCTGCAGCAGCGGGTCGAGATTCTCAAGGCGCTCTATCGCGGCGCGGAAACGCTTATCCTCGACGAGCCAACGGGCGTCCTGACGCCGGCCGAGGCCGATCACCTGTTTCGCATCCTGCGGGTGCTGAAGGAGCAGGGCAAGACGATCATCCTCATTACTCACAAGCTGCGTGAGATCATGGCCGTGACCGATGCGGTCTCGGTTATGCGCCAGGGCCAGATGGTGGCGACCTTTGCCACCAGCGAGACCTCGATGGAGGATCTCGCCGAGACCATGGTCGGCCGGCGGGTTCTCCTGCGGGTGGAAAAGGGCCCAGCAAGGCCTGGCGACACGGTGCTGGAGGTCGACGACCTGTCGCTCACCGACGCGCAAGGCGTGGCACGCCTCCGCGACATCGCGCTCTCCGTCCGCGCCGGAGAGATCGTCGGTATCGCCGGCGTCGCCGGTAACGGCCAGTCGGAGCTTCTGGAAACGCTCGCCGGCATCCGCCGCCCGACCCGGGGCCGGATCGTCGTCAACGGCCACGAGACAACGCCGGCACGACCGGTCGACGCGGCCCAGATGCGTGCCCGCGGGCTCGCCCATGTGCCGGAGGACCGCCACCGGATGGGGCTCGTGATGGCGTTCGAGGAATGGGAGAACGCCCATCTCGGCTACCACGGCGATGCGGATTGCAACGCCGGCCCCTTCCTTCGCATCAACAGGATGCGGGCGGAGGCGCGCCGCCAGATCGCGGACTTCGACATCCGCCCTCCGGACTGTCGGCTCAAGACGGCGAATTTTTCCGGCGGCAACCAGCAGAAGATCGTCCTGGCACGTGAAATCGAACGTGACCCGACCGTGCTGATCGTCGGCCAGCCGACGCGCGGCGTCGATATCGGCGCGATCGAGGCGATTCACCGCAGGCTGATCGCGCTGAGGGATGCCGGCAAGGGGATCCTCATCGTCTCCGTCGAACTCGATGAGATCCGCTCCCTGTCCGACCGGGTGCTCGTCATGTGCGGCGGGCGGATCGTCGGCGAGCGGGCGCCCGACGCGCCGGAGGCCGAACTCGGCCTCCTCATGGCTGGTGTTGGAGAGGCGAACGCTGCAGAGGCGGGCGGGGAAACCACCGGAGAGATGGCATGAGCGCACCTCTCCGCCCTTTGCCCGGCTGGGTCGACTACGGCCTCCTGCCGCTCATCAACGTCGGCCTCGCCTTCCTCGTCGCCGGCCTCGTCGTCCTCTTCATAGGCGAGAACCCCATCGAGGTCGTGGAGGTGATGGTTGCCGGCGCCTTCGGCTACGGCGAAGGGATCGGCTACACGCTCTTCTATACCACCGACTTCATCTTTACCGGGCTCGCCTTCGCCGTCGCCATGCACGCCGGCCTCTTCAACATCGGCGCAGAAGGCCAGGCCTATGTCGGCGGTGTCGGGCTCGCCTTCGTCTGCCTCGCCCTCGACCGGGTCCTGCCGTGGTGGGTGGTGGCGCCGCTGGCGCTGGCCGGTGCCGTTGCCTTTGGCGCCGGCTGGGCGTTCATCCCGGCCTGGCTCTACGCCAAGCGCGGCAGCCACGTCGTCATCACCACGATCATGTTCAACTTCATCGCCGCAACGCTGGTGCAGTACCTCCTTGTCAATGTGCTGCGCCGGGAAGGCTCCATGCAGCCGGAAACGCGTACCTTCGAGGCCGGCGGCCATCTGCCAAAGATGCAGGAGGCACTTTCCTGGATCGGTATCGAGATCGCGCGCTCACCGCTCAACCTGACCTTCCTCATCGCACTTCTCGCCTGTCTCTTCACCTGGCTTCTCATCTGGCGCTCGAAGGTCGGCTACGAGATGCGCACCACCGGGCATAATCCGACGGCGGCGCGCTATGCCGGCATCAGCACCGGCCGCATTGCCGTCATCGCCATGATGGTCTCGGGCGGACTTGCCGGCATGATGGCGATGAACGAGATCATGGGCGATCAGCACCGGCTCCTGCTCGATTACACGAGTGGCTACGGCTTCGTCGGCATCGCGGTCGCGCTGATGGGCCGCAACCATCCGGTCGGCATCGCGCTTGCCGCACTCCTCTTCGGCGTCCTTTATCAGGGCGGGGCGGAACTCGCTTTCGAGATCCCGGCGATCACCCGCGACATGATCATCGCCATCCAGGCTCTGGTCATCCTCTTTGCCGGCGCGCTGGAGCACATGTTCCGCCCGGCGCTCACGCGGATCTTCTCGCCGGCACCGGGAGGCGCGGGCCGATGAGAAGCACACTGAAAACCGAGGCCGGCACCGGAGGAATGATCTGATGGAGACGCTCACCACCATCGCACTCATTCTCGATTCCACCGTCCGCCTGTCGGTGCCGCTGATCTTCGCCGCGCTCGCCGGCATGTATTCGGAGCGGTCCGGCGTCTTCGACATCGGGCTGGAAGGCAAGATGCTCGGCGGAGCGTTCGCGGCGGGGGCCGTCGCCGCCATCTCCGGCTCGGCCTGGCTCGGGCTTCTTGCCGCCGTCGGTGTGTCAGTGGCGCTGGCCCTCGTGCACGGCTTTGCCTGCATCACCCACCGCGGCAACCAGATCGTTTCCGGCGTTGCGATCAACTTCCTTGCCGTTGGCCTGACAGCCTTTCTCGGTCATCACTGGTTCCACCAGGGCGGCAACACGCCGCCGGTCACCGGCGCGGGCCGGTTCGGCACCCTCACCCTCCCCTTCGCTGACCGTCTCGCCGATGTGCCGGTCATCGGCCAGATTTATTCGGAACTCCTGTCGGGCCACAATCTCCTGGTCTATGTCGCCTTCGCCGCCGTGCCGTTTTCGTGGTGGGTGCTCTACCGCACGCGCTTCGGGCTGCGGCTTCGGGCAGTCGGCGAGAACCCGGCCGCCGTCGACACCGCCGGTATCTCGGTGACCTTCCTGCGGTATCGCGCGGTGATCGTCTGCGGCATCCTGACGGGACTTGCCGGCACCTATCTGGCGATTGCGCAGTCGGCGTCCTTCAGCCGCGACATGACGGCGGGCAAGGGCTTCATCGCCCTCGCCGCACTGATCTTCGCCAAGTGGCGGCCGGTGCCGGTGCTCTTCACCTGCCTCCTCTTCGGCGTCCTCGATGCCGCCTCGATCCGGCTGCAGGGAAAATCCCTGCCGCTGATCGGCGAGGTGCCGGTTCAGGCGATCCAGGTGCTGCCCTATGTCCTGACCGTGGTGCTTCTCGCCGGCTTCATCGGTCGGGCCGATCCGCCACGCGCCGGCGGCGTCGCCTACGTCAAGGAACGCTAGACCGGCAGGGCGCGATGCCCCGCGACCACAATTTTGCCAATCCCGACTTCCATTCAACCTGCGGGAGTGTTCGACCATGACCTCGACTCCGACCGACATCACCGTGCTCTTTTCCGCCGCCCGCGAGATGCGCGAGCGCGCCTACGCGCCCTATTCCGGGTTCGCCGTGGGCGCGGCAATCCGCACACCGACGGGACTGATTTTTGCGGGTGCGAACGTGGAAAATGCGAGTTACCCTGAAGGCTGTTGTGCGGAAACTGCAGCGATCGCGCAGATGATTGCCGGCGGAGAACGCGCCATCGAAGAGGTCCTGGTGATCGCGGATCGAACCCCGCCGATCACGCCCTGTGGCGGCTGCCGCCAACGCCTCGCGGAATTTGCCAAGCCTGAAACGTCGGTTCACGCGGCCGACCTTTCCGGCGTTCAACGCACATATACGCTCGGCGAGCTGCTTCCCGCAGCCTTCGATCTGAAAGACGAAGCGGACTAGACAAACAAAAGGAGACCCCGGGGTGACACCGATCGCGAAGGCCCGCGAAGCCGGCCAGAGGGCCGCCGAAACCGTCCGACGGCTGGCCGGCGAGGCCCTTCGCGGCGATAAGGCCCGCGCCAGCGTCGTGCTCGGATCGGGGCTCGGCGCGCTGGCCGACCGCGTCGCCGATGCGGTGCGGATCCCGTACCAAGACATCCCCGGCTATCCCCGGTCCGGCGTTTCCTCCCATGCCGGCGAGGTGATCGTCGGCACCCTCGGCGGCCTTTCCGTCATCGTCCTGTCCGGCCGCATTCACACCTACGAAACGGGCGACCCGGCGGCGATGGCCATCCCCATCGCAATGCTCGCCGCGCTCGGAGTCGGGAGCCTTGTGCTGACCAACGCGGCCGGCTCTCTCGATCTGGACATGGCGCCGGGCTCGCTGATGGCGATCGCCGATCACATCAACCTCACCGGCCTCAATCCGCTGACCGGCGCGCAGGGCGACGAGCGCTTCCTCGACATGTCCCAGGCCTACGATCCGGACCTCCGCCGGACACTTGGCGCGGTCGCCGGCCAGCTCGACATTCCGCTGTCACACGGCACCTATATGTGGTTTCCGGGTCCCTCTTTCGAAACGCCGGCCGAGATCCGCGCTGCCCGCACGCTCGGCGCCGACGCCGTCGGCATGTCGACCGTGCCGGAAACGATTCTCGCCCGATATTTCGGGCTGAGGGTCAGCGGCCTTTCGACCATCACCAATTTTGCAGCCGGCATGAGCGGAACCGCGCTATCGCACGAGGAGACCAAACGCGTGGGGAACGCCAACGCCGCAACGGTCTGCCGACTTATTCCCGCGTTTCTGGAGGCTTGCCGCAATGACGAGTAGCGCTATCCGGACGATTGCCTGGCGCGCCCTGCCGCTGGTCGATCTGACCGACCTTTCCGAGGACAGCTCGCGCGAGAGCGTGGAGCACCTGTGCGCGGATGCCGAGACGCGCCACGGCCCGGTGGCAGCGGTCTGCGTCTGGCCGCGCTTCGTCTCGCTCGCACACGGCTGCCTTGCCGGCACCGACATTCACATCGCCACCGTCGTCAACTTCCCCGCCGGCGGCGAGGATATCGCCGCGACGGTGTCCGAAACGCGCCAGGCGCGCGAGGCCGGCGCCGACGAGATCGACCTCGTAATGCCCTATCGCGCGGTGATGGAAGGCCGCACCGTGGTGGCGCGGGCGATGATCGACGCGGTCAAGGACGCACTTGCCGGCGCCCGCCTGAAGGTCATCCTGGAGACCGGCGAGCTCGGCGACGAGGCGCTGATCCGCCGCGCCGCGGACATCGCCATCGAGGCGGGAGCGGATTTCCTCAAGACCTCGACCGGCAAGGTCCCGGTCAACGCCACGCCCGAGGCCGCCGAGATCATGCTGACGGCGATCCGCGACAGCGGCAGGCCGGTCGGCTTCAAGGCGGCCGGGGGCCTGCGCACAGTCGCCGACGCGGGAACCTATCTGGCCCTCGCCGACCGGATCATGGATCCCGACTGGGTGAGCCCGGCGACCTTCCGCTTCGGCGCGTCGAGCCTCCTCACCGATCTCAAGCGCGCGATCGACTGAACGCGGGCATGTCTCGGGCGGCCCCGGAATTGCGATCAGGCTCCGGCCAGCGGCGCACCGGCACCGGCCAGATGGCTGAAGAGGATCGACAGACCAACGCCGATCAGCGCCAGCCCGCCGCCGATTTCGGCGACACGGCCGAACCGCCGCGAGATCAGGCTCCCCATCAGCATGCCGCCGGTCGACATGCAGAGCGTGGCCAAGCCGATGGCGCATGCCACAACAGCGATGTCGACATCGAGGAACGCCAGCGACACGCCGACGGCGAGTGCATCGATGCTGGTGCCAATCGCGGTGGCAACGAGCACCAGAGACCGGCCCGACGTCTCGCGCGGTGACGCCGCACCCCGCCTCCTGACGCCCATCACCACCATGCGCCCGCCGACCAGCGCCAGAAGCCCGAAGGCGATCCAGTGATCGACGGCAGCGATGTAACCGGCGGCATAACTGCTGGCGGTGACCCCGACGGTCCAGCCGACGAGCGGCGTCAACATCTCGATACCGCCGAAGACGAGACCGGTCCGAAAAGCCTCGGAAAAGCCCGGCTGGCGCAGCCCTGCGCCGCGTCCGACGGCGGCAAGGAACGCATCGATCGACATGGAGACCGCGATGACAGCAATGGAGAGCGGGGACATCGGCCTGACCTCTCGGACCGCAAACCGGGCGGAGTCGGCCCCTCGTCCGCGAAAAGGCCGGTCGCCACGGTCTCGCCGGGCCGATCGCCGATCGGCTGACCGCGCCACGCGAAAACGCGAGCATGTTGACGCGGTCCCGTCTCGGTTCTCCCGCGAAAATGTCGAATTTTCCGCAAGGATCCGAAGAGCGGAGGCTACTCCCCGATCAGTGCTGCTTAGGGGGCAACGACCGAAATGTCAAAATTCGCAGTGTCTATCTTGTGCAGGCCGCATGTCCGCAGCCCGGCAGAACCGAACAGACCAGGTTGCGTCAGATCATGGCGAATGGCCGGCGGCGGCGAGATAATACGGTTTTCGAATACCACTTTTCGCTCGGGGGCGTGAGCCCGCCTCACGCCGTCGCAAAAGGGGAGATTTCTCATGCCGTTCTTTCGCACCTCCGACGGCGCCGACCTCTTCTACGAGGACCGGGGCAGCGGCCGCCCTCTCCTGATGATGCCGGGCTGGGGCTGCTCGCGCCATTTCTTCGACCGCAATGTGGAACCGCTCTCGCACGACATGCGGGTCATCACGCCGGATCTGAGGGCGCACGGCGATTCCACCGACGTCGCTTTCGGCCATCGCATCTCGCGCTACGCCATGGACATGAAGGAGCTGATCGAGCATCTCGATCTCGACGGTGTCGTTCTGCTCGGCTGGTCGATGGGC
This sequence comes from uncultured Rhodobium sp., assembly GCA_963675285.2. Classification (GTDB taxonomy): domain Bacteria; phylum Pseudomonadota; class Alphaproteobacteria; order Rhizobiales; family Rhodobiaceae; genus Rhodobium. The sequence continues at coordinate 2,472,426 of CAXXGS010000001.1, forward strand.
GCGGCAATCGCCTGGAGCTATATCGACCTGTTCGGCAACGCCCGTCTCGCCGGCCATGTCAGCGTCGACCAGTCGCCGCGCCAGTACTACACAGAGACGTGGCGCTGGGGGCAACCGGGCTGCTACGACGCGGAATCGCTGGCGATCCTTACGGTCCGTCTCGAGTACGACCCGAAGGCCGTGGCGCGCGGCCTCGTTCAGGGCTGCTTCGGCGACACCTACGCGCCGACGGCCGAGGAGATCGAGAGACTCGGCGCGGAGATCGACAAATGCCCAGGCGCTGCGCGGGCGGAGATCATGGCCGACCATACGCATCTCGACTGGCGGGACCTCCTGCCGCGCATCGACCTGCCGGTCCTCGTCTGCGTCGGGCGGCAGTCGAAAGTCTTCCCATGGCAGGGGAGCGCCTATGTCGGCCAGACCGTCCCGCGGGCAAAGACCGTGTTCTTCGAAGCCAGCGGCCACATGTCGTTCTACGAGGAAGCCGATGCCTTCAACGCGGCGGTTCGGTCGTTCGTCCTGGCGCTCTAGGAACATTTTTCGGTCCCGGGAGGTCTGTCGGTCCCGGGAGGTCTTTTGCTCACGGGCCGTATCGCGCCCGCGGGCGATAACAGGTATCGCCCTTATTCCTTCGCCGCCTTTACCGCCTCGTAGCCCTCAAGCGCGGCGGCGCGGGCGTTCCTGTGCTCGACGATCGGCGCTGGATAGGTCTTACCGAGGATGATACCGGCCGCCTCGAGCACCGAGGCCGGCGCCTCGAAGGGCGCGTGGACATGCTCGTCCGGCAGATCGGCGAGTTCGGGACACCAGCGGCGGACATAGGCGCCGTCGGGGTCGAACTTCCCGCCTTGCGAGACCGGGTTGAAGATGCGGAAATAGGGCGATGCGTCGGCGCCGCTGCCGGCCACCCATTGCCAGCCGGCGGCGTTGTTGGCGAGGTCGGCGTCGACGAGCGTATCCCAGAACCACGCCTCGCCCTCGCGCCAGTGAACCCGCAAGTGCTTGATGAGGAAGCTCGCCGCGACCATCCGCACGCGGTTGTGCATATATCCCGTCTGCCAGAGCTCGCGCATGCCGGCATCAACGAACGGGTAGCCGGTCCGGCCCCGCTGCCAGGCCTCAAGGCCCGTTGCGTCATCGTGCCAGGGGTAGGCATCGAAGGCAGTACGCCAGTTCTCCTGCGGCAGTGTGGGAAAATGGTAGAGAAGATGGGCGGCGAATTCACGCCAGGCGAGTTCTGAGAGGAATTTCCAGCCATCGGCGGCGAGGGCCGGATCGCGATCGCTCGCCTGGTGGACCGCATACCAGATCCGGCGCGGCGACATCTCGCCAAAATGGAGATGAGGGGACAGTCGCGAGACATGCGTCCTGTCGGGCCTGTCGCGCCCTTCGCCGTAACCACACAGCCCTTCGTCCAGGAACGCCGCGAGCCGGTCGCCGGCTCCCGCCTCCCCCGGCGTCCAGAGGGTCGACCAGCCTTTCGCCCAGTCGGGCGCGGCCGGCCGCAACGCCCAGTCTTCCAGGCTGTCGGAGCCTTCGAGCAACGCCAGATCGATCGCATCCGGCGCGGCGAGCGGCCCGGCCGGGGTTCTCTTCTTCAGCGCATTCCAGAAGGGCGTGAAGACCTTGAACGGGCCGCCCGATTGGGTCTCGATCTCCCACGGCTCGAAGAGGAGGGCGCTGTTGAAACTCTTTACCGCGAAGCCGTCCTTCGCGAGCGCCTCCTTAAGCGCGGTGTCGCGGGCGATAGCGGCCGGTTCGTAGCAGCGATTCCAGACGATGCGGTTGGCACCGGCCTTCTTGGCCAACGCCGGAATGATCGCGCGCGCATCGCCGCGCGCCAGATGGAGGCCGCCGAGCGCCTTTGCGAGCGCGGCGAGACTGCCGTGGAGCCACCAGCGGCTCGCGCCGCCAAGTGCCCAACCGCCGGCTTCCTCGTCAAGCACATAGACGGGGAGGACGGGACCGTGGTCGGCCGCATCGACAAGGGCGGGGTTGTCGGCAAGGCGCAGGTCCTGCCGGAACCATAAAAGCGTCGTCATGAAACGGGATGATAACGAAAAGCACTCCGCCACGAAATCTTGCCGCAAGCGATCCCATTCATTAGGACAAGAGACACCTCGGTCAACCATGTCGTAAGCATCAGCGCGGCATGATGGCCGGCAGGAGGATTCGATTTGCTTCGCATGTTTCTCGCAGCCCTCGCTGTCGCAGGACTGGTCGGCGGTTGTGACGACCAGAACGCGGCCACGGCCGGCCGGACCGTCGCCGTCCGCACCGCGACCGTCGCCTATACCGATTACACGCAGACGATCGAGATGACCGGCGAGATCCGGGCACGGACGGAGAGTGGACTCGCCTTCCGCGTCGCAGGACGGATCATCGAACGGCTGGTCGACGTCGGCGACCATGTTGAGACAGGCGACGTGCTCGCCCGGCTCAATCCACAGGAACAGAAGGCGGACCTCGACACCGCGCGGGCGAGCGTCGACGCGGCCGACGCGGTGCTGAAACAGGCGACTTCGACATTGGAACGCCAGCGCGCGCTCCTCGACAAGGGGTTCACCACGCGCGGCCAGTTCGACGCTGCCGAAGAGGCCTATCGCGTCGCCGAGGGCTCCCTCCGCCAGGCGAAGGCTCAGCTTGCAACGGCGCGCCAAAACCTCGCCGACACCGACCTGAAGGCCGATGCACCGGGCGTCATCACAGCGAGGCTGGCCGAGGTCGGCCGGGTCGTACAGCCGGGCCAAACGGTATTCACCCTCGCCGTCGATGGGCCGCGCGACGCGATCTTCGACGTTTTCGAATCGCTCATCGCGGAGGGCATTTCCGGCGACACCATCGATGTTGCCCTCGTTGCCGACCCGCAGGTCGCCGCGTCGGCGAGGCTGAGGGAGATCTCACCGACGGTGGATGCCCACAAGGGCACCGTCCGGGTAAAGTTTGGCATCGAGTCCCCACCGCCGGGCCTGACACTGGCGGCGAGCATTACCGGCCGGGCACGACTGAAACCCAAACGGATCGCCTTTCTTGCCTGGAGTGCGCTCGCCTCGGATGCCGGCAAACCGGCGGTGTGGATCGTCGATCCAAAGACAAAAACGGTCAGCCTGCGCCCGATCGAAATCGCCTTCCACGAACGGGGCAAGCTGGCGGTCAGCTCAGGGCTCGAGCCGGGGGAGATCATCGTGTCGGCCGGCGGGCAGCTGTTGCGGCCGGGCGATGCCATCACCATGAAATCGGGAGAGGCGTCATGAGCCGGCAGAACAGGCTCGCAGCCGTAGGCGTCCTTCTCACCGCGGCGCTCGCTGCCGCCGGCTGCGATGGCGACACGTCCGATACGGTGGACGTCGGGCCGCGTCCGGTGCTGACCGCCGTCGCGCAGACGACGGAGGCCACCTCCAATGGCTATGTCGGCACGGTGGAGCCGCGCTTCAGCACCGAACTCGGCTTTCGTGTCCTCGGCCGGCTGATCGCCCGCAACGTCGACGTCGGCGACCGGGTGACGCGGGGTGAGACGCTGGCGCTCATCGACGCCTCGACGCTCGAATTCGCGCTGGAGGCGGCAAAGGCGCAGGTCACCTCGGCCGAGGCGCAGAGCGCCAACGCACAGGCGACGGAGATCCGGCAGCGTACGTTGCAGGAACGCGGCGTCGCCTCGCAGGCCCAGCTCGACGCGGCCCTCCAGGCCCGCGACAGCGCCGACGCACAGCTCCGGCAGGCGCAGGCGGACCTTGCCAAGGCCCGCGAGCAACTCGGCTATGCCCGGCTCAAGGCCTCCTTCGACGGCGTTGTGACGGCGACCGGCGCCGACGTCGGCCAGGTCGTCACACCGGGCGAGACGGTCGTCACCCTCGCCCGCCTCGACCAGCGCGAGGCCGTCGTCGATATTCCCGAGAGCCAGGACAAACCGGCGAGCGTTGACGGCTTCAGCAAGGGCGCGCGCTTCGTCGTCACGCTGCAAGCCTTTCCCGCCGAGCCTGTCGACGGCACGGTGAGGGAAATCGCGCCGCAGGCCGACGAGGCGACGCGCACCCGGCGCGTCCGGATCTCTCTTCAAAAACCCGGCCCGAACTTCCGGCTCGGCGCGACGGTAATGGCGCGGCCGCTTGAGACCGGGCCGGCGACTATCGCGCTACCGGCGAGCGCGATCCTTGATGAAAATGGCAAGACGGCCGTGTGGGTGGTGAAAGCGGATCCGCTCCGGGTGGTTAAAACCCCCGTCACGATCGCGGCGCGGGCGGGAGCTTCAGTCCGTCTTGCCGGCGGGATCGCGCCGGGAACACGCGTGGTGACGGCGGGCGTCCACAGTCTTGAGGACGGGCAAGCGGTGACGCTTTACGGGGAGACAGGCGAATGAAACCGGCGTTCAATCTCTCCGACTGGGCGCTCAACCACCGTTCGCTCATCTGGTACTTCATGCTGATCTTCATGGTCTTCGGCGCGATGTCCTACGTCGACCTCGGCCGCCAGGAGGATCCCAGCTTCACCATCAAGACGATGGTCATCCAGGCGCAATGGCCGGGCGCCTCGACCGAGGACACCATCAACCAGGTGACCGACCGGATCGAGAAGAAGCTGCAGGAGCTCGATTCCCTCGACTACACCCGCAGCGTCACGACGCCGGGCAAGACCATCATTTTCGTCAACCTGAAGGACGACACCAAGGCGCGCGACGTGCCCTACACCTGGGTCAAGGTGCGCAACATGGTGGCCGACATCGCACCGACCTTCCCCGGCGGTGTGGTCGGGCCATTCTACAACGACGAATTCGGCGATGTCTTCGGCAACGTCTATGCCTTCACCGCCGACGGTATCAGCTTCCGCCAGTTGCGCGACTACGTGGAGGCGGTGCGCACCCGCGTCCTCGCCATCCCGAACGCCGGCAAGGTGGAACTCGTCGGGGCCCAGGACGAGGTCGTCTATCTCAGCTTTTCCACCCGCAAGCTCGCCGCCCTCGGCATCACCCGGGCGCTTGTCCTCAAGACCCTGCAGGAACAGAACGCCATTGTCCCCTCCGGCGTCATTCAGGCCGGCCCGGAGCGTATCGCGCTCAGGGTCAACGGCCAGTTCCGCTCCGCCAAGGACATCGAGGACGTCAACCTGCGGGTCAACGGCCGCTTCTTCCGCCTCGGCGACATCGGCACGGTGACGCGCGGCTACAAGGATCCACCGGAGATGCTCTTCCGCTTCGACGGCAAGCCGGCGATCGGACTTGCCATCGGCATGAAGGACGGCGGCAACCTCCTCCATTTCGGCGATGCGTTGCGCAAGGAAATCCGCCGTGCGGTGGCTCAGCTCCCCGTCGGCGTCGGCGTCCATCTCGTCGCTGATCAGCCGAAAGTCGTGAAGGAAGCCGTCGGCGGGTTCACTCGCAGCTTCTTCGAGGCGGTGGCGATCGTCCTCGCCGTTTCCTTCCTCAGTCTCGGGCTTCGCGCCGGCCTCGTCGTCTCGCTCGCCATCCCGCTCGTCCTCGCCATCACCTTCCTCATCATGTCGATTCTCGACATTCCCCTGCAGCGCGTCTCGCTCGGCGCGCTGATCATCGCCCTCGGCCTCCTTGTCGACGACGCCATGATCGCGGTGGAGATGATGGTGGCGCGGCTCGAGGTCGGCGATACGCTGAGGAAGGCGGCGACGTACGTCTATACCTCAACCGCCTTTCCCATGCTGACCGGCACGCTCGTCACCGTCACCGGCTTCATTCCGATTGGGCTCAATTCCAGCAAGGCCGGCGAATACACCTACACCCTCTTCGTCGTTATCGCCGTCTCGCTGCTCATCTCGTGGATCGTCGCCGTCCTGTTCACACCACTCCTCGGCGTCACGATCCTGCCGAATACACTCAAGGCGCACCACGAGGGACCGGGCTTCGTCGGTCGGCTATTCCGCCGTATTCTCGATCTCGCCATGCGGTTCCGCTGGCTGACCATCCTCATCACCGTCGTGCTCTTCGCCGTCTCTCTCTACGGCATGCGCTTCGTGCAGCAGCAGTTCTTTCCGCCGTCGGACCGCCCGGAACTCGTCATCGACTTCACCCTGCGCCAGAACGCCTCGATCGCCGATACCAAGGCGCAGATGGACCGCTTCGAGGCGCATCTCACCGGCGACGACGACATCGCGCGCTGGTCGTCCTATGTCGGCAGCAGCGCGGTGCGGTTCATCCTCTCCTTCGATGTCCAGCCGCAGATGCCGAATTTCGGCCAGGTCATCATCGTCCCCCGAAACCTTGAGGCGCGAAAGCGCGTGCGCGACCGGATCGACGCGATCATCGCCAAGGAATTCGTCGGCACCGACGTCTATGTGAAGCTCCTGGAACTGGGGCCGCCGGTCGGCCGGCCCATCCAGTACCGGATCAGCGGCCCGGATATCGAGAAGGTCCGGGCATTCGCGCGCGACCTCGCCGGTATCGTCGATGCCGATCCGAACGTCGGCCCGCCGGTCTACAGCTGGATGGAGCCCGGCCGGGTCGTTCGCGTCGACGTCATCCAGGACAAGGCCCGCAAGCTCGGCATTTCCTCGCAGGACATCGCCACCGCGCTCAGCAACGTCGTCGGCGGTCTCGCCATCTCGCAGATCCGCGATTCCATCTACCTCATCGACATCATCGCCCGCGCCAACGAGGCGGAACGGCACTCCATCGACACCATCCAGCGGCTTCAGCTCCCAGCCGGGAACGGCCAGTCGATCCCGCTCGCCGCGGTGGCGAATTTCCGCTACGAGATGGAGCAGCCGGTGATCTGGCGACGCGGGCGCGAGCCAACGATCACGGTCAAGGCGCCGCTCGAAGGCAACGCTGAGGCGGCGACGGTGGTGAGCCGGCTGAAGCCGAAGATCGACGCCTATGCCAAGACCCTGCCCGCCGATTTTGCCATCGCTACCGGCGGCACGGTGGAGGAAAGCACGACCTCGCAGGGGCCGATCGTGGCGATCGTACCGTTCATGGTTCTCATCATGACGTCCGTCCTGATGATCCAGCTGCAGAGCTTCCAGCGGCTCTTCCTCGTCTTCGCCGTCGCCCCGCTCGGGCTCATCGGCGTCGTCGCCGCGCTCGTCCCCAGCGGCGCCCCGCTCGGCTTCGTCGCCATCCTCGGCGTGCTGGCGCTCGTCGGCATCCTGATCCGCAATTCTGTCATACTCGTCGTCCAAATCGAGGATCTGCGCCGAACGGGAACGGAGGCGTGGGAGGCGGTGCGCGAGGCGACGATCCACCGGATGCGGCCGATCATGCTGACGGCGGCGGCGGCCTCGCTGGCGCTGATCCCGATCGCGCGGGACATCTTCTGGCAGCCGATGGCCTTCGCCATGATGGGCGGCATCATCGCCGGCACGATGCTGACGCTCTTGTCGCTGCCCGCGCTCTACGTCGCCTGGTTCCGCATCCACCCGCCGCAGGGCGAGCGGCCAGCGTCTGATGCTTCTGGCGCGCCGCACGGTGGGTAGGAATAGGGTCGGGAGATGCCCGTCACTGGAAATCTGCGCGAAAACTCGTCGGCGTCAGGGACACATGCGCCTCCAGAGGAGGACGCAACTCGAAAGCCTGCGGTGCGCGCGAGAAATTCCACAGACGCAGAAGGCACCATTCCTCCCGCCGCTCCTCGGCGACCGCGAGTTCGTTCCGAGTGATATGAAACGGCGTGCGCTCCCAGCCGTTGGTCGTCTTGACTTCAATGAGACGCGAGCGGCCGGTCGGCTCGTAGCTGTGAATATCGAAGCCGGCACCGTCGCCCTCTTCCTCCGACATCCAGCGGACTTGTCGCGCCAGGTCATCACGGCCGGCGGCCCGCAACACGGAGCGTTCGTGAAACAGCACACATCCCTCGCCGGCGCGGCCGAGGACACGGTTCCGTTCGTCTCTGCCCGCCACGTCGAACTTGCGGGCAACGCGCAGCATCTGATCGAGTTCCTCGGGCGGCGGCCGGTTCGACATCGTCGGCGCCGGGCCGATCCACAGCGGCGCGTCCTCACATAGGCCGGGGGATAGGCCCACGTCCGGCAGGCGCCGGAACCAGTCCGGATGAGCGTCAAGCCATCGGATGACCGCTTCTTCCAGCGATACTTGAAAATTCATCGCCGGCTTGTATCCCGCGATCCAGTCTTCCCCGAGCCCTTTGAGGACAGCGCTGATGTTCTGGTGCTTGTATTCGATGGCCCCATCCGAACGGCTCTGCAACAACGGCATCAGACCTCGGCGATGCCCGGTCTTGCTGTAGGGGCGGGCTGCAATGTCGTCGGCCAGCATCGTGAAATAGTCCGCGACGATCGCATCGTTTTCCTGATCACTCCAGCCGCCAGTCATGCCGCCAGGCTACAGATCCGGCAGACAGGTGTCATCAGTGTCGGCTGCACCGGCACCATTGGCGTTTATCGTTCCGTCCTCGCCCGATCTCCGATCCTTGCGGTCATCCGGCAGGGCGCGCCGCCTTCGCGCCCATGCCGTTCGAGGGCGGGCGACGGTGTCGGGCCGCGCGGAGCAGGCGCTGGAACGTCGGGCACTGGAAATGATCCTCGGCGGGGCAGTTCGCCGTATGACGCACCATGTTCGCCAGCGCCTCGAGCCGCGCCGCCAGCGCCTCGATCTCATCGGCCCGCGCCGCAAGGCTCTGCCGGTCCAGCCGGACCTTGCCGTCAGCGCCGATCCAGTTGCCGATCTCCTCCAGGCTGAATCCGGCCCAGCGGGCGAGGCTAATCGTATCCAGAACGGCCAGCACAGCGGGCTCGAAGGTGCGCCTGAGACCGCGCCGACCGACCGATGCGATCAGCCCGCGCTCTTCATAGTAGCGCAGCGTGGAAGGGGGAAAGCCGGAGATCTTCGCAACTTCGGAGATATCAAGGAGCTTCATACTTGACCTTAAGCTTACTTTAAATGGAAGCCTAGCCGTTTCTTCCCTACAGCGAAAGAGAACGGCATGGAATTCCTCGGTTTTTTCACCGATGTAACGCTGATTGGCATCGGCGCGACACTGGTCATGGACGAGGGGGGGGCAACTTCAACTCCAGCTGTTCGCAACGCCGCAACTGGACTATGCGCTGGTCGGCCGATGGGCGATGTGGATGCCGAAGGGGCGCTTCCGTCATCGGGCGATCCTCAACACGCAGCGCCAACCGCTGGAGCGGCCCGTCGGCTGGGCGCTGCACTATGCGGTCGGCATCGTCCTGCGGGGATGGCGGGGCTCCCGGCCACCCTGTCAGCGCCCGGCACCTCCGGGCCGGCGCCGGTTCGCGCGCAAGATCGCAAAGGCCGCGACCATCAATGCGCCGGCAATAAGCCCGATGGCAAGGACGCGCCGCACGCCCCAGCGGTCGACCAAGCGCCCGGAGGGTGAGCGGATCACGGCGATCGCGGAGACGATGGAAGCGGCGCGGCGGCGATAGAGCGGGCCGCGGCGCTGGAAACGCGCGAGGCGGATGTCGCGATCCGGCTCAGCCGCCCCGAGGAGGGCAACCTCACGATCGTGAAACTGGGGACCATGACGTTCCGCCTTTACGCCAGTGCGGCCTACCTCGCAGAGACCCCGGAGGCGGAGCGAACCTTCATTGGCTATGACGGATCCATGGCCTTTGCACCGCAACTGGTGGCGCTGCGGGAAATCGCGGCCGGCCGATCCCCCTTACCGCAAGCACGTCGGAGATCCAGCTGGCCGCGGCCCGGGCCGGCGCCGGCATCGCGATCCTGCCGGACTTCCTCGCCGCTGATGACACGGCGCTGCAATGCGTCGACGCAACGGCCCCGCTCTTTCACCGCGATATCTGGCTGGCCGTTCATTCCGACATGAAGATGGCGGCAGGCATCCGCAAGGTCATCGAAACGCTCAAGGCGGAATTCGGCGAGTAGCACCCGCACTGCTTCTCGCCAGCGCCCCTTTCCCGTCAAGAGCGCCTGCGCACCCGCCCGACGTGATCGACAAAGGCCCGCAATGCCGGCGCCATCTGCCGGCGGCTCGGGTAGTAGATGTAAAAGCCCGGAAACGGAGGCGTCCAGTCGGTCAGGAGGCGCACCAACTTGCCCGATTCCAGATACGGATCGACCTGATGGGAGAACTGATAGGCGATGCCGATACCCTCCAACGCGATCCGGGGCAGCATGGCCGGTTCGTCGACGATGATCGGACCGGGCACCGTCACCTCCCGGCGATCGTCGCCCCGCTCGAACTCCCAGCGATAGGGCGACCGGTCGCTGGGGTTGCGATAGCACAGGCACCGGTGCCCCCTCAGGTCATTGGGATGATCCGGCACGCCGTGCCGCGCCAGATAGGCGGGCGATGCCACCACCTTCATGGTCAGATCGCCACTGAGCGGCACCGCGATCATGTCCTGATGCAGCTTCTCGCCGAGCCTGATGCCGGCGTCGAAACCGTCTGCGACCACATCCACCAGGCGGTCGTCCGTTGCGATGTCGACGGTAACGTCGGGGTTGTCGCGCAAGAAGCCGCCGAGCATCGGCGCCAGATAGATATTGGCGGCAACACGGGAGACGTTGAGGCGCAATGTCCCGGAGATCCGGCCGGCGCTCGCGGCAACCTCCGCGTCCACGTTTTCAAGCAGATGCAGGGCAGGCTCGATCTTTTCGTAGAGCGCACGCCCGGCCTCGGTCGCCGAAACGCTGCGCGTGGTGCGGTTCAGCACGCGCAGGTTCAAACGCTCCTCCAGGTCCTTCACGATCTGGCTGAGCGCCGAGGGCGAAAGGCCGAGATGGGCCGCCGCACGCGCGAAACTGCCATGCTCGAGGATGGCGCAAAACGCCTTCAGCTGAAACAGGTCGCGACCGCGCATTATGAGCCATTTTCGAAATGCTATTGTTTGATTGTAACGCATAAACAACACAGTTCGAAAGGACTAGAACGCTGTCTCCACAAAACGGGGACAGTCAGTCATGGATCGGTTCAAAGGAAAACGCGTGCTCATCACAGGGGCGACCAGCGGCATCGGGCTGGCGGGCGCCCTGCGGATTGCGGCCGAGGGCGCGGAGATCATCGCGACCGGCCGCAACGAAGCGCGCCTCGAAGAACTGCGCCGGATGCTGCCGAAGACGGCAACCGTGCTCGCCAACGACGCCGCCCGGCCCGAGGATGCCGAGACCCTCGCCCGCCACGTCGCTGCCGCCGGAGGCCTCGACGGGCTCTGGCTCAACGCCGGCTTTGCCCGTGTCGGAGCCATCGACGAGGTATCGTCGGAGACGTTCGACCTCCTCATCGGCGCCAATCTGAAGGGGCCGCTCCTTCAGATGGCCGCGCTCACCGGACATCTGCGCGACGGCGCTTCGGTCGTCTTGACCAGTTCGACCTCGGCCTACGAAGGCATGCCCGCGGCAAGCCTCTATGCGGCCGCCAAGGGCGCGATGATCTCGGTTGCGCGGTGCTGGGCCTCGGCCTTGGGGCAACGGAACATCCGCGTCAACACGCTCGTTCCCGGTCCGATCGACACAAACTTCAGGGATTTCATGGACCCGGACTTTCGCAACGCCTTCGAGGCCACTGCCATCTCGGGCCTTGCCCTGCCCCGCGTCGGAACCGCCGAGGAAGCCGCCGCCGTCGCCGCCTTCCTGCTTTCCGACGAGGCCTCCTTCGTGGCCGGCAGCCAATACAGCGTCGACGGCGGGCAGGTCATGCACTGAAGGATCCAGCCGAACCGGCAGACCCGGACCGTACCCGGAAAGAGCCGTCAGACGCTCGTGTCGAAGCGGGCCCGATAGGCCTTGGGCGACAGGCCTTGGGCGACAGGCCTTGGGCGACAGGCCCACGCCGCGCCGGAAGTGCTTGCGGAGGGTGAAGCGCCTGCGAAGCCGACCGACCACGCCACCGCGTCGATCGAAAGGCGAGTTTCCTCAAGCAGGCCCCGCGCCCGCGCGACCTGTCGGCTCCCTCCTACGCCAGGCGGCCCTCGCCTATCGGACCCATCTGGCGCGCGTGCTCGGCGATCTTGACGTCACGCCACCACAGTTCTCGGCAAAGCCACCGCCATCATCGACAATCGAAGCCGCCGGCAAGGCGTCGATTTCAACCCGCCATCAAACGCTTTGTATCTGAGATAATCGCCGTGAGGACGCTGGCGGGAGGCCAGATGCGGCAGTCGACAGCGCCTGGCGTGCCCGGAGGCGGCGGCGTGCCCGGAGGCGAACTGAAATGGCGGATGGGGTGGGATTCGAACCCACGAGACGGTTGCCCGCCTACACGCGTTCCAGGCGTGCGCCTTCGACCACTCGGCCACCCATCCGCGAACGCGGCATCCGCACCATCCGGGGAATTGATCCGGGGAGACCCCGGTCCCGGGCCGGATCGACAGGCGATCCCGGCGGCGCGCGTTGGAGCCCGGTCCGACCGGGCGAGCGCGACTATACCCATCATGGTCGCGGGTTCAAGAGCCCATTTGCCCCCCGCGACAGGGTTTTCCGGCAAAATGTCGCCGCGCGCGCCCGGCGGCGACTTTTGCCGCCCCTGCCAGCCCCGGTTCCTCCCCCAACGAGCGGCAAATCGGCGCAACGGCGATTGCGGGGCGGGACCCTTGCGCGCTATTGCTTCTGGCGGGCGCGCACAACGGAGGGAACGACAGGATGTTCCGCTTTCTTTTCAGAATTCTCGGGCTCGTCGCCGTTGCGGTCGGCCTTGTCGGCATCGTCGTCGACGGCGCCAAGTCGATCGCCGCCCACGCACTCGTCGTCACTCCGCTCGGCGAGGCCTGGGCGATGCTCGCCCCGCAGTCGCTGCAGGCGATCGAGGACGCGAGCACGACCAATGGCATCGGCTTCCTGTGGGATCCGGTCCTTGTCTCGATCCTCGCGCTGCCTAACTGGTTAGTACTGACGGTCGTCGGATATTTGCTGATCGCGGCGACGGCGCCGCGGCGGCGGACAATGCGGCATATTCGCCTTTGACGGGCTCCTGTGACGGGACCTCTCAGCAGCCTCTTCCGCCACGGCGGGGATACGCCTGCGGACCGACCGTCTCCAACATGGGCCGAACGCGGGAGCGACGCGATGTTTCTGTTCAGCATTCTGGAAAAGAAGATGAAGATGCCGGCGAAGACGGATGCCCTGCCGGGCCGGGCGGAGCCGATCGAAACGGCGGAAACGCATTTCGTCAACGGCCGCGCACTGAAGGCGCCGCTCGCCGATCACGAAGCGGAGGTGCTGTTCGGGCTCGGCTGCTTCTGGGGCGCTGAGCGCATCTTCTGGCAGATGCCGGGCGTCACCGTCACCGCCGTCGGCTACGCGGGCGGCCATACGCCGAACCCAACCTATCAGGAAGTCTGCTCGGGCATGACCGGCCACACCGAGGCGGTGCGCGTCGTCTATGATACCCGTGCGATTTCCTTTGCCGCGCTCCTGAAAGCCTTCTGGGAGAGCCACGATCCGACCCAGGGCATGCGGCAGGGCAACGACACCGGCACGCAATACCGCTCGGCCATCTATTGCGCCACCGACGCACAGCTCGCCGAGGCGGAAGCCTCGCGCGACACCTATCAGGCAGCGCTGGAGTCCAGCGGTCGCGCAGCCCGGATCACCACCGAAATCGGCGCGATGCCGACGTTCTATTACGCCGAGGACTACCACCAGCAATATCTCGCCAAGAACCCCAACGGCTATTGCGGACTCGGCGGGACGGGCGTCTCCTGCCCGCTGCCGTCCCCGACGCCGGCGGCTTAGTCGCGACCGCCGTCACGAAAGGCGACCTTTCCTCTGCCGTCCACAGAGGCTATTGGATTGAAAGAGAGGCGGGCCCCACGCGGCGGTTCCGCCATTTTCCGCCCCGCCGGCATCCGGATCGTTTCCCATGCGCTCCTGGCCGGTCTTAGAAGGGGACGGCAAGCGAGGATCGATCCATGGCCTTCCGCCTTCTTCCCGGCGAACCCGTCGCCACCGGACTCACCCGCTCCCTCAGGGAGGCAATCGACGAGGCCCGCGACTCCCTCTTCGACGGCGCGCTTGAACGCGACCAGCGCATTCACCGCTCGCGGCGGCGGCTGAAGCGGGCCCGTTCGCTCGTCAGGGTGATGCGGCCGCTCTTCGGCTCCAGCTACCGCGACGAGGTGCGACGGCTGCGCGATGCCGCCAGCCTCCTGTCCGCGAGCCGCGACGCCGATGTGGCCGCCATCACCGCCGAAACGCTGACGGTGGGAACCGACGGCCGCATGCGGGACATGCTCGACACGCTCCACGGCGCGCTGCAGGAACGGGCGCGGCACGCCCACGGCCGCGAAACGCCCGTCGACGAAGCCGTTGCGCTCCTCGACGAGGCGCGCGCGGCGGCGTCCTACCTGCCGGAAGAATTCGACGGCGAGGCGCTCCTCTTCGACGCACTCACCGAAACCTATGGCGGCGAGGTCCGATGCCGCGCCGGGGCCAAGAACAGCGGAGCCGCCGACCGTTTCCACGACTGGCGCAAGCTCGTCAAGCATCGCTGGCACCTGATGCGGCTCATCGAAGGGCGGATGACATACGCCAAGGCCAAGCGGATCGACCGCATCGACACGCTCGGCGAGACCCTGGGCCTCGTCAACGACTGCCACGTGCTCCTGGAGCTCCTTGCCGCAACGCCTTCGCTGGCGGGGACGCAGCGCGCCTATGTGCGCATCGTTCCGGTGATCGAGGCGCGCCGCGACCGGCTCATCCGCCGCGTGTTCAAAATTGCCCGTCCGCTTTACCGGAAATCGGAAAAGGCGCACGCAAAAGCGATGAAGCTCGACTGAGTACTGGCTTATTTCGCCACCAGCACTCTCTGGCAAGCCTTCGGGAGCCCGTCTATGGTCATCGGCTTCCAGGTGGTGTTCTTCTTGGCCGCCGCCTTGCGCTGGCGGCGCTTCTCATAGGGCGCGTCGGACAGCCACCAGCGGAGCGCCTTGCCGCATCCCTCGCCGGGCGGCGGCGCGGCCTGGCTCTTGCAGCCGGCGCTGCCCTTGGGGCACTTCAGGCGAACGTGGAAATGATAGTGGTGGCCGTACCAAGGCCGCACCCGGCGCAGCCACGAGCGGTCGCCCGTGGCCCACTCGCACAGGGTCTTCTTGATCGCGGGATGGACGAAGATGCGGGCGACGCGCGGATCGCTCGCCGCCTGACGGATGAGGCGAGCATGCGCATCGGTCCAGACCTTGCCGTCGACATGACCGCCCTCGGGGATCTCGGCGCGGGCATAGCGGCCGGCTAGCACCGAGCGCGCTGAAGTCTTCTCCCTCTCCTCGCGGGTGAGCACACGATGCGGCATCGGCGTCAGCCAGATGTCGGCATCGAGCCCGATCTGGTGGCTGGCGTGGCCGGTCAACATCGGACCGCCGCGCGGCTGGGCCATGTCGCCGACGAGAAGACCGTTCCAGCCCAGCTTCGGCGCGGCACGGGCAAGCTCCTCCAGGAAGGCGACGAGAACGGGATGACCCCAGTTGCGGTTGCGCGACAGGCGCATGACCTGCCAGGTGGGGCCGGTAATCGGCAGGGCGCGGCCGCCGGCCAGGCAGCCGCGAGCATAGGAGCCGATGGCACGCGGCGTCATTGGCGCGGGAACCCTGACCGCACCGAAAAGCTGCTTTGCAGGCACGTCGTGGCGCAAGATCACCGCTTCCGCGGTGCCAGGCAGCTGCCCGCCACGCGGACGCGGCATCGGGACCGCATCGACACCGCCGAGATCGGACACGGCTTTCGCTGTCAATTGCATTGGCGCTCCGGCATCGGGACCTGCCGCTGAGGCAGCGGAGATCGCCAGCGCCGAAAAAACCCAGGCCATGAGAACACGCATGATGATTTCCCTTACCCGCCCGCCGAGCCACACGGGCGATCCTCGCAAGTCGATCTTTAGCAAGTGTTAACCAACATCGCACGCCGGCGCGAGGAGAGTCCCGACCGCCACATTGCCTTGCATCAGCGTCATTTCTTAGTCGTTATAAAATGCTTCCATGACGCAAGACCGATCATCCGATCTTGCAACGACACGGATTCCGGGGCCTTGCCGATCCGCCGTCGAGGATTAAAATAAGAGTCAGGAGTTCCGTGAGGATCCCTTCAAGCGAGGCCAAACGCTCGCGCGCATTTTCAGACCGGGGACACAACATGACGAACGCGGCATTGAGTTCGGACGGCATCATTGATGCCGAGACGGCTCGAACCGAAGCTTTGGCCGGCCGCCTTTTGCTGGTGGACATCCGCTCGCCGATGGAATGGCACACGTCGGGCGTCCCGGACCCCGCCGAGGCGATCTCCATGCAGGATCCCGCCTTTCTGCAGACCGTTCTCGACAAGCTGGACGGCGACATCAGCCGGCCGGTCGCCATCATCTGCGCGACAGGAGCCCGCTCCGGTTTTCTTGCCGGAGAGATGAAACGAGTCGGCTTTTCCAACGTTTACGATGTGTCGGAAGGCATGATGGGCTCCGGCGCAGGCCCCGGCTGGCTAAGCCGGAGCCTTCCCATCAGGAAACCCACCTGAGCATCCCTCCGGCCGCAACCATATCCCTCCAGGCCCGCTGCCAGACCCGCTTCCAGACCCGCTTCCAGACCCGCTTCCGGCAGCCGACAAGATTTGAGGCACTATAGAAATTTAGGGACTACCGCATGGCAAATCAGGCGCTCATCAATTCAGATCCAGATTCCCGGCTCGACCAGGCACGGGAACTGCTCACTGAGCTGCACAACAGCTTCGACATGGATTTCGGCTTCCGCCTCTGGGACGGATCCACGGTCGGCGGCGACGACGTTCCCTTCCACATGACCATCGCCGATGCCGGCGTTCTGGGTGCGCTGGCGCGCAGGCCCAACCTGATCACGGTGGTCGAACTGTGGTGCCTCAAGCGGCTCGACATCGAAGGCGGCTCCATCCTCGACTTCTTCGACCACCAGCCGCGCGGCAAGTTCTTCCGCAAGCTGAAAAAGCTGAAGGTCGCCAGGCTGATGCTGCCGTTCCTCATCAAAGGCGACGACCACAAGGCAGGTGAGAGCGGGCTGGAAGACCGCAAGGGCGAGGCGAGCGGATCGTCGGCGAAGGCGATCCAGCACCATTACGACGTTTCCAACGAATTCTACCAGCTCTTCCTCGACAGCCGGATGGTCTATTCCTGCGGCTATTTCCGCGACTGGGAGAACGACATTGAGCAGGCGCAGTTCGACAAGCTGGACATGATCTGCCGCAAGCTGCGTCTCAAGGAGGGGGAAAAGTTCCTCGACATCGGCTGCGGCTGGGGTGCGCTCGTCATCCATGCGGTGGAAAACTACGGCGTCACCGCGCATGGCGTTACACTGTCGAAGGCGCAGTTCGCGCTCGCCCAGGAGCGGATCGCCGCCAAGGGTCTTCAGGACAAGATCACGATCGAATTGAAACCGTTCCAGGAGGTGGAGGGCACCTTCGACAAGGTCGCCTCGATCGGCATGTACGAGCATGTCGGCTTCGAACACCACAAGGAATATTTCCTCTCTGTGCGCCGGCTCCTCAGGCCGCGCGGACTCTACCTGCACCACGCCATCACCCGGCATGCCAAAAAGAGCGAGAAGCAATTCCGCAAGCGTGGACCGGAATACAAGATGATGGTTCATTACATCTTCCCCGGCGGCGAGGTCGATCACATCGGCTGGTCATCGAAGATGCTGGAATCGCACGGCTTTGAGGTCCACGACATCGAGGACTGGCGGGAACATTATCAGCGAACGACCTATCTGTGGGCACAGCGCCTGAAGGAAAACGCGGAAGACGCGATCGCCCAGGTCGGCGAGGCGCGCTATCGGCTGTGGCTGCTCTATCTCGCCGGCGTTTCCAGTTCGTTCAAGCGTGGCGACCTGCTGATCTACCAGACACTCGCCAGCCGACGCGCGCGCGGCCCGGCCGGCCTGCCGCCGACCCGCGAGGACCTTTACGAATATTGAGGCGGCGGGTTCGCGAAGCACGGTCGCGTCCCGAAACGTGAGAGCGCAAGACTGTCGCCCCGGCGGGAGACTATGGTCTCCTTGCGCTTTCAAGCCAGACACATCGAACCCGAGAAAACAGCGGCAGGCGGGCGTGGGTAATTCCATTTCCCCGTGCGCGCGCTTCTCCTGCCCGTTCTCGTCCCAACGGTCCCTTGCAGCGGAGCGTCACGCCACCTGCGGGATTTTGTCACGACAGCGAAAGGCAAGGCAGATGTATCGCGACTCCATCGTCCAATGGTAGAGGAGAATGCAGGGGGTCGATGACCTGAAAAATGCGCCGCCAGCATGCGTGCGATGGTCCATCAACTGAGGCCGGTCGAGAGACTGGGACGGCTTGCGACCCATTCGGTCGCCGGCCTTGCCAGACAGCGTTGCCAGACAGTTTTGACAACGGCTTTAACACGAGTTGAGAGGACTATCGATGCGGAGTGTTTCTTGGTTGGCGCTCGCCTTGTGGGCGCTGACGATCGTTGCAGTCGGCTTTTTGGTTTTCAACAGTTCGACGGCACCCGGCGACGACGGCCGGACCATCGTCAAGCTCGATACGGCCGAGCAGGCCTTCGTCCTTGGCGAAATGCGCAAGTTCCTGGAATCGATCCGCGACGCCACGATGGCGCTGGAAAACGGCGACATGGACGCCGCATCCAGGGCCTTCTCGGACAAGGGTGTCGCGGCGATGATACGGGACACGCCGGCGACGATCATCGCCAAGGCGCCGGCCGACTTCCTGCTCCTCAGCACGGAAATGCACAAGGGCTTCGACGGGCTCGAGGCGGCGGCGGGAAAGGGAGCCGACCGTACCGCGATGCTCGGCCTTCTGGCCGAGCAACTTAGCCGCTGCGTCGCCTGCCACAGCACATACCGGCTGCCGTGAACGGAAAGGGTCAGTCGTCCATCTTCAGGGCGTGGATGAAGGCGTCCTGCGGGATTTCCACCTTGCCAAACTGGCGCATGCGCTTCTTGCCTTCCTTCTGCTTTTCCAGAAGCTTGCGCTTGCGGGTGGCGTCGCCGCCGTAGCATTTCGCCGTCACGTCCTTCCTCAGTGCCGAGATCGTCTCGCGGGCGATAACGCGCCCGCCGATCGCGGCCTGGATCGGGATCTTGAACAGGTGCTGCGGAATCAATTCCTTCAGCTTCTCGCACATCGCCCGGCCGCGCCGTTCCGCCTGGCTGGCGTGAACGAGGACAGAGAGCGCGTCAACCGGTTCGGCATTGACGAGGATCTGCATCTTGACGAGGTCGCCGGCGCGGTAATCGGTGATGTGATAATCGAAGGAGGCATAACCTTTGGAGATCGACTTCAGCCGATCGTAGAAGTCGAAGACGACCTCGTTGAGCGGCAGGTCGTAGACCACCATCGCCCGGCTGCCGGCATAGGAAAGGTCGACCTGGATGCCGCGCCGATCCTGGCACAGCTTCAGGATGCCGCCGAGGAAATCATCCGGCGTCAGGATCGTCGCCCTTAGCCACGGCTCCTCGATCTCGGCGATCTTCACCGGATCGGGCATGTCGGCGGGATTATGCAGTTCCAGTGTCGTGCCGTCGGTAAGGGCGATACTGTAGACGACGGAGGGCGCGGTGGCGATGAGGTCGAGGTCGAACTCGCGCGACAGGCGCTCCTGCACGATCTCCAGGTGGAGAAGGCCAAGAAAGCCGCAGCGGAAGCCGAAGCCGAGCGCCGCCGATGTCTCCATCTCGTAGGAGAAGCTGGCGTCGTTGAGGCGCAGCTTGCCGAGTGCCGACCTGAGGTCCTCGAAGTCGTTGGCATCGACAGGGAAGAGGCCGCAGAACACCACCGGCTGGGCCGGGCGGAAGCCGGGAAGCGGCTCGGCACAGGGCTTTTTGTCCTCGGTGATGGTGTCGCCGACGCGGGTGTCGGCAACCTCCTTGATGGAGGCGATGAGGAAGCCGATCTCGCCGGGGCCGAGGTCGTCGGCCTCCAGCAGTTTCGGGGTAAAAACGCCGACCTTATCGAGGTCATAGGTGGCGCCGGTGCCCATCATCTTGATACGCTGACCCTTCTTCATCCGGCCGTCGATGATGCGCACGAGCACGACGACGCCGAGATAGGTGTCGTACCAGGAATCGACCAGCATCGCCTTCAGGGGTGCGTCCGGATCGCCCATCGGCGCCGGTAGGCGTTCGACGATCGCGGCGAGCACCGCGTCGATGCCGATGCCGGTCTTGGCCGAGATTTCCAGCGCGTCGGACGCATCCAGGCCGATGACGTCCTCAATCTGCTCGCGCACGCGTTCCGGTTCAGCCGCCGGCAGGTCGACCTTGTTCAGCACCGGTACGATCTCGTGATCGTTGTCGAGCGCCTGATAGACGTTAGCGAGCGTCTGCGCCTCGACGCCCTGGCTGGCGTCGACGACGAGGAGCGAGCCCTCGCAGGCGGCGAGCGAGCGGTTGACTTCATAGGCGAAGTCGACATGACCCGGCGTGTCGATGAGGTTCAGCGTATAGATCTTGCCGTCCGTATGCGGATACAGGAGCCGCACGGTCTGGGCCTTGATGGTAATGCCGCGCTCGCGCTCGATGTCCATCGAATCCAGAACCTGATCCTTCATCTCGCGGTCGGCCAGGCCGCCGGTGCGCTGAATCAGACGGTCGGCAAGCGTCGACTTGCCGTGGTCGATATGGGCTACGATCGCGAAGTTGCGGATTGTGTCGATGGATTTCGTCGTCATGAGCGTCCCTTATCACCCCCTTGGGGCGCCGCCAAGCGGAACTGCGCGCCGGCACCCCCCGGAGACGCCGTTTTTTGACGCCAGAAGCCCGGAAGGCCGCCGCCACCGCCCATCGGTCTTCGCCGGCTGGCCCGGCAGGCGGAAAACGAAGCAGCAGGCAGCCGCGATCGCGCGACCATCGCTCCGTCCCGCGGCGGCAAGACACCCCGCCTACCGCATCACTCCGCTTCCATGGATCTCAAAAATCTGATATGTATCGTTCATGCAAGATCATGCGCTCACGACCCGCCTTTCCGTTCTCGCCACGGCCATCGAGGATGCCGGCTCGGAGGCATTCGGCGAGCTGTCACCGTCGGCCGTCGCGGCGCTGATGATCATCCGCAAGAGCGAACCCATCGCCATCCAGGATATCGCGGCGCTGGTCGGGCTTACCCATTCGGCCACCGTGCGCCTCGTCGACCGTCTGGAAAAGGACTGGCTGGTGCGACGGCTCAGACGGCGCGGCCGCGAGGTGCAGGTGGAGGCGACGGCGCGGGGCAAGCGCCGCGCACGCGACCTTCACGTCCGCCGCATGGAGCGCGTCGAAGCGATCGTCGCCGGGCTCGGCGACGACGCCCGTATCGACCTTTCCGACGCGGTCGACACACTTCTCACCCATCTCATCGCGACCGGCATTGACCCCGGCCGCCTGTTCCGCTTCAGTCTGGACGACCACGGCGAGGCCGCCACCGACGCCTCGACCGAGGTGGACCGGGAGGACTGAACCTCTTTCTCGCCCATTACAGAACGGCCACCCCATGCTTGCGTTCGCATCGAACAAACGTCGCTTTTCGGATCTCAACGAAGCAGAAGTCCTCTCGCTCGCTATCTCCGCGGAAGAGGAGGATGGACGGATCTACGGCGAATTCGCCGATGCGGTGCGCGAGGATTACCCCTCCGTCGCCCAGATGTTCGACGAGATGGCGGCCGAGGAGAACATCCACCGCCGGCGGCTGATCGACATTTTCACCATCAAGTTCGGCAAGCGCCTGCCGCCGATCAAGCGCGAGGACGTCTCCGGGTTCATCCAAAGGAAGCCCTGGTGGATCGTCCGGGCGAACGGCGTTCACGCCATGCGCAGGCACGCCGCCGACATGGAGGCGGAATCGCAGGCCTTCTATCTCGCCGCCGCCGGCCATTGCCGCGACGCGGAAGTGAGGAAGCTCCTCGGCGACCTGGCCGAGGCGGAGCGACACCACGAGCACCGCGCGGAAGAGCTGGAGGAAAAGTACCAGACCGACACCGCGATCGAGAGCGAAGACCGCGCCGCCAAGCGACGCTTCCTCCTGCAGGTCGTGCAGCCGGGGCTGGCCGGTCTGATGGACGGCTCTGTCTCGACGCTGGCGCCGCTCTTTGCCGCCGCCTTCGCTACCCACGACAACTGGGAGACATTCCTCGTCGGTCTTGCGGCCTCCGTTGGCGCCGGGATTTCGATGGGGTTCGCCGAGGCGCTTTCCGACGACGGTTCGATCACCGGACGAGGCAGCCCGATCATCCGCGGCATGGCCTCCGGCATCATGACGACCGTCGGCGGCATCGGCCATTCGCTGCCGTTCCTCATCCCCGCCGCGCTGACGGCGACGCTTGCCGGCGTGACGCTGTCAGGCTTCGGAATTGCGACGGCTCTTGCCGTTCTCGTCGTCATCGTCGAATTGTGGGCGATCGCCTGGGTCCGCTACAAGTACATGGACACGCCGTTCCTCGCCGCCGCCTTCCAGATCGTCATCGGCGGCGCACTCGTCTTTCTCGCCGGCATACTCATCGGCAGCGCCTGACGCGGAGGAGCAGGGCGCGCGGTGCGGTTTAGCCCCGCTCAGGCATTCTTCATGTGCGCCACGAAATCACGCACGTAGTCGTCGGCGGGATTGTCGAGGATTTCCTCCGGCGTCCCGTGCTGGACGATCCGCCCCCCCTCCATGATGGCAATGTGGCGGCCGATGCGAGCCGCCTCGCCAAGGTCGTGACTGACAAAAAGGACCGTCTTGTCGAGGCGCGCCTGCAGCTCGATCAGTTCGTCCTGAAGGCGCGCGCGGATGAGTGGGTCGAGGGCGGAAAAGGGTTCGTCCATCAACAAGATATCGGCATCGGTGGCGAGTGCGCGGGCAAGGCCGACGCGCTGCTGCATGCCGCCGGAAAGTTCGTGGGCGTATTTGTCGGCCCAATCGGCAAGGCCGACCGTCTCGAGCTTTTCCCTGACCGTCGCGGCGATCGTCTCGCGCTTTTCGCCCCTCACCTCAAGGCCGAAGGCGACGTTCTCGGCGACCGTGCGCCACGGCATCAGGGCGAACTGCTGGAACACCATGGCGCAGCGCTGGCGGCGCACCCGGCGCAGCGCCCGAGCGTTGCAGCTCGTCACGTCGATGACGCCGCCGGCGCCGGCGATCCTGACGTGGCCGCGGGAGACCGGGACAAGGCCGTTGGCGGCGCGAAGCAGCGTCGACTTGCCCGACCCGGACAGCCCCATCAGCACGCAGATCTCACCCTTCTCCACGGCGAGCGAGGCGCCGGCGCAGCCGAG
Organism: uncultured Rhodobium sp.; assembly: GCA_963675285.2. Taxonomy (GTDB): domain Bacteria; phylum Pseudomonadota; class Alphaproteobacteria; order Rhizobiales; family Rhodobiaceae; genus Rhodobium. Next base: position 2,495,547 of record CAXXGS010000001.1, read on the forward strand.
CATCTGGCCGGTGCGGGTGCGGATCTCGTCGCGGTCGAGGCCAGCATCGATCAGCGGCAGCGCGGTCTTCGGGCGCTCACCGAAGACGATATCGACGTTCTCGAAGCAGAGGGCGTGCGTCATTCCCCGTCTCCGTCATCGTGGCGGAAGAACGAGCGGCGTTCGTGGCGATTGTCGGGGCGTCGCTCCGGGCGGCGAAAGGCGCGGTCGAGCAGGATCGCGACGATGACGATCGTCAGCCCCGCCTCGAAGCCCTTGGCAATATCGACGGTGTTGAGCGCCCGCAGGACCGGCACGCCGAGGCCGTCAGCCCCGACCAGCGCGGCGATGACCACCATCGACAGGCTCAGCATGATGCATTGCGTCAAGCCGGCCATGATCGTGGGCATGGCGTGCGGCAGTTCCACCTTGAAGAGGAGCTGGAGGCCGCTGCAGCCGAAGGCGTGGCCGGCCTCGATGAGCGAGCGCGGCGTCGACTTGATGCCGAGGGTCGTCAGGCGGATGGGTGCGGGCACGGCGAAAATGACAGTGGAGACGAGGCCCGGCACAACGCCGAGGCCGAAGAGGATGAGCGTCGGGATCAGATAGGCAAAGGTCGGCAGGGTCTGCATCAGGTCGAGCACCGGCCGGAGTGCCATTTCCAGCCAGCGCCGGTGCGCGGCCGCAATGCCGACCGGCACGCCAATCGCCATACAGAAGACAGTCGCGAAGATGACCAGCGACAGCGTCTTCAGTGTCTCTTCCCAATAACCGAGATTGATCACCAGCAGGAGGCCGAGCACAACGCCGAGGGCGAGCGACTTGCTGCGCCGGAGCCACCAGGCGAGCGCGGCGAGGCCGAGAACGAGGGCGAGCGGCGGAATGGCCGCCAACAGGTCGGCGAGGCCGTCGACGAGAAATTCCAGCACGTCGGAGAAGGCGTCGAGGAACCCGGACGCATGGGCGTTGAACCCTTCGACCGCGATCTCAACCCAATGGCCGAGCGGTATCTTGTGCGCGGTAAGCCACTCAAGCATCGCCGGCACGCCCCGCGCGGGTCATCGGTCCGTCCTCATGACGGCAGGCGTCGCTCACAGGCCGAAACCATCCTTCACCGCGGCCTTCGCGTCGCCGCCGTCAGCCGTCGTAACGCCGTCGATCCAGGCCATGATGACATCGGGATGGGCAACGAGCCAGTCCCGCGCGGCGGCCTTGGGCTCCTCCTTGTCGTCGAGGATGGCACCCATGATCTCGTTTTCCATCGCCAGCGTGAAGTCGACGTTGCCGAGGAAACGGCTGACGTTGGGACACTCGGCCGTGTAGCCCCTGCGAACGCTGGTGTAGACTGTCGCACCGCCGAAATCGGGCCCGAACACATCGTCGCCGCCCGAAAGATAGGCGATCTCGAAGGAGCTGTTCATCGGATGCGGTTCCCAGCCGAGGAAGACGACCGCCTCCTTCTTGCGAATGGAGCGGGCGAGCTGGGAAAGCATGCCGGCCTCGGAGGATTCCACCAGATCAAAGCCCTTCAGGCCGAAGGTGTCGTTCTCGATCATGCCGAGGATGAGGCGGTTGCCGTCGTTGCCCGGCTCGATGCCGTAAATCCTGCCGTCGAGTTCATCCTTGAACCGTGCGATGTCGGCAAAGGTCTTCAGGCCGGCATCAAAGGTATATTTCGGCACCGCGAGCGTGTATTTCGCGCCGTGGAGATTGGCTTTCAGCATTTCCACCGAGCCCTCCTCGCGATACGGCTTGATGTCGTTCTCCATCGTCGGCAGCCAAGTGCCGAGAAAAACGTCGATATCGCCGTTCTTGAGCGAGCGGTAAGTCACCGGCAGGGACAGAAGCTTCGCCTCCGTCTCGTAGCCGAGCGCTTCCAGCACAATCGACGTCGCCGCCGTCGTCGCGGTGATATCGGTCCAGCCGACATCGGAGAACCGCACGTTCCTGCAGGTGGCCGGCTCGGCCGCGATCGCCCCGCCCATGGCCAGCGCGATCGCCGTCACGGCAGCGAAAATCCGCGCAACACCGGTCTTCATCATCGTCTTCTCCCCGTTTGTCCCGTTGTCTGCCGCGCGCCACCCGCGTTCGCCGGCGCCAAGTAACCACCGTTCCGCAGCGTGATCAAGCCGCACGAGGCAATCCGTCACGGACCGTCACGAGCGATCGCGGAGGGCGCTTACCGACCGGCGCCCTGCGACGCCTGCTCACAAACCGGAGACCATGTGACCGCCGTCGACGGTGATGACCGATCCTGTCATGAAGGACGAAGCGTCGCTGGCGAGCAGCAGGAACGGACCGTCGAGTTCGGCAACGCTGCCGATCCGCCGCATGGGGATCCGGCCGATGAGCTTGTGCCCGTTCTCGGTGTCGAAATAGCCCTCGTTGATTTCCGTCTCGAAATAGCCGGGGGCCAGAGCATTGACGCGAATGCCGTGGCGCGCCCATTCCAGCGCCAGCGCCCTGGTCATCTGGATGACACCCGCCTTGGAGATCGCATAGGGCGCGAGTGCCGCGGACGGCCGGTAGCCGACGATGGAGGCGATGTTGACAATCGCGCCAGCGCTTTGTGCGCTGTGCCAACGGCGGGCGACCGAGACCGCCATCTCCCAGGGCCCGCGCAGGTTGACCGCCATGACGTCGTCGAAGTCGTTGACCGTGGTGTCGAGGGCACGACCGCCGCCGGAGACGCCGGCGTTGTTGACCAGCACGTCGAGGCCGCCGAGGCGGTCGAAGGCGGTATCGACGCAGGCATCCATGGACGCCGCATCGGCGACGTCGAGCGACAGCGCGGTCGCCTCTTGGGCACCGAGATCGCGCAGTTCCCCGACCAGCGCCTCCAGGCGCTCGCGCCGCCGGGCCGCAACCGCAACCGACGCGCCGGCACGGGCGACGAGCCTGGCGAAATGGGCGCCCAGTCCGCTAGACCCGCCGGTGATCAAAATCCGCTTTCCCGCAAGCTTGGCTCCGAGATCCATAGTTTTCTCCCTGCTCGTTTTCTCGTTATTCCCTTGCGACCTCACGCCGGTTGTCGGTGTCTCGAGGCCGTCACGGCGACTTCTCAGTCCCGTTCGTTTCTGTGGCGCTCCTGCCCGCCGGCCGGCCGCCGGCGGCGGCAAGCGCTTCGGGCGTATCGACATCGAGCGCAACGGCAACGCCGATCTCCACTTCCACGACGCGATCGGCGTGGGCACCGATCAGGTCGCGGGCACCGACGTCACCCGAAAGCGCCTTCAATTCGGGAAAGAACCGCCGCGCCCAGAGGACCGGATTGCCGCGTTTTCCGCGAAAGGTCGGCACGACGATCTCGGCACCGGCATCCGGATCGAACGCCGCGATCAGGCGGTTGACAACGGGCGTGCCGACACGTGGCATGTCGCCAAGCATGACAAGGACCGCCTCGACATCGTCGCCAAGCGCATCGATGCCGGCGGAGAGCGAGGTGGAAAGCCCGGCCGCGAAATCGGGGTTCTCGACGATCGCGACGTCGAGCCCGTCGAGGGCACCGGAGACGGCTTCGCTTTCATGGCCGGTGACGATCGTGACGCGGGCGGCACGCGAGGCGAGCGCAGCCTTTGCCGCGATGCGCACGAGCGGCTCTCCATCGACGGTCGCCAGCAGCTTGTTGGCCGCGCCCATGCGGGAGGAACGGCCGGCGGCAAGCACGAGCGCTGCGACCGTTCGGTCCGGTTTGTCGACGATCCCGGGTTCCGGCATGACTTCCGGGTCACGCGGCTGCGGCCGGGAGACGATCTCCATGAGAAGGCCGCCGACGCCCATCGCGGTGATGTCCGCGCGCTCCACGGGAAGGCCCGCGAGACAACGCCGCAGCACCCAGTCGAAACCGTTTTCCGCCGGACTTCTGGCGCACCCCGGAGCGCCGATGACGGGAATGTCGCCAAACGCGCCGACAAGCAGCAGGTTGCCGGGATCGACGGGCATGCCGAAATGCACCACCCGGCCGCCGGCGGCCTCCAATCCGGCCGGCAGCACGTCCCGGCGGTCGACGACGGCGGAAGCACCGAACAGGACGATCAGGTCGATACCGGCCGCCGCGAGCGCCGAAACGGCGGACGCCACGGCCGCCGCGTCATGGGGCACGCGGCGCTCCGCCGCGATCCGGGCCCCGGTTGGCTCCAGCCGCTTTTCCAGATTGCGTAGCGTCTTGTCGACAACGGAGGCCTTGAGCGAAGGCAGCAATGTCGACACAACGCCAACCGCCAGCGGGCGGAAAGGCACAAGGGTCAGTGCCGGCGACGCCGCATCGAGCCCTTCGAGCGCGGCGGTGAGCGCCTCCCCGGCCAGTGCATAGGGAATGATCTTGAGGGTGGCGACGAGCCGACCGGCCTCGACGGTGGCGTAATCCGGCAGCGTCGCCAGCGTGATCGCCGGATCTCTGGCGTTGAGGCAATCGACGGCGGCCCGGTCGACGCGCAGGATGCCCGCGCGGGCGGCGTGGAGATTCGCACGACCGGTGAATGGCGGATCGGCGAGAACCCCCGCACCACCAAGACGGCCCGCAAGGCGCCCCGCCGCCTCGTCCTCATGGACATCGTGCGCCTCCAAACGGGCGACGACTACCTGTGCTATTCCCGCCTTCTCCAGCCGGTCAATCGATTCATCTTCGAGCCGCAGCCCCTTCTTCAGCACGCCATCGCCGACGGCGACGGAATGGGCAAGGATCGCCCCCGCGGCCTTGGAAACGGCGACCGGGCCGAACTTCACGACGAGCCTCCATTGCCCGACGACATGCCGAAACCGGGCTTGCGCAACGCGCCGACGACCTCGGCCAGCACCGCGACGGCGATTTCCGCCGGGCTCGCCGCGCCGATATCGAGACCGATCGGCGCACGGATGGTCGCCAGCCTCTCGGACAGGACGCCCGCCGCGGACAGCCGCTCGATCCGCTTTGCGTGGGTCTTCTTGCTACCGAGCGCTCCGACATAAAAACAGCCGGCCTCAAGCGCCGCCTTCAGCGGATCGTCGTCGATCTTGGGATCGTGGGTCAGCGCGGCAAGCGCGGTGTAGCGGTCGAAGGCGAGCCGGTCCATGACGTCGGTCGGCCATTCGGCGATGACGTCGACGCCCGGAAAGCGCTCCGGCGTCGCAAAGGCCGTGCGCGGATCGACGATGACGACATCGAGACCGACGATCATCGCCATGGGGCCGAGCGCCTGGGAAATATGGACCGCGCCGACGATAACGAGGCGCGGCGGCGGCACGTGGACGGTCAGGAAAAGGCGTCGGGGAGCGGCATCGGCGCCGTCGTCCTTTCCCGCGACCTCGACCATGCCCGACCTGGCGGACCGGAAGCGTTTGGCGAGTTCGTCGCCGAGCGGATCGGCGGAAAGGTCGTCTCCATCCGTCACCAGCCGGTCCTCGCCACCGTCCATGGCGGTGATGCGAATGACGGCCTTCCGGGCGCGGCGCGCGGCGTTCATGCGGGCGAGAAGATCGCGGTGCATTGCTCAGGTCCTCTCCGTCGCCAGCCGGAAGCCGAGACCGATCAGGACCGCGCCGCCGAGCCTGGGAACGAGTGCACCGAAGCACGGCGAGCGGCCAAGCCAGGAGCGGATCCCCGAGGCGAACAGCACCGCACAGATGTCGGCGGAGGAAAAGGCGCAGTTCACCACCACGCCGAGAATCAGGAACTGCGCCCAGACGGGGAGCACCCCAGCGGGATCGACGAATTGCGGCAGGAAGGCGATGAAGAACATGGCGACCTTGGGATTGGTCAGTTCCACAATGACGCTGTCGACGAAGGCGCGGCGGGCGGACCGCGGCGGGAGGACCAGAATGTCGACGCCGCCGCTCGATGTCCGATTGCGGATCATGTGGATGCCGATCCAGACCAGATAAAGGCCGCCGCCGATCTTCAACGCCGCGTAGAGCACCGGCACGGCGAGAAAGAGAGCGGAAAGGCCGCAAGCCGCCGCGATGACATGGGCGTAGCAGCCCAGATGAATGCCGGCGGCGGCGAAAAAGCCGGCACGGCGGCCGCGCGAAACCGTCTGGGCCGTGGTGTAAAGCAACGCCGGACCGGGCAGATAGGCGAACATCAGGGTGGCGAGCGCGAAGGCTGCCAGGGTCTCGAGCGATGCCATCAGAGCGCCTTCCCGGTTGCCTCGGCCGAAACGACCGGCTCGACATAAACGCGGATCCGGCCGCCACAGGACAGCCCGACCTTCCAGGCGGTCTCGTCGGCGACGCCGAATTCCAGCATGCGCGGCTTGCCGTCTGCGATGACGTCGAGCGCCTCGGTGATGACCGCACCCTCGACACAGCCACCGGATACCGAGCCTTCGAAATTGCCGTCAGCATCGATCACCAGCGGCGATCCGACAGGACGCGGTGCCGAGCCCCAGGTTTCCACCACGGTGGCGAGCGCCAGCAAACGGCCGGTCGCCGCCCACTCCTCGGCGATCGCGAGGACATCGCGCTCCTCAAGAACGGTTGCCGACGACGGTTCGATCAATTCCATGAGCGTCCCCTTCAGCCCCCCTTCAGCCCCCCTTCGCGGCCTCAAGGCCATCTGCTCACCGCTCGCCGGACGGCGCTCTCCCCACAACGAAAAACGGCGGCGCATGAGCTTACACACATGCCCCGCCGGATTTCCAGTCGTCGGATCTTGCGTTATCCGGACCGGCCCGGAGCCCGCCGATCGGCACCGCTACTCGGCTGCGGCCTTCACGTTCGGCGCGGCACCGAGGACGGCATCATCGACATAGGCCTCGAACTTGGCAAAATTGTCGATGAACATCTGCACGAGCTTGTTCGCCTGCTCATCGAAGGCGGCCTTGTCAGCCCAGGTGTCACGCGGGTTGAGGATCGCGGTATCGACGCCCGGGACGGCGACCGGCACTTCGAAGCCGAAGAACGGATCGGTGCGGAACTCCACGTCCTTCAACGACCCGTCGAGGGCGGCGGCGAGGAGCGCGCGGGTTTCCTTGATCGGCATGCGATGGCCAGTGCCGTAGGCACCGCCAGTCCAGCCGGTGTTGACCAGCCAGCAATCCACGTTGTGCTCGCCGATATGCTCGCGCAGGAGATTGCCGTAGACCGACGGGTGACGCGGCATGAACGGACCGCCGAAGCAGGTGGAGAAGGTCGCCTGCGGCTCGGTAATGCCCTTTTCCGTGCCGGCGACCTTGGCGGTATAGCCGGACAGGAAGTGATACATTGCCTGGGCGGGGGTCATCTTGGAGATCGGCGGCAGCACACCGAAGGCGTCCGCCGTCAGCATGATGATATTCCTGGGATGCGGCGCGCGTCCGGTCTCGCTGGCATTGGGGATGTAGTGGATCGGATAGCCGCCGCGGGTGTTCTCCGTCAGCGAGTCATCGTCGAAGTCCGGCACGCCGGTGTCCGGGTCGACGACGACGTTCTCCATGACCGACCCGAAGCGTTGGCAAGCGTCGTAGATCTCAGGCTCGGCTTCCGCCGACAATTTGATCATCTTGGCGTAGCAGCCACCTTCGAAGTTGAAGAGGCCTTCCGCGCCCCAGCCGTGCTCGTCGTCACCGATAAGGGTGCGGCTGGCATCGGCCGAAAGGGTGGTTTTGCCGGTTCCCGACAGGCCGAAGAAAATCGCGGAATCACCGTCAGCACCGACGTTGGCCGAGCAATGCATCGGCATGACTTTTTCGACCGGCAAGAGGTAGTTGAGGACGGTGAAGACCGATTTCTTGATCTCGCCGGCATAAGACGTGCCGCCGATCAGGATGAGCTTGCGCGCCAGATCGCAGGCAATGACAGTCTTGGTCCGGCATCCATGGCGCTCGGGATCGGCGGAAAAGCTCGGCAGATCGATGATCGTGAGTTCCGGCATAAAGGCCGCGATTTCCTCGTCGCTGGGGCGAACGAGCAAATTGCGGATGAAAAGATTGTGCCAGGCGTATTCGGAATAGATGCGCGCCGGCAGGCGATAGCGCGGATCGGCACCGCCGAAGAGATCCTGCGCGAAAAGCTCGCGTCCCTTGGCGTGCTCCAGGAAGTCGGCGTAGAGCACGTCGAAGTGCTCGCGGCTCATCGGGGCATTGTTGTCCCACCAGACCTGGTCCTCGGTCGCCGCTTCCCGCACAACGAACTTGTCCTTGGCAGAACGGCCGGTGTGCTCGCCGGTCACCACCACCAGCGCCCCCTGAGAGGCGATGACGCCCTCGTTGCGCTGGAGCGCTTCACGATAGAGCGTCGGCTCCTTGTGATTCCAGTGAACCGAGGCGAGCTCCTTTAGGCCGACCAAATCGACCCCTGCCGCCGGGTTGTGCTTACCGGTCTCCTGCACGACCAAATCTCCTTTTAAGACGCGATGTCTCCCGCGCCGAACAGGCGCGAGCCCTCCTAGACACGTGTGCGTTCGCACCCCGCGAAACCCACGTTGCACCGTATTAAAGCCACTAGGATGATACAAGGTTATTTCGTATCATCAATTGGACGGCAGACGCATTGATCTATGTAAAAGTCCTGAAAAACTTCTTTAGAATCAAAGCCCGGTAGTTTTGCCGGCGGATTGCACTACGGCCGGCCGCCATCGGCGCCGACCATGCCAGCCACAGCGGGGGCAAGATCCGCCCGGCACGCCCGCCAGAGCGTTTTCCGGCCCCTTGGGCTGGCGGAAATACTCGACCGATTTTCGATTTTTCCCACAAGGCAGGATTGCGCCCCGCGCTTTTGTCGACGGGGCGCGTCAATCCGGGTGACGGCGAAACGGGTTTCCCGTAGTATCGCCAGGCGCCGATCGGGCGCGCGGCGGTTTCCGGCGATGCCGATGCACTTGCCAATCCCCCAGTCCACTCCCCCAGTCCACTCCCGCAGTGAAAGCTGGACAGTCGAAGCCGGAAGGATACCCGCCGTGTCGCACCCCGTCACCACAATTCCGCCTGCCGGCGCCCCGCCGTCGGCCGTTCCGCCCGCCATGCCGCCGAACCTGCCGGCGCATCCCGACGAACCAACGCCGCTCGGCCACCATATCCGTCGCACCTTCGCGCTCGCCGCGCCGATCATCGTGGCGCGGACCGCGCTTATCGTGATGTTCACGGTGGACACCATCATGAGCGGCTGGTCCGGCTCCGCCCAGCTCGCCTATCTCGGCCTCGGTGTCGCGCCGCAGCTGGTTCTGATGTTGGTGGCCATGGGCGCGCTGCAGTCGACCGTGGTGCTGACCGCCCAGGCGATCGGTGCGGGAGAGGCCAAGCGCACCGGTGCGATCCTGCGCGCCTCCGCCCTTCACGCCGGGATCCTCGGCATTGTCATCTGCGCCCTGTCGCTGCTGGCCAAGCCGTTTTTCCTTCTCACCGGGCAGCAGCCGGATCTCGCCGCCGGGGCAGCGCGCGTCACACTTCAGTTCGCTTGGGGCGTGCCGGCCGTCCTCTTTTTCATGACGGCCAATCTCTTCCTGGAAGCAACCGGCTATCCACGGGTCGGCATGTGGATCATGCTGGCGGCGAATGTGGCCAACGTCATCCTCAACGGCGTTTTCGCCCTGGGCTGGTTCGCCCTTTTCCCTCCGCTCGGGGCAGAGGGCGCGGTCATCGCCAGTTCCGCGCTCCGCTGGGCCGCCCTCGTCGCCGTGTTCACCTTCATTCTGCGGCTGGCGCTGCGCGAGGACGATCCCTTCGGCGTCATCGCCGCTTTCACCGAGGCGCGCGCGCTGCGTCACTCCCTTGCTGGCACCACCGGTCGCCAGATCCGCAGCATCGGTGTCCCGATGGGCATCGCCCAAGGGGTCGAAAGCGCCGCCTTCACCACGGTCGTCCTGATGGCCGGCACGCTCGGCACATCGGCGGCTGCGGCCCATCAGGTCACAATGTCGGTCGTCACCTTCGTCTTCATGATGGCGATCGGCACGGCAGGGGCGACCGCGATCCGCGTCGGCAATGCCGTTGGACGGGGCAATGCGCTGGACGTGAGGCGGGCGGGATGGACCGGCATCGCCATTGGCGCGCTTCTGCCGGTGCCGTTTTCCATTCTTTTCCTTGTCGCACCGGACGCCCCCGCGAGGCTTTTCAGCACCGACCCGGCGGTGCTGGCGATCACCCACAAGACGGTATTCATCGCCGGCTTCCTGTTGTCGTTCGATGCCGCGATGGGCGTCACGCTCGGCGCCCTGAGGGGGCTCGGCGACGTCTGGATGCCGATGATCATGCAGGCCGCCGCGTTCTGGTGTTTCGGCATCCCGGCCGCCTACGGCCTCGCCTTCGTCGCCGGTTTCGGTCCACCCGGGCTCTTCGCCGCGATCGGCGTCGGCATTCTCGCCTCGCTGCTGCTGCTCATTCCGCGCTTCACGCTCATCATTCGCGGCGAGATCAAGCGTCTTTGAGGGCCGGCATGGCGACACGATTTCGCATCGGTGCGGGCGGAAAAGCGGCCTATTTGTTCATTGACGGTGAGTGAAGTATTCTCCCGCGCCATATTTTCGCGCGGTTTTATGCTGATTCGACCGGCCGACCGCCCGGGGGGCGGTCCCCAACGCGTAAGTCAGAGATCGGTTTATCCATGCCTACCATCGCCCTGGTCGACGACGACCGAAACATCCTCGCCTCCGTTTCCATCGCGCTCGAGGCGGAGGGATATCGCGTCGAGACCTACACCGACGGGGCCTCGGCCCTCGACGGGCTGGCCGCCAGTCCGCCCGACCTCGCCATCCTTGACATCAAGATGCCACGCATGGATGGCATGGAGCTCTTGCGGCGGCTACGCCAGAAGAGCGACCTGCCGGTGATCTTCCTCACCTCCAAGGACGAGGAGATCGACGAGTTGTTCGGCCTCAAGATGGGCGCCGACGATTTTATCCACAAGCCGTTTTCCCAGCGCCTCCTGGTGGAACGCGTTAAGGCGGTTCTGCGCCGGGTGCAGCCGCGTGAGCCCGGCGCCCAGAAGCCGACGGATTCCTCGCGCATCATCGAGCGAGGACAATTGATGATGGACCAGGAGCGGCACACCTGCACCTGGCGCGGCATGCCGGTAACGCTGACGGTGACGGAATTCCTGATCCTCTTCGCGCTCGCCCAGCGTCCGGGCGTCGTCAAGAGCCGCAACGCCCTGATGGATGCAGCCTACGACGATCAGGTCTATGTCGACGACCGCACCATCGACAGCCACATCAAGCGACTGCGCAAGAAGTTCAAGGCGGCCGACGATAACTTCGACATGATCGAGACCCTTTACGGCGTCGGCTATCGCTTCAAGGAGATCTAAATCACCACGGCGGATGCGAAAAAGGCCGACCGGCGCAGCAGGGCGGCGACAGCGGAGCGACGCAGGCCGTCCATGCTTCAGCGGCTGCGGCGCAAGGTTAGCGTGCGCCTTGCGCGCACGGTCGGCTGGCACGGTTTCTCCAGCCTGACGCGCCGTATTGTCGTCCTCAACCTTGCCGGCCTCTTTGCCCTCGTGCTCGGCATTCTCTACCTCAACCAGTTCCGCGCCGGCCTCATCGACGCGCGCGTGGAAAGCCTCCTGACCCAGGGCGAGATCATCGCCGGCGCGATTTCCGCCTCCACGGCCCGGTCCAACGAGTCCGCCACCGTCGATCCGGACAGGCTACTGGAACTGCAGGCTGGCGAATCCCTGGCACCGACGGACGAATCCGGCCAGACGCTCGATTTCCCGATCGATCCGGAAAAGGTTGCACCGATCCTCAGGCGCCTCATCTCGCCGACCAAGACGCGGGCGCGAATTTACGACCAGGATGGCACGCTGCTGCTCGATTCCCGCATGCTCCTGACGCGCGGACAGATCCTGCGCTTCGACCTGCCGCCGCCGGAGGCGGAGCCGCCGGGTTTCCTTGAACGCATCTGGCAGAAGGTCCGGCTTTGGATCCGCAGCCGCGACCTGCCGCTCTACAAGGAGGTCGATTCGGAGAACGGCAAGAGCTTCCCGGAGGTCGCGACCGCGCTCTCAGGCTCGCCGGCGGGCATCGTCCGGGTCGGCGAGAAGGGCGAGCTGGTGGTCCTCGTGGCCGTTCCCGTCCGCCGCTTTCGCACCGTCCTCGGGGCGCTTCTCCTATCCACCCAGGGCGGCGACATCGACGCGATCGTGCGCGCCGAACGGGTCGGGATCTTCCGCGTCTTCCTGGTTGCGGCCGCAGTCAACACCGTGCTCTCGCTCATCCTGGCGGGCACCATCGCCGCTCCGCTCCGCCGGCTGGCTGCGGCGGCCGAACGCGTTCGGCGCGGCATCAAGGCGCGCGAGGAGATCCCTGACTTCTCCGACCGCAACGACGAGATCGGCCATCTGTCGCAAGCGCTGACGGCGATGACCAACTCGCTCTACGACCGCATCGCGGCGATCGAGAGTTTCGCCGCCGATGTGGCGCATGAGTTAAAGAACCCCCTGACCTCGCTCAGAAGCGCGGTGGAGACATTGCCGCTCGCCCGCAACAAGCAATCCCGCGACCGGCTTACGGAGATCATCCAGCACGACGTGCGCCGGCTCGACCGGCTGATCAGCGATATTTCCGATGCGTCGCGCCTCGATGCGGAATTGGCACGCGCCGATGCCGGGCCGGTCGATATCGTGGCGGTTCTCGACACCGTCACCAACATCGCAACGGACTTGCGCCAGGACGGCGGACCGGCGATCGAGTTGACCTTCGATCCCGAACCGGAGGAGGACCACAGCCCCTTCCTCGTGGTCGGCCACGACAGCCGGCTGGCACAGGTGATCACCAATCTCATCGACAACGCCCGGTCCTTCTCGCCGCCGGATGGCGCCGTACGCGTCCACGCCCATCGCGATGGCACGATGGTGGAAATCAGCGTCGAGGACGAAGGCCCGGGCATCAAGGCGGAGCGGATCGAGCGGATTTTCGAACGCTTCTACACCGACCGACCGGATGGCGAGGGCTTCGGCAACAATTCCGGCCTCGGCCTGTCGATCTCCAAACAGATCATCGATGCGCACCGCGGCACGATCGAAGCGGAAAACCGGGTCGAGGACGGCGAGGAGACCGGCGAGAGCCGCATCCTCGGCGCCCGTTTCATCGTCCGGCTGCCGGCGACATGATCGCACCGGCCGCCGCCATTCCCGCCACCATCCACGCCACGGCGCTCGCCATCGGCCGCTTCGGGGTGCTTCTGCGCGGCCCGTCGGGCGCCGGCAAGTCGGCGCTCGCCCTGGCGCTCCTGGAGCGCGCGGAGCAGCAGGGAAGGTTCGCCCGACTCATTGCCGACGATCGGGTGATCGTGACGGTGCGGAGCGGGCGGGCAATCGCCTCGCCGCCAACAACGCTTGCCGGCCGGATGGAAATCCGCGGTCGCGGAATCGTGATCGTTCCCCACGAGCCCGCAGCAGTCCTCTCGCTGGTGGTGGATATCGTCGAGACCACAGCTTTCCCGCGCCTTCCCGACGGGCCGCAAGAACACGCTGAGATCGACGGGATTTGTTTGCCAAGACAATATGTTACGGGATATTCACCATCTGATTGCCGGTTGGTTGATGTCGCTCTTGCGGCGCTTGTTTCGCCTGCTTTGTAGTCACAAAGCTCAAGCTGGCGTCATTTTTTTGTTGCACCGCCATGCCGATGCGCCAAGATGAAGGTCTCTTGCCGGGTAGGCAGGCGTTCCCGACCAGCCGTCCTCCCCTCCCGGTGAAGAGGCAGAGAGAATCGGGTGCTCCATGATCGGTCTAGTACTTGTTACCCACGGACGACTGGCAGAGGAATTCCGTGCCGCGCTTGAGCATGTCGTCGGTCCCCAGGAGCGGATCGCGACAATATCCATCGGCCCGGACGACGACATGGAGAGACGGCGACAGGATATCGTCGACGCGATCGACCGGGTGAACGATGGCGACGGCGTCGTCGTGCTTACCGACATGTTCGGCGGAACACCCTCCAATCTTGCCATCTCGGTCATGGACGGCAAGGCGGTCGAGGTCGTGGCGGGGGTGAACCTTCCTATGCTGGTAAAGCTGGTCAGCGTGCGGGAAGAAAAACCGCTCGCCGAGGCTGTCGTCGAAGCGCGGGAGTCCGGCCGAAAATACATCAGTGTGGCCAGCCACGTGCTAACGGGCATGCAATGACGGAAATCCTTGATGCGCGCTCGGTGCGCATACGAGACCTGGTCATCGTCAACGAACGCGGCCTGCACGCGCGGGCCTCAGCAAAATTCGTGAAATGCGCGGAACGGTTCGATGCTCACGTCACCGTTTCCAAGGACGGCCACACCGTCGGCGGCACGTCCATAATGGGGCTGATGATGCTCGCCGCAGCCCCCGGCGCCCGCATCCGCATCGCCATTTCCGGCCGCCAGGCCGACGAGGCACTCGAAGCCATCACCGAGTTGGTGGAAGGCGGCTTTGACGAGTTCGATTGAACTCAATCCAATATTGATTGCGTAAACATTACTGGCTCAATACGGTTTTCCCACGCATGGAAGTTATTGCCAAAAGGGGCATGGGCGACTTGCACTTCCCTGCTGCTACGGGAGCCAAATATGCCTGACGCCAAGTGGAACATCATCGTGACCGCCGGTATCGGCCTGGCAACCATCGCAGCTTCGTTTATCACAACACAATTGACGATTCGCAGCCAAGTGGAGCTTCGCGACAAACAAGACGCTCGGCTATTGGGAAGCTTGGAGAATGGATACAGGGCACTTAAGGAAATTCAAACAGAAATCAAGCAGAACCAAAAATCGCTTGCAGACCGCATCCAACAACTTGAACGCAGCACCATAACAACATCGCGCCTCAGTGCGCTTGAATCCTCTCTCAATCGCGTCAGCAAGAGAATCGATACAGCGGAAAAAATTCCGCCTAACGCGAAGACAAATGCCCTCTCCGCCGAAGAGATCAGCGCATACCTTCTTTCAGAGCACGAAACTGAATTACGGGGGCCGGTTGGCCCACCAGGGCCTCGGGGGCCTCGGGGGCCTCAAGGACCTCGCGGTCCCCGGGGGCCTCAAGGACCTCGGGGGGAAAATGGGGTGGATGGGATTGCGCCGTCGATGGCCGAGATCCTATCAGCGCTTTCCGACGCCGAACTTCCTGCGCGGAAGAGCGCCTCCCGTACCGAACGCTCCGTAGCGCTCGACCATATTCCCAAAAATACCTGCCTCGATGTTGGACCCGCAAAGAGCTTAAATAACATAACGTTCGAAAGTGGATCTCAATTGTGCAGGGACGGGATGCCGCTTGCGACGCTCCGGTACCATTCCGAGAAATCCATCAAGCTCCATGTTATCGGAGGGCGAACTTTCCAATTATACTCCGGCGACAGCTACCAACTCCCAGGCGACCCCATTACTTTTTTCTTCCTTTCTGAAATTGAAAGCGCGAATTCAACATTCGTAGGTGGAATTCAAAAAAGATAGAAAGCACGAACCGACTTGCGTTCTGCTCTTGCTCAAAACATCCAAAATTCGTGATTTCGCAACAACGCCCTAAAAACCAATTTCTTTCAATTTTCAGCAACCCTGCAGCATCATTGCCAATTGATGCGCTCATGATATAAAGAAATGTTTATATCTCTATTGCTCTATGACCGCATTCTGGTGTAGATGCAAGCATCGGGGTCTGCCGCCGGGCCGCGTGGACATGCGGCAGCATCCGGCGAAATTCAAGCCGACCGGACGTTGAGCGCGCTGGTCCTTTTCCCGGAGCGGCCTTTGCCGGCGCCGGAGATACCTCCGGCGAAAGCGGACCGAGGGGTTCCGCACAGCCGGCCGGGACGCGCGACAGGACAAGCAATACGGGTCTTTTTCCGATCGAAAGGGAAGCGCCCGGCGAAACAGGAGCTAAGGAACAGGATGACTACCGAACACATCGTCAAGGATCTCGGCCTGGCCGGCTGGGGCCGCACGGAAATCACCATCGCGGAAACGGAAATGCCCGGCCTGATGGCGGCGCGCGAGGAATTCGGCGCCTCAAAGCCGTTGAAGGGCGCACGGATCGCCGGATCGCTGCACATGACGATCCAGACCGCGGTGCTGATCGAGACGCTGGTTGCCCTTGGGGCCGATGTCCGCTGGGCATCCTGCAACATCTTTTCCACTCAGGACCACGCGGCAGCGGCGATCGCGGCCGCCGGCATTCCGGTCTTCGCCGTCAAGGGCGAGACGCTGCCGGAATACTGGGACTACGCCGACCGCATCCTAGACTGGGGCAATGGCGAGACGGCCAACATGATCCTCGACGACGGCGGCGACGCGACGCTCCTCGTCACCCTCGGCGCCAAGGCCGAGCAGGATCCCTCCATTCTCGACAACCCGGGAACCGAGGAAGAGGCCGCCCTCTATGCGCTCATCAAGAAGCGGTTGGCTGAGACCCCGGGCTGGTTCTCCAAGGTGAAGGCCAACATCCATGGCGTTTCGGAAGAGACGACCACAGGTGTCATGCGGCTCTACCAGATGGAGCAGCGCGGCGAATTGCCGTTCCCGGCATTCAACGTCAATGATTCCGTCACCAAGTCGAAATTCGACAACCGCTACGGCTGCCGCGAGTCCCTCGTCGACGGCATCCGCCGCGCGACCGACGTCATGATGGCCGGCAAGCTGGCTTGCGTTGCCGGCTACGGCGATGTCGGCAAGGGCTCGGCGCAAAGCCTCCACGGCGCCGGCGCCCGCGTCGTCGTCACCGAGATCGACCCGATCTGCGCGCTGCAGGCCGCCATGGACGGCTACGAGGTGAAGACCATGGAAGAGGTCGCGCCTGTGGCCGACATCTTCGTGACGACCACCGGCAACAAGGACGTCATCACAGTCGACCACATGCGGGCGATGAAGGACATGGCGATCGTGTGCAACATCGGCCACTTCGACAACGAGATTCAGGTCGCCGGTCTGAAGAACTACAAGTGGGAGAACGTCAAGCCGCAGGTCGACCTGATCACCTTCCCCGACGACACGCGCATGCTTCTCTTGTCGGAAGGCCGCCTCGTCAACCTCGGCAATGCCACCGGCCACCCCAGCTTCGTGATGTCGGCGTCCTTCACCAACCAGGTGCTGGCGCAGATCGAATTGTGGACGCGCGGCGAGCAGTACGAAAACAAGGTCTATGTGTTGCCCAAGCACCTCGACGAGAAGGTGGCGCGGCTGCATCTCGACAAGCTCGGCGTCCATCTCACCACGCTGAGTGACGAGCAGGCAGCCTATATCGGCGTCCCGAAAACCGGACCTTTCAAGGCCGAACATTACAAATACTGATGAATACGTAGAAAAATTTCCCCGCCGGCGTCGAAAAACTCGATCCCGGCGGGGTTTCCCTTGCCCTGCAGCCAGGTTTCCGCCGGTTTCCAGAGCCACACCCGGCGCGGCAAGGCCTTCTTCTTTCTGGGAAATTCCTCGCCTGCCGCAAAGCGCGCCGAACGGGTCATAGGCACCCGGGCAAGCCGTCTGAGGGGGTTTATCCACAGACGGTGCACAGTTTTCCCCCGACGTTGTCCACGGATGAAAAGAATCCGTTCCCGTTCTGGACTCTTTAGCGCGATTCCAGAACGCGTTATCTTTGCCCGAATCACACGTTTCGAAGAGGCAACGGGACGTTTGTCGGTTCACGTTAACCCAGGACCTTATTTCAATCGGGACCTTCAGCGGCGGAAAGGACCTTCGCATGACCATGCGTGGCGGGGGGCATAGAGGGATTCGGCGCGGCACACGCGCAAACGGCCTTCCGGTCGTCGCGACGGTCGGCCTTCTCGCCATCAGCACCCCTGCTGCGGCGGCGACGCCGATGCACATCTTCGGCGAGGACGTCGGCTACATCGAGATTCTCTGGTTCGTGGCGCTCGTCGGCGCACTCTGCTTCACGGTGGTCAGCGCGTTCGTTCTCCTGCGCGGCCGTCGACAGGCGGAGGAAAACATCGCCCGGCTGGAGCGGGGCATTGAGGATTTCCGCGCCAGTGTGGAGCAGGCCGAAGCGCTGCTCGACACCGACGACCAACGGATTGTGGTGTGGACGCGGCCCGGCAACCCGCCGACGGTCGTCGGCCGGCTGTCCGACGACAGCGGCGCGCCCTACGCCCCATCCGCGTTTCTCGCCTTCGGCACCTGGCTGGCGCCGACATCGGCCGGTGCGCTCGATACCGCGCTCGACGCCCTCAGGCGCGACGGCGAGCGGTTCGCGCTCTATCTGGAGACCCAGCGCGGCGAGAGGATCGAGGTCGTCGGCCGCATTTCTGCCGGCCGCGCGGTGGTACGGTTTCGCGACCTCAGCGGCGAGCAGCGCGCTCATGCCGACCTCAAGCGCCAGCATGAGGAGCTTCAGGAGCGCATGGAGACGGTCTGGGCGCTTCTCGATCTCTTGCCGAACCCGGTCTGGCTGCGTGACACGGTCGGCCGGCTGACCTGGGTGAACGCTGCCTTCGCCCGCGCTGTGGAGTCCACCTCCTCGCAGGGTGCCGTGGAGGCCGGGACCGAACTTCTCGACGTCTCGACGCTGCGCGAAATCGCACGCAGCCACAGTGAGATGCAGGTCTACAACCGCAAAATGCCGGTGGTCGTGGCCGGCGATCGACGTGCCTTTTCCATCGTCGATGTCGCGTCGGCGACCGGCAGCGGCGGCATGGCGGTCGACATCGACGAGCTGGAAAAGACCCGTACGAAGCTGGAACGCACGGCGGAGTTCCACGCCCGCACGCTCGACCAGCTCGCTACCGCCGTCGCCATCTTCGGCCAGGACCAGCGACTGCAATTCTACAACGCCGCCTATCGCGAACTGTGGGGACTGGAAACGAGCTTCCTCGAAGCCAAGCCGCAGGAAGGCGCCGTCCTCGACCAGCTCCGGCAGGCGCGCAAGCTCCCCGAACAGGCCGATTTCCGCAAGTGGAAACAATCCGCTCTGAAGGCCTATCAGGCTGTGGAGACGCAGGAGGACTGGTGGCATCTGCCCGACGGCCGCACGCTCAGGGTCATCGCCAACCCGCACCCGCAGGGCGGCGTCACCTACATCTATGAAAACGTCACCGAACAGCTCGACCTGCAGAGCCGCTTCAACGCGCTGAGCCGGGTTCAGGGCGAAACGCTTGAAAACCTGACCGAAGGCGTCGCCGTGTTCGGCTCCGACGGCCGCCTGAGGCTCTGGAACCCTGCCTTCGCCGGCGCATGGAAGCTCGACCCGACGCGGCTGGGCGAGAAGGCACACATCAACGACATCGTCGAATGGTGCCAGACCCAGGTGCGCAATCCCGAACTCTGGCAGACACTTTCGGCGGCGATCACCGGATTTGCGGAGACCCGCACCAGCGTCGGCGGCCGGGTGGAGCGAACGGACGGCGCGGTGTTCGACTTCGCAACCGTGCCCCTGCCGGACGGGGCGACGCTCGCCACCTTCGTCGACGTTTCCGACACGGTGAACGTGGAACGGGCTTTGCTGGAAAAAAACGAGGCGCTGGAGGAAGCAGACCAGCTCAAGAACGCCTTCATCCAGCACGTTTCCTACGAACTGCGCTCACCGCTGACCAACATCATCGGCTTCGCCGAACTCCTCAGCGACGCCAAGACCGGCGACTTCAACGACAAGCAGCGCGAATACACCGGCTATATCCTGTCGTCGTCTTCCGCGCTTCTCACCATCATCAACGACATTCTCGATCTCGCCACCGTCGACGCCGGCATCATGGAGCTGACACTCTCCGACGTCGACGCAGGCGATACGGTCGCCAGCGCCGTGGAAGGCCTGCAGGACCGGATCCGCGAATCCCGCATTGTCCTGAACACACGAATCGCGCCCGACGTCGGGCATTTCCGCGCCGATGCCGCACGGGTCCGGCAGGTGCTCTACAATCTCCTGTCGAACGCGATCCAGTTTTCCGAGGCGGGTGGCCGTGTGGAAATTGCCTGCGAACGCGACGAGCATGGCATCCTTTTCTCCGTCAGCGACCATGGCTGCGGTATCGCCGAGGATCACCTCGGTTCCGTCTTTGACCGCTTCGTCAGCCACACCACCGGTAGCCGCCGGCGCGGCCCGGGCCTCGGCCTGTCGATCGTCAAGAGCTTCGTGGAGCTGCATGGCGGCACGGTGGAAATCCGGTCCGCCGAGGGCGAGGGCGTGACCGTGATCTGCACCTTCCCGATCCTGGCGGAGGACGATCCGCGCGAGGACGGGAGCGAGACGGACACCGGCGACCCGAAGGAAGACGGCATGCGCCTCGCGATCGCGCGTCCTTCCCTCCCGGTCCGTGACGTCGGGATCGGCCCGTCGTCCGCCACGCTTCACTGACACTGTCCGCCGCGCGATGCCACTCACCCCGCTCTTCATCCGCGACCTGGCCGACGAGGCGGCAACGGGCCGCCTTGCCGAGGATCTCGCCATGATCCTCCGGCCCGGCGATGTCATCGCGCTCGACGGCGATCTCGGTGCTGGCAAGACGACGCTCACCCGCGCCCTTCTCAGGACCCTTGCCGACGATGCCGAGTTGGAAGTCCCCAGTCCGACATTCACCCTCGCCCAGCCCTATGACGACCTGCGCGTGCCCGTCACCCATTTCGACCTTTATCGGCTCGGCGAGCCGGAGGAACTGGAGGAGATCGGGTTTTCGGAAGCCGCAGAGACCGGCGCCGTTCTTGTCGAATGGCCGGAGCGCGCCGGTGACCTGCTACCGCGGGACACGCTGACGCTGGCGCTCCGCCCCGGTGACGGCCCGGACGCCCATCCCGACGCCCGCCGCGCCATTCTCACCGCCGATCAGGACGGCATCGACGCCTGGCGGAACCGCTTGTCGCGCAGCTTCGCGATCCGCGCCTTTCTCGACGAGGCCGGCTGGGGGCTTGCCGCGCGGCGACACCTGCAGGGCGATGCTTCGACCCGCACCTACGAACGCATCCGGCGAGCGGGCGAAACGGCGATCCTGATGAATGCGCCGTTGCGGCCGGACGGGCCGCCGGTGCGCGGCGGCAAACCCTACTCGCGGATCGCCCATCTCGCCGAGGACGTCCGCCCGTTCGTCGCCATCGGCGAGGCGCTGCGGACACACGGGTTCTCCGCGCCGGCGCTTCTCGCCCACGACATGGAGGCAGGGCTCCTCCTCCTGGAAGACCTTGGCGGCCGAGGTGTCCTCTCAGACGGCTCCCCCGACGCAGGACGCTACCGCGCGGCGGTGGAATTTCTCGCCGCCTTCCATTGCCTCGTGCTCGACGACAGCGCTCCGCTTCCCGACGGCACCGTGCACCGAATCCCGCCCTATGATCACGGCGCGCTCTCGATCGAGATCGACCTGCTTGCCGACTGGTACGTGCCGCACGTTGCCGGCGCGCCACTCGATGCGGCGGCAATTGCCGAGTTCCATGCCCTGTGGGTGCCGCTCTTCGACAGCCTGGAGGCGACCGATCGCGGCTGGGTTCTGCGCGACTTCCATTCGCCGAACCTGATCTGGCTCGGGGACCGCCCAGGCAATGCTCGCATCGGCCTCATCGACTATCAGGACTGCGTCATCGGGCCGAAGGCCTATGACCTCGCCTCGCTGCTTCAGGATGCGCGCGTCACGGTGCCCGAGGCGCTGGAGGCGGATCTTTTTGCGCATTATGTCGCGGCGCGCGGCGCGGCGGATCCGGGCTTCGACGCAGAGGCCTTTGGCCGCGACTACGCCATTGTCGCGGCGCAGCGGGCAACGAAAGTCCTCGGCATTTTCGCCCGCCTCAACGACCGCGACGGCAAGCCCGCCTATCTCGCCCATATCCCGCGTGTGCACGCATATCTGATGCGCGCCCTGAAACACCCTGTTCTGTCCGCCCTCAAGCTCTGGTATGAGACCCACTTGCCGACCGCAAGCTGACGGCCGACCGGCAGGCAATCGGACACGCAATCGCAAGACAGGGATCCGGAATGAGCCGCGATACGTCGCCTTCTCCTGCAACAGAGCCGGGCGCGGCAGCCCCGACCGTTCATCCGACACGACCGACCACGGCGATGGTGCTCGCCGCCGGCCTCGGCAAGCGCATGCGCCCGCTGACGGCGACGACGCCGAAGCCGCTCATCGAGGTTTGCGGCCGCTCGCTGATCAACCATTGCCTCGACCGGCTGGTCGCCGCCGGAATCCGCAGGGCGGTCGTCAACGTCCACTACCTCGCCGATCTCGTCGAGGTGCACGTGCGCAACCGCACCGAGCCGGAAATCGTCATCTCCGACGAACGCAAGAAACTGCTGGAGACCGGCGGCGGCATCGTCAAGGCGCTGCCGCTCCTCGGCGAGGCCCCGTTCATCCTCCTCAACTCCGACAGTTTCTGGATCGAGGGCACAACCGCTAATCTCGACCGCATGATGAGGGCCTTCGACGAAACGCGCATGGACGCTCTGCTGATGCTGTCGAGCACGGTGACAAGCATCGGCTATGAAGGCCAGGGCGATTTCTTCATGACGCCGGACGGCAAGCTCGCCTGGCGGGCGGAACGCTCCGTCGCGCCCTTTGCCTATGCCGGCGCCGCGATCCTCCACCCGCGCCTTTTTGCCGGCGCGCCGGAAGAGCCGTTTTCGCTTACCCGGCTTTTCAATGAGGCAATCGAGAACGAACGGCTCTATGGTCTGCGCATGGAGGGGACGTGGCTGCATGTTGGCACCCCCCCGGCGGTCACAGCGGCGGAACGGGCGATCCGGGCAAGTTCGGACTGAACGACAGGGGAGGCACGATGGCGGAGGCGGGGGATTTCCCGGCGCAGGTCTTCACCATTCCGCCCGGCGCGCCGTTCCTTGCCACGCTGGTGGAGGCGCTGCTGTCCGGCCGGCTGGTGTCCGGCTTTTCCCCGCTCGACGATCCGGCTTCGCTCGCCGACGCCACCATCTACCTGCCGACGCGGCGCGCGGCCCGCGCGCTCAAGGCCGAATTCGTCACGGCTCTCGGCGGGCGGACGGCGATCCTGCCCCGCATCCGGCCGATCGGCGACGTCGACGAAGGCGACCTCGCGCTCGAAGACCCCGATCTTCCCGAACGCGACCTGCCGCCGGCCATACCGCCACTCGAACGCCGGCTCGCCGTCACCCGCCTCGTCCTCGGCTGGGCGCGATCGATGGCGCGCGAAACGCTCCGGCTCGACGCCGACGAACCGCTGCTCGTTCCCGCTTCGCCCGCCGACGCCGCGCGGCTTTCCGACGACCTTATCCGTCTGATGGACCAGGTCGCGGCGGAAGGCGCGGACTGGAGCAGGCTCGCCGGACTGGTGCCCGAGGATTTCGCCGGCTACTGGCAGATCAGCCTGGAATTCCTCAAGATCGTGACGGAGGCCTGGCCAGCATTCCTCGCCGAGCGCGACGCGATCGATCCGGCGGTGCGACGCGACCTCCTGATCGCGCGTGAAGCCGAACGCCTGTCTTGTACACCCCACAGGGGGCCGGTGATCGCGGCCGGATCGACTGGCTCGATGCCGGCGACGGCGCTCCTGCTTGCCACCATCGCCCGCCTCGAGGGGGGCGCCCTCGTCCTTCCCGGCCTTGACCGCGAGCTCGACGAGAACGGCTGGCAGGCGATCGGAACGCACCACGACACGGCGCCGGCGGCGAGCCATCCCCAGTATGGCCTCAAGAGCCTTCTCGCCACCATCGGCATCGGGCGCACCGACGTCCGGCCACTCGGCCCCGTACCCTGCGATGCGCTCCACACCCGGACCCGGCTTGTCGCCGAAGCGCTACGGCCGGCGGACGTGACCGACGCCTGGGCCACCAGCATCAGTGCCGAGAGTGGGGCCGAGAGTGGGGCCGAGAGCGGGGCCGAGAGTGGGGCCGGGAGCGGAACAGCCGAAGCGGAGCGCGCCCTCAGCGCTTTCGCGGCCGTTTCGCTCGTCGAGGCCGCCAATGAGGAAGAGGAGGCGCTCGCCGTTGCGCTGGCGCTGCGCGAGGCGCTGGCCGAGAACAAACGAGCCGCCCTCGTCACGCCCGACCGGGCGCTGGCGCGGCGCGCGGCCGTCCATCTCAGGCGCTGGGGCATCCATATCGACGATTCCGCCGGCCGGCCGCTGGCCGAGACCCCGCCGGCGGTACTCGCCCGGCTCGTTGCCGACGTTGCCCTGGCCGGCTTTGATCCCGTCGCCCTCCTCGCCCTCTTGAAACATCCGCTGGCACGGCTCGGCCTCGCTCCCGCCGCGATCCGCCGCGCCGCGCGGGTATTGGAGGTGATGGTGCTGCGCGGACCGCGCCCGACCGCGGGCAGCGACGGGTTGAAAGCGGCGCTCGCAGCCGCCGACGCGGCGCGGTTTTCCGACGACGGCCACATCCCGCGCATCCGCCGGCGGCTGGGCGAGGCGGACGTTCGGGCCGCATCCGATCTCGTCGACCGGCTCGCCGCCGCGCTTCGGCCCCTTGAAACCCTGCCCACCGACGTCGACGACAAGGCAACGCCCGCCGCGCTCGCCCGTGCCCATATCGATGCACTCCATGCCATTGCCGAGGGCGACGAGGATTCGCCCGCCACGCTCTACAGCGAACCGGCTGGCGAGGCGCTCGCCGGCTTCTGGCGCGAGATGCTCGACGCCCGCGCCGACGGCTTTGCCATCCGGCCGCGCGAATGGCCGGCGCTCTTCCATGCCCTCCTCGGCGGCCACGCGGTGCGCTCCTCACTCGCCGAGGACGACCGGCTCCATATCTGGGGGCCCCTCGAGGCGCGCCTCCAGCCGGTCGGGCGGATGGTGCTCGGCGGCCTCAACGAAGGTGTCTGGCCGGCGACAACGCGGGCCGATCCGTGGCTGTCGCGGCCGATGCGCGCCGCCCTCGGGCTATCCTCGCCGGAGCGACGGATCGGCCTTGCCGCCCATGATTTCGCGCAAGGGATGGGAACGCCCGAGGTCGTCGTTACCCGGGCGCTGCGGGCTGGCGGCGCGCCGACCGTCGCCTCGCGCTGGCTGCAGCGTCTGACCGCACGGCTCGGCAAGGACGTGTCGGCGACAATGATCGCGCGGGGGCATCACCTCCTCGCCCTCGCCCGCCTCATCGACGGGCCGGCGGACAATCCCCACCCGGCCGCACGGCCCTGCCCGAAGCCACCCGTCGAGACACGCCCTACGCAGCTCTCCGTCACCCGGATCGAGACCCTCATCCGCGACCCTTACGCGATCTACGCGCAATATGTCCTCGGCCTCGACGAGATCGACCCAATCGCCGCGATGCCCGACATGGCGACGCGGGGAACCCTCCTCCACGATATTCTCGCGCGCTTCACCGCCGGCTGGCATGGGCCGTTCGACGAGCGCGCACTCGAAGCCCTCGTCGAGATGGGCCGCGCGGCATTCGAGCCGTTGCGCGCCTTCCCCGATCTCCATGCGCTCTGGTGGCCGCGCTTCCGGCGCATCGCGGCGCGCTTCATCGCCTTCGAGCGGGACGACCGGAACCACGTCGCCGAGCGGCATCCGGAAGTGCGCGGCGAGATGGAGATTCCGCTACCGGGGCTCGCCGGCTTCCGGCTGACCGGCCGCGCCGACCGCATTGACCGGCTTTCCGACGGCACCCTTGCCATCCTCGACTTCAAGACCGGCCTGCCACCGAGCAACAAGCAAGTCGAGGCGCTTTTATCGCCGCAATTGCCGCTCGAGGCGGCGATGGCGATGGCCGGCGGCTTCGAGGGCGTCGCGGGACGGCCGGTCGGCGAACTCCTTTACGTGGAACTGAAGGACGACCCGACGCGGCCCTTCGTCGGCGCGCGCGGCACGGAGAGCGGGCCGATTGCCCTTGCCGAGAAATCGCTCGCCGCGCTTGGCGCCCTCGTCGCCGCTTATGGCGATCCGGAACGGGGCTACCTGTCGCGCGCCCAGCCGGACTGGGAGCGACGGTTCGCCAGCCCCTACGATCATCTCGCGCGGGTCGCGGAATGGTCGCTCGGCGGCGGGGAGGACGCGTCATGAGCGATGCCAACCGCCCCACGATCCCCGCCGACACGATCGAGCGGCAGGCCCGGGCCGTCGACCCCGGGGCCTCCGCCTTCGTCAGCGCCAATGCCGGTTCCGGCAAGACCTTCGTCCTCACCCGCCGGGTGGTGCGGCTGCTCTTGGCCGGCACTGATCCCGGCCGCATCCTCTGCCTCACCTTCACCAAGGCGGCGGCGGCGGAGATGGCGACGCGGGTGTTCGAGGTGCTCGGCGGATGGACGCGCCTGTCTGACGCGGACCTTGCCAGCGAACTTCGCGCGATCGAAGGCGCGGCGCCGGACGCGCGACGGCTGGCGGAGGCGCGGCGGCTTTTTGCCCGGGCGCTGGAGACCCCCGGCGGGC
Organism: uncultured Rhodobium sp.; assembly: GCA_963675285.2. Lineage (GTDB taxonomy): Bacteria > Pseudomonadota > Alphaproteobacteria > Rhizobiales > Rhodobiaceae > Rhodobium. Next base: position 2,521,646 of record CAXXGS010000001.1, read on the forward strand.
TGAAGATCCAGACCATCCACGCCTTCTGCGAGGCGCTGCTCCATGCCTTTCCGCTCGAGGCCAATGTCGCCGGCCATTTCGCGGTCGTCGACGATCGCGGCAAGGCGGAGATGCTGGCGGCCGCGCAGGCCGCGGTCATCGAGACGGCGGCGGCCGACACGGAGGGACCGCTCGGCGCGGCGCTGCGCACGATTTCCGCCATCGCCTCGGACGTCTCCTTCCTCAGCGCGATCGACACCATGGTCGCTTCGCGCGACGACCTCGGCCGCTGGATTCGCGAAGCCGGCGACCTCGAGGCCGCCATTCGCGGACTCGCGGCGAGCTTCGGCCTTTCCGGCGAAGAGACGGAAGAGGCACTCGCCGCGGAAATCGCCGCTTCGCACGCGTTCGACGTGGATTATCTCAATGCGCTCATCCCGGCGCTCGAGGAAGGAAAGAGCACCGATCTGGAGCTTGCCGAGCGGTTCCGAACGGCGCTGGCCGCGACCAATGCGGGTGCTCGTGCCGATCTGTGGCGCACGGTCTTCTTCACCGCCGACGGCAAGAAGCCGCGTAGCGGGGCACGCTGGGCGACGAAGGCGGTGAAGGGCTCCTTCCCCGACCTCATGGACCGCTTCGACCGTGAAGTCGGGCGGCTGGAAGAGCTGCTGGAAAAGCTCAAGGCGTTCTCAACCGTTACCGCGACGGCGGCGCTTCTGCGCCTCGCCGACGAAGTGATCGCGCTCTATACGGCGGCCAAGAGCGCCGATGGGCTCCTCGACTTCGACGACCTCGTCGCCCGCACCGCCGATCTCCTCACGCAGTCCGACGCCAGCGCCTGGGTGCACTTCAAGCTCGACCTCGGCCTCGACCATGTACTCGTCGACGAGGCGCAGGACACCAGCCCGCGCCAGTGGCAGGTGATCACGACGCTGGTGGAGGAGTTCTTCGCCGGCGAAACTGCACGGCCGCAAACGCGCACGCTCTTCGCCGTCGGTGACGAGAAGCAGTCGATCTATTCGTTCCAGGGCGCGGCGCCGCATCTCTTCGCCGCCATGGACCGGCGCTTCGCGCTGCGCGCCCGCGAGGCCAACCTTGCCTTCCACGACGAGCGGCTGACGCTCTCCTTCCGTTCCACGCCGGACGTGCTCGCCGCCGTAGACCGGGTGTTCGCCAGCGAGGACGCGCGGCGCGGGCTCTCGCTCGACGAGGGGCCGACGGTGCATGAAGCCTGGCGGCGAAGCGATCCGGGCGTCGTGGAGATCTGGCCACTCGTCACCGAGCCGAAGGAAGAGGCGGCAGCGGACTGGCGCGAACCGCTCGACCATGAGGGGCCGAACGCGCCGGCGCGCAAGCTCGCCGACCGGATTGCCGATACCGTCGCCACGTGGATCGCGACGGGCGAACGGCTGGAAGGCACCGGCCGGCCGATCCGTCCGGAGGACATTCTTGTCCTCGTCAGGAAGCGCGGGCCCTTCGTCGACGCGCTCGACCGGGCGCTGAAGGCGCGCGGACTGCCGACCGCCGGCTCCGACCGGCTGGTGCTGACCGAGCACATCGCGGTGATGGACCTGATGGCGCTCGCCCGCGTCGCGCTCCTGCCCGAGGACGACCTGTCGCTCGCCTCCGTCCTCAAGAGCCCGCTCGTCGGCCTGTCGGAAGAGGCGCTCTTCGCCCTCGCCCACGGCCGGACCGGATCCCTCCATGCCGCGCTCGTCGCACGCAAGGTCGACCCGGCATTCGCGATCGCCAACGACGTCGTCGCCGAGGCGCTCGCGCGGGCCGACTTCCTGCGCCCTTACGAATTCTTCGCTCGGCTCCTCGGGCCCGATGGCGGGCGCCGCCGCTTCCGGGCCCGGCTCGGCGCGGAGGTCGACGACATCCTCGACGAATTCCTCGGGCTGGCGCTGACCTTCGAACAGGGAGCGACGCCGAGCCTGGAAGGCTTTCTCCACTGGCTCGGCTCGGTGCCGACGGAGGTCAAGCGCGCGCTCGATACCGATGCCCGGGCGATCCGCACCATGACGGTCCATGGCGCCAAGGGGCTGGAGGCACCGATCGTCTTCCTCGTCGACGGCTGCGCCAAACCGGTTTCGACCTCGCACGACCCGACAATCCTGAAGCGCCCGGTCTCGGAAATACCCGATGCCGCGCCGGCGCTGGTGTGGAAACAGAAGGCGGAGCGGGCGACGGCCTGGCAGGCCGACGCGCTCCAGGCCGCGCGAAAAGACGCCGAGGCCGAATACCACCGCCTCCTCTATGTGGCGCTGACGCGGGCGCGCGACCGACTGATCGTCGCCGCTTACAAGGCGCCCTATGCGGTGAAGGAAGATGGCACGCTGGCGCGGGCGGGCGCCGACACGGCGCCGGAGGGCACCTGGTACGATCTTGTCTCACGCGCGCTCCTTGCCGATGCGACACCGCTCCGCACTCCGGGGTCGGCGCCGGATGCATACCCCGCGGCCTGGCGCTGGCAGGTCTCGAGCGGGCCGGCGCGGGAGCCGGCGGAAGTCGCGACGTTGGCCGGCGAGCCTCCCGCCCTTCCGGCGTGGCTCGATACACCCGCGCCGCCGCCGGAAACGCCGCTACGCGTCTCGCCGTCAGCCGCGGTCAGCCTTTTCGGCGAGGACCAGGAGCCGGAACGGTTCCCGAAGGTCGATGCGCTCGAGGCCGCGCTTGCCGGCCGAACGTCGGCCGCACTCGAACGCGGCCGCCTCGCCCATCGGCTTTTGGAGCTCCTTCCCGGCGTGGAGGCGAACCGGCGGGCGGCTGCGGCACAGCGCCTCCTCCATGCGGCACCTTCGACACTACCCCCGCACGAGACGGCAGCACTTCTCGCCGAAGTTCTGGCCGTGCTCGACCATCCCGATTTCGGTGCTGTCTTCAGACCGGAAGGCCGGGCGGAAATTGCTGTCGCCGGAACACTCCCCGACCGGTCCGGCCGACCGGTCGCGGTTTCCGGCCAGATCGACCGGCTGATCGTCACTGACACGAACGTTCTCATCGTCGACTACAAGACGAATCGCCCGGTGCCACACACGCCCGAAGCCATCCCCGATGCCTATGTGGCCCAGCTCGCGCTCTACCGCGCGCTCATCGCTCCGCTCTATCCCGACCGTCCGGTTCGGGCCGCTCTTCTATGGACCTTCGGGCCGGCACTCGACGAAATCCCCGCCGATCGACTCGATGCCCATGCGTCGCGACTCAATCTATGAGCTTTTCCTAATCCTTGACGCTCGCGCGCCGCGTTCCTACCTTCGCAATAACAGCAGAATCGGGGTAGGATGCCCCGAACTCATGAGAGGATCTTCAATGTCGACCGCCAAAGTCACTGATACATCGTTCGATCAGGACGTGCTCAAATCATCCGAGCCCGTCGTGGTGGACTTCTGGGCCGAATGGTGCGGTCCGTGCAAGATGATCGCGCCCGCGCTGGAGGAAATCTCCACGGAGATGGCCGGCGCGGTCAAGATCGCCAAGCTGAACATCGACGAGAACCCGAACATCGCCGTGAAATATGGCGTGCGTTCGATCCCGACGCTTATTCTGTTCAAGAATGGCGAGCCGGCGTCCATGCAGGTCGGCGCGCAGCCGAAGAACCGGCTGATGGACTGGATCAAGGGCGCCGTCTGAGCGAACCTCCGGCTCGACCGGATCCGAACGCCCCGCGCCCGGACACCCGGCGCGGGGCGTTTGCGTGTCTAATCCCCGTTGCCAGGCGAAAGAGCCGGCAAAGCTTGAAATCGGGCGAAAAAAATCGCACATCCGGGCCAACGAATCTTTTCGCAACGGACCCCAACACTCCGAGGACCCCATGACCGACGAGACGCGCAAGCCGAACGACGAAACGCCGCAGCCGGATGCGGCGGAGACCGCGGACGCGGCGGCTGAGGCGGACACCGCGCCGGCGCAAGCCGCAGCAACCGATCCGGCCGCCGACCTTGAGGCCGAGAATGCCAAACTGAAGGATCAACTCCTGCGCACACTGGCGGAGATGGAAAATCTGCGCCGGCGAACCGACAAGCAGATCAAGGACACCAGCCAGTACGCGATTTCCAATTTCGCCCGCGACATCCTGACCGTCGGCGACAACCTGCGCCGGGCCCTGGATACGGTGACCGAGGAAGCGCGCAGTGGCGCCGATCCGATCTTTACCGGCCTTTTGGACGGCGTGGAGATGACGGAACGCGACATGCTGAAGGCGCTGGAGAAAAACGGCATTGCCCGCGTCGACCCGGCCGGCGACCGGTTCGACCCGAACCTCCATCAGGCGATGTTCGAGGTGCCGGACCCCTCCGTTGCCGCCGGCACCGTGGTCCAGGTCGTGCAGGCCGGCTACAAGATCGGCGACCGGGTGCTCAGGCCCGCGCTCGTCGGCGTCGCCAAGGGCGGCCCGAAGCCGGCCAAGCCCGAGGCCGCGGGCGACGAAGCGCCGGAAGGCGTCGACAAGACGGTCTGACATGACGAGAGGATCGGCGGACGGCCGCGCCCGGGCCCGGAGCCACCCGTCTGCCACCCGTCTGCCACCAGACAGGTACCAAACAGCTGACAACGGCATCACTGAAAACGGCGTCGCCCGCAAGGCGGCGCCGTTTTTCGTTTTCGCCAGGGGGCGCCGGGAAGGTCGGGAGCCCTCTACGGCGGCTCGGAAAATGCTTTTTTGGTCCGACCGCTACTGCGCCGCGCAGACCGCGCACAGGCCGCGAATCTCGATCGTCGTCTTCTTGGGGTGGAAGCCGCTCGTCGTCGCCCAGGCGTTCAACCGCGTCTCGATTTCCTCATCGGAGAACTCGCTCACATGGCCGCAGATCTCGCAGATGGCGAAGGCGGCGACGCCATGAATATGGCATTCGGGATGGGCGCAGGCGACGAAGGCGTTAAGGCTTTCCAGCCGGTGCACGAGGCCGAGGGCGAGCAGCTTGTCGAGCGCACGATAGACCTGGAGAGGCGCGCGGAAACCGGACTCGCGCAGCTGATCGAGGATCGTGTAGGCACTGAGCGGGCCATCCGCCCTGGACAGCGTCTTGAACACCAGGGCCTGGTTCTTGGTCAGGTTACCTGTCTGTTCGCCGGACTGGGCAGATGTCTCGGTCATGGCGTTTCCTTTCCCGTTGGCGCGTTTTCCCCGGTAACCGTTTCCGCCGCCGTGCCCGTCCTGGTGCGCCCAAGGGGCAAGAGCGACAGGAGAAAGAGGACGAGTGCGGCGACGACGATCGAGGGGCCCGACGGCGTATCGAACGTGAGCGAGCCATAAAGACCGCCAACGACGGCGACGACACCAACCAGCGAGGCGAAGACGGCCATCCGTTCCGGCGTCGGGGCGAAGCGGCGGGCGGTCGCGGCCGGGATAATCAGCAGCGACGTGATCAGCAGGATGCCGACGATCTTCATCGCGATGGCGATGACCAGCGCCATCAAAAGCATGAAGGCGAAGCGGGCTCGCTCCGGCGCGAGGCCTTCCGCCTCGGCGATCTCGGCGCTGACGGTGGAAGCCAGAAACGGGCGCCAGATCCGCATGATGACGGCGAGGATTATCGCGCCGCCACCATAGATGAAGGCGATATCGGTGCGCGAGACCGCAAGGATATCGCCGAAGAGGAAGCCCATCAGATCGATGCGGATCCAGGTCATGAAGGCAACGAGCACGAGGCCGAGCGCCAGCGCCGCATGCGACAGGATGCCGAGGAGCGCGTCGGTCGACAGGGTATTGCGCCGCTGCAGGAGAAGCAGCGCGACGGAGACGAGCGCAGCGACGAAGAAAACGCCGGCCATCAGGTTGATATCGAAGAGAAAGGCTATGGCGATACCGAGGAGCGCGGAATGTGCCATGGTGTCGCCGAAGTAGGCCATGCGCCGCCAGACGATGAAGCAGCCGAGCGGCCCGACGGTGAGCGCCAAGCCAATGCCGGCGACAAGCGCGCGGACAAAGAAATCGTCAAACATCGCGCACCTCCTTCTCGACGCGGAGCTTTCCGCCGGCGTCGTTCAACAGGTCCGTTTCCGGATGGTGTCCATCTTCGGTCCGGCAATGCCGGGTGATGGAACCATCGGCATGGCGAACCCGCCCGTCCGGCAGATGCTCGTGGTCGTGGTGGTGGCTGTATACGGCGAGCGAGCTGGCGGCGCGGCCACCGAAGAGATCGCGATACTGCGGGCTGGAGGCGACCGTCTGCGGCGTGCCGCGACAGCAGACATGGCCGTTGAGGCAGAGCACGGTATCGGTCGCGGCCATGACGACGTGAAGATCGTGGGAAATGAGGAGTATGCCGCACCCCGTCCTGGCGCGGACCTCGGTGATGAGATCGTAGAGCGCCACTTCGCCGGAAAAATCCACCCCCTGAACCGGCTCGTCGAGGACCAGGAGATCGGGCTTTCTCAGCATGGCGCGCGCCAGCAACGCCCGCTGAAACTCGCCGCCCGAGAGGTGCTGAACCTCGGCGCGGGCGAGATGGGCAATACCGACGGACACCAGCGCGGCGGCGATCTCGGCGCGCGGATACCGTCCGGTCAGCGTCATCAACCGTTCCACCGTCAGCGGCAGCGTCCAATCGATGCTGAGCTTTTGCGGCACGTAGCCGACGGTAAGATCGGCCTTGCGCGCCACCGTCCCCTCGTCCGGCCTGAGGACGCCAAGGGCGAGCTTCGCCGTCGTCGACTTGCCCGACCCGTTGGGGCCGATGAGGGTGACAATCTCGCCCGGCGCGACGGTGAGGTCGACGCCGCGCACGAGCCAGCGCCCGGCGCGCGCGATGCCGACACCAGCTAGCGAGACAAGGGGTTCGGCCGCCGAGGCGGACCGCGCCGTCTCATCAGGCGCGCCCCTCCGGCCCGGCACGGTGCCGCGCGCGACACCCCGGTCCGGCTCGGCCGCTCCGTCGCTCGCCGGATTTCCGGCAAGATTCTGATTCATCGCTGTATCGTCTTCTCCTCGGCAACGTGGCCGGTGAACGCCGCCGCGGCCACGGCGTGGATCCGCCTTGTCAGAAGCTATGCCACACGGTATAGCGATACGCAATTATCGTTATGAAATAACATAATTACCCGCGTCGACAAGGATTTCCCGGATGAAGCGTTCGGTCCTTCGGGCATTTGCCCTTTCCGCTTTCTGGTTTCTGGGCACGGGCCTCAGTCTCGCCGAAGTGCCGGTCGTCGCCTCGATCCGGCCGATCGCCTCGCTTGTCGCCGGCGTCATGGAGGGGGTCGGTGAGCCGAATACCATCGTCCAGGCCGGCGCCTCGCCCCACACCTACAGCATGCGTCCGTCCGACGCACAGGCGCTTCAGAACGCGAAGGTGATCTTCTGGGTCGGGCCGGAGCTCGAGGCCTTTCTCGCCAAGCCCATCGACTCGCTCGGTACCGGCGCCACCGTCATCACCCTATCGCAAGCGCCCGGCCTGCAGACGCTGCCGATGCGGGAGGGCGGCGCCTTCGAGGAACACATGCACGATGAGCATGGAAGTGACGAGCACGAACACGAAGGCCACGCGTTCGATCCGCATCTCTGGCTCGATCCGGAAAACGCCAAGGCGATGGTCGACGCGATTGAAGCGGCCCTTGTCGGCGCCGACCCGAAGAATGCCCACGCCTATACCCAGAACGCCAAGCGGCTCAAGGACCGGCTCGACGGTCTGACGACGGATATCGCGGCGGAATTGAAGCCCATCCGGAACAGGCCGTTCATCGTCTTCCACGATGGCTACCAGTATTTCGAACGGCGCTTCGGCCTCCACGCCGTTGGCTCCATCACGGTGAGCCCGGAGCACATTCCTGGCGCGGCCCGCGTTTCCGCGATCGAAGAGAAGATCAAGGACAGCGGCGCCGTCTGCGTCTTCGCCGAGCCGCAGTTCCGGCCGAGCCTCATCGATGTCGTCATCGAGGGTACGGACGTGCGCACGGGCGTTCTCGACCCGCTCGGCACCGACATCGCGGAAGGGCCGGATCAGTATTTCGGCATGATCCGCGACCTGGCCAAGGGACTAAAGGCCTGCCTGAACGCAGCAAGCTGACCCGCCGGCCGGGCAAGACGGAGTGCCCATCTTTCTTTGCGCTCCCCCGGCGCCGGGGAGCGCCCCTGTCATCGCCCCATGATCGGACCAGGCGCGCGTCGGATCACCGGCGCGTGTCCTTTCTTGCCTGCCTTTCCGCTGGCTCCAGCCGTTCTGCGGACGACGGCATCAGCCCGGACCCGGCGTCAGACACCCGCGGTCATCATACACCGCGTATCTTGCGCGACTGGCGCGACTGGAAATACCGAACAAAGCGCCCATGAAGCCGCGCCGACGCCAGCCCCGACAGCTCTCACTCCCCTCCCATCCGGGCCATTGCGGCATGGGCCAGCCAATTGTTCCGTCGCTGCGGTTCGAGCGCGCCAACCGGGAAACGGCCGGGCGGCAACCGGATCGGCAACATCACCGACAGCGGCCCCGGCCCGAACGGTGGATGCACGCGTCCCAGGCGATCCGCCACCTTGCGGCGAATTCTTCCCGGCGAGACATCGATGTCCGCCAAAACCGTTGCAGCGGTCGGTCCGATCGGCTATCAGACGGGGTATTCGGCAGGCGGATCGCATGTCCGCCCCAGGCACCCGTAGCTCAGCTGGATAGAGCGCTGCCCTCCGAAGGCAGAGGTCACAGGTTCGAATCCTGTCGGGTGCGCCAAAAACTCCATGAAAATCAATGCCTTGCGGAAGTGGTAATTGTGACCAGTTCGTGCTCACGATTTTCTGGCACAGATTTGGCACACCCGTCACAGCACGGGAGCAATCCAAATGGCGACTATCCGCGAAAAAGCCCCTTACCAGTGGGCGGTCCAGATCAGGCGCAAAGGCTGGCCAAACCAGAGCGCTACATTCCGCACAAAGAAGGATGCGCAGGCCTGGGCGCGTCAGGTCGAATCCGAAATGGACCGGGGTGTCTTCGTCGATCAAAGCGCATCGCGCAAGACGACGCTTGGCGATCTGATCGATATCTATCTCAAGGAAGTGACGGACCGGCGACCGGGTGAAAGTTCACGCATTGCCGAGCGCGCGCGTCTTGAGCGATTCCTGCGCGAGGAAAAGGAGCTTTGCGCCTATGCGGCAGCGCATTTGCAGCCGGAGCATTTCGAGGCATATCGCGACCGGCGTCTGCAACAGCCGGTAAGCCGGGGTAAGAAGCCACCGAAAAATGCGAAGACGCTTTCGCCCGGCACTGTGAAGCGGGAGCTCACTTTGCTCAAGCGCGTGATCGATCATCGCAAGCGGCGGCTTGGCCTGCTTATTAATCCGGTCAACACGGAAGATGTGAAGCGCCCGGCGGTGAATGACGAGCGCGATGTGCGGTTGTCGAAGGACGAGATCGACCGTTTGCTCGCGGCCTGCGCGGAGGCGCGCGTGTGGTGGCTGCGCCCGTTCGTCGAGCTTGCCTTTGAGACCGGCGCCCGGCGCGGCAGTCTCCTGCGTCTTGCGTGGCGTGACGTTGATCTTCAAGGCCGCACGGCGGTACTGCGCGGGATCAAGAACAGCCGCAATCCGCATATCGTTATCGATCATCCGATCGGGCTTTCGCCGCGCGCGGCCGAAATCCTTGAAGGGCTCAAACGAAAGACCCAGTCAGATGACGACCGGGTATTCGCGATAACGCCAAACGCTCTCCGCCTTGCGTTCAACCGGGCGAGGGAGAAGGCGGGCGTGCCGCATTTTCGTTTCCACGATACGCGGCATGAACGGACCTCAAACCTGTTCGAGGCCGGATGGTCGATGGTGCAGGTGATGGCACAGACCGGCCATAAGGACCCGAAATCGGTCAAGCGCTATGCGAACATCTCGCAGCAGCACCTTGCGGCCGAGCTCGCGAAACTCGCAGAGGGCCGGGAGCCGTAGACGGCTGGCATCTATGCCTTGGGGACGTTGCTATGGGTTGCTTCGAGAAGGCCGGACGCGGTCTTGATGGTGATTGAGCTCACATCGGCTCGCAGTCCTGTGCCAATCCTGTCGAAATACACGGCCTGCAACTCATCGCCTTTGAAATCGAACACGCCGTAATGAAGCACCCGCTTCGCCGTTCCCAGGAAATAGGGTTTGGCCTTTTGCAGCGCGCTTTCGATGTCTTCGCATGGCAGCTGGTTATATACAAAACCACGCCTTGGGCTGATGACCGTAAGAAAACACTTCATCTCTTCATTTTACGGCTTGCCGCTTTCGCCGTGCCAGAAAAACAGAGCGGCGCATGCTAACGCATGACACCCTGCATCCGCCTGCTCAAGCGAGCCCGCGCTGCATCTGCTCAACTATCGTCGGCCTGCCGCGTGATCTTTTCGGCGGCAGCGGCGACGGCTCCGGTGTACTCGCTTCGCGGTGCCGGTCGATAAAGGCTTCGAGATCCTTAATGGCAAAAAAGGTGCGGCGTCCGATCTTCGTTACCGCCGGACCGCGTCCCTTATAGACCAGATCGCGAAGGGCAGCGCGCGTCATCGAGAGCGCGGCGGCGGCTTCGTCATAGTCCAGCAGAAGTTTGATCGGATGCGGCATGGTCTTTCGGGCTGCGAAAAGAGGTTATGCCGAACCTTCGCATCGTCTCGAACCAAAATCCTGAGCACAGACTGGTCACTGGCCTAAAGAATACGTCCGTATGTCGATACAACTTATAGTGGTATTATGGAAATATAGGGAAGTTCTTACGGAGGGCGCGGGATGGGAAAGGGAAACAATGATTTCGGTCCGCACGGTCTGATTGTCAGCTATCGGGCCTTGGGCACGATCAGCATCGAGGAACTAGCGCACGCGTTGATCGAAGATATCCAGGCACTCAAAGACATCTATCGGATCAGCTATGTGCGCGGCTCGCGACTGAAGCTCATCGCGACAAACGAATACGGCGAAGAGATCAGCGTCCAGCGTCCGACTGGCGGAAGCGTCTTTTACCTCGACACCCACCACTACCGGCCGGCCTGCAAGGACTACGATCTTTGATGGGAAAGGAGAGCGACGAATGGAGCAGCCACGCTACATCGACTTGAACGAAGCTCGGTCCGTGCTCGCGGATATGGGCGTGAAACTGAACGAACGCCAAATGAAGCGCGCCGCAGACAAGGACGCGCAGGGACGACGGAAACTGCCGTTCTTTATAGATCCGATTGAGGGAAAGCTGAAAATAGAAAAGGGGTCACTTGTTAGAATTTATCAAAAACTTCAAGTAGAGGCAGAAAAGCAAATAAAGTAGTTTTTTCTTCAATTTTGTTCTTGATTTGTCTATAACAAATACATGGCAGACATTAGAAAAAGAAAAGGAAAAAAGCCGTACCAGGTGCGCTTTCTCGACCGGTCTACGAAGTCCGGCTATGGATATAAATCCTTCATCAAATGGGGCGATGCCGATGCGTTTCGCAAAGAGAAGGATGTCGAGGAAAACGGCGGTATTCAGCCAACCGATCTGAAATCAATACCGGAAGCCATTGATCGATGGCTTGAAATCGCGCGGACTGAGGGGCGACGCAACCCCGGCGAGCCGGCCTCCCCCGCCACGATGGAGCAGTATGAATACAGAGCCCGGATCATGAGACGTTATCCGTGGACGGTTGGCATTCATGACCTCCATGAAAGGCACGGAATAGAGTTCCGCTCCTGGCTTCTTCAAAATTATACAGCTGACACCTCTCATAAGGTGCTTTCGTCATTTCACTCCGTCATCCTTGCGATGAAGGATCGCCACGTCATAAACCGCGATCCCCTCGAAAAGGTCACCATATCGAACCGTTCCCGCCACCGAGAGCCCATCAAGATACCATCGGTAGAAGAGTTCCTTTCGATCTTGCGCGCTGCCGACAACTTGGCAAATTCCAAAAATCAGCAGATCGCCAGGACGTGGCAGCGATACCGCCCCATGATCTATCTTGCTGCCGATAGCGGCATGCGACCGCAGGAATTGCTTGCTTTGCCCCCGCAGAGCGTACTCCAAACAGGCCTGAATCTTATCCAGGCGCTGGATCGAAGCGGCAAAGTCGGCCCACCGAAAACAAAAGCGGGAAGAAGATTTATTCCCGTCGGCCCCGAGGCGCTGGAGATGGCGCTTCACTATGCGGACAGCCATGGCAATTCGCGATTCGTTTTCCCGCAGCAGAAGGGCGGCGAATGCCAGCAGTACCGCATTTCCTACGTCACGGTTGGCACCGCTTGATGGACGAAGCCGGTTTCACTGAAGAAGTTCGCGACGACGGAAAAACACGCCTTGTCCGCAAGTACACGCCCTACGCTTTGCGGCACTTTTTTGCGTCGGTTCTGATCGATGAAAACAAGAGCCCGAAATTTATCCAAACCGTCATGGGTCACGAAGATATCAAGATGACGATTGACGTGTACGGACACCTGTTGCGTCGAAAGGAACTTGAGCAGTCGGCAGAACGTGGCGGGATACTCCATTACGTCTCACCGATAGGGGCATGTGGCGACGTTGTGGCGGATACCTTATAAGCTTTTGATTTAGCTAGATAAATAATAGCTTCCCAAGCTGAGGGCCGTGGGTTCGATCCCCATCACCCGCTCCATTGGAAAATCAATGACTTATCGGCAAAAACACGCCGATTTCCCAAGCGAATCCGTCATTTTCGCCACAATATGCCACCTCCTGTAACCCGCATAAATCCGCCATTGTCCGTTTCAGCCCCCTTGAGCTTGTGGCAGATTTGTGGCGAACACACACCTGTGAGATGTCCGCTATGAAACGTGTCAGCACTACCGAATTCAAAGAGCGCGTCGGCGAATTTGTTGATCAACCCGATATCGAAACCACGATCATCGGTCCCGACGATGAGCCGCATTGGGCGCTCATCTCATACGAGGTCTATCTGCAACTACGCCGCGACAATCGTGAGGTCATGCCGATCGCCGATTTACCGGAAGAGATCCGTCGCGAGATTGAACGCAAAACCGAATCACGATGACGAGCGCTGAGCCTTCTTCCGAAAATGGTCTCCCTTGAGACCTGAAACCGCCTCGCCCATTGCAAGCAGGTGGCGCGTCTTTTCTGCCGTTTCTGCAGCATGATTGGTGAAACGCTCTTCCTCGCCCAGCTCATATCCGTCCCCTGCGCTGATAATCACACGCGGCGGGCTGTCGATCTCCATGTCGATTTCGTGCTGGGCTTCGTGTTGCGTGATCGCCTTTAGCCGCAGATATGCCAGTTCATCTCCCTCGGCATAGGCTCCTAGCAAGCCATAGGCATGCATGATCAGGCGATGGGCCAATTCGCGGCCCTCTACGATCCCGTGTTTCTCATCGACTTCGCACTCGAATGCTACCACAGCCATGGTGATATCTCCCTTGGTATCGCCTTAGCATAGGCGACGACGGCCGGAGAGGCTTGCGCACATTTTGGTCATAGCGGGGTGTCGGCAGTTAGGTGGATCGTCCTGGCGGGCCTTTAGCTGTATGGCGCGTCCCGCTCCTTTGCTCCCGTTCCTCAATCAGTGACGCTAATCGTGGCCGGGTGCGCCGCCCGGTCAACGGCCTGCCCGCACCATCGCGCATTCGCGCGACCGTGTTGCCCGTACCCGCTCCCGCTTCGCCGGGGCGGTGACCGTTCGCCTTCTGCCCCCGTCCTTCGTCTTCCGCGTCTTGAGGAACACCGGACAAAGGAGACGAACAATGACACGCAAGACAGCAAAAAACACATCCCGCGAGGACATCTACACCCGCGTTACCAACCGCATCATCGCCGATCTCGAGCAAGGGGTACGCCCCTGGACGAAACCATGGAACGCCGAACATGCCGCCGGGCGTATCACGAGGCCGCTGCGCTTCAACGGCCAGCCATATTCCGGCATCAACATCCTGATGCTCTGGACGTCCGCGACGGCCTGCGGCTTCGCCGCCCCGATCTGGATGACCTTTAAACAGGCCATTGAACTGGGTGCCAATGTCCGCAAAGGCGAGAAGGGAAGCCCCGTCGTCTATGCCAGCACAATCAGCCGCACCGAAACCGATGATGACACCGGTGAAGAGACCGAGCGCGATATCCCGTTCATGAAAGCCTACACAGTCTTCAATGTCGAGCAGATCGAGGGCTTGCCGGCACACTACTACTCTGTGGCAGAACCGCAGATCGATCCGGTACAACGCATCGACCACGCCGAGAGCTTCTTCGAAGCACTTGGCGCAGATATTCGCCACGGCGGCGACAAGGCCTATTACGCGATCGGCCTGGACTATGTGCAGATGCCGCCCTTTGAGAGCTTCCGCGATGCCGAAAGCTACTACGCCACCCTCGCACATGAATGCAGCCACTGGACGCGCCATGGCAGCCGCCTTGACCGCGATTTCGGCCGAAAGCGGTGGGGCGATGAAGGTTACGCGATGGAAGAGCTCGTAGCCGAGCTTTCGTCCGCCTTTCTTTCCGCCGATCTATCGCTGACGCCGGAAATCCGTGAGGACCATAGCGCTTACATCGCCTCGTGGCTGAAAGTCCTTAAGGACGACAAGCGCGCAATCTTCACGGCCGCAGCACACGCGCAGCGCGCTGCAGATTTCATGCATGGCCTGCAATCGGCCGAACGAGAAAGGGCGGCGGCGTAGGCCGCCCCCTTTCGGGAGCGGCGACCTGGGTTACGGGCGCGGCTGAAATCGCATGCCGCGCTTTTGTTGCCGTTCTTTCTCACGGCGCTCGTCGTCATCGAGGATCGCAATGGCGAGCACGGTCATCCAGAAGATGCTGAAACCGTTATCGATCTTGCCGCCTGCGGCCTGATTGTAGCTGAAGCTGATCTTTTTCATTTTTTCCTCCGTTCTTGCTGACCCGGCCAGTCCGGGCCTTTCGTGCCCACGGCGGGAGGCACGCAGCGGACACGCGGCGCACCGCCCTCTCAGGCGGCCGCAACGGCAGTGAAGGAACTTCACGTTTGCGCCGGACCAGTGGCCCGCGTGCCATCGTGGGAACAAGGAAAGAACCGGCTGGACGGCGTTCTGTGAGAACCCGGTGAGGAAAAGAGGGATCAGTGCGGCAAATCAGCATGCAGGCGGGAGGTCGGCTTAAATAGCGCCCATCTTCGGGAACATCGAAAGTCTTCGCCGCATCCCCGTGAGAAGCCCGTGACGGCAGCAATCGCCACGGATCGTGCAATGCTTCAAAGCGCTGCCTTTGCGCGTTTCTCAAGCATCATGCCGCGTCATAGCCGAACGTTCCGGCCGTTCAACGGGCGGCCCGCTCCGTTCGCCGCACGGCGGCTCCCGTGTACCCCGTTGATCGTCCGGCTCACCCGTCCGGCTGCGTCTTCCGCGTCTTGAGAAACCACAAGCAAAGGAGACGCATATGAAACTCTTGACCAAACCCATCCGCGAGAAACTGCTCCGCAACGGCCACATCCGCGAAGAACGCATTGAAGCCGGGCTGGAGGATATCGACTTCGTTCCTGCAGTGAAGCTCTTCACGCCGGACGCCAACTGCACCTGGCTGCTGAGTGAACTAGATCCGGAAGATCCCGATATCGCATTCGGGCTTTGTGATCTCGGGCTTGGCTGCGCCGAGCTTGGCAGTGTCCGGATTTCCGAACTGGAGTCGGTTCGCGGCCGCCTCGGATTGCCGGTAGAGCGGGACCGGCACTTCGAAGCTGAGCACCCGCTCAGCGTTTATGCCCGCGCAGCCTGGGATGCATCAGGCATCACGGAGAGGCCGGATGCGCTCGCGGCGGCCGCCGCTGCGATCGCGGAAGGATCCGCATAACCCAGAGCCGCATTGCGGCTCTGGCTTGTAGGCGCGGCGGTCATCGGCCGTCGCGCCTGTTGCGCGCATATCACGCGCGTTATCGTGCGCGGGCGAGGATCATTGTGTGCCGTTACGGGACCGAAGAGCGACTGCGCTTTCCCTTCTTTCAGACCAAGGCGCACCAAGCACATAGCCGCCCATGACGGGGAGGCAGGGTAAACAAGATTGGCCTCGCCTCGAAAGGTCCCTTGTATTCCTTTGCTGCGGAGCGGAGTCGGTGCGCGGAGCACGTGCATCATAGAAACCGGGGCGGTGCTATTCGGTTTGTTCCGGGTGCGCCATGGCAAGACATCGCCTTTGCCGTTTCGTTTCAATGACTATCGGTTCTGCGCAGGGCGCGCCGTCCCGCAACGGGTTGCCCGCTCCATTCGCGTCACTGCGTTCCGCTCCCGTGTTGCCCGTTCCCCTCGTGCCTCGGTGCGGTCCGGCTCCGCCGCCCTGCCGCTATCCCAAGTCATCTTGAAACGAACTAGCAAAAGGAGATGACCAATGGCTCGTTATCAGAAAAACAAGACCGAAAAGAAAACCGCACCGGCGTTGATCGCCTACCACGTTCCCGACCGCGAAAACGCACCCTGGGGCCGCATCGGTGCAGCATGGGACCACAAAGACGGCGAGGGCTTCACGCTTCAGCTCGATTTGGTCCCGGTCTCGGGAGGCCGCATCGTTCTGCGGGCCTTCGATCCCAAGGAAGAAGGGGAGAGCGCGTAAGCGCTCTTTCCACCTTAAACGGCGCGGCAGGGAAACTCCTGCCGCGCCGTCCGGTGTATTCCAGTTTACGCATTTGTGCGCTGACGCTTGGCGCGCGGGCGTTTTCGCCTGTCGATCATCACGTTCAGGCCGTGCTGCTTCGCGATCGCCCTGATCTCCGCCATCGCGCGGGCTTCGCGCGCCTTCTTCATATCCCGCAGGATATGCGAGGCTTCTTCGATGATCCCGCGCAGATCGCCTTCGGAGAGCTTCGTGAGATCGAGCGCTTCGCCGACCTCGTACCGGACCGGATACTCGTAACTGCGTTCATCATTCATGGGTTAGCTCCTTTCAAAACGGGATGTCATCGCTCCACTGATCCAGCCCGCGCTCTTGATGAGGCGCGAAGCAGCTTCCATCGCAATGCGGCAGGTTGCACTCTGACGATTGCCGGCTGAGCAGGATCAGGGTTTCCTGGAGTGCGCGTTTTTCCGCGCGGAGCAGCGAGAGCTGCCTTTCGGCCTCGCTCTCATCTTCAGGGTTGCGCTCATGCAGGAGCGCCGTGTTGAGAATGCCGTTCAGGCAATCTTCCGGGTCTAAGAAGCCGTCGCGCTCCGCTTTGGCCTGAGCGAATGCGAAGTCCGCCTCGCTGACCTGCAATTTCACTATGCGTGCTGTCATGGCTTCATCCTTTCAATTTCAGCAGGCGGGCGAGAAGGCTGCGTTTCTTTGCTGTCCGCGGCGTGCGTGCCTGCGGCATAGGCGGCGGTGTGAAATTCGCCGCGACCGGCTGCCGTTTCTGTTCGATGATGCGCAGCGTTTCCTGCGTTGAGCGGCGCATCTGCGCCTGCTGCTCGGCAAGGCGGCGGTTCATCTGTGTGACCGTGTCCATGATGGAACCGGGGGCGTAGTTGTGCATGGTCGTGTTCCTTCTGATTCATGCGTGGGGGGACTATCGCGGCGGCGCGAAAAGTCGCCGGACGGCTTTGTTCCGGATGCACTTCAGCTCATCGCTTCGGCCTGCGCTCAGTAGGGCGACGCCCTCGCAGAGTGCGGCGAGCGGCAGTTCGTCACCAAAGCGGGCGAAGCGACCTCCGGTCATGGCGGCAAGGCGCGCAAAGGCGTCGCCTGCTGCCATGTCTTCACCTTCGAGGAAGCTGAAGACCTTGATGCCGGCCGCTTTGAGAGCAGCGCCCGCGCGTTCCGCGGAGCGGGATTCTTCTTCGAAGGAATCGCCGATCAGGATGATCGCGCGGGCCGTCTCTGCATCAGGGGCGGCGGTGAATTGCATCAGCGCCGGAATGACTTGCGTGAGCCCCGCCCGGCAGCGCACGGCGGCCATATTGCGGGCGACGCGGCGGGCGCTGTCCGCCCAGCCGTGATCGGTGATCTCGCCGCCGCCAAAATGAACGAGGCGCAACGAAAGACGCGAACCGCCGCCAAGTCTACGAAACATGCGGGCCTGGACCCGCTGCGCTTCTTCCCAGACGGCCGCCCGGCTGCCTGTCGCGTCGATGACAACGCCGATGTGCGTGGCCTCAGTTTCCTGCCGGAAACGCCGGGCGGCGCGGACGAGTGCACCCGGTTTCGTCGCGCTTTTGGTATTTCTTGTTTTCGGCAACATCGCTTCGCTCCCTGCCGCGTGCGCGGCGCTGCTTTGCTGTTGCCGAAAACTGTAGGTTGGTACGCCGCCGCTGGCTTGAGCACAGGCTGGTCACAGTGCGCCTAGCGCCAGCCGCGCACGCGGCGGATGACGTCGCGGGCAACATTCACGCCTTGCGCCTGTTCTGCGCTGCCGCCGCGATCAGGATGCGCGCTGCCGATCGCGCGTTTGTAGGCACGATTGAGAGCGGCCTCATCGCAATCATCGTCCAGGCCGAACAGCGTGAGGGCGGCATCGTAAGCGGCCTCATCGGCCGCTTCGTCATCGAAGATATCTTCATCTTCGCCGGTATCATCCGCGTTGCTGCGGATTTCCTCGGCGTAGATCCCGATGAAAAGGCGCATGTCGGCGATGCCGCGCCGCAGCGCATCGGCAGTAGATGTAAGGCCGTCCCCGGCAAGCTGCATGCTGATCCAGAAGCACCGCCCCAGCCATAGCGATGCGTGGTAGGTCAGCGGCAGGATCACATGCACGAGCAGCACACCGCTATAGGCCCACACGAACAGCAGGCCTATGAGCAGCAAGCCACCGAGCAGACCTTCTAGGAAGAGCCCAGCCATAACAGCCCCGCTATGATCGTTGTCAGTGTCACCGTAATTGCGACGGCCGGATGCGGCGCCATCAGGCACACGAGCGCGTAGTAGATGCGCGCCCAGCGGCCGAGTAGGCCGGACGCGATTCCCGGTCCCGTATTCTTCTCGAAGCGGTACGGGTTGGCATGAAACCGCCCGCGCAGCGCCGGCTGGCGCCAGTACGGCGTTTTGTAGAGCACTATCGGATCGAGGCCGGCGATGCGCACGATCATCTTTTCCGGCTTGAGCCGCGTCAGCTCATCAGCGGTCAGAAGCGAGCGTGCGGTTTCGCTCGTGCTCTTTTCGCCGCGCGCGCCCATGCTCGTCGACGTGACCGTCGTGCGGCCGAGCGTCTTTTCGGAATATTCCGCCGTTTCCACATCGGCGATACCGAGAACCTGCAGGAGCCCGCAATTGGCAATCACACCTTCCCAGTTCGCCGCGTAGAGCTGTTTCACCTGGCCGAGATTCTGCCAGATGCTCCAGATGACGACGTTGTAACGACGCAGCGTCGCAAGCCAGTTCGGGAAGCGCGTGATCTTGCCGAGCGCCGCCGCCTCATCGATCAGGAAGAGAACCTTGTGTGCCGATTGCGGGCGGCGCTGCATCGTCAGGATAGTGCAGGCCATTGCGAGCCTGGTGATCGCTGCGTGCGTTTCGATATATTCGAGCGGCATGACGACGCTGATGACCGCGCCGCGCTTACTCGCATCCTTGAGCACGCCGAAATCGACATCGCTGCGCTTCATATTTTCGCGCACCTGCGGATCGGCAAGCCAGCTAAGGTCCTGCTGAAGCGTGGAGTAGATCGCCGAGAATTCTTCCGGCGCTTGCGTTTCTATCCGCGTCAGCGTGTTCGCCTCGTTGCGCACAAGTCCGTCGCAGGCATCGTTTTCGCGCAGCGTTTCGACAAGGTCCGCCCAGCCGTCCGCGTCCATGTTCACGAGCTCGTAGAGCCGCGTCAGATTCTGCTTTTCCGGCGGCTGCGTCGTCTTGATATGGATGAGCAGCGCCATCTTGATGCGCTCGGAAGAATCCTTGAAGTAGGAGCCGTTCATTCCCTCATTTCCCACGCGTGGCGTCAGCATTTCCGCGAGCACTTTGGCGTCGGCGGCAAAACTCGCGCTGGCCGGATCGAGCAAGTCGAGCGGATTGAAGCCGTGAACTGGCAGGTCATAGGGATGCTCGCCATACATGGCGAAGGGATTGATGATGCTGAGGGCGTAGCCTTCGCGCCGCCAGTGCTTGATCGCAACGGCGGTGTTTTCCCCGCCGGGATCGACGACGAACATGCGGCTATGGCGGAGCAGGTTCGGCAGGATCGCGCAGGTGCCTTTGCCGCTGCCGCTTGCGCCGAAGGTCAGGGCGTGCGTGCCGTCAAAATAAACGTCAAGCTGCCTGATCCATTCCCCGATCCAAAGCCCCCGAGCTTTGAAGAGCTTGTTGCGGAACAGCGTCCAGACGGATGCGAACCGCGCCGAGCCGTGGGTGCGCGAACCTCTACGGTCAACGCGCCAGTAGAGCAGCGCGCAGAACACGGCCGCTAGAATGGCAAGGGGTAGCGTCATTGTTCTATCCTTTGTATCTTTCGGACCGCATAGGTTTCTGCCCGGTCTTGAGCCAAAGGATGCGGAAGGAAGCGCGGAAATACTTGAGCAAGAATTGGTCAGGCACGCCCGGTGAGCACGCAGCACGAACGCGAAACTTTCGACGAGACGGAAAGAGAAGGGATCAGGCGCGCGCTGCGCGGCTATATGAGCGACCACAGGATCGGCGTGCCGACGCTCAATGAACGCATCGAAAAAGCCGACGCGCCGCTTCATCGTGAAATGCCGCTTTCAACATTGCAGCGCTTCCTGCGCGGCAAGCACAGGACATCGGATTTCTATGTCGAGATGTGCGCGGCGTTCCTGAGAAAGATGGACTTGCCGATCGCGCCGCACGCGTTCGGCGTTTCTCTCGCCTCCTTCTACAGCGTGCCGACCGGCGAAGCGGCCGAGCCCATGGCGATGAGTATTGACGGCCTTGCCGGGAACTATCGCGTCTACCTGATGGCGGCGCAAACTGAGAGTCCACTTCCGGTGAGACCCCAATCCAAAACGCCTTCATCCTGGATGACGCTGTCCGGCTTGCCCGGACGCGGCTTTCTAATTGCCGAGGAAGATATCCGCGTCGATCCCAGCGATCCGAAGAACAAGCGGCGGCTTGCCTATGAAGGCGTGGCGCTCTGGCGCGGCGATACGCTTTACGCGATGCTGCGCAGCGCACTCACCCGGCATCCTCGGACTTACAGCCTGCGGCCGCGCCAGCACGACCCCCGCGTCGAAAAGTTCATCCTTGAAGGGGAAGGCTTCGAGCATCCGGTAGCGCTCGACCGTCATTCGCATTGCAAGGCGCAGTTCATCACGCATTTTGAAATGGTAAGCCCGTCATGAGCGGGCGCGAGACAGGACCGGACACAGGCGGGGAGAAGCGGTCTTCAAACCTTACCGAAGACCGTATGCTGATCCTTGCCGCGTTTCGCGGCGATAAGGACGATATGCAGCGCGCCCTGAAAAGAGGCGCGGACATCAACGCCGTCGATGCAGACACCGGGCTGAGCGCGCTGCATATCGCGGTCGGCAGTAACGATCTGAGCGCATGCCGCTTCCTGATCGAAGAGCATAAGGCCGGATTCTTCGCTGATCGCTTCGGACGGTTGCCGACCGTGGTGGCGATTGATTGCCGGGCCGATGATGAGCTTTTCGCGTTCATCGCTGAAAAAGAAGCCGAGGCGCAAAAAAGTGCGGGCTGAGCTCAGCCCGCCCCAAAGCCGCGAGGCGCATCGCGCCGAGCGCGGCCGAATACCACTGTGACCAATACTTGACCAATGGCCGCAAACCCTAGTATTATCAGGCAAATTCAAGCGATGAATACCGTCGCATGCTGCTGTTAACCGGTAGCCTATATTGCATCCCGTAAAATAGAGAGTAGGTCGTTAGGGCCGGATACAAGATGTGCGCGGGGTCCCCGCGCCATCTTGGGAAGGGGGCCCGCTGCGCGCCCCCGTTCCATCCCCCCGGCTATCGGCTGAGTCGGCGTTGAACCGCTCAGCCGATCGCACCGATTTCGCCGGTGCACCACGACCGAAGAGCCTTCGTGCCCTTTGGAAACCTGACTAGGAGACTGCGGCTCTCCTAGACCATCGCGGAGCGTTTCGGCGCTCCACCACGACGGGCGTTTCGGCGCCCGCTGACGACCGGATGTTCCGGCATCGGCTTCGGCCAAAAGGAGATTTCGCTCTCCCTGCTGGACAACCCATCGACCGGCGTTTCGCCGCCGGACCGCGAGCAGGGTTCCGTCCCTGCAAACGGCTGACCGAGGAAGGAGCAATGAGCACACGTAGCGGCAGCGAGAAACGGGAGCGCGCGATCCAGCTAAAAGCGCGCTTTACCGACGCAGAAGCCACTCTCATCAGAGAGCAGGCCGAACGCGCCGGTGTGTCCGTTGCCGCCGTTATCCGCTATGCCGTCCTCGATCAGAAGCCGATCCGCGCCAGCCGCAGCCCGACCATCGAAAAGGAGACGGCCGCCCGCCTGCTCGCAGGTCTCGGTCAGTGCGCCACAGCCTTGCGAAAGGCCGCCGATGACAGCGCCGATCCGGCCGTGATCGAAGCCGCACAACGCGATTTGGCCGAAATGCGCAGTGTGCTCTTCGAAGCGCTCGGGAGGCAGCCATGATCCTGAAAGGCAGCCAGCGCGGCAATGGCGGCGACCTTGCCGTCCATCTGCTCAACAAATTCGATAACGACTCTGTTGAAATTGCCGAGGTCTACGGCACGGTTTCGGACGAGCTTTACGGTGCATTCGCCGAGTTCGAGGCAGTTGCCGCAGGCACAAAGGCCACGAAGCCGCTCTACAGCCTTTCGATCAACCCGTCCGCGCCGCTGACGCGCGAGCAATATCACGAGGCGATTCAGGAGATCGAACACGGGCTCGGGCTGACAGACCAGCCGCGCGCGGTCGTCTTTCATGTCAAAGACGGGCGCGAGCATTGTCATGTCGTCTGGTCGCGGATTGATGGCGAGCGCATGCGGGCGATCCATATGTCGCACGATCATTCTCGGCTGTGCGACCTCGCCTGCAAGCTGGCGCATCGCTACGGCCTTGAATTGCCGCAAGGGCTCAAGGACTGGGAGGCAAAGCAGCGCCATAAAGACGAGCTTCGCCTTGAGCCGACTTTCGCGGAACGCGCGCAGCAAAAAGAGACCGGGATCACGCCGGAAGAGCGCCGGGCCGAGATCACAGCCGCCTATGAACAATCCGACAGCGCGGCCGCATTTCGCAGCGCCCTCGAAGACAAGGGCTACGTCCTCGCGTGCGGACGTCGCAATGCCTTCGTTATCGTCGATCGCCACGGCGGCGTTCACAAGCTTTCACGCTATATCGACGGCCAGAGCGCGAAGCAGATCAAGGCGCGGCTGCTGCCGCTAACCCCGCAGCAATTGCCGAGTGTCGACGATGCGAAGGAAGCCATGCGGCAGCGTCAGGAAGCGCAGCAGGCGAAGCTTGATAATCGGCAGCAGGATAAGCGCCAGCTGCTTCAGGACCGGATCGAGCAGGAGTTGCGCGAGCGTGAAGAAGATCTTGCGGCGCAGCACGCAGAACGGCGCGCAGCGCTTCGTGATGCAGAGCAGGAGCTTCTGATCCGTCACCAGCACGAACGCCTCTCGCTGCACGCGGCGCAGAAGAGCGAAAGCAGCGGCGTTCTCTTCCGCGCCCGGACGGCCGTTGCCGATCTCATCGCCAAGACGCCGGGGCTGCGCGCCGTGCTGGCGCCAATTAACCGGATGACCGGTATCGATCCGCGTCTGCGCCAGGTCATGGAGCGCGAAGCGCTTGCCCGCCGGCATGAACGCGAGAAAGTGGCTCTTGAAGGGAAGAAGCGTGCCCTTGCGCGTCAGGAAACGCGGGAGAAGGCAGGGCTGCGCCGATTGGTGACGCGCGAGCTTTCATCGCACATCGCCCGTGAGTGGGCACGCGACAACGCTCACCACCTGAAAGATCACGCGAAACAGGAGTTTATCGATGCGGCGCGCGATCAGAAGCTTTGGCAACGGCGCGCGTTCCAGCGCGGCGATATGCAGAAGGATTTTAATGATGCGGCGGAGTTTGTCGAAGGCGCGCATAGAGATGAGGAAGGAGGTGAAGACCGCGCACCGAAGAGACGCTGGTCATCAGGCACTCGCCAGCACGAACATGGACAGCGAATGCGAAAGGGCAGAGGTTTCAGGCGGGACGGCGATTAGGACAGCCGGCGTCCTCAGCTTAATTTATCCTTGGCCCAGAGCAGCGCATCCAGAGCTGCCTTTTTCGCTGCCTCTTCGCTAGGGTAACGGCGGCGTCCCGCCTGAGAGCGGCCGCTCTCCCTGTGCGTGACCCGGAGGCTCCAATAACCGCCGCGCTTATCGGAAATAGGAAAGACAGCAAGGTTGAACCCTTCCGTGTTCAGATACGGATTCCCCTTGTATGACGTTCTCCACTGCCGTTTCGACCAGGTCTTGCGCCGCTGGGCCTTCGACCGGAGCCGCTTTTCACGAAGCCGAGGATTGACGTAGTCGCCCTCCATATGTTCCGCGCATATGCATCCTACGCCGAGCGTGCCCGGATAGTCAGCGTGTTCCATAAAGTGAACGTAGCGAATCTCAACGCTTTCGCACATTTCGCAAAGCTGCGCCGGTTCTTCAAGGTCCTCGATGCCTACACAAATCCAGCCCCGGTGGGGCACGCCCGCCTCAGACCATTTGCCGCGATCTGTGTGACGGGCCTCGGTCATTCAGTACCCCCCGACGATCAGCAAGGTACGTTGCACATAACCCTGAAGTTCCCCGTCATTTATCGGTTCGTTGTCAGCCTTCCCGGGATTGGTGTCGTGGTGGTACTTTTTCGAGAAGTCATTGATGCTTTCCAGCTCTTCTAGGGCGGGGTGCATGGGATGGGCACCGTTTGAATCCCTGATCCGCTTAATCATGTCACCGAGCCATTCGTTGTCCGGAAATTGATGCGGAAACCTGTAGCGATGATAGCCTTCCAGCACCGGCCGGATTTTTCGCACAATATCGATCAGGTCCTTCGCACCGTTCAGTCGGTACGACGACAGGGCCGCATGATCTTTGAAATATCCGTCCTGCGTCTCCCTCTCGACGTCCCATTCTTCGATCGTCGTCGCATTGTCCGGCGCGCGGGAGAGCTGCAGACAATGCCGCTCGGCCCTCGGTAGCTTGGAATAAGCGAGATTGAGGAAATGGGGGTCATGCGAGAATAGAAGGAGCTGCGCGCACTCCCGTCCATACTTTTTCAGCAGTTCGGCGGTGCGTTCCCGGCGCGAGCGGTCCTGGCTGTTGAACGG
Organism: uncultured Rhodobium sp.; assembly: GCA_963675285.2. Classification (GTDB taxonomy): domain Bacteria; phylum Pseudomonadota; class Alphaproteobacteria; order Rhizobiales; family Rhodobiaceae; genus Rhodobium. The sequence continues at coordinate 2,546,668 of CAXXGS010000001.1, forward strand.
ATCATCGAAAACCACAACACGATTTGCCTTGTTGGGATCGTGATCGAGTTGTGCGAGGAAGAATGCAAGCGCCAGCGTGCTTTTGTCACCGGCGCTGAGCGTCGTACGGAAACACGGCTGGCCCGAGGGCGTGCTGCCGTCGCCGAGATCGACAGCATGCTTATTGATGAGAATCTGGTACACGCTTGAGGGCGTGCCGCCGACATAGGTCTTCTTGCTGTTCGTTATCGAAAAGCCCGCGCCGAACCCGTCCAGCAGTTTGTTTATGGTCTTCTCGTACGCGCTGATCGTTTTGTCGGCGTGACCGTCAAGCTTTTCCTTTGCCTGGGACTTGCTCTCATCCAGCTTCTTTTTGTCAGCGTTCAGTGTCTGGTATTCGGTGCATAGTGGTTTCACCTTCGGATCGTGCCGGAGCTTTATCAGCTTGAGCCCTGCTATCTCCTTTTCCACGGCTGCCGGGTTCGCTGACTTGGCTTTTTCCTTCTGCGTGGAAATCGCCTCGTTCGCCGCAATGATCTGCGTGTCGTAGGCCTTGAGAATGTCGGCCGCTTCGTCGTAGGCTGCTTTCGCCGTCTGAAACGGCTGATCTGCCCCGATAGCGGTCAGAGGACTCCTGCGTTTGCTCTCGATCAGCGCCTGTGCCGCCTCGCGGAGCTTTCTGGCCGGTACTGCAATCGCTTCCTCAAAGTCCGGTTCCGCAACTTCGAACGTGGCAAATCGCTTCCAGAACTGAACCCCGCTTTCATTGTTGGCGACCAAAGTGCCCAACCTGGCAAGCGTTGTGTCTCCGAGGGCTGCTTCCAGGGCTTTGTCCAGTTCATCAATCTCTTCGATCAGCGCGGCGTAGGAGTCGGAGAAAAACTGTTTATAGGCTTGGATGAGATCGAGACCTTTGGTGTCTTGTCCGCAGAAGGGGCAGGTATCGTCTCGAAGATATCCGAGCCCTTCCGATATCCAGCTTTGGCCGTGCTCGTGCATTTCATGGCGCGTCATATGCTCCCTCAATCGGGATTCGGCGTCGGCGGAGACATCTTCCAGCGTTTTAGAAAGAATGGCCTCGAATTCGGCGGGCAGTGAAGGCAGCGCGGGCCTCTGGAGCAGGGCGCGCGTTTTGATCTGTTCAGCCTGCTTGGCGGCTTCGAGTTCCGCTGTCTTGGCTGTGATCTTTCCGTCGAGGTCAGGATCTTCAGCCAGATCGAGAAAATGCTCCAGCTTCACGCCGTTCGGCAGGTGCGGCTGAATTGCCTTTTTGGCACGGCCGATTTCGGAGTTCTTCTCCCGGATATCCTCATCAAGCTTGTTGACTGCATTTGCGAGTTGAACGCCTGCCTCACCGATAATGACCTGCAACAGGTTCGTACGATGATCGCGACTTACATACTCTCCGGCATGAACGTTCCGGGAAACAAACGCAGAGTCGAAAATGGCAATTTCCGGAAGGGTCTTCGACCAGCTTTGGGCCGTGTATGTCGTGTTGCCGGTACTTAGCCGGATCGACGCTTCAGGATCGTTTGTTACCGGTGCAATCGTCGTGCGTTCGGTAATGTGTTCATGCTGGCCCGTTTCAAGCGAGCGCAATACCGCACAGAGCGTTGTCTTGCCGCGCCCGTTCTCCGCGAAGAAGAGATTGAACCGGTTGAGCTCAGGCCCTTTCTGCGTGCAATTTATCAACCGGCCGACATTTTTCACGCTCAGGAACTTCTTGATCGGCATCGTTCACCCCCCGGTCTCCGGATTTACGCCGAATAGGATTCCGCTGATCCGGTCGAGCTCCTGAAAATTCGCGGACCCGGACAGCTTCTCGCGGAGCTTTTTCCGACGGACCGGGAGGGAGCGATTTGGATCGCCAATATAGGGGTCGCCTGCAAAAATACCGGCTGCCTCGGCCGCAACGTCCCTTGCCAGCTTCACTAGGGCTGAGTGGTCACTATTGCCTGGATCATAAGGCGGGATCAGCCGATATGGCAGGGTGTGTATGTGGCGCGGCCCAAAATCACCTTCCGGGTTGAAGGGCAGAATAGCATCGGTAAGTGCGGCGCTGTTGAGAAGGCCGGTCCGAAACCATGCTTCGGCCTCGTCCTTGACTACCTGCCAATAGAGCGTCTGGTCGATCACAAGGGAGGCCGCTTCCGTTACCGGAAGACAAGCGGCACAAATATGCTTTCCGCCCGCGCCCGACAAAACGAGAAAGCCGTCATTGCCGAAGTCCTGGATCGTCAACTTGCGGCGGAAGTCGATCCGGTAGGCGAGCGTGCTGTCGCCAATTTTGGATAGTTTCCGGTCGATCTCAGCGAACCGGCGGGCCGTTTGCGTAAACCCCATGCGCCGAATATCGGCCGGTTCATATGTCTGCCACGCGCCGTTTTCATCGCGGCAGGCCGGGATTGCGACGGGAGCCCGGTGCGGACCAAATATGAATGGCAGCAGGTTCTCCGATTGCGCCATCCGGTGAATGAACTGCGGCGCCGCGTAGCCCGCGAAGCGTTCGCCTTTCAGCTCCTTGGCCTGCTTGAGTGTGAACGCCCACTCGCTTCCCGCTGCGGGCGTATTAACCCGATATTCCTGGCCGGTATCTTTCAGGATCTCGATACAGACAGCACTGCGGGGCATTATGTCGGCACCCTGCCGGGAGACTTCTTCGCCGCCGGCAGCGGCAGCGGGCATTCCGCCGCTCTCGAGAACCCAAGCGGTCCGGGCATCTCCAATCCTGCGAATGACAAAATCGACTGACTTGACCTCATCCGGCTGGGCGACCGCGCCTGCCGCAGGCGCTATGTCGGCCGCAGCGCTGCCGGTTTCTTTGTGGCCCAAAAGGGCGGCACCGGGATATTTGAAAGTCCCAGGGGCGACCTGCCAGACCTCGGTGATCGCGAACGCTACCGGTCTGTCGCTTGCCGTATAGCCGCGTTGGCGGAAGCGCTCATGGTGATTGCCGTTGAGAATCGTGCCCGGCACAAGACAGGCGACCGCAGCACCGGGCTTGAGATAACGGTCCACCGCGTGGAGAAGGTGGGTTGTACCGAGTTCAAGATGCAGGAAAGACTGCCCTGCAGGGCGCACGCCGTACAACGCAGCACGGCGCGAGAGCATGTCGCGATACGGGTTGTCGGCCAGCGCGCTCATCGCGAGCCATGGGGGATTTGAGACAAGCCCGTTGAACTGCCCGGCAAGCAGTCCAGGCCGGTAGGTATTACGCAGGATGAAGGCCCAGATGCCATTGCGTCCGGCATCGGCGAGCTCTTTCATCCTACGGGCCAAAGCGAGGACCGCTTCTGCCGAAGCCTCTCTGAGCTCATCAGACAGTTTGACGTTTGCCGCCGCTGCCGCAGTATCAAGAGTGGCACGCGCTTGTTCAGCCGTTGGCGGTGCGCTGCCGACCTGCTGCGCTTCATCATAGGCCCAGTCGATCAGCCCGTCGAACAGATCGCGGTTCTCGGGTTGGAGCAGTCCGGCCGGAAGCTGTACCGTTTCCCCGTCGAGCGTGATGTCGATTGCCTCGTCTTCGCCGAGCATCGGCAAAGAAGCGGATACCGGCGTCACTGCGAACAAAGAGTCCGCATGATAGACAGGGACAGTGACAGGACCGCCCGCCTTGTTGATTTCATCCGCCAGAGTGATGACCCAGGTGGTCTTGGCAAACGCCACGGCCAGAGGATCGATATCGAAACCGGTTGCCACGTTTCCGAGACGGGTGATGTCGTCATAGCCGTAACGGGCCTTGGCCGCCTTGATGACTTCGGCGATTATCGCGCCGGAGCCGCAGCACATATCCACGATTTCCGGCGCTTCTCCTTCAGGCAAATCATCCAGACATCGCTCGGCGAGATGCCTTGCCAGCCAGGAAGGCGTCCATTCCTGCCCAAGCAGCTTCCGTTGGCTTCGCCTCGCGAGCTGAGCCATCAGGCGTCCAAACAGGTCTTCCTCGGCCCGCCAGCTGAAATCATAGGCATAAAGATCGCGCTGGATTTCGCGCGCGACATCCATGAAACCACCGACATGTGCGGGCTCGGCAATCCACCCGAAATAGTCCTTCTCAACCAGGTTTTCGAGTTGATAGGCGTCACGGAAATAGCTCCCGTTCAGGATTGTCGCGAGTTCGGAATCCGCACTCACAATCGCCGTGCGGGCGAGCGCATTCGCGCTGAGCAGGCGCGCCAGAATGTTGAGATAAACCTCATCGACATAAGGTCCGATGCGGAAGGCGCCGCCCTCCCCCTCAAGAAGGTCAACAAAGCGGGACCAAAGACCCGTCGCAAGCTCGATGGCAGGTTCGTCATTGCGGCCTGTTTCAACCAGGCCCGTGAGCGCATCGACATTGCGCTTGTATGCGTCGCTCTCAAGGCCGAGGTCGAACGCGAGATTGTCTGCAATCAGAGGACGGGACTGTTCGCGGGCAAGGTGTCTGCGCAGGAATAACGTGAGTCGCTCGGCCGTCGCCTCATCATCGCCGCCCGGTTCGAAACTCTCGATTTCGATCAGCGTGACGTCATCAACGGCGCAATCTTTAGGTTCGATGCCGGTCTGGAGCGAAACATCATACGCATACCATTCGACGGTGTCCGACAGGATTCCCCGAACCTGCGAAACCGGAACTCCAGACCGGATAAGCCCGGCGGCATGCTCCTTGACCTGCCTGAATCCTTCATCCCGCTTTGCAGTGACGCGGAGATCAGCCTCGTATTCGATCGTGGTTGACCCGATCAGATTGTCTATGAAGCGGTTGGCGGCCGGACCGCCTCCCGTCGCAACTTTTGTATGCGCCTCGGCACCTTCGCCGTAGTGATTAATCCAGCGCTCGTCATCGCTGTCAGGAAAAATGCTCCGCAGGCGCGATTGGAACTCACCGCGCAATACGGCCTCCACCACTCCTTTTTCCCGGAGTGCGCGGCAGCGTCCTATAGCCTCCCGGGCTTTAGAAAGGTCGGCGCTCATGCAGCACCTCTCTGGCGCGTGGCGCCGAGCAACTTGCGACGTTCGTCGAGCGCTCCAGCGAAACGGTCGATTTCATCATCAGACGGATTGCCGCGTAACAGAGCACGCAAGAGAATCCGGTCGGCCCTGCGCGATGTCTGCGCCGCATCTTCGCACTGTCCGGCCTCGTTGAGACTCTTGACCATCCGGGATTCAAGACGCGGCACGGGCATTCTGCGAAGATGCACCGCTTCAAGCTTCAGCGCGCCGCCGCCAAGCGGCGTACCGGTCGCCTCCATGATGGCCCGGCACCATGCGCTATTCAGGAACGCAGCCAATCCGCCGGGCGTCCACCTGTCCCGGTCGTCCCAAAAGGTCGAAAAATTCGCATCGATCAGGATGGGTGGTTCGCTGTTTTCGTAGACTCTCGGTGTTTCGTGAATAATGCGCGGCACGAAGACCTGCGGCAGGTGGCGCGGCATGAAATCAGGAAGCATGTACCAAAAACGCGGCAATGCTCCGCCGCGTGCGGCCCGGACATTCGTTCTCACTGCCGAGAGTTCAGAGACGGGACGCGCGTTCTCTGCGCTTCCCAGCGTTTCCGCCCCGGCATAGCGGACATGCGCCGCCAGCTCGTCCGGCATGACATCAGGCAAAGTTTCTTGCGGCAGCCGGTCATCGCACCACATATCGCGGATAGCAGACATGTCTTCCGGCAATATCATCCGGCGCAGGTCGAAGACGCGCGTTGCGGGAGGATGGCCGCCCGACCACGCATTCAGGTCGCTCTGGCGGTGCAGCACAGGCCGAAGCGCGCTGGAAGGGACAGACAGAATGTTGCCGCCCAGCGCATTGTCGACCTCAACCAGGCACTCGCCACCATATTCTTTGAGAAGTTCAACATAGAAGAAGCGGTTGCAGCCGGAACGCAGACCCTGGCCAGTGCGAATGCCGCCATCATCCAGCCCTTGCAGGTGCGAACCGTCAAATGTCGGCGGCAGAAGATCACGCACGGCCTCCGGGACAGAGGCTGCGACCGAATAGATCTTTCCCGATCGCGCCTCTTTCGGCGCAGATTGCTCAAGGTCTTTGATCCACGAACGCCCGGCCGCCTGCTGCCACAGCGCTCGCCACTCAGCTTCGAGAGAAAATCGCCGCGCAGCCATACCGGCAACATCGCTCCTGTCGGGATCGCGGCACCACCGTGCGAAGTCAGCTTCCGGCTTCTCGCCGGGGAACGCGCCACCTACCAAAGACCGCTCCGTAGAGGCTTCCGGCGCGACCTGCACCCAAAGCGCATCTCGCCAAGCTTCGCGTTCAGTCAGCGGTTTAGACGCCTCATCGTCGGTGAGCCTGCGGGCTACAATCAGATGCGTGCGGACGAGCGCGTCGCTAAACCAGCCGGGCTGGGTATCTTCGACAATGAGCTCAAGTTCGAACAGACGCAGAAGAAGATAGCGGATTACGTCAGCATATGCGCGGGTCCGCCATGTCGCAGGCACCACGAGCGCGAGCTGTCCTCCGGGACTGACCAGCGCAGCGCTCAGAAGCCAGGCCGGGACAGAAAGGTCGGCAAGTCCTGAGTAACCCGCCGCAAGTGCCTTCCATATTCCGCGCGCCGAGCCCGGAAGGCGGCTTTCGATCATAGACAGCAGTCCCTGCCGCACGCTGTCGGCACGCCCGTTGAGCGATTGGTAACGGACGTAAGGCGGATTGGTGATTACGAGGTCATATCCGGGCTGCGGGAGAACGCTCAGATTATCGTCACTAAACGCATCCCCCTGTATGACAGAGGGCGAAATCTCGCGCGCTTTGCAGACATCCTGCAGCCGCCTTTTGCAGATCGCGGCAGTGGGTTCATCGATCTCAACAGCATCGAGACGATTTACGCCGACGCCAAGATCGATGGCGACTTCAAGGGCCGCATCGAGCAAATCGCCGCTCCCGGCCATCGGATCGATCAGGGAACGGGTCTCTTTGCCGACGGCAAGATTCGCGAGAATGCGCCCGAGGGGCATGCCTGTAAAAAACTGGCCAAGTTCTTTGCGCTGGATGGCCGGCAGCGCCTCTTCAAAGCTGCGGGCCGCTTCGCGGATAGCTGAATGTCCCTCAAACCCCGGCACAATCAGTAGACCTTGCCGCCAACTGCGCGTCATGCCACCGATAAAAATCGTCAGCATCCAGCGGCACTTTCTGGTGATTTGTCAGGAAATGGCTGACGAAGCGCGAATACAGCCTGTGCGGGGTTTGCTCTGACGGATCCAGCGCCAGCGATGCTTCGCTGAGCTGTTCCGCTACCGCCCAAGCACCTTCGGACGCTTCATTCTCGGCCGCAGCGTCTTTCCCGAGAAGAAGGACCGGGTCGCCGCGCACGGCCCCGGTCGTCGTAACCTGTTTGAAGCTGCCCTGGGTCTTATCGAGAACCCCGGCGCACTCCACGTTGAGTCCGGCGTCCGTATAGGCGCTTTGAAGCGCATTCCACACATCCGCCGACGCAGAATGAAATACGAGTGTCGCCTGTCCCTCCGGCTTGAGAATGCGATTCACTTCCGAAAGTGCGGTTGTCAGCAGGGCCCGATAATCTTCGATCGTTTTTTGCTGGCTATCGCTTATAACGATTTCGTCGCCGCGATCCGTGTATTCACCGAGCCAGGCTTCATTGATAAAGCTGATTTCTGCATAAGGGATGTTCCCCCCGAACGGCGGATCGGTGAAGACATAGTCGATGCTGGCATCGGGCAGTTCAACGGCGCAGCTGGATTGCCGGCGGACTTCGATTTTGCCCGCGCGTCCGTGTATGACGGCGAAAGCTTCCCCGATCGTCTTGAGCTTGCGTTTAAGCCCCGCGAAGAGGTTTTTCTCGACCGGGAGGCCGCTCACATACAAGACGCCCGGCTGGGCGCTTGTTACAACCAGATCCTTTTGACCGGATTTCGCAACGACCCGCGTCATGATTGTGGCGTGGGCCGCGTTGTAGCTCAGGAGCCAGAACCGGAGGGCGTCACGCAGTGCAGGACCATAGCCGTCCGCAAGCACCCATAGCTTTGCGAAAACGATCAGGTTTCGCCGCGTATAGAAGTGATGGAGATGCGTGATGCCCTGGTGATAACCGCGCCGGTAGAGATCGCCCCACGGGATAAGCACGTTCGGCACACATTCGGGAATGGGCTCGCGCGCTATCCGGTCCAGCAACGCAAGATCATCCTTGTTTGGGGAACGTGACCATCTTGTCTTCCCCGTCACACCATATATCCGGGCGATCCGGTGCGCCCGGCGTTCGGTCTCGCCGCCGGTGACATCGTCCGGGACGGTTTCCGTTATTCTGGTCACTTCATCGAAGCCGCATTCCTGACCGCAGCGCGGACACTCAAAGACCGGCGATATGCTGGCGGGAGCAAGCGAAACGCAGGAATCCCACAGCGCCACCTCCTTGTCGCAGCAAGGGCAGCGAAGGATGTCGCTCCATACCGCGTGCCGGATGGCGCCTTTGTTGCCATCCGGATCGACGGCCTCATACATCCATCCGGTTTCCCGGTCTGCTTCCTTCAATATCTGTTCCGCGGCCTTTTTGAACGCCCTTGGCTCCGGTGGATTCGTTAGAGTCTTGCCAACGAATGACCCAAGCGCGCCGAGCTCATAGAGCACGGCATTGCGTGCTCCCCATTCGACGCTGAGCCCCAGCCGTTCGGCCTCCGAGCGCAGTTCATCGGACGGATTCTCGCAAAGCATCGCCGCCAGCCCGGTCGTGCCGCTCCCGGCAAAGCCATCAAAGACCGTGTCGCCCGGTTTGGTATGCGCAGCAATGTAAAGAGCGATCGCCTCGGGAGAGATTTTTGTGGGATAGGGGAACGCGCCGTAAAGCGGCCCCGTCCGCTTCGCTGGCAGCGCACGTTCGTAAAGCGACTTCGTGGCAGCAGCTTCCTTCTTGTTTGGCGATGCATTTGCGCGTGTCACAGTTTCCCCCTCGTAACGCATTACTTCCCACCCGCGCGGAAAGCGGACTTCTCGGCCTTCTGCGGCAGACGCAGCGGCAGAACCGGCTCGGCTTCGTAACGATGATTTTCGAGATACTCATCGATGGCGCGCCGGACGACCCAGGACACCGAGACATCATCCTTATCGGCGAGTGCCGCGAGTGCATCATAGTCGCTCCCGGTGAGGCTGACCGATAAACGCGGACCGAATTTTCTGAGCTTTCCTGCCATGATCTGGCCGTGATTTGTTCTTACTATGTTCACCCTACCCGATTCACGGGTACCGTGCAACAAAGTGATGCACTTTGCCTCACTTTGTCACAGGATTTCTCTTTCGATCGACACGCAATCACGGGATAAATCCCGCGAGCCTGTTGCTGTTACGCCCGACGCGGAACACCAGATCCTGTTGCCGGGATGCTTCGACGTAAGCCCGCGCGTGGTCGGAATCCCACGGAAATACCCTGAACTCGAATGTGTTGGCGGCTATCCGGCGAAACAGAATGAGGGAATGCTCGTAGGCAAAGCCTCCCATGGTGCGCGACGGCATATTGATCCGCTCCATCGCATTATCGCCGTGCCATGTCAGCGGGCGATTGCGCCAGCGGTGCCGGCCAGAGACGAGAACGGGCTCGGCGATGTGATCGACGCGGGCAAAGTCGTAGTCCTCATAGTCGGCACCGAAAAAGCGGTGACTGCCGCGCGGCAGTTCCAGCTGCGTTCCCGCACCGCCCTGCATGCCGCGTGACTGCACCCACATCTGATTGTAATCGGCCGGATCGATATCGGCGTCGCCGAAGGGCGTGTAGCTCCGGGGCGGACCGATGGCCGGTTGGGGGACGCGTTCTAGTTCCGGCGGCGGATTGTCTGCTATCGTTCGCGCGCGCAGCCGGCGGTAACGGGCTAGGATTTGCGCTGTTAGCGGAGCGGCATCGTCAATCGCCAGGTCCCAGGCAATTTCAAGCTGGTTCTGCGCCGGGCTCGCGAGTTCGGCCCAGCCGGCTTCACAGTTTGTCGAGAGCCCCCTGTTTGTCAGATTGGCAGAACCGACGAGGCAGCCGCTTGCCGCGTCGTCGCGGTCAAAGACATAGAGCTTCGGGTGAAAGGCGATTATTGGCTGCAGGCTACCGGCCGCGAGCCGTTCCGTACCCGCGACCAGGACGGTCGTATTCGCCGTGTCCTGCCAGAATTCAAGGGCGTCAGGATCGGTCAGCCCATAATCCAGCGAGCATACGATGGTCTTGGCAATGTCCTCGCGGGCAGCCCTGCGGATTGCGTCGAGCAGGATTTCACTTCCCGAGAGCGTGACATAGGCCGAGCAAACCCTCGCCCCCGACAGTCCGGGCCGCATAATGTCATGGAGGGCATTCAGGATTTCGCCCGGCCGCGAACTGTTCTGAACGACATACATCAGGACGAAACGATTTTCTGGAGGGCTTCAATCGCCGCTCTCTGCGCTTCTACCGTTCCCGATGCGACACCCTCCGACCAGTTGCATACTGAGAGCTCCGCTTTGGCCCAAGGCAAATTCATAATGCGCAGGCGCGCCTCCGGCGTCAGGGGATGACGGGGATCAAAAGCTTCCAGCAAGATCACTGCTTGCGGGAAAGAAACAATGACGCCGCTGACCCGATTAGAGAGTCTGAACCGTCCGTCATGACCCATAGGTGTCGATTTTTGCCCGCCGAGTGTCTCGGAAGTGTTCTCGAATATCGGCGCGCCTTTCCACCCGTAATGCGCATACCAGAGCGCGCCGGAATAAAAGATGCCGTTCCACGAACCGACAGGAAGCGCGGCTTCAGGTTCGAGCGCTAAATTCCAGGAGTAGTCATCCTGCAGGTCTAGCCAGAGAATGTTTTGCCGGTCTGCGCTGAACTGATGCTCCCGCTGCTTTATCGCGCAAAGCCTGCTTATCGCATTCGCCGTGATCGTATCACCGGGTTTGTCGGGATTCGGCTCGCCGAAGGGCGTGACTTCGGTAACGGACGTAGTGATGAACGGTTGATTTTCGCCACTCTCCCGGCGAGCGCTGAGGGTTTCTTCGACCGTCTTTTCCAGCACGGCGGATGCTTCGTTCAGCGTTCGCTGCGTCGCCTTGTCAAACTGTTTGGCGTGCACCTCGACAATAATCTTCGTCCCGTCGCCTGCATCGACTTCAAACTCAGGAGAGGGCTGATCCCCGGGGACAAGCGGCGTCACATTGAAGCCGCCTTCCAGAAGCGCGCCAAAGGCCCTCAATTCGGCGAGGGCACTGGCAGCGTTGGCCGCATCAGTTTCATCCTTGATCCGCGCCTTGATCGCGTCCAGCCACGCCTTGTGACCGCGCGAGACAGCCGCCGCGGCACGCGACGTATTCCGCGCGGCCTGGGACGGATTTGTGAGATTGCCGAGCAGCGTTGAGTAGGGATGCGGCCGCGCTCCAAAGCGGCGTTCCCGCAGCTCCTTCAGTTCGTCTTCCCTTACGACGTCGAAGAGGGGCTTGAGATCGGCATGGGTCCCCGGAACGAATCCGGCCCTCCAAATCTTCTCGCGCGCCTCACAAAGGTCGGCGCAATTCGTTTCCTTCAGGATTTCCAGTTCGTATGAGGGCGAAAGCGCCGTCGCGATGCGATTTTGCTTTGCAGCCATCAGGTACGAAATGCCATCCTTGCCGCGCTCGGCTTTCAGGACGCTTGCGATTGCGAGTTCGGCCAGCTTTTCCGCCGTCAGCGGCTGTATCGTCGGCGCTATGCTCGTATAGAGGACGACGTCGATCCCTTCGAATCCGGACACCCGTTCCACGAGCACAGAGTTACGGCCGGGATTGGTGGGCTTCACATAGACCTCGCCGCTCCCGACACGGCGTGTTTCCCGCCGCCAAAGCATGCTCGCCGCCTCGTTCTCGCTACTATCGAGAACGAGCAGGCTGGCTTGGACCGGTGCCCCGCCTTCGGCAACGGGGACGAGCGTCGGGGCGCCACCCCGCGTACCGCTCGAGCGTGCAAACTCGATGTGGAACGGCGTCTGGACGCCTTCAATCACGCGCACCGTGGCGCGGGCGATTTCGTCGCCCGGGTCATCAATCAGCGAGCCATAGGCCAGTATGGCGACTTGCGCGGTCATGCAGCCGCTTTCTTTGCTGGTTGCGACCGATCCGGCTCATTTGTGCCAGTAATTTGCAGGCGTGCGCGCTCGCCCGGATAAGCGGCGTTTTCCTTGGGGCGCCACATAAAGCCGATATCAAGGCTTACGCCCAAGGCCTGTGCGGCGGCTACCATTGCACGGCAAGCAGAATTGGCGTCCTGTCCCTGCACGGAGAGATCGATATCGGACAAATAGCCGTAGCCTTCATCTTCCTTCCGGCCCGATACGAGGTTCACCGGGCATAGCCGGCGGACTGCTTCTGCGCTTCCCGTATGCTTCATGCAAAGCCGGAGCATCTCGTCGAGAAGGCTGTTCCAGTTGGGCCGTTCGATCTCGCGCCCCGCGATCCGAGCGTCGAGGACCTTGGTGTGCGTAAGCCTTGGCAGTTGCGCCGCGTCGATTGCGCGCTCCCCGGGGCCGATGGCGCGCGTAGCGGGCTGCCCTTCCCCTGTCACCCGCTCCAGGGCGTCAAGCGCGCGGTTGATGACCGTGGCCGGTGTATCGACGAAAGGCTTGGCATGGCGCTGAAGCCTCTCGAAGGTCTTTGGATCAAGGGAAATCTGCTCCATATTGTCCTCATGCGGCAAAATACGAGAATACGAAAAAATACGATAATACGGATTGAGTCAAGATGCAGATCGGTGAGGGGCGCGTTCCCGCGTCGTCGACGCCGGGACCGGGCTCTATTCGCTCGCTTGCGCTAACGCTGCAGCGCTGCTCACGGAGCTTCCGCCTGCGCCGATGTTGCAGGCGGTGATCTCCGCCCATTTGCCTGCTGCTGCGCAGAGCAGGCGGGTGACGATCCCGCGCGCGGGGTTTCGGCTGCATACGCAGGCATGTCTTGTCTGTCCGGGGTCAGGGAGGACGCCGCCCTCCCTCCCGGCGGCACGTCTTCTTCGGCGCGGCAGGGCCGCGTCATCCGCAGGACAGGTGTGCCCATCGTCTGCGCGCAACCCGGCCGCCCGCGAACCCATACCTGCCCACACCCTCCCGCTCTCGGCGAGGGCCAAGGGTGCATGTGCACCCCTCTCTTTATTGGTTTTGAGGGGGTCTGAAAGCCGCGATGGTCGCGGCTACGCACAGCATCTTTGAGAGAAGGAGGACGCAATGAGCATCCAGCAACAAACCACCACCATCCAACTCGGCGCGATCATGCCGCCGCAAGGCAATCCGCGCACCGTCTTTGATGCCAGCACCATCGAGGGGCTGGCCGATAGCATCGCGCAGGACGGGCTTTTGCAGAACCTTGTCGTCGCACGGTCGCGCGGCAAGCAGTTTCGGATTATTAGCGGGGAGCGCCGTTTCCGGGCTTTGCAGCTTCTGGCCGAACGCGGGGATATCGCGAACGATTTTCCGGTGCCTGTCGAGGTACGCGGCAAGCTGTCCAAGGAAGACAGGCTGCGGCTTGCGACCGTTGAGAACGTGCAGCGCGAAGACTTGCCGCCGCTTGATGAAGCCGCCGCGTTCGCAGCGCTTATCAGGAAGGGGACAAGCCTTGACGACCTTGCCGCCAAGACCGGGCTTTCACAGAGCACCATCCGGCGCAGGCTTGTCCTGAACGATCTTTGCGATGAGGCGAAGCAGGCCTTGCGCGAGGGGACGGTATCACTTTCTCAGGCCGAGGCGATGACGCTTGGCGATGACGGCCAGCAGCAAAGCATGCTGGAGGAAATCGCACGCGGCTACTGTGAATACAGCGCCGCCGATATCCGCGAGCATATGATCGATGACCGCCCGAGCGTGGCGATGGCGATCTTCCCGATGGAGCATTATCAAGGCACGCTGACCCGCGACCTCTTTGCCGCCGATGAAGCCAGCTATTTCGATGACGCGGAGCAGTTCTTGGAATTGCAGCGTCAGGCGGTGGAAGCGCTGGCCAAGGACTACGAAGCCAAGGCTGCATGGGTGGAGATCACCGACAATTACAGTCTTTCGGCGTGGTCGTACCGCGAAGCCGAAGAAGGCGAGGACTCGGGCGTGATTATCAATCTTGCCCCGTCAGGCCGCGTTGAAATCCGCGAAGGGCTGGTCAGCCGCGACCTTGACCGGAACACGGCGGCAGCGCTTTCAGAGCACCCGGCCGCGCCGAAAAAGCAAAAACCCGCCTACAGCGCTCCGCTTTGCCGGATGATCGCCTGGCACAAGAGCGCCGCCGTCTCCGAGTTGCTGCTTGCCGATGCCCGCAAGGCGCGGGAGGTTTCCGTTACCGCGAAGCTGGCCGGGTTTACCCCGCACGAGTCGGTCGTGAAACTCTCGGAACAAGACGAACCCGGCATGAGCTGCGATGTCCTTGCGATGCAGGTGCGGCTTTGCGCGGAATGGCTCGGCTTTGCCATCGATGAGGACGAAGATGTCTGGCGGCAGTTTGCGCCGTCTTACCGCGATGCCCGTGATCTCTATGAGGCCGTCCGAGCGCTATCCGATCACCAGCTTGAGCAGGTCGATATCCTGCTTTCCGCGCTCTCATTCGGGCAAGACTTTTGTGATCGGCTTGACACGCAGGACAGTCTTTTCAACCGCGTGGCGCGTGACCTGAATACGGACATGCGTAATCACTGGAAGCCGGACCGCGCTTTCCTCGAAAAGCGCACCCGCGACCAGCTTCTTGAAATCGCCATCGAGTGCGGCTGCGCCGATCTCTACGGCATCGGCACGCTGCGGACCTACAAGAAAGGCGAACTGATCGGCTCGCTGCTGCGGCACTTCACCGGGGCGTTCAGCGCGGACGAGCCGAGCGAGGCGCAGCGCAAGGCCAAGGCCTGGCTGCCGGATGCGATGCATTTCCCGGCCATCGATCCGCAGGCGGCGGCAGAAGAAGCGGACGCCGAAGACGATGAAACGGGAGCGCTCGCGGCATAGGCGGGCGCGGGAAGAAAAAATCGCCGGCTGGCCGAATACGGCCAGCCGGCTTTATGATGTCTCAAAACTCTACAAGGCTATTGCCCCATGCCGATGCGCTATTTTGATTACTATGGGAGACCCGCGCGGGTGAGCGTCGATGAGAACGACGTTCCGGTCCGCTGCGAAGTCTATGACGCCGCCGAAGGGGCGTTGGTTCCGCGCGAAGATCTCACGCTGGACGTGACGGCGAGCGCAGGCTCGCATCTCATCACCGAGGATCAGTTCGACGCGCTGCTCGCAAGGCAGGGGCGGGAGAAGCGGGCAGACTTATAGCAAAGCGGTATCACTTTATTGGCGATGTGCACGGCATGAGCGCGGCGCTTGCGGCGCTCATGGAAAAGCTTGCGCCCGGGGCGGGGGATGTCGTCATCTTCCTTGGCGACCTCGTTGACCGGGGGCCGGATTCCATCGGCGTCGTCCGCGCCGTCCGCTCCTTCGCCGAAAGCGCACCTTTCGAGGTCGTGCTCATCGAAGGCAATCACGAAGAACAGCATCGGCGCTATCGCCGCAATCTCATCCTTCGGCCGGAGATCGCGGCAGAACAGGCCGCTCGCAATCCCGAGCTGGAAGCGCTGACGGCGCAGCTCACCGCAGAAGACGCGGCGTTTGTGGAGAGCGCGGTGCCGTTCCACCGTATTGATGAGCATGGCATCCTTGCCGTCCATGGCGGCATTCCCGGCGATATGACGGCGTTCCCGTCCAGCGTTGCCGAAGCGCGGGTGCTCATCGGGAGAGAAGGGCGCGCGTTCGGCAAAGTCCTGCGGACCTGCTTCATCGATCAGGATAGCGGCGCCTTCATCATGCGGGGGCACGAGCGCGAAGGCGATCCGTTTTGGGCGGAGCGCTATGACGGACGTTTCGGCCATGTGATATTCGGGCATACGCCGTTCATGGAAGGCCCGGCCGAATATCCATTCGCGACCGGCATCGACACAGGCGCGGCGCACGGCGGCGCGCTCACCGCGCTGACCATAGGCAATGCGGACGAGCGCCGCTTTGTGTCAGTGAGCTCCTGAAAAAGAGAACCGCTCAACGCCGATCCGGCGTTGAGCGGTTCTGTATTAGCTGGACCTGCTCATCAGGCCGCGAGAAGCGTTCCGTTCGAAACAAGCGCGGCCTCGTCGGTAAGGCCGGTTGCGTTTAGGATCGAAGCAACAGCAACGAAATTGTCCGCGCCGCCATCGGCATCGACCGCGAGCGTGCTGTCCGTGCCGTTATCTGTGATTTGGACGAAGTCGGTGATCGCATCGCTCATCGGATCGTAGGCGCTGAGCAGATCACTGATATCGATCACATCTTCAGACTGGTTGAAGTCCCTGATATTGTCGACATCGTTGTAAGCGCTTGCGGCCTCGAAAACGAACGTGTCGGCGCCATTATGGCCATACAGCTGATCGAAGCCGTCTCCACCGGAGAGAATATCGTCGCCATCATAACCATAGAGCGTGTCGTTGCCGCCAAGGCCCAGCAACGTGTTGTCGTCGCTGAGGCCGTAGACATATTCGCCGCTGCTCGTTCCCGTAAGCGTCAGATCGTTCACAAGATCGAGCGTGCCGCCACCCTCAAAATGCGCTTCTTCAACGACGTAGCCAGGCCCAGAGAACTGACGATACAGCTCGATGCTCTCGCTGCCGACATGGACAAACAAGTTCCCAGAAGCATAGGAAAGGCGAACGTCTTCTATTGCTATGGTGGAGCCGAACTGAAGAATATCGTTATCCGGGTTGGACGTCTCTTTGAGGACATCATTGCCGTCGCCAACATCCCAAAAATAGGTGTCCGCCCCGTCCCCGCCGTATAGGGTGTCGACTCCCGTCCCACCGATGAGGGTGTCGCTGCCGTCATAGCCATAGAGCGCGTCGTTGCCCTCCAGGCCCAGTAGTGTGTTGTTGTCGCTAAGGCCGTAGACATATTCGCCGCTGCTCGTTCCCGTAAGCGTCAGATCGTTCACAAGATCGAGCGTGCCGCCACCCTCAAAATGCGCTTCTTCAACGACGTAGCCAGGCCCAGAGAACTGACGATACAGCTCGATGGTCTCGCTGCCGATATGGACGAACAGGTCGTTGCCATTGCTGTAGCTAAGGCGAACGTCTTGCGTTGTGATACCGGGGGCAAACTGAAGGATATCCGTGTCCGTGCCGGTCGTCTCTTTGATAACATCGTTGCCGTCGCCGACATTCCAGTTGTAGGTATCCGCCCCGTTCCCGCCGATAAGTGTGTCGATCCCGGTTCCGCCGGAAAGCGTATCATTGCCGTCATAGCCAAGCAGGGTGTCGTTTCCTCCAAGGCCGAGCAGCGTGTTGTCGTCGCTGAGGCCGTAGACATATTCGCTGCTGCTCGTTCCGGTAAGCGTCAAATCGTTCACGAGATCGAGCGTACTCCCGTCCGCAAAGAACGCTTTCTCCACGGCATACCCGGTGCCATAGAACTGACGGTAAAGCTCGATGGTCTCGCTGCCGACATAAACAAACAGGTTTCCGCTGCCGTCATAGGAAAGCCGAGCGCCTTGCGCTGAAGAACCGCCGGTAAGTAAGGTATCTATACCGGAATCCGATGTTTCTCGGACTGTGAGGTTGCCGTTACCCTCCGCGCACACATACAAGTTGTTTGTACCAGCGGAGGCTGTCATGGTTGACGAGTCGGTCGAGAACCATATCTCGTCGAATTCGGTTCCTTCTAGAGTTCCAGCATAGGGATCGTACGAAACACTCTGACCAAAGATAAAGCTGACAACAGTCTGGGCGAGAAACTGGCTTGCCAGCTTCAAGAATGCTTTATCAAAGCTTGTTTCTAAAAGTGCTGCCTGAGCCGAGGTTGGATCAGATTGGCCGGTGCTGCTGACCCAGTCTTCCCCCTTGAATGCTTCCAGG
The DNA here is from genome assembly GCA_963675285.2 of uncultured Rhodobium sp. GTDB lineage: Bacteria > Pseudomonadota > Alphaproteobacteria > Rhizobiales > Rhodobiaceae > Rhodobium. Next base: position 2,564,447 of record CAXXGS010000001.1, read on the forward strand.
AATTCCAGCTTGCGGGCATCTATGTAAGCACCTCGGCTGGACGGATCGACATCTTCGACCCCCGCCCATTGGTACAAAACATCTATCAACCTGCCCTTCAGATCAAAGGAAGATGATAGGATCGTTTCTGCATCTGCTTCACCGATCTCCTGAACCGCTTCGAGTAAGCCTCCCGTCCCATTGTCCAGACTCATCGAGGTGTGAAGATCGGGAAGGTTTCCAAAGCCACGGAGCGTCGGGAGGAATACCACGCTCTCGTCGAGCGTATAGTCCTGTTCGTAAACAGAATTCACCGTATCGTAGGTAAACCAGGCATCGACAATATCATGTGTCTGGCCGTCGATCGTGAACGTACTTTCATGCGTAATGTGGTTGCCGGCGATATCGTAGTCGACCTGCGTAGCGTTCAGATCAATCGATGTGATGAGAAGATCGTCGAGGGTATATAGCTCGGTGGCTTGGCTATCGCCGTCGCTGTTCTCATCGATCCATACCAGCAAGTCATCCCAGTCTGCGTCATTCTGGTCAATCACATCATCGCTGTTGGAGTCATACGCCGAAAGGATTGTGAAGCCATCGGTTGTCTCTGTCCCAAACAACTCTGTATGATCGTTTATGATGCCATCGTCGTTCAGGTCGATGGACAGCAATCCTGATCCATCGGCTATCCACCCACTCGCATTCGCGAAGTCCCCACCGTCAAAGTTCCAGAAGACTTCTCCTTCACCGCCAAGAGCGGCAAGATTGATGCCCGTTCCTGCTAAGTCCAAGACAAGAGGCGTACCAGCGTCCTTGGCTTGGTCAAATGGCTGTATGACGCTGGGAATCCAATCGGGGAGTTGTGGGAGTGATACTGCAGCAGGAATCATCGCCAGAAGCGGTGCTAGAGGACCAGCAAGATCAGCGGGATCAACATTCCCATCATATAGATCGTCCACGTAGTCTTGGGCATACTCCTCGACCTTGTCGAGGAACCATGCGTAGTCGCTGACAATCGTTCCCGAGTGCAGCTCCTTGGCAAGCTCCCAAGCATTGTTCAACGCATACACGGTTGCGCCGGCCAGCAGCATTCCGCCCCCATACTGCGCGACCTTGCTGCCATAGAAGGCAACGGCGTTACCAGAAGCTGGTCCGATGAATCCATCCGCCAACGCCGCAGCATGGCCGTTCATCATAGCTTTGCTTAGATTCATGGCTTGGTGGGCAATCACAAAAGAAGCGGCATCTTTGGCTACACCCTCCCAGTCATCATCGAGCACTTGTAGTGCTACCTTCGATCCAACGCCGACTAGGGCAATCTTTACTGCGTACTTGGTAGCGAAGCGTGCGTAATCGTCGAACGACGATTGAGCTTGCGCCAACAGTGGCGAGGCGCTACCAGCCGCTGCAGCGCCGAAGTCATCGACTACTGTGGCAAAGTTTTTTGTCGAAAGCAGCCTAGCCATATCGTAGGCGACGGCACCACCGAGACCCATGACGATGTCGTTGATGACCGTATCTGCCGTGTCCGTTACATCCGGCAGATACAGCTGCGAGGGTGTCGAACCTGCACTCAGCTCGGCCGATATCCAAGGTGCTGCGTATTGGGTGTTTCCGCTAAAATAGATGTTAAAATCAGAATTGAAGGAGGAAAAATTGGCGTAATCATCTTCAATTCGGTCGGAATAAAGTCCGTACAAATCCTCAATATAGCTTAAGTTATAATCACTCATTAATAGCCCTTTATCTATCTAATAAAAACCATATTAATCCAATACCAATTCCGATCAGAATTACAATAAAGCTTCCGCGTTCAAATAAATGATAATGAAATAATGCGGTAATCATTGTCTGATTCCAGAGACTTGCAAGATATAAAGTAACTATTGCTATAGGCATCCGATCAATTAGGCTCTGATCGATATTCGGCATCGTTGACATCATCCAACACATAACAAGAATAGCCGCGACTCCTGTGTGGAACTTGATTATTTTTCGAAAGTTCTGGATCTTCTGGTAGCGCGCCTGCGCTACTTGCGCCGCAGGCTCCATGGAGTAGCTGACGGGTACCCATAAAAACATCGTGGCTGCCAAAAAAATCCTTACCGGAATCTGCGCCTCAAAGGTGAGTGCAACGAGTACAAGAGCGCCGAATAGAAAAGCGCAGGAGGTTACGACCCGTCTGAAATAAACGAGGTAAAAACGGTCTATTTCGTCCGAAATGAATATAAAAGGGAATATTCCGTTTACCAGTGATTTTATTATATCCATGATCTTACTCTTAGAATAGCTAATTAGATAGTATAAGTAGTATTAGTATTTGACCAAGCAAAAAGTAGGAAACATTGTTTCGTTCAATTATTGGTTGTTGCAGCAAAGAAAAACTAGCTCGAGGCTGGCCTTGGCACAATTTTGGCACACTCGGCAGCTACAAAGGGCGACGTCGAGCGACAGAGGGCGACACTAACTTCCTGATTTCAAACTGAACCGGCTGCTCTGCCTAGCTTTCTCAATGCCCTCCGAAGGCAGAGGTCACAGGTTCGAATCCTGTCGGGTGCGCCATTTCACAGTTTTCCATGTGAATGTCTCCTAACAGTTTGAATGATAAGGTGGTTTTCGGTGTTCGAAATCCCTTTTCACGGTGCTAGGGCAGGCGTTCGGGAAACGCCAGTTTGAGCACCATCCTCTTGTCGTCTAGCCGCTCCGAAGCCCATGGTTTCCAAGGGTTTCGATAAACGTCATCGCGAGTTCGAACATTTCGTCGGAGAATACCACCGCCATCTCCCGGGGCGAGAGTTCGCCGTGTTCCAGGGCTGTTTTGACGATCTGGTTCTGGATATCCGAACCGATACAGTTCCACACCCGGACTGGTGCCGACGGCCGATCCTCCAGCGCTTCCGGTCGCCTCTGAAATAGCGGTCGTGCCAGCGGCAAAAGGTTCGGCGCGGGATACCAAACGATCGAGGACCTCTTTGGCCGGCAGGGATCTTGTCTTCCGCCGAGAAGTGCGGTCGCGTCTGCCCGCGGATATCCTTGACCACCTGCGCCGCAGGATTCTTGGCTCTTGAGGATTTCGGTCTCAAGTGCAAATCCGGGCCATGGGCGCTGACGGGGAACACGTTCGGGCTTGGCGCGGCTCGCCGGTCCCCATCGCCATTCTGGGCGAATTAGGAAAGAAGGGTCTCGGTGACGGATGGCTCGACGGCGGCAACGGCGCGCAGGTCTTCAATCGCTGCCTGAAGCTTTTGCGTCAGTTCGAACGCAGCCGTCTTGCCCGCCTGCAATGTCGTTGTCGGGATTGGCGGACCAAATGTCATCTGGACGCGAGGACGGCGCACAAGATGCGCGATATGCATTTCCGCCGGCCCCTGATAGTAGGCCGGTACGATTGGCACTTGCGCGTGCAGGGCGATCGTGGCCGCACCGCGCTTGAATCGCGCGGTTTCCGGGCTTCGCGTGCCGCTCGGAAAGATCAGGATGATTTCGCCGCGCCGCAGAAGATCGACGGAGTTCTTGATGGAGCTTGGTGACGGGCGCACCCGGTCGATCGGTGCGGAGCCGCTCAGGTCCAATACCCACTTCGTGAGTTTCGACCCGAAGAGTTCCTGTTTCGACATGTGGTGCAAGAGCCTGGGGTACACGGCATAGGAGATCCACAGGCTGTCGGCCCAGCCGATGTGGTTGCAGACGATGACAGCACCTGTTCCGCCGGGCCCAAGCAGAAGGGGAAGGTTGGTGACCTGTGGCTTTCCGACTCGCTCGAACAGGACCTTGAGGGCGGGAGAGGCAACCGAGAGCACGTCCATGCAGCATCTCCAGAATGCGCAAGATTTTTGATTCCGAGCCACATTTCGCCCGGCAGGATCGGCGCCAACGCGCCGCTTTCCGTGATAACAGAGGGGGCAGTCTGCGGCGGCAGGCGGAGAAAATAGCGGCCTGCCCAGGCAAGGGCGCCGCGTTAAAACAGTGAGGTGAAACGCATTATCTGACTCACACGAAAAGCATCATGTGTCAGTGGCGCCAGTTCTGCTCAACTGGCAGTCCGCCGATGATCTCGACATTGGCGCAATTGGATGCGGACAGTTCCTTGTCGGAGAACTTGAGAGTGAAAACGCGGCCACTGTCAGTATGCAACTGGACGCCGGATCGTCTGAAGAAGGACCTCAAAGCCAAAGGTGCCAGCATGATCTCTCCCGATCCCGATACGTGCCCGGTATTGCGGGAAAATCCCTCGAACTCGTAGGTCGCACACGCATTCTCGATGCCAGGGCCCATTATCGTGCCGCTTCCGGAAATTTTTCCCAGATACTTCATTGGTCGCGCCTTCCATTCCGCCATGCGCCGACAATGATGGCGGCACGGCCGGCCAAGGGTTGCCATCGCCGGGCGCGTAGTGCGCGTCGGCGATGGCGCGTTGGGTATCAGCTCAGATCGACGAGGTTCTCGGCGGACATTTTGCCGTTCTTCCTGTCGGTGACGAGGTCGAACCCGACCTTCTGGCCTTCGCTCAGATTGCTCAACCCGGCGCGCTCGACGGCGCTGATATGGACGAATGCATCCTTGCCGCCATCAGTCGGCTCGATGAACCCAAACCCCTTCTGCGAATTAAAGAATTTTACTTTTCCTTCGGACATTTTTGTCCCTTTCATAAAGACTATAGCTCGCCAAAATTCGTTAAAGGCGGTCGAAATCGCATTTTTCGGGTGAGATTTTCCTGATGTGAACGAGTTTGAATTCGTAAAATTCAGTGTTCTTACCGTCTATCGACACGGGTAATTTATATCTTCATTGTGTCCTCAATGAGATTTGGCGGATTTTTATTCCATACGACAGGGCGGCTGGGAATGGAGCGTCGGCTCCAGCGCCACGCCCATTTTCGACCCATGACAACGCTCTTCCTGATTAAAAATCGGCTGCGGTGAGGGTATGAGCGTAGCTGCCCTTGCGGGCACGCGCATGTATCTTTTCCGCGACCGCGTAGATCCGGTCGCGCGCAGCATCGAAAACCCGCAGTATTTCGCTTTCGATCTCGAGCGCCTTGTCGCTTTGTGGCGTCAGTTTCCTGATGGCCGCCGCCTCGATGAAAAACGAGATTTCCATGGAGCTGTCGTATCCCCAAAAGCGAACCCGGTTTCCCTTGGCGTCGAAACTGCGGCTTTGGTTTGGAAAGTTGAGGGTCACGTTTTTTGTCCGATTTGGCGACGTCATGGACGGCCCGTAACGGCCGGGGCCGATACGGGCTTGGAGACGGGCGACATTCCCTTGAGGAACTTGAAAATTTCGCTGTCCGTCGACATGATGAGAGTGGTGTTGTCGGCGATGATGGACTGGTAGGCCTGCATGGTCCGCGTGAATTCGTAGAATTCCACCGCTTCGCCGCTCTGGTTGTAGGCCTTGGCATAGATCTCGGTGGCTTTGGCGTCCGCCAGGCCCCGGATTTCCTCGACCTGCCGATAAGCCTCCGACTGTATCTTGTTCAGTTCCCGCACGCGGTTGCCGCGAATACGGGCGGCCTCGCCATTGCCCTCAGACAGAAAGCGTTCGGCGATCTGCCGGCGCTCGCTGATCATTCGATCGTAAATTTTCGGGCGGACGCTTTCGTTGTAGTTGATCCGCTTGAAGCGGATGTCGAGGAGTTCGATGCCGAATACCCGTACCTTGTCGGCAGCGGCGTTGAAGATCTCCTGCTCGACCTGCTTGCGCCCCTTTTTGATAGGCACCAAGGCGCCGATATCCTGCTTGCGTTCGGCGTCGGTCAGAAGCGCGTCGCGCAGCGGTACGCGCCCCTTGGTGGTGCGGATGATCTCGATCAGCTCGTGCTTGGCAACGGCGTTGCGGGTCTCGCTGCCGAGAATATCGTCAAGCCGGGATTGGGCGCTGCGCTCGTCCCGCAGCCGCAGGAAATATTGCAGTGGCTCTGTAATCCGCCAACGGGCGAAAAGGTCGACCGAGATATACAGCTTGTCCTTGGTCGGCATGTCGGACGGATTGCCGTCCCACTCCAGAACCCGCTTGTCGATCGCGTTGACCTCCTGGACGAAGGGCAGCTTGACCTTGAGGCCGGCGGTCTTGATCGGATCTCCGACCGGCTTGCCGAACTGGGTGATGATCACCTGCTCGACTTCGCTGACGGTGTAGAGCGAGCTCATGGCGACATAGATGCCAAGGCCCAGAACCGCCGCAAGTGCAATCAGCTTGACCTGGCTCATGGCTTTTGCTCCGTCGGGGCGGTGAGGTTGAGAAACGGCAGGATGCCGCGCGCCTGTTCGTCAACGACGACCTTGGAGCGGATGCCTGGCAGAACGTTTTGCAGTGTCTCGAGATAAATGCGCCGGCGCGTGACCTCGGGGGCCTTGCTGTATTCGGCCAACAGGGCGCTGAACCGGGCGACATCGCCTTCCGCCTCGTTGACGCGCTTGAGACGATAGCCGTCGGCTTCGCGGATACGCTGGTCCTTCTCGCCCTGGGCGAGCGGGATCACCTTGTTGTAGTCGCGGCGGGCCTCGTTGATCAGCTTTTCCTTTTCCTGCTGCGCCTGGTTCACCTCGTTGAACGATTCCTGAACCGGCTGCGGAGGATTGATGTTTTTCAACTGCACCTGATCGATGCTGAGCCCCATGGCATATTTGGTCGACAACGCCTGCATCTTGGTGAGTGCCTCGGACTCGATTTCCTGCCGGCCGATGGTAATCACCTCGTCGACGGTGCGATCGCCGACCACTTCGCGCATGACGGATTCAGAGACATAGCGCAGGGTCTCGTTTGGCTCGCGCACCTCGAACAGGAACTTGGTCGGGTTCGAGATGCGATACTGCACGACCCATTCCACCAGCGCGGCGTTCAGGTCCCCGGTCACCATTTGCGTCTCACGTTCGTTTTCGGGGGGACGCGGGTTTTGATATGGGTCGGTCGCCCCCGGTGTCGTAAAGCCGAATTCCTGTTTCAGTTGCCGCTTGACGGGAACGATCACCGCGGTGTCGATGCCCAGCGGCAGCTTGAAATGCAGCCCCGGCGGCACGTCCTTGAGATAGGCGCCGAACCGCTGCACGACGGCAACGGAGTCGCTCGGCACGGTGTAATAGGACGTCCAGAAGCCAAGGCCGATCAGGATCAGCAGCAGTAGTCCGGCCATGCCGCGGCCGCTGCCGGGCAAGTTCTGCTTCAGCCGGTTTTGACCTTGCCGGATGATGTCTTCAAGGCTTGGCCCGGTACCGCTGTTGCGTGGCCCCTTGCCCCAGGGGCCACCCGGGTAACCGTTGTCGTTCTGAGATGGCATCGTTGATCTTTCTGATAGCGCCCCGTGTTCGGACCGGCGCCGAAGCTGGCTTCGGGTCGTGGTCGGGGCGCTGGGATGGGGATGTCGGAGCAGTCCTCGGCCCGATCGTTTTCGTCATACGGGACCGGCGATGGATCAGGCCGCGTTCATTGTCGTTGCGCGGGCGGATTCGGCGTCGCCCTGTTCGGCTGCCTCATTCTCAAAGCGGTCGTGTTCGAGCGCTGCATCCAGTTCGCCCGGATCGACGGTCACCATGCGCATGACAAATGTCTGGCCGGGCTCGCCCGGGACGTAGAGGACCGTCTGGACCCTGCGGTAGGCGAGAAACGACAAACCCTCGATGAGCTCCTCATCGGTGTCGACATCATAGGCGCCTGCCGGAAGGGGATCTTCCAGTCCGCCGATGAAGAAGGGGCTGGTGAAGGTGACTGCCGTCCGGGTCGTACGTGTTGTCATTGGAAGTCTCCTGACTTGCGGCCCTGTTTTCGCGGCCGGCCGCGTCGGAGGGATGCCGGATGGCCACGTGCACGCCGGCGGCTGCGATCCGTTCGCTGCGGTCGCTCGACCCAGGCAGCTATGATTTTGCCTTCGGTGTCACGTTGACTGTCTTGTCGTCGGGGCGTTCGGCGCTCTGATCGACCACTGGCTGCGTCCGGCTTCCGCCGTCCGGCTGGCCCTTGACTAGCGCTGCTTTCACAGAAGAAAATTTCACAAAGGACAAAATTATTCCCTTCTAAGTTAGACGTTTTTCTGTGTAAAATATGGTGTTTTCCAGATTTTATACAATATTAACTCGGAAAATATCCGTATATGCGTGTGAAATTCATGTTTTTTGAGCGTGCTTCGGCGATTTTTAGGTGATTAATAAATGCCGGATTTATTGTCCGTCCATGCTCCGAAAATAATGCTCGGCATGCTGGTAATAATTTTCGGCGTCGATCGTCTGGCCGGACGCCACGGCGGCTCGCGCCAGCGCGATGTATCGGGTGAAGCTCTCTTGCGGATTGGCTGCCCGGTTCCGAGATGCGCGCGCGCTCTCAGGAGGGTATGAGCCCTGGCCGTTCCGCGACGAGCCGGCCGACTGTCTGCGGCGGAAATGCCCATCCTTTGATGATGTTTCATGAGATTTCATGTGTCGATTTCCTTCAGGTACGCCGGCGCTCGACTGATTGCGGGCGCACCATCCGGTCTCCTTGTTTTACGTGGGGATGCTTGCCTGCGCTCCCGTGCGGGAGCACAGCAGGGTTTTAGCAGGTTGTCGTGGCGCGATTGCTCAGCGCTCAGCCGCGACGCCAATTCACGGATTTCTTGCAGTCCGGGCAGATACGCTCGCCGGCCCATTCGCTCGGAAACGGTGTCTTGCAAACCAGGCAGGCTCGGATTTTCGGCTCAGCCTTACGCTCATAGGTTTCGAATTCATGCGCTTTCATTGACGCTTACGCTCAGGTTCACCGTGTCGGATAACTTGCCGGTCGGTACGCGTTCGTACGGCCTTTTGCCGTATTGATCGCTTCAGGCGCCCGATAATTCCGCAGCCCCAATGCCGCAAGTCCTTCGTGGCGTCATGAAGTTCTGCACGAAATTTCGTTCCTGGAAAATTAAAACACAAAAATTGGGTGCTTATTTTTGTGTATTTTTCGACAATATCACAATTTATTCGTATGGCATATGGGAATTTTATAAAACCAATTGCATATATCCGATCTTATTATCATAGAAATTACAGGAGAATTTGGTGAAATACATTATTCAATAGCTATATTCGAAATAAAGGCGCAGGGTGTTGAAGGTGTTCCGCCCGAAATGGCGGGACTGTTTTCCAATGTATCAACGGCCCGACCGAGTTCCATTCCGGTTCCCGGCGAGCTGACCCGATTCCATTTCGGGCGAAAGGATGTTTCATGGCATTTCTTAAAGGCGACTCGCTGAAAAGATTTCTGCAGGGTGCGGTTCTGGGCGGCATTGCGACCGTTGCCCTCGGGTTCGGGGCGGGCGGCTGGGTGCTTGGCGAAACCGCTGCCAAGCAGGCCGCCGACGGCGCCCAGAAGGCGGTTGTCGCCGTGCTCGCGCCGATCTGCGTCAACAAATTTCAGCAGGACGCGAATGCGGCTACCAATATGGAAAGCCTGAAGAACGAGTCGTCCTACAAACGGGCGAGCTTCATCGAGGACGGCGGCTGGTCCGTTTTTCCGGGAAACGACAAATCGCAATCCGGCGTCGCCAAGGCCTGCGCCAACATGCTCAACAACTTGTAGCGCCGGCACGCCGCTCGGGTCATTCCGTGAGGGCGGGTCTTGCACGAGATCGATTGACTGATGTGCTGTTCCCTGTCGCAAGCGTGGCGCAGCACGGGGGCACCTGGAAGCGATCCCGTTCTCCCAAGGTGGGGGAGCGGCCCGCTTTTGCGTGAGGCCGGAACAAGAGGGCATTTCGGTGGCAAGAGAGACGATCTACATCGTCCAGACTTTCATCGCCAAGGGAAAGAGCTTGCGCGCGGAAACGCCTGTCGAGTGTGGCTCCGCGGAGGCTGCGCGCCGCAAGGCGGTGAAACTTGCGCCAGCGAAGGCCGGCATCGTCGCCTATTCGATTGCCGGCGACGCTGAGCTTGGCGAGTATGACGACGAGCCCACGATTTTCTTCAAGGCCGGTCGATTGCCGACAGAGTTCGAGGACGCATGAGGCGCCCTGAATTGTCGCGCGGCTCGTCAGGGCTTGCCGCGCTGTGTTTGGACTTGTGCCGGCCTCGTGGTTCTGCGTTTCGATGTGGCCCGAGCTTTCCGCTCCCAGGGGCCCAATCCGAAAAGAGTTGGGTTCCAACATCGGCGGATTATGCATCGCGGCTTTGAGCGCCGGTTCGTGGCTCCATGCGGAAAGGGTTACGGCAGACCCCAACCCGATCTCGATGGCTGGTTGGCACGGAAAGGGAACGGTTTTCCCCTCGGGCCTTGTTTAGAACACAGTTTGCGTTGATAAGAGGATATCGACTTTCCGGCCGATCGGCATGGCCCGCGTCCTCATCGCTTGCTGACGTTCTGTCTTCCCGAATTTCGAAATCATCGTCCCGCTGCGCCTTTGGCGCCACGAGGGATATTGTCAGAATTTGCAGAAATGAGAAACGCAATGGCTACTGGTACCGTTAAATGGTTCAACCCTTCCAAGGGTTTTGGTTTCATCCAGCCCGACGGCAACGGCAACGACGTCTTCGTCCACATCTCGGCGGTTGAACGCGCCGGCATGAATACGCTGTCCGACGGCCAGAAGATCAACTATGAGATCGTCAAGGACGACCGTACAGGGAAGTCCTCGGCCGATAATCTGAGCGCCGCAGACTGAAATCCCTTCGCGCCTGTCAAGTCACGGATGTACTGGCAGGCAGGCAGCGACAGCGATATGACAGTTTCTGCGTACGGCGCAGACGGAAAGGCGGGGCTTGTCTCCGCCTTTTTTGTTTTATGCGACTCCTTGCAAGCATTCACGCCACGAGTCCCGAGCTTTCCATTTATTCAGGCACGATTCCCGCTTTATAAGTATAATTCAAATTGAATATTCGTATTTCTCGCATTTATAATTTTTAACTGCGATCTCTGTATGCTGTATTTTTAAATTAGTGTATGATAAATACGGTAGAATAAATTTTAAAATTGGATTTCGACATGTCATTTGCATTCTTCTCATCTCTTCGGCACAGCCCTGAAAAGACATCCGAGTCCGGAAAGAAGGCCGAGGACAAGCCAATTGACTATTCCCTTCCTTTGGATGGGGAGAGGGCAAGCCGGGCGCTCAATGCCGATCGGTTGATGACAACACGTCCCCCGGAAACCAACTGACGCGATAGAGGTGGTCAACATGATCTATCCGAACCGGATCAGGCGGGCGTTGGCGCTTGCCTTCTTCATCGCAACGGCACTCTTTCTGGCGCCAGCCTTCGCACAAGGTGCTGATACGACTATCCCGGAAAACGCGCGCGCCAAGACCTATGGCGGCGGTTGGGAGTGCAAGTCAGGCTTTCGACAGCTCGATGGAGCATGCGTACCGGTCAAAGCGCCCGCGAACGCCTACCTTACCGAGAGGCCCTATGGAAGCGGTTGGGAATGTCGGCGCGGATACCGCACGGTCGAGGATGCCTGCGTTGCCATTGTCGTTCCTGAGAACGGTTACCTCGCCGATTTATCTTACGGAACGGGGTGGAAGTGCGACCGGGGCTTTCGTCAGGTGGGTGACACATGCGCCCGCATCGAGGTGCCTGATCATGGCTATCTGGCCGATCTGTCGTCCGGGCCCGGCTGGCAATGCGATCGGGGATACCACGCGAATGAGGACAGGTGCGACCCGATCAAAGTGCCGGAAAACGGCTATCTCACGGACGCCGGTTACGGTCCGGGATGGAAATGCGGGCGTGGGTACACCGCAATCAATGCGGTCTGCGTCCCGATCAAGGTGCCCAAGCACGGCTATCTCGACGAATACTCCGATGGCACGCGGTGGAAGTGCGAACGCGGATATCGCGCGAGCAGCAATACGTGTGATCCGATCAAGGTCCCCAAGCACGGCTACCTCAACTACACCGGCAATGGCTGGGATTGCGAGCAATCCTATCGGCGACGGGGCGATACCTGTGTCATGAGGTAAATCCGACGGCCAGGGGCATGGCCAGGCATGGGGTTCCGGGGGGGGGGGGGGGGCCCGGGGGGGCCCGACGCATCCGCGTTGTTCGGGTATCTCCGGGCGATGTGAGACGGAGTCAGCCAGCCCCGCCGTCGTCCTCCGCGCCAAGGTTGCTTACGTCATAGGTCCAGACCCGGAAGGCCTTCAGGACGTGTGGGCCGAAGGAATTGATCAGCGGTACATCGGCGGCATCGCGGCCACGGGCAACGACGATACGGCCGACCCGGGGAACGTTGTTTCGCGGATCGAACGTGACCCAGCGGTTGCCGATATAGACCTCGATCCAGGCGCTGAAGTCCATCGGATCGAGGATAGGCACGCCAATATCTCCGAGATATCCGTTGACATAGCGGGCAGGGATATTCATGCAGCGGCACAGCGCGATCGCCAGATGCGCGAAATCGCGGCAGACGCCAATCCTTTCGTGAAAGGCTTCGTTCGCGGTACGGGTCGCACGCGCACTCATGTAGTCGAACGTTATGTGCTGGTGTGCAAAATCGCAAATCGTCTGCACGCGATCCCAGCCCGGAGCAACGGATCCGAAGAGATCCCAGGCGATCTGGCTCAGGTGATCCGTCTCGCAGTAGCGGCTGCCGAGTAGATAGACAAGACAGTCGTCGGGCAGGTCCGCGACGGGCACCTCGCAGGCGCTCCTGTCGATCGGGTCTGGCCGACCGTCATCCTCCACCGTGCCATCGCCCCATAGCGAAAAGTCGCCGGCCGGCGCGACAAACCGGCGGCAGAGATTGCCGTACAGGTCCCGATAGGTTCGGATATCGACGGGTGGTTTGGTGACGATCTGTTCGGCCACGCGCACATCCCGTGTCCGATCTTCATGCAGCGCGAGCAGGCTGATCATCGGCGTCGGCTGCTCGCAGCTCACGGTGATGTCGTAGCCATAGCGGATCAGCATTCACACCCTCTTCCTGGTCGATTGCCCTCTTGTCAATTCAGTAAAGTGGCTCTGCCGGCCTCGCGTCAGGATTTCACCACGAGGCGAGCCGGGGCCTTGCTCGCTGATTTCGACTTTCTGGCTGGCTTGGCCGCCTTCAGTGCGGCTTCCTCTGCCCGGACACTTTCCTCCGAAGCCTCCTTTTCAAGGCGCAGCTGTCTCAATTGTTCGGTTTTCCTGTTTCGGGCCTTGGTCTCCTCCTTGTTGATCGCGCGTACGGCGAGGGTCGTTGCATCGGCCTTTTTGTCCATCGGGACCTTGTCCGTCTTGAAGAAGCCTTTGGATTCCTGGCTCAATATTCGATCTCCATGGTTACTTGAGTAAGGGATGGTGCTTGAGCATTTTGCGTTCGTACGGAACCGTCGAAAACTACATAACTCATTGTTTAATCGGGAATTTCTTTCAAAAAAGATCGCGCAGTAATCGCCTGGAGCATTTACGCATCGAGCGCCGCGCAAGCCGGACAGCCCAAGCATGTTGCTTTCAATGCGATACAGGCAAGGGGCCGTATTTCGTTGTCTTGGTGGTCTTCTCAGCCAGAAAAGCCTTGGCAAATTTCCGCGAAGGAGCGCCAAGGAAGTCCGTTCCGGGTCATTTTATGGCGTCAGGCATGTCAATACGTCCGGACCCGGAATATCGCATCAACCCGCGCGCCAACCGAGAGGAGCATCCATCTTTTTTGCAAACGAAAACGACGGCTATGCACCCCTCATTTTCTTGCACCTTATCTCAATTTGCCAGAGATGCCACGCTATTGTTCCCCTTCAGCGCCCATGGCACAGATTTGTGCTTGTGATTTAAGGCGAACCGCCCCGGTTTTGCAGGAAGCCGGTTCGTATGAGCTACGCGGCCCTGCCCAGTGCTCAGCCGATCGGGAAGGACGTTGTCATGTCTAGGAAAACGGTGGATCCGGTTGGTACCTGGGGACGCGAGAAAATCTCTCATTGTGACCTCACAGGCCGGGCAGTACTCTCCGACGGCCGTGGTCGCCCTGGCGCCGACCCGGAATACCGTCCATGACACGGGACCGTCGACACCAATGACCTATTGCGTCGGATTACGCCTCGATCGCGGCCTCGTCTTCATGTCCGATACCCGGACCAATGCGGGCGTCGACAACATTTCCGTCTTCCGCAAGATGTTCAGCTGGGAAAAGCCCGGCGAGCGGATGATTACCATCCTGACTGCCGGTAATCTCGCCACCACGCAATCGGTCATCAGCCTTCTCGACGAGCGCTCCAAGGCGCCGGCGGAACGCAATCCGTCGATCTTCGAGGCGCCGTCGATGTTCCAGGTTGCCCGGCTCGTCGGCGAGACCCTGCGCGAGGTGATCCAGGCCAACAGCATGGAGGGCCAGCGTGCCGACGCGACCTTCAACGCAACGATGATCGTCGGCGGCCAGATTGCCCCGGGCGAGCCGCGCCTTTTCCTGGTCTATCCGGAGGGAAATTTTGTCGAGGCCTCGGCCGACACACCGTTCTTCCAGATCGGTGAGACGAAATACGGCCGGCCGATCCTGATCCGGGCCTATGATCCGGACATGAGCTTCGAGGACGCCGTCAAGCTCCTCATGGTGTCGTTCGATTCCACCATCAAGGCCAATCTTTCCGTCAGCCTGCCGCTTGACCTCGTGACCTACGAGAGCGACAGCTACACGATTGGCCATCAGTGCCGGATCGAAGTCGAGGATCCCTATTTCCACATCATCTCGACCGGCTGGGGCGAGGCGCTCCGGCAGGCATTCCTGTCGCTGCCGCCGTTCTCCTTCGACCGGCAGGAGACATAACGCCACGCGCCTCCCGACATCGTCTTCAACATTTATTCTGCATACATAATCATTGCGGCACGATCAAACCGGTGCCCCGGCGCGATCCGTGCCGACGGACGACAGCCGAAAGCACCATTGGCGCCCCCGCGCCGGCGGCTTTACATCGCCGACGCGGGTGCTATTCTCAAAGGGCCTATCCATGTGCGGCTAGGGTTCCGTTGCAGGCATCCGCCCCCGAGCGGGCGATCGGCAAGCTGGACCGAGCGCCGTTATGAGCCGACTTGCGGCAGACACCTGAAGGACGAAAAGGCCAGGGGGGATGGACGGGCGCGCTTTTGCGCGTCTTTAGCTCCGTCCCGAAGGGTTTTTCATGTCCAGTGCCGGTTTCCTCCTCGTTCTCGCCGCCGCCTTCTCTCACGCCACCTGGAATTTCCTCATCAAGCGGATCGCCGCCGGGCCGGAACTCATCTGGCTGTTCTCCGCCGTCACCGTCTGCCTCTACCTGCCGCTCGCCGTCGTCATCGCGATCCTCGACGGTCCGCCATTCGCCCCGTCCCAGATCGTCGCCATCGTCGCCAGCGCGGGCCTGCACCTGGGGTATTTCCTCCTCCTCCAGCGCGGATACCGGGCGGGCGACCTGTCGCTGATCTATCCGACAGCGCGGGCGACCGGCCCCGTCCTCACGCTCGCGATCGCAATCCTCATCCTTGGCGAGACGCCAGGTCCGAGGGCTCTTCTCGGCGCCGGCGCGATCATCGCCGGGGTGGTGCTGCTGACGGGCGGCGGCAAGGGCGAAGCGGGAACGCGTCCCCTCACCTCCCTCGCCTTCGGCCTCGGCGCCGGCACGCTGATCGGCGGCTACACGGTGTGGGACGCCCACGCAGTCTCCGCCCTCGCGGTCCCGCCGCTCATTCTCGACTATGCCTCAAGCGTCGGCCGCGCGATCATCCTCGCCCCTGTCGCCGCGCGCCGGGCCGATCGGGTGCGTGCCCTTTGGCGTGATCACCGGGTCAGTGTCGTCCTCATCGCAATCTTCAACCCGCTCGCCTACATCCTCGTCCTCGTCGCCCTCACCTTCACGCCGGTGACGCTCGTCGCACCGCTCCGGGAGGCGAGCGTGCTGATCACCGTCATCCTGGGGTCGGTCGTCCTCGGCGAAGGGCATCTCGCCCGCCGGCTCGGCTGGGGAACGGTCGTCCTTTTCGGCGTCGTCCTCATTGCGATTTCATAAAGCGGCACCGGCTTTTTCGCAGCGCAGTTCCGCGGGTTTCGCCGGTGCCAACATCCCTGGGATCTGCTAAGGATCCCGCGACCCCACACAGTCCGGAGCCCGTGATGCTCGCCTATCTGACCTTCATTTTCTGTTGCCAGCTCGCCGGCGAGGTGATCGTCCGCGCGCTCGGCGTGCCGGTGCCGGGGCCCGTTCTCGGCATGCTGCTGCTCTTTCTCTTCCTCTTCGTGCGCGGCTCCGTGCCCGAGTCGCTGTCGCGAACGGCCGACGCGCTCCTCGGGCATCTGTCGCTGCTGTTCGTGCCGGCCGGCGTCGGCATCATGCTGCATTACCGGCTGATCGAGGAAAACGTTGTGCCAATCACCATCGCGCTCATCGGCAGCACGGCGCTGACAATCGCGGCCACCGGCCTTGTCATGAGCCGCCTCAACCGGCTACCCGACGACCCCCCGCACGACACGCCCGCAAAGACCCCCGGCGGGGAGGCCTGACGATGGACGATTTCCGCGATATCTGGGTCTATCTCAGCACCTCCCCCCTTCTCCACCTGACGCTGACGCTGATCGCGTTCCAGATCGGCAACTGGATCTATGTCAGGGGAAAGCTCAATCCGCTTCTCAATCCGGTGCTGATCGCCGTCGTCATCCTCGTCACGATCCTCACGGTGACCGGAACGCGCTATGAAACCTATTTCGACGGCGCACAATTCGTCCATTTCCTGCTCGGTCCGGCGACGGTGGCGCTTGCCCTGCCGCTCTATCGTCAGTTCGAGAAGGTACGCCGCTCGGCACTCGCAGTGCTCGTCAGCATCGTGACCGGATCGCTTGTCGCGATCCTGTCTGCCACTGGGCTCGGCTACGTTTTCGGCGCGACGCACGAAACGCTGATCTCGATGGCGCCGAAATCGGTGACGACACCGGTCGCCATGGGCATTTCGGACGTGATGGGCGGCCTGCCATCGCTGACCGCCGTGCTCGTCATCCTCACCGGCATCCTCGGCGCGATGATCGGCCCGATGGTGCTCAATCTCGTCGGCGTCAGGGACTGGAGCGCGCGCGGCCTGGCGCTCGGCACGGCGAGTCACGGCATCGGCACGGCGCGGGCGCTGCAGGTGAACGAGGTTGCGGGCGCCTTCTCGGGCCTCGCCATGGGGCTCAACGCGCTGGCGACCGCAATCCTCCTGCCGCTTCTGTGGCGGGCGTTCTTCTGAACCCGGCAGTGTTCCCGCCTCAGCCGTCGACCTCATCGAGAAAAGCGCCGACCGCGCGCATGCAGGCCGTGCGCTCCTCCACATGCGGCATGTGGCTCGACTCCTCGAAAAGCGTCCAGCGAATGCCCGGCACGTTGTCGACGAAGGGCTTCACCACCGCCGGCGTTGCCTCGTCATAGCGACCGGAGATCAGCAGCGTCGGCACGTCGATGAGGTGCAGCCGGTCGATGATCGACCAGTCCTTCAGACTGCCGATGACGTGGAACTCCGTCGGCCCGTTCATCGCCTCGTAGACGGTGGCGTCCTCGTCCATGGTGGCGAAGGTGCGCGCGACCTCGGCCGGCCATGGCACGACGCGGCAGACATGGCGGTCGTAGAAAGCACGCGAGGCGGCCTTGTATTCGGGGTTCGCGAGGTCGCCGGAGGCCTCGTATTTCAACAGCGTCTCCTGGATCTCGGCTGGCAGATCCTCGCGCAGCCGGTTCGCCTCGGCGACCCACAGGCGCATGCTCGGCGGCGAATTGGCGATGACCAGCGCCTTCAGCCCGGCCGGCCGGCGCACCGCGTGTTCGGAACTCAACATGCCGCCCCAGGACTGGCCGAGCAACATATAGCGGTCGCGGATCTTCAGGTGGTCGAGGAGGTTGTCCATCTCGCGCAGGAAGAGATCGACAGTCCAGAAGTCCTTCGGCGCGTCGGGGAGCCTGGTGGAATTGCCGTTGCCGAGCTGGTCGTAATGGATGACGGCGCGGCCCGTCTCGGCAAGGTCGGCGAAGGCGTCGACGTAGTCATGCGTGCAGCCCGGGCCACCGTGGACGACCACCAGCGGCGTCTTCGGCAAACTGAGGTCCCCCGTCACCCGATACCATGTCTGATGTCCTTCGAAGGGCGCATAGCCCTCGATCGCCAACATCGCATCCATCACCGGCTCCTTGCCCCGATCTTTGTTGGCGTGAAGCGTATCCGGGCGATGCGACCGGCGTTAAGCTCTCAATTCTTATAGGGGGGCTTGTCGCAAAAGCCGCCAATGGGGCGTGCCGTGTCACGGATCGAGCAACCGGTAGTGGCTGGCCAGCATCACGGCGTGGAGACGGTTGCGGGCACCGAGCTTCCTGACGGCGGTGTTGATATGCAGCGTCACGGTCGGCACGGAGCGGTCTAGGCGGAATGCAATCTCCTTCGCCGTCAGGCCCTCGGCGCAATAGCTCAGGCACTCGCGCTCGCGCGGGGTGAGCTGGACATGGGAGCCGCGCCGCTCCTCCTCGGTGAAGAGGGGAAAGGCGTGCTCGTGAAAGATCTGGCCGACGAGGCCGAAGGCAGCGAGGTGGTGGCGGGCATCGCGGACAAAATCGGCGCGGGCGCCGCGTCGGATGGCGGTGAAGGTCGCCATATCCCCGCGCGTGCGATGGATCGGCACGGTAACGCCGCAGGTCATGTCCGCATCGGTGAGATAGCTGGCGACGGGCGCATGCTCGTCGGAGAGATAGCCGGCAAGGACCGTGGTGTCACGCTTGGGCCGGTAAGACCAGACGAAGGGTGCCGTTGAGCGCAGCGCCATATGCTGAACGGGATCGCGCTGGTAATAGCCGCGGTCGCACCACAGCTCGCGCATGTCGTCGGGCACGTTGCGCAGAGACAGGTGGGTCGGTGTCAGGAGGGCGCCGTCATGGGCCGTCGGCACCGGGCTGTAGTCGTAGATGAGCGAGGTGAAGCCCAGATCCTCGACGAGGTCGAGCGCACGGTCGACGCTGTCGGAGAGAGAGCGCTCCCCGGCGAAGACCCGTTCAACATCGTCCATGGCTTCAAGCATCAACGGTCTCCGGTATCGAAGATCCCAAGCCCCATCGGATCGCAGCCGCCAGCGCCGCCGGCGGACACATCTGCCCGTTTCCTCGGCGCGCACAGATGTTAGCCACTGGTGCTGTCACGCGCAAATCCTATCCGTTCTATAACATTTGATAGCTAGCACGCTCGGAAAGCGTTCCTCTAGCCTTGAGTCATTCTGCATGACGTATTGATGAGAAAAGGGACCACGGGCATGTGGCAGGAACTTTCGCCCGATCAAGTCGTCGACGTGAGCGTAGACGGCTATACGGTGAAGACCTACAGCTTCGGCGCAGGCGATGATGTTGTCCTCTGCCTCAATGGCGGCCCGGGGCTTCCCTGCGACTACCTGCGCGAGGCGCATTCCTGTCTGAAGACAAAGGGTTACCGCGTCGTCGCCTTCGATCAGCTCGGCACCGGCGCCTCCGACCGGCCCGACGACCCCTCGTTGTGGACCATCGCACGCTACGTGGAAGAGGTGGAGACCGTGCGCACGGCGCTCGGCCTCGGCAAGGTGCATCTGCTCGGCCATTCCTGGGGCGGCTGGCTGGCTATCGACTATGCGCTGACCTACCCGGAGGCGCTGAGGACCGTGATCCTGGAGGACACCGTCGCCGACATGCCGCATCTGGTCAGCGAACTGGAACGGTTGCGCGCCGCACTCGGCTCGGAGACGGTCGCGATGATGCAACGGCACGAGGCGGAAGGCACGCTCGACCATCCCGAATACGAGGCGGCGATCACCCTACTCAACTACCGCCACGTCTGCCGTCTGGAGACCTGGCCGGCGCCGGTCAACCGCTCGCTCGGCGACTGGAACATGGGGCCCTACGGCACCATGCAGGGGCCGAACGAGTTCCTCTACACAGGCAATCTGAAGGACTGGAACCGGGTTCCAGACCTCCACCGGATCACGATGCCGGTGCTGATCACAACCGGGCAACATGACGAACTGACGCCGGCCTGCGCCTTGCGCATGAAGCTCCATCTCCCCGACGCCGAGTTGCATGTCTTCCCAAACTCGGCGCACATGCCATTCTACGAGGAACCGGAGGCCTATTATCCGGTGCTTCTCGACTTCCTGAAGCGGAACGGATCGCGATGACGAATTCAGGCACCGGCGACAATGGCGGCATGGCGCAGACGGGGTTCCTTGCCAACGGCTTCCACGTCTGGGACGACCGCCCCGCCGACGAGGTGACACGGATCGACATCGACGGCCGCACCGTCGTCGCCTACAGCTACGGCAAGGGCGAGGAGGTTCTCTTCTGTCTCAACGGCGGGCCGGGCCTTCCGTGCGACTACCTGCGCGACCCGCATGTGCCGCTGACGGAGGCCGGCTATCGTATCGTCTCCTACGACCAGCTCGGCACAGGCGCCTCCGACCACCCGGACGACCCGTCCTTGTGGTCGATCGAGCGCTATGCCGACGAAGTGGAGACCGTGCTCGACACGCTCGGGCTCGAGCGGGTGCATTTCCTCGGCCATTCCTGGGGTGGCTGGTGCGGCATCGAATACGCCGTGCGCCATCCGGCCCGCATCAAGAGCATGGTGCTGGCCAATACCTCAGCCGACATGCCCCATCTCATCGGCGAGATCGAGGGGCACCGCAACGCGCTCGGCGCCGAGACGGTCGCCATGATGCAGATGTTCGAGGCGCGGCAGGACTACGACCACCCCGCCTACAAGGCCGCTGTGACGCTCCTCGACTACCGTCACATCCGCCGGCTGGCCGATGCGCCAAAGCCGGCACTCGCCTCCAAGGACGGGTTCAACTACCCGATCTTCCTCGCCATGCAGGGGGCAAACGAATACCACTACATCGGCAACCTGATCGGCTGGAACCGGCTTGCCAACCTCGCCGACTTCACCTGGCCGACACTCGTCTTCAATGGCCAGCACGACGCGCTGACGCCGGCCTGCGGGCGACGGATGCACGAGGTGCTGCCGAACTCACAAATCCACGTCTTCCCGAATTCGTCCCACTCGCCCTTCTACGAGGAGCCGGAAGCCTATCGCGCGCTTCTTCTCGACTTCCTCGGCCGGGCGGCAAAGGAAGGCACCGGCTGATGCAGCGGTATCGCTTCGTCCTGACCCGTCCGCTGCAACTGATCCCGGTCCTCGTCGGCATCAGCATCATCACCTTCGTCCTGATCCGGCTCATTCCGGGCGACCCCGTCCGCGTCCTTCTCGGACCCCGCAGCACTGCAAGCGCGATTGCCCGGATCCGCGCCCAGTTCGGCCTCGATGAGCCGATCTGGGTCCAGTATCTATACTTCGTCAAAAACCTCTTCCATGGCGAAATGGGCAAGTCGATTCTCTACAAGGTCGACGTCCTGAAGCTCATCGTCACGCGCATCGAACCAACGCTGGTGCTCGTTCTCGGCAGCGTCCTCCTCTCCCTGCTGATCACCGTTCCGCTCGCCACGATCGCAGCGCGGAAGCGCGGAACCCTCGCCGACCACACGATCCGCCTCGTCAGCACCGCCGGCCTTGGCTTTCCTGCCTTCTGGCTCGGCATCATGCTGATCATCCTGTTCAGCGTGAGGCTCGATCTCTTCCCGGTTTCCGGCTACGGACGGACTTTCCTTGCCAAGGCACACCACATGGTGCTGCCATGCCTGACGGCCGCGCTCGCGCTCTCCGCCGTTCTGACGCGGAACCTTCGCGCCAGCCTCCTTGCCGAACTCAATTCCGACCAGGCGACGGCGGCGCGCGCCCGGGGCCTGCCGGAATCGATCGTCTACTGGCGGCACGTGATGCCGAACTCGCTCGTCCCGACGATCAACCTCCTTGCCGTCAATATCGGCTGGCTGATCTCCGGCACAGTGGTGCTGGAAAGCGTCTTTGCCATTCCCGGCATGGGGCAATTGCTGGTGCGCGGCATCTTCACCCGCGACTACATGGTGGTCCAGGGCGTCGCCATGGTCTTCGCCTGCGCCACCGTGATGGTCAATTTCCTCGCCGACATCCTGACCGTCACCGTCGACCCGCGGGTGAAGCTATGAGGACGGTCGGAAGCGCAAATGCCCGTCTCGGGTTCAGGCTGTCGTTCGGCGGCGGTTCGATGCCGCTCTATCTCGGCCTCGCCGTCCTCGGCATCTGGCTCGCGATCGCGATCTTCGCGCCGGCGATCGCGCCCTTCGACCCGATCGCGCAGGACGCCACAGCGCGGCTGCAGCCGCCGAGCCTGGCGCACTGGTTCGGTACCGACAACTTCGGCCGCGACGTCCTCTCCCGGGTTCTGTGGGGCGCACGGATAGACCTACAGATCGCCGTCTTCGGCGTCATCTTCCCGTTCGTCATCGGCACGGTGGCGGGCAGCCTCGCCGGCTATTTCGGCGGCCTCGTCGACACGCTTTTCATGCGCCTCGTCGACATTGTCCTCGCCTTCCCCTTCCTCGTCCTGATGCTCGCCATCATCGTCATCCTCGGGCCCGGGCTCGGCAGCTTCTACGTCGCCATGGCACTCGTCGGCTGGGTCTCGTATGCCCGCCTCATCCGGGCGCAATTCCTCGTCCTGAAAAACGCCGACTTCGCCGTTGCCGCCGTCAGTCTCGGCTATGGCCACAGCCGGGTGATGTTCCGTCACCTGATGCCGAACGCCATTCTCGGCTCGATCGTCTTTTCCATGTCGGACGCGGTCCTCGTCCTCCTCAACGGTTCGGCGATCAGCTACCTCGGCCTCGGCGTCCAGCCGCCGACGGCGGAATGGGGCATCATGATCGCCGAAGGCCAGAGCTTCATCACCACGGCCTAGTGGATCACCACCTTCCCCGGCGTCGCGATCGTCACCCTCGCCATGGGGTTCAGCCTTCTCGCCGATGGGCTCGGCGAAGTCCTGGGGGTGAAGGAATGAGCGCCCCCATGACAGCCGATCCCATCCTCAGCGTCCGCGACCTTTCCGTCGCCGTTTCAACGCCGGAGGGCAGCCGCGACATCGTCGACCGGGTCTCCTTCGAACTCGGCAAGGGCGAGATCCTCGGCCTCGTCGGCGAATCCGGCTCCGGCAAGAGCATGACCTGCCGGGCGCTGATCCGGCTCCTTCCGGGCTCGCGTCTGGCGATCACCGGCGGTGCCATCGAGCTGGCCGGCCGCGACCTGGTCCAGCTCGGCGAGAAGGATATGCGGCGGGTGCGCGGCGGTTCCATCGGCATGATCTTCCAGAACCCGTCGAGCCATCTCGACCCGGTCATGACGATCGGCCGCCAGATCACCGAGAGCATCCGCTATCACCAGTCGGTAAGCGGGCGCGAAGCGCGGCAGAAAGCCATCGAGGTGCTGCGCCAGGTCGGCATCCCCGATCCGGCGACCCGCATCGACGCCTATCCGCACGAATTCTCCGGCGGCATGCGGCAGCGGGCGATGATCGCGGTGGCGCTGGCCTGCGACCCGGACGTGCTGATCGCCGACGAGCCGACAACGGCGCTCGATGTGACGGTCCAGGCGCAGATCCTCAGACTTCTCCTCGACCTCCGCGACCGGCGCGGCGTCTCCATCATCCTCATCACCCACGACCTCGGCGTCGTGGCGCAATCCTGCGAGAGCGTGGCGGTGATGTACGGCGGGCGGATCTGCGAGCGCGGGCCGAGAAGCGGGAGATCATCGGCAACGGCCATCACCCCTACACCAAGGGCCTCATTGCCTGCCAGCCGGCGGAGGGGCATCCCGGCGAGCGAGTGCGCACCATCGCCGGCCAGCCGCCGAGCATCTTTTCCATGCCGACCGGCTGCCGCTTCCATCCGCGCTGTCCGAACGCCAGCGCCGACTGCCGGGCGCGCCAGCCGACGCTCGAGGCGCACGGTCCCTCGCATCTCGTCGCCTGCCACCATCCGCTGACGGGCGCCTTTACGGAGGCGCCGGCATGACGACCGCCCAACCGCTTCTCAAGGTCGAAAACCTCGACGTTCATTTCGGCGGCAAAAGCCTCATCCCCGGCCGCAAGGCGCGCACGGTCAGGGCGGTCAACGAGGTTGCGCTGACGGTCAACGCCGGCGAAACGGTCGGCCTCGTCGGCGAATCCGGGTCGGGCAAGAGCACCTTCGGGCGTGCGATCCTGCGGCTTGGCGAGATGACGGCCGGCTCTGTTCTCTTCGACGGCACCGACATGGCCTCCGCGACTACCGGCGACATCGCCCGGCTCAGGCGCCAGACGGCAATGATCTTCCAGGACCCCTATGGCGCGCTCAACCCGCGCATGACGGTCGGGGCGGCGATCGGCGAGGTGCTGCGCGTTCACGGGAAGGTGGAGCCGGAGCGCGTCGCGGCGCGGGTGACGGAGCTCCTTACCATGGTCGGGCTGGAGGCCGAACACGCCAAGCGACGACCCGGCGACCTGTCTGGCGGCCAGTGCCAGCGCGTCGGCATCGCCCGCGCGCTCGCTGTGGAACCGAAGCTCATCGTCGCCGACGAATGCGTCGCCGCCCTCGACGTATCGATCCAGGGCCAGATCATCAACCTTCTGATGGAACTCAGGGAACGCACCGGCGTGGCGATGATCTTCATCGCCCACGACCTCGCCATCGTCCGGCGTCTGTGCGACCGGGTGGCGGTGATGTATCTCGGCCGGATCGTTGAGGAGGGCCCGACAGACGCGGTCTTCGCCACGCCGCACCACCCCTATACGGCCTCACTCATCAGCGCCATTCCCGACATCGATCCGGACAATCCGCTGCCCGCCGATCCCCTGTCGGGCGAGCCGCCGAGCCCGGTCGACCTGCCGCCGGGCTGCGCCTTTCATCCACGATGTCCGCAGGCCCGGGAGGCCTGCCGTACCGGTTCCCCGCCAATGATGCGGGGAGACATGGCCCACCGTGCCGCCTGCATTCTGCCGCCATCGGCGGTGTCGCCATCGCTTACAACAGAGGAAGCAGACCATGAAAGAGCGTAAATGGATCCGGATCGCCGCCGCCGCGGCGTTCTCGGTCATGGCATTGAGCGCGACAGTCGCCGATGCCGCCGGCGTGCTGACCATCGGCCGCCGCGAGGGCTCGTCGACCTTCGACCCGATCAAGACCGCCCAGAACATCGATTTCTGGGTGTTTTCCAACGTCTATGACGTGCTGGTGCGCGTCGACAAGACCGGCACCAAGCTGGAGCCGGGCCTTGCCGAAAGCTGGACGATTTCCGACGACGGCACCGTCTACACCTTCACCATGCGTGACGCGAAATTCTCCGACGGCTCGCCGATCACCTCTGAGGACGCGGCCTACAGCCTGACCCGCATCCGCGATAACGAGGGCTCGCTCTGGTCCGATTCCTACAAGGTCATCAAGGACATCGAGACACCGGATCCGAAGACGCTCGTCGTCAAGCTGGCCGGCCCCTCCGCACCGTTCCTCGCCTCGCTCGCCATGCCTGGCACCTCCATCATCTCCAAGAAGGGCATGGAAGAGATGGGCGAGGAAGCGTACGCGGAAAAGCCAATCGCATCGGGCGCCTTCACCGTCGACGAATGGCTCCGAGGCGACCGTGTCATCCTGAAGAAGAACCCGAATTTCTGGCAGGCCGACCGGGTGTCGCTCGACGGCGTTGAATGGATCTCGATCCCCGACGACAACACCCGCATCCTTAAGGTGCAGGCGGGCGAACTCGACGCCGCGATCTTCGTACCGTTCTCGCGCATCGCGGAGTTGAAGCAGGATCCGGACCTCCAGGTCCATCTCGATCCCTCGACCCGCGAGGACCACCTCCTCATCAACCACGAGCACGGCGCTCTGGCCAAGAAGGAAGTCCGCCAGGCGCTCGACTACGCCATCGACAAGCAGGCGATCGTCGACGCGGTCACCTTTGGCATCGGCGAAGTCGCCTATTCCTACATCCCCAAGGGCGCGCTCTATCACTACGCCGACAATCTGAAACGTCCGTACGATCCGGAAAAGGCGAAGGCGATGCTGGCCGATGCCGGTGCGAGCGACCTGACGCTCGACTATCTGGTCAATGCCGGCGACGAGGTCGACGAGCAGATCGCCATCCTCCTGCAGCAGCAGCTCAAGAAGGCCGGCGTCACCGTCAACCTGCGCAAGATGGATCCCAGTCAGACCTGGGACATGCTGGTTGCCGGCGAATACGACGTCTCGGTCATGTACTGGACCAACGACGTTCTCGACCCTGACCAGAAGACGACCTTCGTCCTCGGTCACGACACCAACATGAACTACATGACCCGCTACAAGAACGAGAAGGTCAAGAAGCTCGTCGCCGCGGCGCGCGTGGAGATGGATCCGAAGAAGCGCGAGGCGAGGCCATGTACGTGGAGCTGCAGAAGATCGCCAAGGACGACGTCAACTGGATCGATCTCTACTACAGCCCCTACCGCAACGTGTCGCGCAAGAACATCAAGGGCTTCTACCAGAACCCGCTCGGCCGGTTCTTTCTGGAGGACACGGTGAAGAACTGAGGCGACAGGGAAAGATCGCCATCAAGACCGCGGCGGGATCTCCGGATCCCGCCGTTTTCATGCGGAATCCGGCAAAGCTTACTCCCGCTCGGGCGCGAAGGCGCGCAGGAAGATGCGGACCGCCTCGGCAACGGCGGCCCGGATTTCCTTGTCGCCCGGCACATCGTCACAACCGAACAGCATCGGCTTGACGAGGCCGCCCTGGCTGAGCGCGAAGAAATGTCCGGCGGCGGCCTCGATATCGTCAATAACCAGTTCACCGGCCTCGACATGCGGCCTCAACAGAGCCGCAAGCCTCTTGGCGCCGCGACAGGGACCATTCTCGTAGAACACCCGGCCTGACTCGGGAAATTTCTCCGACGCGCCGATCACCGTGCGCAGAAGCGCGATGTGGTCGGGCCGAACCATCATCGCCACAAAACTCTCGCCAACGCTCTGGAGCATAGTCGGCAG
This sequence comes from uncultured Rhodobium sp., assembly GCA_963675285.2. GTDB lineage: Bacteria > Pseudomonadota > Alphaproteobacteria > Rhizobiales > Rhodobiaceae > Rhodobium. The sequence goes on from CAXXGS010000001.1 coordinate 2,591,204, forward strand.
ATCGGCATGCTCGTCGCCGCATTGGAAGAGCCGCTCGGCCGATTCCTTGCGATCCTGGATGACGAGCGCCTTGAAAAGCGCCTCCTTGCTCTCGAAGTAAACGTAGAGCGTGCCCTTGGAAACGCCGGCGGCATGAGCGATCTGCCCCATGCTCGCTCCGTCGAACCCTTCAGCGTGAAAGACCCGGCGCGCCCCGTTCAGGATCTCCAGCCGTTTCGGCTGATCTTCAATTTCCCGGATTTCGCAGGTATCCATCAATCCGGCGGGATCTTTTGTCTTCGTCATCGTGTCCTGTCGTTTCGCCTCGTTCCCGCGTTTGCGGCCAACTCCCCTCCGGCCCCTTCATCAACGGTCGCCGTGAGCCATATCGGACGGTCGATCGCCATCTGGCCCAAGATGAATTGACCGAACCGTTCGGTCAATGGTAAAAACGGCCGAATTTGACCGAACGGTTCGGTCAACGGCCTATCCCGAGAGACCGGAAACAGACTTTCATGACGCAATTCAGCGACGACGCGCGCGGCGAAACAGTCACTGCCGAAGAAGCCGCCCCGCCAGCGGATGCGGCATCGACGCCGGACCGGAACAGGACGGACACGACCGCCGAGGCGCCGCGGAGCCCGAACGGTAAAGCGGCGGACGACGCGGCCAGCGACCGCGCGGCTGAAGCGGCGGCAAAGCTGAAGAAAGGGCCGAGGCGTCGCCATTTCGTGCTGATGGTCCTCCTCGTTGCCGCGATCGCCGGTGGCGGCTGGTTCGGCTATTTCTGGTGGACGGTGGGCCGGTTCGAGATTTCCACCGACGACGCCTATGTCGGCGCCGACATGACGCTGCTTGCGGCGAAAGTGTCGGGCTATGTGGCGAGCGTCGACGTCCGTGAAAACCAACCGGTGAAGAAGGGGGATATCATCGCCCGGATCGGCGACGGGGATTACCGGCTCACCGTGGAGGCGGCGCGCAACAAGGTAGCGACGCAGGAAGCCACGATCGCGCGCATCCACATGCAGGCGGGATCGGCTGCCGCCGCAATCGAGGCGGCACGGGCCAAGGTGCTGTCGGCACGGGCGGAAGAAACGCTGACCGCAGCCAGCCTTGCGCGGCGCATCCAGCTCGTCAAGAAGGAATTCGCCAGCATCCAGACGCTGGACAACGCCCGCGCCGCGCGCGACAAGGCGGCGGCCGCGATGAGCGAGGCGCAGGCGAACCTGGCGACCGCGCAGGCCAACCTCGCCGTTATCAACGCACAGGCGCACGAGGCGGAGCAGACGCTGCAGGAAATGAAGACCGCGCTGGCACAGGCCGAACGCGACCTTTCCTTCACGGTCGTCCGCGCGCCCATCGACGGCGTCGTCGGCAACAAGTCCGTCGAGATCGGCCAATTGGTGCAGCCGGGAAGCCGACTTGCCGCAATCGTGCCCCTCGACGACGTCTACGTCGATGCGAATTTCAAGGAAACGCAGCTTGAGGACATGCATCCAGGCCAGATCGTCAACATCTCCGTCGATGCCTATCCCAATCGCCATTTCACCGGCACGGTCGCCAGCATCTCGCCGGCGTCGGGCTCGCTCTTCAGCCTGCTGCCGCCGGAAAACGCCACCGGCAACTTCACCAAGATCGTGCAACGCCTCCCGGTCCGCATCACCTTCTCGCACGAGGTGACCGGCGCCCATCTCCTCAGGCCCGGCATGTCCGTCGTCGTCACTGTCGACACGCGCAGCGACGTGAGTACGGCTGGCGCGAGCGCGACCGGAGCGAGCACACCTATTACGGACGAGACACCGGGTCACGAGACAGCGACCGCCAAGGCCGCGAACTGACGGGCCGGCAAGGATGAGTTCGGCCACCACGAGCCCCGAGGGAGGAGCCGCTCCCGCCGCGCCGGGCGCCGACCATGCGGCGCTGGAACGGCGGCGCATGGTCACCTTCCTCTTCATGGTGTTCGGGATGTTCATGGCCATCCTGGACATCCAGATCGTCTCGGCGTCGCTGTCGGAGATCCAGGCCGGCCTGTCGGCGAGCGCCTCGGAAATCACCTGGGTGCAGACGGCCTATCTCATCGCCGAAGTGGTGATGATTCCGCTGTCGGGTTTCCTGTCACGGGCGCTTTCGACGCGCTGGCTGTTCGCCCTCTCGTCGGCCGGCTTCACGTTCATGAGCCTGATGTGCGCCACGGCGACCTCTATCGACGAGATGATCATCTACCGCGCGATCCAAGGCTTCGTCGGCGGCGGCATGATCCCGACGGTTTTCGCCTCCGCCTACATCATCTTTCCGCGCGAAAAACAGCCGATCGTCGCGCCGATGATCGGGCTCGTCGCGACCCTTGCCCCGACGATCGGGCCGACGGTCGGCGGCTATCTCACAGACATCTTCTCCTGGCACTGGCTGTTCCTCATCAACGTCGTGCCGGGAATCATCGTCTCCACCGCCGCCGTCGCGCTTATCGACTTCGACGAGCCGGACACGGGACTCCTCGCCCATTTCGACTGGTGGGGCTTTATTGCCATGGTCGGCTTCCTCGGCGGGCTGGAGTACGTGCTGGAGGAAGGCCCGGCGAACGACTGGTTCGGTGACGAGGCGATCGTCTTCTTCGCCGTGCTCTCTTTTGTTTCCGCCATCGTTTTCTTCATTCGTGCATTCACGGCGCATGAACCGGTCGTCAACCTCAAGGCCTTTGCCAATCGCAACTTCGCCACCGGCGCCGCCTTCAGCTTCGTGATGGGCATCGGCCTTTACGGGCTGACCTATCTCTATCCGGTCTATCTCGCCGAGATCCGGGGATATTCGGCGCTGATGATCGGCGAGACGATGTTCGTCACCGGCATCAGCATGTTCCTCGTGGCGCCGGTCGCCGGCCGCCTGTCCGCCATTCTCGACCCGCGCGTGATGATCGCCATCGGCTTCTTCGGCTTCGGCCTCGGCACCTGGGAGGCCTCCAAGATCACCGTGGACTGGGATTTCTGGGAACTTTTCCTGCCGCAGGTGCTGCGCGGCATGTCGCTGATGCTGTGCATGGTGCCAATCACCAACATATCGCTCGGCACCCTGCCGCCGGCGATGATCAAGAACGCATCCGGCCTCTTCAACGTGATGCGCAACCTGGGCGGCGCGGTCGGGCTGGCATGGATCAACACGCTCCTGAACGACCGCACCGACCTCCACCTGCAGCGACTGCATGAAAGCGTGCGCTGGGGGCGTGCGGTAGCGGAGGATACGCTCGCCACGATCACGCAAGGGATATCGTCTCTCGGACCGCTCGCCGATCAGGCCGCGCTCAAGCAGATGGCGCTGCTGGTGCGACGGCAGGCGGTGGTAATGGCCTTCGCCGACGTCTTCCTCGTCCTGACGCTGCTGTTCGTCGTCCTCGTGTGCGCCGCGCCGTTGATGACCAGGCCGAAGGACCCGCCGGCGGGCGGGGGTGGCCACTGACGGGGGCCGGTCGCTAGGACGCCCCCACCCGGCCGGATTGACCTGGACGGACTGATCTGGACTGATCTGGACTGATTTACCCAGACGGGCTTACCCGGATTGACCTTTCCGGATCGTCCGCCTCACGAGGCCTTGCGCACCTGCCAGGCGAGATAGGCGAGCGACGAACCGATGCCGATGAGCTGGATGCCGAGGAGCACGCCAACAAGCCACACCGCCGTCAGCGGCAGGCTGGCGAGCAGGATCAGCGACAACACGATACCGACAATGCCGCTCAGGAGCACCCAGCCCCAGTTCGGCATCGGCCGGATGGTGAGCGAGAACACCAGCTTCGATATTCCCTCCATCATAAAGAACACGATCAGCAGGAGCGTGATCGTCAACAGGCTCTGGGCGGGATCGCGCAGGAAGAGGATGCCGATCAGGATAGCCAGAATCACGGAGATGAGCTGCAACCAGAAATGCGGCACGTGACGGGCGCCGATGAGACTGAAGCCCTGGAGAACGCCGCTGATGATCAGCAGCCAGCCGATCAGCACCAGGACGGCAATCGAGGAGAAGAAGGGGAAGACGATCGCAAAGAAGCCAGTGATGATCAGCAGAATGCCCTCCACGAGATACCAGAGCGAATAGCGCCGGACGGCTTCCCGCATGGCGGCACGGAAGGCATCGGCGGCGGTTTCGAGGGAATCCGACATGGCTGTTCTCCTTTGCGGCCGGCCCGGCGGTACCCTTTTTCGGCTACCGGCGCCAGCATCAGTCCCGCACCTCTAGCATATTTCACGCCCGAACAGCGGCCACTTTCGCGGATACGGGTGCCTCCCCTCAAACGCCGCTCGCGGCAGAACGATCCACTCGGCCGCATGCGACGGAAAGACGACTTCGATTTTATTAGATCTAACTTATATGAGAACGGGGAGACCGAGGCGCAGGGGATGAGTCGCGCCCCAATGCTTCGCGCCTTCCGATGCCCGTCGTCCTAACGGCGGGTTTTTCGATTTGTCTTTTCCGCATTTCCGGGTGCCGTTCGCAGCACCCCGGTTATCCAATCAGAAACGGATACGCATCATGCAGACCACTGACTTCGTCACCACCATCTTCGACGGCAGGAACGACCCCAACAAGGTCACCGTCGCCTTCACAATGGCGCTCAACGCGCTGCAGAAGGGCCACAGCGCGACTGTCATCCTGATGGTCGAGGCGGTCGAGCTCGGCAAGCCCGGCGCCACCGACGGCATCGACATCGGCAAGCCTTTCGAACCGGTTTCCGATCTCCTCAAGGCCTATCGCCAGGCGGGCGGCAAGGTCGCCATCTGCGGCGCCTGCATGATCCACAACGGCATGAGCGCGGAAGAGATGGACCCCGATTTCGAAATCATCACCGCACCGGACGTCGTCGACCTGCTGATGGGCGCCTCGGGATCGCTGCAGATCACCTGAGCGCCGACTCTCGGTGGCTCCGATTCCCGGGCGGCCTGGTCAACGGACCATGAGACAGCGCCGCCTAGGATACGGTGCAACCCGGGATGCTTGAAAACGGGGATCCGGGTCGCGGGAATCTTTTTTCTCGCGACCCGGATTGCCTCTGGCAATCGGTGATATCAGGACCCACCTAGAATGAAGTCATTCTAACACTAATAAGCAATCCAACGGATTTTGGTACTGCAAAGCGGAGCGATATCCGCTAAGACATACGCGGTTTCCCCCGGTTTGGCCGGCCTTTTCGGCCGGTGCGGCCGCTTCAAACATCCTGTTGACCACTTCGCAAGGAGAAAGATCATGATCGGCAAGCAGCTTCCCGACGTTACGTTCAAGACGCGCGTGCGTGACGAGTCCATCGGCGGCGACAACCCGTTCCGCTGGGAAGAGAAGACCACCGACGACTACTTCAAGGGCAAGCGCGTCGTGCTGTTCTCGCTGCCGGGCGCCTTCACGCCGACCTGTTCGACCTTCCAGCTGCCTGACTTCGAGAAGCTCTACGACGACTTCAAGGCAGCGGGCATCGACGAGGTGTACTGCGTCTCGGTCAACGACGCGTTCGTCATGAATGCCTGGGGCCGCTCGCAGAACCTGAAGAACGTCAAGCTGATTCCGGACGGCTCGGGCGAGTTCACCCGCAAGATGGGCATGCTCGTCAACAAGGACAACCTCGGCTTCGGCATGCGCTCCTGGCGCTACGGCGCGGTCGTCAAGGACGGCGTCGTGGAGATGTGGTTCCCGGAAGAGGGCTACTCCGACAATTGCGAGACCGACCCTTATGGCAACTCCTCGCCGCAGAACATCCTGAAGGCGCTGACGGGCAAGGAAGCCGCGTAAGGCTTCCCGCTCCGGCCGGACGTCCGGCCGCGCGCACGGTTTCAAGGCCCCGGCGTCCCGCCGGGGCCTTTTGCTTTTCGCCGACATGGCCTAAGACAGGGCGTTTTCGCTCTCAGGATGGGGCGTGCGGCGCCCCTGGCCGTGCGACCCGCCTTTCTCTTCAAGGCACCAGCCCATGCACGTTCTGACCCTTTCCTGCACCGACCGACCCGGTGTCGTCGCCGCCGTGACGACCGAACTTGCCGCAATCGGTGGCAACATTGCAGAGTCGAATCAATTCTGGGACCGGCAGAGCAACCGCTTTTTCATGCGGATCGCCTTCGAGGCGCCCAAGGGCGTGACCCATGAGGGGATCGAGAAGGCCCTGAGGCCGGCCATCGAGCGGTTCGACATGAAGACCGCGGTGACGGACCTTGCCCGCCGCCCGCGCCTCCTCATCATGGTCTCCAAGTTCGACCATGCGCTTCTTCACCTCCTCTACCAGATACGCGTCGGCTGGCTCAATGCCGAGGTAGCGGCGATCGTCTCCAATCACGAGACGTCGCGCCGCACGGCCGAGATCGAAGGGATCCCCTTCCACCACCTGCCGGTGACGAAGGAAACGAAGGCGGCACAGGAGGACGCGCTGCTTCGCCTCTTTCAGGAGACCGACGCGGATCTCGTAGTCCTTGCCCGCTACATGCAGGTCCTGTCCGACACATTCTCCAACCGCCTCTTCGGCCAGATCATCAACATCCACCATTCGTTCCTGCCCTCGTTCAAGGGCGCCAAGCCCTATCATCAGGCGCACGAGCGCGGGGTGAAGCTGATCGGCGCCACGGCGCATTACGTGACGCCCGATCTTGACGAGGGGCCGATCATCGAACAGGAAACCCAGCGGGTGACCCACGCCATGAGCGCGGAGGATTTCGTCGCCGAGGGGCGCGACGTGGAATCCCGCGTGCTGGCGCGCGCCGTCAAGATGCACCTGGAATGCCGGGTGATGCTTAACGGGCACCGCACCGTCGTCTTCGCCTGACCGCCTGGCCGCCTGACCGCCTGACCGCCTGGCCATCGCACTACCTGACTATCGGCCGCCCGACTGCCTGATCGCCTGGCCCGATCGCTTGGCCTGATCGCCTGGCCTGATCGCTTGGCCTGATCGCGCCGTCCCCACCTCCCTTGCCGTTTCAGGCCGTTCTTTCGTTCGCCGTGCCCCGGCGGGCGACTGTCTCTGCGCGCCATATCTCGATGCCTAGAAATTAGGCTTGCATAATTTGCTTGCGCATACGGAGAAATGCTTATTATGGTAATAATCACGTATTTCGTTGCGCAGGGAGGAACGCGCACGGAGGACTGACGGTCCGCGCCGGAAAGCGCGGACGGTTCGCCGCAAAACGCGGACGACCTGCGCAAGGAGAGAGGCGCCGGCCGACAACCGCGAGGCGGACATCCCGGACTGCGAATGACGAGAGGGGTTCGCATGACGCTGTCAGGTCCTCAAGACCCGGATCCGCACGACCCGCCAAATGACTGCTCCAGCGGCTGGCGCAGTGACCGGTCGGCGGGCGCCGATCCTTTCTGCGTGGTCGGCGCGGGCGCCATCGGCTGCGCGATCGCCGCGCTTCTGGCGAATGGAGGCCACGCCGTCTCCATGATCGCGCGCGGCGCGCGGCTTGACGCCATCCAACGCCACGGCCTCATGCTCCATGACCGGACAGGCACGCTGCGCGCCCGCCTACCGGCGAGTGACCGGCCCGACTTCGGCATCCAGGGCACGATCTTCCTTGCGGTCAAATCACAGGCGCTCGCCGACGCCGCCGCCCTCATCCGGCCGATGATTGGCCCCGCCACGGTGATCGTGCCAACTGTCAACGGCATTCCCTGGTGGTATTTCAAGCGCGCACCCGGACCGTTCGGGGACACGCGCATCCGCGCCGTCGACCCCGACGGCCGGCTCGATGCGCTGCTGCCGGCCGAGGCCATCATCGGCGCGGTCGTCTACATGGCGGCGGAGACGGAGCCCGACGGCGCGGTGCGGGCGAGCATGGATCACCGGCTGATCCTCGGCGAGCTCGATGGCCGGGCAACACCGCGCCTTGCCGCGCTCGCCGCAGCCCTTGCGACGAGCGATATCGACGCGGAGACGACGCCGGCGATACGCGACGCGCTGTGGACGAAGCTCACCCTCAACCTCGCCACCAATCCGCTTTCCGTCGTCAGCGAGGCGACGCTGGCGCGCCAAGCCGGCGACGGACGTCTGAGAGCGATTGTGGAACGCATCATCGAGGAGACGGCGGCGGTCGCGCGAGCCCATGGCGCCCGCATCACGCTCGACAAGGCCGCGCTCCTTGCCCGCGTCGGCGCGGCGGGCGACTTCGCCACTTCCATGTTGCAGGACTATCGCCGCAAGCGCCCGCTGGAGACGGCGGCGATCGGCGACGCAGTGCTGGAATTGGCCGAAAAGGTCGGCCTCGCCATGCCCGTCACCCAAACCGTCCTCGACCTTGCCCGCTACCGTTCGACGCCCACCGGTACCGACGTTTCAGGTACCGACATTTCAGGCGCCGCCGCCTGAGCCGACATTCGACCCCGCCATCGGCCGCCCCGGAGCGCCGGAACGAAAGGATACGCCAATGACCGCCTCCGCCCGTATCGCCGAGACCGCGACGCCCGAGCGCAGCGAAGAGGAATGGGCGCTGCGCCGCCAGCTAGCCGACTTCTACCACCTCGTCGACCACCTCGGCTGGACAGAGCTGATCTTCAACCACATCTCGGTACGCGTGCCGGGATCCGAGCACCATTACCTCGTCAACCCGTTCGGGCTTTACTACGACGAGATCACGCCGGAGAACCTGATCAAGGTCGGCGTCGACGGCCATCTCGTGGAGCCCTCCGACTATCCCGCCAACCCGGCCGGCTTCGCGCTCCATGGCGTCATCCACGCCAACCGCGCCGATGTCGGTTGCATCGCCCACACCCATACGACACCGATCTCGGCCGTCACGCTGAAGGCCGGCGGCTTCGAACACGACGGCTTCTATGGCGCGCAGCTCTCCGGCCGTGTCGGCTACCACGACTTCGAGGGCATCACGCTCTACGACGACGAGCGCGAGCGGATGCTTGCCAGCATCGGCGACAAGCACGTACTCGTCCTGCGCAACCACGGCGTCGCCGTCGCCGAGCGCGATATCCCGCGCACCTTCATGCTGCTGTGGATCGTCCAGCGGGCGGCCGAGATCCAGCTCGCGGCCAACTCCATGCCCGGCCCGAACATCGTTCTCGACGAGACGATCCGGCAGCGCTGCGCCGAGGACGCGGAGCGGCTGAAGGACAACGACCGCTTCGCCACCCTCCTCTTCGACGCCATGGTGCGGAAGATGCATCGCGACCGGACGCGGACATGATCCCCTCGCCGCCAGCGATTTCGCGGATACGCACCGTCGTCGGGCACACCCGCCCCCGCCCAAGGGTTTCGCATCCGTCGTCAGAAATTGAATAAAAAATAATCACAGATCAGAATCTATGCAGAAATTGTCGGCAAATACGTATTTTCCCTTGTGACACACCGCAATTGCGGTAATTTTCACGTAATTTCCCGTATCCGAGGGCACCATGACAACCGCTTTCCCCATCGCAGAGACCGGCAAGCAGGAGGGCCTCGAGGCGATCCTCGTCACGCCGCTGTCGCTCGGCGGCGACGGGCCCCGGGTCGCGGTGAAGGATACGATCGACATCGCGGGCCTGCCGACCCGCTGCGGCAGCCGCGCCCTTGCGGACGCGGCGCCGGCGAAAGCCCATGCCGATGTCGTCGAGCGACTCCTTGCCGCCGGCTGCCGTATCGTCGGCAAGGCCAATCTCCACGAACTCGCCTTCGGCGTCACCGGGCTCAACGCCTACACCGGGACCGCACCCAATCCCCATTTCCCCGGCCGCATTCCGGGCGGCTCGTCGAGCGGATCGGCGGCGGCGGTCGCGGCCGGCATCGCCGATTTCGCACTCGGCACCGACACCGGCGGCTCGGTCCGCACCCCTGCCGCCTGCTGCGGTGTTTTCGGGTTGAAGCCGACTTTCGGGCGGGTGAGCCGCAAAGGCGTGGCACCGGCCGCGAGTTCGCTCGATTGCGTCGGCCCCTTCGCGGCGAGCGCGGCGATGCTGACGCAGGCAATGGCGATCATCGATCCGGCGTTCCAGCCCGAAACGCTCACCGAGGCGCCGCACCTCGGGCGGATCATCACCGAAGCCGCCACACCCGTCCGCAACGCGATCGACGAGGCGCTTGCGGCAAGCGGCGCGGCTCTCGACCCTGTCGACCTTTCCGGCATGGCCGAGGCCTATGCCGCAGGACTCACAATCATCAACCGGGAGAACTGGACCGCACTCGGCGATCTCGTTTCCTCGCCAGCAGGCGTGGCGATCGGCCCGGACGTGCGTAACCGCCTTCTTGCCGCGCGCGAGACGAGCGACGACGCAGTGGAGGGAGCCGAGGCGATCCGCGCTAGCGTCACGGCGGCGATCGACGCGCTCCTCAAGGACCGCGACGCACTCGTCCTGCCAACGATGCCGGACGTGCCGCCAAGGATCGAGGATGCCGGCGACCTGCGTGCCGCCCTCGTCCTCACCCGGCTGGTGCGCGCCTTCAACCTCACCGGCCACCCGGCCCTGACGCTTCCCCTGATGACCGCTGACGGCCTCCCCGCCGGGCTGCAGATCGTCGGACGCAAGGGAGACGACGCCAGGCTCTGCGCCATCGCCGGATGGATCGCCACACGGCTTCCCGCAAGCCTGCGCATTTCCGCCAAAGAAGAGGCCTGACCCGATGACCCAGACCGCTCCCCTCTCGGCGCCTGAAACGTCCGCACCGCCGATGCCGGCGACAGCGGGCCCCGAGGACATCACGCTCGACGCGGTCCTTGCTGAAATCCGCGAACGGCGCACCGAGTTCGAACACCTCACCTATGTGCCGCAGGACATGGTGACAAAGCTCCAGGCGGTCGGCTGCTATCGCGCCTTCGTGCCGAAGGAGCTCGGCGGTGACGCGCTGTCTCCCGCCGACTATTGCCGGCTGATCGAGACGATCTCGGCGGCGGACGCCTCGACCGGCTGGGTCGCGAGCTTCGGTGTCTCCACGATATACCTCGCCGCGCTGCCGCCCGAGCACTTCGCCGCGATTTACCGCGCCGACCCGGACACGGTTTTCGCCGGCGCGCTCTTTCCGCCCCAGAAGGCCATCGCGACGGATGCGGGCATCCGCATTTCCGGGCGCTGGAAATACTGCAGCGGATCGATGGGCGCCTCGGTCATCGGCGTCGGCGTCAAGGTCGAGGGCCTCAACGACGGCGGCCTGCCGCGCATGGCGGTGATGCCGCGCGACAAGGTCAGAATAGAGATGGACTGGAACGTCATCGGCCTGGCCGGTACCGGCAGCCATGACGTCGTCGTCGACGACGTGCTCGTGCCCGAGGACTGGACCTTCGTGCGCGGCGGCGCGCCACGCCGCGACGAGACGATCTTCCGCTATCCGTCGATGGCGCTCGCCGCGCAGGTGCTCGCCGTCGTCGGCCTCGGCACGGCACGCGACGCGCTCGATACGATCCGCCGCATTGCGGAGGGCTACGGCTCGATCACTGGCGCGCCGACGATCGGCAAACGCGCTTATGTCCAGAGCGAACTGGCCAAGGCCGAGGCGAAGCTTCGATCCGCCCGCGGCTATTTCTACGAGGCAACCGAGGCCGCGTGGGAGACGCTTCTCGCCGGTGACGCGGTCTCGCCGGAAGCGCGCACGCACCTCAGGCTCGCCTCCACCCATGCCGCCCATACCGGCGCGGAAGTGGCGCGCACGGCCTTCTACCTCGCCGGCACCTCGGCAATCGTCACCGGCCATCCGCTGTCGCGGGCCATGAACGACGCCGCCGCCGTCGCCCAGCACGCCTTCCTCGGCGAGGGCACCTGGCAGAGCGCGGGCGGCGTCTTCCTCGGCCAGCCCGGCCAGCCCGGCTATCCATGATCGCCCGGCGACCAATTCCATTTCCGTTCCCTTCGGCCGGAAGCCCGGCCTGAACCCTGGAGTTCCCCGACATGTCCGATACCGAAAAGAAGCCCCTCCGTGTTCTCTTCTGCATGGCCGTCCTGCAGAACTTCTTCGACCTGCCGAACGAGGAGATCGGCAACGTCTTCAAATCGGTCAACGTCATGCTCGCCGACCTGGCGGCGATGGAGGGCGTCACGGTCCTCGGCACGATGGACGACGACATGCTGATGGTCGGCACCTCGCCGAACGGCTGGCCGTGGACCTGCTACGTGCTTGCCGACGTTGCCGATATCGAGACGGTCACCGCCGCCTGCGGCCTCTTCCGCACGACGCCGGTCGGAGACCATCACCGGCTGTGGCGCTACATGCGCATCGAAGCACGCGTCGGGCGGCCACTCGACCTGCCGAACCCGGCCTGAGAGACACCGCGATGAGCGCCCTACCCGACGATCTCGCGCAGGACATGGCTCGGCGGCTCGACCGGCTCGAAGCGGAAAGCCGGATCCGCGCCTGCCTCGCCACCTACATGGAGATCTGCGACCGGCTCGATGCGTCGACCGACCTTGCAGCGCTCGGGGCGCTCTTCACTGCGGACTGCGTCTGGGAGGGGCGCGGCGCACGTTACGGCGAAACCTTCGGCCGACACGAGGGCCGTGCCGCGATCGTCGCCTATCTCGGCGCCTATTGCGATCCGCCGCTGTTTGAGGCCAACGCACATTTCCTGTCCTCGGAGCGCATCGCCGTCGACGACGGGGCGGCGGCGGCCGAGGGCCACTGGCTAATGTTGCAGACGCCGACATTCCACGACGGCTCGTCGTTCCTGATGGCGGCGAAACTCGATATCGATTTCCGCCGTGACGGCGGGACCTGGCGGATGGCGCACTTCCGCACCACCAATCTCTACACGCGTCCGGTCGGGCCATGGGACCAGCCGGCCCCGCTCCCGCGACCGAAGCCCCCCGCACCCGAGGAGACCCCGCAATGACATCTCTCGCCGGCGCCGAGACGGGCGCCTTTGCCGACCTGGTGAAGACCGATCGCGTCCTCTCGCCGATGTATTCCGATCCGGCCATCTTCGAGGCGGAAATGGAGAAGATCTTCACGCAGACCTGGGTTTGGGTGGCACACGCGAGCGAGATCCCGGATCCGGGCAGCTTCGTCCTCTCCCATGTCGGCGTGCAGCCGGTGATCGTGACGCGCGACCGGGAGGGCCGGGTTCACGTCCTCGTCAACCGCTGCCGCCACCGCGCGGCGACGGTCTGCGAGATCCCGAAGGGCTCGGCCAAGAGCTTCCGCTGTCCTTACCACGGCTGGGGCTACGCGCTTGACGGCGCACTGAAGGGCGTCCCTTACCCCGAAAGCTACGGAGCCGGCTTCGACAAGGAAAAGCTCGGGCTCAAGAGCCTGCGGGTGGACGAATACCAGGGGCTAATCTTCGCCTCCTTCAACCATGAGGTGGAGCCGCTTTCCGACTTCCTCGGCCACGCGAAACCGTGGATCGACCTCTTCATGAAGCAGGGCGGCGGCTATCCGGTGAAGGTTGGCGGTGAACACAAGTTCCGCTTTCCCGGCAACTGGAAGATCCAGCTGGAAAACACCACCGACGCCTATCATTTCCCGGTCGTCCATAAATCGTTCCTGCAGTCGCTCGACGAACAGGCGGAGAAAACCTTCACCTTCCTTGGCGGCGAGGGAAAGGTGGAGGACCTCGGCAACGGCCATTCGGTGATGGTGATGATCCCCGATCTGGTCGACCTTGAAGCCAATCTCGACCAGCCGATCCCGGACCGCTTCGAGGCGCTGGCCAGGGAGCTGTCCAAAACTCACAGCGTCCAGGAGGTGCGCCGCATCGTGCGCGCCGTCGGCGGCACCGGTTTCAACGTCAACCTTTTCCCGAACGCGGCCTGTTCGATGGCGTTCTTCCGCATTCTCCGCCCGGTCAGCGTCAGCGAGACGGAGATCCGCCACATCGCCATCGCCATGGAGGGCGGACCGGAGGCGGCAAACCGGGCCCGGCTAAGGCTGCACGAACATTTTCAGGGTCCGATGGGCTTCGGCAGCCCGGACGACGCGGAGGTGTGGGAGCGCGTCCAGCGCGGCGTCGTCGGCGCACCGGAGATGCCGATCATGCTCGACCGCGGCCTCGGGCTGGAAGAAGGCTCGACGAACAACCTTCCGGTCGGCGACGTCAGCACCGAGACCGGCATGCGCTCGGCCTATCAGATGTGGAAGAGGATGATGTCGGCATGACGACCCTGACTGCCATGGAACCCGGGACGATTTCGCTGCAGACGGCGATGGAGGTCATCTGGCTCGAGGCTGACCTCCTCGACGGCAAGGACTACGACGCCTGGCTCGACCTTTGGACCGAGGACGGCATCTACGTCATCCCGGTCAACCCCGAGGCGGAAGACTACGCCGCGGTTCTCAATATCGCCTATGACGACGACACCATGCGGAGGATGCGGGTCGCCCGCCTGCGCGGCGGCCGCTCGATCTCGGCCGCACCGGCGGCGGAGACGGTCCGTACCGTCTCGCGCTTCCGCCTGATCAAGGACGACGGCGATACGGTGAAAGTGCGCTGCGCCCAGCACCTTGCCGAACAGAAGTTCGACCGCGCGCGCTTCTTCGCCGCCGACCTCACCTACACGCTGGTGAAGACCGAAGACGGCATCCGGATGAAGGAAAAGGTCGTCGCGCTCATCAACTCCACCGGCGTTCTGACGTCGATCAGCTATCTGTTCTGAGGATCCCGCCATGGCTCCAGAGACCGCGACCGCAGCAGGAACCGCCATCGTCACCGGCGCCGCCGACGGCTTCGGCAAGGTCGTCGCAACGGCCCTCCACGCCGCCGGCTACCGGGTTCTCGTCACCGACATAGACGGCGCGGGCGCGGCGGGTGTCGCCGAAATGCTCGACGCCTCGGGAGCGAGCGCGAAGGGCATGGCGCTCGACGTCTCAAGACCCGCCGACTTCGAAGCCGCGCTCGGCTTCGCCGTCGAGACCTGGGGCTCGGTGGAGGTTCTGGTCAACAATGCCGCCCTCACAAAGGCCGGGCCGGTGCTCGACATCGCGCCGGACGATTTCAACGCCATCATGGCGGTCAACGCCGGCGGCACCTTCACGGGTTGCCAGGTGCTTGGCCGCTACTTCAAGGAGGCGGGCTACGGCCGCATCGTCAACATGGCCTCACTCGCCGGCCAGAACGGCGGCACGGCGACCGGCGCGCATTACGCCGCCTCCAAGGGTGCGATCCTGACGCTGACCAAGGTCTTCGCCCGCGACCTCGCCGCCTTCGGCATCACCGTCAACGCCATAGCCCCCGGTCCGATGGACACGCCGATGGTCCACCGCACGGTGCCGGCGGAAAAGCTTCCCGGCCTCGTTGCCAACATCCCCGTCGGCAGTCTCGGCGATCCGGCGTTCGTCGCCGACATCGTCGTGCTGCTCGCCTCGCCGAAAGCCGCGTTCGTGACCGGCGCGACGTGGGATGCGAACGGCGGCCTCTTCATGCGCTGACAATCAATGAACGGGAGGGCAGGCGATGATCGGGACAAGGCATGGAGCGGCGCCAGACAGCGCGGAAACGGCTACTGCCGCCAAAAGCATCATCGTGGCGTTTTGTCGCGCAAATCCCCGTGCCGAACGATCCATGAGGCGATCGGAACGGCCGGACGCCATGGCCCGCGACTTGCATGAACCGGGGCGAGGTTTCGGCCTCCAAACTTGCCCGGAGGGAGCGGAGAAAACCGACTTCCCCAACGAATTGCGGCAGGGGCATCCGCCGCGAGTGACCACGCGTAATGACAACGGCCCGATCCGCAGTCCCGATCTCTTCCGTCTCCCTTGCGAGAGCACGCTCGCGGCCCCGGTCGCCGGAGTGCGCTAACCCGGCCATGGCAACAAGGAGCACCGACAAGATGGGCAAGGCGGCAAGGGCCGAGGCAACGGGCGAAAAGCAGGACGGCGCAAAAGCCGGCGTGCGGAGCGGAGCCGTCGCACCGGCGATCGGCACGAAAACCTTCCGCAGCGGCATGAGCCGGCTCGGCGCGGCGGTCACCGTACTGACGACCGATGGGCCGGCGGGGCGCTTTGGCATGACTGCCACGGCGGTGACCTCCGTCACCGACACGCCGCCGACGCTTCTCGTGTGCATCAACCGGGACAACTTTTCCCACGACAGGTTCCGGGACAACGGCGTGCTGTGCGTCAACGTGCTCGCCGATCGCCACCGGGCGTTGTCGGAAACCTTCGCGGGGCGCGGCAAGGACAGCGACAGTCGCTTTGCGACGGCGGAGTGGGAGCGGATAGCCACCGGCGCGCCAGTGCTTGCCGATGCGGTCGTCGCCTTCGACACGCGGATCGTCGAGGCGACCGAGGTCGGCACCCACAGCGTCTTTTTCTGCGAGGTGGAGGACATGCGCTTCACCGGCACGGCGGAAAGCCTGATCTATTTCGACAGGACCTTTCACCCGATCGCGCCACGCGGAACGTGGCCCGGTAAACCCGACGACGGGAAGGCCTGACATGAGCGTCGCCAGCTGCCGTCGTCCTTGCCGCTCACACGTCCGTCAGGTCGTCGAAGACCTTTTCCAGAAGGCGGTTCATGGTGGCGACATCGTCGGCATCGAGCGTGGCGAAGGCACGGGCAAAGATGCGATCGGCCGCGGCGCGCGCCCTGCGGCGCATGACGTTGCCCTTCTCGGTGATGCGCACCTCGGTGACGCGGCCGTCGGTCTTACGCGGGCGACAGGTGACGAGGCCGTCGGCCGTCATGCGCTGGATGATCTTCGTCGTCGTGTTCAGCTTGATGATGCAGAATTCCGAAATCTCGCTGACCGACAGGCTTTCGCCCTCGTAGAGCGACATCAGCACGCGCCATTCGGGATGGCCGATACCGACCGGCTTCAGCGCCTTCTCCATCACCTGCATGTAGCGGGCGGATGCCCGGGTGATCCAGTAGAACGGCCAGTCCGACTTGCGGAAAGTCGGCTCCGGCGTGGCGGTTTCGAGAAGATCGTCGGAACGCATGATCGGCCGTTTTCTTCAAGAGATTCAAAGGGAGGCGCGCATGCGCTTTCCCTTACACCAGCGCCTTTCGCCGAGCAAATCAATCTCCGGCGGAACACCAAAGAAAAACCCGTCACGACCCGGATCGCCCGAAGGGGCACCGCAACGATCACCAGAGGAGCAGCCTAGATGCGTATTCCCCGATTGTCCCTTCCCCTCGCGCTCGCCCTGACGGCGGGCATCGCCCTTACCCAGCCGGCCATGGCCGCGACCACGCTCAACATGGCGAACTGGCTGCCGATGGCCCACCCGCTGGTGAAGGACGTGATGGTGCCCTTTGCCAAGAACATCGAGGAGGCAACCGAGGGTCGGGTCAAGGTCAACATCCTGCCCGCGCCGCTTGGTCCTCCGGGCGCCCACTTCGATTTCGCCGTCAACGGCGTCGCCGACATCACCTACGGCGTCCAAGGTTACAATCCGGGCCGCTTCAAGACCACCAACATCGCCGAAATCCCGTTCCTCGGCGACAGCGCGGAGGCAACCTCTGTTGCCTACTGGCGGGTGTTCGACAAGATGCTCCGGAAGGCCGGCGAATACGACAAGGTGAAAGTGCTCGCCGTTTTCACCCACGGCCCGGGCGAGCTCTTCACCAAGGGACGCGATCTCTCCACCATGGAGGGCGTCAAGGGGGCCAAGCTCCGGGTCGGCGGCGGCATCGCCGGCGCGATCGCCACCGCACTCGGCACCGTGCCGGTCGAGGGCCCCTCCTCCAAGGCCTATGAGCTGCTGTCCTCCGGCGTCGCCGACGGCATTCTCTTCCCGTTCGAATCCGTCGCCTTCTTCAAGCTCATCCCGCTCCTCGACACCGGCCTCACCGTGCCGGGCGGGCTCTACAACACCTCGTTCTATGTCGTCATGAACAAGGCCAAGTGGGAGTCGCTCTCCGACGAGGACAAGGCGGCAATCGATTCCGTCTCCGGCGAGGCCCTGTCGCGGCTCGCCGGCCAGATGTGGGACAACGTAGACAAGGCCGGCCGCGAGGCGATGGACGGCAAGATCAAGATCCTGCCGGCCACCGAGGCGCAGATCGCGGACATCACCAAGCTCCTCAAGCCGGTCGTCGACGAAAAGCTCGCCGAAGTCGCGTCCACCGGCGTCGACGCCAAGGCCGCCGTCGACATGCTGAAGGCCGAGGTGAAAAAGGAAATGGCAGCAAAATGAAGCTCGGCGGCAAAACCCCGCTCACGCTTGCGTCGGGACCCGAAGGGGTCCTGACGCCGGCCCACAGGGTCCTTGCCCTCGTCTGCGGCGTGCTTCTCCTCGCCATGATGGGGGTTACGGTCGTCGATGTGATCGGTCGCTACCTTTTCAACAGCCCGCTTCCGGGCGCGACGGAGTTGACCGGCCTCATCCTCGCCGCCGTCATCTTCCTAGGCCTGCCGGCGGTCTGCCTCGACGACGAGCATGTCACCGTCGACCTGGTGGTCGATCACCTGCCCGGCTGGGTTCAGCCAGCGCGCCTCGTCATCGTGCGTGCGCTTTCCGCCGTCGTCCTGGCCGTCATCGCCTGGCGGCTCCTCGACTACGGCCAGGCGATCGCCGGCTACCACGAAACAACGAACACGCTGCGCATCCCCGTGGCGCCCTTCGCCTATCTGTGCGCCCTGTGCAGCGCGATCGCCGCGCTGATCATGGCACGGCTCGTCATCACCGCATTCCGCCGCGCCTGAGCGGCCCGTCATCCGGGGAAATTTCATGAGTTGGCCGATCGGTACCGTCATTCTGCTGGCGCTGATGTTCGCAGGCATGCCGATCTCTTTCGCCCTGGCGCTTGTCGGCACCGTCGGCGTCGTCACCATCATCGGCGTCGATCCCGCGCTGTCGCTGCTCGGGCAGACCTTCTTCGACCACAGCCGCAGCTATTCGCTGTCGGTGCTGCCGCTGTTCCTGATGATGGGGAATTTCGTCGTCCAGTCGGGGATCGCGGAAGACCTCTACCACGCCGCCAACGCCTGGCTCCGGCACCGCAAGGGCGGCCTTGCCATGGCAACCGTCATCGCCTGCGGCGGCTTTTCCTCGGTCTGCGGCTCCTCGCTCGCCACCGCCGCGACGATGTCGAAGATCTCGCTTCCCTCCATGCGGCGCTATGGCTATCCGGACGGGCTGTCGACCGCGTCGATCGCCGCCGGCGGCACGCTCGGCATCCTCATTCCGCCGTCCGTCATCCTTGTCTTTTACGGGATCATGACACAGCAGGACATCGGCAAGCTGTTCCTCGCCGGCCTCATCCCCGGCATCATCGGCATCCTCGGCTATGTCATCGCCGTCGCTATTTCGGTCAAGCTCAGAGGCATCGAACTACCGACCGAGCCGAAGCTGCCGCTGGTCGAGCGCATCCGGGCGCTGAAGGGCGCCGCCGGGGCGCTGGTCCTCTTCGTCTTCGTCATGGGCGGGATCTATTTCGGCGTCTTCACGCCGACGGAATCGGCCGGCATGGGTGCGGCCGGCGCGATGTTCCTCACCGTCCTCCATCGCCGCTTCACCCTCGCCGACACCTTCCGCACGCTCTACGATACAGCCAAGAACACCGCGATGATGTTCTTTATCCTGTTCGGCGCGCTGACCTTCACCAATTACGTCAACCTCTCCGGCATGACGGCCGACCTGCAGACGGCGATCACCGCCTTTGGCGACGACCCCTTGTCGATCATCCTCGTCATCCTCGTCATCTACATCGTCCTCGGCTGCATGCTCGAAGGCCTGTCGATGATCACCCTGACGGTACCGATCTTCTATCCGGTCGTCGCGGCGGCCGGCTACGACCTCATCTGGTTCGGCATCTTCGTCGTCATCGTCACCGAGGTGAGCTACATCACTCCGCCGGTCGGCATGAACGCCTTCGTCCTTCGCGCGGTGACGAGGACGGTATCGCTGAAGACGATCTTTTCCGGACTCCTGCCTTTCGTCGCGATGGACTTCGTCAGGATCGCGCTGATCCTCGCCTTCCCCGTCCTGGTGCTCCTCGTCCCCTCGCAGATGTGACCCCCCGCGTTTCCCCGTAAGCTGCCCGCGTCAATCGCCGCGCGTTTCGGTGAGGGCGGCGACAAGCTCCGGCCCGTAGGCGAAAAGCGCGGGCGTACCGCCGGTGTGCACCATCATCAGCGTCGTGCCCGCTTCCGCCTCCTGCGCCCGGTCGAGGAAACCGGCCATGGTGCGGCCGGTGTAGACCGGATCGAGGAACAGGCCCTCGGTTTCGGCGGCAAGCCGGATCGCCTCGACGACCCGGTCGTTCAGGCGGCCGTAGCCGGGCGCCAGCGCATCGTCGCGCAGGCGGATGTCGGCGTCGCAGACCGGATTGGCAACGCCGAGAAGGTCGGCGATCTCGGCGACACGGGCGCCGATCCGCTGTGCCTGGAGACCGGCGGCGCGACGCACGCAGATGCCGGTGACGGTGATCGGCGAGCCGAGGGCCCTGAGTCCGAAGAGGAGACCGCCGTGGGTGTGGCCGCTGCCGCTTGCGACAACGATCTCGTCGACCGTCAGCCCCTCATCGGCGATCTGGACGAGGAGTTCGCCAGCCATGACGACATAGCCAAGCGCGCCGAGCGGCGGATGGCCGGGCGCCAGCGGGATGATATAGGGACAACGCCCCTTCTCCCGCAGGCCATCGGCGATCTCGCCGAGGCGGCGGTCGGCACCGGCTTCGTCCTCGCCGTCGGGATAGGAATGGAGTGTCGCGCCGAGGAGGCGATCGAGAAGGACGTTGCCCGAACCGCGATAGGCCGGCCCGTCCATGGGCACCCGTTCCTCAAGCTGGATATGGCAGTCGAGCCCGCAAACCCGCGCGGCGGCGGCGGCGACGCGAACGAAATTCGACTGCACCGCTCCAGTGATCAGGATTGTGTCGGCGCTCCGCGCCAGCGCCTCGCCGAGGTAGAATTCGAGTTGGCGCACCTTATTGCCACCAAAGCCGAGGCCGGTGCAATCGTCCCGCTTGACCAGCAACGCGCGGCCGGGAAAGCGGGCGGAGAGGTTCGCCATCCGGTCAATTGGCGTCGGCGCGTGGCCGAGGCGGTGTCGCGGGATTTCGGCAAGGCGGCCGAGTGTCTCGATGGCGAACGGGGCTGGCATTGGTCTTTCTTTCGATGCTGTCCCTGGCTTTCGGTGCTGTCCCTGGCGAAGCTGCCTTGCCCGCAGCACATTCCACCTGTCCGCCTAGCGCGCAGCAAACACGGACGCAAGCATAGCCTGGCGGATAAAACGAGAGGCCGGAGGGCGTCGTGCCCTTCCGACCTTCTCGCCCCGCTCCCTGTTCTTCCTGCGGGTTCGTGTCTTTCTCTCGGCTCGGCTATCCTTCTCGGATCTCCGTTGCCGGGCGGGTCCGGTCAGGCGGCACGCCCGGCGTGGCGCGCGCGGCCGTCCGCATCGGCGGCTTTCAGCGCGCCGACCACGTCTTGCGGCGTCACCGTACCGGGGACATTACCCATGGTGTCGCCGTCGGCGCAGGCGAGCTTCGCCACTTCCAGGAGTTCCACGTCGGTTACCTCCGCAATGCCCAGTTCGGCAAAGGTCGTCGGCAGGCCGATCGACTCGCAGAAATCATAGACCTCGTCACGGATAGTCGCCGGCCGGTTGGTCAGATGCAGCAACGCCAGGGTGCCGAGCGCCACCTTCTCGCCGTGCCAGAAGTGGTGCGTGCCGGCAAGGACGGTGAGACCATTGTGGATGGCATGGGCACCGGACAGACCGCCGCTTTCGAAGCCGAGACCGCTCAATAACGTGTTCGCCTCCACGATGCGTTCGAGCGCAGGCGTGACGGTCTTGCGGGCGCAATCGTTCCGGGCGGCGATACCGTCGGCAAGAAGCGTGTCGTAGCACATACGCGCAAGGCCATAGGCGGTCATGGAACCGACGCGGCCGGTCATATTGGCCGATCCGCTGATCTTGCAGTCCTCGGCCTCGAACCAGGTGGCGAGCGCATCGCCCATGCCGGAGACGAGGAAACGGACCGGCGCGTTGGCGACGAGCTGGGTGTCGACGAGCACCACCTCCGGGTTCTTGGGCAGAACGAGATAGCGCTTGAAGGCACCTTCGGGTGTGTAGATCACCGAGAGAGCGCTGCAGGGAGCATCGGTGGAGGCGAGCGTCGGTACGATGACGACCGGCGCCGAATTGGTGAAGGCGACGGCCTTAGCCGTGTCAAGCGACTTGCCGCCGCCGATGCCGATCACCACTTTCGCGCCGGCGGCCTTGGCGCGCGCGGCAATGCGTTCGACCTCCTCGTCGCTGCATTCGCCACCGAAGGCCTCGACTTCAACGGCGATCTCCTTGGTGCCGTCGAGAACGCTTTTCACCTGATCGAGAACCACCGGATCGACGATCGCCAGCGCCTTGTCGCCGAAGCGCGCGACCTCCTCGGGCAAAAGAGACAGAGCCCCCGCGCCCTGAACATACCGGCCGGGAAAGATGGATGTCATGATCGTCATCGAAGCCTCCAACCTCGCCGCCGGTACCGGAGAGTTCAGTCCGCCTTGGCGGTCGTTTTAGGCGCAAGCCGACACATGTGGGAGATGGCTTGCTGCATCGTTTTTGGCCTAGCAGACAACGCGCGGATGCGGAATGATCCCGATCATGACGACATGGAAAAGGGTGCGCCCGACTGACGCAACAATCCCCGGTCAGCGGGTCCGCCAACCGAGGAAATACTTTTCCGCCCGCCCGATCAGCCAGGCGACGACGAGGCCCATGACGGAGAGAATGGCGACGCCGGCGATGAGCTGGTCGGTCGCCATCAGGCTGCCGGCAAGCAGGACATAGGCGCCAACGCCGTATTCCGCGCCAATCATCTCGGCCGCGACCAGAAGGATGATGGCGATCGAGGCGGAAATGCGGAAGCCGGACAGAATCGCCGGCAGGGCGCCGGGGATGACGATTTTCCGAACGATCGAGGCCCACGAGAGGCCGAAGGACTGACCCATGCGGATGAGTGTGCGGTCAACATTGTCGACGCCGCTGTATGTGGCGATGACCGTGGGAAAAAAGGTGCCGAAGAGGATGGTGGCGACCTTCGAGCCCTCGTCGATGCCGAACCAGATGATGAAGAGCGGCAGGAGCGCGATCTTCGGGATCGGGAAGATGGCGGAGACGAGCGGCTGCAGGGCCGAACGGGCGACGGAGAAAAGCCCGATGGCAAGACCGACGACAACGCCGAGCGCGGTGCCCGCTGTCCAGCCGATGACGAGACGCTGCAGGGAGGCGCCGAGGTGCTTCCACAAGAGGCCGCTGTGGACGAGATCCATGAAGGCGTGAAAGGCCTCGGAGGGAGCGGGCAGAACGAGGGCGCTGATGAAACCGGTGCGCGAGCCCAGTTCCCACAGTCCGATAAGGGCGGCGAAGACAAAGGGCGCGACGATCAGCCGTGGCTTGGGCGAAAAGCCGCCGCCGCGGAACGGCACGGGGCGGACGGACAACGTCTCGGTTTCGATCCGGGCTTCTTCGCTATCCGCGATCAGGGCCTTGCGTCCGGGAAGGGTCGCGTCAGTCACGGGTCGCCTCCTTGTTCAAACATACCGGCGCCGGGCCGAATGCCAACCTCACACCGGTTTCCTGCACCGTGCGGCACGCGTGCCCGGGCTTTGCCGACATCTCGGGCCTTGCGGGCGTCTCAGGCATTGCCCAGTTCCATGTCGGCTGCGCGCGCTTCGTCGCGCATGATCATCCAAAGGTGTTTCTGCCGCTCTTCCAGTTCGACGAGGCGGTCGGCACGTTCGGCTATCGGAATATCGATGTCGACGATCTCGCGGATCCGGCCGGGCCGGCGCGACAGGACGACGATGCGATGCCCGAGCCGTACGGCCTCGGCGAGATTGTGAGTAACGTAGAAGGCGGTGAACTTCTCGCGCGTCCACAGATCGACGAGGTCGTCCATGAGAAGTTCGCGGGTCTGGCTGTCGAGGGCGGAAAGCGGCTCGTCCATCAGCATCACCGCCGGGCTGACGGAGAGCGCGCGGGCGATCGCGACCCGCTGCTTCATGCCACCGGAGAGCTGGCGCGGCAGCGCCTTGCGGAAGTCGGAGAGATTGGTGCGCCTCAGCACGTCGGCGATGATCGTCTCGCGTGCCTCGGTCGACAGCGAATGGTCTTCGAGGACAAGGCTGATGTTGCCCTCCACCGTGCGCCACGGGAGGAGCGCGAAATCCTGGAAGATATAGGTCAGAGGATTGAGTGAGCCGGCCGGCGGCTCGCCGATCTGCAGGATTTCACCCGTATCGGGCCGCTCCAGCCCGCCGATGAAGCGCAGCAACGTCGACTTGCCGCATCCCGACGGCCCGATGATGCAGACGATCTCGCCCGTCGAGATCGACAGATCGATATCCTCCAAAACGGGCATTCCGTTGTAGGCGTGGCCAACGGCGTTCAGGTCAAGCTGCATAGGCGGTTCGGGCTCTCGTTCTTTATTCGCCCCGGCGCGGCGGCCGCGCCGGGGAAAGACCGGTGATCGGAATTGGATCGGATCGCTCAGAAGGTTTCCACAAAGCTCGGATCGACCAGCGTCTCGATGGTCACGGAGGACGGCACCAGGCCTTGCGACTTGAACCAGTCGAGCTGGTCGGTGACGTTCGTCACGTTAAGCTTGGCATTCTCGTTGACCCGCATGGCGCCGTTCCTGATCGACGGCGCGGCCTTTTCCAGCGGACGGTCGGCGTAGACGTACTTGTGGATCAGTTCGACCATCGCCTCGGCGCCCTTCTCGCCTTCCGTCTTGTCGACGAGGGCGGCGTTGAAGTCGGCGCCGCCGCGCGAGAAAGCCTTGAGGAAGCGCGCGACGAGATCCTTCTTGTTGGCCGCCATGTCGGAGGAGGTGAAGACGGTGGTGACCTGATAGTCGGGGATGTAGTCGGCAACCATGCCGATCTTCTTGACCGCGCCGGCACCGGTCAGCGCCTTGGCGATATGCGGAACAATGGCCCAGGAATCGATCTGGCCGGACTTCAACGCGCCGATGACCGCACCGACCTTCTGCAGCGGCTTCAAGCTGATCTCGGACATGGGGATCCCCTCCTTCGCCGCGATCTTGGAGACCATGTAATGGAAGGAGGAGCCGGCCTGGGTGATGCCGAAGCTGTGGTCTGCGAGCTGCGAGGGATCGGTGAGACCCGCGTCATAGGCCTTGTTGGAGGCGAGGATGATCTGGCCGTCAATGCCGGGCTCTTCCTGCAGCGCGCCGCCAATGACCTTGACCGCGCCTTTCTCGGCAAGGCTGATGAGGCCGCCGGAAATGGCGGTAACGCCGAAATCTACGTCGCCGGAGGCGATGGCGACGGCCATCGGCTGGGCAGCCTGGAAGAACTTGAACTCCACCTCGAGGCCTTCATCGGCGAAATAGCCGCGCTCGAAAGCGACGAAGCTGGGCGCATGCGAGGTGAAACGCAGCGCACCGACGGTGATCTTATCGGCGGCCATGGCGCCATTGGTGGGGGCAAACGTGGCGGTGGCAAACGCGGCGGCGACGAGGCCGGCGCCGAGCGCGGATCTGATGAGCGTGCCGAAGGTCATGTGCGGGATCCTCCCTTTTCCTTTTGTCGTCCGGTCCCGTCGCACCTGTTGCCGGCATTGCCGCAGGCCTGTTCACGGGACCGGTTATGCGTTCCGTATATCCGCTCGGCGCCCGGGATAACACCCCCGGGAACGCGGGTCGGGGGCGCGCAAGCAAACACCCGAAGCTGACCAAGCGCCGAATGCCGCCTCAGTCAACCGGAAAATGCGCACTTCGCTCAAAATGAGCCGCTTCGCCACATGACTTACGCAAACAATGGGTGATGACCAGCTCTCGGCGCATGGAACGCGCGAGCAGGCGGAATGCCGGCAGGGCAGTTTTCGTGCAAAACCGCTTCACAGCTTTCGCCCTGATGCTCTAGAACAGGGCTTCGGCGGACGGTCGCCCGGCCTTTCGCCCAACAAACCGAGCACCCGAACCGGGCTTGTCGTCCGGCCTGACCCCTCGGGGTCGCCCGCCTCGACAGCGCCCAACGCCATCCGACAGGGAGACCCTATCCCATGAAACGCCTTGCCATTCTCGCCACCGCGGCCCTCCTCGCCGCCGCCGGCCCCGCCGCGGCCGAGACCCGCGTCACTTACAAGTCCGCCAAGACGTCCTCGTCCTACTACCAGATGGGTGTGCAGATCGCCGAGGCGATGAAGAAAGGCACCGACGGCGGCGTCATCGTGACGGTGGAGGAGAGCCAGGGCTCGGTCCAGAACGTCAAGGAAGCCGCCCGGCGCGGCGGCAATTTCGTCTTTACCACGCCGCCGGCGCTCGTCAGCCTCGCCCAGGGCGGCAAGGCGATGTTCAAGAAGGACGATCCGGCGAGTTACGAAAAGATCCGCGCGCTCTTCCCGATCCCGTCGCTGACGATGCATTTCGTCATGCGCGCCGACACGGGCGCCAAGACGCTTCCCGATCTCGCCGGCAAGACGATCCTCCTCGGCAAGGGCTCGTTCGGTGCGCGCGAGGGCGCGAAATACCTGAAGCTCTTCGGCCTCGAAGGCAAGGTAACGCTCGCCAACGCGGAACTGAACGCCGCCGTCTCGGCCCTCAAGAACAAGCAAATCGACGGTTTCGTCACCGCCGGGTCCTATCCGGCGCCGAACGTCATCGAGGCCGCCGCGGGCACCGATATCACGCTGATCCCGCTGAGCGATGAGGAAATCGCCAAGACCAAGCGCACCAAGATCATCATCCCGGCCGGCACCTATGCCGGGATCGACACCGACACGCCGACGACGTCCCTGCCGGTCGTTGCCTATACGACGACGGACATGGACGACGACACCGCCTACCTGCTGACCAAGACCTACTGGGCACAGAAGGACGCGCTCGGCGCGTCCGCCGCGTGGTGGAACGGCGTTACGCCGGCGATGCTGAAGAACATCCGGGGCAAGCTCCACCCCGGTGCGGTGAAATACTACGAGGAAGCCGGCGTCAGCGTTCCAGACTCCCTGAAGTAATCCAACGCCGTCCCCGCGCGGTCGCGGAAAACCGGAGAGGAAACGCACCGCGATGGGCGACACGAGGATTCCTATTCCCGGCAGACACCGGAGCGACGCCCGACGTACCCTCGGCGGGCGTTTCCTGTGGGCGGGGCTTGGCGCGCTCTCCATCGGCTTCCACCTCTGGCTTGTCTTCTCCGGCCTCGTGCCGAACCTGGTTAGCCGGCCACTCCACATGGCGCTGGCGCTGCCGTGGGTGTTCCTTTTTGCGGCAAGAGGTCGGGGCGCGCGCATCACCGGGCTCGCCCTCACCGCCATCGGCATCGCCGCCTGCCTCTATATCGCTGTCAATGAATCCGCGCTCGGCGACCAGTACGGTTCGCTCTACGGCGGCACCCAGCGGGCGGTCGCCGTCGCGCTCCTCGTCATCGTCCTTGAAATGGCTCGGCGGGCGATCGGCTGGCCCCTGCCGCTCGTTGCCGCGCTGGCGCTTCTCTATGGGCTCTTCGGCCAGGCCCTTCCCGGCGAGTTCGGCCACGCCGGCCTGCCGCTCGACAGCTTCCTCGGCACCATGACGATCACCGAAGGCGGCCTTTGGGGCTCGCTCACCGGGGTTTCCGTCTCCATCGTCGCCATCTTCGTCATCTTCGGTGCGGCGCTGAACGCGGGCGAGGCAGGCGAGGGCTTCATGAACGTCGCCGCTGCCGCCGCCGGCCGGTTGAAAGGCGGCGCCGGCAAGGTCTCTGTCATTTCCTCCGCCCTCTTCGGTTCCATCTCCGGTTCGGCCTCGGCCAACGTCGCTTCCACCGGCGCGATCACGCTGCCGACCATGACGCGGCTCGGTTACCCCAAGGCGCTCGCCGGTGCCATCGAGGCCGTCGCCTCGTCGGGCGGCCAGATCATGCCTCCGCTGATGGGCGCCGGCGCCTTCGTCATGGTGGAGCTGACCGGCACGCCCTACACCCAGATCATGGGTGCCGCGCTGTTACCGGCGATCCTCTATTTCTTTACCGTCTGGGTCGGCATCAACGCCTATGCCGGCCGCTACGCGCTGAAGGGCCTGCCGGAGGACCAGCGGCCGGCCCTGCGCGACGTGATCGTTACCTCGCTGTTCTTCGCGGTGCCGTTCCTCGTCCTCATGGAGCGCATGTTCAACGGCGGCTACACGCCGCAATACGCGGCCTGCGTGGCGATCATGACTGTCGTGCCGCTGCTTCTCTTCGATGCCCGCTTCACGCTGTCGGCGAAGCGGACGGTGCTGCGGTTCGAGAAGGTGTTTCTCACTTCCGGCCGGCAAATCTCGATGATTGCCTCGATCATCCTGTGTGCCAGTATCGTCATCGGCGTCCTCGGCCAGACCGGACTCGGGGTGAAGATCACCTCGCTGATCCTGTCGGCTGCCGAGGCGCAGCTCTGGCCGGCGCTCCTTCTGACCGCGCTCGCCTGCCTCATCCTTGGCATGGAGGTGCCGACGACGGCGGCCTATGTCATCTGCGTCTCCGTCGCCGGACCCGCCTTGCAGACGCTCGGCCTGCCGCCGCTCATCGCCCATCTCTTCGTCTTCTGGTTCGCGCTCCTGTCGACGATCACACCGCCTGTCTGCGGCGCGGTGTTCATCGCCGCCGGCATGGTGGAGGAGAACTGGCTGAAGGTCGCCGGCGTCGCCATGACACTCGGCATCGGGCTCTATCTCATTCCGCTCGGCATGATCGCCAATCCGGCCCTCATCGCACTTGCGAGCACGCCGGCCCTCGCCCTCATCGCCTTCGCCAAGATCGGCGCGGCACTCGCCATGATCTCCTACGGCGGCATCGCGCGGCGGCACCCGGCGTTGCGCTTCGGCCTCGTCGCTGTCGGGCTCGTTGTGCTGTTCGTCTGATCGGGAATCCGCGCCGGCGGGTGGCCGGCGGGAACATCCATCCCTATTTTCTGATCACCCCCCCGGCCCCCGGCCGGAGACACCCCCCCCGGTGCGGGCGAATTTCACGAACAGGAGTTTTCCGATGGAGATGTTGACCGCTCAGGGCATGGCGATGCCCAAACTCGGCTTCGGCACGTGGCGGCTTTCCGGCGCCGAGGGCCAGAAGTCACTCGAAAGCGCGCTGGCGCTCGGCTATCGCCATATCGACACCGCCGAAATGTACGCCAACGAGGAAATGGTCGGCGCCGGCATCGCCGCCGCCGGGGTACCGCGCGGCGATCTTCACGTGACGACCAAGGTCTGGTACGACCATCTGGCGCCGGACCAGATCCGCCACGCGCTCGACACCAGCCTGAAAAAACTCGGCCTCGACTACGTCGACCTCTACCTCGTCCACTGGCCGACGCCGGGGATGGACATGGCGTCGATCTTCGATACCCTGACGAAGGAAAAGGAAGCTGGCCGTATCCGCGCCATGGGCGTTGCCAATTTCACCACGCCGCTCCTCAGGGAAGCGATCGAGACGATCGGCGCGCCGATCGCCTGCAACCAGGTCGAATACCACCTCTTCCTAGACCAGACGCCGGTGAAGAGCGTGCTCGACAAGCACGGCATTCCGCTCGTCGCCTACCGACCGCTGGCGCTCGACATCCTCGGCGATTTTCCCGCCGTCGCCGAAGTCGCGAAAAAGCACGACGCGGCGCCAACGCAGATCGCCCTCAAGTGGCTCCTCGACCAGACGAACGTCGGCGCGATCCCCAAAGCCGCGAGCGAGGCGCACCAGAAGGCCAATCTCGCCGCCCTCTCGATCCGGTTCGACGACGCGGACCGGGCGACGCTCGCCGCATTGCCGAAGGACCGCCGGCTCGTCAATGCGAATTTCGCGCCCGACTGGGACTGACAAGGCCTTTGCACGCACGGGGTCATCTCGCCTGCGACGCGGGTCTGCGCGCGGGCGCGCCCTGACCGGACAGGCCTCGGTCACGGTCACGGTCACGGTCACGGGGAGATTGGTTTATCGCTCACGGCCGAGCGCTCAACCGTGAGCGAAAACCAACCCTGCCTCAGCCGGCGAGGGCGACGTCGAGCGGCGTGTAATCATAGCCGAGGACCGCCGCGACAGGCTCGCAGGTCACCTTGCCGGCCCACACATTGAGGCCGTTGGCGAGATGCGGATCGGCCGAGAGCGCCGCCTGCCAGCCCTTGTCGGCGATCGCCAGCGCATGCGGCAGGGTGGCGTTGTTCAAGGCGTAGGTGGAAGTTCGAGCCACCGCGCCCGGCATGTTGGCGACACAATAGTGCACCACATCGTCGATGACGAAGGTCGGGTCGGTGTGGGTCGTCGCCCGGGAGGTCTCGAAACAGCCGCCCTGATCGATCGCGACATCGACGAGGACCGCACCGGCGTTCATGGTCTTCAGCATGGCACGGGTGACGAGCTTCGGTGTCGCGGCGCCGGGAATGAGCACCGCGCCGATGACGAGATCGGCACCGGCGACATGCTCGGCAAGCGCGGCGCGCGAGGAATAGATCACCGAGGCGCTCGCCTCGAAATGGTTCGACAGGCGCTCGAGCTGGGCGACATTGCGGTCGAGGATCGTCACGTCGGCATGGAGGCCGACGGCCATCTGCGCGGCGTTGAAGCCGACGACACCGCCGCCGATGATCACCACCTTGCCCGGCTCGACACCCGGCACGCCGCCAAGCAGCACGCCGCGCCCGCCATGGGCCTTTTCCAGCGCCGTCGCGCCAGCCTGGATCGACATGCGGCCGGCGACCTGACTCATGGGTTTCAGGAGCGGCAGCCCGCCCTGGGCGTCGGTCACCGTCTCATAGGCGATGCAGGTGGCGCCGGAGGCGACGAGATCTTTGGTCTGCGCCGGATCGGGCGCCAGGTGCAGGTAGGTATAAAGGATCTGGCCATCGCGCAGCATGGCGCGTTCGCCGGCCTGCGGCTCCTTCACCTTGACGATCATGTCGGCGCGTAAAAAGACCTCCGCCGCCGTGTCCACGATCTCGGCTCCCGCTGCGCGATAGGCGGCGTCATCGGCTCCGATGCCCTCGCCCGCCATGGTCTCCACGACCACGGAATGACCGTGCGCCACGATCTCGGTGACGCTTTCCGGTGTCAGGCCGACACGGTACTCGTGGTTCTTGATTTCCTTCGGAACACCCAGAAGCATGGCTCTTCTCTCCTCCTTGAAAGCCGTGCGATTTCTCTCTTCGCCAGCTTAGCGGCCCGTCTCTCGATGGTTCTCCGATTTTTTGGGCTTTATCTGCGGTATTTTCACCGTTTATTCTATTGAGAGCTCATATGGTCGGAAAACATTCGCTCATGGACCGAATAGACGGGAAGATTCTCCACGCCCTTCAGCGCGATTGCCGGCATTCAATTGCCGAACTGGCCGAAGAGGTCGGCCTATCTCCGTCGGCCTGCCACCGGCGCGTCAAGCTCCTGGAAGAGAGGGGCGTCATCGCGGGCTATGCCGCCCGGCTCAACCGGGGCGAACTCGGCTACACGATGGAATTCTTCGTTGAGATCAGCCTCGCGTCGCAGGCCGAAGAAGCATTGCGCGCCTTCGAGGATGCGGTCCTGAAGGTGCCGGAAATCCTCGAATGCCATCTGATGAGCGGCAACGCCGACTATCTCGTGCGGATCGCGGCAACGGGACCGGACGCCTACGAGCGAATCCATCGCGAAAGGCTCGGCCGGCTTCCGGGCGT
The DNA here is from genome assembly GCA_963675285.2 of uncultured Rhodobium sp. Classification (GTDB taxonomy): domain Bacteria; phylum Pseudomonadota; class Alphaproteobacteria; order Rhizobiales; family Rhodobiaceae; genus Rhodobium. The sequence continues at coordinate 2,622,604 of CAXXGS010000001.1, forward strand.
TGCCCGGATCCAGTCGAGCCTCGTTCTCAGGTCGATCCAGCCCTGGGCGGGCTATCCCGTTCCCGTCCGCTGATCGGCACGTCGACGAACGGTCTGCGGCCGTCAGGAAAAGTGCCGGTTCATGTACGATTTCCGCTCCGACTTGTCGAGGAAGTCGAGAACATGGGCGAAGGTGCCGTTGAGAGCCGCCATGTCGCGCTGCAATTCGTCGACCTCGGCATCCTCGGGCGGCAGCTGCTTTTCCACCGTCGCCTCCGAAAGGCTGCCGGAACGGCGGAAGCGGCTGCTCATAGCCGACAGCTTTTCCTCGAACACCTTCATCCGCATGGCCAGGTCGGCAAGGCCGCCGGCGGCATCCGTCGTCGAGGCGACATCGGCCTCGTTGGCCTCCGCGCCGACCGCCTTCTCGACCGCCGCCTGAAGCCGCTCGCGCACGGTGCGGGCGAGAACGGAAAGCCGGTGGTTGCCGAGCGCGCCGATCGCCGTCACCGGGTCGATCGCCGTCACGTTGAAGCCGTCCTGGGCCGTGCTGACGACGACGTTGCAGGGGAGCAGCACGCCAACCTCCGGCTCGATGTCGATCGCTTCCTTGGCGAAATGCGGGTTGCAGGCGCCGAGGATCCGATAAACGCCGATATCGGCTCCGGTCTTTTCCCTGAGCTTGGCACCGACATCGATGTCGGACAGGACACCGAAGCCTTCGTCGGCGAGTGCCTTGTGGACGCGCTCAAGCGCCTCGTCCAGCGACACCGAGGGCATATGCATCTTGATCGTGTAGCGCATAGCGCTCCTCCGTTTGTTGATTTCCGCTTCCTGGCCCTATTGCATGACCCAGCCGTGGCTCACCAGGATCGACTGGCCGGTAAGGGCGTTGGTGTCAAATCCGGCAAGAAACACCGCCACATTGGCAACATCATCGACGGTCGTGAACTCCTTGTCCACCGTCCCGCCAAGCATAACATCCTCCACGACTTCCTTTTCGGAAATCCCGAGGTCGCGGGCCTGTTCGGGGATCTGCTTTTCCACCAGCGGAGTCTTGACGAAACCCGGGCAGATGACGTTGGCGCGCACGCCATGGGCGGCGCCTTCCTTCGCCATGACGCGGGCGAGACCGAGGATACCGTGCTTGGCCGCGACATAGGCCGATTTCAGCGGCGAGGCCTCGTGGCTGTGCACCGATCCCATGTAGATGAGCGAGCCGGAGCCTTGTGTGTACATGTGTTTCACCGCCGCCTTCGTCGTCAGGAAGGCGCCGTCGAGATGGATGGCGACGAGCTTGCGGAACTCTTCGTAGGGGAAGTCCTCGATCGGGTGGACGATCTGAATGCCGGCGTTCGAGACCAGCGTGTCGATCCGGCCGTAGTGGCCGGCGATTGAATCCATCGCCTCTATCACTTCCGTCTCGTTGGTAACGTCCATGCGTTGGGCGATGGCGTCGCCCTTTCCTGCCGCCTTGATTTTCTCGACCGTTTCGGCCGCGCCGTCCATATCGATATCGCAGATCGCAAGGCGGGCGCCCTCGGCGGCCATGGCAAGCGCGATCCGGCGGCCGATACCCGAGCCGGCCCCGGTGACGACGGCGACGTTTCCTTCGAGTTTCATGGTGATATCTCCCCGTTATCCAAAAGGCTTTCCCGCATGCCGTCACACAATGCCGGCGCGGTTGAGATCGAAGACGGCGATGCCGTCGTGATGGTCGGGCGGCACGCGCCAGTCAGGCATGCGGAGCGTGCGGCAAGTGTCGTCGCGGCCGGCGGCCCAATGGGCCTCCATGGAGCGGCGCGAGAATTCGAAGTCCTTGGTCGGCCCGTCGTGACCGACGGGTCGATAGATCAAGTGGACGATGGAGAACCGGCGCATGGTGGCGAGCTCCAGGAGATCGGCGATCCCCGGCGCCGTCTTCTGTTCGGGTGTCAGCGCCTCACCGAGCCTCAGCACCGCCTTCCTCAGCGCATGCTCGCGCCTGTAGGCGTCGGTGTTGAGCCGGGTACGGCTGGAATAGACGATGTCCTTGCGCCGCTCCTCCACGTCACCGAGATCTTCGGGGAAACGCCCGACAGCACTAAAAAGATCCACCTGGAGAATGAGCGTCGCGTCATCTTTGGCATGCTGGAGGACGTAGGAAAGCGGCGTGTTGGAGACGAGACCGCCGTCCCAGTAGTATTCGCCCTCGATCTCGATTGGCGGGAAGCCCGGCGGCAATGCACCGGAGGCCATCACATGCTCAGGACCGATCGCCATCGCGGCGCTGTCGAAATAGGCGAAATTGCCAGTCCTAACATTGACGGCGCCAAGACTGAGGCGGGTCTCGCCACCGTTGATGCGGTCGAAATCGACATGATCGAGGAGGGTGTCGCGCAAGGGCGCGGTGTCATAGTGGCTGAGCACCGGCGCAAGAGAAAACGGTCCCGCCCAGGCGAGCGGCGGGCGTGGCGCGAAGAACCCCGGCGCACCGGCAATGAGCGAGCGCAGGGTGGAAACCGCCAGATTCGCGCGGTGCGCAACCGGATTGTCGGGAAAGAGCGCCGACAGGGGGCTCGATGATGTCACCTTGGTCCAGAACGAGATCAGCTTCGCCACCCGATCGGTCGGCGCATTGCCAGCAATGATCGCGGCGTTGATAGCGCCAATGGAGATCCCCGCAACCCAGTCGGGCCGGACGCCGTAGCGATCGAGGCTTTCATAGGCGCCGGCCTGATAGGCGCCGAGGGCGCCGCCGCCCTGAAGGACGAGGGCCGTCTGATCGTAGGCCGCATGGGGCGCGACCCGGGATCCAGCGTCTTCGGCGATTTCCTTTTCCGGGACCCGCTCGGTCATGGATACCCTCATATCCCGCTTTCACCCCTCGCGGCACCCAGCGTGCCACAGGGAAAGCCACAGTCTTATATCGGATCTCAGCCGCCCGATCGCCGGCCGGTTCATACTCGACAATTTATATGGGTGCTCTCGCCCGACCGGCAAAGGCGTCAGATGCCGGTTCCGGCGGGACTGGCAAGGCGCCGGAGAGCGCCGGCGGCACAAAGCCCATGACACACCGTTGGCAAGGGGGAGGAGGGAGGCAGGCAAAAGCGGCTGGCAAAGGGACCCGAAACGCGCAGACACCAGAAACGCGCAGGGACCCGGGCAAAGCGCGTGCCCGGGCCCCTTGCCGCAAAGGCGGCGGTGTGCGGCCTCAATTGGTCTTGGTGCTCGGCGTCGTTGCGGCATCGGTCGCCTTGGCGGCACCGGCGTTGCTGGCAGCCTTGGCATTGTTCGCACCGTCCTTGGGCACCTCTACCAGCATGGCGGTCTCGACGTTCAAGCCGTCCTCGATCGCTTTCAGGGCCAGGTTGGCCTGATAGTAGTCCTCGCCCTTGATCTCCTTGGCCGCGAGGTTGAGGTGATCAGCGGTCTCCTGCAGCGGCATCATAATGCGCGAGAAGCCGACGTCGACATTGGCAAGCTTGAGCTCCTGAAGAGCTTCGTCAGCCTTGCCTTCCTTGATCTTCTGATTGCCCTTGGCGATATGCGCCGCACGTTCGGGATTGTCGGTAAAGCTGTCGGCGACGACGAGCTGGCCGTCGATCGGCACCCAGTTGGCATCAATCTCCTTGCCACCCTTGCCCTTGACCACCGTGTCGTCGGACTTGACGCGCTTCAGTGCCGCCTGCGCCTTCTTGACCATGTTGTTCGCCATGGCGGTATCGCCGTTGAAAATCGCGATCCGGGCGGCACGCACCGCGCGCATCAGCGTGTTGCCATCGGCGGAAAGCGCGAGCTTCGGATTTGCCGCGCCGGTCTTGGCGGCCTGAACAACGGCATCGCCGCCGTTGCTATCGGTGGCCGCAAGAACGGGGGTCAGCGCCGTGCCGGTGATGGCAAGCGCGGCAACGGTGGCGACGATGGTGTTACGAAATGTTCCGGTCATGGTTTCGGTTCCTCACTGCCCGGTCTTGTCGTTCCCGGGAAACCGAACCGTCGGGCGCCTGTCGATTCGATATCCCGACTATTGCATATTAACAACAGTCAAGAATTTTTTTGCAATCGCCATGCCAAACTTCAACTCATTGATATTTCAGCTGTCTTTCTGAACATTACATACATGCAATGTAAAGTGGTGGATATTTCCACCAATCAGGTTCCCGTTTCGCGGCTAAGACCGTATTTCTGCATCCGGTAACGCAACGTCTCACGGGTTGTGCCGAGCGCACGCGCCGTTGCCATGACGTTGAAGCGGTGCTTTTCGAGCGCCGTGGCAATGATGAAGCGGTCCATCTCGTCCAACGCCATGGAGCCGTCGAGGGGAAGCCGGATCCAGTCACCATCGAGGTTGGCGCCCTCGGCGGAGGCCTCGCGGCGGATCGTCTCCGGCATCGACAGGCCGAGCCATTCGACCGCGAGTTCGTCGTCGCTCGACAGCAGCACCGAACGCTCGATGACGTTCCGCAGCTCGCGCACGTTGCCGGGCCAGGGATAGGAGCGCATCGCCCGCCAGGCATCGGCCGGGATGCGCGTCACGGCCTTTCCGGCCCGCCGGTTGAATTCGTCGACCATGGAGGTGACCAGGATTTCCAGATCCTCCAGCCGTTCGCGCAAGGGCGGCAGCACGATCTGGAAGACGGAGATACGGTGGTACAGATCGCTGCGGAAGGAGCCCTCGGCAGCTGCCTTCTGCAGGTCGCGATTGGAGGCCGCGATGAGCTGGACGTCGACAGAAATCGCTTCCTCACCGCCAACGCGGCGGAAGCGTTGATCCTCCAGCGCCTTGAGAAGTTTCGACTGCAGGCCAAGGTCCATCTCGCCTATTTCGTCGAGGAAGAGCGTGCCACCGTCTGCCTGTTCAAGGAGGCCGCGATGGCGGCCGCGCGCGCCGCTGAACGATCCGGATTCGTGACCGAAGAGCTCCGATTCCAGCAGGTCCTTGGGGAAGGCGGCGCAATTGACGTCGATGAGCGGTCCCTCGCGGCGCAGTCCTGAATAATGAAGGATCTTCGCTGCCAGCCCCTTGCCGGTGCCGGTCTCGCCACCGAGAAGGATGCCGGAGGCTGGCACGGCGGACAGGTGGGAGATGAGCGTGCGCACGCGCCCGGCCGCCTCGCTTGTCCCGACGAAACTGTCGGGCTGGTAACGCACGGCGCCGGACCGGGCCGCGTCGCTGATCTGCTGGCGGGCCTGGGCGCCGCGATTGGCGGCGGCAACGGCGAGGTCGAGCTTGTGGTAGTCGAGCGGCTTGGGGAGAAAGTCGAGCGCTCCGAGCTTCATGGCACGCTTCACGTCGCTCGGCTGGCCGTAGCCGGACAGGAAGATCCATTCGCCGCCCTTGCCCGCCGCGCGGACTTCCTCGAGAAAATCGAGACCGTTGCCGTCCGGCAGGTTCATGTCGGACAGGACAACCGATGGCTCGAGCCCGACACTCAGCATCAGATGGCGCGCATCCTCGATGTCCGCCGACAGCGTCACCTGCCATCCCTCACGTTCGAAGCGGCGTTTCAACTCGCTGCCGAAAAGCCGTTCATCCTCGATGACCATCATCGTTCGCATAGCATCTACTTCCCCTCGGCCGGACAGAGGCCGGCCGTCGTCTTCGATTCACTGGACAAACGTTCGCCTGACGGGTTCGATCCCGCCGGCCCATTTTCTTTCTGCTTCAGCGCTCGCATGGCAAGGTGACGGTCGCGCATGCGCCGCCTCCCGGCGCTCGCGACAGCTTCACTTCGCCTCCCGCCGACTGCGCCAGGCGCTGGATGACCGCGAGCCCGAGCCCGGTTCCCCGCATCTTCTTGGTGTGGAACGGGCGAATGCCATGGCGCAGCAGATCTTCCGGATAGCCCGGGCCGTCGTCGGAGACGACAAGCCTTGCCACACCGTCGCTGCAATGCATGGCCACATCGATATGCCCCTCGCCATCCTCCATCGCCTCGGCAGCGTTTCGAAGAAGATTGAGCAGGATCTGGCGCAGCGTATCCGGCGGCAGCGTGGCAACGACGCTCTCGACGTCGCAGCGGATTTCAACGTTCTCGGGCACCCGATAACCGAACAGGCGGACGATGCCGTCGACCAGCTTGTCCAGTTCGACCGGTGCCGGCGTCTCCGGCGCGCCCGGCGCCTGCTCCAGAAGCGAGGTCAGGAGGCGGGCAACGCGGTCCATCTCGTCGACGACCAGGCGGATGCGTTCGCGCTGATCGCGATCGTCGATCTCGCTTTCCAGGTTCCTCAGCGCGAGCGTGATGCCGGAAATCGGATTGCGCAGCTCATGGGCGACGCGGGCCGAAAACTCCCCAAGGGCGGCAAGCCGGGCGCCTTCGGCCAGTTCCGATTGCTGGCGCAACAGCGTTTCAGAGGCGAGTTGCACCTGCCGCTCCAGCGTCTCGTGCTGCTCGCGCGTCTCGTCCTGCGCGCGGCGCAGCTTCTCCGTCATCGAATTATAGCGGACAAAGACGTCGGTCAGCGGATCGTCGGCCTCGGGCGGCGGCAGGGTGCGGAAATCGAGATTGCCGACGTTCTCCAGCATCCGTGACAACATCTCCAGCGACCGGAACGAGCGATGGCGGAGATGGCCGAGAAGAAGAAGTGTGGAGAGCGGCGCCAGAAGGAGCGCGACAGCGGCCATGAGAAACTCCACCCGGGCAGCGTGGCGGGTTTCGGCGACGGCTCCGCGCTGGAGCGTGTTTTCCTGCTGCAGCGTCTTGCGGATCAACTCCAGCGCCGCAAGGAGCCCGGTTCGCGGGTCCTTCACATTCGCGGAGAGCAAATCACGCGCCTCGGAAAGATGACGCGGTGTATCGGGATGAAGCTGGTTCCCCCGCTTGAGGATATCCGCCAGCCGCTTGCGAACGCTGCCGATATCGTCCGCGCTCGGCATCGTCTGACCGGTGACGTGATCGATGAGCATCTGCTGAATGGATAGACTGGCCTCCTGAAGCGCCTGGAGATGACCGAGATGACGCTCGATCGGATCAAGCCGGCGAGCGGTCGACCACGCGGTATAGGCCAGGAAGGCGAGCGAAATCAGCAAGGCGGCGGCGGTGAGCGCGGACGCAAAGCGATACGGACGCAGGAGCGTGCGCCGAATGCGCTCGGTTTCGCGCTGGTTGGAGTGAGTATCCGCCATGACCTTTTGCGTCGTTGCCAGAAAAAGCGCCGACACCCCGCATCCGCCGGTCCGGCCCCGTCCTTATAGAGCAAGATTCGCACCAGCTCAGGAAATCCGGCAACAGCGCCGAAAAGCCGCTTTAGTGACCGGGTTCGTGCCGGCGTGGTGGTGGAAATGGGCCAGTTACCGGTTGATATCAACCCGTCAGCACCGTATGGCCACGAACGAACGGAAAATTCATCAGCAAAATCAAAGAGCCCGATTTTGGCACACGGTTTGCGAAGTGTTGTTTGCCCCGCTACCCGGTACACCTCGCTCGCGCCAATTGGGGGCATCCGATGCGAAGTACCGGGCGCACGGCCGGACGACCGCCTCCCGCAACGTGGTCGTCCGGCCCCCTTCTCACGGGCCGGGGGCGCCTTTACCGGTGCGCCCCACTTTCCGGCCCCCCATTCCGGAGCTTCCCGATCCGGATGGGGTGCGCTCCCTGCTCGTGGGTCGCTAACAAGACGGCTCGACACCCCTCCCAAGGATGTCGAGCCGTTTTTTGTTTACCGCTTGTTTGTCTGCTGCCGGCCGCTCCGGCGGTATGATCGCTCTCTTCCCAGACGATATTTCGGGCGGGCGAAGCGTCGGATGGAATTTCAGTCAGATGGAACTTCAGGCGGCGTTCGAAGCCTGCGGCTGCGTCAGGAGCGCATAGAGCGCCGCCGCGTCATTGGTGGCACGCAGCTTGGTCGCCGTCGCGCCGTCACGCAGCACGCGGGCTATCCGCGACAGCGCCTTCAGGTGGTCGGCCCCCGCGCCCTCGGGCGCAAGAAGCAGAAAAACCAGGTCGACGGGCTGATCATCGAGCGATTCGAAATCGATCGGCCGGTCGAGACGAGCGAAGACACCGGCAAGCCGGGTCAGGGTTGGCAGCTTGCCATGAGGAATGGCAATGCCGGAGCCAACCCCGGTCGAGCCGAGCCGTTCGCGCTGGAGAAGTGTGTCGAAGACGTCGCGCTCTGGCATTTCTGTCAAACGCGCGGCACGAGCGGCGAGCTCCTGAAGAGCCTGCTTCTTGGAATTCACCTTGAGCGACGGAACAATGGATTCCGGGCTCAGGAGATCGCTGAGATCCATAGCTTTCGTCCGCTTTGTTCCTGCACCCGGCCATTGCTGACCCGGTCGCCGTTCAATCACGCAGTCGGAAAGCGACTATTTGGACGCGCCGTCAAGGGCGGGGTCAACCCAGCCGACATTACCGTCGGACCGGCGATAGACGACATTGACGCCGCCGTGACCGGCATTGCGGAACACCACGACGGGCGCATCGACGAGTTCGAGTTGCATGACAGCCATGCTGACGGTCATGGTCTTGACCGGCCGCGAGGTCTCCGCCACCACGACGGGCGCGGCATCGGCCTCGAGTTCCTCGTCTTCCTCGGCGGTCGCAAACACGGTGTAGGTGGCGGATGCCGCCTCTTCCTTGCTGATTCCCTGACCGACGTAGTGATCCTTCAGCTTGCGCTTGTAGCGGCGCAAACGCTTTTCGATGCGATCGGCGGCCTGCTCGAATCCGAACAGCACTTCCTGGCCGGTGCCGGAGGCCTGCAGCACGATACCAGTGTCGAGATGCACGGTGCAGTCGGCACGGTAGCGCGGGCCTTCCTTGTCAAAGACGACCTGGCACTTGTAGCCGCCGTCGAAGTATTTCGTGACCGCCTCAGCCACGCGCGCCTCGACATGCGAACGCAGCTTGGCGTCGACTTCAACATTCTTGCCCGAGATCGTAACTGTCATGAAATCCTCTGAAAATCTGTCCGCTTCTGCTCGGCCGTATCTCTTGCAACGAGCCGACATCCGGCGGAGATTTGGTGCACTTCACACCTGAGGCCCGGCCATCGCCGGCCAAATCTGATTGCGGGCGGTCTTCTACGGCTCCGGGCGCATTAAGTCAACGACCGCGTACCGGGCGGTTTGCCGGCGAATCCGCGCAGTCGTGCTAAGCACCCGTCAACGAACGCTTTTCCCGTCTTCGTTGCACCGAGGACGGGATGCGCATGGCCTCACGATATTTCGCCACGGTCCTGCGGGCAATATCAATTCCGGATTCCTTCAACATCGCCACGATCGTATCGTCGGAGAGGATCGCATCGGGTTTTTCCGCATCGATGAGCTGGCGGATGCGATGGCGGACGGCCTCGGCGGAATGGGCATCCCCCCCTTCGGACGAGGCGATGGCGGCGGTGAAGAAGTATTTCAGTTCGAACACCCCGCGCGTCGTGGCCATATACTTGTTGGAGGTGACGCGGCTGACGGTGGATTCGTGCATGCCGATCGCCTCGGCAACGGTGCGCAGGTTCAGCGGGCGAAGATGGCGGACGCCATAGAGGAGGAACGCATCCTGCTGGCGCACGATCTCGGTGGCGACCTTCAGGATCGTGCGGGCGCGCTGATCGAGGCTCTTGATCAGCCAGTTAGCGGTCTGCATGCATTCGTTCAGATAGGCCTTCGTTTCCGGATCAGCGACGCGTCCGGAGACGGTCGTGGAATAGGTCCGGCTCAGAAGCACTCTCGGCAGCGTCTCGGCGTTGAGATCCACCCGCCAGCCGCCGGAATTGTCGGGGCGCACGAAGACATCCGGCACGACCGGCTGCAGGACCGAGGAGCCGAAGGCGTTGCCGGGCTTGGGGTCGAGGGCGCGGACCTCGGCGATCATATCGACGAGATCGTCCTCTTCCACGCCGCAAACGCGTTTCAGGGCCGGGAAGTCGCGACGAGCGAGAAGCGGCAGATTGGCGATCATGGCGCGCATGGCCGGATCGAACCGGTCCTTCGCCGCCAGTTGCAGCGCCAGACATTCGGCCAGATCACGCGCCGCGATGCCGACCGGATCGAAGCCCTGCACGATAGCAAGACCGGCCTCGACCTCGGAAAGCGGTGCATCGAGCCGCTCCGCCACCGTTTCCAGATCGATGCGCAGATAGCCTGCCTCGTCGAGGCTGTCGATGAGGAAGTGCCCGATCAGCCGGCGAACCGGGTCCGCCGTCGCGACGACGAGCTGTTCGGCGAGATAATCGCGCAGCGAAACGTCCGAGGCCGCGAAGGCTTCGAGATCGTAGTCCTCGCCCGAAAGCGGCCCGCGCCCGCCCGCCGACATCCAGGGATCGCCCGCGAGCCCGCCCGGATCCGCCACCAACAGGGGGTCGTCGGGATAGACTTCGGCGAGGTCGGCATCGAGATCGGCGCTCGCCGCCGCTCCCTCGTCGAGAACGTCGGAAACAGAGTCGGCACCGCCGATGTTATCCGCCTCGTCTCGGTCTCCCGTCCGGTCGTCTGCCGCCCGCTCTCCATCCCGTTCGCTCTCGCCGACCTCGGCGCCGCCGCGGCGGTCGTCACCCGCCTCGCCAGCGCCGCGCTCATTTCCGTCGCCAGAGGAATCGGACGCCTCATCTTCGCGTTCGAGAAGAGGATTGCGCTCGAGTTCGGCTTCGACATAAGCTGTGAGATCAAGGTTCGACAGCTGCAAGAGCTTGATCGCCTGCATCAATTGCGGCGTCATGACGAGCGATTGGGTCGCTCTCAGCTCTATTTTCGGCGACAGTGCCATGGTTTCCGCAAGAATCCCGGGACAATTGGTCCATTTCTTGCTTGTAGCCTAGCACATCAATCCGATCAAAGGGTAAATCGTTCGCCAAGATAAAGGCGGCGCACATCCGGATTGGATACGATCTCGTCAGGCTGCCCCTCGGTCAGGACTTCTCCACCGGCGATGATGTAGGCCCGATCGATGAGACCGAGGGTCTCGCGAACATTGTGATCGGTGATCAGCACACCGATTCCGCGCCGCGTCAAATGGCGCACCAGCGCCTGGATATCGCCGACGGCGATCGGATCGATGCCGGCAAACGGCTCGTCGAGCAGCATGAAGGACGGCCGGCTCGCCAGCGCGCGGGCGATTTCCACGCGCCGCCGCTCGCCGCCCGACAGGGCAATAGCCGGCGACGACCGGATGTGATTGAGGCCGAATTCCTCGATGAGCGAATCGAGGTCCTCGCGGCGGCGGTCGCGATCCGGCTCCACGACCTCCAGCACACCGAGGATGTTCTGCTCCACGGTGAGACCGCGAAAAATGGACGCTTCCTGAGGCAGGTAGCCGATGCCGAGGCGCGCACGCCGGTACATCGGCAGACGCGTGATTTCGAAACTGTCGAGTTCGATTGCGCCGTGATCGGGGCGGATGAGCCCGATGATCATATAGAAGACGGTGGTCTTGCCGGCGCCGTTCGGGCCGAGAAGGCCAACCGCTTCGCCGCGGCGCAGGGACAGGCTGACGTCACGCACCACCTGCCGACGGCCGTAGCTCTTGGCGATCGTGCGCACGGCGAGAAGGTTGTCCGCGCGATCATCCTGTCCGGTCCACCCGGCAGCGGACGGAGTGGCAGTCGCTGAGCGTCCGGATCCGAATGCCTTCAGTCCGGTCGAGCGTGAAATGAGTGAGCGAAGCTTCAAGAGGCTTTTCCCGGCGCGGGTTCAGACGGACACAGGTGATAGCGCCCGCCGGGCATTGTGTCGAGCGCCGGTCGCCCCCTTTTGGCCGGACAAACCGCGCTAGAAACCGGGCACCAGCGCGCATCCTGGTGCATGGGCGGTCAGTTCTTCTGCTGCAGGCTTTTCGGCTCGATCAGCATGCGAACGCGGGACTTGCCACGGAATTTCGCCTCGCCTGTCTTCAGATCGATTTCGAGCCGCTGGCCAGTGACCACATTGTTACCCTTGGACAGCACCACCTCGTGGCCCGTCATGATGAGCTTTTGCGCCCGCATGTCGAATTCAGCGGCGTCACCGGTCGCCGTCTGGTCGCCGGAGGTGACGACAACCCGCCCTCCCGCGACGAGCCGGGAAATGTCCTGATTCTGCGTGCCAGGGCGGCCTTCGTAGTAGACGCGGATCGTCTGCGCCTTCAGCACCGCGTTCTTTTGTCGCACGTTGACGTTGCCCTTGAGGATGGCGACATTCTCCTTGTCGCGCACCTCCAGCTCGTCGGCCTCGATCTGGATCGGATCCTTGGCGTTGGCGCCGAGCCCGGCGAATGATTCCTGAAACGTCTGCGCCTGCGACCCGGCGGTCCCGGCGACCATCAGGGCAAGCCCGACACAAAGGGCGCGAACCGCATTGCGAACGCGGAAAGACTGGGTCTCGGTCATGGTTGCTCCTTGGGCTCGATGCCGGAGGGATCGGCTGAGGGACTGATGGCGAGAGGATCGGCGGCGGCAGGCGCCCCGGCCGGCACTTCGACCGCGCCGCTAGAGCGCGGGAAGGCGCCAGGATTGATCGTCATGGTCACACCGTCGCTGAAGACGATCGCCCGTCCGTTCTCGTCAACGGCGAGCGTTCCGGCCTTGATGGTGGCCTCCCGGGAGGAAAACACGATCGGCGTATCGCTTGAGATGGTTCCGCCACGCAGATCGATCTCGGCCGCCTTCAGCGTCGCGTGATAGCCGTCGCTCGTTTCAACCGCGATCCGGTCATCGAGCGAAAGATGCTCGTTGTTGCCATTGTAGCGGCCGGTACCGGCGGTGAATGCCGCCCAGGCGCCATCGCCGAGATTGATGCGGGCGGAGATGTTTTCCAGCTTGACCTGTTTCGGGTCGGTGATGCTCTGCACGGCGCGGTCGGCGGTCACCTCGTAGGACCGGTTCTTCGCGTCATGGCCGGAGATGTGCGGATTGTCCATGACGATGCCGTCGCTCGAGAGCTGAACGCTGCCGAGGTCAAACCCCGGTGTCAGCGCCGATACGAGCATCGTCAGGCCGATGCCAGCAACAATGACGGCGCCGGAAACAGGAAGCAGGATCTTCAGACGGCGCACCCGGCGGCTGTGACGGGCGGCGGCGGCGCGCGCGATTTCCCGACGGCGAGCCTCGTCCGCCGCACGCCTGGCGCGCGCATCAGCCGTCATCGCCACATCCGCGTTCACTTGGGCGTTGTCCTTTCCAACGATCCTCGCCGGCAGCTCGCTCGACCGGAGGTCGAGCCGGTAGAAAGCCGGCGTTGCGATCACTCATTCAAACACCACCCTCCCCTCAATGGCACGGAACGCGGCGGATCTTCACGGACAATATGATGCATCCGGGCGAAATCCCAAGGGGTGGGACGCCGGGAAAGCGACGCTGCGGGAAATGAGCGCCGCCCGGATTCACTCAGGAATGAGCGAAAATATCCTCGTTCGACCAGCCGGCGAGATCAAGCCTGGCGCGTGTCGGCAGGAACGAGAAGCAGGCATCGGCAAGCTCGGTCCGCCCTTCGCGCGCAAGCATCGTCTCCAGCCGCGCCTTCAGGGCATGAAGGTGAAGAACGTCGGAAGCGGCGTAGGCGAGCTGGGCGTCGCTCAGCGTTTCGGCCGCCCAGTCCGAGCTCTGCTGCTGCTTGGACAGATCGACACCAAGGAGTTCGCGGGTCACGTCCTTCAGGCCGTGCCGATCGGTATAGGTCCGCACCAGGCGCGAGGCGATCTTGGTGCAGAACACCGGCCGGGTCTCGACACCGAAGGTCTTCAACAGAACGGCGACGTCGAAGCGCGCGAAATGAAAGATCTTGGTGCGGTCGGGATCGCTCAAAAGGCGGACAAGATTCGGCGCCTCAGTCTGGCCGCGCGCGATCTGCACCACATCGGCGGTGCCATCGCCCGGCGAAAGCTGGACGACGCAAAGACGGTCGCGATGGGGATTGAGGCCGAGGGTTTCGGTATCGATGGCGACGGAACCGCCGTAACGGGACAGATCGTCAAGGTCGCCCTTGTGAAGGCGGATCGTCATGGCAGCCTGCCCGGATCAGCGGTGGCGTGATCAGTGCAGGGAGGATGTCCTGATTGGGAACACTCCGCCGCACCGGCTCTTGCCGCCGCATACGCCCCACGCATCCCGAAACGGGAGCGACGACGCTGCCGCCGCGCTCCGGCGGGAACACCGCGGGGTCACCGGAAAGGCCGGTTCAGATGCATGCGGCGAATCATGAAGGTCCGGTCCGACCGAAGCCTTCATATGGTGCCCAGGAGAGGACTCGAACCTCCACGCCCGTTAAGGCACAGGTACCTGAAACCTGCGCGTCTACCAGTTCCGCCACCTGGGCAATGGCCGAGACGTTTACGGCGGCGTCGCAGTCTTGTCAATCACCTCGATGACGGGAAAACGGCAAACGCCATTCTTCGCTCGCGCGCGACCTGTACACGCGCGCGCCAAAGGGCTAAGAACAGCGCAAGGGCGGCGTCCCGGCCGCACGAGAACGAAGAGTTTTTCCTTCACGGAGCACATCGCCATGACGCAACTTCAAGGCGGCAAGCTTGTCACGATCTTTGGCGGCTCCGGTTTCGTCGGCCGGCATATCGTTCGGGCGCTGGCGAAACGGGGCTGGCGCATCCGGGTGGCGGTTCGCCGCCCCGATCTGGCTTTCTTCCTGCAGCCAATCGGCACCGTCGGACAGATCATGCCGGTACAGGCGAACCTGCGCGACCGCGCATCCATCGATCGCGCCATTGCCGGATCGGACGCTGTCATCAACGCCGTGGGCATCCTCGCGGAGGGCGGCAAGCAGCGGTTCGATTCGCTGCACGCCAAGGGCGCCAAGGCGATCGCCGAGGCGGCCAAGGCCGCCGGTGTTGCCTCCCTCGTCCATATTTCCGCAATCGGCGCCAGCGAGGATTCCCCGGCCGCCTATGCCCGCTCCAAGGCGGCGGGCGAAGCGGGCGTGCGCGAAGCATTCCCCGAGGCAGTCATCCTGCGGCCCTCGATCATCTTCGGCCCTGAGGATGACTTCTTCAACCGGTTTGGCGCGATGTCGCTTCTCACGCCGGTGCTGCCGCTCGTCGGCGCGGAAACGCTCTTCCAGCCGGTTTTCGTCGGCGATGTCGCCGAGGTCGCGGCACGCGGCATCGAGGGCAACCTCAAGGCCGGCATGGTCTACGAGCTCGGCGGGCCGGAGGTGAAGACCTTCCGTCAGTGCATCGAGCAGATGCTCACCATCATCAACCGCAAGCGGATGATCCTGCCGCTTCCCTTCGGTCTCGCCCGTTTCCAGGCCCGGTTCGTGCAATGGCTGCCCAAGCCACCGCTGACCGTCGACCAGGTCGACATGCTTAAGGAGCACAACATCGTCTCCAAGGAAGCAATGGCGGATGGGCGCACGCTCCACGGCCTCGGTATCGAGCCGCACACGATGGCGGCGATCCTGCCGCTCTATCTGGAGCGTTTCCGCCCGCAGGGACAGTTCACGCGCGACCGCTCGCCCGCCTGAGCGGCCCGGTCTTTTCAAAATCTCTTCCAAGTCACACGCCGACGACACCAGCTCGCCGGCGTGTTTCTTCTTTTCTCTGCCTTATTGCTCCGATATAGACGCTCATTACCGTCACGTCACTTCCGCGAATCATCCCAGAATCGGAATAACAGAGGGTAGTTGATGTCTCTCGAGCAGATCATCGTTCTTGCCGTGGTGCAGGGACTGACGGAATTCCTGCCGATTTCATCCTCCGGTCACCTGATCCTCATTCCCGCCCTCACCGGCTGGCCGGACCAGGGCGTTTTCACCGATGTGATGGTGCACATGGGATCGCTCGCCGCGATCCTGGTTTATTTCTGGCGTGACGTGCTGATGCTCCTTGGCGGCGCCCGCGACGCCGTCTCCGGCCGCTGGACACCGGCGGCGAAGATGGCAATCTACATTGTGCTGGCGACCATACCCGCCCTTGCCTTCGGCCTCGTGCTGAAGCTGACCGGCATGCTGGACCGCATCCGCGGCGTGGAGATCGTCGCCTGGAACGCGGTGATCTACAGCATCCTGATGTACATCGCCGACCGCTACGGCAAGCGCATCAAGGCAATGGCCGACATGACGCTGTCGCCGGCGCTGATCATCGGCTTTGCCCAGGCGCTGGCGCTGATTCCCGGAACCAGCCGCTCCGGCATCACCATGACGGCCGCGCGCGCGCTCGGGTTCCAACGCGCCGAGGCGGCCCGTTTCTCCTTCCTCCTCGGCATTCCGGCAATCGCGGCAGCGGGGAGCCTGACCCTGCTGGAAGCCTTCGAAACCGGGGAGACGATTCCCGACGGGGCGGGCCTGGCGGCCGTGCTGACGTTTTTTTCCGCCATTGTGGCGATTGCCTTCCTGATGGCGCTGGTCAAGCGAATCAGCTTCGTCCCCTTCGTCATCTACCGGCTCCTCCTCGCTGCGGCCCTTTTTGCCTTCATGTACGGCTGGCTGCCCGGCGTGAAGGGCTGAGAGAGCCCGCCTGCCATGGTGCGCGCGGCGGGGGAACCAATCTGGACGAACGATCGTTACCGACAATCGAGTTGAGCGGCGGGCCGGCGCGGCCTATATGGGGCCGGTAGCGGCCCGTGGGCCGTTTCCGGGCACTCCGCCCGCCATAAAAATCCGCGCGCCCCGCGCGCTCTGGTGACGTTCTGCATGCTGACCCTTTTTCATCACCCGTTCTCGACCGCCTCGCGCTTTGCCCGCCTCTGCTTCGGCGAATACGCCATCAAGGCCGATCTCATCGTCGAGCGCCCCTGGGAGCGGCGGCAGGACTTCCTGCTGATGAATCCGGCCGGCACCGTTCCGGTCGCGGTGGAAAACCACGGGCCGCCGATCATCGGCAGCCGGGTGGTGATGGAATATCTCGACGAAACGCGCGGCTATGCCGTCGGCGAGAAGCGGCTTATGCCGGACCACCCGGAGAAACGGGCTGAGATGCGGCGGCTGGTCGACTGGTTCCTCGACAAGATGGAAGAGGAAGTCACCTATCCGCTGATCCACGAAAAGGTATTCAAGCAGGAAATGCCGGCGGCACTCGGCGGCGGCGCACCGGAATCCTCGGTGCTGAGGGCGGCGCGGGCCAACATCCGCCCGCACCTCCACTATATCGGCTATCTCGCCTCGACCCGGAACTGGCTTGCCGGCGAGCGGCTCTCCTTCGCCGATCTCGCGGCGGCGGCGGCGCTGTCCTGTGCCGACTATCTCGGCGAAGTGCCCTGGGACGATGACCAGCACGCCCGCGCCTGGTACGCCCGGCTGAAGTCTCGACCGAGTTTCCGCCCGCTGCTTTCCGAAACCGTTCGCGGCATGCCGCCGTCGCGCACCTACAGCGATCTGGATTTCTGACCGGCGTCCACGTAAGGATCGGGCGATGAGCGCGCGATCCCGACCAAGCCTCCGCGACGACGCGGCCCTCAAAGCCCGCCTCAGGGAAAAGGCGGCCTCCTACGGCTTCGACCTGTGCCGCGTCGCCTCGGCGGAGCGGCCGGACAACATCGGCGCGCGGCTCGACGCCTTCCTTCAGGCTGGGTTTCACGGCACCATGACGTGGATGGCGACAACCGCCGACCGACGCCGAAGCCCCAAGGCGCTCTGGCCCGACGCGCGCTCCGTCGTCGTCCTCGCCATGAACTACGGACCGTCGTCCGACCCGCTGGCGCTTCTCGACGAGACGGAGCGCGGCGCGATTTCCGTCTATGCCCGCCACCGCGACTACCATGACGTCATCAAGGGCCGGCTGAAGCAGATCGCCGGTTGGCTGGCCTCGACGCTTTCCTGCGACGTGAAGGTTTTCGTCGACACCGCGCCGGTGATGGAAAAGCCGCTCGCCCAACGCGCCGGCATCGGCTGGCAGGGCAAACACAGCAACCTCGTCTCGCGCGATTTCGGCTCCTGGCTGTTCCTGGCGGAGATCTTCCTCGATACGGAGATCCCGCCCGACGCGCCCGAAACCGACCATTGCGGCGGCTGCCGGCGCTGCCTCGACGCCTGCCCGACCGGCGCCTTCCCCGCGCCTTACCGGCTCGACGCCAGGCGCTGCATCTCCTATCTGACGATCGAACTGAAGGAACCGATCCCGCGCGCGCTGCGCCCGCTGATCGGCAACCGGATCTACGGCTGCGACGACTGCCTCGCCGTCTGTCCGTGGAACAAGTTCGCCAGCACCGCGCGCGAGGCCAAGCTCACCGCTCGCGCCGACCTGGAACGGCCGGCCCTCGCCGACCTTGCAAGGCTCGACGACGCGGGTTTCCGCAACTTCTTTTCCGTCTCGCCAATCAAACGCATCGGCCGTGACCGGTTCGTGCGAAACGTGCTTGTGGCCATCGGCAATTCGGGTGATGCTGGTCTCATCGACGCGGCGGTTGCCCTTGTCGACGATCCGTCCGCGCTGGTTCGCGGCGCGGCGATCTGGGCCCTCTCCCGCCTCATGACGGCAGAGCGTTTCGCAACGCTCGCGGCCGGGCGGGCTGTGCGTGAAAAAGTCACTGACGTGCGTGAAGAGTGGCGCAACGGCCTTGTCGAGACTGCCTTTTCCTCCCACTTGCAACCGTAACTACCAAGGAACGAGGAGACGTGCCCATGACTACCGATCGCCTGTTCATCTTCGGCTTCGGCAACTCTGCCCAAGCGACGGCCCAGAGGATGAAGCGCGACTTCGGCGCCATCTGCGGCACGACGCGCAGCCCGGAGAAGGCAAAGGCGATCGAGGCGCGCGGCGTCACGCCGTTTCTCTTCGACGGCGCGGCGAAGGCAATTCCGGACAACGGCATGGAGGCAGCACTCACCGAGACGACCCACCTGCTCGTTTCCATCCCGCCGGACAAGGATGGCGATCCGGTCCTCCGTCTGTGCGGTGATGCCCTGAACAAGGCCCGCAAACTGCGCTGGATCGGCTATCTCTCCACGATCGGTGTCTATGGCAACCACGGCGGCGCGGAAATCGACGAGACGGCGGATTGCCGGCCGACGACCGACCGGGGGAAGCGTCGTCTCGAGGCGGAACGGGCGTGGACGGCGTTCGGCAAGGAGGCCGGCGTTCCGGTCGCGCTTCTCCGACTCGCCGGGATTTATGGCCCCGGCCACAACGTTCTCACCCGTCTGAAGCACGGTACCGCGCGCCGGCTGGTGAAACCGGGCCAGGTCTTCAACCGCATTCATGTGGACGACATCGCCGGGCTCGTCGAGGCCATCGCGACGCGGCTGCGCGGCGGTGTCTTCAACGGCACCGACAACGAAGCCGCCCCGCCACAAGACGTCGTCACCTACGGTGCGAAACTGATGGGCGTTGAGCCGCCGCCGGAGGAACCGTTCGAGACTGCCGACCTCTCCCCCATGGCGCGCAGCTTCTACGGCGACACCCGGGTGGTGACCAATGCCAAGGCGCGGTGCGAACTGGGCTGGAAGCCGATCTATCCTACCTATCGCGAGGGCCTTTCGGCGCTGTGGACACGTGGCGACTGGGACGCCCCGAACGATAGCGAACGCAAGCGCTAGAGCCCGATCGCATCGCGGTTCGGCAGCAAAAGGCCGGCGACACCGCTGATTGGTGCCGCCGGCTTTCCATATCTTGCGAACGAATTTCCCCACGGGGACCCCGGACGGAAACGCCCTGCCCCTTACGTCTCCAGACCGTCGAAGAGCGGGGTGGAGAGGTAGCGCTCGGCGAACGACGGGATGATCACGACGATGGTCTTGCCGGCGTTTTCAGGCCGCTTGCCGATCCTGAGCGCGGCGGCAAGCGCCGCGCCGGACGAAATGCCGACCGGCAGGCCCTCGACCTCCGCGACCTCACGAGCGAAGGTGAAGGCGTCATCGTTGCTGACCTGTTCGACCTCATCGATGACGTCACGGTCAAGAACGCCCGGAACGAAACCCGCGCCGATACCCTGGATCTTGTGCGGGCCGGGTTCGCCGCCGGACAGAACCGGACTGGCCTCGGGCTCCACGGCGACGATCTTCACACCGGGCTTCTTCGCCTTCAGAACCTGGCCAACGCCGGTAATGGTGCCGCCAGTACCGACGCCAGACACGAAGATGTCGACGTCGCCGTTGGTATCGGTCCAGATCTCTTGCGCCGTCGTCGCCCGGTGGATCGCCGGGTTGGCCGGATTCTCGAACTGCTGCGGCATCACCGCATCGGGAATTTCCTTGACCATCTGTTCGGCCGTGGCAACCGCACCCTTCATGCCCTTGGGGCCTTCGGTCAACCGCAACTCGGCGCCAAGCAGCCGCACCATCTTGCGGCGCTCCACGGACATCGTTTCCGGCATCACCAGAATGAGACGATAGCCGCGCGCGGCAGCGGCGAAAGCAAGGCCGATGCCGGTGTTGCCCGAGGTCGGCTCGATGAGCGTTGTCTTGCCCGGCGTGATGCGACCCTCCGCCTCCAGCGCATCGAGCATGGCAACGCCGATGCGGTCCTTCACACTGGCGATCGGATTGAAAAACTCCAGCTTGGCGAGGATCGTCGCATTGACGCCATGGCGCTCGGCGAGGCGGCCGAGCTTGACGAGGGGCGTGTCGCCGATCGTGTCGGTGATGGATTCGTAGACGCGTCCTCGGCCGCGCGGACGGGCGTCGCCGAGGTCGGCCGGGGAAAGCGATCCGGCTGCACTCTTGGTCATGAAGGCCTCCTTCGAAGCGGGGTCTCGACCCCGGTGGACTTGCGGCCACGGGGCACATCCCCCGACCGTTCACGTTGTCCCCAATGTAGGATCCCGTGGGTCCGGTTTCGAGCCGCGGAAAGAGCCGGATTTCGGAAAAGGCCGGATTCGTTTACCAACTATTGGATGATTGATAGAACAATCTTCCAGTACGCAGAATATTGTGCACTGCGGAAAGAAATTCATTCCCCTTACCGGGACACCGCGAGGGGGGCATTGCCGGCGATGAGGCGACAGCCGGAACGAGGCCGAAACGGGGCGCAGAAGGGCCGCTTAGCGCCCGCCCGTCGAGCCGAAGCCACCGGCACCACGCGCTGTATCCGGAAGCTCAGCAACAAGGGCGAGATCGGCCTGCAGAACCGGCGCGATCACCATCTGGGCGATGCGGTCTCCGCGCCGGATCGTTGCCGATTCTCCTCCGAGATTAACGAGCAGGACCTTCACCTCGCCGCGATAGTCGGCGTCGATGGTGCCGGGCGCGTTGAGGACCGTGACTCCCGCTTTCAGCGCCAGCCCGGAGCGCGGCCGCACCTGCGCCTCGGTTCCGGCCGGCAGGGCGATCGCCAGCCCGGTCGGCACCAGCGCCCGCGCGCCGGGGGCGAGCGTCACCGGGTCGTCGTCGGCAAGCGCAGCGACCAGGTCGAGGCCGGCGGCATCGGCCGTCTGATAGGCGGGCAGATCCAGCCCCTCGCCGTGGGCAAGACGGCTGACCGCGACGGTCACGCGCGGATCAGAAGGGCCGGGATGGGGCGGGCGGGTCTCAGGCACGCTCGGAGTTTCCTTCCAGCCATTGGGCAATACGGGCAACGAGGCGCTCTGCCGTCTCGCCCTTCGACAGTGTCGGCCAATCCTCGACGCCATCGCCGGTGACGAGGCGGACGGTGTTCCGGTCGCCACCCATGACGCCGGTCTCGGGCGAGACGTCATTGGCAACAATCCAGTCGGCGCCCTTGCGCTGCAATTTGCCTTGCGCGTTGGCGACGAGATCGTCGGTCTCGGCGGCAAAACCGACGACGAGACCGGGACGCCTGTCGCCGAGATGGCCAACGGTGGCGAGGATGTCGGGGTTTTCCACAAGGGCAAAGCTCGGCACGGCGGCGCCCTGTGCCTTCTTGATCTTGCCGCCGCGGGTTTCGTCGACGCGCCAGTCGGCAACGGCGGCGGCGAAAATCGCGACGTCGGCGGGGAGCGCGCCATCGACGGCAGCCAGCATCTCGCGCGCCGTCTCCACGTGCACGGTCGTTACACCGGGGGGGTCGGCGAGCGCCACCGGGCCGGAGACGAGCGTCACCTCGGCGCCGGCCTTGGCGGCGGCGGCGGCGATCGCGTGGCCCTGCTTTCCCGACGACCGGTTGGCGAGATAGCGCACCGGATCGATCGGCTCATGCGTCGGACCGGAGGTGACAAGGACGTGCCGGCCTTTCAAGGGACGGTCCGCCGGCAGGAGTGCCGCCTCGATCGCGGCGACGATTTCCAGCGGCTCGGCCATGCGGCCCGGCCCGAACTCGCCGCAGGCCATGTCGCCCTCGTTCGGACCGACGAAAAGAACGCCGTCCCGGGCAAGCTGCGACGCGTTGCGCCGCGTTGCCGGATGCTGCCACATGCGCACGTTCATCGCCGGGGCGACGAGAACGGGCTTGTCGGTGGCAAGAAGGAGCGTCGTGGCCAGCTCGTCGGCGATGCCCGACGCCATGCGGGCAAGGAGATTGGCTGTTGCCGGGGCGACGACGAGCAGATCGGCGGCACGGGAGAGCTGGATGTGACCCATCTCCGCCTCGTCGGTCAGGTCAAACAGATCATCATAGACCGTGTCGCCGGTGAGCGCGCCAAGCGAGAGCGGGGTGACAAATTCCTTCGCCGCGCGGGTCATTGCCGCGCGCACCGACGCACCGCGCTCGCGCAGCCGGCGAACGAGATCAAGCGCCTTGTAGGCAGCGATGCCTCCGCCGACGATCAGGAGGATCCGTCGGCCCGATAGAGACGAAGCCGGGGACGAAGACGGAGACGAAGACGGGGACGAGGCAACCGCGGGCGAGCCCATCGCAGATCAGAAGCCCGCGAACGAACGCGGTGCGGGCTCGACCAGGCGCGCGGTCCCAGACCCAACCTCGTAGATCGCCAGACCCCGCTGATTGGTGCCGTTGGGCCGCAGCCGGAAGATACCGTCGATGCCAAGGAAGCCATCGGAATTGGTCAGCACCTGCTCGGAAAAGCGGCGCGCGCCGGCACTGCGCACCAGACCGAGCGACAGGATGGCCGCGTCATAGGCGAGCGTGGCGTTGCGCGGCGGCTGCGAGCCGAACTGGCTGGCATAGCGACTGGCAAAGCCCGGAAAGTCCTTGTTGGAGGGTCCGGGGAACCAGGCACCGGCAAGGCTCGGGTTGTTGAGGATCGCCGGGCTGTTCCACTGCCCTGTGCCGAGGAAGCGAACCTCCTGCGGGTTCACGCCGTTGGTGACAAGCGTCTTGGCGATGATGCCCGGCGCCGCGCCGGCATCCGGCATGAAGACGGCATCGATCGACTTGCCCAGGCGGGCAATTGCCTCGGCCTTGGCCTTGATGTCGGCCTCGGTGCCCTCATAGCGCTCGATGGTCAGGATGCGCGCGCCGCTGCGGCCGGCGTATTCGCGGAAGGCCGCCTCTACGACGCCGCCATAGGGCGTATTCGGCAAGATCGCGGCAAACGACCGCTTGCCCTTGGATACGGCGAAGCTGACGATCCGGCGCACGTCGTTGCGCGGCAGGAAGGAGAGGAGATAGACACCCTTGCCGGCGACGCTAGCATCGCTGGAGAAGGCGATGATCGGCACGCCGGACGGGCGGGCGACGCTTGCCGCGCCCGTCACCGCCGGGGCGAACACCGGGCCGATGATCAGTTCAGCGCCCTGCGCGACCGCCGCCTGGGCCGCGATCCGCGCGCCCTCGGCCGAGCCACCGGTATCCTTGACGAGAAGCTGAACGTCGCCGTTGGGAAAATCGGTCACCGCCATGCGGGCGGCGTTCTTGAAGATCGGCGCAACGGCTCCGGCCTGCCCGCCGGCCGATTCCGGCAACAACAGCGCGACGCGGACAGAGCCGGTCCCGATGATCTCGCCGGTCGCGGCCTGAGACGGACCACCCGGTCCGGTCGGCTGCGAGCCGAAGCCAGGGAACATCGGCCCGGAATTCGTTCCGCCGCAGCCGGAAAGCAGCGCCGCGGCCAGAAACGCCGATGCCGACGCCGCCATCCGGCCGCGCCGCCACATCCATTTGATAGTCGAACCCAACACGTGAGCCTCCCGCTGGCCGCACCAAGACTTGCCCGGCTACTTAACCATATCACCCCCGGCGCCCTGTCTGACGCCGGATCGCGCAGGTGTCAAAGTAATACGGCACAGTGCCGCTTGTCTGCCCGATGGTCGCCGGCGATATTTTTCAATATGGTTAACGCCAGAAACACGGCTGCGCAATGACCACGACATCGCTCGCATGCGGGCGACGTCGATCGCTTCCCGAGCCATTGCCGACAGCCGGCCTCCCACCGAAGACCGATCATGGCAGGTCCAATGCCCGACACCCCCACCCAAGCGCCGCCCCAGCCCCCCGAAAGCCCTGAGAGTTCCGCAAGCCCGACGGACAACCGATTCGTGCTCTTTGGCAATGCGCATGAAGCCCGCAGGCCCGATCCGGGGCTCTATCTGGTCTCCACACCGATTGGCAACCTCGGCGACATCACGCTGCGGGCCATCGAGACGCTCGCCACGGCCGACCTCATCGCCTGCGAGGACACGCGCATGACGCGGCGACTCCTCGACCGCTACGGCATCCACACGGCGATGACGGCCTATCACGAGCACAACGCGGCACGGCAGCGGCCGCGACTCATGGCGGCGCTCCAGGAAGGCAAGATCGTGGCGCTCGTCAGCGATGCGGGAACGCCGCTTGTCTCCGATCCCGGTTACCGTCTCGTCACCGACGCGGTCGCCGCCGGCCTGCCAGTCATCCCTCTGCCCGGAGCCTGCGCCGCGCTGGCCGCTCTCGTCGTCGCCGGTCTTCCCAGTGACACCTTCGTCTTTGCCGGGTTCCTGCCAACCAAGGGCGGCGCGCGGCATCGGCGCATCGCCGAGATCGGCGCAATGCAGGCGACGGCGATTTTCTACGAATCGCCCAACAGGCTCGCCGCCACGCTCGCCGACATGGCGGCCGATCTTGGACCGGAACGACCAGCCGTCGTCGCACGCGAGTTGACGAAGCGCTTCGAAACGGTGGTCAGGGCACCGCTCGGCGATCTCGCAGAGCGGTTTTCGGGCGAAAGCGTGAAGGGCGAGATCGTCATCCTCGTCGGCCCGCCGGACGGTGGGCCGGCAAAGCAGATCGATGTCGACGCCGCACTCACCGAGGCGCTCACCCGGCTCGGACCGAGCGGCGCGGCCTCGGAGGTTTCCAAGGCGACGGGCCTTAACCGGCGGGAGCTTTACAAACGCGTTCTTGCCATGAAGACGGCCGACGGCGGGGAGGCGGAGGAACAGTGACACGGCGGTCCCCGGAGGCGCGCCGGGCCGCCTACCGGCTCGGCCTGAAGGCGGAAACGATGGCCGCCTGGTGGTTGCGCGCCAAGGGCTATCGTATCCTCGCCCGACGCTGGAAATCGTCGGCAGGGGAGATCGACCTCGTCGCCCGACGCGGCGGCACCATCGCCTTCGTGGAGGTCAAGGCGCGAGCCACCCGCGATGCGGCGATCGAGGCGGTCGGCCCGGCAGCACAGCGGCGGATCCTGCGCGCCGCCGACATCTGGCTCTCGCGCAATCCGGCCTTTGTCGACAAGGTCCTGCGCTTCGACATCATCGCGATCGCGCCGGGGCACCCTCCGCTTCATCTCATCAGCGCCTTCGAGGCAACGGCCTGACCTGGAATCTCCAAGATGCTTAATTCAAACGCCTCTTCTCCGAAATTCTCGTTTTGAGAGTATTTTCAATTCTTGCATCTTGACGAAGATTCCCGCACGCGCCACCGTGGCCGCTCCCGACATCGAAAGACGATCCCAATGACCGCACAGGCGCACCCCGGACGGGGTGATCCGCAACCGAGCTTCGCGGAACTTTTCACGCCGAAGCTTGTCACCGTATTGCGCGAAGGCTACGGCCTCGGCCATCTGAAGACCGACGTGATCGCCGGGCTGACGGTTGCCGTCGTCGCGTTGCCGCTTTCCATGGCGATTGCGATCGCCTCCGGCACGACGCCGGACAAAGGCCTCATCACCGCGATCATCGGTGGCTTCGTCGTCTCCGCGCTCGGCGGCAGCCGGTTCCAGATTGGCGGGCCGGCGGGCGCCTTCATCGTTCTCGTCTCGCTGACAGTACAGCGGCACGGCGTCGACGGCCTCATCCTGGCAACGGCGATGGCCGGCATCTTCCTCCTCGCCATCGGTTTCCTCAGGCTGGGAACTTACATCAAGTACATCCCCTATCCGGTCACCATCGGGTTCACGGCCGGGATCGCGGTGATCATCTTCACCAGCCAGGTCAAGGATCTCTTCGGCCTCACGCTTTCCGGCGCCGAGCCCGGACCGCTCGTCGAAAAGGCGCCGGCGCTCTGGGCGGCGCTGCCGACCTTCAACCCCTCGGCGGCGGCGATTGCACTGGGAACCATCGCCATCATCGTCACCGTCAAGCGCTTCCGGCCCCATTGGCCGGGCATGCTGATCGTCGTCATCGCCAGTTCGATTGTCGTCGCGGCGTTCTCCCTGCCGGTGGAGACGATCGGCACGCGCTTCGGCGGCATCGCCGGCTCCCTGCCGATGCCATCGCTGCCGACGCTGTCGCTGACCAAGATGCAGGCGATCCTTCCCGACGCCATCGCCTTTGCGCTCCTCGGTGCAATCGAATCGCTCCTGTCCGCCGTCGTCGCCGACGGCATGACCGGCCGGCGCCACCGGTCCAACTGCGAACTCGTCGCGCAGGGCGGCGCCAACATTGCCTCCGCGCTGTTCGGCGGCATCTGCGTCACCGGCACCATCGCGCGCACCGCAACGAACGTACGCGCCGGCGCGCGCGGGCCCGTCTCCGGTATGGTGCATGCTCTGTTCCTCCTCCTCTTCATCCTCGTCGCCGCGCCGCTGGCCAGCGCCATTCCGCTCGCCTGCCTTGCCGGCGTCCTCGCCGTCGTCGCCTGGGACATGGTGGAGCGGAATGCCATCGCGGTGCTCTTCCGTGCCTCTCGCGGCGAGGCCGTCGTCTTCACCGTGACGTTCCTCTTGACGATCTTCCGCGACCTCACCGAAGCGATCATCGTTGGCTTCGTTCTCGGCGCGGTGCTCTTCATCCATCGGATTTCCAAGACGATCGCGCTCGAACAGCACGGCAGCTTCGCCCTCGACGATATCGCCGACAGTGCCAGGGAGGGCCGGGCGCCGTTCGATGAGGGCATCAGTTCCAACCCCGACGTCGTTGTCTACCGGATCTCCGGCGCCTTCTTTTTCGGCGCGGCGGCGAGCGTCGGCTCGGTCCTCGACCGGATCGCCGACCGGCACCGCGCGCTGGTGCTCGACTTCTCTCTGGTGCCGTTCATGGACAGCACGGCCGCCAACACCATCGGCGGCATTGCCCGCAAGACCGAACACAGCGGCGTCAAGCTCTACATCACCGGCACGACGGCGGCGCTGAGGCGTACCCTTCTGCTCCATGGCGTCCGCCCGCCCGCCGTGCGCTACAAGCGATCGGTGGAAAATGCTCTGGAGGATATCCAGCCGGGAGGGCTGGCGACGCCACCCCCGGCTTGAGGAAAAGCCGCAGCACTTTATGGTGTCGGCGGAACGGTGATTCGCGAGGGGAGACGCCGCAGGCCATGGCATCAGCGACGACACATGACGAACGGCGGACGATGGCGGTGGCCGTCAAAGGTCCGCTTTTCGCTCCGCTCTTGCTTGTCCGATACCTCGCCCCGCGCCTTGCCTCGTTCCTGGCGATGCTTCCCCTTCTTGCGCCCGCCATTACCGAGCCGGCCGGCGCGGCTGCGCTCGCACCCTACAAGGATGCGCTCTTTGCCTATCCGGCTGTCCTCTACGAGGCCGCCGGCGGTGACTTCAAGGTCGTCGAATACAGCAAGGAGCGGGACCTGCGCGAACGCGACGAGGTCGACGAGCGGCGGGTCTTTCCGCAATACGTCTCGCTCTATCCCAAGCGGCTCCAGGACGACCGCACGCTCCGCCTTGACCGCTCGGCGATCCATTACATCGCGGTCGGCGATCCGGGCCCGTCGACGCGGGTCGCGGTGATCTATCTGCACGGGCGCGGCGGCAACCGCCACCAGGGCGCCAACGACTGGATGTTCGGCGGCAACTTCAACCGCATCAAGAACCTGATGGCGCGTAACGGCGGCCTCTATCTCTCGCCCGACTTCAGCGATTTCGACAAGAAGGGCACGCGCGAGATCAAGGCGCTGATGGAGATGGTCGACGAGAAGGCGCCGAACGCGCGGATCATCCTCGCCTGCGGATCGATGGGCGGGCTCCTGTGCTGGAACCTCGCCAAGGACCGGAAGGCTTCCGGCCTCATCGACGGCATGATGTTGCTCGGCTCCGTCAACGACGAGGCGTTCCTCTACTCCGACGCCTTCCGCAATCCCCGGAAGCGCTTCCCGATCTATCTCGGGCACGGCACCTTCGATCCCTACATTCCGTGGAAATCGCAGGAGACCTTCTTCAAGAAGATCCGGCGCGCCTCGCCCGGCTATCCGATCAAGCTCGTCCTGTTCGACAGCGGCAGCCACGGCACGCCGATCCGCATGACCGACTGGCGCCTCATCCTCAACTGGATGCTGAGCGTGCGGCGCTGACGCCGGGTGGCCAGACCCACCATCCCGCGCCACAAGGCGTCCTATGCCTCAGAGCTTTTCCAGCCTTTCGGCGAGTTCACTCGCCTTGTCTTCGGCGAGCGGCAGGAGCGGCGGGCGGGTAACGGCCCAGCGCGCATCACCGCTGGAGAGCGCCAGAAGGCGTTTCTGCGCCGGGATCGGGCCGTAGTCGGCAACGGTGAGGCGATAGGCGCGGACCTTTTCGTGGAGCGTGCGCGCCGCGTCCTCATGGCCGGCATCGACGAGCGCGATCACCTTGGCAATATCGGCGGCGTTGAGATTGGCGGTTGCGGAAATGCAGCCTGGCCCGCCGAGCGCCAGCGCCTCCATCAACGGCAGTTCAGAACCCGGATAGACGGTCAGCCCGTCAATCCCGAACAGCGCTTTCGTATTCTCCCAGTCACCCGAGGAATCCTTGATGCCAACGACGGTGTCGGGGAAGGCCGCGCGCAACCGGGCGACCAGCGACACGGGGAGGCCAACGCCGGCAACCTGCGGGATGTGATAGAGAAGGATCTTCAGGCGTTCATCGGCGACCTGATCGATAAGCGACGCGTAATAGGCAAAGAGCCCGTCTTCCGGCACGCCTTTGTAGTAAAACGGCGGCAGCACCATCGTCGCCGCGCAGCCGTGCTCCACCGCATGGCGCGTCAGGCGCACGCTGTCCGGCAGGTTGGTGAGGCCGGTTCCCGGCATAAGCCGGGCGGGATCGACGCCGGCCTCGACGAGCGCGTCGAGCACCGCCAATCGCTCCTCAATGCCGACCGAGAGCGCCTCGCCGGTGGTTCCGAAAGGCGCGATCGCGACACAACCGCCCGAAAGCAGACGGCGGGCGTTTTCGACATAGAGATCGGTGGCGACGGAGAGGTCGAAGTTAAACGGCGTGAGCACCGGCGCTATGACGCCGCGCGGCGGGGTGAAAGAGGGCATCGTTGAAAATCCATTGATCAGGAGGGACGCGGCGCGCCGCGCGGCCCGAACATATCGCGCCGGAGGTCGCAGAGATAGGGGACCTCGGCGGCCATCACATCGAAATCTTCCGGCCGGATATCGGCGACGAGCAGCGCCTCGCCGACACCGTCGCTTTCGGCGCCGGCACGAGCCAGGTCCGAACCGTCGGGCGCGGCGATGACGGACCGGCCAGCATAGACGAACGCTCCGTCGCGGCCGGACAGATCGGCATAGGCGACAAAGACCTGATTCTCGAAGGCTCGGGCGCGGATAAGCGTCTCGGCGACCGGGCACTCCTGATCGCCGGCGGGAAGCGCGGTCGGTACGAGGACGAGCTTGGCGCCGGCGTCAGCCAGATAGCGCACGGCCTCGGGGAATTCCACGTCGTAGCAGATCAGAAGCCCCGCCTTCAGGCCGGCGACCTCGAAGACCGGCGGCAGGGCGTCGCCGGGCTTGAAGCTGGTCCTCTCGTAGGGCCCATAAAGATGGAGCTTGCGATAGCTGGCGCCAAGCCCGTCAGGACCGACCGCGACGGCCGCGTTGTAGATGTCATCGCCGTCCCGCTCGGCAAGCCCCGCGACGATCGTCAGACCGGTCTTTGCGGCGATTTCCCTCAGACGCGCAACCGACGGGCCATCGAGCGGCTCGGCAAGATCGGCGAAGCGGGCACCGGCGCCATAGCCGTGGATGACGAGCTCGGGCGTGATGAGGCAATCGGCTCCATCCGCCGCCGCCTTTTCCGCCAGCGCCGCGATGCGGACGAGGACCCGCCCCGGGTCGGCGATGACAGGTGCCATCTGGGCAAGCGCGAGACGCATGATCAGCTCTCCGAGGAACTCCACGCGCCCATCAGCCGCGGCAGGTCTCCGAAGCGGGCGATGAGGCCGAAAACGAGTGCGGCCAGGGCAACGAAGAGGATGCTGACGGCAGCCATCGTTGGCGTATAGCCGTACCGCAGGGCGTTGAAGATCTTGATCGGCAGGGTTTCGAGCGTGAAGCCGACGGACATGTAGGCGATGATGTATTCGTTGAGCGACAGCACGAAGGCGAAAGCGAAACCAGAAATGATATAGGGCCGGATGAGCGGCAGGATGACGGTCCGAAGGATCGTGCCATCATCGGCACCCATGGTCGCGGCGGCCTCGATCAATGCCCGGTCGATGGCGGCGAAACCGAGCGAAATGGTCACCAGAGGCAGCGTGACGAAGAAGATGCCATGGCCGATGACGACGGTCAGCGGGTTGCCGTAGAATCCGGTCGTCGCCCAGAAGGTCAGGAAGCCGAGCGCCGTGATCACCGGCGGCAGGATGAAGGGCGCTATGCCGAGCACCTGAAAGATCCGCGTCCAGGGCGCATACCAGCGCCAGGCAAACCAGGCGAGCGGAAAGGCGATCAGCACGGAAATGACGGCGGCGCCGGTGGCGACACTGAGCGAGGCGAAGAGCGCATCGCGCCAGCCCGCGTCAGTGACGATCTGGGCGTACCACGACATCGAAAAGCCTTCCGGCGGGAAGACGAGGCTCTTTCGGTGATTGATGGAAACGCCGGCGACAACGACGATCGGTGCTGCGAGGAAGAGGCCGACGAGGGTGAAGAGGGCTGCGCGCCAGATCCGGGTCATTCGGCTCCCTCCTTCTGGCGGGCGAGCGTCGACAGGCCGACGAGCGCCAGCGTGACGAGGACGAGGAATACGGCCATCGCGGCGGCGAACGGCATGTTCGACTGATAGATCGCTTGATCGGTGATGAGGACCGACAGTGTCCAGTGGCGCGGCCGGCCGAGCAGCTGCGGCAGGAGATAGGAGCCGAGTGCGAAGACGAACACCATGATAAGTGTGGCGAGGATGGTGTTGCGTTGCGCCGGTACAACGACCGTGAGGAAGGCGCGCAGGGGATGGGCGCCGAGGGTGCGCGAGGCCTCCATCAGCGTCGGATCGAGACGGGCGAGCGCGGGATAGAGCATCAGCACCGTGTAGGGAAAGGCCTGGTAGACCATGCCGGTCAGCACCGCCTCGAAACTCGGCGTCATCGCCCAGGGCTTGTCGGCAAGGCCGAGGAAGACAAAGAGGTTGGAAATGCCGGCGGTGCGCGAGAAGAGCGTCGACCAGGCGAAGCCGATGATCACTTCCGACAGCGACAGCACGGACAGCATCATGACGAGCCAGAGAATCTGGGTGCGCCGCCGGGCGCGGGCGAGCTGGTAGGTGAAGGGAAAGGCGATGAAGACGCAGACGACGGCGACGAGCGCGGCGAGCAGGAGCGAGAAGCCGAGCACGCCGCCGAAAAAGGCCGAGAGAAAGCGGGCATAATTGTCGAAGACGAAGTCGGGCGTGTAGAAGCCACCCTGCTGGCGCTTGAAGAAACTGACGGCGATCATGATACCGAAAGGCAACACGAAGAAGACGGTCAGCATCAGCGCGGGAAAGGCCAGCGGCGTATAGTCGACAAGACGGCGGGGCGCGGCGTATTTCATGCGGCGAGCACCACCACGGCATCTGTATCGACGGCAACGCCGACCGTTTCGCCGACGGCGACGGCGGGACGGCTGGTCGGGGATGAAACGGCGACGATCTGTCGGCCATCGGCCTCAAGGAAAGTCTCCACCGTGGAGCCGAGGTCGCGAATGAAGGAGACGGTCGCGGTCAGTCCCGATTCGCCCGAGCCGACGATGCGGATGTTCTCCGGGCGGATTGAGAGGACGGCCTCGCCGCCGTCAAGCGCGATGCCGTCCAGGAAGCCGCCGGCGACGGCGACCCGGGCCTCGCTCTCGCGGCGGGCGGGCAGAAGATTGGTCGAGCCGATGAAGTCGGCAACGAAGGTATTCGATGGGGCGCGGTAGATCTCCACCGGCGAGGCAGCCTGCTGGATCCGCCCCTCGCCCATGACGACGACGAGATCGGCCATGGTCATGGCCTCGCGCTGATCATGGGTAACGACGATGGTGGTAATGCCGAGACGTTCCTGCAGCTTGCGCAGCTCGACCTGCATGGCCTCGCGCAGTTTGGCGTCGAGAGCGGAGAGCGGTTCGTCAAGCAGAAAGAGCCGGGGCGAGAGGGCAAGCGCGCGGGCAATGGCGACGCGCTGGCGCTGGCCGCCGGAGAGCTTGGCGACGGGGCGCTCGGCCATGCCGGCCAGATCGACGAGGGAGAGGAGTTCCTCCACCCGGTTCGCCTGTTCCGCCTTCGCCGTGCGGCGAATGCGCAGGGGATAGGCGATGTTCTGGCCAACGGTGAGATGGGGAAAGAGCGCCAGCGACTGAAACACCATGCCGAAGTCGCGCCGGTGCGCGGGGACAGGCGTGATGTCGTCGCCGCCGATCAGGATACGGCCGGCGGTCGGATCCTCAAGGCCGGCAATCATGCGCAGGAGCGTGGTCTTGCCGCAGCCAGACGGACCGAGCATGCACACGAACGTGCCGTTCTTCACGGCAAGGTCGACATGGGCCACCGCGTTGACGGGACCGAAGGACTTCGAAATCGCTTCAAGAACGAGGTCGGACATCGCAAGGCCTCGGTTGGGCGCCGACGCACGGCGTGCGGCGGCGGTTCGGGATCTGGGAAAAGGATGCCAGCACGGCAGGCGGGAGGGAAGCCCCGTGCCGGGAGATGCAAACGGAGAGAAGAGGCGCGGCCTGGACCCGCGGGCCGGCCGCGCCCTTTCGAATCGTCATCCGACGATCATTTCTGTCCACTTCTGGTTCAGCCAGTCGCCCTTGGAGATGTAGAGGTCGTAGCGTGGGATGATCGGCGCGATATCGGACGACACGGCGGCGAACTCCTTGTCGGTCAGGTCGGTGAGATCGCGGCGCACCGTCGGCGAGGTGCCGACCTTGCGCGACATCAGCGCCTGGATATCCGGCTGGCTCATGAAGTTCATGAAGACCTGCGCCTCATCCAGCTTGTCGGAGGCCTTGGAGACGACCCAGGAACCGGAATCGAGCACGCCTCCCTCCTTGGGGAAGGTGGAGCGAACCGGATAGCCGTCGGCGACGGCAAGACCGGTCACGTCGTGGTAGTACTCGCCCATGGGAATCTCGCCCGACTTCAGCGACGCCTCGAACTGGGCTTCGTCGCGATACCACAGGCGCACGTTCGGCTTGATTTCGGCGAGCTTGTCGAACGCCTTGAGCAGGCCCTCCTCGGTGTCGAGCACCTTGGTCCCTCCAAGGAAGGTCTTCGCCGTGATCTCCAGCAGGAAGGAATTGGAGACGAGCGACATCAGGCCGAGCTTGTCTTTCTTGTCCGGCTCCCACATCGCGCCCCAGGAGGTCGGCGCCTCGGGGAAGGTATCGGTGTTGGAGACGAGGGTGATGTACCAGGAAACGGCGCCGATACCACAGGTCTGGCCGTCATCGTACTTGTTGACAAACTGCGGGAGCAGGTTGGACGAATTCGGTATCTTGTCCAGATCGAGCGGCGTCCACAACTCGATGCTCTCTCCCTTCAGGACCGAGGTCTGCGACATCATGGAGACGTCGGCGGGCGCCTGACCAGCCTTGGCGGCCTGGGACAACTGGACCAGCCACGCCTCGCCGGTCGGCTCGGAGATGGATTCAACCTCGATACCGGTCGCCTTGGTGAAGACGGGGAAAATGTGCTTGTTGAAGGATTCCTGGAAATAGCCGCCATAGACGCCGACCTTGAGCGATTTGTTGGCAGCGTGCAGGATCGAGGGCATGGCGAGTGTGGCGGCGCCGGCGGCGGCGCCGGCGAGAACGGCACGGCGGCTGACGCCGCTAAGGGGGGACTTGGTCATGTTCCTGGACTCCTCTGTCGCGTGATTGTGGGGTTTATCCCGGTTCTTGGCTCGCGGCTCACGCCGGGTTGGCAGGCGGCGTCTTGCCGCCGATAGCAGGCGAAAAGACCGCCAGACTAAGAATTTCGAACAACATCTGGGTGCCGGCATGGGCGGTGTTGGTGGTCGCGTCATACTGCGGCGCGACTTCGACGACGTCACCGCCGATCAGATTGATGCCGGCCATACCACGCAGCAGCTCCAGCGCTTCGCGGGTCGTCAGCCCACCGATTTCCGGCGTGCCCGTTCCCGGCGCATAGACCGGATCGAGGCCGTCAACATCAAAAGAAATATAGACCGGGCCGTCGCCGACGACCTCACGGGCCTTGGCGATGACCGCCGGGATGCCGAGCGCGGGGATTTCCTCTGCATGCACGACGGTCATCCCCGACTCCGTGGAGAACTCCCACAGGTATTCGGAGGAGCCGCGGATGCCGATCTGGATCGTCCGGGTCGGGTCGAGGACGCCTTCGAGAACGGCATGGCGGAACGGGCCGCCATGGTGGAATTTTTCCTGGTCGAACGGGCCGCCGGTATCGCAATGGGCATCGATATGGATCATGCCGACCGGCTTTTCAGCCCCGAGCGCGCGCAGGATCGGCAGGGTGACGGAATGATCGCCGCCAACGCCAAACGGCGCGACGCCAGCGTCCATCAGACGGCGGACATAGGCCTCGATGTCCTTATGGCTGAGGTCGAGCTTGTAGCGGCTGGAGAACGGCACATCGCCGAGGTCGGCCACGCGCATGTCGGCGAGCGGCGTGCACTTGAGGACGTGGTTGTAGGGACCGATGCGCTCGATGGAACGCATCGCGCGCGGGCCGAAACGCGAGCCGGTGCGGTTGGTGACGCCAAGGTCCATCGGCATGCCGTAGAGCGCCGCATCGAGATCGGCGAGCGCGGCGCCATCGGCCTCCAGCGGAACGTACTGCGCGTCGAGCAGCGTCGGGACGCCGGCATAGGGCGCCGCACGCTGGCCGGACTCGCTGAAGACCCCTTCGGCCACCTGACGGAAGCCCGGATCATAGGTCGCGGTGGCGTTGGCACCGTCGAATCTTTCCCTGAGGCTCTGAAGTCGCTCTTTGTCCATGGAACGGATGCCTTTCCGACAGTGGTCTTTCGTTTCCCCGATCGCCTCTGCCCGCATATTGTGCAGATACCCGCACCGATGCCAAGAGAGGCAAAATTTGTCGAAGCGCACCGTCCGCCTTCTCAATCATCGTTGCAATCGAAAGATTCTCAGTCCAGAATGTGAAAATTATTCACACACTCGGTTACCTAAGAGCTCACTACCGTGGCGCACCGCCTCCCCCCGCTCAATCAGCTCCGGTCCTTCGAGGTGACGGCGCGCCACCTGTCGGTCACGCGGGCGGCGGACGAACTCGCCGTCACCCATGGTGCGGTCAGCCATCAGATCCGGGCTCTGGAGGATTTCCTCGGCTTTTCCCTGTTCCTGCGCGAAAAAGGCCGGCTGCGGCTTTCGCCGGAGGGTGCAGCGCTGGTGCCAGCGGTGTCCAACGCCTTCGAGCAGATCGGCACGGCGGTCGCCAACCTCACGCGCACGGCGGCGACGGGCACCCTGACGATAAGCTGCGTGCCGGCGCTCCTGGCCTGCTGGCTCATTCCGCGCCTGCCACGCTTCAGCGCACGCCATCCGGCGATCCAGATCACCTGCATCCCGTCGAACGACGACGAGTCGCTCCATTCACGCGACGTCGACGTATGTATCCTCTACGGCGACGGGCACTGGTCTGATTGCTGGATCCGGCGGCTGGCGAGCTTCGACCTCTTTCCGGTCTGCAGCCCGGCGCTGGCGGAAGAGACCAGGATCCGCTGTGCCGCCGACCTCGCCGCCCATGTGCTTATCCACGCCGACGACGGTCGCGAATGGCAATCCTGGCTCGCCGCCGCCGACGCCACCCACCTGGCGCGCGGACGGCACCATTTCATGACATCGGCGCAACTGGCCATGGAGGCGGCCGCGGCCGGCCAGGGGATCGCCCTCGGAGATACGATCACCAGCCGCGAGGCGGTCGCCGCCGGCCGGCTGGTGCGGCCGCTGGAGATGGCGATCCCGGCGGTCTTTTCCTACTATGTGGGCTGTCGCAAGGAGATGCGGGCGGCGCCACTCATCGGCGCGTTCGTTTCCTGGCTCGATGAAGAAATCTCACACACTCTCGCCAACGCCGACCGACCGGCCGCTCCTCCCACAGGCGCCCAAGCCGACGTCAGGCGCTAAAGCCGGCGAGCCGGTCGCCGATTAGACCGATGGTCGCGACGTCAACATTGGCGAAGGCGGCGCGCAGGTGCCGCTCGCCGGTATCGCCGAAGAAGGCGCCGGGCAGCATCAGGAGTCCACGTTCGCGCGCCAGCGCCTCGGCGACCTCGATCGAGGTCTTGTCTTCGAAGGGATGGCGCAGATAGGCGAAATAGGCGCCGATGGCGTCGACCCGCCAGCCGTTCAGCGGCTCGAAGGCCGCGAGGAAGGCGGCGGAGCGGCGGGCGATCTCGGCGCTGTTTTCGGCCCGCCAGCCGCCGAGCGCGCCGATCGCCCAGGAGACGGCCGCCTGGCCGGCACGCGGCGGACAGATCTGCAGGCAGTCCTGCACCTTTTCCAGTTCGCCGAGAACCGACGGACCGGCGACGACGGCGCCGAGGCGATGACCCGGCACGCAATAGGACTTGGAAAAACTGTAGAGGTGGATGAGCCGGTCGCGCCAGTCCGATTCCCGCAAGAGCCCGTGTGGCGCGGCGACAAGGTCGGGCAGGAAGTCGCGATAGGTCTCGTCGAGGATGAGGAAGATATCGCGTCGGCGGCAGACCTCGGAAATCTCCGCGAGCACATCGGCGGGATAGACCGCGCCGGTCGGATTGTTGGGGCTGACGAGGGCGAGCGCCCTCACCCGCCCGCTGTCTGCTTCGATGGCCGCATCCATCGCCGCCTCGACGGCACCGGCCGACGGCACGAAACCGGTCGTCGCATCCGTGACGACGGGGCGCGGCTCGATGCCGAGCATGGCGAGCGTCATCTGATGGTTGAAGTACCACGGCGTCGGCAGGAGGATCGCCTCACCGGCGGCGGCAAGCGTCTGGACAATCGCATAGAAGGCCTGGTTGCAGCCGGCGGTGATGGCGACATCGGCGGATGCGACCGACGCGCCGTAGCGCGTCGAGATATCGGCGGCGAGCGCCTCGCGCAAGGCATCGTCGCCCTGGATCGGGCCGTAGCCGGCGGCCTCGATCGAGCCGGCCGTCGTCGCCATCCGCTGCAGAATGCCGGGATGGGGTGGATAGCCGGGAACGGCCTGCGACAGGTCGATCGGCCGACCGCGCGCGCCGCCGTACCCCGCAAGCCAAGCCTGCGCGGTCGGGATCGGCGGCGCGGAAACGGCAGCGAGAAACGGATTGGTCTGAGGCATCAAGGAGGCTTTCGAAGGGAGATGGGCGGCAAGGTCCGCCCGCTTGGTGGCAACGCAAGCCCCTGTCATAGCCGGAAACCGGGCGTGCGCAAGTGCCGTGAGGCGTTCCGGCCGCCGCTCTCCCCTCAAGCGGCGGAAGGAAATTCCTCGGTGTCGACTTCCTTCTGGGTATTGGCGTTGTAGCGCGGGCCGACGACGGTGGTTTCGTTGATCAGCGCGTCGAGGCGGTCGACCGTTGCCGCGTCGAGTTCGACGCCGGCAGCAGCCGCATTCTCCGCCAGATGCTGGCGGTTGGTGGTGCCGGGAATTGGCAGGATATCGTCGCCCTTGGCCAACAGCCAGGCGAGCGCGAGCTGCGGCATGGTGCAGCCGACCTCATCGGCGATCTCGGCATAGGGGCCGAGAAGCTTCAGGTTCTCCGCGTAGGTTTCCGGGGCAAAGCGTGGCATGAAGCGGCGCAGATCCTTGTCGGCGAGCGTCGCGGAATCGCGCAGCGCGCCGCAGAGGAAGGCTCGGCCGAGCGGACTGAAGGCAACGAAGGCGGTGCCCAGGTCGCGGCAGGCCTCAAGCACCGCGATCTCCGGGTTGCGCGTCCACAGCGAATATTCGGTCTGGAGTGCGGCGATCGGGTGGACCGCGTGGGCCTTCCTCAGCGTTTCGGCGGAGACCTCGCTGAGGCCGATCATGCGGATCTTGCCTTCCTTGACGAGGTCGGCGAGCACACCGACAACATCCTCGATCGGCATCGCCTTGTCCCAGCGATGGAGATAGTAGAGATCGATGACATCCGTCCTGAGGTTTTTCAGGCTGGTCTCGCAGGTCTCGCGCAGCTTCGCCGGCTCATTGTTGATCTCGCGCTTGCCATCTGCGTTGCGGAGAATGCCACACTTGCTGGCGAGGAAATACTCGCTCCGCCGGTCGGCCAGCGTCTCCCCGATCAGCTGTTCGGAAAGGCCGAATCCGTAGAGGAAGGCGGTGTCGAGGTGGGTGTAGCCATGGTCGAGTGCCTCGCGCAGCAACGCCTGCGCCTCCTCCTTGGGCGGCGGGGTGCCATAGGCATGGGCGATGTTCATGCAGCCAAGGCCGATCGCGGAGACGGTGTCGGAACCGATTTTGCGCTGTTTCACGAAACGTATCCCCCTTGAAACGCGTCTCGCGCGCGCCCGGCCCGGGAAGCGCGCGATTATTCTGTTTGCTTATGGCATCATCCCGGGCACGGCAAGACAGAGACCCGGCAGCCGTCGGCGGCTCCGGCTCAAGGCCGGAATGGCGACCGTTCGTGCCGCGGTCCCGCGATTCGGGAACGCGCGTTATTCGAAGCTCTTCTCGATGGTATCGAGAGTCTGCATTGCCGGCAGGCACTGTGCAACCGAACCGTTCGGCTCGCGACCTTCCTGAACGGCGGCGACGAATTCGCGATCGATGAGTTCGATGCCGTTGTTGGAGACCGCGACGCCGGAAAGGTCGACCGGGTTCTCCTTGCCATCATAGAGGTCGTCGTAGCGGGCCAGATAGGTGCCATTGTCGCAGATGTAGCGGAAGAATGTGCCGAACGGACCGTCGTTGTTGAACGATAGCGAAAGGGTGCAGATCGCGCCCGACGGCGTCTTCATACCGATCGCCATGTCCATGGCGATGCCGAGGTCCGGGTGCATCGGCCCCTGGAGACCGAAGGCTCGCGAGGCGGTCTCGCCGGTCTGGTACTGGAAAAGGTCGACGGTATGGCAGGCGTGGTGCCACAGAAGATGGTCGGTCCAGGACCGCGGCTTGCCGAGCGCGTTCATGTTGGTGCGGCGGAAGAAATAGGTCTGGACATCCATTTGCTGGATTTTCAGCTCGCCCGCCTTGATCTTGTTATGGATCCACTGATGGCTCGGGTTAAAGCGGCGGACATGGCCAGCCATGGCGACGACGCCGGTTTCCTTCTGAGTGGCGACGACGGCTTGCGAATCCTCCAGGCTATCGGCCATGGGGATCTCGACGAGCACGTGCTTGCCGGCCTTCATGCACTGGATCGCCTGGGCGGCATGGATCTGGGTCGGTGTCGCCAGAATGACGCCATCGACGTCGTCACGCGCGAGGCTCTCGGCGAGATCCGTCGTCGAGTGGCCGACGTTGCGCTTGCTGGCGAAGGCCGCGATCTCGTCCGCGTTCGAGCCGACGACTGAGGTGACCTCGACGCCGTCGATCGCGGCAAGCGCGTCCATGTGCTTGGTTCCGAATGCGCCGGCGGCGCCGGCAACGCAAATCTTCATGTGTTTTCTCCCTTAGTCCCAAGAGGCTTGCCCATGAGGCTTGCCAAAGAGGCTTGCCCGGCAGAGCCGCTCAGGACCTGTTTTCCAGAATGAGATGGCCGACGGCGGTATTCGACGCCGGAACGTGATAATGGCGGTGGACGCAGTCGACCTTGTCGTCGAGCGCGCCGCGCATGACCAGCCACATGACGAGTTCGATGCCTTCCGACCCCGCGTCACGCAGGTAGTCGACGTGCTGGAGCGCAATGGCCGGGGCCGGATCGCCGCTCAAATCATCGAGGAACTTGTTGTCGAACTCCGGATTGATCAGCCCGGCGCGTTGGGCCTGCAACTGATGCGACATGCCGCCGGTGCCGAAGATGACGACTTTCAAATCCTTGTCGAAGGACTGCACGGCCTTGCGGATGGCACGGCCGAGGTTGAAGCAGCGGTTTCCCGTCGGCGGCGGATATTGCACCACGTTGACGGCAAGCGGGATGACCGGGCACGGCCATTCCTCCGGCTGTCCGAACATCAGCGACAGCGGCACGGTCAGCCCGTGATCGACTTCCATCTGGTTGACGATGGTCATGTCGAACTCGTCGAGAACGAGTTCCTGCGCCATGTGCCAGGCCAGTTCGGGATGGCCCTTGACGACGGGTACGGGACGCGGCCCCCAGCCCTCGTCGGCGGGCTGGTATTCCGCCGCGCAGCCAAGCGCGAAGGTGGGTATGATCTCCAGCGAAAAGGCCGTCGCGTGGTCATTGTAGACGACGATGACGACGTCCGGATCGACTTCCTTGATCCATTCCTTCGACTTCTCGAAACCGTCGAAGAGCGGCTTCCAGTAGGGATCCCCCGTCATCCCCTGATCGATAGCGACACCGATCGCAGGCACGTGGGACATGGCGGCACCGGCAATGATTTCAGCCATTCTTCGCCCCCTTTCCCGTCTCAGTCTTGCCTCCTGCATTCAGGCCCGCTGCATTCAGGCCCCTTGCCTGCCAATCGGCCCTAGACCGGTTGCCCTCGATCGGCCGCCCGCCGGCCAGCATCATGGCGCGGTAGTCGTCGCGGCTGACACCGGTCATCACAGCGGCAAGATCCTGGAAGGTGATGCCATCGGTCGCAGCGAGCTTGGAGGTGTAATAGATATTGCCACCAAGGCTCAGCATCCCGTTCCAGTCCCGGTCGAGCACGGCCTGGCGCTGTTCGGCGGTCATCGGAAATCGGTCGAGATAGGCCCGCTCGTCGGCCTTGAAGGCCTCGCGGTTGGCGGCCTGCCGCAACGACATGCAGAACATGTTCAGATGATAGCCCTGGCGCGACCGGTTGGCATCGAAGACGAACGTCCCCGGTATGTCGTGATAATCCTGTGGCTCGGTCATTTTCCGGGCTCCTCCCCTTTTTCCGTGGCTTCAAGACAGTCGAGGATCGCGTCGGCACGCGCCGCATAGTCCTCGCCTATCCCGCCTTTTTTGCTTGTATCGAGTTTCAGGTCGCCGATGCGCTGCTGCCATTCCACCGCGGCGCGCGCCATATCGCCGGATAACCCGAGATCATCGACGGTCAGCGCCACCTCGCGCATTTCGGCGGCGCGGCGGATGCCGTGGGTCATGACGCGTTCGAGGTTGTAGGCCGCCTTTGCCTTCCAGTCGAAGCCGGGGAAGGAGGCATCGAGCGAGGCGAGAACGGCTTCCTCGACGCCTGCCTTCCTCGCCGACAGGATGCATTCCGCCGTCAGCGCTTCCATCCCCTTGATCATGATCGACCGTATCATCTTGATCGAGGAGGACGCGCCGACGTCGCCGGGGGTGATCGCTGCCTTCATGTCGAGCGCGTCGAGGAGCGGTTTGACCGTCTCGGCGTGCGGCCCGGAAAGGCGGAGCGGCACGTGATGGAGCCTGGGATGGACCGGCGCCATGACGGCGACGTCGACATAGCGGCCACCGGCCGCCTCGATGAGGCCCGCTGCCTCACGCTTGGTGTTCGGAGCGCAGGAATTGCAGTCGAGGTAGAAGGCGCCGGCGGCGATGTGGCCGCAAGCACTGCGTGCGGCGACGAGTGCCTGATCGGCGGTGACGACGGATATCACCATCTGCGCGCCGGCAAGCGCCTCGGCCACCGTTTCGCCGCCCGCGACACGGTGGCTGGCATAGTCGGCGCGCTTGGCATCCGCGACACTCGCATCAGGGGACAGGGTCTTGATATCGAAGGCGGAGATGGCGGCCGGACGCCCGTCGGCCCAGCCGGTCACGAAGGCCCGGGCGGCCTCGCCGAAGCCGATGAACGCGAGCGCCTCCGGCCGGCCGGTGTCCTGCGGTCCGCGCGACGATGTTTCAGCGACCATGGTTTGCGCTCCGCTCCCCGAATTATGATCAGTGCTCTTATCAGATCCGTACAATTACCAAGAGACGTGACGGAACTGAAATTGAATGCTCTGCATCGTTATTCAATTTTCGAATAGGAATGACGCACCGCGACCATCATCCAACGAAGCGCCGGCCTTCCTGAGGAACTGGAGAAACTTCTGCTGCGTCGCCGTCGGACGCCAGTCCCTCCGCACCGTGACGCCGATCGGCCGCGACACGGTCGGCAGCTCGGTATCGAGCACGGCCAGCAGGCCAAGGCTCTGCTCATGGCGGATCTGGTGAGCCGAAATGAAGGTCAGCCGGTCGCAGCTGTTGAGGATCTCGCGGATGAGGATGAGCGAGCTCGCCTCGATCAACCCCTTCAGATTGAGGCCCTCGACGTCGGCGAAGGCCTTTTCGAAAAGTTCTCGCGAAGGGGCGCCCCGACGCGGCAGGATCCAGGCGTAGTCGGCAAGGTCGGCGACGGAAACGCGGCGCTTGCGCGCCAGCGGATGACCGGCGCGGGCGACGACGGCGACGGGGTCCTCGAATAGCGGCTCCTGCACCACATCGTCGATCGGCACGGGATCGCGCATGGCGCCGATGAGCATGTCGACGTCGCCTTGGCGCAGGCCGTTGAGGAGGTCGTCATAAGGACCGTCGACGACGCTGACGCGGACCTCCGGACTGTCGCGCATCAGCGAGAGCATGGCGCTTGGCAGGAGGAACGAGCGCGGCAGCGGCATGGTGCCGACCATGATGACGGCCTCCTCATGGCCTCGCCACATGGCGATTTCCTCGAACCCCTGTTCCAGTTCGGAAAAAGCGAGACGGGCGTGCCGGGCGAGCGCCTCGGCGGCGCGGG
Organism: uncultured Rhodobium sp.; assembly: GCA_963675285.2. GTDB lineage: Bacteria > Pseudomonadota > Alphaproteobacteria > Rhizobiales > Rhodobiaceae > Rhodobium. The sequence goes on from CAXXGS010000001.1 coordinate 2,665,572, forward strand.
TCAGCGCGATCCCCTGCCCGGTCTTGAGGAAGAAGGTGACGCCGGCGAGGCGCTCCAGATCGCGGGCGGCGCGATGGAGGGCCGGCTGGGAGACGCCGGCGGCACGGGCGGCGAGGCTGAAGTTGCCGGCCCGGGCGATCGAGGCGATGGCGCGCAGCTGCGCGGCGGTGAGCAACTGGTCGAAATTGGAAAAGCCGCGCGCGCCCTTACGGGCGCCGACCCGCAGCGCCTCGCGCGCGCCGGTCTCGATATGATCGAGAGCACGGTCGACCCGGATGCGGAAGAGATCCCCCGGCTCGGTCGGATACATGCCGTCGTTGCGGCGCTCGAATAGCGGCGCGTCGACCATCTCCTCCAGCTTGGCAATCGCCTGGGTGATCGCCGGCTGCGAGAGATAAACGGTCTTGGCCGCCAGGCTGACGCTGTTGGCACGCGCCACCTCGCGAAACGCCCGCAGATGACGCAGGTTGGGAATCTTCCGCACGCCCTCTCCTTTGCTGCATTGCGGAAGTCTTATAGCAATTTCTTATACCATGCGAGAGACTTTCAAATGGGAATTTCCTCAGGCGTCACCGATAGTGCAAACGGACCCACGACCGGCCGAAAGGCTCAAGAGAGGCCCGAGAGAGGCCCAGGAGTGAAACCATGAGCGACAAGAAGACTGCGCTGGTTGTCAGCGCCCACGCCGCCGACTTCGTCTGGCGCGCCGGCGGCGCGATCGCGCTGCACCAGAAGCGAGGCTATGACGTCACCGTCGTGTGCCTTTCCTACGGCGAGCGGGGAGAGTCCGCCAAGTTGTGGAAACAGGACGGCATGACGCTGGAGAAGGTGAAGACGGCGCGGCGCCACGAGGCGGAAGCGGCGGCCAAGGCGCTCGACGTCCATGACATCCAGTTCTTCGACCTCGGCGACTATCCGCTTGATTTCGGACGCGAATCCCAGAACATGCTGGTCGACACCATCCGCAAGGTGCAGCCGTCCTTCATGATGAGCCATTCGCTCTGGGACCCCTATAACACCGACCACATGGGCACGACACGGTTCGTCCTCGAATGCCGCATGATCGCCCAGGCTTGGGGCCACAACCCCGGCGAGAAGGTGCTCGGCGCACCGCAGCTCTATCTCTTCGAGCCGCATCAGACCGAACAGATGGGCTGGAAGCCGGACGTCTTCCTCGACATCACCGAGGTGTGGGACAAGAAGCGCGCGGCGATCGAATGCATGCAGGGCCAAGAGCACCTGTGGACGTTCTACACCAACGTCGCGGAGAACCGCGGCAATCACTTCCGCCGCAATTCCGGCGGCATGGCCGGTGGCCGCAACGCCCAATACGCGGAGGGCTTCCAGTCGATGTTCCCGCGCACCGTGGACGAACTCTAATGCCGGTCGTCGTCCAGAACATCGAGCGCGCCGATGCGGATGTCATCGCCGGGCTCGCCGAATGCGGGGTCGCCACCGTCCATGAAGCGCAGGGCCGCAAGGGGCTTCTCGCCTCCTACATGCGCCCGATCTATCCGCGGGCGCGGCTCGCCGCTTCCGCTGTCACCATCTCAGCGCCTCCGGGCGACAACTGGATGGTGCATGTGGCGATCGAGCAGGTGAAGGCGGGCGACATCCTCGTCCTCGCCCCGACGAGCCCCTGCGAGGACGGCTATTTCGGCGACCTCCTCGCCACCTCCATGCAGGCGCGTGGCGGTGTCGGGCTCATCATCGATGCGGGCGTCAGGGACACGCGTGACCTCACCGACATGAATTTTCCGGTCTGGTCGAAGGCGGTCTTCGCGCAGGGAACCGTCAAGGAGACGCTCGGCTCGGTCAACGTGCCGGTTGTGTGTGCGGGTGAGCTCGTCAATCCCGGCGACGTGATCGTTGCCGACGACGACGGGGTGTGCGTGGTGCGCCGCGAGGAAGCGGCGGACGTGCTCATCAAGGCGCGCGAGCGCGAGGCCAAGGAAGTGGAGAAGCGCGAACGTCTGGCAGCCGGCGAACTCGGCCTCGACATCTACAACATGCGCGGCCGGCTGAAGGAAAAGGGCCTCAAATATGTCTAGTTCCGCGCCCTGCATGTGGATGCGGGGCGGGACGTCGAAAGGCGGTTTCTTCCTCGCCTCCGACCTGCCGCAGGACACCGCCGAGCGGGACCGCTTCCTGCTCGGCGTGATGGGCTCACCCGACCAACGCCAGATCGACGGCATGGGCGGCGCCGACCCGCTGACCTCCAAGGTCGGCGTGGTGAAGAAATCCGACCGGCCCGGCGCCGACGTCGACTATCTCTTCCTGCAGGTCGTCGTCGACCAGGCCATCGTCACGGACGCGCAGAACTGCGGCAATATCCTCGCCGGCATCGGTCCGTTCGCGATCGAGCGCGGGCTCGTTGCGGCACAGGACGGCGAAACGCCGGTGGCGATCTTCATGGAGAACACCGGCCAGATCGCGGTCGCGCGGGTACAGACGCCGGGGGGCAGGGTCACCTACGCGGGCGATGCCCGGATCGACGGCGTGCCGGGAACGGCGGCAGCGATTCCCATCGAGTTCAAGGACACGGCGGGGTCGAGCTGCGGCGCGCTTCTGCCGACCGGCAACGCGGTCGACATCATCGACGGCGTCGAGGTCACGATGATCGACAACGGCATGCCGACGGTTGTCATGCGGGCGCGCGACATGGGGATCTCAGGCACCGAAGCCCGCGAGGAGCTGGAGGCCAACGAGGCGCTGCGCGCCAGGCTCGAGGCGATCCGCCTCAAGGCCGGCCCACTGATGAATCTCGGCGACGTGGAAAAGAAAACCGTGCCGAAGATGACCATGGTCTCGGCCCCGGCGAACGGCGGCGCGATTTCCACCCGTACCTTCATTCCACACCGCTGCCACGCCTCGATCGGCGTCCTCGGCGGGGTGAGCGTGGCGACGGCGGCGATGCTTGCCGGCACGCCGGCGGCGGACCTCGCGGTCATTCCGGAGGGGACGACAAAGTCGCTTTCGGTCGAACACCCGATCGGCGAATCGACCGTCATCCTCGACGTGGAAGCGGACGGAACGGTCGTCTCCGCAGCGGTCCTGAGGACCGCGCGCAAACTCTTCGACGGGGTGGTCTTCACCCCCTGAGATATGCGCGGGGCCGGGGCGGCGGCATGCCCTCCGGCCTCTTCCTATTGAAAACACCTGAAGTCCCGCCGAAGTGATCCGCGTCTGTGGCGGGAGGAGGCGTCAGCGCCGCCAAGGAGAAAACGAACGATGATGGATCCCGACTACCTGCCGTTTCATCCCAATCCGTCGAAGCCAGCCTACCGGCCGCCGGAAGGGGCGGTCGACGCCCATTGCCACGTCTTCGGCCCAGGCGACGTCTTCCCCTATGCGCCGGAGCGCAAGTACACGCCCTGCGACGCGCCGAAGGAAAAGCTCTTCGAACTCAGGGATTATCTCGGTTTTTCCCGCAACGTCATCGTCCAGGCCTCCTGCCACGGGCGCGACAACCGGGCGCTCGTCGACGCGCTGCGAACCGCCGGCGACCTGGCACGCGGCATCGCCGTCGTCGGCCCGGACGTCGCCGAGGCCGAACTCCAGGACATGCATGATGCGGGCGTGCGCGGCGTGCGCTTCAACTTCGTCAAGCGGCTCGTCGATACGACCCCGAAGGAAGTCTTCCTCGGCATCGCCGACAAGATCGCCAGGTTCGGCTGGCACATCATCGTCTATTTCGAGGGGCAGGACCTTGAGGACCTCGCGCCATTCCTGAAGACGCTGCCGACCACGGTCGTCGTCGACCACATGGGCCGGCCGGACGTGACGAAGGGCGTCGACCATCCCGATTTCAAGCGCTTCCTCGACCTCCTCGGCGAGAGCGACAAGTTCTGGACCAAGGTGAGTTGCCCGGAGCGGCTGACGGTTGCCGGACCGCCCTATGACGACGTCGTGCCATTCTCCAGGACCCTCGTCGACATGTTTCCGGACCGGGTCCTTTGGGGCACCGACTGGCCGCACCCGAACATGAAATCGCACATCCCCGACGAGGGTGTCCTCGTCGACCAGATTCCGCGCATCGCGACAACACAAGAAAAGCGTCACGCGTTGCTCGTCGAAAATCCGATGCGCCTGTATTGGGAAAACTCCTGACTCACGAAAAGAGCCGAAAACGGCCCATACTTCAAAGAAACGCCAAAATGAAACGTCCAAGGAAGCGGTTGAATGAACACTCTCATGAGCCATGAGGAGATACCGGGAACGGTAATCTTCGATGGAGAGCAGGCCATGAAAGGCTATGCTCTCAACAAGATGTGCTATTCCTTCAACAGTGCGGAGGCACGCGAGACTTTCCTCGCCGATGAGGAGGCCTATTTCGACCGGTTCGGCCTCAACGACCAGCAGAAGGACGCGATGCGCCGCCGCGACGTACTGGCCATGATCGAGGCCGGCGGCAACATCTACTATCTGGCGAAATTCGCAGGCATCTTCGGCCTCAACGTTCAGGACGTCGGGGCACAGCAGACCGGCATGAGCGTCGAGGACTTCAAGGAAATGCTCGTCAGGGCGGGAGACTGACCAATGGCCAAAGTTGTCGGCGGACTGACCACGTCCCACATCCCCGCGATCGGCGGCGCGATCGCCAAGGAGCTCTTCACCGATCCTTACTGGAAACCCTTCTTCGACGGCTATCCGCCTGTGCGCGCATGGCTCGACGAGGTCAAACCCGACGTCGCGATCGTCATCTACAACGATCACGGCCTCAACTTCTTCCTCGACAAGATGCCGACCTTCGCAATCGGCGCGGCGCCGGAATACCGCAACGAGGACGAGGGCTGGGGCATCCCGACGATTCCGCCCTTCGCCGGCGACCCGAAGCTTTCCTGGCACATCATCGAGAGTCTGGCGGCCGAGGAATTCGACCTGACGACCTGCCAGGAGATGGCGGTCGACCACGGTTTCTGCGTGCCGATGCAGCTCTTCTGGCCGGATCGCAAGGATATGCCGAAGACGATCCCGGTCGCGGTCAACACCGTGCAACACCCGATCCCGACGCCGGCGCGGTGCTACAAGATGGGCCTTGCCATCCACCGGGCGATCGAGAGCTATCCGCAAGACCTGAAAGTCGTCGTCCTGGGCACCGGCGGACTGTCGCATCAGCTCGACGGCAAGCGAGCCGGGCACATCAACAAGGCGTTCGACATGATGTGCATGGACAAGATCGTCGATGCGCCGGAAGAGCTCGCCAAGATGACGACGCACGACCTCATCCGCGAGGCCGGCGCGCAGGGCACCGAGTTCATCATGTGGCTAATGATGCGTGGCGCCCTCGGCCCGGACGTCAAGAAGCTGCACCAGAACTACCACATTCCGATCTCCAACACGGGCGCGGGACTGCTGCTGCTCGAAGCGGCCGCCTGAGCGGCGCGCGAACCGGCAAAAGGCTTGTGAGGGCCCCGCCCGTTCCGGCGGGGCTTTTTTTCAAAAGGACTATGCATGCCGAAGATCGAAGTCGTTCCCTCCTCGCCAACGCTGTCGCTTGCCTCGGCACGCGCGCTGGCGGACGAAGCCATCCGCCAGGCACAAGCCATCGGTAAATGCATGCATGTGACACTCGTCGATGCGACCGGCGACGTCCTCGTCTACCAGCGCATGCCAGGCGCCCCGGCACCGGCACGAAACTTTTCCGAGCGCAAGGCGCTGACGGCATTCAACTATCACCGGCCGACCTCGGCCTGGGCGGATCGCCTTGCCACCAATCCCCATCTCGCCACCGGCCTCAGCCAGCACCCCGATATCGCCATGATCGCCGGCGGACTGCCGATCGAGGTCGACGGCGATCTCGTCGGCGCTATCGGCATTGCCGGCGGCGCGGAAGAGGACGATGAGACGGTGGCCATGGCGACGCTCGCCGCCTTCGGGCTGTGAGCGAGCGGGCCCGGATCGCGACGCCGGATCGCACGCCCGTTCAGATCTCGGCGACGGCATCGGCCAGAGTGTCAAACGGCATCCCGTCTATCTGGAAGATATGATCTTCCTCGACATGAACGAGGCCGATGCGGCGGTAGGCCGCCTTGGCATCGCCGTTAGCGTGATCGACGGCGAGGCGGAGATGATTGGCTCCCCTGAGGCGCCCGCGCGCGGCGGCGGCGGCAAGGAGCTTGCGGCCAAGGCCGAGACCGCGCGCAGCCTCATCGATGAAGAGGTCCTGCACGTAGACGCCCGGACGACCGCGCCAGGTGGAGAAGATGGGGAACCACAGACACATGCCGATCGGCGCCTCGCCCTCTTGTGCGATCAGCGCTTCGAACGCGGGCGCATCGCCGAAGCCGAAACGCGTCAGATCGGCCTCGCGGGCGATCATGCTGTCCGGATGGCCAACAACGCGGGCAAGGCTTTCGAGCATGGCGTGGATCTCCCCGACATCGGCAGCGACGGCGAGACGGATGGTGACGGGGGATTTCATTGTCGGGCTCCGGGCGGCCGCGTCGACGGGATGCATAGGCAACACGCGCAAGCGGCATGAGGCGGCATGAGGCGGCGTAACGGACGACACGAGCGGGCGGCAAAAGCGACATTCGCCATCCCCCCCGCGGGCACCATCCCGCCTGCGGGCAATATCGCGCGCCATTGCCGCCGCCCGCAACCCTTCGCTCACCTGGCACCGGCGATGCCGCGGATCACACGGCGAACGCCCATGTGACCCCGATGCGCGCCATGCACCCTCCCATGCACCCAATGCAACGGACGGCATGCGTCACGCGGCAGGCCGGCTTGACAAACCCCGGCCGATAGCGGAAGCGGAGAACAACAGTCCGCGTGCAATGCAATAAAGCGGACGGAGGGGGCAGTCGCCAGGCTGCCGTAATGCGATTTTGCCGGCCGAGCGAGGCCGGCTTTGCGGTTTCAAGAGGGATAAATCGATGGCAGGCGTGATCATTATCGGTGCCGGACAGGCGGGGTTCCAGGTCGCGGATTCCCTGCGTCAACACGGGTTCGGCGGTACCATCACGCTTGTCGGCGAGGAGCCCAACCATCCCTATCAGCGTCCACCACTCTCCAAGGCCTATCTCCTCGGCGATTCCGAGGCCGAGCGGCTGAAGTTCCGCGCCGACGACTTCTATGAAAAACACGCCATCGATCTGAAACTCTCCACCACGGCAACGGCGATCGACCCCGAGGACAAGACGGTGACGCTCGCCGGCGGTGCCGTCCTGACCTATGACGCGCTCGTGCTGGCGACCGGGGCTCGGGTGCGCCGCATTCCCGTTCCGGGCGCGGACCTCGCCGGCGTGCATTACCTCAAGACCCTTCAGGACATCGACCGCATCGAGGCGGAACTCGCCGACGTCGAAAGCGTTTCTGTCGTCGGTGCCGGCTTCATCGGGCTGGAGTTCGCCGCCGTCGCATCGAAGCTCGGCAAGACCGTCACCGTCTTCGAAGCGCTCGGCCGGGTCCTCGCCCGCGTCTCGCCGCCGGTCATCTCCGACTATTACACCCGCATCCACGAGGCGCATGGCGTTCGCATCATGACCAATGCCGGGGTCGCCGAATTCACCGGTACCGACGGCCACATCAGCGGCATCAAGCTCGCCGACGGCGAGGAGATCGCCTGCGATCTCGCCGTCATCGGCATCGGCGTCCTGCCGAACGTGGAGCTCGCCGCCGACGCAGGTCTCACCTGCGATAACGGCATCGTCGTCGATGCCTGCGGGCGCACATCCGATCCCGCGATTTTCGCCGCAGGCGACTGCGCCTGCTACGAAAACCCTTTCGCCGACGGCCGGATACGGTTGGAATCGGTGCAGAATGCCTGCGACCAGGGCCGCGCCGTCGCCGCCGCGATCGCCGGCAAGGACGAGCCCTATGTCGCAGTCCCCTGGTTCTGGTCCGATCAGTACGACCTGAAGCTGCAGATCGCGGGGCTGTCGCAGGGCTGCGACCAGTTCGTCGTGCGCGGCGACATGGAGACGAACCGGTTCTCCGTCTTCCATTTCCGCGAAGGCGTGTTCCGTGCGCTCGATGCGGTCAACAAGGGTGCCGACTACCTGATGGCTCGCAAGCTCCTCGCCGCCGGCAAGGGGCCGACGCCGGAACAGGCCGCCGACAGCGAATTTCCCCTGAAGTCGCTGCTCTGATACCGCCCTGTCAGGGGCCGTCGCGATGATTTTTCCGCCCGGTCAAACTGTCGTCGGAATCGTATGCCAATCTCTGGCGAAGATGGAGGGCGTGGCCTCGGTTCCGGTCGGACGCCCGATCGTGTCGGAGGTCGGCCATGATGTCGCTCCGTGTCATTGCGCGAATTCTGCTTCTCGCCAGCCTCGCCGCCCTGTTTCCGCAGACGGCCCGAGCACAGACCGCCCGCATGCCGGACCAGGCGGTCGATTCGCACGCGCTTTATGAAAGGCGCTGCGCGATGTGCCATCCGCCGCATGCCGGCGATTTCGCCATCAAGGCGCTGACGCGGGACCGCGAAGGCCGTGCGATCGGCCGCAAGAGCGGCTTTGATCTGGAGGTGTTCCTCGCGCGAGGCCACGGTCGCCTTTCGGCAGGGGAGGTCCGGGCCATGGTCGCTCACCTGACCGGTATCCTCGAGCGCCGCTTCGTCTATCACGACAAATGCCGCATCTGCCACGACCGCGCCGTCGTGCTGGCCCGCAAACGCCTTGTCATGCGGGACGGCCGGCTCACCGGCCGCTACAGCGGTTGCGATATAGCCGCCTTCCTCGCCCATCACGGCCGTCCGACGGCGGATGAAGTCCCGGTTCTCATCGACATGCTGACACGGCAGCTCCCGTCACTGGCGACGACCACGGGACCGCGCGGCTGAACGGCGGCGGCGAAAGGAAAAGGCCCGCCGCCGAGACGTCTGCTCGACGGCGGGCCCTTTATTTCTCTCGCGACCGGTCATGACCGGACCGCATGTGCTCCGTGCGGAGCTAAAGCATGGGGCGTTTCGCTTGCCACGCACCGTGCTTCCTCTGCCTCATCCAATGTGCGTTGCCTTCCCGAAAGCCTGTCGACTTTCGGGAAAAGCGCTTCAGAGGCTCATGCAGAGGTACTTGTACTCCAGGAAGTCGTCGATACCGTGGTGCGAGCCTTCGCGGCCGAGGCCGGACTGCTTGATGCCCCCGAATGGCGCGACTTCGGTTGAGATGAGGCCGGTGTTGATGCCGACCATGCCGTATTCAAGCGCCTCGGCGACCTTCCAGACCCGCGACATGTCTTTGGCGTAGAAATAGGCGGCGAGACCAAACTCGGTGTCGTTCGCCTGGGCGATGACATCGTCGACGGTATCGAAAGAGAACAGCGGCGCGACCGGGCCGAAGGTCTCCTCGCGGGCGACCTTCATGTCCTTGGTCACGCCGGTCAGGATCGTCGGTTCGAAGAACATGCCGCCCTTCTCGTGCGGCTTGCCGCCGAGGGCCACCTTGGCGCCCTTCGACGTGGCGTCCTCGATGTGTTCCTTGACCTTGGCAAGGCCCTGCTCGTCGATCAGCGGACCGGTGGTCACACCGTCCTCGAAGCCGTTGCCGACTTTCATCTTGGCGACGGCGGCGGAGAGCTTCTCGGCGAAGGCATCATAGACGCCGGCCTGAACGTAGATCCGGTTAGCGCACACGCAGGTCTGGCCGGCGTTGCGGTACTTGGAGATCATCGCCCCCTCGACGGCGGCGTCGAGATCGGCATCGTCGAAGACGATGAAGGGCGCGTTGCCGCCAAGCTCCAGGCTCACCTTCTTGATCTGGTCCGAGCTCTGGCGCATCAGGATCCGACCGACCTCAGTGGAGCCGGTGAAGGTGATCTTGCGGACCTTGTCGTTGCCGGTCATCTCCTTGCCGATGGCCGAGCCCTTGGTGCCGACGACGACATTGAAGACACCGGCCGGGATACCCGCCCGTTCGGCCAGAACCGCGAGCGCGATCGCCGAGAGCGGCGTCTGCTTGGCCGGCTTGATAACGGCGGTGCAGCCGACCGCCATCGCCGGAGCGACCTTGCGGGTGATCATGGCGTTGGGGAAGTTCCACGGCGTGATCGCGCCAACGACGCCAACCGGCTGGCGGATGACGACGATGCGCTTGTCGGACTGGTGACCGGGAATCGTCTCGCCGTAAACGCGTTTGGCCTCTTCCGCGAACCATTCGATGAACGATGCGCCATAGGCGATCTCACCCTTGGCCTCGGCAAGCGGCTTGCCCATCTCGGCGGTCAGGATGGTGCCGAGATCGTCCTGGGCGGCCATGATCAGGTCGTACCAGGCCCGCATCAGGTTGGCGCGTTCCTTGGCCGGGCGCGCCGCCCAGTCCTTCTGCGCGTCATAGGCGAGGTCGATGGCTTCGTGCGTCTCCTCGACGCCGAGGTCCGGCAGGGTGATCAGCGTTTCGCCATTGGCGGGATTGGTGACGTCGAAGCTGCCGGCCGAGCCGGCCTCGACCCAGCGTCCGCCGATATAGGAGGCCGCAACCAGCAGCCCCGGATCTTTCAACCGATCCTTGAGTTTCGTCTTGTCCAACATTCAGGCGCCCTCCTTGGATGCATCCCGGATCGCGGTCTCAAGAATATCGAGGGCCTCCGTGAAGACCTCGTCCTGAATCGTGATCGGGGAAAGGAACCGTATAACATTCCCATAGACGCCGCAGGTCAACAGGATCAGACCCTTTTCCAGCGCCTTGGTGCGGACGCGACCCGCCATGTCGGCGTTCGGGGCGGCGCTGTCGCGAACCTTGAACTCAATCGCGTCCATGAAGCCAAGACCGCGGATATCGGCAATTTCCGGCACGTCGTCGCGCAGCCCCTCGAGGCGCTGCTTCAGCCGCGCACCGAGGGACTCGGCACGGTCGCACAGCTTCTCCTCCTCGATGACGTCGAGGACGGCATGAGCGGCGGCGATGGCGAGCGGATTGCCACCATAGGTGCCGCCGAGGCCACCGACGGCGACCTTGTCCATCAGTTCGGCGCGGCCGACGACCGCCGCAATCGGGAACCCGCCACCGAGGCTCTTGGCCATGGTCATGAGATCCGGCGCGACATCGTAATGCTCCATCGCGAAGACCTTGCCGGTGCGCGCGAAGCCGGTCTGCACCTCGTCGGCGATGAGGAGAATACCGTGCTTGTCGCAGACGGCGCGCAGACGGGTCATGAATTCGCGCGGCGCGATGTAGAAACCGCCCTCGCCCTGAACGGGCTCGATGATGATCGCGGCAACGCGGGAGGGATCGACGTCGGCCTTGAAGAGGCGTTCAAGCGCGGCCATCGAATCGTCGACCGAGACGCCCTGCATCTCGATGGGGAACGGCGCGTGGAAGACATCGGGCAGCATCGGCCCGAAGCCGATCTTGTAGGGTTCGACCTTGCCGGTCAGCGCCAACGTCATCATGGTGCGGCCGTGGAAACCGCCGGCGAAGGAGACGATCGCCGAGCGCCCGGTCGCGGCGCGGGCAACCTTGACGGCGTTCTCCACCGCCTCGGCGCCGGTGGTGACGAAGACGGTCTTCTTCTCTCCCGGGATCGGCGCGAGCTTGTTCAGGCGTTCGGCAAGGCCGACGTAGTTCTCGTAGGGGAGAACCTGGTGGCAGGTGTGGGTGAAGCGGTCGAGTTGCGCCTTCACCGCTTCCATCACCCTGGGGTGGCGATGGCCGGTGTTGAGCACGGCGATGCCGGCGGCAAAATCGATATAGCGATTGCCTTCGACGTCCCATACCTCGGCGTTTTCAGCGCGATCTGCATAGATCTGGGTGAGGACCCCGACGCCCTTGGAAATCGCGTTGTCCTTGCGGGTGGAAAGCTCGGCGTTTGTCGACATGTGAGCACCTGATGTCATGCTAGGGAATGCAAACAGTCCGCCGAGACCGCACGTCTGAACAGGCGCGATACCCGGCGTGGCTGCCAATCATTATTCGGAAGGGTCGCGGAGCCTTCGGCCGACACCGAAAAAAGGTTCCGGATCGTGTCGCATCACGTCCCGTCGGCGTGCGGGATCCCGCACTGCCGCCCGAAACGCTTTGCCACCCCGGCAGCCTTGCCGCCGGGGTGGCATTCTCTCAATGGCCGTCCCGTCGTCAGTCGCGGCGGCCGGCAAGGCGCCAGGCGGCAGGCAGGCAGGCCGCGGCAAGCGCGATCTTGAAGGCCGCGCCGGCAATGAACGGCGTCAGGCCGACGGCCAGGAGCTTCTCATCGAAGCCGATGAGGGCGCCGAGCCAGGCGAGACCGAGGGCGAAGATCGTCGCCGTGCCGAGCGTCATGGCGATGCCGGTGGAGACGATCGAGCGGCCCCAGCCGCGCTCGGCGAGGAAGCCGACAACGGCGGCGGAGACAACAAAACCGATGAGATAGCCGCCGGTCGGGCCGACGAGATAGGCAAGGCCGAGACCGCGCTCAGGGGTACCGGAGAAAACCGGAAGCCCTATCGCGCCCTGGGCGAGATAGAAGACCACGGTCGCGGCACCGAGGCGCCAGCCATAGGCCATGCCGATCATCAGCACGACGAAGGTCTGCATGGTCATCGGCACGGGATAGAACGGCACGTGCGTCTTGGCCGAGACGGTAAGCGCGATCGAACCGGCGACGGCGAGCACGATGTTGCGAAGAGCCGTATTCTCGCTCGGCCAAAGAGTGGTGGCGAGGGTCGGGCGGGCAGAAAGGGACGTCGTCATATATTCACTCCTTGAAGCGGAACTCAGTCATATCACGGTCGCGCCGGGGCTCAAGCAATAGCTTCCCGCATCTTGCCCACAAGAGCGGCGCGGTCATGGCGGGCCTTCAACGCCGCCTCCATGTCGACCTTGACGAAACGGGTCGGCGTGTGCGGCTGCAATTGCCCGATCTGGTCCATGTCGGCGGAAATCACGGTCCCCACCATGAAATAACCGCCACCAGAAACGGCGTCGCGGTGCAACACGATCGGCTCCTGGCCGCCGGGAATCTGCACCGAGCCGTAAGGATAGCAGGCATCGACGATATTGGAGGGGTCGGACCCGGCGCCGAAGGGCGGTTCGCGGTCGACGAACTCCGAGGGCGGCCCGCCGCGGAAGCGATAGCCCATGCGGTCGGCCTCGGGCGCAACCTTCCAGGTGGACTCAAAGAAGTTGCGACCCGACTGCTCCGTCAGGCGGTGCCAGTAGAGGCCGGGCAGCACCCGAAGTTCGACCGGTGAACCGACCTTCGGCCGCAGCCCGGCGTCGAGGGTGCGTCCGGCGGGCGCGGCCGTCTCCTGCGGCCCGACGGGAAGGGTGTCGCCGGCCTGGATGGCGCGGCCGTTGAAACCGCCGAGCGCGCCGATGATGTAGGTCGACCGGCTGCCGAGCTTTTCCGGCACGTCGATACCACCGGAGACGGCGATATAGATGCGGGCGCCGCCTTTCAGGAAATCGAAGGAGAGCACCTGCCCCGGCTTCACGGTGAAGGACGTCCAGGTCCCAAGCGCCTCGCCGTCGAGCTTCGGCGTCATGTCGGCGCCAGTAACGGCGACCGTCGCGGCCTCGGTGAACTCCAGCTCGGGGCCGAGGAAGACGGCTTCCAGGCACGCCGCGCCCTCGTCGTTGCCGACCAGGCGGTTGGCGGCGCGGAGCGCGAAGCGGTCCATGGCGCCGGAGATCGGAATGCCGAGGTGATAGTAGCCCGGCCGACCAAGATCCTGGACGGTCGTCGAAAGGCCCGGGGTGCGCACATTAATCGGCATGGAGAACCTCTTCGAGCTTGGCGTTGTAGGCGTCGATGTCCTTGTTGAACTCATCGAGCGAAAAGGTGACTTCGCGGATCCGCGGCTCGAAAGTGCCCGCTTCCACGGCCGCCACGTCGGCGTCATATTCCTCACGACTGATCGGCTTCCACTTGACGATGTCGCCGGGCTTGAAGAACACCATGAAGTCCTTCAGGTAGCTGATCTTCTGTTCGGGATCGAAGATCGGCATCGGGGTGATGCCGAACATCTGGTAACCGCCGGCGCCGCGTACCGAATAGATGCAGCCGAAGCAACCGCCGATGCCGACGGTAAGCTTCGGGGTGTCGGTGCGGGGGCGGACGTATTTCGGCACCTGGATCTGCCGCTTGCGCTCGACCATCTGATAGAGGAACGGCAGGCCGGAGACGAAGCCGACCATGGAGACGAACCACGGCGCGCCGGCATAGGCGTCGATGAAGTCCTGGACGGTTTCGAAGCCGTTGATGCGGGCGGCGTATTCGATATCGCTCGCATTCGGGTCCTGATGGCGCTCGCGGAAACGCATCAGCGTTTCATGTGTCCAGGGGTCCTGGAAATAGACCGGAACCTCGATGATCCGCGTCTTCAGGGTGTGGTCGGATTTCTCCGCGCCCTTCTCCAGCTTCTTCAGCTCGGCGAGCATATCGTCGGGAGAAATGACGTCGGGGTCGAACTTGACCTGATAGGAGGCATTGGCGAGGCAGACCTCGGTCACCCCCTTGATGTCGGCGGCCTCGATGGCATTGGTCATCGACAGGCTTTTGAAAAAAGCCTCCAGAGACATTGCCTCGTCGACTTCAACGAAGACGTGCTCGTCGCCGCCGAATGAATAGCGTGATTCCATCGGTGTTGAGCCTTTCCTAACGAGAGAGTCGTTCGGCATGGGTTTCGAGCCAGTGCTCGAGCCAGCGGGTGTGCACGCGGCCGGCACGCACGTCGGCGTCGTCGGCAAGCGCGGTAAAAAGCGGCGCGGTGGTGTGGACGCCGCTGATGGTCAGTTCGGAAATTGCCCCCTTCAGCCGCTCGATCGCCGTATCGCGATCCTCTGCCCAGACAACGAGCTTGCCGAGAAGCGAATCGTAGAACGGCGGAATGCGGTAGCCGGCGTAGAGCATGCTGTCGAAACGAACGCCCGGTCCGCCCGGCACGCGGAGTGTTTCCACAAGGCCCGGCGACGGCATGAACTTGTTCGACGGGTCCTCCGCGTTGAGCCTCACCTCGATGGCGTGACCGCGCATGGTGACGCTGTCCTGGGTGTGCGAAAGCGGCTTGCCGTCGGCAATGCGGATCATCTCGGTGACGAGATCGATGCCGGTGATCCATTCCGTCACCGGATGTTCGACCTGAATACGGGTGTTCATCTCGATGAAGTAGAAAGCGCCGGTATCGTCGTCATAGAGGAACTCCAACGTGCCGGCGCCGCGGTAGTTCACCGATTTGGCGAGAGCTACGGCGGCGTTGCATAGGCTCTCGCGCACCGCCGGCGTGACGGCGGGAGACGGCGCCTCTTCCCAGACCTTCTGGCGGCGACGCTGGAGCGAACATTCACGCTCGAAGCAGTGGATCGCGTCCGTGCCGTCGCCGAGGATCTGCACTTCGACATGGCGGGCACGCTCGATGACCTTTTCCACGTAGAGCCCGCCATCGCCGAAGGCGGCCTTGGCCTCCGCCGCCGCCTGCGGCACGAGCTTGGACGCCTCGTCCATGGAGTTGGCGATGCGGATGCCGCGACCACCGCCGCCGGCCGCCGCCTTGATCATCACGGGAAAGCCGATTTCCTCGATCGCGGGGCGTGCGTCCTCGAAGGATTCGATGCGCCCCTTCGTTCCCGGAACGGTCGGCACGCCGGCCGCCTCGGCGACCTCGCGGGCGGCGACCTTGTCACCCATCATGCGGATAGTGTCGCCACTCGGGCCGACAAAGACCATGCCGGCGGCGGCTACCGCATCGGCGAATTCGGCGTTTTCGGCAAGAAAGCCGTAGCCGGGATGCACGGCGTCGACGTCGTGCTCTTCCGCCGCTTCCAGGATCGCCTCGACATTGAGGTATGACTTGGAGGCGGACGGCGGGCCGATTTCGACGGTGACGTCGGCAAGCTGGGCGGCGAGCATGTCGCCGTCGGCAGCCGAGTGCACCTGCACGGTGCGGATACCGAGTTCGCGGGCGGCGCGGATGATGCGCACCGCGATTTCGCCGCGATTGGCGATGAGAAGTGTGCGAATGGCCATGACGCGTCTCAGCCGTCGAGCTCGACCAGCGGCTGGCCGGCCATCACGGCGTCCTCATTGTCGACGAGGAAGGTCGTGAGGGTGCCTTCGAAATCGGCATGGACCTCATGGAACGATTTCATCACCTCGACGAGACCGATGACATCGCCCTTGGCAACCGCGTCGCCCTCGGTCTTATAGGCTGGCTCGTCCGGCGAAGGCTTGCGGTAGAAGGTTCCGGGAAGCGGCGAGAGGATCTGTTTCTTGGCCATGGTGCAGTTCCTTTGAGGTTTGAAATCCTTGTCAGGCGCGGGGTCGGGCGCGGGGTCGGGCGCGGGCACCGGCCCGGCCGCCCGGCATGCGTGTCAGGCGGCGAGGTGGTCGGCGACCGCCTCGCGCACGGCGGTCGCGATCTCGATGGCGTTGGGCGTGTCGGAATGGACGCAGATCGTTTGCACCGAAATTGGGTGATCGGTGCCCTCGACCGTACGCACCACGCCCTGGGTGACAGCGCGCCGGCACTTCTCCGCCGCGACTTGTGGCGCCACCGCCTCGTGCTCACGGGTGATGATCAGGCCGCCGTCGGCGTCATAGTCGAGATCGGCGAAGAACTCGGCGCAGAACGCCACACCACGCTCGGTGTAGATCGTCTCGTGCAGCGTCCCCGACAGGCCGAAGACCGGCACGCCGAAAATCTCGGCGGCATCGGCGACCGCATGGGCGATGTGCTCCTGCTTGGCGGCCATGCCGTAGAGCGCGCCGTGCGGCTTCAGGTGATTGAGCGGCATGTCGGCGGCTTCCAGAAAGCCCTTCAGGGCGCCGATCTGATAGATGATGATGTTGACCATCTCCTCGCGTCCGATCTTCATCTCGCGGCGACCGAAACCGGCGAGGTCGGGCAGCGAGACATGCGCGCCGACCTTGACGCCGTGCCTCTTGGCGAGGTCGACGGTCTTGCGCATGTGGTTCGGGTCGGACCCGTGGAAGCCGCAAGCGACATTGGCCTCGGTGATCAGCGGCATCATCGCCTCATCTTCACCCATCTTGTAGAGCCCGAAGCTCTCGCCCATGTCGCAATTGATCTGAACCATTGTGAAATTGCCCTCCCAGGCAGTCCCGTATTCCAAAGTCCTGAGGCACGGCGCGCAACGGCGCCGGCCCTGTTTTCTTCAACCCTAGTCCTTCAGCGAGGCGACGAATTTCAGCCGGATCTGGTCGGCGATGACCGCGAAGATCAAGAGCGCGCCGAGAACGACCGTCTGCAGGTAGGATTCGATGCGCGCCAGGTTCATGCCGTTCTGGACGAGGCCGATGAACAGCGCACCGAGAACGACGTTTTCCAGCCGGCCGACACCACCGCGAAGGCTGACGCCGGCGATGACGCAGGCGGCGATCGATTCCAGCGGCATGGAGGCGCCGATGTTGGCCTCGCCGGTGTCGAGGCGGGCGGTCAGCAGCATGCCGGCGATGGCGGTGAGCGCGGCAACCAGCACATAGGTCCAGAACAGCACCGAGCGGGTGTTGATGCCGGACAGGGCCGCGGCCTTGGCGTTGCCGCCCACGGCGTAGAAGTAGCGGCCGAAGGGGGTGCGATAGAGAAAGATGTGGAGCACCACGATCAACAGCACCGCGACATAAATCGGGTTCGGGATGCCGAGGAAAGTGCCGAAGCCGAAGATGTCGCCGAAGGCCTGCGGCATGCCGTAGACCGGAACGCCGCCGGTCATGAACAGCGCGATGCCGAAGCCGACGGAGGCCATGCCGAGCGACATCATGAAGGGCGAGACGTTGAAGAAGGAGACGCCGATACCGTTGGCGACACCGATCAGCGAACCGGCCGCGACGCCCGCCGCGATACCGGCGACGATCGCCAGCCAGGCCGCATCGGGCATAACGGCATAGACCGAGGCCATCACGGTCGCCCCGACGACCGAGGTCAACGCCAGGATGGTGCCGACGGACAGGTCGAAGCCGCCGGTCAGGAGCGCCAGCATCTGACCCATGGCGACGACGGTCAGATAGACCGACTGGCGCAGCACGTTCATCAGATTGCGGCCGGTCAGGAAGTTATCCGACATCAACGTGAAGACGATGAGGGCAGCCACCAGCAGGAACGGCAGGATGCCGAGGCGGACGAACAGACGCTTGAGAAAGTCGGTCTTGCCGGCCTGTGCCGGTGCGGCCGAGGTATCAGCGGACATTACGCAGCCTCCCGTTCGAAGAAGTGCTTGAGGACATTTGCCTCGCTCAGTTCGTCGCGGGCGAGCTCGGCCTGAACCCGGCCGCGATAGAAGACGTAGGCGCGGTTCGAGAGGTGCAGGATTTCCGGCAGGTCGGACGAAATGAGGATGATGGCGACGCCGGCCTCGGCGAGATCGGCGATGAAGCGATAGATGGCGACGCGGGTGCCGACGTCGACGCCGACGGTCGGCTCGTCGAAGACGATGCAGTCGAAGTCGCGAGTGAGGCTGCGCGCCAGGAGTACCTTTTGCTGATTGCCGCCGGAGAACTGGTCGACGGCGCGCTCGATGCGGCGCGGGGAGAGATTGAGCTTGTCGGCCAATTCGTTGACCCGCGCGGTTTCGCCACGACGATTGAGAAAGACGCCGGAGGAGAACGGCTTTTCGGTGAGTGCGGCAAGGCTCATGTTCTCGCGGCACGAGCGCATCATCATCAGCCCTTCGACGCGCCGGTCGGCGGGGAGATAGAGGAAGCCCGCGTCGAGCATCGTCCGGGTGCGCGCGCCGGTCATATCCTCGCCCTTGAAGCGCACGGTGCCGGCGGCAACGGCCTTGGCGCCGAAGATTGCCTGGGCGACCTCCGACTTGCCGGAGCCGACGAGACCGGCGAGACCGACGATCTCGCCACGCCGGACGGTGAGGCCCGCATCGGCGACGGACCCGTCGGCGGCGGTCAGCCCGGCGACGGTGAGGAGTTCCTCGCCCGGGTTGAAGGCGATCCTGGGAAAGACCTCGTCGATGACGCGGCCGGTCATCAGACGGACAAGCTCGTCTTCCGACGTCGTGGCGGCATCGACGGTGGCGATGTAGCGGCCGTCGCGCAGAACCGTGATCCGGTCGCCGATCTCGCGGATCTCGCCCATGCGATGGGTAATGTAGATGATGCCGATGCCCTGGGCCTTGAGCGTTTCGACGAGACGGAAGAGCTGTTCGGTCTCGTGGTGGGTGAGGGATGCGGTCGGCTCGTCGAGGATGAGGACGGAGAGATCGGAGCGGAAGGCCTTGGCGATCTCCACCATCTGCTGCTCGGCGCGCGTCAGGCGGTCGACACGCTTCCTGGGATCGAGATCAAAATCGAGTTCGGCGAGGATTTCCCTGGCCCGTTCATGCAGGCGCTTCTTGTCGAGAAAACCGGCGCGGGTCTCCTCGGCACCGAGGAAGAGGTTCTGCTCCACCGTCATCTGCGGGATGAGCGAGAATTCCTGGAAGACGGCGCTGATGCCGAGAGCGCGGGCGGCGTGGACGGAATCGGGATGCATCGGCTCGCCGCGATAGAGAAGGTCGCCCGATGTCTGCTGGTTGGCACCGGCGAGAATGGAGATGAGGGTCGACTTTCCGGCACCGTTCTCGCCGAAAAGGACGTGAACCTCGCCCGGCTGCAGATCGAAATGCACGTCGTCCAGGGCGCGCACGCCGGGATATTGCTTGGTCAGGTGCAGCACTTCCACGAGGGGCGGATCGCCGCGGTGGTGCTCCAGGGATGTCGCGGTTTTCAAGGCGGTCATGATCTGGAAATCTCGCTGGCCGGGAAAATCCGCCGGGACCGTGTTGCGGGTCTGGATACTGCGCTGCCTACAGATGGCACCGGCGGATGGAGCGGGTGGGAACCGCGGCGGCAAGCCATGGGCCTACGATTGGGCCTTGTGTGCCAGCCGCGCTCCCCGGGTCCGTTGCACGATCAGTCGACGCGGAAGACCGGCCTGAAGCCCTTGGGGGCAAGCGTCGAGGAGGGATCGAAGTCCTTGATATTGTCCTGGCTGACAACATAGAGCTTCGGACCGACATGCTTCTTGTAGTCCTTGCCCTCCAGGATGCGGACGGCCTGGTCGACCGCGATACGCCCCTGAATGACAGTGGAGTCGGTCGGAGCGGCGAGGATCTGGCCGCGACGGATACCGATGTCGACGCCCGGCGTGTAGTAGTAGGAGACGACCTTGATCTTGTCGCTGAGGCCGCGGGCGCGCAGGATCGGCACGGCCGCTTCCGCCGTCACCGCGGTGCCGACGATGTAGGACAGATCCGGATAGGCCTCGAGCGTATCCTCGATGAGCTTGGCCTGGGCTTCCTTGCCGGTGTCGCCGTACTTGGTCTCAACGACGTCGACGTCGCTGCCCTTGACCGCGCCGAGGAAGCCCTTGTTGCCGGCTTCCACCCAGCCGGCACCCGCCGGTCCGGGGAACCAGCCGACCTTCACCTTGCCACTGCCGGCGGGATGCTTCTTGGCCAGGAACTCGCCGGCCTTGGCGCCCATCTCGCCGAAGGAGACGAGCGATTTGGCGGAAATGTCGGGCGACGACATGCCGTTGATGACGTCGATGACGGGAATGCCCTTGCTGTGGATTTCCTTCACCAGATTGTTGAGGCCGTCATAGGAGATGGCGCCGATGATCACCGCGTCGGCGCCAGCGGAAACACAATCCTCGATCTGCGAGATCTGGTTGTTGAGCTCAGTGTAACCGCCGGCCTCGACGAGCTGCATCTTGACACCGAGGTCCTTGGCTTCCTCGGTGACGCCATAGTCGACGCCAAGCCAGTAGGCATCCTTCATGTGCGGGAAGGAGACGCAGATCTCCCATGGCTTGTCGGCCTTCTTCAGCGGCGTGTATTCGAAGGACGTGCGCGGGCTCGCCATGTCGAAGGGGGGATCCCACACGTCGACCGGATAAGGATACCACTCCGCGGCATTTGCGGTGGCGGCAACGGAAACGAGCGCCGTGGCGCCCACAAGCATGCGAAGACCTGCTTTCATGACTTTCTCCCTCTACGGCACGGTTGTCCGGTCGGACATGCCCTGCCCTCCAAACTCTGGTCGCTTGACCGTATCGAGACCGGACACAGGCGCCGGACTGAACGGCAAACAACGGATACGGCCTGTTCCCCTTAGGCCGGTCCGATGGCAACGGTGACCCGTTCGCCCGCCTCCGAAATCGCCCATTCCGCCAGGAAGAGGCCGTGCAGGAAGCTCACCAAAACGTTAGAAAGAAAGCACTTGCATTGTAAAATATGATTTTATTACCAACGATATCGATTTTCATGATGCCAATTTTAGCGCGAAATTTCTTGCATGGTTTTTGTGCAACGCGGGAAAAATCACGATACCTCACACCATGAAATCGAATAATAATCATAATTCCAATATGTTATTTCCATGCTTCGCCATTGTGCAGAACAACCTGCGCGCGGCGACCGTTGCAATCGAAGGCAATTTCCGTCATTAAGATAGAAACAAAATTGATATTCACTATTGGAAAAATCGATGAGCCTTTCCATCCGGCAGGTCCGCTATTTCATTGCCGTTGCCGACTCCGGCCAGATTTCTCGCGCAGCGATCCATCTCAACGTCTCGCAATCGGCGATCACTTCAGCAATCAAGGGTCTTGAACAGACGCTCAATACAACCCTTTTCGAGCGCAAGCCGAGCGGTGTGACGCTGACCTACGAGGGCCACCAGTTCCTCAATCACGCGCGCCACATCGTGGCCGCCGTGGAGGAGGCGATGCGGTTACCGAGCCGCGTGCGCGAGGATATCCGCGGCCGGTTCCGGCTCGTCATGACCTATACGGTCGCCGGCTATTTCCTGCCCGCTTATCTCGCCCGCTTCGGGCGGAGCTTTCCCAACATCACGATCGAACTCCATGAGGCGGACCGCGATGACGTTGAGGAAGGGCTGATCGCGGGGCGCTACGACCTTGCCATGATGCTGACCTCGAACCTCGTCAACCAGGAATATATCGCGCATACGACGCTGATCCGGTCGCGCCGCCGGCTCTGGGTCGCGGCCGATCATCCCTTCCTTAAACTTGATTCCGTTTCGCTCCAGGATGTCGCGCGCCAGCCATACATCATGCTGTCGGTCGACGAGGCCAGCAACACCACCCAGCGTTACTGGAACCGCACGCCCTACCGGCCGAAGCCGCTGTTTCGCACCTCCTCGGTCGAAGCGGTGCGCTCCATGGTCGCCAACGGCAGCGGCGTCGCGATCCTCTCCGACCTCGTCTATCGCCCGTGGTCGCTGGAGGGCCGCCGGGTGGAGGTGATCACGCTCGCCGATCCGGTGCCAACGATGGACGTCGGCCCCGCCTGGCCGAACCGGCTGGAGCTGAACCCCGCCGCCAAGGCCTTCGTCGACTACATGCACCTCGCCATCGGCGGGGAATCGTCGTCGGCGCCGCATGTGTGACGAGACAGGCGCCCGTCAGTCGCCCTTCGGTTCAATGACCTTCTGGAGGCAGACGGAGCGGGTGTCGTGGTAGCCGAGATGGTCGTAGAAGGCCCGCGCCTGGGCGTTGTCGTAGCGGATGAGGAGCTGGACCTTCCAGACGCCGCGCACGGCGAGCCAGGCTTCCGCCGCGTCCATCATTTGGCGGCCAAGGCCCTCGCCCTGGCAGGCGGGATCGACGGCGAGGTAGTAGACCCAGCCGCGATGGCCGTCCTCGCCGACCATGGCGGTGGCGCGGATCGCGTCCTCCCGCTCGCCGACGAGCACGACGGAATGGGTGTCCCAGCGCGCGAAGGCAATATCGCGCGCCGGATCGTTCCACGGGCGGGTGACGCCGGCGGCGTGCCACAGCGCAACGACGGCCTCGACGTCGGAATCAGCAATGGCGCGGATCGTTACCGCGCCATTGCCTTCGCCCCCCTTCGCGCCGGAGATCAAATCTCCTCCGGCACCATCTCGATCGCGCCGCAGGGGCATTCCGTGGCGCACATGCCACAGCCCTTGCAGTAGTCGTAGTTGAACTGGAAGCCCTTGCCGGGGCCGAGCTTGATGACGGCATTATCGGGACAAACGCCATAGCAATTGTCGCATTCGAAGCAATTGCCGCAGGACAGGCAGCGGCGCGCCTCGTAGAGCGCGTTTTCCTCCGTCAGCCCCTTCAGCACCTCATCGAAGCTCGACTGGCGACGCACGATGTCGAGGCTCTTCTGCTCCGACGCCGGGCGTCGGTATAGTACCAGGAATTGATATCCGCGATCGAGGCCACGTCGTGCTTGGCCGGGGCCTCGTAGGCGCCGCCCTTCAGCCAGGCGTCGATGCAGCGCGCGGCCTTCTTGCCGTGGCCGATGCCGACGGTCACCGTGCGGTCCGCCGGCACCATGTCTCCGCCGGCGAAGAGCCCGGCACGGCCGGTCATCATCCGGCCGTCGACCTTGACGATGCCGTCGGAGGCGATCTCCACGCCCGATACGGTCTTCAGGAAGCTGGTGTCGACGTCCTGGCCGAGCGCCAGGACCAGCGTGTCAGCCTCCAGCGTCTCGAACTCGCCGGTCGGGTGTGGCCGGCCCTCGTCGTCGATCGTCATCTTCTCCACCGTGAAGGTGGTCTCGTCGATCTGCTTGATGGTCCTCAGCCAGTGGATCAGGACGCCCTCCTCCTCGGCCTCGCGGGCCTCGAAGTCATGGGCGGGCATCTGGTCGCGGGTGCGACGGTATACGATCATCGCCTCGTCGGCGCCGAGGCGCTTGGCTGTGCGGGCGACGTCCATCGCCGTGTTACCGCCGCCGTAGACGATGACGCGGCGGCCGAGCTGCGGTGGCTCCTCGCCCGCCTCCATGTCGCGCAGGACAGAGACCGCATCGAGGACCTTGCCGGCGGCGTGCGCCGGGATGTCGATGCGTTTGGCCAGATGCGCGCCGACAGCGAGGAACACCGCGTCGAAGCCCTCTTCGGTGAAGGCCGCCTCGATGTCCTCGACCTTGGTGTTCAGTTCCAGCGTCACGCCC
This sequence comes from uncultured Rhodobium sp., assembly GCA_963675285.2. GTDB lineage: Bacteria > Pseudomonadota > Alphaproteobacteria > Rhizobiales > Rhodobiaceae > Rhodobium. The sequence goes on from CAXXGS010000001.1 coordinate 2,689,400, forward strand.
ATGTCGACGATGCGCTGGATTTCGGCATCAAGGATTTCCCGCGGCAGGCGATACTTGGGAATGCCGAAGCGCATCATGCCGCCGGCCATCGGCCCGGCCTCGCGTATCGTCACCCTGTGCCCCATGCGGGTGAGGTGATAGGCGGCAGAAAGGCCGCTCGGGCCGGCACCGACGACGAGCACGGTCTTGCCGGTCGCCGGCGCGACGCCCTCCGGCTTCAGCCCGTGTTCGATCGCATAGTCGCCGAGGAACCGTTCGACGGCGTGGATGCCGACGGCCTCGTCGACCTTGCCGCGGCTGCAAACGTTCTCGCAGGGGTGATAGCAGACGCGGCCCATCACGGCCGGCATCGGGTTGTTCCGGATAAGGCTCTGCCAGGCGTCGGCGTAGCGGCCTTCCTCGGCATGGAAGAGCCAGCCCTGGATGTCCTCGCCCGACGGGCAGGCGTTGTTGCAGGGCGGCAGCCGATCGACATAGACCGGCTTCGTCGTTCGCCAGGTTCCGGTGTGGTTGGCGAGGCTGGACCCTGCGTCGAGGGTGATGGCGAAGGGAAGTTGTTCGTGTGGGGTGGTCATCTATGCGGTCTCCTCGTCGCCCAGAAGGTTGAAGCGGGCAATGTTGGCGTCCGCCATGCGCTGGATATGCGCAATGCTCTCCTTGTCGCCGTCGCCCTTGAACAGATGGGCGAAACGCTTCTGGAGTTTCAGGTAATCGTCGACCGGCACCTTCTTGCGGATCTTGCGCGACGAGACGACCTCGCCGTATTCGGCCTCGAAGAGCGGGAAGAGGCCGCTTTCGAGTGCCAACCGGGCAAGCTTCACGGTGTGTGCGGAATCGGCGCCCCAGCCGAGCGGACAGGGCACCATGATGTGAATGTAGCGCGCGCCGTGCATCGACATCGCCTTCGTCACCTTGGCTTCAAGGTCGTGCAGTTCGGCGACGCTCGCCGTCGCGACATAGGGGATGTTGTGGGCCATGGCGATCAGCGGCACGTTCTTGCCGGTACCGAAGACATTGCCCGGATGCTCGCCGACCGCGGGCGTTGTCGCGGTGCGGGCGGCCGGCGGCGTGGCGGAGGAGCGCTGTACACCGGTGTTCATGTAGGCTTCGTTGTCGTAGCAGATGTAGAGCACGTCATCATTGCGCTCGAACATGCCGGAAAGGCACCCGAAGCCGATGTCGACCGTGCCGCCATCACCACCCTGGGCGACGACGCGGACATCCTTCTTGCCCTTGACGCGGAGCGCGGCGGAAACGCCGGTCGCCACCGCCGGGGCATTGCCGAAGAGCGAATGGAGCCACGGTATCTGCCAGGATGTTTCCGGGTATGGCGTGGTGAACACCTCAAGGCAGCCGGTCGCGTTGACAGCGATCAGCTTGCCGTCGGTCGCGTGCATTGCCGCGTCGAGGGCGTAGCGGGCGCCGAGCGCCTCGCCGCACCCCTGACAGGCACGGTGGCCTGAGGTGATGGCGTTGGAGCGGTTCATTTGCGCCTGAACCGTGCGCTCGCCGGCGTCGAACAGCCGGTTGCCGACGGTGTAGGTGCCGGTCTGATAGAATTTGACCTTCTGGGATACGGTATCGTTCATGATCAGGTCCGTCCTGCGGTCCTTGTGTCCTGGGATGAAGGGCGGCTCACGCGGTCTCTTCGAGACCGGGGTTGAGCGCCTTCAGAATGTTCTCGGCGATCGGACCGGAGTGCCGCTCGGCGCGAGCCCGCTCGAGCTGGGTGCCGACCGCGCGCCAGTTCAGGTCGAGGAAGGTGACATCGTCGAGCCCGGCCTCGCCGGCGCGGAGGAAGATGTCGTTGAGCGAGCTCTTGGAGATCGGCCGCCCTCCGAGACCGGCAATGACGGTGTAGACCGGCAGGCTCAGCACCGAACGCAGCGCCATGCGGACGTTGGAGGCGAGAACGCCGCCAAGGCCCGGCGAGAGGCTCTTTTCGATGCACACGACCCGCTTGGCGCCCTGCAGCATGGTGCGCAGTTCGGCGAGCGGGAACGGGCGGAAGCAGCTGATCGCGATCGAGCCGACGGCCTCGCCGGCCTCGCGCATGTCGTCGACGACATCCTTGATGGTGCCGTTGACGGAGCCGAGGGCGACGACGATCGTCTCGGCATCCTCGAGCCGGTAGCCGTGCATCAGGCCCCCTGACGCGCGGCCGAACCGCTTCTCGAAATCCGCCGCGATCTCTGGGATGACGTTGAGCGCCTCAAGCTGCTTGTGATGGGCGAGGTAGCGCACCTCGGTGAAGGCCTCCGGGCCAACCATGGCGCCGATCGAATAGGGATCGGCGGGATCGACGACCTGCACCGGATCGAAGGGCGGCAGGAACGCGTCAACTTCCTCTTGCGTCGGTACGTCGACCTGTTCGTAGGCATGGGTGAGGATGAAGCCGTCCATACACACCATGACGGGACATGAGAGCGCCTCGGCAAGGCGGAAGGCCTGGATGTGCAGGTCCGCCGCTTCCTGGTTGCTCTCGGCGTGGAGCTGAATCCAGCCCGCATCGCGCATGGCCATGGAATCGGTGTGATCGTTCCAGATGTTGATCGGCGCACCGATGGCGCGGTTGCCGACCGTCATGACGATCGGAAGGCCGAGCCCGGCGGCATTGTAGACCGCCTCGGCCATGAACAGGAGCCCCTGGCTGGCCGTCGCAGTATAGGCGCGGGCGCCGGCGGCCGACGCACCGATGGCGACGGAGAGCGCGGCGAACTCCGATTCCACGTTGATGAATTCGCAGTTCTGCAGCCGGCCGGATTTCACCAGCGCGCCGACCCCTTCGACGATATGGGTCTGCGGTGTGATCGGATAGGCGCAGACGACTTCGGGGCGCGCCAGCGCGACGGCTTCGGCGACGGCCTGGGAGCCTTCGACCTGTTTCAGCATGTCGTTTCCTCTACGGATTCTCGGATGGCTTCCTCGGCGAGTGCATAGGCCTCGCGCGCGGCGGCGACATTGGCCTCGGCAATGGCGGGCGGGAACTTCTGCCGGATTGCCTTTTCCACCGAGTCCAGAAGCAGGCGGTGGGTGAGCGCGGAATAGGCGCCGAGAAGCGCTGCGTTCGGCACCGGACGGCCGACGTGCTTCCTGGCGAGTTCCGTCGCACCGATGTTGATGACATGGCCGGGCGGTCGTCGTTCCGCGACGATCGTGATGCCGAGTTCGCCGAGGGTGCGCCGGGAATTGATGATGACGTAACCGTCATCCTTGAGGCCGGCGAAGACGTCGACGGAATGAAGCAGCGTCGGATCCTGGATGATCAGGGCGTCCGGCCGGTCGATCGGCTCGCGCAGGCGAATTTCCTTGTCGTCAGTACGACAGTAGGAAATCACTGGCGCGCCCATGCGCTCGGACCCGAAGCTGGGGAAGGCCTGCGCATGGCGGCCCTCGCTGAAAGCCGCGATGGACAGCATTTCGGCCGCCGTTACAACGCCCTGGCCTCCCCGGCCATGAAATCTGACTTCAAACATGTTTTATCCACCCTTTTCCCGCGTCTTCCGGCCGCCGGAAGGCGGGCCGAAGGGTACGGAAATCTCACGCTCAAGACCGGGCTCTGCTCATCGCCCGGTTGTTTTAATCAGATCTAATATTAGGTGCCGACGTCCTTCCCGCATTGACCTGAGGCATATCTGCGACTTTTGGCTGCGACAAACTGTCTGCAACCGCCCCGGCGGGAGGTCGGAGAGAGAGGGGGAGGTATCTGGCGGAAGCAAACAAAAACGCCCGCCGTCGGAAGGCGACGGCGGGCGCGGGGTCGTAAACAGCGGCAATCGGCGCGACGCCGATCGCTCAGACGGAACGGGTAATGCCGCCGTCGACGCGGATGTTCTGGCCGGTGATGTAGGCACCGCCGGGCGAGGCGAGGAAGGCGATCGTCGCAGCGATCTCCGCGCTGTGGCCATACCGCCCCATAGGGATGCGCTGACGGCGTTCCTCGGTCTCCGGCAGGCTGTCGATAAAGCCCGGCAAGACATTGTTCATGCGAATGTTTTCTGCCGCGTACTCGTCGCAGAAGAGCTTGGTGAAGGCGGCGAGCCCGGCGCGGAAAACGCCCGATGTGGGGAACAGCGGATCGGGCTCGAAGGCGGCATAGGTGGAGATGTTGACGATCGCACCGCCGCCCTGGCGCTGCATGATCGGCGTGACGAGCCGGGTCGGGCGGATGACGTTCATCAGGTAGGTATCGAGACCGCGGTGCCAGTCCTCGTCGGAAATATCGAGAACGGGTCCGCGCGGACCGTGGCCGGCGCTGTTGACGAGAACGTCAACCCGGCCCCAGCGCTCCATCGCGCCGTCGACCAGCCGTCCCAGATCGTCGACGGACTGGTTGGAGCCGGTCACGCCGAAGCCGCCGAGGTCGCCGGCAAGCGCCTCGCCCTTGCCCGACGACGACAGGATCGCGACGGCGAATCCGTCGGCGGCGAGTTTGCGGGCGGCTTCCGCCCCCATACCGCTTCCGCCGGCGGTAACGAGGGCGACCTGGTGTTCTGCCATTCCTTCGGTCCTTTCAGGGTGAGCTCTTTCAGCTACGATCTTTGGCCCGGCGGGTCACTGGGCGGGGAGCTGATGGTCACCATAGGAAGCCCCGGCGCCCGGCTCAAGCGCCATCGGCGCGCCGTTAGCCATCCATCGAGGCATAGGCATCGCGCACCATGACGGCAAGGTCGGCATCGCCGAGGCCCTTTTCCTTCGCCTGCCGAAAGCTTTCGACCGCGGCGTCAATCGCCGGCGTGTCAATGCCGAGGCCATCGGCAACGCCGGTGGCAAGTTCGCCGTCCTTCAGGGCGCCGGCAAGGGTGAAGCCGACCGCATCGCTGTCGCCGAGAATGACGGCGAGGCGCGATTTCATCGCCGGCGTCGCGGCTGGGCTGCCGGCGAGGATATCGAGCGCCAGGCGCGGCTCCAGACCGGCGGCCCTGGCGAGGCGCACCGTCTCCTTCAGGATCTGCCAGTAGCCGACGAGCATCATGTTGTTGAGGACCTTGGCGGTCGCCCCCGCCCCCAGGGGGCCGACGGTGAGGACGCGCGCGCCGAGCGTTTCGGCAAGCGGCCGGAAGCGGGCGATGTCCGCCTCCGCGCCGCCGAGATAGAGGCCGGCCTTACCGGCAAGGATCATCTCCGGCCCGCCGGAAATCGGCGCATCGAGGAGCGCGGCGCCACGCGTCGCAAGGCTGTCGCAAGCACCGCGCAGCACATCCGGCGCGACGGTGCTGGTATCGACGATCAGCCTGCCGGAAAGGTCGGCGCCGGTCTCCAGAATCCGCGCCAGTACCTCGCGGACGGCGGCATCGTCGAAAAGCGAGAGAACGAGGATCGACGAGCGCTGCACGAGCGCGCAAAGATCGGCGGAGAGGGGAAAGCCGAGCGCCGCCGCGGCCGCGGCGTCGGGCGGCGTCCGGTTCCAGCCCGTGACCTCGTATCCCTCGCCCGCGAACCGCTCAGCCATCGCCCGGCCCATGCGCCCCAGCCCGATGACACCGATGGTTTCCCTAAGTTCGTCCATGCCTTCCTCCTGCCCCGGCGTCACCGCATCCGCTCATTCGCCGGTTTCAGTTTCAGCGCCGATCCCGGCGACCGTTGCGACCAGCCGGGCGATATCGGCATCGCGGGAAAGGCGATGGTCGCCGTCCTTGATCAGGGTCAGCACCACATCGTCGGTTGCGAACAGGCCGACAAGGTCGATAGTGCGCCGCCACGGCACGCTCGTATCCTCTACCCCTTGCAGGATGCGCACCGGGCAACCGGTCTCGATCGGTGCGGTGCGGACCATGTTTTCGCGGCCATCCTCAATGAGGGCGCGGGTGATGATGTAGGGCTCGTCGGAATACTCCGATGGTTCCAGATAGGCGCCCTCCTCGGTGATCTGGCGCTTGATCTCGTCGGAGAAGGTGTCCCACATCAGGTCCTCGGTGAAGTCGGGCGCGGGGGCGATGAGTACCAGCCCGGCGATCCGGTCGCCGAGACCGGCGACGCGCAACGCCCTGACAAGAAGGAGCGCGATCCAGCCGCCCATGGACGAGCCGACCAGGATGGTCGGGCCGGGGCAGAACCGATCGAAGACCGCCTTCGCCTCCTCCGCCCAGCGCGAGATGGTGCCATCGCGGAAGTCGCCGCCCGAGACGCCGTGACCGGAATAGTCGAATCGGGTGAAGGTGCGACCTACCTCGCGCGCCCAGGCATCGAGCGCCAGCGCCTTGCCGCCTTCCATGTCGGACATGAAGCCGCCGAGCCAGAGGACACCCGGCCGGCCACCTCCGCCGGGACCGGCATCGGCGTGGATCACCGCGATTTCACGCGCCCCGCCGCCCTCGCCAACGGTCATCATTTGCGGTTTTCGTTCGCTCATTCTATGCCTCGCGTGAAGTCTGTGGCCCGCATGAGGTCGGAATCGGGATTCGACCCGGGAGCGTGCGATCCTATCACCCAACAGGAGGAACGTCCGTGGCACAACCGCCAACGGTGATGCAAATTATCCCGGATCTCGACACCGGCGGCGCAGAACGCACGGCGGTCGACGTCGCGGCGGCGCTGGTCGCGGCGGGCGGGCGGGCGCTCGTTGCCGCGCGCGGCGGACGGCTCGTGGAGGAGCTGACGGCGACGGGGGCGACGTTCCTGCCCTTTCCGGCGGCGACGAAGAATCCCTTCCGCATCCTTTGGAACGGGCTCCGCCTCGCCCGGCTCGTGCGGCGGGAGGGGGTTGACATTCTCCATGCCCGCAGCCGGGCACCGGCCTGGTCGGCGCTCATCGCGGCGCGCTTGGCGAAAGTGCCCCTCGTCACCACCTATCATGGAGCCTACCGGCAATCGGGCCGGCTGAAGGGCCTTTACAACTCGGTGATGGCACGCGGCGACGCGGTCATCGCCAATTCCGGATACACAGCCCGTCTCATCGCCGAACGCCATGGCATCGCCGGCGATCGCGTCACCGTCATCCACCGCGGCACCGACATGCGCGCCTATGCGTCGCAGAGCATTTCGCCGCAGCGGACGCAGGCGCTTGGCGCCGAATGGGGCCTCACCGACAACAGGGCAGTCATTCTGCAGCTTGCGCGCGTCACCGAATGGAAGGGTCAGCGGGTGCTGATCGAGGCACTCCGGCTGCTCGCGTCCGAGGGCCGGCGCGACTGGGTGGCGGTGCTTGCCGGCGACGCCCAGGGGCGCGACGGTTATCTCGCCTCGCTGCGCGCCGCGATCACGGATGCCGGCCTTGAGGACAGCATCCGCCTTCCCGGCCATTGCGCCGACCCGGCCGCGGCGATGGCGCTCTGCGATGTGGCGGTAGTGCCCTCCACAGAACCCGAGGCATTCGGCCGCGCCGCGGTCGAGGCCCAGGCGTTCGGCCGGCCGGTGATCGTGTCCGATCTCGGCGCCGTGCCCGAGACCGTTCTGACGCCACCGGAGGCTGGCGAGTCGGAGCGGACCGGATGGCGCGTTCCGGCAGGCGACGCAACGGCACTTGCCGCCGCGCTCGGCCGCGTTCTCGCTCTCGACACCGGTGAGCGCGAGGCCATCGGCGCGCGCGCCAGACGGCACGTCGAGACGTCCTTTTCACTCGACCTGATGACCGGTGCGACACTTGCCGTCTATGCGCGCCTCGTTTCGCCGAAAACAACCGGGAACCACTGAGTTGCCTTGCATTTCGGTTGACTTCTCCGGGAAATCAAAGGATTCTCCCGCCGATGGCACGGCAATGACTATTTTTTCGGCATCGGGAGCCTTGCGCATAAGCGCCCGCGCTTCAGTCGGGTGTACCGTTGCGATTCGCGCTGCGACCAACGACGGAAATTTGCCATTCCATCTTTCGTGACAACACACCACGAACCCGACAACAACAGGAGATAACGACCATTCGCCGACCGTTTCGAGCACCGCCGCCTACCAAGGAAGGGCCGCGGGTAAACAATGAGATCCGTATTCCGCAGGTTCAGCTGATCGACGCCGAGGGAACCAACCACGGCGCGGTACCGACCGAGGAAGCGATGGCGCGTGCCGCCGAACTGGGCCTCGACCTCGTGGAGATCGCGCCCAATTCCTCGCCTCCAGTCTGCAAGATCATGGATTTCGGCCGCTACAAGTATCAAGCGCAGAAGCGGGCGGCCGAGGCGCGCAAGAAGCAAAAGACCGTCGAGGTCAAGGAAATCAAGATGCGCCCCAACATCGACACCCACGACTACGGGGTGAAGATGCGGGCCATGCGGAAATTCCTGGACGATGGTGACAAGGTCAAGGTCACCTTGCGCTTCCGCGGCCGCGAAATGGCGCACCAGAACCTTGGCATGGAGCTGCTCCAGAAGGTCAAGGAAGAGACGACCGAAATCGCCAAGGTCGAGGCCGAGCCGAAGCTTGAAGGCCGGCAGATGATCATGGTGCTGGCGCCGGTTCAGGGTCGCTGAATCGCCGGACTCCGAACCGCACCTTTGCGGCGAAGCGCGTTGCGGGGCTTCGCCGCCGGGCGCGATGATCGCGAAACGTTGCCGCCAATCCCGATGGCACGGCGGCGAGACGTTGTTGTTCGGGCGGCACCCCTTCGGGCCGCCCGACACGAAAGCGAGGAGAAGGCCGATGCTCGACCGTATCGTTCGCTGGGAATCGCTTGAGGCGCAGGGGCTGGAACAGCTTCGCGTCTGGCCCGACGACAACACCCTTCATGTAGAAAGCGTGGTGATCGGCTCGCGGGGCGGATCGCCCTACGCATTCACCTACCGGATGGTGCTCGACGAGGACTGGCGGGCCCGCCTCGTACAGTTCCACCGGGCCGGGCCCGAGGCCACTATCGTCATGCAGTCGGACGGCGCCGGCCACTGGAGCGACGGGCGTGGCATCGCGATCGACGCCATCGACGGCTGCATCGACGTCGACATCGCGGCAACGCCCTTCACCAACACGCTGGCCATCCGCCGCCTCGGCCTCGCGGCCGGCGAAAGCGCCGACATCACCGTTGCCTATATTCCATTGCCGGAGCTCGAGGCGGAGCCGGCGGCGCAGCGCTACACCTGCATCGAACCGCTGGCACGCTATCGCTACGAAGGGCTTTACCGGAATTTCGAGGCGGACCTGAGCGTCGACGGCGACGGTCTCGTTACCAGCTATCCGGGCCTTTTCCGCCAGATCCCCACCTGAGCGCTCGCCCCGCGGCCATGAGCCGACTTCCGCCTCCCGGCCTTTGGCCCTCCATAGGTAGCACCGCCCGAAGGGTTCACGCCATCCTCAATAGGCGATGCGCATCTTCTGCAGCCCCTTGGCAATCTCCTCGAACTTCGCGACCAGCTCGGAGCTGGAATTCACCGTGTAGGCGAGCGAGGTATTCGACGCGCAGGAGGACAAGACGTTCCTTGCCGCACTATCGTCGATGGCGAAGGCGATGGTGATGACCTTGATGCCCGCCTCCTTTGCGTTGGTGCAGGCCTCCAGCGTGCGTTCGTTCATGTGCGAGACGAGCGTGCTGCTGTTGGTGGAGGTGGTGCCGAGGCGACCGTATTTCGAATAGTTATAGGCGGAATAATAGTTGCTGTTGGCGAAGTTCGCGCCGTCCGACATCAGGACGATGATCTTGGCGTTGTCGGTCTTGGTGTAGGGACGCCCCTCGGTGAAAGGCTGGGCGGGTGACAGCGTCCGCCATCCCCACATGATGCCGAGGTGCATGTTGGTGCCGCCATAGGCACTCATCGCGTTGATCGCCGACAAGATCCTCGACTTGTCCGTGGTCAGCGGCGTGATCGGATCGGAGTCGCACAGGAAGTTGGGACCCGACGTCGTGCCGCTGGTGCTGCGGATATCGGCATAGGCATCCTTGTATTTCGCCATCGGATCAGCGGGCTGCGACGGGCGGCCCCATCCCCACCCCCAACCGTGGGAGTGAGAACTGTCGTTGAGATAGTTATTGGCCGACCCGGAGGGTTCATCGGGCGCGAACGAGGGCACCCAGAGCGTGTTGTGATTGACGACGTTGGCGGGAATATCGTCGACGTCAAAGGGATGCTTGCGCGCCTCCACGCAGCCCCGCCAGGTAACGTTCTTCAGCCCGTCGTACAGGTCCCAGCGATTGACACCCGGCGCCAGGCCCATCTCCTGGAACTCGGTGTTGAGCGCCTTCATGTCGAGCCAGGTGGCGCCCCTGTGCTGGCTGCCGATGTTGACCATGCCGGCGAAGGGGACCACCGAGATGCTTATGGCGTCGGCGGCGCTGGCGCTGCCGAAAAGGCGCTCGGTGAAATCCCGCGAGGCCTGCTTCAGCGCGTCGATACGGCTGCCGGCCATCGAACCGGAATTGTCGAGCACAAGCGCGATTTCCAGCGTTGAACCGTCCGACACCGCCTCGGAGGTGACATCGACGTCGATCGAGGGAATATGGGCCAGCCTCAGAAACGCTGTCTTGTAGGACAATGTGGCATCGATCGAGACTTTGGCGGGGGTGCGCGAGATCTCGAGATCGTTGATGGTGAACGCCTGGCCCGCCGGCAGGTTCGCCTTCATCAGCTTCTGCGCGCGGGCCTTCAGTTTGCTGTTGTCCTCGACGCCAACTTCCTTGACGAGGGTCAGGACGGTGCTGTCGGCGGCGTCCTGGGCGCGAAAACGCTTGTTGTAGGCGAGGGAAAGATCAACCGCGATGCCGATGAACATCATGACGGGCAGGATCATAAACGCGGCAACGGTCGACAGGTTTCCGCGCCGGTCCGCCAGCAACAGCAGCATCCCTCGGCGCACCTTGCGGGCCGGGCTCCCGCACCGTCCGTTCTTATGGGCACCTTCGCTTCGCTCAACACTCATTGCCGTCGTCCTGCTGAAACATCGTGCCTTTCGTATAGTTCACACAGGTAAACCGGCCCATAACCGCTGAAGAAAACCGCTCAATTGGTAAAGACTTTTCAGCCTTGGCGTTGACCCGCGCTTAACCATGAGAACAGACTAATCCCTTAGCCGTCATACCGGTTTGCGGCAGGCGGCTAAGCGGCGCCCGGCGGCAAAAAAGCAGCGGTGCCGTCTTGTCTTTCCCCGATCGCCCCCTTATAACGCGCGAGTTCCGCATCGCCCGGCCTTATGACAAGGGCATGCCGTGGCGATGCAGCAGCTCACAACATACCCGCGTGGACAGGAGACGGCCCCGGCGCCATGCCAGCGGCTTTTCCCGGCGACGCACGAAGGAGACGAGCAAATGCCCAAGATGAAGACCAAGTCGGGCGCCAAGAAGCGCTTCAAACTGACCGCGACGGGTCGGGTCAAGATGGCACAGGCCGGCAAGCGGCACGGCATGATCAAGCGCACCACCAAGTTCATCCGCAAAGCGCGGGGCACGACGGTGCTGTCCGATCAGGACGCACGCATCGTCAAGAAGTTCCTGCCCTACGGCTAATGCCCCCTCACGCTTTCTAGGAGACCCCACCCATGTCACGCGTTACCCGGGGCCAGCAGTCCCACGCCCGACACAAGAAGATTCTCGGCCGCGCCAAGGGCTATTACGGCCGCCGCAAGAACACCATCCGCGTTGCCAAGCAGGCCGTGGACAAGGCCGGTCAGTACGCCTATCGCGACCGCAAGGTGCGCAAGCGGAACTTCCGCTCGCTGTGGATCCAGCGCATCAACGCCGCCGTGCGCGAACACGGCCTGACCTACGGTCGATTTATCGACGGCCTGACCAAGGCCGGTGTCGAGGTCGATCGCAAGGTGCTGTCCGACCTCGCCATCAGCCAGCCGGAGGCCTTCAAGGCCCTGGTGGACAAGGCCCAGTCGGCCCTCGCCTGAGCGCACAGCCCTCCAAGCACCTTTGGACGGCGAGAGCCCGGCTGACTGCCGGGCCTCGCCGTTTTGCGTTTCGGGACTCGTCGGACCTTTTTCTCCTGCCGATTTCTGCTAAAACCGCGTCGCCGAAGCTTAGCGAGAAGCCATGATCGATCTTCAGGAACTTGAACAGGAAATCCGCTCATCCATCGCCGGGGCGGAGAGCGAAACCGCCCTTGAGGAGGTGCGCATCGCCGCTCTCGGCAAGAAGGGCGCCGTCTCGGAGCGGATGAAAACGCTGGGGACAATGAGCCCGGACGAGCGCAAGGTGATGGGACCGGCGCTGAACGGCCTCAAGGACAGCATCGGAGAGGCGATCGCGGAGCGCCGGGCGGAACTGAAGGACAAGGCGCTCGCCGAACGGCTGGTGCGCGAAACCATCGACGTCACGCTGCCCGTCAGGCCCGGTCCGGCGGAATCGGGCCGCATCCACCCGATCTCGCAGGCGATCGACGAGCTGACCGCCGTCTATGCCGACATGGGCTTCTCGATCGCCGAGGGGCCCGACATCGAGACGGACTATTACAATTTCACCGCCCTCAACTTCCCCGTCGGCCATCCGGCGCGCGAAATGCACGACACGTTCTTCTTCAACGAGAAGACGGACGGCGAACGGCTCCTGCTGCGCACCCACACCTCGCCAGTGCAAATCCACACGATGGAAAAGGTGCAGCCGCCGATCCGGATCATCATTCCGGGCCGCACCTATCGCTGCGATTCCGACCAGACCCACACGCCGATGTTCCACCAGGTCGAGGGGCTGGTCATCGACAGGACCTCGACCGTCGGCAACATGAAGTGGGTGCACGAGGAATTCTGCCGCGCCTTCTTCGAGGTCGAGGAAGTGGAGATGCGGTTCCGGCCGTCGTTCTTCCCGTTCACCGAGCCTTCGATGGAGGTCGACATCCGCTGCGACCGCAGCGGCAGTGAGATCCGCATCGGCCAGGGCGACGACTGGCTGGAGATCCTCGGCTGCGGCATGGTGCATCCGAACGTTCTCAGGAACTGCGGCCTCGACCCGGACGAGTACCAGGGCTTTGCCTGGGGCATGGGCATCGACCGTATCGCCATGCTGAAATACGGCATGCCGGACCTCAGGGCCTTCTTCGACGCCGACATCCGCTGGCTCGACCACTACGGTTTCCGCCCGCTCGACCTGCCGACCCTGTTCGGCGGCCTGACGGCCTGATGGCCGCCTGACGCATCACGACGGCATTTTCCCTCCCGCCCCCCCGGATCCGGATCGTGACGGGAAAGCGATCGATAAGGACACGCCATGAAGTTCACCCTGTCCTGGCTGAAAGACCATTTGACCACCGAGGCCTCGCTCGACGAGATCGTCGAGACGCTCACCATGATCGGGCTCGAGGTGGAGGAGGTCGAGAACAAGGCAGAGCAGCTCGCGCCGTTCACCATCGCCCATGTCATCTCGGCCGAAAAGCATCCGAACGCCGACCGGCTCAGGGTCTGCATGGTCGATACCGGTGACGGCAAGCCGATCCAGGTCGTGTGCGGCGCGCCGAACGCGCGTACCGGCATGACGGGCGTCTTCGCGCCGGCCGGCAGCCACATTCCCGGCACAGGGGTTGATCTCAAACCTGGCGTCATCCGCGGCGTGGAATCGAACGGCATGTTGTGTTCGGAACGCGAGCTGATGCTGTCGGACGCCCATGACGGCATCATCGACCTGCCAGAGGACGCGCCCGTGGGCACGCCCTTCGCCGCATACGCCGGGCTCGACGATCCAGTGATCGACATCGCGATCACACCGAACCGGCCGGACTGCCTCGGCGTTGCCGGCATCGCGCGCGACCTTGCCGCCGCCGGACTCGGCGAACTCACCTCGACGCAGCACAAGCCGGTCAAGGGCGAGTTCCCCTCACCGGTCTCCGTTTCGCTCGACCTCGGCGAGCGGCCGGAGTTGTGCCCGGCGTTCGCGCTCCGCCTCGTCAGGGGCGTGAAGAATGGCCCCTCGCCCGACTGGATGCAGCGCCAGCTCCTCGCCGTCGGTCTCAGGCCGATCAACGCGCTCGTCGACATCACCAATTACATGACCTACGCCTACAATCGGCCGCTCCACGTCTTCGACGCGGCAAAGGTCAAGGGCGACCTCACCGTGCGCATGGCGCGCGAGGGCGAGACGCTGCTGGCGCTCGACGGCCGCACCTACACGCTCGACGACAGCATCGTGGTGATCTCCGACGAGAGACAGGTGGAATCGCTTGCCGGTGTCATGGGCGGTGAGGAATCGGGCTGTTCGGCCGATACCGTCGATGTGCTGATCGAGTCGGCGCTGTGGGATCCGTTCAACATCGCCCAGACCGGCCGCAAGCTCGGCCTCCAGTCCGACGCGCGCTTCCGCTTCGAGCGCGGCATCGATCCGGCCTTCATGACCACCGGACTCGACATCGCGACCACGCTCGTCGTCGACATCTGCGGCGGCACGCCGAGCGAGACGACGGTTGCCGGCGAAATGCCGGAGACCGACCGCATCATCGAGTTCCCGCTCGCCGAAATCGAACGCCTGTCCGGCCTCAAAGTCGAACCGCGCGAGGCCAAGGCAATTCTCAGCCGGCTCGGCTTCTGGATTTCCGGCGCCGGCGACGTCGTCAAGGTCGCGCCGCCGTCGTGGCGGCCGGACGTGTTCGGCAAGGCTGATCTCGTCGAGGAGGTCATCCGGATCGCCGGTCTCCAGCGTATTGCCTCGACGCCACTGCCGCATCCGGGCCGTGTCGCCGGCCGGATCCTGACCACACTGCAGAGCCGCACCCGCCGTTCCAAGCGGGCACTCGCCATGCGCGGCATGGTCGAGGCGGTGACCTGGTCGTTCATCGCCAAGGCGGAAGCGGAGGCCTTCGGTGGCGGGCGGCCGGACTTGGCGCTCGCCAACCCGATCTCCGCCGATCTGTCCGACATGCGGCCGAGCCTCATTCCAGGGCTCGCAAGCGCGGCGCAGCGCAATGCCGACCGCGGCTTTGCCGACGTTGCGCTCTTCGAGGTCGGACACATCTATCTCGGCGACCAGCCGGACGACCAAAAGACCGTCGCGGCCGGCATACGCCGCGGTTCGGCCGGACTTGAAGGCTCCGGCCGGCACTGGTCGGGCGATGCCGCTCCGGTCGACGCCTTCGACGCCAAGGCCGATGCGATCGCCGTTCTGGAAGCCGCCGGCGCGCCAACCGCACGGCTTCAGGTCGCGCGCAACGCGCCCGCCTGGTTCCATCCCGGCCGCTCCGGCACGCTGCAGCTCGGGCCGAAGAACGTCCTTGCCGTCTTCGGCGAGCTTCACCCCAAGGTGCTTGAGGTGCTCGATGTCGAGGGACCGATTGTCGCCTTCGAGGTGCGGCTAGACCAGATCCCCGAGCCGAAGACGAAGGCGACCAAGACCAAGCCGGCGCTCGATGCTTCCGACCTGATGCCGCTGCGCCGCGACTTCGCCTTCGTCGTCGATGAGGCGGTGGAAGCGGGCGCGATCGTGCGCGCCGCGCAGGGCGCCGAAAAGGCGCTTGTCTCCGAGGTTTCCGTCTTCGACGTCTACCGCGGCAAGGGCATCGACGAAGGCAAGAAATCGGTGGCGCTGGAGGTCACGCTGCAGCCGCGTGACAAGACGCTGACGGACGAGGAAATCGAGGCCGTCGCCACGCGCATCGTTGCCCAGGTCGGCAAGGCGACCGGCGGCACGCTGCGCGGCTGACCCTCTCCACCCGCACCCATAGACGGAAAAGGGCCGCGCGGAATCGCACGGCCCTTTTTCTACCGACAGAAAGCCCGACAAGCGGGCTGTCAGGCTTCCAGCCGGCGCGGCTCGGCGGCAACGCCGAGTTCGGCCTGGCGAAGGGCGACGAAAGGCGCGCCGGGTGCCGGCTCGGCAACGAGCGTGATGGTATCAAGGAGCGTGTTGTCCTCGGCGAGCGGGCCAAAGGCGCGCTCAAGCCCGCGGGCGATGCGCGGCGCATCGGCATCGGCGACCGGCCCGGTGAGCACCATGTGGAAGCGGTATTCCTCGCCGACATACGGGTAGCCCCAGCGGATCAGCAGCGCATCCTGACGGGCCGTCAGTCCGGCCTTGCGGCGGCGGGCAAGTTCGTCGGCGCTCGGCAGGCTGCGAAACGGCTCAAACCACTTGACGACGCGGAAGGCAAATTCGCCAAGCCCGTGGCTGCGTGCGCGCGGCCGCAGGGCGAAGCTCCCGTCCTCCTCGCGCGCCACGTCCAGAGGACCGATATAGACCGGCGCGGCGGCCTCGACCAGCCGATCGAAGGCTTCCAGAAGCGCCGCTTCATGAAAGCCATCGCTGATATCGAACGGCGCCTTTAGCGTTGCGTGGAAACCGTAACGCGAAGGTTTTTCGACGAGTGCTCGACGTTCTCCCTCGTCGATCTCCGCATTGCGCTGGAAGGCGCTTGTGTCGCGGCCGAAGAGATCGTGCCCGAGCCAGCCGGCCGCGGCATGTGTCAGCGGATCGTCGGCAGCGGGAGTGTAGAAGATCGCGTATCGCATGGCGTCCCTCGTTGTCGGCGGACCGGCCGGGCAATGGGTGTCGGCGGCACTTACCCGATGTCTCTTGCTTCATCGGGCCGTCAGCCGCCGAGGTCCGATTGATGGATCCGGCCAATGGGGTTCAGGGGAAGACAGCGGGTACTGCCCAACATGCGGGACGACTTTACCCCAGGGTCCGCGACGTTCCGATGACAGGAAAGAAACCCCTGTACTATCAATGATCTAAAAATTCCGGCCGAGAGCTTCAGGCTGCTCTCACGACTCATCTTCGCCCCTTCATCGGCACGGCGGCCGCATCCCGATCGGCGATGAAATCCGTCATCGGCAGGATGTTGCTCAGAACCGCATAGAGAAGAAGCAGGATCGGCACGGCGATGAAGCCACCGACGGGGCCCCACAGCCAGAGCCAGAAGACGATCGACAGGAAGACGAGGAACGGATTGAGCACCAGGTTGCGGCCGATAACATGCGGAGTGACGACCTGGGCTTCAAGCATGTTGAAAATGAGATAGATCGCCGCCGGCATAAAGACGGCACCGCCCGAAAAGCTGGCAAGTCCAACGCACAGCAGAACCGCCACCATGACGGCGGGACCAACGTAGATCACGTAATTCAGCATCCCGGCCATGACGCCCCACAGCAGCGGTTCGGGCACGCCGGTGATCCACATCGCCAGCGACACCGCGATGCCCAGGCCGATGTTCACCAGCGTGATCGACAGGAGGTAGCGCGAGACAAGATCCTCCATGTCGCGGAAGACATGGGCGACCCGCCATCTCAGCCGGCGGGAGAAACAAAGTGACAGCAGCGCGACACGAAAACGGCGGCGCGTGGCGAGAAAGAAATACATGCTGGCGAGGAAGATGACGATCTGGCCGACGATCGCGGGCGCAACGATGGCCGCGCTCTGGACGGTGGACCCGTCGCTCACCTCCACCGTCATCGCCGCCTTGCTTCCAATCATCTCCCGGATTTGGTCGCGCACCTGGGAGATTGCCGAAATGAGTCCCTTCCAGTCGCGGATCTCGGCCTGGAGCTTCATCCAGATCTCCGGCAGCCGTTCGGCCCAGGCGGAAAGCGGAACGGCGAAGGCGACGATGGAAATCGCGATCAATCCCAGAAAGGCGATGACGATACCGATAGCGGCGAGCGCGGCCGGCACACCGGCCCGCTCAAGCCGAGCGGCAATGGGACCGAACATCAGTCCGATCACGATCGCCAGGGTAACGGGGGCGAGAATATACCCGGCGAAATGAAGGATCGCGCCAAGGGCAAACACACCCAGAATGGTAGCCACGGCGCCGGTGCCGAGCGAGGCCAGCGTCTGGCTGCCCGGCCTCGTTGTGAGGGGCGAGTGAGCGGCCCTGCCCGCACGACTTGTCATCTGGCGTTCCCCCGTAGTCGTCATGGCGGCGGTCGGAACGTTCTGCCGCGCACCTGCCCGCTGCCTCGTTACGATAGGCGGCGTGTGGCACCCGCCTTCATGTCTCAGAAACGCGCCGGAGAGGATCAGGGTTCCCGCCCGCCCCCACCAATCGGCGGGGCGAGACGCGGCAACGGAAAAGGCCGACGGGGCGGCTCAGGCCGAACCACGCCGGCCGCGCCTGCCGCCTTTCGGCGCGTCGGGAAAAGGCACCTTGAGGACGACGACAAGTCCATTGGCGGTGAAATTACGCTCGATCGAACCTCTCAGTTCGCCAACGATGTTGGCGTCGATGAGCCGCGTCCCGAAGCCCTTTCGCGACGGTGCCTCGACCGGCACACCACCGTTCTCGAACCATTCGAGCCGCAAGGCGCGCTCTTCGCCCGCGCCCGTATAGTCCCAGTGGACCGAGAGCAGAGCGCTGGTCTCGGCAACACGGCCATATTTGAGGGCATTCGTGGCCAGCTCGTGAAAGGTAAGGCTGAGCGCCTGGGTGGCCTTTTCGTCAAGGTCAACGGCGGGGCCCGCGACGGCATAGTTGCGAGCGTCGTCGCCGAAGACCTGCTGCAACTCCTTATCGAGCAGTTCCTTCAGGTCCGCACGCTGCCAGTGCGAACGGGTCAAGGCATCCTGCGCGTTGGCCATGGCCTGCAGGCGGGCGGAATAGGAATCGGCAAAGGCATCGAGGCTTTCCGCTCCGGCCGCGGTCTGCCGGGCGATCGCCAGCATGCGGGAAATCGAGTTCTTGATCCGGTGCTTCATCTCCTGAAGCATCAGATCCTTCTCCTGCAGCGACTTCTGCGATAGCTCGTGTAGCGCGCGCGCCGAGGCCAGCGCCTTCAGTTGCGACCGGGTGGAGGCGGCAAGCGCTGCGGCGAGGAGAACCGCTACGGCGGCGATCAGCAGGGGAATGAAGTTCGACTGATGTGCCTGAAAAGCCTTGGTGGAGTGGATCTCGAAGACCCAGGTGCGCCCCGCGACCTCGACTTCGCGGGTCGTGCTATAGCCGCCGCCGTCAGCGGCCTCGTCGAAACCCTCGGACTGGAACAGTATCGGGTCAGGCGCATCGCGGTCGTAGGCCTTCATCGCCACGGGTAGGCTCGGCGAGCGTTCGATCGCGGCGTGGTAGAGATCGCCGGCCCGGAAAGGCGCATAGATGAAACCGTCAAGCGGAAGCCGTTCACCATTGCCGACACCGGCGCCACGGGTGGAAAACGGGATGTAGACGAGGAAGCCGGCCTGTTTGGATGCGGTGATCTCCTGCACGAGATGCACGGGAGCGCTGGCAAAGGCCTTGCCCGTCTCGAAAGCCATCGTCATGGCCGCACGGCGCACCGGATCGCTGTACATATCATAGGCCAGGGCCGCCCGGTTGCGCTTGTCGTCGGGCTCCAGCAGCACGATCGGCGTGCGGTAGGGCTGGTCGGTCTGCGGCCAGATCACGCGCTTCAGGCCGTAGCCATCCGCCACCTCCTGCTCGGCCGGCGCCTCATCGCCGGTACGAATGAAGCGGGCGAAGCCAATCCCCTGAATGCCGTCGTAGCGGCCTTCGGTATCGAGGCCGGCGACATAGGTCCGGAAGGCGCGGCGATCGACCTTCCCGGCGGTGGCATCGAAGAAGGACTTAGTGCCCTGCAACAGCGAAAGATGCTGGTGGAACCGTCCAATGATCCGATCGGTCGCATCATCGGCAAGAGAGTCGATCCGCGCGTCACGTGCCATTTCGGCGGAATTGTGTAGCGTCGCCGCCATCGACAGGCCGATCGCGGCAACGACGAGGAAAACAACCAGGGGCAGGAAGCGGTTCAGCACGGCAACGTCTCGAAGCGCTGTGAGCCATCCAGGGGCGCCCGCCGGGGATTCGTTGTCATTGTTTTTCTTTTTGCCTTGCACTTGCGCGATCATGAGCGCTTTTCCACGATCTGTCGCAGTTTCTGATGGCAGGTCAACATCGGTCTCGCAATTACCTTTTTTAAATCTGAATACATTTTTTCGACGCCCCCGCACACGCTGCGCGAAGTGCCTTAAGGGCACGCTATCCTGTGTAATCCAAAGCTCTGTTTTCCGAACTTTCGCCCTTGGGCAAGACGATGTCGGGGAACTCTTGCTCCGCTTGCGCGTTTTGTTTCCATCGAAACCATAGCGAACCAAAACGGGAAGGCATTCGCCATGAACTGGAATCAGATTGAAGGGAATTGGGAGCAATTCAAGGGCAAGGTCCAGGCGCAGTGGGGCGAACTCTCGGGCGACGACCTCGACGTCATCGCCGGGAATCGCAAGCAGCTCGCCGGCAAACTCCAGGAGCGCTACGGCAAGGCAAAGGAAGACGCCGAGAAGGAAATCGACGCCTGGCTCGAGCGCCACTGACCCTTATCCCCCTAGTGCTTGCGCGCCTTTGATCCGAAGGGCGTGGTCACGACCTCCAAAAAAGCCGACGTCGCGTTTCCCCCGCGGCGTCGGTTTTCTTTTTCCCGCTCCGAGGGGTCGCCCTGACGGCGAGTTGCGCCTCGGCGATTGCAAGCGGTGGCAGCCGCCAAAGGAGTGGCTGAGTGCCGAACACCGGCCCGGCTCCAGCGGCGAGAGGGAGCCAACAACGGTGCATCCCGGGCTCATCAGCCGGGATATCCTCACCCGTCGTGCCCCGTGTAGGGGCGGAGGATTTGGCAGCCTCCGCGACTCCCTCTGGCGGATGCCCCGACCGTCTTCCCTGACCGGAGGCTTCAGGCGACCGCCGGAGCGGCCACCCGACCGCGTCGCCCCAGACACGGCAAGGCCGCCCCCCTTTCCGGGGAGCGGCCGCGCTAGACTCGTGACGATGTTCCGCTTGTCCCGCTTCAGGTCCGGCGGATGAAGTTCATGATCAGCGAGACCACGAAAAACAGCAAGAACAGGTAGAAAAGAATCTGTGCAATCCCGACGGAGGCGCCGGCAATACCGCCAAACCCGAAAACACCGGCGATGATCGCGATAACAAGAAAGATAAGGGCATAATAAAGCATGGTTCGTCTCCCGTTTTGATCTAGCCGGAAAACGTCATCACGCCATGTTTGTTCCCGAAAATGAGAGAAGAAACGGATTCTCGACAGAAACTCTCTGAAGAATCTCCTCAGACTCTCCTCAAATCCCGCCAATTTCCGGGCGGCTCCTCAGGCCGCCGCGTCCTGCGGCTCGTTGAAGAACAGGGCCTGGCTGATCAGCGCCTTCACCATGTCCGGATTGAACGGCTTGGTAACGAGGAACGTCGGCTCGGGACGCTCGCCGGTGAGCAGCCGTTCGGGAAAGGCGGTGATGAAGATGACTGGGATCGTGTGCGTCTGAAGGATGTCGTTGACGGCGTCGATACCGGAGCTGCCGTCGGCGAGCTGGATGTCGGCGAGCACCATCTTGGGCTGGGTGCGCTGGAAAAGCTCCACCGCCTCGGTGTGGGTGCGGGCGATGCCGGTCACCGTGTGCCCGAGGCTCTCCACCATCTGCTCGATGTCCATCGCGATCAGCGGCTCGTCCTCGATGATCATGATGTCGGTCGCCACCTGGCGGGAGATCTCCTTCGACGCCTTTTCGATGATGCCGCCGATCTCACCCTCCGGCATGTCGAGCACGCGCGCCGTCTCCTGCGGCGTGAAGCCCTCGACCGATACCAGCAGGAACGCCTGGCGCTCGACGGGCGGTATCGACATCAGGTTGGTTGCGGCGCGGCGCTCCCAGGCGAAGGGGGAATCGATCTCGCCGATTTCAACCGACGTGGAACCATAAAGGCTCGAGAACAGTTTATAGAGGGCAACGCGATCGTCTTTCTCGTCAGGAAAGAGCGATACGTCCGCGACCAGCGCCTCAAGCACGGCCGCAACATACGCGTCGCCCGATGTCTGCGAGCCCGTGACGGCCCGCGCGTACCGTCTGAGAAACGGAAGGTGCGCGGCTATGCGGGTCGAAAGCGACATTGTGTTGATCTCCTAACTGTTAACTCGCGGCGACCGTCCAGAGGACGGTCGCGATTGTACCTGAATGCGCAAGTGCGAAAAAAGTTCCAGCACGCGGGAACTTTTTTTCAGCGTCTGCATTAAAGACTCGATTGTTCATGCGTGGAAGATGAGGCGATGATGGCAAAATTCAACAACGGGGCGATCGGCGGCCTCCGGCGAAACGGCGTGCCGGACGATCCCAACGAGGCAATCAGCGAGAAGCTGAAGGCGCTCTATTCCTCCGTCGAGCAGGAAAAGATTCCCGACCGGTTTCTCGACCTTCTCGAAAGACTCGACGCCGCGGAAGCAGCGGCCGAACAGCGCGTGGACGCGAAGGAGTGACGGACGCCATGGACGCCCCCACCCCGAACTTCAAGCGCGAGATGCTGGCGCTCCTTCCCAGCCTCAGAGCGTTTGCCATGTCGCTCAGCGGACAGCACGACAAGGCAGACGACCTCGTTCAGGACACGATCATGAAGGCCTGGGCGAAACAGGCGAGCTTCGAGCCCGGCACCAACATGAAGGCGTGGCTGTTCACGATCCTGCGCAACGACTTCTACAGCCAGATGCGCAAGCGCGGTCGCGAGGTGCAGGATACCGACAGCGTCTTCACCGACCGGCTGTCGACACATCCGCAACAATACGGTTCGCTCGACCTTCAGGACTTCCGCCGCGCCCTCGACACGCTGCCGGATGACCAGCGCGAAGCCATCGTCCTCGTCGGCGCATCGGGTTTTGCCTATGAGGAAGCCGCATCGATCTGCGGTTGCGCCGTTGGCACGATCAAGAGCCGCGTGTCGCGCGCCCGGACCCGACTACAGGAACTTCTCGAGGTCAGCGGCGAAGGCGACTACGGACCGGATCCGGACACCGCCGCGGTCGTCTCCAACGCGTTCGCGACCACGACGCGCTGAGCAGACGCCGGACGGCGCGCGATCCCTCACCGCGGACCGTGTGACAGCGCCTTGTCAAACGCGTGCGGCGCCCGCCGCTTTCGGCGCGGGCGTTTGCGCACCTTGCTGGCCAGGAGCGCGGCAAGGTGCGCGGCAAGGTGCGCATCATAGGCACGGCGCGGCATAACAATCTCGGGCAACGTTTGGGGCGGAAAATGCAGGATCTTGAAAGCGCACGGGACTACAAGACATCGTGCAAGAGCTGCCCGATAGGCACGTTCGAGCGGTTCCGGGCATTCACCGCTGACGAGATCGATTTCGTCTCCGACTTCAAGACGGGTGAATTGAGCGTCGATGCGGGCGCCACCGTGCTTGTCGAAGGCTCGCACAGCGCGCATCTCTTCAGCGTGCTGAAGGGCTGGGGATTCCGCTACAAGATGCTCGAGGACGGCCGGCGGCAAATCCTCAACTACGTGCTGCCCGGTGATCTCCTCGGCCTTCAGGGCAGCCTGAGTGGCGAGATGCAGCACTCGGTGGAGACGCTGATGCCGGTCACGCTGTGCGTCTTCGAGCGCGACCGGCTGATGCAGCTTTACCGCTCTCATCCCGAGCTCGCCTACGATCTGACCTGGATCGCGGCGCGCGAGGAGCGAGTTCTCGACGAGAATCTCCTCAGCCTCGGCCGCCGGTCCGCAGTGGAACGGCTCGCCTATCTTCTCGCCTACATCTATCAGCGTGCACGCTGGGTAGGCCTGACGAAAGGCCAGCGCCTGGCCATTCCGATCACCCAGCATCACATCGCCGACACGCTTGGCCTTTCCCTTGTCCACACCAACAAGACGATCAGGAAGCTCGCCGACCGCGGGCTCATCCGCTGGGTCGACCGGGGCTGCGAGGTGCTCAGCGAAAAGGGGCTGCTGGAGCTTTCCGAATGGAGCGGCTTCAACGACAAGAAGCGTCCATTCATCTAAGCGGCAAGGAGCACCATGCGCGGCGTTGCAATCCTCAACAGAGAAAGCGGCGGATTACGCCGCCTCGATCCGGACCGGCTGGCGAAACGGCTAACCGACGCCTTCGCAAAAAACGGCCACACGATCGAGGCGCGGGTCATCACCGGCAGCGAGCTTGACGTCACGCTGCGGGAAATCGCCGGCGACGACGGCACGGACTTCGTCGTGGCGGCCGGCGGCGACGGCACGCTTTCGGCAATCGCCCGCCTGGCCTTCGAGACGCACAAGGTACTGGGCGTCCTGCCGGGCGGCACCATGAACCTTTATTCCCGTTCGCTCGGCATGCCGCAGAACCTCATGGAAGCCTGCGACGCCATCGCCTCGGCCGAGGTCCGCAATCTCGACATCGCAACCGCCAACGGGCAGCCGTTCCTGCACCAGTTCTCCGTCGGGCTTCACCCGCGGCTCGTGCGCACCCGGCAAAAGCTGCGGTACAACTCGCGCATCGGCAAGATGCTCGCCTCGATCCGCGCGTTCCTGATGATCGCCTCGCGGCCACCGCGTTTCATCGCCGAAATCGATACGGGCGGCCGGGTCCGCAAGGAGACCCTGAGTCTCGTCGCCGTTTCCAACAACTTCTTCGGCGACGGACACCTGCCCTACGCCGACCGGCTCGACGAAGGCATTCTGGGCCTTTACTGCGTGAGCGTGCTCGACGAACGGCGGAACTTCAAGCTGACCACCGACATGCTGCGTGGCGCCTGGCGCGACAACCCGGACGTCGCATCCGAGCGATGCTCCTCGGTTCGCCTGCGTTTCGAGGACGTCTCGCATAAGGCACGGTGCGTGATCGACGGCGAACTGATGCCCTTCGACACCGACATGACGATCGCCATGCACGCAGGCGATCTGCGGGTTCTTGTCCCGAAGGGATCGCCGGCGGCCGGCTGAGCCCGACGCAGAGCCGGAGCACCAGAGGTACTATCCTGCAGGGTTCGGTCCGATACCCGGTCTCCGAAGCCCGGCCCCCTGCGATCCGGCGACAGACCCCGGGCTTCTCCGGCCCTCGCCCATGAGCCCGGGAAAGGAGCATCCATGCAGGCCTTGCGCCACCCCTTTGTCGTCCTCCTGACGCTCCCCGCCGGGATCGCGGTCGCCATCGGCGCGCTGCCGATACCGCTCGTCTTCCTGGAGCACCGCTTTGGCAGCGGCCTCTTCGACCCACACCTTGTCGCCATCGACGTCGCCAGTGCCCGCACCGTTCTGTCGGCGATCGCAACCGGGGCGATGTCGGCGCTGAGCCTTGCCTATTCCCTTGTCCTCGTCGTTTTCACGCTGGCGGCGGGGAATATCGGTCCGAGGCTCCTCAAGCGCTTCACCTCGGAGATCGTCAACCAGGTGACGGCCGGCATCCTCGGCGGCACATTCCTCTATTCGATCGCCACCCTCTACTATATCAGCGGGGATTTCCTCCCCGTCGTCGCCGTTTTCGGCGCCGGTCTCCTGGCACTCCTGTCCGTCGTGCAACTCATCTATTTCGTCCGCAACGTCGCTGCGAGCGTTACCATCGACGACGAGATCGCGGCAATCAGCGCACGGCTGACCCGGGCGCTCGCCGAGTTGCGCGACGGCGGCTCGGGTGGTCCGTCTCTGCAACGCGAACAACACGACGATGCGTCGGCTGAAGAGGAAAAGACGCTGTTCGACGAGGACTGGGAGGCGCATTCGCAAGGGGCGTTCACGGCTCACCGGTCGGGCTATATCGGCATCATCGATCACGCCCGCCTCGTTACCTTCGCGCGCGAGCACGACTGTTCGATCCGGCTCGGCCAGCCGAACGGCGCCTTCGTCCTCGCCGGCCAACCGCTGGGGGAGGCAACGATCGCTCTTGACGACGACCAGAGGGAGGTCATCGCCGACGCGGTCAAGATCGACGCCGCCCGTTCGGAAAACGCGCCGGTGCAGTTCTCGGTCAATCTCCTCGTCGAAATCGCATTGCGGGCGCTGTCGCCGGGCGTCAACGATTCGTACACCGCGATCGCCTGCGTCGACGGCATGACGAGCGCGTTCGCGACCATCGCCGACCGGCCGACCGAGCCCGTCGTCTACTACGACGAGGAGGGCACGTCCCGCGTCTGTCTTCCGGGTCTGTCGCTGAAAGAGATCGTCGGCATCGCCTTTCACCCGATCCGGCGCTCATCGGGGCACAACATCATGATGATGCAGGCACTCGCGCAAGGCCTCGGGCGGCTCCACCAGGCCGGCGGCGAGGAAATGCGCGAGATCATCGCCCACCATGCCTCTCTCGTCCTGCGGCAGCTGCGCGCCGGCGAGGCCTTTGAGGAAGACATTGCCAGCGTCGAGGAACTTCTGCCGGAGCCCCTTGTCGAGCGGATCTCGGGCGAAGTGAGGCAAGACGGGCGCGCAGACAGCAACAAAAACGGCGGCGGAAAGGACTAATCCCTCCCGCCGCCGATTATCATGCGTGCGTCGATCATGCAGACTCCGGCCGAACCGTCAGCCAAAGGCCCCGTTATCAGAGCGAATCCGCGCGGTCCTCGTCGACCGCGGCGATATCGATGCCGAGATCGTCCAGCGCCAGTTCGTAGATGCGCAGATCGTCGTTCAGACCATCGTCGCCCACCATGCCGCTTTCGGTTGCCGCGCGCTGGCCGGCGCGCGCATCGAAATAGAGATGCTTCAGGGCCGCGATCACCTCGTCGCGCGACATCTCCGGATCGTTGACGAGGCGCTCGACCTCGTCCCTGGCTTTCGATTTCGCAACTGACATCTCATTCCTCCTTCCCGAACGGGCACGTCCACCGCATTCGTCCTTCGTGCCCTTCAAAGCCCCAACAGGTGCGCTCCGGCACGTGACCTTATGCCTGTCGTATGCCTTTGTGCGTGTCCTTCGGGGCGAGTAGCCCGGCCCCGCCTTCGGAAAAAGGCGGGGCCGGGCGCAAGTATTCGGTCTGCGCCACACGGACGGTCGACCGTGCTTCTCTCTTATTGGGCGATGATCGCCCGCAGCATCCACAGCGCCTTCTCATGAAAGGTCAGGCGCGCGGTGAGCATGTCCTCGGTGACAAGGTCGCCGGCTTCACCGGCCTTCTGCCCGGCCTTGCGCATCGTCTTCACCGCGTCCTCGTGCTCGGCAATCAGGTCGCGCACCATGTCGTTGGCGGTGTGATTGTCCACGTCACCGGCCTTCGGCGAGAACTTCGCTGCCTCGGCGACCTTTGCCGGCGCCAGGTGGCCGAGCGCACGGATACGTTCGGCTATGACGTCGGCCGCCTCGAAGAGCTCGTTGTAATGCTCCTCGGTCAACTCATGGAGCGAGCGGAAGAGCGGACCAACGACGTTCCAGTGATAGATGTGGCTCTTGATTGTGAGCTGATAGGTGGTGGCAAGAATATCCGACAGCATGTCCGACATTTCGGCGCGATAGCTGGCCGAAAGTCCGGTGTCGATCGTTTCTTCCTGGGAAGCCTCGGGCTTAAGAACGGCAGCAACTTTCGTGCTCATGTCTGATCTCCTTTTCGTCGTTACCGGCGGAATCCTGGCGCCACCGGAATACATCGCGACCGTTCACCGGCGCGAAAGCACCGGCGGCGTCGATCCGCCCTTGCGGGAACGGGCGCAATCATGGTTCTGATGTTTTCGCCCCGGGTCCGCCCCCCTCTTGAGGGTCAGGGCGGAACAGGCGTTGCGTTCGTTATGAGGATGAAACGCCCGGCAGTGACTTTCGTTCCTTCTTTCTCCCGGGAGGATTCCGTGACGCGGCGGGGCAGGATTTCCGGTCACGGAAGGGGCACGGACGACCTATTCGTCGTCGCCCTCATCATCGCTGTCCTCGCCGCCTTTCGCGCTACCGGCGAGGGCGAGGAAGGCCAGAGCGCCGAGGCCCGCGGCGAGGATGAGCGGCGAGCGGCCAACCATCGACAGGAGCGACAACGCCGAGGCCACCTGCAGTTCGCGGGCGGCCCTGAGGCGCTGTTCGCGACGGCGTTCGATCCGGTTGACGATGGCAAGCGCGACAAGCGCGACGATGCCGACGAGCGCGGCGCCAACGGCGATCACGAGCGCGGCGACCACCGGCCCCTCCTCGAGGAGAACCGCGTAGTAGATCGCCACCAGGGCGAAGACATAGGTGGTCGACAGCAGAACGCCGGCCACCGCATAAACGATGGCCGAGCGTTTCGTCCTCTTCACGCGCGCGCTGACGTCAGCGCTGGCAACGGAGGCGACAAGTCCCGTCAGTCCGCCCATCCCTAGCGGCGCGCCAGAAGCGCCAGCGCGAAGCCGATGCCGGCGGCGATGCCGAGGGCGGCGAAAGGGCGCTCGCGTACGCGACCTACTACCGAATCCTCCAACTCGCCCACCTGCTCGTTGAGTGAGGCGATCATGTCGCGCGAGGCCGCGTTCAGGTCATCGACCTTCTCCCTGGCGCGAGCCTTAGCGTCCGCTCCCTTTGCAGACCCCATCGTACCGACGGTCTTGGCGATTTCGGAAATGTCTTCGCGCAACTGGGCGATCTGTTTTTCCAGATCGGCGCTGGTCGGTGTCTTTCCGTTCGATGTGGCGCTGGCGGTGGTGGCCATGGCTGATCTCCCTGCTTCCTGTATGCTTTCCGTTTGCGGTCATGCCTGCCGAACGACAGGTGATCTCCCTCTCAACGGTCGGGGCGAGCAAAGGTTCCCGCCCCGACATTACGGTCAGCGGGAACAATTCGGTTCTATGGGCCGTTCCCGCTGATGATAGCTGGAGGAACCGATGACGAAATCCCATGGACCAAGTATTAAGGACGACGAGGTTTACGAAGCCTTGCGCAGAGATGGGGCATCGAAGGAAAAAGCGGCGCGGATCGCCAACGCGAAGGCCTTGCCCTCCCAGCACCCCTCCAAGAAGGGTGGAAAAGCCCGGCCTTACGAGGAATGGACCAAGGAAAAGCTTTACGAGAGAGCCCGCGATCTTGATATTGCCGATCGTTCGAAGATGACAAAAAATGAGCTTATCGCCGCACTGAGGCGCTGATTGTTCATTATTCCTGACCAACACAACTCCCGACCAACACAAGGACGACGAGCTCACCGATGGAAAAACTCACCGATAGTCTCGCCTTGAGCGCCGAATTCGATAATGCCCTTGCGACGATTAACGGGCTGATTGGCGGGTTCTTCTCCCTTTTGCCGAAACTCGCCATCGCCCTCGTGGTATTCGCGCTGATCGTGATCCTTGCCGGTTTCATCCGCAAGCTGGTCTCGCGCGTTGCCACGTTGAAGGCGAACAAGAGCATCGGCATCGCGCTCGGGCGCCTCGCCCATGTCGCCGTCATCTTTCTCGGACTCCTCGTCGCCGTCGCGGTGATCACGCCGAGCGTCGATGCCGGCGACCTCCTCCAGATCCTGGGTGTCGGCTCCGTCGCCATCGGCTTCGCCTTTCGCGACATCCTGCAGAACTTTCTCGCTGGCCTGATCATCCTCTTCCGCCGACCGTTCGTGGTTGGCGACTGGATAAAGTTCAGCTCCTACGAAGGCATCGTCCGGGATATCTCCACCCGGTCGACCTGGATCAAGACCTTTTCCGGCCGTGACGTCTCGATCCCGAACGGCGAGCTCTTCACCAACCCGGTGATGGTGATGACGAAGGATCCGCTGATCCGCGGTGACTACGCCTTCGGCATCGCCTACGACGCCGACATCGACAAGGCCGAAGCGGTGATACTGGAGACGCTGAAAAGCTTCGACACGATCCGCACCGACAAGGAGCCGGACGTCGGCGTTACCGACCTCGCCGATTCCGCCGTCGTCCTGACCGCCCGCTGGTGGACGACGACGGCAGACGCCTACACCACCAAGCTTGCCGTCCTGAAGGCGGTGAAGAAGGCGCTCGATGCAGCGGAGATCGAGATCCCGTTTCCGCATCGACAGCTGGTCTTACCCGAAGGCGCGCTTCCGCAGGTGAACGACGCAGCACAGTCCTGACGGGGAACCCCGATGGGGACCTGGCGGGGAACCTGATCCGAAAAGAAAGTTACGCGCCGCTGGAACTTTCCGCCCGGCGGCGCGTTGCGCGCCAGGACGATAATAATGTCGGTCCCAGGGCGTGCATTATTTTCGCCTTGCAAAAGGCCGGGGTAGCGCCGCCAAGAGCCCAGAAATCGCGAGTCGTCGTGAAATACCTACCGGAAGAACTGCAGAAGGCGATCAAGGACGAGAATCGGCTCAAGACGCTGGCGAAACACATCCTGCGTCCAGCGGAAGCCGACTCCGACTTCGACACGCTCACAGCCGCGGCAGCGCACCGGTTAGGCGCGCCGTGCGCCTTCATCTGCATCGTCGACTTCGACGGCAACTGGGTCCAGGCGAGCCACGGCGTGGAACCGACGGATGCTCCCGTCGATAAGGGCCTTTGCGCTTACCCGATCGCCGAGGATGCCGGCCCGGTGTTCGTCGTTGTCGATCCCGCAAAGGACGATCGCTTCTCCGCCTCGGTTCCTGCGATCGGCGGCAAGCCGGCGGCATTCTTCGCCGGCGCCGCAATCCGCGTTCACGGCGTGAAGGTGGGAACCCTCTGCATCATCGATACCGAGCGGCACGCCCAGCCCGCGGCGGCGGACATGGAGGCCCTTGGCGCGCTTGCGGCGATGGCAGGCTCGCTTTTCGAACTGAAGGACGCCGCGCGTGGCAAGGCCTCCTCGGAACTTGCGCTTTCTCGCGCGGAAACGCGGCATTCCCTCGCTCTCAGGGCGGCGAACATCGCCGCCTGGAGCCTCGACATCGCCAGCAATGCCATCAAGTGTGACAACCTCTTCCGCGAGATGTTCAACCTTCCCGTCGGCGAGCCGGTGACCGGCGAGCGGGCACTGGCGGCGGTGGAGCCCGAACAGGCAGCCAAGATCCGCATGGCGCTCGGCGAGACGCTCGGCAAGGGCGAGGAATACCAGGGTGAAATCCGCGTCCGCTCGACCGGCCGCTGGCTCCTGGCGATGGGCCGGGGATACGAGTATGACGCTGCCGGGAAACCGCTTTCGGTGATCGGCGTCGTGGTCGACATCACCCCGACAAAGCAATCGGAGGAAAAGACCCGGCTGTTGCTGCGCGAGCTCAACCACCGGGTCAAGAACACACTCGCCATCCTGCAATCGCTCGCCAGCCAGACCCTTCGGCGCTCGCAGTCGGCGGCGGAATTCACGATGTCGTTCTCCGGCCGGCTGCAGGCCCTTTCGGCCGCCCACACGCTGCTGTCCGACCAGGAATGGGGCGCGATTGACATCGTCACGCTGCTGAAGACGCAGATCACACCCTATTCGTCGTCTTTCGACGGTGACGTATGCATTCACGGTGATCATGCCGCGCTCGGGCCCGACGAGGCGCTCGGCCTCGGCCTCGTCATCCACGAATTGGCCACCAACGCGGCGAAGTACGGCGCACTGTCAGTTCGGGGCGGCTGCGTCGACATTGCGATCACGCTGGAGAGCAAGGGCAACGAGAACGCGCTCGTCCTCGACTGGGCGGAAAGCGGCGGCCCACCGGTGAAGGCCCCCGACCACCGCGGCTTCGGCTCCATCCTCATTACCCGAAGCCTCGACAAGATCGTCGGCAGTTCGGTGGACCTCGATTTTCCATCCGAGGGAACCCGCGCCCATATCCGCATTCCACTACGCGATAATTGAAGCCTTCCACGCTTTAGCCAAAGCGCGAAAGATCTCGTTCCATTGTCCTAAAGCGTCTTTGCACAAGCTTTGCTTCAGTTTTCGGTACAGGGCCGGCCGGCAAAGGACGCGCGACCGTGTCTTTTTCCGTCATTTGTCTTTCGCTGCCACTTACTTGGAACCCAAAGCGGTTTCCCGCGTTCTATGTGCAAGCAAAGCGGAGCTGACAACATGACCAATGTGGAGAAGGCGCGGATGATGGAGGAAATGTCGCGACAGACATTCGGGTGGGTGGACCATGAAGCCGAATTCACGGTCGGCGCACGGCGGCCTGTCGGCGTGACCATTCTCGTCGCAGTGACCGTTGCCACGGCCTCTCTCGTGTCGCTCCTGTCCCTCGCCGCCTATGCCTGAAGCCGCCCCCGCCGCCAAGCAAAGCGCGACGTATACTTTCCCATAAAACGATAAACCTCTCCAAAACTCTTTTAGCCTCGTCCAGCAGGACGGGGCTTTTTGTTTTA
Organism: uncultured Rhodobium sp.; assembly: GCA_963675285.2. Taxonomy (GTDB): domain Bacteria; phylum Pseudomonadota; class Alphaproteobacteria; order Rhizobiales; family Rhodobiaceae; genus Rhodobium. Next base: position 2,721,084 of record CAXXGS010000001.1, read on the forward strand.
GTTTCATGTGAATTTGAATTTTTTATTCAGAACGGAATAAATAATTTCGTTTGCCGGACATGCAATGGCCGCGCCCGAAGCAACAAGCAATGTCACAACGGTGCGCGGTTTGAAAAACAACGGGAAAGACAGGAAATCTTGATGATCCGCACGATTCTGACCACGGCCGCCATCGTCGCCGTCATACCGTCGGGCGCGACCTATGCCGCCGACGACACCATGACGGAGCGGCCGGCCGCGAAGGCGGACACCCAGACCGGCACCGTCGGCATCGCCATCTTCAAGACGACCGATCCGGATCGCTCCGGCACCGCGTACTACTCAGCGCTGCCGTCGCGATCGGCGTCGGCGGTTTCCTCGGCATCGACGAAATGCCCGTGGCAATCGCTCCGGATGCCGTCTCGGTGATGCGCGACGAAGACGGGCAGCCCCTGCGGGCCATCCGTTTTTCCTTTGCGGCAGGGAAAGCCCCCTAGAGGGTGGAGGGCGGGTCGCCGGCTTCAGGCGGCAACCCCTTTCAGGAAGGCGTCGATCCGGCTGCGAATCTCATCGGCGGAGCGGGCGACGTTGGCCGATGCCTCAAGGACGGAAGTCGCCGACCGGCTCGTCTCTCCGGCGGTCTGGGTCACGATCTCCTTCACCGCCGCGGCAACGACGGCAAAGCCCCTGCCCGCCTCGCCGGCCCGCGCGGCCTCGATGGTCGCGTTGAGCGCGAGGAGATTGGTCTGCTCGGCGAGCGTGTGTCGTCCAATCAACCTAGAGGCGTTGCGCGAGCACCAGATGGCCGGGAACCGGGGCGCCTTCCTCATAGCGCACGACGATCGGCCGTTCGTCCAGGACGGCGAAACCGGCGTTCGAGAGCGTCTTGCCCACATAGGCAATGTCATGGGCGAAGCGATGCTTCGGGCCGACCATGTAGGGCCTTCCGCCGAGGGTCTGCGCGTCGAGCGTTTCGGTGGAGAAAATGAAATGGCCGCCGGGCGTGGTGAGGGCCGCAACGCCAGCAACGAGGTCTTCGACAGCGCCCACATAGGGGAAAACGTCAGTGGCGACGACGAGATCGAAGGGATCTTCTCCGTCCTCCAGGCTGGCAGCGAGGAAGACCACGGCTTCTGCGACGTAGAGATCGTTGTAAACGTCGCGCTCGTCGGCCATCGCCACCATGCCCTCGGCGATGTCGACGCCGACAAGGAACCCGGCACGATCAGACAGGTATTCGCCGGCAAGGCCGGTGCCGCAGCCCAGATCGAGGAGCCGGGCAAGGCGCCCGGGCACCTTCTCGGCCACAAGATCGCGCACCATCTCCGGCACGTGGTAGCCGAGCTGATCGACGAGGATCAGGTCGAAATCCTCGGCATGCTGGTCGAAAAGCGTCGCGACATAGGCATCGGGGGCCTTTTGCGGCGTCTCGCCACGGCCGAGCGCCGCCAGGCGGACGGCCGCCCCGCCATGGTCGTCGGGGTCGAGGGCGAGCACCTCCCGGTAGGCCTCGGCAGCCTCGTCGGCCCTGCCGGCCTTCTCCAGTGCCAGCGCGCGGTTGTAGGCTTCGGCCAGCGCCTCTTCGTCGATCCCGGTCATCGCGTTTTCGTTCCTTGTCATTCCGTGACAGGCCGAAGCCTCGTCTCCTAGATGACCTGGCCGGCCGCCCAGCCGGACGACCAGGCCCATTGAAAATTGTAGCCGCCGAGCCAGCCGGTTACATCGACCGCCTCGCCGATCACATAAAGCCCCGGCATGGCGGAGGCTTCCATGGTGCTGGACTGGAGGCCAGCCGTATCGATGCCGCCAAGGGTCACTTCCGCCGTGCGATAGCCTTCCGTTCCCGTTGGCGTCACCTGCCAGCGGTTGACCGCCTCGCCGATGGCGCGGAGCCGCTTGTCGCCGAGTTCGGCGAGATGCACCGTCGCCCCCGTCATCGCCTCGATGACGATGGCCAGCCGGTGCGGCAGAGCGGCGGAGAGCACGGTCCGCACCTGCCGGCGACCATGTTCGGCGCGTGCGGCGGCAAGGAGGCCGGCGATATCGTCGCCCGGCGCAAGATCGAGGGTGAGCGGCATGCCCTCGCGCCAGAAGGACGAGATCTGCAGGATCGCCGGACCGGAGATGCCCCGGTGGGTGAAGAGGATCGCCTCGGCGAAGCGCGTCTTGCCCACCTTCGCCTCGCCGTCGACGGAGAGGCCGGAGAGCGGGGCAAGTCGCGCCTTCAGGTCGTCGCCGAAGGTAAGCGGCACGAGGCCCGGCCGGGTTTCGGTGACGGCGAGGCCGAAATTGGCGGCGATGCGGTAGGCAAGTCCCGTCGCGCCCATCTTAGGGATCGACTTGCCGCCGGTTGCCAACACCAGCGAGGAACAGCCGACCAGGCCGGAAGAGAGCCGCACCGTGAACCCTTCATTCGCGCGCTCCACCGCCTCGATTTCCGTCGCCAGCCGCAGCGTCACACCCGCATCGCGCATGTCATCGGTGAGCATGGCGATGATCTCCGCCGCCGAGCCATCACAGAAGAGCTGGCCGAGAGTCTTTTCATGAAAGGCGATGCCGCGCCGCTTCACCCGCTCGATAAAGTCATCTGCCGTGAAACGTTTCAGCGCGGAAATGCAGAAGCGGGGATTGGCGGAGAGGTAGCGGTCCGGGGCGGCATGGAGATTGGTGAAATTGCAGCGCCCACCGCCGGAGATGCGGATCTTCTCGCCGGGCGCGCGGGCATGGTCGACGACGAGGACCGAGCGGCCGCGCCGGCCCGCCTCGATCGCGGCGAACATGCCGGCGGCGCCGGCCCCGAGAATGACCACGTCGAAGCGTTCCAAAACGCTTTTCCCTCACCCTGCAAGACCGTCCTTCAGGACGGCCGTTTGAGACTGGGGGGCGGCGTAGCCCCTCAGCGCCCGGGGGGCAAGAAAAAATGCCGCCACTCTCGTCGAATGGCGGCAGACGCCCTATCCCGGGATCGGGGCAGCGCCGGGCGGACGGCTGTCGTCCGGCGCTTTGGGGAAACCCTGTGGGTATCAAGCCATCGCGAGCTTTTCGATCCGGGCAGGCACGCCGTTGCGAACGGCGGTTCCACAGACCGGATCGACCCAAACGCCGGGCAGCTTGCGGGTCGGATCGAGCATGCCGACGTCGTTCAGGACAATACCGGCGGCAAGCGTCGGATCGCCGGGGATCGTCTTGTCGCCGATGGTGATGTCGTTCGCGCCGAAGGCCCTGTGGCCATAGCCGTGCTCGATGGCGATGACGCCGGGGGCGACGCCGTCGCGCACGACGACCACGGTCTCCAGCGTGCCGCCGGGCGTCGTCAGGCGAACCTCGTCGCCGGTCGCAAGCCCCAATTTCCTGGCATGGTCATGGCCGACGATCAGCGGGTTGGTGGCGACGATGCGGCGGAGCGCCGGAGCGCCGATGCTGTAGGAGTTCTGCAGCGGCGACTTGAAGCTGACGAGCTTCAGCGGCCAGTCGGTCTCGGGAAAATGGCTTTCGACTGTCGACCCGTCGGCAAAGGTCGCCTCGCGCCAGGCCGGCGTGCCGGGCATGCGCCTGCCGGTGGTCGCCTGGCGGAAGGCGCCGACGCCCTCATTGTAGACGAGCATCGGACCGTCGAAGGTGTGGCTGGCGCGATCGCCGGCATAGCTCCGGCCGATCGGCTCATAGCGGCCGCCCTTGGCGAAGACGGTGGCGGCCTTGCGCCATTCGTCCGGCTTCAGCACGGCTTTCAGATCATCGAGGATGCGCGAGACGCCGGAGAGCGCGATGTCGTCGTCGCTGGCGTCGCCGACCGGCTTCTTGCCGATGAAGGCGACATTCGCCGCGCCGCGCAGGAACCAGTCCTCGGCCCGGTTGAGCGGGTGCATGGCGCCGTCGGCATCCTTGATGACGTTGTCGCCAAAGCCCGGCAGACCGATCTTCTTGGCCACCGCGATGAGGAAAGTCTCGGTGCTGATGGTCTGGCCGTCGGCGGTCCTTGCAACGCGCGGCTGCACGACCGGCCAGCGCGCCGTCGTCGCCTTCGTGGGCACCGAGTTCCACGGCTTGGTGAAGCCCCAGGTCTCGTACATCACCGTGTCGGGCACGATGTAGTCGGAGATGGCGGAACTCTCGTTGATGAAGGGATCGACGGAGATGATCAGCGGGACGACCTTGGGATCCTTCAGCCGGTCGACGAGGTGTTTCGCGCCCGGGATACCGTAGACCGGGTTGGTGTTGCGGAAGATCAGCGCCTCGAGCGAATAGGGATAGCCGTTGACGGCGGTGGAGATCCATTCGGTCGCCAGGCCCGGCGCGTTCGGATACCACGGGCCGTCGGCGGGATAAGCCTTGCCGGCCGCCTTCTTGGCCTTGAACTCGCTGGTCTTCTCATAAGGCACGTTGCGGCCGATCGGCAGCCCTTTCGCCTTGACCATTCCGGGGAACTTGAAGAGGTCGTAGCGCGGCCCCTTGTTGTCGGGGAACCAGCCGCCGGCGAAGAGCGTGCCGCCCTTCCAGTTGAGATTGCCGATGAGCGTGTTGAGCATCATCAGGGCATAGGCATTGTAGAAGCCGGAACCGTTCATCATGCCGCCGTGGGAATTGACGGCGGCCTTGCGGCCGTGGCTGGTGAATTCCTTGGCCAGCCCGGCGATCGTCGCGGCCGGAATACCGGAGGCCTCCGAATAGTCCTCAAGCGAGCGGCTTTCGGCCTCTTCGCGCAGAAGCGTCAGCGCGGTCTTCACCGTCGCCCTGCCCTTTACCGTCTCCACCTCGCCGGAAAAAAACAGAGGCGCGGGCGCATTCCCGGCCGGCACCGGGCCGCCCTCGCCGGCGATGAGAACCGGATCGCCTTTTCCGTATGCATCACCCTCGAAGGGTAGGCCCATATCGGAGGCATGGAGAAAACGCCCCGAACGGGGATGCGTCTCGTCGGCAATGACGAGGTGGGTCGCGTTGGTGTGGCTCGCCTCGCCGGCGGCGTCCGCCGCCGTCTTCGTGGGATTGGCGAGATAGGCCGCATTGATGCGGTCGTTCTGGAACATCCAGCGCATCATGCCCATGGCGAGCGCGCCGTCCGTGCCCGGCCGGATCGGGATCCAGCGGTTGCGGTCGCCGGACGGCCCGTTGTCGGCGTGGGTCAGAACGGGATCAACGACGACATAGTTGAGCTTGCCGTCTGTGCGGGCCTTGGCGACGAGTGTGCCGATACGCTTGAACGGGTTGCCGGCGTTGCCCGGCGCGGTGCCAGCGAAGATGATGAACTCGCACTCGTGGAAGTCGGGCTTGGCATGCGGCATCTTCTTGACGTCGCCGAACATGGCGCCGGAGCCGGAGCGATAGGCACCGCCGCAATAGGAGCCGTGGCGAACGAAGTTCTGGCTGCCGAAGGCCTGCTTGGTAAAGCGGATGAGGAGCGAATCGCGCCCCTCCGGCACGCAGGTCATCACCGCCAGCCGGTTGGCGCGGGGGCCGAGTTCCGGCTTGGCCGGGTCGATCGGCGCTTTCAGGTCGCGGATCTCCTTCAGGCCCGCGACCTTGCCCTCGCCGAAGAGATCGCCGCCGGCGACGACCTCGTCGACGAGCTGTTCGAAGGAGATCTCCCGCCATTTGCCCGAGCCGCGCGGGCCGACGCGCTTCAGGGGCTTCAGCACCCGGCGGGGATTGTCGATCTGTTGCAGGACGGCGTTGCCGCGGCCGCAAGCGGTAGAGCGATGGGTGAGGCCACCGCCGGCGCCGGCGCGGGCCGTCTCCTTAAGGCTATCGCGGATCGAGGTGCCATAGTCGAGGAAGGGATCGGTTGAGAGCGGGCTATAGGGATTACCCGTCACGCGGATCACTTTCTCGGTCTTTGCGTCGACCCGGATGCGCACGCCACACAAGCTGGTGCAACCGAGGCACATGGCGTTGGAGACGCGCTGATCGGGGTTCGGCGTCACCTCGCCGGTGACGGGGTCGACGCGGACCTCCGGGTCGGACGCGTTGCCGGTGATCGCCTTCCTCGGCTCCTTGCCGGCGGTATGGCCCTTGTCGACGGCGCCCCGGGCGATCTTTCCGGCGGTGCCGGCATAGCCAGCGGCGAAGGTGGCGAGCGCGCCGGCGGCGACGGAACTCTTCAGGACGGTGCGGCGGGTGGTGGTCATGGCGGGTCTCCTCAGGCCTGGCGGTGCGCGGTGGGGGAAAGCGGCACCGGGCCGGCGTCGGGCGTCGTTGCCCGCGCCCAGGGAACGATGGTGGTGTAGGCAATGATCAGGAAGAGCCAGAGGCCGAAAGTGCCGATGACACCCATCAGGCCCTCTATGCCCTCAGGCAGCATGGCGTCATAGAGGCCGGCACCGACCTTCGGCACCGCCTGTCCGCCCATGAAGACGGTCCAGCGAAACATCCAGGCGGCATGGATGGCCAGGAGGCCTGTGATCCAGCCGCAGCGGGCGGGAACGAGAACGGCGAGCGCCAGCGGCACGGCGATGGCGAGCGCGGCCCACACGGCGATGACCTGCCACATGGTGAAGCCGGCGACGGAGGCGAGCGCGGCCGAGTGGCGCGGGCTGACGCCGGACAAGGCGAGCGCCAGCCAGACGAGGCCAAGGGCGGCGACGGTGGCGAGCGCGACGGCAAGGAGGCGGTTCATGGTCATCTCCAGAGGCCGGTCGCCGGCGAGCGAGCGGTTCAGCACCAGCATGACGCCGAGCGCGCCGACAAAGCCGGTGGCGACGAACTGGAACGGCAGGAGCGGCGTGTTCCAGAGCGGCCGGGCGCGGATGACGAAGACCTCGACGCCTGAGTAAGTGGCGATGCCGAGAGCGGCGAGCGCGGTAAGGCCGGCGACGAAGGGCACGAAGCCGTTCGTCGCGCCGCCGAGGGAGAGGACGCGGAAGAGGCCGGCGAAGCGCCAGTCCTCCTCGCCGAGTGCATAAAACGCCGGGCGATGGACGCCCCAGGCGTAGATGACGAGAAGAAAGACATAGAGCGGCACGATGAAGGCGCCCCAGGCCATCCAGGAGTCGGTCTGGGTGTAGGCGTAGAAGTGCCAGAAGCGGGCCGGCTGATGGAGGTCGGCGAGAAGCGCAATCGGCGCGACGATGCCGGTCGTCGTCGCCGTCATCAGAGCGACGCGACCGAGGGCCACGAAGCGCTCGGAACGGAAGGCGAAGGCGGGAAGCGACAGCGCGAAGGCGGCGACGCTCAGGGCGACGAGGAAGAAGTACTGGACGGCCCAGGGCAGCCAGACCGCGTCATGCGCGGCGCCGATCAGTTCGTGAATCTGGATGGACATCAGAGGACTCCTTCCTCGACATGCGTGAAGGGTGGCCGGTAGGCGGCCTCGCCCTCGACGCGGCCATCGAGCGAGGCGTCAAGGCCGATGTACAGGACATTGGGATGCGTCTTCATTTCCGGACGCAGGACGGAGGCCTCGTTCCCGGCGAGCATTTTCGAGACGACGCTTTCGGGGTCGTTGAGATCGCCAAAATTGCGCGCGCCGCCGACGCAGGTCTCCACGCAGGCCGGCAGCAGGCCGACGCTGGTACGGTGGATGCAGAAGGTGCATTTGTCAGCGGTCTGGGTCTCATGGTTGATGAAGCGGGCGTCATAGGGACAGGCCTGGACGCAATACCCGCAGCCGACACAACGGTCGGCATCGACGAGCACTTCGCCGGTACCTTCCTTCTTGAAGGTGGCGCCGACGGGACAGACCGGAACGCAGGGCGGGTTGGTGCAGTGATTGCAGAGGCGCGGCAGCATCACCATGGTGGGATCCCTGCCCTCGCGCTCGACCTCGTAGACCGAGACATGGGTGCGGAAGGATCCTTCCGGCACGGCGTTCTCCAGGATGCAGGCAACCGTGCAAGCCTGACAGCCAATGCATTTCCTCAGGTCGACGACCATACCCCAGTGCGGCGTGTGGCCGTCCTTCGTCGCGGCATCCGAGGTGGCATTCGGGCCGGCGCCGGCCGGGGCGACGCTCGCCGCTCCAGCGGCCACCGCGCCGACGGTTACGGTTCCCGCCGTGCGCAGGAAATCTCGCCGTGAAGTGTCCATGACAACCGTATCCTCGTTCGTTGCGTTCGACACATCGGACCGGATGCCTGACGGCGCTTCTCGGTCCTTCGATCACGGCAAGGATAAGCGCGAGGTCCCGCCGGAGATATCGGCAGGTCCCCCCAGGCAGTTCGGGGATGTCCCCTAAAGTATTTTCCCGTAAGGGCTTTTGAGAACGAGATGCAGGTGCGGTTCGGTCCCGCGCCGCCGACCGTTCAAGGCTGAAGGAAGGCACGAGGACTGCCGGAGAAACTCCTGGTAGCCTTTCAGTGTGCGGCAAGAGGGCGGCGTCGACGCGTGAGGAGGAGACCGCCGGCCGCGAGAACGATCAACGCGGCTCCGTAGATATTGGCGACCGTTAGCAGGTCGAGCCGCTGGACCATGGTCCCGGCGAGGATCGCGGGCAGGCTATTGGCGAGATAGCACTCCACATAGAACACCACCATCAGTCCCGCCCGCTCGTGCGGCGCGGCGAGCGGCGCGACGCTGCGCATGGCGCCGAGGAACCCGGCGCCGAAGCCGAAGCCGGCGATCACCGAGCCGGCAAGGAGGACGCCGCCCTCGCCGGTGTCGGCGCCGACGAGAATGACGGCCATGCCGGCAATCAGGGCGATGGCGCCGCCGATGCGCGCCGTCATGGGCTCGCGCTTGCGCAGGATTGCAATGGCGAAGCCTCCGCTGAGTGTAAGGGCGGCAACGCTCAGGCCGCCCAGCCAGACCGTATCCGACCCCGTGACGGCGGCTGCCAATGACGGCATCAGCGACAGATAGAACCCGCCGAGCGCCCAGACCGCGACGTTGAGCGGTGTCACGGCGAGCAGTTCGGCGCGAGCACGGCGCGGCACCGACAGGACCGGACGCAAGGATTTCCATGCACCACGACGCCGAGGTGCTGTCTCCGGGGCGCGCCACGTCAGAACCAGTTGTCCGGCGAACACGGCCAGCAGCACGACGAAGACGAGATGCAGGGGCGCGGGGGCCAATTCGACCAGGACGGTTGCTCCGAGGGCGCCGAGGGCCATTCCGATCATCGGGGCGACACTGTTGATCAGCGCGCCCCGCCGATTATCCAGATCGATCAGCGCGGCGGCTAGTGTCGAAGTCGCAAGGCCCGTCGCGATGCCTTGCAGCAACCGCCCCGCGAGGAGCCATGCCGAAGAGGTGGCGCCCAGGAAATGAGCCATTGCGACGATTTCGAGCGCCAGCGCGACGTGGAGGACCGTGCGCCGCCCGAGGTGGTCGGACAACGCCCCGCCAACGATCAGCGAGACCAGGATGCCGATCGGGTAAAGGCCGAAAATCAGGGTGAGCGTAGCCGGTGCGAAGCCCCACGCTTCCTGATAGAGCCGGTAGAGCGGGGTCAGCACGCTCGAGGCGGCAAGGAACGCCACCGTCGTCGCGGCATGGGTGGCAAGTGCGCGTCGCGCCGAAGGCCCCTCGATGGCACGAGCGGCAAGGCAGGCTGCATTTGACATGGTATGCCTTTTTGACAAAAGCGAATATATTGCTTTTGTTTGGGTAGCACCGATGCGCCATTAACGCAAATATTTTGCTTTAATGGCAGATGCGTGTCCGGGAATATGGGGAATTCGCAGATGACGGGACGAAGCGGGCCACGCCCGGGAGGGCGCAGCGCCCGGGTGCAGGCCGCGGTGCATCAGGCCGTGCGGGATATCCAGGCCGAACGGAAACGCGAGGAGCTGACCGTGCCGACGATCGCGGCGCGGGCCGGCGTGACGCCATCGACGATCTATCGCCGCTGGGGCGACCTGGCGCAGCTTCTGTCCGACGTGGCGCTGGAGCATATGCGCCCCGAAGGGCCGCCCCGGGACACAGGAACGTTTCGCGGCGATATGGACGCCTGGCTTGCCCAGTATCTCGACGAGATGTCGTCGGACTTCGGCCGATCCATCCTGCGCGACCTCGTCGGCAGCCAGACGCCTCTTAATGCGGGAGAATGCGCCTGTGCGCTGAAGGAGCAGTTCGATGAGATGCGCGCGCGGGCCGAAGGGCGGGGTGAAGCCGCCCCACCGAGCGAAGAGCTGATGGACCACCTCTTCGCACCGCTCGTCTACCGCCTGCTTTTCTCCGCCGAGGCGGTGGATCTCCCCTATGCCCGGGGCTTGCTGGATCGTTTGCTGCGTGAACGATGAGGCGATCAGGCCTCCAGCCAGCCGGCGGCCATCATCATGCGGGCGACGTCGGCGGCGGAGCGGGCCTGAAGCTTTTCCATCGCGTTGTGGCGATGGATCTCGACGGTCTTCTGGCTGATGCCGAGGTCGAAGGCGATGACCTTGTTCTGCTTGCCCTCGGCGACGGCGCGGGCGACCTCCGTCTCGCGCGGGGTAAGCGCATTGAGCCGGGCGAGCACCGCGCCGGTCTCCTTCGCCTCCGCCTGCTTGTGCCCTGAAATCCTCAGCGCCTCGTTGACCCGCTCAAGGAGTGCCATGCCGTTCGCCGGTTTCTCGATGAAGTCGATCGCGCCGGCGCGCATGGCGCGGACCGCCATCGGCACATCGCCGTGGCCGGTGACGATGATGACGGGAAGAAGCGAGCCCCGCCGGTTCATTTCTTCAACGAGTTCGAGGCCGGTCATGCCCGGCATGCGGATGTCGATGACGGCGCAGCCGACGCGGGTTTCATCGTGGCGGTCGAGGAAGTCGGCGGCCGAGGGGTAGGTCTCGACCGCGAGGCCGAGCGAACCGAGCATGAAGGCAAGGCCCTGGCGAACCGCCTCGTCGTCGTCAACGATATGAACGATGGCACCGTCGGCGTCCGTCATGACCGGTCATTCTCCGTTTCCGCGTTCGCGGGCGTCGCGACATCCGCGCCCGCCGGCGGGGCGGACGGCAACCACATGTGGACGACCGTGCCGCCATCAGTGCCGCGTTCGGCCGCCAGATGCCCGCCGTGGGCCTCCATGATCGAGCGCGAGAGAGCGAGCCCGAGACCGAGGCCGTCCGGCTTGCTGGTATAGAAGGGTTCGCAAAAGCGGGAAAGCGCCTCGTCGGCGATGCCGACGCCGCGATCGCAAACGCACAGACACCCGCCGGCGCCGTCCGAGGAACTGGTGATCGTCAGTCGGCGGCGCTCCTCGGGCATGTCGGCCATGGCATCGACGGCGTTCTGCGCCAGATTGAGGATGACCTGCTGCAACTGCACCCGATCACCCTCGATTTCCGGCAGGTCGCGGCCGAGGCGGAGGTCGAGCCGCACGCCCTTCTGGCGGGTGACGGCCTCGATCAGCGTGCGACAGTCCTCCAGCGGCGCATGGAAGGCGAAGCGCTCGGTCTGGCTTTCGCGCTTCCTGACGAAGGCACGGATGCGCTGGATGACGGTGGCGGCGCGCTCGGCCTGTTCGGCGATCAGGAGCGAGGCCTTCTCCATGTCATCGGCGCGGAAATTGCCGCCACGCAGGCGCAGCGTGCAACCCTGCGCGTAGTTGGAGATTGCGGCGAGCGGCTGGTTCAGCTCATGGGCGATGTTGCCGACCATCTCGCCGAGGACGGAGAGGCGAGCGACGTGATCAAGCTCGCGGCGATGGAGCCGGTCAGCCTCCTCGACGCGCTGGCGTTCGACGATTTCGAGGCGCAAGTCCTCGTTGGCCCTAGACAGCGCGCGGGTGCGATCGCGCACCAGGTGCTCGACGCGGACCATGTACAGAAGCCAGCCGACGAGCGCCATGCCGATGATGATGAACCATTCGCGATAGGCCGAGAAGATCTCGGCAAACGTGATGTCGCCGGAGTGGGCGTAGGGACCGATCCTGAGGTCGCGGAAAAGATCGTGGACCGGTTGATAATCGAGCGGCACGGTCCAGTTCGGGCCACCCGGCGTCTCCGGCATCGACAGGAGGGCCGTCGCCACCTTGCGTGCCAGCCCTCGTGGCGTCTTGCGCGTCTTGGCGAACGGCCAGTCCGGGTAGACCGGACTTGAAAGCACACAGTCGTAACCCTCGACCCGGCGACCAGCGACGATGCGCAGGTCATCGTAGGCCCCCGGCTCGGCCTTCCTCAGATCTTCCAGAAGGCAGCCGCGGATAATACCGGCGTCGGCGCGACCATCGCGCACCGCCTCGATGACGCGGATCATCGGCAGGCCGGTTATGACGAGGTCTAAATCCGTCAGCGGGTCGACGCCGGCATCGGCCAATTCCCGCCAGATGACCTGAAAACCGCCGAAGGCATCGGCCGCGACGATCGCCAACCGCTTGCCGGCGAGCGAGGACAGGCTCTCCACCGGGCTGTCGCCGCGCGGGCTCCTCGCCGAGGGCACGATGACGACGGAGGACACGGGACGGTCGGATTCCAGCGTCGCGATGCGGCTAATGCCGAAGGCCGTCTCCAGTTCCACGTAATGGCCGGGATTGGTGATGACGAAATCGAGCTTTCCCTCCTCCAGATCCTTGCGCAGATCGGCGTGGCCGAGCGGCAGAAGGCGGAAGCGGTAGCCGGGGAGCGCCGCGTCGAGCGCCGCGATCGTCGGCTGCCAGGTCGCGGCGCTTTCATCCGCCCCCAGGTAGGCGAGAACACCGATGCGTACCGTGCGAGGCGTATCGGCCACCGGCGGCGAGCCGGCGGCGGTCGGGGTACTCGTCGAGGCGCTGGTCGGGATGGCGGTTGTCGTGCCCTCGGCCAACACAGCGCACGGCGCGAGCGCCAGGGTGGCGACAGCCAGCCCGAGCGCCGCGATGCCGGTCCGGATCGAAACTGCAAGACATCCTAAACGTGCCATGGCCCAGCACTCTACGTCACGGTTGCGGTTTGAAAAGTGCGGGATAAGCCGAGGGGGGCCTTCCCGCTTCGTTCCGGGCCCCGAAAAGGTATCATCCGAAGGGTTGAATTTCCGGAACAAATTGGGAACAATATCTCCATGTGGACCGAGACTCCCCTTAGTCTACCGGCGGACGGGCGCCAGTCGGAGAACGCGCTGAGGATACAGCGCGGCGCCGGGCGGCTGCTGCGCCGGTACGATTTCGCCTGCGTGCCGGAATTCACGCTCGCCTCGGGGCGACGCGCCGACCTCATCGCGATCGGGCGCAAGGGGGAAATCTGGATCGTCGAGATCAAGTCTTCGCTGGAGGATTTCCGCGCCGACGGGAAGTGGCCGGAGTATCGCGCCTACTGCGACCGGCTGTTCTTCGCCACCCGCCCCGGCGTACCGCTGGAGATCTTCCCCGAGGATACCGGCCTCATCCTATCGGACGGCTACAGCGCGGATTTCCTGCGCGAAGCGCCGGAGCACAAGCTCGCTGGCGCGACCCGCAAGAGCCTCATGCTCAGGCTCGCGCGGGCGGCGGCGGGCCGCCTCCACGATCTTGCCGATCCTGGAATTTAACGCAACAGCCACTGTGCCCGGCGAGCGCTTGACGCCGGCCGGCAATAGATTTTCGGGAAATCGAGAAAGCTCAGCGCGGAGCGCGCTTGGCCAGGATCCGCTGCAGGGTGCGGCGGTGCATGTTGAGCCGGCGCGCCGTTTCCGACACGTTGCGGTCACACAGTTCATAGACGCGCTGGATATGCTCCCAGCGGACACGGTCGGCCGACATGGGATTTTCCGGCGGCGTCGCCTTGTCCTCGGGATCGTGGATCAGCGCGGCGAAGACATCGTCCGCGTCCGCGGGCTTGGCGAGATAGTCGATCGCGCCCAGTTTCACAGCCGTTACGGCTGTGGCGATATTGCCGTAGCCGGTCAGAACCACCACACGCGCATCAGGGCGTTTCTCCCTGAGCGCCGCGACCACGTCGAGACCATTGCCGTCGCCCAGGCGCATGTCGACCACGGCAAAAGCCGGAGCCTTCTCGTCGAGGGAGGCCAGCGCCTCCTGCACCGATTCCGCCGCGACGGTCTCGAAACCGCGCTTTTCCATGGCCCTTGTTATCCGGCTCAGAAAAGGTTTGTCGTCATCGACAATCAGCAACGAGGTATCGTCACCGAGCGCCGAGGCGTCCGTTGCATCGGCCATCTCGCCTCGCTCAAATCCATCGCTCACCGTCGGGCTCCCGTTTTTCGCTCGCATTTCTCTTAAGTTAGGAAGCATGCATAGTGGGAATCTATACCGGCATGCAAGACCGCGGCAAGCAAAGCACGGTCGAATCCTGACTTCTTTGCCGTCAAGCCCCTTCGGGGGCATGAGGATCGGTTCCGACGTCCGTATTTTCGCTACGGAAAAGCCGACGCCGGACGTCCCAGCCCTCGCTCGTCCGTTCCATTGCCGCACGCGGCCAGCGCACAACGCTGACCGCGCCGCGCAGACCGCCGCCGCGATTGCGCCACTCAACTTTGGCGCCGGACCGTTCCAATAGGCTCTTGGCGATGAAAAGCCCGAGCCCGAGCCCGCCGCTGTTGCCGTCGCCAGCGGTGCGTTCGTGATCGACGCTACGCGGCCGGGTCGTCACATAGGGATCGCCAAGCCGGTCGAGAACACCAGGCGCAAAGCCCGGCCCGTCGTCGGTGACGACGATCGTGATGTCGTCCCCGGTCCAGCTCGCCTCGATGGTGACGGCCTCGTCGGCGTAGTCGACGGCGTTTTCGACGATGTTGCCGAGGCCGTAGAGAATACCAGGGTTGCGCGAGCCGACCGGCTCTTCGCTGTCGTCGCCGGCGAGCGATATGAAAATCGAGATGCCGAACTCGCGGTGCGGGGCGACAACTTCCTCTATGAGCTGCGACAAGGGCATGCGGCCCATGTGTTCTTCCGGATCGGCGGAAAGGGAGGACAGGCGCGTGAGGATCTCCCGGCAGCGCTCCGCTTGCGAGCGGATAAGAGCGATGTCGTCGGCGACATCGGGATCGGAGAAGCTTTCGCGACTCAGTTCCTTGGCCGTCAGCACGATCGTGGCAAGCGGTGTGCCGAGTTCGTGAGCGGTGGCGGCTGCGAGTCCGTCGAGCGCGGACAGGTGCTGCTCGCGTTCGAGCACCAGTTCGGTGGCGGCAAGCGCCTCATCGAGCTGTCGACCCTCCTCGGCGATCCGGAAAGTGTAGACCGCGATAAAACCGAGGCTGAGCACGAGCGCGATCCAGTTGCCGATCGTCAGCAGCTTCGGCGGATCGATGCCGTCGACGGGGGACCAAGGCAGCGGCAGATGGACCATCGTCAGGAAAGACGTCACGCCGATGGCGAAGGCCGCCAGCAGAAGCGTCGGGCGCGGCGACAGGGCGGCGGCGGAAACCGTGACCGGCGCGATCAGCAGAATAGAGAACGGGTTGGTCAGGCCGCCGGTCAGAAAGAGAAGCCCGCCGAGCTGGGCGATGTCATAGGCCAGCAGCCACGCCGTCCATTCTTCTGTCAGGCGCTGGCTGGCGGGATAGCGCAGCTTCAACAGGATGTTGAGCAGCACCGAAAGTCCGATGAGCGCAAGACACGGCAGCAGAGGCAGGGGAAATCCGAGGCCGAGATCGACCGCGAGAACGGCGATGATCTGGCCAAGGACGGCAAGCCAGCGCAACCGCGCGAGGGTTTCGAGACGAACCTGCCAGCGCAGCGAATATTCGCTCTCATCGAGCGGACGGGGCGTGGGAGAATGACGTGGGGACACGAGCGGATACCGTTGCGGACGTTGCGAAAGGAAACCGGCAGGCACGCCGCCGCCGGACGGAAATTCGGCGGCAGCCGGCGGATAGATGTGCCTCCAGGCCCCTTTATAAGGATTTGGGGGGCCGCGTCGATGTTGCCGGAAAAGACTTTCGCAACTATCCTCTGCCTTTGTGCTGCAGTGCAATAGGGGAAACGTACCGGCCGGTACCAAGATAAACGATGCAAACAACAAGGGGTAGCGACGTGCCGTATTACCACCTTTACGAACTCAACCATGCCGCGCTGGCGCCGATGCGGGCGATGGCCGACATGACGAAACTGTACTTCAAGAATCCTTTCAACCCGATTTCCGCGACGCCGTTCGGACGCAGCATGGCGGCAGCCTGCGAGCTTTTCGAGCGGACGACCCGGCGCTATGGCAAGCCGGAGTTCGGGCTCGATGAAACGGTGGTCGACGGCGTGCGCACGCCGGTGCGTGAGTCGATTGTGTGGGAACGGCCGTTCTGCCGCCTCATCCGGTTCGAGCGGATGCGCGCCACTTCAAAGCGCCAGCCCAGCGTTCTCGTCGTCGCGCCGATGTCGGGTCACTACGCCACGCTTCTGCGTGGCACCGTGGAAGCGCTGCTGCCCGATCACGACGTCTACATCACCGACTGGATCGACGCGCGCATGGTGCCAATCTCGGAGGGGCTCTTCGATCTCGACGATTACGTCGACTACATCATCTCCATGATGCATTTCATGAAGGGTGACGTGCATATCATGGCGGTCTGCCAGCCCTCCGTGCCCGTGCTGGCGGCGGTCGCGACGATGGAAGCGGACGGCAACCCCTATGTGCCCCACTCCATGACGCTGATGGGCGGGCCTATCGATACGCGCGTCAGCCCCACGGCGGTCAATCAACTCGCCGAATCCAAGGGGATCGACTGGTTCCGCCGCAACGTCATCATGAAGGTTCCGCCGCCCCATCCCGGCTTCCTGCGCGATGTCTATCCCGGCTTCCTGCAGCTTTCCGGCTTCATGGGGATGAACCTCGATCGTCATCTGAGCGCTCATCACGACTTCTACAACCATCTCATCGAGGGCGACGGCGATTCGGCGGAAAAGCACCGCGAGTTCTACGATGAATATCTCGCGGTGATGGATCTGACGGCCGAGTTCTACCTGCAGACAGTCGACACCGTCTTCATCCGCCATGCCCTGCCGAAGGGCGAGATGATGCATCGCGACCGGCCCGTTGACCCCTCCGAGATCCGCCGCGTCGCCCTGTTCACGGTCGAGGGTGAGAAGGACGACATCTCCGGCGTCGGCCAGACAAAGGCCGCGCAGACGCTGTGCACGAACATTCCCGACGCGCTTCGAGCCCATTACGTGCAGAGCGGCGTCGGCCACTACGGCGTCTTCAACGGCTCACGCTACCGCTCGGAGATCGCGCCGCGCATCGCCGATTTCATTGCAACCCACGACGGCAAGCGCATGGCCGAAAAGGGAACGGCGAAAGCCTCCTCCGCGCCGGGCGAGGCCTCCAAGTCCGCATCCTCGAAGCCCGCCGCCGCAAAACCCGCCGCCACGAAACCCAGGGCATCGAAGCCCGCCACCTCGAAGCCGGCGGCAGGCGCGAAGACCACACCCGCCGCAAGCATCCCGATCGCCGACGACCTGACGCGAATTTCCGGCATCGGACCGAAGATCGCCGCGCTTCTCAACGACGCCGGCATCGTCTCGTTCACCCAGCTCGCCGAGCTGAGCGACGACGAGATCGGATCACTGGAGGACAGGCTGAAATTCAAGGGCCGGGTGACACGCGAGAACTGGGTGGAACAGGCACGATCGCTCGCCACGCACTGATCGCCGCGCGGCAAGGGCAACCACCAGGCGCACGGCGACAGCCTTGAAACCGGCATCCGCCATTCCCACGTCTTTGTCATCGACGACAACGAGCGGGAATGACAATGACCCAGTCCTATGCGCTGCGTCCTGCCTGGACGCCGCTGACCATCGCCCTCATGGTTCTCGGCTTCGTGGTGTTCTGGCCTCTCGGCCTTGCCATGCTCGCCTACATCCTGTGGGGCGACCGCATGCACCAGATGGTGCATGACGCACGCGGCCAGTTCGAAAGCCACCGCGGAGAGTTCGCGCGCGGCTGCGGACGCGGCCACCGCCATCGCTCCACCGGCAACGCCGCCTTCGACGAGTATCGCGACGCGGAACTGAAGCGACTGGAGGAAGAGCGCCGCCGGATCGACGCCATGCGGGCCGAGTTCGACGCCTATATGGACGACCTGCGCCGGGCTCGCGACAAGGAAGAGTTCGACCACTTCATGGCCGAGCGGGAGCGCCGCAACGGCGAGGCCCAATCCTGACCATAGGAAGTCGGGCCTGACCATAGGAAGTCGGGCCTGACCATAAGAAGCCAAGCCTGATCATAGGGTACCTGGCCTGATCGCAGGGAGCCTGACAGGCGGGCCCGGCGAGGAACACACGGTTTCCGGCCGGACGATAGCTGTCCGGCGGGATGGCGAGACGAAAAGGGGCGGCGTCCGACGGATGCCGCCCCTTTTGTTTCCGCAGCGGCATGCCGAGAGCGACCCCGCACGGCCGCGGATCGCCCTTCCGGCCTCGCCCCTGGCCTCCGCGTTTTCTTCGCCCCGCCTTGCCAAGCGGCGGTGCCGGCTGCACATAAGGGACAACACTTTCCCACCGAGGACATTCCCCATGCCGCTTTCCGTCGCCGTCCAGATGGACCACATCGCATCGATTTCGATTGCCGGCGATTCCACTTTCGCCATGCTTCTGGAGGCGCAGAAGCGTGGTCATAACCTCTTCCACTACACGCCCGAGCGACTGGCCATGCGCAACGGCAAGGTCGTCGCCGAGGTCGAGCCGCTCGAAGTGCGCGACGTCGCCGGCGATCACTTCACGCTCGGCGAGGCGGTGAGGACGGACCTGTCCGAAATGGACGTCATCCTGCTGCGCCAGGATCCGCCATTCGACCTCGCCTACATCACCACAACGCACATGCTGGAGCGCATCCACCCCGAAACACTGGTCGTCAACGATCCGGCCGCCGTGCGCAACGCACCGGAGAAGCTCTTCGTCATCGACTTCGCCGAGTTGATGCCGCCGACGCTGATCACCCGCGACCGCGGCGAGATCGAGGCCTTCCGCAAAGCGTGCGGCGAAGTCGTGATGAAACCGCTCTACGGCCATGGCGGCAAGGCGGTGTTCCGGATCCAGCAGCACGACGACAATTTCGGCTCACTGATGGAAATCTTCGGCGAGATGGCGCGCGAACCCTGGGTGATCCAGCAGTATCTTCCCGCCGTGCGCCAGGGCGACAAGCGCATCCTCCTCGTCGACGGCGAGTTCGCCGGCGCGGTCAACCGCATTCCGGCCGAGGACGACCTCCGCTCCAACATGGTACGCGGCGGCCAGGCGGCGGCGACCGATCTCAGCCCGCGCGAGCGGGAGATCTGTGAGGCGATCGGCCCGGAACTGAGGCGGCGCGGCTTCCTCTTCGTCGGCATCGACGTCATCGGCGATTTCATCACCGAGATCAACGTTACCTCGCCGACGGGTATTCGCGCGGTAAAGAAGCTCGGCGGGCCCGACGCCGCCGCGCTTCTGTGGGACAAGATCGAGGCGCGCAGATCCGCGTCCTGATCCCGCACGCATCACGCACGAATCACGTACGACGTACCCGCGAGGCCTTATGGCTGACGATCACCCTGACGGTCGTCCTGATGGCCACCTCACGCGTGCATTTGTCATGTCGTCACGACCGGAGCGCGACCCGATTTCCCAGATAGAATACGGGTAATTACTTAAGTACTTCCCCTTTGTTACGAAAAATATATGCGATATTCTCTTTTACTTAGAAAGCCTTAAACTTTTTCGGCTTCTGATCCTCCGCTATTCGCATTCTTTTTTACAATCAATTCTGTCGGGGGATACGACCATGGGTCAGGATTACCGCCTGGAAGACGCCCTGGATTTTCTGAAGTCGGCGACGGCGAACGGCGAGGACGCCGAGCTTTTGCGCAAGTCGGTCGGCACCGATCTCAAGGCCATCATCGATGAGTTCTACGATGCGCTCCTGAAGACGTCGGCAGGTGGCATGTTCCGGGATCCGCAGTACCTGGAGCGAATCAAGGTTCGCCGCAAGGCGCATTGGGAACGCTTCTTCCAGGATGCTATCGCCGCCGAAGCGCTGGAAGACTCGCACCGGATCGGCCGCCTTCATCGCGACGTCAATCTGCCGTCGTCCTGGTACGTCGCCTCCTACGGCTGGTCGATGGTCAGAATGGTGCGCTCCATCACCCGGCGCTATGCCCACCGCCCGCGCAAACTCGACGCGACCCTGACGACGCTGCTCGCGCGCATGTTCGCCGACATGACGGTCTCTATCAGCGCCTACGAACAGGCCTCGGTAGAACAGGCCGTTGCCGGCATCCGCGACGTCAATTCCAATCATCTCGGCCGACTTGCTGAGGCACTTGCTTCCATCAACGATACCACCCGGCAGCTTGCGTTCCTGCAACGGAACTCCAGCGCCACGGCGATGAACGGCCAGACGATCTCGTCGGCGGCAACGGAACTCGTCGGCTCGGTGGAGGAGATCGCGCGCAACAGCGAAAGCGCGGCGACGGAGGCGGGCGACGCCAACGAATCGGCGGCCAACGGGCGGTCCGCCATCACCTCGATGTCGGACACGATCACCAACATTGCCTCGGCCGTGGAGGAGACCTCCGAAAACGTCCGCGAGCTTGCCGACGCTTCCGATCAGATCGGCCAGATTCTCAACGTGATCGAGGGTATCGCGGAACAGACCAACCTCCTCGCCCTCAACGCCACCATCGAGGCGGCCCGCGCCGGCGAGGCCGGCAAGGGCTTCGCGGTCGTCGCCGCCGAAGTCAAGTCGCTGGCCAACCAGACGGCACGCTCGACCGACGATATCGCCAAACGGATCTCGGCGCTGCGCGAGGGCATGGCGACGATCCAGCAGACGATGCAGCATTCCACCGACGCGGTGGAACAGGGCAAGGCCGCGATCAGCGAAGCATCAAGCCAGATGGGCGTCATCGCCGACCAAGTCGGCAGCGTTTCCCGCCGTATGGTCGACATTTCGGCGATCCTCGGCCAACAGAAGGGCTCCAGCTCGGAGATCGCCCGAAGCATCGAGAACGTGGCCTCGATGGCCGGCGAAAGCGACCAGCTGGTCAGAGACATCTCGCAGAGCATGCGCCGGGCCATGGAGCACTTCTCCAACAACGCGCGCGAGATGTTCGATCCGGATTCCAACATCTCGCTCTGCCACATGGCAAAGATCGACCACGTGCTCTTCAAGCAGCGCATCATCGACACCTGCATGGGCGCCGACACCTGGGAGATCGCCGATGTTCCCGACCACCACCATTGCCGGCTCGGCAAGTGGTACGACGCGATAGGCGACAGAGCCCTCAAAGGACATCCAAGCTTCGTGGCACTGACCGAACCGCACCAAGCCGTGCACCATGCCGCCAAGGCCGCCCTCACCGCGTTGGCCGCCGGCGACATCGAGGCCGTAAGCGTGCACATGGGGGAGCTGGAGCGGGCGAGCGTGGATGTGTTCACGCTCCTCGACGACATCGCCGCCGTCATGGAGGAGCGCGAACACGGCAAGCCGGGAGAGGCGCACAAGAGCGCTGTCGCCTGACAGCGCTCCCCGGGACCATCGCAGGGCGGGGATAACGCGCAGCGCGCGCTCCCCGGCTTCGATCCCTGCCTCGATCCCGACTTCCACCTGGGCCAAGATCTCGGAACTGACTCCGCACATACCCCTTTTTTGTTCTCTTCTTGTTCTTGACTTCGCGGGAAAGTTGCGTAACGGTTGTGTCCGGGCAGGGAGGCAGCCATGGTCAGTCGCGTTACTACTGTTGCATTTCAGGGAATCGAGGCCGTTCCGGTTGACGTGCAGGTCCAGATCGGCGCGGGCGCTGTCAGCTTCACCATCGTCGGCCTGCCGGACAAGGCGGTGGCGGAGAGCCGGGAGCGTGTGCGCGCCGCGCTCGTCGCCTCCGGCCTCGCCCTTCCCGCCAAGCGGATCACCATCAATCTCGCCCCGGCCGACCTGCCCAAGGAAGGCAGCCACTACGATCTGCCGATCGCGCTCGGGCTGATGGCGGCGATGGGCGCCATTCCGGCCGATCAGGTCCGGGGATACGCTGTCCTCGGCGAGCTGTCCCTCGACGGCACAATCGCGCCGGTCGCCGGCGCCTTGCCGGCGGCGATGGCGGCGAACGCGCTCGGTCAGGGGCTCATCTGCCCGGGCGAGTGCGGGCCCGAGGCGGCCTGGGCCGATCGCGACATGGACATCCTCGCCCCGGCAAGCCTCATCGCGCTCGCCAATCATTTCAAGGGCACGCAGGTGCTCTCGCGGCCGGAACCGAAGCTGAGGGCGCCGAGCGGCACCTTGCCGGACCTTGCCGACATCAAGGGGCAGGAAACGGGCAAGCGGGCCCTGGAGATCGCGGCGGCCGGCGGGCACAATCTCTTGATGGTCGGGCCGCCGGGGGCCGGCAAGTCAATGCTGGCGCAACGCCTGCCCTCGATACTGCCGCCGCTGGAGCCGAAGGAACTCCTCGAGGTTTCGATGATCGCCTCGATCGCCGGTGCGCTCGCCGGCGGGCAGCTCTCCAGCCGGCGGCCGTTCCGCAGCCCGCACCATTCCGCCTCCATGGCCGCACTTGTCGGCGGCGGACTGCGCGCCAGGCCCGGCGAAGCCTCGCTCGCCCACAACGGCGTCCTCTTCCTCGACGAATTGCCGGAGTTCACGCCGCAGGTCCTCGATTCGCTGCGCCAGCCGCTGGAGAGCGGCGAGACAATCATCGCGCGGGCCAACCACCGGGTCTGTTATCCCTCGCGCTTCCAGCTCATCGCGGCGATGAATCCGTGCCGCTGCGGCCACGCGGGCGAGCCAGGTCATACCTGCCGACGGGGTGCGCGTTGCGCGGCCGACTATCAGGCGCGGATTTCCGGCCCGCTGCTCGACCGCATGGACATCCGCATCGAAGTGCCGGCGGTGACGGCCGCGGACCTGATCCGGCCGGCGCCGGCCGAGCCCTCGGCAGCGGTCGCGGACCGGGTGGCAGCTGCGCGGCTTCGGCAGGCACGACGCTACGGCGACCTCGGACTCGATATCCGCACCAACGCGCAGGCCCCCGCCTCGCTAATCGAAACGGTGGCCGAACCGGACGCCAGCGGCCTGGCGCTCCTCAGGGACGCGGCCGATACGCTGAAGCTTTCCGCACGCGGCTATCACCGCGTCCTGAAGGTCGCGCGGACCCTCGCCGATCTCGACGGGACAGAAACCGTCGGGCGCAGCCATCTCGCCGAGGCGCTCGGTTATCGTGGCACGATCGCCTCGCTGGCCATCGCGGCCTGAGGCGGATTCCGGCCACTCCCGCATCTCGGTCATGACAATTGGCTGCTTCGCGTCAAGAGTTTCGCAAGCAAGCGCGCGTATGCTCCCCCTCAGTGTGTGGAGTGTGGGCGTAGCAATGACAACAAGCGGGCGGGCGTTGTCCGAAATCGAATTGAAATCCGCCAATGCGGATGAAAGCGGGACCTCCCGGCAGGCCGCCGCGGAGACAAGTGCGGAAACCCTGCCCGGCTGGGTGGAGCGCTTCGATCGCCTTGTCCTCGACGAAGCCGGCGATGGCGACGGCCGCGGCGGCGACAACCCGGCCGCGGACCACAGCGGTGCGGAAACACCCGCCATGGCTGGAAACCGGAAAGAGACCGGCCAGCGATCGGGAGGCTTCGTCCTGCCGCTCACCGTTGCTGCCTCGGGAACGCTTCTCATCGCGGCCGCGGCAATCGCGCTCGGCACCGACCTGCCGGTTACCGTCGTCGGGGCTATGGCGTTCGCCTCCGCGCTGATTGCCGTTGGCGGCGTGACGCTTGCCCGTCTCAACCGGTTCACCGACTCCCGCCGCACGCTGATCTCCGACACCGACCGGCTGCGCCGCCGCATCGAGAGCCTGACCGACCAGGCATGGGAATTGCGCGAGAGCCTGGAACTCTACCGCAGCGTCGTCGACACGGTCGGCGATATCGTGGTCAGGCGAAACGCCGGCGGCAACATCGTCTTCGTCAACGACGCCTTTGCGCGCACCTTTGGAACGCTGCCGCAAACGGTGAGCGGCAAGCCGCTGGTGCTGCGCCCGATCGACGAGAAGATCCTGACCTATGCCGGGCGCGAGGAACGCCATGTCTTCCTCGAAACGGTGGACGGTCCGCGCTGGTTCATGTGGCGCGACAGCACGATCCGCGGGTTCGGCGAGCCGGCGCTGACGCAATCGATCATCCGCGACGTGACCGAAAGCCTCAACGCGGAAGCCGCGCTCATCGAGGCGCGCGAGAAGGCGGAGGCGGCGAGCCGCGCCAAGAGTCGCTTCGTCGCCACGGTCAGCCACGAGATCCGCACGCCGCTGAACGGCATCCTCGGCATGGCCAGCCTCCTGTCCGACACGACGCTGACCTCGGAACAGATCAATTACGTGGAGGCGGTCAAGACGTCGGGCGAGGCGCTTCTGGCGCTCGTCGAGGACGTGCTCGACTTCTCCAAGATCGAGGCCGGCAAGCTGGAACTCTCGCCCGACCGCACAGACCTGCGCGGCCTGGTGGAAACGCTTGTGGAGCTGATGGCCCCGCGTGCCCATGCCAAAGGCATCGAGATCGCCGGCTATATTGCGCCGCAGGTGCCGGAAACGGTCATGGCCGATGGCGCGCGCCTTCGCCAGGTGCTGCTCAACCTGGCTGGAAACGGCGTCAAATTCACCGAAACCGGTGGCGTCTCGATCGAGGTCATCCCGACCCGCCGCGAGGGTGAGACGGGCGGCACCCGCCGGCTGACCTTCACCGTACGCGACACCGGCATCGGCCTCCACAGGAACATGATCCAGCGAATCTTCGAGGAATTCGAACAGGCCGAACCGGGGCCGGCGCGGCGCTATGGCGGCACGGGACTTGGTCTTTCCATTTCCCGCCGCCTCGTTCGCCTGATGGGCGGCGAGATCGCGGTCGACAGCGCGCCCGGCGCGGGGGCCGCGTTTTCCTTCACGCTCGATCTTCCCGTTGCCGACGCGACGGAGGAAACGCCGGGCTCGCTTTCGGGCCGGCGCGTGCTTCTCGTTTCGCGGTCACTCGTCGAAATTCCGCTCATCGCGCGCGCGCTCAGCCAGCGCGGCGCGGATGCGGAAATGGTCGGCGACGCGGAATGCGTCTCGCCGCCGCAGACGGATGAGAAGCCTTTCGACGTGGTTCTCATCGACAGCCACTCTTCGTGCGGGCCGGTGGCGACGCGCGAAACGCTGATTGCACGCGGTATCGAGGCTTCGTTCGTCGTGCTTGTCACGCCAGGAGAGCGCGGCGACTTGGATCGGTATCGCGAGGAGGGCTTCGAGGCCTATCTGGTCAAACCGGTACGCGGCGCCTCGCTGGTGCGGGTGATCACCTCCGCGAGCGGCGAAGGAGGCACCGATTTCGAAGCCGGCCGGCTCACCGTTCCGCGCTATGTGCCGAAGCGCAAGCTGACGGTGCTCTTGGCCGAGGACAACGACATCAACGCGCTTCTCGCCCGCTCCGCGCTGGAAAAGCTCGGCCATGGCGTGCGTGTCGTCGGTGACGGACGCGCTGCGGTCAACGCCTTCCTCGCCGGCATCGACGGCCACGACGCGCCGTTCGACTGTATTTTGATGGATCTCCACATGCCCGGACTCGACGGCTTTCAAGCGACGACGCTGATCCGCGATCTGGAAGAAGAACGCAGGCTCGGCCGCACGCCGATCCTCGCGTTGACCGCGGATGCCATGGCGGAATCGGAAATCGCCTGCCGCACGGCCGGCGCGGATCGGCGCGTCACCAAGCCGCTCGACGTCTTCACGCTCGGTGCCATCCTCGACGAGGCCGTCGGCGCCTGACACGACGCCGGCACGCGCCTGCACCTCGACACCAATTCGCATCTCGGGCACTGTCGTCTCCGTTCACGAGGCGGCGGAGGGGCGCCGCTCGGGCGCATTTCCGCGTTGCGGGATCATGCCTTTGTCATCGAATCGTCGGAAAAATATCGTTTAAGGTCTGGATGGACCGGGCCAGCGGAGAAAACGCCGGTTGCTTTCGCGGACAGCGCGTGGAATGGAAAACGCGCTGCGGCAACAACGCCGACACGGCCAAGTGGGGCAGACAAGAGAAGCGACATGATGCATACTGGCAAGATGACACCGAAGACCTTTGTCAGGCGGTTTTCGCCGGTGCGGAACGTGCCGGGATCCTCGCCCCGCTGGTTGCCGGGTTTTAACAACCCGACCGGTCACCTTCTGCCATCCGCTCGTGCGGCCGCCGCGCCGACACTGGGCAGAATCGGGCCACTCGAGGTTCGGCTCGCGCGTAGCTACAAGGAAATCAAGCAGGCCCAGGCCATCCGCTACGATGTCTTCTACGGCGAGATGTCAGCAATCGCGGATGCCGAGACAATGGCACTGCGGCGCGACGTCGACGACTACGACGACATCTGCGACCACATGCTGGTGCTCGATCACGACATGCCGGCCAAGACGCGGGGCATCGGTCGCAAGAAACCCGCGATCGTCGGTTGCTACCGGCTTCTGCGGCAGCCCATGGCGGAGCTGAACGGCGGCTTCTACACCGCCGGCGAGTTCGGCATCCAGTCGCTTATCGACCGCAAGCCGGGCCTCAATTTCCTGGAACTGGGCCGCTCCTGCGTCCTCAAGCCCTATCGCAACAAGCGCACGGTGGAGCTCCTTTGGCACGGCATCTGGTCATACGTGCTGATGAACAACATCGACGTGATGATCGGCTGTGCCAGCCTTGAAGGCACTGATCCGAAAAGCTTCGCCCTGCCACTTTCCTTCCTGCACCACAACGCCAAGGCGCCGGAGGAATGGAACGTTTCGGCGCTGCCGGAGCGCTATGTCGACATGAACCTCATCGCCAAGGAGGATCTCGACATGCGCGCCGCGCTCCGCGCCCTGCCGCCGCTGATCAAGGGATACCTCCGCCTCGGCGCCTATATCGGCGATGGCGCGGTGATTGACCCGCAGTTCGGCACGACCGACGTGCTGATCATCCTGCCGGTTTCCGCGCTCAATCCCCGCTACGTCAACTACTACGGCGCGGACGCCGGCCGCCACTCGAGCTGAGCCGACACCCGCCCGGCCGCCTGCCACAATCGAAACCCTGACCCCGTCCGGGCCCTGCCATGACCCCATCCGTCAGCCTCACGGGCGGCCGCGTACTGACGCCCGAAGGCGATCTTGTGACCGCCGACGTGCATATCGCCGGGGGCGCCATCGTGGAAGCGCCGGGCGCAGACGCGGACTGCATCGACTGCCGCGACCGGTACGTGCTACCCGGCATCGTCGATGTTCACGGCGATGCCTTCGAGATGGAACTCCACCCCCGGCCGGGCGTCGACATCGCCTTTCCGATCGCATTCGGCTCGGTCGACCGGCAAGTGCTCTCCAATGGCATCACCACCGCCTTCCACGGCCTGACGCTTTCCTGGGAGCCCGGGGCGCGTAGCCTCGACGCCGGTCGGCGCTTCATGGCGGACCTTGCCGTGATCGGTCCCCGGCTCGTTGCCGATCACCGGGTGCAGTTGCGCTGGGAAACCTTCGCCCACGACGCGATCGCCGATATCGCCCGCTGGCTCGAAGCCTCGCCGACGCCGGCCCTCGCGTTCAACGATCACACCACCGGAACGCTGGCGGCGATCGAGAGCGGCGAGAAGCGACAAAAGCTGGAGAAATGGGCGGCACGCGCCGGCGTCTCCCTCGACGCCTATCTGGCGCTCGCCGAGGCGGCCGGGGCCCGCGCGCCGGACGTGCGGGCAAAGATCGGCGACGTCGCCGCGCTCGGCCGGCGGCACGGCGCCATCATGCTGGCCCATGACGAGCGTACGGTCGCCGAGCGCGCCATCCACCGCGATCTCGGACTGCACGTTTCAGAATTTCCCCTGGCGCCCGAGGTCGCGGCGGACGCGATCGCGAACGGCGAGCATATCGTCATGGGCGGCCCCAACGTCATTCGCGGCGGCAGCCACAATGGCGCGCTGGGCGCCGAGGAGACGATCTGTGAGGGAGCGTGCACCATCCTCGCTTCCGACTACTACTATCCAAGCCTTTTCCACGCCGTCGAACGGCTCGTGGAACGGGGCGTCCTTCCCCTTGCCGAAGCGTGGGCGCTGGTATCGCAAAACCCGGCGAACGCGATGGGGCTCGCGGACCGCGGCATGATCGCGGCCGGGCGGCGCGCCGATCTCATCGTCATCGACCGGTCGGGACCCTGGCGGCTCGTCCACACGATCGCCGGTGGCGCGGTGGCGAGCTTCGGCCGCTGAGCAAATCTCGTCACGGGCATCTGCCGGCAGCCCTGTCGCCAGGCGGGAAAGCCTCAGACCTCTGCGGACAGAAACCGTTCCAGCAGCGTGTGCGCCATGGCGAGCGGGCGCGGCGCGTTGAGCCCGTCCGGGTGCATGCCGTCGAGCATGTCCTGGGCTTCCTCGCGATCGAACCAGCGGCAGTCCTCTAGTTCGTCATCACCGAGGGTGATCGTCGTCGACAGCGCTTCGGCGAAGCAGCCGATCATCAGGTTAGCCGGAAACGGCCAGGGTTGGCTGGCGTAATAACCGACCGCGCCGACGGCAATACCAGCCTCCTCGGCAACCTCGCGACGAACCGCATCCTCGATGGTCTCGCCCGGCTCCAGAAAACCGGCGAGCGCGGAATACATGCCCGGCTGGAAATGCGGCTGGCGACCCATCAGACAGCGCTCGCCATCGGTGACCAGCATGATGACGACCGGGTCGGTGCGCGGGAAATGCTGCGCGCCGCAGGAAGGACATTCGCGCCGCCAGCCGCCTGACGCGCGATCGGTCGGCGCGCCGCAATTGGCGCAGTAGCGGTGGCGGTGATGCCAGGAGGCGAGCGATTTTCCCTGCGCCAGGAGGCCGAGATCATGCGCCGACATGCGGTCCTGCATGGCAAGGCCGCGCAGGCTAACCGCCGCATAGGGACCGCAGGCAGCGATCGCCTCCTCGTCTAGGACGGTAACGGCGGCAAAGCGCGGACGCTCGCCGTCGAGCCCGAGGAACACCGCGGTTTCGATATCGACGCCAAGATAGCCCGCCTCTTCGGCGGCGAAGAGCGGCGAGAGCGGACGTTCGCCCTCCATATGCATGAGCGTGCTGTCGCCGAGGAAGAGAACGTAGCGACAATCCTCACGCGCCGCCTGGCCGGCGATCCACCCGGCATCGTCGCGCCGAACCGCACAGCGGTCGAGGCGGTTGCCGGCAAAGCCGGCGTGGCGCGAGGCTTCGGTGAGAGGGAAAAGATCCGACGGCATTTGGGAACTTTCTCGGTGATTGCGGGCCTTTGGGGTGCTTGAAGGGGTGCCGGGAGGCTAAAGGCCAAGGCGGGAGCGGAAGGCGGCGATGAGCCGGGCGGCGGCGGCCGGCTCCCACGGCACCGGCGCGCCCACGCCCCAGACCGGCCCCGGCCAGGCGGGATCGGTATCGAAGCGGGCAATAACATGGACATGGAGCTGGCGCACCATGTTGCCGAGCGCGCCGACGTTGAGCTTGGTGCAGCCGGTGACCGCCTTCAGCGCTTCGCTGGCGGTCGCGATCTCCACCATCAGGCGGGCCCGGTCGGCCTCATCGAGATCGATGATTTCCGCCATGCCCGCCCGGCGCGGCACCATCAGGAGCCAGGGATAGGTGGCATCGTTCATCAGCCGGACCGTGCACAGGTCAAGTTCGGCGGCGGCGAGGCTATCGCCCTCCAGGCGAGGGTCGAGGTCGAAGGGGTCGGTCATTGCGGGCTCCGCTCCAGATGCGCGCGACATCGCCCTCACGTACCCGAAGTCGACGAAGGGGGAAAGAGCCGACGAACGATCGGCATCTGCCGATCCCCCTTGAACTCCCGCGCCGAACCTGCCATATCGGGGCCGGGAGGTTGGTGGTGGACGCGCCACTCGCCAACCGGGTCAGGTCCGGAAGGAAGCAGCCCTAACGAGCCCGGCACGGGTCATCGTGCCAGCCTCCCACCCTTTCCCCTTCCCGCTTGATTTCCCGTCATATCCGGTGCGGCGCGCCGGAGAGCGGGTTTGCGCGCGCAGACGCCCCCGTCGGGAGGGGTCTCCACCCGACGGGTATGCGTATCATCGCATCCGGCGAAACGCCGGCGCGGGAAGGACTATCAAAGCCGACATTCGAGCAGTGCGATCCAGGGATAGGATTTGCCACTGATCATGCGATCGCGGACATACCCATTCTGGTTGAGGGAGAAGATCTTCATCTTGACCGAGTTCGAGACGTTCCCGCCAATCGTCCGGATTTCGCCATCCCGCACGTCGACGACGATATCGCCGTGCGAGGGATACCAGCTGTCAGCAACATAGATCGTCTTCGCCGTTTCATAGTCGAACCGCTTGGCGTCTGACCGCCCGGCGCACAGGATATCCCCCACTTTCGGTCGGTAATGCTTGGTGTCGCGCGCCAGATAGCCGTAGTCATCCGCCCCGCCGTCAGCGGCGAGCATGGCACTGTTGATGTAATGGCAATGGGCCTGGCCATAGCGAAACGCCTTGCCGGCGCCGGCCTTGCGGATGCAGAATGAAACGAAAGCGGCCGACCATGCGGGGCGAATGCCCGCGGATGTCTTCGTCTTTCCTTCCAGATGCTTGATATTGATGGATTGCCAGTATTCCCCGATATAGCCGGAATACGGATTCTCCCATTCTTTCCCCTTGCCGTTGTCGAAACGGGCATATTCCTCTTGGCAGATTTTGGCCAAGGTCTCCGTGAACGTCGACATCCCACTCCTCCCCTATCAGACTTTCGTTATCAGGATAGCCCCGCCAATTACTTAAAATTGTTCTCCAATATTTTACAATTTAAATTTGTAAAGCTCTTCCTGTTGCTCTTTGCCCACGGCGCGATAGAGTGCCCCCGTGCCGGCCGGCAGCGCACGAGAGTCGCGCCGGAGATGCGGAGAGACGAGGAGAAGACGTGGCCGGGGCTGAGGAGAAAAGCGGCGCCTACCGGGTGCTGGCGCGCAAGTATCGGCCGGCCAGCTTCGAGGGGCTGATCGGCCAGGAGCCGATGGTCCGGACCCTGTCGAACGCCTTCGAATCGGGCCGCATCGCGCAGGCCTGGATGCTGACCGGCGTGCGCGGCATCGGCAAGACGACGACCGCACGCATCCTCGCGCGGGCCCTCAACTACCTCGTTCCCGGCAAGGCCGAGGCGCCAACGGTGCACATGCCCGAAACCGGCGTCCATTGCGAGGCAATCATGGAAGGGCGCCACGTCGACGTCATCGAGATGGACGCGGCCTCCCACACCGGCATCGCCGACATCCGCGAAATCATCGAACAGGTGCGCTACCGGCCGGTCTCGGCCCGCTACAAGGTCTACATCATCGACGAGGTGCACATGCTCTCGACGGCGGCCTTCAACGGGCTCTTGAAGACGCTGGAGGAGCCGCCGGAACATGTGAAGTTCATCTTTGCGACGACCGAGATCCGCAAGGTGCCGGTGACGGTGCTGTCGCGCTGCCAGCGCTTCGACCTCCGGCGCATCGACGCCGATATTCTGGTCGGCTATCTCGACCATATCGCCAAGTCAGAAGAGGTGCGGATCGACGAGGACGCGCTGAAGCTCATTGCCCGCGCGGCCGAGGGCTCGGTGCGCGACGCCCTCTCCCTCCTCGACCAGGGCATCGCCCATGGCGGCGGCGAAATCTCGGCGGACGATGTCCGTGCCATGCTGGGGCTTGCCGACCGCGCCCGCGTCGTCGACCTCTTCGGCAGCGCCATGAAGGGCGACCTCGCCGGCGCGCTCGCCGAGCTTGGGGCGCAATACGACGTCGGCGCCGATCCGGGCGTCATTCTCTCCGATCTCGCCGACTATACCCATCTCGTCACGCGGCTGAAAGTGGCGCCGGAAGGCGCGGCGACGGCGGCGATCACGGAAACGGAGCTGACACGCGGCAAGGGCTTTGCCGAAGGGCTGTCGCTCCGCGTCCTGTCGCGCACCTGGCAGATGCTTCTAAAGGGCATCCAGGAGGTCAACACCGCGCCGAAACCGCTGGCGGCGGCGGAGATGGTCCTCGTCAGGCTCTGCCACGCGGCCGACATGCCGACGCCGGACGAGGCGCTGCGGATGCTCCGCGACGGCGGTGATCCGGGCGCTCACGGAAGCGCGACCGGCCCTTCGGGCGGCCGCACGACGGGCACCACGGCGCAGGCCGGGGGCAGTTCCCATGCAGGCGCATCATTGACCGGAAGACAGGGTAGCAGCGGGCAGGACAGTAGCGGGCAGGGCGGCGCCATCCGCGCCGTTGCCGGCGGCGGCCCGCGTCTCGTTGCGGAACGCTCCGAACCGGTCGCGCGGCAAGCGATCGAGGCGCCACAGCCCGAGGCGCCGACCGTCACGCTCGCTTCGCTCGCCGACGTCGCCGCGCTCGCCAAGGACAAGCGCGACCTCCGCCTCAAGGACGCAGTGGAAAACCTCATGCGGCCGGTGTCTTTCACGCCCGGACGGATCGAGATCACCATGCTCGAGAACGCGCCGCACGAGCTTGCCGGCGATCTCGGACGCAAGCTTTCCGACTGGACCGGAATGCGCTGGCTGGTCATCGTCGCGCGCGAGGGAGGCGGCGCGACCATCGGCGAGGAGATCGCGGCGGAACGCCGGCAGCGCACCGACGACGCGCGGGCCGACCCGAATGTTGCCGCCGTGCTCAGCACCTTTCCCGGGGCAAAGATCGTGGACGTACGCATCTTCGAGGACGAGGAGGAATTCGCCGACGACGGCATCCTCGACGCGGACGAGGCCGGCCTCGACACGCTTGACGACATGGACGCATTGGACTTACCCGAAGACGACTAGTCTGGCCCGAAGACGACTAATCTGGCCCGAAGACGGCCGAAAATGGCGGGCGCGGCCTGCCGGATGAACCGGCCCGGGCGCATGGAAGCGCCGGAGCGAGGAGACCGACAATGGATTTCATGAAAATGATGAAGCAGGCCAAGGACCTGCAGTCGAAGATGGCGACCTTGCAAGACGAGGTCGGCACCATCGAGGTCGAGGGCGTCGCCGGCGCCGGCATGGTCAAGGTGACGCTCACCGGCAAGGGCGAGATGACAGGCCTTTCCATCGACCCCTCGCTCCTCAAGGAGGACGAGGCGGAGATCCTGGAGGATCTCATCATCGCCGCTCACGCCGACGCAAAGACGAAATCGGAAGCCGCCCTGCAGGAGAAGACACAGGAGCTGATGGGCGGCCTCGGGCTTCCCCCGGGCATGAAGCTGCCGTTCTGATCGCGAACGGCGCGGCGCCCGGCATCCGCCCACCGCATCCCTGGCGCCGTGCCTTTCAGGGCCTGCCGGGATTGCCGCCTCCGCGTCGTTGGAGCCACCCCCTTTCGAAAGCGCCTCCACCGTGAACAGCCGCCGCGTCACCGGACCGGAAATCGAACGCCTGATCCAGCTTCTCGCCAAACTGCCGGGGCTCGGGCCGCGCTCGGCGCGCCGTGCCGCGTTGCACCTGGTCAAGAAGAAGGAGCAGCTCCTGGTGCCGCTCGCCGCCGCCATGCAGACGGCGCTGGAAAAGATTGTCGTGTGCCGGACCTGCGGCAACATCGATACCGCCGATCCCTGCACGATCTGCGCCGATCCGCGCCGCGACCCGACGATCCTTGTCGTCGTCGAAGACGTCGCCGACCTTTGGGCGCTGGAGCGGGCGGCAGCGATCAACGCGCGCTACCATGTCCTCGGCGGGGTGCTCTCCGCGCTCGACGGCGTCGGCCCGGAGGACCTCAACATCGCCGGCCTCATCGACCGCGCCGCCGACTCGGCGGTGAAGGAGGTCATCTTCGCCGTCAACGCCACGGTCGAGGGCCAGACGACGGCCCATTACGTCATGGAACAGCTCGCCGACCTCGACGTGAAGGTCTCTCGGCTCGCCCACGGTGTCCCAGTTGGCGGCGAGCTCGACTATCTCGATGAGGGCACGCTCTCGGCCGCGATCCGGCAACGCACCGGGCTGTGAGCCCCTCTTGGCAGGGGGCGCTGTTTGTTTTCGCTCACGGAACCGTATCCCCCTTGGGAGCCGGCCCTGCGCACGGGCAGCGCACAGGCAGCGCACAGGCAGCGCACGGGCGCCGGGCCACGGTTGTGGCCCGCGCGGGCCGGCAAGCAGCATGAATGACCGGTTGTTAGCGAAAAACGCTGCTCAGAAAGCGATGCCGCTCTGTTCGGCAAGGCCCTTGAGCGACACCTCCGGCCGGGCACCCATGTGAGAAATCACTTCCGCTGCCGCCAGGCTGCCGAGATCGGCGCAGGTCTTCAGCTCGAGGCCCCGGGCGAGGCCGAAGAGGAACCCGCCGGCATAGAGATCGCCGGCGCCGGTGAGATCGACGATCCGATCGGCCGGAGCAGCCTCGGTCCGCACGGTGGCTGTGGCTGTAACGGCCATGGAGCCTTCCGCACCGAGCGTGACGATCGTCAGCGGGCATTCGCCACGCACCGCCGCGACGGCGCTCTCCAGGTCCGCGGTCTCGTAGAGCGCGCGGATCTCGTGATCGTTGGCAAACAGGATATCGATCCGGCCGGAACGGATGAGGTCGAGGAACTCGGCACGGTAGCGATCGACACAGAAGGAATCGGACAGCGTCAACGCCACCTTGCGGCCGGCTTCATGGGCGATATCGGCGGCATGGCGGAAGGCGATCTTGGCGAGCGGCGGATCCCACAGGTAGCCTTCCAGGTAGGTGATCGCGGCGGCGGCGACGACTTCGGCGTCGATATCGTCCTTCGTCAGGTGCTGGCAGGCGCCGAGGAAGGTGTTCATCGTGCGCTCGCCGTCGGGCGAGACGAGGATCATGGAGCGCGCGGTGGCCGGTCCGTCGCGAAGTGCTTCGGTATCGAAGGCCACGCCGAAACCGCGCATGTCGTGACGATAGGACTCGCCGAGGTCATCGGCCGCGACCTTGCCGATGAAGGCCGCCCGCCCGCCGAGGGAGGCCACGCCGGAGGCGGTGTTTCCCGCGCAACCGCCGGAGGCCTGAAGCGCCGGCCCCATGTGTTCGTAGATCCGGATCGCCTCGTCCTGATCGATAAGGCGCATCGACCCCTTCACCAGGTTTTCGCGCACGAGGAAGTCTTCCTCGACATGGGCCAGGACATCGAAAATCGCGTTTCCGATGCCGAGAACGTCAAACCGTGGTTCGGTCATGTAAATCTCCGGCAAGAAAGGACAGGCGCCGCCCCGGACGGGTCAGGCGCAGTGGAGTCGGAAGCCAAACGATCAGGAGCCGACGAAATGCTCCGGCGGGCGGAGTATAGAGAATGCCGCGCACCTGACAACGCAGGAACGCGTTGGGCGCAATAGCGCAATGAAGATAGACGCCGCAAGCCGTCAGAAACCTCTTTAACGCGATCGGTCCGTCCTGATTTGTCGTTTTGCTGTTTTCGCCCGCCACCGGCTTTGCCCTCGGCCGCGTCCGCTCTTGTTAGCTGGCGCTCCCCTTGTGATCTGCCACCCTTGTGAGCCAGCGCCCTTGTGAGCCGGTTGCCGCCTGCCTATCTCGGAGGCGTTGACAGGACGGGATCCGATTCATGCTGCTGCGCGACGCCTCACTCGCCTTCACCGAGCTTTTCACGCCGCCGTTCCGGGCGGTTCTGTGGAAATCGATCGGGCTCACGATCGCGTTGCTGGCGCTGCTCTTCATCGGCGCGGAGGCCGCGCTCTCGCATTTCCTTACCCTGCCCTATGCCTGGCTCGACACGACGCTGTCGATCGTCGCCGGCCTAGGCCTCATCGTCGGCCTGACCTTTCTCATCGTGCCGGTGACCTCTCTCTTCGCCGGCCTTTTCCTCGATGAAATCGCCGAAGTGGTGGAACGCACCGCCTATCCGCAGGATCCGCCCGGCCGCGCAATGGCGCTGGGGCCATCGATCTTCCTGTCGCTGAAATTCTTCGGCGTCGTGATCCTGGTGAACCTCCTGGTTCTCGTTCTTCTGCTGCTTCCCGGCATCAACCTCGTCGCGTTCTTCCTTGCGAACGGATACCTCCTCGGACGGGAGTATTTCGAATTCGCGGCGATGCGTTTCCATTCCCCGACCGAGGCGCGCCGCCTGCGGCGAGAGAACGGCACCGCGGTGTTCCTCGCCGGGCTCATCGTCGCCGGCGTCCTCGCCGTGCCGATCCTCAATCTGGTTGCACCACTCTTTGCCACCGCGCTGATGGTACGGGTCTACAAGCGAATCAGTGGATCGCGCCCGCTCGACGAGGCGAAAGGCGCCTTCTCCTCCCCGTCCACCCCCTGACGGGACATTTCGGTGCGAATCACGGTCGCAGGGCGCGGCCAGCGCAATCCGCGATCAAAAGATGCCGAGACGCGGAAATTTCGAAATCCATCGCCGCCACATAAGGAATTCATAACGAAAGAGAAACCCACGGAGCCCACGTATGACGTAATCCCTCAGGCGACTTTGACTGCGTCGCACAATGGGTTTAGAACATTTTCTGGCCGGTGGTTGTCGGCCGCATTTTCTTATGCTTATGCAAGCATACGCTTACGTAAGCCGGAACGGAACGAGGATCATGGCCGACCCGAAGATCGAGGCCGCCCGGCCGCTATCTCCCCATCTTTTCATCTACCGCCCGATGCTGACGATGATGCTGTCCGTCGTTCACCGGGGCACCGGTATGGTCCTGTATTTCGGGACCATCCTGCTTGCGTGGTGGCTCATTGCCGCCGGCACCAACGAGGCGTATTTCACCTTCGTGGACAATCTGGCGGGCTCCTGGATCGGCCGACTGATCCTGTTCGGCTATACTTGGGCGCTCATTCATCATGCGTGCGGCGGCGTTCGCCACTTCTTCTGGGATACCGGCTACGGGTTCAGCCCGGAAGTCCGGGAATGGGCAGCGCGCTTTACCGTCGTCGCCTCGGTGACCCTGACCATCGCGGTCTGGATCATCGGGTACGTGGTCCGCTAAGGGGGTAAGATCACATGTTCATGCGCACGCCGCTTCGCCGCGTCCGCGGCCTTGGCGCCGCGAAAAGCGGAACCCAGCATTTTTGGCATCAGCGACTGACCGCCCTCGCTCTCATCCCGCTCACCGTCGTCTTCCTGATCGTGGTGATCGCAACCCAGGGCAAGGGATATGAGGGCGCCCTCGCCGTCCTTTCCAATCCCTTCGTCGCGATCCTGATGCTCCTCTTCGTGCTGTCCGGCATCTACCACATGAAGCTTGGCATGCAGGTCATCATCGAGGACTACGTTCATTCCGAACTGTTCAAGGTCCTGGCGCTGATCGGCAACATTTTCTTCAGCGCGCTGATGGCTTTCGCCTGCGTTTTCGCGCTTCTCAAGATCGGCTTTGGAGGCTGATACCATGACCGATGCCAAGGGCAACGGAACCGGGGCGCCGGCTGTCGCCGGCCGCGCTTATCCGATTACCGAACATTCTTTTGACGTCGTCGTCGTCGGCGCCGGTGGCGCGGGCCTCAGGGCCGTCGTTGGAGCGGCGGAATCGGGATTGAAGACGGCCTGTATTTCCAAGGTTTTCCCGACACGCTCCCACACGGTCGCGGCGCAAGGCGGCATCGCCGCCTCGCTGCAGAATATGGGCCCGGACGACTGGCGCTGGCACATGTACGACACCGTCAAGGGATCGGACTGGCTGGGCGATCAGGATGCCATTGAATATCTTTGTCGCGAGGCACCGGCCGCCGTCTACGAGCTCGACCACTACGGCGTGCCGTTCAGCCGCACCGAAGAGGGCAAGATCTACCAGCGGCCGTTCGGCGGCCACATGCAGAACTTCGGCAAGGGACCCCCGGTGCAGCGCACCTGCGCGGCGGCGGACCGGACCGGCCACGCCATCCTGCACACGCTCTACGGCGCCTCGCTCCGGTATTCGGCGCAATTTTTCATCGAGTATTTCGCCATTGACCTGATCATGGACGATGAGGGCGTGTGCCGGGGCATCATCGCGCTGTCGATGGAAGACGGCACGCTTCACCGCTTCCGCGCCCATTCCACGATCCTGGCGACGGGCGGCTACGGCCGCGCCTATTTCTCCTGCACATCGGCGCACACCTGCACCGGCGACGGTAACGGTATGGTTTTGCGCGCCGGCCTGCCGCTGCAGGACATGGAGTTCGTCCAGTTCCATCCGACCGGCATCTATGGCGCCGGCTGCCTGATCACCGAGGGCGCACGCGGCGAGGGCGGCTATCTGGTCAACTCCGAGGGCGAGCGCTTCATGGAGCGCTATGCGCCGTCGGCCAAGGACCTTGCCTCCCGCGACGTCGTCTCCCGCTCGATGTCGATGGAGATCCGTGAGGGCCGCGGCGTCGGCAAGAACAAGGATCACATCTACCTGCATCTCGATCACCTCGATCCGGCGATCCTTCACGAACGGCTTCCGGGCATTTCGGAATCGGCGAAGATCTTCTCCGGCGTCGACGTGACCAAGGAGCCGATCCCGGTTCTGCCGACCGTCCATTACAACATGGGCGGCATTCCGACGAACCATCTGGGCGAAGTGATCTGCCCGAAGGACGGCGACCCGAACGCGACCGTGCCGGGCCTGATGGCGGTCGGCGAAGCGGCCTCGGCCTCCGTCCACGGCGCCAACCGGCTTGGCTCCAACTCGCTGATCGACCTGGTGGTGTTCGGCAGGGCGGCGGGCATGCGCTGCGCGGAGCTGATCAAGCCGGGCACATCGCACCCCAAGACCGCGACCGGCGAAATCGCGATCGAGCGCCTCGACCGGGTTCGCAACGCCAGCGGCGGCACCCCGACGGCGGACCTCCGGCTCAACATGCAGAAGACCATGCAGTCGCATTGCGCGGTGTTCCGCACCGGTGAGGTCCTCGACGAGGGCAAGACGCTCATCGGCGAGGTCTGGTCGTCGGCCGACGACATGAAGGTAACCGACCGGTCGCTGATCTGGA
This sequence comes from uncultured Rhodobium sp., assembly GCA_963675285.2. GTDB lineage: Bacteria > Pseudomonadota > Alphaproteobacteria > Rhizobiales > Rhodobiaceae > Rhodobium. Next base: position 2,759,655 of record CAXXGS010000001.1, read on the forward strand.
ATTCCGACCTCATCGAGTCGCTGGAGTTCGAGAACCTCATCGAGCAGGCCGTGGTGACAATGAATTCTGCGGCGAACCGGACCGAGTCGCGCGGCGCGCACGCCCGCGAGGACTTCTCCGAACGCAACGATGCGGAGTGGATGAAGCACACGCTCGTCTGGTCCGACACGACGGCCAAGACCGTGACGCTCGGCGAACGGCCAGTTCATTCCTTCACGATGACTGACGACATCGAGTACATCAAGCCGCAGAAGCGGGTCTACTAGTCCATCCTGCGGGCACAGGCGCCCGACCACTCAGGAAACGGAAACGAACGCCATGGTTCAATTCACCCTTCCCAAGAACTCCCGTATCACCGAAGGCAAGGTCTGGCCCAAGCCGGAAGGGGCGAAGAACATCCGCGAGTTCCGGATCTATCGCTGGAACCCGGATGACGGGCGCAATCCCCGGATCGACACCTTCTTCGTCGACATGGACGATTGCGGGCCGATGGTGCTCGACGCGCTGTTGTGGATCAAGAACACGGTCGATCCGACTCTGACGCTCCGCCGCTCCTGCCGCGAGGGCATCTGCGGGTCCTGTTCGATGAATATCGACGGCACCAACACGCTCGCCTGCACCAAGGGCATGGACGAGATCAAGGGCACGATCAAGATCTACCCGCTGCCGCACATGCCGGTGGTGAAGGATCTGGTGCCCGATCTCAACACCTTCTACGCCCAGCACCGCTCCATTGAGCCGTGGCTGCAGACCAAGACGCCGACGCCGGAAAAGGAATGGCAGCAGTCCTACGAGGATCGCCAGAAGCTCGACGGTCTCTACGAATGCATCTTGTGCGCCTGCTGCTCCACCTCCTGCCCGAGCTACTGGTGGAACGGCGAGCGCTATCTCGGCCCGGCCATCCTCCTGCAGGCCTATCGCTGGCTCATCGACAGCCGCGACGAGGCGACCGGCGAGCGGCTGGACAATCTGGAAGATCCGTTCCGCCTCTATCGCTGCCACACCATCCTGAACTGTTCCAAGGCTTGCCCGAAGGGTCTCAATCCGGCCCAGGCGATCGCCGAGATCAAGCGGATGATGGTGGAACGTCAGTTCTGACAATTCCACGGGTCCGCCGCGGCGGGCGCGCGAATTTCCGACGGGCCGGAGGATGCGTTCCTCCGGCCCGTTTTCTTTTGCGCGTTCCCTTTCCGTTGTTCGCCGGACGGTCTCCCGGCGCCTCGCTTTCCTTTCACCGTGTCGAGTATCCGTCTGGCCCGGGGGGCCTTCGCGACCGGCCGGGGCGCCAGCCAGAACGCTTCCCCCGCCTCTCGGCCTCTCGGCCTTTCGCGGCTCATCTCGCGCCTCCCCCGCACGCATCGCGCGGCGCCATCAGCCATGAGAATTCGGAATTCCAAACTTGACTCACTCCGGCTAAATACGTATGAATTCGGAATTCCGAACACCAAGTGAGGGTCGCCGACGGGCGGAACGCCTATGGAACTGATCGACCAGAGCCCCATCCTCGTCGAACGGGTCTACGACCAGATCCGCACCGCCATCGGCACGTGCGAGCTGTCACCGGGAACGCGCATCCGGCAGGCCGACCTTGCCGACCGGCTCGGCGTGTCGCGCCAACCGGTCAGTCACGCATTGCAACTCCTCAAGAAGGACGGCCTCGTCGAGGACCACGGCCGGAAGGGCCTCAGGGTCACGCCGATCGGCCCCACGCAGCTTCGCAACCTCTACCAGATCCGCGCCGCGCTCGACGCGCTCGCCGCGCGTCTGGCGGCCGGCCGCGTCGCCGCCGATGAAGCGACGGCGGATGAGAAGGCCGCGCTCGGCGCCATCATCAACGAAGCCGGGAGCTTCAGCGACGCAACCCCGATCGGCGAGCGCATCGACCTCGATATTGCCTTTCACAATCAGGTTGTGGCGATGTCGGGCAATCCGCAGATCGCCGAGATGCTCGCCCCGAACTTCACTCACATGATGCGCGCGATGCGGCTTGTCCTCGACAGCGGCCGTCTGCGCGTTTCGTCCTGGGAGGACCATGAGGCCATCGCGGTGCTGATCCTGGCTGGCGACGAGGCCGCCGGCGAACGGGCCTTTGCCCACGCCAACAACGCCGGGCGCGAGACCGAGGCGCGGTTGCTGGCGGCGGAAGCGATGGCGGCATCGGCTTGACCGGATGGCCGGCGGGTTTCAACCAGGCGACGGGCGGAGCCCGGGACGAATGACAACGCCGGCCGAACCGGCGACGGAAAAACCGGTAATGGCCGGCACGCAAACAAAAGCCGGAAAACCGGCACGCGACACGAGGAGACGACCCGATGAAACTGACCCAAAGCCAGATCGACGATTTCAATGAACGCGGCTACCTGTTTCTGCCGGAAACGTTCTCGATGGACGAGGTCTCGGTCCTCAGAAAGGCGGCGGAGCATATTTTCGACGAAGACCGGCCCGAGATCTGGCGCGAGCGCGACGGCACGCCGCGCACCGCTTTCGCCTGCCATCGCTACGACGAGGTGTTCGGCATCCTCGGCCGTCATCCGCGTCTCATAGAGCCGGTTATGCAGCTGCTCGGAGAAGCGGTCTACATGCACCAGTTCAAGGTCAACGCCAAGGCAGCCTTCACCGGCGACGTCTGGCAATGGCACCAGGACTTCCCGACCTGGCACAAGGACGACGGCATGCCGGAGCCGCGGGCGATGAACATTTCGCTGTTCCTCGACGATGTCCTGCCGATCAACGGCCCGCTGATGCTGATCGGCGGCTCGCACACCCACGGCCAGCTGGAATCCACCTATGACACGGAGACGACGAACTACGGCATCTGGGCGCTCGACACCGACACCGTCTCGCGGCTCGCGGACGAGGGCGGCATCGTCGCGCCGACGGGCAAGGCCGGTGGCCTCCTCATTCACCACGGCAACATGGTGCACGGCTCGGCTGGCAACATCACGCCCTATCCGCGCAAGATCGTCTATCTGACGCTGTCTGCGGTCTCCAACGCGATCCGCAAGCCGACGCGGCCCGAGCATATCGCGCATCAGGATTTTACGCCGATCGAGGCGACCGGCGACGACGCGCTGCTGACCTATGCCCGCTCGCTCGCCGACGCGGCGGAATAGCGGCAGCACAGACCAGCGGAAATGGCCAGCGGAAACGGCCAGCGGAAACGGCCGCGCGGACGCGGGCCTGCGCTTTCTCTGCGCCCCCCGGAGAGCGGTAGGCCCTGCGTCCATAATCTACTCAGAGGAGAAAACGATGCTGGATCTCGGCAACCGGATTTCCGTCTACCAGCCCGAACAGATGGGGCTGATCTTTCCCGACATCCCGACCTTCGGCACGATCACCGAGGAGCGGCGCTACCTGAAGGAACGGCTCGTCGCGGCCTGCCGCGCCTTCGCGCTCCAGGGCTTCGACTACGGTTTCGCCGGTCACCTGACCGTGCGCGACCCCGAACACCCGGATCTCTACTGGACCAATCCGATGGCGGTCCATTTCGCCAGAGTGAAGGTCTCCAACCTCATCCTCGTCGACCACGACGGGCGCGTCGTCGAAGGCAACCACGCGGTCAATCGGGCCGGCTTCGTCCTTCACGCCAACGTGCATGCCGCACATCCGGAAATTGTCGCCATGTGCCATGCGCATACGGTCTACGGCACGGCCTTCGCCGCGCTCGGCCAGCCGATCGAACCGATCACGCAAGACGCCTGCGCCTTCTTCGAGGACCATGCGGTGATCGGCGAGGAGGCCGGCGCCGTCGCGGTGGAGACAAAGGCCGGCGGCAATGTCGCGATGGCGTTCAAGGACGTGAAGGCGGCAATCCACCAGAACCACGGCCTTCTGACGGCGAGCCGCCATTCGATCGATTCGGCCGCCTTCTGGTTCATCGCTCTGGAGCGCTGCTGCCAGCAGCAACTCGCCATCGCCGCCAGCGGACAGACACCGATCCGCATCAGCGACGAGCGCGCCCGCTACAGCCGAGAACATGTCGGCAGCGACTATATCGGCTGGCTGCACTTCCAGCCGATATTCGACCAGATCCGCAACGATCAGCCGGACATGTTCGGCTGAGACGCATCAGGCGATCCAGGCGGACCGGGCATCGTCAAACGGGGGGCGCCAGCGGATCCGGGCCGTAGCGGTTCGGACCTACCGTTCCGCTCATAAGGCCCAGTTCCACCGCCATCCAGATTGCCGCCACGAGGCCGAGGAAACCGACGAGGTATCCGCCTGCCGTCGGCACCAGAACCGTCCTGCCGGCAAGGATGCGTTCGGCATGGCCGATGCCGGTGCCATGCATGAGGCTGGAGGCCACGGCCGGAGCGAGGAAGATCAGTGCCCAGGGCATCCCCGATTTGTTTCTGTCGTGCAGCCGCTTGACCACGATCGCGGCGAGCGGATAGATCAACAGCAGCGCGAAGGCACTCGACAGGAGACGGGCGAACCGGTCGCTGGCGAAGCTGATCGGCAATACGACGAGAAGGACGAAGGCAAGCGCCACGGCGAGCCCTGCCAGCATTGCGACCCAGAACGATTTTCGCGAAATACGCCCGTCGAATGTCGTCAGCAGATCCACCATCGTTCGCTTCCCAATCCGCGTTCCGCCGTCTTCGAACCGGCGGCAAGGAACGGTAGCGCGCGGCTGGCGGCCCCGCATCGGCCGGATGGACGATATGCGACTAATTTACGAGACGACGAGACGCGCCAAGACGGAGCGGAAGAAGGCAAAGCGGAAGAGGGAAAATTCCGCCCCGAGATGCAAATAGCCGTTCTGCCCGCTCTTGCCGGCCCCGTCGGCCGGCGTCATCAGCCGCGCATTTCCTCGGCAATATCGATGAAGGCGCGCACGGTTCTCAATTCCGCCTTGTCGGCGGCGGCAACGAGATAGGTCCGGTAGCTCAGCGGCAATTCGCGGATCGGGCGGGTCACCAGGTGGCCGGTCGGATGGAAGCTTTCCGCCAGCAGGATGCCGAGGCCGATGCCGTGCAGGATCGCCTCCTTGACGACCGGAAAGGTCGTCATCTCGATCACGCGCTTCAGTTCCCTGCCGTGACGGGCGAGGCATTCACCGACAATGCGGCGGGTGAAGGATCCGGCCTCGGGCAGGACGACCGGCTCGTTCTCCAAATCGGCGATCGATATCTCCCGGCGGCGCGCGAGCGGATGCTCGGCCCGCATGTAGGCGGCATAGGGCGTGCGCGCCAGCTCGATGGCGACGTGCCCCTCCTCCAGTTCCGGTTCGGTAATGATGGCGATGTCGATCTCGCGCTGCCGGAGCCTTTCCTCGGCAAGGGTCCAGCTGCCGAGCGTGAAGGAAAGCTTCACGTCGGGAAAGCGCCGGCAATAGGCATGGATGAGCGGCAGGGAGGGCCGCGGGGCGTTGGCGATAATGTCGAGATGACCGGCCGACAGCGAACTGTAGGCGGCGATCTTTTCGGTGATCAGCGCCTCCATGGTGCGCATGCGATCGGAAAGGGCGAAGAGTTCGAGGGCCGGCTTGGTCAGTTCCAGCCCGTTGCGGGTCCTCAGGAAGAGCTGTGTCCCCATCTGCCGTTCAAGCCGGGTGACGTGCTGGGTAACCGCTGATTGCGTAATCCCGAGAGCCTGGGCAGCCCGGGAAAAGCTCCGCTCGCGCGCGGCCTGGGTGAAGGCGGCGATCTGCGGCGCGCTGAACTTCATTTCGGTTTCTCCGAATCCGCTGCTTAACCGGTGGGATAGCGGGCTTGCGCTCATCGCCTCCGCCTCTCGCACACCCCTCGCGTCCCGCCGACGAGCAAGCACGGGTCTCCGGGTGTATTAGCGGAACTAATATCACTTCACACCAGTGTCAATCGCGCTTGATAGGACAGCCCCATCCTGGACCGGCAGCATGGAGGCCAAGCGATGGCGGCGGTCAGCCTTGAAGAGATCCGCAAGAGTTTCGGCCCGACAGAGGTTTTGAAGGGGGTCTCCCTCGACATTCGCGACGGCGAGTTCGTCTCGCTCGTCGGTCCTTCGGGCTGCGGCAAGTCGACCCTGTTGAAGATCATCGCCGGGCTGGAGCCGCAGGACGCCGGCTCGATCGTCATCGACGGGCGCACCGTCGACGACGTCAGGGCCAGCCAGCGCGATCTCGCCATGGTGTTCCAGTCCTATGCCCTCTATCCCCACCTGACGGTGGAGGAGAACCTGACGGTGCCCCTGAAGCTGCGTCGCCTCAGCCGGATGGAGCGGCTGCCCATCGTCGGCCACGCGCTGCCGGGGCGGCGGGCAAAGATGCGCCGCATCCGCGAGCGCGTCAGCGAGACGGCGGATACCCTCAAGATCGGCGACCTGATGACGCGCAAGCCCGGCCAACTCTCCGGCGGCCAGCGCCAGCGCGTCGCGGTCGGCCGGGCGATGGTCAGGAAGCCGGTCGCGTTCCTGATGGACGAGCCGCTGTCGAACCTCGACGCCGCGCTCCGGGTCCACATGCGCGCGGAAATCGCCGAACTCCACCGCGCGCTCGCCACAACCTTCATCTACGTCACTCACGACCAGGCCGAGGCGTTGACGATGTCGAGCCGCATCGCGGTGATGATGGACGGCGAACTCCTGCAGTTCGCCTCGCCCGACGAAGTCTACCACAACCCCGCGGACCTGCGCGTGGCGCAGTTCATAGGCTCGCCGAAGATGAACACGCTGCCCGGCGCGCTCACCGGCGGCGTCGTCTCCACCGTCGGCGGCTATACCTTCAAGCGGGCCTTCCGGGCGCCGGAGCAAAAGGTGACGGTCGGACTCCGTCCCGAACACCTGGCGATTGCGCCGAAGGCCCCGAACGGGCAGGCGATCCCGGTCACCGTCCGGCACAAGGAAAACCTCGGCTCCGACTTCTTCATCCACGCCAACATCGGCGAGACCGGCCAGAACATCATCGTGCGCACCGAACCCGAGGCGGCGCAGTTGCTGGCGCTGCAGGGCCCGGCGGAAATCTGGACCGAGCGCGAGCAGGCCGTCGTCTTCGGCGCCGATAACCGGCGCATCTACGCCCACGACGAGGCGACCCGATGACCGCCGCCGCCGTTTCGGAAAGCCGTCCGGGGAGCCCGGTTCAGCGCCGCTCGCAAGCCCGCTCGCAGAGCCGGACTCTGCCCTATGTGTTCATCGCGCCGGCGGTGGTGCTGATGGTGCTGATCCTCATCGCGCCCGTTGTCATCGCGGTCGTCCTTTCGTTCACCGACTACAGCCTCGGCGGCTCCGACCTTTCCTTCGTCGGCCTCGACAATTACGCCGACCTCCTCGGCAAACGCACCTACGGCAAGATGATCACGGCCTCGCTGATTTACGTCTGTGTCGTCGTGCCGGCGTCGATCGGCCTCGGGCTCGGGGCGGCGCTACTCATCTCCTCGCTGCGCTTTGCCCGCGATTTCTACAAGGCGGTCTATTTCCTGCCGACGATGGCGGCGCTCCTCGCCATGGCGATCGTCTGGCAGTTCATGCTTGACCCGACCGTCGGTGTCGTCAACTCAACGCTCGCGGCCGGCTGCGACAGCCCGTTCTGGCATGGGCTTCTTTCCGGCTCCTTCCTTGGCCTGGATCCGGCGACGACGTGGTACGGCAGGGCCTGCGAGACCGGCTTTCCGCTGTGGCTCGGCGACCGCGACTACGCGATCTGGACGCTTTGCTTCATCGGCGTCTGGCAGGCGTTCGGCTTCAACATGGTGCTCTATCTCGCCGGGCTGACGTCGGTGCCGCGCGAACTCTATCACGCGGCCGAAATGGACGGGGCGACGACCGCCTTCGAGCGATTTCGCCTCGTCACCTGGCCGCTCCTCGGACCGACCACCGTCTTCGTCGTCACCATCACCACGATCCGCTCGTTCCAGGTCTTCGACACGGTGGAAGCGCTGACCCGGGGCGGGCCGTCAAAGTCCACCTACGTGATGATGTACGCGATTTACGAGAAGGCCATCAAACAGAACCTGATCGGCATCGGCGCGGCGATCACGGTCGTCTTCCTCGCCTTCGTCACCATCGTCACCCTCGTCCAGCGCCACTACGTCGAGAAACGGGTGCACTACTCATGACGTCGAGCCGAAACACGCCGACCGGCAAGAAGCGGACCGGAACCATGCGCTTCGGAGCCGGCGAACTCCTCAAGCACCTCGTCCTGATGATCGGCGTCGCGATCGTCATCGCGCCCTTCGTCATGATGGTCAGCTACTCGCTGAAAAGCCCGGTGGAGATCCAGACCGCCACGGGCGGCCTCATCGGCAGCCAGGAACCGTTCGTTGACGAATATTGCGTCAAGCTCGGCAGGCCGGAGGCCGAGTGCATGGTCCGACCGGCGATCTACAACTACACCACCGCGTTCAAAAAGGCGCCGCTGCTTCGCTACCTCCTCAACGGCGTCGTCGTCACACTGTCGATCTTCCTCATCCAGGTCGTCGTGGCGCTACCGTGCGCCTACGCGCTATCGAAGCTGAAGTTCTGGGGCCGGGAGGCGGTGTTCTCCATGGTGCTCTTCTGCCTCCTCATCCCGGTGCACGCCATCGCGCTGCCGCTCTACATCATGCTCTCGAAGCTCGGCCTGACCGACAGCTACGCCGCGCTCGTCGTCCCCTGGACAATCTCGGTCTTCGGCATCTTCCTGATGCGGCAATTCTTCATGACGGTGCCCGACGACCTCATCGACGCGGCGCGAATGGACGGCATGAGTGAATTTTCCATCGTCTGGCGGGTGATGCTGCCGACCGCGGTCCCGGCACTCCTCGCCTTTGCAATCTTCTCCGTCGTCGCCCACTGGAACGACTACTTCTGGCCGCGCGTGGTGATCACCGGCAGCCGGCACCTGTTCACCCCGCCGCTCGGCCTCAGGGAATTCCAGGGCGACCTCGACGGCAACGATTACGGCCCGATGATGGCGATCGCCACGGTGATCGTGACGCCGCTCCTCGTCGCCTTCCTTATCGCCCAGCGCCGTTTCATCGAGGGGATCACGCTTTCCGGAATGAAGTGAGCCGGCATGAAGCGACGCGGCCAAAAGCGACACGGCATGAAAACAGATGGCGCGCAGCGCCAAGGAGATCGGTCGCTTCGGGCGGCTGAAACGAAGAGACCCTGACCGCCGCCAAGCCAATCAGGGTCTCATTACAGCGAAGGAGCAACACATGAAGCGTTCGACACTCGCTGCAATTCTTGCAGCCGCCCTTTCCGCGACCGGCCTTGCCGCCCAGCCTGTGTCGGCCGGAGACATGGTCACCATCGAGGTCGGGTATCCCTATTCGAGCCTTTTCGACGTCACGTTCGAAAAGATCATGCCCGCCTTCAAGAAGAAATATCCTAACATCGACGTCAAATTCCGGGCAACCTACGACAACTACGAGGATGGTACGAACACCATCCTGCGCGAAGCCGTCGCCGGCACCTTGCCGGATGTCACCATGCAGGGCCTCAACCGCCAGGCGATCCTCGTGGAGAAGGGCATCGCCAAGTCGCTCGAACCTTATATCGCCAAGGAAGCCAACTTCGAGAAGGACGGCTACCACAAGGCGATGCTCGACCTGTCGACGTTCAACGGCAAGATCTACGGCCTGCCGTTCGCCGTCTCGCTGCCGGTCGGCTACTACAACATGGACCTGATGTCGAAGATCGGCATCACCGAGCGCTCGCAGCTCCCCAGGACCTGGGACGAGGTCATCGACAACTGCAAGAAGTTCCGCGAGATCGGCGTCGAGAACCCGCTCTTCTGGGGCTGGAACATCACCGGCAACTGGTTCCTTCAGGCGCTGATGTGGTCGCAGGGAGAACCGATCCTGAAGGCCGACGGTTCGGTCAACTTCGATGGCAAAGCCGGGCTGACCGCGTTTCAGACCATGCACAAGCTCTTCCGCGGCTGCCACATGAAGAACCTGTCGATCAACGATGCTGGCACGCCCTTCGCCGCCGGCGAGATCGCCATGTACTACTGGTCGACGTCGTCGGTCGGCGCTATCGAGCGCGCCAAGGGCGACTTCACGCTGGTCACCAACGAATTTCCCGGCATCGGCGGCGCGCCGAAAGGCCTGCCGGCCGGCGGCAACGCGGCGATGCTGGTCTCCACCTCCAAGGACCCGGCGAAGCTCGAGGCGGCGTGGAAATTCCTGAAGTTCATCACATCGGGCGAAGGCGCCGCCGCCGTTGCCGAGACCACCGGGTACATGCCGCCGAACAAGGCCGCCAACGCCCTTCTCGCCGACTTCTACAAGAAGAACCCGGCCAAGGAGACGGCCGTACGCCAGTCCGCGCTTCTGAAGGACTGGATCGCCTATCCGGGCAACAACGGCCTTGCCATCACGCAGGTGCTCTACGACGGCGTCGAGGGTATCGTGACCGGCGAGTACGATGACATGAAGGACCTCCAGGCGGAACTCGTCGAAGAGGTCTCCGACCTTCTGCCGAAGAAGTAAGCGACGCGCGGCGCCCGATTTTCGGGTCCTGCCCGACACACGCGACCGGCCGGGAAACGGCCGGTCGCACAGCCTCCCTTTCCCGGATTTTCGCCGGCGCCCGACGCCGCGCCAAGAATGACAAGGATTGACGACCGGTCATGCCGATGAAGCTTCTCCATTTCACCGACATTCATCTCACCACGCCCGGCAAGACGATCGCGGGGCGCGATTCCAATGCCAATTTCGAACGCGCCCTCTCCCACGCGCTGACGCTCCATGGCGATGCCCAATTGCTGGCCATCACCGGCGACCTGTCCGATTGGGGCGACCGCGACGATTACCTGCGCCTCAGGGATATCATCGCGGAGATCCCGATCCCGGTCGCGTTGTGTATCGGCAACCACGACGACCGAGCGACCTTCCTCGACGTCTTTCCCGACCACGCCGACGAGGGCGGCTTCGTGCAGACCGTTTACGAAACACCCGCCGGTCGCTGCCTCTTCCTCGACACCTGGGGGCCGGAGACCCACGCCGGCTACTATTGCGCGGCACGGCGTGACTGGCTGGAAGCGCGGATCGCGGAAAGCGATCGTCCGGCGATGCTGTTCATGCACCACAACCCGATCCCGACCCATGTCGGCCCGCTCGACCAGATCCGGTTGCAGGACGACGCGGACTTCCGCACCCTTCTTGCGCGCAACCGCGACAGGGTCCGGCATGTCTTCCATGGCCATTGCCACCTGCCGATGAGCGGCTCGGCGGGCGGCGTTGCGGTGACGAGCCTGCGCGGTACCAACCACGCCGGTTTCCCGAACTTTCCCGAGACCGAACTCCTGACCGCGTCAGACCTGCCTGAGGCCTATGGCGTTGCCTTCATCGCAGATGACTACGTCACAGTGCACATGGTCGAATTCGGGCACGACCGGAACCTCAGGGTCGAGGCCTCGCCCGACTACGCGCTGTGGGACCGGGCGACCATGAAGCGGTAGGCCGGCCCGCCCCAGCCACCTGTGACAGGCATTCTCGTCCGGGATCCGGCTTTGCCCTGAGACCGGCCGGCTTTCCGGGCAAGAATCGCGTCGCAAACGGCACGGAGACCGGCACCCGATCCCGGTTCAAGATGCCCATCGGACATGACACGGCGGGAAGGCCGGCAACCGCGAGAACGCCCTTGTGTCCGGCGGTCGCAAAGCCGGCTTTTCCTTGCCGGCAAATGCCCTGAAGGTCCACTTCCCCGTCTTGCCGAGCTTTGCCACGCGGGCGCGAAACTCCTTGCCGGTGGAGAATTCCGCCTTGAGGAACGCCTCGATGTCGATGCGCTCTTCCGGCGTCGCGGCGGTCACGCCGGTGTCCCTGACGCGCGGCGATCGCTTGACCCCGAAAGTCGAGGAAATGTGACGTGCACCCGCAGCGAACGCCCGAAATCGGGCGCGCTTAATTTTTAGGCTTGTAATTGGTATACCAGTAGACCAGTATTCCAATTATGGAAGCACCTTTCGAATTCGAACGGGATCGCGCCTACCACCGCCTGATCGACCTGATCTTCGGCGGCGGGATCGATCCGTCCGCACCGCTTTCCGAACGCAAGCTCGCCGACCAGCTCGGCATGGGCCGGATGCCGGTGCGCGAGGCCCTGCGCAAGCTGGAGCGGGAAGGCGTGGTGGAGGTCAAGCCGGCTCGGGGCACCTTCGTGCGCCGGCTGACGACCGACGACCTGGTCGACACTTATCGGGTCCGCACCGCGCTCGAATGCCTCGGAGCGGAGCTTGCCGCGCTGAACGGCGTCACGCCGGGCCTGAAGACACAGGGCAATACCCTGAGGATGATGGCCCGCGACAGCAGCGCCTTCTCGGCCCAGGAAATCGACGACGCGGGAACGGATTTCCACGAGCGACTGCTGGACGCCTCGGGAAGCCCCGCGCTGCAGGAGAGCGTCCGGCTCCTGCGCATGCGCTCGCGCCTCGTCTTCCATCTGCCGCGCTACTTCGATCTCGACCTGGCGCGCGAAACCCTCGAAGAACACATCGCTATCCTCGACGCGGTGGAGAAGCGGGAAGCGCAGCGCGCCTCCGATCTGATGGCCGCGCATCTCAGTCGCGGCCTCGACCTTCGCGTCAGGCTTGGAATCACCCCGGGTCACGGCCCCAATCAAGAAAACAACAGCCAATCACCGAAGGAGATGACAGAATGAAGTTCAGCCAGACTCTGGGGCTCGCCGCCCTGAGCATATTTGCGACCATGGCGTCGTCCGCCGCCATGGCCTCGACGCTCGACAACGTGAAGGCCGCCGGCGTCGTGAAATGCGCCGTCAACGGCAGCCGTCCCGGCTTCTCGTCGGTCAATGGAAAAGGCGAATGGAAGGGTCTCGACGTCGAAACCTGCCGCGCCGTGGCGGCCGCCGTCCTCGGCGATGCCAGCAAGGTCAAGTTCCTCAAGACGAACAACCAGACCCGCCTGACCGCGCTTCAGACCGGCGAAGTCGACATGACCGCCGCCAATACCACCTGGACCCGCTCGCGCGACACCGACCTCGGCCTCGACTTCGTGCCGACCACCTTCTATGACGGCCAGGGCCTGATGGTCCCCAAGGCGCTCGGCGTCACGAAGGTCGAGGAACTCGACGGCGCCAGCGTCTGCGTCCGTCCGAGTTCGACCTCCGAGCGCGTCGTCGGCGATATCCAGAAGAAATACAATATCACCATGAAGCTGGTCGTTCTGGAGGACCAGAAGGAGATCAACACCGCGTTCTTCGGCGGGCGCTGCGACGTTGCCGTACAGTCCTCCTCCGGTCTCAGCTCCACCCGCGCCGCGGTGGCGCCCAACCCTGACGATTACATCATCCTTCCCGAACTCTTCGGCAAGGATCCGATGGGCCCGGTCGTGCGCCAGGACGATCCGCAGTGGCGCGACATCGTCAGCTGGACGATCTATACGCTCTTCCAGGCCGAGGAGAGCGGCATCACCTCCGAGAATGTCGACACCATGAAGGCCGAAAGCCAGGATCCGACCGTGCGGCGCCTCCTCGGTGTCGACGAGGCCGGCGGCAAGGGCCTCGGCCTCAACAAGGACTGGGCTTACCAGGTCGTCAAGCAGGTCGGCAATTACGGCGAAATCTTCGAGCGGAACGTCGGCATGGGATCGCCCTTGAAACTGCCGCGCGGCTACAACGCGCTCTACAGCGACGGCGGCCTCATCTACTCGCCGCCGCTCTGATCAATACGCCGGGCTGTCGGGATCTTGACAAGGTCCGGGGCGAAGATCCCCGGATCTCGATCGACGTCCTCGCGGGACCTGTCGGCCCACCCGCGAGGACCGCAATCGAAACGGCACGTCCCGACCGGCCGGGGACGGGGTGCGGCGCTGTCGCACCCCGCTCTTACTCCGCTGTGACGGCCTCCAGGCCTGACGGTTCTTTGGCCGACACTCCGCGCGGCACACCGATCGCCGACGCGCTTCAACCCTGCGATAGCATGCCATGACGTCACGCTTCCTTTCCTTCCGATCGGCCGGGCTGTCGTCCCTCGGCCCGGCGCCGTGGCGCAGCGCCCGGGTGCGGGCGTTCGCGTGGCAGGTTCTGCTTCTCGCCGCCGTGATCGGCCTGCTCGTCTGGATGGGCGTCAACGCCATGCGGGCGCTCGACGAGCGGGGGATGACGTCGGGTCTCGACTTTCTTTTCACCGGCACGTCCTTCCCGCTCGGCGACGGCTTCTTCCCCTTCAAGCAGGGCGCGAGCTATCTCGACGCGTTCCTTGTCGGCATCGGCAACACGGTCGTGCTCTCCCTCCTCGGCATCGTCTCGGCGACTGTTCTCGGCGGCGCGATCGGCATTGCCCGACTGTCGCGCAACGGGCTCGTCTCCGGCCTCGCCGGCGGCTACGTGCTGCTCTTCCGCAACAGCCCGCAGCTCGTCCAGATCGTCTTCTGGTACACGTTCTTCACGCTGATGCCGGCGCCGCGCGGCTCCTGGTCGCTCGGGCTCGGGATCTTCGCCTCGAACCGGGGGCTGACGCTTCCCGCGCCGCAGCGCACGGATGTCTTCCTGTGGTGCCTTGCCGCCTTCGCGGTCGGCGCCGTCACCGCGCTTGCGGTCGGCCGGCTCCTCGACCATCGCCGCCGCCGTACAGGTGAGCGCAAGCGCTGGGCGCCGCTCGCCCGCGCGCTCCCGCCGCTCGGGTTCCCGCTGATCTTGTGGGCGATCCTGGGCGCGCCGACCGCATGGTCCGTTCCGGCACTCGCCGGTTTCAATTTCAAGGGTGGCATCATCCTCGCGCCGGAATTCCTCGCCATCTATTTCGGCCTCACCTTCTATATCGCTGCCTTCATCGCGGAGATCGTGCGCGGCGGCCTGAGAAGCGTCGACGGCGGGCAGACGGAAGCGGCCAAGGCAATCGGGCTCGGCGGCGCGGACATGTATCGCAAGGTGATCGTTCCCCAAGCGCTCCGGGCGATCATCCCGCCGCTTTCGGCGCAATACGTCAGCCTTCTGAAGAACAGCTCGCTCGCCGTCGCCGTCGGCTATCCCGATCTTTTCAGCATCTCCAACACCATGCTGACCTACAGCGGACGGACCATCGAGGTGCTGTCGATCATGGCCCTCGTCTACCTGCTGATCTCGCTCGTCATCGGCGCACTCAGCAGTCTCGCCAATCGCTACGTCCAGATCCGGGAGCGCTGAGATGGTTTCTCCACCCGCCTCCTTCGCCGTTCCCTCCGCCGCGGATCGCCGGCCGCCGCCCGTCCCGCGCCGCGGCATCGTCGCCTGGGCCCGCGAGCGCTACTTTCCCTCCCTGTCCTCGGGCATCGTCAGCCTCGTCCTCGGGGTGCCGCTTGTCGTTTTCCTGTGGCTCTTCGTTCGCTGGGCGTTCATCGACGCGGTCTGGGTCGCGCCGGGCGGCAAGGCCTGCCAGGCGGCAGCGGGGGCCTGCTGGGCGGTCGTGGCGGAGAAATATCGTGTCATCCTCTTCGGCACCTATCCTTACGGCGAACAATGGCGCGGCTTTATCGTCATCGGTCTGTGGATCGGCTGGGGCCTCATGTCGGCCTGGCGGCGTGTGCCGCTCGCGGCGCGGCTGTGGGGCTGGTGCGCCGTGACAATCGCCACCCTCGGTCTCCTCCAGGGCGGCATCTTCGGTCTTTCGCAGGTGAGCACCGACGACTGGGGCGGCCTACCGCTCACCTTCCTCGTCTTCGCCGGCACAGTCGCCGGCGGCGTTCCGCTCGCCGTCCTCCTGGCGCTCGGGCGGCGCTCGGAACTGCCGATCCTTTCCGGCCTGTCGGTGGCGGCCATCGAGGGCATACGTGGCATTCCGCTGCTCGTCGTCCTCTTTTTCGCCGCGCTGATCCTGCCGCTCTTCCTGCCGCCGCAGCTGACCATGGACAAGCTGATCCGCGCCGAGATCGGCATGATCATCTTCTTTGCGGCCTACGCGGCGGAGGTCATTCGCGGCGGCCTTCAGGCCATTCCGGGTGGCCAGGACGAGGCCGCCAAGGCACTCGGCATGCCGTATTGGCTGCGGATGCGCAAGATCGTCCTGCCGCAGGCCTTCTCGGTCGCCTTGCCGGCCCTCTTCAACGACATCATCCGCGCCTTCAAGAACACCACCTTCTTCAGCATCCTCGGCCTGTTCGACGTCCTCGGCGCAACCAAGGCGGCGCTGCAGGACCCGACCTGGGTGCGTTACGGGCTGGAGGGCTACCTGTTCGTCTTCTTCCTCTATCTCACCTTCTGCCTGGGACTGACCTTCCACGGGCGGGAGATGGAGAAGAACGCTTGGCGCCGACTCGCACGGGGGGCCGAATGACGGAGACCACGACGCCGCGCCCGGTGGTTGAGATCGCCGGCCTCAACAAGTGGTTCGGTCCGCATCACGTGCTGCGCGACATCACCCTCGGGCTGGCGACGGGCGAGAAGATGGTGTTGTGCGGGCCATCGGGCTCCGGCAAGTCGACGCTCATCCGCTGCGTCAATGGCCTTGAGGACTTCCAGGAAGGGCGGTTGACCGTCAGGGGGACGCAGCTCGACGGATCGCGGCAGGCACTTTCCGCCGTCCGCCTCAACACCGGCATGGTCTTCCAGCATTTCAATCTCTTCCCGCATCTCACCGTGATGGACAATCTGACCCTCGGCCCGATCTACACGCTGGGCGAGCCGGAGGATTCGGCAATCGCGCGAGCAAAGCCGCTGCTCGAGCGGGTGCTCCTGTCGCCGGAAGCCTGGAAGTACCCGGGCCAGCTCTCCGGCGGCCAGCGCCAGCGGGTCGCGATCGCCCGTGCACTGATGCTGGACCCCGCCGTCATGCTCTTCGACGAGCCGACCTCGGCGCTTGATCCCGAGATGATCCACGAGGTCCTCGACGTCATGGAGGATCTCGCCGCCGACGGCCAGTCGATGATCGTGGTGACGCACGAAATGGGTTTCGCCAACCGGGTCGCCGATCTCGTCGTCTTTATGGATGAGGGAGAGATCGTCGAGGCCGACACGCCGGATGCGTTCTTCACCGCGCCGCGCACGGCCCGCGCGCAGGCTTTCGTCGGCCATATCACCCGCAACGGAGACTAGGTCTTGACCGCCAGCCCCCAGACAGAAGCCCGCGCAGACTGGACGAGGCTGCGCGCCGATTTTCCCGCCACCGCTTGCGTTGCCTATCTCGACATGGCGAGGAAGGCGCTCTCGCCGCGCTGCGCGGCGGAGGCGGCGGCGGACTGGTTCGCCGACATCGCCTCGCCCGCCGCCGGTGGCCGTGCCTTCTCCATGGACGCGGTGGAGGAGACGCGCCGTGCCGTCGCAGACACCTTCGGGGCGGCACCGGAGCGGATCGCGCTCGTCAAGAACACCTCCGAGGTCATTAATATCGTCGCCCACGGCCTCGACTGGCGGGAAGGCGACAATGTGGTGATTTCCGGCGCCGAGCACGAGAACAACACCTTCCCCTGGCGCCCGCTGGCGCGGCGCGGCGTCGATGTCCGCGTCGTGCCCGAAAGGCCCGACGGCACGGTCTCGCTCGACGCCCTCATCACCGCGATGGACGCACGCACGCGGGTCCTCTCGGTCGCCTGGGTGACCTATGGCCTCGGCCAGAGGATGGACCTCGATCTCATCGCCGAAGCGTGCCGAACGCGCGGCGTGCTGATGCTTGTCGACGCGATCCAGGCGCTCGGGGTCCTCGACCGCCGGCTCGATTCGCTCGGCGCCGATGTCGTCGGCGCGGGCGGGCACAAGGCGCAGCTCTCCGTCGCCGGCGCCGGGCTGATGTATGTCGAACCCACCATCCTCGACCAGATCCGTCCCGTCTACATGGCGAAGTTCAGTTTCGAAACGCTCGACCGGTCGGTCGTCGATCCGAAGCCGGCACCCGGCGCCCGGCGCTTCGAATACGGCAATCCGAACTTCCTCGGGCTCGCCATCCAGCGCCGCTCGGCGGCATACATCGCGGCAATCGGCCTTGCCGCGATCGAGGCACGTATCCGCGATCTCACGACGCTGCTTATCGAGGAGGCCCGCGCCGAAGGGCTCGGGGTGCGCACGCCACTCGACTGGAGCCGGCGGGCCGGCATCGTCAGTCTCGATCTCGGCGGCCAGTCATCGGCCGAGGCCATGGAAGCGACACTCGCCGCCGACGGCATCCGCGTGGCCGCGAAGGACGGCCATTTGCGTGCTGCGGCGCATTTCTACAACGACGAAAACGATATCCGCCGGTTCCTCGACCGGCTGCATTTCCACCTCAAGGGACACTGAACCGTGCCAGACCGCATCTCCATCGACCTCGTTTCCGACACCGCGACCCGGCCATCGCCGGACATGCTGGCGGCGATGGCGGCTGCGCCAACCGGCGACGAACAACGCGACGAGGACCCGACGACGCTGGCGCTGTGTGCGCGGGTCGCGGACTGGCTCGGCAAGGAGGATGCACTGTTCCTGCCGTCGGGCACCATGTGCAACCTCATCGCCTTCCTTGTGCATTGCCGGCCGGGCGACGAGATCATCGCGGCGGAAAGCGCCCATGTGTACGGCTCGGAAGGCGCCGGCGCGGCTGCCGTCGCAGGCGTCCAGTTTCGTACCGTCGCGACGCCCGACGGGATCTTCGGCGGCGATGAGGTCGCCGCGCTGACGCGGCCGTGGCGACATCGCTCGCCGCGCAGCCGGCTCGTTTGCCTGGAACAGACAACCAATCGCGGCGGTGGCGGGGTCTGGCCGGTGGAAACGATCGCCGAGGTGGCGGACGCGGCGCGGGACGCCGGACTGCTGGTCCACATGGACGGCGCGCGATTGCCGAATGCCGCGATCGCCTCGGGCCGTCCGGCGGTCGACCACGCCCGACCCGTTGATAGCGTCTGGATCGATTTTTCCAAGGGCCTCGGGTGTCCCGTCGGCGCCGCGCTCGCCGGATCGCGCGATTTCATCCAGGAAGCCTGGACCTGGAAGCACCGCCTCGGCGGCGCCATGCGCCAGTCTGGCGTGCTGGCCGCCGCCGCGCTCCATGCGCTCGACCACAACCTCGACCGGCTCGCCGAAGACCACGCGCATGCCGCGCTCCTCGCCGAGGGGCTCGCCGGCCTCGCGGGCGTCTCGGTCTTTCCCCAGGCGCCGGAAACGAACATCCTCTTCCTTGACGTGACCGGCACGGGCAGGACGGCGGCAGACATCGCGGGCCGGCTCGCCGACGAGGGGCTACGGCTCGGCGTCGAAGGGCCGACCCGCATGCGCGCCGTCACCCATCTCGACGTCGACCGCGGTCAGATCGAAACGGCGATCGGCATCCTGCGCCGGGTTCTTTCTTCCTGAACTCTTGGCCCGTATGGAGCGGGGTCGCGATCAGGCGTCCGGGCCGGCGGACGCGAGACGGCGTTTCGATCTCCTGGGATACGCGGTATCGCCGGCGACGATGAGCTTGCCGCCGGGAAGCGAACGGGCGTGATCAAGAGCGGCCGGGTCCGACAGGTTACGCCGCTTGTTCTGGGCGCTGCGGAAAGCATGTTCGCGCACCAGCGCTTCGGCGCGGTGCCCCTGGTGCGCGGTGATGGCATCGAGAACGGCGACGTGGTCGCCGTGCGAGCTCAGCAACTGCATGTGGCCGAGGGCCGGGTCGTTCCGCTCAAAAATAATCGAGGCGGGGGAGACCAGCGGCAACGCCATCATCTGACGGATGGCGACGGCGATGGAGCGGTTGCCGGAGGCGGCGACCAGCGCCTCGTGAAAGCGCGTGTTCATGGCAACCCAGGCGGTGCGCTGTTCCTCGGTCTCTATTCTGCCGGCAAGGAGATCCTCGGCCTCGGCGACAGCCTGCTGCAGCCTGTCGCGGTATTCCGGCGTCACGCCGCGCTCGGCGGCAAGGCGGGCGGCCATGGCTTCAAGTTCGCCGCGCACCTCGATCGCGTCGATGATTTCCTCGACATCGAAGGCGCGCGTGCGCGAGCCGCGGTTGAGTTCGCGCGTCAGGAGCCCCTCGTGTTCGAGCGCGCTCATGGAAAGGCGGGCGATCGTGCGTGAGACTCCGAGGCTTTCCGCAACGCTGACCTCGCGCAGCTTCTTGCCCGGCGGGAAGCTGCCGTCGAGCAGCATCTGCCGCAACCTGTCCGTCGCTTCCTCCAATTGAACGCTCACGCGGTCCTCATTTCCCGATACCCGGTGAAAAATTCGACGGGAAAGGCACTTCTCGCGCCGCCCGTGCGCCGCCGGCGGCACCCCCAGGTCCCGTTACAATATCCCCGGCAAAAATGAATGCAAAGCGCCCTCCCCTTGCCTTGCCTTGCCTTGCCTCACCCGAGAAGGACGGTCGAGATTACCGGAAAGGCCAGAATGAGGCCAAGGACGACGAAGTCGAGCAGCAGGAACCAGGAGACGCCCTGAAAGACCCGCCCGAGTGTCACTTCCATCGGCGACACCGACTTGATGACGAAGACATTGAGCCCGATCGGCGGCGTGATGAGGCCGATTTCCAGCAGCTTGACGACGACCACGCCGAACCAGACGAGGCCAAGGCCGTAGCTTTCCACCAGCGGCAGGGTGAAAGGCAGCGTCAGGACAAGAATGCCGATACTGTCGAGGAACATGCCGATGACGAGGTAGAGGAGGACGACACCGGCAAGGACCAGCACCATCGGTGCGCCACTCGCCTCGATCCAGTCGAGAACGACCGGGATGACCTGGGTCAGCGAGATAAAGGAAACGAAGACCTTGGCGGCGAGTGCGACGGCGAAGATCATGGCGGTCTGCTGCACCGTCGTCTTCAGTGCCGAGGCGAGGTCGGCGATGGAAAGGCGGCGGCGCGAGAAGCCGATGATCGCGGCGGTGAGAAGGCTCACAGCGGCGGCTTCCGTCGGCGTGAAATACCCCTCATAGATACCGCCGACGACAATCGTCATCAAAAGGACGATCGGCCAGAGCGAGACGAGATCGCGCATCGGGTGGACGTATCCGTCCTCGGTCGCGGCCGCGGGTGCGCGCGGCGCGCTTTGTGGACGAAGAGCGCACCACACGAGGATCGTGATCGCATAGCCGGCGAATGAAAGCAGACCGGGCAGGATGCCGGCGACGAAGAGATCGCGCACGGAATGCTCGGCGAAGATCGAATAGATGACGAAGAGGAGGCTCGGCGGGATCAGCGAGCCGAGTGTGCCACCAGCGGCGACGGAGCCGGCGGCGAGCCGCGGATCGTAGCCGTAGCGGAGCATTTCCGGCACGGCGATCCGGCCCATCGCCGCCGCGCAGGCGACGCTCGATCCGGTGATCGCGGAAAATCCGGCACAGCCGGTGAGCGAGGCGAGCGCCAGCCCGCCCGGCAGACGGCGCAGCAGCCGGTTCAGCACGGCATAGAGATCGGTGGTGATTCCGCCGTAATAGGCAACATGGCCGAGCGCGATGAACAGCGGGATCATGCTCAGCGGATAGTTGGCGACGAAATTATAGGCCGACGACCCGATGATCGAGAGGGCCGGACGCATGCCCGCCTCGATGTCGATCTCGCGGCCGGGCTGCCAGCCAAAGCGCAGGATGAGCCCCACGCAGGCGGTCAGTCCGAGGCTGAAGGCGATGGGTACCCGCAGCATGAGCATGATCAGCGTCGCCGTCACGCCGAGGACGGCAAGAGAAATGGGCTCCATGGAACGCCCCTGCGTGCTTATGCATTCCCGGGAAACCGGATGCCTGCCGGATCGGGATACGCGCTAAACGAATGGACAGAGCGAGATGCCCGGCCGGTCCGGAGACGGCCCGGGCATGTCCGCTCTAGCGTTTCGGCCGGCGCGCGGCGCGACCGTAGAGAACCATCGAAACGTCGGAGACCAGGAGAACCGCCGAGCGCACCATCGCCAGCGCAATGCAGGCAACGAAGATGCCGCGGCCGACCCAGTTCGGGATCTTGAAGACCGTTCCGTCGAAATACTCGCCCGACGACAGGGCCGAGGCGAAGAGGCGCGCGACCGCGTAGCCGAGGATGGCGAGAAAGACGAGTGCAGCCACATGGCCGAGGGCGGCGAAGACCGCGCTCCATCGCTTGCCGGCCCGCGAAACGAAGATCTCGACCTCGATGTGCTGGCGCGTCGCCGTCGTCATGGCGAGAGGCGCCAGCACGATCACGATCATCAAGAGCTGGACCCATTGCACCTGGTCGGGCACCATCGACGTCCACAGGGCTCGCGAGACGACGGCAAGCGAGATCAGGACGCACAGCATCACAAGCGCGATCATCGCCGCCGTCTGCGCGGCGCGTTCCACCGCGGCAAGCCTGGCGCCGGCCCTGCCACCAACCGGCGCGGGCGAGGGCGGCACCGACTGCTTGTCGGACCCGGAAGGGGCTACCTCTTCCACGGGTATCCCTTTTCCTTCAGCTCCGCGGCGTACGTGGCGATGAGCGCCTCATAGTCGGCGAGCACGGACGCCGCGTCGAGACCGGCCTCGGTCGAGGCCCCCACCCAGGCATCGATCTGCTTGCGGCCGGCCGCAAGCAATTTTTCCCGATCGCTGTCCGACAAATGGATGACGGTCAGCTTCTTGCCGTCGATACCGTCGATCATCGCCTTCTTATTGGTTGCAAGATCGGCGATCTGCACCTCGGCAAAATGATCGATGAAGCTGTCGCCGACCTTGTCGATCACCGCCTTGTCCGCCTCGTCGAGGCGATCGTAGGACGCCTTGCTCATGAAGATGCCGAAGGCCATGTTCTGCCCCCAGTCAAGCTCGAGGACATAGGGCGCCACCTCGTACTGCTTGTAGCTGCGGATTGCGTAATAGTAGTTCTGATTGCAGTCGACGAGCCCGCTGTCGAGGGCCTGGTAGACATCCGGCTGGCCCATGGAGACAATCTCGGCCCCGAGCGAGGCGAGCGCCTTGCCGTAGGGCCCGGAGGCACGGATTTTCAACCCCTTGAGTTCGTCGAGCGAGGTGACCTTCGTGCGGCAAACGAGCTGGATCGGGGTCGTCGAATAGGTCGAGACGTAGTGGACGCCGGCGGCGTCGAACTCCGCCTTGAGGGCCGCATTGTTGCGGGCGAGCGCGTTGAGCGCCGACATGCCGACCCAGACGTCGCTGTTGTCGACTGGCAGGTCGCCGATGTTGTAGCCGCGCAGCCGCGCCGGCGAGAAGAAGCCGATGACGGTTCCCATGTCGGCCGCACCGTCGCCAAGGCCCTGAAGCGTGGCCTTGCCGCCGAGCAGCGATCCTCCCCAGAAGAACTGCAAGTCGAGCTTGCCGCCGGACTCATCCTTGATCTTGCCGGCGAACCATTCGAGCGCCTTGGCGCGCGACCCGCGGTTGGGGCCATAATCGCTGAACGTCAGCATGGCGGCGCTGGCCGAGGCGATCGGCACCGCCAACGAAAGAGCGAGTGCAAGCGCGGCACCGGATATGACTTTGAACTTCACGGTCTTTTCCTCCCATGATCTGCGCTCTGACGGCGCTTGGTTACCTGCAAATTATCTTATTGCATGCAAAATTGCTACAAGATCCCGCCAAACTCCCCGTATAATTCCGTATCTCATCCCAAAACTGCATGCATACTGTATCTGACACAACGATTATCGGTATTTTCACGACGTCTGGCGAACCCTTTGGTCCCGCGTCAGGTCAAGCGACAGGCCTTTGCGCTCGATCGAGACGGAGGCGATGTCGTCGCACCCGGTCAGTTCGCCGACGAGCGCCGCGACCGGGTGTGGCCGCGGCTTTACTGCGATGGGTTTCCTGTTTTTCCGGAAATCCTGATAGGCGGCCGGATGCATGAAGAGGAAAAGAAGCAGGTCCTCGTCAGACTCGAACGGCCCGTGCTCGGCGCGAATCTTGGGCAACGCCGGTTCGTCGAGCCCTTGCAGCGGATCGATGTCCGGGGCGTCGCCGGCGAGGATATCGCGGACGTTGGGATCGAGCGGCGAGATGGGCTGGCCGAAGGCGCCGCGCGCATAGAGGCGCAACGCCTCGGGCGGCGTCGCGTAACGCTCACCCTGGATGACGTTCATCACCGCCTGGACGCCGACGAATTGCGAGAACGGCGTCGACATGTGCGGATAGCCGAGCTCCTTACGCACACGGCCGGCCTCCTCCAGCACTTCCGGCAGGCGGTGCTCCAGGTCGCGATCCCTGAGCTGCTGGACGAGGTTGGAGATCATGCCGCCGGGGATCTGGTGTCCGACGTAGCGCTGGTAGTACCCGGGGTCGAAGGGCTTTTCCTCCGGGATTGGCCGCCCTTCGGTATGCGCCACCCAGTAGAACCAGTCGTCAATCTCCCTGAGCGCCGCGTCGTCAACATCCACCTCGCGGCCCATTTCGCGGCCCATCTCGACAATGTCGAGCGCGGCGGGAAGTGCTGTTCCCCAGGCGAGCGGTCGGGCGGCCGTCCAGATCACATCGGTGTCCGCGCGGATCGCCTCACGGCAGGCTTCACGGCCGAGGCCGGCGGCCGTGTGACAATGGAAATGCAGTTCCACGTCGCCGATGGCCTTGCGGACGGCGGAAAGCGCGGAATAGGCGCGTTCGGGACGCATCACGCCCGGCGAATCGGAGACGACCAGCGCGTGGACGCCGCGATCGACGAATTCCTTTGCCTTGCCGGCGAGATAATCGTCGGTATGGACGGGGCTGTCGTTGAAGCCAACAAAGCCCTTCACCTTGAAGCCGAGGCGGAGACCCTCCTTGAGGAGGAAATCCATGTTGCGCAGGTCGTTCAGCCCGTCAAACAGCTTGAAGCTGTCGACGCCGTTGCGCAGCAGCGTTTCCAGGAAGAGCGTCTGCACGTCATAGGGCTGGGCGCTCCAACCCCACAGGTTGCGGGCCCGCACCAGAACATCGAA
The DNA here is from genome assembly GCA_963675285.2 of uncultured Rhodobium sp. GTDB lineage: Bacteria > Pseudomonadota > Alphaproteobacteria > Rhizobiales > Rhodobiaceae > Rhodobium. The sequence goes on from CAXXGS010000001.1 coordinate 2,784,311, forward strand.
GCCGGTATTCGGCGCCTGGTGGCGCAGCAGCCTCATGCGCTCCCACGGATCTTCGTGGAGGAACATCGCCGCCGTCTCGAAAGTGACGCCGGCGGCGACGCAGATTGTGTCGAAACCGGCCCGGTCCATCACGCCGGCGATGGGAAGCATGGATTCGGTCCGCATCCGCGTCGCCCAGACCGACTGCTGGGCGTTGCGCAGCGTCTCATCGAGGATCTTCAGCTTCTTCAAAGTCTTGGCTCCTGAACGCGAGGGTCAGTTCGACGGCTCGATGAGCATCAGGGTCGCGTCCTTTTCGACGAGTTCCTGATTGCCCACCAGGATTGCCCGGACCGTGCCGTCAACCGGTGCGCTGATGGTGGTGAACAGCTTCATCACCTCCACGATGCCGACCTGATCGCCCTCCTTGACGGTATCGCCGACAGAAACGAACGGCGGCGCGCCGGGCGAGGACGCAGCATAGAACGTGCCGGTCATCGGCGGCCTTACCGCGACGGCATCGGGGAAGTCGTCGGCGTCGGGCCGCGCGGGTGCTGGTGCAACGGGTGCTGGGGCGACGGGTGACGCCGCGAGGTCGGGAGTGGCAGGCGGCGAAGATGGCCTTGCCGTCACAACCGTCTCCGCAGGCGGCGGGCCGGCTGTCCCCGTCCACCGCTCGACCGCCAGCTTCGTGCCTTCGAACTCGATGTCGAGGCTGGATCCCGGCGCGGCATCGATGAGGCGCAGGATCTGCAGCACGTCCTGATAGGTAAGTCCGGGCATGGGTGCGGCCTTCTCAGACATGGTGCGGCTCCAGGAAATCAGGGTCGGTCATGATCCCCTCCACCCAGCGGGTGTCGACCGCGCCGGCGCGGAATTCCGGCCGGGCAACGAGGGCGCGCAGGAAGGGAAGCGTCGTCTCCACGCCCTCGACGCGGAATTCCGCCAGCGCGGCCCGCATGCGGTCGAGGGCGTCGTCCCGGTCACGACCGGTGACGATGAGCTTGGCCATGAGGGAATCGTAGAACGGCGGTACGATGTAGCCGGCGAAACAATGGCTATCGAGGCGGATGCCATCGCCTTGCGGCGGCTGCCAGTCGGTTATGCGACCGGGCGATGGGCGGAAGTTCTCCAGCGCCGCCTCGGCGTTGATCCGACATTCAATGGCGTGACCGGTGAGGCGGATATCGTCCTGCGTGACGCAAAGGGGTTTGCCGGCCGCGACCGAAAGCTGTTCGCCGACGAGGTCGACGCCGGTCAACATTTCCGTCACAGGGTGCTCGACCTGGATGCGGGTGTTCACTTCCAGGAAGAAGAACTCCTGGCGATCCTGGTCGACGATGAATTCCACCGTGCCGGCGCTCTCATAACCGACCGAGCGGGCGAGCGCGACGGCCGCCTCGCGCATGCCTTCGACCAGATGCGCAGGTACGCAGGTGGCCGGCCCTTCCTCGACGATCTTCTGGTGGCGCCGCTGCAAGGTACAGTCGCGCTCGCCAAGGTGAACGACGGTGCCGTGCCGGTCGCCGAGGACCTGCACCTCGACATGGCGGGCGTTGCCGACGAAGCGCTCCATGTAGAGCGTGCCGTCACCGAAAGCGGCATGGGCCTCCGCCGTTGCCGTTTCAAAGGCCGTGCTGAGGTCCTTCATCGCGGTTACAACCTGCATACCGCGGCCGCCGCCGCCCGAGGCCGCCTTCAGGAGGATCGGGAAGCCGACCTCCCCGGCCGCTTCCGCCGCGTCCGCGCGCGAGGCGATGCCGTCGCGCCCGGGCACCACCGGCACGCCGGCGGCCTTGGCGATGGCGCGCGCGTTGATCTTGTTGCCAAGATCGCGGATGACGGCGGGAGCGGGGCCGATGAAGGTGAGGCCCGCATCGGCGCAGATCTCGGCCAGAGTGGCATTTTCGGCAAGGAACCCGTAGCCGGGATGGAGCCCGTCGCAGCCGGCACCGATAGCGGCGGCAACGACGGCCTCGATGTCGAGATAGCTCGCGCTGGAGGACGCCGGGCCGATGCAGATGGCCCGGTCGGCGAGGCGGGCGGCAAGCGTGTCGCGGTCGGCCGCCGAGACGGCAACGACGGCTTCGAGACCGGCCGCATGGCAGGCGCGCACGATGCGCACCGCGATCTCGCCCCGGTTTGCAATGAAGACCCGGCGGAGAGTCATCGCGGGCCTCCTTCGGCGTCCGGCCGCAATCGCAGCAACGGCTGGCCATATTCAACGAAGGTACCGTCCTCGACGGCGATCGAGGCAACGGTCCCTGCCACTTCGGAGCGCACTTCGACCTCGGTTGTCAGCAGGCGGATGACGCCGAGGAGCGCGCCCTTTTCGACATAACCGCCCGTGCGGGCCACACCGCCAGCCAGCGAGAGGGTTCCGACCGACGGCGCGAGGATAGCCTCAAGGTCGCCGTCACCCGTCGGCATCGCCTGCGGCGTCGCGGTCTGATCTACCGCCGCCTTCGTCGCGGCAACACACGCGGCCCCCGCCCGGAGCGACAGCGTGATGAAGCCCGACCGGTCGAAGGCATCGAGAATGGCGTGCACATCGGCCTCGCAAAGCTCGGGCCAGCTGCCCCTCCCGGTTTCAAGCCCCGCTGTCATACGAGGATTTCCCCGTCCTCGACGACCACATGCTTGTCGTCGACGACCCAGGTAACGCGATCGCAGATGCCTTCCAGTCGCAGCTTCGAGACGACGACGCCGCGATCGGCGCCATGGCCGATGCCGAAATGCATCGCGCCGTAGCGTTTCTTCTCACTGCGCATGTTGCCGGTATAGGGCGGGCAGCGCCGGTTGGTGCCGATGGAGATCTCGCCGCCGGTGATCCAGGAGTTCTCGTCGCCGTGCGCCTCCAGATAGGCGCGGATCTGGCGCGCCTCGTGGCCGCCGGTGATGTCGACGACGCGGCCGTTCTCGATATGAACGCCCACCGGTTCGTGCCACTGGCCGGCCGGGAACTGGCCGGTGTGATCCCATACGACGGTCCCGTTCGCGGTGCCCGGGGCGGGCTCAACGTGGAATTCACCGAAGGGCCATGTGCCGGGGCTGAGCCCGAACCGACCGGTTTCGGCATCGCGCTCAAAGGGAATGGCTCCCCAGCGGCGGGCGAGCGCACCGGACGGATAGCCGGAGATGTCGGCGGCGAGATCGGTGCCGGACCGCGATGTCACGCGAACCGTCTTGCCGTTGTCGAAGATTTCACCGATGCGGCGCTGCAGGTCGCACATCTCAAGGACGTCCGCCTCGTCGCAGGCACCGCCGCCGTCGATCAGGATCTCCTGGTTGATTTCCTCCCACAGCCAGATCGGCGTCTTCCCCTTGGCGCCGCCCTCGGAGCGGATCTGGCGCAGGCCCGGCGTGCCGCTGTTGAGCGCGGTCGTCGTCAGCGCGATCACCACGTCGGCCTCCTTGGCCGCGCCGACGGCGAGCGGCGAGGGATCGGCGCAATGGTAGGCCCGCTTGGGATAAAGGCAGAGACAAACCTCGGCGCCGCGGGCGTTAAGCGTTCCCATCATCGCCTGCCAGATGGTCGGATCCATCTGGTCATCGGTCAGGATCGCGAACCTGTCGCCGGCCTCAACGTTACGAAAAGGGTATTCGAACGACTTCAGCATCGAAACCAGTCGCGTCGACGGCGCGCCGTAGCGCGAAATCATCTCCATGGCGAGAGCCTCCCTCAGGCTGAAAGACAGGACGGGCGGAAAACCCGTTCGTTGTGTCGAGCGCCGTCACCTTGGCGCAATTTGGCATGCAATATAACAATAATCACGTATCTGAGAAGCCTTAATATGATAATATGCATGCAAAAATGAAATGGATTATCGAAATGCCCCTGCTGAACCGGCTTTCTGGCGCAACGGCGCCGATCGCGGCGAGGTCTTGCATAATGTCAACGAGTTGCGCGATCCGAATGCCATGCGGGGCCGGTCAGGAGCGACGGCTTGACGGGGCCGCTTGACGGGGCCGCTTGGCGGGCAATACGGAGCAGCTCGGGCGGCGGACCCGGCTAAAGAGCCGGCCATGTGAAGCCCGACACGCAAAACCCCGGCAACGACGCCGGGGTTCGCAGGTGAGGCCCCGTCTGGGCATTCGCAGGAGCGGTGCGGGGGGCGGGAGAGCCGATCACTCCGCGGCGATGACGGTGCCATCGCTGTTGAGCGTTCGCCAGTCGACGCTCTTGGGATAGACCCCTTCCTTCGACATGATCGTCGCCTGGGGAACGCGGGGCTCCTCGGTGCCGATCGCCTTGCCGCCCTCGGCGACCTTGCGTGCCGCATCGACCATCAGACGGCGGAACTCGACGATGGCGAGGTCCGAGGCGCCGAGGATGTCATGGGTCCGGTCGGCGATCGGCCCCTGCGTCACCCACATGGCGATGTCCTGGTTGGGAATGCCCTGGATGCCGGTGAAATTGCCGAGCTTCATGGCATTGCGGTCCTGCAGGAAACGATTCTCCCAGGTTCGCACCGGCGACCAGTCGTCATTGAGGTCGATGCCCTTGCGCGCGAAGGCGAACTTCCGCCACTCCTCGGTTGAAGGAACCTCCTCGGTGCCCCAGGCGATGAAGTGAAACGCCGTCGTCTCGTCGTCGATCGGCACGATGACGCTGGCGACGTTGTACATCGCGTTGGGCGGGATCAGCGAATAGTACGGCGCGACAAATTCCGTCACGCGCAGGTAGTGGTTGGCATCGGCGTTCTTCATCGGCCGGCGGATGGCGGCGTAGTGAAAGCCGTAACTCGTCACCTGGGCCTGCATGCGCGGCGACTTGTCGGTCGAGGGCCGGTACCACGAGCGGGCATCGGCGGAGGCACGCTCGACCCGGGCCGGCACCATGTCGGACGAATGCAGGCTAGAGGAATGCGCGCTGTCAATCTGGCCCTCGTGAACCTGGGCCCAGTTGCACGGCACCCGGATCTTGAGGATCGCGATCGGCGACTCCTCGGTCGGCGCAAAGGCCGGCGGATCGAATTCCGGCATCTCTTCCTTCTCGCCGAGCCAGGCCCAGACGAAGCCGCCCCATTCCCTGACCGGATAGGAGCGATGCTTGACCTTTTCCATCAGCGCGCTGCCCTCCGGCTCGGAGGACATGGCGACGACATTGCCATCCACGTCGATCTTCCAGCCGTGGTAGAGGCACCGGAGACCACACTCCTCGTTGCGTCCAAGGACAAGCGAGGCGCGGCGATGCGGACAAAGCTCATCGAGCAGGCCGAGCCTGCCGTCGCTGTCGCGGAAGGCGACATACCGCTCGCCGAGCACTTCCACCAGAAGCGGCGTGCCGTCCCGCTCCTCCACTTCCTCGATGAGACAGACAGGCGTCCAATGCTGGCGCATCAGCTTGCCCATCGGCGTTTCCGCCCCGACGCGGGTCAGGATTTCGTTGTCCTCTGCGGTGAGCATGCTTCCTCCTTCGGCTATATAGTTAGAAACCTAAGTTATAATATCCTCCGTAAAATCACGTGTCCAGCCGTTGACAGATTTTAATTAGCTTTCTAAGTTTAGTCGAAGACACAAGCCGGACGCCTCATGGGTCGGGGCAGCCGGAACATTTTTCGGGGACGCCTCTTGAGTATTCAATCCGACAGCATCCATGTGCGGGTGGAAAAGCGCCGGGATCTCAGTTCTTGCATCGTGGAATTCACCCTTGCGCCGGCCGGCGGCGAACCGCTGCCGGCGTTCACGCCCGGCTCCCATATCACCGTCGAGACGCCGTCAGGGGCGACGCGGCGCTACTCGCTCATCGGCACCGGCGAGGCACCGGAGCGCTACGTGATCGCGGTGAAACGCGAGCCGACCTCGCGCGGCGGCTCCATCTCGATGCATGAGGAAGCGCTGGAGGGGACAGACCTCGCCATAGAGGCGCCGGAGAACGAATTCCCGCTGAAGGAGGCGGCGAAATACCTGTTGATCGCAGGCGGCATCGGCATCACGCCGATCTATTCCATGGCGCAAAAGCTGGCCGAGGACGAGAAGCCGTTCTCGATCATCTACTGCACCCGCTCGCCGCAAGAGACCGCCTATCGCGAGGAGCTGACCGAGGCGTTCGGCCGCAAGGTGCTCTTCCACCACGACGGCGGCGATCCGGACAAGGCTTATGATTTCTGGGATCACTTCGCCGAGCCGACGTCGATGCACATCTACTGTTGCGGGCCGAAGCCGCTGATGCAGGCGATCAAGGATCTTTCCGGCCACTGGCCGGAAGGGCGTGTCAACTTCGAGGATTTCAAGCCGGTCGAAGTCACCCGTCCCGACGATGTTCCCTTCCAGGTCGAACTGGCGCGGAGCGGCAAGACGCTGACCGTCCCCGCCGACCGCTCGATCCTGGAGACCTTGCGCGACGCCGGCATCGACACCCCCAGTTCCTGCGAAAGCGGCACCTGCGGCACCTGCAAAACGCACCTCATCGCCGGCGACGTCGATCATCGCGACATGGTGCTGATGGACGAGGAAAAGGCCGACACGATCATGATCTGCGTGTCGCGCAGCCGCGGCGGGGACCTGATCCTTGACCGGTGAAACGACGGCGACCTCTGGCGCGACGGGCAACCCTGTCCGCGTCGGCGTCATCGGGCTCGGCCGCGGCTTCGTTCTCATGCTGCCCGCATTTCGCGCCGACCCGCGTGTGCGGCTCGTTGCTGCCTGCGCGCCGCGCGCTGAATCGCGTGAGGCCTTTCGCGTCGAATTCGGCGGCAACGCCTATGAGGACCTTCAGCGCTTCGTCGCCGACCCGGATGTCGAGGCGATCTATGTCGCGACACCGCATGGCCTCCATTGCGAGCACGTGATCGCCGCGGCACGCGCCGGCAAGCACGTCCTCGTCGACAAGCCGCTCGCCATTTCCCTCGACGACGCCCGGCGCATGGTCGAGGCCTGTCGCGAGGCCGGCGTCCACCTCGTCGTTGGCCCGAGCCACAGTTTCGACGCCCCGGTCGCGACCGCCCGCCGTCTCATCGACAGCGGTGCGGTCGGCGGCGTGCGCATGATCCACGCGCTCAATTACACCGATTTCCTCTACCGGCCGCGACGGCCGGAGGAGCTCAAGACCGAACTCGGCGGCGGCGTCCTGTTCTCGCAGGGCGTTCACCAGGTGGACATCGTGCGCCTCCTGGCCGGCGGCAGGGGCCGCTCGGTCATGGCAATGACCGGCAGGTGGGATCCGGCCCGGCCGACGGAGGGTGCCTACTGCGCCCTCCTCTCGTTCGAAAACGGCGTCACCGCGTCGCTCACCTATTCCGGCTACGCCCATTTCGACAGCGACGAATGGATGGGCTGGACCGGCGAACTCGGAACCGAGAAGGACCCGGCGGCCTATGGCGGCGCACGGCGGGCACTGGCCGCCGTCGCCTCGCCGCAAGAGGAGGCACGGCTGAAAGCGACGCGGACCTACGGGGCTGGCGACATGCCAAAGCCGGCGACGCGGCACGAGCATTTCGGCCCGATCATCATTTCCTGCGACCGGGCGGACCTGCGCCTCACACCGGAAGGCGTCCACGTCTACGGCGACACGGAAAGGCATTTCGCACCGGCCCCGGCCCTGCGGCACCCGCGTGCGGAGGTGATCGACGCGTTGGTCGAAGCGGTCCGGCACGATGCGCCGCCGGCGCAGACCGGCGCGTGGGGACTCGCCAGCCTTGAGGTATGCCATGCCATCCTCACGGCGGCGAAGACCGGCGAGCCGGTTCACCTGAACCATCAAACGGGACTTGAGGAGGAACCGCGCCGATGAGCACTCTCAAACTGTCGCTTGCGATGGGCGACTACGACCGCACGCGGGCCATCTACGACGGCCGGGTCAGGATCGACGGGGTCGATCCGACCTGCATGCTGTTGTCGCCGGAAGAGATGTTCTTCCGCGCCTTCCGCCACCAGGCCTTCGACATCAGCGAACTGTCGCTGTCGTCTTATTCGATCTCAGTCGCCCGCGGCGATCCGCACTACGTCGCGGTTCCGGTGTTTCTGTCGCGTGCGTTCCGGCACACCTCGGCCTATATCCGCACCGACCGGGGCATCGACAAGCCGTCCGACCTCGTCGGCCGGCGCATCGGCATTGCCGAGTACCAGCTTTCGGCCAATGTCTGGCTGCGCGGCATCCTTGAGGATGAATACGGCGTGACACCCGCCGACATCCAGTGGGTGCGCGGCGGTATGAACACCGCCGGACGACCAGAGAAGATCAAGGTGCAATTGCCTCCCGAGGTGCGCATGGAAGAAGCACCGGCCGGCGCTACGCTCAACCAGATGCTCATCGACGGAGAGATCGATGGTTTCATCGGACCGCGCGCGCCGCGCTGCTTCGACGAAGGCCATCCCGCTATTGGCCGGCTGTTTCCCGATACCATCGCGGAAGCGGAACGCTACTACAGCAAGACCGGCGTCTTCCCGATCATGCATGTGCTCGGCGTCCGCCGGTCGCTGGCCGACGAAAACCCCTGGCTTCCGGGGGCACTTCTGAAGGCCTTTTCCGGGGCCAAGGCCGTTGCGCAGAAGGCGCTCGCCGACACGTCCGCGACCAAGGTCACGATGCCCTTTGTGGAAGACAATCTTGCCCGGGCGCGGGCGCTGATGGGCGGCGAGATCTGGAGCTATGGCCTTGCCGGTAATGTCGACACGCTGGAGACGTTCCTGCGCTACCATCACGACCAGGGTCTATCGCCGCGCCGGGTTCAGGTCGAGGAACTCTTCCACCCGGCAACGGTCGAAATGTTCAGCCTCTAACGCATGTTGCGGTTCATCTGAAACAGGCGACATGCTTTATCTCTTTGTTTTGACGCAATTTCTCATCCGAAAAATCCGTCGACTTTTCGGCAAGACGCGTTAGGGGCGGCATCGCGCCGGCGAAGACGGAAACGGCCCGGAGCCCGAGCATCGCCCGAAACATCACCCGGTGCATCGATCGGACGGAACGCCGCGCGTGCTTGCGGCCTTCGGCCGTCAGCCCGCGTCGATCACGGCAGCAGCGGCCTCGTCGTCGAGGCGGCGGATCAGGTTCGCCTGGATGATCCTGAGGTATTCCAGGAACGCCGCGCGCTCGCGCTCGGAAAAGCCTTCAACCGACTCGTCGACGACGTCCTTGGCGAGCGGCAGCAGTTTGTCGCGCAGCGCCCATCCCTCGTCGGTCAGGTAGATGTGTTTCTTGCGCCGGTCGGCTTCGTCTGTCACGCGCCGCACGAGACCCTTCTTCTCCATCGACTTGATGGCCGTGAGGGTCGTCGGCTCCATAGTACCGACGATCAGCGACAGCTCGCGCTGGGTGAGCCCGTCCTCGCGCCACAGCGCGCGCAGGAAATACCACATCCCGCTCGTCACCCCGTGCGGAACGATCTTCTCCTGCAGATAGCGCGCCATCAACCGGCTTGTCAGGCGAAGCTGATACCCGATGCTCTCGTCAAAAGGCAGCAGGTCTTCGCCAGGCGCCCGTTCCGTGCCAGTGCATCCCGCTTCTGGTTTGTCCATCAACACGCTTTCGAATTCGAGCTCCCGCAAATCTACTTTCCATTGTTGCCGGCACCGGTCAAGGTCGCCACCAGCTCTTTGCCGGGCAAAAAAAGACAACGGGCCACGGACACCTGAGCGCCCGTGGCCCGCGCGATTGTTCTGCTGGTGCCCGGTCGCCAGCGACCGGAGCGGCTGGCAAACGGGCAGCGGGTTTACCTGTTCTCTATTCGGTCACCGGCACCGGCAGCCACCGGTGCCAGGCGTAGGCGGCCAGCAGGCAGGCCGCGGCGACGGCAAGGGCGATCGCGTTGCCGAACATCAGCATGAGGCCACCACCGAACAGCAGGAGCCTCACGCCCTTGGCCAGCACCGACGTGATGTATCCTTCGACGGCCGCGGCGATGAAGAAGAGCCCACCGAGGGCACACGCGGTCGAGAAGCCGATATCCAGGATCGAGCCCTGCAGCAGCAGCGCTTTGTTGTAGATAAAGGCGAAGGGTATGAGGAACGCCCCGATGGCGATCTTGACCGACTGGGCGGCAATCTTCAGCGGGTTTTCATCGGCGATGGCGCTGGCCGCATAGGCGGCGACGGCGACCGGAGGCGTCAGGGCCGACATCACGGCGAAATAGAGAATGAACAGGTGCCCGCCCATCTGGTCGATGCCGAGGCTCTGCATGACCGGCGAGATGAGCACGGCGGCGAGAATATAGGCGCTGGGCGTCGGCATGCCCATGCCGAGAAGGGTCGTCAGCATTGCCGCGATCACCAGCGACAGGAAGATGTCGGCGCCGGAAATCAGGAACACCAGCGTGGAGAACTTGGAGGCAAGGCCGGTCATGGTAATGCCGCCGATGACCATACCCGCCGCGGCGCAGGCCCCCGCGACCGCGACCATTCTGACGCTGCTTTCGGCCAGGATCTCGTAGACCGCCCGGAGCGACAGGCGGGTGGACTTGCGAACCATCGAGACCACGAGCACCGAGGCAATGCCGTAGACCGCACTGTAGGTGGGTGTGTAACCTTCAAGGAGCGCCCAACTGATGACGGAGAGCGGCACGATGAACAGGCCGCCCTCGCGCAGGATTTCCCTCAATGGCGGGATCTCCGACCGGTCGACGCCGGACAGTCCGTTGCGCTTCGCCCTGAAATGGACCTGCAGGTAGATCGGCACGTAGTAAAGCAGGGCCGGGATCAGCGCGGCGAGTGCGATGTCGATGTAATCGATGCCGGTGTATTCGGCCATGATAAAGGCAGCCGCCCCCATGACCGGTGGCAGCAGGCTCCCGCCGGTCGACGCGGCGACCTCGACGGCGGCGGCGAAGGACGGCCGATACCCCATTCTCTTCATGATGGGGATCGTGACGCTACCGGTGGTAACGACGTCCGATGTCGGACTGCCCGAAATCGTGCCGTAGAGGCCGGACGAGACCACCGCGATCTTGGCCGGACCGCCGGGCGCGCGCCCCGTCAGATAGGCGGCGATGTCGTAAAAGAACTTGGCGCCTCCCGATTTCGACAGCGCCGTGCCGAAGAGGACGAAGAGGAACGCATAGGTCGCGGCGACCCGCAGCGGCACACCGAACAGGCCATCGGTGGTGAAGACCGTGATGTCGAGGAAATGGGCGTAGGTGATCTCGCCATGCCCGAGAACGCCGCCGATCCGGTCGCCAAACAGGTTGTAGGCCAGGAACAAGAGGACGATGCCTGTCAGGCCGACACCGACCGTGCGGCGCATGGCCTCGATCGCCAGGACGAGGATCAGCGTTCCGAAGGCGACGTCGGAGGAACTGAGCGGATCAAGAAGGGTGATCCGCTGGGCAATCGCATCCGCCTGCGAGACGAAGTAGATGCCACAGGCGATAGAGCCGGCGGCCAGCGCCCAATCGAACAGCGAGACGCGGCGGCGATTGGAATATTGAGTCGGCCCGATCAGCATGAAGGTCAGGACCATCATCAACGAGAGGAAGGTCATGATCAGCGTCAGGGCATCCTCGCGCGAGAATGCCGCCGCATAGACAGCCCACACGGCCGTCGCTGCCGCATAGGCCTTGATTATCCGCCCCGTCCAGCCCTCGGGCCGCCGCCGGACGCCGGTTACAAAAAGGAGATTCAACACGTGCTTCACCGTCCCTGTCACGTGACCGAACGTCCGGCGCGCGAGACCCCTCCACGCGCGCCGGACGTTCGCGAAAACGTTTTAAGCCGAGCTCAGTAGCCCGCCTGCTGATAGACTTCCGCAGCAGCGGGGTGGTAGGGAGCGGCAGTGGCCGAGGCCATCAGTTTCACGTCCAGTGGCGCCATCGCCTTGTGCACACTGCGCACCTGGTCGATGTTCTCGACAAGCGCCCTGGTGATGTCGGCGACCATTTTCGGGTCGGCGTCCTTGCGCACGAAAAGCTGCGCGGCGACGGTCAGCGTCAGCGTATCCTTGTCGTTCCAGTCATAGGCCGAGGCCGGAATGACGAAGCGCTGGATATTCCACTCGTCGATGACCTTCTGGGCGGTCTTGTCGGTGATCGGCAGCAGTTTGGCATCGATGGCGGAGGCCAGCTCGCGAATCGAGCTGTGGTTGACGAACAGCGAATTCAGCATCATGTCGACGCGGCGGTCGCGCATCAGGTCGCCCTGCTCACTGGAGGCGGCATACTGCACGTCACCGCCCCAGGACTTGATGTCCTTCGGCGACGCGCCAATGGCGTTGAGCATGGATTCGCCGATGGCACTGACGATATTGCCACGGCGGTTGAGCACGATCTGGATCGGCAGCTTCTTTTCGGCGATATCCTCAAGTTTGGTGATGCCGTTTTCGCGGGCATAGTCGGCGTTGACGATGGCCTGCATCGGGGCCCAGGTGTAGAGCTGGGCGACTGTCGCCATGCTGTCAATGGGGCCATGGAACGGCTTGAGGCCGTTCAGCGCCGCCTTCACTTCGGCATCATGAATGATGGCGAGGTCGCATTTGCCCTGGTCGAGCAGCGCGACATTGGCAAGGCCGCCGCCGGACGTCTGATAGGTCACGGTCGAGCCGGGATAGGCCTTCTTGACGGCCGCATCGATACCGGCGCCGAGAAGGCTCCAAAGGCCGCCGGGGCTCGCTCCGCAAAGCGTCAGATTGTAGGTTTGAGCCGCCGCCGGACAGGTTGCGCCCACGACGATTGCTGCGGCCGCCATCAGGCCGCTGATCCAAGAACTCCGCATTGGTCCCTCCCACGGAATTTATTTTTATTAGCTTTCTAACTTTTGTAACATAAGAGCGCTTCCTTCCATTTGTCAATTCTGATGCGATTGCGATGCAAGAGCTGGATGGCAGGAAAAATCGACTTCTGACGCTGGAAGAAATCGCCGTTTGAAGCCACAACTTAGGATACTAATATTATAAGGCCAGCGTGCTTGCCATTCGACAAGGAAGCCCCGAGGCGGACGGTCATGGCCAAAGACGCCCTGTCGAAACGGGCCTGTTTCGGCCCCTTTTCCGCGGCGGGCTATGCGACCACCTTCAGCAGCGCCGGCACCCCAAAAGCGCTCGACCAAACGAGGAGGAAACATGAGCGATCAACGACTTCTGGACAACGCGATCCGCGATCTCGTCCTGGCCAACCGCATTCTTGCCCGCGAGGATGTGATCGACGACTTCGGCCACGTGAGCGTGCGCCATCCGACCAATCCGGACAGATTTCTCTTGTCTCGCTCGCGCAGCCCGGAAGTCGTCGCCCGCGACGACATCATGGAGTTCGAGCTCGACGGCACCCTCGTCTCCGACGACAACCGCCGCCCCTATGCGGAACGCTTCATTCACGGCGCCATTTACATGGCCCGGCCCGACGTCAATTCCGTCTCCCACCATCACGCCCGCTCGGTCATCCCGTTTTCCGTCACAGACGTACCGCTGCGGCCGGTGTTCCACATGGCCTCCGTCGCCGGCGCCACCATACCGGTGTGGGACAGCCAACCGGAATTCGGCGACACCAACATGCTCGTCGACCGACTCGACATGGGGCATTCGCTCGCCAGGGCACTCGGCGGCGAACGGGCAGCTCTGCTGCGCGGCCACGGCGCGGTCTGCGCCGCCCCGAACCTCAGGGCGATCTGCATGATCTCCATCTACATGAAGGAGAACGCCGACCTGATCCTCAAAACCTTGCCGCTCGGTACACCGTCCTATCTGACGGACGGCGAGATCGAAAAGGCCGGAACAATGCTTCTCAGCGACATGCCCCTCGCCCGCGCCTGGGAGTACTGGACGGCCCGGGCCGGGTTCCAGGGCATCTGACGAAGCGGGGAAGTCCGAGAGAGGAGTCGGGCCGGATCGCCGGATTAGCCCCCTCCCGTTCATGGCGATGATGACAGGCGGGCGGGCCCGCGTCCGAGCCCTGCGGCCGCGCAGCGCTTCAAGCCTGATCGAGCGGCAGGACGATCGTTGCAGCCAGCCCGCCTTCGGCACGATTGGCAAGCGTGATATCGCCGCCATGGGCACGCAGAATATCGCGCGCAATCGACAGGCCGAGGCCGGCTCCGCCGGTCTCGCGCGAGCGGGACGCCTCGAGCCGAACGAACGGGTCGAAGACATGCTCCAGCGCGTCCGGGGAGATGCCAGGGCCGCCATCGGCCACGACAAGACGCGCGTTGCCGTCGGCCCGATCCAGCCTGACGGTGGCCCCACCGCCATAGCGCTGGGCGTTTTCCAAGATATTGCGCAGGGCGCGGCGCATGGCCGTGCGCCGCAGACGGACGGACAAGGGCGGGGCCGGCTCGACGGTCACCGCCGGCCCCACCTCCGACACCTCGCCAGCGAGATCGGTGACGAGCGCCGTGAGATCGGCAGTTTCCGTCGCCTCGTCGCTTGCTATCCCCCTGGCGTAGCCTAGCGTTGCCTCGACCATCTCCTGCATTTCATCGAGGATGGTCACCATGCGGTCGTGGGTTTCTGCGTCATCGACCATCTCGGCGCGCAGGCGCAGCGCCGTGATCGGCGAGCGCAGATCATGACCGAGGGCGGCCAGCATGCGGGTGCGATTGGAAATGAGCCGCGTCAGCCGGGCCTGCATGTCGCCGAAGGCTTCCGACAGCGCCCGCACCTCGCGCGGACCGGAGGTCGGCAGCGGCGGCAACTCCTCGCCGCGCCCGAGCCGATCGGCGGCGACCGCCAGCCGGCGCAGAGGACCGGTAATCCGGCTGAGGCCGAACCAAAGCGCGGCGACCACGCCGGCGACCGACAACGCGGTGGTGAGAAAAAAGCCGGGCGGACGCTGCAGCCCCGGACGCCGGACGCGCGTCGTCATGTTCAGCCAACCGCCATCGACCAGCGAAACGGAGAACTGCATCTCGATCGGCCCAGGGCCGAACCCCATCATCCGGCGATGCATGCCCATCCCTCCTCCCGGCCCGAAGCGCCGGCCGGCACCGAAGCCGCGGGGACCACGCGGCCCCGCCGTCACCAGGACAGCGCGGATGTCGCGCTTGCGCCCATCATCCAGAAGCGCGCCAACACGCTGGACGATGCCGTCCGCATTGTCGCCGCTCGCCTTGAGCATGGGCCGCGCATCGATCGAGAACCGCGCGGAGGGAGAATTCGCCGCCTGCAGGATCGCCTCGCGGGAATCCGGCCGCGCCTGCTCGATCAGCCGTGTCACCGTCGCCACGCGATCAGCCGTTTCAAGGCCGACGACGGCGCGCACGGCATGGCCCCGCTCGTCAGCAAAGAGCCAGATGCTGACCGCCTGCGCAACGACGAGGGCGAAGAGAATCAACAGAACGAGCTGACCGATGAGGCTGCGCGGGAGAAGCCTCGTCATGACAGGACCTCGACATCGGCGGCAAGGCTGTAGCCGCCGGCCCGGACGGTGGCAATGATCTCCGGCTTCGAAGGCGTCCGCTCGATCTTGCGCCTGAGGCGGCTCACCTGATTGTCGATGGTGCGATCGAATACATCCGCCGTCCGCCCGCTTGTGAGATCGAGAAGCTGCTCGCGCGACAAGACGAAACGCGGACGTTCCAGAAACACCGTCAGCAGCTTGAATTCCGCCGTCGTCAGATCGACTTCCGTGTCGTCGTCGGCGCGCACGAGAAGGCGTCTGTCGGTATCGAGTATCCAACCGGCGAAAGCCAGGCGCCGGCCACCGAGGCTGCCGGCGAGCGGCTCCTGCCGTTCGGTACGCCGCAGGATCGCCTTGATGCGCGCCAGAAGCTCGCGCGGGCTGAAGGGCTTGGCGAGATAGTCGTCGGCGCCGATCTCCAGCCCGACCACCCGATCCGTTTCCTCCGACAGCGCGCTCAGCATGAGGATCGGCGGGGCGCCCGCCGCGGTCAGCCGCTTGGCGGCCGACAGACCGTCCTCGCCCGGCATCATGACATCGAGAACGATGAGATCGAAGCGGCCGGCCCTGAGACAGGCGTCCATCTCGGCCGCATCGCGCGCCGAGGTCACGCGCAGGCCGTTCTTTTCCAGATAGCGCGCGACCGCATCGCGGATCTCGCGGTGGTCGTCGACCACAAGAACATGGGGGGTGTGGGCAGGCTCTGTCATGGCCGCACTATAGCCACGCATCGGCGGCGTAGAAAAAGAATGTGTCGCGGTTCGTATCGGACCGGCGATTTGCGACAGACTGATACAAAACACCCCCTTTCTTGGCATGCTTGTGCGACACAAGCCCCCCAAGTTTTCCCTCATCGAAACACAACCACACGAGGTGATGTGATGAAACGGAAAACGATCCTTGCGCTCAGCCTTGTCACGGCGACCGTGGTCGGCGGTGCCTTTGCAATCCCGGCGATCGCCGGCGGATGGGGACCCGGCGGCTGCGGCTCCTACGGAATGCGCGGCCCCGGCGCTTGGGGCCAGGGTGCCATGATGCAGCAGGGTGCCATGCCCGGCGGACAATGGGGCAACATGCGCGGACAGCGCGGGCGCTGCATGTCCGGTCGCCACATGGGTTATGGCCCGCGCGGGCACATGGGTTACGGACCGCGGGGCGGTATGGGTTACGGACCGCGGGGCGGTATGGGTTACGGACCGCGCGGCGGTATGGGCTTCGGGCCGCGCGGCGGTATGGGAATGATGAACAGCTCCGTCTTCCGCTCCTTCGACACCGACAAGGACGGCACCGTGAGTGCGGACGAAATCACGAAAGGCGTGGCCTCTCTGCACAAGACCTACGATGCCGATGGCAACGGTAGCCTGTCGCTGTCCGAGTTCCAGGCGCTTCATGCCCAGATGACGCGTGACTTCGCCCGGCGTCCCTTCCAGATGATGGACCGCAACGCCGACGGTCAGATCAGCGCCGAGGAAATGCGTTTTCCGGCCCAGATGATGGCGCGCTTCGCCCCGGTCACGATCGGCACCGTGAACGCTCCGGCGGCGCCGGCAGCCGACGCCCCGGACACGAAGTAACGGCGTGACGGGCGCGGCTGTGCCGTGCCCGACCGCGCTCTCCCGGACACTCCCAGATTGCCGGCCGCGCACCTCCGCTTCGCGCGGCCGGCAATCGCGCCCCGGAAAACGGACATTTGATCATGATGAACGGATTTGGGTCGATGTATGGCCACGGAATGGGTTTTGGATGGATCGGCGGGTTGCTGTTCCTGATTCTCGTCGTTCTGGCGATCGCCGCCCTCGTCAAATACCTGCGCAGTTGAGACAGCGGCTGTCACGTGATCGACGAGTCGGCTGTTTCCAAGCAATTTCAGATTGATGCGACCGGTCGACGCTTGCCGGATCGCCCGCCAGACATCTGCCGAGCATCCGACGATCACCGGACGGAGCCTGCGACCGCGATCTAACCCGCTACGCTCAGTCTTTCGAACAGCCGCGCAACGGCCTCGGCGCCCGGATCGTTGTGGCCGAGGATCTTTTCCTCGGAAACATAGCTTGCCCGACCGGCTTTCGCCCGGGCGATGGTCGCGGTGTAGTCCGCGCCGCGCCGTGCCGCCTCGGCCGACCGGGGCAGCCCCTCGCGCAGGCTGTCGAGCGCCGGCGCCAGGGCGTCGATCATCGTGCGGTCGCCGGGATTGGCGCCGCCCACCTGGCGGATGCGGTCGAGCCCGGCCGAAAGCCCCTCGATCCAGTCGCGCCCACCGGCCGAGGCATCGCCCGCCGCGGCAAAGAAGATCGCCAGAAGCACGCCGGACGAGCCACCCATGGTCTGCGACAATTCCATGCCGATTGCGCGCAACAACTGCGTCGTATCGGCGAGCGGCAACCGGTCGAGCGCCGACTTCAGCGCGTTTGCCGCGGTCGCCAGCGTCGTTCCCGTGTCACCGTCGCCGGATTTTGCATCGAGCGCGTTGAGGTCGCCCTCCGCGGCAATGAGAATGTCACAGCAGGTCTCGATCAGCGCCCTGCGCGCCGGATTGGCCGACGGCATGGACTGGATCGGCGTCAGCCCGTCGGGGAGCGGCAGGACCTCGATGGCCCCGAACGGATCGAGCCCCGGCCAGGCGGTCGGCGCGGCGGGCGCAAGGAGCGCGCGCTCCGCCTCCCGGGTCATCGGCATAAGCGAGACCGAAAAGCCCTGCATGTCGAGCGACGTCATCATCGCCGCAGGCCCGACGATCCAGCGCAGCCGGTCGGCGATGTCCGATTTGGCGAGTTCCTCGGCGAGGATCGCCATTTCCAGCTGGGTCGCACCGCCAAGATTGTTGAGAAGCACCACATGCGGTCCCGGCCCGATGTGCGGTGCCAGCCGCTCGATCATGATTTCGACGGCCTCGCGCGCGCCCTCGAAGCTCACCTGCTCGGCACCGGCCTCGCCATGGATGCCGAGGCCGAGTTCCGCGTGCCCCTCCAGGATGCGATTTTCCTTCGGAGAACCGGGGATGGTGCAGGTGTCGAGCGACATTCCGATCGACACGACGCCATCAATCACCTGCCGCGCCGCCGCCGTCACGGTGTCGAGATCGTCGCCCGCGTCGGCGAGCGCGCCTGCGATCTTGTGAACGAAGAGCGTGCCGGCAACGCCGCGCGCCTGGGGCAGATCGGGAAGCGCGACATCGTCATCGACGACCACCATGTTGACGTTGAGGCCAAAGGTGCGGGCCCGTTCGGCCGCGAGGCCGAAGTTGAGACGGTCGCCGGTGTAATTCTTCACGATGAGGAGACAGCCGGCCTTGCCGGTGACGGTGAGGATCGCGGCGAGGACCGCATCGACCGAGGGAGAGGCAAAGACATCGCCGCAGACGGCCGCCGTCAGCATCCCCTGACCGACGAAGCCAACGTGGGCCGGCTCGTGGCCCGATCCGCCGCCCGAGACCAGCGCCACCTTCGACTTGTCCCAGTCTGCGCGGGTGACGACCTTGATGTGGGGATAGCCGTCGAGGCGCGCGAGGCGTCCACCCGAGCCGCGCAGCACACCATCGATGGCCTCGGTGACCGCCGCTTCCCTTGTATTCACGAAATGGGTCATGACTGTTTCCTCATGCTATGCGCAGGCCGTCAGCGTCGAAATAAAGGGGATTCTCGGGCCGGACGGCGATGGTGTCTCCGGTCGCGAGCGGTGTATGGGCATCGGTCAGCGTGACGAACGCATGACCGTCGAGCGTCAGATGAAGGCGGGTCTGGTCGCCCAGGTGTTCGACGCGGGTGACCGTGGCCTCGCGCCCCTCGCCCTGAAAGATATGTTCCGGGCGCAACCCGATGACGTCGGCGCCGGCCGGTGCATCACCGAAGAGCGACGCGGGAAGCGTGTTGATGCGCGGCTGGCCGAGGCGCGTTGCGACATAGATGCTCGACGGATTCTGGTAGATCTCCCGCGGCGAACCGAATTGGACGAGCCGGCCCCGATCGAGAACGCCGATGTGGGTGGCCATGGTCATCGCCTCGATCTGGTCATGCGTCACATAGAGAACCGTCGCGCCGAGCTCCACCTGGATACGCTTCAACTCGACCCGCAGATCGGCGCGCAGCTTCGCATCCAGCGAACTGAGCGGCTCATCCATAAGGAAAATGTCGGGCCGGCGCACAAGCGCCCGGCCGATCGAGACGCGCTGCATCTCGCCGCCCGACAACGCCGTGGCGCGATTGTCGAGCTTGTGGGCGATCTGCAGCACCTCGGCAACCTCGCGCACGCGCTTCTCGATGGTCTCGGCCGGCGTCTTCAAAAGAGGCGACTTCAGGGGAAAGGCGAGATTCTCGCGCACGCTCATGTGCGGATAGAGCGAATATTGCTGGAACACCATCGCCACATTGCGCCGGGCCGGTTCCTCACCGGTCACATCGCGCCCGGCGATCCGTACATCGCCGGCGTCCGCGCGCTCCAGCCCGGCGACCAGGCGCAGGGTCGTGGTCTTTCCCGCCCCCGTCGGGCCGAGCAGCACGACGAACGCTCCGTCGGGAACGATCAGCGATACGTCCCTCACCGCCTCGATGGCACCGAAGGATTTGGAAACCCCGCTGAGAACAACTTCAGCCATTGGCGCGCTCCTTGCGGGCCGCGGCCCTGAGTTCGGCCCGGTCCACCTTGAGGGCGGCTCCGCTGCCGGTGTCGAAGAGGCTGAGCGTCGATGTGTTGAAGGACACCGCCGCCCGGTCACCGAGCGCAACAACCTGATCGGAGGGGACACGCGCCTTGACCTTGCCGTTGGGCGTCGCGAGCGTGACGATTTGGGTGGTGCCGAGATATTCCACCGCCGTCACCGCGCCGCGATAGGCGCCGTCGTGGCCGAGCACGACATGTTCAGGCCTGACGCCGAGCGCCAGCCTACGCCCGCTGACGCCCTCGCTGACGCGCGGCACGGGCACCTCGATGCCCGACAGGCGGACATGGTTGGTGCCCGGCTCCAGCGTCGCTTCGAATTCGAGGAAGTTCATCGGCGGCGAGCCGATGAAATCGGCGACGAACATGGTCGCCGGCCGGTCGTAAATTTCCTGGGGCGTGCCCCATTGCTCGACCACGCCGTGGTTCATGACGACGATCTTGTCGCCCATCTGCATGGCCTCGAGCTGGTCGTGGGTGACATAGACCGTGGTCGCGCCCATGCGGTCGTGCAGGGCGCGCAGCTCCTCAGCCATGCGCTCGCGAAACTCGGCATCAAGGGCGCCAAGCGGCTCGTCCATGAGAAACGCTTTCGGCTCGCGCACGATGGCACGGCCGAGTGCCACGCGCTGGCGATCGCCGCTCGACAGGCTGCCGACCGGACGTTCCAGGATGTCGACAATGCCAAGGATCCCCGCCGCCTCATCGACCTTGCGGCGGACGTCGCGGCGCGACATGCCCTGGCTGACCAGCGGATAGGAAATGTTGCGCCGCACGTTCATGTGCGGATAGAGCGCGAACATCTGGAAGACGAAGGCGATGTCGCGCGCACTCGCCCGCATCTGCGCGACGTCCTGGCCATCGAGCAAGATCTGGCCGGAGGTCGGCAGTTCCAGGCCGGCGATCATTCTCAGCGTCGTCGTCTTGCCGCAACCGGACGGCCCGAGCAGCATGAAGAATTCGCCGTCACCGACAGTGAAGCTGGATTCCTGAACGGCGACGAAAGAGCCGAATTCCTTGCGCAGGTTTCGAATAACGATTTCGGCCACGGGATCACTCCGGAAAATGGCTGACGATGATGAACATGACGGTGCCGGTGAGAGTGACGATGAAGGAATAGGTGTAGGCCCACAGCACGAAGGGCTGCATCAGCATGAGGACGCCGAGGGCGATGAGAACCGTGGCCAGCATTTCCCAGGCGCCGCGCCGCAGCCGCACGATATCGGTGAGGAAGCTGCTCATTTGCGTACCGCTCCAAAGGTGATCCCGCGCAACAGGTGCTTGCGCAGCAGGATTGTGAAGACCATGACGGGGACGAGGAAGAGCGTGGCACCGGCCGCCACGGCGGGCCAGTCCTTGCCGACGCCGATGATGGTGGGAATGAAGGGCGGTGCCGTCTGCGCGGTGCCGGAGGTAAGCAGTACGGCGAAGGCGTATTCGTTCCACGAAAAGATGAGGCAGAAGATCGCGGTCGAGGCGATACCCGTGGTCGCCTGCGGCAGGACGACCTTGGTGAAGGCCTGGAAGCGGGTGTAACCGTCGATCAGCGCCGCTTCCTCGTATTCCACCGGGATCTCATCAATGAACCCCTTCAGCAACCAGACCGAAAGCGACAGGTTCACCGCCGTATAGAGCAGGATCATGCCGAGGTGCGTATCGGACAGACCCAGTTGACGGAACATCAGGAAGATCGGGATGGCGACCGCGATCGGCGGCATCATGCGCGTCGACAGGATGAAGAACATCAGGTCGTCCTTCAGCGGCACGCGGAAGCGGCTGAACGCATAGGCCGCCAGCGTACCCAGGAAGACCGACAGGAAGGTCGAGCCGAAGCCGATGATAACGGAGTTCAAAAAACGCTCGCCGTAGCGGCTCGCGCCCGAGATCACCATATCGTATTGGCGCACGATCCGGTCGTACCAGGTCTCGGGCGGGCCAACCTCCTTCAAGGCCTCGGGCGACAGGCGCGTGCGCGTCGTAAAGAGGTTGACGTAGCCCTCGAGCGTCGGTGAGAAGACCACCTTCGGGGGATAGGCGATCGCATCGGAGGGCGACTTGAAGCCGGTCGCGACGATCCACACGAGCGGCATGAGGGTGACGACGGCATAGACGACCACCAGCACGCCGGCGAACCATTTCTGCAGCCGCGAGGGCTCGGAGACGGAATAGCTCATCGTTCCTTGACCTTGTTGAGCGCCTTCACGTAGATCGACGCCAGACCGAAGACCGTTACGAAAAGGATGACGGCATAGGCGCTGGCGTAGCCGGTGCGCCATTTCTCGAAGGCTTCGCGCTTGAGGTTGATCGAGGTAAGTTCGGTGATGCTGCCGGGGCCACCGCCGGTGAGCTGCACGACGAGGTCGAACATCTTGAAATTCTCGATGCCGCGGAAGAGCACGGCGAGCATCAGGAACGGCAGCACCATGGGGATGGTGATCGTCCAGAACTGGCGCCAGGCGCTGGCGCGATCGCACTCGGCCGCTTCATAGATGGTGTCCGGGATCGACCGTAGCCCGGCAAGGCAGATCAGCATGACGAAAGGCGTCCACATCCAGGTGTCGACGATGACGATCGACCAGGGCGCCAGGGCGACATCGCCGATCATCGAAAAGGACGACGGATCGATGCCGGACAGATAACCGACGACATAATTAAACAGGCCGATCTGCGGCTGGTAGAGGAACGTCCAGAAATTGCCGACCACGGCCGGGCTGAGCATCATCGGCAGCACGATGATCGTGGTCCACAGGTCGTTTCCCTTGAATTTCTTGTTGATCAGATAGGCGAGCGTGAAGCCGATCAAGACTTGCAGGACGATCGTCCAGAACAGGAAATGCGCCGTCGCCTGCATCGAATTCCAAATGTCTGGATCGGTCAGGATGCGCTCGTAGTTGCGCAGCCCCAGCCAGCGGACCTCGGCGTGGGTCCGGTTGGCGCGGTAGTTCGTCATGCTCAGGTAGATCGTCCAGATCAGCGGGAAGATGTTGATCGCCAGCAACAGGAAGATAGTGGGAGCGATGAACGTCCAGGCCACGGCCCGGTCCGAAAGCCCCCTGATCCTCGACCAAACGCCTGCGGGCGCCGCCGATGACGAACGAGCGGGTGGGTGATCCGTCATAATGCCGTATCCGATGAGGTGAACCGATGGGACGCGGGCGGGCCGGAAAGCCCGGCCCCGCCCGCCGGGAGGACGCCGCCTCTCAGAGTTTCCCGTCGTCTTCGAAGGTCTCGGTCCAGTCCCTGACCAGTCCGTCGAGCGCTTCCTTCGCGGTCCCGTTGCCTGCGACCACATAGTCGTGGAAGCGACGCTGGGCGTCCTGCAGCAAGGTGGCGTAGCTCGGCTCGGCCCAGAAGTCCTTCACGATCGCCATGGAATCGAGGAAGGCCTGGGCATAGGGCTGACTGGTCGGAAAGCTCGGATCGAGCGTCACCGACTTCAGGCAGGAATAGCCGCCCATCGACCACCACTTGGCCTGCACCTCAGGCTGGGCGAACCACTTGATGTATTCAAGCGCGGCGTCCTGCTTGTCGGAATAGGAGACGACCGAGATGCCCTGACCGCCGAGCTGCGCGAACTGATCGCCGTTCGGGCCGGCCGGATTGACGAAATAGCCGGTCTTGCCGCCGCCCACATTGGCGTCGTTCTCGAAGCCCGGCCAGGTGAAGGCGAAATTCATCTGCATGGCCACCTGACCCGACTTGAACGCGTCGATGCCTTCCGACATGTAGCCGTTGGAGGAGCCTGGCGGCGTGCAGCAGTCGTAGAGCGCCTTGTAGTATTCGAGGCCCGCGACCGCACCGGGCGAGTTGACGAAGCCTTCCATGTCATAGGGCTTGTCCGGGTTCTGGTACTTGAAGCCGAAGCTGTAGAGCACGTCCATGACGCCCATGGTGATGCCTTCCGATCCACGCTCGGTGTAGATCGAGGCGCCATAGACTGTCTTGCCGTCGATCTCGCGGTTCTGGAAGAATTCGCCGATGTCCTTCAGTTCGGCAAACGTCTTGGGTGGCTCCAGCTCACGGCCGTATTTCTCCTTGAACTCGGCGCGCAGCTCCGGCCGCGCGAACCAGTCCTTGCGATAGGTCCAGCCGACCACATCGCCGAACGCCGGCAGCGCCCAGTAGTTCGGCGTGTTCTTGGGCCACTCGGAATAGCCGACGACCGTGGCATCGATGAAATCGTCCATCTTGATGCCGTTCTTGTCGAAGAAATCGTTCAGCTTCACGTAGTGCCCGTTTTCCGCCGCGCCGCCGATCCACTGGCTGTCGCCGATCATCAGGTCGCAGAGCTTGCCGCCCGAATTGAGCTCGTTCAGCATCCGGTCGGCGAAGTTCGGCCACGGCACGAACTCGAAGTGCATGGTGTTGCCCGACTGCGCCTCGAAGTCCTTGGACAGTTCAACAAGCGCATTGGCCGGGTCCCAGGCGGCCCAGCAGAGCGTGAGATCTTCCGCCTTGGCCGGGGCTGTTACGGCCACGGCAAGGGATACTGCGGCGACAGCCGTCAGCCCTCTGATTTTCATTGTTTTTCCTCCCCAATTTATATGTGGGATCATTCGATCCGCATTGACTGTAAATGAGGTACGTACCTCATGTCAATCGCCCGGCAATCACGATGCGGGGCGCGCAAGGGAGAAGAGCGGATCGCGAAGCTCCGCATCGGGCGAAAAGCAAAAAGGCCCGGATCCCGCCGCAGCGGAATGCTAATAGATGTTTTCCTGGATGATGATCTCGATCCGGATGCGCTCCTGGGCGGAAAGGATATCGATACCGTCGATCTTGGCGCGCAGCACGCGGAGCGCGCTACGGGCGATGTGGCCGACATTCTGGTTGATGACGGCATCGAAGATGCCCTCTTCCAGTGCCCGACGGGTGTTGCGGGTCAGCTCGTGACCGATAACCACGAGATCCTTGCCGCAACCGCGCTCCCTGAGAAGGTCGGCCAGGACGCCATTGCCCGTTCCCACCGAATAGATGCCGGCGGTGCCGTCACGCCGGTCGAGCACGCCGGAGACGACCCGGCGGATGGCGTCGGGATCGTTGTGTCCTTCCAGCGACGGCAGCACCTCTATAGCCGGAAACTGCTCGGCCATGACCTGATCGAAGCCGAGCCGCCGTTCCGCGTTGGCCCGCGCCTGGATCGAGCTGGTCAGCACCAGAACCGCGCCGCCGGACTTCTTAATGAAACGGCCCATCAACACGCCCGCGGTGCGCCCCGCCGCGATGTTGTCGACGCCGACGAAATGGTCGCGATCAGTACTCGGAAGATCGGAGACGAGAGCGACAACGGCGACGCCGTTTTCCTTCAGGTGGGCGATCTCGTCGCGCACATGCGGCGTCTCCGCCGCGAAGATCGCAATGCCGTCGATCTTGGCCTTGCCGAGGCGTCTCAGCGTCTTGACCAGGAAATGCGGATCGTTCGGCGGCACGGTGACAACCGTCAGATCGGTCCGGTCGACGAGGGAACTCGTCGCGGCCTCCGTCACCGCCGCGCGCAAGAGTGTGACGAACTCTCCCGGCGCTTCCGACAAAACGAAGGCGAACCGGTAGCGGCGCTGGCGGGCAAGGTTCGCCGCGGTGACGTCGCGAACGTAGCCGATCCGCTCGATCGCGGCGTTGACCCGCTCGATGGTCTGCTTGCGCACGCCCGGCCTGGCGTTCAGAACGCGATCCACGGTCGCAAGGCTGACCCCGGCCGCCTTGGCCAAATCATTGACGGTTGGACGCGGCATCGATTCCTCCTGAGGGCGATTATTGGCCGCTGTCTGAGGTACGTCAATCATCAGGTCTGCGAAGGAGCCACGCACGCGCCCAAGGGGATGGCCGCAAGACGCGATGCCACCGCGTTCCCGCCTGCGCCGCCAGAGTCACGGAACGGAAGGCTTGAGGACGTACGGGCCTTCGGTGGGCGGGGCTGATAGGCTGGGGTTGGGGGGCTTGAGTTGGCCTGCGGGGGCATAGCGTCTGGAGGGAGACGACGGGTAGGCTACGGAGGTGGGGAGCAAGAGGCCAACTCCCCGGCCGGACCCGCCGGACAGAAGAACAGCGAGACCGGTCGGCACGCGATCCACCTGTCCCCGCCGGGTCTGAAACACGAGGCGGGCGGGACCGTTTCCAGGTCCCGCCCGCTATTTTTGTCAGTGACGTTCGGCGGCGACGTCGGCGACGCTGACGCGGCCAGCATCATTGCCCCAACCGCTGCGCAGGAAGGTTGCCAGTTCGGCAACCTCCTCGTTCGACAGACGCTTGCCGAAGCCGGGCATGCGCAGCTTTTCCGGACGCTTCTGCGTGGACGGCATTTCCGCACCATGAAGAATCGTCTGGATGAGACCGGCTGTCTGCTTGGCAACGACCACCGAATTACCAACCATGGAGGGGAAGACGCTCGGCGCGCCACGACCGTCCGCCATGTGACAGGCATTGCAGTTGTCGATGTAAAGCCGTTCGCCCGCGGTCAGGTCCGTGGCGGCCTTCAGGCGGTTCGTGGTCGGGTCATCGGCCGCGTCCAGTCGGTCGACCACCCGCCCGGTGTGAACGTCCTGCGGCGTCGGCGTCGTGGTCGAGATCGACCGCAGAAAGGCCACCATGGCATCGGTATCGGCGTCGGTCATGTATTGCAGGGAATCGCCGACGACAGACCTCATCTCGCCCGCGACACCAGTGTGGTTGTTGCGGCCGGTGGTCAGATAGGCCTTCAGGTCTTCATCCGACCAGCTCTGCAGGGCCGAGTGGGCCGTGCGCAGATCGGGCGCCGACCAGCCGTCGATCTCGCCGCCGGTCAGGAAGGCGGCATCCTTGGCGGAGGTCCCGCTCTGGGCCATGATCGCATTGCGCGGGCTGTGACAGGCCGAGCAATGACCCAGCCCCTCGACCAGATAGGCCCCCCGCGCGACGACGGGATCACCGACCGCCTTGCCGGAAGGCGTGAAGCCCGCCTTGTCGAGAGCAAGCCAGCTCCACACCCGGATGCCCCAGCGCTGGTTGAACGGAAAGTCCAGCGCCGTCTTCTGCACGGCGTTTTCCACCGGCGTCACATCCTTCATGATGTAGTGATAGATGGCACGGATGTCCTTCTCCGAGAGCTTGCGATAGTTCTCGTAGGGCATCGCCGGATAGAGCCGCGTGCCGTCAGGCGCGACGCCATCGACCAGCGCCGCACGGAACTGATCGAGCGTCCAGTTGCCGATGCCGGTCTTTGGATCGGCGGTGATGTTGCTCGACCAGATCGTGCCCATCGGGCTCTCGATCGCCCGCCCGCCGGCAAAGGGCTTGCCACCGGGCGCGGTGTGGCAGGCGACACAGTCTGCCATGCGGGTGGCGTATTGACCCTCTCCCGGCGCCGGCTTCCAGTCAGCGGGAAGCACTTCGGAGGGCGCCGTCGTCATCGGCGGCACAAAGATGATCGCCGCCAGCGCCACGACACCGAGGACGAACAGCCCGACAAGAATGCGCAGAAACGTTTTCATGGATCCGCCCTCCTTCACATCAACGGTCGCGGGTTGGGCAGATAATCGTTGCGCAGCGCATCGACGGCCCAATAGGTGAGGCCACCGAGGGCGCCGGTCGGATTGTACTGGAGATTCTGCGGGAAGGCCGAGGCCCCCAACACCCAGACGTTATGACAGTCCCAGCTCTGCAGATGGCGATTAAGCACCGAGGTCTTCGGATCGGTGCCCATCACCGCGCCGCCGACATTGTGCGTCGACTGATAAACCCGGACGTCGTAGTGCGAATTCTCGCTCTTGAAGCCCGAAGCCATGGCATCCGGCTTCATGCTTTCCGCGATCGGCTGGATCTTGGACTTCATGAACTGCGTCATGCGGATGTCGTTCTGCTTCCAGTCGAAGGTCATCCGCATCAGCGGTCGGCCGTGCCGGTCCTTATAGGTCGGATCGAGATCGAGGTAGCAGTCGCGGTAAGACATGTTCGAGCCGTGCGAGCCGATGCCCAACTTATGCTGGTACCACTGGGCCGTCGCTTCCTTCCAGCCCTGACCCCAGGAGGGCGTTCCGGGCGGCAGCGACAACTGGCCGATCGGCCGCCCGCCCGTGTGCGCCCCGGTAATGTAGGATCCGCCGATGAAGCCCTCCTTGGCGAAGTCGATCTGGCTCATCGAATAGTCGTCGATCGTCATGCCGGCCGAGCCCGTGCCGATGAAGGGATTGAAGGTCTTGTCCTTGAAGTAGAGCGCGAAGCCGCCGGTCATTTGATAGGCGTAGTTGCGCCCGACAACGCCCTCACCGGTCGCCGGGTCGTAGGGCTGGCCAATCTCGGAGAGCAGCAGAAGGTGAACGTTGTGCAGCGAATAGGCACAGACCAGCACCAGATCGGCGGGCTGGAAAACCTCATCGCCGGTCTTCTCGTCGAAATAGGTCACGCCGGTCGCGGTCTTGCCGTCGGCGGCCTTCTCGATCTTCAGCACTTCGGCCTGGGTCTTGTATTGGAAGTTCGGCTTGCGCTTCAACGCATCGAGAACGCAGACCTGCGGTGAGGACTTGGAGTAGTTCATACAGCCGAACCGCTCACAGAAGCCGCAGTAATTGCACGGCCCAAGCTGCATGCCGTATTCGTTGACGTAGGGCTCGCTGGCATTGGCCGAGGGACGGGGGAACGGGTGCAGCCCCATCTTGCGCGCCGCATCGGCGAACAGCTCCGAATCGTAGGTGTTCTTCAGCGGCGGCATCGGGTAGTCGGAAGAGCGCGGCGCCTCGAACGGATTGCCGCCTTCCTGGATCTTGCCGTTGATGTTGCCGGCCTTGCCGGAAATTCCCGCAACGCGCTCGAAGCGCGCCAGATACGGCTCCAACTCTTCGGCCGTGACGCCCCAGTCCTGGATCTGCATGCCTTCGGGAATGATGTCGGCGCCGAAGGTCTCCTCAACGTAGGACTTGAGCCGGTATTCGACCTCCTGCGGCCGCCAGGTCTGGCCGTTCCAGTGGATGCCGGCGCCGCCAACGCCATTTCCGGGCAGGAAAGAGCCCAGATGGCGATAGGGCAGCGCGGTATCGCCCACATCGTGACGGATCGTCAGGGTGGACTTCGCCGGCTTCTGCATGAAGCCGTAGCGGATGGCATATTTCAGTTCGTCGATAACGCCGGGATACTGGAAATCGGGCACCGTGTTGCGGTCTTCGCCACGCTCGAGCGCGAGGATTTCCAGCCCTTCACCGGCCAGCTCCATGCCCATGATGGCGCCGGTCCAGCCCAGGCCAATGATGACGACGTCTTTTTTCGGATCGGTTCTTGTCGCCATGGGTCAGGCCCTTTCGCCAGAGATCGACACCGGGCCGAGCGGATACTCGACATCGTGGCGGTCGACCCATTCCACATAATTGCCGCGGGCACCGGGAAAGCCGATATGGACCCAGGCCTGCATCTTGTAATTGCCGCCGTACATCGGGTCGGCGAAATAGCCTTCCTTGGTGTTCTCCAACAGGAAGGAGAAGAAGTCGCGCAGCTCCGCATCGAGCTGCACCTCTCCCTTCTGCAGGGCGGTCAGGGCGGCATCCTGGGTCTCTGCGTCGAGAGCCTCGAAGCTGTCGCCGTGGGTTGCCTTGCACCAGTCCTGGAAGACCGGGATCGCCTTGCGATAGATCTCAGCCGGTGACAGCGGTGATTGGAAGCCGAGCAGCGGATTGGCGTCGGGCTCGTATGGGCCTTCCATGTACCAGGTTTTGGCGGCACCGAACTCGCCAGCGAGCTGCCGGTCGATGAAGACCGGCACGCGACACTCCAGGGCGCCCGGCCCGTCGCCCTCCGACGGGATCAGCCGCGCGCACGCGGCCATGATGAAGGCCCATTCAGCGGCGTTCAGATACTCGGGCTGGTATTGATCCAGCGGCGGCAGGTCTTCCTCGGCCTCGGCGCGCACGGGGACGGCGAGGGAGGCGATTGCCGCCCCTGCCGCCGCGCCTTTCAGGAAGCCGCGCCGGGATGGACGTCCTGGCAGGTCTGTCATGATTTCATCCTTTCATCGGCCGGGGATGGCCGGTTCGCCGAGTGGAAACGTCTCCGAAGAAGGATCGTTCCTGCGGCATTTTGAAGCAAATCGATAGCTATCTTTGGCGCGGGAATATCAATGCAAATTCCGGCGGGACTCGTCTCGATTTTGAACAATTCCAGTCTAGAAGCTGTATCTGCAATACGATGGCAACCCTGTGTCAGTCCAGAAAAAGATTATGGCAAAACAGCCGAACGGCCGCTTCGCGCACCTCATCGTTATCGACAAATATCATTGTTAACAATAGTATATAGGGAAATCAGGGGTTTTACGGATCCGGTCGTCCGAGCCGTATATTACGATTTCCGAAGCGACTGAGAGTGCTCATTGACGTAAGGGAAAGGCTGGTTTTTTTCACTTGGTAGAACCCTGTTGGCGACGACGTAACGGGATGCGGGCCCCACCGCACCGCAGGAACGCAAGGCCGCGTCCCCTTGGTCCGATACGATCAGGCATGCGCCTTGCTTACCTGGCCGTCGGCGACCCAGCCACGCCAGGAAGGAAAGTCGAGCGGCCGGAGGTCCGGCACCGCATCGAGGCGGTCGCGCCATCGCGCCAACTGGCCATGAAGGCGATCACAGACCGCATCCTCGTCCTCATGGGCATAGCCGTGCCCCTGAATGCCGAACGTCCAGAAGGCCGGAAGGACGCGAAATCCCATGTAATGCGGCGAATAATGCAGCGGCCACAGCATGACGTCCGGGTCACCGCCGCGCGCGCCGGGCCCAAAGGCTCTCGCCGGGGCGCTGCTGGTCACCGAGAGCATTGCCGGTCGGCCTCGGAAATGCCCGGCGTCGTACCGCATACGGCTCGTGTAGAGCCCGCCATTCATGAAGACCTGATCCATCCACCCCTTTAACATCGCGGGCGGCCCGAGCCACCACAGCGGAAACTGGAAGAGGATGAGGCCGGCGCGTTCCAGGGCATCAATTTCGGCGTGACAGATGGCGGACACGTTCTTTGCCGGGCTGCTCGCTCCGCTGCTCACTCCCGGGCTCGCCGCCTTGCGCGGGGCCTATCCCGAGATCACCCTCGACGTGCGCGTTTCCAAAGACATGCACGATCTGGCAGGCAGGAGCGACGGGCTGGAGCAGCGCGGCAGCCCGATCGACGCACTCGACTCCGATCTCTGGCGTCTCGTTCACCCCGACCTGGGGCGGGCGGCGCTGGTGCGGGCCGTGCTCGACGCCCTGACCTCAAGCCGAGCGATAACGCGAGCGCTCGGTGCGTCGCCGAAAAGAGAGACAGAGACCGACGCCCCCGACCGGAACCCTTGCGTTGAACCGGGACCCTTGCGTTGACAAGCCCGCCGGCGGCGCCCATCCTCGCCGCCTCACCAGGGGAGTCCCGACAAGGGGCTGAGAGACTGCTGGCCGGATAGCGTGACCGGATGCCACGGACGATCACACCATCCTCACAAGCGCAGTGACCCGATGAACCTGATCCAGTTCACGCTGGCGTAGGGACGGTGCATGCGCCACGGGCTTGCCGCGGCGACCGGCCGGAACGATCACAGGCCGGAAGCGCTTTTCCGCCTTTCGGGACGAACTGGGTCTCCATTGCAGCCCTGCAGAGGAGCCTTCAACCATGCCATCCGAAAATCCCGCCCGTCTTCTCGATCGCCTGCGGGCGCAGTCACCGCTCGTCCAGTGCATCACCAACTACGTCGCCATGAACGTCGCGGCGAATGTGCTCCTTGCCGCCGGCGCCTCGCCGGCGATGGTGCACGCGGCGGAGGAATCCGGCGAGTTCGCGGCGATTGCCGGCGCACTCACCGTCAACATCGGCACCCTGTCAGCCGGCTGGCTCGACAGCATGAAAGCGGCGGCGGCGAGCGCTGACAAGGCGGGTAAACCCTGGGTCCTCGACCCCGTCGCCCACTTCGCCACGGCGTTTCGACAACAGGCCGCACGCGATCTCCTCGCCCTTCGCCCGACCATCGTTCGCGGCAACGCTTCGGAGATCATGGCGCTCGGCGGCGGCATGAGCGCCGGCCAGGGCGTCGACAGCGGCGATCCGGTGGAGCGCGCGGAAAGTGCGGCCCGGGTGCTGGCGAACGCACAAGGAGCGGTCGTCGCCGTCACCGGACCGGTCGATTTCGTCACCGACGGTGCCCGCGCCGTGCGCATCGCCGGCGGCTCGGCGCTGATGCCAAAGGTCACCGCGCTTGGCTGCTCGCTGACCGGCCTCGTCGGCGCCTTCGCGGCGATCGCGCCGGACGCTCCGTTCGAGGCGACCATCGCGGCGCTGGCCATGTTCGCCGCCGCCGGAGCCGCTGCAGAAGAGGGCGCGGACGGGCCCGGTTCCTTCGCCGTGCGTTTCCTCGACGCGCTTCACGACCTCGACGGCGATGCGCTCGTCGCGGGCGCAAAGATCGAAGCCGCCGAAGCGGGCTGATCGCTGATCACGCCCCAAGTCACATCCGGCGGATCGCGGTGGCCTGCCGGGCAACCTCGGCGATGTCGAGACTGAGGGCGAGGCTGGTCGTCTCCAGGTCGTCAAGGTGGATCCACCTGGCCTCGAGCGCATCGTCACCGGCGACCGGCTCGCCGGCGATCCAGTCGCACAGGACCGCGACCAGGACAAACTGCTGGCGAAGTCCGCCGGTCGCGTCGCGGTCGAAGGCATCAACGGCAGTAAAGATCTGCCGCGCCTCCCCGCGAACGCCGGTTTCCTCGAAAAGCTCGCGGATGGCGGCTTCCTCTATCGTCTCTCCCCATTCGATCTTGCCGCCGGGAAAGCCCCAGCGCCCGACGTCGGGCGGATTGGCCCGGCGCACCAGCAGGACCTCTCCTTCGCGGAAGACGGCGGCGATGGTGGCGACGAGGGGACGGCGGGCGGTCGTTGCGGCATCAGCCATGCGCTTGCAGCCGGTCCGGCGCCGCTGCGATCCGGTCAACGGTTTCCCGGACGAGGATATCACACAGGTCTTCGGCCACCTTCGACGCGCCGGGAGCGCGGAGCATCCGTACCTCGATAGCTGGAAGGTCAGGCAGCGCAAACGCGTCGTCGACACAGACGATGTCGTGTGGGCGGCCGTGCCCGGTCCTCACCGCGACCCCGAGATCGGAGCGCAGGGCACCCCAGATTCCCGGGAGGCTCGGCGTCGTCACCGCCACACGCCAGTGGCGATTCGCCCGGTCGAGCGCGGCGAGCGTCGCCTGGCGGAAAAGGCAGGGATGCTCGAACATGACGAGAGGAATGCGGCCGCGCCCGCCGTTCCTGATCTCCTGCCCGCCGGCAAATCCCTCGTGGGCGAGCCAGCGCATCGGCAACGTGCACAGGGACTCGCCTTCACCGCCCGCCCCCTCAGGGAAGAAGGCGATCGCGCCATCAAGCCGGCCGGCACGCACCTCTTCTTCGAGCATGTGGTTCGGTCCGGCGCGAACCTCCACGTGGACATCCTCGTGCGCCCTAGCATAGGTGCCGAGCGTCGCCGGCATCACGTCGTCGAAGAAATCCTGCGGGAGCCCGAGACGGACGGTTGCCGACGTCGCGGCGGCGCCGAGGGCGCGGGCAGCCTCGTCGTTGAGGGCAATGATACGCCGGGCGTAGGCGGCAAGCGCCTCGCCGGCCTCGGTCGGAACAAGGCCCCGCCCCCGCCGCATGAACAGCCGGGCGCCCGCCTGCTCCTCCAGCTTCTTCAACTGCATGCTGACGGCGGACTGGGAGCGTCCAAGCTCGCTCGCCGCGCGGGCGAAGCTCATCCGATCGATCCCGACCACCATCGCGCGCAAGGCATCGATATCGAAGGCCGTATTCACTTCAATATTTCCAAACTCATATTTCATATATATTCGATATTCAAAAGTTTAGGACATTGCTAGCATCCCGGTCAATCCCCGCATGCGCTCCATCTCTCCTTGAAGCCCCATGCGCGGCATCGCACTCGCTGAGACCCGGAGACACCATGACAACAAGCGCAACGACATCGGCCGGCCCGGGCCGCGACACAACCACCATCGTCATTGCCGGCGGCACCGTCCTGGCGCTCGCCTTCGGTGTCCGGTCAGTCTTCGGCGGCATCATCGAACCGCTTTCGAGGGATCTCTTCGGCGGCCGGATCGAAATCTTCTCGCTGTCGATCGCCATCCAGAATCTCGTCTGGGGCCTCGCCCAGCCGGCGTTCGGCCTCCTCGCCGACAAGTTCGGCGACCGGCGGGCGCTGTGGCTCGGCTTTCTTTGCTACGTCGTGGGCATGGCGATCTCTGTCGTCGGCACCACGCCGCTTGCCCAGCATCTGGGCGCCGGCGTCTTCGTCGGCATGGGCGTTTCGGGAACGGCCTTCGGCACGGTGCTCGCCGTCGTCGGCCGGGCTGCTCCGCCGGAGAAGCGCAGCGCGTATCTTGGAATCGCCTCGGCGATCGGGTCCGCCGGCCAGGTCGTCCTGCCGCTGCTGACGTCATGGCTCACCGAATGGCTCGACTGGCGCATGACGCTCGTCGTGATCGCCGCAACATTGTTGCCGATGGCGCTGTGCATCCCGCTCCTGAAGGTGAAGACCGCCGCGCCTGCGTCGGGTGACGACGACGTCGCCATCGGCCGCACTGTCCGGCGGGCTTTCGGTCATTCCAGCTATACGCTCCTCAGCGCAGGCTTCTTCGTCTGCGGCTTCCACCTGGCCTTCATCACCGCGCATCTGCCGAACTACGTTCAGAACTTCTGCGTCTCCTCGGCATCGGCGGCAGAATTGCGGGCGCTCGGCCTCCAGGCGCTGGCGATTGCCGGCCTCGCCAACATCTTCGGCACGCTCGCCGCCTCGCGCCTCGGCTCGATCTTCCCAAAGCCCTATGTGCTCGCCGCTATCTACGCCCTCAGGGCCGTCGCGATTCTCGTCTTCATCACATTGCCCGTGACGCCGACCTCGGTGGTGATTTTCGCCCTGGTCATGGGCGGGCTCTGGCTCTCCACCGTACCGCTGACGAGCGCGCTCGTCCTGACGATGTTCGGACCAAGGGCCATGGGAACACTTTTCGGCTTCGTCTTCCTCAGCCACCAGCTCGGCAGCTTCGCCGGCGTCTGGCTCGGCGGCATGGCCTTCGACCGCTACGCCAGCTACGATCAGGTCTGGTATCTTGCCATCGTCCTCGGCATCCTGTCCGCGCTCGCGCATCTGCTGGTGCGCGAGCGCGAGGCGCCGCGTGCCGGTCTCGCCTATGGCGAATGACCTTCTCCTTGTGTGGCTCGCGGCCTTTCCTCTGATGGGGAGCCCGGGTCCGGCGACGCTCAGCCTGGCCGGCCTCGGCACCGCCTTCGGCTTTCGTGCCAGCCTTGGCTATCTCGCCGGGATCATCCTGGGGACAACGGCGGTTCTCCTCATGACAGCGGCCGGCGTCACGGCACTCGTCACCGCCCATCCGGCATTGCCGGTCGTGGTGACGATCGCCGCCGTCATCTACATTCTCTATCTTGCCGAAAAGATCGCGACCGCGCCGGTTGGCCGGATCGCCACCGGTAAGGCGCGCGCGCCGTCCTTCGCTCCCGGCTTCACCCTCGCCATCGCCAATCCCAAGGCCTTCGCGGCGATCGGCGCGGTCTATGCCAGCCATACGATCGCAGACGACGTCGCCATCGATACAGGCGCCAAACTTGCCGCACTCGGCGCCGTCATCGTGATCGTCAATACGATCTGGCTCGCCTTCGGCGCGGCGTTCTCGCGGGTCCTTACCAATCCCGTCATCGGACGGGCCGCGAACATCCTTTTCGCCATCCTGCTTGTCGCTTCCGTGGCCCTTACGGTCCTGGGACCGTGATCGCGGCGAACACCTGAAAAACCGCAAGTCTCTTCTTCATTTCAACGCGGACCAGATCGCCCTTTCCGAACCTTCCGGCACCGCTACCGGCATTCCGGCAGCGGCATTTCGGCACCGGCAGAGCCTGCACGAAGTTCCACTACGTAATTTGCTAATTACGTAACGAAACCTTCGACAAATTAGCAATTCTCCTTATTAACCGCCACGTCTTGCGAATACCTTCAAGGAAGGGATTCATCTCTTCCTAAGAAATCGGCTTTATATTTAAACGAAATAGCATGAAATACGGATAATAACTGTATGCTGACGAGCCCAGCCGGCATTTTCCGCCTCAATGACTTACACATCTGTAAGTTGCGAAGCATTCATATTTCTGCATGCATAACGGAATTCGCCTCAGCCACTCACCCTGGCATACCGAAGGAGCCGCCGGTCGGCGGCGCCGGAACCGTTGTCGGCGGCGGCGGGAGGGTATCGCCATGATCATGGATGTCTTCCGGCATGGTCGCCTGAGCCGCATCTTCATGCTCTATACCATCGTCTGCGTGGCATGCGTGACGGGCGCGATCCTGCTGATCCAGAACCGGTCCAACGCCATCCTCTCGCTTGGTAAACGCTACGCAATGGTCAGTTCGCCGATGCTGGAGAATGCGTTGCGGGCCGCGGTTGCGGAGCACACGTGGTCCTCTCGCTTGCGCACGCACATCTACACCTGTCACGGCGGCCATCTGCCGGCAGAAAACCTCGACAAGGCTGACAGCGGCGATTCCTGGCGCGTGAACCTGATGGATTTCGGGACGCTGGCGGAGCGTGCGCGCAACGCCGGCCTCATTCGCTATGCCGAGCAGATCAGTTCCGGCGCGCACCGGTATCTGGAATCGAGCATGCGAGCCCATCTCTTGTGCATGGAACGCAAGGAAGCGGCCGAAAGGCTCGACCTCCTTCAGGCGAGAACCCTGGCGAACAGCGGCCGGGTGATCCGACTTCTTGAGGCCATGTTCACCTCCATCGACCAATCGCTGTCGATCGAAGGCGAGCCCTCCCGGATCGCGCTGCAGCTCGAAAGCCGATCGACACGCGAGGTCAATGAACCGATCTGGCGGAACCAGGTCCAGAAATGGCCGGTGGCAAGACTTCTCCACGCCCTGGGAGAGGACGTGGGCACCTTGCGTCGCGCGATGATGTTCCAGTCGGCGAGCGCGGATCCCGCGGTACTGGACGCCCATCTGGCGCAGATTGCAGCCACGCTGGACAGGATCACCAGACGATTGGACGAACTCAAGCCGCGACTGGAGCAGCTCGGCTATGCCGGACAGGTCGGCCTTCTGGTGCCCCTGCTTGAGCAGACCAAATCGGACGTCATCAAACCCGACGGACTGATCGCGGTCTTCCGCAAGCTCAATGCGACCGAACAGAACCTGAACCAGGAAATAAAAACGCTTGGCGAGGCCGAGCGGCGGTTTGCCGAGGCGCTTCGGGGCGTGCTCGAAAAGGCCAAGGATCGCAACCTGGCGCTGAAGGCAACGCTGAAAAAATTCCTGCCTCAGGTGCGGACGACGTTCGCTGTAATCCTTGTTGGGACAATCACGTTCCTGACGACCCTCGCCGCTTTCCTCATCTGGCGGGTCGTCAGGCCGATCGAGGCACCGGCACGTGCGGTGGAGAAAATCCGACGCGATGACGACGCCAGCGGATCGCCTCCGTGTCAACTCGCCGAGACCCAGGATGAGGTCGGAACACGTTCGTGCAGGGCCACGGAACCGTTCGATCCCCCGACACCGGCGCACTGCCAGCTTATCGACGAATCGCGCGCCAGGCTCAAGCGCCAGAGCGCCCGCCTCGTCGCGGCGGTCGAAAGCATGCCCCAGGGTCTGTACATGACCGACGCCGCCGGCAAGCTACTCATCGTCAATTCGCAGTTCCTTTCCATGTACGGTCTGGAGAGCGCGGGTTCAGTCACCGAAGCGGCCGTCGGCGATCAAGCCGACATTTCCACGGCGACGCTGGAAAAGGCGACCTGTGCCCTTGTCATGTCATCCAATCGCCGCATGGTGCTGGACGGCTGGGTCAACCAGGAAGACCGGACACTGAGCGACGGGCGCAACATCATCGTCACCACAGCGCCGACCAGCGACGGCGGCGCGGTGGTTCTTCATGAAGACGTGACGGAACGCCGGCGCGCGCAGGCCGAGATCGAGCATCTGGTTCATCACGACAGCCTGACGGGTCTTGCCAACCGGACGTATTTCACTCAGCAGCTGAGCGACCTTCTGTCCCGCCTGCAGGCTGGCGAGGAACTCGCCGTGCTGATCATCGGCCTCGACAGCTTCAAGGCCGTGAACGACACCTTCGGCCATCCGGTCGGCGATCAGGTTCTCGTCGCCGTCGGCGAGCGGTTGACGGCACTCACCAACCGGCAGGATATCGTTGCCCGGCTCGGCGGCGACGAATTCGCCGTCGTCATCACCACCAACGCGACGCCGACAGCGGTCGCCAACCAGGCGCGGGCGATCATCGAACGGCTCGGCGAGGCGTTCGCCGTCGGCGATGACACGGTGACGATCAGCGCCTCGATCGGCATTTCCATGGCGCCTGCCGACGGCGGCGATGCCTTCCTGCTGATGAAGGACTCCGACATGGCGCTTTTCCGGGCCAAGAACGATGGACGCGCCATTCATCGCTTCTTCAAGGAAGAAATGGATTCCTTCATGAAGGAACGGCGTCAGCTCGAGCTCGACCTGCGCCGGGCGATCGACGACCAGCAGATGGAGGTGCACTACCAGCCGCTGGTAACGCTGAAGTCGAACCGCGTCGGCTGCTTCGAGGCGCTCTTGCGCTGGCGGCATCCCGAACGCGGCATGATCTCGCCGGCCATGTTCATCCCCATGGCGGAGGAGACCGGACTCATCGGCCGCCTCGGCGCCCATGTCCTGAAGCAGGCCTGCATCGACGCGGCGTCATGGCCGGACGACATCTGCGTGTCGGTAAACCTCTCTCCGGTCCAGTTCCGTACCCGCGCGATCGACCTCGACGTCGTCGCCGCCCTCGGCATGTCGGGCCTGCGCCCGAACCGGCTGGAACTGGAAATCACCGAGGGCATCCTGCTGCAGGACACGCAGGCGACGCTCGAAACGCTGCATCAGCTCAAGGAAAGCGGCGTCAGGATCGTCATGGACGATTTCGGCACCGGTTATTCCAGCCTCAGCTACCTGCGCAAGTTCTCCTTTGACAAGGTCAAGATCGACCAGTCATTCGTCCGCGATCTGGAGACCAGCGAGGACAGCAAGGCGATTATCCGCGCCGTCACCGGCCTGTGCCAGACCCTCAACATCGCAACGACGGCGGAGGGCGTGGAGACGGCGGCGCAACTCGCCTATCTGAAACGGCAGGGCTGCTCGGAAGCGCAGGGCTATTTCTTCGCCCGCCCGGGGCCGCAGGAGGAGGCCCTCGCCTTCATCGAACAGTTCCACGGCAACCCGTTTTCGGGCGCACGCAGAAACACGGCCTGAGATCGCCACGATCCTTGCCTCCTGTTCGGGCACCAGAGCGAGCCGCATACTCTCCTTTTGCCTTCCTCCCCCTCGACCATGAAAAACGCCCGGCGATCTCTCGCCGGGCGTTTTTCCGTTTCCGAAAGTCTGTCCTCACCGGTTGACCGCGCGGGATCTCCGGTGTTCGCCAGTGACCCGTCAGCGCGGCACCTTCTTTTCGTAGGCCGTACCCCAGCCCCAAGCACCCGACCCGAAGCCGCGGGCAACGATGCGCTCGCGGAAGATATCGGAGATCACATTGCCGTCGCCGGCAAGCAGTGCCTTGGTGGAGCACATTTCCGCGCACAGGGGGAGCTTGCCTTCGGCGAGCCGGTTACGGCCGTATTTGGTGAATTCGGCCGCGGAATTGTCCGCTTCCGGTCCGCCGTTGCAGAAGGTGCATTTGTCCATCTTGCCTCGGCTGCCGAAACTGCCGCCCTGAGGATACTGCGGCGCACCGAACGGACAGGCAAAGAAGCAGTAGCCGCAACCGATGCAAAGGTCCTTGGAATGCAGAACCACGCCCTGATCGGTGTGGTAGATGCAGTCGACCGGACACACGGCGATGCAGGGCGCATCGGAACAGTGCATGCAGGCGACCGAGACCGACCGCTCGCCCGGCTTGCCGCCGTTGATCGTCACCACCCGGCGGCGGTTGATGCCCCAGGGCACCTCGTTCTCATTCTTGCAGGCGGTAACGCAGGCGTTGCACTCGATGCAGCGTTCGGCGTCGCAGAGAAATTTCATTCGTGCCATGTCGTTATCCTCCCGCGCCTCAGGCCGCCTCGATGCGGCAGAGCGTTGCCTTGGTTTCCTGCATTTGCGTCACCGAGTCATAGCCGTAGGTGCCGACCATGTTGGATGCTTCGCCGAGCACCCAGGGCGAGGTGTTCTCGGGGTACTTGTCCCTCAGATCCTTACCTTGCCAGAAGCCGCCGAAATGGAACGGCATGAAGACGACGCCGGGGGCGACCCGCTCGGTCACCAGCGCCTTGACGTAGGCCTTGCCGCCCTCCGGGCTGTGGACCCAGAGCATGGCGCCATCGCGAATGCCGTGGTCGTTGGCGTCGCGCGGATTGATCTCGCAGAACATGTGCTGCTGCAGTTCCGCCAGCCACTTGTTGGAGCGGGACTCGTCGCCGCCGCCCTCGTATTCCACCAGTCGACCGGACGTCAGGATGGTCGGGAAGTCGACCGAATAGTCCTTCTCCTGAATGGACGCGTAGAGCGTCGGCAGGCGATAGGCCCTGGTGTCGGCATAGGTCGGATAATCGGCGACCAGATCGCGCCGCGGCGTGTAGAGCGGTTCGCGATGGATCGGCACCGGATCGGGGAAGGTCCAGACCACCGCGCGGGCCTTGGCATTGCCGAAAGGCGCGCAGCCGTGCTTGATCGCGACCCGCTGTATGCCGCCGGAGAGATCCGTCTTCCAGTTGGTCTTGTCGCCGGCGACGGCTTCGATGGCCTTACGCTCGTCGTCGGTCAGATCCGTGTCCCAGCCGAGCTTCTTCAGCATCGCCATGGTGAACTCGGGATAGCCGTCGGTCAGTTCCGAACCTGCCGAATAGGAGCCGTCGGCAAGAAGGTTCTCGCCGTCATGTTCGACACCGAAGCGGGCGCGGAAGGTGAGACCGCCCTCAGCCACCGGTTTCGACGTATCGTAGAGAAGCGGGGTTCCCGGATGCTTCATCTCCGCCGTACCCCAGCACGGCCATGGCAGGCCGTAATAGTCACCGTCGGCAGGGCCGCCGTTCGCCTTCAAGGTGGTGCGATCGAAGGTGAACTGGTTGGCCATGTGCATCTTCAGCCGCTCCGGCGATTGGCCGGTGTAGCCGATGGTCCACAACCCCTTGTTGAACTCGCGGGTGATGTCCTCGATGACGGGTTCGTCGCCCTCGACACGGACCTGGTTAAACATCTCCTTCTCGAAACCGAACTTCTTGGCGAAGTGATACATGATCTCGTGGTCAGGCTTCGATTCGAAGATCGGGTCGACGACCTTGTCGCGCCACTGGAGGGAGCGGTTGGAGGCGGTCACCGAGCCGTAAGTCTCGAACTGGGTGCAGGCCGGCAGAACGTATACGCCGTCCTCGCGGTCGGGAATAATGGAAGCGAAGGTCGGCACCGGGTCGATCACGACCATCAGGTCGAGCTTCTCCATCGCCTTCTTCATCTCCGGCAGGCGGGTCTGCGAATTGACCGCGTGACCCCACAGCACCATGGCGCGCAGATTGTTGGGCTGATCGATGTTGGCGGGGTCTTCGAGGACACCGTCGATCCAGCGCGACACCGGGATGCCTTTCGATTCCATCAGGTCCTGGGAAGCGAAACGCCCCTTCAGCCATTCATAATCGACCTGCCAGACGCGGGCCCAGTGCTTCCAGGCGCCTGTCGACAGGCCGTAGTAGCCCGGCAGACTGTGGGAGAGCACGCACATGTCGGTGGCGCCCTGGACGTTGTCGTGGCCGCGGAAGATGTTGGTGCCGCCGCCGGCGACGCCCATGTTGCCCAGCGCCAGTTGCAGGATGCAGTAGGCGCGGGTGTTGTTGTTGCCGTTGGTGTGCTGGGTGCCGCCCATGCACCACACCACGGTGCCCGGCTTGTTGCTGGCCAGCGTGCGCGCGACGCGGCGGAGCTGCTCGCCGGGAACGCCGGTGACACGCTCGGTCTCCTCCGGTGTCCACTTGGCGACTTCGGCGCGGATGCGGTCGAGACCCCAGACGCGCTGGCGGATGAATTCCTG
Source organism: uncultured Rhodobium sp. (assembly GCA_963675285.2). Classification (GTDB taxonomy): domain Bacteria; phylum Pseudomonadota; class Alphaproteobacteria; order Rhizobiales; family Rhodobiaceae; genus Rhodobium. The sequence goes on from CAXXGS010000001.1 coordinate 2,826,229, forward strand.
GTCTTCCCAATTGTTCTCGAAAATGTGCCAGAGCAGGCCCCAGACGAGCGCGACGTCGGTACCCGGCCGCATGCGGACGTATTCGTCGGCGTGGGCGGCGATGCGGGTGAAGCGCGGGTCGACGACGATCAGCGCCGCGTTGTTCTGCTCCTTGGCCTTGAGGATATGTTGCACGGCGACCGGATGCGCCTCGGCCGGATTGGAGCCGATGAGGAACATCGCACGCGAATTGTGCATGTCGTTGTAGGAGTTGGTCATCGCGCCGTAGCCCCAGGTATTGGCCACGCCGGCAACCGTCGTCGAGTGACAGATCCGCGCCTGATGATCGCCGTTGTTGGAGCCCCAGAAGGCGTAGAACTTGCGGAAGAGATAGGCCTGTTCGTTGCTGAACTTGGCCGAGCCGAGCCAGTAGACCGAATCCGGGCCGGACTTCTCGCGAATGTCGAGGATCTTGTCGCCAACCTCATTGATGGCATCTTCCCACGAGATGCGCTTCCACTTGCCGCCTTCCAGCTTCATGGGATATTTCAGCCGGCGCTCTCCGTGGGTGTGCTCGCGCACCGCCGCGCCCTTGGCGCAATGGGCGCCGAGGTTGATCGGGCTGTCGAAGCCCGGCTCCTGGCCAATCCAGACGCCCTTTTCCACTTCGGCGATGACCGTGCAGCCGACGGAACAGTGGGTGCAGATGGATTTGACTTTCTTCACGTCCTTGCCGAAAGCGGGCGCCGATTCCGCAGCCTCGGCCTTTTTCACCATGCCGAGTGGCACGGTGGAGGCGAGGGCTGCGCCGCCGGCGGTCAGACCCGAGCGGGTGAGGAAGGTTCGCCGGTCCATGCCGGTTCCGTTGACGGCGGAGAGCACCGTCCTGAGCTTCGACCGCCCTGCGGTGCCGCCCGTTTTCTTCGTCAGCATCATCGTTCTCCTCGTTCTGCGCTTCCCCCCGCGGCGTCCCTTCGTTCTTCGAGGGTACGCCCGGTCCTGCCGCGCCGGATATCTGTCCGTGGCTCGTCCGCACCGCCCCTTCGGGCGGCGGTCAGAACTTCGCCAGTTCGTAATAGGTGCGGATGTGATCGGTCTCGTGATAGCCGACCGAACCATCCGCGCGGGGCGCCGGCTCGGCCGCTTCGGCGCTTCCCGTCGCCAGCGCGACGGCAGCGCCACCGGCCGCACCCACCGCCGTGGCGGTGTTGCGAAGGAAGTCTCGCCGGCTCGGATCGTGCGGTCTGGTGGTCATGTCCGTCATGGTCTTCCTCTCGATCTTTCGGGTCTCTCGGTTTCCGGGCCTTCGGGCCGTCATGCCGCCATGACGAAGGCGTCGCCCTCGATTGTCAGGAATGCCGTGCCGAGGTCGGCAACGGCACGGTACAAGCGGGCCGACTGCGCCGCCTTCAGGTCGGACAGAAAATCGCCCGCCCAGGGTGCCAGATGGGTGGAGAAAAACGCCATCTGCGTCCCCAGGTCGGCCGGCGCACCGGTGAACGAGCCGAGCACGAGCCCGTGCATCATCTCCATCATGTAGGCAATATGGTCTTCCGGCTCGCCGTTAAGCCCGGCGTGGGCAATGCCGAGGCGCTCCATGTCGGTGCGAAGGCGGACAAGCGGGCGGTCGTTGAGATTTCCGGTCAGGTAATAGGAGGCATAGGGTAGCACCTCGCCGCCCTGCCCCATGCCGTAGAAGAGACGGGTGTATTCATCCTCCGCATCCTCCACAGTAAGATCCCGGGCCGCGTCGGCGATGGCGCCAAACGCCCGGCCGAGCGGCGTCTCGTCGGCGTGGAGTCCCTTGAGAAGCATGAGAAAGTCCGCGTCAGGCGCCGCACCAAGGGCGCGCGCAAGAAACGCGTAGAGCCGCGCCCGAAGAGCATCCTCCTCGGCGAGGTCGACCGCGGGGCCGAGTCGCTCGGAAGCCAGTTCTTCAGGCGTATGTCCTTCGGGCGCACTTCCGGCTTCCGGTCCCGCTTCCACGCGGGGGACCTTCGGGGCGTTCCGGGCGTCGTCTGCGATCTTGCGACCGTCTTTCATGCAGGCCTCTCCTCCAAGGGATTTATAGCGCCGACCGGCTACTCCTGACAATAGTGTCGCATCTTTTACCTGTTCTGCAGCGCAACATAATCCGAAAGACCATCTACCAATTCTCGCAACCCGTCATTCAGAACATCTTCAATGCAAATCTGTTCAATATTCTTCTTTTACGCATCCGTACTTATGCTCTATTGGAAATAGATAGAAATCTATCAGAAATCATATCAACTTTTGCGTTATTCAAGCAAAAAATCACGACCGGCCGTTGTCTGCGATGGGGTGGCTGCCATCGTGCTCTCCGGCGTCTTCGGCATCCGCTTCCAGGTCGGCGCCATTCACCGCGATTTCGGTTTCCTGCGGCGTATCTCCGGCCGGCGCGGTCCTCCACTCCGAATCGGCCGCCCCCTCGAAAGAGCCGTCCTCCCCGGCGTCCTGCGACGACGGCGCCGGAACGGATTCGACCTCGGGACCGTCTTCGGGGGAGGAATCGGGCTCAAGGAATCCCTTGCCGACGCGATAGGCGGTCGTGACGGTCTCGTGGGCGGCGTTCAGCGCGCGGTAGTCCTCATCGTATTCGTTGAGACGATCGAGATTGGCGAGTACGGGATCGCTCGCCCACAGCGTCCTCAGCGCAGCGCGTGAGAGCGCAGCGGGCACACCCTTTTCAAGGAAACCTCGATAGTCGGAAGCCGCGGTCAGGTCCTCCAGCGGCGGCAGGCCGAGATCCTCGGCCATCGCGCGCGCTTCCGCCTCATCGAGCGGCCGATCGGGATCATGGCCGGGAGCATCGCCATGGACGCCACGGGAGGCGTCATGGGGCGCATTGGCACGTTCGTCGCTCCCCCGGCCACCGGCCGGCGGCATGGCGGGATCCTGCCGCGATGTTTCAATCGAAGCGCCTCCGGCGGCGGGCAGAGGATCGGGATCGGGTGCCGCCTGCGGCGCGGCGCGGCCCCTTCGACCGGCCTTCCCCGCGGACCGGCGCGCATCGGCCTTGCGGCGCGACCAGCGCGACAGCGCGTCGTCCAGAGATCCGCCGTTGTCCTTCATTCCGCGCTCCTTGATCACGGCCGGTATCGTGTCCGGACCCGGGGTCTGCATCGTTTCCGCAGTCAGTCGCGCGACACGTCGGGACCGAAACGGCCGCGCGGCCGGGTGAAGACCTTCTCCACGCGATGCCGCTTGTTCTTGCGTTTCACAAAGGGCTCATCGACATGATGGGCGCCGACGAAGGACGTCAGCCACGCCTCGACCTCAGCCGGCATCGGCACACCGTTCACCACTTCCTCGCCGCTTTCCGAATAGGCCGAGGCCTCGAAGGGGCAGACCGTGGCGATGAACGGCGTCATGCCGCTTTCCGCCTCGTCGTCGGCACGACAGACGACATAGACCACATGTTCGCTCTGCGACAGGTTGACCACGTAGCCCTCCGTATCGCTGCGATAGAGCCGCAGCGGCAGCGTCGCGGCTTCCACCTGACGGAATCCATCGCCCTCGACCAGCACGCGCGGCATCTCGATCTCGGGTGCATGCGGGATCACGGCGACGGGTTGCCACACGGCATCAAGCCAGGGATTGTTGCTTTCCCGTTTCTCCAGAACGATGCCGACCGGCATCTCCGCATCGGCACTCATCTCTGTCACCCCGAGCTTGTCCTTGTCTTCCCATCTTGCATATAGCGGGCAAGTGAACGCAATATGCGCGTTCGCGAATAAGAGCCGGACAACGCGCTCAAACGAGGCGCGAAGGGCCTGGAAACGACAGAGACCAACAAAGGAAAACAAGGGCTTGGCAATCATCTCCTGCACCTGTAACGGCTCGATCCCGCTTGATTGCGACGCGATCGGGGACGCGGTTGGCACGCCGCTCGAAGCGCCGGCGAGTGAGCTCTGTCGCCGGCAGATCGCTCGTTTCGAGGGCCTCATGGAGAGCGCCGATTCGCTCCTTGTCTGCTGCACGCAGGAAGCACCTCTATTTCTAGACGTTGCCGAAGACAGTCCGTTCCGGACCGACCTGAGCTTTGTCAATATCCGCGAGAAGGCCGGCTGGTCGCGTGAGGGCGCGAGCGCGGCACCGAAGATGGCAGCGTTGATCGCGGAGGCCACGCTCGCCATCGACGGGCCGCAGGCGCTGACACTGGAAAGCGAGGGCGTGGTGCTGGTCCTCGGCCGCGACGATGTCGCGATGGGAGCCGCGGCACGCCTTGCGGACCGGCTTGACGTCACGCTCGTCCTCGTCGGCGACGAGCGGCCCTTCGCGCCGCGCATTGCCGATTTTCCCGTTTTCCACGGCGGCGGGATCACGGCGCAAGGGTCATTCGCCGACTTTACCCTCAAGATTGCCGATTTCGCAGCCGCCGACCCATCGTCGCGCGGCACCCTGCGCTTCCTTCCCCCTTCGCCGGAGGTCGGCACGTCGCGGGCCGACATCATCCTCGACCTCAGCGGCGGCACGCCGCTCTTTTCGGCCCATGAAAAGCGCAGCGGCTACTTCCGCCCCGACCCACGCGACCCGGCGGCTATCGCCCGGGCGCTGTTCGATATCACCGACCTTGTCGGCACCTTCGAAAAGCCGCGCTATGTCGACTTCCGCGCTTCGATCTGCGCCCATGCGCGCTCCGGCATTGTCGGCTGCTCGCGCTGCCTGGACGTCTGTCCCACCGGCGCGATCGTGCCAGCGGGGGATACGGTCGCCATCGATCCCGGCATCTGCGAGGGCTGCGGCAATTGTGCCAGCGTCTGCCCGACCGGCGCGGCGCATTACACCATGCCCGACGATGCGGCGATCGCGCGGCGGCTTTCCGCACTCCTCGGCGCCTATGCCCGGGCCGGCGGCACCCGTCCGGTGCTGTTGCTTCACAACTCGGATGACGGTGAGGCGATGATCGACGCCATCGCCGACTTCGGCGCCGGACTGCCGGCGAACGTCATTCCCTTCGCACTCAATGCCGTGACCCGCTGGGGCCTCGATACCGCGCTCGCCGCGCGCGTCTTCGGCGCTTGCCGAACCCTCGTACTGGTGCCGCCCGGCGGCGCCAATGAAACCGACACGCTCGGCGAGGCGGACCGGATGGCGCGCAGCATCCTTTCCGGCCTCGGCTACGACGATGGCGGTATCATCCTTCTGGACGAGCGCGACCCCGACGCCCTTGGCGACCGCATCCGGGCACTGGCGGCCGAGGTCGGCGAGCCGGCGGCGCGACCCCAGGGCTTCACGCCGGCAGGATCCAAGCGCGCGCTGATGCGGCTGTCGCTCGCCGCACTCCACAAGGCGGCGCCGGCGCCGGTAGACGCCATCGTGCTGCCGGACGGCTCACCGTTCGGCACGATCGCGGTCGACGGCGAGGCATGCACGCTCTGCCTTGCCTGCGTCGGCGCCTGTCCGGCGGCCGCGCTGAAGGACAATCCGGACTTCCCGCGCCTGTCGTTCCTCGAAGAGGCCTGCGTGCAATGCGGACTGTGCGCGCGCACCTGCCCGGAGGATGCAATCACGCTGTCCCCCCGCATTACCTTCACCGGCGAAGCGCGCTCGCCGCGCACGATGAAGGAAGACCAGCCCTTTGAATGCATCCGCTGCGGCAAACCCTTCGGAACGACCTCGACGATCGATGCGATCGTCGCCAGAATGGCGGGACATGCAATGTTTGCGGATGCAGACGCCCTCAACCGACTGAAAATGTGTTCCGACTGCCGCGTGATCGACATGGCGGAAGCGGTCAGCGACCCGTTCGCGGCCGGGCCGAGGCCGAAAACGCGCACGACCGACGACTACCTGCGCCAGCGGGCGGAGAACAGATCGGCCGGGCACGGCGAAAACGACGACACCTAACGCGGGCGTCGTCAGGTCATGGACAGGATGCCGGGCTGAACCCTGTGCAACGCCGCCGACCGCCGGAGGGGACCGGCTCGAAGGGAAGACACAATGCGCGGAAAGCGGTGCGGATGATCGCCGGCACGGATCATGCGGTTGGCGGAAATCATCCTGATGTCTTTGCGCATCGGCCCGTCGGCGGTCGGAATCGCGACGCTCACCGGCATGCCCTGTGGCACCCTACTGGCGCTTGCGGAGTTTCCGGGCCGGCGCTTGCGCTCGGCCTCGGCACCATCCCGCTGTTGTTCGCCATCAACATCGCCGTCCACGGCGTCCACCTCGTCGGCGAAGCAAAGGGGGGCCCGTGAAACAGACGGCCGATGTCCTGCCGCTGGTGCTGGAGAACGTTTCGCTGGAGCGGGGCGGCAAGCGCGTCCTCAAGGATATCGACTGTCGCTTCGATGCCGACGTTTCCAAAACGCTTATCATCGGGCCGAACGGCGCAGGAAAAAGCCTTTTCCTGCAAGTCGCCCACGGCCTCGTCATGCCGGATTCGGGCCGCGTACACTGGGCGCTCGACGGCGATCCTGAATCGGTCCGCCGCGCGCAGGCGATGGTGTTCCAGCGGCCGGTCCTGCTACGCCGAAACGCCCTGCAGAACATCGAATTCGCGCTCAAGATTCACGGCATCCCCGCGAGCGAGCGGCACGAACGCGCCAAGGCCGTCCTCAAACGGACCGGGCTCGGCCGACTCGCCATGACGCCTGCCCGCGCGCTCTCCTTTGGCGAGCAGCAGCGGCTGGCGATCGCCCGCGCCCTCTCAGTCGAGCCCAGGGTGCTGTTCCTCGACGAGCCGACGGCGAATCTCGATCCGGCAACGACCCATCTCGTCGAGGACCTCATTGAGGAAGCCGCCGCGGCCGGTGTGCGCATCATCATGACCAGCCACGACCTCAACCAGGCGCGCCGCCTCGCCGACGAGGTGATCTTCCTCAATCGCGGACGCATCAAGGAGCGGGCGACCTCGAGCCAGTTTTTCGAGGTTCCGCAAAACGACCTCGCCGCCGCCTTCCTGAAAGGCGAACTTCTGTGGTGGCGTCGACAATCGCCGGACGACCGAAAGGAGAAGCCTGAGGATTAGCCCCTTGCCACGCGCGGTCTTGGTTGCGCAAACAGGTGGGCTTGGGCTGGTTGGCGCGGACCTGCCCGCGAGCGAGAAACCGTCAGCGACAGCTTCAGAGCACAACGATCGGGGTCTTTTCCGGCACGCGGTCGTAGAGGTCGATGATGTCCTGATTGAAGAGCCGGACGCAGCCGGATGATGCGGCACGGCCGATCGAGGACGGCTGGTTGGTGCCATGCAGGCGATAGAGCGTATCGCGGCCGTTCTGATAGATGTAGAGGGCGCGGGCGCCGAGCGGATTCTTCAGGCCGGAATCCATGCCGTCCTTGTACTTGGCGAGTTCCGGCTTGCGCGCGATCATTTCCTTGGGCGGATACCAGCGCGGCCATTTCTGTTTCCAGCCAACATAGGCGCGGCCCTGCCAGGCGAAGCCCGCCTTGCCGATGGCGACGCCGTAGCGCAGCGCCTTGCCGTCGCGCAGAACAAGGTAGACGAAGCGATGCTTGGTATCGACGATCAGCGTGCCGGGCTTTTCCTCGGTCTTGTAATCAACGAGCTGGCGCAGGTAGCGCGGATCGGTGCGCCTCAGGTTGACCGGCGGGATAGTCCGCTCCTCGTCGGTGACCGCAGCATACATCTCGCCATGGCTCGACAGGCTGACAGCGCTCGGGCTGTAGGCGCTGGTGACACAGCCCGCAGCCACCCCGCCGACAAGCGCGACGGCAAGGCCCCGACGGACGGCGGGAGCGAAAAGCGTCCGGACGATCTCCGGCAAACGGTCGAAACGAGACGTCATTCCCAAACCCGCATTCTCAATGGAACCGATGGAACCGGGCAGGACATCCGACGCCCCGCGTCAAGCTGCCACATTCCCTTGTCGTCTGGTTACCCAAGGCCCGCGAAACCGGCAACGGGCGATATCACACTTGCGCGTATTTCCGACAAAAATGCGCGACGGCGTCACCATTCAGCAACAGAAGCGGCCCTTTCCACCGCGCGCGGCGGCGTTCACAGGACCAGACGCTCGCGGCGGATCTCGTAGAGCATGATGCCGGTGGAGACCGCGAGGTTGAGCGAATCGGCCTTGCCCGCCATCGGGATCTTGACGAGATGGTCGCAGGCCTCCGCAATGGGCCGCAGCAGACCGGACTGCTCGTTGCCCATCAGGAGGATCATCGGCTCGGGATAGGGGATGGTGCGATAGTCGACGGCGCCGGCGAGATGGGTGCCGACGACGGGGCCGGGGAAGCTTTCCTTCCAGGCGAGAAACTCCTCCACCGAGGCGCGCACGATCGGCACCGCAAAGATCGATCCCATGGTGGCACGCACAGTCTCGATCGAGAACGGGTCGACGGTATCGCCGACGAGGATGACGCCGGCGGCGCCGACGGAATCGACGGTGCGGATAACGGTGCCGAGATTGCCAGGGTCCTTGATGCCCTCGAGCGCCACCCAGACGGTTGTCCGCGCCGGATGGATGTCATCGAGGCGGAGCGTCTTCTGGCGGAAGACGCCGATGACCATCTGCGGGTTCTCGCGATGGGTCATCTTGGCAAGGACGGCCTCGGAGACCTGAAGGATGAGGCCGCCGCGCGCCTTCACCTTCGCCGCCACACGGGCGACGGCGTCTTGGCTGCCGACCTTGTCGGCATGGACGAAGATCTCAATCGGCCAATTGGCTTCCACCGCGTCGGTGACGAGCTTCAGCCCCTCGGCGACGAATCGACCAGTCTCGCGCCGGTATTTGCGCTGCTGCAGCGAGCGGATGTCCTTTACCGTCGGATTGGCAAGGCTCGTCACGCTCTTGACGACGCCAGGCCTGACAGGATTGGGCCTGACAGGACTGGGCCTGACAGGATCGGGGCATGTCTCCTTGCGATCATCGTCGCCGTGATCGTGCCCGCTCATGCCGCGCTCCATCGTGCGAAAAGCGAGGTCGATAGCGCCCGGCCGCCAGCGTCGCCCTTTCCCTTTTCCTCCGTCAGCACCAATTCGCCGGAATCGACCCGCCCGCCGCGCCCGGCCATTTCCTCCATCATCAATTCATGGATGGAAAGGAAGGAGGCCCGGATGGAATAGGCGGTCAGCGTGAGGAAGAGCGCGTCGCCGGCGAGGATGGCGCGGCATTGGGCAAGCATGTCGGGCAGGTTCTCGAACAGGTGCCAGATCTCGCCCTTCGGCCCGCGGCCGTATTTGGGCGGATCGAGGATGATGCCGTCATAAGTATTGCCGCGCCGGCCCTCGCGGGCGACGAACTTCACCGCGTCGTCGCAGATCCAGCGGATCGGCCTGTCCTCCAGGCCGGCGAGTGCCTGGTTCTCGCGTGCCCAGCCGATCGCCTTCTTGGAGGCATCGACATGAGTGACATGGGCGCCGGCCTCCGCCGCCATCAGCGAGGCGACGCCGGTGTAGCCGAAGAGATTGAGAATGCGGACGGGGCGACCCGCCGCCTTGATCCGCTCGCGCATCCAGATCCAGTGAGCGATCTGCTCGGGAAAGACGCCGACATGGCGAAACGAGGTAAAACGGCCGAGGAAGCGCACGGGGCCACAGGCGATCGGCCAGGTCTCGGGCATCTTGCGCGAAAAGCGCCAGCGCCCCGGTCCTTCCTCGTCGGTGTCGCCGGTGAAGATCGCGTCGGCGGCATCCCAGACGGCATCGTCGAGGCGGCGGCGGCCGAGCGCCTGCGGCTCGGGCCTGACGACGGTGACGTCGCCGTAGCGTTCGAGCTTCTCGCCCTCGCCCTTTTCGTTTCGACCCATGTCGAGGAGACGATAGTCCTGCCAGCCATCTGTGGTCAGCATCGCCGGCCAGTGCCCGCTCAAGCCCCCCCCGGTCGGCCCGCCGTTTCGCCCGGCACTCGTCTCGCTCACGACGTCCTCTCCCATGTCCTGCCCATATCCTGACCGGCGACGCCCCCCGGGGGCCCGCCGGACATACGAGTAGTCCGGCGGGACGGAGCGGGTCAATCATTGCCGCAAGCGACAGCCCTTCGTCGCGCGGCGATGCCAGCCGTATGATGCGAAAAATTCCTTATATGCCGGTTGCCGGAAACAACGGGAAAGGGCAATCTGTGGATAACGGGCGGCAGGTGTTGCCCGATTTTCGCCCGTTCGGGGATGCAGTCTTTTCTGTGGCCCCGCACAAACACCGGAATATCCGGCCCCGTCCGTTCACCCCGCCTTTCCGGCCCTTTTCGCGGTCGCGAACGGATCGCGAACGGCGGATCCGGAGGAACCGGGACCCGAACGGGTGAAACGGGGACGGAAACGAGTTCAGGAGGTCAACCACACCGTGGACATGACAGGGGAATACCGGATCGCCGCCTCGCGCGACGCGGTCTGGAAGGCGCTCAACGATCCGGACGTGCTCGAGGCATCGATCCCGGGCTGCAAGGAACTGGAAAAGGTCTCCGATACGGAGATGACGGCGACGGTCGTCACCAAGGTCGGACCGGTCAAGGCAACGTTCAAAGGCCATGTGACGCTCTCCGATATCCGCCCCTCGGAAGGCTATACGATCACCGGCGAGGGCAAGGGCGGCGTCGCCGGCTTCGCCAAGGGCGGCGCCCATGTCAATCTCGCCGAAGACGGCGCGGAGACGGTGCTGACATACGATGCGCACGCCCAGGTCGGCGGCAAGCTCGCCCAACTCGGTTCGCGGCTCATCGATTCCACGGCCAAGAAGATGGCAGACGAGTTCTTCTCCAACTTCCGCGACCAGGTTCTCGGCCCACAGGAAGACGAGAGCGCCGACGAGATCGAGAAGGAAGCCGAGGCCATCGCCGAACCCGACGCGGCACTGCGCGAGGTCGGTTTCGAACAGGCCGTCGAAGAGACCGAGGAAAAGCTGGAAGAGGTCGCGCGAAGCAGCTTCCTCGGCGGCCCGATAGTCTGGGGCCTGTGGATCCTCGGCTTCGTGATCATGGGGCTTCTCCTGATGCAGATGAAAAACTGATCGGGCGCAGGCTGCGAGAACGACCGGCGGACAACCGCCGCCAAGAGGCACCCGAAAGATAAAGAGGTGTCCGAACCGGCCCATTCCGGACATAAAAAGCCTATTGCGGGCGGGCGTTTTTCCGTCCGCTACAGACAGAGTACCGGCCCGAAAAAACAGAAAAGTTTTTCGGACACGGTCGGTGCTCAGCCAAGAAAAGGAGCCGGCATGCGCTCGACTCGGGCGCATTTCGCTCCGGACGCATAACAAGGAGGAACAGTCGATGGCTTCAGTGACCATGACGATCAACGGCCGGTCGGTGTCGCGCACCGTGGAGGACCGGACGCTTCTCGTGGACTTCATCCGCAACGACGTCGGCCTGACCGGCACGCACGTCGGATGCGACACCTCGCAGTGCGGCGCCTGTCTGGTGCTCGTCGACGGACGGGCGGCCAAATCCTGCACCATGCTGGCCGCCGCCGCCGACGGCTCGGAAGTGATCACCATCGAAGGCATCGCCAAGGGCGACGAACTGCACCCGGTGCAGGCGGCGTTCCGCGAGCATCACGGTCTGCAGTGCGGCTTTTGCACGCCGGGCATGATCGTCGCCGCCATCGACATGATCACCCGCTACGGCGGCCCGCTCGACGAGGCGACGATCCGGCACGAGCTGGAGGGCAACATCTGTCGCTGCACGGGCTACCACAACATCGTCAAGGCGATCAAAGCGGCGTCGGAGGAAATGGCGCCCGCCGTCGCCGCCGAATAATTTCAAAAAACAAAAACAGACAATCACTTTTCCCGAGGAGGAAATCCCATGGGTATCGAAGGGATCGGCGCCCGTGTCGTCCGCAAGGAGGACAAGCGCTTCATCACCGGCCGCGGCCGCTACACCGACGACATGGTCGTGCCCGGCATGTGCCACGCGGCCTTCGTCAGGAGCCCGCACGCGCACGCCAAGGTTCTCTCCGTCGACACCTCGGCGGCTGAGGGCATGCCGGGCGTCATCGGCATTCTCGACGGCAAGGCGCTGCAGGCCGACGGCATTGGCAACCTCATCTGCGGCTGGATGATCCATTCCAAGGACGGCTCGCCGATGAACATGGGCGCCTGGTCGGCGCTCGCCACCGATCGCGTGCGCCATGTCGGTCAGGCCATTGCGATCGTCGTTGCGGAAACCCGCGCCCAGGCACGCGATGCCGCCGACGCCGTGATGGTCGAATTCGAGGAACTCGACGCCGTCACCGACGCGGTCTCGGCCATGGCCGACGGTGCGCCGCAGCTTCACCCCGAAGCTCCCGGCAACATGATCTACGACTGGGAGATCGGCGACGAGGCCGCCGTCGACGAGGCGTTCGCCAATGCCGCCCACATCACCAAGATGGAAATCGTCAACAACCGGCTCGTTCCCAACGCCATGGAGCCGCGCGCCGCGCTCGGCATCTATGACCCGGCGGAAGACCACTACACCTGCTACACCACGAGCCAGAATCCGCATGTCGCCCGGCTCGTCATGAGCGCGTTCTACAATGTGGCGCCAGAGCACAAGCTGCGCGTCATCGCGCCCGATGTCGGCGGCGGTTTCGGCTCCAAGATCTATATCTACCCCGAAGAGATCGTCTGTCTGTGGGCCTCCAAGCGCACCGGCGTTCCGGTGAAGTGGGTGGCCGATCGCACCGAAGCATTCATGACCGACGCGCACGGCCGCGACCATGTCTCTCACGTCGAACTCGCGTTCGACGCGGACAACAAGATGCTTGGCCTGAAGGTCGAGACGGTGGCCAATTTCGGCGCTTACATGTCGCTCTTCTCCTCCTCGGTGCCGACCTATCTCTACGCCACGCTGTTGTCGGGCCAGTACGTCATTCCGGCGATCCACTGCAACGTGAAGGCGATCTACACCAACACGGTGCCGGTCGATGCCTATCGCGGCGCGGGCCGGCCGGAGGCGACGTACCTCCTCGAGCGCATCGTGGAGACGGCGGCGCGCGAGCTCGACGTGCCGCCCGCCGCGCTGCGCCGGCAGAACTTCATCCGCGAGTTCCCCTACCAGACGCCTGTCATCATGACCTATGACGCCGGCGACTACGAGGCCTCGCTCGATGCCGCGCTGAAGGCCGCCGACGCCGACGGCTTCCCGGCCCGTCGCGACGAGGCCAAGGCGCGCGGCAAGCTCAGGGGTCTCGGCCTGTCGTGCTACATCGAGGCCTGCGGCATCGCGCCGAGCCAGGCCGTCGGCTCTCTCGGCGCCGGCGTCGGCCTTTGGGAATCGGCGGAGGTACGGGTCAATCCGGTCGGCACCATCGAGGTCCTCACCGGCTCGCACAGCCACGGCCAGGGCCACGAGACGACCTTCGCCCAGCTCGTCAACGACCGCTTCGGCCTTCCCGTCGACAACGTCCAGATCGTCCACGGCGACACCGACAAGGTGCAGTTCGGCATGGGCACCTACGGCTCACGCTCCGGCGCGGTCGGCATGTCGGCGATCGTCAAGGCGCTCGACAAGGTGGAAGCCAAGGCCAAGAAGATCGCCGCACATCTGATGGAGGCCTCGGAGGGCGACATCGTCATCGAGGCTGGCGAAGTGAAGGTCGCCGGCACCGACAAGAAGCTCGGCTGGCACGAGGTCTGCCTTGCCGCCTACACCGCGCACAACCTGCCCGAAGGCATGGAGCCGGGGCTGAAGGAGGGCGCCTTCTACGATCCCTCCAACTTCACCTTCCCGGCCGGCACCTACGTCTGCGAGGTCGAGGTCGATCCCGACACCGGCGTGGTCGAGGTGGTGCAGTTCGTCGCCGCCGACGACTTCGGCACGATCATCAATCCGATGATCGTCGAGGGGCAGGTGCACGGCGGCATCGCGCAGGGCATCGGCCAGGCGCTTCTGGAGGGCTGCGCCTACGATCCGGACTCCGGCCAGATCCTGACTGCGTCCTTCATGGACTACACCATGCCGCGCGCCGACGATCTGCCATCCTTCGAGGTGATGACGACGAAGACCGTCTGCCCCGGCAATCCGCTCGGCATGAAGGGCTGCGGCGAGGCCGGCGCGATCGGCTCGCCGCCGGCAGTGATCAACGCCATCACCGACGCCATCGGCAACAACACGCTGAACATGCCGGCAACGCCGCAGAAGGTGTGGTCGCTTCTGCATTCGGCCTGAGCGCCGCCTGACCCGCCGCTCGCGCTTGGCGCGCGGGCGGCCCCGTGAGCGATAAAAGGACGAAATCATCATGTACGAGACCAATTACCACCGGGCAACGGACGTCAACGACGCGGTCGCCAAGCTCGGTGCCGCCGAGGACGGCAAGATCCTTGCCGGCGGCCAGACCCTCATCCCGACCATGAAGCAGCGGCTCGCCGCACCCTCCGATGTCATCGACATCCGCCGCATCGAGGCGCTGAAGGGTGTCAGCGTCGCGGGTGGCACGGTGACGATCGGGGCGGCGACGGCACATGCCGACGTCGCCACCTCCGAGGCAGTGAAGGGCGCCATTCCAGCGCTCGCCACCCTCGCCGGCCTTATCGGCGATCCGCACGTGCGCCACATGGGCACGATGGGCGGCTCGCTCGCCAACAACGACCCGGCAGCCGATTATCCCGCCGCCGTCCTCGGGCTTGGCGCGACGGTCGTCACCTCCAAGCGGGAGATCGCCGCGGACGATTACTTCCAAGGACTCTTTGAGACCGCCCTCGACGAGGACGAGATCATCACCAAGATCGTCTTCCCGGTGCCGGCGAAGGCGGGCTACGCGAAGTTCCCCAACCCGGCCTCGCGCTATGCGATGTGCGGCGTCTTCGTCGCCCAGTTCGCCGACGGCTCGGTGCGCGTCGCCGTCACCGGCGCGGGTTCGGAAGGCGTCTTCCGCCATGGCGGCATGGAAGCCGCGCTCGCGGCCAACTGGTCGCCAGATGCGGTCGCCGGCGAGACCGTCTCACCCGACGACATGCTGTCCGACATGCACGGCTCGGCGGAGTACCGCGCCAATCTGGTCACCGTGATGGCCAAGAGGGCCGTGGCGGCGGCCGGCTGATCGGGGTCTGTCCCGACGCCTCCCGGAGCGCTTCCCGAAGCGGTTTCCGGAGACCACCTGAGACATACACCAACGGCGGGGCTTCGGCTCCGCCGTTTTTATTTCGCATACCGTCACGCCGCAGAGCATGAGGAGCCGCCCCGGGTTATGATGCCGGCATCCGCCCGATGCCCGCCGGACCGGAAACCGGTCAGTAAACTACCGCATTTCCTTCCCTGCGATTTTCCCTCTAGGGTCGCCACCATGCACAATACGCTCGACCCTTTTCGCCTCACCGAGGAAGAAATAGACCGCTTGATCGCAGACGACGTCGGTCACGGCGATCTGACCACACGCCTTGCCGGTTTCGGAGCGACACCGGCGTCGATCACCTTTCACGCCCGCGATCCGCTGATCCTCTCAGGCATTGAAGAAGCGGCACGGATATTCGAGCACCTCGGCGCCGCCGTAACCTTCCAGGAACGCCCGGGGCTCACCGCCGCGCCGGGGTCGCTGCTCCTGGAGGCGAAGGGGCCGGCCGGCATCCTCCACGCTGGCTGGAAGGCCGGCCAGGTCGTTGTCGAATGGGCCTCGGGCGTTGCCACGGCAACGAACCGGATCGTCGAGGCGGCGCGGACGGCGGCACCAGACATCCGCGTCGCGACGACCCGCAAGACCGTGCCGTTCACCAAGAAGCTGGCGGTTAAGGCCGTGCTCGCGGGCGGCGGCGACGTGCACCGTCTCGGCCTTTCCCAGAGCGTCATGCTCTTCGCCGAGCATCGGCTATTCCTTGGCGAGCCGTCGGATTTCGTCGCCATGATCGCCACCGTACGCCGGCACGCACCGGAACAGTCGATCATGATTGAGGTCGCGACGGTCACCGAGGCGCTTGCCGCAGCCGAAGCCCATGCCGACGTCATCCAATTGGAAAAATTCTCCCCCGACGACGTCCGCCGGGTCGTCGAAGGCATCACCCGGCGGCCGGACGGGCGGCCGATCATCGCCGCTGCCGGCGGCGTCAATGCACAAAACGCGGCCACCTATGCCGCGAGCGGCGCCGACGTCCTTGTCACGTCCTCACCCTACTACGCCAGGCCGACCGACGTTCAGGTGCGGTTTCAGACCAACCCGTAATGCTCCGCGAACGGATCCCAGTCGGGATCGTCATGCCAGTCGTACTCGGCACGCAGGGCCGTCACGTCCGCCTCCTCGCGCCCGGCAAGCCGGGCGATGGCGGCAAGGCTCATGTCCATGCCGGCCGAAATGCCCGAGGAGGTAAGGAATTTGCCGTCCTCGGCCCAGCGCGCCTTGGGCTGCCAGAGGACTTTGTCGGCTTGTGACGTTACCCAGGAAAAGGCGCGCTTGTTGGTCGTCGCCCGCTTGCCGTCGAGGAGACCGGCGCGGGCGAGAAGGGCGCTGCCGGTGCAGACGCTCATGACGAGCTCGGCGGTTGCCGAGACGCGCCTCAGCCAGTCGAGAAGGGCGGCATTGTCCACTTCGCGCCGCGTTCCCATGCCGCCCGGCACGAGGATCATATCGTAGGCATGATCGTCCGTCGTCAGGTCGTCGACGGCGAAGCGGACACCCTGCGTGCTGGCAATGGGGCCGGCTGTCTCCGCCACCATACGGATTTCGACGAGATCGTTCGGTGGCCCGAACATCTCCAGGGGCCCGGCCACGTCGAGCAGTTCAAAGCCGGGGAAAAGGAGGGTACCAAGCGTTTTCATGGGCATCGTCCGTTATGATTTTCGTGCGATCGCTCTATTCCGCCGAGAGGGCACAAGCATGGCCCCGCGATCGTCGCCCGATCAGCGTGTCACCTTCAGCAGCAGTTGAGTTCGAGGTGCTCCAGGAGGTCGAGGGAGGCCTCGTCGTCGCTCTCCTCGAAATAGCTGCGCAGGCTGTTGACGTGGGCACCGACGAAATAGAGATGATCGTGGCCCAGCCGGGCGTTCTGGATCAGCTTGTCGCTGAAATACCCCTCCCAGCGCGAACCGGCGCCACGCGCGATGAGCGCATTGAGCCGATCGATCAGACGGCCGGCATCGCCGTCGCAATCGAGGCCGCTGAAGCTGACATAGCGATCGATCTGGGAAGATGATCTTTCCGACAAGGCGCAATCTCCTGGACGGCAGGCGCACTCTGCGCCGACCTGTTGCGTTCACGCTGTTCCCCGCAAGGCCGGCAGTCTTATCGGCCGCGGACATCTTCCGCGGCCTCGCGGGATCGCCTCAGACGTGCTGGCCGCCATTGATGTGGATCTCCGCGCCGGTGACGTAGGAGCTCGGCGAGGTGCACAGGAAGAAGATCGTCTCGGCGACCTCGTCGGTCGTGCCGAGCCGGCGCAGCGGGATGTCCTCGATCATCTTTTCCGTTCCCGGCGACAGGATCGCGGTGTCGATCTCGCCCGGCGCGATGGCGTTGACGCGGATGCCGTGGGGCCCGAAGTCGGCCGCCATTTCCCGCGTCAGCGAATTGAGCGCCGCTTTCGACGTCGCATAGGCCGTGCCGGCAAAGGGATGGACCCGGCTGCCGGCGATCGAGGTGACGTTGACGACCGACCCGCCGGCCGTCTTCATCTCCTTGAAAAGCCCACGCGCCAGCATGATCGGAGCGAAGAAATTCACCTGAAAGACCGTGCGCCAGACATGCATCGGCGTCGTCATGGAATCGAGCCGGACGCCCTCGTCACCCTTCGGACTGATGCCGGCATTGTTGACGAGCGCGTCGAGCCGGCCGCCATTCGCGACAAGCCGGTTGCGGATCTCGCCGACGGCAAGACCGAGATTGTCGGGATCGGAGAGATCGACCTGGATGTGGTCGTCGGCGCCGCCGGGCCACGGGCATTTGTCGGAAAAGGGCTGACGGGAACAGGTGATGACCCGCCATCCGGCGGCGGAGAATCGCTTCACCGTTGCATGGCCGATGCCGCGGCTGGCGCCGGTCAGCACAATGGTCTTTTGGGGTTCGTTCGAGTCTGGGGGCATGGTCTTGGGGTCCGTCACAAGTGAACGTCCTAACGTAGGAGTGTCGCCGTTCGAATACCAGCGGAAAGGAACCGACGCTAAAGACCGGCCGCGCCACTTACAGGCGGATCAACGGGCCACCCGCGGCGCGGGCGTCCTCCGCATCGTGGGTAACGAGGAGAACCGGCAGGCCGCGCGCCCGGGCACGCTCGAAGACGAGGGCGCGGACCTTTGCGCGCAAGGCCGTATCGAGCCGCGAGAACGGCTCATCGAGGAGGAGCGCGCGTGGCTCGGACAGAAGAACCCGGACGAGCGCGACGCGGGCTCGCTGACCACCCGACAGCGTTGCCGGATCGCGGGGGCCGAGCCCATCGAGGCCGACATCGACGAGCGCTTCCTCCGCCGCGCGGCGGCGCGCCCTGCGCCCTGTGATCTCCGGCGGCAGGGCGAAGGCGGCGTTGTCGGCAACGCAGAGATGGGGAAAGAGGAGATCATCCTGGAAGAGGATGCCGGTGGCGCGCGCCTCGGGCGCGAGGGCAAGGAGATCGCGCCCGTCGAGCCGCACCGCGCCCGTCAGTGAGAAATCCGGGTCGAGGAAGCCGCCAATGGCGGCGAGCAGCGTCGACTTGCCCGAGCCCGACGGCCCCATGACAGTGACCACCTCGCCCGGCGCGACATCGAACGTGAGGGCAAAGAGCGCGCGGCCGCGCAGCGCGACGGAAAGCGCGCGCAGACTCAATCCCCTCGCCTTCCCCGGTTTCGCCGTCATGCCGCGTTTCCCCGCATGTTCCGCCGATCGGCAAAGAGAACGCGCGGGATCAGCACCGCAAGCGCAAAGCCGAGAAATGGCAATACCGCCTGGATGAGCGCATAGACGCCGATGATACGACGGTCCCCGCCGGCGGCGAGCGCGACGGCCTCCGTCGTCACCGTCGGCCAGCGGCCTGCACCGACAATCAGCGTCGGCAGATACTGGCCAACGCTGACGGCAAAGCCGACGGCCGCCGCCGTCAGGATCGCGGCAAGAAGCATCGGCAGGCGCACGCGCCGGAAGATCACCGCGGGAGGCATGCCAAGGCCGGCCGCCACGACCGCGTAGCGCGGGTCGAGCGCACGCCAGGGGTCGGCGAGCGACAGGAACACATAGGGCAGGACGAAAACCAGGTGGACGAAGACAACGGCGGCCAGGGTCGCATCGAGACGGAGATGGAGGAAGAGAATCTTCAGCCCGAAGAGGAAAGCGACCTGCGGCACGATCAGCGGCAAGTAAAGAAGGGCCAGAAGCCGGGATCCGACGCGGAGGTGCCTGCGGGTTTCGTTTTCCAGCGCGCCGAGGGTGAAGCCGAGCGCCAACCCCGTTGAAAGAAGCGCGACGAGAAGCGTCGTCGCCATGACGGGCAGCACCACCGGTGCCTCGCGTATCCAGACAGCAAGGCTCGCCGATCGCGGCAGGACATCGGGAAAGCGCCACGGGCCAGCGAGCGACCAGACGGCGAGGCCGGCGAGGCCTAAACCGGTCGCGGCAACCACCAGCGCCATCGCCCCGGCGCCGGCGATCCGCAGGGTTGCGTCGCCGGTCCTCCGCCGGCCGTCGGTGAGAATGCGAAGGCCGATGCGAGCGACGATCATCTCGCCGAGGCGCCACAGAAGAAGAGCCGTCGCGGTAACGCCGACCTGCAGGAGGGTGCCGGCCGAAGCCGTCAGACGCATGGCGAGGTCCGGATCGTTCATCCAGGTGACGAGGCGGACGGCGAGCGGCGGCGGCAGCGTTGGCCCGAGGATCATCGCCACGTCGACGACAGAGGAGGCATAGGCAATTACGGCATAGACCGGCAGGCGGATCTGCGGGTAAAGGCGTGGCAGGACGGCGACGGCCCAGCCGGCAAGGCGACCGTAGCCGAAGCTGCGGGTGACCGGCATCACGGCCGCCGCATTCGTCTGCGGCAGCGCGGCAAGCACCATCAGGAAGAGGAACGGGATCTCCTTGACGACGAGACCGGCCATCATGGCGATGCCTAGGGGGTCGTTGAGGAGGAGCAGATCGGGCGGACGGGCGAGCCCCGTCGCCCAGGGCGACAGCGCCCTGAGAATCCAACCCGAGGGCGCGACGAGGAAGGCGAGGCCGAAGGCGGCCGCCGCGTGCGGCAGGGCGAGGAGCGGCGAGAGGAGCCGCGTCAGGGCGCGAAAGGGGTGCGTGCCCGCCCAGCCGGCGACGAAGAGGAGGACGGCGGCGAGCGCGACGGCAGTCGTGACGAGCCCGGTCGCCAGGCTGAGGACGGCGGAGCGGACGATGCCTGGCCGGGTGAGGAGATCGCGCCAAGGATCGAGCGAGAACCCCTTGGCGCCGAGCGCCGGCAGGTAGCCGAAGGCGGGAAGGGCGACGCCGAGAAGCCCCGCGACGACGGCGCCAACAAGGACCGCGAGGGCAAGGCCGGGGACGAGGCGCAGGAGCGAGATCCGCACGGCTTTTCTACCGGCCCGCGTAGCGGGCGAGCCAGGCCTCTTCCAGACGGGCCATCCAGGAAGGATGCGGCTCGGCGAGCGCGCGGCCCATCCCGGCCGGCGTCAACGTCGCCGGGCCAAGGTCGATGGCCTTGAACCGGGCCTGGTCGACGGCGGACAGCCGCGTCGTGTCGAGCACGGTGAAGTCACCCCAGACGCCGGGCTTCTGCTTCTCGATCTGCGCGTCGGGCGACATCAGGAAGTCGGCGACGACCATGGCGCCGGCCTTGGCACTGGCGTTGAAGGGGATGGCGACGAAATGGGTGTTGGCGATGGTGCCGCCGTCAAAAACGAAGGAGCGGACGGTCTCGGGCAGTTCGCCGTTGGCGATCGCGGAACTCGCCGCCGCCGGAGTGAAGGAGAAGGCGATCTCGGTTTCGCCATCGGCCAGGAGACGGCGGAGCGCGCCGGAGTTCTGCGGAAAGGCTCGCCCCTCGCGCCAGAGGTACGGGTGGATGGCATCGAGCCAGGCAAAAAGCGGCCCCGTCGTCGTGTCGAAAGCGACGTCGGTGACGGGGGCCTGCAGCATGGCGGGATCGGGCGCGAGTTCGGTCAGGATCTGCTTCAGGAAGGTGGAGCCGGTAAAATCCGGCGGCTGGGGATAGGTGAAGCGGCCCGGGTGCGCCTTTGCCCAGCGAAGGAGCGCAGAAGCCGACCGCGGCGGGTCAGGCGTCACGGCGCTGTCGGCGAAGAAAACGAGCTGCGCCATACCCCAGGGCGCTTCGAGCCCGTCAGTCGGCACGGTGAAGTCATTGACCGTCGTCGGCTTCCTGTCCACGTCGACGGCTGCGAACGCCGGCAGTTTGGACGCCCAGGGCGCGCGCAGCAGCAGGCCCTGTCGCTTCATGGCGGCAAAGTTCTCGCCGTTGATCCAGACAAGATCGACGCTGCCGCCCGCCGTCTTTCCGGCCGTCTTTTCCGCCAGCACCTGGGCGACGACATTGGCCGTGTCGGCCGTCTTCACATGCTTCAGCGTGACGCCATGGCGCCGCTCGACCTGGCCAACGACCCAGCCGATGAAGGCATTGATACGCGGCTCGCCGCCCCAGGCGTGAAAATAAACCGTCTCGCCCCTCGCTTCCTCAAGGACCCTCTGCCAGTTCGCGGGATCGAGCGCCGGGCCGGTCTCCCCGGCCTTGGCCGATTGCAACGAAAGGGCCAGAACGAGGACGGGGAGGAGTAGGGCGAGAAAACGCGAAAACGGCATGACCGAGCATTCCAATCTGAGAGACCCGCGCGGAGGAACCGGCCGGTCAGGTGACCAGACTCACCGGCACCGCGCCAGGGGTCAAGGCAGGGCCGTCTCACCTTTTCGTCAGAACGGCGGCGACGCACGGATGCCTTTGGGCGCCACCTTCACGGAATGACGAGACTTCTCTGCTCCTCGGCAATCGCCTCGCCATCGCGCATGATCCGGAAGCGGGCCCGCCAGGTGCCGCTCGTCCAGCCACCGGCCGGCCGGCGCTTGCCGGCGAAGCGCATCATCTGCGCCTTATCGCGTGTCACGGGATCGGAAAGCGTGTCGATGAAGGCACGCCCCGACGGCTCCTCGATGCGAATTCCGAGGCGGTCGCCGGCCTGCAGCCAGATCGCGCGAGCGAAGAAGACAAGCGCCGGCATGTCCGCCCGTGGCGTTCCAAGAGCGGCGGTGCCGGCTTCAATATCCGCCATGTCCACCGGTCGGGCGGCGAAGCCGGCGTTGATGACGGTCGCGTCCTGTGCCCTGATCGCCGTGGCAACGGCAGGTTCGAACAGCGCTTTGCCGCCCTTGCCGCAGCCGGCCGCAGGCAGCTCACCGGTCATTGGGTCGATGATCCGGCCATCGTGGCGGACGCCGAGATGGACATGGGGGAACTCGGTGCGGCCGGAAAGCCCGACCTCGGCGATCGCCTGTCCGCGCGCGACCTCATCGCCCGGCGCAACGGCGATGCTGCCCCGCTTCAGGTGGCAATATTGCGTCTCCCAGCCATCGCCGTGATCGATGACGAGACCGTTGCCGCATTCGCGACCGGTGACATCGGGAGCGTTCGCCGCCCGGATCGAGATGTCGTCCATGGAATCGCGGACACGTAAAACGGTGCCGCCGGCAACGGCGAGAACCGCGACGCCCCGGCTCATCGCCGCGGTCGTCGGCAGGCGGATATCGATGCCCTTGTGGCCGTCGTAGGTGTGGCCTTTACAGGCGAAATCCCTCGCGCCCGGGCCCGGATCGTCGTCGACGTGGTTCTGGACGAAACAGTCGGTGCCGAGGGAGCAGGAAAGCGGCAGGGAGAGAACCGGCCGCTCCCCGGCGCGGGCCGGGACGATGGCAGCCAGCCCTGATGCCAGAGCAAGGACAAATGGCAGGACGAGGACAGGTATGGCAAGGACACGGGCATGGGCATGGGCATGGGCACGGCGATGATGATCGCATTGGAAGGTCGTCGACATGCGTTCCCCCGTTGCCCTTTGTCGCGCGGTGGCGGCGTCGGCGCCTTGGCC
Organism: uncultured Rhodobium sp.; assembly: GCA_963675285.2. Classification (GTDB taxonomy): domain Bacteria; phylum Pseudomonadota; class Alphaproteobacteria; order Rhizobiales; family Rhodobiaceae; genus Rhodobium. Next base: position 2,849,082 of record CAXXGS010000001.1, read on the forward strand.
ACCCCTCCTTCCGCCATCCGTCAGTCATCAGGCCGTCAGTCGTCAGGCCGGACGATCGATCACAGACCGACCAGGTTTAGCGCCTTTTGCACCGTGACCGCCGTCGACTTCTCCAGGAAATGATTGAGAGACAGCGGTTTCATCAGCATTTTGACCGCCATGTCATAGGGATAGTAGGTGTGCGCGAAGGCCTTCACCTCCTTGCGGAAATCGGCGTAGTCCTCGCCGCTTTCAAGGCTGCGGAAGCCGATCTCGATATCCTCGTCCCCGGCCGCTTTCAGGCGCGCATAAAGCACCTTGACGATGTCGGTCTTGGAGTTCTTTTCCGTCTCGTTGTACTGCGCGAAGGCGTTGCTGAAGCCCTTGTAGTGATGCACCTCGTCCTGCGAGATGTTGTGGCAAAGCTCCTTCAGGATCGGTTCGTCGATGTCCGTGGCGTGCTGCTCCAGCGCCCGATAATAGGTCGAGGTTCCGGTCTCGACCACCATGCGCGCGATCATCTCGCGAGCCTTGGTCGGCTGGAAGGCCTCGGTGTTGCACAATGGAAGATAATGCTCGCGGAAGCGGGCGTAGGCGCTGTTCCAGTCGAAATCCGGCCAGACGGTGCGCACATAGTGCCGCAGCGCCTCGCCGTGTTGAAGTTCCTCCACCTCCCAGGTGTCGTGCAACCAGGCGACGAGCTTGTCGTCACCGGCATAGAAACTGGCGAGGTTCTCCTCGTAGACACCCGAGGTGATCTCGATGAAGGAGGCGATAGCCACGACCTTGAAGAGGAAGGGGTTGTCCCGCACCGCGGAAAAATTGATGCGGGAATAGTCGATATCCGTGTAAGTCCACCGTGGCATAGAAAGTCGCCCTGTCTGCAAAAGAAATCCGAAGCGGAAAGCGGACGTACGCGACGGCAAACGCCTCCGTACCGGGAGAAGTACGACGGGACACCGACTCGCCGTTTCCGCCACCGGTCCGCCTGCGCCGCCCGTTGACGGGACGGTGGGACGGACGAGCCCGGAAAAGCGGCGCCGGCAGCGTCCGCCCGCGCACGATCCTGCTTCGTTACGGCGTAGATTTATGTCTTTGTTGCGACATCGGCAACGAGGGCATGACGGATTGCCCTATCAGAGCGGCAAAATGTCGGTGCTTTTCACCTCTTCCATGACGGCATAGGTGTGGGTTTCGCGCACGCCCGGCATGGCCAGCAACACCTCCGACAAGAAACGGCGGAAGGCCGCCATGTCGCTGACGCGGGTCTTGACCAGATAATCGAACCCACCGGCGACCATATGGCATTCCATCACCTCAGACGCCTTGGCGACGGCGGCGGAAAAGCTGTCGAAGACGTCGGGCGTGGTGCTGTCGAGCTTCACTTCCACGAAAACCAGGAACCCGCGCCCGAGGCGGCGGGGATCAAGCCGGGCACCGTAGCCGGTGATGATGCCGTCACGGGTCAGACGCTTGACGCGCTCGCTCGTCGCCGTCGGCGACAGGCCGACCCGCTCGGCAAGATCGGTGTTGGTGATGCGACCGTCGGATTGCAGGAGTCCGAGGATACGCCGATCGATCCTGTCGATCTGGTAGTTTTCACCACTAATATCATGTTTCATAGTGAAACTCTCTATTTATATATTATTATTCCGATAGAGACGCTATAATTAATTCGCTATTATAGTGCAATCCTCAGATCAGGAGAGCACCCGATGGCGACGACCGAAACGCCCGCTCCGGCCGCAGAAGCCCTTCCCGTCGCGCCCTTTCGCGCGCCCTATGCTCCCGATGACGCGGCGTTGATCGCAACGCTTGCCGCCGAGACCCGGCTCGATGCGGCCGAGGAGGCGGAAATCGACCGGCTCGCGACCGCCGCGATCGACCGCATCCGCGATGCCCAGGGCGGCATCGGCGGGGTCGAGGATTTCATGCAGGAATATTCGCTGTCGACCCGCGAGGGTCTGGCGATGATGGTGATGGCGGAGGCGCTCCTGCGCGTACCGGACGCGGCCACGGCCGACAGCCTGATCGAGGACAAGCTCAAGGCGGCACAGTTCGACGCCCGCGAGGGGCGTTCCGATTCCTGGCTTGTCTCCGCCTCGACCTGGGCGCTCGGCATGACCTCGCGCATCGTGCAGCCCGGCGAGACACCTGAAAACATTCTTGCCGGCCTCATAAAGCGCCTCGGCATGCCGGCGGTCCGCACCGCGACACGCAAGGCGATGCGTGTCCTCGGCCATCATTTCGTCCTTGGCGAGACGATCGAGAACGCGCTCGGCCGCGCCCGCGACATGGAGAAGAAGGGCTACCGCCATTCCTACGACATGCTTGGCGAGGGCGCCCGCACCGACGCCGACGCGGAGCGCTACTTCGCCTCCTACGCCAACGCCATCGGGGCGATCGGCAAGGGCGCGGGCAAGGGGGCTTTGCCCGACCGGCCCGGCATTTCCATCAAGCTTTCCGCCCTCCACCCGCGCTATGAGGCGGTGAACGAGGCACGGGTGCTCGCAGAACTCTCGCCCCGGCTTCTCGAACTCGCCCGCATGGCCCGGGACTACGATCTCAACCTGACGGTCGATGCCGAAGAGGCCGACCGGCTGGAGCTCTCGCTCGATCTCATCGGCCGCGTCGCCGCCGACCCCTCGCTCGCCGGCTGGGAGGGCTTCGGCCTCGCCATCCAGGCCTACCAGAAGCGCGCGCCCGCGGTCGTCGACTGGATCGTCGACCTTGCCGAAACGCTCGACCGACGCTTCATGGTGCGCCTCGTCAAGGGCGCCTACTGGGACACCGAGGTGAAGCGGGCGCAGGAGCGCGGCCTTGCCGACTTCCCGGTCTTCACCAGAAAGCCGGCCACCGACCTTTCCTATCTCGCCTCGGCGCGGCGGCTCCTGGCCGCCCGGTCGCGAATCTACCCGCAGTTCGCCACTCACAACGCGCTGACGGCAGCCCAGATCCGTGTCATGGCGGACGGCCGGGAGGGCTTCGAGTTCCAGCGCCTCCACGGTATGGGCGACGCGCTCTTTCGAGGCATCGCGGAAGAGGACGGCTACGCCTGCCGCATCTACGCGCCGGTCGGCGGCCACCGTGATCTGCTGGCCTATCTCGTCCGCCGGCTCCTCGAAAACGGCGCCAATTCCTCCTTCGTCTCCGCCGTCGGCGACAAGGCAATCCCGGTACGCCGGCTCCTGGAGCGCCCGGCCCGCCAGATGGAAACGGGGCCGGCGCGGCATCCGCGTATCCGCCTGCCGCTGGAGCTTTACGGCCAAGAGCGCAAGAACTCGTCCGGCGTCGAATTCGGCGCGACGGCCGAGCGCGAACCCTTCGTGACGGCCGTTCGCGAGCGGTCCGCCGACCACGTCACGGCCGCGCCGATCGTCAACGGTGTAACGCAGACGGGAGCGCCGCGCAGCCTTCTCAGCCCTGTCGACGGCGTGAGCACGGTCGGCACCGTCGTCGATGCGGACGCGGCGCTGGCGACACGGGCAATGGAAACGGCCCGCGCCGCCTTTCCCGCCTGGAGCCGGACGCCGGCAGCGACCCGCGCCGCCGCGCTCCGCCGCATGGGTGACCTTCTTGAAGAGAACCGCGAACGGCTCATCGCGCTGATGGCGATGGAGGCGGGCAAGACGCTTGCCGACGGCATCGCGGAAGTGCGCGAGGCCGCGGACTTCTGCCGCTATTACGCCGCGGAAGCCGAACGGCTCTTTGCCGATGATCGAATGATGCCCGGTCCGACCGGCGAGGAAAACCGCTACCGCTATCGCGGCCGGGGCGTCTTCGTGTGCATCTCGCCGTGGAACTTCCCGTTAGCGATCTTCCTCGGCCAGATCACCGGCGCACTCGCCGCCGGCAACGCCGTCGTCGCCAAGCCGGCCGAACAGACCCCGCTCGTCGCCTTTGAGGCGGTGAAGCTCCTCCACGCCGCCGGCGTTCCCGCCGGCGCGCTCCACTACGTGCCGGGCGACGGCGCGGTCGGTGCCGTGCTCGTCGCCGACCCCCGCGTCGCTGGCGTCGCCTTCACCGGATCGACCGAGGTCGCCGGCCTCATCAACCGCACGCTCGCGGCCAAGGACGGGCCAATCGTACCGCTGGTCGCGGAAACTGGCGGTATCAACGCCATGATCGTTGACGCCACCGCGCTTCCCGAACAGGTGACCGACGACGTCGTTCTGTCCGCCTTCCGCTCGGCCGGCCAGCGCTGCTCCGCGCTCCGGATCCTCTACGTGCAGGACGATGTCGCCGACCGCATGCTGGCGATGATCACGGGCGCGGCGGCCGCTCTCCACCTTGGCGATCCGCGCGATCCGGCGACCGACGTCGGCCCGGTGATCGAGGGCGAGGCACGCGCCGCGCTGCTTGCCCATGTGGAGGCGATGAAGGGCGAGGGGCAGAAGGTGCTGTTTGCCGGCGAGACACCGGGCGGCGCCTTTTCCGGCGGCTCCTTCGTCGCACCGCACGTCATCGCGCTCGACAGCGCGGAAAAGCTGACCCGCGAGGTGTTCGGACCGATCCTCCATGTCGTACGCTATCGGGCGTCCGAGCTCGACACCGTGCTCGACCGCATCGCGGCTACCGGCTACGGTCTAACCTTCGGCGTCCACAGCCGCATTGACAGCAAGATCGCCCATATCGCCGAGCGGCTGGAAATCGGCAATATCTACGTCAACCGCAACATGATCGGCGCGGTCGTCGGCACCCAGCCCTTCGGCGGTTCGGGGCTTTCCGGCACCGGCCCGAAGGCGGGTGGCCCGGGATATCTCACCCGTTTCGCCCACGAGCAGGTGGTCTCGATCAACACCGCCGCGGCCGGCGGCAACGCCAGCCTCATCGCCATCAGCGGCGACTGAGCGACGCCATCGACGGTGGCGCGGGCGCGGACACGCCCCGCGCTCCGCTCCGACAATCGATTTCCCGTCTCCCGCCTATGGTTAACCCATCGCTAAGCAGTCCGGCCTAGGCTTGTCGGCACGTGCCAGAGTCCGGCGCGTCCACGGGGTTTGTATTGGCGTAAAATCCGGGATGACAGATCGCACCCGCAAAGGATTGTTCTCGTCGTTAGGCGCGCGGAAGGCGATGGCTTTCCGTGCCGATCGCCGTCGCGGAGTCGACGAGGCCGTCGCCGGGGAATCCGATTCGGCTGCGGGAGAAACCGCACCCGGTACGGAGCGCGACGTCCAGCCGTGGTCGGTGGGCCTTCCCAACCTCGGTCGCCTCGGCGCCGAATGGCGGCGCCACGGCGAGCTGCCGCGCTCGGTCATCCTCGCCTCCGTCATCATCAACGTCCTCGGCCTCGCTCTGCCGCTCGTCATCCTGCAGGTCTACGACCGCATTATCCCGAACCTCGCCTTCATGACGCTGTCGCTGATGGTCGCCGGCCTCATCGCCGTCATTGCCATCGAATCGACGCTCCGGCTGGCGCGCAGCTATGTCGTCGGCTGGACAGCAACGCGCTTTGCCTACGATGCCGCGGTCGACGCCATCGACCGCGTTCTGAACACCTCCGATCGGGTGCTCGCCGACGTCCCGCCCGCCAAGCTGCATGACCGGATGACGGCGATCAGCACGCTCGCCGACTTCTACGGCGGCCAGTCGCGACTGGTGCTCCTCGATGTTCCGTTCATGCTGATCTTCGTCGTCATGCTGATCCTCATCGGCGGACCGCTCGCGGTGGTGCCGATCGGGGTGGCGGTCGCGGTCGGCTACGAAACCTCACGTCGCGCGCGCCGGCTCAGAACGACGCTGGAGGACCGCCATGCCCATGATGACCGGCGCTACGACTTCCTGATGGAATGCCTGTCCGGCATCCAGACGGCCAAGAGCCTCGGCATGGAACCGTTCCTGATGCGCCGCTTCGAGCGACTGCAGGAGACGACGGCGCGGATCCACTTCCAGATGATCAATCTCAACGGCAGGGCCCAGACCATCGGCCTGTCGCTGGCCAATGTCACGACGATCCTGATGGTAACGATCGGCGCGGCGCTCGCCGTCTACGGCCAGATGACGGTCGGCACGCTCGCCGCCTGCACCATGCTGACGACGCGGATGATCCAGCCGCTTCTGAGAGCGATCAACGTCTGGAGCGAACTTCAGACAATCCATCTGGCGCTCGACCAGGCCGAAGAGCTCTTCCGGCTCGACCGGCCAACGCATGCCGAGCCCACTTTGCCAGGCGATGCCCCGCCGGAGATCCGGGTGCGCGCCGCCTCGCTCGCCGAATACGGCGTCACGCTTCTCAACGATGCCTATCTCACTGTCGCGCCCGGCGAATTCGTCGCCCTCACGGGCCCGAGCGACGGCTCCAAATCGGCGCTTCTCGACCTCATCTGGGGCGAGCAGGCGCCCGACAGCGGCACGGTCGAGGTCGGTCCCTACGACCCTTCCCGCCAGCATCGCGAGATCAGCCGGCTGATTGGTTTCGTCGGCCAGAAGCCGATCATGTTCACCGGCACCATCCTTGAGAATCTGACGCTCTTCGGGCGCGGTCCGCTCGTCGACGAAGCGCGCTGGGCGTGTCGGGAAACGGGCGTCGAGGCGCTCATCCACCGGCTTCCCTCCGGCTACGACACACGGCTCGGCGAAAGCCTCACCGAGGCCCTGCCGAACGGCTTCCTGCAACGGATCGCCATTGCGCGCATCATCGCGCAGAAGCCGGCCATTCTCGTCATGGACGAGCCGCAGGCGTTCCTCGACCGCGACGCCGACCACGATATTATCCGCTATCTTGCAAAGATCCGCGGCACGACGACCATCGTGCTCAACTCCAACCGTCCGTCCTACTTCAAGCTGGCCGATCGCCTTTTCGAGATCCACGACGGCGAGCTCTCACTCGTCGGCGGCCGGGTGTTCGAGGGCCGGGCACGCGTGGAGGCGACGGCATGAGCGACCCGCGCAGCACCGATCCGGGCAGCCGTGGGCGGGACCGCAGACCCGGCCTCGACCGCGACGGCGGCAATCGGGACAGCGAGGCTTCCGTCGGCGGAGAAGCCCAGCAGCCTTCGTGGCTGGCGACCCTGCGAGCGCTCAAGGTGGAGCGGCCGGCGGCCAGCGATGCCCGCGACCGGCAGGCCTGGCTCGAAGACGCCTTCGGCGGCTTCCCGACGCGGGACGGCGGAACGGGCAAACCGGCACGGCAGACCGCGGCAGGGTCCGGCATGTCGCATGACGATGCACCGCAGAGCCCCGGTTCGGACCGAGTTGGGGCCGCCCCTTCTGAAGCCTCGCAGCGCGACGGCCAACACCCGGAGAATGCGGCGCCGACCGGCGCACGCGCCTCCGTTTCCTATGAGGACACGCCGGCCGGCGCCTGCCTCAGGCCGCTTTTGACGGTTCTCAACTGGGGCGGCGAGGAGCGCCATCTTCTCGAAGCACTGCCGCATCTGGAACCCATCGACGGCATCGAGGGGCTGAGGGCCGTGCTGCACCGGCTGGGCTATTTCACCCAGGAGCGGAGCGTTCGCCTCGGCGTCATGAAGCCGGACCAGTTTCCCTGTTTCGGTATCGGACCGTCCGGCGATCCGGCGGTCGTCCTGGAGCGTGGAGAGGACGGCCAGCTCCTCGTCTTCAACGGGGGCACGCGACAATTCAAGATCGTGCCGGTTCCGCCTACTCCCTATCGCCTGTTCTTCGTGGAGCGGCGCGCGGATACACTTGATCCGGCCGCCGCCAAGCGCGCCAACTGGTTCTGGGATTCACTCGGCAAGCTGAAGCGGCCGATCTTCACCGTCGCGCTCTTCACCCTCTTCGCCAATCTCCTGGCCCTCATGACGCCGATCTACGTCATGAACGTCTACAACCGGGTGATCGGCGCCAAGGCGCTCGAAACCCTGGTGTTCTTCTTCATCGCCGTTGCCGCCGTGGTGTTGGCGGAATGGCGGCTGCGGCTCAGGCGCAGCAAGCTCATCGCCTATGTCGGCACACGCTTCGATTCCGAACTCGTCAGTCAGGCCTTCCGCCAGATCGTCACCATGCCGATCGCGATGACGGAGAGCGCGGCAATCGGGGCGCAGATCTCGCGCTTCCGCCAGTTCGAGAGCTTTCGCGAGTTCTTCAGTGGCAACATGGTTCACGCCATCCTTGACCTGCCGTTCACGCTGATCTTCTTCACCGCGATCCTGCTGATTGCCGGGCCGCTGGTCTTCGTGCCGCTGGCGCTCGTCGTGATCTTCGGCGTTCTCGCCGTACTGACGCTGCCGAAGGTGAAGAAGCACGTCTCGGAGACCGGCCGCATGCGGACCCAGCTCCAGACATTGCAGATCGAAATCCTGCAGAAGCGCCGCAGCATCCGCGAAATCGGGGCAGAGGAAATCTGGCGCCACCGCTACGAGAACCTGGCGCGCAGGGCTCTGTCACTGAAGTTCAATGCGCAGTTCTTCAACATGTCGCTGCATACGCTGTCCCAGGCGCTCGTCATGCTGTCGGGCGTCGCGACCCTCGGCATCGGCGCACTCCTCGTCATGGACGGCAGCCTCTCCGTCGGCGGCCTCATCGCCTCCATGGTCTTCATCTGGCGTATCCTGTCGCCGATCCAGACCGCGTTCCTCAGCATCAATCGCATCAGCCAGTTCGCCGATACGATCCGCCAGATCAACCAGCTCATGCGCATCCGCACCGAGCGCCAGCCGGGGCTGCTGCCGTCTGTCCTGCGCCGCTTCAACGGCGACATCACCTTCACCGGTGTCGGATTCCGCTACCTGCCGACGGCGGAGCCGGTGATCCGCGGCGTATCGATGTCCATTCCCGCCGGACAGGCGGTGGCGATCGCCGGACCGAGCGGCGCGGGCAAGACCACGCTCCTGAAGCTCCTCCTCAACCTCTATCAGCCGCAGGCCGGCATGATCAGCATCGACGCCCTCAACGTGCGTCAGATCGATCCGGGCGAGCTGCGTAATGCCGTCGGCTACGCGCCACAGCAGACCTTCTTCTTCTACGGCACGGTGGCGCAGAACATTCTCCTGACAGAGCCGACGGCCGATCAGGAGAGCATTCGCCGGGCGATGCGCGAGGCTGGCATCCCCGACGACGACCAGGCGCTTGTGCGCGGCCTCGATACCCATCTGCGCCTCGGCAACCGGGAGGCGCTTCCCGAAGGCTTCAAACAGCGACTGTCGATCGCGCGGGCGCTTGTCAAACCCGCAGCCGTCTACCTCTTCGACGAGCCGGGCACCTATCTCGATCAGGATGGCGACGCCGCCCTCATCGAGAAACTGAAGGCGCTCAAGGGCAAGGCGACAGTGATCATCGTGACCAATCGGCCGAGCCACATGGCGGTCTGCGACCGCGTGATCTACCTGCGCGAAGGCATGATCGCGGCCGACGACGTTCCCGACAAGATCATCCCGGCAATCCTCGCCCAGGGTGGCGGCAAGCCGCCGCAAAAGCCTGGCACCCGACCAGACGGAACCGGCGGCCCCGATGGACCAGGCGGGACGGGCGGGCCCGCAAGGCCGGCAGCCGGCGGCGCGGGTGCGACGATGGCCAAAGCGGCGCAGGGTGCCGCAGGCGGCAAGGCCGGAAGCGCGGCTCGCAAGGCCTGAGCGCACGGGGAACACCTGGCCTCCCGGCGTCCTTGCCAGCGCCTTTCCGCACCATCCCCAACCGCCGGCAGCCGCCGGTCTGTGCGATTTTCGGAGCGCGTTTTCGATTTTCTTAACACTAGTACCGTATCTCCTTGGTCGGTATAGGTTTCGCCTTGTTCAGAGTTTTGCGTTTCATGGCACCGCCGTCTCACACACCGTCTGGAACACCAGACATGGCCTATGGACCGCTTTCCGCTCCCCTTGACCTGGAGGGCGGGCGGGCGCTGCCGTATTTCGGCGGGATCCTCAAATGGCTGAGCGCCTTCGTGGTGCTGATGTTCGCGCTTGCCACCATCGCGCCGGTGCACGAGTTGGCGATCGCACAGGGCGAGATTCTGCCGGAGGGCGCGGTGCAGCCCGTCCAGCACCTCGAAGGTGGCATCGTCGCGGAGATCCTCGCCAAGGCCGGCGACCGTGTGACGGCCGGCCAGCCGCTCATCCGGCTGGCGCCGGCTCAGGCCGCGAGCGAAAAGGAACAGCTGCAGGGCCGCCGCGCCGACCTCAGCCAGCAGGTCGAACGCCTTTCCGCGCTTCTGGAGGGCCGTGCGCCCGCTTTTGAGCCGACCGAAACCAATCCGGCAGCACGCGAGCAGGCCGCCTTCTATGATTCGGAAAAAGCGCTGGTGAAGCGCGAGCGGAGCACGCTGCGCACCCGCATCGACCAGCGCCGGTCAGAGCTGGCCGCGGTCACGGCGGAAGAGACCAATCTCACCGAGCAGCTCGCCATCGAGAAAGAACAGTTCCGGCTGCGCGAGAAACTTTTCAACGAAGGCTATTCCTCCAAGGTCGCTTACCTGAACGCCAAATCAACCGTCGTCCAGACGCGCTCGAAGCTCGCCCAGACGACCGAACAGAAAGCGGCGGCAACGGATGCGCTTGCCGAAGCGAACGAACTCCTTGCCGAATATGATGCCAAGAAGACGCGCGAATGGAGCGAGCTTCTGGCCAAGGCGAGCGCGGATCTGGCGGAAACGGAAGCGACCCTGAAGCGCATCGACGACAAAGTCGATCGGCTCTATGTCCGCGCACCCGCCACCGGTCTCGTTCAGGAGGTCGCGCCGCGGGCGCCGGGCGAGGTCATCCGGGCCGGCGACATCGTCGCCAAGATCGTGCCGAGCGATCAGCACATGGTCGCGGAAGTGAAGCTCACCCCCAACCATATCGGCCACGTCGAAGTCGGCTCGCCGGTGCAGATCAAGGTGACGGCCTTCGATTCGGAACTTTATGGCCCGGTCGAGGGATCGGTGAAAAGCATTTCGCCGACGACCTTCCAGACCAAAGAAGGTGACGTCTACTACAAGGCGACGATCGCGCTTGACCGCGAGGCCGTCGGGCGCGGCGGGGAAAGCTATCCGCTCATTCCCGGCATGGTCGTCGAAGCCGACATCGTGACCGGCGCGAAATCGGTCATGCACTACCTCCTCAAGCCCATCTATCGCTCCCTCAACGTCGCCTTTTCGGAACGCTGATCCGACCGCCGCCGGTTCGCAATGGGCATGGCCGGGCACTCTGAAAATCTTAAAACACGTTAAGTTTTCGTTGGTTACAAGAATTTAACCTTAACACGGGATGATCGCGCAGTGTCTGCGTAGCGGCAACCTCGGGGCCCAAGTGTCCGGCCTGGAGTGCGAGGAAACCATGAGTAAGAGTGCGCGTAATCCCGGCGGCACGGCAGTGCCGCGTATTCGCCGAACACCGGCCCTTCCGCTCGCGGGGGCCTTTGTGCTGGCATTGCTGGCTCCCGCCCGCGCGGAGGACCTGTCCGATGCGCTCGCCCATGCCTATCGCGGCAACCCAACATTGCAGGCGGACCGGGCACGCCAACTCGCCACTGATGAAAAGGTACCGCAGGCGCGCTCCAACTGGTTACCGACCATCAGCGCCAACGGCTCGTGGGGGTATTCCACGACGGCAACGCGCGAACAGCCGACATCGTCGAACCGCAACCCGGGCTACGACGCCTACAACACCAATCCCTACAGTTACGGCGTCACGCTGAGGCAGCCGATCTTCCGCGGTTTCCGGACCGTGAACGAGACCCGCAGCGCCCAGGCGACGGTCGCGGCGGGCCACGAGCAGCTCATCGATACCGAACAGACGGTGCTCCTGAATTCCATCGCCGCCTATATCGGCGTTCTGCGCGACGAACGCATCGTACGGCACCGCCGCCGGTCGCTGTCGCTCGTCGGCAAGATCCTGTCGACGACACGCGCCCAGCACAGGAACGGCGTCAACACGCGCACCGACGTTTCCCAGGCGCAGGCCCGCTACCAGTCGGCGAAGGCGGACTACGATGCCGCCGTCGCGACGCTGGAGGCAACGAAGGCGCAATACCGTCAGCTCATCGGCCAGATGCCCGGCAAGCTCACCGTTCCCCCCGCCGTCACGCGCCTGATGCCGACATCGCTGACGGAAACGCAAGCGCTTGCGCGCGAGGCAAACCCGCGCCTGCGGGCCGCGCAGTATCTGGAAGAAGCCGCGCGCCACGACACCAAGGCGACGGCCGGCGAGTTCCTGCCGACGGTCGATCTCGAAGTCGACTACCTGCACGATCGCGACGTGTCGCGCACCTACGCAAACGACGAGAAGACGAACGTTCTCCTCAGGGTCAACATACCGATCTTCGCCAAGGGCATCCGGCATTCGCGCATGCGCGAGGCGAAAGCAGCGGAGATGCAGCGCCGGTATGAGGCACGCGACGCGCAGGCCGGCGTCGCAGCGGCGGCCAAGACCGCCTGGGAGCAGCACCAGTCGGCGAAGCGCCGGGTCCGGATGATCAAGGCGCAAGTCGCCTCCGCGCGGGCCGCGGCGAAAGGCGTCAAACTGGAACGCGAGATCGGCGATCGCACGGTTCTCGACGAATTGAACGCGCAGCAGGAGATCGTCTCCGCCAATGTGGCGCTGGAGGTCGCGCGCTACGAACTCAGGATCACCGAATACACGCTGCTCGCCTCCGTCGGCCGGCTGACCGCCAAGGCACTCGGCCTGCCGACCGGTCTTTACAACGCCATGGCGAACACCCGACGCGTCGACCGCAAGGTCTTCGGCATCTCCGAACCGGACCTCGACCGGGTGATGGCGGATGCCGCCCCCGGCCCCGGCGAGCCAACGATCATCACCGGCTCCATCGGTACATCCTCGACGAAGAAGTCTCACAGAATCGGCGGCGTTCCCATGCCGTCGGTGCGGCCGGGCGCGAACCTGACCTCGGGCTCGGCCGCCCCTCCCCGTCTCGACCCCGCCACGGTCGGCGTTGCCGGCATGCGCGGCTCGGTCGATCCGGTCATCACCGGCTCGTTCGGCCAGGCCGACGTGAAGCCGCTGACGAAAAAGCAGACGGCCAAGGTGATGGCGACCCTGATCAAGGAACGCCCGGGCTTCCGGCTCTTCCGCTTCCCCGATTGATGTCGCGCCTTGCGTTCATAGGACCCGGCCTCGCCGATCAGAGGAACCGGTCGGCGAAGGCGTAGCCGGCGAAGGCCGCGCGCAGGTAGCTCGTCCTGAAGCCCGGCAGCGGGAAGCGCCTGAGCGGCCCTTTCAGCATCGCCGGCACGGCGGCCTCCGCGCCATCCTTACCGGCGATGAGATCGGCAGCGAGGCGCCCGGCGACGTTTGAAAACGCAACGCCATTGCCATGGTAGCCCATCGCCGCGACGGCCCCGGGGTGGCCGGGAACAGCGCCGACGAAGGGCACGCGATCGCGGGTCAGGCAGACAAGACCAGACCAGAAGCGTTCCGTCTCCACCCCTGCCCAGGCCGGGAAAACCATCTCGAATTCACGCCGCAGCCGTGCCCTTGCCGCAGCAAGCCCTTCGGGCGAATTGTCGAGGCTGCCGCGCGCGCCGAAAAGGAAGCGGTCGTCCGGCAACCGGCGGAAATAGTGGAGGAGCGTGCGCGTATCGAACGCCATGACGCGCGAAAAGAACCCCTGCGCGCGCCATTCGTCTTCCGCCATCGGTCGCGTGACCAGGATGTTCGACATCAGCGGCAGCGGCCGGCCGGCGATCCAGGGCGGTACGTCCTCGCGACTGTAACCGTTCGTCGCCAGGACGAGGCGCCGGGCGCGAAGGCGGCCGGTCTCCGTCTCCACCACGTGGTGGTCACCCTCACAGCGCCAGCCCGTTACCGCGCTCCGCCCGTGGATGACGACGCCGTCGGCCACCGCGCGTTCGGCGAGCGCGCGGGCATAAGAGAGCGGATTGACGGCGAAGCCATGGGCGTTGTGGAGCCCGCCGAAGAAGCCCGGTCCGTCAAGGCCGCGCTCGACGATCTCCCCCTTGGAGAGCACCGTCATCTCATAACCGAAGCGCGCATGCAGATGCTCGGCCTCCGCGCGCAGATCCTTCATGCGCGACGGCTTGTGGGCGAGCGACACCTCGCCGTCGGGCGATAGACCCGCGTCGCGGCCGCTGTCGACAAGGAGCGCGCGGACGCGTTCGATCGCATCGAGCTGGAGGGCGTAGAAGCGCTGCGTCTCGGCAAGGCCGTAGCGGTGTTCGAGGTCGCCGGCCGAGAGCGCCGAAGCGCCGATGCAGACGAAACCGCCGTTCCGCCCCGAAGCACCCCAGCCGGGGTCGCCAGCCTCCAGCACCCGGACCTCCATGCCGTGGGTCGCGGCCAGCCGGCGGGCGGCCCACAGGCCCGTGTAGCCGCCGCCGATGACAACGGCGTCGACCGCCGCGTCGCCGACAAGCGCCGGGGTCTCGACCGCAAGCGCCGGCGTGATCGCGCGCCAGTGGCTGTCGACAGGCACCTCCACGTCGAGCGCGCTGGCGCCATAGGGATGCAGGTGGACGGGATTCGGGGACGCGGGATTCGGGGACGCGGGATTCGGGGACGCGGGATTCGGGGATGCAGAGCGCGGGGTGGTCACGGGCGGAGACTCACGGCAGGTTCATGAAGGACAGATGCCACCCTACTCCGGTTTCGTCGCGACCATGGAGGGCCGGGCGGCGAAATCCTCGTACCAGGCGGCGAGTTTCGGTCGCTTAAGGCGCCAGTCGCCACCGGCGACGGTCCCGGCGAAGCGGTAATCGAGGTAGGCGAGCGCGGAGCCGACAGCCATTGGCCCGATGGTCAGCGCACCGGTAAGGGTCACCATCCACACCGCTTCCAGAGCATCAAGCGCACCGACGATCTTCTTCATCTGCCCCTCGTACCAGGCTTCCCAGTAAAGCTCGCCCGGCCGTGACACGGACTCGTAGCGACACAACAGCGCGGCATCCAGGATGCCGTCGGCGAGGGCCTCCAGCGTCATGGCGTCGAAGCGGGCGGGGCCGGCGGCGGGAATGAAGGGGTCGCGATCGTGCTGGGTGTCGAGGAAAGCGGTGATGACGCGGCTGTCGAAAAGAACGCGGCCGTCGTTGAGCACCAGCGCGGGGACCTTGCCCAGCGGATTCGCGGCGGCGAGATCGGCGCTGCGGTCGACCGGGTTAGCGGTCGCGAGTTCGATGGCGATCCGATCCACGATCCCCGCCTCATGGGCGAGGACGAGCACCTTGCGGACGTAGGGCGACGTCGGGGAATAAAGCAATTTCACGGCGAACAATCTCCTCTGCGTGTCGCCCGGCGACCGGAAGGCACTGTCGCCGGAAGCCTCCCGCGCGGTCCCCAGCGCCCATCTTTCCTATCGTTCTCGTATCAATCGCCCGACGGCGTCGCCGGGCGCAGGTGCCAGTGCTGGCATGGAAGGCGGGCGAAAGCGACCTCTCAGGCCTCAAACGCTCCTCGGGCTCTTTAGCGGCGGCGGAGAACCCGCCAGGCGAGCGGCAGCGTGACGACGGCAAGCCCGATCTTCAGCGCCTCGCCGGGGACGAATGGGACGACGCCGACGGCGAGCGCCTTGTCGAAGCCGAAGAGCACGGTGAGCCAGGCGATGCCGAGGCCGAAGAGCACGACGGTGCCGGCGAGGAAGGCGAGAAGCGTCGTCGCCAGCCGGCGGTCGAAGCCGCGCTCGGCCAGAAGGCCGACGAGGAAGGCAGCAGCAACGAAACCGGCAAGGAAGCCGCCGGTCGGGCCGGCGAGGTAGGCAAGGCCGGCGCCGGAGACGAAGACCGGCAGGCCCATCGCGCCCTCGGCGAGATAGGCCAGAACCGTCGCGGCGCCGAGGCGCGAACCGTAGACGGCGCCGAGCATCAGCACCACGAAGGTCTGCATGGTCATCGGCACGGGCCAGAACGGTACTTGGATCCTCGCCGAAAGGGTCAGGAGCGCGGTGCCGAAAAGCACCATCGCGACGGCACGCAGGGTCCTGTTGCCGCGTCTGGCGGGCCAGAGGGAAGCGGCGAGCGTGGGAGACGCGGCGGTGGTGGTCATGTCGACAAACCCCTGAGAACGATTGTGGGAAAGACGTATCCTCCTTCCCGTTTAATCGATCGGCGCAGCGATGAACAGGGGCTGCTGC
This sequence comes from uncultured Rhodobium sp., assembly GCA_963675285.2. Lineage (GTDB taxonomy): Bacteria > Pseudomonadota > Alphaproteobacteria > Rhizobiales > Rhodobiaceae > Rhodobium. The sequence continues at coordinate 2,865,042 of CAXXGS010000001.1, forward strand.
GCGCTGGCGGTATGGACGATTGGAGAATAGCTCTTCGGCCAGCTCCCTCCCCGGGACCGGTGCGCCCTGCCGGTCGGGGCCCGCGAGATGCGCGACGTGGCGCCGACCCCGCAATTCCCGGTTGCTCTCGATTGCGCCGCCCGCCAGGGGACGCTAAACCTTAGATCTCGTATCTTTGAAAGCCGTCACCGGTGCCAAGCGGATCGGGATGTCAGTTCAAACAAGAGTCGGGTCGGGGACGTTATGCATTTCAGGGTAGTCGTTCTGGTGCTGATGCTGGTGAGTGTCGCCGGATGCCAGTCGCCGCAGATCGAGGCGGCCTTCGTTGCCGACGATCACGCGTTCGCCGGCCGCAAGGGCGCGGCAACGATCTCGGGCCAGGCCTTCATGCGCCGCCGCGACGGGCTCGTCGTCTATGCCGCCGGCCGGACGATCCTGCTGATGCCGGATACGCCCTATACGCGTGAGGTGCTGAAGAAACGCGCCGGTCCGCTGGCCAGCTATACCAGGCCGAAGATCGACCACGCCTACAACAGCTACCTGAAGGAAACGCTGGCCGACGCGGAGGGCCGGTTCACCTTCTCCGGCGTCGGGCCGGGGAACTATCTCGTCTTCACCGCAATCTACTGGGAAGAGGACGGCACGGAGCGCGGCGGCTTCCTCCTGAAGCCCGTCACGGTCGGCGACGGCGGCACGATCGACGTCATCGTCACCAAATAGCCTCTCCCCTCCTGCCCGCCCGGCCGCAAAGGGGGAAAGGATCTTCCCTCTCAGTCCCTGTCGGCCAGAAGCGGCTCGTAGCGCTTGTCGGTCAGGGTCTTGAGAAAGGCGACGAGGGCATTGACGCGCTTCTCGGTCAGCGCCGGGCCGATCTCCAGCTCCGTGAAGGAAATATTCTCGGGCACTTCCGGGTCGGCGAAGGGTTTGCCGGTTTCCGGATTGATTTCCCGGGCCGGGTTTTTCGAATTGTACTTGTTGTAGAACAGCACGACGGTTTTCAGATCCTTGAAGACGCCGTTGTGCATGTAGGGGCCGGTGACGGCGACGTTCCTGAGCGTCGGCACCTTGAACTTGCCGGCCCGGGCCGGATCGTCGACATCGGGATTGTCGAGGAGACCGTTGTCGCGGAATGTCGCGCCCTTGCCGTTGACGGCGCGGATCGCCGTGTTCGCCGGTACGCCGATGTTGTGGTACTCGTAGTTGGAAAAGGTCTCCTTGGCAGCGCCCGGGGTTTTCCTCAGCTGGTGGCATTCGTTGCAATTGGTGAACTGCTGGGAGAAGAACAGCACTTGGCCGAGTTCTTCCTGCTTGGTCAGCTTTACCTCGCCGCGCAGATAGCGATCGTATTTGGAATCGAACGGCGCGAAGGCGTCGGTCTTCTCGAACGCCTCGATCGCCTTGGTCATCGCCGCATAGGCAGTCGTGGCATCGCCGAACACGTCCTCGCCATAGAGCGCCCTAAAGGCCGTCACATAGCCAGGCTTCTCCTTCAGCCGGGCGACCACCGCGGCTTCATCGGGCATGCCCATCTCGATGGGGTTAAGCGGCGGGCCGCCGGCCTGGCCGGCGAGATCGCGCTCTCGGCCGTCAAGGAACTGACCGCCGACATATTTGCCCTCCTCATTGCGGTGGAAGGGTGGGCTGAAGCTGGCGTAGCTCGCCGTCGGCGCGTTGCGGTCGCCGAGCGATGTCCCGTCGTCGCCGAGCGATACGTCGCGGCCATGGCCGCTGTCGCGCGGGTCGACGAATCCGTAGTCGGGATTGTGGCAGGTGGCGCAAGCCATCGTCCGGTTCCTCGACAGGTCGGTGTCGAAGAACAGCGCCTTGCCGAGCGCCTCCGCGGTCTCGTAGACCGGCTTGCCGTCCTCGCCTGCCTCCCCCGCCAAGGCGCCCGTAACGGACCCGGCAAGACAGATCAGACCGGCGGCCAGCGCGAGGCGGCCAGCGAACGGCCGAGAGCGGAGCGGAGGAGTGAATTGCATCGATATGTTCCGTCGGTCGGTCTTTCGGGCGAGCGGGCGATAGAGCGCGGTCGTTCCCGGTGCAAAGGATGTTGCGAACAGTCTCGCAAGCAGCGTCTGGTGCGGCGCGAACAGCGGAACGGTCCGCATGCCCCTCGCCGCCGTGTCACCCGCCTTTCATGGGACACCGGATAAAGCGCCCGGACAATCCGTCCTAATGCGGATGGTTGTCATTCGCATTAGCTTGCGTCCAATCGATGGGATCGCGCATGCAATGCGGCGGGAACCGGGTCGCCGCGGTGCCGTCCGCGCCATGACAAGCCATGCGGGAAAGACCTGCAGACGGCGAACCGACACGGCGCCTATTTGCCTCGCATGCCGATGTTCGCTTGTTTTCCGCCATCCTCATTCGAAGACGCGGCGCCGTCGGCGCCCTCTCCCGGCGTCTCGTCGACGAACGCGCGATAAGTGTCGATCCAGGCGGCAAAAGGCCGCAACAGGGACAAGGTATCGTCCGCAAACATGGCTTTCTCCCTTGGTGGTGCAGGGGCTTCCTTGGCGATGCAGGGGCGGCAGTGCTCGAAATCCCGTCGTCGCATACGCATTTTTGCTATTGCATATCATTCGCAATATCACGAAGATGTTGTGCCTGCAAGAGCTGGCGGGCCGCTTGAACCGCCGTCGCGCGGACGCAAGCATGCGCCGAAAGGGAGAGCCATGCTCAGGATCTACATGCTGCCGCCACGCGGCCTGGCCTCACTGCTGGTCAGCGAATCGGAGCGCTACTACGCGCAGCGCGAGAACCGCGACGCCGCGAAGACACCGCGTTCTGGCGAGGACTGTCCGCCCATTCGTCGCCTCGACCTCCAGGGGGAGCCGGAGCCCGGCGAGTAGACGGCGCACCCGCCGTCGCCCGCCGTTGTCAGCGGTCCGGGAAGCGGCCCTGTCAGTGGCCTGTCCCTCGCCCGTCCAGCCGGGATGCTGCCTCCACAAGCGGGGCGGCCGTTTACCGGCGCTTAACCACAAGCCGACCCGACAACCGATAAAACTTGAACGTTCACAGTCTTTTCTCATTTACCAAGCTAGTCTTGGCGCACGTATGAGAAGGCCTTGCCCGCCCCATACGTACGCGCCCGATGCGCCTGGTGAGGAGGAGAAGACGCATGACCTGCCTTTCGTTGTCCGTGATGCTGGCTTTCGTTGCTATCTTCCTGGCCGGCTGCGCCAACGAGAGCCTCGGCACGTCCGACGTCATGCTGGAGGCGGAGCGGGCGGAGATTCCCGGCGAAGCGCTCGGGGCACTGCCACCGCAGGCCGGCGCGGTCGACCACATCGCCGAGCAGCACTACGAAAACGGCCTCAGGCAGGCGATCGTCCTCACCGGCGGAACCGTGGCGAGCGACGAGGACGCGACGAACGGCGGCGAGAACGCCCTTTATGTCGCCACACAGAAGCGACGACTGGAGAATTTCGGTCCCGACCGGATGCTTCGGATGCACAAGCCCGATCGCGAAACGATCGACGCGGAGATGCGCGCCCGCCTCCCCGGCGTGACGATGACCCACGCGTCCCGGCACGCCAGCAACGCCTATGGCGTGGTCGGCTTTGCCCGCGGCCGGACGGAAGACGGCGGGCGCTGCTTCTACGCTTGGCAATGGATTGACGGCAAGACGGGAGAGGGCAGCCTTTTCGGCTTCGACCGGTTACGCAAGACGAACGACATCTCGGTGCGCGTGCGCCTGTGCGGTCAGTCGCTGACGGAGAAGGCATTTCTCGCCATCGTCGAACGCCTGAGGCTGCGCGGCGACTTGGCAGCAGCCTCTTCCTAGGGCACGCGCCCTACGGCGTTGCGAACATGAGGCCGCTATTTCGTAGTGTTCCGGCGGAAACGGCGGCGTTCCGTTTACCAACTTCGCGCCCCTTCGCGCCATATCTCTTGCCAAACGGCTCGCCCAGAAATTCCACTGGCCATGCAAGTATTCGCGATTCAATTATTCCGTACTAAACGATTTTCGTAGTTACTGTCCTCTTAAACTTAATGATCATACGAATTTTTGAATAATACTCTATTCAGATTTGCGGCCTAAAATAACTGCATTATGAAACACGAGGCTGCCCATGTTCCGGTCAAACGCACGCTCTTCGGAGAGTAAAAAATTCGAAGCCCTGAACCGTTCCCAGGCGATCATCGAATTTGAACCCGATGGCACGATCATCTCTGCCAACGAAAATTTCCTTGCCGCTATGGGCTATACGCTCAACGAGATCCGCGGCCAGCATCATCGCATGTTTGTTCCGGAACCGGAGCGCTCGAGCGAAGCCTATGCGCAGTTCTGGAAGCGCCTTCAGGGCGGCCAATTCTTCGCCGAGGAATTCCTGCGCAAGGCCAAGGACGGCCATGACGTCTGGATCCAAGCGTCTTACAATCCGGTCCTGAACGGGTCCGGCAAGGTCGTCAGTGTGATCAAGATCGCCGCCGACATCACCGAAGCCAAGAACAAGTCGGCGGAGTTGCAGGGCCAGATCGACGCCATCAACCGGTCGCAGGCCGTCATCCATTTCGACCTCGACGGGACGATCCAGACCGCGAACGATAACTTCCTCAACGCCCTCGGCTATTCGCTCGAAGAGATCCGCGGCAAAAAGCACGCGATCTTCGTCGACGCCGCCTATCGCGAAAGCGCCGATTACAAACAGTTCTGGGACCGGCTGCGCGCCGGGGAGTTCCAGTCGGACGAGTTCCTGCGCATCGGCAAGGGCGGCAAGAAAGTCTGGATCCAGGCCACCTACAACCCGATCTTCGACGGCTCCGGTCGTCCCTTCAAGGTGGTGAAGTTCGCCACCGACATCACCGACCAGGTGCTTGAACGCCAGCGCCGTGAGCAAATTCAGAAGACCATCGACGGTGACATCGAGGGCGTCGTCCAGATCGTGACGGAGGCAAACCAGCGCGCCAACAATGCCGCCGATGCCTCTGAAGAAGCCTCGGGCAACGTCCAGACCGTCGCGGCGGCGGCCGAGGAACTCGTCGCCTCGATCGAGGAAATCAGCCGCCAGGTCGCCCAGGCCAGCCAGATTTCCCTGCAGGCAGTGGAAGATGCGATGGAGTCGGGCAAGATCATGTCCGGGCTGGCGGAAGACGCACAGAGCATCGGCGAGGTCATCGAACTCATCGACAACATCGCCAACCAGACGAACCTCCTCGCCCTTAATGCCACCATCGAGGCCGCCCGCGCCGGGGAGATGGGCAAGGGCTTCGCCGTCGTCGCCTCTGAAGTCAAGTCGCTCGCCTCGCAGACCGGCAAGGCAACCGAGGACATCAACAACCGCATCGCCTCGGTGCAGAATTCGACCAACGGCGCGGTTGACGCGATTGAGAAGATCAAGGGCGTCATCGAGCAGATCAATACAATCTCCTCGTCCATCGCCGCCGCAATCGAGGAGCAGTCGGCGGTCACCCGTGACATCTCCAACAACATGCAGACCGCCTCAAACGGCGTGACGGTCATCTCCGAGAACGTCAAGGCGATCTCCTCCTCGACGACGCAAATCGACGACGCGGCACGAAAGGTCCGTGAGGCGTCCCGGTCGATCGCCTAAGTCGATCGCCCAAGTCGATCATCTGGGTCAATCGCCCGGACGAGGTCCCGCTGAACTGGATTTCCCGGAACACACCTTCGGGAAGTCGCCCGGAGAGAGAGTGGGGCCGTTCCCCCGCGCGTGGCCTCCCGAGCGCCCCCGCTCTCTCCCTTTCTTGCTCGACGCCGCCTTTGCGACGCCCTGTCGCGCACCTTGCGTTGCCTGCGCGTGTGGCGCTCCCGCCCGCCGCACGCTGCTTACCGCCCGCACCAGCGCACGACCGGGCGCGAGAACGGACGCTTGCCGCGTCCGTTCTCTGTCGTTCCCGCCGCCATTTCCGATCCACACCCGATCGGTGCCCACCTGTCAGATGCCGAGCGCCCGTTCCATGTACTTGATGCCGGCGACACCGCCCGCGACGATCGCGGCGAAGGCGATGATCGAGCCGAGCGCCAGCGTGGAGACACCGGTGATCGCCTGACCGACGGTGCAGCCGAGGGCGACGACGCCGCCCACCCCCATCAGGATTGCGCCTGCAAGATTGCGCAGGGTGTCGGGCACATCGGCGAAGGTGGAGATCCGGAACCGACCCGTCACGATGGCCGTGAGGAAGGCACCGACGATGGTGCCGCCGACAGTGGCAATGCCGAAGTTAATGGTCGCGCCGGAAAACGTCATCAGATACTGCAGCGCGTTGCCGGTCGGCGCGACGAAGGTCAGCGAGGCGAGCGGCGTCGGGTCGAAATCGTCGGCACCGAGGACACCGGTCGCCCACCATCCGGCGACGACGCAAAGGCCGACGCCAAGGCCGGAGACGATGTGCAGCGGCGAGGAGCGGAAGGGCCGGCTGACGAAGACGGCGACGAGGAGCGCGGCGAGAACGACGGCAAAGACGAAAAGATCGGTAAGGCCGGCGTCGAGGCCGGTAAGAGCCGCAAGGATTTCACCGGTCGACTGCGAGGCAAGGCCCGCGGCCGCGAGGTCCGTCGTCACCAGCGCTTCCACTTCAACGCGACCGATGGCGATCAAACCGCGCAACGTCATGTAGGCGAAGATGCCGACGGTGACGAGAACGATTAGCGAACGGATATCGCCGGAGCCGACACGGGCGAGGTTGCGGCTGGTGCAGCCGCCGGCGAGCACCATGCCGAAGCCGAACATCAGACCGCCGACGATGTTGCCGACCCAGTTGAAGCTGGTGGTGAGGTAGATCGACTGGGTGAGATCGACGAGGCCGGCATAGCGCAAGGCCTGCGTGCCGGCCAAGGCCACGGCGACGGCCAAGAGCCAGGCACGGAACCGGCGCGTATCGCCGAAGGTCATCATGTCGGAGATACCGCCCATGGTGCAAAAGTTCGTGCGCAGAACGATCGCTCCGAAAACGAGCCCGATGAGGAATCCGGCCGTCCCGACGACCGTTGTTACCGATAGGTCTTCCATCGTCCGCGTCCCCCTCAGCATGCATTGTATAGAATTTTTTGAATATTATTAGTGGCCGACGGATGCCGGCGCAACCGAAAGGCTCCCTTTCGCTCGCGGCCGAGCGTTCGCTTGCGCTCACTGGCCTGCGCGGGCGCGGCCTGACCGACTTCCTTCTCGCTCGCGGCCGAGCGTTCGCTTGCGCTCACTAGCCTGCGCGGGCGCGGCCTGACCGGCCGGGCCACCCTTGTGACGTGCTGGTGGGGTACGGCAGATGCGACACGCGCCCCCGTCGCCCCGGGCTGGCCCGGAGTCCATTGCCCTTTGCTGTGCGGCAGCCTTTCGCGGATCAAGCGCCGCGGCAAGACCGACAGCGCCATCCCGTGTCGCCAACGCCAAGGGATGCCGGATCACGTCCGGCACGACGCGGTGCGAAATAGCAAGGTCCTGCCGACCCGCACCCGTCGAAACCGAAGGGATCGCAAGATCGAACGGCCGCCGCCCGGTCAGGACGCCTAGCGGAGGTTGGCAAACGCTGGTGAACGCTCAATCGTGAGTGGGACGGATTCCGGTCAGAGCGCGCCCGCGCGTCAAACCGCGCCCGCGCGAGGTTTCCGCGCTCCAGGAGCGCGATACGGCCCATGAGCGAAAAACACCCGTTTCCAAACAGGTCCTTACAGCATCGAGGGTAGGACGCGATCAGGCGGACGGTGTCCGTCCATGAAGGTCTTGATGTTGATGATGACCTTCTCGCCCATGTCGATGCGCCCTTCGATCGTCGCCGACCCGAGATGTGGCAGCAGCACCACCTTCTCCGACTTGGCAAGGCGGGGGTTCACCGCCGGCTCGTGCTCGAAGACGTCGAGGCCTGCGCCGGCGATGGAACCGGCGTCGATCAGCCGAGAGAGCGCATTCTCGTCGATGATCTCGCCGCGCGCGGTGTTAACGATGTAACTGTCCTTCTTCATCAGCTTCAGCCGGCGCGCCGACAAGAGATGGAAGGTCGCCGGCGTATGCGGGCAGTGGACCGAGACAACGTCCATGCGCGCCAGCATCTGGTCGAGGCTGTCCCAGTAGGTCGCCTCCAGCTCTTCCTCGATGGCGGCATGGGTGCGGCGACGGTTGTGATAGTGGATCGACATACCGAACGCCTTGGCGCGGCGGGCGACGGCGGTGCCGATCCGGCCCATGCCGACGATACCGAGACGGCTGCCCCAAATCCGGTGGCCGAGCATCCAGGTCGGCGACCAGCCGTCCCATTCGTCCCGTTCCATGACCTTGATGCCCTCGACAAGACGGCGCGGCACGGCGAGAATCAGCGCCATGGTCATGTCGGCGGTGTCCTCGGTCAGAACGCCCGGCGTGTTGGTGACCGTGATGCCGCGATTGTTGGCCGTTTCCACATCGATATTATCGACGCCATTGCCGAAATTCGCGATCAGGCGGAGATTTTCTCCGGCCTGCGCCAACACGGCGGCATCGATCCTGTCTGTCACCGTCGGCACCAGCACGTCGGCGGTGCGCATGGCCTCGACGAGGTCGGCCTGCGACATCGGCGCGTCCGAATCATTGAGCCGCGTGTCGAAAAGTTCGCGCATGCGGGTTTCAATGACGTCGGGAAGACGGCGGGTGACGACAACCAGCGGCTTTTTCTTCGGCATGCTCCTCGCCTCGGCTCGTTGAGAGCTCCTTAACCGTGATCGTGCCATAGTTTGGTCGACAAAAGAATGCGGACTACCGCGACCGATCACGGCGTCTTCTGTAGCAGAAAGGTTTGCAATGACAAACCGGCCACGTTGACACGGAGACTCCGGATCGCCAGCCCCCATGCCTGACCGGGCGCCATTGTCGATCAAGGAGGATCAAGCCGTGCCGACGTGCGGACCCGTTTCCGGCCCCGCGAAAACGAGCCGCGTGGACGCCCGGCCGCTTGTCCTTCGGCGCCGAACGATCCTCGGCGCGCTCGCCGGCTTCCTCGCGCTTTCCCTCGTGCTCACACCCTCCGTCCCGATCCGCGCCCAGACGACAACGACCGGACCAAGCGGCCTGCCCCTTCCGCGATTCGTCAGCCTGAAGTCCGATCGCATCAATGTCCGGCGCGGTCCGGGCCGCGACCATGAGGTGATGTGGGTCTTCGTGCGTGCCGGCCTGCCCGTCGAGGTCGTCCAGGAGTTCGACAACTGGCGCCGCATCCGCGACAGCGAAGGCGCGGAAGGATGGGTTTTCCACAGCCTTCTTTCCGGTCGGCGCACCGCCCTCATCGAACCGTGGCAGGACGACAGCGATCCGGTACCGGTCACCCGGTACAAGTCAGCCGACAGCAAGGTGGCGGCGTTCCTGGAACCGGGTGTCCTTGCCGACGTGCACGAATGCGACGGGACGCGCTGCCGCATCAGCGGAGAGGGCTGGGAAGGCTGGATCGAGCAGAACCGGCTGTGGGGCGTCTACCCCAGCGAGATCATCGACTGATCTGCGCCTCAGAGCGTCGCACCGGCAAGCAAACCTGAAGACGTGGTAAAGGAACGGCTAACGCGTTCGTCCACAAAACCACGGTTTTCCGCCATTTTTCGCCTGCCGCTGAACACAACCAAACAGAAGTAGTACAGTTTTCGCACACTCACTTTTACCGAACGTAAGAGACTTGCGCCTATCCTATACGCCAAGACAGGGAGCGGACGGGCCCTTTCGCGGACCAGAGCTCACAGCACAAAGAAATAGCGATCGCCGACCCCCGGGTCAGGACCGTTACGTTTGTTGGAATTGAGTATTGAGCGCGAACAGTCAGGCAAGAAAACAGATTCCTGTAGAGCTGGCGAGCATCGCCGGCATCATAGGCCTGTTCATCTTCATCGAAGCGACCTTCGCCCCTTTCGCGCGATTGGCCGCGACCATCTCCTCGACGATCCCGACGGCACAGCAATTCGCCCTGCCGCTGACCGCGGCGCTGTGGATCGGCCTCGCCGTATACAGCGTGAAGCGGCGGATCGACCTCTCGCGTGCCCTGACGGCCAACCGGGTGCTGCGCAACGACTACGAACTCGTCCAGATCATCAATCGCGCGACGGGTCTGCCGAACCGGCGCGGATTCGAAAGCGTCATCGAGAATGCACTGCGTAGCGCAAGCTGGCACGACATGACCCTGGCGGGGGTTGAAATCGCCAATCTCGATTCGGTTCGTAGCGCCCACGGCGAGCTCGCCGCCGAAGCTGCGGAACGGATTTCGGCCGATTGGCTCACACCGCTCATCGAAGGCGAAGACCTCCTGGCGCGCGGCGACGGCGCCGCCTTCTACGTGCTCCTGACCGGCGGCGATGCGAAAGAGCGCGCCGACCGGTTCATTTCCTATTTTGAAAGCTTCGCCGAGCGGGCGAACACCGGACTTGCCGTCTTCGGCGCCAAGATCCGCCTGCTTCCGGCCGCCGCGATCTTCGATCCCGTGCAGACGTTTTCCGGTAATGCCGAGCTTTCCGTCGACGATCGCCTGCGGCGGCTGAGCTTCGCCCTCCGCCAGGCTCGCAACGCGCCTGGACGGGTGTCCCATTTCGACGCGGAAATGGAAGGTCACCTATCGAAACGGACTTTCGTGGAGGCCAACCTGGAGACGGCGGTGCGTAACGGCGAGATCGTTCCCTACTTCCAGCCGTTCATCGACCTGGACAGCAACAAGGTCGTCGGCTTCGAGGTTCTGGCGCGATGGGAGCATCCGACCGCCGGCATTCAGATGCCCGGCCTGTTCATTCCGATCGCCGAGGACATGGGGCTTCTGGGCACCGTCACACTGTCAATGCTGAAGCAGGCCTGCGCCACCGCGCGCGGCTGGCTCGGCGACATGCGGCTCGCCATCAACATCTCGCCGCCGGACGTCGCCGACCCGAGCCTGATGCGCCGGTTCATCGCCCTCGTCCACGAGGCCGGCATCCCGCCCGAGCAGATCGAGATCGAGATCACCGAGAACGCCTTCATCGACGACGAAAGCCGTGTTTCAGAAACGCTGGCGGAACTGAAGGCCGCCGGCATCAAGATCTCCATCGACGATTTCGGCACCGGCTACGCCAACCTCCATCACCTGCGCATCCTGCCATTCGACAAGATCAAGATCGACCAGTCCTTCGTGAAGGACATGCTGACCAACCCGGAAAGCCGCTCCATCGTCGAGGCGATCATCGCGCTGGCCGAGAGCCTCGGCCTGCCGACGACGGCGGAAGGTATCGAGGGCGACGACTACCGCCAGGTGCTCAAGGATCTCGGCTGCACGATCGGACAGGGCTATCTCTTTGCCAAGCCGCTTCCGGCCAGCGATGTCGCCGCATTCCTCGACAAGTTCAACGAAGCCGCGGGACAGCGCACCATCGCCGCCTGACCGTCGGGTGGCTGCTTTTCGCTCACGGGGCCACATCGCGCCTGAGGCGCTGCCCCTCCGCGAGGGCGACACGTCCGGCCGGCGGATCCGTCAGCCTTGCAAGTCTGCAGGATCGGTGAGTGCCCCAAGGCGATGCTCTCCCTATCCGTCGTCATGCCGGGCGAAAACCCGGCATCCATTCCGGCTGGCCAGGGGATAGCACTGCGGTTCCTGCCTCGACGCCCGAGCCGTTACGGGCTACCGGGCCGGGAGGGGCAATGGTTCTCGGGTTGGGCCCGTGGTAACGCGGAGCGGATGGCCGATAACCGTATTCCGCCGATCGGCCGCGAACCCGAAGTCCTGCCGCACCGCCCCAACAGGCCGCGACCGCGCAGAGCCAGCGCTCCTAGGCGCACGGCATGGCCCATGAGCGAAGGAAACCCAGCGAGCACAATTCAGTGCGCGGCTTCCCAGTCGTCGGCCGCCTTGGCATCGACTTTCAGGGGCACGCTCAGCTCCATCAGCGGCAGGGTCGCCTTCTCCATCACGCCTGTGACGACCGGCAGGGTCGTCTCGACTTCATTCTCGGGCACCTCGAAGATCAGTTCGTCGTGCACCTGGAGAAGCATCCGCGCGGTCAGCTTCTCGGCCTCAAGCGCCGCCTCCATGCGGATCATCGCCCGGCGGATGATGTCGGCGGCCGAACCCTGGATCGGCGCGTTGATCGCCGCGCGTTCCATGAAGGCGCGCATGTTGGGGTTCTTGGTGTTGATTTCCGGGTAGTGCGCGCGGCGCCCGAAAAGCGTCTCCACATAGCCATGGGCGCGCGCGAAGGTCTTAGTATCTTCCATATAGGCGCGGATGCCGGGAAAGCGCTCGAAATACTTGTCGATATAATCCTTCGCCTCACCCCGCCCGATGCCAAGCTGGGCAGCGAGGCCGAAGGCGGAGATGCCGTAGATGATGCCGAAGTTGATCGCCTTGGCCCGCCGGCGGACCATCGGATCCATGTCTTTGACCGGCACGCCGAACATTTCCGAGGCGGTCATGGCGTGGATGTCGAGCCCGTCGGCGAAGGCCTTCTTGAGTTGCGGCACGTCGCCGATATGGGCCAGCACCCGGAGTTCGATCTGGCTGTAGTCGGCCGAAATCAGCTTGTTGCCGTTCTCGGCGACGAAGGCGCGGCGGATCTTACGGCCCTCCTCGGTACGAACCGGGATGTTCTGGAGGTTCGGCTCGGAGGACGACAGGCGCCCCGTCGTCGTCGCGGCGAGCGCGTAGGAAGTGTGCACCCGCTTGGTCTCGGGATTGATGAAACCCGGCAGGGCATCGGAATAGGTCGACTTCAGTTTCGACAATTGCCGCCAGTCGAGCACCCGCTGCGGCAGGTCGTGACCCTGGGCGGCGAGGTCTTCCAGGACGCCCGCACCGGTCGCCCAGGCGCCCGTCTTGGTCTTCTTGCCGCCTTGGAGGCCCATCTTGTCGAAGAGGATCTCGCCAAGCTGCTTGGGCGAGCCGATGTTGAAATTCTCTCCGGCAAGCTTGTGGATCTCGGCCTCGAGCGCCGCCATGCCTTGCGCGAAATCGCCGGAAAGGCGCGACAGCATCTGCCGATCGACAGCAACGCCGCGCCGCTCCATGCGCGTCAGCACCGGCACGAGGGGCCGCTCCAGCGTCTCGTAGAGCCGCACCATACCCTCGGCAACGATCCGCGGCTTCAACACCCGCCAGAGCCGGAGCGTGACGTCGGCATCCTCGGCCGCATAGGCCGTCGCCCTGTCGATCGGCACGTGGTCAAAGGTCACGGCGGACTTGCCGGAGCCGGCGACCTCCTTGAACGGAATCGGCTTGTGACCGAGCCAGCGTTCGGAAAGATCGTCCATGCCATGACCACCCTTGCCGGCATCGAGGGCGTAGGACATCAGCATGGTGTCGTCAAAGGGCGCGACCTCGATACCGTAGCGAATGAGGACGAGCCAATCGTATTTGACGTTCTGCGCGATCTTGAGAACGGAGGGGTCCTCCAGAAGCGGTTTCAGCGCCGTCAGGGCTTCTTCGAGTGGGATCTGATCGTCGGCAAGGCCGCCGCCGAGGAGGTCGTCGACGCCCGTCTTGTGCTGGAGGGGAATATAGCAGGCCTTGCCCGGGGAAAGCGCCAGCGACACGCCGACGAGGTCGGCCTGCATGGCGTCAAGTGACGTCGTCTCGGTATCGACGGCGACAAAGCCCTGATCCCGTGACGCGTCGATCCACGCCCGGAGGGCTTGCAGATCGCGCACGGTCTCGTAACCGGATGTGTCGACGGGGGCGCCCATCGCCCCGGCCCTGCGCACCTCGACGAGCGCGGCGGGAACAAGGCCGCCCTCGGCACCGGCATCGACGGTCGAATCGGCGGCTTGCGGCGCCTCCCAGCCCTTCACCGCGATCGTCGCCTCGCCGACATCGGCGATCTCAGTCTCGGTCGCCTCGGCGACCCGGCGGGTCAGCGTGGTGAATTCCATCGCCTTAAGAAAGGCGATCAGCCGTTCGCCGTCGAGATGGCTGGCGAGCATCTCTTCGACCGGCGTCTCGACGGGCACGGCGCGATCGAGCTCGACGAGGCGGCGGGAGACCCGCGCCTGGTCGGCGAACTCGATGAGGTTCTCGCGCCGTTTCTTCTGCTTGATGCCCTCGGCGTTGGCGAGCAGGGTTTCCAGATCGCCGTATTCGCCGATGAGCTGGGCGGCGGTCTTGATGCCAATGCCCGGCACACCCGGCACATTGTCGACGGAATCGCCGGCGAGCGCCTGCACCTCGACGACCTTTTCCGGCGGCACGCCGAACTTCTCCACCACCTCGTCGGGACCGATCCGGCGGTTCTTCATCGTATCGACCATGACGACGCCGGGCTCGACCAGTTGCATCAGGTCCTTGTCGGAGCCGACGATGACGACATCGGCGCCAGCGTCGCGGGCCTTCCTGGCGTAGGTGGCGATGAGATCGTCGGCCTCGAAGCCCTGCTGCTCGATGCAGGCAACCGAAAAGGCCCGCGTGGCGTCGCGGATAAGGCCGAACTGCGGCACGAGGTCCTCCGGCGGATCGGGCCGCTGGGCCTTGTACTGGTCGTAGATCTCGTTGCGGAAGGTGTGGCCGGATGCGTCGAAGATGACGGCGAAATGGGTCGGCTCGTCGCCCGGTTCCTCGCTCAGGCCCTCGCGCAGGAGCTTCCACAGCATGTTGCAAAAGCCGGCGACGGCGCCGACCGGCAGCCCGTCGGACTTGCGCGTCAGGGGCGGCAGGGCGTGATAGGCGCGGAAGATGTATGAAGATCCGTCGACGAGGAACACCCGGTCGCCGGCTTTCAGCGGACGCGGAGCGGGAGTCGTCGAGGAGGACGCCTTTTCGGCGGAGGAAGTCGAGTCGTGTGTCATGCGGCGGATCATGCCCGCACCGGCCCCCGGAGGAAAGACCTTTCCTCCGGGGCAAAGCGCGTCATGAGGGAGCCGCTAGGTTGCCACCCGCTATTCCGCGGCGGCGATCCGGGCACGGTCCGGAGCAAGGTCGCCGGAGGCGCGGTCGGGGCGCTCTAGACGGGCCCAGGCCGGCCGCTCGAAGAGCCAGCGGAACCAGGTTCCGCGAACGATCCAGAACAGGACCAGCGGGCCGATGACGCCGCACGCCGTCACCATCAGCGACACCGTTCCAAGATCGAGGAAGGGCGCGACCTTCAGCAACACGACGCGCGAGACGGCCATGGGCAGGAAGAAGGCAAGATAAATGACGATGGAGTTACGACCGCAGTAGCGGAGCGGCGTCATAAGCCGGCTGTTGGAGAGAAGCGCCGACACCGTCACCACCGCGATGGCACCCAGGAGACCGAGGATCAGGCTGACGAACGGCAGGGCCGCGAGCGCAGTGTCGCCCCAGTGGGTGAAGACCAGCCAGGCGTTGACATTGGCCCACACGAGAAGGAACGCCGTTGCCTCGGCCATGTTCGCCTTCGCCCAGGCCGCGATGCGGAAGACCTGCGGGGCGAAGGCATAGCCGGTGTAGAAGAAGATGAAACGGTCGGCGAATTCATCGACGACGAGCGAACCGGTGTGGATCGGCAGCACGTGAAGCAGCGCGGCGACGGCGCCGACCGCCCACCACGGCTTATGCCGCGTCAGCTTGGTGACGACGAAGAAGATCGGCAGCATATAGATGAACCACATCGTGCCGAACGGATTGACGAAGGCGAGCGCGTAATGCCAGAGCGCCTCGTCCGCCCCGGCGGAGGCCACGATGAGCGGCGCCTTCATGCCGTACTGGATGGTCAGCCACAGGACATAGAAATAGGCGAAATGCACGACCTTGCGGTCGAGATAATCGCGCCAGTCGCGGGCGATCACGCGGGAGAGAAAGAGCCCGGCGATGAGAAAGAAATCAGGCATGCGGAAAGGCCGCGCGAAATCGACGACCAGATGCATCCAGCCTTCCGCGCCTGCAGCCTTTTCCACACCGAGCGTGGAATGCATCATCACCACGGCAACGATGCAAAATCCCTTCGCGTAGTCGACCCAATCGACGCGCGTTTTAACCATTTCGGAGTGCCTCCCTCACGGCAAACACCCCGTACCTACCCGCGAACACCCTGCCATAACGCGACTTTTCGCGCCAGCGAACCGCCCGTTTATCACTTCTTAACCTTAATCGGGGTGCCTCGATCCTTAACCGCGTCTTAAATCGCCACATTTAGCGTGCAACCGAAGGCCGTCAGCAAACATCGCGGCATCGCTTTCGCACCCGATCGTGGGTGTCGCGGCAGCTTTCGCGCCGATGTGGTCCGCATGAGGGATCCCCGCCGGAAGGGGACAGGACGGCCGCACGGGGCGTGCGTTGGGTAGAGGGTAAGGTCACAATGGCGAAGCGTTCCCGTCAGCGCGAACGAATCGAGCCGCGGCTCGGCGAAGACGCGGCATCCCCGGCGAGCCTCGACCTGCGCCTGACCGCGGAGGACCGGCCCGGCGGCGGCATACCGAAGCGCAGCCGCAAGACGGCCCCGCCGACGGCATCCCTTTCCCCGAACTCCCCCTCGTCCTCGGGCAGCCGGCGTCCGCGCGTGGAGCGCGACGATGAGGAGATCACCCTTCCCGCTACCGAGACACGACCGGCGAGACAACGCCCGGTCGGCAAGTCCGCCCGCGGCGACAGGGACGGCGGTTCTGGGCGTCGCGGGTCTGGTGGCGACGGTGGTCGCGGAGGTGGACGCGGGTCTGGTCGCGGGTCTGGTCGCGGGTCTGGCAGGGGATCCGGCAGCCGCATCGGACGCCTCTTCAAGCGCACGGTCTACTGGGGCCTTGTCGCGGGGCTGTGGGCCGTCATCGCCTTCGTCGGCATGCTCGGTTATTACGCCGCGCATCTGCCACCGACCTCGGAATGGGCGGTGCCGAAGCGACCGCCGAACGTCAAGATCGTGGCCGCGAACGGCGATCTCCTCGCCAATCGCGGCGACACCGGCGGCGAGACGGTGCGGCTCGAACAATTGCCGCCATCGATGCCGGAGGCGGTGATGGCGATCGAGGACCGGCGCTTTCGCTACCACTTCGGCATCGACCCGATCGGGCTGGCGCGCGCCGTCGTCGTCAACCTGACCTCCGGGCGGGTCAGCCAAGGCGGATCGACGCTGACGCAGCAGCTCGCCAAGAACCTCTTCCTGACGCCGGAACGCTCCTTCCGCCGCAAGATGCAGGAGGTGGTGCTCTCTCTCTGGCTGGAGACGAAGTTCTCCAAGGACCAGATTATGGAGATGTATCTCAACCGGGTCTATTTCGGTGCCGGCGCCTATGGTGTCGATGCGGCCGCCCGGCGCTATTTCGGCAAGTCGGCGCGACGTCTGACGTTGGCCGAATCAGCGACGCTCGCCGGACTCCTGAAGGCACCGTCACGCTATTCCCCGAGCCGACACCCCAAACGCGCCGAGGCGCGTGCCAAGACAGTGCTGCACGCGATGTATGACGCCGGCTACATCACCCGGGCGCAGGAAAAGAACGCCATGGCCGCGCCGACCTCGGTGGTCAGCCGGCACAACGCGGCGAGCGAGAACTATGTCGCCGACTGGGTGATGGATCTGCTGCCGAGCTACGTCGGCTCGCTCGATGAAGACATCGTGGTGGAAACTTCCATCGACCCGGCGCTGCAGCATTCCGCGGAGATGGCGTTGCGAGAGGGACTGGCAGCGAAGGGCAAGAAACTCGGCGTCCATCAGGGCGCAGTCGTCGTCCTCGACAATGCCGGCGCGGTCAAGGCACTCGTCGGCGGACGGGACTACGCCAAGAGCCAGTACAATCGCGCGGTGACGGCGATGCGGCAGCCGGGCTCGGCCTTCAAGCCGTTCGTCTATCTGACCGCGATCGAACGCGGCCTGACGCCGGAGACGGTGCGCGAGGACGGTCCGGTATCGATCAAGGGCTGGCAGCCGAAGAACTATTCCAAGAAATACCATGGCGACGTGACGCTCGCCACGGCGCTCGCCAAATCACTCAACACGGTCGCGGCACGACTCGCCTATGAGGTCGGTCCGGCGCGCGTCGTCAGCACCGCTCACCGCATGGGCATCAAGTCGAAGCTGATGGCGACCCCGTCGATCGCACTCGGCGCCTCGGAGGTGACACCGCTGGAAATCACCGCCGCCTATGTGCCGTTCTCCAACGGCGGGTTCGGCATTGTGCCGCATGTCATCCGCCGTATCCGCACCGCCGGCGGCAAACTTCTCTACGAGCGCCAGGGCAACGGCATCGGGCGCATCGTCTCGGCCGAGGACATCGGCATGATGAACGCGATGATGCGCCAGACGATCGTTTCCGGCACCGGCCGACGCGCCTCTCTCGGCTCCATGCCGGCCGGCGGCAAGACGGGCACCAGCCAGGATTTCCGCGATGCCTGGTTCATCGGCTACACCGCCTACTACACGGCCGGCGTCTGGCTCGGCAACGACGACAACAGCCCGACCCGGCACGCCACCGGCGGCTCGCTGCCGGCGGAAATCTGGGCGAAGGTGATGAAGTCCGCCAACCACGACCTCGCCATCGCCGACCTGCCGGGCCACTACCGGATCGGCGAGGCCGCGACGATGACCGCAGATTCGGGCGAGAACATCGGACCGCAATTCGACCGGCAGCAGCCGAACCACGCGCCGGACAGATCCCGGCGCGTTCTGGTCACGCCGCGCGACGACAAGCCGGGCTTGCTGGAGCGCCTGTTCGGCGGCTGACGCGGCGTCCAAAACGACAGTTTCCTGATCGGAAACGCATCAGTCGTCGTGGCGCACGGCGATGAAGGACCGCGCCATCCGGTGGCGACGGGTGGCGACATAGGCGGCAAGCGTGATCAGGCCCATCAGCGCGATGGCGATCGCCAGCGGCCAGGCCGTCCCGCCGATCAATTGGCCGAGGCCGACGCCGACAAGCGCGGCCGACGACATCTGCAGGAACCCCATCAACGAGGACGCGGCCCCCGCCCGCTCGGGAAACGGCATCAGCGCGCCGGCCATGGCCTGGGGCATGCCGAGGCCGACGCCGATCATGTAGACCATCATCGGGCCGATGATCTCGACCGCATGGCCGGGTCCGAGCGCCACGGCGGCGAGCATCAGGACACCGCCGAGGGCAGTCGTGATCGCCCCCCAGCGCACCAGCGTCGCCACGCCGAAGCGACCGACGATGCGCTGGGAGAGGAAGGCGCCGCCGGCATAGGACAGGGCGCACAGGCCGAAGGCCATGCCATAGGCGATTTCCGACAGACCGTAGACCTGCTGAAGGACGAAGGGCGAACCTGAGATGAAGCAGAACAGCCCGCCGAACGTGGCGCACACGATGATCACGTAGGAGCGGTAGACACCGTCGCTCAGGAGCCCGTTGAAGCTGCCGGCGAGGCTGCGGACGGAGAGCGGCGCATCGATCTTCCGGCGCACTGTCTCGCCGAGGGAGAAGACGACGATCACGAAGGCGAGCGCGCCGAAAATGGCGGTTCCGACGAAACTCGAAGGCCAGCCGAACGCCGTCTGCAGAACGCCGCCGATGGTTGGCGCGACGGCCGGAATGAGCCCCATCAACGAGCCGATCAACGCCAGTTCCTGTCCGGCGCGGGCGCCCTCGTAGACGTCGCGCACCATGGAGCGGGCGATGACGATCGGCCCGGCGCCGCCAACGGCCTGGAAGAACCGCGCGACGATCAGCACCTCGATCGTCGGCGACAGCGCGCAGGCAAGGCTGGCGAGCGTATAGACGATAAGGCTGACCATCAGCAACGGCCGGCGGCCGTAGCGGTCCGACAGCGGCCCGTAGAGGATCTGGCCGCCGGCGAAACCGACAAGGAACAACGACAGCGTCAGCTGCACCGCGCTTTCGTCCGCCTGCATTGCCGCGCCGATGATCGGCAGCGAGGGCAGATACATGTCCGTCGATACCGGCCCGAAGGAAACCAGAGCGGAGAGGAACAGCGTGAAGGCGATAGTGCCGGGCTTGAGCACGGAAGGAAGTTCCAACTGCAACTAAAAGGATGCAGACCGTGGCCCGGATCGCGGCGAAATGCAATCGCCGTGCACGACATGGCCTGCGTGAAAATACGCATGGCTCGTCGTTGGGTGGAACAGCACGGTCGCACACGAGCAGGCATGCCTTTCCGGTCGATCTCGACATGGATCGGCACCGAGACCCCTACCGAAACCATCATGACTCTCGTTCGAGAAAAGATGGATGCCCTCGGTTTGGAGAGAGAGATCTCGAACGAGGGCAACGCCGCCGTTCCGGGTGGAAGCGGAATCCTTTTCTTCACCAGCACGCCGGGGCTGACGTTCAGTCGCATTCTGTCGGCGACCGTGAACGGGAAAGCCCTTCAGAAAACGAACTGGGCCGGGCTGCTCCTGGCCGTTATCCGCCTCGTAAAGGCGAGAGGCCTTTCGCCCGAGCGTCTGGCAAGGGAACTGCAAGTCCCGGCTCGGGTCGGACGCCATACTGACGAGGGGTACAAGTTTTACCCGGACCTGGGGCTCTCGATCCAGGGGCAATCGGCAGCGGACGCATGGAAGGAAATCAGCCGACTGGCGGGGAAATTTCGCATTCCCGTCGCGGCCCGCATTCAGTGGCGGCAGAACGAGAAAGCGCAGTATCCCGGTCGAGAGGGGATGCTAACGGCGGGGAGACAGGCCTGAGGTCTCTCTTTCGGCCCTCTCTTTCGGTTAGTCTCCGCCCCACTCCGCCCCACGGCCGTAGGTGTGGAGCGTGGCGCCCTCGCGGCGGAGCCAGTCGCGGGCGGTCTCGAAATCGGGACAGAGGCGGGCGACGACGCGCCAGAAGCGCGGCGAATGGTTCATTTCCACGAGATGCGCGACCTCATGGGCGGCGACGTAGTCGAGGATGTCCGGCGGGGCGAGGACGAGGCGCCAGGAAAAGGAAAGCGTTCCGCTCGTCGAGCACGATCCCCAGCGACTGGCGGTATCGCGCACCGCAATCCGGGCGACGCGGCGCTCGAGGGTCGCGGCGTGGCGCGCAACGGCGGCGGAGAGATCGGCCTTTGCCTCGCGCTTCAGCCTGTCGGTAAGCCGGCGGGCGAGATGGGCGGCGTCGCCAGCGACGCAGATGAGCGGCGTGCCCGTCTCGTCTGGTCCGGTTAATCCGGCCGGACCGGCGGGACCGACCTCCATCCATACCGTGCCGCGCTTACCCGGCCGGTGGGCGATGCGATGCGGGATGCCGCGCAGGGGCACGAGCGCGCCGTCGACAAAGGGCACGAGATCGGGCCGCGCCTCAAGGCGCTCCTCAAGCCAGCCGCGGTGACGTTCCAGAAAGCGGACGGCATCGGCCGTTCTCGTCGCCGGCGGCGCGGTGATGACCGGCGGCTTGCCGGGCCGGGAAAGGCGAAGGGTCAGCCGGCGCGACCGGGGATTGCGGCGCAGCACGACGGAAAGCGACGCCCCCTCGAGAGCGAGCGACACCACTTCCTCCGGTGAGGCCTTGGCAGCGAGTTTTCTGGCGAGTTTTCTGGCCGGGCTTCTGGCGGGTTTTGCGGCAGGTTTCGCCGCCGGGCGCGCCTTGCCCCCACCCTTCCCCCGCATGCCGCCGAACAGTGCCATTCGCGCTTTCCCTGCTCTCCCGTCCCGGCCATGCCGGCCCAACCATACCGAAGCGAATCGGCTGTTATCGTGCCTTGGGCGCTCCGCGCCGTCGAGATGGCATACGCGGACCGCCATTTTGTTGCGAATAACTGGAAGAAAACTGACCTGCGGAAAACAAAAAAGCCGCCCTGCGGCGGCTTTTCTGATGGTTCGTTCCGAATATCCATACCGGGCGCATCAGCCCGGATTGTCTCTTACGGGGAACCGGTCCGAAGGACTGGTGGAGCCAAGGGGAGTCGAACCCCTGACCTCTTGAATGCCATTCAAGCGCTCTCCCAACTGAGCTATGGCCCCGAAAGTCGGTGCGGCCGGGATCATCCGGCGGCGCGGCGGAAATTATGCGCCGCGTGCGGGATAATCAAGAGGCGGCTTCAAAAAAATTTCGCCGCCCCCGAAATCACAAATCACCAATCACTGGTCGTCGTCTTCCTTGACGTCGACAATGAGGTCGGAAACGTCGTCGCCCTCCTCCTCGTCGTCCTCGAGGAACGTGTCATCGTCGGCACTGTCGTCGATATCAGTGTCGATCTCGCCGAACTCCTCGTCGTCGACCGAATCGGCCTCGCTGGTGCCGCCGGCCGCCTCTTCATCCGCCTCTTCCAGCGAAACGAGATTCGGATCGACCTCATCCTCTTCCGTTTCGCTCGCCGCGGCGACTTTCTCGGCCGGTTTCGGCTTCGACTTCGGTGCGGCCACGGATCGCGCCGGCGCCGCCGCAACGATCTCGAAGATGGTGCCACATTTCGGGCAGGTGATGGGATCGCGGTTCAAATCGTAGTATTTGGCACCGCAACTTGGGCAAAGCCGCTTGGTACCGAGTTCCGGTTTTGTCACGGGTGAACCCCCATTGGTCTGAAATTGGCGCCCGTGATTAGACCTTGAGTCGGCTCGTGTCAAAAGCAAATCGACGTAATCCGCGGCGGTTTTTCACCGAACTTCCACTTCGATTGCCTCAAATGACCCATCCGGCGGCGTGACGATACCTTTCCGCCGTGATAGGGAGAGCCCGCTCCGGCACCGGCCGGCGACCGGCGTTGGAGCACGAACGAAGCGAAAAACGTCCGGTTTCGGACAGGCTTTTCGGCCGGAATTCCGGCCGGTATCGCGAATTTCCGGGCGAGCCCGGACACGTGATGGACCGGTTTTCGTTTCATTCGACAACCATGCGCAGACGCCTTGCCGGCCACGGTCCGGCCGATATCCATTTCCGCCCTGGAAAGCACCATGACAGAGATCACGAAACGCCCCGCCACGGCCCGTGCCGCTTCCGCGCTCTGCGGCCGGATCGCCGTTCCGGGCGACAAATCCGTTTCCCACAGGAGCCTGATGCTGTCGACGCTCGCCGTCGGCGAAAGTGTCATTTCCGGCCTTCTGGAGGCCGAGGACGTCCTCAACACCGCCAGCGCCATGCGGGCACTCGGGGCCAGCGTGCTGCGCGGCGAGGACGGCACCTGGCACGTG
Source organism: uncultured Rhodobium sp. (assembly GCA_963675285.2). GTDB lineage: Bacteria > Pseudomonadota > Alphaproteobacteria > Rhizobiales > Rhodobiaceae > Rhodobium. Next base: position 2,887,933 of record CAXXGS010000001.1, read on the forward strand.
CGGGGTGTCGGTGTCGGCGCACTGCTGGAGCCGGAAGCACCGCTCGACTTCGGCAATTCGGGCACCGGCGCGCGGCTCGCCCTTGGCCTCGTCGCCTCGCATCCGATCGCCGCGGTGATGGTTGGCGACGCCTCGCTATCGCGCCGACCGATGGGCCGGGTGCTGGCTCCGCTCAGGGAAATGGGCGCGACGGTCATCGCCCGTGACGGCGACCGCCTGCCGCTGGCGATCCGCGGCCCCGCGACGGCCGCGCCGATCCGCTACCGCGTGCCGGTCCCCTCCGCGCAGGTGAAGTCGGCGGTGCTCCTTGCCGGCCTCAACACGCCCGGCATCACCACCGTGGTGGAACCGGTTGCGACCCGCGACCACACCGAGCGCATGCTGACCGGCTTCGGCGCCGACCTCGACATGGCGATCGACGATGACGGCGCCCGGGTGATCCGGCTGCATGGCCGACCCGATCTGACACCGCAGCGGATCGCGGTCGCCGCCGATCCCTCCTCCGCGGCCTTTCCCATCGTCGCGGCCACCCTCGTTCCGGGCTCGGAGATCGTGGTGGAGAACGTCATGCTCAATCCGACGCGCACCGGGCTCTTCCAGACGCTCGCCGAAATGGGCGCCGACCTGACATTCGAGAACACCCGCCAGTCGGGCGGCGAGGAAGTCGCCGACATTCGTGTTCGGTCCGCCCGGCTAAAGGGCGTCACCGTACCGGCCTCGCGCGCTCCCTCGATGATCGACGAATACCCCGTGCTCGCCGTCGCCGCCGCCTTTGCCGAGGGCGAGACGGTGATGGAGGGGCTGGCCGAACTCCGGGTCAAGGAATCGGATCGGCTGGCCGCCGTCGCCGCAGGCCTGGCGGCCAACGGCGTCGACCACGAAGAGGGCGAGGCGAGCCTTCTCGTGCGCGGTCGCACGGGAAATATCGGCGGCGGCACAGTCGCCACTCATCTCGACCATCGCATCGCCATGAGCTTTCTCGTCCTCGGCCTTGCCGCCGACCGGCCGGTCACCGTCGACGACGGCGGCATCATCGCCACGAGCTTTCCCCACTTCCTCGATCTGATGGCCAGCCTCGGCGCGGATATCGCGGCGGCGCAAGGTGAAGGAGCACCGGCATGATCATCGCCATCGACGGCCCGGCGGCCTCCGGCAAGGGCACGCTCGCCCGGCGCATCGCCGCCCGCTACGGTCTCAACCACCTCGACACCGGGCTCACCTTCCGTGCAGTCGCCGCGGCGATGCTGGAAGCCGGCGCCGATCTCGACGACAGCGAGGCGGCCGCGCGGACCGCGCGCGCCGTCGACCTCGGCCGCCTCGACCGGGCCGCGCTGTCGCACCATGCGATCGGCGAGGCGGCCTCGCGGATCGCCGTCGTGCCGGCCGTCCGCCAGGCCCTTCTCGAAGCGCAGCGGGCATTTGCAGCGACGCCGCCGGGTGCGGTTCTCGACGGCCGTGACATCGGCACCGTGGTCTGCCCCGATGCCGATGTGAAGCTCTATGTGACCGCCTCGCCGGAGGTTCGCGCCCGCCGCCGCACCGACGAAATGCACGCGCGGGGACAGGATGCGGACTACGCCGCCGTACTCGATGATCTGAGGCTTCGGGACGAACGCGATCAAAACCGCGCGGTCGCGCCATTGCGGCCGGCGGACGATGCCCTCTTGCTCGATACAACCGAGTTCGATATAGAAACCGCGTTCCAGGCTGCCGTGGACATGATCGACGGCTCTGGAGAACGTGGAAAAGGGGACGCCTGACCGGCGGGCCCCGTTTCGGCGTTTTCGGCACCGGTCTTTCGAAAGACTGCCGGGACGTCCTGGCGACCATTCCCCCCGAGGGATTGCCGCCGTGCCCCGGAAGACAAGCGGCGGGAACAGCATTCAACCGGATTTCGCTCCGGGCCGGACGGCAGCATCGCCGATCGGCGCCGGGAGAGATCACATACCGACCACAGTGTCGGTCCATTCGGTTCGCACGCGCTGGCACGTTCTTCCCTTGCGGAAGGCGGCCGTCCCGACAAGCGGGACCGGATCGATGGATCGGCCAACGAAACACCAACGCCGGCGCGTGAGGGAGCATGATGCTCCAGGAGCTTAAATGACTGTAGAGAACCCCACCCGCGAGGATTTTGCCGCTCTTCTCGAAGAGTCCCTCGCCCAGACCGACATGTATGAAGGTTCCGTCGTCAAGGGAACCGTCGTCGGGATCGAAAAGGACATGGCCGTCATCGACGTCGGCCTGAAGGTCGAAGGCCGCGTTCAGCTCAAGGAATTCGGGTCCCAGGGTCGCGAAGGCGGCCTGAAGATCGGCGACGAAGTCGAGGTCTACCTTGAGCGCATCGAGAATGCGCTCGGCGAAGCGGTGCTGTCGCGCGACAAGGCGCGGCGCGAGGAAAGCTGGATCCGGCTGGAGAAGGCGTTCGAGGCGAACGAGAAGGTCACCGGCGAGATCTTCAATCAGGTCAAGGGTGGCTTCACCGTCGATCTCGACGGCGCCGTTGCGTTCCTGCCGCGCTCCCAGGTCGACATCCGCCCGGTGCGCGACGTTGGCCCGCTGATGCACACGCCGCAGCCGTTCCAGATCCTGAAGATGGACAAGCGCCGCGGCAACATCGTCGTCTCGCGCCGTGTCGTTCTGGAAGAGAGCCGCGCGGAACAGCGCCAGGAACTCGTCCAGAGCCTGGAAGAGGGTCAGGTCATCGAGGGCGTGGTCAAGAACATCACCGACTACGGTGCGTTCGTCGACCTGGGCGGCATCGACGGCCTCCTGCACGTCACCGACATCGCCTGGCGCCGGATCAACCATCCGAGCGAAGTGCTGTCGATCGGCCAGACCGTCAAGGTCCAGATCATCCGCGTCAATCAGGAAACCCACCGCATCTCGCTCGGCATGAAGCAGCTCGAGGCGGATCCGTGGGACAGCATCGAGCTGAAGTATCCGACGGGCGTGAAGTTCACCGGCCGCGTGACCAACATCACCGATTACGGTGCGTTCGTGGAGCTGGAGCCGGGCATCGAAGGCCTCATCCACATCTCCGAGATGAGCTGGACGAAGAAGAACGTCCATCCGGGCAAGATCGTGTCCACCAGCCAGGAAGTCGAGGTCATGATCCTCGAGGTGGATCCGGTCAAGCGCCGCATCTCGCTCGGCCTCAAGCAGTGCCTCGACAATCCCTGGGACGTCTTCGCGGACAAATACCCGGTCGGCACCGTGGTCGAGGGCGAGGTCAAGAACAAGACCGAGTTCGGCCTGTTCATCGGCCTCGACGGCGACGTGGACGGCATGGTTCACCTCTCCGATCTCGACTGGAACCGTCCCGGCGAGCAGGTCATCGACGAATACCGCAAGGGCGACGTCGTCCAGGCGCAGGTTCTCGATGTCGACGTCACCAAGGAACGTATCTCGCTTGGCATCAAGCAGCTTGGCGGAGATCCGTTCACCGAGGCCTCCGGCGACATCCGCCGCGGCGCGGTGGTGACCTGCGAAGTGACCGAGGTCAAGGAAATGGGTCTGGAAGTGAAGATCGCCGGGTCCGACCTGACGGCCTTCATCCGCCGCTCCGACCTTGCCCGCGATCGTGCGGAACAGCGCACCGAGCGCTTCGCCCCCGGCGAGAAGCTCGATGCCCGCGTCACCCAGTTCGACAAGAAGAACCGGAAGCTCTCCGTCTCCGTCAAGGCGCTGGAAATCGCCGAGGAGAAGGAAGCCGTGGCGCAGTACGGCTCCAGCGACTCCGGCGCGTCCCTCGGCGATATCCTTGGCGCGGCCCTGAAGGCGCGCGAAGGCGACGACGAGTAAAGCCTCACCTCACCGGGGACCGGCGGTGCTCACGCATGCGCCGGTCGCACGGTGACCTGGCCGATCACGAATACGGAAAGGGCCCGCTTCTCGGCGGGCCCTTTTCTTTTGGAAGGCAGTCGGACGTTCCCGCGGCGCATCACTTCGCGACCCAGTTTCCGTTTTCCCAGACCGTGTTCCATTCCGTCGTGGGGAAGCCGGTCTTCCCGAGCCTTTCTATTTTGGTCAGCCTCGTCTCGCTCCAGCCAATGTCGTAGTAGCTGCGCCAGCAGACGTTTTCCCCGCCGTTTCCAGGACCCACATCCGAGCACAACGTCGTATGGAAGCTTGAGGCTTTTTCGCCCCACTCCAGTCTGGGAAACTCAATTCGGCTGATCACCGGACCGCCTCGCTGGACGCTCGGGAGGAAAACCGGCCTCCAGCGTTCCCCGGACGTATAGACCGCCGCCCTCGCGGTGAACCCCATTCCCTCCCTGTCGACGGCAACGAGAAGCGTGCGCCGGCCGATTTTCCTCGAAAAGCCCGATATCCCGCGCGAACGCCAATCCGTTACGTCGGCATGGCCCAGGTGCGCCTGCATCGCCGCGGGAAAGACGGCAAGATCCGCGCGCTTCAAGGCCCGGTTGCTCGTATATTCCCGCAGAAGCTCGCGAAAGGTCCGCTCGTCCGCGCGCGCGGGTCCGACGACCGCTGAGAAGAGGCAAAGTCCACACAGGAGAATGATCAGCGCTCGCACCATCTCCAGAAGCCGGGCTCCCGCGAAGCGACGTGCAAACGCGCCGCCCCTCCCTCGACACCTCAACGACGGCGAATGCAACAGATCGGGTCAGGGCGGGTTCCGACGGCACCTTTTTCGTTTCCGGAATATGTTGACGCTTGCAGCCGGCGCCGATGGCTGCTAACTCATTGGCACACCGATTTTTTCGAGGAGCCCTCGGTCGATGTCCCTTGACGCCGATCTGATCGTTGATCGCCGGCGCCTTCGCCGCAAACTCATCGTGTGGCGGGTCGTGGGTGTTCTCGCCATAATCCTCCTGCTGATCGCCGCCGCGCTGGCGCTCGCCGGCGGCAAGGGTTGGCTCGCGTCCGGCCCGCAGATTGCCCGCATCACCGTCAGCGGCCTCATTTCCGACGACCGCGACCGGCTGAAGCTGATCAAGCGCCTGGGAAAGGCCGACGCGGTCAAGGCCGTCATTGTCGCAATCAATAGCCCCGGCGGCACCACGGCCGGCGGCGAGGCGCTGTTCAACGCCATCCGTGACCTGTCGGCCAAGAAGCCCGTCGTCGCCCAGATTGGCACCGTCGGCGCCTCGGCCGGCTACATGGTGGCGATCGCGACGGACCATATCGTCGCCCGGCGCAGCACCATGACCGGCTCCATCGGCGTCCTGATGCAGTTCGGCGAGATCAGCGGCCTCCTCAAGACCCTCGGCATCACTGTCGATGCGGTCAAAAGCAGCCCGCTCAAGGCCGAGCCGAGCTTCGACAAGCCGGCGAGCCCCGAGGTCCGGGCAATGCTCAAGGATTTGGTAACCGATTCATACGACTGGTTCGTCGGCCTCGTTGCCGAGCGCCGCGGGTTCGACAAGGATACCGCGCACCGGCTCGCGGACGGCCGGGTCTTTACCGGTGCGCAGGCGCTCAAGGCCGGACTGATCGACGAGATCGGCGGCGAAGACGAAGCCGTCGCCTGGCTGGTGAAGGAAAAGGGGATCGCCACCAACCTGCCCGTACGCGACTGGAAGCCTGAGGAAAGCGAGCTCGGCGGCTTCCCGCTGGCGAGCGCGCTGGCACGCGGCGCGGTGATGGCAATCGGAGAGGAAGTCGGCCGACTGACCGGCCTTGGCGGCGCGAACGTGCGCGGCAAGCTGTCAGTTGACGGTCTGGTATCCATTTGGCAGGCTGACGGCCTGCGGAAAGTCGAGGGGGGAGCCCGATGATCAAGTCGGAGCTGGTACAGCGGATTGCGACGCAAAATCCACATCTCTACCAGCGTGATGTGGAGAATATCGTCAATGCGATTCTCGACGAGGTCATGGCGGCTTTGATGCGGGGCGACCGTGTGGAGCTGCGCGGGTTTGGCGCCTTTTCCGTCAAGAACCGCCCGGCCCGGGTCGGCCGCAATCCGCGAACCGGCGACAAGGTCGAGGTTTCTGAAAAATTCGTGCCGTTCTTCAAGACCGGCAAGGAAATGCGCGAGCGGCTGAACGGCGGCGACGCCGGAGACGACGACGAATAATGGCACGGGCGCTCCGTGGCGCCGGGCACAGCCAGACGAAGTGAGCCGGCGTTGCGACATTTCGCCGTTCCTCCGCCATGGCGACCAAAGATGACCGCGGCACGCGGAACCGTTCCGATGGAGACTGCCAAGTGAAGACCTGGGTCTGGACGATCATCGCAGCACCGATCGGGTTACTGGTTATCATCTTCGCGGTGGCCAACCGGCAGCCGGTTACCCTGTCGTTCGATCCCTTCAGCACGGCGGCCCCGGCGCTCGCGATCACCCTTCCGCTCTACTGGCTGATGTTCGCCGCGCTCATCCTTGGCGTCGTCCTCGGCGGCGTGGCGACCTGGATGAAGCAAGGACGCTGGCGCCGCGCGGCGCGGCGCAACCGATCGGCCGCCGCGCGCGCCGAACGCGAAGTTGCCGACATGAAAACGCAGACGAAGCCCGCCGGGCCGGCCCTGCCGTCTCCCGGCGGACGCGAGGCCGCCTGACGATCCGGACTGACATCTTCCTCCCTTTCCCGACAAAGCGGGACACGGGATGAAACGTTCGGCGGCTCCTGTCCATAGGGAGGGGTGAGCGGTGGTCTTTCCGCGCCTTTGCCTTTGTCGTCCCCATCGCCTTTTCTGTCCCTGTCGCCGCTTCCATTGATCGCTTCCCGCTTGCGCGGTGCTTCCTTTGCCTTGCCGTTCCGGGCGCTGCCGTGGCAACCGAGGCGGGGACAGGACAGGCACCCTCCGGCGGCGGCACGGCGGTTTGCCAACGCCCGAGGGCTGGCACCGACCCGCCGCGGTCCGTCAGCTTCCAGGGCCGCAAGCTTGCCTGCATCGACCTCCACGGGGCGGATCTTTCCGGCGGCGATCTCTTCCACACCAAGCTCGATTACACCGACCTTGCCGGGGCCAAACTCTCCGGCGGCCGACTCATCGCGACGGTCTTCATCGGCGCCAGCCTTGCCAGCGTCGACGTCAAGAACGCCGTTTTCGAGCACAGCGACTTTCGCGGCACGGCGCATCCGCCCGATGCGATCGCGGTCCGGCTCGGCGACAATTGGCGCGCCAACTGACGAACCGGCCCCCACCGATCCCAGCCCGCCAATCCCGGTTCTGGGGCGGCCGCTCTTCAGGCGACTGTCATCGTCCTCGTAACACCCGCGATTAAGGTGGCGCTCGCCACCGATTCGTCGACCGGAAGACGGTGCCCAGCGTATGCGAGACTTACCTGCCGGCCATCCGAAACCGGCAGCACGGTCTGTCCTTGCCGCGACAGGCGCTATCTTTTCTGAAAAGTTTCTCACCTTTCCGGCGAAGCACATTAAGGTGGCGTCGGGCGACTTGCGAACGGGGACTTCGGGAATGGAACGGGTAATCCTTGGTGTTGTGGCGCTGCTGATCGGCGTCTTTCTCGTGCTGCGGGGCGGCGGCGGACAGGCGGGCGGAAGCGGGCTGAAGGGCCTCATCGCACGCGTCGGCGGACGAGGCGTCGGCGCGGTAATGGCGCTTGTCGGCTTTTTCCTCCTCGCCTCCACGTCCTTCATTTACGTCAACGCCAACGGCGTCGGCCATCTGAAGCGCATCTACGCCTTTCAGGAACTGCCGCAGGGCCGGATCGTGGCGCTTTCTGGCGAAAAGGGGCCGCAGGCCGACATTCTCGGCCCGGGCTTTCACTTCATTCCGTTTGTGCGCGTTCTCTACGACTACGAGGAATATCCGGTGGTGACCGTGCCGGAGGGATATTACGGCCAGGTCCGCGCCCTCGACGGGGCGCCGATGCCGGCGGGCATGTACATCGCACCGGCAATCCCCGACAAGGACGTCGGCAAGATGCTGAACGCCGCGTTCTTCCTTGAGAACGGCGGCATCAAAGGGCCGCAGGAATCGGTCCTCAAACCCGGCCAGTACCGCCTCAACCGTTACCTCTGGGACGTCAAGATCGATGAGGAGACGGAGGCAACCGTCATTCCCAAGGGCTTCGTCGGCGTGGTGAAGTCGAACGTCGCCCAGCCGGACGCGGTCTGCCAGGAAGAAGAGGTCTCCACCGACGCCTCGACGCGCGGCGCGCTGACGGTACCGCTTGTCACGCGCGGCTGCGTCGGCATCTGGAAGGAGCCGCTGCTGCCCGGCGCCTACTACCTCAACCGGCGCGCCTATGAGGTCACGCTCGTGGACGTGCGCGTGCAGACCTGGGAGTACAAGGGAGGTTACATCAAGCGCATCATCGACCTGTCCGTCGATCAGGAAGGCAACATCAAGCAGGTGGAACGACAGGTCCGCGAGGAGACGCCCGAAATGGCGGCCGACCGTGCCGTCTTCGTCAAGGTCGAGGGCTGGGACATCCCGCTGGAACTGCGCGCTCTCGTCCAGGTCTCGCCCGACCATGCGCCGATCGTCGTCGGCTCTGTCGGCGGGCTCGACGAGATCGAGGACCGCATCCTGACACCGGCGATCCGCTCCATCGTCAGGAACGTCGCCGGCTCCACCGTGCGCGTGCCGATCAAGAACCCGGACGGCACCATCAAGGAGCCGATCACCTACGAGGTCCGGCTGACGCGCGTGCTCGACCTCATCGAGAACCGCGAGGCGTTGGAAGAGACTATCGAGCAAAAGATCAAGATCGAGGGCGCCAAGGCCGGCGTCGACATCCGCGAGATCCGCCTCGGCGAACCGGCGATCCCGCCCGAACTCTTGGTCTCGCGCCTCAGAGTGCAACTCGCCGACCAGCTCTCCAACGCCTACGAGCGCGAGACATCGGCACAGCAGAAGCGCATCGAGACCGAGCAGGCCCGATCCACCGCCAACGAACAGCCGCGCCTCGTCCAGGCACAGATCGCCGTCCAGGTCGCCGGCCAGCGCGAAAAGGAACGCGAGGCGCTCGGCCGTGCCGAACGCAAGTACCTTGAGGAACTCGCCAAGGGTCAGATGGCGCAGGCGACGGTGCTCGGCCAGGATCGCGTCGCGCTCCTGCAGGCGCTGGAAAAACTGCTCGGTAGCCTGGAACGGCGGCCGGAACTGGTGCAGCTCGTCGGCAAGCTCGTTCCGAACACCATCGTCAGCGGCGAGAGCGCCGGCGGGCTTTCGGGCGCGGCGGCGATCTTCGGCACCAATTTCGGCAAGGCCGTACGCGACGCGGCGGATGCCGAGCGTGCCGGCCAGCAACGGCCGTAAGACGCCCGGCGGCGCTTCTTCCGGCCGGCCCCGTCTAAGGAACGGGCCGGCCGTTTTCTAGCGCGCCACCCACCAGCCGAGCGGGTCCATGCCGAAGAGCCAGAGATGGCCGGGAAGGACAAGAAGGCCGGCCGTGACAAGCACGGCAAAGACGATCCCGAGGAGAAGAGGCCGGTCGAGGGCAGGCCTGGCCCGCCCCGTGAGGATCGCGAGGAACGGCAGGTTTGCCGTCCCCCTCGCATGTGCCTGCCAGGCCCTGGCGCCCATCAGCCGGCGCTTGCGACGGTCGACAATCAGGGTTCCGAGGACGGCGAAAAGCGCCAGCGTGCCGAACAGCAGGACGCCGACGAGATCGCCGTTGGCGATCGTGTGGGCAAGCGCCCAGAACGCGAGGCCCCAGAGAACGGGATGGCGGGTCAGGGCGACGACCGCGCCCTTGCCGCCGGCATCCCCCTCCTCGGTCTCGGCACCGGCGCGGGCAAGGCGAAACGAGACCGACAGCGGGTTCGGCGTCAGCGTGCCGGCGAAGAGGAGGACGAACCCGAGGGGCACGAGAACGAGTGCCGTCGTCGCCTGCCAGGGCGTCGGATCCCACAGCGGCACGTATGGCGCGCGCCAGGCGGCAACGATCAGCCAGGCCATAAGCGCCAGCGAGAGGCCGGAGTAGACACTAAGATAGCCACGCTCGCCAAGCCCGGCGACGAGGCGCGCGCGCAGTCCGGCACGGGCCGGCAACACGTGGCTGAGGAGGAAGAGGGCGAGGACGAGCAGGAATTCCGTCATGCACCCTTAATGCCCGAAAGACAAACGCCGGGAAAGACACGGTCTTTCCACATCGCCGCCATTCGTCCCGGCGTAGGGCCCATGCAGCAGCGTGCCTTGTCGCCGCCGCGGAAATCCCCGATGATCGCGGCAACTTCCTTTCGCGACGGCGATGGCGGCCGGCCGCGCACCTTTCCCGCCGATGGAGTCTTAGGCCCATGCGTTTCCACTTCACGCATTCATGCCCCACGCGTCCCCGACCTGCGCGCGCTCGGACCGCAGGCCGCCGGGCCACGAGTTCCCGGTCATGAGATTTTCTGCAATCGACGGGCGCAAGCTCGCCAGGATTATTTGGACACTCGCCATCGGCGCGGCGGGCGGCGTGGTCGCGACGTGGCTTTCCCTGCCGGCGAGCTGGCTCCTCGGCGCGGCACTCGCGGCAATGACCGCCTCCGTCGCAGGACTGGAAACGGAGATCCCGGCGCCACTCCGCGAACTCGCCTTCGTCTTCATCGGCCTGTCGATCGGCTCGAGCGTCTCGGAGCGGACGCTCTCCGACCTCACCCGCTGGCCGGTGAGCCTTGTCGCGGTCATCGTCTGCGTCGCAATGATCATCTTCGTCGCCTATATCTATCTTACCCGCGTTGCCCGGTTCGATCGCGGCACGGCCTTTCTGACGGCAATCCCCGGAGCGCTCAGCTATACGATCGCGCTGGCGCTCGACGGCTATGGCGACCCGCGCAAGGTGGCGTTGGCCCAGAGCATCCGGCTCATCGTGCTGATCACCACCGTTCCGCTGTTCGTCGATCTTGTTTCCGAGGTGACGCCGATGCCGCCACTCGCGGCCACCACCATCGTGCCGCTCGCCGCCCTCAGCGTCGCGGGGCTCGTCGCCGGCGCCGTCTGCCAGCGGCTTTCAGTGCCCTCGCCCTACCTCCTTGGCGGGCTCTTCGTCAGCGTCGGCGCGCATCTGTCAGGCATCATCGGCGGCGCCGTCCCGATCTGGCTGATCGCACCCGCTTTCATCGTCACCGGCGCCCTGACCGGAGGCCGCTTCGTGGGCACGAGCGTGGCGGAGTTCCGCAACGCCCTTGGCGCCGGGCTCGTTATCGTCATTCTGGCCAGCCTCATCTCCGCGGTCTTCGCGGTGGCGATCGCCCTGTTCCTCTCCCTTCCCTTCGGCCAGGTCTGGGTCGCCTTCGCGCCGGGCGGGCTGGAAGCGATGATCGCGGTAGCGCTGTCGCTCAACCTCGATCCCGCCTATGTCAGTGCGCACCAACTGCTGCGCTTCCTCGCCATCAGCGTCGCGGTACCGTTCATCATCAGCGCAATGAAGCTGCGCAAGGAAGCGCGTACAGAGGTCTGAGGAGCATCCCGACCAATACAGGTCACGCGTTAGACGACGGGGCCCACAGGTTGACGTCCTCCTCCGTCGCGTAGCGGTCGATGAGCGTCAGTTCATCATCGCTGAAGGCGAGATTTCCGATCGCGGCCGCACAATCGGCCACCTGCTCAGGCCTTGAGGCACCGATGAGCGCGGAGGTGATCGCCTCATCGCGCAGCACCCAGGCAATCGCCATCTGGGCGAGCGTCTGGCCGCGGCCGGCCGCGATCTCGTTGAGCTTCCGCAAATGCTCGACCGCACGCGGGCTGAGCAGGCCAGGGTCGAGGGATTTTCCTTGCGTGGCGCGCGACCCCTGCGGAATGCCGCCGAGGTACTTTCCTGTCAGCATCCCTTGTGCCAGCGGCGTGAAGGCGATGGCCCCGACGCCAAGTTCGCTCAACGTCTCCGTCAGACGATCCCGCTCCACCCAGCGGTTGAGCATGTTGTAGCTCGGCTGGTGGATGAGCAGGGGCGTGCCGAGCTCGGTGAGGATGCGGGCGGCCTCGCAGGTGCGGGCCGCGTTGTAGGACGAGATGCCGACATAGAGCGCCTTACCCTGCCTGACCAGCGTGTCGAGAGCGCCCATCGTCTCTTCCAGCGGCGTTTGTGGATCGACGCGGTGCGAGTAGAAGATATCGACATAGTCGACGCCGAGCCGCTTCAGCGACTGGTCGCACGAGGCGATCAGGTACTTCCGGCTTCCCCATTCGCCATAGGGGCCGGGCCACATATCGTAGCCGGCCTTGGAGGAGATCACCAGTTCGTCGCGGTAGCCGCGAAAATCGGTCCGCAGGATCTCGCCGAAGGCGGCCTCCGCACTTCCCGCCGGCGGACCGTAATTGTTGGCGAGGTCGAAGTGGGTGATGCCGCGGTCGAAAGCCTCACGGCAGATCGCGCGCTTCACGTCATGCGGCGTGTCGCCGCCGAAGTTGTGCCACAGGCCAAGCGAGACGGCCGGCAACTTCAGGCCGGAGCGGCCGCAACGGCGATAGAGCATCGTGTCATAGCGCGAGACGGCGGGGGTGTAGTCGGGCGAGGCGGCGACCATGGGCTTTCCTTCCCATCAGGAGGACGATCGGCCCCTCGGGCGACAGCGCATGCGTGCGGCGCGGATCGAGAGAAGACGCATGGGGCGATGCGGAAGGGCGGTTGGCAGAATCGACAGGCCCCCACTATGGCGCAAACCGCGTCTGTCCTGAACCCAAAACGACCTTGAAGCGCGTCGCCAAAACGCGAGTGCCTCCCCGCTGGAAACGCGGGGAGGCACAGTCTTGGGAGGTGATGGGCCGGAGCGCCCTGCGGCGGGCGGGGGTCGCAGGGCACGTTGTCGTTGTTGTCGGCAGATTGTGCGCCGGGGAGCCTTTGCATCCCCCCGGCGACTTGTCGTGACGCAGCTTCCGTCCGCGTTGCCCGCGGTTCCGGAAGGACGCGCTAGAGAAGGTCGGCGAGGAGCTTTTCGATCTTCTTCTTATTGGCGTCGTCGAGGGCGCCGAGCGGGCGACGCGGCAGGCCGACGTCGAGACCCTGGGCGGTGAGGGTGTATTTGCACACCTCCTGCCAATGCGGCACGCCGGCTTCCTTGTCGTAGAAGAAGTAGTCGATGTACGGCTGCATCTTGGCCTGCTGGGCGCGGGCCTTGTCGACGTCCTTCTCGGTGATGCAAATGTCCATCAGGTCACGGCACGGCCGCGGCAGGATCGCCGGGAAGCCACTCAGCCATCCGTCGGCACCAGCGAGCATGCCTTCCATCGCCGCATAGTCGTGGCCATAGAAGATGTCGAGCTTGTCGCCGCAATGGAAGCGGAGCTCATGGACGCGGTTGGCATCGCCGTGCGCGGCCTTGACAGCGCTCACCACGCCCTCGTCGACCAGCGTCTTGACTTCCAGCGGCGTCAGCTCGTAGCCGGTGAACCACGGGTTGTTGTAGACCATGATCGGAATGTCGATGTTCTGGCGCAGCTCGCGGTAGTGATTGAGCACCGCCTTTTTGTGCGGGGCCAGATAGTACGGCAGGATGACCATGACACCGGAGGCGCCCTTGTCCTCGGCGAACTTGCTGAGCGCCACGGTGTGCAGCGTCGGATAGAGGCCGGTGCCGCAATAGACCGGGACCTCGCCGTCGATGAAACCGAGAACGTGTTCGATGATCTCTTTCTGATCATCCATGTTCATGGCAATGTTCTCGCCGGTGCTGCCGCAAATCGACAGGTTCTGGGCACCGTTGTCGAGGAGCCAGCGGAGATATTTCTCCATCTTCGGCTTGGAATAGCTCTGATCGTCTTCCCAAATCGTCATGCACGCGGGCATGAGGCCAGAAGCTTTCGTCATTTTTTTCTCCTGTTATCTTCGGTCTGAGTATCCGCCGGGGCTTTACCCCGACGCTGGGAGGGGAATGTCTCTGATCGTTCCGCTGCGCCCGGCTTTGGCGCCCGTTCGGCGCATCCGGATCCTGTCGGGTCTTGCCTTTCCTCGTCGCACGCACGGGCCGCTTTCCGCGCGAAGGATCCCGTGAGCGGTCCGGCTGCCGGACCCTCATTTCCTTGACCCGTCCGTTTCATGGGCCGGCGATCCGCCGGGTCCGTTGCGGACGACCCGGGGCGTGAAACCGGGTCGCCCGCCTGGGAGTGGCGGACGGGAGGCCCGTCCGCCAGCCTTGCTACTTGTCCTCGCCGATGCCGAGCGCGCCCATCACTTCCTGGGTCTGGGCTTCATGCGCCTTGATGAATGCCTGGAATTCCTCGGCGCCGAGGTACTTGGTTCCGAAGCCGCGCTCCTTCATGCCGGTGAGAAAACGCTCCGACTCATAGGCACTGTGAACAGCCGCCTCGATCTGGCCGACGAGTGCGGGATCCATGCCGGCCGGACCGGCGACGCCACGCCAGGTGCCACCGGTGACGTCCTTGCCGGTGAGTTCCTTGGCCGTCGGCACATCCGGGTAGCGCTCCAGGCGCTCGTCGGAGAGCACGGCCACGGTCTTGACGAGGCCGGCGTCGGTGAGCGCGTCGGTCTCCGGGATCGAGCACAGGACAACATCCATACCGCCGGAGGCCAACTCCTGAAGGCCGGCGGCCGAGCCCTGCGCCGGGATGAGGTTGATCTTGGCAACGTCGATGCCCTCGGCGAGCATCAGGGAGACGAAAGGAATGTCCCAGCTGGCGCTGCAGGTGCCGCCGCAGGAGATCTTGAGGCTCGCCGGATCGGCCTTCAGGGCATCGATGATGTCCTGCAGCGACTGGTACTTGGAATCCTTGGCGACATGGACAGCAGACGGATCAACATTCACCAGCGCGATCGGCGTGAAGCTCTTTGCGGTAAAGTCGGCCTGGCCGAGGATCTTGAACTGAGCAAAGGGCGAGAGCTGGCCGAGGGTGTAGCCGTCGGGCTTGGCCGAGGTGTAGGTGGTGTAGCCGACGATGCCGCCGCCCTGCGCCTGGTTGATGACGTTGATCGGCTGGCCGGTATTGGCTTCCAGTTCGCGGGCGAGCAGGCGGAAGGTGAAGTCGCTACCGCCGCCGGCACCGGCCACGACGATGAGGTTGATCGGCTGCTCGGGCCAGTCGCCAGCGGCGGCCGGACCGGCAAAGGACGCGCAGAGCGCGGTCGCGCAAAGAATGGTGCTGATAAGACGGGGTTTCCTGGACATATCTTCCCTTCTCCTTTTCTCGGGGATAGTTGGGGTCATTCGGTTCCCACCGATGCGACGGAACCCGTCGCATCGGCAGATTTCTTGCCTGCCGCCCCGGCGGGCCTTGCCGAGGCGAACGTCTTGAGGGCGATCGCCAGCGCCCACACCACCAGGGTGACGACACCGATGGTTCCGCCGATCGGACGGTCGAAGAAAGCGACGAGATTGCCCTGCGACTTGAGCATCGTGGTCATGAAGGTCTGCTCCAGCAGCGGCCCGAGGATGAGGCCGAGGATCGCCGGAGCGAGGGGGATCTCGTTGGCCTCCATGAGGTAGCCGAGGAGGCCGAAGATGGCGACAAGGCCGACCGCGAAGAGCGTGTTCTCGACCGAGAAGGCTCCGAGGATGCAGAACAGCAGGATGACCGGCGAGACCGTCGAGGTCGGCAGTTTCAAGATGAGGCCGAAGCCGCGGATGCAGATGATGCCAAGGGGAATGATCAGGATGTTGGCGATGAAGAAGATCGCGAAGATCGAGTAGATCACCTCCGGCCGGTTGAGGAAGAGGGTCGGGCCGGGGTTCACACCCTTGATAAACATCACGCTGATGACAATGGCGGTAATGGCGTCGCCGGGAATGCCGAAAACCGTGGCGGGGATATAAGCGCCGCCGAGGCTGGCGTTGTTGGCTGCGCTCGCCGACATGATACGCTCAACGGCACCCTCTTCGGTATCCTTGCGGCCCTGGCGCGAGAGCTTGCGGGCGAGCGCATAGGAGATCCACGCCGCGATATCGGAGCCGGCGCCCGGCAGCGAGCCGACGAGCGTGCCAATGAGGCCACCACGAATCATGCCGTATTTGTGCGGCCACAGTACGCGGCCGACCGTCTTGCAGATCGAGCCGGTGTTGCCGGCTTCGGGCGCCTCCTGGGTCAGCGCGTTGGCGTTGCGCAGCAATTCGGAGACCGCGAAGAGACCGATCAGCACTGGAATGAGCCCGAGGCCGCCCATCAGGTTGGTTGAGCCGAAGGTGAAGCGCGGCATGCCGGAGACGGGATCGAGCCCGACAGTGGCGAGGAACAGGCCAAAGAGCAGCGAGGCGAGGCCCTTGAGCAAAGAGGGGCCGGCGACGAAGGTGGCGCAGGACAGACCAAGGACACCGAGCCAGAAATATTCGACGCTGGAGAACGACAGTGCGATGCGGGCGAGATAGGGCGAGGCGAGCGTCAGGATCGTCGCGCTGGCAAGGCCTCCGAAGGCCGAGGCAAAGAGGCCAGCGCCGAGCGCCAGTGCCGATTTTCCCTGACGGGTCAACTGGAAGGCGTCATTGGTGTAGGCGGCCGACGCCGGCGTTCCGGGCATCCTGAGGAGCGCGCCGGGGATGTCGCCGGCGAAGATCGCCATCGCCGAGGCGGTGATGATCGAGGCGATCGCGGGCAGCGGGTCCATGAAGATGATGAAGGGCACCAGAAGCGCCGTCGCCATCAGCGCGGTGAGACCGGGAATGGAGCCGATGATCAACCCGTACGCCGCCGAAACCGCAATCACGGTAAGGAGATAGGGGTCGGCAAGCTGGCCGGCGACTGCCGAGACGTCTACCATATGAACCACCCTGAGATGGGGGTCAGCACGCCCCAGGAGAGGGGCACGTGCAACACCGATGCGAAGATGATGTTGACGACCAGGGCAACCGTGACGGCAAGGCCGATGCCGCGCAGGACGGAAATGCCGTTGATGATCAGGATCGTTGCAAGAAGGATCGTCGCTGTAGCCAGAAAGCCGAGCGGCCCAACGGCGACCATGTAGAAGCCGATTGCGGCCGGCAGGACCCAGAACCGGAGGGCCGTTTTCAGCGAGGCGATCCATTCGGGCGGCGTAAAGAGCGCGACGCCCCGTCCGGCGCGAACGCCCTGGACGATCATGCCGGCGCCGACAAGGGCGAGGGCTATGCCGATCAGGAAGGGGAAGAAACCCGGACCGTAGGGCAGATGACGCGGGGGGACGAGCGTCCGTGCGTAGATCGCAACGGACGCTCCGAGGACGAGGATCACCGCGCCGACAATGCTGTCGTGCACTTTCATCACAAACCTCGAGGGGTTTACTTGGCGTAACCGAGGGCACTCATGACGCGCGCCGTGTCTTCTTCATGCTTCGCCATCAGCTCGGAGAGCTCCTTGGCGCTCATCCACTTTATGCCGAAGTTCGCGGTCTTCATGGCGTTCTGGAACGCATCGGACTCCACGGCCTTCTTCGTCGCCGCTTCCCAGACCGAAACGAGCTCGGCAGACATGCCGGCCGGGCCGCCGAGGGCGCGCCAGGTGCCGCCATCAACCGGATGACCGACGGTATCGCCGGCGAGCGGAACATCCTCGAAGCCAGGAACGGGCTTGGGGCTGAGAACCGCGAGCGGGCGAACCACGCCGGCCTTCGTCAGCGCGGCGGCCTCTGGCAGCGAAACGGTCTGCATGTCGACACCACCCGACGCCAGTTCCTGCAGGCCCGTGGCCGCGCCCTGGCCGGGGATCCAGCCGATCTTGGCTACGTCGATGCCGTAGTCCAGCATCATGCCGGCGACCGGCACATCCCAGACACTGCCGCAACCGCCGCTGCAATGGATCTTGTAGTCGGCCGGTGCCGCCTTCAGCGCATCGAGCGCTTCCTTCAGCGTCTTGAACGGCGAGTCGGCCGCGACCACGACGGCGGAGGAGTCGCCGTTGAAATTGGCGATCGGCGTGAAGTTGGAAGCGGAGAAATCGGCCTGGCCGGTGTATTTGTATCCCGCATAAGGGAACAGGAGGCCAACCGTGTAACCGTCGGGTTCGGCGTTGACGAGCGTGGTCAGGCCGACGACGCCGCCGCCCTGGCCCTGATTGATGATGCTGACCTGCCAGCCCAGTTCGTTTTCCAGGCTGCGGGCGAGAATGCGGGTGGTTGTATCGCCGCCGCCGCCGGCAGCGGCCGGTACGACGATCGTGACGGGGCGCTCGGGAAAATCCGCCGCGGCCGCGCCGCCGAAGCACAGAGGGGAAAGTGCAAGTATGAGCCCAAATCGGCTTATTACGTTCATTGTCATCCTCCCACGGTGTTTTTGTATTGGTGAGGATTAAGCGATATTAAAACTTCTGTCAATCCCATAGTGTGGAATTGAGAAATTGTCGCAGGCTCTCAATCCCTCTCTTTTGCCCCATCCCGTTCGCCGTGCCAGCCGAGGCTGGTGGAGATCTCCGCCGCGGTCTGCATCACCGCCGGCGCAAGGCCGTGGATGCGGCTGAGCGGCATGCGGTCGCTCGTTCCCGACACGCTGATGGAGGCGAAGACGCGGCCGCGCGAATCGCGGATCGGCGCACCAACGCAGCGAATCCCCAGCTCGCTCTCCTCGTCGTCGACAGCGAAGCCCTTCACGCGGATTTCCGCCAGTTCCGCCTCGAGCGCGGCAAGCGTCGTGATCGTGTTGGGCGTGCGCGGCTTCAGTTCCTCCTCAGCCGCAATGCGGGCGATGAGGCGCGAGTCCTGGAACGCCAGGAACGCCTTGCCAACGCTGGTGCAATAGGTCGCCGACGCCTCGATGGTCGTCAGCGTCGTCAACCGGTTTTCGCTCATCTCCTCACGCTCGATGCAGACCATCTGGCTGCCGTCGAAGATGTGCAGATGTACGACCTCGCCGGTGAGCTGGTGAAGGGCCAAAACATGCGGATGCGCATGGCGATTAAGATCCAGATTGGCGATCACCACGCTGCCGAAATAGAACATCTGCAGACCGAGCCGATAGGTCTGGCGGCGGCCGTCCTGATCGAGCATACCGACATCGCGCAGTGAAGCGACGATACGGTGGATCGTGGTGCGCGGCAGCCCCGTTTCCTCGACGATATCGCTGACGGTCAGTTGACCCCTCGCCCGCGTGAAACAGTTCAGCACCGCCGTCATCTTGTTGAAGAGTTTCGCGCCGTGCTCACCGCCGGCAATGTCTTTTTTCGTCGTTGTGGTCATCGTCTTTCCAAGAAGCTTTCCGAGCCGGACCGGCACTGTGGCCAACCCCGCAGAAACAATCATTGCGCGAAACGTATACGGGAGAAAATCCCGCCGACCGGGACGGCAGTCCGCAATCCGTTCCAAAGGCCGGAATACGCGCAACGCTGCGACCCGCCTCCCGCCGAGCCCATCATCCACGGTCAAAGCCCCACCGGGAGAGTATGTCGATTAGTAAACTTCTTATAATCCACATAGCGGAATAAAACAAGAGTTCCGCCCTGCGACACTCACGTTCGCCATCCAGGTGACCCGCCAAACGCCCGCGAGACGCAGCGCCTCCCTGTCGCTCCGTCTTCGCCCGTCCGACGGAATAGCTCCCGCGCGACCTCCGCGCGCAGAGACCCCGATGCCGCTTTGGCCGCCATCCCGCACCCAAGGCCGATCATAGAGCAGGTGCACACCCAATCACCGTTTGCAGCGCGCCCGGCGGGCTCGCCATCCGCCTAACGACCGCTCTTCAGGCTTTCTCTGCCGGCTTCGGGGTTCCCGGACCCCGCTTTGGTGGGATAGTCTTTTCGCCAAGGGAAACCGCCAGGCGGCGAATCGCGCCGGACCCGGTGACGACTTCCAGCCTCGGGGAGGAACACGGGGAGCCGAGCGCCACGGCAGCCGGAAGACTGTACTACCGGGATATCGGGCAACTGGAAAATCGAGCAGCCGGTTTTAGCCCGCCCATACCGCCGAAACCGATCCAGAGGCGAAACGCCACCGTTCAAGGGAGAGACCCCTCATGATCGCCAGATTCCTTATCGCCAGACTCCTTATCGCCAGACTTCTTCTTCTCACGGGCCTCCTGGCCTTGTCGGTGCCAGCGTCCGCGCAGGTCGTCGTCTCCTCCAAGATCGACACCGAGGGCGGCGTCCTCGGCAACATCATCCTCGATGTTCTCAAGAACGCCAATATCGCGGTGGAAAACCGGGTCCAGCTCGGCAGCACGCCGATCGTGCGCCAGGCGATCACGGCCGGCGAAATCGACATCTATCCTGAGTACACCGGCAACGGCGCCTATTTCTTTGACCGCGCCAACGAGCCGATCTGGCGCGACGCGGCGAAGGGCTATGCCGCGGTCAAGAAGGCGGATTACGACGCCAACAAGATCGTCTGGCTGACGCCGGCACCGGCCAACAACACCTGGGGCGTGGCTCTGCGCAAAGACGTCGCCGAGCCCAACGCAATCGTCACCTTCACCGACTTCGGGGCCTATGTGGCAAAGGGCGGCGAGACCAAGCTCGCCGCCTCGGCGGAATTCGTCAATTCCGCCGCCGCCCTGCCCGCCTTCCAGAAGGCCTACGGATTCGAGCTCACCTCCGACCAGCTGATCGTTTTGTCGGGCGGCGACACGGCAGCGACGATCCAGGCGGCGGCGCGGCAGACGAGCGGGGCCAACGCCGCAATGGTCTACGGCACGGACGGATCGCTCGCCTCCGCCGGCCTGATGGTGCTCGAAGACGACAAGCACGTGCAGCCGGTCTATCAGCCGACGCCGATCATCCGCGAGGCGGTGCTGAAGGAGCACCCCGAGATCGCCGATCTCCTCAAACCCGTGTTCGAGGCACTGACGTTGGAAACCCTGCAGAAACTTAACGGTCAGGTGCAGCTCGGCGGCGTTCCGGCAAAGAAGGTCGCGACCGACTGGCTGGCGTCCAAGGGTTTCATCGACTGATCCGATGACGCCGGATCGCCCCGAAACCGGCCGCCCGCCTTCCGGTTTGCGTCCCGACCGCCTCAGCCTCTGTCTCGCCGTGCCGGGGCTTGCGGCACTGGCGCTGCCCTTCGCCTCGGTGAGTGCGTCGCGCATCGCCAGCCCCGAACCGCGCGGGTTGGCGGAGGCGTTCGGAAGTGGGGGGGTCCTCATCGTCGCGGGCTTTTTCGCCTTTCTCCTCGTCATGCTGATCCTGCGCCATCCGCTCTGGCGGGTGATCCTCTCCGGCCTCGTCGCCACGCTTGTCCTGTGGGCGACGGGCGCCGCGGCCTCCGGGCTCGCCGCCGACGTCGCCCCCTATGGCCGGGTCTCGCCGGCATCCGGCGCCTGGATCATGCTCGCCATCGCCGCCGTCCTTTTCGCCGACGGCATGACACGGCTCGATCCTCCGCCCCTCGTCAAGCTCGCCACCGGGATTGCCGCCACCGGCATCCTCGCTCTCCTCGTTGCCGGCGGCGTCCTCGACGACCTTTCCGTCGTCGTCGAATTCCACAATCGCGCCGGCAGCTTCTGGCAGGAGGCGCGGGCACATGTAGTGCTGGCGCTCGGCTCCTTCGGCGCGGCTTGCCTCCTCGGCCTGCCGCTTGGCCTTCTGGCGTCCAGGAACAGCACCGCGCGCGGTCCTCTCACCGGCATTCTCACCGGGCTGCAGACCGTCCCCTCCATCGCCATGTTCGGGCTGATGATCGTGCCGCTCGGCTGGCTCGCCGCCCATGTGCCCGGCGCCTCGGCAATCGGCATTTCCGGCATCGGCACGGCGCCGGCTTTTCTCGCCCTCGTTCTCTATGCGCTCCTGCCCATCGTCTCCAACACCGAGGCCGGCCTCAGATCCGTCCCGCCGGCGACGGCGGAGGCGGCGACGGCAATGGGGCTGACGGCCGCGCAGCGGCTGTGGCAGGTAGACCTGCCGCTCGCCCTGCCGATCCTTCTCACCGGCGCGCGGATCGTCCTCGTCCAGAACATCGGCCTTGCCACCGTCGGCGCGCTTATTGGAGCGGGCGGCTTTGGCACCTTCGTCTTCCAGGGGCTCGGCCAGGCGGCCGTCGACCTCATCCTTCTCGGCACCGTGCCGACCGTGCTCCTGGCGTTCCTCACCGCGCTCGTCTTCGACACGCTGATCGCCCTCACCCGAAAGGACAGCCGATGATCGAAATCGACGGGCTGACAAAGATCTACACAGAGGAGCGTGTCGTCGATTCGGTCTCCATGACGCTGCAGACCGGCACGATTACCGTGATCGTCGGCACCTCCGGGTCCGGCAAGTCGACGCTCCTCAGAATGATAAACCGGCTGATCGAGCCGGATGAGGGGCGCGTGCTGATCGACGGCACGGACACCGCCTCGATCGCGCGCGAGAAGCTGCGCCGGCGGATCGGTTATGTCATCCAGGATCACGGCCTCTTTCCGCACTGGACAGTGGCGCGCAACGTCTCGACCGTGCCCCGCCTCCTCGGCTGGCCGGAGGCGAAGGTGCACGAGCGGGTGGACGAAATGCTGAGCCTGATGCAACTCGATCCGGAGCGCTTCGCGGACCGCTATCCACACGAGCTCTCCGGCGGCCAATCGCAGCGCGTCGGCGTCGCCCGCGCGCTCGCCGCCCGGCCGGACATGTTGTTGATGGACGAGCCCTTCGGCGCACTTGATCCCGTCATCCGGTCGCAGGCGCAGGAGGAATTGCGCACGGTGCAGCAACGGCTCGGCTCCACCGTTCTCATGGTCACCCACGACATGGCCGAGGCACTCAGCCTCGGCGACCGCATCGCCGTCATGGACGCCGGGCGGATGATCCAGGTCGGTACGCCTGAGGAGATCGTCACGCGGCCGGCGACGCCCTTCGTGCGGTCGCTCATCGCGGAGGGCGAACGCGCCTTCCGCCGGCTGGCGCTGATGCCGCTTGCCGACGCAGTGGAAGAGGGCGAGGCGGCGGGCGAGGCGATCGCGGCGGAAGCGACGCTTGCCGACGCGCTGTCGGCGATGATCTGGTCGGGCCGCGACCGGCTGCCGGTGGAGAGAGGCGACCAGCCGGCCGGTATCGTGACACTGTCGCGACTTCTGACCCTCGGGCGGGCGGCATGACGCGGCTGCGCCTGCCCATTGCGCTCGCGGCCGCCATCCTCATCTTCCTGATGGCGCCGGAAGCCTTCGCGCCGCTGTTGCGCCCGCTCGTCCCGGGAGACGGACCGGTCATCTACGACCGCGCGAGCCTCATGGCGCTCACCGGCGCGCATCTGGCACTCGTCGCCATGGCGATCGTGCCGGCGCTTGTCCTCGGTATCGCCATGGCGGGGTTCGTCAGCCGGCCGCAGGGCGCGGATTTCCTCCCCGTCTCGCGAGTCATCGTCAACCTCGGCCAGACCGTGCCGCCGGTCGCGGTGCTGGCGCTCGCGGTGCCGATGATGGGCTTCGGCACCTGGCCGACGGTGATCGCACTCTTTCTCTACGCGCTCCTGCCGATCTTCGAGAACGGGCTCGCCGGCTTCGGATCGGTACCGCCAGCAGTCCGCGAATCCGCCGCCGCCATGGGGCTGACACCCTTCGAGATCTTCACGAAGGTCGACCTGCCGCTCGCCGCACCGCTGATCCTCGACGGCCTCAGGCTCGCCACGGTCATCTCGCTGTCGACGGCGACGATCGGTTCCACTGTCGCCGCCAGCAGCCTCGGTGAGGTCATCATCGCCGGCCTCAACATCAACAATCAGGCCTATATTCTGCAGGGCGGCATCCTGACGGCAGCCCTGGCGCTCGTCATCCACGGCACCCTTAGCGCGCTTGCCGACCGGCTGCGCGCGGTGGGGCGCGACACGGCCGCCTGAGCGGCGCCGCGGCTCGGCGGCCAAAGAAGGCGGCAAGGCGGCCTTTTCGCGCAAAGACCGCTTAACCCATGTCCGGAAATCATGAGTGCATTGCACCGGACCCCGGTTATCGGACGGGGTGGGCCGCCATAAATATGGTGGCATGGGTCCGGCTCGGATCGCACCCGGCTTGATCCGATCGCCTGCGGGCCGGCTCGGATCGCACCGGAACGATCCGTTGCGTGTCCCGTTCACATTCCTGTCCGACGCCGCCCGCGCGACCTGGCTTTGCTTGGCTCATGACCGGCCTGACGCGGCGATGATTGCAAGACATGACAGATCCGGCAGGAAACAGATCCGAGCCAAAACAATTTCGGCCCAGAGCCGATGCAAAAACCCATCAGGAAAGATAGTCGTATGATTCTCGAAGAGACCTACACCCTTTCGAATGGCGTCGAGATTCCGAAGCTCGGCCTCGGCACGTGGATGATCGACGACGGCCTGGTCGCCGATGCCGTGAAGGCCGCAGTCGACCTCGGCTACCGCCACATCGATACCGCACAGGCCTACCGCAACGAGCGCGGCGTCGGCGAGGGCATCCGCACGTGCGGCGTCGCGCGCGACAAGCTGTTCCTCCAGACCAAGCTCACCGCCGAGGTCAAGGACTACGAGGGCGCCAAGGCCGCCATCGACGGTTCGCTCAAGACACTGGGGCTCGACTACATCGACCTGATGATCATCCACAGCCCGAAACCCTGGGCAAACTTTGCTGGCGAGGAGCGCTTCTTCGAAGGCAACCTGGCGGCCTGGAAAGCGCTGGAAGAGGCATGTGAGGCCGGCAAGATCCGCGCCATCGGCGTGTCGAACTTCGAGAAGGCGGACCTCGACAACCTCCTTGAAAAGGCCTCCGTCAAGCCAATGGTCGATCAGGTCCTCGCCCATGTCAGCAACACGCCGCTCGAACTGATCGACTACGCGACGAGCAAGGGCATTCTCGTCGAAGCCTATTCGCCCATCGCCCACGGCAAGATCCTCGACAACGCCGAGATTGGCGCGATAGCCGCGAAATACGGCGTCAGCATTCCCCAGCTCTGCATCCGCTACGTTATTCAGCTCGGCACGGTGGCCCTGCCGAAGACGGCCAACCCCGATCACATGAAGAGCAACTCGGACGTGAATTTCGAGATTTCCACCGCCGATATGGACGCCCTGAAACGCATCGAGCCGATCAAGGACTACGGCGATGCCAGCGTCTTTCCGGTCTACGCCAAGAAGGGCTGACCCCACGGTCTTGCACCCGCTTGATGGGGCGTCGCGCCATCCGCGCGGCGCCTTTTGCGCTTCCCAGGCCTCGCTCAGCCGCGCACGCTCCCGTTCAGCACGCCCCAACGATCGGCGATCGTGATCAACCTCGTAGCGGGAAGGCCCGGATCACCGCGGACCCGGGATGGGAAAATCGAACCCCGCCGCCATGAGTATCGGTCCGAGCTGACAGGCGCGCGCCGAAGCCGGGCTCGGAGGAAAAGCGCGGCCAGAACACCGATTGCAAGGAAGCCGCTGCCGTCGCGCCGCGGCGAAGCCTAGAGCAGGAACGAACAGGTATCGGGCTGGTTGCGGCCGTCGGAACGGCATTCATGGGCGGCGTTCGCTGCCCCTTTGCGCGCGGCCATCACACCGGAGCACCCTATCCGCATCGCGCGACGCAGCCGGAATGCCAGCGGTCTAGCCTCCCCGGCGCATGGCGCGCACACGGCCGATCGCCTCGGCGACCGACACATCCCCGTCGGTCAGTTCGAGGATCTCGCGACGGATCTCCGGATGGTCGATCAGCCCGGCAAGCGCCTGGGCGACATTGCCGCGGGCGACGGTGCCGTCGAGGATCGCGAGCCCGAGGCTGACCCGGCCGTCGCCCTCCTCGTGCTGGAGGGTTCCGGGACGGAGGATCACCCAATCGAGATCAGACGCGCCGACGGCCGCATCGGCGCGTTTCTTTTCCGCCATGTAGTGCTCGAAACGCGGATTGGCCTCTCGCCGGCGACCCGCCTCTGGAAAGGCCGATACCAGGTAGAACCGGGATATGCCCGCCTCGCGGGCCGCGGCCATGACCTTGATCGGCCCGTCGCCGTCGATGGCCGTGGTGCGGTCAAGCCCGCTTCCCGCCGCGCCGGCGGAAAACACGATCACGTCGCAGCCCCGCGCAGCGGTGGCGAAATCGTCCTCGCTCATGGCGATGATATCGCCGAGCACCGGGGTCGCCCCCGCCGCGCGGATCGCCTCGGCCTGTTCCGGTTTGCGGTGCAATCCGACGACGTCATGGCCGTTTTCAACGAGCAGGGGGAGAAGACGGTGGCCGATGCCACCCGTGGCACCGATTACGAAAACTTTCATTTCATCGTTCCTTTCGTGACTGAGATTCTGTCCTGCCGGCAGACAAGACTCAGCCCTTGGCGGCCGCGGATGTCTCGATCGCGTCCGGCAACTCGTGCACGGCCACGGCGGCGGCAGGGCGGCCCTTGAAGGGAATGTTCCGGGGGCGGGATTCGACACCTCGTTGCCGATATGGGACCGAAAGTTTCCGGCGCCATGCGGATTCCACTCAAAGGTTTGTCCGATCCGATCACTATGCTCAGGCCCGGCCGGTCCCGGCGCCACCACAGGATCGCGGCCCCGGTGCCGCACAGACAGCCTGCATGGCGCGGACCTGCTCAGCGGGGGGCGCAAGAGGGCCCGGAAACCGGTGAAGCAATCCCTGCCCCGAGGAACCCGGCCCCCCCTCGAGCGCCGGCTTTCGGACACGGAAAACAAGCATGCCACGCACCGCTTCCCGGGACATGTCAGCGCAGCCCGCGACACAGCACGTCCGTTCGAACAAAGTTCGACCCTGATCCAAGAAAAAGAGCGATCATTTGTGAAGGAATGGCGCGCCGGAGAGGATTCGAACCCCTGACCCCCAGATTCGTAGTCTGGTGCTCTATCCAGCTGAGCTACCGGCGCCTGCCGTTTCGTCCTGCTGCGCGGTGACCAAAACCCGGCCCGTGCTGTCTGCCACGAAGAGGAGCGTGACACAGGGGAAGCCTCCGTAAACCGGAAAGGCATCCGAACGGTGGCAAACTGGTATCGCCTTGCGCGGCGGATTGCAAGGGCGATTTTGCGAAATGCGCCGGCAAAGATCCCGCGCGCCGGAGGCCGGCTTCATCGGCGGGCCGGATCTCCTGGCTGAAAGGCCCGCCGCCGCCTGTCGATGGCCGAAAGGAGCGCCTCAGGCACCGCCCGGAGCACTCCGGCCAGGCCCCGCCCCGCCGGGCGCGCGAGGGAGAAGGCGCCCTCCCGTCACACCCGGCGATCCCTCAGGTCCATCGGGGCGTGGCGGCCGGAGAGGTCATCTTCGGGGCAGCAGGCCCTTGTCCACCGCCAGCCGACCGCTGTCGCTCCGAGCACGTGCGGTGGTGACGAAGGCGGACAAGCCCTTTGCCGCCAGCGCGTTCGCTGCCTGGAACGTTCGTTGGGATCCGGGTTGAAAGCATGTCGGCCCCGCCCTGTGGTCGCGGGGCGGGAGCGCGGCAGGGAACCGAGCCGGGGGCGGACTTCCGCCCACTTCAGCGAGACTGCCCGCCGCCGCCTTTCCTCGCCTTGAGAACCGATGATCTCCCGCGACGGAGGCGGTCTCAGGCTGCGCCCTTCTCGCTTTCGTCATCGTCGAGATACTCGGCGAGATATTCGGTCAGGCCGACGACCTCCAGATCGATCTCACGCTCTTCGAGCGCCTCTTCCAGCACCGTGCGACAGTTGGCACAGGGCGAGACCAGAAGCTCCAGCCCGGGAATGGCGTCGAGCTGCTCCTTCTTGCATTCGAAGGCCGCGTCCTGCAGCTCGGCGGCGCGCGGATTGGCGCTGACGCCGCCGCCGCCGCCGCAACAGATATTGGTGACGCCGGCGTTGTCCATCTCCACGAAGCCGGTGGAGAACGTCTTCAGCAGGCGCCGCGGCTCGCCGACGACACCGCCGCGACGAACGATCTGGCAAGGATCGTGCAGCGTGGCGACGCGGGTATCGCGCCCCCTGGGGCGGATGCGCCCCTCGCGCCGCAACTGGTCGAGGAGCTCCAGGATGTGCACGACTTCAAACTTGAACGGCCGGCCGATGAGGTTCGGCCCCTCCCAACGCAAGGCACCATAGGCATGGCCGCATTCGGGACTGATGACGTATTTCACGCCGAGCTCCTCGGCCGCCTCCACGACACGGCCGACGAGGAGTCTCGCGGTCTCGCGGTCGCCGATCTGGACACCGACGTTGGTGCCCTCATAGGCCTTCGACGAAACCGTCCAGGAGATCCCCGCCTCGCCGAAGATCCGGGCAAGGGCCCCGAAAATCTCCGGAAAGCCCATGATCTCCATTGAGGAGAGGATGACCATGTAGTCGACGCCCTCGCGGTCGAGCGGGATGTCGAGGCCGGTGATGCGTTCCTGGGCGGCGACCTGGGCGGCGAGCGTCTTCGGAGTGATGCCCATCGGGCTACCGGTCTCCACGGCGCGGTCGCGTGCGGTGACGAGGCCTTCCGGCGCCAGCCCGGCCTCGGTGAACCCCTCGCGCATCTTGCGGATGGTGCCGGCGATATCGATCCCCATGGGACAAACGAGCGTGCACCGGCCACACAGCGTGCAGGAATCGTAGACGAGCTCGGTCCACTCCTCCAGTTCAGCCGCCGTCACCTCATCCGGCACGAGGCCGACCATGCGCTTCAGGCCAGAGAATGGCGCCTTGTGCCGCTTGTAGGCCTTCACCATCGGCTGCAGCTTGTAGGTGGGCGTGTATTTTGCGTCGTTCTGGGTCAGGTAGAAATGGCAGGCCTCGGCGCACTGGCCGCAGTGAACGCAGCCCTCCAGGTAGGACCCGATGGCGGCATCGGTGACGTCGAGGAACTTGCGGACAGCCGCATGCGCCGCCTCGTCGGCGCCGGCGTCATGGGTCACGGTCATCGGCGAGGTTGCGGTCGCGGCGGTCATGGCATCACTCCCCGGCGCCCGTAGGTGGCGCCCGAATAGCCCCGGGTAAAGAGGAAGGTGAAGGCGTGCATCAACCGGCTGAAGGGGAAGTAGATCAGCCACAGATTGACGAAGAGCATGTGAATGCCGCGCAGGACGTCATGGCTCTCCTGCAGGGCAAGGCAGCCCGTCAGCATGACGAGGAACGTAAGCCAGGTACCAGCGTGGTCGTCGCGGTCGGCGATCTGGCGCATGACGGGATCGCAGATGCGGCGGATCCACAACAGGATGAGGCCGGCGAAGGCGACTTCGGCGGCAATGATGAAGCCCCACCGCGGCAGCGCAGGCCAGCCGAAGCCGAGGAGGCGATCGTCGATGAAGGCGACATGCGGCGCGGCGAAAACAACGACGACGAAGAGCCCGATATGGAAAGCGTAGCCGCCGACCAGATGCACCCAGGTGCGGAACGCGAAATTGGTGCGCGGCACGAAGTGGCGGAGATTGCCGAGGACAAACCCGAGGGAAGCGGAACCGCGCGGCGTGCTGAGATCGCGCTTGCGGCCGAGCCGCAGCAGGCCGAAGAGTCGCCAGGCAACGCCGAGGACGAAGACCGTCGCGGCAACGGCCCACATCGGCCCTTCGACAAATTCCAGAAACGTCATGCTGCCTTCTCCGTCGGTTCGTGTCGCAACAGGGCTGGACCCTTGAGAGGACGGGCTATTCGGCCGGCATGGGAACGCCGCCGTCCTTCTCGTCACCCCTCGCCTTCTCGTCTTCGCGGGCTGCTTCCTCGCCCAACACCTCCTCGGCCCACAGGTCGTGATGCTGGATCGCCCAGTTCACATCGACCTCGCCCTTGGTCATACCCTCGATCGCGCCTTCCATCCCGAGCGAGCCGATGTAGATGTGGCCGAGGGCGACGGTGATGAGGGCGAGCGCGGCAAGCGCGTGGGCAACATGGGCAATGGTCAGGACGCCAGTGACCTCCACCAGCCACGGGAAATCGAGGAGAAGACCGGAGAGACAGACGACCGTGCCGCCGAGCGCCAGCAGCCAGTACCAGCCCTTTTCGCCAAAGTTGTTCTTTTCCGAATGGGCATGGCCGCCAAACAAGCCGCCGCCCTTCAGAATCCACTGCAGATCGACCCGATTGAAACCGTTGCCCTTCACGAACAGGAGAATCATCGGAAAGAACACGACGACGAAGATCGGGCCGAAAAGATTGTGCCCCTGCAGCGCGGCGCTAGCGAGGGGGGCGAAGGCATCCTTGCCGATCAGGGGAATGAGGCCTACGCGACCGAAGAGGATGATCAGGCCGGAGAGCGCCAGGAGGATGAAGACACAGGCGACGAACCAGTGCATCGTGCGCTGCCAGAGCTTGAAGCGGGGGATGGTGCGGCCGCTGCGACCGCCCTCGATCTTGATGCGGCCGCGGATGGCGAAGAAGATCGCCAGCAGCGCCAGCATGCCGACAATGGGGATGGCGCCGTAATAGGGTAGGTAGTTGGCGCGAAAGATGCGCCATTTCTCGCCGCTGTCGCGAATCATGACGGCGGCGCGCTTGTCGGGAATGGTCACCCGGCCAGCCTCGCCGTGGCGGATCGCGCGCCAGGTCGTGGAATCATTCGTCGAGCCGATGGCCGCGCCCGGCACCGCGCCGCCGAGAGCCTTGTCCTGGAACAAACGGCCGTCGGAAGCCTGATCCCGGCTTTCCGCCATGCCCCGCTTTTCCGCCGTGTCGCGGCTCTCCAGCGAATCCTGTGAGATCGCGGCGTCGGACGGCAGCAGAACGCTCTGTGCAAGCGCGGGCGTCGTCGTCGCGCCAAGACAGAGCCAAACAGCGGCAAACGACAGGGCAAGCCGCACTATCGCCGCATGGGAAATGCGCTCCGCGCTGCGCCAAGCCTGCATGTATCCCCCTCTCACCGCCGGTTTCCTTGCCGAACCGCGCCCATAGCGACAACACTTTGCGGCGGCAATCCGGGGACGGTCTGTTTTTTTCGCCGGCACGGGGAGAAGAGGAAAACACGCACGCCCGCGGGCGATTGCCGTCTCCATCCGCCTTCTCGCGGAACCAGCCGGAATTATTTCCAGACAGACATTTTGGGAGTCATAGCACGATCTGGCAAGTCATCACGCGACGAATTGCCAACAAGCTCTTCCAGATACTGCGCTCTTCGCAGCATCATCGGGACCCGCCACGATGCGCGACGGCGCAAATCAGCCCCCGCGCATCGGATGGCGTGCGGGCGTCCTGCAAGCGGGACGCCCTGCGCATCAGTTCGCCTTGGCGCCGTTCATGGTGTCGGGATTGTCTGTCGACTGCGGCATCGGCGGCATCCCGGTCTCGTAGGCGTCCGGGCGCTTTCGGCGAGCCTTTCGATTCTTGGGCTTGGGCATAAACGACCCGATTTCCGCCTCGCCTGTCGCCTTGTTGTAGACGCAGATCGCGCGCTCGCGCTCGCCCGTGTCATAAGCGACCCCGTTCACGATACCCATGCCGTAGCTCTCCGAGCCGACCCTGTCGAGGCGGACGCGTGGACGCTCCAGCACCTCACTGGCAGCGGCCATGCAGGCCTTGCGAACATCGCGACGAAACTGCCTGTCGGCGTCCTGGGCAACGGCTGCGCCGATGCTGGCCGCCACGATCGCGGCGGCGAGAGATCCCGTCAAAATGGCTTTCATTCCCTGTCCTTTCCCTTCCCCCCCGCCGGGCACCCGCTCCGACGTTCCCTTCAAATGGGAACGCCGCAGCGCGGAAGGAAGTCCACCGCCACAGCATGCTGCATCTTATCGGGAACGTAGGGCATGCCTTGTCCCGTTGTCATGACGCGATCTCTTATGCGGAGAGTCAATCAACTCTCCGCCAACGCTCCGCAAAAAGCGCGTTAGCCAAGGAGGCGGCCGATCACCTTGGCGGTGAAATCAACCATGGGAATGATTCGGCCGTAATTGAGGCGGGTCGGGCCGATGACGCCGAGGGCGCCGACGATCCGCTGCTCGCTGTCACGATAGGGCGCGACGACGAGCGAGGAGCCCGACAGCGAAAAAAGCGTATTTTCCGAGCCGATGAAGATCCGCACGCCATCGCCCTTTTCCGCCAGGCCGAGGAGTTGGATCAGGTCCTGCTTCGTCTCCAGGTCGTCGAGAAGCCGGCGGACGCGCTCCAGATCTTCCAGCGCGGTGAGGTTCTCCAGCAGGTTGGCACGGCCGTGCACGATCAGTTGGCCGGGCTCGTCGGAGGCGGCGCCGGCCCAGCTCGCCAGCCCCTCGTCGACGAGCTTCTGGCTGAGCAGGTCGATTTCGACCCGCGCCGCCTCGCGCCGTTCGGTCAGCACCACCTGCGCCTCCGACAGGGTGCGGCCGCGGATGGTGCCATTGAGATAGTTGGCCGCTTCGGTCAGCGCCGATTGCGGCATGCCGGCGGGGATGGCGATGATGCGGTTCTCCACCGTGCCGTCCTCGCCGACAAGGACGACGAGCGCGCGGGTCGGCTCCAGCCGGACGAACTCGATCTGCTTGAGGCGAAGGTCGTTTTTGTGGCTGAGAACAACGCTCGCCCCCCGCGTCAGGCCGGACAGGAGCTGGCCGGCCTCCGACAGAACCGTGTCGAGGGAGGCCGACTGGTCGTTGGCGCCGACCTGCTTTTCGATCGCCTCGCGTTCGTCGCGATTGAGGTCGCCGATCTCCAAAAGCGCATCGACGAAGAAGCGCAGGCCCGTCTCCGTCGGCAGGCGGCCGGCGCTGGTGTGCGGCGAATAGATGAGGCCGAGATGCTCCAAGTCCGCCATGACGTTGCGCACGGAGGCCGGCGACAACGGCATCGGCAGGATCCGCGTCAGACTGCGAGACCCGACCGGCTCGCCCGTGTCGAGATAGCTTTCGATGATATGACGGAAAATCTCGCGCGAGCGCTGATCGAGTTCCTCCAACCCTATCAGCGACGATCCGCCAGGCGTCGCGCGCGTACCATCGACCATCGTGACTATACCCCTTTCGCTTCGAAACGCTTTTCCAGTGAATATGGGAAATCTTTAGGGCGAATCCCACCTTCGGTACAGGCGGCACTTTACGATGCTTTGCAGGCGGCGTTACAAGGCGCTGGCAAAGGGCGCCGCGCGGCGCACCACGAACAAGAACCGGAGACTCCGATGCGTCCATCCAAACGCGCCCCCGACGAGATGCGTCCCGTGACGCTGGAGCGTGGCTTCTCGCGCCACGCCGAAGGCTCCTGCCTCGTCAAGTTCGGCGAGACCCACGTTCTGTGCACGGCGAGCCTGGAAGAGCGGGTTCCGCCCTGGCTCAGGGGCCAGGCGCAGGGCTG
This sequence comes from uncultured Rhodobium sp., assembly GCA_963675285.2. GTDB lineage: Bacteria > Pseudomonadota > Alphaproteobacteria > Rhizobiales > Rhodobiaceae > Rhodobium. The sequence goes on from CAXXGS010000001.1 coordinate 2,920,724, forward strand.
GGTGACGGCCGAATACGGCATGCTGCCGCGGGCAACGTCGGAGCGGATGCGGCGCGAGGCCTCGGCCGGCAAGCAGTCGGGCCGGACGCAGGAGATCCAGCGGCTCATCGGCCGGTCCCTGCGCGCCGTTGTCGACCTCAAGGCGCTCGGCGAGCGCCAGATCACCGTCGATTGCGACGTCATCCAGGCCGATGGCGGCACCCGGACCGCCTCGATCACCGGCGCCTGGGTGGCGCTTCACGACTGCCTGGAGTGGATGCGCAAGCGCGACATGATTTCCGCGCCGGTGCTGACCGACAACATCGCGGCGATTTCCTGCGGCATCTATCGCGGCACGCCGGTGATGGATCTCGACTACCCGGAGGATTCGGAAGCCGAGACCGACGCCAATTTCGTCATGACCGGTGCGGGCAAGATCGTCGAGGTTCAGGGAACCGCGGAAGGCGCGCCGTTCAGCCGCGAAGAATTCGGCCAGCTCCTCGATCTCGCCGAAGCAGGCATTTCCCGGCTGGTCGACCTGCAGAAGATGGCAATCGACTGACGGGCCGCCACCGGATTTCACCGCAGCCCGTTTTCCCGACAACCGGAGTATAGCCATGTCGCCGCGCCAGTTCACCGAGGACACGCTGCTCGTTGCCAGCCACAACGCGGGCAAGGTGCGCGAGGTGACCGATCTCGTTGCCGGGATTGGCGTGAAGACGGTGTCGGCCGCGGACCTTGGCCTCGCTGAACCGGAGGAGACCGGCACGACCTTCGAGGAGAATGCGCGGATCAAGGCGGAAGCGGCGGTGGCGGTGGCGAAGCTGCCCGCGCTCGCCGATGATTCCGGCCTTGCGGTCGAAGCCCTTGGCGGCGATCCCGGCATCCATTCGGCCCGCTGGGCGGGACCGGATCGCGACTTCGCCATGGCGATGCGCAACATCGAGGAAAAACTGCAGGTGCTCGGCGCAACGACGCCGGACAGGCGGCGGGCGAAATTCGTCACCGCGCTCTGCCTCGCCTGGCCCGACGGCCATGTGGAAACGGTGCGCGGCGAGGTTCACGGCACGCTGGTATGGCCGCCGCGCGGCACGGCCGGCTTCGGCTACGATCCGATCTTCCTTCCCGACGGATGCGAGCGCACCTTCGGCGAGATGACGGCGCAGGAAAAGCATGGCTGGACGCCCGGTGGCGGCGAGCCGCTCTCCCATCGCGCGCGCGCCTTCGCGGAATTGGTTTCGCGGTGCTTCGGTCGATGACGGACCCGACGGCGGGGGCCGGCTTCGGCGTCTATGTCCATTGGCCGTTCTGCGCCGCCAAATGCCCCTATTGCGACTTCAACAGCCACGTCCGCCACGGCGGCATCGACGAGGCGCGCTTCCGCGCCGCCTTCCTGAGGGAACTTGAGACGACGGCAGCGCGAATCCCCGGCCGGCGGGTCTCCTCGGTCTTTTTTGGCGGCGGCACGCCGTCGCTGATGCCGCCGGAGACGGTCGGTGCAATCCTCGATGCGATCGCCGGCCACTGGGAGGTCGATGCCGAGGCGGAAATCACTCTGGAGGCCAACCCGGGAAGCGCCGAAGCCGACCGTTTCGCGGGCTTTCGCGCCGCTGGCGTCAATCGGCTGTCGCTCGGCGTCCAGGCGCTCGACGACGAGAACCTGCGCTTCCTCGGCCGCATCCACAACGCGGCGGAGGCGCGGCGCGCCATCGCCATCGCGCGCGAGACCTTCCCGCGACTCTCCTTCGATCTGATCTACGCCCGTCCCGGCCAGACGCTTGCCGCCTGGGAGACGGAACTGAAGGCGGCGATCGCGCTCGCCGCCGATCACCTGTCACTCTACCAGCTCACGATCGAACAGGGGACGCCATTCGAGCGGTTACGCAAGGCCGGCAAGCTCCGCGTGCCGGAAGAGGGGCCCGCCGCCGATCTCTACGAGCTGACGCAAAACGTCTGCGCCGCCCACGGTCTGCCCGCCTACGAAATCTCCAACCATGCCGCGCCGGGCGCGGAGTGTCGCCACAATCTCGTCTACTGGCGTTACGGCGAATATGCCGGCGTCGGCCCGGGCGCCCACGGCCGGCTGATCGAGGCGGACGGGCGGCACGCGACGGCAACCGAGCGCCACCCCGAAACATGGCTCGGGGCCGTCGAGGCGACGGGCCACGGCCTCGTCACCGACGACCTCCTCATCCCGGAAGAAACGGGCGACGAGTTCCTCCTGATGGGCCTCCGGCTCGTCGAGGGCGTCGACACGGCGGCCTATGAGGCGCTGTCGGGACGCGAACTCGATCCACGCCGCCGCCAGGATCTCATCGAACTCGGATTCATCGAAGAACTCGACCCGACGCGGATCCGCACGACGCCGGCTGGCGCACTCGTCCTCGATGCCGTTGTCGCCGATCTCGCCGCCTGAGGCGATCGTCGACGCGTGTTTCCTGAAACACCGATTGCCAATCGTTGGACCGGCGGCGATAAACGGGGCATGGGAGTTAATCAGACTAGGACACAGGCCAGGTCTCGATCCGTCTCGGGCGCGGTGGCCGCCGGCCACGACCTGTGCGCGGAGGCGGCAACGGAAATCCTCGCCGAGGGCGGCAATGCCTTCGATGCGGCGATCGCGGCGCTGTGGACGGCCTGCGTCGTCGAGCCCGTTCTCGCCTCGCCCGGCGGTGGCGGCTTCCTGATGGCGCGCAGCGAGACGGGCCCCGTTTCGCTCTACGATTTCTTTGTCAACACTCCGCGCAGGAAACGCCCGCAGGACGCGTTGGAATTCGAGCGCGTCGAGGCCGATTTCGGCACCACCACCCAGACCTTCCATATCGGCGCTGGCGCGGCGGCGACTCCCGGTTTCGTCCCGGGCCTTTTCGCCATCCACGCCGAACGCGGCCGGCTGCCCATGCAGCGACTGACGGAACCGGCGGTGCGGGCGGCGCGCGACGGCGTCATCGTGACGCCGTTCCAGGCCTATCTCGCCGAGGTCGTGGCACCGATCCTGACGTGGTCGCAAGAGACGCGTGCGCTTTACGCACCCGGCGGAGCACTTCTGAAAGACGGCGACCGGTTTGCCAATCCGGCGCTCGCCGATACACTCGACATCGTCGGTCGCGAGGGCGTCCGGATCGTCACGGAGGGAGAAATCGCGGCGGCGATGGCGGAGGCGACGCGCGAGGCGGGTCATCTGGAGCGCGCGGACTTTTCCGCCTACGCAGTCGAGCGACGCAGCCCGGTCATGCGCCGCAGCTTCGGCTGGCAGGTGGCGCTCAACCCGCCGCCGGCACTCGGCGGCGCGCTTATTGCCGCGATGCTCGACGAGGTGGCGCTCCAGCGGACCGGCGATCCGGCGACGCTGGCGCTCGCCATCGACCGGATCGATCGTCACTGGCGCATCGTGCCGACCGATCCCTATCGCCTCCTCAGCCAAACCGACCCCGATCACTATCACGCCGACGGCGTCGGCTCTGGCGGGATCACCACCCGCGGCACGACCCACGTCAGCGTCGTCGACGAGGATGGCAACATCGCCGCCGCCACCGTGTCGAACGGCGAGGGCAACGGGCGGATCGTGCCGGGCTGCGGCTTCATGCTGAACAACATGCTCGGCGAGGACGACGTCAACCCGGCCGGGTTCCACATGTGGCAGCCGGGACAGCGCCTGTCGTCGATGATGGCGCCAACGCTCGCCAGCCGGTCCGACGGCACGCTCGTGGCGCTCGGCAGCGGCGGCTCCAACCGGATCCGCACCGCGATCCTTCAGGTGCTGGCGCTGCGGCTGCGCGACGGCATGCCGCTCCAGGAAGCGGTCGTGGCACCACGGCTCCACGTCGAACGCGGCCATTGCGACTTCGAGGACCAGTTTCCCGGCGACGCGCGCAAGGCGCTCCGCGCCGCTTTCCGCGACCATCGCGCATGGGGCGAGCAGAGCCTCTATTTCGGCGGTGTCCACGCCGTGGAGCGTACGGCACGTGGCCGTTTCACCGCCGCGGGAGATCCGCGCCGCGCCGGCTCGGCACGGATCGTGTAACCGATCCGGACGGCCACGTTCGCGCCACAGGAGGCCCCTAGCGTGCCGGATCCGACCCGAACCCAAGGAGACCGGAACGGCTGGTCGCAGCCGGTACCCCATTGCATCGGCGCCCGGTTCGCTTAAAGCTGGATGGACAGATTTTTCAGAACAAGGAAATACACAATGGCCAAAGGATATTGGGTCGGACGGGTCACGGTGAGCGATCTGGAAGCCTACAAGATCTACGTCGAGTCGAATGCCGCCGCCTTTTCCAAGTACGGCGCGAAATTCCTCGTACGCGGCGGCGCCTTCGAGGCGGTCGAGGGCGAGGCGCGGGACCGCAACATCGTCATCGAGTTCCCCGACTACGAGACCGCGCTCAAGTGCTACCATTCGCCGGAGTACGAATACGCGAGGGGCTTTCGCAAGGATGCCAGCGTCGCCGACATCATCGTCATCGAAGGGTATGACGGACCGCAGCCGTCCTGACGACGGCACCGCAAAGGCCAGTGCCATGCCCCAACCGCCAATGCCCCGCCTCCCCGTGACCATCAGACCCGCCAGGGTTTCCGAAACGATCCGGCTGCACGACCTGTGGCTGTCAGCGGAGGACAGCGAGGAGTGGGCTCCGGGCGAGGGGCCGGGCGGGCCGCTTCTGGCCGAACTCGACGTGCTCGCCTCCGCGCGCCGGCTCTGGGCGGCCTTCGCCGACGATGACGGTAAGGTCGTCGGCTTTGCCGGCGCCGGGGAAGTCGATTCGGCCCTCTTCATCACCGCCTTCGGCGTTGCCCGCGACCATCGTGGCAAGGGATGCGGCGCGGCGCTTCTGTCGGCGATTGTCTCCTTCGGAACGGCGGCGAACTACCCGGCGATCTATGCGGTAACCTGTCGCGGCGGCATCGGTCAGGTCTTTCTGCATGGAAACGGATTCGTTGATCTTGATGTCGACGCCCTCTCACCAGCCATCGCGGCCGTCGTCGCCAGCGCCTGGGAACCGGAGCGCTGCCTCGTTATGGCGCGGCCGCTCTGAGCCTTTCGGCAGGCCGCGCGCCGCGCCCCATCCCGGCGCACCATCCCGGGCAACGCAGGGCGGCTTCGCGCGTCGCTCCCTATGCCAGCCGCGCCTTCGCTGCTATACCCCTGCCTGTTGATAGGAATGGAGATCGGAATGACGAATATGCGCCTTGTTGTCGTCGGTGCCGGAGGTCGCATGGGCCGGGCACTCATCGCCGCGGTTTCGGCGATGGAGGGCACGGTGGTTGCCGCCGCGATCGAGCGCGAGGGTTCCGATCTCATTGGCCGCGACGCGGGCGAACTCGCCGGCATCGGCCCGCTCGGCGTCGCTGTCGGCGACGATGCGCTGACCGCCTTCGCCGCCGCCGATGGCGTCCTCGATTTCACCCAGCCGGCGGCAACGCGCTGGTACTCCGAACTCGCCGCCCAGGCGCGCATCGCCCATGTCATCGGCACGACCGGGCTTAACGCCGGCGACGAGGAGCGGATCGCCGCCGCCGCCCGGCACTGCCCGGTGGTGAAGTCCGGCAACATGAGCCTCGGCGTCAATCTCGTCGCCAGCCTCGTGCGCCGCGCGGCAAAGGCGCTGGCGGAGGACTTCGACATCGAAGTTCTGGAAATGCACCATCGCCACAAGGTCGACGCGCCATCCGGCACCGCTCTCCTTCTCGGCGAGGCGGCGGCGGAGGGGCGCGGCATCACACTCGCCGACCGCTCAGTGCGCGTACGCGACGGCCACACCGGTCCGCGCCCGGTCGGCGACATCGGCTTCGCCACCCTGCGCGGCGGCTCCGTTGTCGGCGAACACTCAGTCATCTACGCCGGCGAGGGCGAGCGGGTGGAGATCACCCACAAGGCCCAGGACCGCTCGATCTTCGCGCGTGGTGCGGTTAAGGCGGCGCTGTGGGCGCATGGCCGCAAGCCTGGTCTCTATTCCATGGTCGACGTGCTTGGACTCGCCGACTGATCCCCCGTCAGAGACGGATCTTCTGCCTGAAGGAGAATTTTCTATGGAACGTCTTCTTGTCCTCGTTCGCCATGGTCAGAGCGAGTGGAACCTGAAAAACCTGTTCACCGGCTGGAAGGACCCCGACCTGACTGAACAGGGTATCGCCGAAGCCAAGGCTGCAGGCAAGGCACTCAAGGCCAAGGGCTACGTCTTCGACGAATGCTTCACCTCGGTGCTGACCCGCGCCCAGCACACGCTCGACCTGATTCTGACCGAACTCGGCCAGACCGGGCTACCGATCACCCGCGACCAGGCGCTCAACGAGCGCGACTACGGCGATCTCACCGGCCTCAACAAGGACGACGCCCGCAAGAAATGGGGTGACGAGCAGGTCCACATCTGGCGCCGCTCCTACGACGTCCCGCCCCCGGGCGGCGAGAGCCTGAAGGACACCGCCGCGCGCTCCGTGCCCTACTACGAGGACCACATCAAGCCGGACGTTCTCGCCGGCAAGAAGGTGATCGTCGCCGCGCACGGCAATTCGCTGCGCTCGCTGATCATGGCGATCGAGAAACTCACCCCGGAAGAGATCCTGAAGCAGGAACTGGGCACCGGCGTGCCGATCGTCTACCTCCTCAACGAGGACGGATCGGTCGCCTCCCGCGTCGACCTCAAGGGCGAATAAGCCCGCCACGCAGCAACCACACGACAGCGGCCGGGAAGCATCGTGAATGCCTCCCGGTCCGAAGCACCAGGGACCGCCGCAGATCCATGCTCGACAAAGCCGAACTCGAACGCTACGCCCGCCACATCGTGCTCGCCGGCGTCGGCGGGCCGGGACAGCAGAAGCTGAAGGCGGCGCGCGTCATGGTCGTCGGCGCTGGAGGTCTCGGTGCGCCGGTGCTGATGTATCTGGCCGCGGCCGGTGTCGGCACCCTCGGCATCGTCGACGACGACGCCGTCAGCCTGTCGAACCTGCAGCGCCAGATCATCCACGACACCGACCGCGTTGGTGAGGCGAAGACGACGAGTGCGGCGGCCGCGCTCGCCCGTATCAATCCGCACGTGACGGTGGTCGAACACGCAACGCGGCTGACAGCGGACAATATCGACAGCATCCTCGGCGGCTACGACATCGCCGTCGACGGCACCGACAACATCGACACACGCTACGTACTGTCCGATGCCTGCGCGAAGCTGGAAAAGCCCCTGGTGACAGCCGCCGTTGGCGCCTTCGACGGCTCGGTGACGACCCTGATGCCCTACGCTCGCGACGCTAGCGGGCGGCGTAATCCGGGCTACCGCGACCTCTTCCCCGAACGTCCGCCCGAAGGGCTCCTGCCGACCTGCGCCCAGAATGGCATTCTCGGCGCGCTGACCGGCACCATCGGCTCATTGGAGGCGATGGAGGTGATCAAGCTTATCTGCGACATCGGCGAGCCGCTCGTTGGTCGTCTGCTCATGGTCGATGCCCGTTCCATGCGCTTCGAGACCATCGAATACGCGGCCCGAACCGGGGACTGACCCGGGCAATTGACGCTGCGGGACGTGCGGCCCATGGTCGCCTCTGGCCACCTCTTGGCCTCCACCTATCTGACGCCTGCTTTGGCGGCTGAGCGCCGGTTTTCCGCCTCCGGAACGCGTGCCCGTGTCCGAAAACGGACGCCCGCCCTTCGTTGCGCCACCGCCACCGAAAGATGTGCCGGTGGCGGATCACACCACGGCTTCTTACGTTGAAAATGAGAGAAGAAAACAAGGCTTCGTGAGATCCGCGTCTCCCGCTGCTCACGAATGGGCAAGGATGGGCGAAATGACCGAAAGCGGCACATCCTTTCACAGCCTGCCCACGGATGCGGCGCTTCGCGCGCTTGGCGCCGCAAAGACGGGCCTGCGTTCGCACGAAGCCGCCCGCCGGCGCGCCGCGTTCGGGCCGAACAGCCTGCCCGAACCGCCACACGGCAGCCCGCTGCTGCGCTTCCTGGCGCACTTCCACAACGTGCTGATCTATGTGCTGATCGCCTCCGCCGTGGTCACGGCGCTCCTGCAACACTGGGTAGATACCGGCGTCATCCTCGCCGTCGTTCTCGTCAACGCGGTGATCGGCTATGTCCAGGAGGGCCGCGCCGAGAAGGCGATGGAGGCGATCCGGGGCATGCTGGCGCCGCGCTCGGCCGTGCTGCGCGACGGGCGCAGGCAGACCGTCGAAGCGGAGGACCTCGTTCACGGTGACATCGTGCTGCTTGAGCCGGGCGACAGGGTGCCCGCCGACATCCGCCTCATTGAAGCGCGCGGGATAAGGGCGGAGGAGGCGATCCTGACGGGCGAATCCATTCCCGTCGACAAGGGCACGGCGCCGGTGGCAAAGGACGCCGCGCTGGGCGAGCGGACCTCCATGCTCTATTCGGGAACGCTGGTCGCGGCCGGTACCGGGCGAGGGGTCGTCACGGCCACGGGCGCGGCGACCCAGATCGGCCGGATCAGCGGTATGCTGGGTGAGGTGGAGACGCTGACGACGCCGCTCATTGCGCAGATGGACCACTTCGCCCGCTGGCTGACGGTCTTCATCCTGATCGTTGCCGCGACGCTGCTGACATACGGCTTCTTCATCGGCCACATGCCGTTTTCCGACCTGTTCATGGCCGTCGTCGGGCTATCGGTCGCGGCGATCCCGGAAGGGCTGCCGGCCGTCCTGACGATCACGCTCGCCGTCGGCGTCCAGACGATGGCACAGCGCAACGCCATTGTCCGCCGCCTGCCGGCGATCGAGACCTTGGGGTCGGTCTCGGTTATCTGCTCGGACAAGACCGGCACGCTGACGCGTAACGAGATGATGGTCGCCTCGCTCGCCGCCGCCGGACATGTCTATTCGGTCAGCGGCGAGGGCTATGCGCCGGAGGGCGCAGTGCGCTGGCGCGAGGCCGACGTCCATCCTGATGAGCACACGATCCTGATGGAATTCGCGCGCGCCGCGGGCCTGTGCAACGACGCGGCACTGCATGACGCGGAGATCGGCTGGCGCGTCGAGGGCGACCCGATGGAGGGCGCCCTGATGGCGCTCGCCGGCAAGATCACCCGCGACGGGGCGCGACCTTTCCGCCAATGGACCCGCATCGACGCGCTCCCCTTCGATGTCGCCCATCGCTACATGGCCACACTCCACAGGGACGGCAAGGGACAGGCCTCCATCCACGTCAAGGGCGCGCCGGAAGCGGTTCTGGCGCTCTGCGCGACCCAGCGCGCCGGCGACGGCGCCCTGCAGCGGCTCGACACCAGCCACTGGCACGGGATGGTGGAAGAGCTCGCGGCCGACGGCCAAAGGGTGATCGCGGTCGCCATGCGCACTGTCCCCGGGGACCATTCGCTCCTGACCGTCGACGACATCGAGGGCCAGCTCACGCTGATCGGCCTCATCGGCCTCATTGACCCACCCCGGGCCGAGGCGGTCGAGGCCGTCGCGGAATGCCTCGCCGCGGGAATACGGGTCAAAATGATCACCGGCGACCATGCCGCCACGGCCCGCGCCATCGCCGCAATGATCGGGCTGCGGAACAGCACCCGCGTTCTGAGCGGGGCGGATATCGAGGCGATGGACGATGCCGCGCTCGCCGACGAGGTGGTGGAGACGGACATTTTCGCGCGCACCTCGCCCGCCCAGAAGCTGCGCCTCGTCAGCGCCTTGCAGGCGCGCGGGCTGACCGTGGCGATGACCGGCGACGGGGTGAACGACGCGCCCGCGCTGAAGCGCGCCGACGCCGGAATCGCCATGGGCCTGAAGGGCAGCGAGGCGGCCAAGGAAGCCGCCGAGTTCGTTCTCGTCGACGACAATTTCGCCTCCATCGTGGCGGCGGTGCGCGGCGGGCGGACGGTCTACGACAACATCAAAAAGGTCATCAGCTGGACGCTGCCGACGAACGCGGGCGAGGCGTTGACCATCGTGGCGGCGCTTTTTGCCGGCATGGCGTTGCCGGTCTCGGCGGTACAGATCCTGTGGGTCAATCTGGTCACCGCGGTGACGCTAGGGATCGCCTTCGCCTTCGAGCGGACCGAGCGCGACACCATGCGCCGGCCGCCACGCCCGCGTGAGGAACCGCTGCTGACGGGCGAAATCCTCTGGCACATCGTTCTCGTCTCGGCTCTTTTCCTGGCGGCGGTCTTCGGCGTCTATTTCTACGCCACGGACCGAGGCTACGCGACGGAGCTGGCGCAGACGATGGCGATGAACACGCTGGTGGTGCTGGAGATCTTCCACTTCTTCTTCGTGCGCAACATCCACGGCACCTCGCTCACCTGGGCCGCGGTCCGGGGCACGCCGATCGTCTGGGCCTGCGTCCTTGCCGTCACCGCCGCGCAAGTCGCCATCACCTATCTGCCACCGCTGCAGATACTCTTTGGAACCCGGGCCGTGCCAGTGACGGACGGCCTTCTCATCGTCGCGATCGGCGCTGTTTTCCTCGCCCTCATCGAGACGGAAAAGCAGATGCGCCTCGCCTTCCGCCACCCGCTCGCCGAACGGGGCGACGGGGGATAACGTCGCCTTTCAGGGACGGGACAGAGGCGGGCGAAGGCCGGTCCCGACGCGTCCTCAGGCGAGGGCTCTGCCGATATCCAGGGTGTGCCGCCGATCTTGACGCGTTCGACGCTATCGAGGATGTCGTCGTCGAGCGTCTTGGCTCGACCGTCAGGCGAGCGGCGATGCTGTCGCGGCGCAACGCCGACGGGCTTTGCGGACAAGGAATCGTCTGAAAACAAGGGGAAAAGGCACCATGCGCACCTCGAAGGACGCGCGGTAGGTTGAGACTATCTGCTCAACACCGTCCGGCACCCGGGCACTAAAACGGCGCGGGCGATGGCTGCCTGCCGCAGCCATGGAGCGGCCGTCCGGCCCCGTTTGACCGGATCCTAGTCTTCCGTCTCGGGCTGATCGGGGATCTCGGCGGCGGTGGCGACGACGGTGGCGAAGCGGTCGGAGAGCGCGGCAAGGCCCGCCTCCTTCAACACAGCCGCCGGCACGGTTTCGCCCGTGACCGGCGAGGTCAGCGGGCGGGTTGCGGTGCAATCGGCGGGGATGGTTACCGAATAGCCAAGATCGAGGGCGGCGCGGGCGGTGGAATCGACGCACATGTGGCTCATGAAGCCGACGAGAATGAGCTTCTTTACCCCGTGGGTGTCCAGGAGCTCGCCGAGATCGGTCCTGGCGAAGGAATTGGGCAAGGTCTTCTTCGTCGTCGATTCGCCCATACTCTGCGCGACGTCGGCGATGACCGCGCTTTCCGGCGCATTCGGATCGAAGAGGCCGCCTGGGCTTCCCTGATGAACGACATGGTGGACCGGCATGCCGATCTGGCGGGCCCGCGTCAGGAGCGCGGCGATCGCGGCGACCGCCTCGTTGATGCCCTCCAGCGGCAGACTGCCGGAGCGATACTCCTCCTGTGCGTCGATGACGACCAGGGCCGACTCGGCAAGGGCGGACGGTTTCGGCGTGATGCCAGCGCGTTCGAGCAAGGTCTGGTGAGCCATGGCAATACCCTTTCGACTGGGAGCGTCGCTTGAAAATTCGGTTCGGACCGGCACACGGACGGCCCTGCAAAAAGGGGTAACCGCATATGGACAAGAATGCTAGAGCGCCACGAGCCCGAGGGAAACCGCCGCGACGATTCACCCTTTCCGCCGCCGCGCGCGCTCGTCCGCGCAAGATCGGATGGCCCCTTAGCCGGCGCATTCCCTATGATCCGAAACCGGCAGATCTTTCCGCGCTCCAGCCACCGCCTCTCAGGCACTGCCGGATGTCTCCCGCACGTATTCCCGTCCCGAAACCCGGGCGACCTTCGAGGAATACGCTAGTCGGCGACGATGGTTCCCTCCTCGACCGCCTCAAGTCGGAAGGCGGCCGCCATCAGGGCGCGGGTATAATCGGTCTTCGGGCGCTCGAAGATCTCTTCCGCCGTCCCCGCCTCGACCACTTCGCCTGCCTTCATCACGATCACTTCGTTGGCGAGCGCACGCACGACCCTGAGATCGTGGGAAATGAACAGATAGGCGAGGTCATGGCGCTTCTGAAGATCGCGCAGCAGGTCGACGACCTGGGCCTGAACGCTCATGTCGAGAGCCGAGGTCGGCTCGTCGAGCATGACAAATTTCGGCTCCAGGACCATGGCGCGGGCAATCGAGATGCGCTGGCGCTGGCCGCCGGAGAACTCGTGCGGGTAGCGGTGGCGGGCTTCGGGATCGATGCCGACCTCGGACAATGCGCGCACGACCTTCGCATCGCGCTCTTCAGGCGACAGCGTCGGGGCGTGGACCCGAAGGCCCTCTTCGACGATCGCACCGACCGACATGCGCGGGCTGAGCGAGCCATAGGGGTCCTGGAAGACGATCTGCATGTCGCGGCGCAGGGGCCGCATCGCCTTCCAGTTGGCACCCTGGATGTCGCGACCGAGATAGGCGATCCGGCCCGTCGACGAAATGAGCCTGAGGAGAGCGAGGCCGAGCGTCGTCTTGCCGGAGCCCGATTCGCCGACAACGCCGAGCGTCTGGCCCTGGCGCACGGTGACGTCGACGCCATCAACGGCCTTGATGTGGCCGACGACGCGCCGCATGAAGCCACGCTTGATCGGGAACCAGACCTTCAGGTCGTCGGCCTTGACGACGACCGGGGCGGCAAGGTCGGCGGCCGGCGGATCGCCCTTCGGCTCGGCGCTCAATAGATGCTTGGTGTAGGCGTGGTCCGGCCGGGCGAAGATCCGCTCCACCGGGCCCTCCTCGACGATCCTTCCCTTGGTCATCACGCAAACGCGGTCGGCAATCTTGCGGACGATACCGAGATCATGGGTGATGAACAGCATCGCCATGTTGCGGCTCTGCTGCAATTCCTTGAGGAGCTTGAGGATCTGCGCCTGGACGGTGACGTCGAGCGCGGTCGTCGGCTCGTCGGCGATAAGGAGGTCTGGCTCGTTGGCGAGCGCCATGGCGATCATGACGCGCTGGCGCTGACCGCCGGAGAGCTGGTGCGGATAGCTCTTCAGGCGCTTTTCCGGCTCGCGGATGTGCACCTGTTCCAGAAGCTCCAGGACGCGGCGACGCTGGGCCGCACCGCTCAACCCCTTGTGGACCTCCAGGTTCTCGCCGATCTGGCGCTCCACCGTGTGCAGGGGATTGAGCGAGGACATCGGCTCCTGGAAGATCATCGAGATGTCGTTGCCGCGCGCGTGCCGGAGATCGCGCTCGTTGGCGTCGAGGAGGTCGGTTCCCTTGAAGAGGATCTTGCCGCCGGGGTGCTCGGCGGAGGGATAGGGCAGGAGTTTCAGCGTGGAGAGCGCGGTGACGGACTTGCCGGACCCGGATTCGCCGACCAGCGCCACCACCTCGCCCGGCGCGACGTCGAAGGAGACGCGGCGCACGGCATGGGTGACGCTTCCTCCCTGGCGAAAGTCGACGGAGAGATCCTGGACGGAGAGAAGCGGCGGGGCGGGCTTGGGGGCGACAGCTGCGATCATCGTCGGTCCTCCCTCACTTGAATGTCTTGCGCGGATCGAAGGCGTCGCGCACTGCCTCGCCGACAAAAATCAGCAACGACAGCATGATGGAAATGACGAAGAAGCCGGCAAGGCCGAGCCACGGCGCCTCGATGTTGCGCTTGCCCTGCTGCAGGAGTTCGCCGAGCGACGGCGAGCCGGGCGGCAAGCCGAAGCCGAGGAAGTCGAGAGAGGTCAGCGTGGTGATCGAGCCGTTGAGGATGAACGGCATGAAGGTCAGCGTCGCCACCATGGCGTTCGGCAGGAGATGGCGCCACATGATGGTGCCGTTGGAGACGCCGAGGGCGCGGGCGGCGTTGATGTATTCGAAGTTGCGGCCGCGCAGGAACTCCGCCCTGACGACGCCGACGAGCGCCACCCAGGAGAACAAGAGGAGGATGCCGAGGAGGATCCAGAAGCTCGGCACCAGCACGCTCGAAATGATGAGCAGCAGATAAAGCGCCGGAATCGAGGTCCAGATCTCGATGAAGCGCTGGAAGAGAAGGTCGGTCCAGCCGCCGAAATAGCCCTGCACGGCTCCTGCCCCGACGCCGACGATGGACGAGAAGAAGGTCAGTATGAGGCCGAAGAGGACGGAAATTCGGAAGCCGTAGATGAGGCGTGCGACGACGTCGCGACCCTGATCGTCGGTGCCGAGCCAGTTGAAGTTGCCGACGGTGCAGTTCCCGTCCGCGCTTGCCTTGGCGTATTTCTGGCAGAGCTTGTCGCGCGACAGAAGGAAGGCCGGCGGCGAGGGCGCCGGCGTCGGGATCTCGTTGTTGACGGTCTGGTAGGAGTAGCGGATCGGCGGCCAGAGCATCCAGCCGTGGGCGTTGATCTCGTCCTGAATGAAGGGATCGCGATAGTCGGTGACGGCATAGAAGCCGCCGAACTTCTCCTCCGGATAATCGACGAAGACCGGCGCCAGCAGCTCGCCCTTGTATTCGACGAGGAGCGGGCGGTCGTTGGCGATGAACTCGGCAAAGAGCGACAGGACGAAGAGGACGAGGAAAATCCACAAGGACCAGTAGCCGCGCTTGTTGGCACGGAAATTCTGCCAGCGGCGGCGGTTGATCGGCGAGAGCGAGAAACGGGAGCGCTTCTCCAGTTCGCCGATCTCGATCTCGCCGGCGGTCTCGACAGGATTTTCCGCCGGTGTTTCGGCCCTGTGTTCCACGCGGTTTCCTGGCGTCTCTGCGGCGTCGTGTCGGGAACGGTTGGTCTCCTCCACCATCTCAGACCTCCCGGCTCTCGAAGTCGATCCGTGGATCGATCATCGTGTAGATGAGGTCGGTGACGAGATTCACCACCAGGCCCATGAGCGAGAAGATGTAGAGCGTTGCAAAGACCACCGGATAGTCGCGGTTAATGACGGATTCGAACGACAGGAGGCCGAGCCCGTCGAGGGAGAAAATCTGCTCGATCAGCAGCGAACCGGTGAAGAAGGCGCTGATGAAGGCGCCCGGGAAGCCGGCGATGACAATCAGCATGGCGTTGCGGAAAACGTGGCCGTAGAGCACCTGGCGCTCGGTGAGCCCCTTGGCGCGGGCGGTCACGACATATTGCTTGCGGACCTCGTCGAGGAAGGAATTCTTGGTCAGGAGCGTCGTCGTGGCGAAGGCGGCGAGCGCCATCGACGTCAGCGGCAGGACGAGGTGCCAGAAATAGTCGAGAATCTTTTCCGGCCAGGGTAGCTGTGACCAGTTCTCCGAAGTGAGCCCGCGCAATGGAAACCAGTCGAGGAAGGAGCCGCCGGCAAAGAGCACGATCAAAAGGACGGCGAAGAGGAAGCCGGGGATCGCATAGCCGACGATCACCACCGCGCTCGTCCAGATGTCGAAGCGCGAGCCGTCGCGCACCGCCTTGGATATGCCGAGCGGGATCGAGATCATATAGGACAGCAGCGTCATCCACAGGCCGAGCGAGATGGAGACCGGCATCTTCTCCAGGATGAGGTCGATAACGGAGATATCGCGGAAATAGCTGTTGCCGAAATCGAAGCGGGCATAGTTCCACAACATCAACCCGAAGCGCTCGTAGGCCGGCTTGTCGAAGCCGAACTGTTTTTCCAGTTGCTTGATGAATTCCGGGTCTAGGCCCTGCGCGCCGCGGTATTTCGAGGTCGCCGCATCCGCACCGCCGAGGTCGGCACCCGACTGGCCGCCCGCGAAATCGCCGCTGGTGCCGCCGCCGATTCGGGCGGTGGCGGAGACGTCGGTGCCGGACAGTTGCGCGATGACCCGTTCGACCGGACCGCCAGGCGCGAACTGCACGACAAGGAAGCTGACGGCCATGATGCCGATGATGGTGGGAATCATCAACGCCAAGCGTCGGAGAATATAGGCTCCCATGAACTCTTCCTGTTCCCCTTCACCGTGATCCCATCGCCGCCGGACCCGCTCTCCATCGATCCGCGTGCGGCGCATTTGCGATCAGCGCTTTGGACGGATTATCCGGCCGAATCAAGGCGATCGACCTTTTCTTCGTCGTACCACCAGGTCGCTTCGACCGGAAAACCGTAGCGCGGCTTTTCGTCCGGCCAGCCGAAACGGTCCCACAGCGCCACGGTGTGGACGGGCTTGTACCATTGCGGCACCCAGTAGCGGCCGGCGCGGAGCACCCGATCGAGGGCACGGGCGGCAACCGTCAGTTCCTCCCGGCTCGGGGCGTTGACGACGATGTCGATGAGCGCATCGACGACCGGGTCGTCGATGCCGGAAAGATTATCGGACCCCGGCGCCTTGGCCGCCGCCGAACCCCAGAAACGGCGAATGCCCTCGCCGGGGGTCGAACTCATGGCATAGCGGCGGGTGGTGACGTCGAAGTCGTACTCCTTCAGCCGCAACTGGTATTGCGACGGATCGACGAGCCGGAAACGGGCGGCGATCCCGAGCCGCTTCAGGTTGCCGATATAGGGCAGGACGACGCGTTCAAAGAGCGGCGAATGCTCCAGGAATTCCAGCGTCAGGATGGTGCCCGAGGCGTCCCGCATGGCGCCGTCCTGGAGCGTATAACCGGCCTGGCGCAACAGCGTCGCCGCGCGGCGCAGGAGCGATCGGTCGCGGCCCGAGCCGTCGGAGACGGGCGGCGAAAAGGGTTCGCCGAAAACCTCGTCCGGCACCTTGTCCCGGAAGCGCTCAAGAAGCGCCAGTTCCGCGCCTTGCGGCTTGCCGGTCGCCATCATGTCGGAGTTCTGGAAGAACGAATGGGTGCGGGTATAGAGCCCGTAGAAAAGATTGGTGTTCGACCATTCGAAATCGAAAGCGCAGATCAGCGCCTCACGCACGCGAGGATCGGCCAGTTGCGCCCGGCGGGTGTTGAGAAAGAACCCCTGTGCGCCCGAGGGACGATCGTCGGGAAAGGTTTCGCGGCGGATCCGGCCGTCCGAGACGGCGGGGAAATCATAGCCGGTCGCCCATTTCTTCGACGAAAACTCCTCGCGCAACGACAGCCGACCCTTCTTGAAACCCTCAAAGGCGACGTCGCTGTCGCGATAGAACTCCAGCCTGAGAACGTCGAAATTGTTGTGGCCGACGGCGACGGGAAGATCGCGGCCCCAATAGTCCGGATCGCGCTCGTACTCGATGAACGAGCCGACATCGAGGCGGCCGATGCGATAGGGGCCGGAGCCGAGCGGCGGCTCCAGCGTCGAAGCGGTGAAGTCGCGCGTCGCATAATAGGCTTTGGAGAAGATGGGAAGCTGGGCGACGACAAGCGGCAGGTCGCGGCTGCGGCCGGGCTCGAAGACGACCTCGACGTCGCGGGGGCCGAGCGCGCGCGCCTCGCGCATGGCGCGGATGGTCTGGGAGATGTTCGGGTGGCCGTCGGCCTTCAGCAGCATGAGCGAGAAGGCGACGTCCTCGGCGGTCACGGCCGAGCCGTCGTGAAAACGGGCCTCGTCGCGCAGATGGAAGACGTAACTGCTGCCATCGGCCGAGGGTGTGACGGAATGGGCGAGGAGACCGTAGATCGCATCCGGCTCGTCGAGGGCGCGCACCATCAGCGTGTCGAAGAGGAGTTCGATCTGCGGCGGGGCCTCGCCCTTGAGAACGAAGCCATTCAGCGTGTTGAAGGTAAGCGGGCTCTGGTTGTAGGCCCATTGCGGCGCGGTGCGCACCATCCGCCCGCCCTTCGGCGCATCCGGGCGGACATAACGGAAATGGGCGAAGTCCGCCGGATAGGCGAGGTCACCGAAGACGGAAAGGCCGTGCGATGGCGCTCCTTCGGCGGCCTTTGCACGGGCGGCGAGCGGCGGCAGCACGAGCGCGCAGGCTGCTGCCGAGGAGAGCTTGAGCACGTGGCGCCGGTTGACGCCACGCGCGGCTACGGGGGCTATCCGTCCTGCCGTCATCCCGGCGCTCCCGTCTTGGCCGCCTTGGCCTTGTCCCACCACCACACCTCAGGGAACCCGTCGTTGTATTCGGGTAGCTTCTGGGGATGGCTGAAGCGGTTCCAGCGGGCGGTGCGATCGACGTTCAGATACCATTGCGGGATCACGAAGTGGTTCCACAGGAGCACCCGGTCGAGCGCCTTCACCGCCGCCACGAGGGTCGCGCGATCCTTGGCGAAGATCACCTTGTCGATGAGCGCGTCAACTGCCGGATCCTTGATGCCGGCGAAATTGCGTGAGGCGGGATTGTCGGCCGCCGCCGAGCCCCAGAAGTAGCGCTGCTCGTTGCCGGGCGAGAGCGATTCGGGCCAGGAGAAGGTGATCATGTCGAAATCGAAGGCACGCACGCGGTTGAGATATTGCGAGGAATCGACGACGCGGATGGTCATCTCGATGCCGATCTTCTTCAGGTTCTGGGCGTAGGGGAGAACCACCCGCTCGAAGTTGGGATCGTTGGCGAGATACTCGATGGTGAACGGTTCGCCGGTCTTGACGTTGACGAGCTTGCGGCCCTTCAGCTCCCAGCCGGCCGCTTTCAGGAGACCCAGCGCCTTCCTCAGGTTGTCGCGAACGGCACGGGCGTCACCGCCCTTGGGATTGGTGTAGGGCATGGTGAAGACTTGCGGCGGCACCTCGTCCTTCACCGTCTTGAGGATATCCAGCTCCTTGCCTTTCGGCAGGCCGCTCGAGGCGAGATCGGAGCCGGCGAAATAGGAGGCGATGCGCTTGTACTGACCGTAGAAGATGGTGCGGTTGATCGATTCGAAATCGAAGGCAAGATCGAGCGCCTCGCGCACTCGCGGGTCGGCGAATTTGGGCCGCCGGAGGTTGGGCACGAAGGCCTGCATGATACCACGCGCCTTGTCCGGAAAGGCCTCAAGAATGACGCGCCCGTCCTTGACGGCAGGAAAATCGTAGCCGGTCGCCCAGGCCTTGGCCGAGTTCTCCTCGCGCCAGTCGTATTGATCACCCTTGAAGGCTTCGAGCAGCACGTTGGTATCGCGATAGCTCTCGTAACGGATCGTGTCGAAATTGTCCTGGCCGAGGGCGAAATTCTCATCCTTGCCCCAATAGTCCTTCACCCGCTCATAGGTGATGGAGCGGCCGGCGTCGAACGCCTTGATCCTGTAAGGGCCGGAGCCGAGAGGCACTTCCAGCGTGGTACGCTCGATCGAGCGCGGGTTGCCGTCCTTGTCCTTGCCGGTCCACCAGTGCTTGGGCAGCACCATGAGCTGACCGATGATATGCGGCAGCTCCCGGTTTCCCGCCTGGTCGAAGGTGAAGGTGACCTCATCGTCGCCGCTGACCTGTGCGGTCTTCACGTGACCGTAATAAAAGCGGATCGAGGGGTTCAACTCGACCTGTTTATGAAAGCTCCACACCACGTCCTCCGGCGTGATCGGCGTGCCGTCATGCCATTGCGCGCGCGGGTTCAGGCGGAACTTCACCCAGGAAAAATCGTCCGGATACTGGATCGCCTCGGCGATTCGTCCGTACATCGCGGAAATGTCGAGTTCGTCGAGCGAGGGTTCCATCAGGGTTTCGTAGAGCCGGCCCATGCCCGGCGCGACGGAGCCCTTGGGCAGGATCGGGTTGAAGCTGTCGAAGGCGCCGGTGTCGGACAGCCGGACCTCGCCGCCCTTCGGCGCATCGGGATTGACATAGGGGAAATGCGTGAAGCCCTTCGCCAGCGCTGGCTTGCCGATCAGCGAAGTGGCGTGGTGCCACTCGGGCTCGGCGGCGCGCGCGTTGAGGGCGGGAACGAGAAGGACGGTCAGCGCGAGCGCGGACAGAACGAAGGCCGGAAGCGGGAAACGTCGCATGTCACCTCGTCAAGAGAAGTCGGAACTCCCGCCATTCTAGGCATCGATCGCGGCAAGCGACACCGCGACTTGGAAATCTCTCCAAATTTTAATCTTGCGGCAAGGTTGGCGGCGAAGGGCAGGCGGCGGGTAGCGAAGGGCAGGCGGCGGGCAGCAAAAGGCCGGGCGTGGGGCCCGGCCTTGTCCGATCGGTCAGCGGTCGCGAAAAGCGGCGTGTCGCCTATTCCGCCGGCTGTTCTTCGGGCGCGGCAGCCGGCGCCTCGCCAGCGGGAGCCTCTGCGGCCGTCGCATCCGTTCCCTCGGCCGACGCGGATTCGGCCGGCGAGGGCAGCGGAACCGGATTGTCCGACTGCTGGCGCAGGAATGCGATCACGTCGGCGCGGGCCTGATCCTTCTTGATGCCGGCGAAAGACATCTTGTTGCCCGGGACTTCATCCTTGGGATTGTGCAGATAGACGTTCAGCATATCGAAATCCCAGGTTTTGCCCTGACCGAATTCGGCCATTGCGCCGGAATAGTTGAAATCGCCGTGCGAGCCCGGCTGACGGCCGATAACGCCCCACAGGTTCGGGCCGACGCGATCCGGACCGCCCTTGTCCCAGGTGTGGCAGGCCTTGCACTTGCCCATCTGCTTCTCGCCATTGGCGAGATCGGCGTTGGCCAGCATGGTGGGAAGCGGAACGGTCTTTTCCTCCACCGGTGCCTCGGCCTCCGCCGCACTGCCGCTGTCGGCGACGGCGATCACGTAGCCGGGCTGTTCCCCTGCTTCGGGCTCGAAGATATAGTCGGCAATCATACCGAGCGCCAGAACGGCAAGCACGGTCGCCAGAAGCGCACCGACGAATTTGTTGATCTCAAAAAAGTCCATGTTCCCTGGCTCCGCTTTCGTCCCTCCCCGATCGGCTGCGGTCAGCAAACCGGCCGATCCGGTCAAAATCGCGCTGAAACTACAGGGTTTCGCGGAGCCATGTCCATAGTATAAACGGCCATCCTGGCGACTTTCCTGCGCCTTTTTGAATGTATCCCGCGGGGTTCGCCCCGCAAATGCCCGAAGGAATTCCTCCATGTCCGGCCAAGCCTTGGTCCTCGTGCCTGCGCGCATGTCCTCAACCCGTCTTCCCGGCAAGCCCCTTGCCGATATCCTTGGCGAGCCGATGATCGTCCATGTCTGGCGCCGCGCGAGCGAAGCGGATATCGGGCCGGTGGTAGTCGCGTGCGACGACGAGCGGATCGCGGAGGCGGTGACGCGCGCCGGCGGCGAAGCGGTCATCACCCGCGCCGACCACCAGACCGGCTCGGACCGGATCTTCGAGGCGCTCGGTCTCTTCGACGCCGAACTGCGCTTCGACGTCATCGTCAACGTGCAGGGCGACTTGCCGACCATCGACCCCGCAGCCATCCGTGCCTGCTTCTCGCCACTCGACGATCCGGCCGTCGACATCGCCACGCTCACCGCCGAAATCACCGTCGAGGAGGAAAAGGCCAATCCGAACGTCGTCAAGGTCGTCGGTAGCCCTCTCGGGCCGGACCGCCTGCGGGCGCTCTATTTCACCCGTGCCACGGCGCCGTACGGCAACGGCCCGCTCTACCACCATATCGGCCTCTACACCTATCGCCGCGACGCCCTCGCCCGCTTCGTCACATTGCCGCAAAGTCCGTTGGAAAAGCGCGAAAGCCTGGAACAGCTGCGCGCCCTGGAGGCCGGCATGCGCATCGACGTGGCCATCGTCAATACCGTGCCGCTCGGCGTCGACACGGCGGTGGATCTGGAGCGAGCGCGGGAGATTCTTCGCGGCTAGCCGCTGGCGGGCGGAAAATTTCCCGCTCGGTCGAACGATGGGCTAAGACATGGGCGGGCGCGACGAGGCGCGCCAGACGGCAGATCAGAATACGGAAAAGCGCAATGAATACACCGGGCATGGACCACAACAAACGCATCGCCTTCCAGGGAGAGCCCGGCGCCTTTTCCCATCAGGCCTGCGACGAAGTCTATCCGGACATGGAAGTGATGCCCTGCGCGACCTTCGAGGACGCCTTCCAGGCGGTGCGGAGCGGTGCGGCCCATCTGGCGATGATCCCGGTGGAGAACTCGATCTACGGCCGGGTCGCGGACGTCCACTATCTCCTGCCCGAATCCGGGCTTTACGTCATCGGCGAACATTTCCTGCCGATCCGCCTGCAGCTGATGGCGCCGGAAGGCGCCGCGCTCGACACGCTGACCTCGGTCCACAGCCACACCGTCGCGCTCGGCCAGATCCGCAAGTTCGTCGCCAAGCATGGCCTGAAGACAATCACCGAGGCCGATACCGCCGGGTCGGCCTCGCTCGTCGCGGCCGCCGGCGATCCCCGGAAGGCCGCCGTCGCCTCGCGGCTCGCCGCGCAGACCTACGGCCTGAAGATTCTCGCGCCCGACATTGAGGACGCCACCCACAACACCACCCGGTTCCTCGTCCTGTCACGCCAGAAGATCGAGGCCGACCGGCTCGCCGGCCAGGCGATCACCTCGTTCATCTTCCGGGTGCGCAACGTGCCCGCCTCGCTCTACAAGGCAATGGGCGGGTTCGCCACCAACGGCGTCAACATGGTCAAGCTGGAAAGCTACATGATCAACGGGTCTTTCACCGCGACGCAGTTTTACGCCGATATCGAGGGTCATCCGGACGACCACAACGTGGCGCTGGCGCTGGAAGAACTGCAGTTCTTCTGTAGCCACATGAAGATCCTCGGCGTCTATCCGAGGAGCCCGCTGCGCGACAGCAGCCACTGATCGCGCGCTCAACGCCGGAAACCATCGGGAATGCAAAAAGGCCGGGGCAGAACCCCGGCCTTTTCGTTTTCCGTTTTCGGAAAGCGCTTCGAGCCTTATTCGGCTTCCTCGGCGATTTCCTTGCCGGTCTCCTGATCGACGACCTTCATCGACAGGCGGACCTTGCCGCGATCGTCGAAGCCAAGCAGCTTGACCCAGACCTTGTCGCCTTCCTTGACGACGTCGGTGGTCTTGCCGACGCGCTGGGGCGCGAGCTGGGAGATATGGACGAGGCCGTCGCGGGCGCCGAAGAAGTTGACGAAGGCGCCGAAGTCGACGGTCTTGACGACCGTGCCCTCGTAGACGACGCCGACTTCCGGCTCGGCCGCGATCGACTTGATCCAGTTCAGCGCGGCGGTGATCGCCTTGCCGTCGGCGGAGGCGACCTTGACGGTGCCGTCGTCCTCGACATTGATCTTGGCGCCGGTCTTTTCAACGATCTCGCGGATCACCTTGCCGCCGGAGCCGATGACGTCACGGATCTTGTCAACCGGGATCTGGATGACCTCGATGCGCGGGGCATGCTCGCCAAGTTCGGGACGGGCCGAACCGAGGGCCTTGGACATCTCGCCGAGGATGTGGGCGCGACCGTCCTTGGCCTGGGCCAGGGCGATCTTCATGATGTCTTCGGTGATGCCGTCGATCTTGATGTCCATCTGCAGCGAGGTGACGCCCTCGACGGTACCCGCGACCTTGAAGTCCATATCGCCGAGATGGTCCTCGTCACCGAGAATGTCGGTGAGAACGGCAAAGCGGTCGCCGTCCTTGATGAGGCCCATGGCGATGCCGGCCACCGGCTGGCGCATCGGCACGCCGGCGTCCATCAGGGCCAGCGAGGAGCCGCAAACGGTGGCCATCGACGAGGAGCCGTTCGATTCGGTGATCTCGGAGACGAGGCGGATCGTATAGGGGAACTCGTGCTTGGCCGGCAGGATCGGGCGCAGCGCGCGCCAGGCGAGCTTGCCGTGGCCGATCTCGCGGCGTCCGGGCGAGCCCATGCGGCCGGTCTCGCCGACGGAGTAGGGCGGGAAGTTGTAGTGCAGCAGGAAGTTTTCCTTGTAGGTGCCTTCCAGCGCATCGATGAACTGCTCGTCCTCGCCGGTGCCGAGCGTCGCGACGACGAGGGCCTGCGTCTCACCACGGGTGAAGAGCGCGGAACCGTGGGTGCGCGGCAGAACGCCGACCTCGGAGACGATCGGGCGGACGGTCTTCAGGTCGCGGCCGTCGATGCGGAAGCCGTCGTCGAGGATGCGTCCGCGGACGATCTCCTTTTCCAGCTTCTTGAACATCTCACCGACGAGCTGCTTGGACGGCGCGTCCTCGGCATCTTCCGGAATCAGCGCCTCGATGACCTTCGCCTTGGCCTCGGCGACGGCGTCCTGGCGATGGACCTTGTCGGGTATGCTGTAGGCCGCACCGAGCGCTTCGGAGGCGATTTCCTTGACCTTCGCGTAAAGCTCGCTGCGATCTTCGACCTTGTGTTCGCGAGGCTCGCGGGCGCCCTTCTCGGCCAGTTTGATGATCGCGTCGATGACCGGCTGGAAGCTCTTGTGGCCGAACATGACGGCGCCGAGCATGACGTCCTCGGAGAGCTCATGGGCTTCCGATTCAACCATCAGCACCGCGTCGCCCGTTCCGGCGACGACGAGGTCGAGCTTGGTCTCGCTATCCTCATCGATCTGCGGGTTGAGGACGAATTCGTCGTTGATGTAGCCGACGCGGGCGGCGCCGATCGGGCCCATGAAGGGGACACCGGACAGTGTCAGCGCGGCGGAGGCGGCAACCATGGCGACGATATCGGGATCGTTCTCCATGTCGTGGCTCAGCACCGTGCAGACGACCTGCGTCTCGCACTTGTAGCCGCTGGCAAAGAGCGGGCGGATCGGACGGTCGATAAGGCGGGAGACGAGGGTCTCCTTCTCGCTCGGCCGGCCTTCGCGCTTGAAGAAGCCGCCGGGGATCTTGCCGGCCGCGAAGGTCTTTTCCTGGTAATTCACGGTGAGGGGGAAGAAATCCACACCCTCGCGGGGCTCGTGGGCAGAAACCACGGTGGCCAGAACGGTCGTTTCTCCATAGGTGGCGAGAACGGCACCGTCGGCCTGGCGCGCGATGCGGCCGGTCTCCAGAACGAGGGGGCGTCCGCCCCAATCGATTTCTTCGCGATGAATCGTAAACATTGGCGTCCTTTCGTGACGTCACGGCTCGCGGCGGCGCGGGGGTCCGGCTTTTTCAGGCGCGAGCCATACTTTCTGCGCGTCGGGCGCCCGCACGGCATGGCCGGCGGAACGTCCGAACGCTTGAACACGACGAACCACGGGCAAGACGGCGAGAGACGCTCTCGGCGCGGCTGACAAGCGCGGCCTCGAAACGTATCCGGCAATCCTGCCTCATGGCTCCCCTTGCGGTCGTTTGTCTTCTTGGCGTGACGGACAACACTCGATGGTCGCGGTCCGTCACGCCGGCTTCTGCCCGCCGGCATCGACGATCGATACGGATCGACGGGGCGGGCGACGGAGCGGGCTCAAGGACCGGACTGTCCGGCCCGCTTCGTCGGTTCGGGCAACGCGCGCGTTGCGGCCGGGGACCCCATGGTTCCCGGTGACGCACGCGTTAGCGGCGCAGGCCGAGTCGCTCAATCAGCGACCTGTAGCGCGCCGGGTCGTTCGCCTTGACGTAGTCGAGCAAACGACGACGCTGGCTGACCAGCTTCAAAAGACCCCGACGGGAATGGTTGTCCTTGGTGTGGGTCTTGAAATGCTCGGTGAGGTTGGTGATCCGTTCGGTCAGGATCGCGACCTGAACCTCGGGAGAGCCGGTATCGCCGTCCTTGGTGGCGTATTCGGAGATGAGCGCCTGCTTGCGCTCGGCCGTGATCGACATCGTCAGTCCTTTTCTAACACGATGGCGCCGGACCCGCCGGCGGCCAGATTGAACACACGCTTGGGCAGGAGTTCGCCGCGTTCCACCTCGGCCAGCGCTACGAGCTGGCCGGATTCGGTGACATAGACTGTCCCGTGAAACGCGGGTGCATCCCGCCCTCGCAAAAGAACGCCCTGTCCTCTTCGCAGACGGGCGGCATCCGCCTGATTGACGGCCAGCGCCGGGATGTCGGCCAGCGCGGTCTCGATCGGACGGAGAATAGAGGCGAGCCATGGCTCGCCGGCGGCACTATGGCTCAAGGTTTCCAGTTTTTCCAGCGAAATCATGTCGGCCTCGTCGAAGGGTCCGACGCAGACGCGGCGCAGGTCGGACACGTGGCCGCACGTGCCGAGGCGGCGGCCCATGTCACGGGCGAGCGCGCGCACATAGGTGCCTTTGCCGCATTCCGCCTCGAAGACCGCATGGCCATCATCCGGACAGCCGACGAGGGTGAGGCGATGAACCGTGATCGGGCGGGCGGCGAGCTCGACCACCTCGCCGTCGCGGGCAAGGTCGTAGGCCCGCTCGCCGCCGATCTTGATAGCGGAATATTTGGGCGGCACCTGCATGATCGTGCCGGTAAAATCGCCAAGGACGGCGCCGATCGCATCAGGCGTCGGGCGCACGTCGCTCGTCGCGGACACCTCACCTTCCAGATCGTCGGTCTCGGTTTCCATGCCCCAGCCGACGGTGAAGCGATAGACCTTGCGACCGTCCATGACGTAGGGGACGGTCTTGGTCGCCTCGCCGAAGGCCAACGGCAGGAGGCCGGTCGCCAGCGGGTCCAGGGTGCCGGCATGGCCGGCCTTTGCAGGACGCAGGATGCGCTTGACCCGGCCGAGCGCCTCGGTGGAGGTCATCTCCCTCGGCTTGTCGAGGATCAGCCAGCCGTGAATGTCGTTCCGGTTCTTCTTGGAGCGCGCCATGGTCGGTCCGCTTGGAATCGAGGGCAGAAATCGAGGGCAGAAATCGATTGGCCGATGGGGGAAAACGGCGTCCTTGAGGGAGATCGCGACGCGGCGATCAGTCCTCATCGTCGAGATCGCGGGAGACGACGGGCGACTGCAGGATCGTATCGATCCGGTCGTCGTCGTCGAAGCGCGTATCGAGATGGAAGCGGACGTCGGGCGTATACTTCAGGCTGACCCGCTTTGCGATAAGGCCCCGCACGAAGCGGGCGTGCCGGGAGAGCGCGTCGACAACGGTGCCGGCGTCCGTTCCGCCGAGTGGCTCGACATAGCAATCGGCGTGCTTCAGGTCCGGCGACATGCGCACTTCGGTCACCGTGATGACGTGCTTCTCGATGATGGGGTCGATGATCTCGCCGCGCATGAAGACGTCAGCCAGCGCATGGCGGACGATTTCGCCGACGCGAAGCTGTCGCTGGCTGGGACCGGCGGCGGGCGCCCCGCGGTGCTGTTTCATGATCGTTCCGTTTCAAACGGCCCGGGGGACGGATGCGCCAACGGCCCGGAATATGATCCCGGACCGCCTCGCCCGTCTCCGCTGCGGGCTCTGCCGTTAAAGCGTGCGCTCGATTTCCTCGACGCGGTAGCACTCGATGACGTCACCGGAACGCATGTCCTGGTAGTTCTCGAAGGCCATGCCGCATTCCTGGCCGGACACGACGTTCTTGACCTCGTCCTTGAAGCGCTTGAGCGTCGACAGCTTGCCTTCGTGGACAACGACGTCATCACGGATGAGGCGCACGTTGGCGCCGCGCTCCACGGTGCCGTCGGTGACGCGGCAACCGGCGACCTTGCCGACCTTGGAAATGTTGAACACCTCCAGGATCTCGGCGTTGCCGAGCATGGTCTCGCGCAGTTCCGGCGACAGCATGCCGGACATCGCCGCCTTCACGTCGTCGACGAGATCGTAGATGACGTTGTAATAGCGGATCTCGACGCCATCACGCTCGGCGGCCTCGCGGGCCTGCTTGTTGGCGCGGACGTTGAAGCCGATGATGGCGGCGTTGGAGGCGGCGGCAAGCGTCACGTCCGATTCGGTAATACCGCCGACAGAGCCGAGAAGGACACGGGCCGCGACCTCGTCGTTGCCGACCTTCTCCAGCGCACCGGTGATCGCCTCGATGGAGCCCTGCACGTCGCCCTTGATGACGAGCGGGAATTCCTGGTGGCCGGTGTTCTGCAGCTGCGTCATCATCTGCTGCAGCGAACCGCGCGCGGTCTGCGCCTGGCTGCGTTCGCGGCGCTTCCTCTGACGGTAGTCGGCGATCTCGCGGGCGCGGGCCTCGTTCTCCACGACGGCAAACTGGTCGCCGGCCTCAGGTGTACCCTGCAGGCCGAGAATCTCCACCGGCATCGACGGGCCAGCTTCCTTGACCTGCTCGCCATGGTCGTCGATGAGGGCGCGCACGCGGCCCCATTCGGCACCGATGATGAGGATCTCGCCAAGATGCAGCGTCCCGCGCTGGACCAGGACGGTGGCGACCGGACCGCGGCCCTTGTCGAGCTGCGCCTCGATCACGACACCTTCGGCCTCGCGTTCCGGGTTGGCCTGCAGTTCCAGCACTTCCGACTGCAGGACGATCGCTTCCAGGAGGCCATCGAGATTGGTCTGGGCCTTGGCGGAGACCTCGACGTCGAGAACGTCGCCGCCCATGGATTCCACGACCACCTCGTGCTGCAGCAGTTCGGTACGGACCCGGCTGGGATCGGCCGCCGGCTTGTCAATCTTGTTGATCGCGACGATCAGCGGCACACCAGCCGCCTTGGCGTGGCGGATGGCCTCGATCGTCTGCGGCATGACACCGTCGTCGGCCGCGACCACCAGGATGACGATGTCGGTCACCTGGGCGCCGCGGGCACGCATCGCGGTGAACGCGGCGTGGCCCGGGGTATCGATGAACGTGATCTTCGAACCGTTCTGCTCGACCTGATAAGCGCCGATATGCTGGGTGATGCCGCCGGCCTCGCCGGAGACCACGTTGGCGTGGCGAATGGCATCGAGCAGCGACGTCTTGCCGTGGTCGACATGGCCCATGATGGTGACGACCGGCGGGCGCGACTGCAGCGTATCCGGCGCATCCTCGGCGGAGAAGAGACCCTCTTCGACATCCGATTCCGAGACGCGCTTGACGGTGTGGCCGAGTTCCTCGGCGACGAGTTCGGCGGTGTCGGCGTCGATGATGTCGTTGATCTTCAGCATCTGCCCCTGCTTCATCAGGAACTTGATGACATCGACGGACCGCTCGGCCATGCGGTTGGCGAGCTCCTGAATGGTGATCGTTTCCGGGATCACCACTTCACGGCTGATCTTCTCGCGCGGACCGCTCTGCTGCGAGCGTTGCTTTTCGCGTTCGCGGCGACGGCGCATGGCAGCAAGGCTGCGGCCGCGCTGGCTATCGTCCTCGAAGGCGGAATTGATGGTCAGCTTGGTGCGCCGGCGATCGTCGCCGGCACGCTTCGGCGACTTGGGCTGCTCGGGCGCGCGCTGGCGCTTGACGCCTTTGCTATCGTCCTCTTCGCGCGCCTTGGTGACGCCGGCGTCCTTGGTATGATCGCGGGACTTGCGCGCCTCGGCAGCGGGTGTGAGGTCATCGGCGGCCGGCGGCGGCACCTGTTGTTCGGCGACCGGCGCGGGTTCCTCGGCGGGCGCGGCCTTCTTGGCCTCGGCTTCCTGGCGCGCACGCTCGGCCTCTTCGGCTGCGCGACGCGCGGCTTCCTCGGCTTCCGCCTTCTTGCGGGCCTCTTCCTCAACCTTGGCGCGCGCTTCCTCTTCAGCCCGGCGCTTCGCCTCTTCTTCGGCGCGGCGGCGCTCCTCGGCGTCGCGAACGCGCGCGTCGGCAAGAGCCTGGGCACGAGCGCCGACTTCTTCTTGAGTCAGGCTCCTGAGGACGACGCCGCGGCGATTGCCCGACGATTTGTCCCGCTGTGGGGATCGCTGCTTCTTGGGAGCGGCCGGTTCGGCCGGTTCGGCCGGCGCTGCAGGCTGGGCGGCGCGGGGCGCCGGCGCTTCGGCCGCTTCGCTGCCACCCGGCGCAACGCGCCGCTTCTTCTTCTCCACGACGACGGCCTTGGAACGGCCATGCGAGAAGCTCTGCCGAACCGTTCCCTGTTCGGAACGCTTCAAGCTCAGAGTCCGCTTGCGTTCTACGCTGATCGTCTTGTCGCCGGAGTTGTTCGTATCGCTCATTCTGTTTTCATATCCCGCGGAGCCGCCGTGCCCCGCCCGTTG
This sequence comes from uncultured Rhodobium sp., assembly GCA_963675285.2. Taxonomy (GTDB): domain Bacteria; phylum Pseudomonadota; class Alphaproteobacteria; order Rhizobiales; family Rhodobiaceae; genus Rhodobium. The sequence continues at coordinate 2,950,318 of CAXXGS010000001.1, forward strand.
TCGCCATCCTGGTCGGTGCCCGCCCGATACTTCGTCAGAAACCGGTCGCGCGCCATAAAGCTGTCGCTCGCACCGCCATCGAGCAGTGCAGCATGTATCACATTTGACCGCCCAATTGCCAAATCCAATTGCGCGGAATGGTAATTACGGCTCACCGGCACCGCCTCCGCGCGCCCACAGCGTCGCAGAACAGCGGCGGCAAGCTTGCGGACGCCATCGTCGGCGGCGTCCGCCGCATGGATCAACCCGACCGCCTGGCCGGCGCCGATCGCCGTCTCCACCTTACCGAACCCGGTCACCACCAGGCCCGCCTTGCGGGCCATGGACAAAGCGCCGAGCGCATCGGCTTCCAAGAGCGCCTCGACACGATCGGCCAATCCCGGCTCGATCAGCGCCTGCGCCCTGAATCCGCGCGAGAAGAGTTTCTTCTTCTCCGCGCCTTCAATCATATCCCGGCGCGCCGTCACCCAGACACCCCGCCCCGGGAGCCGGCGCCTGACGTCGGGAACGACGGCGTCGCCGGGGCCGAGCACGAAGCGGATCAGATCCGCTAACGGACGCGTCTCGCGCGTGACGAGGCAGGTGCGCTCGCCCGGTTCCGACTTACGCGGCATGCCCGCCCCCGCTGTCGCCAGGCCGCCGCATGCGGCGACCCCATTTTTCCGCGCCCTTCACCAACGGCGCGATGCGACGGGTCCCCGTACGACCTCAGCGGTCGGCGAGACCCGGAATGACCGGACGGATGACGCCTTCGCCGGCGTCCGCCGTCTCCTCGACCTCGCCTTCGTCCCCTTCGGCCTCGACCTCTTCGGCATCGGCCTGGAGATCTTCCTCGGTGATCCAGCCCACGGCCACCCGCGCGGACATGACCATAGACTCGGCATCGACGCGCGACAGGCCCAGTTCGCTCAGTGCGCCCGCATGACGCACCACTTCGCCTTCGCGCTTTTCGGTCCAGCCGATCAGATCATCGGTGGCACAGCCGGCGAGGTCCTCGACCGTCTTGATGTCGTCCTTGCCGAGCGCGACCATCATGGCGGCCGTCATGCCCGGGATGTCGCGAAGGGCATCTTCGACACCGAGCGTGCGGCGTTCCTCGTCGAGGGCGCGCTCGACCTCTTCCAGATGCTCGCGGGCGCGCTCCTGAATCTCTTCCGCCGTCTCCTCATCGAAGCCTTCGATGACGGCGATTTCCTCCGGCTCGACGTAGGCCACTTCCTCAACGGAGGAGAAGCCCTCGGAGGCCAGAAGCTGGCCGACAACCTCGTCAACGTTGAGAGAATCCATGAACAGCGCGCTGCGCTCGGCAAATTCCTTCTGCCGGCGCTCCGACTCCTCCTGCTCCGTCAGGATGTCGATATCCCAGCCAGTGAGCTGGGAGGCGAGACGCACGTTCTGGCCGCGGCGGCCGATGGCGAGCGAGAGCTGCTCGTCGGGCACCACGACCTCGATGCGGGCGGCGTCCTCATCGAGGACAACCTTGCTGACTTCGGCCGGCTGCAGCGCATTGACGATGAAAGAGGCAGAATCTTCCGACCACGGGATGATGTCGATCTTCTCGCCCTGGAGCTCATTGACCACCGCCTGGACGCGGCTGCCGCGCATGCCGACGCAGGCGCCAACCGGATCGATGGAGGAATCGCGCGACGTCACCGCGATCTTGGCGCGCGAACCCGGATCGCGGGCCACCGACTTCACCTCGATGATGTTGTCGTAGATTTCCGGCACTTCCTGGGCAAACAGCTTGGCCATGAACTGCGGGTGGGTGCGCGACAGGAAAACCTGCGGTCCGCGCTGCTCGCGGCGCACGTCATAGACATAGGCGCGAACGCGGTCGCCGTTGCGGAACGCCTCGCGCGGGATCGTCTCGTCGCGGCGGATAATTGCCTCTCCGCGACCGAGGTCGACAATGACATTGCCGTATTCAGTGCGCTTGACCAGGCCGTTGACGATCTCGCCGATGCGATCCTTGAATTCGTCGTACTGGCGGTCGCGCTCGGCCTCGCGCACCTTCTGCACAATCACCTGCTTGGCGGACTGGGCGGCAATGCGGCCGAAATCCAGCGGCGGCAGCGGCTCGGCGATGAAATCGCCGATACGCGCGGCCGGATTGCGGGCCGTCGCCTCTTCCAGGCCGATCTCGATCGCCGGATTCTCGACCGCCTCAACCACCTGCAGAAGGCGCTGCAGCTTCAACTCGCCCGTGCGGGTGTTGATCTCGGCGCGAACTTCCGTCTCCGAGCCAAAGCGCGAGCGCGCCGCCTTCTGGATCGCATCCTCCATGGCGCCGATGACGATCGAGCGGTCGATCACCTTTTCACGGGCAACCGCATCCGCGATCTGCAGCAGCTCCAGCCGGTTTGCGCTAATGGCCATCTCGTTATTCTCCCTCAGGGCCGTTTCCTGTCGGCCATCTTGCCGCCGCGCGCGAACGCGCCGACGCGGTCGAAAGTCGTCTCATTGCCGCCGATCCGCCAGGACAGGCGATCGAATCACGCGTCTCCGCGGCCTCGTCCCCCCGGTCCGGAGCCAGTATCGCCGGCGCCGCCGTCGGCTTCTTCCTCGACATCGCCGGCCTCGCCCGCGAGTGCCGCTTTGCCGGCCTTCAGCGCAGCCGCGATCAGGGCATCGGTCAGCACCAGGCGCGCGTCGCCGACATCTTCGAGGGGCAACCAGATGGTATCCGGTTCGTCCTTGCGCGCATCGTCCAGCTTGAGGCCGAACCGGCCGTCGTCAGTGCCGAGAAGCGTCCCGCGGAAGCGCTTGCGGCCGTCCTGGAGGACAGCCATCTCCACCTTTGCCAGATGACCGGACCAGCGGTCGAAATCGGAGGCCCGGACGAGCGGCCTGTCGATCCCCGGCGACGAGATCTCCAGATGATACGCCCGATTGATCGGATCGTCGACATCGAGGGCGGGGGAAAGTTCCCGGCTGACCGCCTCGCAGTCCTCGACGGTCATGGTGCCGTCCGGCCGCTCCGCCATCACCTGCAGCGTGCAGCCGTTCTGCGCGGTAATCCGGATACGGACAAGCCGATAGCCGAGATCCTCGATCACCGGCTCGGCAATCGCCGCCACCCGCGCCTCGACGCCGGATTCCACAACGAGCCTCAGCTCATTCCGCGACTGGGATTCGGTCACCGTGAACGATGGTCCTTTTCTGGCGCCGGCGATGATCGGACCGCAAGGGCAGAACCGGTACCTGGCGCAGGTAATAAAAAAGAGCGGGTCCCGCCGGGGCCCACCCTCATCCCTCTCATAACGAGAGTCGATTGAGATCTGACTTGGATGCCAATATACGCCGCTTTGTCCGTTTTTCAAGGCTCGTCTGGCGAGGATAACCGCCGGAGGGCCCGGCGTGGCGCGGAAAACGGCGCTGTCGGCAGCGATTTTGCTCCCGACAGCCGATCTTGAACCGACGATCCGGCACATCTGCCCGATCGGCCGTGTCCCCGGACTTTATTCCCGCCTCGGCGCGATCCGGTTCACGCCAAAGAGGCGACTCGGGCAACCTCGGCTGGTTACCGGCGATCCCCGGCCCTTGAGCACCGTTTTTCGTCCCGGCCCTCCTGACGCGGGAGATCGTGCCCGGCGCCTACGGGCCAGTCGCGCCTGCCCTCATTGATAGAAATTTCGATATATACAACTACTTGAAGTTCATTCCCTCCGGCCGACGTTCTGTTACGTTTGCCCGATGACCGACACACGCCGCATTCCCGCTTTCTGTACCCAGTGCCGCTCCCGCTGCGGCTGCGAGGCCCTCGTCAAGGACGGCAGGCTCCTCGGCATCGCCCCCCTTCCCGGCCATCCGAGTGGCGACAAGCTCTGTCCGAAGGGCCGGGCGGCGAGCGAACTCGTCTATCACCCAGACCGGCTGACCCGGCCACTCAGGCGGACCTCGCCGAAGGGCACGGCGAAGCCGACCTTCGAGGCGATCTCCTGGGACGAAGCCCTCGACACGATCGCCGGCGAGATGACGCGGATCCGCGCTGCGCACGGTCCTGAAGGCGTTGCCTTTTCCGTGACGACACCAAGCGGCACGCACATGTCGGACGGGCTCAGCCTCGTCGAACGCTTCATCCGCGCCTTCGGCAGCCCCAACACCATCTACTCGACGGAAATCTGCAACTGGCACAAGGATGTCGCCACGCGGTTCACCTACGGCACCGACATCGGCACGCCCGATTTCGCCAACACCGACTGCATTGTCCTGTGGGGGCACAATCCGGCGGCTACCTGGCTGGCGCGGTCAACGGAGGTATTTCAGGCGCGCCGGCGCGGCGCCAAGCTCGTTGTCATCGATCCCCGCCCGACGCTCTATGCCCGCCGCGCCGACTGCTGGCTCCAGGTCAACCCGGGGACCGACCAGGCCGTCGCCCTCGGCCTCATCAATCTCATCGTCGCCGCCGGCCGGTTCGACATCGCCTTTGCGCGCGAATGGACCAACGGCGCCTTCCTCGTTCGCGCCGACAGCGGTCGGTTCCTGCGCGAAAGCGATGTTCGCAAGGGCGGCGCCGACAACATTCTCCTTGCCGCGACCGACGACGGCACGCTGCTTCGCTACGATACGATCGCCCGGCGCTGGCTTGACGATGCGGATGGAGCCTGTCTTGCCGGCGCCGTGGAAATCGCCACGCCGGCCGGCGCCCTTCGCTGCCACAGCGCCCTGTCGCTCCTTGCCGAGGTGGCGGCCGAATGGCCGCCGGAGCGGGTCGCGAAGGTTGCCGGCGTCGGCGCCGAAGATCTTGCCAGGGCCGCCGATATCCTCGTGGAGAGTGCATCGGTCGCCTATTACGCCTGGAACGGCATCGGCCAGAGCGTCACCGCCACCGCGACCGACCGGGCGATCTCGATCCTCTACAGCCTCCTCGGCCATTACGGCGCGAAGGGCGGCAACGTGCCGGGCGCGGCGGCGGCCTTCGCCGACATTTCCGGTCTCGACCTCGTCGCCGACGACACCCGCGCCAGGACGCTGGGGCTGGCGGAGCGCCCGCTCGGGCCCGGCCGCAACGGCTGGGTGACGGCGCGCGACGTCTACCGCGCGATCCTCAAGAACGATCCCTATCCGATCCGCATGCTCTTTTCGTTCGGCGGCAATCTCCTTGCCGCCCAGCCGGACACTGAAAAGGCCGTCCAGGCGCTCGCCGCGCTCGATTTCCACGTCCACACCGACTTCTTCCTCAACGAAAGCGCCCGCCACGCCGACATCGTCCTGCCGGTCGCCACGTCCTGGGAGCGCGAGGGGCTGCGCACCGGCTTCGACGCAAGCCTTGAGGGCATGCGGCGGGTGCAGCTTCGCCCGGCCGTCATCGCGCCCGTCGGCGAGGCACGGAGCGATATCGACATCGCCATGGCGCTCGCCGAAAGGCTCGGGTTTTGTGAAAAAATGTTCGACGGCGATGCCGACAAGGCACATGCCGCAACGCTCGCGCCCTCCGGCATTGCGCTCGAAACCCTTCGCGCCCACCCCGAAGGCATCACCGTCGACGGCCATGTGCCGCTCAAGGCCTATCGCAAGACAGGCTTTGCGACGCCAAGCGGACGGATCGAGATCTATTCGGAAACATTTCTTCAGAACGGATATCCGCCGTTGCCGCGCTTCGACGCCACCGACATGCCCGTCCCGGACCCGGCGCGGCCTCTGCGGCTCGGCGGTGCCAAGACCATCGCCTTCTGCCACAGCCAGCACCGCAACATCCTTTCGCTGAGGAAGCTCGCACCAGATCCCATCGCGGAAATGGCGCCGGAGACGGCGGCGGAGCGCGGCATCGCCGAGGCCGACTGGGTGGAAATTTCCACCGCGCAAGGGGCGTTCCTCGCCCGCGCCAAGGTCGACAAGGGACTCGCGCCCGGCGCGGTTTTCACCCAGCACGGCTGGACGATCGGCGACGCGACGGACGGCGCTCCGGCGGAGAGCGGCCTTTCCGCCAACATGAACAGCGCCGTCTCCACCGAGCGGGCAGACCCGATCAGCGGTTCCATCCCCTTACGCGCCTCGTGGTGCGAGGTGAGGAAAGCCTGAGGGAAACGCGCCGCCCCGGCCGGCGACACAATCCCCTTCCGCCCTCGTGCCACGAGGGAGAGAGCGGGGAGCTCCGGTCTACCAGACAAGGAGGTTCGTCGGGCACCACCGGCTTGTGTAGTCAGGACGTCCGGCAAGCTTCCGCATGACGATCAAGGGGCCGAGGTCGCCGGCCGGGAGGCCGGCATTCGCCTCGCCAGCTTCGGCGACAAGCCTTCCATAGGCTGCCGCGTCCCGATCCCTTCGGACCACCCCCGTATCGGCACGCCAGGCAAAATCGAATGCTTCATCTTTCGTCTCGCCGAATGTGCGGCCATAGATACTCGTGTCGGTCACGAAGACGGACCACAAGGGCTGATCGACAAGCGGTGTTCCGTCAGAAAATTTCAGGGCACCATAGGGTTTCAAGAAGGGCCAGCCCAGATCGAAAACCGCATTGTAGCCGAGCGCCATACCGTTGCGCAGCTGCACGCACTGGTGATGCCTGTTGTAATAGACGAGACAAGGCCAGACGCCGACCAGTGCCGAAAGCAGGAGGATAATACCGAAAAGACGCCCGAAAGGGCGCAGTTTGCGGATCAGTCGCCGTCTCCGGTCACCGAAAAACACTTCTCGATCGATCCGCATAAATCTCGCCTTCGAACGATCCGGACCATTCATCGGTTATCGGGTACGGTTCTCCTGTATGAATCCCGAGTTGCGCTTGCTTAAGCCGTCTTATCCGATCAGAAATTATGCGATTAATACGATTCCGTATTCGATCTTCAACTGGTCTTCGGATATTCTCAAAAAGCGTCGCTGCGGGATCGATAATTTCCACGCCAATGTCCAATGGATCGTCGATGACGATCCGTTGATACTCAGCCACAATGGCACGCAAGTGACCCGTCTCCCGGATAGTAACGCCCCGCCCTTTGCCGTTGTAATAATGATCAATGAAGTCGAGCTTCGACCAGGCGGGACCGGCATCCGACAGGCCTGTCAACGTGATTGCGATCCGCTCGTTTGCTCTTGGCAAATACGGCTCTGCAAAGCAGCGGCAACCGTAGGCCTCGCCGGGATGGCCGGTAGGCGGCGGGTCATCCCACGCGAAAATCTTGCCAGCGTTGGCAGCGTGGCTTGGCCTTACATTGCGGTCACCCCCACGTGCGCCAAAGATAGTGCGAGGTGGGATGCTCATTCCTCTTCAGCGAAAGCCCGATCGGCGTTCCCTTGCGCAGATACGCCTCGAACGCACGCGTATATGAGGTTCTGGTCGTTTTCATGCCGGCCCGCCTTCAGAATTTTCATCAAAAGTCTGCCTGCAAACTGACCGGTCGGGGATACGTCCGCGGTTCAGCACCACCACAGGAAACGGAATTGCAGCAGATCGCAGCTCTGATAAGGGAATCGGACCCACCACCCCGAGGAGCCCGCCCGTGACCCGATCCGTGACGACAACACCGAATGTTGCCATGACCGGCGGGGAATGGGCGATGCTGGTCACGCTGTCGCTCTTGTGGGGCGGCGGGTTCTTCTTCATCGGCGTGGCGATCAGGGCGCTGCCGCCATTCTCGATCGTCTTTTCCCGGCTGGTGATCGCCGCCCTCGTCCTCCTCGCGGTGGTGACGATCGCCGGACCAGGCCTGCCGCGCTCCGGGCGCGTCTGGCGCGCCTTCTTCGCCATGGGCGCGATCAACAACCTCATTCCGTTCTCGCTCCTCGCCTTCGGCCAGACGGCGCTGGCGAGCGGCCTCGTCTCGATCCTCAACGCGACGACCCCGCTCTTCGGTGTTGTCGTCGCGCATCTCCTCACCGACGACGAGCGGATGACACCGGGACGGTTTCTCGGCGTCCTCACCGGCTTCCTCGGTGTCGCGATCATGATCGGACGCGGTGCTTTTTCCGGCCTCGGCGATACGCTCGTTGCCGAGCTGGCCTGCCTTGGCGCGGCGCTTTCCTATGCGCTCGCCAGCGTCTACGGCCGCCGCTTCCGCCGCCTCGGGGTAACGCCGATGCAGACCGCGACGGGCCAGATCACGGCGGCCGCGATCCTCATGGCACCCCTCGTCATGGTCGTCGACAGACCGTGGGAGATCGCCAACCCGGGGACCGCAGTGTGGCTCTCCATCGCCACGCTCGCCATCGCCTCCACGGCCTTTGCCTATATCCTCTATTTCCGGCTGCTGGCGACGGCGGGGGCGGTGAACCTTCTCCTCGTCACGCTCTTGGTGCCGGTCAGCGCGATCCTTCTCGGCGCGCTCTTCCTCGACGAGCGGCTGGCGCCGACGCATCTCGCCGGCATGGCGCTCATCGCTCTCGGCCTTGCCGCGATCGACGGGCGGCCGGCGCGGCGGCTCAGGCGGGCCTTCGCCGGAAACGGGAAAACAAACGGGCAATAGGGATCAGAGGCGCACGAACGTCAGATAGGTCGGCGTGCGGCCGGCCTTCAGCGCCTTCGCCTCATAGCGCGTGCCGGGCCAGCCAGCATAGGGCTGGCGCCAATCATCCGCCATCATCGCCGGCCAGGCGAAGGCCGGATGGTCGCGCAGATGCATCAGTGTCCAGGAGACATAGTCCGGGATGTCGCTCGCAACGCGGAACTCCGCACCCGGCCTCAGCACACGGGCGAGCCGGTCGAGCATCCCGGCGGAGATGAAACGCCGCTTCCAGTGTCGCCGCTTTGGCCAGGGATCGGGATAGAGCAGCGCCGCCCCGTCGATCGAGGCGGGCGGCAGCCAGTCGAGAACTTCGGTGGCATCGCCATGGTGCAGGCGGATGTTGCCGGCGCCTCGCTCGTCAATCGCGGCAAGCGCCTTGGCCATGCCGTTGATGAAGGGCTCGCAACCGATGACGGCGGTAGCGGGCGTTTCCAGCGCGCGATGCACCATGTGCTCGCCGCCGCCAAAGCCGATTTCGAGAACGGTCCTGTCGGTGGGAACGGGAAAGAGGGTCGCGAGCACAGAGGAATCGGATACCGGCTCCGTCAGATCGAGCGCAAGACGCGGCAGCAGCGTTTCCATCAACGCCTGTTGCCGCGCCTTCAGCCGATAGGACTTGTTGCGCCCGTAAAGCGTCGGGGCGTGCCGTTTTTCGGCCGCGTCGTCGGTCATCGGTTTCGTCATCGTCACCGCAACGGGGCATTCGGGGCACCCTGCCGGTATTCCGGCAGGGCATCGCCATGCCGATGGATCAGAACGCGGCTTTCAACACATCGACGAGACTGTCGCGTTCCCAGGAGAACCCGCCGGTGGCGTCGGGCACGCGGCCGAAATGGCCATAGGCGGCGGTGCGCTCGTAGATCGGTTTGTTGAGCTCCAGATGCTCGCGGATGCCGCGCGGGGTCAGGTCCATGACCGAATCGAGCACGGTTTCCAGCTTCGCCTCGTCGACCTTGCCGGTGCCGTGGGTATCGACATAGAGCGACAGCGGCTTGGCAACGCCGATGGCGTAGGACAGCTGGATGGTGCAGCGCTCGGCGAGGTCGGCGGCGACCACGTTCTTGGCCAGATAGCGGGCGGCATAGGCGGCCGAACGGTCGACCTTGGTCGGATCCTTGCCGGAGAACGCGCCACCACCATGCGGCGCGGCGCCGCCATAGGTGTCGACGATGATCTTGCGGCCGGTGAGGCCGGCGTCGCCATCCGGGCCGCCGATGACGAACTTGCCGGTCGGATTGACATGCCAAACGGTCTCGTCGGTGATCCAGCCGTCCGGCAGCGCCTCGTAGATATAGGGCGAGACGATCTCGCGCACGTCATCGGAGGTCAGCGAGGCGTCGACATGCTGGGTGGACAACACCACGGAGGTGACGGCGACGGGGACGCCGTTCTCATAGCGCACGGTCACCTGCGACTTGGCATCAGGGCCAAGCGCCGGTTCCTTGCCGGCGTGGCGCGCCTCGGCGAGGAGGCGCAGGATCTTGTGGGCGTAGAAGATCGGCGCCGGCATCAGGGTCGGCGTTTCACGGCAGGCGTAGCCGAACATGATGCCCTGGTCGCCCGCCCCCTCGTCCTTGTTGCCGGCGGCATCGACGCCCTGGGCGATATCGGCGGACTGCTCGTGGACGAAGGAGGTGAAACTGCTATTCTTCCAGTGGAAGCCGTCCTGTTCGTAGCCAATGTCGCGAACGACGCGTCGGGCGACTTCTTCCATCGCGACGGCGTCGATGTCGGACGGTCCGCGAACTTCGCCGGCCAGAACGATCTGATTGGTGGTCACCATCGTCTCGACGGCAACACGCGAGTGCTTTTCAGCGGCGAGAAAAGTGTCGAGGATGGCGTCGGAAATCCGGTCACACACCTTGTCGGGATGACCTTCGGAGACCGATTCACTGGTGAAAAGATAGGTGGGTCGGGACATCTATAAAGAACCGTTCTCTGGTCGAGCCCGACGCTGTTATCGGCACAGACGCGGAACGAACACCGACGGCAGGGTCAGCCGGAACGCTGGGCAAGTGAAACACATAATGCTCGCCGACCGGAGACGCGGCCTCCGACCGGCGAGTCATGTTTGTGGCAACCTTTGGTCGCCTGGTCAAGCCGCTTTCGGGCGGCTTATTCCTCGTCCTCTGCGAGAGATTTGACCAGATCGACGATGCGCTTGCGTACCTTGGGATCTTTGATCTGGACGAAGGACTTGTTGAGAGCCAGTCCCTCGGAGGAAGAAAGGAAATCGACGACGTAGCCGGCGGGTTTGCCTTCGGCAAATCCCTTGGCGGCTTCTTCCGGCGTGCCGGGCGCGTCCTCGAAGAAGAACGAGACCGGAACCTTCAGTACGGTGGCGATATGCTGCAACCGGCTGGCGCCGACGCGGTTGGTGCCCTTTTCGTACTTCTGGATCTGCTGGAAGGTGATGCCGAGATGCTCGCCAAGTTTTTCCTGACTCATTCCGAGCATCATCCGCCGAAGGCGAATACGGCTACCGACGTGGATGTCGATAGGATTGGGTGATTTCTTGCTGGGCATAGGCCATTTCTCTTATTGCTCGAATCCGCTCACGCCCCGCTGGTTCAGGTACAGCGAGCCGATCCGAAATCGGTTTTATTTAGCCGGTCTGTCCCTCTCGCCGCACAGGACGGCGGATCCCCCTGGATAGTCCGGGCTTTTTTTGCCGTCGCGGGGAAGCCCGTTTGATGGCAGGCGGACTATGCAGCGCGAATGCTTAATGGTCAATTATTCGGGGTTAACAAATCTTAGGACATGTTTAACGCGAATTGCACCGAAAAGCCCGAACAACCCTAGAATGATCGCAACAACAATGGGGTTGCCATACCGGGCATAGACTGTTGGCCGCATTGCACGCGGAAGGGTCGCATCAATAACACCAGAGATTCCAAGGCCGAGACGTGATTCGACTCTGCCGAGAGAATCAACCACCGCAGAGACGCCGGTGTTGGCGGCACGTACCAGCGGTAAACCCTGTTCGACGGCGCGAACGCGCGCCTGCTGGAAATGCTGGTAGGGACCCGGCGTATCGCCATACCAGGCGTCATTGGTGACATTCAGCAGCCATTGCGGACGACCGCCGCCGCCAGTGCCCATCTCTCCGGGGAAAATGATCTCGTAGCAGATCAGCGGATCGGCCGGCGGCGCGCCCGGAATGTCCAGCGGCGGGCGTCGGTATCCGGCTTGGAACCCGCCCTTGATGCGGGTGAGCTGTTCCAGACCGATCGATTCCAGGAATGCCTGGAACGGCAAGTATTCGCCGAAGGGGACAAGATGAACCTTGTCATAGGCCGTCAGGATCGTGCCATCGTGGCCGATCACATAGATGCTGTTGAAGAAGCGGGTGTGCGTTTCTCCCGGAGCCTTCGGCTCGGCGCGGGTGGCACCGGTGATCAGCGTCGTTCCCGGCGGCAGGAGCCGGGCGATGGCGGCAAGCGCTTCCGGGTTGCGGCGTAACAGGAAGGGCAGCGCGGCCTCCGGCCAGATCAGATGGGTGATGCTGACGACGCCGAGTCGGTCCGGCGAAGTCGCGCGATCGCTGAGGTCGAGATAGGTCTTGAGGATCTTCTCGCGGTTTTCCGGCTTCCACTTTTCCTTCTGGGGAATGTCCGGCTGGACGATCCGGAGCCGGACCTCGTCGTCATGGCCGGGATGGACCGTCGCCAGCCGGATCGCACCATAGGCGAGGATGCCGACGTAGACGGCAAGCGCCAGCGAAAACACCCCGATGCCGATCCGGCGCCCGCCCTTGCCGGACGTAACGAGCGCGGCGGGGGCGGCGAAGATGAGGACGACGAGCGCCGACAGGCCTTCGACGCCGACGAGGGCGGTGGCCTGCATCTGCACGGTATTGGCGGCAAGCCCGTAGCCAAGCGCATTCCAGGGAAATCCGGTGAGGATGTGGCCGCGCAGGAACTCCGTCAGCCCGAGCGAGCCGGCAAGGAGCAGAATCCGACCGGCATCATCGCTCCAAAGGGCACGCGCGGCGGCGACACCGAGGCCGAAGAAGAGCGCCAGACCCGCCGGCAGGAGCACCACGGCAAACGGCATCAGCCAGCCGAAATCCTTCGCCTCGACGAGAAAGGCGGCGCCGATCCACCACAGGCCGGCGAGGAAATAACCGAAGCCGAACCACCAGCCAACCGCGAAGGCGGGCACGAGGCGTCGCGGGCCGCGCCGGCCAGCGGGCGCCGTCGCGCCATCGATGAGCCAGACGAGGAGCGGAAAGGTCAGCCAAAGGAGCGGAAAGAGATGATAGGGCGCCTGGGCGAGCGCCGACACCAGCCCCGCCCCGAATGCGAGGGCGAGGCGACGCCAGCCCCACAGGAGCACGACGCGGTCGGCTATGGCTGTCAGCATGCGGTCGATCCCGAATCAGCCGCATCGGGCGGCGTAACGGGACTTGAACGCGGGCGACCGGGCAAGGTCAAGCCTTGCTCGTTTCGCCCGGCGCAGTCTCGCCGCTGCCACGCTCCCCTTCAGCCCTCGGCATTTCACCGGGCAGGGCGCGCGGCCGGCGGCGGGTTTCGACCGGCCGGGTCTCACGCCGGCGATAGACGCGCAACCGCTTGATGCGGCGCGGGTCGGCATCGAGAACCTCGAACTCGAACCCGGGAAGTGCGGTGGAGGCGATCAGTTCGCCGCGAACGGGAATCCGGCCGATGAGCGCATAGACGAGCCCGCCAAGCGTGTCGACCTCCTCGCCGAGGTCGCCGATGGCGAAATCGGGGCCGAGGGCGGGCTCAGCCTCGTCGAGCGCGAGGCGCGCGTCGGCGATCCAGATGCCGTCGGCCACTTCCTGGATCATCGGTTCGTCGCTCTCGTCGTGCTCGTCCTCGATATCTCCGACGACGGTTTCGACAAGATCCTCCAGTGAAACGAGGCCGTCGGTACCGCCGTATTCGTCGATGACGAGCGCCATCTGCATGCGAGCGGCCTGCATCTTAGCCATCAGGTCGGGCGCCGGCATCGATGGCGGCACGAAAAGCACCGGGCGGACCAGCCCGGCTTCGCTGAGCGGCTGGTCGAGGTCGATGTCGCACAGGTTGAAGGACGCCTCGGCGCCGGAGATGGAGGGGCGGCCAGCGCTCTCCGAGGCCGGTTTCGGGCCGGCCGGCGGAGCAACCGCCACATCGCTTCCATGATCGGCCTGCCGAGCATTCTCCGGATTGTCCGTCGGGCCGCCGGGTTCAGAGTCCCCTGCCGGGCCGCCCACCATCTGGTCGGTCAGGGCGGCCATCAGATCCTTGATGTGCACCATGCCGCGCGGATCGTCGAGGGTCTCGCGGTAAACCGGCATGCGGGAATGGCCTGATTCGCGGAAGAGAACGATGATCTCCGATAGCGGCGTGCCCTCCTCCACCGCGTCGATGTCGGCGCGGGGCACCATGACGTCGTCGACCCGCACCTCACGCAGGCGCAGGATGTTGCGCAGAAGAAGCCGCTCTTCCGGCGTGAACTGATGGTGTTCCTGCTCATCGCGCGCCAGCGCATCCTCAATGCTCTCGCGCAAGGTGCCCGGGCCGCGAAAGCCGAGAATCAGCTTCAGACGTTCAAACCAGCCGTCCTCACCGTTCGGCAACGGAACGGCGCCGTCTTCGGCCGGGGCCGGCTCGGAGCCGGCGGTGCTAGACGAAGGTTCGGGAGACGGTTGCGGATCATCCTGGGATCCGCTGATGGATTCTGCGGTACTCATGGTTCCTGACGGCTGCATATCGGCGGCACGGGGTCCGTGGCATAGGGGTTGGCGATCCCGAGGCGGGCGAGAACGGCGATTTCAAGGCTTTCCATCTCCGCCGCTTCGTCATCATCAAGATGATCATAGCCGAAAAGATGAAGAAGTCCGTGAACTATCAGATGGGCAAGATGTGCGTCGAAAGAAAGGCCGAGATCAACAGATTCCCGTTCAAGTGTCTCGCGCGCGAGGATGATGTCGCCGATGAGCGGTCCGGCGATGCCGTCATCGTCGACGTCGAGCGGAAACGACAGCACGTTCGTCGGCGCGTCCTTGCCGCGATAGTCCCGATTGAGGACGCGGACCGCGGCATCGTCGGTGAAGAGAATGCTGACCTCCGAGCCCGGTCTGGCGGGAAGATCGGCGACCGATGCGGCAGCCAGGACAGCGCGAGCGACGAGCGCCTCCAGGGCGCTCTCCAGCGGCCAGCCTGACGCTTCGATCGTCATGGCGACGGCGAAGGGCGGGGTGTCGGGCGCTGTCGGCGCGGCGCGGGCCGGGTCATCCGCCCGGCCGCCCATAGGCGGGGGACGGTCGGTCATGGCGCGTCGCCCTCGGCCGCCGCCTTGCGCGATTTTTCCGCTCCGGCGCGATCGTAGGCCCGGACGATGCGGGCGACGAGCTCGTGACGCACGACGTCGGCATCGCTGAACCGCACCTGCACGACGCCCTCGACGCCGGACAGGATCTTGAGGGCGTCGATAAGGCCGGAGCGGACGCCGCCCGGCAGGTCGACCTGGCTGGTGTCGCCGGTGATGAACATCTTGGAGTTCTCGCCGAGCCGGGTCAGGAACATCTTCATCTGCATGGTGGAGGTGTTCTGCGCCTCGTCGAGGATGACGACGGCGTTCGACAGGGTGCGGCCGCGCATGAAGGCGAGCGGCGCCACCTCAATCATGCCGGACTGGAGACCGCGCTCGACCTTTTCCGCCGGGATCATCTCGTAGAGCGCGTCGTAGAGCGGGCGCAGATAGGGATCGACCTTCTCGCGCATGTCACCGGGGAGGAAGCCGAGCCGTTCGCCGGCCTCGACCGCCGGCCGCGACAGAATCAGGCGGGAAATGTCGCCACGCTCCAGAAGCGTCGCGGCATAGGCGACGGCAAGGAAGGTTTTGCCGGTGCCGGCCGGGCCGGTGCCGAAGACGAGATCGGCGCGGTCCATGGCCCGCAGGTATGCGTCCTGTGCGGCGGTGCGGGCGACGATGGTGCGGCGACGGGTGGAGACCTGCGCGAAGGTCATGCGCGAGCGCGGCTCCTCCATGGTCGGCAGGCTGAGTTGCGAGGAGGCTGCAATCGCCTCACGCACCGCGCCGTCGACGTCGCTGGGATGGATTTCGTGCCCCTTGCGCAGTCGCTCGTAGAGCGATTCCAGCGCATGGCGGGCCTCTTCACAGGCCTCGTGCATGCCCTTCACCGTCACCTGATTGCCATGGGCGACGATGTCGATGCCAAGGCGCTGCTCGATCAGCGCGAGGTTCTGGTCGAACTGGCCGAAGAGATCGCTCGCCAGTGCATTGTCGTCGAAGCCGAGCACGATATGGGTCAGATCCGACGCGCTCGGACCCGTCGACGATCCCGACCCGCCGGCCTCGGCCGTGCCGGGCATCGGTGTGATGATGTCGTCGCTCACGCGGCGCCTCCCTGGGCCATCAGCGTTTCCCCGGCGATCGGCAGCGAAGGCGTCCCGCCAGTCCCTTCGCCGACCAGTTCGGCGGCAAGGCTGTTCGGCCCGACGCCAGTGACGCGGACGCGGGCGATGGTTCCGATAAGCGCGGCCGGCGCGTCCGTATGCACCGCCTGCAGCCACGGCGAGCGGCCAGCGAGTTGGCCGGCGTTGCGGCCGGGGCGTTCGAAGAGCACATCCATGACACGCCCCTGGCAGGCGGCGTTGAAGGCGCGCTGCTGGCGGGTCAGGAGGTCCTGCAGGGCGGCGAGGCGCTGCGACTTGACCGCCTCCTCGACCTGCGCATCGCGGTCGGCAGCGGGCGTCCCGGGGCGCGGGCTGTATTTGAAGGAGAACGCTTGGGCGTAGCCGACGCGCTCGACCAGATCCATGGTGTCGGCGAAATCGGCGTCACTCTCGCCGGGAAAGCCGACGATAAAATCGCCGGAGAGCGCGATATCTGGCCGCGCTCCGCGAATACGATCGACGAGGCGGAAATAGGCGTCGCGATCGTGGCGGCGATTCATCGCCTTGAGGATCGCGTCAGAGCCGGACTGCACCGGCAGATGCAGATAGGGCATGAGTTGGGGCAGGTCGCGGTGGGCGGCGATCAACTCATCGTCCATGTCGCGTGGATGGCTCGTCGTATAGCGCAGCCTGTCGAGGCCCGGAATGTCGGCAAGCGCGCCAAGAAGGCGGCCAAGGCCCCAGGACCTCCCGTCCGGCCCCTCGCCGTGGAAAGCATTGACGTTCTGGCCGAGGAGCGTGACCTCGCGCACACCCGCCGCGGCGAGACGGCGCGCTTCGTCTAGGATGCGGGCGACGGGGCGCGAGACTTCCTCGCCGCGTGTGTAGGGCACGACGCAGAAGGTACAGAACTTGTCGCAGCCTTCTTGCACGGTGAGAAAGGCGGTGTAGCCGCGCTTGGGACCGGGCCTTGCGACCGGCGGCGGCAGGTGATCGAATTTGTCCTCTGCCGGATATTCGGTATCGACCGCGCGGGCGCCGCCCCGCGCCTTCTCCACCAGATCCGGCAGATGGTGATAACTCTGGGGTCCGACGACGAAATCGACCACCGGAGCCCGGCGCACGATCTCCGCACCCTCGGCCTGGGCGACGCAACCGGCGACGCCGACGACCGTTGCCCGGCCCTCGCCGGCGCGCGCATCCTTCAAACGGCGCAGCCGACCGAGTTCGGAATAGACCTTTTCCGCCGCCTTCTCGCGGATATGGCAGGTGTTGAGAAGGATCAGGTCGGCCTCGTCAATGGCGTCGGTCGCCTCGAAGCCGGCGGGAGCGAGCACATCGCCCATCCGCTCGGAATCGTAGACGTTCATCTGGCAACCGTAGGTCTTGATGAAGACTTTTGCGCTCGGTTTCGTCACGCCCACTCCGTCCTGTCCGGATATTTCGGGGGTTTCAGATGTCTGAGGAGAAAGCCGCGCGTCTCACGCCGCTCCTGCTCCCTTGTCGATCTAGTGTCATCCTGCCGGCCCGGCGACCGACCGGTCGACATTTCTCTCACCCCTGCTCTAACGCGTTTTCGCCGCGCTGAAAATAGCAGGATTTACCTTGATTCCCGGCCATTCTACGACAGTCATGCCTGGCGCGCGAGCCGCGCGGCCCTGTCTCCCCCGGCCCGGAGCGCGGCGATTGTCATCGCCCGCACCGCCTGTTCGGCGGCCAGCGCCACCGCCTTGCGGTCGCTCGTCTCGTCGTAGGGGATCGGTTCGCCCCAGGAGATCTCGACGTCGAAGGCGCCGCATTTCAGCACATCCCACAGATGGGGCATCATATCCATGTCGCCGTACCATGCGGCAAGCACACGTTCGCGCATGCCAAGCGGAATGCCGCCGCAGCGGGTGTAAGCGATGGAAAGCGGCTGGATCCATACCCGTTCATGGCCGCCCTCGACGATGGCGTTGCGCGCCGCGCCGAGGAGCGCGGAACGAAAGGGAAGCACGCGGTTGCCGTCACTGGAGGTGCCTTCGGCGAAGAGCACCATGGCATCGCCGTCGGCAAGCCGGCCGGCGATCTCGGAGGCGACACGGGCGGTCCGCGAACGCCGCGTGCGGTCGACGAAGACGGTGCGCTGGAGCTTGGCGAAGAGGCCGAAGATCGGCCAGCCGGCGACTTCCGCCTTGGCGATGAAGGAGAGCGGCATCAGCGAGCCGATCACCTCGATATCGAGCCAGGAGGTGTGATTCGACGCGATCAGCATCGGCCGCTCGTCCCCCGGCGCACCGTTGATGCGAATGCGCACACCGAGCAGCCATAGCACATAGCGGTGCCACACCACCGGGAGGAGCGCCGCGGCCCGCAGGCCCAGCTTCACGAAAATCCACTGAAGGACGATACCGACGAGCGTGACAGGCACGAGCGCCGCGAGAATGAGAAACGCACGAAGGGTCGCCATCATCTGCCGTGATCCGCCGGATCCCTTCGCGTGCACGCGCCGGCCGGGCGACCGCCGCGGGCGCTGTTACGACTGTCCGTCTTCATCCTCGAGGGGAACGCCATAGAGCTCCAGCCGGTGGTCGACGAGCTTGAACCCGAGCCGGCGGGCGATCGCCGTCTGCAGGCGTTCGATTTCCTCGTCACGAAACTCGATCACATCGCCGCTGCGCAGATCGATGAGGTGATCGTGATGTTCTTCGGTGATCGTCTCGTAGCGCGACCGGCCGTCGCGGAAATCATGACGCTCGATGATACCGGCATCTTCGAAAAGCTTGACCGTCCGATAGACCGTCGAAATCGAGATCCGGGGATCGATCCCCGCTGCCCGGCGATAAAGTTCCTCTACGTCAGGATGGTCATCCGATGCCTCCAGCACGCGCGCGATAACCCGCCGCTGCTCGGTCATTCGCATGCCTTTGTCGACGCAGAGTTCCTCGATCGACGGTGAATGCGCTCCCTCAGTCACGTCCGTTCGCCTTCTATTCCGACCGGCCTTTAGAAGCGGCTTAACGGAGTTCACAGCGCATGACAAGCGCCGTGCTGCGTTCTCCCGCCTCGGTCCGGTAATACCCCAGCCTTTTTCCAACTTCACGGAAGCCAAGCCGCCGATAGAGCGCCAATGCCGCCTCGTTGCCCGCGTCCACCTCGAGAAATAGGGCCGCGATACGATCATGGTAGAGGCTTCTGAGAGCATATTCCATCAGGCGTCGGGCGACACCGCGGCGGCGATAGCCGGGATGCACGGCGACGGTGAGAACCTCCGCCTCGTCGGCAGCGGTACGCACCAGAATGAAGCCGATCGGCCGACGCTGCGAAAACGGTCCGGCCCGCCGGGCGACGACACCGAAGACACCGTCCTGGCGCAGCAGAGCCTCAACCTCGCCACCGGTCCAGGCGGCCTCGAAGGCGCGGGCGTGGACATCGGCGAGTGCATGTCCCTCATCGACCGTCGCCTCGTTGATGATCATCGGTGCGTTGAGCCATGCCATCGCTTCGGATCCGCGTTCCAGCCAACTTCGTGCGCCGGTTCCCATTCGCCCTCCTTCCTGCCTACAGCCGCGCGATACGGTTCGCCGTCTGCGGCTTGGCGTCGGGCGGGCGCAGATAGAGCGGCGAAGGCGGCCGGTCCGGGTCGAGCGCTGCGCGGCCGGCGCGGGCGACGGCACCGGCGGCCGGCGCCACCGGTTCGGCGGCGATCTTCAGCACCCGTCCATCCTCGCGCGCCGCAGCGGCAACAACGGCGGCGCCGGAGCCGATCAGCACCGTTTCATCCGGCACACGCACGGCAAAGGCTTCGCCCCGTTCCGCAACGGGTCCGATAACAGGGGCACCGTCTTCAAAGAGCTGGCCGTAGACTTCCCCCCGCTTGGCGTCGATGACGGCGGCGACCGGGCATCCCTGCTCCGCACGGGCCTCGTAGGCGAGCGCGGCGAGCGTGGTGACGCCGACCACGGGTTTGCAAAGCACGAGACCGAGGCCGCGCGCGGTGGCGACGCCGACGCGGACACCGGTGAAACTACCGGGGCCGACCGTCACGGCAATGCGGTCGAGGTCGGCAAATCCCAGTTCGGCCTCGCCGAGGGCGGCGGCAATCATGTCCATCAGACGCTCGGCGTGGCCGCGACCGATCTCCTCGCTGGCAACGACAAGCCGGTCGACGCCGCCGGAATCATCCAGAACGGCAGCGGAACAGTTGGCAAGGGCGGTGTCGATCGCAAGCAGGCGCATGGTTCGCGCTTAGCCGGAGGATGACGACAAGTCGAGTCGCGAATTAGGATGAGACGTCGCAGAAGGCCCGGAAGCGCCGGTTTTCCGGCTTCTGTCTTCACGCAATCGTGCAGAAATCATCAAAATCGAATCGCGGCAGGCGCTGCATTAGACCGGCCGGATCGCCGTAGCCGAGATTGCACAGGAAATTGGCCTTGATTCGCGTACCGGGGAAAAAGGCGTCTTCGACGCCAGCCCTGTCAAAGCCGGACATCGGACCGGTGTCGAGCCCAAGGGCGCGCGCGGCGAGGATCAGATAGGCGCCCTGGAGGGCTGCGTTGCGGAACGCGGTATCCTCGATAAGAGCATCGTTGCCGGCGAACCAGGCACGCGCATCCTCATGCGGGAAAAGGCGCGGCAGATGGTCGGGAAAATCGAGATCGTGGCCGATGATCGCCGTCACCGGCGCACTCATGGTCTTGTCCCTGTTGCCGGCGGACAGATGCGGCTTAAGCTTTTCCTTCGCCGCCGCGGACTTCACGAACATCAGGCGCGCGGGCGAGGCATTGGCGCTGGTCGGGCCCCATTTCAGCAGGTCGGCGAGCGCGCGCAACGTCAGGTCGTCGACCGGCCGGTCGGACCATGCGTTGTGGGTGCGGGCCTGGCGGAAGAGCTGATCGAGCGTCTTGTCGGGCAGGGGCGTGTGGAAGAGCGGGGTTTCGTCGGTCATGAAAATCTCGCGTGTCTTTGGCGTTTGCCGTCGTCAGTCAGAAGCGCGATCACGCAAGGCGAAAGGCGCCGAGACCGCGACAAGGAGCCAACCGACGATCATAATCGTCCCGCCGGTCGGCGCCGCCATGGGGAAAATGCGGTGGCCGGTGAAATGGCGCAGAAGGATATCGCCGGCGAACAGAAGCGTTCCCGCGAAGATCACCAGCGCGGAAAGGCCGGCGAGCCGGCTGTTGCGCGCCAGGATTGCCAGGCCGATCAGGGCCGGGGCATTGGCAAGGCAGACGGAAGACGGCGGCCCGAACGTGGCGTCGGCGTGGAAAGCGGCTGCGGCAAGCGCGACGCCGGCGGCGCCAGTGAGGCCCGCAAGAGCGAGAATGAGCTGGCGAAACATCTGCCCCCCTGATCGCCGTATGAGATATCGCCGAGGATCCCCACCTGTGGATCCCTGCCTGTCCGGTCGCGACGGACGGATGCCGCCGGCCGCGACAGCCGGTGTCAGACCTGGCGGACTTCCTCGACCTCGGGCACGAAATGCCTGAGAAGGTTCTCGATACCACCCTTCAGCGTCGCCGTCGACGACGGACAGCCGGAACAGGCGCCCCGCATGGACAGGAACACCACGCCGTCCTTGAAACCCTTGAAGGTGATGTCGCCGCCGTCCTGGGCGACGGCCGGGCGGACACGGGTATCGAGAAGATCCTTGATGGTGGCGACGATCGTCTCGTCGTCGTCGTGGAAGAACTCATCACTGCCGGCGCCCGTGCCGGTCATCATCGGCTGGCCGGAAAGATAATGCTCCATGATGGCGCCAAGGACCGCCGGCTTCAGGTGCTGCCAGTCGCCATCGGCCTTGGAGACGGCGATGAAGTCGGAACCGAGAAAGACGCCCTCGACATCGGGAATCTCGAACAGACGCGCCGCCAGCGGCGAGGCCGCGGCCTCCTCTGCGGAGCGGAAATCATGGCTGCCGCTCGCCAGAACCGGCTCGCCGGGAAGGAACTTGAGGGTCGCTGGATTGGGTGTCGTCTCTGTCTGGATGAACATGGTCTGATGCTCCGTGACGGTCGTGCCGTCGGCGTCGATGGATTTGGTCAATAGATTAGGCCCGGACGGCGCAACATCAAGGTCGGCAGAGAATGCAGACCGAGATGCCGGCAGATGGGCGGGTCAGGCCCGAACCGGACCGAACCGCCACGAGACAGGCTTCGCCGTCAGGCGATCGCCGCGATCTCCTCATCGGACAGCGTACCGGGAACGATGGTGATGGGAATCGGGAACGATCCGGCCATGCGGCCGGCGAGCGTCGTCACCAGCGGGCCCGGACCTTCCTTGTCGGTGGCAGCGCCAAGCACAAGAATGGCGATGTCGTCGTCCTCTTCGATCAGCGCCATGATCTCGTCCGACCGATTGCCCTCGCGGATGACGGTTTCCGGCTCGATGGTGGCGATGGTACGGATGCGATCGACATAGCCCGACAAAAGCTCCTCGGCTTCCTCGCGCGCTTCGGCGCGGCGGATGTCCTCGACGCCGAGCCAGTGCTGGAAATCGCCGGGAATGATCACGTAGAGCATGATAAGCGCGCCGCCGGTGTGCTGGGCGCGCTTGGCGGCGAACATCACCGCACGGTCGCACTCCGGGGTGTCGTCGATGACGACCAGGAACTTGCGCTGGTGACCCTCTTCGAGGCTTCTTCGTGTGGTGACCATGAAAACTGCGCCTTCCGTCGTGTGGCCGGCCGGCCACTCAACAAAGCGCCGATCCGCTCAACCCGATTACAAAAGTTTGCGCAGTTCGTCGAGTTTGTCGTTGATCAGCCAGCCGTAGTAGTTCTCCTGCGGATAGCGCGGACGGAGACCGGAATTGCGGCGTTTGGCGTTGACGGCACGCAGATGACGGGCACGCCTTTCGGCGTTTCCGACGTTGTAGAGCGTCGCCGTCAGGCCCGGGTTCTGGGAGATGTCGAAGCCGGCGGTGCGACGATAGGCATCAATACTGGAGCGGATCACGGCGGCCATGTAGTGGAGCGAGGTGTCGGGGTCCATGATGGCGCGATAGACCTCGGGCGCATTGTCGGGATCGAGCGGATCGAGGTGGCCGATCTTCACCACCATGTCATTCATCTTCAGCGCGGTCAGCGGATTGAGCTGACCGAGACCGAAGGTCTGGCCGGCAAACATCGGCTGAAAGAAAGCCTGGCCGAAGCGGGTGTCGCTGTAATGGACACCGTCAACCGTCTTGCCGCGAAAGGTCGTGTCCCAGACGTATTCCCGGCAGCTCCAAAGCGTGTTGCTGTTCTTCGCCTTTTCGCAGCGCTTGAACTTCGGCCCTTTGACGAATTCGGAAATGCCGACACCGCCGTAGGCGAATTCAAGCGAGGACCCGGCATACTCCAGTGCCTTGATGTAATAGGTCTGGAGATGATCCATGGAATCGACGTTGTAGGTATGCTCGCCGACGATGGCGCCGATCATGTGCACCGGATCAATGTCGTAGATCTTGGCAACGCGCTTGATCTTGCCGATCAGCTTGGGGTCGCTCTTCAGCGCTTCGTAGACCTTCTTGTATTTCGCTTCGAAGGTCGAGCCGGTCTGACGCGTGCGGCGGACGGAAAATCCCGAAATCGCCGGCTGCGCCTTGTGGCGGTTGCCCGCGGGAACGACGATGATCTTGGCTGCGGCAAAGGAAGGCGCAAGCACGCCCTCGCCAACCGCAAGGCCCAGAACGAGCGCGCCGAGAACGGCGGCCCGGCCGAGGCGAAAAAACCGCTCAGACGAAAAAGGGCGGCGAACCGTCCAGGTGTTCCGCATAATTGCAACGACCGTGTTCGATATTTCCTGACCGGCACACCCCGGAAAGCGCCCTTGCGTTCTCGGTCGCAAAGACACGGGAACGGGGACGGGAATCCGATGGCCGCGCGAAATTGCCTACGTCATAACGACGGCGCTGCAAAGCAGGAATAGCATCCGGGCGCACCGAAAAAGTAAAAATGTGTTGAAGGGCACACATTCGGCAACGTACGCGAGGACAGCGCAAGCAGGTTGCCCATTCTCACTCACAGTTGATTAGAGCACGCACCTAACAACTTTCGCGGCGGCAGGACCCATGCACCGAGCACGTTACCGTGCTTGCTCGCTTCGCAGGCTCGATGCGCGTCTTGCCGCGAGACCCTCTCATCGCGCCCGACCGCGCGCAAAGAGCACCGCAGGCACGTCGCCGGCTACAGGATGAAACGCGAGAGGTCGGCGTTGCTGGCCAGGTCGCTGATGTTGTCGTTGACGTAGGCCGCGTCGACGGTGACCGTCTCGCCGCCGCGATCGGGGGCGGTGAAGGAGATCTCGTCGAGGATGCGCTCCATCACTGTCTGCAGGCGCCGGGCACCGATATTCTCCACCGTGGCGTTGATGTCGACGGCGATGCGGGCGATCTCGTCGATCGCATCCTCGGTAAACGCCAGCGTCACCCCTTCCGTCGCCATCAGCGCGACGTACTGCTTGATGAGGCTCGCCTCGGTCTCCGTCAGGATGCGGCGAAAGTCGTCGCGGGTGAGCGCCTTCAGCTCCACCCGGATCGGCAGCCGGCCCTGCAATTCCGGCAGGAGGTCGGCCGGGCTCGACACGTGGAACGCGCCGGAGGCGATGAACAGGATATGGTCGGTCTTCACCGCGCCGTGCTTGGTCGACACCGTGGTGCCCTCGATCAGCGGCAGGAGATCGCGCTGCACACCCTCGCGGCTGACGTCGCCGCCGCCGCGCCCCTCGCGGGCACAGATCTTGTCGATCTCGTCAAGGAAGACGATGCCGTCGTTCTCGACCATGCGAATCGCCTCCTGCACGATCTGGTCGTTGTCGAGGAGCTTGTCGGATTCCTCGTCGATCAGCGTCTCGTAGGACTTGGAGACCGTTGTGCGGATGGTCTTGCGGTTGCCGCCGAAGGCCTTGCCGAACATGTCGCCGAGATTGAGCATGCCGACGGAAGCGCCGGGCATGCCGGGAAGGTCGAAACTGGGGATCTGCGGCGGCGCGGTGACCTCGATCTCGATTTCCTTGTCGTCGAGCTCGCCCTCGCGCAGCTTCTTCCTGAAGCTGTCGCGGGTCGAGGGGCTGGCGTTCGAACCGACGAGCGCATCGAGCACCCGTTCCTCGGCTTCCAGATGGGCCTTGGCACGCACGTCCTTGCGCCGGGTTTCGCGCACGATTCCGATGCCGATCTCGACGAGGTCGCGGACGATCGATTCCACGTCGCGGCCAACGTAGCCGACCTCGGTGAATTTCGTCGCCTCGATCTTGATGAAGGGCGCACCGGCGAGGCGGGCGAGGCGGCGGGAGATCTCGGTCTTGCCGACGCCGGTCGGACCGATCATCAAAATGTTCTTCGGCAGCACCTCGTCCTTGATGGACTCATCGAGCTGCATGCGCCGCCAGCGGTTGCGGAGCGCGATGGACACGGCGCGCTTGGCATCCTTCTGGCCGATGATGAAGCGGTCGAGCTCGGAGACGATCTCTCGGGGCGAAAAATTGGTCATGGCGGAATTCCCGGGCAAACGGACGGGAGGCGGAAGGCCCTCCCGTCATGCAGTTCAAGCGTTGAGAAGCGCGGCCGGTGGCGTGCGGCGGAGCGGCGGAAGCCGCCGGCGCAGGCCTTCCGGCACCACGGCCAGAAGCACGGCGCGGACGCCCTGCCAGCCGAGCGCAAGGACGAGAATGATGATGCCGACGGCCAAAACGGTGACGGCGGCGGTGAGGGTATCGGACAGGGTCGCGTTTTCGGCGAAGGCAAAAATCGCTGCACCGAGATAGCCGAGGCCGGCGACGAGGAAGGCCCGCCGGTCGATGAGAATGGCCAGGACGGCCATCACCGCCATGGTGACGACGATGACGATGGCATCGACCAGCGTCAGCGTACGGCCGAGCCCAAACACCGAGCCGACACCCACGAAGAGGCTCATGATCGAGCCGATGAGCGCAGGTGCGGCCATCAAATGTAGCCAGAACGCATAGTCGGAGCGGCGGGTGCGACGATCCGGATCGGAGAAATCGAACGCCAGAGCGATGGCGAGAAGCAGAAGCGCGAGGACGAGAACGAGGATCTCGCCGGCGCGGTCGACCTGGGAAAGCCCGACCATCCACAGGTATCCGGCGATGATGGCGGCACCGAGCGAGCCGAAGACAAGGGCGAGGGAGAATGGCACGCGGAAGCGCCAGAAGAACAGCCCGGCGGCAAGCGCCGACGACAGGAAGACGTAGATTCCGCCCGATTCGACGCCGAGGCTCTGCAGCGAGGCGGACAGCATCGCGGCAACCATCATGCCGACGGTGACGACAACGGCGATTGAAAGCGCGATCGCGGGAAGCGCGAGACGCAGGCGGCGGACCAAATGTTCGGCCAGGCCCCAGGCACCGAGAGCGGCGACCAGCGTACCGACGACCCAGTCGCCGGTGGCGGAGACGATGACGGCGGCAAGGCCGACAACGCCGAGGACAACGCCGATGGTGATGAGGATGTCGTGAAAGCCGCGCACGAAGCGAGGCGCTTCGGGATCGTCCTCGACGACGGGGCGTGCGGCCTCAACGCCAGCGCCGGCTTCTGCGCGCACAGCAAGGAAACTGCCAAGCCGGTCGCTCTGGTCAGCGGTGAGAATACCGGCGTCGACGGCAGCCCGGAGGCCGGCGGCGAGATCGTCAGTCGCTCTCGGCATCGAGGCTTTCCATCACCACCGAGGAATTGGTGTAGACGCAGATATCGGCCGCGATCGCCATCGCCTTCCTGGCGATCGTCTCGGCGTCATGATCGGTATCCATGAGGGCACGCGCGGCAGCGAGTGCGTAGGTTCCGCCCGATCCGATGCCGGTGATGCCGCCCTCGGGCTCGAGCACATCACCGGTGCCGGTCAGGACGAGCGTCACGCTCGGATCGGCGACGATCATCATCGCCTCCAGCCGGCGCAGATAGCGGTCGGTGCGCCAGTCCTTGGCCAGTTCGACGCAGGCGCGGGTGAGCTGGCCGGGGTACTGCTCCAGCTTGGCTTCCAATCGCTCGAACAGCGTGAAGGCATCCGCCGTCGCGCCGGCGAAGCCGGCGATCACCGAACCCTTGGCAAGCGTGCGCACCTTGCGCGCGGTATGCTTGATGACGGTTGCGCCGAGGGTCACCTGACCGTCGCCCGCGACAACGACCTTGTCGCCCTTGCGGACGGTGACGATCGTCGTGCCGTGCCAGACGGAGGGGCCGCCGGCGCTCATTCCTTCTTTGGCCATCAGCGAAGGGCCTCGCGACGGGCCCTGCGGGCGCGAACCGGAACGGCCGCCCGCCTTCGCCGCGCAGAGGCGGCAAGCCAGCCCGTCGCCAGCAACGCACTCGCCGCGGCCGCAACGCCCATCAGGATTCCGGACACTGTCATGATCAGAACTCCCTTTCCACCACCGGGGAAGCCCGGTGTCCTGGTGTCACTTCCTATGTAAGCACCAGTCGCCATGTTGCAACACGCGCGCCCGTCCGCCAGCAAACCTCTGACGGGGATTTCCGGACAGGAATTTCCGGACAGGGTCACCTCAACCGGCCCGCCTCGTCGGCAAGGCGAACGACGAGCGCGCGGAAACGGCGGGCCGTCTCCACATCGGCGATTTCGTCACGCGCGCCAAGAGCGCCCGATGTGGCGGCAAGCACGAGCTGGTCGGGAAGCACCAGGGCACCCGCTCCGATCTCCAGTATCTGACGCAGGCCGATGAGGCCGCACAGCGCATCGCCGACCGTTTCGCCAACGCCGGCGAGCGCGAAGACACGATGGCGCAAGACGACACCGGCGGGAGGCTTACCAGGCGCGTCACTCTGTCCGGCGCGGCGCATCCAGGCCAGCGCGTTGACGAGCATCGGCGCCGGGCCGGCATTGATCGTCGGCGCGACGAGAAGCACACCGTCCGCGGCTTCCACAGCACCGGCGAGCGCGCGCGCATTCGGCGGCATACCGGCCGGCCCGGACGAATCAGTCCCGAAGGGTTCATCATCGAAGAGCGGCAGGGGATAATCGTCGAGCGAAATACGCACCGGCTCGATATCCGCCAGAACCAGCTCCTTGACCGCGAGCGCGGAAAGCCGGGCACACAGGCCGCCAGCGTGGGTCGATCCGGATACCACCAGAACCCTAGGTATTGTCATCGATACAAGGCTTTCTTGCAAAACGGGAACAGTCGTCGTATCGCTTTATAAGTGTACCCGAACGTATTACGTATGAGGAAGCTACTGAAAGAGGCGATCATGCCTGTTCCCGTTCTCAGAACCGCGCGCCTTGTCCTAACCCCCCTCGGCTCCGAGGGTGTCGAGGCGTGCATGGCAATAGACGCCGACCCCCGCGTACGCCGCTATCTCGACCCGGTCGCCGACTGGGGCGCGTACCGGACGCGCCTGCGCCGCTTCGTCACCGGCCCCTATGACGAGGGCCTCGGGTTCTGGTCTATTGCGGAGCGGCGGGTGCCAGACCGTTTCCTCGGCTGGGTCATGCTCATCCCGCTCGGCGGCAAGGGTCCGGCAATCGAGATCGGCTACCGCCTGCGCTTCGAGGCCTGGGGGCGGGGCATCGCGACCGAAGCGGCGAGCGCCGTGCGCGATCACGGGTTCGCCACCGTTGGTCTCGACGAGCTCGTTGCCGTCACCCATCTCGACAACGCCGGCTCGCAGCGCGTTCTCAACAAGCTCGGCCTGAAACAGAACGGCACCGTCGACGCCTACGACCAGACGCTGCCGGCGTTCCGCCTCGGGCGCCCGGAGTGGATGGTTCGCTTCGGAGCGAGCGGCGAGGCGTCAACCAGCATGACGCAGGCGACGCAGCAAAAGCGCGTCGTCGGCGCCGACTGAGCCCGGCTACCGCGCCCCTCCACCACCACATCCGTCCGTCGCCCGGTCGCAAGGATGGCGCCTCCGCTGCACGGGACGCAAGATCGGGTACGGGGCCGGAAACAGACTGCGCTCTCTAATTTATTGTTTTAGCGGATTTTTGTCCGAAAACTCTCAGCGTCTCGCGAAGGCGACGTGCGGATCGGGGGTGCGGCGCTTCGGCCGTCAATCGGCCTTGGCCGCCGCGACAGGGCGGCGGTAGGTCCAAACGCGCGCGGGCGGCAGGTTGGAGACGATCCAGTTGGTCCTGTCGAGGGTGCAGTCGCACAAGGGCGCCGCGACCGGTGCCACGAGGGCATAGGAAAACTGGATAAGCGGCGCGCCCGGCTCCAGTTGCGCCATGGCATCCATGACGAAGCGGCGGCGCGCCTCGACCGGCCGGGTGAACAGCGGCAGGCTGGAGACGACGCTGGCAAGCGGCGTATCGGTATCGCCGAGCGCGTTGACGAGCGCATAGGCATCGCCCTGGACGACGGTCACACCGGGAAAGCGCCGGCGCAGCAGCGCGCAGAACTCGCGATTGTATTCGACCAGAATCAGCCGCCCGGGATCGATGCCGCGATCGATCAGCGCCTTGGTGACGACGCCGGTGCCGGGACCGAGTTCGACGATCGGGCCGTTCCGTTCGGGTTCGGCAAGCGCCGCCATGCGTCGCGTCAGCGCCGGGCCGGAGGGGCTGACGGCGCCGGTCTTGAGGGGATTGCCCACCCAGGAACGGAAGAAACGCATCTCATCGAGGATCTTCGAGGAAAGCTTGCGCGAGATGGCCTTGGCATGGCGCTGCATTGAATTGAGGACTCCGATGCTGGCGGCGGCGCGGCCGACAGGCCACAGGGAGGACGAGGGGCCCCCGGTTCCCGCTCTAATTTCCGAACCGCTCAAGGAAGTCCTTGAACTTGGCGAAGAAGCCGGTCGAATCCGGATGGGTCTCCTGCGACGATTCCCGGTCGAATTCTTCCAGTAGTTCCTTCT
Organism: uncultured Rhodobium sp.; assembly: GCA_963675285.2. GTDB lineage: Bacteria > Pseudomonadota > Alphaproteobacteria > Rhizobiales > Rhodobiaceae > Rhodobium. The sequence continues at coordinate 2,979,917 of CAXXGS010000001.1, forward strand.
GCCGTTTAGTCAGGTTCCGTGGCGTTTCCGTGACCACTTGAATATACATGTCGCCACGCTGCGTCGAGCGCAGGATCGGCATGCCTTTGCCCTTCAGCCGGAACTGCTTTCCGGTCTGGGTGCCGGCAGGCACCTTCACCATGGTCTTGGAGCCATCGATCACCGGGACTTCGATCTGACCGCCGAGCGCGGCGGTGATCAGCGAAATGGGCACGCGACAGAAGAGTTCGGCGCCCTCGCGCTGGAAGAGCGCATGCGGCTTGATCGACAGGAAAATATAGAGATCACCGGGCGGTCCGCCACGCAGACCCGCCTCGCCCTCTCCTGCGAGCCGGATGCGCGTGCCGTCCTCGATGCCGGCGGGAATGTTGACGGAAAGCGTACGCTCCTCCGTCGTTCGTCCCGAACCGCCACACTTCTCACACGGGTCGGTGATGACCGTGCCGCGCCCCTGGCAGGTCGGACAGGTGCGCTCCAGCGTGAAAAAGCCCTGGGTGGCGCGGACCCGGCCGGCGCCGCCGCACGTCGGACATTGCTTGGGGCTGGTGCCGGGTTTGGCGCCGGAGCCGGAACAGGCGTCGCAGGTAATCGACGTGGGAACGCTGATCTCGACGGTCTTGCCGGCGAAGGCGTCTTCCAGCGTCACGTCCATGTTGTAGCGGAGATCGGCGCCGCGCTCGCGTCCCGACCGGTTGCGCCGCCCGCCGCCCATGCCGAAGAACTCATCGAAGATGTCCGACATGGTGGAGCCGAAGTCGTTGCCAAACCCGCCGGCACCGGCACCGCCCTCGAAGGCGGCGTGGCCGTAGCGATCGTAGGCGGCGCGCTTGTCTGGATCCTTCAAGGCCTCATAGGCCTCGTTGATCTCCTTGAAGTGCTCCTCGGCCGCCGGATCGTCCGGATTGCGATCGGGATGGTAACGCATCGCGAGCTTGCGAAAGGCGCTCTTCAGTTCGCCGTCGGTGACCGTGCGGGCAACTCCGAGAACCTCGTAGTAGTCGCGCTTGCTCATATGGTCCTGTCCTCAACCGGTCCGTCGCGAACCGTTTTCGTCAGCTCAATCCCGTCCCGGGGGTGAGGAAAGGCAGGAACGGCCGCGCCGGCAAGGGCGCCGTTCTCTCGCTCGTTCGCGGTCACGCTTTCCCCGTCTCCAGACGGATCGCGTCACCGGCATGCCCCGTCCCCCGATGCGAGACGCACCCGCCCTTTTCGGACGGGTGCGTTTCCTTCATTCGGCTCGCGACATTCGCTTGTCGCTCGCTCTTTAAGACTTCTTGTTGTTCTCGTCGTCGCTGACTTCCTCGAAGTCGGCGTCGACGACATCGTCATCGGCCTTGGCCTCGCCGTCTGCGGCAGCTTCGCCGCCATCGGCCTCGCCGGACTGATAGACCGCCTCGCCGAGCTTCATGGACGCCTGCGCGAGCTCCTGGACCTTGGCATTGATCGCCTCGGCGTCGTCACCCTCGAGCGCGGTCTTGACCTCGGCGATGGCCGCCTCGATGGCGGACTTGTCGGCCTCGGAGACCTTGTCGCCGTGCTCGGAGAGCATCTTCTCGGTCGAATGCACCAATCCCTCGGCCTGGTTCTTGGCCTCCACGACGCCGCGGCGTTTCTTGTCCTCGTCGGCGTGGCTCTCGGCGTCACGGACCATCTTCTCGATGTCATCGTCGGACAGGCCGCCAGACGCCTGGATGCGGATCTGCTGCTCCTTGCCGGTGCCCTTGTCCTTGGCCGAGACGTTGACGATGCCGTTGGCGTCGATGTCGAAGGTCACCTCGATCTGCGGCACGCCGCGCGGTGCCGGCGGAATGCCGACAAGATCGAACTGGCCGAGGATCTTGTTGTCGGCCGCCATCTCGCGCTCGCCCTGGAAGACGCGGATCGTCACCGCGGTCTGGCCGTCCTCGGCTGTGGAGAAGACCTGGCTCTTCTTGGTCGGGATCGTGGTGTTGCGGTCGATCAGACGGGTGAACACACCGCCGAGCGTTTCGATGCCGAGCGACAGCGGGGTCACGTCGAGGAGCAGCACGTCCTTGACGTCGCCCTGCAGGACGCCGGCCTGGATGGCGGCGCCAATGGCGACGACCTCATCCGGGTTCACGCCCTTGTGCGGCTCCTTGCCGAAAAACTGCTTCACCGCTTCCTGGACCTTCGGCATGCGGGTCATGCCGCCGACGAGGACAACCTCGTCGATCTCGCCGGCCGAAAGGCCCGCATCCTTCAGCGCGCTGCGACACGGGTCGACGGTGCGCTGGATGAGATCCTCGACGAGCGCTTCGAACTTGGAGCGGGTCAGCTTCATCGTCAGATGCTTGGGGCCCGACTGGTCGGCGGTGATGAACGGCAGGTTGATCTCGGTCTGAGTCGCCGAGGACAGCTCGATCTTGGCCTTCTCCGCCGCTTCCTTCAGGCGCTGCAGAGCAAGCTTGTCGCCCCTCAGATCGATGCCCTGTTCCTTCTTGAACTCGTCGGCGAGATAGTCGACGAGGCGCATGTCGAAGTCCTCACCGCCGAGGAACGTGTCGCCGTTCGTCGACTTCACCTCGAAGACGCCGTCGCCGATTTCCAGAACGGAGATATCGAAGGTGCCGCCGCCAAGGTCGTAGACGGCGATGGTCTTGCCGTCCTTCTTGTCGAGGCCGTAGGCAAGCGCGGCCGCGGTCGGCTCGTTGATGATCCTGAGGACCTCAAGGCCAGCGATCTTGCCGGCGTCCTTGGTCGCCTGACGCTGGGCATCGTTGAAATAGGCGGGAACGGTGATCACCGCCTGGGTGACGCCTTCGCCGAGATAGGATTCGGCGGTTTCCTTCATCTTCTGCAGGATGAAGGCGGAAACCTGCGAGGGCGAGTACTTGTCGCCCTGGGCCTCGACCCAGGCGTCGCCGTTGTCAGCCTTCACGATTTTGTAGGGGACCAGCTTCTTGTCCTTGGCCGTCGTCGGATCGTCATAGCGACGACCGATCAGGCGTTTGATGGCAAAAAGCGTGTTTTCCGGGTTGGTGACAGCCTGGCGCTTGGCCGGCTGACCGACAAGACGTTCGCCGTCTTCGGTGAATGCCACCATCGAAGGCGTGGTGCGCGCGCCTTCCGCGTTCTCGATAACCTTCGCGTCCTTGCCGTCCATGACGGCGACGCAGGAATTGGTCGTACCGAGGTCAATACCGATGACCTTGCCCATGGATTTTCTCCTCTTCAGCAGACCGCCCGGACCCCCGAAAGGCATCCGGTGATGCCGGTGGGCAGCGCCCTCGGCCGGTCCCCGTTCACTCTGAGATATTTGCCGGCTCAAGCGTCCGACGTGGGTTCGTGGCGTATATAAGAAGGGACGAGACGGGCCGCAAGCCGCAAAGACAGGGGAAATCAGCAGAAGACCGGGCCAAGATGGCGGAAAAGCGCACCGGAGGAGGCCGGCGCGCTTTTGATCGGGGCGTTCACAATCGCCTCACTCGCAGGCAATCGCGGCAGGTGCCTTCATCAGCGGCTTCTTCATGATGTCATAGTATTTGGACTGGAAGTCGATGTTGACGAAAGTCGCCGGGGCCGTGCCGTTTCCCTCGTATAGCAGCCGGATATAGACCGAACCGCCTGTTTGCATATTCATGACGAGAAGATGCTCGACAAGCGCGTTGCCAAGGGCGGCGATTTCGTAGACGCTGCCGCCGCGATAGTCGAACCGGCCGAGCACCGGTCCCATCATCGGCCCGAGCCTGGCGGCATCGTCGTCGTTCCAGCGCCGCGCCATGCGGGCAAGCTGGACGAGGCCGGCGGGAGAGCCGCCGGTGGCAAGCGCATCAACAAGGGCGCAGCTTTCATCGATCGGGCCGGCCGAGGCGGCCCCGGTCGAAAGGCCAAGGGTGGAAGCGGCCAGAACGGCGGCAAGAACGGCGGCAAGAGGGTTCCGCATAATCGTCACTCCTGTCTCGATGTCGCCCCACATCTTCGATGCAACCGACACCCCGGATGACCGGCGGTATCGACCGCGCGCAAATGTGCCAGATTCCGACCGCGAGGGCCATGGCACGACCGGGCGAGGCAAGGAACAGGTGAGGCACGGGCGCATGAGGCACGGGCGCGGGAGAGAAGCGACATGAGCAGGGAAGGCACGAATCGGCGAGGCGCGAGCAGACCGGGAGCGACGGGGCCACGCGGGCTCGTCCTGAAACCGGGCTTCCTCGACGGCACCGCACAGCAGGCTCTCGTCGCGGCAATCGCCGACATCATTACCAAGGCGCCGTTCTTCACCCCGCGGATGCCGCGCACCGGCAAGCCGTTTTCCGTCGTCATGACCAATTGCGGCCCGCTCGGCTGGGTCGCCGACCGCACCGGCTACCGCTATCAGCCGGCGCATCCGGAAACCGGACGTCCGTGGCCACCAATCCCGGCGATGCTGCTTGAGCTATGGACGGAGGTGACGGGCTATGGCGCACCGCCCGAGGCCTGTCTCGTCAATTCTTATGGCACAGCAGCGAAGATGGGGCTTCACCGCGACGAGGACGAGGCGGCGATGGAGGCGCCCATTCTGTCGGTCTCGCTCGGCGATACGGCGCTCTTCCGCATCGGCGGGCCGAACCGAAGCGACCCGACACGCTCCTTCCGGCTTTCGAGCGGCGACGTCCTGGCACTCACCGGGCCGGCGCGGGGCTGCTATCACGGCATCGACCGGATCTATCCCGGAACGTCCCGCGCGCTCCTCCCCCTCGCCGGCTCGCTCCGCGAGGGCGGGCGAATCAACCTGACGCTCCGACGGGTGACATTGCCGAGATAGGTCGGGTTTCGCTCAGCTCTTGAATTCGCTTGCCCGGAAGATCGGATGAAGGGCGATGCCCTCGGGCGAGAGGTTTTTTTCCGCACCCTCCTCGCGATCGACGATGGTGACGAGATCGGTAACCGTCGCGCCAGCCTCGCGCACGACCTCGACCGCCTGCATGGCCGAACCGCCGGTGGTCGTCACATCCTCGACGACGACGACGCGCTTGCCGTCAAGGCTTTCGCCGACGGCCAGGCCCTCGACCTGGCGCTTGGCGCCGTGGCCCTTGGCTTCCTTGCGAACGAAGAAGACACGGATGGGATCGCCGGCCAGCGCCGAGACAGGAGCAAGCGCGGAGACGATCGGCACCGCTCCCATGGCCAGGCCGCCAACGAAATCCGCCTTCAGCGGCTTGATGGTGCGCGCCATGGCGAGCGCCACCTGAACCGCGCCGTCGGGATCGAGCATCGTCGGCTTCATGTCGAAATAGAAGCTGCTCGCCCGGCCCGAGGCGAGCGTCACATTGGTGCCTTGAGAAAACGACCGGGCGCGGATGATCGCCATCAGCGCCGCGCGATCGAAGCCCGGCAGACCGCCCATCTCATTGTCGTTCATGCCCTTGTCCTTTGTCCCCTGTCACATGGTCGTGCGGGTGCGAAGCGCGGCCCGCTACTTGTCTCAGCATTGCACGATCACAGCCCCGCCGCGACGGCGACGACGGCGGCAATGGCGATCACCCAGAGCGCGATACGGCCGGAGCGCGTATGGCGTGCCTCGGCGCGGCCGATCGCTTCGGCCGTGGCGGAATCGAAATGAAGGCCCTCGTCGCCCATGCGCGCCATCGCCTTCGACAACCGTTCGGCACGGTCGGCGAACACCGGCAGATCGCGCACGAGGCGGGCGGCGGCGCCAAGCCCGCCGGCGGTATCGCGCAGCATGGCCGTCGGCCCCAGGTGCGCCTCGATCCATTCGCGCACCACCGGCTCGGACGTGTGCCACATGTCGAGATCGGGGTTGAGCGTGCGGCCAACGCCCTCGACCACGACCATAGTCTTCTGCAGGAGGATGAGCTCCGGCCGGGTCTGCATCTCGAAGAGTTCGGTGTTCTCGAAAAGCTGGGTCAGGAGCCGCGCCATGGAAATTTCCGCGGCTGTCTGGCCATGGATCGGCTCGCCGATGGCGCGCAGGGACTGGGCGAAAGTGTCGACGTCCTGGGTCGGCGGCACGTAGCCGGCCTCGAAATGAACCTCCGACACGCGGCGATAGTCGCGGCGGATGAAGCCGTAGAGAATTTCGGCGAGGAAGCGGCGTTCATCCACCTTCAGCCGTCCCATAATGCCGAGATCGACGGCGACGAGGGTGCCGTCGGCCTCGACGAAGAGATTGCCCGGATGCATGTCGGCGTGAAAGAAGCCGTCGCGCATGGCGTGGCGCAGGAACGACTGGATGACGGTCTGGCCAAGGGTCGGCAGATCATGGCCGGCGGCGGTCATGGCTTCCAGATTATTGAGCTTGATGCCCTCGATCCACTCCAGCGTCAGGACGTTGCGGGCGACGCGCGGCCAGTCCACCTCGGGCACGCGAAAACCCGGATCGGCGGCGACGTTTTCGCCCATTTCCGACAGCGCGGCGGCCTCCAGCCGGAGATCCATCTCCAGTTCCACCGAACGGGCGAGCGTGTCGACGACGGCGAGGGGACGCAGGCGCCGCGAGGGCCTGTGAAAGCGCTCGATTAGGCGGGCGGCGAGATAGAAACTCTCCAGATCGCGGCGGAAACGCGCCCGCACCCCCGGCCGCAGCACCTTCACCGCCACGGCGCGTTCCATGCCCTCGGCATCGGCGACGCGGGCCTTGTGCACCTGGGCGATGGAGGCGGCGGCGATCGAGGGACCGAATTCGATGAAGAGCGCGTCGACGGGCTTGCCGAAGGCATCCTCGACGACGGCGCGCGCGGCCTCGTCAGAGAAAGGCGGCAGGCGATCCTGCAGGCGGGCGAGTTCGCTCGCCACCTCCTTGCCGACGACGTCGGCGCGGGTGGCGAGGAACTGACCGAGTTTGATATAGGAGGGACCGAGCCGCTGGAAGGCCTCCGACAGGCGCTGGCCGTTGTCCCCGGCGACACCCCGGCGTTCGAAGATCTTCAGGATGCGCAGGACGAAGCGCTGGTTGGGCGGCAGGTCCGGCGGCGCCAGAAGACCGGGCAGGCCCTCACGCGTGAACACATAGCCAGCGCGCACGAGGCGCAGGAAAGGCGCAATCCCCAGACCCATGGTCATTCCAGCCTAAAGCTTCCAGCCCGAATGCATGGCGACCGCACCGCCGGCGAGATTGCGATAGGTCACCCGTGAGAAGCCGGCGTCGCGAATCATCTTGGCGAAGCGTTCCTGCTTGGGGAACGTGCGGATCGATTCCACCAGGTATTTGTAGGGTTCTGAATCGCCGGCAAAGACCCGACCCATCGCCGGAATGACGTTAAAGGAATAGGTGTCGTAGAGCCTGTCGAGCAGCGGCAGGTCGACGGCGGAGAATTCAAGGCACATGAAACGGCCGCCGGGACGCAGGACGCGGAAGGCTTGCGACAGCGCCGCCTCGATCTTCGGCACGTTGCGGATGCCGAAGGCGATCGTGTAGACGTCGAAGCTGGCGTCATCGAACGGCAGATCCTCGGCGTTGGCCTGGGTAAACGTGAGCGCATCGGCGAGGCCGCGCTTTTCCGCCCGCTCGCGGCCGACGGCGAGCATATCCTCGTTGATGTCGGCAACGGTGATGCGGGCATTGCCGCCGCTGCGGTCGGCAATGCGGAAGGCAATGTCACCGGTGCCGCCGGCAACATCGAGCACGTCGACGCCGCGACGGGCACTGCGCGAGGGCGCGAGCCAGGAGACGAAGGCATCCTTCCACACCCGGTGCATACCGCCGGACATGACGTCGTTCATCAGATCGTAACGCCGCGCGACCTTGTGAAAGACGTCGTCGACGAGTGGCTGCTTTTCACCGGGCGAGACCTTGCGGAAGCCGAAGACGGTCTCGTTGCCGCCGACCCGTACGGGCGCGAGCCCGCCGGAACTCTCGTCGCCGGACGAATCGGTGGGGACAAGCGGCGTATCGGTCATGGCGATCTTTCCTCGGGTCGACTGGCTGGCGCGCGGCGAACACGGACCGGCCCTTCTACGGGCCGGGGCCACATCCGCTCGCGGCACGGGCCGGGACACTTTATATAGATATAGCTGTATAGCTGTCGCGGCGAAATTCCGGCCCGGCCGCTTGCGACAACGGTCAGGCGCTGTCGTTTCGCTCGGCCGGGCGCGGCGACCATAGCCGAAGCAGGCCGCCATGGCTATCGCCGCAGTCCGGCGACCCATTGCCACTGAATTCAGCCGCCCGCAACAGGGACGGCACAGCATTTGGAGACGCCTCGTTGCCCGAACTGCCCGAAGTCGAAACGGTCCGCCGGGGTCTTCAGCCGGTCATGGAAGGGGCGCGCTTTTGCCGTGTCGAACAGCGCCGGTCCGATCTGCGGTTCCCCTTTCCCGAGCGGTTCGCCGAACGGCTCGAGGGGCACACGGTGAGCGCTCTGACGCGGCGGGCGAAATATCTTCTCGCCGACCTCGATTCGGGCGACGTGCTGATCATGCATCTCGGTATGTCGGGAAGCTTTCGTATCCTTCTTGCCGGCGAGGAGGAGAGCGAGCCGGAGGGCGTCTTTCACCGCGCCCGCGGCAAGGCCGCGGCGCATGATCACGTGGTTTTCGCCTTCGAGGGAGGTGCGCGCGTCATCTATAACGATCCGCGCCGCTTCGGCTTCATGGCGCTCTGCCCGCGGGCGAGCCTTGCTGACCACCCGTTCTTTCGCGACCTCGGCATCGAGCCGCTCGGCAACGAACTCAACGGCGCCTGGCTGGCGCAGCGCTTTGCCGGCAAGCGCACGCCGCTGAAGGCCGCCCTCCTCGACCAGAAGCTCATTGCCGGGCTCGGCAACATCTACGTCTGCGAGGCGCTGTGGCGGGCCGGCCTGTCGCCGAAACGGCTCGCCGGGACGCTGGCGACGAAAGCCGGCGGGCCGACGGCGCGGGCCGAGCGGCTTGCCGTTGCCATCCGCGCAGTGCTTGCCGACGCGATTGCCGCCGGCGGATCGTCACTGCGCGACTATGTCCATGCCGACGGCTCGCTCGGCTACTTCCAGCACACCTTCGCCGTCTACGATCGCGAGGAAACGCCTTGCGCCCGACCGGGATGCGGCGGCACCGTCGAACGGATCGCGCAGTCCGGCCGGTCGACGTTTTTCTGTTCCAGGTGCCAGCGCTGAGGACCGACACCGTTGCCAGCCGGCACACAGTCGGTTAGCGGTTAGGGATTGAATAACCGCCGTAGGCGCGGCGGGCACCGGATTCGAAACGAATTTTGAGGTGGCGGGTTTTCCGTCTCGCAGATTTTCGAGTCTGAAATCGACCACGCCTGGCGACCAGGAGGCAACATGCCCTACGACAATATTTTGGTGGAAACGCGCGGTAAGGTGGGCGTCGTGACGCTCAACCGTCCCAAGGCGCTCAATGCGCTCAATTCCGAGCTGATTGCCGAACTCAACCGCGCTCTCGACCAGTTCGAGGCGGACGAGAAGATCGGCTGCGTGGTGTTGACCGGATCGGCGAAGGCGTTTGCCGCCGGCGCCGACATCAAGGAAATGTCGACCCTTACCTATATCGATGCCTATCGCGATGACTTCATTGGCAGCTGGGACCGGGTGGCGCGCAACCGCAAGCCCGTCGTCGCCGCGGTGGCCGGCTACGCCCTCGGCGGCGGCTGCGAACTTGCCATGATGTGCGATTTCATCCTCGCCGCAGACACCGCCAAGTTCGGCCAGCCGGAAATCACTCTCGGTGTCATGCCCGGCGCCGGCGGCACCCAGCGGCTGACGCGCTTCGTGGGCAAGTCGAAGGCCATGGAGATGTGCCTCACCGGGCGGCTGATGGACGCGGAAGAAGCCGAGCGTTCCGGCCTCGTCAGCCGCATCGTTCCCGCCGACGATCTCATCGACGAAGCGGTGAAGGTCGCCACCAAGATCGCGGAGTTCTCGCTTCCCTCCGTCATGATGACGAAGGAGGCGGTCAACCGCGCCTACGAGACGACGCTCACCGAGGGCACCCGCTTCGAGCGCCGGCTCTTCCACGCGTTGTTCTCCACCGAGGACCAGAAGGAGGGCATGACCGCCTTCGTCGAAAAGCGCTCGCCGCAGTTCAACAATCGCTAGCCTAGAAGCGCGATACGGCCCGCGTTTCCGGGTTTTTGCGCCGAATCGCCGGCCCGGCGTTGACGCTTGGCGCGCATTCGGATTATAAGCCGCCGACCGGTGGCGTTTTCGGACGCCGCCTTTTTATGTTTGCGCGGCGCCTGGTGCGCCGGATACGTTTCGCCGGCGTCGCGTGGCGCCGATTGGTTTCGAGACCTTATCGAACAGGAAAAACAGCCATGGCCAACACGTCTTCGGCCAAGAAGATGACGCGCAAGATCGCGCGCCGGACCGAGATGAACAAGTCGCGCCGCAGCCGCATCCGCGGGTTCGTCCGCAAGGTCGAGGAGGCGATCGCCTCCGGCGACAGGGACGCCGCCAGCGCCGCGCTGAAGGCCGCAGAGCCGGAAATCATGCGCGCGGCCTCCAAGGGCGTGCTGCACAAGAACACCGCCTCGCGCAAGGTGTCCCGCCTTGCCGGCCGCGTGAGCCGCCTCGGCGCCTGACGTCCAAATATCTGGGGTCCAAGTCTCTGGGGTCCAAGTCTCTGGCGTCCAAATATCTGGTGCCTGATCTTTGGCACCGGCTTTTCTGGCGTCCCCCCCTTGGCACCGGCCTTTGGCTACTCCGATCCACCCGGCCCGGAGCGGTTGCGATGGTTGCCTATGCCCGCGGGCCGGCTTCGACGACATGTCCCCGTCGCGCCCGTTCAGCGGCAGGATCAGCGCCTCGGATTCACCGCTACCGAAACGATGCGCAGAGTGGTCTTTCCACTTGGTGATTTCTGTCCGCGCCTGCGCCTCGGTCGGGGACCTTGCAATGGCACGCGGGGTTGCTTTCCCGCCGTTGATCGGACCACGTGAAGACCCGGCCATTTCGGCCGGGTTTTTTGTTGTGCGGCAAAATACATATGCGTTCTGCCGGCTAAGCGGATATCCCCGACTCGCGGCGAAGTGCGACAATGGGGTGTCAGAAAAAACGCTGGATTAACAAACCGTTAAAGATTGGTCGCAACGCCCGCCGCGGAATCGGCATAAAGTCGACAGAGTCAAGTAGTGGCGAGCCTAATTTTTTTCGGCTTTTTTTTCCAGGTCCGGGGCATGCGGTGGGGCCGATGAAAATGTTGAGTCCAAAGCGCTTAGGGTGAATGCCTCCCAACGCGACGCAAACGCCCCGCCGACATGCGACGTCATATCCGGCTCGTTCCTGTTGAAGTGCCGTGTGGGTCCGTCTATCGTCCAAGTCGTCAGCTCGCTGACACTGCTCCTCCGACGGTTGATGCCAGTCTCCAGACGGTTGATTCCAGAAGAGAGCATGGGATGGGGGTGAAATTCATGTATTGCCTACCTAAGGGAAGATATTGGAAACTTAAGAATATCTAGAGTTTCGGATCATACGGCGGCAAGACAGCGCATTTCTTCGACCTTCCACTGAAAAAGACACTCGGAAAAAACCAATAGTGCAGATTTCGCTGCTGAAAGAACGGGCAGCGCGGACTGGTGTTGTCTTGTAAGGGACGACATAACCGATCGGAGAGAGGCACGATCGGACGAGGCTGCGTCGTTTCATGCGCCGCAGCCACCCGCAGGGACCGCCCGGCGGGAATCGATGGTGGCAACGCGGCGTGTCGGAGGCACATGCGATACGCCAATTCAAAGACCGGGGTCGCGCCACAGGGCGGGGCCCGCAACCCAGAGCGAGTGGAATGAGCATTTCGAGAGCGACGATCGGCGCGGCGGCCGATCCCGGCAAATCCAAGATACCCGGGGGATCTGCATCTTCGGCGGCTATGAGCGGTGTCGCCGAGGGGACGGCAAAGACGGCAGACCAGGTGATCAAGGAAACGGCAAAGGCGGGGGCACGGCAAATGGCGGACGACGCGGCGCATTCAAGCGATCATGGCGGTGAAGGCTGGGATCGCGTGCGCCAACGTCTGCGCGCCGAACTCGGCGAGGAAGTCTTCTCCAGCTGGTTCGCCCGCGTCGATCTGGAAGGCATCGATGGAGCCAGCGTCCGGCTCTCGGTGCCGACCCGCTTCCTCAAACAGTGGATCCACTCCCATTACCGCGACAGGCTGATTGCGCTCTGGCAGCAGGAAGAGGCCGCGATTCGCCGCGTCGACATCACCGTGCGCGGCCCGATGCGCCAGAAGCCGGCGAACGGCAACCGTCCGGGCCAAGCGGCCGGGCAGAGCACCACGACGGCGGCGGCGGCGATCCGCGGTTCCATGCCGGCGACGCCGGCACCCTCCGTTCCGACCTTTCCCGACGATGGCCTGAAGGGCTCGCCGCTCGATCCGCGCCTCACCTTCGACAATTTCGTCGAGGGCATGTCCAACAATCTGGCGCTGGCGGCGGCGCGCAAGGTGGCGTCCGCCTCGCGGGAGAATCCGATCGGCTTCAACCCGCTCTTCCTCCACGCCTCGGTCGGCCTCGGCAAGACCCATCTCCTGCAGGCGATCGCCTGGGCGGCGTCGCGGGAAATGCCGCGCCGCCGGGTGCTCTATCTGACGGCGGAACAGTTCGTCTATCGCTTCGTCGCCGCGCTCCGGGACCAGTCGGCGATCGACTTCAAGGAAATGCTCCGGGGCATCGACGTCCTGCTCATCGACGACATGCAGTTCCTGCAAGGGCGCCAGGTGCAGCAGGAGTTCTGCCATACACTCAATGCCCTCATCGACGGCGCCCGTCAGGTCGTGGTGGCCGCCGACCGCGCGCCGTTCGAGCTGGAAGCGGTCGACGAGCGCGTGCGCTCGCGGCTTGCCGGCGGGCTTCTCATCCAGATCGGCGCGCCGGACTACGAACTGCGCCGCGCGATTCTGGAGCAGCGCCTTGCCGTGACGCGCCGCACCGCCCCGTCCTTCACCGTTCCCGACGAGGTGCTCGACTATGTCGCCCGCCACGTCACCGCGAATGCCCGCGACCTCGACGGCGCGGTCAACCGCATGGTGGCGCACAACCAGCTCACCGGCGTCGCCGTCGACATGGCGATGGCGGAAGCCGCTCTCCGGGACCTGACGCGGGCGCGCGAAAGTCGCCGGGTGCGCATCGAGGACATCCAGCGGGTGGTCTCCAAGCACTTCAACATTTCCCGCTCCGATCTCGTTTCGGAGCGGCGCACGCGGACGATCGTCAGGCCCCGGCAGATCGCGATGTTTCTCGCAAAGACGATGACGCCGCGCTCGCTGCCGGAGATCGGCCGGCATTTCGGCGGCCGCGATCACACCACGGTTCTGCATGCGGTGCGCAAGATCGAGGCGCAGTACCAGAACGACGCGAGCCTCGCCCAGGAGATCGACCTTATCCGGCGGCTGCTCGACCTCTAGCCGTACCGCTATGCGATTATCCCCCGTGCGGGCTCCCGCCCGCACGGGGGTTGTTTGCCCCTGGACCTCTCCCGAACCCGGCGTGGCGCGGCGGCGCGAAGGCTCTTGCATGTTCCGCACTTTGGGGGCAGGTTGCATTTTCCTACCCCCTTGCCGGGACGGGCCTTCTTCGTGCGGCGGTGCGTCTGTCTTGCGCCACACGGCACGGTGACGGAAACTGACAAGCAATACAGAACCAACGACGACCAACCCGACGGAAACCGACCCAATGAAAGCGACACTCGAGCGGGCCAATCTCCTGAAGTCCCTCGCCCATGTTCATCGTGTCGTTGAACGGCGCAACACCATCCCGATTCTCTCCAACGTCCTGATGCGGGCCGACGGCGGCGACTTGAAGCTGAAGGCGACCGACCTCGATCTGGAGATCTCCGAAGGGGTCGCCGCCTTCGTTGAGCAGCCGGGGGCCACCACGGTGCCCGCTCATACGCTCTACGATATCGTGCGCAAGCTGCCGGACGGGTCACAGGTGGAGCTGGAGACGGGAAGCGACAACGCCGTCCTGTCGATCCGCGCCGGCAAGTCGCACTTCTCGCTGCAGATGCTGCCGGAGACGGATTTTCCCGATCTTACCGTCGGCGATTTCACCCATACGTTCGAGGTGCCGGCCGAAGACCTGAAACGGCTGATCGACCGCACCCAGTTCGCGATCTCCACCGAGGAGACCCGCTACTACCTGAACGGCATCTATTTCCACGCCGTCGACGGCGGCGAGCGGCCGATGCTGCGCGCTGTGGCGACGGACGGCCACCGGCTGGCGCAGGCCGAGACGCCTGCGCCTTCGGGTGCGGCGGGCATGCCGGGCATCATCGTGCCGAGAAAGGCCGTCGGCGAGATCCAGAAGCTGCTGGAGAATGTCGAGGAGCCGGTCGCCATCGAATTGTCGGAGACCAAGATACGGTTGTCCATCGACGGCATCGTTATGACCTCCAAGCTCATCGACGGCACGTTTCCCGACTACACGCGCGTCATCCCGCAGGGGAACGACAAGATGCTCACCGTCGACTGCGACCTCTTCAAGGAGGCGGTCGACCGCGTGTCGACGATTTCCAGCGAACGCGGTCGGGCGGTGAAGCTGCAGCTTGCCGAGAATCTTCTCGTCCTGACCGTCAACAACCCCGATTCGGGCAGCGCGACGGAAGAATTGCCCGTCGAATACGAGGCCGATTCGATCGATATCGGCTTCAACTCGCGCTATCTTCTCGACATCATGGCGCAGCTTGATTCCGGCACCGCCATCTTCAAGCTCGCCGATCCCGGCTCGCCAACGCTGGTGCAGGACATCGGCGACCCGAACGCGCTTTTCGTTCTGATGCCGATGCGGGTCTGACGGCGCCGCTGAGAGGCGCACCATGACCGCACAGGGATCCGGCGACACCGCGTACGAACCCGGTCCGAAGATATGTCCGGGTGCGCGGGTGATCGGGCTGACGCTCACCGACTTCCGTAACTATTCACACCTGTCGCTCCGCGGCGAGGGCCGGCATGTGGTGCTCGTCGGCGAAAACGGCGCCGGCAAGACCAATGTCCTCGAAGCCCTTTCCTTCCTCTCCCCCGGCCGCGGTCTCAGGCGGGCGCGGCTCGACGAGGTCGCCCGCGTTGGCGGCCCCGGCGGCTGGGCGGTCGCGGCGCGGCTGGCGCATGACGGCGACGAAGTCGCGATCGGCACCGGGCTAACGGTCGAGAACGGCCGGCCCGAAACCTCCCGCCGCATCCGTATCGACGGTGAGGCGGCAAGGACCTCGGAAGATCTCCTCGACCATCTGCGCGTGTTGTGGCTGACGCCGGCGATGGACGGGCTCTTCACCGGCTCCGCCTCCGAGCGGCGACGCTTCCTCGATCGGCTGGTGCTTGCCGTCGATCGCCATCACGGCAGCCGCGTTTCCGCCTTCGAACGCGCCATGCGCGAGCGCAATCGCATTCTCGACGAGGGCCGGATGGAACCGGCCTGGCTCGGCGGGCTGGAAGCGCAGATGGCCGAACTCGGCGTTGCCATTGCCGCGGCGCGGGCCGATCTCGTCGCCCGTTTCTGCCGTCTCATTGCGGAGAATGCCGATCCTGCCTCTGCCTTCCCGAAAGCGCTGCTGGCGATAGAGGGGACACTCGAGGCCGCCGTTGCCGAGGGTGCCGCCGTCGACGTCGAGGACGGCTACCGGCAACGGCTGCAAGAGAGCCGCTATCGCGACCGTGCCGCGCGGCGGACGATCGAGGGACCCCACCGCAGCGATCTCCTCGTCCGCCACGGCCCCAAGGACATGCCGGCCGGTCGCTGCTCCACCGGCGAGCAGAAGGCGCTGCTCCTAGGCCTCATCCTCGCCCACGCCCGCCTCGTCACAGAGGTGTCCGGTGCCGCGCCAGTTCTCCTCCTCGACGAAGTTGCCGCCCATCTCGACGAACACCGGCGGGCGGGGCTCTTCGATGCGCTCGACCGGCTCGGCGTCCAGGCCTGGATGACCGGCACGGACGCAGCGCTCTTTGCCGCCCTCGGGACGCGGGCGGAGCGGTTTTGCGTCAGCGAGGGAGCCCTTGCGAAAATCGCGTGACCCGGACCACGGCGAGCGATAGAAAGACGGCCCCGCCGATCGCATGAGATCGGACGAGGCCGGCTGATCTGGCCCTTGCTCCGGAGGGTGCATGCTCTTTCTCCTCGCCGCGCTCGCCGCCGCCACCTGCTGGGCGGTCACCGGTATGATCGCGCCCGTACCCGTCGCCCATCTCGGCGCCATCGCCTTCAACCGGCTGCGCATGGTGATGGTCTTCGCCATGCTGGCGCTCGCCGCGTTCGCGACCGGCGGCTGGTCAACCCTGTCATCGGCGTCCCTGACGCCGATCCTCGTCTCCGGGCTCATCGGCATCTTCCTCGGCGATACCGCGCTCTTCCTCACCATTCACCGGCTCGGCCCGCGCCGTTGCGGCATCCTCTTTGCCCTCAACGCACCCATGTCGGCCGTTCTCGGCTGGGCGATCCTAGGCGAGGCGCTCACGCCGCGCGGCGCCACCGGTATCGGCATCGCCATTCTCGGAGTGATGCTGGCCATCGCCTTCGGCAAGCGCCGCTCGCAAGTGCACGAATGGGAGAGCATCCGCGGCAGCCTTCCGGTGGGCATCGCGCTCGGCCTCCTCGCGGCGCTGTCGCAATCGGTCGGCTCGCTCATCGCCCGGCCGGTGATGGCCGCCGGCGTCGATCCCGTTGCAGCCTCGGCGGTCCGGGTCGGCATTTCCGCCCTCGCCCTCACCTTGCTGATGCAGGCGCCGGTCGCCGCGTTCCGGCAGAAGGCGCCGTTGACGCCCCGGATCGCGGCCATCGTCGCGCTGTCCGGCCTCATCGGCATGGGCGTCGGCATGACGCTGATCCTCTTTGCCCTGTCCGGAGGCGAAGTCGGCATCGTCGCAACTCTGTCGGCGACGACACCGGCGATCCTCCTGCCGATGCTGTGGTGGCGAACGGGCGAGCGGCCGGCGCTCGGGGCCTGGGTCGGCGCCGCGCTCACCGTCATCGGAACGGGCCTGATCTTCCTTGCCTGATTTGCCGGTGCGGCCTTGAGCTCAGCTCAGATCCCCGGAGAGATTTCCAGAGAGATTTCCAGAGAGATTTCCAGCGTAGGCAAAGAGCGCCGGGGCACCGCCGGTGTGCCAGAAGAGCACCCGGTCGCTCGCCTTGAACCGGCCCTGCCGCACCATGTCGAGGAGGCCGCCGAAGGCGCGGCCGGTGTAGACTGGGTCCAGGAGAATGCCCTCGCTCCGGCCGAGCGTCGCGATCGCCTCACGCTCCAGATCGCCGACGATGCCGTAACCGGCGCCGATATAGCCGGTCTCCAGACGCACCGCGTCGGGCGCCGGCGTCTCCCCCCTCCCGGCCATCGTCAGCACCTCGCCGGCGATCTCGAGGATGAAGCCGGAAAGGCTTGCGCCCTCGCGCGGGGCCTCCTTGTCGATGCCTATGCCGACGATCTCAACCTGAAGATCGGAAAGGATCTTGCCGGCAATCATGCCGGCGTGGGTGCCGCCGGACGAGGAAGCAAAGACGATATGGGTCGGGGCCGGGACAAGGCCGGCCTCGATCTGGCCCTTCAGTTCCGCCATCGCGGCGACGAAGCCGAGCGCGCCCGTCGCGTTCGAGCCGCCGTAGGGGACGATGTAGGGCATGCGCCCCTCGGCACGGAGTGCCTCGGCGTGCGCCGGGACCGTCTCGCCCTTGCGGTTCTCGCCGGCCCAGTGGATCGCCGCGCCGAGGAGGTGGTCGAGGAGCAGATTGCCGTTCGCCGCCTCCGGCGCCGTGCCTCCGAGGACGAGATGGCACGAAAGACCACAGACGGCGGCGGCCGCCGCCGTCTGGCGGCAATGGTTCGATTGCGCCGCCCCCGCCGTGATGATCGTATCGGCTCCCTGTTCCAATGCCGCGCCGATGAGGAATTCCAGCTTGCGCGCCTTGTTGCCGCCGAGCGCCAGCCCGGTCTGGTCGTCGCGCTTGATGAAGAGGGCGGGGCCGCCGAGCGCGGCGGAGAGCCGGGCGAGCGCGTGGACGGGCGTCGGCAGGAAGCCGAGGGGGGTGCGGGGAAGCGTCATTGTTGGGTTCCACAAATAAGACTACGAAGTACTATGGTGCATAGCTATGCATCTCTGTTGACATTTCCCGCGCCGATTTTAGGTCAAGTAACGTCCAGACTGCCAAGCGCTAAAATGCCAAAACCTAGTCCTATAACAAAGAAAATTGCAGATAATACTAATGAAAAAATGGCCAACATTTGCCACCTATTAACCATTTTTGCTGTCCGCTTTCCCTCCGTTTCATATCGAGTTACTGCATCTTCTCGACTGCCCTGGTATGCGCCTATGGCGTTGACATCAAAAGACGTCCACCCCGCGATTGAGTTTAGGTATGAAAATAAAATAGCCAAAAATGCCGCGATCATCCCGAAGGTAAAGCATGTAATAACTAGCCCGAATTGCGTTATATCGACTTTTTTCGAACTTCCGACCACGTGCCCGATGAACGCCAACACCGCTAATATGGCTCCAGCGTTGAGCGTTGTGATCGTCTTTATTGCAAATACAGACAATTCCTTGGTCAGTTGCATCAAATGCAACTGTGTTTGAAGCAGGCTTGTTACTTGCGCCTCGGTGAGGCGAGATTCTCGTTCTGACCCTGGCATTGCCCGTGCCCTTGATGCTATTGCCCGTGCCCTTGATGCTATTGCCCGTGCCCTCGATGCTGCCGACTAAAAATCGAGCTTTCTATGCTTACACGCAACCTGCGCCCTCAATATGCGCCGGTTTTCCCCGCGCCTGCGGGCCGGAATCGGGCGTTATCATTGAATGGCCCCACAAACCCCGTATAACGAAACCCTGAAACACTTCCAACGCGGTGACTGATTCGCATGGACGAGAGCGACAAGACCGAAAACGGCAACAACAGCCAGGACTACGGCGCGGAATCGATCAAGGTCCTCAAGGGCCTCGATGCGGTCAGGAAGCGTCCGGGCATGTACATCGGCGATACCGACGACGGCTCGGGCCTGCACCACATGGTCTACGAGGTCGTCGACAACGCCATCGACGAGGCGCTTGCCGGCTATGCCGACAAGGTCACGGTCGTCCTCAATGCGGAGGGCTCGGTGACGGTCAGCGACAACGGCCGCGGCATCCCGACCGACATCCACAGGGAAGAAGGCATTTCGGCAGCCGAGGTCATCATGACCCAGCTCCACGCCGGCGGTAAGTTCGACCAGAATTCCTACAAGGTCTCGGGCGGTCTTCACGGCGTCGGCGTTTCGGTCGTCAATGCGCTGTCGACCCGGCTCGATCTGCGGATCTGGCGCAACGGTCATGAGCACTTCATGCGCTTTTCCCATGGCGTCGCGGAAGCGCCCCTGGAAGTCGTCGCTGAATCCGGCGACCGCTCGGGCA
The DNA here is from genome assembly GCA_963675285.2 of uncultured Rhodobium sp. Lineage (GTDB taxonomy): Bacteria > Pseudomonadota > Alphaproteobacteria > Rhizobiales > Rhodobiaceae > Rhodobium. The sequence continues at coordinate 2,999,180 of CAXXGS010000001.1, forward strand.
CCGAGGTGACCTTCGTGCCGAGCCAAGAAACCTTCACCATGGTGGAGTTCGACTATGCGACGCTGGAACACCGGCTGCGCGAGCTCGCCTTCCTCAACTCCGGCGTCCATATCATTCTTGAAGACAAGCGCGGCGTCGAGGATCGGCGCGAGGAGATGGTCTACGAGGGTGGCCTGGAGGAATTCGTCCGCTTTCTCGACCGCGCCAAGAAGCCGCTCATCGAGGCGCCGATTCCGGTCCGCGTCGAACGCGACGGCATCGTGGTGGAAGCAGCGCTGTGGTGGAACGAGTCCTACCACGAGAACGTTTTGTGCTTCACCAACAACATCCCACAGCGGGATGGCGGCACGCACCTTGCCGGCTTCCGCGGCGCGCTGACGCGGCAGGTGACGTCCTATGCCGAGCGCGCCGGTATCGCCAAGCGCGAGAAGGTCTCGCTGTCGGGCGAGGACTGCCGTGAGGGGCTGACCTGCGTCCTCTCCGTCAAGGTGCCGGATCCGAAGTTCTCCTCGCAGACCAAGGATAAGCTCGTCTCCTCCGAAGTGCGCCCGGTGGTTGAAAGCGTCGTCAACGAGGCGCTGTCCACCTGGTTCGAGGAAAACCCGGCGCCGGCGAGAACCGTCGTTGGCAAGGTCGTCGAGGCAGCCGCGGCGCGCGAGGCCGCCAGGAAGGCGCGCGAACTGACGAGGCGCAAGAGCGCCCTCGACGTCGCCTCGCTACCGGGCAAGCTCGCCGACTGCCAGGAGCGCGATCCGACCCACGCCGAACTCTTCATCGTGGAGGGCGATTCGGCCGGCGGCTCGGCCAAGCAGGGCCGCGACCGCGGCTTCCAGGCCGTCCTCCCCCTGCGCGGCAAGATCCTCAACGTGGAACGCGCCCGCTTCGACAAGATGCTGTCGAGCCAGGAAATCGGCACGCTGATCACCGCGCTCGGCACCGGCATCGGCAAGGAAGAGTTCAATATCGAAAAGGCGCGCTACCACAAGGTCATCATCATGACCGACGCCGACGTCGATGGCGCGCATATCCGTACCTTGCTACTCACCTTCTTCTTCCGCCAGATGCCGGAGCTGATCGAGCGGGGCTACCTCTATATCGCCCAACCACCGCTCTATAAGGTCAAGCGCGGATCGTCGGAACAATACCTGAAGGACGAGCGGGCGCTTGAGGACTACCTCATCGACGGCGGCACCGAGGAAGCGGTCCTGACACTGGCGAACGGCGAGAGCCGGGCCGGCCAGGACTTGCGCGACACGGTGGAGAAGGCACGCCAGATCCGCGTCATCCTCGACGGTCTCCATTCGCGCTACAACCGCAACGCGGTCGAACAGGCCGCAATCGCCGGCGCGCTGACCGAGGAGCTCCTGACCGATCCGGAGAAGGCGACCGAGGCGGCCGCCTATATCGCCCGCCGGCTCGATATCCTCGCCGACGAGACCGAGCGCGGCTGGGAAGGCCGGGTTCTCGATGACGGCGGGCTCGTCTTCGAACGCATGGTGCGGGGCGTCAAGGAATCGGTCAGCATCGATGCTGCCCTCCTTGCCTCGACCGATGCGCGCAAGCTCAACGCCTATGCCGCACACCTTCAGGAGATCTATGGCAAGGCGGCGACTCTGCGCCGGCGCGACGTCGAAACCGTCATCCGCGGTCCTCGCGCGTTGATGGACGCGATCTTCCTTGTCGGCTCCAAGGGCATTTCGGTGCAGCGCTACAAGGGACTGGGCGAGATGAACCCGAACCAGCTGTGGGAAACGACCCTCGACCCGAAGGTGCGCTCGCTCCTGCAGGTGAAGATCCGCGAGGCGGACGACGCCGATGACGTCTTCGCCAAGCTGATGGGCGACGATGTGGAACCACGCCGGGATTTCATTCAGTCGAACGCCCTTTCCGTCGCTAATCTCGACATTTGATCGCGTGGAAAGACGCGACATTCGTTCCGCGCGGCATGGGAAACTGTTGCATTGAGGCCACGGATGCCGGGCTTCTACTGGAGAAAGGTCCGGTTGACCTCATCCGCCTTGGAACAGCCACGCTTCATGTGTGTTAGAAAGAGCGTGTGGGAAGCAGTCTGCCTCCCGCATCGGTTTTCCCGGTCTTCCATCATGACTCATGTCACGACTTGAGGCCGAAGGAGAAGCGAACCGGAAACGGCGGGCGGCTCGCGGCGTCCGGTCAGGGCCTTTTGACGATAAGGGGACTTTTGAAATAATGCGGCGCACCTTCTTTATCGTTCTGTGTTCGGGACTGGCGCTTGGCGCCTGTTCGCGGTTGGGTTTCGAATCCAACCGGTCCTACGTTAGCCCCCTCCCCGCCGCTCCCGCCGGAAACGTGCAATCTCAGCAGCTCGCGCCGGTCGACCTGACGCAGGGCAACACCGGTGCCCAGCCGATGGACGGCACGATGCAAGACGGAACCCTGCCGGGCGACCCGGCACAGCCGGGCACCGAGATGGCGAACGCGCCGAGCCAGCCGGCACGGCCGATGACGCCGCCGGCTTCGAGCCTTGAGATCGGCCGGACCGATCTTCTCGGCGGCTGGACGGTCGCGTCGGCCGGCGACAGCTGCCAGCTCTTCATGACGCTGACCACCTGGTCGGGCGGTTACCGGGCAACGACGCGCGGCTGCAATTCGCCGACGCTCAAATCGATCTCGGCCTGGGATCTGAACGGCAAGCAGGTGGTGCTGAAAAACGGCGACGGCGGCAACGTGGCGATGCTCTATTCCAGCGCGACGGAAAAATTCAACGGCCAGACCACGGCCGGTGGCCAGCCGATCTCCATCTATCGCTGATCTGCGGCGGACTCCCGTCGATCGACGCGCGGAATCATCCACGGTTTCCGCGCGTTTTCTGGCGTGTGAAGTACCTTGGTCGATCTCTGCTAGCCGTTTGATCGACAAGGGAAATGCGCGTTTCTACGGCGACAAGTTGTCCTCACTTATTTTCCCGTACCTGGGGCTACGATGACCTCCCGGACCAACTCGCAAGACGACCGCGAGGTCGGGGGGCACAATGGGAAAATACGATCCGCTACGCCGCTACATGAGTGCGCTCATGCAGCCGGAATGGACTGCGGGTTTCGACGAATTAGGCGAGATCCTCGGCAAACCCTTGCCGCCGAGCGCGTCCGAGCACCGGACGTGGTGGGCCAATCACGGCGGCCAGATGGTGCACCAGCAGGCATGGCTGGACGCCGGATGGCGCGTTGATGCCGTTGACCTCTCCCGCCGACAAGTGGTGTTTCGCCGGGTGCGCTATGGCGGCCGGCTGACGTCGCATGGCGCGGAGGAGGCGAACGGCCGCCTCGGCAAGCCGGCGAACGGGTTGCCGAGCGAAATCCACAAGATGGTGGAGAAGACCCGGCAGACGAATTCGATTTCCATCCGGCTCGACTGGACCGAGATCGGCGCCGTTCACCGCGACGGTGATACCTGGGCGTTGCCGGATGTGCCGGAAAGCCCCGGCCTCTGTCGCATTCACACCTTCCGCGAAGACAAGCACGGAACGACAATCGCCGTCGTGCGCGACCTTTCGGCATTCCTCTCCACGCTCTTTTGCAATACCGATCACGAGGAGAATTCCGCGGTCGCCACGATCAGCGAGCGGGTGTCGGCGGCGCGCTACGTCTCGGTCGACGCGGTCCTGCCCGGCCAGGCCTGGATCGTCGTCAACGGCCGCGGCATCAAGGCTGACCTGGACAAGCCGTCCGACCGGATGATGGTGGAACACGCCGTGGCAATGCTATCGCGCACCGCCGGGGCCGCCGTCACGCGGCTGAAAGGGCAATTCGGCTGACACCGCCGACGCCTTCGGTACGCGCGAGGAAGAAGGCCCTGTCCGGCTTCCTTCCGATAGCGCCGGGTAAAGCTCGGCCAACCGGTGCTGCTGTCGAATTTGTCACTGAAGGAATAGACGGCGAGATCACAGACTGCGCAACGGTAGATCCCGGCGCGCTTTTCCCGGTCGAGCGGGCTCGATCCGGCACGTTCGGTCCCCTCCTCGCGCAGCACCGCATAGCGGGCCGAGCCCCTTGCGCCAGAGGTTGTCCCCGGCTTGGAGATCTTGAACGTCTCTTGGGAGCCCGCATTCGGCATTATCGAGGCGCCGAAGCGTGTCGCAGTGGTGGCGACGAGGGCTGCGGTTCCGACTCCGGCCAGAAGCCCATTCCTGCGTTTCACGCTCGCCCCTAGCTTTTGTTGTGCATACCTGCGGCATGTTTGAGAGGCGAACCGCCCGCGCCATGGCGCGGGCGATCACCGGAAAGTCCCGTTACGAGGCCGGCATCAGCACTTTGTCGATGACGTGGATGACGCCATTCGACTGCTTCACGTCGGCGATGGTGACGTGGGCGACGTTACCCTTGCCATCCTTGACCGCAATGGCGCCGCCGTCACGCATGGCAGTGAATTCGCAGCCGCCGACGGTCTTGACCGGATGCATGCCGCCGTCATCCTCGATCATGGTGTTGATGGCCGACGACAGCGCATCGGCGGCGACGACATGGCAGGTCAGGATCTTTGTCAGCTTGTCCTTGTTCTCCGGCTTCAGGAGCATGTCGAGCGTGCCCTTGGGCAATTGCGCGAAGGCCTCGTCGGTCGGCGCGAAGACCGTGTAGGGGCCGTTGCCGTTCAGGGTCTCGACGAGACCGGCGGCCTTCACCGCGGCGACCAGCGTCTCGTGGTCCTTCGACTGCATCGCGTTCTCGACAATGGTCTTCGATTCGAACATCGGCGCGCCGCCGACCATCGGGTTTTCGGCATAGGCGCCGGTGGCACCGAAGGTCAGGGCGACGGCCGTGCCGGCGGCGAGAAGGGTCTTACGGGTGAACGTCATTGGTCAGTCTCCTTTGGCTGTTCACGTATCCACGGGGCGTGGACAGGGGGAGACACGGAGCAGAGCGCGGAGAAGTTTCATCCGGCCAAGGGAAAATACGGAGAAACCGCCGGGCCCTGCCCTATCTTCTCGAAACTACTGGCGTTTTTTCTCAATCAAACAGTTGTCACGGCTTCGTGAGGCCGCAGCCAGGCGGCCGAGATCCATCCGACGGGCCGATCAGATTGTGACAACCTTGCCGGCGGCGAGGACCGGGCCCGTCGGCAGGCCCGTCTGCGAGCCGCCCGCCGGTTCGTCGCTGATGGCGAGGATGCCGTCGGAGACGCCGTCACGCAGGGCTTCGGGTACCGTCAACGCCGCCATGGGACTATCGGGCAGAACGCCGAGGGAGACGGCATCCTTGTCGCCATCGATCAGCCACAGCTCGAAGGCGCGGCCCTGCGGCGCGGTGCCCTTGATGCGGTTTATGCGCATGGTGCCGCTCCTTGCGTCATAGAGCGCGACAAGTCGGACGGCACCGGTCTCGCCGGTCAGTTCGGCGACATAGGAAGCGCCGACAGGCATTCCCGGCGCATCCGGTGCGCGCACTTCGTTGACGAAGAGCACGGCGAAGACGATGGCGGCGGCACCGGCGGCGAGGCTAAGGCCACGCCAGAAGGCGAGGCTGTTGAAGAAACCGGGCCGGGACGCCGGCGGCGCGGCGGCGGCACCCGATGCCTCGTCAGCGAAAAGGTGTTCCTCCAGTGCAGAGAAAAGCGCGGCCGGAGGGGTCGCCGGTTCGATTCCGTCGGCGAGATCGATGAGCTTTTCGTCCCAGAACCGAACTTCGCGCGCCAGGTCGGGCTCGCGCTCCAGACGTGCGGCAAACGCCTGCCGCTCGCCATGCGGCAACACACCGATGGCATATTCGGCCGCGAGTATCTCATCGCTGCGGCTGTCGTCCGCTTCCCCGGTCATCGTTCCAGACACTCTTTCAGCGTCATCAGGCTGCGGCGCAGCCAGGTTCTCATCGTGTTCAGCGGCACCTCGAACCGTTCGGCCAGCTCCGCATAGCTGTGGCCGTCGAGATAGGCGCCGCGAACGGCGTCACTGCGCGCGCCGGGCAATTCGTCGAGACAGGCATCGATTCGCCGGCGTTCCGAGGCGGCCATCGCCGCGGCTTCCGGGCCGGGCTCGTCGTCGAGGATCGCGGGCGCGGCGTCGAGCTCAACGGAATCGGGACGCCGGGCACGAAGCCGGTCGATGGCGTGGTTGCGGGCGATCGCCGCCAGCCAGGAAATCGGGCTGTAGCCGCCGGCGGCGAAAGAGGAGGCGCGGCGCCAGACGCGAACATAGATTTCCTGGAGCGCGTCTTCCGCTTCCGCGCGATCATTCAGGATACGAAGACAGATGCCGAAAAGTTTCGCGCTCGTCGCCGCGTAGAGCGCGCCGAAAGCCGCGCGGTCGCCGAGCGCGACGCGCCCGATGAGATCGGCGATGGGGTTGGAACCTGGATTGACGGCGGAATCGGCCTTAAGGCCGACGCCACTGTCGGTTTGCGTATCGGCAACGGACTCGGCCATTGCACTCCTTCGTTCGTCCCCCAGAGCCCAGAGCCCAGAGCCGGCTCACTCGCCGAGCAACGGCTCGAGCATTACCGCGCACTGGCGCAGCGCCCTCAGCACGGTATCGAAATACTCCCCGGAGTGAAAGGTCGGTCGCGCTGCCGACATGCCGATGGCGGCGCGGGCGGCACCCGGACGGCCGACGGGCACGGCAAGGGCCGCGACGCCGGGTTCGAACTCGTTGTCGACGAAGGCATAACCCTTCGCTGCCGCATCCTCGACCGCGCGCCAGATGGCATCGGGATCCATCAACGTATCGACCGTATAGCGCACAAGCGTGGCGTCCTCGACCCGGGCCCGCATCGCGGCGGGGTCGCCAGCGGCAAGAAGCGCCCGGCCGATCGCGGTCTGGACGAGGGGGATGCGGCTGCCGATGGTGAAACCGAGGCTCACCATGTATTCCTCCACTCCCGCATGGGCGACATAGACCGCATCGCCGCCGTCGATCATGGCGAGGGAAATCGCCTCGCCGATCTCGCGCGAGCAGGTCTTGAGAACCGGGTGGATCGTCTTGCCGAAGCCGCGCCCCTGCAGGAATCCGCCGGCGAGGATGAGCACGTGTGGGGTCAGCGAGAAGACACGTCCCTCCTGGCGCACATAGCCGAGCGAGACAAGGGTGAGCACCAGCCGTCGCACCGAGGCTCGGTCGTAGCCGGTGATCCCGACGATGTCGGCGATGCTGAGATGCGTATGCGCCGCGTCGAAGGCCTTCAGAACCCCCATGCCCTTGGCGAAGGTGAGGGAGATGTCCTTGTCCCGGATGTCCGTCACGCCGCCCGTCCCATTCCCGTGGAATTCCCCCGTATCCGCTACGGTCGTTACCTGTCGCCCCGGATCGATGGCCGGTGCGGGATCGCCGGCAACGGCGTGAGGACTGCCTTTTGCCACAGATTCGGGCGCTCTGCGCCCGACTTCAGGGCAGATATCGCCGCAACCGCATCATATCGGCCAGCCACAGAACTACGGAAAAGTCCTTACACGAGAATTGACATAAATCAAACGTGCGATAATAATTCAATTGCTCGAATATCCATCCCAAGCGCGATAATCGAACATAGCTGATTAAAAAAAGAGGGGTTCTCAGACCATGTTCCGGCGTTTCCTTTTCTCCGGCCTGTCCTGTCTCGCAATGATGACGACGGCCAATGCGGATACCACCCTCCGCCTCGCACATTTCATGCCGGCGCAGAGCTGGCAGCAGGAGGACCTGTTCCAGGCCTGGGCCAAGGCCGTGGAAGAGGCCTCCGGCGGCACGATCAAGACCACCGTCTTCCCCGCCCAGACGCTCGGCAAGGCGCCGGCGGGCTACGACAACGCCAAGAACGGCATCGCCGACATCGCCTGGACGGTACAAGGGTATACCGCCGGCCGCTTTCCGCTGAGCCAGATCGTGGAACTGCCGGGGCTTTTCGAGACTGCCGAGGTCGGTTCCTGTGCGTTCCAGAAGCTCTATGATTCCGGTGCGCTCGACGAGGAGTACAAGGACACGCACGTCCTCTACGTCCACACCCATGCGCCCGGCCAGCTCCACATGCGCGACAAGCCGGTCAAATCCCTCGCCGATCTCAAGGGCATGAAGCTGCGCCGCCCGACCACGGTCATCGGCACACTGCTTTCCGAACTCGGCGCCGAGCCGGTCGGCCTTCCGGCCCCGCGCATCTACGAGAATCTGGAACGCGGCGTGATCGACGGCTACATGATCACCTGGGAGTCCGTCATCGCCTTCCGGCTCGCCGAACTGACCAAGTACCACACCGACTTCGGCTTCTATTCGCTCGCCTTCGTCACCACCATGAACAAGGCGAAATACGAAGCGTTGTCGCCCGAGGAGAAGAAGGCAATCGACGAGAATAGCGGCATGAAATGGTCGCTCGTCGCCGGCCGAGGCTACGACAGCGGGGATGCCGAGGCGCTGAAGACGCTGAAGGAGACTTCGGAGGTCTACGAAATTCCCGCCGCGGAGCGTCCCGAATGGGAAGCGGCGGCCAAGCGCGCCACCGAACTCTACTTGACCGAACTCGATTCCAAGGGCCTTCCCGGCACCGAGACCTACGAGAAGGTCAAGGGCTACGTCGCGGAGTGCAAGGCGGAGCTTCAGTAATCGCCGTCGGACGGGATGCCGGCGCATCCCGTCCGCCGATTGTCGCGCATCCCCACCCCCGATCTGATGCCGAGACCGGCATGGCGAAGGGGCCGGCGGATCGTTTTCCCGAAAGGTCGCGCGCCATGCCCGCCCCAACGTCCTCTTCGGCGACTCCGATGCGGCTCGTCCGTGCCGTTCCCCGCCTGGCGGTGAACCTGTGCGAGCGCATCGCCTTCGCCGCCGTCCTCTTCCTCTTCGCCGTCGTTGCCGCCAACGTCGTCGCCCGCGCCATCTTCGACGCGACAAACGCCTCGGTGAACCTGATGATCCCGGGCGCAATCGAACTGGCAAGCTACACGCTGCTGATCGCCGTCTTCGCCGCCTTTCCTGTCTCGCTGAAGCACGGCATGGTCCGCGTCGACGTGCTCGTCGGCCATCTGCCGAGGGTCGTGCGCCGGGAGCTCAACCGACTGTGGTCGCTCCTCACGCTTGGCCTCGCCGTCGCGCTCGCCCTCCTCTTCTGGCACGAGATGCAGGCGGTCCGCGCCCAGGGCGACATCACCCAGGATCTCCGCCTGCCGCTTTGGCCCGTCTACGGCGTCCTCACCATCGAATGCGCCGTCCTCGCGCTCGCCGCCCTCGCCGAAATCCTCGTCCCGAGCAACATCGACGGGGATATCCTGTGATGGACGCACAGACCATCGGCATCCTTGCCATCGTCTTCCTCTTCGCCATCGTCCTGCTCGGCTGTCCCGTCGGACTCGCCATGATTATTGCCGGCGTCGGCGGCTTTGCCGCGATCGTCGGCATCGACCCGGCGCTCTCCGTCCTCAAGACCGCCGCCTATGAGACTGCGTCGAACTATTCCTTCACGCTCGTGCCGCTGTTCATCCTGATGGGCAATCTCGTTTCGCAATCCGGCATGGCAGGCGATCTCTTTCGCGCCTCGGAACGGCTGACCCGCGGCTGGCGCGGCGGCCTGGGCGCCGCCGGGGTGACGGCGAGCGCGGTCTTTTCCACCGTCTCCGGCTCCTCGCTCGCCACCGCCTCGACGATGACCCGCGTCGCCTATCCTGAAATGGTGAAGCGCGGCTACGACGCCCGTCTCGCGGCCGGTTCGCTCGCCGCCGGCGGCACGCTCGGCATCATGATCCCGCCGTCGATCGCGCTTCTCCTCTATGCGCTCATCACCGAACAGTCGGTCGGCGACATGTTCCTTGCCGGCATCCTGCCCGGCATTCTCGCCTATGCGCTCTATGTGGTGACAGTGTTCCTCCTCGCCCGCCTGTGGCCGGGGCGCGAACACATCGGCGAGGAAAACGGCAACAGCGACACGATCCTGGAAGCGCTGCGCCGCTTCCTGCCGGCCTTCGTCCTTTTTGCCCTCGTCATGGGCGGGCTCTACGGCGGCTTCTTCACGCCGACGGAGGCGGGCGGGGCGGGCGCGCTCTTCGCTCTCGTCTACGCCCTCTTCAAGGGCATGACGCTTGCCGACTTCCGCTCCGCGGTCTACGCCACGATCTACACCACCGCGACGATCTTCTTCATCCTGATCGGCGCGGAGGTGCTCGGCTTTGTCGTCTCCACCTCGCAACTCTCCTTCGCCATGGTCGATTTCATGCGCGAGACCGGCATGGCGCCGTGGCAGGTGCTCGCCGCCATCCTCGTCTTCTACGTCGTTCTCGGCTGCTTCATGGAGAGCCTGGCGATGATCCTCCTCACCGTGCCGATCTTCTTTCCCGTCATCGTCGATGCCGGCTTCGATCCGGTGTGGTTTGGCATCGTCGCGGTGGTGACGGTGGAGCTCGGCCTCATTTCGCCGCCGGTCGGCATGAACCTCTTCATGGTCAAGAGCGCGGCGCCCGAACTCAACATCAAGACGATCATGGCGGGCGTCCTGCCGTTCGTCCTCACCGACGTGGTACGGCTCGCCATCCTCGTCGCCTTTCCCGCCATCTCGCTGTTCCTGCCGGGGCGGCTCTGATGCCCCGGCCAGAGCCCGTCCCGTCCGGCAAGCGGCCAACAAACATCCCAAGGAGATCCCTGTCATGATGAGCCAAGAGCGAAACGACGAACTGACCCGGATCGGACCGGATACGCCAGCCGGCAAGGTGCTGCGCCGCTACTGGCAGCCGGCCGCGCTCGTCGATGAACTGATGTCGGAGCGCCCGGTCGTGCCCGTCCGCCTTCTCGGCGAGGACCTCGTGCTGTTTCGCGACAACAGCGGCGAACTCGGTCTCATCGGCCGTCAGTGCCCGCACCGCGGCGTCGACCTGTGCTTCGGCCGGCGCGAGGACAACGGATTGCGCTGCCCCTTCCACGGCTGGCACTTCGACCGCACCGGCCAATGCGTCGAGCAGCCGGGCGAGCCGGACGACAGCCGCATGCACGAACAGATCCGCACCGTCGCCTACCCGGTGGTGGAAAAGAACGGCATGGTCTTCGCCTACATGGGTCCGGGCGATCCGCCAGCCTTCCCGGACTTGGACTGTTTCGCCGCGCCCGACAGCCACGTCTTCGCCTTCAAGGGGCTGTGGGAGTGCAACTGGCTGCAGGCGCTGGAAGTCGGCATCGACCCGGTGCACGCCTCCTTCCTCCACCGCTTCCTTCAGGACGAGGATCCGCGCGACAGCTACGGCAAGCAGTTCCGCGACAGCGCCGCCGACACGGGCATCCCGATGACCCAGCTCCTTCGCGAATATCCCCGACCGGAGATCAAGGTGGAGGAAACCGACTACGGCCTCCGCCTCGTCTCGCTGCGCCACCTGCCCGACGGGCAAAGCCACGTGCGCGTGACCAACCAGGTCTTCCCGGAGGCGATCTGCATTCCGATGTCGAACGAGATGACCATCACCCAGTGGCATGTGCCGATCGATGATGAGACCTGCTACTGGTATTCGATGTTCGTGAGCTTCGGAAAGCCGGTCGACAAGGCCTTGATGCGCGAGCAGCGGCTGAAGGAACATCGCCTGCCGGACTACGCTCCGAAGAAAAACAAGCGCAACAATTACGGCTATGATCCGGACGAACAGAGCCGGCTGACCTACACAGGCATGGGCCTCGACATCAATGTCCACGACCAGTGGGCGGTGGAGTCCATGGGCACGATCCAGGACCGCACCCGCGAGCACCTCGGCCGCAGCGACGTCGGCATCACCCGCTACCGGCGGATGCTGCGGGGGGCGATCGCCAAGATTGCCGAGGAGAGTACCGAGGGCCTGCCGATGCTCGGCGACGAGACCACGCCCGGCGCGGTGAAGGGTCCGGTCGCAATCGACGCCATCGGACCGAGCTCGGACTGGGCGAATGTGTGGCGCGAGGCCGATGCCCGGCGGCGCGCGGCCTGTTCCTGGGACGCCGCGCTTTGAGCGACCAAGGGGGCCGCGAACGGCCCGGCACGAAACAGGGAGACGCGAAAGCCATGTCGGCGACGATTGACGAACTGAAAGGCGGCGCGCTCTACCGCAAGGGCCTTCTCGACGACGACGCGCTGGCGCGCGCGGCCGGCGTCGTCACGCAACTGGAGAAGGACGGCATCGAGACCGTCCGCCTCACCTTTGCCGACCAGCACGGCGTCCTCAGGGGCAAGACCATCGTCGCAGGCGCCCTTCTCTCCGCCTTCAAGGCCGGCATCGCCGCGCCCTCGACGCTCCTCTTGAAGGACACCTCGCACCGCACCGTCTTTCCGGTCTGGGGCGAGGACGCGGGCTTCGGCGCGGGATCACTCGTCGGCGCGGGCGACATCCTCTTCGTGCCCGATCCGGCAACCTACCGGGTGCTGCCGTATTCGCGGCACTCCGCCTCGATCCTGTGCGACATCGCGATGAAGGACGGGACGACGCTGCCCTTCACGTCGCGCACGGTGCTGAAGAATGCCATCGCAGCGCTCGGCCGGGAGGGGCTCGGGCTCCTTGCCGGTCTCGAGGTGGAATTTCACGTCTACCAGATCCTCGACGAGCGGCTCTCCCACACCGACGCGGGCATGCCCGGCCGGCCACCGGAAACGGGCCTGCTCAGCCACGGCTACCAGTTCCTCACCGAGCAGCTCTACGACCGGCTGGAGGACGTCATGGACGAGCTCAGGCGCGGCTGCGAGGCGATGGGGCTGCCGGTGCGCTCTATGGAGCCGGAGTTCGGGCCGAGCCAGATCGAGTTCACCTTCGAGCCCGACGACCCGCTTGCCCATGCCGACGCCATGATGCTGTTCCGCTCCATGGTCAAGCAGCTGTGCCGGCGGCGCGGTCTCCACGCCACTTTCATGTGCCGGCCCAAGGTGGAGAACGGGGCGGCGAGCGGCTGGCACCTGCACCAGTCTCTCTACGACCTGAAGACCCGGGAAAACCTCTTCGTGCCGGAAGAAGACGGCGGCGTGACACCCCTTGCCGGCCAGTGGATCGCCGGGCTCCTGGCGCACGCGGCGGAAAGCTGCATCCTGACGACGCCGACCGTCAACGGCTACAAGCGCTACCGTCCGTTCCAGCTCGCCCCCGACCGCATCCAGTGGGGCCACGACAACAAGGGCGCGATGATCCGCGCGCTGTTCTCGGCCGGCGACCGGGCAAGCCGGATCGAGAACCGGGTCGCGGAGCCGGCGGCCAATCCCTACTATTATTTCGCCTCGCAGATCCTCGGCGGGCTCGACGGCATCCGGCGCGGGCTCACGACTCCGCCCGCCGTCGACAAACCCTACGACAGCGATGCGCCGGCTCTGCCCAAGAGCATGATCGCCGCGGTGGAGGCCTTCGAAGCCGGCAGCCTCTTTCGCGAGGCGATCGGCGAGACCTTCGTCGACTACATCTCACGGCTGAAGCGAGCCGAATGGGACCGCTACCTGATGACTGTCTCGGAGTGGGAGCAGCAGGAGTATTTCTCGCTCTACTGACCAAGCCATCCCGCCGCGTCGGGCTCCCATCCGGCGCGGCGCCCGATCACATCGTCAGATCTCGCCAAGCGGCGTGCCATCGTAGTCGAACGGACTCACGAAATCCTTCAGGAAGGGGTGGGTCTCGTCCTTCGGCGACAGGATCGGCGCGACATCCGCCCGCAGGCCCCAGTCGACGGCGATGTCGGGATCGTTCCAGCGCAGTCCGGCGTCGTTCTTGGGCGCATAGAACGCGGAGACCTTGTAGGTCACTTCCGAATCCGGTTCCAGCGTCACGAAGCCGTGGGCGAAGCCGACGGGGATGAAGAGCTGATTGCCGTTTTCCGCCGACAGCTCCGCGCCGACCCACTTACCGTAGGTCGGCGACCCCTTGCGAATGTCGACGGCGACGTCGAGGATGCGGCCACGGATGCAGCGCACGAGCTTGGCCTGACCATGCGGCGGTGTCTGAAAGTGGAGGCCACGCAGCGTTCCGACCGGCTTGGAGAGCGAGTGGTTGTCCTGCACGAAGCGCTCATCAATGCCGAGTTCGCGGAACTTTTCCTCGTTGTAGACTTCGGTGAACCAACCTCGGTCGTCCCCGAAACGCTTGGGGGCGATGAGACGGACGATCGATGACATCGGGATTCTCTCCTGTCGGGTGGCGCGCGCGGCACTCCTGGGGCACGGGCGCGCTATTCGTCCTCGGCGGCGATCGCTTTGAGATACTGGCCGTAGGTACTCTTGCCGAGGTCACCGGCAAGCTTTTCCAGTTGCGCCTTGTCGATAAAGCCGTTCTGGTAGGCGATCTCCTCGGGACAGGCGATCTTGATGCCCTGGCGCTTTTCAAGCGCTCGCACGAAGGTCGCCGCATCGACGAGGGAATCGGGCGTGCCGGTGTCGAGCCAGGCAAAGCCCCGGCCGAGGGTTTCGACCGAGAGTTCGCCACGCTCCAGATAGATCCGGTTGACGTCGGTGATCTCCAGTTCGCCGCGCGCAGAAGGCTTCAGGCTTTTCGCGATCTCGACCACTTCCGGATCGTAGAAATAGAGCCCGGTGATCGCATAGCGCGACTTCGGCTTGGCCGGCTTCTCCTCAATGGAGATCGCCTTGCCGGTCTTGTCGAAGTCGACGACGCCATACCGTTCCGGATCGTTAACGTGATAGGCGAAAACCGTCGCGCCCTTCTCGCGGGCGCGGGCATTGCGGCACAGCTCCGGCAAGCCATGGCCGTAGAAGATGTTGTCACCGAGAACAAGGGCGGAAGGATTGTCGCCGACGAAATCGGCGCCGAGTATGAAGGCCTGGGCGAGCCCGTCAGGGCTCGGCTGGACGATATAGGAGAGCTCAAGGCCCCAGCGCGAGCCGTCGCCGAGAAGCTCCTCGAACATCGGCAGGTCGCGCGGTGTGGAAATGATCAGAATCTCGCGGATGCCGGCCAGCATCAGTACGGTCAGCGGATAGTAGATCATCGGCTTGTCGTAAACCGACAGCATCTGCTTGGACACCGACAGCGTCATGGGGTGAAGCCTGGTGCCGCTACCGCCGGCGAGAATAATGCCCTTCATGATATTTCTCTTCTCCCTCGGACATCGTCGGGTCGGCCGGTTTGCGGCCCAACACGACGTTCACGTCCACTCTTTCCCTCTTGCACAGAACTTTCCGCGCTCGCTTGCTTTCTCGAACGCACCCGGCCTCAGCGCGCCGCTTCCTGGCGCCATTCGCCGGCGGCATCGAGCCGTTCCATGACGACCTCCAGCCCGTCGCGCCAGTCCGGAAGCGTCGCGCCGTGAAGCGCGGTCAGCTTGCCGCCGTCGAGGCACGACCAGGCCGGCCGCCTGGCCGGTGTTGGGTAGTCCGACGTCGGAATGGGGATCACTGTCGCCATCGGTCCGCCGCGCGCCGCCGACCGGCGGAAGATCTCGGTGGCAAACTCGGCCCAGGTCGTCGGTCCGCCCGACGCCGTCAGATGAAAGATACCGCGCAGGTTCGCGTCTTCCGGCCGCGCGACGAGATTGCGCGCGACGGTCTCGATCGCGGCGGCGATGTCGAGCGCCGACGTCGGCGTGCCGTACTGGTCGGCAACGACGGCGAGCGTGTCGCGGGTTTTGGCGACCCGTAGCATGGTGCGCACGAAATTCCCGCCGAAGGGCGCATAGACCCAGGCTGTCCTGAGGATCACGTGGTTCGGCGTCATATCCGCCACCGCCTCTTCGCCGGCCAGTTTGGAGGCGCCATAGACACCGACCGGGCCTACCGGATCGTCCTCGCGGAGCGGTCGCTCACCGGTCCCGTCGAAGACATAGTCGGTGGACAGATGGATAACCGGGACATCGAGCGTCGCGGCGGCACGGGCAACGGCCCCCGCACCCGCGCCATTGACGGCGAAGGCGAGGTCGGGTTCGCTTTCCGCCTTGTCGACGGCCGTGTAGGCGGCGGCACTGACGATGACGTCCGGCGCGATGCCGGCAAACATCGCCTCGGCATTGGAGGGATTGGCGAGATCGAAGTCGGGCCGTCCGACACAGATGATCTCGACGTCCTTGCGCGCACGCTCAACGAGCGCGCGGGCGACCTGGCCCTCGGTTCCGGTAACCAGAACGCGCATGGATCAGGCCCCTGTCTTTTCGGCAACAAGACCGAGCCGTTCGCCGGCATAGACCTTCTCGCGAAGCGGCCGCCACCACCATTCGTTGTCGAGATACCATTTCACGGTCTTGACGATACCGGTCTCGAAGGTCTCCTCGGCCTTCCAGCCGAGCTCCGTCTCAAGCTTCGTCGCATCGATGGCGTAGCGCGCGTCATGGCCCGGACGGTCGGCGACGTGACGGACGAGCGTCTTGCGCGGCGCCTCGGCCGGGACCATCTCGTCCAGGAGCTCGCATATACGATGGACGATGTCGATGTTCTTCCACTCGTTGCGACCGCCGACGTTGTATTTTTCGCCGGGGCGGCCCTTCGTCGCGATGAGCCGCAGAGCGCGGGCATGATCGTCGACATAGAGCCAGTCGCGCACGTTGGTTCCCGCGCCGTAAACCGGCAGCTCGCGGCCGTGGAGGGCGTTGAGGATGACGAGCGGGATCAGCTTTTCGGGGAAGTGATAGGGCCCGTAATTGTTGGAACAGTTGGAGACGACGACGGGAAGTCCGTAGGTGCGGTGCCAGGCGATCGCCAGGTGATCGGCCGCCGCCTTGGAGGCCGAATAGGGTGAAGACGGATCGTAGGCGGTCGTCTCGTGGAAAAGCCCCTCGTCCCCAAGCGATCCGTAGACCTCGTCGGTGGAGACATGGAGGAAGCGGAAGGTGTCCTTCTCCGCCCCCTCAAGGCTCTCCCAGTAGGTCCGCGCCGCGTCGAGCATGACGAAGGTGCCGGTGACGTTGGTCTCCACGAAGGCCGCCGCGCCGGTGATCGAGCGATCGACGTGGCTTTCGGCGGCAAGATGCATGACCACCTCGGGGCGGAATTCGGCAAATGCCTTGTCCATTGCCGCGCGGTCGCAGATGTCGGCCTGAAGGAATCGGAAGTCCGGGCTGTTGTCGACCTCCTTGAGGGAGGCGCGGTTGCCGGCGTAGGTGAGCTTGTCGACGACGAGAACGCTGTCCCCGGCTTCGCCGATCAGATAGCGGACGACGGCGGACCCGATGAAGCCGGCACCGCCTGTTACCAGAATTCGCATGTTTCGCTCCGCGAGCCGCGCGGCCATGATCTGTCCGCGCAAGGAAATCCGCGGCTCCCCGCCCCGTTTCCCGGTTCCAGATGCCCCTCAGATACGATTAACGCAAGAGCAAGTCCATCGGAATTCCGGTGGAGTGGTGACGCCACGCGCGCCGGACGCTAGCACATGGAGTACGCGCAAGGCCACCCGCCTGACGCCGCTTGCCGGGCAGCGAGGCAGCGATGGTTTGCGGGCGGCACGGCAATGTCCGAGGGACGGGCTCGCGTGCGCCCTTCAAGCCTCCGTCCGGACCCTATTTGACGGAAAAGGTCTTGGTTTTCTGTAACACTTCGCCGGTGTCGACGACGCGGGCGGTGAGCTCCGCCTCGCCGGGGTCTTCCGTCAGCTCGATACGGAAGCCGCGGGGCTTGGCGCCCTCCTTCATGCCGGCATGCGGCTCCTCGGCCCGACCCGACCCGATAACCCGGTCGCCGGCGAGAATCTCCACCACGCAAACGCCGTTCCCCGGCATCTTGCGGGCCACGCCGGTGGCAATGCGTCCGGTCACACCGGCGAAATTGCCGTCGTAGCGGATGCGGGTGGCGTTGAGATATTTCGCCGGCCCGTTCTGAATGATGGCGAGCGCCGCCTCGCGCTCTTGCGGCGAGGGCACAAGGCCGGAGAATTCGACAAAGCTGTCGACGAAGGCGGCGGGCTGGCTCAGCGCCTTCTCATAGCTGACGATCATGGCCGGGTGATCGATGCCCTGAATGAAGTTGAAGAGCTCCTCGGTCCGCCGAATGGCCCGTTCCAGATTGAGGAGGAAATCCGCGTGCATGGAAATCTCGTTGCGCTTGGCGATGGCAACGGGATCGCGAAAGACAGAGACAATGCGCGGATTGCGGAAAAGATGCAGGTAGCGGCCAAGACGGGTGTAGATTTCCGGCCGCTTGAAGCCCCAGACAACACCCTTGCCGTCGTAGTCTGCGATGATGGCCTTGATCTCCTTCAGATCGTCCGCCTCGAACGCCTTGGCGATGCGGACGTCCTCGTAGACGATGCCGTCGGTCTTCTCGCCGAGAAAGATACCAAGCTTGCTCATCACCTCCGCGATCATGGAGGTGCCGCTGCGCGCGACGCCGGCGACGATGATCGTCGGCAGCTCGTCCATGCGCATCCTGTCGGAATTAAGCACCGTCAGGCCGCGGTTTTCCAGATTGTTGTTCGCCATCGTTATCCTCTTTCATCCCACCGAGGGCGCATCGCCTTGTCCCTTCGAACACGCCAAGATCTCAGCGCCAAGGTCTAACTCGGGGACCTCAGCGCCGGACCCTCAGCGCCAGAACCTCAGCGCCGGGGCCTCAACGCCGGGGCCTCAGCCCACCCGATAACGGAACTGGCCGTCGGTCATGGAGAAATTCGGGTTATAGAAGGGGTCGAGGTCGAGCCGCGATCCCCATTTGCCACGCATGAAGGCCGATTCCCGCTCCAGCCGCTCCGCTTTCTCCGGCGTGATGTCGGCACCGCGCGAAAGCGATTCATGGTGATAGAGATCGGCGTAGGGCGTGTAGACGTTCATCAGCCCCTCGTCGATCAGCTTCAGGCAGAAATCGACATCGTTGAAGGCGATCTTCAGGTTGTCGGCATCGAGCCCGCCGACCTTCCGGTACTTTTCCTTCTCCACCACCAGACAGGCGCCGGTAACCGCGGAGACGCATTGCGGCAGATGCAGGCGCGACTGGTAACCGGGTTCCCGCACGTCATAACGGTGATGGGCGTGATTGGCGATGCCGCCGACGCCGAGGATGACGCCGGCGTGCTGCACCGTGCCGTTGCCGTAGCGCAGGCGCGCACCGACGGCGCCGATCTCCGGCTGAATGGCGAGCGACACCATTTCGCGCAGCCATTGCGAGCCGATCACCTCGACATCGTTATTGAGGAGCGCGACAACCTCACCCTTGGCATGGTCGACCGCGAGATTGTTGATCGCCGAATAGTTGAAGGGATGACTATAGGCGAGGACGCGCACCGGATAGCGACGCGTGACGCTGGCGAAATAGTCCATCGTCTTTGTCTCGACGCTGTCGTTGTCGACGACGATGACCTCGAAATCGGGATAGGCGGTGTTCATGAACACCGAGGCGAGGCATTGCTCCAGCAGGTCCGCCTGATCGCGCGTCGGGATGACGATGGAGACCTTCGGAGCCGGATCCGGCAATTCGCGAACGACGCGGTTGCAGCCGTAGGGTCCGCGGACCACCGACATCGGACGGCCGGGGAAGCGGCGGACGAGATAGTCGCGGACGGCGCGCTGGCGTGCCTCGATGGCGCGGCCGAGCGCCCGGTCGGAGAACGAGCCCGACCCGTCGTAGGCGCGCCAGTGATAAAGTATCTTCGGAATATGAACGATGCGGGAGGGATCGGTCTCCAGCGAGAAGCGCAGGACGAGATCATGGTCCTGGCTGCCCTCGAAGGTGTCGCGCAGTCCGCCGATCCTGTTCAGGATCGACATGCGATAGACGGCGAGGTGGTTGACGTAGTTCTGCGTCAGCAGAAGTTCCTCGTTCCAGTCCGGCTTGAAATGCGGCCCTTCCAGGCTTTCATCCTCGAGGATCTTGTCCTCGTCCGAATAGATCAGATCGACGGTCGGATGATCCTCGATGGCCTTGGCCACATGGTAGAGGGCGTGGCGCGGCAACTCGTCATCATGGTCCATGTAGGCGGCGAAGGTGCCGGTGGCGATCGACAGGGCGGTATTGCTGGCGCGCGAGATGTGGCCATTGACCTTGCGATAGAGGACGCGGATGCGATTGTCGGCCTCGGCTTCCTCCTCCAGCACCCGGCGCACGTGCGGCGACGGCGAAGCGTCATCGGCGATGCACAGCTCCCAATGGGGATAGATCTGCTCGCGAATAGAGCGGATGGCAACGCGCAGATAGTGTTCGTCGGTATTGTAAACCGGCATGATAATGGAGATCAGCGGCGGCTCGACCATGGCGCGAATTGCCTCGCGCATGGCCTTTTCCTCCTCGGCCGAGACAGCCGCATGGGCTTCGCAGATGCGGTTGGCGTTAAGCGCGTTCTGCTGCTGGAAGCCGAGAACGGGAAAGACCCGGCGCACCATGTTGCGCGCCCGCATCTTCTTGCCGAGCACGTACCAGACCCCGGCCATGAAAAGCGTTTTCGGCGAACGAGACGCGCGCCAAAGGGTGCCGTGCTTACCGAAAAATGCCATGGATAGAGACGTCCTGAAAACTTTTGCCGAGACGGGTCGGCCGGTTATGGCGGAAGGGGCCGAAAAACGCAATCCCGGCGCGGGCTTCCACTTTTGTTGCTGTCATTCGCCTGTTGATCCCAAAGCATGTCGTGCTTCGCCTGAGACGGGAAACATGCTTTATCTTGGTGTTTCACACGCGTTGTCTTGTCCGCAAGGCCCCTCACCTTTTCACCGAGCAGCTCCGCAGGTCGGTGGCGCGCCTTATTGCGGCGGCGTGCCGTTGGCGGCGAGCACCGTGCCGGCAAGATAGAGCGAACCGCAGATGAGGATCCGCGGCGGCTGGTCGAAGGGCTCGCCGGTGAGGGTCATAAGCGCATCCTCAACGCTGGCGAACGCCTCGGCCGGCAGGCCGGCCTCGCGCGCCTCGTCGGCCAGATCCTCCGCGTCCATGCTCGCCTCCACGCCGGCGATCGGTACCGTCATAACGGAGCGGGCGAGGCCGGCGAAGGGCTGCAGGAAGCCGGCATTGTCCTTCGTCTTCAGCATGCCGCAGATGAGGACGAGCGGGCGCGGGGAGCGGTCCTCCAGGTCGGCCATGACGGTGGCGATGCACTGGCCGGCGGCCGGGTTGTGACCACCGTCCAGCCAGATGTCGGCACCCTGAGGCGCCGCTTCGATGAGATCGCCCTGGGTGAGCCGCTGCAGGCGCGCCGGCCAGTCGACGGCGAGGAAGCCCGCCTCCAGCGCGGCGGCATCGGGCTGAAGGCCTGTGGCGCGCAGCACCGCGACCGCAAGGCCGGAATTGACATACTGATGGGCGCCGAGGAGCCGCGGCGCGGGGAGATCGAGAAGCCCCGCCTCATCCTGGTAGACGAGCCGGCCACGCTCCTCGTGAACGGTCCAGTCCTGGCCGCCGAGGACGAAGGGCGCGCGGGCGCGGGCCGCGGCATTTTCCAGCACGGCGGCGACCTCGTCGGTCTGCGGCGCGGCGATGACGGGAACGCCGGACTTGATGATGCCGGCCTTTTCGCCGGCAATCGCCGCCAGCGTCGTGCCGAGATAGGATTCGTGATCATGGGAGATCGGGGTAATCACGCTGGCCAGCGGCTTATCCACCACGTTGGTCGCGTCGAGCCGGCCGCCGAGCCCGGTTTCCAGGATCAGCACATCGGCGGGATTTTCCGCAAAGAGATGAAGCGCAGTGGCGGTTGTGATCTCGAAGATGGTGATCGAGGCGCCGGCGTTGGCGGCCTCGACATGGGCGAGCGCGGCGGCGAGGGCCTCGTCGTCAACCAGCGCGCCGGCGTCCGGATGGCCGGCGCGGCCAAGGCGGATACGCTCGTTGAACCGGACCAGATGAGGCGAGGTATAGACGTGAACCGCCTTGCCGGCCGCCTCCAGCACGGCACGCAACGTCGCCGAGGTCGAGCCCTTGCCGTTGGTGCCGGCAATGTGGATGACCGGTGGCAGGCGTCGCTCGGGATGGTCGAGCACGGCGAGGATGCGTCGCATCCGGTCGAGCGACAGGTCGATCTTCCTGGGGTGAAGCGCCATCAGACGCTCAAGGATAATGCTGGCGTCAGTCATCGCGGAAAAGGCGATCCTTGGAAAAGACGGACCGCGCGGGGAACGCACGATCCGTGATCATCGTGAGGTCCGGTAGAATGCGGCCGCTGTAACGGAACGGCGGCAACGGGCCGGCCAGGCCCCGGGGATTTCAAGTCTCGGGATTTCATCCTCCGGGGGATCAGGCCTTGGCTTCTCGGGTTCAGGAGTCTCCGGCCTTGGAGTCCCCGGCCTCAGCAGGGGGGGCGGCGACAGCCGCCGCCTCGGCGGATTTTTCCGGCGCCGCGGCCGATGTCGGCGCGGTGGCCTCGCCAGCCAGCGTCTCTTCGTCCGCATCCACCGACGCCTCGACCGTTTCCGGCGCGGGCGCAGGGGGCGTCGATGCCGGCGCGGCGGCCGGCAGCTTCATCAGCATACGGCAAAGCCGGCCAAGTGTCTGCTTCAGCTCGCCGCGCTCCACCACCATGTCGACCATGCCATGTTCGAGCAGATATTCGGCGCGCTGAAAGCCTTCCGGCAGCTTTTCGCGGATGGTCTGTTCGATGACACGCGGGCCGGCGAAGCCGATGAGCGCGCCGGGTTCGGCGATATGGACATCGCCGAGCATGGCGTAGGACGCGGTGACGCCGCCGGTCGTGGGATTGGTCAGCACGACGACATAGGGCAGGCCCGCGTCCTTCAGTTCGGCGACGGCAACGGTCGTGCGCGGCATCTGCATCAGCGACAGGATGCCTTCCTGCATGCGCGCACCGCCGGAGGAGACGAAGAGAATGTACGGCCGGCTTTCCGCCACCGCCAGCTCCATCCCGGCGATCAGCGCCTCGCCGGCGGCCATGCCGAGCGAGCCTCCCATGAAGGCGAAGTCCTGGACGGCGGCAACGACGCCGAGTCCGTCGATCGCACCGCGCGCGGTGATGACCGCATCGGGCCGGCCGGTCTTGGCCTTGGCGTCCTTCAGGCGATCGGTATAGCGGCGCTCGTCGCGGAACTTCAGCGGATCGACCGCCACTTCCGGCGTTTCCACGGATTCCCATTCGCCCTCGCCGAGCACCATGTCGAGGCGCTTCACCGCCGGCATGCGCATGTGGTGGCCGGACGAGGGAATAACCCAGTTGTTGGCTTCCAGATCGCGGTGGAAGACCATCTCGCCGGTCTCCGGACATTTGATCCAGAGGTTTTCCGGCACTTCCCGCTTGGCGAGAAGGTTGCGGATCTTCGGACGGACGACGGTGTTTATCCAGTTCACGGGGCTCTATCCGTTTCTGTCTAGGCGGTTGTCGGCGACACGGCGCGGGCACGCCTTCTCAAAAGGCACGCCGCCTTGCCTCATCGCTCCGCAGCGGGTTCCGGCCTGGAAAGCCTACCGACTTTCCGCCCGGTCGTTCCGGCTGCGCATTCGCCGGTCATATCGGCTTTCTGCCGGCGGAGGCGGATATCGGGATCCGGCCGCCGCCCGGCAGGCATGTGCGCAAACTAGTCCTATCCGACAGGCCGGGCAACTCCCCGGGGACTGCCCTTATCGGCTATTCGGCAGCGTCGCGCGCGGCGGCACGAACGCCCTTCGCCAGCTCACCGACGAGCGCGGCGACAGCCTCCGGCGTCGCCGGTGTTCCGCGCCCCTCGGCGTCAAGGCTCGTCCTCACCGCTTCCACAAGCGCGGAACCGACGACGACACCGTCGGCGACGGAGCCGATGGCGCGGGCCTGTTCGGCCGAACGCACACCGAAACCGACGGCCACGGGGAGATCCGTCTTCCGCTTGATGCGGGCGACAGCCTCGGCGACCTTGCCGGTATCGGGCGCGGCCGAGCCGGTGATGCCGAGGATCGAGACGTAGTAGACGAAGCCCGAGGTATTGGCGAGGACGGCGGGCAGGCGGTGATCATCGGTCGTCGGGGTGGCGAGCCGGATGAAGTTGACGCCGGCGTTGACGGCGGGCAGGCACAGCTCGTCATCGGCCTCGGGCGGCAGATCGACGATGATCAGGCCGTCGACGCCAGCCTCCCTGGCATCATTCAGGAACACCTCGTTGCCGTAAATATAGATCGGATTGTAGTAGCCCATCAGCACGATCGGCGTTTCGTTGTCGTCAGCGCGGAAGGCGCGGACGAGATCGAGCGTCTTCTTCAGCGTCTGGCCGCCCTTCAGGGCGCGCTGGCCGGCAAGCTGAATCGACGGGCCGTCGGCCATCGGATCGGAAAAAGGCATGCCGAGCTCGATGACGTCGGCGCCGGCCTTCGGCAGCGCCTTCACCACCGAAAGCGCGGTCTCATAGTCCGGGTCGCCGGCCATGACGAAGGTGACGAGGGCGGGACGGCCCTCGTCCTTCAGGGCGGCGAAGCGGCGATCGATGCGGGTCTCCATCATCATTCAATCTCCGCGCCGAGGTAGCCGGCGACGGCGAAGACGTCCTTGTCGCCACGGCCGCACATGTTCATCACGATGATCTGGTCCTTGTCCATCTGCGGCGCGAGCTTCATGACATGGACAAGCGCATGAGCCGGCTCCAGCGCCGGTATGATTCCCTCGAGCCTGGTGCAGAGCTGGAAGGCCTCCAGCGCCTCGTCGTCGGTCGCCGGCACATAGGTGACACGGCCGGTCTCCTTCAGCCAGGAATGCTCCGGCCCGATGCCGGGATAGTCGAGGCCGGCGGAGATCGAATGACCTTCCTTGATCTGGCCGTCTCCGTCCTGGAGAAGGTAGGTGCGGTTGCCGTGGAGGACTCCCGGCCGGCCGGCGGTCAGAGAGGCGCAGTGCTCGTCGCCCTCAAGGCCGCGCCCGCCCGCCTCGACGCCGTAGATCGCGACGTCCCGATCGTCGAGGAAGGGATGGAAGAGGCCGATGGCGTTCGACCCGCCGCCGACGCAGGCAACGAGCGCGTCCGGCAGACGGCCTTCCATTTCCCGAAGCTGCTCCTTCGCCTCCGTGCCGATGACCGACTGGAAGTCCCGCACCATCTCCGGATAGGGGTGCGGGCCGGCGGCGGTGCCGATCAGGTAGTAGGTCGATTCCACATTGGTGACCCAGTCGCGCAGCGCCTCGTTCATAGCGTCCTTCAGGGTGCCGGCGCCGGATGTGACCGGCTTGATCTCGGCACCGAGGAGCTTCATGCGAAAGACGTTGGGCTTCTGCCGCTCCACGTCCGTCGCGCCCATGTAGACGACGCAGGGCAGGCCAAAGCGGGCGCAGACCGTCGCCGTCGCCACGCCGTGCTGGCCGGCGCCGGTCTCGGCGATGATACGGGTCTTGCCCATGCGGCGGGCGAGGAGGATCTGGCCGAGCGTGTTATTGATCTTGTGGCTGCCAGTGTGGTTCAGCTCGTCGCGCTTGAAGTAGATCTTCGCGCCGCCCAGATGCTCGGTCAGCCGCTCGGCGAAATAGAGCGGGCTCGGCCGGCCGGCGTAATGGCTGGAAAGATCGGCGAGCTCGGCGGCGAAGGCGGGATCGGCCTTCGCCTTTTCCCAGGCCTTTTCCAGATCGAGGATCAGCGGCATCAGCGTCTCGGCGACGAAACGGCCGCCGAACATGCCGAAGAAGCCCCGGTCGTCGGGGCCCGAACGCAAGGTATTGGCCTGGGTGGTCACGATACACTCCTTAGAGCCGCGGCCTCGCGGGCCGCGGCAACGAACGCCCGGATCCTGTCCGGGTCCTTGACCCCGGGCGCGGATTCCACCCCGGAGGAAACATCGACGCCCTCGCACCGCGTCGCCGCGATCGCGGCGGCGACGCTTGCCGCATCCAACCCACCGGAAAGCATGAAGCGGGCGGCCGGGTCAAGCGCCTCGAGCAGGTGCCAGTCGAAGGCCTTGCCCAGACCGCCGGGCCGGGTCGCATCCTTCGGCGGCTTGGCATCGAAGAGAAGACGGGCGCAATGGGGGGCATAATCGGCGGCGCGGGCAACGTCTCCGGCTGTCGAGATGCCAAGCGCCTTCATCACCGGCCGGCCGTGCGTGCGGGCAAGATCCGCCGTGCGCTCAGGGCTTTCCATGCCGTGGAGCTGCAGGACATCGGGCCGGACGGTCTCGACGATGGCATCCATCAGTGCATCGTCGGCATCGACGGTGAGGGCGACGATCCCGGCGCGGCCGCGGGCACGGGCCGCCAGATCGCGGGCGCGCGCGGGGTCGAGATGGCGCGGGCTCGGCGGGAAGACGACGAGGCCGATCATGTCGGCGCCGGCCTCAAGCGCGGCATCGAGCGCCGCCTCGTCCCTCAGACCGCAGATCTTGACCAGAAACCCCATGGAAATCCCCGCATTGGCATTGCCGGTGAAGTGCCACGTTGCGCGGGTTCTGTCCAGAGCGGAACCGTCCTCCGGACCGGCGGTTGTCTCGCTCAGACCGCGTCGACGGCCTCGATGTGGCGAACCTTGTCGAGGGGGTCGAGGAAGGCGGCGGTGAAGCTGTTGCGGGCCAGTTGCCTGATTTCGTCCGGCGACAGCGCGAGCGCGTGGGCGAGCGCGCGGTAGTTGGCGTTGATGTAGCCGCCGAAATAGGCCGGGTCGTCGGAATTGACGGTGACGAGGAGGCCGGCGTCGAGCTGTGCCTTGACCGGGCTCGCCGCCATCCGGTCGATGACGCAGAGCGAGAGGTTGGACAGCGGGCAATTGGTGAGCGGCACCTGGCGGCGGGCGAGATCGGCGACGAGATCGGCATCCTCCATCGCCCGGTTGCCATGGTCGATACGGTCGACGCCGAGATCAAAGAGCGCCTCGCGGACGTAGTCAGGCGGGCCTTCCTCACCGGCGTGGCAGACCAGTTTCAGCCCCATTTCGCGGCAGCGGGCGAAGAGGCGGGAGAACTTCGAGGGCGGATGGCCGACCTCGGAACTGTCGAGCCCGACGGCGACGAAATGGCCGAGATAGGGCTCGGCTTCCTTGAGCGTGCGGAAGCCGTCCTCCTCGCTCAGATGGCGCAGGAACGACAGGATGAGCCGGGAGGTGACGCCGTAGCGCGCCTCGGCGTATTTCAGCGCGCCGGCGATGCCGTCGAGCACCGTCTTGAACGGCACGCCGCGCGCCGTGTGCCCCTGCGGGTCGAAGAAAATCTCGGTGTGGACGACGTTGTCGGCAACGCAGCGCTCGATATAGGCGTGTGTTAGGTCGAAATAGTCTTCCTCGGTCTGCAGGACATTCATGCCCTGGTAATAGAGGTCGAGGAATGCCTGCAGATCGGCGAAATCATAGGCCCGGCGCAGGTCATCGACCGAGGCGTAGGGGAGCGCGATGCCGTTGCGTTCGGCGATGGCGACCATCAACTCCGGCTCGAAGGTCCCCTCGATGTGGCAGTGGAGCTCGGCCTTGGGCAGGCGGGCGATCAGCTTGTCCGTGGCGTGGGAAGTCATCGGCGCACCTGCGGAGTTTCGGCCGTCCAGCGGACGTGCGCGCTTGCTTCGATCGCCGACCTCCCGGCGGTCGTCACTGCGCCGCGTCGGACTGGCCTTCGGTTTCGTGAGTCTTTTCCGCCACCTCGCGGCGCTCTTCCGCCTTCAGTTCACCGAGGCGCGGCATCGATACAATATTGTAGCCGGAATCGACGAAATGCACCTCACCGGTAACTCCGGTGGAGAGATCGGAGAGAAGGTAGAGGGCCGTGCCGCCGATCTCGCCGAGCGTCACCGTGCGACCGAGCGGCGAATGCTTGGACTGATAGTTGAACATCAGCCGGGCGTCGGTGACGCCGGAGCCGGCGAGCGTGCGCACCGGCCCGGCGGAAATGGCGTTGATGCGGATGCCGTCGAGGCCATAGTCCATCGCCAGATAGCGGACGGAGGATTCCAGCGCCGCCTTGGCCACGCCCATGACGTTGTAGTTCGGCATGACGCGGGTCGATCCGCCGTAAGTCAGCGTGATCATCGCGCCGCCCTCCGCCATCAGGGCGGCGGCGCGGCGGGCGACCTCGACGAACGAGTAGCAGGAAATCAGCATGGTGCGGGAGAAATTTTCCCGCGAGGTGTCGGCGTAGCGGCCCTTCAGCTCCTTCTTGTCGGAGAAGGCCACGGCGTGGACGAGAAAGTCGATCGATCCCCACTCCGCCTTCAGCGCCTCGAAGACGGCGTCGACGGAGGCGGTATCCTCCACGTCGCAGGGCAGCAGCAGGCTGGAGCCGACGCTTTCGGCGAGCGGCCGCACGCGCTTGCCGAAAGCATCGCCCTGATAGGTGAAGGCCAGCTCCGCGCCGGCCTCCGACAGGCGCTTGGCAATGCCCCAGGCGATGGAGTGATCGTTGGCGACGCCCATGACGAGGCCCCGCTTACCCTTCATGAGCCCGTCCATGGTTCGATCCCCTCTACCCGAAAAGACGCGCGCCGTTCAGGCGGCATAACGCTGGAAGACAAGCGACGCGTTGGTCCCGCCGAAGCCGAAGCCGTTGGACAGAACGCAGTTCAGGCCGGCATTGTCGACACGCTCGCGCACGATCGGCAGATCGGCGAACTCCTCGTCGAGTTCCTCGATATGCGCCGAGGCGGCGATGAAATCGCCCTGCATCATCAGCAGCGAATAGATCGCCTCATGCACGCCCGCCGCACCCAGCGAATGGCCCGACAGCGCCTTGGTGGCGGAAATCGGCGGCACCTTGTCGCCAAAGACGGCGCGGATGCCGTCGATCTCGCGGCTGTCGCCGATCGGCGTCGATGTGGCGTGCGGATTGATGTAATCGACCGGCGCCTTGACCGTCGACATCGCCAGCCGCATGCAGCGCTCGCCGCCCTCGCCGGAGGGCTGGACCATGTCATAGCCGTCCGAGGTCGCGCCGTAACCGACGATCTCGGCGTAGATCTTGGCGCCGCGCGCCTTGGCGTGCTCCAGTTCCTCCAGGACGAGGACCCCGCCGCCACCGGCGATAACGAAGCCATCGCGGTTCTTGTCGTAGGGCCGCGAGGCAGTCTCGGGCGTCTCGTTGAAATTCGACGACATGGCGCCCATGGCATCGAAGAGGTTGGACAACGTCCAGTCGAGTTCCTCCCCGCCGCCGGCGAACATCACGTCCTGCTTGCCCCACTGGATCAGCTCGGCCGCATTGCCGATGCAGATATTGGTGGTGGCACAGGCCGCCGAGATCGAATAGTTGACGCCATGAATCTTGAACGGCGTGGCGAGCGTCGCCGAATTGGTCGACGACATCGCCTTGGGCACGGCGGTCGGGCCGATGCGCCTTGGTCCCTTCTCCCGCGTCACGTCGGCGGCGGCGACGATTGCCTTGGTCGACGGGCCGCCAGACCCCATGATGAGGCCGGTGCGCTCGTTGGAGATCTCATTGTCTTCCAGGCCGGCGTCGGCAATCGCTTCCTGCATGGAAATATAGTTCCATGCCGCGCCCGTGCCCATGAACCGGGTGGCGCGGCGGTCGAGCACCTCGAAGGGATCGAGGGTCGGCGCGCCGTGTACCCGGCAGCGGAAGCCCAGTTCGGCGTAATCATCCGCCTTGACGATGCCGGAACGCCCCTCGCGAAGCGACGCCATCACCTCCTGGGTGTTGTTGCCAATGGGCGACACGATGCCCATGCCCGTCACGACCACCCGTCTCATTGCGATTCCCTGTCCTGTCTGTGTTCGTGTGGCGCCGCGATGGCAGGCCGGAGCCCGACCGGACAGGCTTCGCCCCGCTTGCCGGTCGGCACCGGCGCCGGCCGGTCCGTTGCAGGGACCCGCGCCGCGCCGCTTCGAACCCGCCGATTCAGCTCGTGAAGAGCCCCACCCGCAGGTCCTTGGCCTTGTATATGGTCTCGCCGTCGGCCTTCAACCAGCCGTCGCCAATGCCGAGCACCAGTTTGGAGCGCAGAACGCGCTTCAGATCGACGCCGTATTCAACCGTCTTCACATCCGGCGTGACCATGCCGGAGAACTTTACCTCGCCGACCGAAAGGGCGCGCCCCTTGCCCGGGGACCCAAGCCAGCCGAGGAAGAAACCGAGCATCTGCCAGAGCGCGTCGAGGCCAAGACAGCCGGGCATCACCGGGTCGCCCTGGAAATGGCAGGCGAAGAACCACAGGTCCGGTTTGATGTCGTATTCCGCGCGGATCCCGCCCTTGCCGTTTTCACCGCCGTCCTCGGAGATCGAGGTGATGCGGTCGAACATGAGCATCGGCGGCAGCGGCAGCTGCGCGTTGCCCGCACCGAACAGCTCGCCTCTTGCGCAGGTAAGCAGATCGTCATAGCCGTAGCTGGAGCGGCGTTCTTCCATGCTAAATTCCGTATCTCTTTGAAAAGCGCGCAGATTTACCGCGCTGCTGAAGTTTTGTCCGTCGCTTAGTCCCGGCCTTCCTATCACACGTGCACGGCAGGAAGAAAGGGCCGTTCGCGTATCCTCCCCGGGGTCGAGCCCGGCGCAAGTTGCCATAAAGCCGACAGGGCGCGAGCCGGCGTGCGATCGGGACGACACGCGGAAAACCCCGATATTGCAATAAGGCCCTTGGCTTACTATTATATTTTCCAGTATTTCCCGTCATACTCCCAACGTGGCGCGTGGCAACATGCGCTGCTGAACAAACGAAATCAGAGTCGAAATGGCATATCGTGGCATGGCCCGGGCGGCCGACATCCTGAAATCTGCCGACGACGAAGTGGGGGCGACTCAGATGCTGAGGACCGCCGGGCTGCGACCGACGCGCCAGCGGATCGCGCTGACCCTGTTGCTCTATGGCAACGGCAACCGTCACCTTTCGGCCGAACAGCTGCATGCCGACGCGATCGCCGCCGATATCCCGGTTTCGCTCGCCACCGTCTACAATACGCTCAACCAGTTCACGCGCGCCGGTCTCCTGCGCGAGCTGACGGTCGACAACAGCCGCGCCTTCTACGACACCAACACCTCCGAGCATCACCATTTCTTCGTCGAGGGCGAAGAGGACGTGATCGACGTGCCGGGCGAGAGCATGCACATCGAATCGCTGCCGCAGCCGCCGGAGGGCATGGAAATCACCCGCATTGACGTGGTGGTCCGCCTGCGGCGCAAAGACGCGCCGATGCGGCACTGACAGCCGTCATCCGAATCGGCGCCACACCGATCTTCGGCAGTCCCGTATTTCGCTCACCGTTGTTCACGCCGTGCGCCTCTTGCGCGTGGCGTTTCTGTGTCGGGACCCTCGTTACGGCTTCCAGCCGAGGAAGTTGGCGATGAGGGCGAGGCCGAGGGCCTGACTCTTTTCGGGGTGAAACTGGGTGCCGACGAGATTGTCGCGGCCGACCGCGGCGGTGATCTTGCCGCCATAGTCGGCCTCGGCGAGGAGTTCGGCCCGCTCGGCCACCTCCAGGTGGTAGGAGTGGACAAAATAGGCATGGAGCCCGGTCGGCCCCGTCTCGATGCCGGCGAAGACCGGATGCTCGCGGGTCAGCGTGATGGTGTTCCAGCCCATGTGCGGGATCTTCAGCGCCGGATCGGCCGGCGTGATTTTCGTCACTTCGCCGCCGATCCAGCCGAACCCCTCAGTCACGCCGTGTTCAAGGCCGCGCGTCGCCATCAGCTGCATGCCGACGCAGATACCGAGGAACGGCCGGCCCTTGGTGATGACCACCTCGCTCAGTGCTTCGACCATACCATCGACGCCGAAAAGGCCGGCGCGGCAATCGGCAAAGGCACCGACGCCCGGCAGCACCACGCGATCGGCGACGGCCACGACGGCAGGATCGTCCGTGACGCGGATTTCCACAGGCAGCATATGGTCGCGGGCAGCCCGCTCGAACGCCTTTTGCGCCGAGTGCAGGTTGCCGGATCCATAGTCGATGATCGCCACCGTGGCCGTCGTCATGACCGTCTCTCCATGGCTGCGGGGCGCAGCGTTTTCGAGCAATGGGAATGGCGGGGCGGGGGCCTCGCCGGAGGACTTCGTCTTAACGCCCTTCCGGCGCGGGGAAAAGCCCGAGGACATCATCATCGCCGGCCGCGTCGTGCGGTCCACCCGATGCCTTCACCCGCCCTGGAAGGGGCACGACCTTGCCGGCGGCAAGGGCAGCGAAGAAACGGCGCTCGGCCTCATGGCGCGTGTCGGCGGTGACGATGCCGGCATCACGCCAGCCGCGCCGCGACAGCGTCCAGGCGCGAAGGCTGTTGGCCTCGAGGGCAAAGAGGATCGAGAGGGGCGTGGCGGCGATTTCGGCAACGAGCGGTCCGGCGGCGAAGGCCAGCACCGCGAGGAGAACCATGACGGCGAGGACGCCGCAGAACACCAGCCAGAGGCCCTGGAAAAGCGGCCACAGAAGCGGCACGAGGAAGGCCCAGAAGACGAAACGATCCTTCAGGAAGACCGCGTCCTCGGCCTCCCCTTCCGCATCGCCCGCCGGCGGCGGCAGCATGACCCGATAGGTCGTCATCGACGCTTCAGCCCCCGAGCTGCCCCTTGGTGGAGGGAATGGCACCGGCGCGGCGCGGGTCGATCTCGACGGCCGCCCGGAGCGCGCGCGCGAGCGCCTTGAAGGAACTCTCCGCGATATGGTGCGCGTTAACGCCGTAAAGGTTCGCCACATGGAGCGTGATGCCGGCGTTGAAGGCGAAGGCGCGGAAGAACTCCTCGAAGAGCTCGGTGTCGAACTCGCCGATCTTGGCCTTGGGAAACGCCACGTCGAAGACGAGGAAGGGCCGGCCGGAGACGTCGATCGCGGCGCGCGTCAGCGTCTCGTCCATCGGCAGGTGCACATCGGCATAGCGGGTGATGCCGGCCATGTCACCGAGCGCGGTCTTCACCGCCTGGCCGAGCGCGATGCCGACATCCTCGGTGGTGTGGTGCATGTCGATATGGAGGTCGCCGTCCGCCCTCACCGTCAGGTCGAGCATGCCGTGACGGGCGAGCTGTTCCAGCATGTGGTCGAAGAAGCCGATGCCGGTCTTGACGTCATAGCTGCCGGTGCCGTCGAGGTTCACCTCGACGGAGATGTCGGTTTCCTTGGTGGTGCGGGTGACTTTGGCGGTCCGCATGATCTTCCCTCTTGCCTGAACGCGCTCTTTTAGCAGGGGCGCGGGGCGAGGGGAATGGGGGCAGACCTCGCGCGCGCCGGGAAAAGTCCGGCAACGGTATCCCAGGTTACAGAAGCCGGCGCGCCGGGGCCGTATCCAACGGACGTCTTTCAATGTCCTGCAAGGAATACGATCATGACCAAGATCCTGCTCAGCCTTCTGACCGCCACCGGCCTTGCCTTCGGCGCCCTTTCCGCCGCGGCGGCGGAGACACCCGTGTTCGACAAGACGCACACCGCGATCGTCATCGCCGATCCCCAGAACGATTTCCTCGCCGAGAACGGCAAGCTCTATGGCCTCGTCGCCCCGAACATGGAAAAGCTGGGAACGATCGCCAACATCGAGTTGCTGATGAAGACGTCGAAGAGCGCGAACGTCGTGCTCGCCGTCGATCCGCTCGTCTACACCGGGCGCGATGTCGACTGGACGGGGGCCGGCGCCCTGCAGCGCCAGCTCCTCGACATGAAGGCACTCTACAGCAAATCACTCGATCCGGCCGACATCGAGGGCACCGGCGCCGACTTCTACGCGCCCTTCAAGACATACATCAACGACGGCAAGACCCTCATCGTCGCGCCGCACAAGATGTACGGGCCGGAGAGCAACGACCTGATCTATCAGCTGCGCGCGCATGACGTCGACACCGTCATCCTCGGCGGCCTCGTCGCCAACCTGTGCGTCGATTCCCACATGCGCGCGCTGATGGAGAACGGCTTCCGGGTCTATGTCGTGAAGGATGCTGTCGCCGCCCCCGGCGAAGAGGCCTACGCCGCCGCGCTCGTCAACTACAGCATGATCGCCAATGGCGTCCTGACCACCGCCGAGGCCGTCGCCGCGCTGCAGTGACAGCGCAACGACGCGACGATTGACCGCGTCGCCGGATCGGTGCTCCAATCACCACCGATCCGGCGACCGGCAGAAAAAAGGGGGCGTTCTCCGTGGACCGCCAGAACGAGACCATCGCCAAAACCCTCGCCGAGCCCCTCAGTCCCGCCGGGCGCGCACTCTTCGCCGACCGTCTGATCCGCAAGCGCTTCGCGCGCGGCGAACAGGTCATCGAGCGGGGCGACCGCGTTTCCGGCGCCTATTTCGTGCTGGAAGGCGCGCTGCGCGTCTTTACCCTGGTTCCCAACGGCCGCGAAGCAACGCTTTATCGCATCGAGCCGGGCGACACCTGCGTCCTTGCCCTGAATGCGCTGTTCAGCGACCTGCTCTATCCCGCCTGTGTGGAAGCCGAGGCCGAAACGGTCGTCGGCACTCTGCCGGGGATTGCCTTCCGCTCGCTCTTCGCCAGCGAGCCGTCGATCCAGGACCTCACGGTGCGCGCCCTTTCCTCCGCCGTCTTCGGGCTGATGTCGTCGCTGGAGGAGCGCGCGGCCCAGACCGTCGACCAGCGCCTGATCGGCTATCTCCTGCTGCGGGCCTCCTCGGAGGGGACGGTCCGCAATACCCAGCAGGAAATCGCCGCGCAGATCGGCACCACCCGCGAGGTCGTCGGCCGCCACATGGCCCGCTTCGCCGCCGCCGGCCTTGTGACAAGCGCCCGCGGGGTCGTGACGCTCCTCGACGCCCCCGCCCTGAGCCGCCTGCTGGCCGCGGACGATGCCGTTGGCACACCGCCGGCCGGCCGGTAGCGTCTCGCAGGCGGGCAGAGAAAATCGCCACCGCGCGATCCCCAAATCCTTTCCGGTCTGCTAAAGGCTTATCGATCCCACGGATCGCCATGCCCTTGCCCTTGCCCTTGCCCTTGCCCTTGATCGTTGCCCGGAACCACACGGCGCCCTACCCCACGGAGCCCTCCATGTCGCTGAAGCCCGAAACCCCGACCGACCGCCTCATCGTCGCGCTCGACGTGCCGACGGTGGCGGACGCGCGTGCAATCGTCGCCGAGACGGCCGGCGCCGTCGGTGTCTACAAGATCGGCATGCAGCTGCAGTTCGCCGGCGGGCTCGACCTTGCCCGCGCGCTCGCCGCCGAGGGCCACCGGATCTTCCTCGACGTCAAGCTCCTCGACATCGACAACACCATTGAAAAGGCGATTGAGAACATCGTCCACATGGGCATGACCTTCGTCACGCTTCACGCCTATCCGAAGGCCATGCGCGCGGCGGTGAAGGCGAAGGGGGACGCGCCCCTCGGCCTCCTCGGCGTCACGGTGCTGACCTCGATGGACGAGGCGGACCTTTCCGATGCCGGCTACGCCGGGACAACAGTCGCCGACCTCGTCGCCCGGCGCGGCGCCGACGCGCGCGCCGCCGGCATGGGCGGCATCGTCTGCTCGCCGCGCGAGGCGGCAACGCTCCGGCCCATCGTCGGCCCGGATCTTGTCCTCGTCACGCCCGGCATCCGGCCGGCGGGATCGGCGGCGGGCGACCAGAAGCGTATCGCGACGCCAGCGGACGCCATTCGTGCCGGGTCGGATTATCTCGTAGTCGGCCGGCCGGTTCTCGCCGCCGAAGACCGGCGCGGCGCGGCGGCGCGGATCGTGGAAGAGATCGCCGCAGCGCTCTGAACGACTGTCGCGCACGCGGCGTTGCCTCGCACGGTGAGTTCAGGCGCCGGCCCCCTCGACAAGCCTGCAAGCAGTCTGCCCAGACCGACGCCGCCACCCCTTTGAAAGGGGCGACGGCTCACGGTTTATTCCGCGGCCGCCTCGTCCTCGACGAGGAAGCCGCCGGACTGACGTGCCCACAGACTCGCATAGAGCCCGCCCTTGTCGATGAGGGCGTCGTGGGTGCCCTCCTCGACGATGGCGCCCTTATCCATGATGACCAGCCGGTCCATTGCCGCGATCGTCGACAGCCGGTGGGCGATGGCGATCACGGTTTTTCCCTCCATCAGCGCGTAGAGGCTTTGCTGGATCGCCGCCTCGACCTCGGAATCGAGCGCCGAGGTCGCCTCGTCGAGCACCAGGATCGGCGCGTTCTTCAAGAGCACGCGGGCGATGGCGATCCGCTGACGCTGACCGCCGGACAGCTTCACGCCACGTTCGCCGACCTGGGCGTCATAGCCGGTACGTCCATGGGAATCGACGAGGCCGAGGATGAATTCATGCGCCTCGGCCTTCTTCGCCGCGGCGATGACCTCCTCCTCGCTGGCGTCCGGCCGGCCGTAGAGGATGTTGTCGCGCACCGAGCGGTGAAGCAGCGAGGTGTCCTGCGTCACCATGCCGATGGCCCGCCTCAGCGAGGCCTGCCCGACGCCGGCGATGTTCTGGCCGTCGATCAGGATCTCGCCGCCCTCCAGGTCATGGAAGCGCAGGAGGACGTTGACCAATGTCGACTTGCCGGCGCCGGAGCGGCCGACGAGGGCGATCTTCTCGCCCGGCCGGATCAACAGAGACAGGTCCTCGATGACGCCGCCCTCCTTGCCGTAATGGAAGCTCATGTGGCGGAAATCGATA
Organism: uncultured Rhodobium sp.; assembly: GCA_963675285.2. GTDB lineage: Bacteria > Pseudomonadota > Alphaproteobacteria > Rhizobiales > Rhodobiaceae > Rhodobium. The sequence goes on from CAXXGS010000001.1 coordinate 3,035,348, forward strand.
CCGCCCGCCGTGACAACGAGGGGACGTGCCTCCGGCGCATCGAGCACAGTCTGCGGGCGGGCGAGCGTGCCGATGCCGTCCTGCACGGTGCCGATGTTCTCAAAGAGGGCGGAAACTTCCCACATGATCCACTGCGACATGCCGTTGAGGCGGAGGACGAGACCCATGGCGACGGCGAGCGCGCCGGGACCGAGCGTTCCGCCGAGCCAGAGCGAGATGCCGAGCGCGCCGGTGCCGAATACCAGAAGGCTGTTCAGCGTGTAGAGTCCGACCTGGAACCAGGTGACGTACCGCATCTGGCGATAAACGGTGCCGAGGAAACTGTTCATGCCGTCGCGGGCATAGTCGACTTCCCGGTCAGTGTGGGAGAAGAGCTTCACGGTGCCGATGTTGGTGTAGGAATCGACGATGCGACCGGTCATCGTGGAGCGCGCGTCGGCCTGCGCCTTGGAGATATCGCGCAGCCGGGGCACGAAGTAGGTGAGCAGGCCCACATAGGCCACAAGCCAGGCAACCAGAGGCAGGGCGAGCACCAGATCGAGCGAGGCCGTCAGCGCCACCATGGCGACGAAATAGACGCCGACATAGACGAGGATGTCGACAACCTTGACCACCACTTCGCGCACGGCGAGCGAGGTCTGCATCACCTTGGTGGCGATCCGACCGGCGAATTCGTCCTGGAAGAAGCTGAGGCTCTGGCCGAGCAGGTAGCGGTGCGCCTGCCAGCGCACGACCATGGGAAAGTTGCCGGCGAGCGACTGGTGCAGCACGACGGAATTGAGAAACACCATCAGCGGCAGGAGGACCAGGATGACGAGGCCCATGCCGGTGAGCGTCCAGGCTTCGTTGACGAGGAAGGTCGCCCGGTCGGCGGAGGACAGCCAGTCGACCAGCCGGCCGAGGAAGCCGAAGAGCGCGACTTCCAGGATCGCGACGACGGCCGAAAAGACAGCCATGACGGCGAGCACGCGCCAGACCGGACGGGCATAGTGCCAAAGAAACGGCAGGAGCCGCGCAGAGGGCTCCTCGGGCTCCTCGGCGGGGAACGGATCGATCAGCTTTTCAAACCAGCGAAACATGATTGGCTCCAAATCCTGGGTCGGGTGACAGAACCCGGCCCCGGCGCGGACCACGTCGATACGAAGTCCACGTTAACTCGCGAGCCCGGTCGGTTTATGACACCCGTGGATCGCGATAGCTCCGCGTGTCATGTCACGGGATCACAAGTCCCGCGACAGACGGAGCGAAAATGGCCGGCGCAACGGGGCGGCGGCAACGGCGTTCGAGAAAGACGAAGGAAGGTCGGGGTGGCTGCTAGGAAAGAAGCCGAGGTCGGGATGCGCACGACAAAGGGGCCGGTACGAACAATGATCCGGTACGGATTTCCATCGGCTCCCTCCTCGTTGCTGCATTGTCGACGGGACGTTTCGGCCCCGGACGAATTCTGACCCGAATTCTGATCCGAATTCCGGCCCGACCGAAAGTCGTCACACTTATACCCGCGCGCGGCGGCTTTTGGAACCGGCAACGGGCGCAATTGGGGGTTTTCGACCGCCACCTGTTGCGCGGCGACAACAACGCGGAGGACACCGCACCGGCGAATCGCGGCTTCCCCAATCCGTTCCGACCCGCTATCACCGCCAAAGACTGGGAGATTACCGCCATGAGTGCCATTCCGGCCGACATCGAGGAAAAGAAAGAGACCGCTACCGCGTGGTTCGCCGAGTTGCGCGACGCGATCTGTTCTGCGCTCGAGGCGCTTGAGGACGACCTCCCCGCCTCGGCACAGAACGGCGCAATGGCACCTGGCCGCTTCGCACGGACCCCGTGGGAGCGTACCGATCCTTCTGGCGCCAAGGGTGGCGGCGGCACCATGGCGATGCTGACGGGGCGGGTGTTCGAAAAGGCGGGCGTCCACGTCTCCGCCGTTCATGGCGAATTCTCGCCGGAGTTCCGCTCGCAGATCCCCGGCGCCGACGACGATCCCCGTTTCTGGGCCTCCGGCATCTCGCTAATCGTCCATCCGTGGAACCCACATGTGCCGGCCGTCCACATGAACACCCGCATGGTGGTGACGACGCGGCAATGGTTCGGCGGCGGCGCCGACCTGACCCCGGTGCTCGACCGGCGGCGGAGCCAGGAAGATGCCGACACGATCGCCTTCCACAAGGCGATGGAAAACGCCTGCGCCCCTCACGCGGTCGCCGACTACGCCAAGTACAAGGCCTGGTGCGACGACTATTTCTTTCTCAAGCACCGCGGCGAGGCGCGCGGTATCGGCGGCATCTTCTACGACTACCTCCATTCCGGCGACTGGGACGCCGATTTCGCCTTCACCCAGGATATCGGCCGCGCCTTCCTCGGCATCTATCCGGCACTGGTGCGCACCAACATGCTCACGCCCTGGAGCGAGGCCGACCGCGAGGAGCAGCTCATCCGGCGGGGCCGCTACGTGGAATACAATCTCCTCTACGACCGCGGCACGATTTTCGGACTGAAGACGGGCGGCAACGTCGCCTCCATCCTCTCCTCCATGCCGCCGGTGGTGAAATGGCCGTGAGGCCATCGTGAGATCAAGCGGCCGGCGGGGCGGCACCGCTTTTCTTTTCTCGCCATCTGGTTTACGCCAGCCGGTAATTTCCGGCGCCCCGCGCCAATCCCCACCAACCGCTCGAGAATGCCATGATCCTCTTTCCCGCTATCGACCTGAAAGACGGCCAGTGCGTGCGCCTCAAGCTCGGCGACATGGCCGAGGCGACCGTCTTCAACGACGACCCGGCGGCACAGGCCCGTGCCTTCGAGGAACAGGGCTTTTCCTTCCTTCACATGGTCGACCTCAACGGCGCCTTCGCCGGCCGTGCGGTCAACGCCGCCGCAGTCGAGGCCGTTCTCGGAGAGATCACCATTCCGGTGCAGCTCGGCGGCGGCATCCGCGACATGGCAGGCATCGAGACCTGGCTCGACAAGGGCATCCGCCGGGTGATCCTCGGCACCGTCGCCGTACGCGACCCCGATCTCGTCCGCGAGGCCGCCAGGGCCTATCCGGGCCGCATCGCGGTCGGCATCGACGCCAAGGGCGGCAAGGTCGCGATGGAAGGCTGGGCGGAGACGAGCGAACTCTCCGCCATCGACCTTGCAAAGAAGTTCGAGGATGCCGGCGTCGCCGCCATCATCTATACCGACATCGACCGCGACGGCGTGCTGAAGGGCCTCAACATCCCCTCCACGCTGGAACTGGCCAACGCCGTCTCGATCCCGGTCATCGCCTCGGGCGGCCTTGCCTCCATCGACGACATCAAGCGGCTCGTCGAGCCCGACTGCGCGATCCTGGAAGGCGCCATCTCCGGCCGCGCGCTCTATGACGGCCGCATCGATCCGCAAGAGGCGCTGGCGCTGATCAAGGCGGCGAAAGAGGAGCAAGCGTAATGCTCAAGGCCCGTGTCATTCCCTGCCTCGACGTCAAGGACGGCCGTGTCGTCAAGGGCGTCAATTTCGTCGACCTGATCGACGCCGGCGATCCGGTCGAGGCCGCCAAGGCCTATGACGCGGTGGGCGCGGACGAGCTCTGCTTCCTCGACATCACCGCCAGCCACGAGAACCGGGGAACGATCCTCGACGTCGTCCGGCGCACGGCGGAGCAGTGCTTCATGCCGCTGACCGTCGGTGGCGGCGTGCGCACCCTCGATGACATCCGCGCGCTCCTGAAGGCCGGCGCTGACAAGGTGTCGATCAACACCGCCGCCGTCTTCGACCGCGACTTCGTCGCCCGTGCCTCGGAGAAATTCGGCAACCAGTGCATCGTCGTCGCCATCGACGCCAAACGCGTTTCCAAGGACGGCGAGCCGGACCGCTGGGAGATCTTCACCCACGGCGGGCGCAAGCCCACCGGCATCGACGCCGTCGACTACGCCCGCGAGGTCGTCGCCCTCGGCGCCGGCGAGCTTCTCCTCACCTCCATGGACCGCGACGGCACCAAGATCGGTTTCGACCTGACGCTCACCCGCACCATCGCCGATGCGGTCGACGTGCCGGTGATCGCCTCAGGCGGCGTCGGCGACCTGGACCATCTCGTCGAGGGCATCCGCGACGGCCACGCCAGCGCGGTCCTCGCGGCCTCGATCTTCCATTTCGGCACCTATTCGATCGGTGAGGCGAAGCGGCATATGGCCGACGCCGGGCTGGCCATGCGCCTTGACGGCTGACGCCCCCGCCGCCATTTGCCGGCGGGCAGGGTTTTTCATCGCGGGTTTCCGGCGCGGGTTTCCGGCGCGGCTTTTTTCGAGGCGCCTGTTTCTTTTGGTCCCCGGTCTGTTCTAGGATCAGGGCCCGCAACCGGCCCGAGCGCCTTGCCGGAAAGGCGACAGACCTACGGACAAATCTCCGGGCGGACAGGATCTCCGGGCACGGCTGGCCCGACATGACCGCCCGGACTGGAAATGCCTCAAGAACAATGAGATAAAGCGTGTCACCCTTTCCGGACAAGGGCATCATGCTGCAATCGGCCAGGGTTTTGCCGAATGACCACATTCACCCTCGATGATCTCGCGAAAATCGTCGCCACGCGGGCGCGATCCGGCGATCCCAAGTCCTATACCCGCTCGCTCATCGCCAAGGGCGTCGGGCGCTGCGCCAAGAAGCTTGGCGAGGAGGCGGTGGAGGCGGCGATCGCCGCCGCGGAAGGCGACCGCGAGGGCGTACGGGCGGAAGCCGCCGACGTGCTCTACCATCTCCTGGTGGTACTGGAGGCGAGCGATGTGAGCCTTGCCAGCGTCATGGAAGAACTCGCCGGGCGGACCGGCCAGACCGGCCTTGAGGAAAAGGCCTCGCGCGCAGACGCCTGAAGACAGTCTGAGGAACGGCCGCGTGAGATGGCCGCCGACAAAAAAGGCCTGCCCCCGGAGGGAACGGACGAGATTACGCGATGACAAAACGCCCTCAGCCATCTGCGGCTCCGGATTTCGGCCTTTTCTGGTCCGACATACCCGGTGCGCCGGCCGCATCCAACACAGCAGACGCGGCTGACACGCCTGGCGCCCGCGCAGAGCAGGACGGCAAGGCCGCACACCCCGCACCCGCCAAGCGCAAGCGGCCGGAACGGGCCGGGCGGAAGGCCCCGGCCGGCGTCAAGCGCGAGCTCTCTCCCTACCGGATCTTCAGCAAGAAGGAATGGTCGCACCTCAGGGCCGACACGCCGATGACGCTTGGCCCCGACGACGTCAGCCGGCTCAGGAGCGCCAACGATCCGGTCTCCATGGCCGAGGTGGAGATGATCTACCTGCCGCTGTCGCGGCTCCTGTCGTTCTATGTCGAGGCGACGCAGAACCTCCACAAGGCGACGCAGCGCTTCCTCGGCACCAACGACGGCAAGGTGCCCTTCATCATCGGCGTCGCCGGATCGGTCGCCAGCGGCAAATCGACGACATCGCGCATGTTGAAGGCACTGCTCGCCCGCTGGCCGGCCAACCCGAAGGTCGACCTCGTCACCACCGACGGCTTTCTCTATCCCAACGCCCGGCTGGAATGGGAAGGGCTGATGCGCCGCAAGGGCTTTCCCGAGAGCTTCGACGTCGGCACGCTCCTCCATTTCCTCACCGACATCAAGGCCGGCAAGCGCTCGGTGAAGGCGCCGATCTATTCCCACACCGACTACGATATCGTTCCGGACGACCATGTCGTCGTCGACCGGCCGGACATCCTGATCCTGGAAGGACTCAACATCCTGCAGTCGGGCCACGCGCCGCGCGGCGGCAAGGAAATCCCCTTCGTCTCCGACTTCCTCGACTTTTCCATCTATATCGACGCCGACGAGACGGTACTGGAGCGCTGGTACCTGGAGCGGTTCGCCCGGCTGAGGCGAACGGCGTTCAAGGATCCGGAATCCTATTTTCACAAATACACGCACCTGAGCGAGGAGGAGGCCCACGCCCGGGCCGAATCGCTGTGGAACGAGATCAACCTGATCAATCTGCAGCGCAACATCCTGCCGACGCGCCAGCGCGCCGACCTGATCCTGCGCAAGGGGCCTGACCACACCATCGAGACGGTGTCGCTGCGCAAGCTGTAGGGGCGGTTTTTTCGCTCACGGCCGAGCGTTCGCTCGCGCTCACTGGCCTGCGCGGGCGCGGCCTGACCGGCCGGGCCACGCTTGTGGCCTGTTGGCGGGATGCGGCGATGCTACACGCGCTCCGCGTCACCCCGAGCTCGACCCGGGGTCCATTGCCTCTCTCGACCCAGTAGCCCGTTGCGATAGGGCGCAGAGCCGCAGCACTATTCCTCGATGCCAGCACCAATAGATGCCGGATCACGCCCGGCATAACGCCATGCGGGATGGCAAGGCCATGCCGTAACACGCTCACCGAGCCCGAAGGGGTCGCAAGGCCGACCGGCCGCCGCCCGGTCAGGGCGCCCTCGCGGAGGGCCAGCCCCTAAGGGGCGATACGGCCCGTGAGCGCAAATAGATTACGCGCATGCGCTGCCGCCCCGCGGAGGCCCCCGCTCAATCGCGAGAGAAAAGCCTTTCCCCTTACAGATCGGAGATGCCGGCCTCCCAGCCGAGAATGGCGCGCTTGCGCGTCAAGCCCCAGTGATAGCCGGTTACCGCCCCGGACTTGCCGAGAACACGATGACAGGGGACGACGAAGGAGATCGGGTTTCGGCCGACGGCGGCGCCAACGGCACGGGCGGCGCGGGGCGCCTCGATCTTGCGCGCGACATCGGAATAGGTGGTGGCGCGGCCGACCGGTATGCGCAGCAGCGTCTGCCAGACACGGACCTCGAAATCGGAGCCGATGAGCACCACCCGGAGTGGCACGTCCGCCGACCAGCGGCCCGGATCGAAGATGCGCGCCGCGACCGGCGTGATCGCCGCCGGATCCTCGATGAAGCGCGCCAGCGGCCAGCGGCCGGCCATGTCGGCGAAGGCCTCCTCCTCCTCGCCCTCGTCGGCAAAGGCGAGGCCGCACAGGCCGTGCATCGTCGTCATGACGAGCGCCATGCCGAAGGGCGAGGGCGCGAAGGCCCAGCGGATTTCCAGCCCGGCGCCGCGCGCCTTGAATTCGCCCGGCGTCATCGCCTCATGGGTGACGAAGAGATCGTGCAGCCGCGCGGGGCCCGACAGGCCGACTTCATAAGCGGTGTCGAGGACGCTCGCCGACTGGCGCAGGAGATCCCGGGCGTGGTCGAGCGTCAGTGCCTGGAGGAACGCCTTGGGCGACAGGCCGCACCAGCGGGTGAAGACCTTCTGGAAGTGGGCGGGCGACAGGCCGACGTGGGCGGCGATCGCCTCAAGACCCGGCTGGTCGCGGCGATGCTCGGTGATGAAAGCGATTGCGGCGCGCACGACGCGGTAGTCGTTGGCGGCGCAAAGCCCTGTCTCCACAAGGCTCGGCGTCGTCGCGGCATCCACTGTCGAAATGCCGTCCAAGATGAACTTCCTCGCTGTCTCGCCCATGATCGCGCTCCTGATCCGTCCGCAACCTCTTTGCGGACCCTCCTGTCCGTTTCCCTGAGGTAAGAGGTCGGATGAAGCGGTACCACCCGATTCTTGTCACGGCAGGGCCGGTCTGTCCACGCAGCGTATCGGGATGGCGCCGGGTCGGGCGGACTCAGCCTTGAACTCAGCCTTGAACTCAGGCGCGGGCGGACGCCGGCGCGGCGACAGACGTAATCCCCCGGCGCGCGGCGGCGAGCGCTTCGGCGAAGGCCTGGGCGAAGCTTTCCCGGTCCTTAGGATTGAGGAAGCCGCCGATATCGAATTCGCCGCCGTGATCGGAGGAGGCGTGGCCGCAGAGCGCGACGCGGACGCATCCCTCGTCGTGGAGGCGGGCGACACGGAGCCGCACCTGGTGTGGATCGAAGCGGAATTCCTCGGTCCGGCCGCGCGGCGAAACCCTGCGCACGATAACCATCTGCGGCGAGACGCCGATTTCCTCATAGGCCCGGCCGCTGCGGTAGTTCATGCGGAAGGCAAACCAGACGAGCGCCACGTCGAGGCCGAGAAAAGCCATCACCGGCCAGGCGCCGGCAACGAGGAAGAGCATGCCGGAATAGAAACACAGGAAGCCGGTCACGGCCATCAGCACCATAAAGCCGCGAGGTCCGAGCGAGCGGTGCGGCGTCAGCAACGCGGAGAAGAAGATGTCGTCGGGACCGGAATCCGGATTGCGGGTGCTCATGGGGACTGAGTATAGAGAAGAGATGAACGAGACAAAGACGCAAACGCGAATTACACGCAAAAAAACCAAGGTAGCGGCGAAAAAACCCGCCGCGAAGCGCCGGCGCGCGCCGCGGTGTCCCTACGGCGCGGATGAAATCCGGGAGATCTTTGCCCGGCTCGCCGCGCACAACCCCGAGCCGAAAAGCGAGCTTGAGCACTCCAACGCCTACACGCTGCTCGTCGCCGTGGTGCTGTCCGCCCAGGCGACCGACGTCGGCGTCAACAAGGCGACGAAGGCGCTGTTCGCCATCGCCGATACGCCAGAGAAGATGCTAGCGCTCGGCGAGGACACGGTGCGCGAGCACATCCGGACGATCGGCCTTTTCCGCAACAAGGCCAAGAACGTCATCGCGCTGTCGAAAGCGCTCGTCGAGGAGCACGGCGGCGCGGTGCCGCGCGACCGCGAGGCGCTGGAAAAACTCCCCGGCGTCGGCCGCAAGACGGCGAACGTCGTCCTTAACGTCGCCTTCGGCGAACCGACCATCGCCGTCGACACCCATATCTTCCGGATCGGCAACCGCACCGGCCTTGCGCCGGGAAAAACGCCGCTGGAGGTCGAACAGGCGCTGGAGCGGATCGTGCCGGAGGACTACCGCCTCCACGCCCACCACTGGCTCATCCTCCACGGACGCTACGTTTGCAAGGCGCGCAAGCCGATGTGCCCGAACTGCGTCATCCGGGATCTGTGCAAGTCGGACGAGAACAGCGCGCGCCCGGAATAGAATTGCGGGCCGCTGATTGTTTGCTGCTTACAGACCACTTCGCGCCCTTCGAGCGCTGGCCCTCCGCGAGGGTTGCCTCTGACGGCCGGGCCACGCTTGCGGCCCGTTGGCGGGATGCGGCAAGGCATACACGCGCTCCCGCTCCCTGTGGTTGCGGGGTGTTCGTCAGCGCTCATGGGCCGCATCGCGCCAGCTAACCCAAGACCGTTGGCGACTCTCCGGCCGTAAGCACAAAGGCCCCGTTACGACGAGACCTTGTAGGCGGCGATGACGGCGGTGTTGAAGATATCCGAATCCTTGGCGCCGAGCGGCAGGATCTGGATCGACTTCTCGAAGCCGGTCAGAAGCGGGCCGATGACGGTCGAACCGCCCAGTTCCTGCAGCATCTTGGTGGAGATCGAAGCGGCGTGGAATGCCGGCATGATCAGCACGTTGGCCGGACCCGACAGGCGGCAGAACGGATAGGCCGCCATCAGTTCCTCGTTGAGCGCGACGTCGGCGCCCATCTCGCCGTCGAATTCGAAGTCGACACGGCGACGCTCCAAAATGCTGACCGCCTCGCGCACCTTTTCCGAACGCTCGCCGCGCGGGTGGCCGAAGGTCGAATAGGCGAGCATGGCGACGCGCGGCTCGTAGCCGAAGTGGCGGGCCATGCCGGCCGCTTCCTCGGCGATGTCGGCGAGCTGTTCGGAGGTCGGCATCTCGTTGACCGAGGTGTCGGCGACGAGAACCGTACGACCCCGGCACAGCGCAACGGAAACGCCGATGATGCGATGGCCGGGCTTCGGGTCGATCACCCGGCGCAGGACATCGAGGGCAACGGAATAGTTCCGCGTCACGCCGGTGACCATGGCGTCGGCATCGCCAAGGCTGACCATGCAGGCGCCGAAATAGTTGCGGTCGTTCTTGGCAAGGCGCACGCAGTCGCGCCAGAGGAACCCCTGGCGCTGCAGCCGGGCGTAGAGGAACTCGGCATAGTCGGTGGTGTGCGAGGACAGCCGCGCGTTGATGATCTCCACGTCGTCGGGAAACTCGATGCCGGCGTTGGCGGCGCGGGCGCGGACTTCCTCCTCGCGGCCGACGAGAATCGCCGTGCCGAGCCCCTGGGTGACATAGGTGACGGCGGCGCGCATGACGCGCTCCTCCTCACCTTCGGCAAAGACCATGCGCTTGGGCGCCTCGCGCACCTTGGAGACGATGTGCTGCAGCGTGCCGGCGATCGGATCGAGCCGGGCGGTCAGGGTCTCGGTATAGGCCTCCATGTCGACAATCGGGCGCTGGGCGACACCGCTCTTCATGGCGGCGGCGGCAACAGCCGGCGGGATGGTGGAGATGAGGCGCGGATCGAAAGGAACGGGGATGATGTAGTTGCGACCGAACTTCGGCCGGTCGCCACGATAGGCGGCGGCGACCTCGTCGGGGACATCCTCACGGGCCAGCGCAGCCAGCGCCTCGGCCGCGGCGATCTTCATCGCCTCGTTAATGGTCGTCGCCTGCACGTCCAGGGCGCCGCGGAAGATATAGGGGAAACCGAGGACGTTGTTGACCTGGTTGGGATAATCGGAGCGGCCGGTGGCCATGATGGCATCGTCACGAACCTCCGCGACCTCTTCCGGCGTAATTTCCGGATCCGGATTGGCCATGGCGAAGATGATCGGCCGCTCGGCCATGGAGACGACCATGTCCTGCGTCAGCGCGCCCTTGACCGAGACGCCGAAGAAGACGTCGGCGCCGGCGACGGCCTCGGCAAGGGAGCGGGCCGAGGTCTCGACGGCATGCGCCGTCTTCCACTGGTTCATGCCCTCCTGGCGGCCAACGTAGATCGGCCCCTTGGTGTCGCACAGGGTGACGTTGTCGTGTGGCATGCCCATCGCCTTGATGAGCTCGATGCAGGCGATGCCGGCGGCGCCCGCGCCATTGCAGACGAGTTTCGTCTTCTTGATGTCGCGGCCGGTCAGATGCAGGGCGTTGAGGATACCGGCGGCGGCGATGATCGCCGTGCCGTGCTGGTCATCGTGGAAGACCGGAATGTCCATCAGTTCGCGCAGACGGCTTTCGATGATGAAGCAGTCCGGCGCCTTGATATCCTCAAGGTTGATGCCGCCGAAGGAGGGGCCGAGATAGCGCACGCAATTGACGAAGGCGTCGACGTCCTTGGTATCGAGCTCCAGATCGATGGAATCGACATCGGCGAAGCGCTTGAAAAGCGCCGCCTTTCCTTCCATCACCGGCTTCGCCGCCAGGGGGCCAAGATTGCCGAGACCGAGAATCGCGGTGCCATTGGTCACCACCGCCACCATGTTGCCGCGCGCGGTGTAGTCGAAGGCCCGGCTCGGGTCCTCGGCGATGGCGCGCACGGGAATGGCGACGCCCGGCGAATAGGCGAGCGAAAGGTCACGCTGCGTCGCCATCGGCTTCGTCGGCGTGATTTCGAGCTTGCCCGGGCGGCCCTCGCTGTGGAAAAGGAGGGCTTCCTGTTCGGTGAACGCAACGCCGGTGGTGGCGGTCTTGTCGGTGACTGACATATCCTTGCCTTGCGGTTGTTCTTGTTGTCGCGTGTCGTAATGCCGTTGGCGGGATCCGCTTCGCGTCCGTCCTCGCCCTTCCGGACCGGCGACGATATCGGCGGCACCGGCGTATCACAAGCCGGATGACGGCGACAGCAGCCGATCACCCTTTTTGCGGCGGCGCCGGCGGCGTCGATTTGCGCAACCGCATCGTGACACGACATGATGCCCGCCCACGACTGCCCCGCCGTGCAAGTCTCCAATTGTGCAAGAGCCCGATCCGATGAGCGAACCCAAAACCGACACGCAAAGCTCCGCCCGCGTCACGCCGATGATGGAGCAATATATCGAGATCAAGACGGCGAATCCCGACTGCCTTCTGTTCTACCGGATGGGCGACTTCTACGAACTGTTCTTCGAGGATGCGGAGGAAGCGAGTCGGGCACTCGGCATCACGCTGACCAAGCGCGGCAAGCACCTGGGCGCCGATATCCCCATGTGCGGCGTGCCGATCCACGCCGCCGACGACTACCTGCAAAAACTCATCGCACTCGGCTTCCGCGTCGCGGTCTGCGAGCAGACGGAGGACCCGGCCGAAGCCAGGAAGCGTGGCGCGAAGTCCGTCGTCCGCCGCGACGTCATCCGCCTCGTCACGCCGGGCACACTGACCGAAGAGACGCTTCTGGAGGCCGGGCGACCGAACTTCCTCGCCGCGGTGACGCGTCTTAAGGGTGCGGGCGAGAGCGGCGACGGCCACGGTCGCTTCGGGCTTTCCTGGATCGACATTTCCACGGGCGTCTTCCGGGTGCGCGAAAGCGATTTCTCCACCCTTGCCGCCGATCTCTCCCGCATCGAGCCGCGCGAGGTGATCCTGCCGGACAGCCTGTTCACCGACGAGGAACTCGGCTCCTTCTGGCGCGCACTGCCGATGGCGACGATGCCGATGCCACGTGCCTTCTTCGACACCGCAAGCGCCGGCGAACGGCTGTCGGCCTATTTCGGGGTGGCGAGCCTTGAGGCCTTCGGGGCATTCAGCCGGGCCGAGCTCGCCGCGGCCGCGGCCGCCCTTGCCTATGTGGAAAAGACCCAGCTCGGCGCCCGCCCGCCGCTCGACCCGCCCTCGCGCGAGACGGCCGGCGGCACGATGATCATCGACGGGGCGACGCGCGCCAACCTGGAACTCACCCGCACGCTATCGGGCGACCGCTCCGGGAGCCTCCTCTCCGCCATCGACCGCACCGTGACCGGCGGCGGGGCGCGGCTCCTGGCCGAACGGCTCGCCGCGCCGCTGACCGACCCGGCGGCAATAGCCGACCGGCTCGACAGCGTTTCCCGCTTCGTCACCGACGCGAGCCTGCGCGATGACATCCGCACGGCGCTGAAGACCGCGCCGGACATGCCGCGCGCGCTCTCGCGCCTGTCGCTCGACCGGGGCGGCCCACGCGACCTCGCCGCAATCGCCGGCGGACTGGAAGCGGCGGCAGAAATCGGCCGCAGGCTACGGAAATCGAAAGAAGCCCCGTCGAGTGAACTTTCCACTGTCAGCCGCGACCTCGGCGGCGCGCCGGACGATCTGGCCGCCATGCTGCGGGCGGCGCTTGCCGAGGATTTGCCGCTTCTCGCCCGCGACGGCGGCTTCGTACGCGAAGGGTATCGCGCCGACCTCGACGAGGCGCGGGCGCTGCGTTCCGAAAGCCGCCGCGTCATCGCCGACCTCCAGTCGCGCTATGCCGAGGAGACGGGCGTGCGCTCCTTGAAGGTCCGGCACAACAACGTCCTTGGCTATTTCGTCGAGGTGACGGCGGGCAACGCCGACAGACTGACGACACCGCCGGCGAACGAACGCTTCATCCATCGCCAGACGATGGCGAACGCCATGCGCTTCACCACCACCGAACTCGGCGAATTGGAGGCCAAGATCGCCTCGGCCGGCGAGCGGGCGCTGGCGATCGAGACAGCGGTCTTTGCGGAACTGGCGGCGGCAGCGGTTGCCGAGAGCGAACGCATCAAGCGCGCGGCGCGGGCGCTCGCCATCCTCGATGTCTCGGCCGGCTTCGCAACCCTTGCCGAGGCGGAGGGGCACAGCCGGCCGCTCGTCGACGACAGCCTTGCCTTTTCAATCCGGGGCGGACGGCATCCGGTCGTCGAACAGGCGCTCCGGAAGCGCGGCGAGGATCCCTTCGTCGCCAACGACTGCGCCCTCGGGCCGGGCGAAAACGAGGACACGGGCCACATCTGGCTCATCACCGGCCCAAACATGGCCGGAAAATCCACCTTTCTCAGGCAGAACGCGCTGATCGCGGTGATGGCGCAGATCGGCGCCTATGTGCCGGCAGTATCGGCCCAGATCGGCGTCATCGACCGGCTGTTCAGCCGGGTCGGCGCGGCCGACGATCTGGCGCGCGGCCGCTCCACCTTCATGGTGGAAATGATCGAGACGGCGGCGATCCTCAACCAGGCGGGGCCGCGCGCGCTCGTCATTCTCGACGAGATCGGGCGCGGCACGGCAACCTTCGACGGGCTTTCGATCGCCTGGGCGGCGATCGAGCACCTGCACGAAGTGAACCGCTCGCGCTCGCTCTTTGCGACGCACTACCACGAGCTGACGGTGCTCGCCGAAAAGCTGCCGCGTCTCGGCAACGCGACGGTGAAGGTCAAGGAATGGAAGGGCGACGTTGTCTTCCTGCACGAAATCGTCGCCGGCGCCGCCGACCGCTCCTACGGCATCCAGGTGGCGCGGCTCGCCGGGCTGCCGGCGAGCGTCATCGAGCGGGCACGGCAGGTGCTGGCGCAACTCGAAGAACACGAGCGCAAATCGCCGGCCGATACGCTGATCGACGATCTGCCGCTGTTTTCCGCCACCCGCGCCCCGGCGCAAACGCAGGCCGGGCAGGGCGCCGCGAACGGGTCAAGCGCAGTGGAGGCGCTCCTCGACGAGATCGAGCCGGACGACCTGACGCCGCGTGCCGCGCTCGATGCCCTCTACCGGCTGAAGGCGGCGCGCAAGGCATCCGATGACTGAGGGTGGCGATGGCATGGCGGTAACGTTCGGTGCACACGAAGAAATCGGCGCCCTTTCAACCGTCAGCGACCTGTGACATTTTCAGGCTGACAAGCCTCATCGTCATACCGCCCCGATTCGCATGGTCCCACCGCGAACGCGGCGTCCAGAACCACATTGAAAGAACCCATGCCGAAAGCCATCGACCTGATCGACACCGAAGCCCTCAAGGCGGAGTTCGATGCCCTGGCGAAGTCCGGTGACGGCGCCTCGACGGCGGTGCGCGCCGCCATCCTGACGCGGCTGAAGGAGGTTTTCGCCGAAAGCCGGCAGACGGTTGAGACGCTGCTCGCCTCCGAACGCAAGGGCATCGCCTGCGCCAAGCGATTGTGCGAGATCCAGGATACGATCATCCGGCTCGTCTACGATTTCGCCGTCGAACACATCTATCCGGTCGACAATCCGTCGCTCGGCGAGCACATGGCGATCGTCGCGGTCGGCGGCTATGGCAGGGGCACGATGGCGCCCTATTCCGACGTCGACCTCCTGTTCCTCTTGCCCTACAAGCAGACACCCTGGGGCGAGAGCGTCGTGGAATACGTGCTCTACATGCTGTGGGACATGGGGCTGAAGGTCGGCCACGCGACCCGCACGATTGACGATTGCATCCGGCTCGGACGGTCGGACATGACGATCCGCACGGCGCTCCTGGAAGCCCGCTACGTCTGGGGCGAGAAGCCCCTCTATGACGATCTCGTCACCCGGTTCGACGAGGACGTGGTGCGCAACACCGGGCCGGAGTTCATCGCCGCAAAGCTCGCCGAACGCGATCAGCGCCACGCCCAGCAGGGCCAGTCGCGCTATCTGGTCGAGCCGAACGTGAAGGAGGGCAAGGGCGGCCTCAGGGACCTCCACACGCTGTTCTGGATCGCCAAATACCACTACCGGGTCCGCAGCGCCCGCGAGTTGCCCAAGAAGGGCGTCTTCTCGCGCGACGAATATGCCCTCTTCAAGAAGTGCGAGGAGTTCCTGTGGGCGGTCCGCTGCAACCTGCACTTCCTCGCCGGACGGGCCGAGGAGCGGCTCTCCTTCGGTGTCCAGCGCGATCTCGCCACCCGGCTCGGCTACACCTCGCACGCCGGCCTTAAGGACGTGGAGCGCTTCATGAAGCACTACTTCCTGATGGCCAAGCACGTCGGCGACCTGACCCGATTCATCTGCGCCAGCCTGGAAGAGGAGCACGTCAAGACGACACCGCGGCTCTACAGGCTTCTCGGCGGCCTCAGGCGACGGCGGCGCACGCTCAGGAATGTGGAGGATTTCGTTGTCGATCACGACCGCATCGCGATGGCGGACGAGGAGGTCTTCCAGCGCGATCCGGTCAATATCCTCAGGATCTTCCACCTGGCGGAGAAGCACAATCTTGCCTTCCATCCCGACACGCTGAAGACTCTGACGCGCTCCTTGAAGCTGATCGATGCCAAGCTGCGCGAGGATCCGGAGGCGAACCGCCTATTCCTGGAGATCCTGACCTCGCGCGACGGCGGCGACATCGTCATGCGCACCATGCACGAGACCGGCGTCCTCGGGCGCTTCGTTCCGGATTTCGGCAAGATCGTCGCGATGATGCAGTTCAACATGTATCATCACTACACGGTTTGCGAGCATCTGCTCAGGTCTATGCACGCACTCGCCGCGATCGAGCGTGGCGAGCGCAAGGACGAGCATCCGCTCGCCACCGAGCTCTTCCCGACGATCCAGAACCGGCGGGCGCTCTACCTCGCCATGTTCCTTCACGACATCGCCAAGGGCCGGCCGGAGGATCATTCGATCGCCGGCGCCCGGATCGCGCGCCGGATCGCACCACGCTTCGGCTTCTCGCCGGCGGAGACGGGAACCGTCGCCTGGCTCGTCGAACATCACCTCACCATGAGCATGTTCGCCCAGCAGCGTGACCTCGCCGATCACCAGACGATCGAGGACTTCGCCCAGATCGTGCAGAGCCCGGAGCGGCTGAAGCTGCTCCTCATCCTGACCGTTGCCGATATCCGCGCCGTCGGGCCCGGCGTTTGGAACGGCTGGAAAGGGCAACTCCTGAGGACACTCTACCACGAGACCGAACCGGTGCTCGCCGGCGGCCATTCGATCGGCTCGCGGCTGCAGCGCGTCGACGCGGCAAAGGACGAACTCACCGCGCGGTTGGCCGAGGACGGCTGGTCGAAGGCGGATATCGCCGCCTATCTCAAGCGCCACTACGATCCCTACTGGCTCCGCGTCGACCTGGAGACCAAGGCCAAGCACGCCAATTTCATCCGCAAGTCGGACAAGGGCGGAAAGACGCTCGCCACCGACTTCACGGCATACGCGTTCGAGGGCGTCACGGAGATCACCGTGCTCGCGCCCGACCATCCGCGCGTGCTGTCGACGATTGCCGGTGCCTGTACGGTCGCCGGCGCCAACATCGTCGACGCGCAGATCTTCACCACCTCCGACGGCCTGGCACTCGATTCGATCTTCATCCGGCGTGAGTTCGATACCGAAGCCGACGAGACGCGGCGGGCGAGCCGCATCGCCACGCTGATCAAGGACGCCCTGTCGGGCAAGAAGGAACTGCCGCAGACGATCGAGCACAAGATGAAGGCCAAGGGGCGGGCAAAGGCGTTCCAGCTTCCCACCGACATTCTCGTCAACAACTCCCTGTCGGAGCATTTCACGGTCCTGGAGCTTTCCGGGCTGGACCGTCCGGGCCTTCTCTACGATCTGACGCGGGAGATCTCCGACCTCAATCTCGATATCGCCTCGGCCCATATCGCCACCTTCGGCGAGCGGGCGGTCGACGTCTTCTACGTCACCGACCTGACCGGCCAGAAGATCGCCAACCAGGCCCGCAAGGCCGCCATTCAGCGCCGCCTTGAAAAAGCCTTCGACGGCAACGACGAAAAGAAGACAAAAGCATCCGCAACCGCCTCCAGCGCCGCCTGATATCACCCAGGGTCTTCGGGCTGCCCCGCCATCGCGCCGGCGGGCGCGCGGAACCCCAATTTTTGCGACCGGAAACCTCAAGAAGGTCCGCATGAACCTGTTGCGTAATTTCGCCACTGTGGGCGTCGCCACCATGGTCAGCCGCATCCTCGGCTTCGTGCGGGATATCCTTGTCGCCTCCGTCTTCGGCACCGGGCCGATCGCCGACGCTTTCTTCGTCGCCTTCAAGCTGCCGAACCTCTTCCGGCGCCTGTTCGCGGAAGGCGCCTTCAACTCCGCCTTCGTGCCGCTCTTTGCCAGGAGCCTGGAAGAGGACGGCGAGGCGGGAGCCCGGCGTTTTGCCGAGGACATCCTCGCTGCCTTCCTCACCGCCCTCATCCTCTTCACCATCGCGGCCGAACTGGCGATGCCGCTTCTCGTCCACCTGCTGGCGCCGGGCTTTGCCGATGCGGACGCGAAGTTCGCCGCGACGGTGAACTTTTCACGCATCACCTTTCCCTATCTGATGCTGGTCTCGCTTGTCGCGTTCCTGTCCGGCATCCTCAACACCTTCGGCAAGTTTGCCGCCGCCGGCTTCGCGCCGGCGCTTCTCAACGTGGTGCTGATTGCGAGCCTCGCCGTCATCGGTATCCTCGGCACCGGCCAGAGCTACGCCTCCGGCACGATTCTCTCCATCGGCGTCTCGCTCGCCGGCCTCGCCCAACTCATCGCGCTTGCCATCGCGCTCCGCCGCACCGGCTTTGCACTGTCACTGAAGCGGCCGATGATGACCGGAAACGTCCACCGGCTGATCCGGCTCGGCATCCCCGGCGTCATCGCCGGCGGCATCACCCAGCTCAACATCATGATCGGCACGATCATCGCTTCGTTCTCGGCCGGTGCCGTCAGCTATCTGTACTATGCCGACCGCATCTACCAGCTGCCGCTCGGTGTGGTCGGCATCGCCATCGGGGTAGCGCTTCTCCCCGACCTGTCGCGGCAATTGCGAGCCGGCGACCATACCGGCGTCATCCACACCCAGAACCGGGCGCTGGAATTCTCGCTCGTACTGACGCTGCCGGCCGCCGCCGCGCTCGTCGTCATCGCCGGGCCG
The DNA here is from genome assembly GCA_963675285.2 of uncultured Rhodobium sp. Taxonomy (GTDB): domain Bacteria; phylum Pseudomonadota; class Alphaproteobacteria; order Rhizobiales; family Rhodobiaceae; genus Rhodobium. The sequence continues at coordinate 3,053,868 of CAXXGS010000001.1, forward strand.
ATCGTGCAGGTGCTGTTCGAGCGCGGCGCCTTCAACGCTGCCTCAACCGCGCAGACCGCACCGGCACTCGCCGCCTTCGGCCTCGGACTTCCCGCCTTCGTCCTCATCAAGGTGTTCCAGCCCGGCTTTTTCGCCCGCGAGGATACCGCGACGCCGATGTGGTTTGCCGGCATCGGCATGGTGATCAACGTCGCCGGCAGCATTGCGCTCTTTCCCACCTTTGCCCATATCGGCATTGCCATCGCCACCTCCCTCGCCGGCTGGATCAATGCGCTTCTGCTCGGCGTGACGCTATGGCGACGCGGCCATTTCTCCGTCGACCGACTGCTCCTGAAACGCTTTCCGCTGATCCTCCTGTCGTCGCTCGTCATGGGCACCGTCATCTGGGCGATGGCACAGGCCCTCGCCGGCTGGCTCGGCGCACCGGCGCTGGCGCTGAGGGCGCTGGCGCTCGCCGCGATCGTCGCAGCTGGCGCCATCGTCTTCTTCGCCGCCTGCCAGCTTTCCGGCGCCGTCGACCTGAAACGCTACATCGGCATGATCGCCGGGCGACGGGCAAGCCGGCCGCCGCGCTGAATGCGCGGACTTGCACTCATCGCAGCTCTTGGCCATAACCGGCGCATTCATTCCTGAAAGAGATCCCTCATGACCGCGTTCGCCCCCCGCATCTTTTCCGGCGTCCAGCCGACCGGCAATCTCCATCTCGGCAACTATCTCGGCGCCATCAAGCGCTTCGCGGAGCTGCAGAGCGACTTTCCCTGCATCTACTGCGTCGTCGACCTGCACGCCGTAACGCAGCCGCCGAGCGTGTGGGGCGGACCGGAGGGGCTGACGGCGAACACGCGCGAGGTCGCCTCGGCCTATCTTGCCGCCGGCATCGATCCCAAGAAGCACATTATCTTCAACCAGAGCCGCGTGCCGGCGCACGCCGAGCTCGCCTGGATCTTCAACTGCGTGGCCCGCATGGGCTGGCTCAACCGCATGACGCAGTTCAAGGAGAAGGCCGGCAAGGACCGCGAGAACGCCTCGGTCGGCCTTTTCGCCTACCCGACGCTGATGGCGGCGGACATCCTCGTCTACCGGGCCACCCACGTTCCCGTCGGCGAGGACCAGAAGCAGCATCTGGAGCTGACCCGCGACATCGCGCAGAAGTTCAACAACGACTTTGCCGAGCGGATCGCGGCGTGCGGCTTCGGCGAGGAGGGCTATTTCCCGCTGCCCGAACCGGTGATCGCCGGACCGGCGACGCGCGTGATGAGCCTGCGCGACGGATCGAAGAAGATGTCGAAGTCGGATCCTTCCGACTATTCCCGCATTGTCATGACCGACGACGCCGACGCCATCGCCAAGAAGATCCGCAAGGCCAAGACCGATCCCGAAGCGCTGCCCAGCGAGACCAAAGGCCTCGAAGGTCGGCCGGAGGCTGACAACCTCGTCGGGCTCTACGCCGCGCTCGCCGGCATGACGAAGGAAGCGGTTCTGGCCGAATTCGGCGGTTCGCAGTTCTCCGCCTTCAAGCCGGCGCTCGCCGACCTCGCCATCGAGAAGATCGCACCGGTTTCGGCCGACATGCGCCGCTATATGGACGATCCGGCGGAGGTCGACGCCATCCTTGCCGACGGTGCGGAGCGCGCCGGCGAAATCGCCGAGCCGATCGTAGCCGACGTCCTCGACATCATCGGTTTTCTTGGCGCCAAGACGCGAAAAAACTGAGTGGGGATTATCATCGCTCACGGCCGAGTGCCCGTTTCACTCGCCGGCCTTCCGGGGGCGCGGCCTGACCGGACCGGCCACAATCGTGGCCTGTTGGAGGAATACGGCATAGGCTCTGCACACCCTGCGTCGCCCCGGACTTGACCCGCGGCCATTGCCCCTCTCGGGTCCGTGGCCGTCGCGGATCAGCCTCCGAGGTACGACGTTCTGCGCCAGCCTGGCCATTGGATGCCGGGTCTTCACCCGTCATGACACCATGCGGGCGGGAAGGAACGCCCTCAGGCGCCGTCGTGGGCGGCGGCGGCCTGAAGCTCGTGCAAGAGGCGCAATAAAGATTCCTCGCTGAGACCACTTATTCGGCGGGCAAGGAGATTGGCCAGCTCCGTCGCTTCCGGGCGCAGGCCCGCGGTGTCGACGACGACACGCGGATCGGACATTTCGGCAAGCCTCTGCAGTTCCTCCGCCTCGTCCCAGATGACATTGAAATAGGCGATGATGCGCTGGACCATAAACCAGGTCGGACGGCCGCGCTTGCCATGTTCGAGCGCGGAGAGATAGGCGCTCGTGACGTCGAGCGCGGCGGCCATTTCCTTCAACTGAATACCGCGCTTGCGACGCAAGTCGCGGATCTTGGCTCCGAAGGGCGTCATCGCTTGTCGCCTTTCCTGCGGCGGAGACGGATATAGTAAGCGCCGGCGCCGCCGTGGGCGACATGCGCTTCCTCAAGGCCGGCGATCAGATCGCGAAACTCTGGGTGCGACAGCCAGTGGGGGAGCGCGCGCTTGAGGACGCCCGGCGCGGAGCGATCCTCTCCAAAGGCCATCGGTCCGTTGCGCCCCTTGCCGGTAATAACCAGCACGTGACGGTGTCCCCGTGCCTGGCTGGCCCTCAGGAACCCCTTGAGGCGCATGTGCGCCTCGTTCTGGGTCATGCCGTGAAGGTCGATGCGATCATCGATATGGATGGTACCACGGGCGATACGGCGCTTGGTGTGGCGGTCGATACCGGAGACGTCCGGCAGCGGCGGCGGCGCGGGCTTGGGTGCCGGCGGCTTGCGGCCGGGCACGCTGCCGAGCTTCTGGCCAGGGGAGAAGCGCGAAGAGACTTGCTGCTTGAGATGAACATCATTCCTGGCGGAGGCTTTCTCGGCCTCGACACGTGTAAGCGCCGTCTCCTCCGCCGGTGCGCCGGCATCTTTTTCGCGGCTCGCGCGCCGGCGCGCCACCCTCTCCGGCAAGGGGTCGAGCGTCGCCGTCACCCGTTCCCAGATGGCGCGGTCAGCCTCGCTCATGCCGCCCTTGCGGCGTTTCGGATCATCGCCTCGCACCGCCAGCCTCCGCACAGGCCGCGCCGGCGCGCGGCACCAGCATCACCATGTCGACCGGATGGCGGAGCGCGCCGGCAATCCGGCCCGCGTCCTCGCCGGAGCCTACGAAAAGATCGCCGCGCGCGGGACCGACGATGGCAGAGCCGGTGTCGGTCGCAAACGTCAGACGGCCGACGGGGTGTTCCCTGCCGTCCGTGCCGAGCGGCAGGTCACCGGAGATCCAGATCGGCACGCCGAAGGTGTGCAGTCGGCGGTCGACCGCCAGACTGCGGCCCGGGACGAGCGGCACGCCGGCCGCGCCGACGGGCCCGTCGTCCGGCGCAAGACCCGCGACCTCGCGGAAGAAAATATAGGATCGATTCCGTTTCATCAGGTCGCGCGCCCTTTCCGGATTGTCGGCAAGAAAGGCGCGCAGGCGTGTCATCGTCATCTCCTCACGCGAAATCGTCCCGTCGGCAATCAGGAACCGGCCGATGGCCGTATACCGCTGGCCGCTCTTTCCCGCATAGGCGATACGCATGACGGAGCCGTCAACAAGGCGGATGCGGGCCGACCCCTGAATATGGGTGAAATAGGCATCGAGCGGATCCTTCAGCCAGACAAGCTCCAGACCGCGTCCTTCGAGCGCGCCGGCCTCGATGGCGGCACGGTCAGGAAATTCGACAAGCCCCGCCGCGGTTTTGCGGGCAAATTCCAGCGACGGATCAAGGCCTTTCGATCGATTGGCATCGGTGACTTTCACCAGATCGGGAGGGCGGGAATAGAGCGGAACGGGATGCGCCGCGTCGCGGGTCCGCGATCCGTCAATCTCCGGCTCGAAATAACCGGTGAGAAATCCCGCATCCGGTTTGACGCTCAAAGATTCTAGAATGAACCATGTTTCGAAGAAGCGCCGCGCCTCGGCGGGCGGCAGCATCGCGGGTCCGGCCGCGACATCCTTGCACAGCGCCCAGACCGCGGCGCCGGAAACGCCGATCGCGCCGGTCCGGGGCGCACCCGAACGCGTTTCGACCAGCGATCGGCAGATTCCGTGGAAGGCGGCAAAGGCCGCCGCGTGGTCTTCCTTCTCCCAGCCCTCAAGGCGAGAGAAGGCATCGGAACACGGCGTATCAGAGGGAGCGGCCATGCCAAGCTCCGCCGTTGCCACGACCGCAGCGCAAAAGATCGCGAGGCCGGCGATCCGCGTCAGGACGCGGCGTCCCGGCGCATGTTTCGGGCGGTCGGCCGGGGTTTTCCTCGTGACAACCGGCACGTCTCACACCCCGAAGATCCCGCTCACTCGTCGGTTTCGGTCGCGACGAGCTTCCAGTTCGGATCGTGGGAGGCGATCTCGCGCGCAAAGGTCCACACATCGGTGACGTGTTGGATGGTGTTGGGATCGCCGTCGATGATCCGGTCTTCGCTGTCGCGCGTCACAGAGACGAGCTGGCTCTGAAAACGCACGGTGATCTGGGCCACGCCATCGCGCAGCGCTGCTTCCACGATGTCGGCCTTGTCGATGCCGATGAACGTGGATTCCAGCGTTTCCTTGCGCGACTCGCGATCGGCTATGGCACCGACGAAGCCATCGTAGACCTCGCGGGAAAGCAGTTGCTTGAGCGAGCGACGGTCTCCCTGGGCGAAGCTGGAGACGATCATCTCGTAGGCGCTCGTCGCACCCTTGAGGAATTCCTTGGGATCGAACGACCGATCGGCCGAGAGAATGTCGCGCAGGGCGACGTTCAGTGACGAGCCTTCCGGTGCCATCTGATCGATGCGCTCGCGCTGTTTCTCCTCAGCGCGCGGATCGGGTTCCGCCGGCTGGGCATCGACGACCTCGCCATCGGAGCGCGGCAACGAAATCACGTTGTCGTTGCCCTGCTGGGCCTTCCCGTCGTCACGCTCGCGCATGGAATAGGGATCGAAGGGCGGACGCTCGTTTCCGGTTCGCCGGCCAAGAACACTGCGCAAGGCAATGAAAATCCCGACGGCGAGGACAAGCAGAAATATGTTGAGGACATCAAAAATTTCGGACATCGCGGGGTACCGGGCTCTTCCCTTCGCTTCTGGCTCCCGCCAAACGGGACGGGAGGCGACCTGCCATTCTATATCGGTCGTCCCTTATGTATGCATTTTGTCGCGCGTATCCACCAGAAAGAACAAATCCGCCCGATTCATTTGCGATCAAAGTCAATTCACCCTACCTGACGGAGAGCGTCACGGCAAAATACCGTGTTTCCCGCGCCCTTCGCGGCGCATTTTCGTGCGAGAGTCGAGGTCGTATGCCCCTTGGTTTGATCCTTTTCGCGATTTTCATCGGTATCCCGCTCCTGGAGATTGCTGCCTTCGTGGTGATCGGCGGTGAGATCGGCCTTGGGTGGACGCTCGCGCTCGTCGTCATCACCGCGGTCATCGGATCCGCACTGCTGCGCCAGCAAAGCTTTGCCGCCTTCCAGAAGATCCAGTCCGACATGGACGCCGGCCGGCTTCCCGGAGAAGCGCTTGGGACCGGCGCAATGATCCTGATCGCCGGCATCCTGCTGCTGACGCCCGGTTTCGTTACCGATACCATCGGCTTCGCACTCTTCATCCCGGCTGTCCGGCGCTGGCTTTGGCATATCGTGCGCTCGCGCATCAAGGTGCGCGTCATGCGCGGCGGCCGGTTCCACGAAGGCGGGTTCAACGACGGGCCCCGCGATCCTTTCGCCAACGCGCCAAATCGCGCAGGCCATCAGGGTCCCGACGACGGGCCGACGATCGAACTGGACGAGGACAACTACGAGCGACGTCCGAACCCCGATTCGCCATGGCGCGACAAAGGCCCGACGGGCCGCGAACCGGACGTGCGCTGACCACACCCGCAAAGCCGATTTGGCGGGAATACGGCCCGGGCCGGCCACGCGGGATGGCCTTGTTTCAACCAGGACCCCATGCTAAAGCGCGCATCAGGCTGACGGATTGTTCCGTCCGATGATCATAACCCTTTGATTTCAGCCATATCGTAGTCACGATCGTGGCGGGTGAGATCCTCGCGGGACCCTTTCGGCGCACCGCCACGCCCTTACCGGCGTATCAGGCGCGCACCCATTCGAGCGCATCGAGCGCATTTCGGCGCGGAGCGATTATCATCCGCGCGATACGCAGGACAGGACCGATATCATGAGCACCACCAACGGCGGCAACACGACCACCGCACCGGACGAGACAACACATCAGCAGACCGCGCCTGGCATGAACGTGCTGGCGCAGTACATCAAGGACTTCTCGTTCGAAAACCCGAATTCGCCGCAGTCCCTGCAGCAGCGCGAGGACGCGCCGGCGCTGAACATCCAGGTCAACGTCAAGGCGAATCCGCTGACGCAGACCGAGTTCGAGGTCATGCTCATCCTCCAGGCCAAGGCCGGAGAGGGCAAGGACGTGATGTTCAACGTCGAGGTGACCTACGCCGGTATCTTCCGCATCCACAACGTTCCCGAAGAGCATATGCATGCCTTCGTGCTGATCGAATGCCCGCGGCTGCTGTTCCCCTTCGCGCGCCAGATCATCGCGGAAGCGACGCGCAACGGCGGGTTCCCGCCGCTGATGATCGATCCGATCGACTTCGCCACCCTCTATCGCACCAACCAGCCGCAGAACCAGGCGGCCGGCAAGGCCTGACCTTGCGGCCCAAGATGGCGGCAAGAGACTGAAAGAACAGAAAAGGCCGGGCACTTTGCCCGGCCTTTTCTCGTTCGGTCTGCCGGCGATGGTCCGGAAAGGATCGCTAACATCGCAAGCGGCGCCGATCCGCTACTCCGCTTTCGCCGGCTTATCAACGTAACGATACCACAGGGCCTCGTCCCCGAGAGTCGCAACGAAGGTTTCGTGAGCAGCCCTTTCCGCCGCGCTGAGGCGCGGGCGCAGGGGTTCGGGGCGCGGCTTTGCGGCACGGCGGCGTCCGCCGGCGGCAAAGTCGGCGCGCGCCTCCTCGTCGGTCCGGTCGCCAAAGCCGAGGGCCGCCTGCTTGCCGCCGATCAGCTCGATATAGACCTCGGCAAGAAGCTCGGCATCGAGAAGCGCGCCATGCTTGGTTCGGCGCGAATTGTCGATGCCATAGCGCGAGCACAGCGCATCGAGCGTGTTCGGGCCGGCGGGATGGCGCCGGCGCGCAATTTGCAGCGTGTCCACGACATAGTCGTTGGTGATCGGCGGATGGCCGAGCCGGCCGAGTTCGGCATTGATGAAGCCCATGTCGAAGGCGGCGTTGTGGATGATCAGCTTGGCCCCGAGGGCATATTCGAGAAACTGGTCGGCGACCTCGGCGAACTTCGGCTTGTCGGAAAGGAACTCCTCCGACAGGCCGTGGACGTTGAACGCCTCAACCGGCATGGAGCGCTCGGGATTGATGTAGACATGGAAGTTCTGTCCACTCGGGATGTGGTTTATGAGCTCCACAGCGCCGATCTCAACGAGGCGATCGCCGCGCAGGGCGTCGAGGCCGGTGGTTTCGGTATCGAGGACGAGTTCACGCATGGCGGGCGGACCGGTTCATAAAGCGGACGAGGATCAGGGTCTGACTGTCGCGCCTCAGAGGGGAAGGCGCAAGATTCCGCCGTGCTCACAGATGGCTTTTCCCCGCCATTCCGGCAACGGCACGGAGGATCGCACGGACCTGACGGCGCGCCGGCTCCATGCCGAACGAGCTGTCAACGAGAAAATGCGAGCGCCGACGCTTTTCCGCATCCGGCATCTGCTTGGCGAGGAGAGTGGCAAGGGTCTCCTCCGTCATGCCGGGGCGCGAGAGCACCCGGTCGCGCTGAACATCGGCGCTGGCGGTGACAACGACGGCGGCATCGACACGCGCATCGCCGCCGGTCTCGAAGAGAAGCGGGATATCTAGGATGACGAGCGCGTGGTGGTCTGCGCGCGCTCGGGCGAGGAACGCGGTTTCCGCCTCGCGCACCAGCGGATGAACAAGCGCCTCGAGCGCCTTCATTTCCTCCGGCTTGCCGATGACGGCCTTGCCGAGGCGCTTGCGGTCGATCACGCCGTCGACAACGACGTCGGCAAAGCGTGCCGCGATGAGCGGCACCGCCCGACCCCGGTAGAGCGCATGGACAGTCGCGTCAGCATCGTGGACCGGCACACCCTCGGCGGCGAACATCGTCGCCGTCGTGCTCTTGCCCATGCCAATGGAGCCGGTGAGGCCGAGGACGATCATGCCGCTGCCTCCATGTCCTCGACAAGAAGGGCTCGAAGCGCCGGCGTTACTTTCGGCGTGACGCCGAACCAGCGGGCAAATCCCGGCACGGCCTGGTGAAGAAGCATGCCGAGACCGTCAACGGTGGCAAGGCCGCGCCGCCTGGCATCGGCAAGTAGCGGCGTTTCGAGCGGCGCATAGACGATGTCCGTCACCAGGGCGTCCGCGCCGAGGGGCGCGAGGTCGAGGCTGAGCGGCGGCTGGCCGTGCATGCCAAGAGTGGTGGTGTTGACGAGAATTCGCGCGCCGGCAAGAAGATCGGGAAGATCTTCCCAGTCGTGCGCCTGAAGGGGTGCGCCGAAGGTCACAACGAGCTTTTCGGCGCGGGCACGGGTTCGATTGACCACGTGGATCGGTGAAAACCCGCGGTCTTTCAGCGCCCAGAGGATCGCGCGGGCCGCCCCGCCAGCCCCGAGAACCACCGCGGATCCCGGCGTCGCATCCCAACCGGGTGCGCCGTGGTCAAGATTGGCAAGAAAGCCGAAACCGTCGGTATTGCCACCGACAAGCCGTCCATCCTCGAGCCAGAGCGTATTGACGGCACCGAGCGCGGTCGCCGCCTCATCGCGCCGGTTGCACAGGCGATAGGCCACCTCCTTGTGCGGCACGGTGACATTGGCACCGACGAGACCCTGGTCAGCGAAGCTTTTCAGGACGGTCTCGATGGCATCGGGTGCGACCGGATAGCGGCCGTATTCGCCGTGAAGGCCATAGGCCTTCAGCCAGTAGCCGTGAATGAGCGGTGAGCGGGAATGGTCCACCGGCCAGCCGATGATCCCGGCCCGGGGAGCGTCGGAAGACGCCGGAGGAAATGTTTCGCTCATTCCTGTTCTTTCTTTCAGTAACTTACTTACTATGCATCGATCAGTGAGCGTTGCCGGAGCTCGTCCAGAAGCGGCAGCATGGGAAGGCCGAGAACGGTAAAGAAATCGCCGTCGATCTTCTCGAAGAGCTGGACCCCGCGGCCCTCCAGCTGATAGGCGCCGACGCTTTCAAGTGCCACCTCGCCGGTCGCGGCGAGATAACGGCCGATAAATTCGGGTGAAAATTGCCGCATCGTCAAGTGTGCCGCGCCAAGATGGCGCCAGACCGTCGCGCCGTCGATGGCCGCCGAGACGGCGGAAAAGAGTGTGTGGGTCTGTCCGCGCAGGGTCAAAAGCTGTCGCCGGGCTGCCTCCATATCCACCGGCTTGGTCCAGCGCTCACCCTGAAATGCGAGAATCTGATCGGCGCCGATGACGAAGGCACCGGGATGGCGGCTCGACACCTCCTGCGCCTTGGCCTCGGCAAGAACGGCGGCGATATCCTCCGGTGCGGCGCCGGCCGCCAGCAACGGCGCCTCAGCGACGCGTTCATCGAATTCGGCCGTCGCGGTCGAAAACACGATCCCGGCGTTTTTCAGAAGGCCGGCGCGGGCAGCGCTTTTCGAGGCGAGAATGATCGGCATATCGGTCGGCATGTGGTTCCCCCATTGGCTTTTTCGTGTGCGGCTGGCTCGCTCCGAGTGACGTCGTTCACCGCCGGCGCTTCCTGTACAATCCCGGGGAGTGGGCCACGGTTCCCGTTTTCCTTACGCCAAGGAGTTCTCCTAGACGGGTGGTAAGGTTCCGCGGTGAGCCTTTCCCGAAGATTCGCAATCGATGGGGATTCGCGATCGATACCGCTTTTCCCGTCAATCCCCGGCGATTCGCTCGAACCGACGCCGATTGAGAAGGCCGATGATCTCCGCTGCCGTCTCCTCGATGGAGCGGCGGGTGACATCAATCAGCGGCCAGCCCTGTTCGGCACATAATCGGCGGGTGAAAATGACCTCATCGGAGACCGAACGGCGATCGACGTAGGACGAGTTGCCATCCGCGGCGTTGAGCGCCAGAAGCCGGTTCTGGCGGATCTGCACGATCCGTTCGGCAGTTGCCACAAGGCCCACGATCAGCGGCTTTTTCGCGGCGAACAGCACGTTCGGAATGGGGATTTCCGGGACGATCGGGTAGTTCACGGCCTTGATGCCGCGATTGGCCAGGTAGATCGACGTCGGCGTTTTCGACGTCCGGCTGATGCCGACGATGATGACGTCCGGGGTATCGATATCGTCCGGCAACTGCCCGTCATCATGGGCCATGGTGTAGTTGAGCGCCTCGATGCGCTCGAAATATTCCTTGTCGAGGGCGTGCTGGCCACCGACGCGGCGCATAAGCGGTACGTTCAGATAGCTCTGGAAGACCTGAAGCACCGGATCGAGCACGTTAACGCAGGGAATGCCGAGCTCCAGACAGCGGCGCTCGATGGTGCCGGACAGCTCCTGATCGACCAGGGTATAGAGAACGATCCCCGGCGCGTTTTCCATTTCGACCAGCACACGATCAAGCTGCCTTGCCGCGCGGATCATCGGATAGACATGTTCAACAGGCTGGCTCGTCTCGTATTGCGCGCTGACGGCGCGCGCGACGGTACGCAACGTCTCGCCGGTGGAGTCGGAAACGAGATGGAGATGAAAGAAGTCCCGGCTGATTCCCACAGTTCCATCCCCAGCGCTGTTAACGATTTCTTAACTTATGGCCGTCAGGCCGTCCGCGACAGGTTTTCATCCCCGAAGGGACGAATTCATCAACAGCCCTGTCCCGAGACCAACCGTTCCAGACGGTTCTTGGGAATAGCGGGGAGAAGATCGGCTGTCCACCGGCTATCCCCAGACGTGGGGTCGCATCGAGACGGGAGGGTAGCGACAGGTTTCTGCCGGCATGCCATTTCATCGCGTCGCGATTGACCACATATGGGGATGATCGTCGATTGTCGGGCGAGCGGCAGGAAATTCGGTGGGCGGATTGTGGATCCTGGATAATCCCTGTAATCCACGGTCTAAAAGAAACAAAAACTTAAGAATCTAGATTCTTTTTAGAGGTTGGCTGTGGATCAAAGCGACGTGGAAAATGGCAGGAAAACGGGCGCCAGGATGGCGACCGACAACAGCCAGACAACCAGCAATTCCCGCGCGGTGATGCGGGTTCTGGCTGGTGAGACGTTAACGCAGCCTCCCGTCTGGATGATGCGTCAGGCGGGCCGTTACCTTCCCGAATATCGCAAAACACGAGCCGAGGCAGGCTCGTTCCTCGATCTGTGCTACAATCCGGATCTGGCCTGTGAAGTCACTCTTCAGCCGATCCGACGCTATGGCTTCGATGCGGCAATCCTCTTTTCCGACATTTTGGTGATCCCTGACGCTCTCGGCCAGCCGGTACGCTTCGAGGAAGGGATCGGACCGATCCTCGATCCCATTTCTCTCGATTCCGTTAACGGGCTGAAGATCGAGGGTGTGGAGGAGGCGCTGCGACCGGTGCTGAGCGCCGTGGAGCTGATCCGCGCCAGCCTTCCTGCGGAGACAACGCTCCTCGGCTTCTGTGGGGCACCCTGGACGGTGGCGACCTATATGGTTGGCGGTCGCGGTTCGCCGGACCAGGCGACTACGCGCAAGACGCTCTATCGCGATCCGGATGGTTTCCAACGGCTTATCGACACGCTCGTGGAGGCATCCGCGCGCTATCTTGTCGCACAGTTGAAAAAGGGAGCGGACGCCGTCCAGATCTTCGACACCTGGGCGGGGGCTCTCGACGAAGAGGGTTTCCGGCGATATTCCATCGATCCGACGCGCCGTATCATCGAAAAGATTCGCGCCGAGGTTCCCGGCGCCCGGGTGATCGGCTTTCCCAAGGGTGTCGGTCTGATGCTGGAACGCTATATCGGAGAAACGGGTGTCGACGCTGTCGGTATCGACTGGTCGGTACCGCTCGATGTGGCGGCCCGGCTGCAAACGCAGTGCGCCGTACAGGGTAACCTCGATCCGATGCGGGTCGTTGCCGGCGGGCATTGTCTCGACGAGGGGGTCGACCGGATCATGGCGGCCTTGCGTGCCGGACGGTTCATCTTCAACCTCGGTCACGGGGTGACACCGGACACGCCTGTGGAAAACGTCGCGCGGATGGTCGACCGGGTTCGCGGCGCGGCTTGACGGGGTTAAATCACGGGACCTGATCCGGGACCCGCCCTGGGGTCCGGATTCTCGAGGGGCATTCCGCAACCGGCGTTCCCTATGGGAAGTCCAGGCTAAGCCTTTGGCCAATATAGGAAAAGTGGCGAGAATAGATCGAATGGACAGTCTTTATCTTTGGCTCAAGACCTTACATGTCATTTCGGTCATCGCCTGGATGGCAGGACTTTTCTATTTGCCGCGGCTTTTCGTCTATCACACCCAGGCTGAAATCGGCTCTGTGCAGTCGGAAACCTTCAAGATCATGGAACGCCGGCTGATGCGGGCAATTACGACGCCGGCGATGATCGCATCCTGGATCTTCGGGCTGTCGATTGCTTACGAGATGGACTATTTCGTCGATCCCTGGTTTCACGCCAAGCTTTTCCTCGTTCTGCTATTGAGCGGTTTTCACGGCATGCTGGCGGTTCACGTTCGCCACTTTGCCGAGGATCGCAACACGCGCTCGGAGAAATTCTTTCGGATCATCAACGAAGTGCCTACTGTGCTGATGATCGGCATCGTGATACTGGTGATCTTTAAGCCGTTCTGACGATTCTGCCCTTCATTCCCGGATTTTCGCTCTGAAATCTAGCGATCCCGTTGATGAAAACCAGAAGATCGACGATCTTTTTGTCGCGGCGAGACAGAACCTCTTGTCGAAAGCGCGGCGAGAGTCTATGTAGGAAAGACCCCACGACATGCAGACGGGTGCCCACCCGACCGCGAAGAGGCACCAAGACCGGTGATCCAGTCATCGGATCCAGATCTGCAGATACTTCCACTCATTCTTTTATGCCGTCTCACATCGAGGCGACAATTCCAAGGACCTATCTCCCATGCGGGAAATGAAACTTCAGGATCTGAAGGCCAAGAAGCCAAATGAACTCGCCGCGTTCGGCGAGGAGCTGGGAATCGAGAACGTTTCGACCTTGCGGCGCCAGGAGCAAATGTTTGCCATCCTGAAGCAGCTCGCGGCCGACGAAATCGATATCATCGGCGAAGGCGTGGTCGAAGTGCTGCAGGATGGCTTCGGCTTCCTGCGCTCTCCCGACGCCAATTACCTGCCGGGACCGGACGACATCTACGTATCGCCGTCGCAGATCCGGCGCTTTTCTCTCAGGACGGGCGACACCGTCGAAGGCCACATTCGCAGCCCCAAGGAAGGCGAGCGCTATTTTGCCCTTCTGAAGGTCAACTCGATCAATTTCGAGGACCCGGAGAACACCCGGCACAAGATTCACTTCGACAATCTGACGCCGCTCTATCCGGACGCGCGCTTCAACATGGAAGTCGACGATCCAACGCTTAAGGATCGCTCGGCGCGAATCATCGATCTCGTTGCGCCGCTCGGCAAGGGCCAGCGCGGACTGATCGTCGCGCCGCCGCGGACCGGTAAGACCGTTCTGCTACAGAACATCGCCCATTCGATCACGACGAATCACCCCGAGTGCTATCTGATCGTTCTGCTCATCGACGAGCGGCCGGAAGAGGTGACCGACATGCAGCGCTCTGTGAAGGGCGAGGTGATTTCCTCGACCTTCGACGAACCGGCGGTGCGCCATGTGCAGGTCGCGGAGATGGTTATCGAGAAGGCCAAGCGCCTCGTCGAGCACGGCCGCGATGTGATCATCCTCCTCGATTCGATTACCCGGCTCGGCCGGGCCTACAACACGGTGGTGCCGTCCTCTGGCAAGGTGCTGACCGGTGGTGTCGACGCCAATGCCCTGCAGCGGCCGAAGCGATTCTTCGGCGCGGCGCGGAACATCGAGGAGGGGGGCTCGCTGACGATCATCGCGACAGCCCTCATCGATACCGGCAGCCGGATGGACGAGGTGATCTTCGAAGAGTTCAAGGGCACGGGCAACTCCGAGATCATTCTCGACCGCAAGGTGGCCGACAAGCGCGTCTTCCCGGCGATCGACATTCAGCGTTCGGGCACCCGCAAGGAAGAACTCCTCGTGCCGCCCGACAAGCTCAAGAAAATGTATGTTCTCCGGCGCATCCTCAATCCGATGGGGACCGTGGACGCAATCGAGTTCCTGCTCGACAAATTGCGCCACACCAAGAACAACGAGGAATTCTTTGATTCCATGAACACGTAGGGAAGCGGATCCGGCCTCATTACGGCGCCGAACGTTTCACGTGAATCCGCCTTGAATCGCAAACGGGGTGTGGCTCTGGATAAAGGAGTCACGCTCCGTTGGCGTTTTTGGTGATCCTTTTCACGTCGAATCGGATGGGTGGAAATCCGCCAAGACCCGTGGATTTCGAGTTAATCGCTTGCCGATCCACGTAAGAGTCAGGATTGGGATATCTTCAAGATATCGGTGAGAGCCTCAGCGTTCGTTACCGGTGCCGAACAGCTCATGCCGTGGCAGACATAGGCGGTTGGATGATCGTCTATCGCGGTCTTTCCCGCCGCCGGATGGCTGTCGGGAAGTCTGTCGGTGGTCTCCATGACGAGGATGACGAGATTGGGGTTTGTCGACTCCACGAGAACGCGGTGCATTGCGCCGTGCTCGGGATCGCTGCGGGCATCGTTCGGCGTGATGAGTATTGCGGTGACTGGGTTGAGGCGGATATCGAAGGCGTTGAGAAGTGAGGCCGACGCGTAGACGTTCTGTGCGATTTCGGCGGCATGGGCGTTGAAGAGCCGATCCGCTGTCTCGCGGTAGCGGTCTTGGCCGGTGAGGAGCCAGAGGCGGACGAGAGCGGCGGCCGCGACGCCATTGGGGCTCGGTGTGGCCTCGTCCTTGCCGGAACGGGGCCGGACGATGAGATCGCGGGCGTCTTCGGCGGTGAGGAAATAGCCGCCGTCGGGGTCGGCATAATGCTGGTCGAGGGTGTCGATGCCGAGGATCGCGTCGGTGATATAGCCCGGATTGCCGGTCGCCTCATGGAGCGCGATGGCGGCGGCTGTTACCGCGGCGTGGTCGGAGGCCAGTCCCGGCCAGACGAGCCGACCGGCGCACCAGCTGTGCCCGAGGCGGCCAAGGTGGAGCATGGAACCGGTGACGAACCGATAGGCTTGCCTGGCAAGGTCGAGCCAGTCGGGGCGTTCAAAGACCGAGGAGGCGCGGGCGAGGGCCGCGATCATCAGGGCGTTCCAGTCCGCGAGGACCTTGTCGTCACGGCCGGGGCGGAGGCGGGTGCTGCGAGCGTTGAGCAGCTTTTCCCGACACGTCTTCAGCCGGATCTCGATTTGCTGATCGGCGCGCTCGGGGCACTGGCGCCGGGTGAGGATGCATTTCCCCTCCCAGTTTCCGTCTTCGCTGACGTCGTAATGTGCGGCAAAGAGGGCTGCGTCGTCGGGACCGAGAACGTTTTCGATCTCGGCTGCGGTCCAGACATAGAACTTGCCCTCCTCACCGTCGGAATCGGCGTCGAGGCTGGCGGTGAAGGCGCCGCCGTCATCGCGCATTTCCCGGCTCAGCCAGTCGATGGTTTCCTCGATCCGTTCGGCAAAGAGCGGATCGCCGGTCTCCAGCCAGGCTTCGGTCATCAGGCCGATGAGCTGGGCGTTGTCGTAGAGCATCTTTTCGAAGTGCGGCACGAGCCAGACCTCGTCGACAGAATAGCGGGAAAATCCGCCGCCGACGTGATCATAGATGCCGCCCTGGGCGATGTGGCGGAGGGTGAGAAGGACGATGTCGCGAAAGTGGATCTCGCCGGTTCGCCACCAGGCGTGCCAGAAGACCTCCAGCAAGGAGGCGTTGGGAAACTTCGGCGCGCCTTGGGGACCGCCCTCGACCGGATCCATGATGGCGATAAGACGATCGGCGGCGACAGACAGGATATCCGGGGACAGCTCTCCGGCGGCGGCCGGGCGATGGTTCAGCCGATGGAGGAGGGCGGCGCGATTGGCATCGATCTTGTCCCGTTCCTCATGAAAGAGGCGGGAGATTTCGCTGAGGATATGGGTGAAGGCCGGACGTCCGTATCGCGCTTCGCGCGGGAAATAGGTGCCGCCCCAGAAGGGTTCGCCGTCGGGCGTCAGGAACATCGTTAGCGGCCATCCGCCCTGTTCGCCAAGGGCGTGGAGGGCGGCCATGTAGATCTGGTCGACATCCGGTCGCTCCTCACGGTCGACCTTGACGTTGACGAAGAGACGGTTCATCACCGCCGCGACCTCGTCGTTCTCGAAACTCTCGTGCGCCATGACGTGGCACCAGTGGCAGGCGGCATAGCCGACGGAAAGCAGGATCGGCTTGTTGTCCCTTTTCGCTTCTTCGAAAACCGCCGGACCCCAGGGCCGCCAGTGGACGGGGTTGTCCTTATGCTGGAGAAGGTAGGGGCTTGTTTCGCCGGCGAGGAGGTTTTCGGGCATGGTGACGGTTCCGATCTATGTGGATTCGCCGAAGTCCAGAGAATCTCGGCGCTTTTCGAAAGAGTCATCATCCGGTCGGGATTCAAAGTCGGTATTGAAGCGCCATGTGCTTGGCTCAGCTTTCCCGGCGAACGAAGAGCAGTGTGGTGAGAGGTAGCGGGCAACGACCCGGAGGAAAGGTCTGATGACGGTATCAGGCGATACAATCTTCGCGCTTTCCAGTGGTCCGCTTCCGGCGGCGATCGCCGTGGTGCGGGTCAGCGGTCCCGGCGCTCGCGACGGTTTAAAGGCGCTTCACGTGGAGGCTCCGGCGCCGCGGCAGGCCGCTCTTCGGCAACTGCTCGATCCGGCCGGTGGCGGGGTGCTCGACGAGGCGCTTGTCCTTTTCTTTCCCGGACCGGCAAGTGCGACGGGCGAGGATGTCGTCGAACTCCATCTCCATGGCGGTCGGGCGGTGGTTGCCGGCGTTCTTGCTGCCTTCGGTTCGCTACCGGGGTTCCGGGCGGCGGAGAGGGGCGAATTCACGCGGCGGGGTTACCTCAACGGTCGCTTCGATCTGACGGGTATCGAGGGTCTTTCCGATCTTCTCCAGGCCGAGACAGAGGCACAGCGGCGCCAGGCGCTTCGCCAGTATGGCGGCGCGGCGCGGGACGTCTATCTCGATTGGCGGGAAAGGATCGTGCGGATGCGGGCCGAGATCGAGGCCAATCTCGATTTCGTTGATGAGGAGGATATTCCACAGGACATCGGCGCGGATGCGGCGCGTCAGGCATCGGGCCTTGCGGCCGAGATTGGCCGGCACCTCGATGACGGAAAGCGGGGCGAGCGGCTTCGCGACGGGGTGCGGGTTGCTGTTCTCGGACCACCGAACGCGGGGAAGTCCAGTTTCCTCAACGCGCTTGCCCGGCGCGATGTCGCCATCGTCACCGAGGAGGCCGGGACGACACGGGACGTCATCGAGGTGGCGCTCGATCTCGGCGGCTATCCAATGACGGTGGCCGATACCGCAGGCGTACGTGAGGCCGAAGGGCTCGTCGAGCGCGAGGGCATTCGCCGGGCTTTCCGCCAGGCGCGGGAGGCTGATCTCGTTGTGTGGATGTGGGACGGGCGCGAGGCGATGCCCGACCTGCCGGCGGAAATCCGGGAGAGCGGCGTCGCGGTCTGGCAGGTTCGCAACAAGATCGATCTTGCGGCACACGACCCGAATGGTGTCATCGATTCGGATGCGGAACGATCGAGCTTCCCGGTTTATTCGATGTCAGTGAAGACGGGTGATGGGATCGATGCGGTCGCGGACGCGCTGGCGGGCTTCGCGGCGAGCGTTTGCGGCGCGGGAGAGCCGGTGCTGATTACGCGGGAACGACATCGTCAGGGGCTTGTCGCCTGCCGCGCGGCGTTGCTGCGGGCGGGCACCCATGGAGCCGAGGCCATGGAACTCGCGGCTGAGGATCTTCGGTCGGCCGGGGATGCACTCGGCCGGATCGTTGGCAAGATCGATGTGGAGGATCTGCTCGACGTTATCTTTTCCGAGTTCTGCGTCGGAAAGTGAAGTGTTTCACGTGAATCAGTGAATGCGGGGATAGGCTGTGAATTGGCGGTGGAAAAGTGATTCACGTGAAACGTTTTTCGTCGATTTTCCTTGCATTCGTTCAAATGGTTGATCCATCAGATCGCCAGAATTCGGCGGAAATCTGCCGTTTATGGTTAATTTCCCGGCGGTGTGGATTACGGTGGCTTTGACGGTTTCGGAGCGATCCTCTAAACCAAGCGCGATGCGGCAGGCTGAGCATCCGGTTTGTCGGGAAGCATTTCAGGAATGGGTTTCGCTAAACGGGTCTGGAGTTTCCGGAGGCTATGCTGCCGGAGACTTCCTTCGCGCGGAGTAACGGAATGACGGATCGGCGTTTCGATGTGATTGTGATCGGCGGCGGGCATGCGGGCGCCGAGGCTGCTGCAGCTGCCGCGCGCGTCGGTGCCTTAACGGCGCTGGTCACCCACCGCTTCGACACCATCGGTGCGATGTCCTGCAATCCGGCAATCGGCGGCCTCGGCAAGGGGCATCTCGTCCGTGAGATCGATGCGCTCGACGGGTTAATGGGTCGGGTTGCCGATGCGGGCGGGATTCAGTTCCGGCTTCTCAATCGGCGCAAGGGCCCGGCCGTGCGCGGGCCGCGCGCTCAGGCCGACCGCAAGCTCTATGCGGCAGCAATGCAGGCGGCGCTGACAGCGACGGAAAACCTGACCATTGTCGAGGGCGAGGCGGATGATCTGGAGATCCGCGATGGCCACGTCACCGGACTCCTCATGGCGGATGGGCGTCGATTCGTATCCGGAACGATTGTCCTGACGACGGGGACCTTCCTGCGCGGGCTTATTCACATCGGCGAGCGGACGATCCCGGCCGGGCGGATGGGCGAGGGGCCATCGGTCGGCATCGCGGCGAGTCTGGAGCGCGCCAGCTTTGCGCTCGGCCGCCTGAAAACGGGCACGCCGCCGCGGCTCGACGGGCGAACGATCGACTGGAACGGGCTGACGGCGCAGCCCGGAGACGAACCGCCGGTGCCGTTTTCCACCCTGACCGATAGGATCACAACGCCGCAGATCCTGTGCCACATCACGCGGACCGTGCCGGCGTCACACGACGTGATCCGCGAGAACATCAAGCGCTCGCCGATGTATTCCGGCCGGATCGATAGCCGGGGTCCGCGATATTGCCCTTCGATCGAGGACAAGATCGTGCGCTTCGGTGATCGCGACGGTCATCAGATCTTCCTCGAGCCGGAAGGGCTCGATACGCATCGGGTCTATCCGAATGGTATTTCCACCGGTTTACCGGAAGAGGTTCAGGCGGCGTTCCTGAAGACCATTCCAGGGCTGGAACGTGCCAGGATCGAGCAGCCGGGCTATGCGATCGAATATGATCACATTGATCCGCGGGAACTCTTTGCGACGCTGGAGACCAAGCGTGTCGGCGGGCTTTACCTTGCCGGTCAGATCAACGGCACCACCGGCTACGAGGAAGCGGCGGCGCAGGGGCTTCTTGCCGGCCTTAACGCGGCACTCGCGGCAGGCGGTGGAGAAGGCATCACCATCGGCCGCGACGAGGGTTATCTCGGCGTGATGGTCGACGATCTGGTGACGCGGGGGACAAGCGAGCCTTATCGCATGTTCACCTCGCGCGCGGAGTATCGGCTTTCGCTTCGCGCGGATAATGCCGATCAGCGGCTGACGCCTCTCGGAACGAGGGCGGGCTGTGTGGGAAGGGGGCGCCGGGAGGCCTTCGCGGCAAAGATGGCGGCGCTTGCGGCGGCGCGGGAGCGGGTGGCGTCCGTATCGTTGACCCCCGGCGAGGCGCGCAAACATGGCCTGGCGATCAATCAGGATGGCGTTCGGCGGAGCGGGCTTGATCTTCTTGCCTATGCCGATATCGATTTTGTGCGAATTTCATCTATATGGCCGGAATTAAATGATATTTCGCCGGCTATATCAGAGCAGGTCGAGATCGAGGCGCTCTATGCGGTCTATATGGCGCGGCAACAGGCCGATATTGATGCCTTCCGGCGGGATGAAGGGGTGTCGATACCCGTCGATTTTGATTTCGCCGCCCTTCCGGGTCTTTCGAACGAAATTCGCACCAAGCTCGAGACCGTACGCCCCGGTACTCTCGGCCATGCGGCCCGTATCGATGGCATGACGCCGGCCGCCCTCGGGATCCTCCTTGTTCACGTTAAGAAGGAGAGCACCCGAGTGAGTGCGGCATGATGGGGATATCCTGTGGAAAACCCGGGGATGCTCTCGTGCCAGTCCGCCGGGTTCTCGCGGTTTCACGTGAAACCGAGGATCGCCTGAGGATTTACGTCGATCTGTTGATGCGCTGGCAGCGGCGGATCAATCTCGTTGCGCCGAAGACGCTGCCGGATGTCTGGCGACGGCATGTCGCCGACAGTGCCCAGGCGCTCGCGGCGGTGCCGGATGCGCGCCTGTGGCTCGATATCGGCAGCGGCGCGGGCTTTCCGGGCCTCGTCACGGCCGCGTTTCTCGCCGAGACGGAGGGCGCGAAAGTGACCCTTGTGGAGAGCGATCAGCGCAAATCCGCCTTTTTGCGAACCGTTATCCGTGAGGCAGGCTTGCCGGCGGAGGTGATCGTTGAGCGGATCGAGACGGTTCTGCCGACATTCGAGGCACCTGTCCACGCGATTTCCGCAAGGGCGCTGGCGCCGCTCGCCGACCTTTGTGCGTTGATTCTGCCGGTTTTTCGCCAATCTGTTACCGGCGTTTTCCACAAAGGCCGGGATTTTTCTCGCGAACGGGAAGAAGCAAATCGCTCGTATCGCTTCAATCTGGTAGAACTGGCGAGCACAATCGATCCGGATGGCAAAATCGTGTTGATTCGGGGCCTGTCGCGACGCGAAACCTGATGCGGTGCGCGGCCAAGACGGTCGGCCGACATGGGGTTCAATATGAGAGAACTACCTGAAAATATTCGCGTTTTGACGATCGCCAACCAGAAGGGCGGGGTTGGCAAAACAACAACGGCAATCAATCTCGGCACGGCGCTTGCCGCGATCGGAGAGCGCGTCCTTATCCTCGACATGGATCCCCAGGGCAACGCCTCAACGGGTCTCGGTATCGATCATCGCGACCGTTTGGTGTCGACGTATGATGTTATGACGCGCGATGCGACGCTCGCTGCGACGATCCGGGAAACGGCCGTGCCGCGTCTGTCGATCGCGCCTTCGACCCTCGATCTCCTCGGCGTGGAACTGGAAATCGCTCAGGAACGCGATCGGAGCTACCGCCTGCGGGAGGCGATCGCCGATCTCGATCGCGACAGCCGCGCCGCCGACGGGCCGCAGCCGCGCTTCACCTACGTGCTCATCGATTGCCCGCCATCGCTTAACTTGCTGACAATCAATGCACTTGCGGCTTCGCACTCGATTCTCGTGCCACTTCAGTGCGAGTTCTTCGCGCTGGAGGGTCTCAGTCAGCTTCTCAGCACGGTG
Source organism: uncultured Rhodobium sp. (assembly GCA_963675285.2). Lineage (GTDB taxonomy): Bacteria > Pseudomonadota > Alphaproteobacteria > Rhizobiales > Rhodobiaceae > Rhodobium. Next base: position 3,075,480 of record CAXXGS010000001.1, read on the forward strand.
GAGCAGGTGCGGGTATCGCTTAACGCGCGGCTTTCCATCCATGGCATCGTGCTGACCATGCATGACGCGCGCAACAACCTGTCCAATCAGGTGATCGAGGATGTGCGCGCGACCATGGGCGACAAGGTCTACGACACGGTTATTCCGCGCAACGTGCGCATGTCGGAAGCCCCGTCCTATGGCAAGCCGGCACTGCTCTACGACCTGCGGTGTTCGGGTAGTCAGGCCTATCTGCGCCTCGCCTCGGAGATCATTCAGCGCGAGAAACGTTTCCGCAAGAAGGCCGCGGCCTGATCATATCGGTTCCGAAATGTTTTTGGCGTAGTCTCGCGCGGATTATCCCGATTGCGAGAACATAAGAAGAATCAAAGCACTATAGAGAAGTTCAAGAAGGGTATCACAATGGCGGAAGACGGCGCGCGCGGTGGAAAACGGCTCGGGCGCGGCCTTGCGGCACTGCTCGGTGACATGGAGACGGAATCGAGCGCGATGGAACGGACGCGGGGACAGCGTCGATTGCCGATCGAGTTCCTGCGCCGTAATCCGCACAATCCCCGGCGCCGGTTCGACGAGGACGAGCTGACCGATCTGGCATCCTCGATCAGGGAGAAAGGCATTCTCCAGCCAATCGTCGTGCGTCCGATCGGTGATTCTGGCGAAAACTATGAAATCATCGCTGGCGAACGGCGCTGGCGCGCGGCGCAGCAGGTGGGCCTGCACGAGGTGCCGGTGGTCGTACACGAGGTGTCCGACCGCGAGGCGCTGGAATTCGCGATTATCGAGAACGTCCAGCGCAGCGATCTCAATCCGCTGGAAGAGGCGCTTGGCTATGAGCGACTGGTCAGCGAATTCTCCTACAGCCAGAACGATCTGGCCAAGGTCATCGGCAAGAGCCGCAGTCATGTCGCCAACACGATGCGGCTGCTTCGCCTGCCGGAGACGGTGAAGGACTATCTTGCCGATGGCAGCCTGACGGCGGGCCATGCCCGGGCGCTGATCACCGCCGATGACGCCGAGGCGCTGGCCAGGCGAATCGTCGAAGAGGGCCTCAACGTGCGTGAGGCCGAGGCGCTGACGCAGGCGCCGCGGGAACAGGCGAGCGAGCGCAAGGCGAAGTCGAAACCGGAAAAGGACGCCGACACCCGGGCGCTGGAGAAGAGCCTCGGAGATACACTCGGCCTTGGGGTCGAAATCAGCCACAGGGACAATGGGTCCGGCACGGTCAAGATCAGCTACAAGACGCTTGAACAGCTCGACGAAATTACCCGGCTCCTTCGCGGATAAGATAAGTATTTCAATAACTTATATAAGATATATCAGATGTATATCTTTCTCACGCCACCGTCGGTTCGAGATGCTCTCTCGACGGGCCCTTCCGCTCGGGTCGATGTGTTTGCGGGAAGGTATCGGGGAGGCCGCCGCTTAGGAGCGTCAGGACCGGCGGCGCGCGGCGCGCGCGATGGTGATCATGGCGTTGGAGAGAACTGAAACCTCCAGATCCCGCATCCGCCGCGTGTTGAGGATCGCCTCGGAGAGAATCTCCATGGCGCGCTCGAGGCGGAGGCAGTTCCAGCGCTGTAAAGCTTGTCCGATCAGTGGCTTGCGCCGGAAATAGATCGGCGGACGCGCGCGGCCCATGACGGCGTCGGCCGAGGCGCCGGCTTCGATCTCGGCGCGCATGCGATGCAGCATTTGCAGATGACGGAGGGCGTTGGTGGCGATGCCGGACATCGACTGGCCGGAGGTTGCCAGGCGGTCAAGGCCGTTGGCGACGGTTTCGAGATCGCCGAGAAACATGGCGTCGATGACCTCGCTGGCCGCGAGCGCGGAAGCGTCGCCGACGCTTGCCTCGACGTCGGCAAGCGTGATCCGATCCGTGCCGCGGGCATAAAGGCAGAGCTTGGCGATTTCGCTCCTGGAGGCGAGCCGGTCGGCGCCGACCAGGGCATGGAGCGCCTCGCGCGCGTCGGCATCGATCGCCAGGCCGGCGGCCTTTGTCTCCTCGTCGATGAGCCGGTTCCGATCACCGGCCTCGTCCGGGTAACAGGCGATCGCGACGGCGGCTTTTCCCTGCTCGAAACGTTTTCTGAGCGCCGTTCCCTTCTTCAGGTCACCAGCCTCGATAACGACGAGGGTGTTTTCCGGCGGCTGATCGAAGAGCGGCGCGACGCAGGCAACAAGGTCGATGCGGGTTCCTCCGGCGCGCAGCCAGACGGTGCGCCGGTCGCCGAAGAGGGCGATCTGCATGGCCTCGTCGACAAGCCGGCTGCGGTCGGCTTCAAGGTCGGAGCCGTCGAGCCGGATGAGCCCGAAGGGGTCCTCCGATCCCTTTGTCGCGGCATCGACGATGGCCTTCACGCGTTCGGAGACGAGGCCAGCGTCGGGGCCGAAGACGAGAACCAGCGGCGTCGCGGGGTCGGGCGACTTCATGAACCGGTCGAGGGTGGCTCCCTTGAGGACGGCCATCGGCGGCTTCAATCCCTTCGTGTCATCGATTCGGGCGCGAAACAACGTCTGAATTCAGCGGGTTCACCCCGAAAAATTCATCATTTTCGCTCACACCGCCCACGCTGCTCATGCCGTTTGGCCGGCCGGGATCAGCCGTGCTGGGCGAAATAAGACGCGATCCTGGTGCGGATGTCGTCGGCGATGACCTTGGCGGCCCGGTCCTCCGCATCGCGCTTGGCGCGGACGTTGGCAAAGCGCTGGTTGGAGAAATCATAGGAGGCGTTGGCAAAGCTCTTGCCGGTCATCAGCTGACGGCCGGTCGCCTTGTCGAGGAGGAAGAAATTCGCCGATACGTGCATCAGATAGGCGGCCGGGACGTCGTTGAATTTCTCGACGCCGAGATCGCCTTCGATGCGGGTTAGGATGATGCGCAGGCGATAGCGCGGCTCGCTGGCGCGGCCGCCGCCGGTAAAGGCGAAGATCAGCTCGTTGCGAACCTCCTGCTCGACACGGTCGTCGGCTGCCTCAATCTCAATCGCCCTGAGATCGTCCATGGCGGTCCCGCCGGTGGAGAGTTCGCCGTACATCGGCCGCACGTTGCAGGCGCCGAGCGCCGATGCGAGGGTCAACGCGGAGCTTGCCAGGGCACCCTTGAGGAGGGCTCGGCGAAAGAGGTTCGGGCGTTCAGCCATATCGTCAAGCCACCACGTTTACGATCCGGTTCGGGACGACAATGATGCGCCGGGGCGTCGCCCCCTGCAAGACCCTCTGGACACCTTCGAGCGCCAGAGCCGCAGCCTTCACGGTTTCCTCGTCGGCACCCTTGGCGACCTTGATATCGCCGCGCTTCTTGCCATTGACCTGGACGGGGAGCGTGACGCTGTCCTCCACCAAGAGGGCCTTTTCGACCGCCGGCCAGGGGAGCGTGGCGACGAGACCCTGGCCGCCGAGCGCCTGCCAGCATTCCTCGGCGAGATGCGGCGTCATTGGCGCCATCATCTGGATGGTGGTCTCGAGCGCTTCGCGCAGCGCCCAGGCGAGGCTGGCGTCTGTCTTGCGGGCGTCGTCGGTCACGGCGCGCGAAAGCGTGTTGGCAAGCTCGTAGACGCGGGCGACGGCACGGTTGAAGGCGAGCTGCTCGATGTCGTTTTCGACCGCCTGGAGCGCCTTGTGAACAGCCTTGCGCAGGCTTTCAGCCGCTGGCGTGAAGGCCTCGGGGCGTACCGTGTCGCGAGCCGGCAGGTCGGGCGCCGATTCCGTCACCATGCGCCAGATGCGCTGAATGAAGCGGTGGGCGCCCTCGGCGCCGGCGTCGGTCCACTGGATGTCGCGATCGGGCGGCGTGTCGGAAAGCATGAACCAGCGCGCGGTGTCGGCGCCGAAGCCGTCGATGATGTCGGTCGGATCGATGGTGTTCCGCTTCGACTTCGACATCTTTTCTACGGCACCGATCACGACCGGGCCGCCGCCGTCTATCATCTCGGCGCGGCGGGTGCCGCCCTCGTCGACGATCCGGATTTCCGCCGGGTTCACCCAGGCGCCGTCGGCTGCCTTGTAAGTCTCGTGGGTGACCATGCCCTGGGTAAAGAGTCCCCGGAAAGGCTCCTTTAGATCGAGGTGGCCGGTGGCCTTCATCGCGCGGGTGAAGAAGCGCGAATAGAGGAGGTGCAGAATGGCATGTTCAATGCCGCCGATATATTGGTCGACGGGGAGCCAGGCATTGGCTGTCTGCGGATCGGTCGGTGCCGTGTTCTTGGGGTCGGTGAAGCGGGCGAAATACCACGAGGAATCGACGAAGGTATCCATCGTGTCGGTTTCGCGCGTTGCCTTGCCGCCGCAGCGCGGACAGGCGACATGTTTCCATGTCGGATGCCGATCTAGCGGGTTGCCGGGTTTGTCAAAGGCGATGTCATCGGGAAGCTTAACCGGCAAATCTTCCTTTGGAACCGGTATGCTACCGCAGCTCTCGCAGTGGACCACCGGAATCGGGCAACCCCAGTAGCGCTGGCGCGAAATACCCCAGTCGCGGAGCCGGAAGTTAATCTTCCGCTTGCCCTGCGCGGCGCCGTGGACCTCGGTTGTCTCAAGGCGCGTGGCGACCGCGTCCTTGGCGTCGGCAACGCCAAGGCCGTCGAGGAAGCCGGAGTTGAAGAGCGTGCCGTCCTCCAGGATTGCCTCGTCGCCGACGGTGAAAGTCGCCGCGTCGGCGCCGGTCGGCAGAACGACCGGGGTGACGTCGAGGCCGTACTTGCGGGCGAAGTCGAGGTCGCGCTGGTCGTGCGCGGGGCAGCCGAAGATGGCACCGGTGCCGTAGTCCATCAGGATGAAATTGGCGATATAGACCGGCAGGGTCTTTCCCTTGACAAAGGGGTGCCTGACCCTGAGGCCCGTATCGAAGCCCTTCTTTTCGGCCGTCTCGATAGCGACGACGCTGGTGCCCATGCGGCGGCATTCCTCGCAGAAGGCGGCGAGGTCGGCGTTCTTTTCCGCCAGCGCCCTGGATACCGGATGGTCGGCGGCAAGCGCCATGAAGCTTGCGCCGAAGAGCGTATCGGGTCGGGTCGTGAAGATCTCCAGCGTCGGATCGCCCGTCGGCGCTTCGCCGTCGAACTCGAAGCGGATGTGAAGGCCCTCGGAACGGCCGATCCAGTTCGCCTGCATGAGGCGCACCTTGTCCGGCCATTGGTCGAGCGTGCCGAGGGCGTCGAGAAGATCCTGCGAGAACTCGGTGATCTTGAAGAACCACTGGGTCAGCTCGCGCTGCTCGACGAGGGCGCCGGAGCGCCAGCCGCGGCCGTCGATCACCTGTTCGTTGGCAAGCACAGTGTGATCGACCGGGTCCCAGTTGACCTTGGATTTCTTGCGATAGGCGAGGCCGGCCTCCAGCATGTCCACGAAGAGCATCTGCTGGCGGTGGTAGTAGTCGACGTCGCAGGTGGCGAACTCGCGGCTCCAGTCGAGCGAGAGGCCCATGGACTTGAGCTGGTCGCGCATCGCGGCAATGTTGGCGTAGGTCCATTCCTTGGGATGGACCTTGTTCTGCATGGCGGCGTTTTCCGCTGGCATGCCGAAGGCGTCCCAGCCCATGGGGTGGAGGACGTTGAAGCCTTTGGCGCGTTTGTAGCGGGCGACGACGTCGCCCATGGAATAGTTGCGCACATGGCCCATGTGAATGCGACCGGAGGGATAGGGGAACATCTCCAGGACATAGTATTTCGGCCGGGGATCGTCATTCTCCGTCCGGAACACGCCTTTTTCGTTCCAGACTTTCCGCCACTTGGTTTCCGCTTCGCGGGCGTTGTATCGCTCGGCTGCCATTCGCCTCGACCGTACTTTTCGTGAGCGCGTCATCCATGCGACACGCTCTACCTGTCTGTTTTCACGCATGCTTCTATCACAGCCGCCGGCGCCGCGGTGGCAAAACCGGTCCGTGCATGTCGAAAGCATGCCCTGGAGCTTGCAAGCGGATGGGACGCTTGCCGGGAATCGGCATGGACCTTCACCAGAAATGCGCCCCAGGGTCAATGGTCAAGGCGATTCGGCGACGGCCGGCGCGGCAATTTGGCGGCCGGCGTGGTGCCGCGTGGGGCTGTGCGGATCGCGGTGGCGATCAGTCCACCGCGGCGACTATGATCACCTCGAAGCGATAGTCGGGAGTGGCGAGCCTTGCCTCGCCGCAGGCGCGTGTCGGCGCGTGGCCGGGCTCCACCCAGGCGTCCCATACCGCGTTCATCTCCGCGAAGTCGTTCATATCGGCGAGCCAAATGGTCGCTTGCAGGATACGGCTCTTGTCGCTGCCGACCTCGGTCAGAAGCGTCTCGACGCTGGCGAGCGCGGTCTCGGTCTGCTCGGTGACGCTGGCGCCGGGTGTCCCTACCTGGCCGGCGAGGAATGCAAGGCCGTTATGGACGACGGCCTGACTCATACGCTTGCCGGTGTCAAAGCGCTTGATTTCACCCATGGCGGTTTTCTCCTTCGGGTTCGTTTGCCTTCCCTCGGCGGGAAGCGATCAGTCGAGAACGGGGTGTTCGGTAAGGGCGAGCTCGCCCTTCAGGCTATCACGGGTGGGCGACAGGCTGGCGACGACGCTCTCGGCGACATGCGGGGCGCGGTGGGCGATGAGATCGGCAGCGAGCCGGGACATCGCCGGCGAGGTCTGGACGCCGTAACCACCCTGGCCGGCGAGCCAGAAGAAGCCTTCCGCGTCGGGCGCAAATCCGACGACGGGGGTGCGGTCGGCGACGAAGCTCCTGAGGCCGGCCCATCTGTGTTCGACCCGGGTGACGGGCATCGTGACGGCCTGCTCGAAGCGATAGAGCCCTTCGGCGAGCACCATTTCGTCCGGCCAAGCGTCATGCGGGTCGACCGGATCTTCGTCGGCGGGGGAGACCATCAGCTTGCCAGCCTCCGGCTTCATGTACCAGGTCTCGGACGCGGAGACGACCATCGGCCAATGCGCGACGTTGGCGCCCACGGGCGCTGGCAGGATCGCGGCGGAGCGGCGCAGCGGGCGGAGGTTGACGCGCCTGACGCCGGCAAGGGCCGCGAGTTCGTCTGCCCAGGCCCCGGCGGCATTGACGACGATTGGCGCCTCGAAGACGCCGGCCTTTGACTGCACGCGCCAGACGGCGCCCTGCCGGGCGAGCGAGACAACGCCCGCGCCGGTCGCGATGCGGCCGCCATGGCTCCGGACCGCGCGGGCGAAGCCCTGCAGCAGGCGGTCGACGTCGATGTCCTGTGCGGCGCGCTCGATGGCGGCTTCGACGACGCGATCGGGCCGAAGGATCGGGCAGAGCGCCAGCGCCTCCTCGCGGGTGAGCGGCTCGATGCCGTCCGATCCTTCGCGATAGGCCGCGAGCTCGGGGAGTTCCTCTTCCGAGGTCGCGACCATCATTTCCCCACGCGGCGAGAGAACCGAGGTCTCGGCGATGCCGACCGGGTCGAGAAGCTCCGGTTCGCTCGCCGCGTTGAGGGCGCGTAACGTCGCGTTGCCGTAGTTGCGGATGAAGATCGCGGCGGAGCGGCCGGTCGAATGATGGCCGATCGTGTCCTCGGCCTCCAGAACGATGACGCGGGCGTCGGGCGCGATGCGTCCGGCCGCGCCGATCCCGGCGATACCGCCGCCGATCACCAGAACATCAGCCGTTTCGGTCATGTCGAAGAAGTCCGTCTGTTGGGAAAGTCGTATCGGTGAGAAATCGCCCCGAGGGCGAAAGGCAATGGGGAACCCTAATCCGCCGGTGGTGTTGACGATAGTCCCGTCGTGGCGGCGCGGGAGGGAACTTCGTTCAAAGGATGCGCCAGGAAAAGAGCCCCAACCCAGACTTCTTTTCCAAATGCGTGTTGGCAGGCGTCAAAAGGCCGTGCGGTCGGCGCCCTTAAGATCGAGCATGGCACGGGCTTCGAGGGGGGTCGCGACCGTCCGCCCCAGTGCCTCGACGATATCGCGCACCCTGGCGACCTGCTCGGCGTTGGAGGTCGCGAGGCGGCCGCGGGCGATGTAGATGCTGTCCTCCAGCCCGACCCGGACGTGGCCGCCCATGGCGGCAGCCATGGCGGCGAAGGTCATCTGGTGCCGGCCGGCGGCGAGCGCCGACCATTGGTAATCCTCGCCGAAGAGGGAATCGGCGATCCGTTTCATGTGAATCAGGTTGTCCGGCTCGGCCGCCATGCCGCCAAGGACGCCGAAGACGAACTGGATGAAATAGGGTGGCCTGACGAGGCCGCGATCGGCGAAATGGCGGAGCATGTAGAGATGCCCCATGTCGTAGCATTCGAACTCGAAGCGGGCGCCGCGCTTCCTTCCCAGTTCTTCGATGATGCGGGCGATGTCGCGTGGGGTGTTCTTGAAAACGAGGTCGTCGGTCTCTTCAAGGAACGGTTTTTCCCAGTCGTATTTCCATTCGGCGATGCGCTCGGCCGCCGGATAGAGGGCGAAGTTCATCGTCCCCATGTTGAGCGAGCACATCTCCGGCTCGGCAGCGATCGGTGCGGCGAGGCGGTCGTCGAGCGTCATGGTCGCGCTGCCGCCGGTGGAAATGTTGGCAACCGCATCGCTCGCCTGCTTGATGCGCGGCAGGAAGGCCATGAAGTGCTCGGTCAGCGCCGAGGGACGGCCGTCGGCTGGATTGCGCGCGTGGAGGTGGAGGATCGTCGCGCCGGCCTGTGCGGCGGAAACCGACTGGGCGGCGATCTCGTCGGCGGTTACCGGAAGGTGCGGCGTCATGGAGGGGGTGTGGATCGACCCGGTGATGGCGCAGGTGATGATGATCTTCGTCATGCCGTGGCCTCGCCGCCAAGACCCGCCTCGGCGGAAAAACGGTCGAGCGCCGCGGTGAGAAGCCCCATCAGCTCGTCGATCTGCGCCTCGGTGACGATCATTGGTGGGCAGATGAGGAAATGGTCGCCCGCATGGCCACCGCGGCTGCGGCGGGAATAGATGATGAGACCGAGGTCGTAGGCGATGTCGACGAGGCGGGTATAGGCGTTGAGGGCGGGATCGAGCGGCGCCCGGGTCGTCCGGTCAGAGACCAGTTCGAAGGCGAGCATCAGCCCCTTGCCGCGTACGTCGCCGATGAAGGGGTAGCGCTGCATCAGCGCGGAAAGCCTCGCCTTTAAAAGAGTCCCCATCCGGGCAGCATTGTCGACGAGGCCGAGGCGGGTGATTTCTTCTGTGACCGCGAGGCCTGCGGCGCAGGCGAGAGGATTGCCGGCATAGGTGAAGCCGTGGGCGAAGCCGCCGCCGTCGAGGACAGCGTCGATGATGCGCTCGTGGGCGATCATGGCGCCAAGTGGCACATAGCCTGCCGCCGAACCCTTGGAATAGACGAGGATGTCGGGCGCGACGCCCCAGTGTTCGCCGGCAAAGAAGCGGCCGGTGCGTCCGCCGCCACACATCACCTCATCATGGATGAGGAGGATGCCATACCGGTCGCAGATCTCGCGCACGCGCTCCAGGTAGGCCGGCGGGGCGACAAGGGCGCCGGTGGAGGCGCCGCCAACCGGCTCGACGACGAAGGCGAGGACGGAATCCGGCCCTTCGTCAATGACTCTCTCTTCGAGCATGTTTGCATAATGGTGGCCGGACGCCGGGTCGTCGGGGTCGAGGCCGTCCTGCCAGGCACATGGCGCGGGGATCTTCGGCATGGCGCGCATCATCGGCTCGAACGGCTCGGTCAGCGGGGCGTAGCCGGTGATGGCGAGCGCGCCGAGGCTGCAGCCATGGTAGCTCGGGGTGCGCGAGATGACCTTGAAGCGGCTCGGCTCACCGATGGCGATGGCATATTGGCGGGCGAGCTTGATGGCGCTTTCCGTGGCCTCCGAGCCGCCGGAGACGAAGAACACGCGGTCGAGCCCTGGCGGCGAAAGGTCGGCAATACGCTCCGCCAGCGCCTCGGCGACCTCGGTCTCGAAATGGAGGCGGTAGCCGAAGGTGGACTTCTCCATCTGCCGGCGCATGGCGGCGAGCACGGCCGGGTTCGAATGGCCGATGTTACAGACCATGGCGCCGGAAGAGCCGTCGATGTAGCGCCGTCCGTCGGTATCCCACATGTAGATCCCCTCGGCGCGGTCGAGGGTCGGGCGGCGAAGGCGGGTCTGATAGAACAGCCGGCTCGGTTTGGTCGTTGTCATTTCCAGGGATTACTCCGCGAGCGCCGAACAATCGGCGGGACGCACGTGGACGGAAACCGGGGAGCCTTCCGCGAAGGGGCGGCCCTCGATCATGTTGATGGCCTGAAGCTGGGTGTCGCCGACGCGGATGAAGTAGCGCGCGGCCTGGCCCTGGTAGTCGACGGTCTCGACGGTGCCGGGGACGACGATGGCGCCGTCGGCGGGCGTCCCCTCCGGCGCGAGGCGGACCTTTTCGGCGCGGATGACGAGCTTACCGGTATGGCCGTCCGCGACGCCCGCCGCGCGACCGGGAAGGACGGGAACGGCGCCGAAATGCGGCACATCGAGGACGGTTGCATCGGCGCCCGTCGTGGCGTGGCCCTGGAGAATGTTCGAGGCGCCGAGGAAGCGGGCGACGAATTCGGTCGCCGGTGCGTTGTAGACCTCTTCCGGCTCGCCCATCTGCTCTACCCGGCCGTTGCTCATGACGACGATTTCATCGGACATGGCGAGCGCCTCGGCCTGGTCGTGGGTGACGAAGATGGTGGTGACGCCAATGCGGTGCTGGATCTTCTTCAGTTCGATCCGCATATCCTCGCGCAGGTTGGCGTCGAGCGCCGACAGGGGTTCGTCGAGGAGGAGGACGTCCGGCTCGATGACGATGGCGCGGGCGAGCGCGATGCGCTGCTGCTGGCCGCCGGAAAGCTGCTTGGGATAGCGCGTGCCGACGTCCGGCAGCTGGACGAGGTCGAGGGCGTTCGCGACGCGGGTCGCGATCTCGTCTCGCGGGACATTGCGGTATTTCAGGCCGAAGGCGATGTTGTCGAAGATCGTCTTGTGCGGGAAGAGCGCGTAGTTCTGGAAGACGATGCCGAGGTTACGTTTGTGGATCGGCGTCTCGTTCATGCGCCGGCCCTTGATGTCGATCTCGCCTTCTGTCGGGTCGAGGAGGCCAGCAACCATCCTCAGCGTCGTCGTCTTGCCACAACCGGACGGCCCCAGAAGGGTGACGAAGCTTCCCTCCTGGATTGCCATCGACATGCGATGGACGGCGGTGAACTCGCCGAATCGCTTGACGATATCGCGCAGTTCGACGGCCGATGTCGTGTCGGTTCCGGCTTTTTCTCGCCCGGCTTTTTCGGACATGGTCACGGGAAACGCTCTCCGGTCAATGGCGATGGCAGCAATGAGTTTCGGGGCTGATTCCCGCCACCCGGCAAAGAGTCGGGTGGCGGGCATCTTTGATGATGGCTCAGTAGCCCTTCTGGACGCGGCCGAACATCTTCGACCATTCCTGCTCGTGGCCGTTCCAGTAGGTCGGATCGGCGAAGGTCAGTCCGTCGAGGGTGCCGGTCGGGTCGAAGGCCGGCAAGGTCGGGATCTTCTTGCCGAGATCGATCTTGGTCGGGTCGAGGGCGGGCGGATAGTTCTGGCCCTCGGCGACGGCGATCGAGGTCGCCGGATCGAGCATGAAGTTGAGGAGTTCCTCGCAGGCCGCCATCGGCGAGCCCTTGATGACGAAGAGGCACTCCTGCCAGCCGTAGCCATTCGGCGGATCCATGTAGCCGATGTCGTGGCCCTGCTCCTGCAGCGCGTAGATGCGGCCGGACCAGCCTTCGGTGACGTAGATCTCCTCCTCGGCGAGGAGGCTCATCAGTTCGGCGCCCGACGTCCAGTATTTCAGGGCGAGGTCGCGATGCTTGCGCACGGCATCCCAGACCGCGTCCATGTCGGTGGCGCCGTTCGGATCCTGGTCGGTCTGCAGCGAGGCGAACCAGATGCGGGTGCGCCAGTCGGCCCAGCCGCCGATCTTGCCCTTCAGCTTCTCGTCGATGAGGATCTTGGCGCCCTTCTCCTTCATTTCCTCGTCGGAGATGTGCTTGCGGTTATAGGCGAGCCCGGTAGTGCCGTAGTCGTAGGGCACGCAGGAGAGCTTGCCGTCCGTCACCTTGCGGAAAACGTCAACGAGCTTCGGAATCACGAACTTCAGGTTCGGGATGTTGTCCTCGTTGAGTTCGGAGGCGAGATCGAGGCCGGCGTAGCGGGCATAATCGAAGACGCCGGACAGGTGGGCGATGTTGTATTCGCCCGGCTGGCTGGCCTTGACGCGGGAGAGATATTCGTCGCCGCCGCCAAAGGTGCCGTCGACGACCTTGACGCCGGTCTTTTCGGTGAAGGGATCGAAGGCGTGCTTGCGGAAGGCTTCGGAGACGACACCGCCCCAGCCGTCGAAGCGGACCTGGTCGGTGGCGGCGAGCGCGTGGCGGGCAAACGGCGTCTGGACACCGTAGGCGAGGCCGGCCGCGCCGATGAGGCCGAGGAAGGAGCGGCGGTCGATGCCGCCGTTCAAATAGCGTTCGCGAAGGCGTTCGTAACGTTTGGTGTCATCCATGTCGTCTCTCCTGTCGGTGGATGGAAAAGCGGGCGGCGGGGTCCCTCTGTCTGTCGTTAGCCGCCGCTTTTCATGGCAAGTCGCCGGGCGATCGCCGCGCCGAGGAGCGGCAGGCCGACGGTAAGGAAGATCATTACCGCGCCGAGCGCGTTGATTTCCGGGCTGATGGAATTGCGCAGCATGGCGAAGATCTGCGTCGGCACGGTCTCTACCCCACCGGGTTTCCAGAACAGCGTGCCGGTGATGTCGTCGAAGCTGATGGTAAAGGCGAAGAGCATGCCGGCGAAGATTGCCGGCGCCAGAAGCGGAAGGGTGATCTGGAAGAAGGTCTGGCGCGGGCTGGCGCCGAGCGACATGGCCGCTTCCTCGATGTCGCGGCGGATGCCGACGAGGCGTGCCTGGACGACCAGAATGACGAAGGGCAGGGTGAAGATCACATGGCCGAGAAGCAGAAGAACAAAGCTCTTGGGGACAGAAAGTGCCTTCATGAATAAGAGGATGGCGACCGCGAGCACGACCTCGGGCACGAGGATCGGCGCGATCAGCACGGTGGAGATGAGGTTCTGACCCGGCACCTTGTAGCGGACGAGGGCGAGGCTTGCGAGGACGCCGAGGGTGGTGGAGATCAGCGCCGTCAGCGCGCCAAGGAGGAACGAGGTCCGGAAGGCGCGCAGGATCGCGTCGTTGTCGAGAAGCGCCTGGAACCAGCGTAGCGAGAAGCCGGTCATCGGAAAGGCGCCGAACTGGCTGGCGTTGAAGGCGAGGAGCACGACGACGGCGACGGGGAGAAACATGAAACCGTAGACGAGGAAAGCCCAGAGGCGCACGAGGCCCCAGCCGGAGGGTTTGAGACGCGCCATCACGACAGCCCCTTTGCCAGCTGGTTCATGCCGAGGAAGTGGTTATAGACGGCGACGACGGCGCCGAGGACGGCAAGAAGCATGAGCGAGAGGGCGGAGCCGAGGGGCCAGTTGAGCTGGGTGATGATCGCCTCGAAGACGAGGTTGGCGAACATGGCGTCGGTCGGCCCGCCGAGGATGAGCGGCGTGATGTAGGTGCCGGCTCCGAGGACGAAGCAGAGAAGCCCGCCGGCGGCGAGACCGGGCAGCGAGAGCGGCAGGGTGACCTCCAGGAACGCCTTCCAGCGCGTCGCGCCAAGGGAACAGGCGGCGTCCTCCAGCGTGTGGTCGATGCCTTCCAGGCTGACGTAGACGTTGAGCACCATGAAGGGCAGCAGGAAGTGAACGAGGCCGAGGATGACCGTCGTTTCGTTGTAGAGCATCTGGATCGGTTCGGAGATGAGGCCGAGGGCGAGAAGGGCGGAGTTGAACGCGCCGGAGACGCCGAGGATGTTGATCCATGACATCGTGCGGATGATGTAGCTGATCCAGAACGGCAACATCAGCAAAAGCAACAGGATCGTCTTGTTGCCCTTGGAGCGGGCGATGAAATAGGCCGACGGGTAGCCGGCGAGCGCGCAGGCGATGGTGGAGAGCCCGGCGATCTTCAGTGTGTTGAGGAGAATGTCGCGATAGAAGGGGTCGGTCAGCGCCTCGGCCCAGTTGTCGAGGTGGAAGCCGGCCACGTCGGCGCCGCTCGCCGTTCTCAGCCAGAAGGAATAGAGGACGATGAAGGCGAGTGGTACGAATAGCAAAAAGGTGATCACCGTCAGCGACGGCGCGAGCAATATCCAGGGCTGACGTTTTTCGCGCGCTTCGATTGACATGAATGACGTCCGGGACCCGGCCTTTCCAATGACGTTCCGGGGAAGTTTGGCAAGCGGCCGGCAATTCCTCAAATAGATAGTTGCAATTTCCAATATAGATCTGAAGAATACTCACGCGCATTTTGCCAACGGCATGAGCGTGCTTAACTTTTCAGCGTCTGTGATGGCGACGCCGTGCGGGCGGTTGCCGGAATGTTTCCGGGAAAGGCGGGAGGATCCTCGTGGCGGACCCGAACGATGCCGCGGAACGGCTGGCGCGCGAACTGGACTGGAACCTTCTCAGGACCTTCGTGGTGTTGGCGGAATCGCACAGCGTGACGGATGCAGCCGAGCGGCTCAGGCTGAAGCAGCCGACGGTGTCGAACGCGTTGAAGCGTCTGGAGGACCGGCTCGGCCGGCGGCTGATCGATCGCGGCCCCGGCCGGTTCCGGCTGACCGAGGCGGGCCGGCTTCTCCTTCGCGAGGCGGTCGACATCCATGGCGCGATCCTCCGGCTCGACACCCTGATGCGCGAGGTGCATGAGGAGGTGCGCGGCCATGTGTCGATCTCCATGGCGAGCCATGTTTCCTCGCCGCTGATCGACGAGGCGCTTGCCGCCTTTCATGCCGCGCATCGCCACGCGACGCTTTCCATCGACGTCATGGCCAGTCGGCTGGCAATCGAGGACGTCGTGGCGCGGCGGGCGTCCTTTGCCGTCTGTCTCGTTCACAAGCAGAGCGCAGTGCTCGACCACCACCATCTCTATCGGGAGTATTTCGGCCTTTTCTGCGGTCCGACCCATCCGCTCTTCGGCCGCTCCGGGCTGGTCCGGGCGGACCTTTCCGGTCACGCTTCGGTGTCGTTCCAGACCGACCAGATGTCGGACGCGCTCCGGCCGGTGGCGATCATGCGGGCGGAAGCCGATCTCGACGATCATGTGGTGGCGACGTCGTCGCATCTGGAAGAGGTGCGCCGGCTCATCATCGCCGGGCTCGGCGTCGGGCCGCTGCCGATCCATGTGGTCCGGCGCGACGTTGCCGACGGGCTCCTGTGGCGGCTGCCGCCCTATGAGGATCCGCCGGCGATCGATGTCCATGTCGTCCACAATCCGAAGGCGCGGATGAACCGGGCGGAGGCGGCGATGCTGGCCGAACTCGTCGACCGGATCGAGGCGACGCCGTTATCGGAGCGGACCTATTTCTGAGGGAGAAATACGTCGGATTGCTTTCCGCTAGCGCTCACCGTGTCGGCATCGACGGCCTCGGGCCGGGCAGGTGTCTGCCCGGGGCCGTCGATTTGTGTCGATGTGCTTTCCCGAAAGTTCGCGGCTTTTCCGGGAAAGCGGTCTTTGTATCGATACGGCGTCAGATCAGGAAATCGCTGGCGTGAAGCTGGTTCCAGGAGACGTGATCCAGCGTGATGCTGTCGCCGTCGATGTTGATGACAGCATCCCCTCGCGCGTTGGTCGCGTGATCTATGTCTCTGAAGCTGTGAAGACCCTGGATTGCCCGCAGGTCGATCTTATCGAAATGGGGATCGAAATCCCTTATGTGGTCGTGTCCGAAATGGTCGTCGAAGATGAAACGATCTCGGCCGCCACCGCCAGAGAGGTGGTCGTTGCCCTGGCCGCCGGTGAGGAAGTCGCGACCGCCGCCGCCGTAGAGATGATCATTCCCATGGTTGCCGGAAAGACTGTCACTGCCCTGATTGCCTTGGATAGTGTCGTTTTGGTTGCCTCCCCGCAGGGTATCGTTGCCAGCGCCACCAACCAGGGTGTCATTTCTATCGTTTCCGTTGAGTATATCATCTCCACGACCGCCGAAAAGTTGATCGCTGCCCTCGCCGCCGAAAAGCTGATCGTTGCCGTTTCTGCCATTGAGAGTATCGTTGCCTCCGGCGCCGGTGAGGACATCGTTAAAGTTGCCACCCGTCAGATCATTGTTTCCCGGGCCGCCATCCATCTTCCAACGTTCGGTATAGAAATACCGCCAGGCATGGGCGGGATTATGCGTTGCCACGGATAGGACGACTGAATCGTAGAAGCCTGCCGCATTCCAGCCGTGGAGGCCGCGCACGGTTTCGACGATCGTATTGCCGAGTTTGACGTTTATGCCGGTGATATGGCCCCCGGTGATGTCGTTGGTATCGCCGGTAAAGCCGTTGCCGAGAAATTGGATTTCCCCTCTTCCATAATAATCATCGACGATGACCTTGTGCGGTCGGACGGACGTGATTACCCCGTAACCGAGTATGTCAGAGATGACGTCCATGCCAACGGACATCGGCGAGCGAATTTTGAATTGCGCCAATTTTCCAAGCCTATTCGAGACGCTGAATCAATTAGAGGTAGAGCTTAGGTGGCCGCATACGGGTAGGCAATAATAATCCGTTTTTCGTATCCATTTTCGGCCGTTGATCTGATCCCGTTCGACCCCGTGAAGAAGAAGATGGGTTTGTTCCGGCGCAATACACGGTCATCACAAGCAGTGTGGATCTGAAGGCGACATCGCCGCCGGTATGGCGGTGGCGAAGGACAATCGGCC
Source organism: uncultured Rhodobium sp. (assembly GCA_963675285.2). Taxonomy (GTDB): domain Bacteria; phylum Pseudomonadota; class Alphaproteobacteria; order Rhizobiales; family Rhodobiaceae; genus Rhodobium. The sequence goes on from CAXXGS010000001.1 coordinate 3,092,180, forward strand.
GTGGCAGCTCCGGAAAACTCGGGCGCCTGGCGCCTTCGGTGCGGATCACGGATCGAGTTCGGTGTCCCAGTAGAGGAAGTCGAGCCAGCTGTCGTGCAGGTAGTTCGGCGGGAAGCGGCGGCCGTTCATGTGGAGGTCCTGCAGCGTCGGGCGGAAGGGGCGCTGGGCCGGCCACATGTCGGCCTGGCGACAGGATTTGTTGGCCTTCTTCAGGTTGCACGGGGCGCAGGCCGCGACGACGTTGTCCCAGGTGGTCTGGCCGCCGCGTGAGCGCGGGATGACGTGGTCGAAGGTCAGATCCTCGTGGCTGCCGCAATACTGGCAGGTGAAGCGATCGCGCAGAAAAACGTTGAAACGGGTAAAGGCGGGATTGCGGGAGGGGCGGACAAAGGTCTTGAGGGAGACGACGCTCGGCAGCTTCATTTCGAAGGCCGGACTTCGCACCTTCACGTCGTATTCGGAGACGATGTTGACCCGATCGAGGAAGACCGCCTTGATGGTGTCCTGCCACGCCCAAAGAGACAAAGGATAATAGCTCAGCGGACGGTAGTCCGCATTCAGCACGAGCGCCGGATGTGCGCCGGATGAAACGGCGAGCGTCAAACCGAACTCCTCAGGTTGTCGATTCGTATCGGGTTCGATAGCGGCGCAATATTGTTAAGTCGGTATGTCACCTTTGTGAAGGTCGACAGGGAAAGTTTGCCGGTTTCGGAGATGTTTTTTCTTCCCCGCCGCGATGTTTTTGCACACGCGCGCCGTTGTGGCGCGGTTTTTCCGGCAAGGTTTCTGTCGACGGCAGGTAACGGCTCACAGCGGCATGGCGTCGCGGCCGCCGCGGCAGGCCTGGTAGTAGGCCCAGAAGAGCCGGGCGGCGACGCCGCGCCACGGTGACCAGCGGCGGGCGATTTCCGCCAGTGGGCCCGGTTTCGGGCGGTCTTCCAGCCCGAACGCCTCGGCGACGGCGACCTGCAGGGCGAGGTCGCCGGCCGGGAAGATGTCCGGGTGGCCAAGGCAGAAGAGGAGGTAGATCTCCGCCGTCCAGGGTCCGATTCCCTTGACCGCCGTCAGCGTCGCGATCGCCTCCTCGGGCGGCAGGTCGGCAAGCGCGTGGAGGGGGAGCGCGCCGCTGTCGATCGCGGTGCCGATGGCGCGAAGCGTGCGGATCTTTGGCGCGGAAAGACCGCAGCCGCGCATCTCCTCGTCCGGCGTGTCGATCAACTCCCTGTGGCTCTCAAGGTCGATGCGATCGCGCACGCGGGCGAAGATGGCGTCGGCGCTCGCCTTCGAGACCTGCTGCGAGACGACGATGCCGCAAAGGCCGGCAAGGTCGGCCTTGCGGCGGCGCAGCGGTATCGTGCCAGCCGTCTCCACCACAGGCTTCAGCCGCGGATCGGCCCGGAGAAGCCCTGCGAGTGCTTCGGCGATGTCGTCTTCGGTTTCGATCTGGCGCATGGAGTTCTCGCGTGCGTTTGTCGTGGTCGCGGGAAACGAGGGTTGGCAAAGTGGGTCTTGCCGTCAAGAGTGACCGCTGCAACCCGATTCGCGTTCCGATGCCGGACTTCGCCCGTGCTGCCCCATGTGACCGCATCCCGACCCGTCTTTCGCTTCGCGCCGAGCCCGAACGGCGAGCTGCATCTTGGCCATGCCTATTCCGCGCTCCTCAACGCCGATCTCGCCCGGCGGGCGGGCGGGCGGCTCCTGGTGCGCATGGAGGATATCGACACGGCGCGCTGCCGGCCGGATTTCGAGGCGCGGATTCTCGATGATCTCGCCTGGCTCGGCATTGCCGTTGAGGAGCCGGTGCGGCGCCAGTCCGACCATTTCGCTCGCTATCGCGCCGCGCTCGATGCCCTGTCGGCCCTCGGCCTGACCTATTCGTCGCGCGCGAGCCGCAAGGCGATCGCCGAGGCCGTTGCCCGCGCCGAAGCGGCGACCGGTAAGCCCTATCCCCGCGATCCCGATGGGGCGCCGCTCTATCCCTTCGCCGAGCGCGACCGGCGGCTGGCGGAGGAGGAGGCCGGGGCGGGAGACAGCGCCCCCGCCGCGAGCCGGCTCTTCATGGCGGCGGCGATGGAGCGGGTGCCGCCGCTCCACTGGCAGGAGACGGGCGAGGGGCCCGAGGGCGAACACGGACTGATCGAGGCGCGGCCGCAAGACTGGGGCGACGTGGTGCTCGCCCGAAAAGAGTCACCGACAAGCTATCATTTGTCCGTGGTGATCGACGATGCCTTCCAGGGCGTTACCCATGTGGTCCGGGGTCGCGACCTGTTCTGGTCGACGAGCGTTCACCGGCTCCTGCAGGCTCTCCTCGGGTTGCCGGCGCCGGTCTATCACCACCATCCGCTGATCCTCGATGACGCGGGCCGCAAGCTGTCCAAATCGGCCATGACCGGTTCTGACAAGAGTTCGCTGCGGGCATGGCGCGACAGGGGCGCGACGCCGGCCGACATCCGGCGGATGGTCGGCCTGGAGGTGAGGTGAGGAGGTGAAGGCGGCCTCGCGTCAGCCGGTCAGGATGTGCATCCAGACCGCCACGGAGACGACGGCGGCGATGTTGCTGATGGTGATGGTGTTGGAAGCGAGGCCGTGGCCGGTGTTGAAACGCGAGGCGATGATATAGGCATTGACGCCGGTCGGGCAGGCCGCGGCGATGGTCACGACCTTGATCCATAGGAGCGGCAGGTCGGTCAGCGTCGAGGTCAGCGTCCACACCAACGCGGGCAGGACCGCCACCTTCAGCAGCGACAGAATAAGCGAGGGGGCAAGGTTGCCCCTGATGCCGTAGCGTCGCAGCGCCATGCCGAGGGCAAAGAGGGCGCAGGGCGCGGCCGTCGCCGCCAGCTTGTCGATCAGCACCTTCGGCAGGCCGTCGACGGGGAGACCGGCGAGCCGCCACAGGCCGCCGGCGAGGATGCCGATGACGATCGGATTGGCGAGAAGGCCCTTGCCGATGGAACGGGCAAGGGCGAGCGGGGTCGCGGGGGTCTTCTTCTCACGCCGCTCCAGGCGGTCGATGAGGAGGCTGCTGGCGACCATGAAGATCGGCAGGTGGACGGAGATCAGCACGAAGAGGGGCACGCTGCCCTCTTCGCCGAAGGCGGTAAGCACCAGCGGAATGCCGATGAGGACGAGATTGGAGAAGCCGGCGGACATGCCGGCGACAACGCCGGCGCGCTCGTCGCGGCCGAAGAGATGGCGTACCAGCCGGTCGCCGAGGAGCCAGACGATGATGACGGCGGCGAAATAGGACAGCCACAGCGGCCAGGGCGAGACGGGGGGAAAATGCGCCGTTGCTAGCGTGCGGAAGATCAGCAGCGGAACGGCAATGGTGAAGACGAAGTCGCCAAGCGCCTCGCCGACGTCCATCCTGAGGATCCGGAAGAATGCGACGCTGTATCCGAGCGCAATGAGACCGAAGACCGGTAGGATAACATCGACAAGTGATTGCATGGCGGATGAAAACCGTGTCGGCCGGCGCCGCGGGCGCCAACGATTGGGGAGACGGGGCGACTGTGGGGGCGCGCGCCGCTGCGGTCAAGGGATGGGGATATGAGGGGGCGGCTCGCAGGCATGTCATCGTTCCGGCAAGCTTTTTTGAGTGCCGCAGGTGAGCTCAACCCCTTGTTAACCGTGGCTTGGGCTTGTACATCGCTAGGTGAGGCGAGGGTTGATGCGGAAAGCGGGCGGCAGCGACAAGGAAGCGGGCGATAAGTCCGGCGAGATGGGCGAGGCGACAATGCTTCTTGCCATCGCCGGGCACGAACTTCGCACGCCGGTCGGCGCGGTGCTGACGCTAGTGGAACTTTTGCAGTCGACCGACCTCGACGATCGTCAGCGGTATATTCTTTCCTCCATCCAGGAAGCGGCGCAGATCGGGCTGACGCTCGCCGAGGATATCCTTCAGGCGGGACGGGCCGCGCAGGGGCGTGCGCCGGTGGTTCGAGAGCCCTATGCGCCGTCGCGGGTGATCGACGAGGCCGTCTCGATCCTGACGCCGGCGGCCGAGCAGAAGAACCTGTCCCTCGGTGTCGACAGCGACAGGGTCGCCGGCCGCTGGGTCAGCGGGGATGGCGGCGCGGTGAGGCGCATCCTCTTCAGCCTTCTGGAAAATGCCGTCAAATACACCGATCGGGGCCGCGTCGCGGTTTCCTCGGCCCTGGAGGCGGACGCGACCGTGGCGGGCGGTCAGATGCTTGTCCTCAGCGTTCAGGACGCGGGGCCGGGGCTGAGGGAAGAGGATCGCGAGCGGCTCTTTGAAGCCTTCTCACGCGGAAGCGGCGTCGCCGGCATCGCCGGCAGCGGGCTCGGGCTGTGGATCGTGCAGACGCTGGTGCGCTCGCTCCAGGGAACCGTCACGGTGGAGGGCGAGCGGGGAAAGGGAACGACCTTCGTGGTGCGTTTGCCGGCACCGCCGGCCGAGGCGCCGGCGGAGCTCGTCGACGAGGATGCCGACGATCCGGTGCCGATCCAGACCGATGAACCGGCGCGCATTCTGGTTGTCGACGACAATCGCTTTTCGCGCGAAATCGCGGTCGCCTGCCTGTCCGGTTTCGGCATGGAGAGCGTTGCGGTGGCGAGTGGCGAACGCGCGCTGTCTTTCCTTTCCAAGACCGAGCGGGACGTCGATCTTGTGCTCCTCGACCTTACCATGCCGGGTCTCGACGGCTACGAGACAGCGCGGCGGATCCATGCGATAACCACGGAAAAGCTGCCTATTCTGGCGATGTCGGCATGGACGGGCGATGTCGACACGGACAAGGTGGACGCGGCGAATTTCGCAGGACGCATCGACAAACCGTTCAAGCCACACGATCTCTATAAGGCGATCCGCGCGGCGCTGCGTCCGGCCCAGACGTCATAGCCGGGTCACGTCCGCGCCCTATTCCTGTCAAAGACCGGCCGGGCGCAGGATCGGGCAAAGCGTGGCGGATGCTCTTGCATTCGCCCGGGTCCGAATGCTTGCTTGTCCGGGGGGCACGCCGTTCGCGGTGCCCGGACAAGTTATCAATCCGCGGCGCGGCGCCGCACAACGACTGGGGAAAATGTCACGATGAAAGGCCAGGCGGAAGGTCGGCTCGAACAGACGAAGTCGATCAACGAGATCACCCGCACGCTGTTCAACACGCTCTACAACAGGCTTGCGGGTGCGTACGAACCGATTCTCGTCAAGGTGCTGGGCTATTCCGGCCACGAGGTCGTTTCGCAGACGCTGGCGCCTTATCTCGACGGTCTTGACGGTCCCGTCCTCGACGCGGGTTGCGGAACAGGTCTGACCGCGCGGTCTCTTCTTGCGCTGCGACCCGGGATTGCCGTCGACGGCTTCGACATTGCCGGGGATATGGTCGATATTGCCCGCAAGCGCGGCCTTTACCGCAACCTGATGGTCGCCGATGCGACCAAGCCGCTGCCGGTCGAGGCGGGCACTTACGCCGCGGCCATTTCTTCCGGGCTCTACACCGAAGGTCATGTTGGCGCGGAGGCGCTCGGGCCGACACTCGATGCGCTTCGCCCCGGCGGCCTCTTCGGCTTCTATGTCTATGAACCGATCTACGTAAAGCTCGGTTTCAAGGCGGAGATCGAGCGGCTCGTCGCCAATGGCGACATCAGCATTCTGGAAGAGACGTCGGCTAAGCACTTCAGCCGCCTTGCCGGTCAGGCCTGTCGGATCTTCGTGGCCCGCAAGGCCTGAGCCTTTCCCGCCATTCCTTCCGCAAAATCCCGCGCGTTCGGCCGCTCCCGTCCCTTGCGCGCGGAAATCCGGTCACGACCATATGCGGTCAGGCCCAGATCGCGATCCTGAGGCCGCGCCGGTCGCGCGGCGGATCGGCGGGGAATGAGTCGGCCGTTCCGGCGAGAATCCGTTCCGCGATGACGGCATTGACACAGGCATCCACGAGGTCGTCGGGGCCCGATCCCGCCGGCGGCCTTTGCCGCAGGAAATCCGATTCGAAGCCGAAACGGGTGAGCAATTCCCGTCGTTCGTCGAGGCCGGCCGGGTTTGCCCGGTTCCTTATTTTTTTGGGCAAGCGCATCGCCTTACCGCCGTTCAGCCGCCAGAAGGCGAGTTCGGGATGGACCTCGTAGACGCGGGCCTCGAGTGCCGGTGTCATCAGCGCGTCGATTTCCCGCACCTTCGTGAAGAGCCCGAAGCCCTGCCGCGAGACCTTGCGCGGCGGAGTGGATGTCTCCAGGGCAATCCGGCACGCCTCGCCGTAATCGGCGGCCATGACGGCCGCGCGCGCGGGCATGGAAAAGACAGAGGACTGGCGGTCGCCGAGCAGCGGTCGGACGGCCATTTCCGCCGCGCGGCCCGTCCCTTTGATCCGGTCAGGCAGGCCGATCGGCATGTCGACGGCAACGATCGCGGGTGCTTCGGGCACGGTGAGGATATCGGCGAAGCGGGGAAAGAGTGCGAGGCGGGGAGCGGCGTTGCCGGCTATGGCCCGGAAGACGACGATCCAGCCGCTGCGACAGCCGTCGACCCCGGCGACGAAACGCGGTTCGGTGCTGCCGGAAGCTGGGCCGGAATGGGCATTCCGGACGCTCATTGCCCCGCCGGCACCCGCAGGCGCCGGGTGTTGACCATGGCGGTGGGGCGCACGACGCTCGCTTGCTCCGTCGACAGCCACAATTCGTCGGCACCGGCCTTCACGGAGCGGGCGACGAGCTCGAAAGCGGTGGCGGTGGCGCGGGCGAGCGCGGTTTCCTCGTCGCTGCCCTCGATCAGATGGGCAAGGATGAGGGCGGAGAGAAGGTCTCCGGGGCCGTGCGGAGCGTGGGCGACCGCAGGGTGCTCGGCGACGAGGGCGGCCTTTTCCGTCACCAGCATGGTGGCGAGGGAGCGGGCAAAGAGCGCCGGCGCTGAGGTCACGACAACCCTGTCCGGCGGCAACGCGCGCGCCGCCCTCACCGCCTCGTCGGGGGTCGCCGTCGGCAGGCCGCTGAGGAATGAGAGCTCGAAGGCGTTGGGCGTCGCAATGTCGGCAAGGGGGATGAGGCGGTCGCGGACGGTGGTCGCCGTTTCCTCCGGCACGTAAAGCCGGCCGGAATCGCCGCAAATCGGATCGCAGAGGTAGAGCGGGTTGTCGACCTTGTCGCGCAGGGTTCCGACAAGCCGCGCGATGGGGTCGGCCTGGGCGGCCTCGCCGAGATAGCCGGAAATGATCCCGCGGACGTCTCCAATCCAGGGGCTCGCGGCGAGTTCGTCGAGCATTGCCGCATAGGTCTCGATCGGCGGCACGTGGCGGGTCGAGGGACCGTGCCCGGGATGCCAGGAGAGCGTGACGGTCGGCACGAACCAGACCGGAAAGCCGAGGCGTTCCAGCGCGAAGACGACGCCGCGGCCACCGACGGAGCCGCGGGCGACGAGCGAGGTTGTGACAATGATGGCGGGTTTGCGGACGGGCGGGCGCATGGCGGGGTCCTGTTGCGGGACTGGAAACGGTGCGGGGGAGAGGCCGGCGGCCACGATAGACGCCGCGCAAAGGTTCCTTGTTCAGGAGCCCTTATATCGCGTTCGCTCGTTGCAGGGAAAGGCGGGAGGATCCGGTTCGCATGGGAGGATGCGGTTTGCACGGGAGGATTCTGGCGCCGATCACGGCAAGGTCAAATGACCGCGAGTTCCTTCACAGGAGCGCCGGCGGCGAAACGGTCGTAGCCGAAAATCGACAGGTCGAGCGTGGTGAAGCGGTCCTCGACGATCAGTTCGGCGACGGCGCGGCCGGCGGCTGGCGCCTGCTGCAGGCCGTGGCCGGAGAAGCCGTTGGCAAAGAGGAAGTTCGCGACCTCCGGATGGCGACCGACGACGGCGTTCTGGTCGATGGTGTTGTAGTCGTAATGGCCGGCCCATGCGTTGGTCATCTTGATCGCCTCGAAAGCGGGCACGCGATGGGCGAGCGTCGGCCAGATGACCTCGTCGAAGAGGTACCAGTCGGGGTCGAAATCGTCGGCCCCGGCGCGGGTATCGCTGCCCTCGTCGGGGGAGACGCCGCAGATGTACTGAGCGCCCTCCGGCCGCACGTAGACGCCGGTCGGGTCGATCAGCATCGGCAGATCGGGGACGGGCTGGCGGCAATCGAAGACGAAGACGGTGCGCTTGCGCGGTTCCACGGCAAGGGGAATGCCGGCCATTGCCGCCACGTCGCCAGCCTGCGGGCCGGCCGCGTTGACGAAGGTGCCGCAGGCGATCCGCGTGCCGTCGGCAAGACTGACCGCCTCGATACGGTTCCCAGCGCGCTCCAGCGCGGATACCGTGCCGGTGAGGAGCGTGACGCCGAGGCGCTTCAGGTCGGCGCGCAGAAGCGCTAGCAGCGCGTGGGCGTCGAACCAGCCCTCGCCGGTTTCGCCATAGGCGCCGCCGGACAGATCGTCCGTATTGAGGAAGGCGAAGCGCGTGGCGAGTTCGGCCGGATCAAGCAGGTGGATATCGGCGTCGGTGGCGTTCTGGATGCGATGGTTCTCAACGAGGCGGTCATGTCCGCCCTCGGTGGCGAGTACCAGATATCCGCGCTCGCGAAAGCCGACGTCGGCCTGCGGGCCGAAGGTTTCCTTCAGGCGCTTGAGGAAGTCGTAACCGAACTGCGACATGCGGATGTTCTGCGGGGTGGAGAATTGCTGCCGGATCGAGGCGGCGGAGAGCGTGGTGGACGCGCGGGAAAATGCCGGGTCGCGCTCGATGACGGCGATGGTGCCGGAAAAACCCGGGCTTTTCGTCAGGAACCAGGCAACGCTTGCGCCGACGGCCGCGCCGCCGGCGATGACCACATCAAAAGATTGAGACGACATGGGTTTCGAAATCCGAAAGTTGCAAACGAGGGTGGGGCGTTTCCGCGTCCGGACGCGTGCTTGGCCTTGTCGGCGCGCCGGATCGAATGTCAAGTAAACACACTTTTTTCCGCGGCGATAGTGGCCCTGCGATGAGCAGGGCTGCGGGCTCTGGCGGTCTGCTTTTTGCGTGACGGAAACTTCGGCAAAAGGAGAATAGGAGTGGTCGGTAAGCGTATTATACATTAGAAAGACGGTAGGAAGAGAATTTTCATGGGGCTTTTATTATGTCAATTATTGTTCGTCCGCGTCGCAGCGTTCTTTATATGCCCGGTTCGAACGCGCGAGCGCTGGAGAAGGCGAAAACGCTGAACGCCGACAGCATCATCATCGATCTTGAGGACGCCGTCAGTCCGGACGAAAAATCGGAGGCCCGGCGGATGGTCTCCGAGATCGTCCGTGCCGGGGGCTATGGGCAGCGTGAGGTCGTGGTGCGCATCAATGCGCTTTCGTCGCCGTGGGGAGAGGCTGACCTGGAGGTCGCGGTTGCGGCTGGACCGGACGCAATCCTCGTTCCGAAGGTGAGTTCGGCCGCCGACGTCTTCGAGATCGGACAGCGGCTTGATGCCGACCGAGCGGAGGCGAATCTGAAGCTCTGGGTGATGATGGAAACGCCGATCGCCATGCTGCATGCGGAGGAAATCGCGGCGGCGGCGGTCGGTCCGGCCGGGCGGCGGCTATCGACGCTTGTCATGGGCACCAACGATCTTGCCAAGGATTCGCGCGCCCGATTGATGCCCGGACGCACGCCGATGGTGCCGTGGCTGATGACCTGCGTGGCGGCGGCGCGCTCCTACGGGCTCAACATTATCGACGGCGTTTTCAACGACCTGTCGGATGTAGACGGCTTCATTGCCGAGTGCCGCCAGGGCCGCGATTTCGGCATGGACGGCAAGACGCTCATCCATCCAAGCCAGATCGATCCGTGCAATTGCGCGTTCGCGCCGAGCGAGTCCGAACTGGCCTGGGCAAGAGCGGTGATCGCGGCCTTCGCGGAACCGCGGAACGCTGGCAAGGGGGCGATAAAAGTCGAGGGAAAGATGGTCGAACTCCTTCACGCCGACATGGCGCGGCGGACCGTGGCGATTGGCGAGGCGATCGCTAAGCAGGAAACGGCGTGAGGTCCCCTTCGCAGTCGTTGGCAGCGGCCCCGAAAAGGCAAGGGTGATGCCATGCAGCTCTATCGATTTCTGACCGGGCCGGACGACGCCCAGTTTTGCAAGCGCGTCAGCGCCGCGCTCAACAAGGGCTGGGTGCTGCACGGCGCGCCGAGCCTGACGTTCGATCCGGTGAAGGGCCGGGTCATCTGTGGGCAGGCGATCGTCAAGGACGTGCCTGGCGAGGAATATTCGCAAGATACGGTGCTCTCGGACTGGTGACGGCCTGTATTTCGGCTCGGGTCCACGGCCGCGGATCGCGCAGCCGCCGCGGCGCGGCGGAGATCGGTCCTTCGGTGTTCCGCGGCAGTTGACAGGGTTTTCGGAAAGACATAAAGATATGTTTATATCCACAAACCATAGAGCCCGATGGACCACGTTTCGACCAGTACCGCACTTCCTGTCACCGTTCTTCTCAACAGCCTGAAGGCCGTCGGAGAGACGACGCGCATCCGCATCATTGCCCTTCTGGCGCAGGGCGAACTGACGGTGAAGGATCTGACCGCGATTCTCGGTCAGAGCCAGCCGCGCATCTCCCGTCACCTGAAGCTCCTTGCCGAGGCCGGTCTCATCGAGCGGTTGCCGGAGGGGGCATGGGCCTATTTCCGGCTTGTCGAGAATGGCCGTGCGACCGGTCTTATGACGAGCCTTCTCGATCATCTCGACCTCTCCGATCCGGCGCTTTCGGGCGACCGGGAACGCTTCGAGGGGCTGAAGGCGGCACAGCGCGCCGAGGCCGACCGCTATTTCGCGGCGAATGCGGAAGAATGGGACCGGATCCGCTCCCTGCATGTGCCGGAGACGGCGGTGGAGGAGGCAATGGTGTCCGTGGTTGGCGATCAGCCGTTTCAGACCATGGCCGACCTCGGCACCGGAACCGGCCGGCTCCTGTGGCTTTTCCGTCGTCATTACAACCGCGCAGTCGGGATCGACGCAAGCCATTCCATGTTGGCGGTGGCGCGCGCGAATCTGGAGCGCGCCCAGCGCGAGGCCGATCCGGACGCCGGCGAGGCCCAGGTTCGCCACGGTGATCTCTATGCGCTGCCGCTCGCCAGCGGCGCCTTTGATCTTGTCGCCATCCACCAGGTGCTCCATTTCCTCGCCGATCCGGCCCGCGCCTTGCGCGAAGCGGCGCGGATCATACGGCCTGGCGGACGGCTGCTGATTGTCGACTTCGCGCCGCACGACCTGGAATTTCTCCGCACCGAGCAGGCGCATCGCCGGCTCGGCTTCTCCCATCAGCAGGTCGGCCAGTGGGCGGCGGACGCGGGGCTGGCCCTCGAAGCCGTTCTCGACCTGGCGCCGGACAAGACGGAGGCCGGAAAGCTGACGGTAACACTTTGGCTGTTCAAGGATCCGAGGGTTCTGATGGCCGATACGCCCGAACTTGACGCCACGCAGACGGCGAGCCTGGAGACCTTGGCATGACGACGACGACCCCCGCCGGCCCCGACGCGACGGAAAGCGGATCCGCGCCCGTCCGGGTCTCCTTCGAGTTCTTTCCGCCGAAGACGGAAAAGATGGAGGAAACGCTGTGGCGGTCTGTGGAGAAGCTGGCGCCGCTCGCTCCGTCCTTTGTGTCGGTGACCTATGGCGCGGGCGGGTCGACGCGCGAGCGCACCCATGCCACCGTCAAGCGGATCCTGACCGAGACTGACCTTGTGCCGGCGGCGCACCTGACCTGTGTCGATGCGACCCGCGACGACGTCAATGCGGTGGCGCGTGCCTATGCCGATATCGGCGTCCGCCATATCGTCGCCCTGAGGGGCGATCCGGTCGCGGGCGTCGGCACCGCCTATACGCCACACCCCGAGGGCTATGCCTGCACGCCGGATCTGATCACCGGCCTGAAGGCGATCGCCGACTTCGAGATCTCCGTTTCCGCCTATCCGGAAAAGCATCCCGAAAGCCCCGACTGGCAGACCGAGATCGATCTCCTGAAGCGCAAGGTCGACGCCGGGGCGACGCGCGCCATGACGCAATTCTTCTTCGATAACGATCGTTTCGAAGCTTATCTCGAAAAAATGCATGGCGCAGGAATCTTTATTCCGATCGTGCCCGGAATCATCCCGATTCACAATTTCACACAGATCACAAAGTTCGCCGCCGCCTGCGGCGCGAGCATTCCGGCACGGATCGCCAGACGCTTCGAGGGGCTTGAGAACGATCCCGATACGCATCGGCTCGTTGCCGTGGCGGTCGCCACCGAGCAGGTCGACGATCTTGTCTCGCGTGGCGTTTGCGAGTTTCATTTCTATACACTTAACCGGGCCGAGATGGTCTATGCCATCTGCCATCTGCTCGGAATCAAGCCGGCGCAACCGTCGATCGCGGTGGCCTGACCAATCGCGGTTGCCGGACCTTTCCCGACACCGATCGCAATGATGCCGATAAACAGGTATAAGTGAGTAATCTTATGTCGACCCGCCCTGCTTCCCTCTCCGATCATCCGTTGCGACGGCTCGCGGCGGAGCGCATCCTCATTCTTGACGGCGCGATGGGTACGATGATCCAGGACCTCCGGCTCGACGAGGCGGGGTATCGCGGCGACCGGTTCAGGGACTGGGCGCGGGACGTGAAGGGCAACAACGACCTTCTCAACCTGACGCAGCCGGATGCGATCAAGACGATCCACCGTACCTATCTCGACGCCGGCGCCGATATTGTGGAGACCAACACCTTTTCCTCCACGACGATCGCCCAGGCCGACTACGGCATGGAAGCGCTCGCCTATGAACTCAATCGCGAGGCGGCGCGGCTGGCGCGGGAAGCCTGCGACGAGGCAATGGCGGACAATCCTGACCGGCCGCGGTTCGTCGCCGGTGCGCTCGGGCCGACGAACCGCACCGCGTCGCTATCGCCGGACGTCAATGATCCGGGCTATCGCGCGGTTACCTTCGACGACCTCAGGATCGCCTATGGCGAAGCGGTGCGCGGCCTCATGGATGGCGGCGCCGACATCATACTCATCGAGACGATCTTCGATACGCTGAACGCCAAGGCGGCGATCTTCGCGGCGGAGGAAGTGTTCGATGAGAAAAAGATATCTCTTCCGGTCATGATTTCGGGAACGATTACCGATCTCTCCGGCCGCACGCTGTCGGGCCAGACGCCGACGGCCTTCTGGCACTCCGTGCGCCATGCCCGGCCGGCGTCGATCGGGCTCAACTGCGCGCTCGGCGCCAAGGAGATGCGGGCGCATATCGCCGAGCTCTCGCGCGTTGCCGATACGCTCGTGTGCGCTTATCCGAACGCCGGGCTGCCGAACGAGTTCGGCGAATACGACGAGAGCCCGGCGGCGATGTCCGCGCTGGTCGGTGAATTCGCCGAAGCGGGGCTCGTTAATGTCGTCGGTGGCTGCTGTGGTACGACGCCGGAGCATATCCGGGCGATTGCCGAGGCCGTGGCCGGCAAGGCGCCGCGGGCGATTCCGACGCTTGAGCCCTTGATGCGTCTGTCGGGGCTGGAGCCGTTCACGCTCACGCCCGACATCAATTTCGTCAATGTCGGTGAGCGCACCAACGTCACCGGATCGGCCCGGTTCCGCAAGCTGATCCGGGAGGGCGACTACGCCAAGGCGCTGGACGTCGCGCGCGACCAGGTCGAGAACGGCGCCCAGGTTATCGACATCAACATGGATGAGGGGCTTCTCGATTCCGAGGCCGCGATGGTGACCTTCCTCAATCTCATCGCCTCCGAACCGGACATCGCCAGGGTGCCGATCATGATCGACTCCTCCAAGTGGTCGGTGATCGAGGCCGGGCTGCAGTGTGTCCAGGGCAAGCCGATCGTCAATTCCATCTCGCTGAAGGAAGGCGAGGAGAAGTTTCTGAAGGAGGCACGACTGGCGCGGCGCTACGGCGCTGCGGTGGTCGTCATGGCCTTCGACGAGGACGGCCAGGCCGACAGCTACGAGCGAAAGACGCAGATCACCGAGCGCTGCTATCGCATCCTGACCGAGGAGGTCGGCCTGCCGCCCGAGGACATCATCTTCGATCCGAACGTCTTCGCGGTCGCCACGGGCATTGAGGAACACAACGGCTATGGCGTTGCCTTCATCAAGGCGACGCAGTGGATCCGGAACCATCTCCCGCACGCACATGTTTCGGGTGGCGTCTCTAATCTCTCGTTCTCGTTCCGCGGTAACGAGCCGGTGCGCGAGGCTATGCACACGGTCTTCCTTTACCATGCGATCAAGGCCGGTATGGACATGGGCATCGTCAACGCCGGCCAGCTCGGCGTCTACGACGATCTCGACGCGGGTTTGCGGGAGCTGTGCGAGGACGTCGTCCTGAACCGCGACCCGGGCGCCACCGAGCGGCTCGTCGATGCCGCGCCGACCTTCAAGGGCGAGCCGGGCAAGCCCAAGACGGTCAACCTGGAATGGCGCGACTGGCCGGTGGAAAAACGGCTCGAGCATGCGCTTGTCAACGGCATCACCGAGTATATCGAGGGCGACGTGGAAGAGGCGCGGGTCGCGCTTGGCCGGCCGCTTTACGTCATTGAAGGGCCGTTGATGGCCGGTATGAACGTCGTCGGCGACCTCTTCGGGTCGGGCAAGATGTTCCTGCCGCAGGTGGTGAAGTCGGCGCGGGTGATGAAGCAGGCCGTCGCCTATCTGATGCCGTTCATGGAAGAGGAGAAGGCGGCGGCTGGCGATACGAGCCAGTCGAATGCCGGCAAGGTGCTGCTCGCCACCGTCAAGGGCGATGTCCACGACATCGGCAAGAACATCGTCGGCGTGGTCCTCCAGTGCAACAACTTCGAGGTCGTCGACCTCGGCGTGATGGTGCCGACGGCGAAGATCCTGGAGACGGCGAAGGCGGAGAAGGTCGACATCATCGGCCTTTCGGGCCTCATCACGCCGTCGCTCGACGAGATGTGCACGGTCGCCTCGGAGCTGGAGCGCGAGGGATACGATCTGCCGCTGATGATCGGCGGGGCGACGACGAGCCGCGTCCACACCGCGGTCAAGATCCATCCGAACTACAAGCGCGGCCAGGCGGTCTATGTCACCGATGCGAGCCGGGCGGTGGGCGTCGCCGCGCGGCTCGTGGGTGCCGATCGCGAAGGCTACTATTCGCAGATCCGCTCCGACTATGCCGAGATCCAGGCCGGCCATGCCCGCGGGCGCGGCGGCAAGCGCCGGCTGGCGCTGGCCGAGGCGCGGGCGAAGGGGTTGGCGCCGGACTTTGCCGACTATCGGCCGCCAAAGCCCTCGTTCCTCGGGACCCGGGCGATCGAGGTGCCGCTCGAGACGCTCGTTCCCTATATCGACTGGACGCCGTTCTTCGCGACCTGGGAGATGGTGGGCCGCTATCCGGCGATCCTGGAAGATCCGAACCGGGGACCGGCGGCGCGCGCCCTCTTCGCCGACGCCGAGGCGATGCTGACCCGTATCGTCGAGGAGAAATGGCTGACCGCGAAGGGCGTCGTCGGCTTCTTCCCGGCAAACCGGTCCGGCGACGACATCTTTGTCTACGCCGATGAAACGCGGATGGAAAGGCGGGCGGTTCTGCACACGCTCCGCCAGCAGATGGCGCGCAGCACCGATCGGGGCAATGCCGCGCTCGCCGACTTCGTCGCGTCGGTGGAGACGGGCCTTGCGGACTATATCGGCGGGTTCGCCGTCACCGCCGGCCTCGGCGAGGCGGAGGTGGCGGAGCGCTTCGCCCGGGCGAATGACGACTATAACAAGATCCTGTCGCAGGCGCTGTCCGATCGTCTCGCCGAGGCCTTTGCCGAATATCTCCATCAGCAGGTGCGCAAGGAGCTTTGGGGCTACGTGCCGGAGGAGGCGTTCACGCCGCAGGATCTCATCGCGGAACGCTATCGCGGCATCCGGCCGGCGCCGGGCTATCCCGCCCAGCCGGACCATACCGAGAAGGCAACGCTCTTCGATCTCCTCGATGCGGAGGCCGCGACTGGCATCCGGCTGACCGAAAGCTATGCCATGTGGCCGGCCTCCTCGGTCTCCGGGCTCTATTTCTCCCATCCCGAAAGCCATTATTTCGGCGTCGGCAAGATCGAGGCCGATCAGGTCGCCGATTATGCCGGGCGCAAGGGCTGGACCAGGGAAGAGGCCGAACGCTGGCTCGCGCCGATCCTCAATTACGACCCGGCCGCGCTCGACGCGGCTGAGTAAAGAGACGGAAGCCAGCCGCGATCGGTCGCGGCGGGCTTTTCTTTTTGCTCGCGGTTGAGCGCTTACTGTCGTTCGCTACTCCGCGGGGGCGGCCTGACCGGCCGGGCCATGCTTGTGGCCTGGGGCCATCGCGGATTGGCCGCCGGGAGCGATCCGCAACGCCATCTTTTCCGCTAACGCCAATGGATGCCGGATCGTGTTCGGCACGACGGCGCAAGCGCGGGGAAACCCGGCTTTCAGCGCTTTACCGGCCCGGGAAGGCTCGACCATAGCGCCCCCCCGCGCGTAGGCGCGGCCCCCGGAGGCCGGGGGAGCGGAAGTGACTGTTCGGCTGCGAGCGGAAACAGGCGTTGCGGATGTCTGCTCCGCCAAGGCCCACGAACTTGATTCCCCTCACCACATCGATTTTTTGGCGCGTTCCGGCCAGTCGCGGTCGTAATCGGCGCCGCCGACGCGGTTGTTGCTGCGCTCGGCGAGGATCTCGCCCGGGGTCGGCAGGGTTTTCGGGTCGACGTGCCTGTCCGGGTTCCACAGGTCGGCGCGCACCACGGCGCGGGCGCACTGGAAGAACAGCTGATCGATGGTGAAGACGAGGACGGAGCGCGGCGGCTTGCCGTCTACGGCGAAGCTTTCCAGAAGCTCGGGGTCGACGGAGAGGACCGCGCGACCGTTGACGCGCAGGGTGGTGCCGCTTCCGGGAATGAGGAAGAGGAGGGCGCAGCGCGGATCAGTGATGATGTTCTTCAAGGAATCGATGCGGTTGTTGCCGCGTCGATCGGGGAGGAGGAGTGTGCGGTCGTCGGCGATGCGGACGACGGGACCGGCGTCGCCGCGCGGCGAGCAGTCGAGCCCGTCCGGCCCGGCGGTGGCCAGCGCGACGAAGGGCGAGGCTTCGATCAGCCTGCGGTATTCGGGCGTCAGCCGGTCGGCCTCCTTGGCGGTCGAGGCAAGGGCCGGCTCGCCGTAAAGCGCGGCGAGGTCGTCGAGGGTGGTGATGGTTGTCATGGTTTCCCCTTTTTCGCCGATCCGGCTCTTTGTCAGGCCGGTTCGTGATCAGATCGGCTTGTCGATGGCGTCGTATATCTTTCCCAACTGGTCGATGCGGTTTTCGTAGGACCGTCGGATACAGGCAACATCGGTGCCGCAGGTCTGGCGCTGTTTCAGCCATGTCCGCTGCGTGTCTTCCATCTCTCCTCTCGCGCCCATGGCGAAAAGACCGGTCAGGAATCTGAACAGGGTCGCCATCCGGACATCCATGTCGTTGAGATCACGGTGATCGCAGATGGTTTTTTCGTTGGCGGTGAGGCCGGAAGCGTCACAATCGAAGCTTGCGGCGTGCGCCGGGACGCCTTGCAGCGTTGCCGAAAGGACAAGGAAGGCGGCAGTGAAGAGGAGGGCGGCACGTCGGCGGCGTGGGAGCATGCGGTGTCCTTGCGGGTCCGGAAGGGAAGCAGCGGAACTCATGCATAGGCGGGTTTTGCGGTCACGCCAAATCGCATGGCCGGACCGGGCAGGAAATCGGGGTGTGTTGGGGGGGGGAAGTGAGACGGAGGATGACCCGAAAGGGTCGCGCTCGGGGCCATCCTCCGCCCAAGGACGCTGACTACGCACAACCAGATGTCAGCACGCTTTCCCATGAGCAAGAGGCTTGCCAATCGCCGGCGCGGGATGCTTCGCCCACATCTTGTGGCGCGGTGTCCGGCGCCTACTGAAATCCAGGAAACGGAAAGGAACGCTTAACGGTTGGCGCATTGCAAAACGCGAAAAAGCGTTGCGAATTGCGAGAGCGAGGGAGCGATGCCAAACCGCGCGCGAGATGGTGCCGATCCCGTGCCGTTGTTGCCGAGGCGATCCGTGCGTGGTGACGCGGAGCGGTCCGATATGCGCCGGCGATGAACGTTCCGCGAGCCTTCGCGCGGCGCGGACCGACAGTTGTCTCAGAGCGTTGCCAGCGGATCATAAGCCGGCACGGGCGCGCCAGGCGCGAGCGCCGTTCCGATCCACAGATCAAGGAAATCGGCGAGCCAGCGCTTGACGGCGGGGTCGTAGAGGGCGCGGCCGGCGAAATGATCGCGGCGCTGTTGCGCGCCCCGGATCTTCATGCGCTCCGCGCCCCGGACCGTCCAGCGGTGCATCATGGCAAGCGTCAGCTCGGGGTGGAACTGAATGCCATAGGCGGCCGGACCAACGCGTACGGCCTGATTCTCGAAGATATCGCCGCGCGCCAGCAGCGTTGCGCCAGACGACAATTCGAACCCTTCGCGATGCCATTGATAAAAACGCGATGGCCAGTTCATCATGGCCTTGCCGGCCTCGGTCGGGAAGACCGGATAGTAGCCGATCTCCGCCTCGCCCTCGGGATGGGTGTAGACGGTAGCGCCGAGATGGCGCATCAACATCTGGGCACCGAGGCAAATGCCGAGGAAGGGCTTTTCCTCGCGCAGCGGCACGTCGAGCCAGTCTGTTTCGCGGGACATGAAGGCTTCCGGATCATTGGCGCTCATGGGGCCGCCGAAGATGACGGCGCCGGCGTGCTCTGCCATCGTGCAGGGCAGCGGATCGCCGAACCGCGGCCGGCGGATGTCGAGGAGGAACCCGCGTGCGACGAGCGCTTGGCCGACACGGCCTGGAGTGGATGTCTCCTGATGGAGCACAATCAGGACCTTGCGGGGGCGGTCAAGCGTTGTCTCGATACGCGGATTGATGGTCATTCCTCAGTGGTTTCCATGTGCTGCGGTCGGGAGCCGTGCCGGTGGATCAGGTGCTGGTGCTTCTTGCCTCGACCTTCTGGCGCAGCGCGATGCGGTCGCGCGAGGAAATGCCGAGAAGCTCGGCCACCCGCCAGATCGTGTTGTCCTCGAATTCGTGCAGGGTGCCGTCGGCAAAGGCGATGTCCCACATCATTTCCACGACCTTGCGCCGTCCGTCCTCGTCGAGCTGACGTTTCAGGAGGCTGGTGAAGCCATAGAGGTCGACGGCCTCCTCGTCGCGTTCGCGGGCAGCGGCGACCAGCGTCGCCGCCTCGTCGTCGCCGAGTTCGTAATAGGTCTTGAGGACCGTCAACAGATGGGTGCGCTCGTCGTTGGTCACCGTGCCGTCGACGGCGATCATGTGAACGAGAAGCGCCGCCACCGCGAGACGGTAGTCGTTGGCGGCAAAGGCCGGTTCGTCCGAAGGCGAATGCGTCAGTTCCGAAAACAGCGTCTTCAGGTTTTGGAACATGGAGGGTCGGTCCTTACCGTTTACCGTCTGCAACAGAGGAAACGGTAGTGTAGCGACGCGATTCGGCAATGACAAAGCGGAAACGGGCCGCTGCGGCCCGTCCGCCCGACAGTGTTGCCGAGCGTGCACACTCGCGTGTTTCCGCAATGCGCGATCGGGCCGAAAGCCCGGGGCCTCGGCCGGCTTTTCTCGCGCGATGCCCGGGAGAAAAGCCGCAGCGGCTGTCTTTCCGCGCGGCGCTCGCCGGCGCGATCAGGATGCCAGCCGCTCCGGCTCGACCCATACGCCGGTCTCCACGTCCGCAATCTGATTGCCGATTTCCTCGGTGACATATTCAGAGAACGGACCAAGGTGAGCGTATAGCGCCATCATGTTGATGACGGGTCGGATGGCGCGCGGATTGCGGAAAAGGCAATGCATCAGCGCCGACCAGAAGGGGCGGCGCATCTTCGGCTGACGCAGTGTCACGTTGAACAGCAGCCGGGAGATCTGGGCGATGTCGTGGCCGATCGTCGACCAGTAGAGATTGCCGCCCGGGCCAGACATGTCGAGAAGCCTGGTGACCTTGCGGACGCGGCCGAAATAGGCTTCCGGCGAATAGACGCGGGCGACGACATCGCGATAATCGGCCAGCACCTTCTGGCGCGGGCGCAGGGTCTCGAAATTGAGTCCCGAGGTGCACTGGTCGGCCGAACCGTTCTGGATATCGACGTCATGACCGGCATGGAGGCGGCCCTCCTTGTGGAGCCGCCGGGTCAGTTGGGTGTTGGGAAGCGCATAGAGGAGGCCGACCATGCAGACCGGGATCGCCGCCTCCTCGATCAGCTCCACGATGCCGTCGGCGACGCGGTCCGCTTCCTCATCGAAGCCAACGATGAAGCCGGCGAGGACGAACATCCCCGCGCCGTAGATCGCGTGAATGCTTTCGGCAATGTCGCGGCGGGTGTTCTGCTTCTTGCGGGTGGCGTTGAGAACGTCCGGATCCGGGCTCTCGATGCCGACGAAGACGGCAAAGAACAAGGCATCGCGCATCATGCCGAGGAGTTCGGGGTCGTCAGCGAGATTGAGTGAGGCTTCGGTGGAGAATTCGAATGGGAAACCCTTCTCCTTCTGCCAGGCGGCGATCTTGGGAAGGATGAGCTTCACCGCCTTCTTGTTGCCGATGAGATTGTCGTCGACGAAATCGACGTGGCCGCGATAGCCCAACTCGTGCAGACGGTCGAGTTCGGCGAGCACCTGCTCGGGCTTCTTGGTGCGGGGCTTGCGGCCATAAAGCTCGATGATATCGCAGAATTCGCAGGTGAACGGGCAGCCGCGCGAATATTGCACGTTGACCTGGACGTAGTTGTCGAAGGTCAGGAGATCGAAGCGCGGGATCGGGCTCGCCGTCACGTCGGCCTGGAACTTCGGCGCCTCGAAGGTGCCGCCCCGCTCGCCGCGCGCCCAGGCGGCAAGAAAGGTCTCGATGATACCTTCCGCTTCGCCGAGAATACGGAAGTCGGCGGATTCGTAAATCTCCGGGCTGGAGGTAGCGTCGGGGCCGCCGATCGCCACCGGCTTTCCGGCCGCGTGCGCCATCTCCACGATGGTCAGCGCATCGAACTGCTGGGGCAGCATGCCGCCGGTCATGATGAGGTCGGCCCAGGCGATGTCATCGTCACTGAGCTCCTCGACGTTGCGGTCGACGAGGCGCGCTTCAAAGGTTTCCGGCAGCATCGCGGCGACCGTGATGAGGCCGAGCGGCGGAGCGGGATATTTGGCGCCGACCAGCTCGCAGGTGTCGCGGTAATTCCAGAACGACCCGCCGGTGAACTTCGGGTAGATCAGGAGAACGTTGCACGGTGCGGCGGACGCCACGGCACCGGCGGTTGCCGCGCTTTCAACGGGGGAGGATGCGATTTCCGGCATTCAGGGCCCTTCCTGGTATTCTCTCGCGGTCTTTGTGTCTTGCGGTCTTTTTGTGTCTTGCAGTCGCGTGACTTGCGGCCCGGCGCTTCGCAGCCTGGCCGGCCTGTCTCGCGGCGCTTTTCGACGCGCGGCGCCGTTTCGGGAGCGGACGGCCTCACGGCTGCCCGCGGACCCGACGTCCGGGCTCTCCCTGCGACGCCTTACGACGGTTCTTTCGGTTTCGACGCTTGTGCGCCCGCACACATGCTCCATTCCCGCGGATGGATGCAGCGACCCGCGGGCCAAGCCTTATGGGTTTTACCTTATAGGAGAACGCTCCTGACAACCAGCCAGGAAACCGGCAGGCGGGGGTCGTCCGTCATGCCGTATCCGTCATCATGTTGCGCGGCACAATGTCGCACGTGAACGGCGTGGAATGGCGCAATGCCCGGTTGTTGCGGAGTTTTTCGGAATTGACCGGTGTTCTGCGATTTCCGTGTATTATACATTAGTTCTACAAGTTTTATTCAGTTGATATTGCAGCGCAATACGAATTTGATTGCATTATCCCTATTAATTTTGGGCTTAGTGTTCGAAAGTTCAATTGATTTGATTGCGAAGACTTCCGTAGCATTTGCTCGTCGTGCCATGACCTGCCGTCGTTTGGCGGAAGAGGGGGGAACGGCAGAATTTTCGACCGTGTAAAACGGCACTTGGGAGGAATCATGAGCAAGTTTCTGAAGACGCCGACGTCCCGTCGGACCATCCTTCGCGGTGGCGCCGCGACGCTTGCGCTTGCCGGCGCGCCGACGGTTTTTGTGCGCGGGGCTTGGGCGCAGAATTTCCGCAATGATCCGGGCAATGCCGCGACCGTGAAATTCGGCTTCAACGTACCGCAGACCGGCGCCTATGCCGACGAGGGTGCCGACGAACTGCGGGCCTACCAGCTCGCCGTCAAGCATCTCAACGGCGAGGGTGACGGCGGCATGCTGAACACGCTGAAGCCGCTGTCTCTGAAGGGTAATGGCGTGCTCGGCAAGAAGGTCGATTACGTCACCGGCGACACGCAGACGAAGTCCGATGCGGCGCGCGCGTCCGCCAAGCGCATGATCGAGAAGGACGGCGTGATCATGTTCTCCGGCGGCTCGTCCTCGGGCGTCGCCATCGCCGTGCAGTCGCTCGCCCAGGAAATGGGCGTTGTCTTCATGTGCGGTCTGACCCACTCCAACGACACCACCGGCAAGGACAAGAAGCGCTACGGCTTCCGCCATTTCTTCAACGCCTATATGTCCGGCCAGGCGCTTGGCCCGGTGCTCGCGGAGGAATACGGCAAGGACCGCAAGGCCTATCACCTGACCGCCGACTACACTTGGGGCTGGACGCAGGAAGAGTCGATCAAGAACGCCACCGAGGCGCTCGGCTGGGAAACGGTGCAGGCGGTGCGCACGCCGCTCGGCGCCGGCGACTTCTCGCAGTACATCACGCCGGTTCTGAATTCCGGCGCCGACGTGCTGATCCTGAACCACTACGGCAAGGACATGATCAACTCCCTGACCCAGGCGGTTCAGTTCGGGCTCAGGGACAAGCAGGCCAACGGCAAGAACTTCGAAATCGTGGTGCCGCTGTTCTCGCGCCTGATGGCGCAGGGCGCGGGCGATGCGATCAAGGGGATTCTGGGGACAACCAACTGGAACTGGTCGCTCAAGGACGAGGGCTCGCAGGCCTTCGTGAAGTCGTTCGGCCAGGAATACGGCTTCCCGCCGTCGCAGGCCGCGCATACCTGCTACGTCCAGACGCTGCTCTACGCCAACGCCTGCGAGATGGCCGGCACGTTCTATCCGCCGGAAGTCATCAAGGCGCTCGAGGGCTTCGAATTCGACGGCGCCGGCAACGGGCCGACGCTCTACCGCGCCGCCGACCACCAGTGCTTCAAGGACGTTCTGGTGGTGCGCGGTAACGAGAACCCGTCGTCGCAGTTCGATCTTCTCGAAGTCGTCAAGGAAGTTCCGAGGGACCAGGTCACCTACGATCCCTCGATCTTCGGCGGCGAACTGGGGCCCTACAAAGTCTGATCGAAACGTCTCCAGAGCCGGCGGGTGTCGCACCCGCCGGCTTTTTCCTGCGCAGTTTTTCCAACGCTCAAACCCGGTTTCCGCAACGATGGACGCAATTCTTCTGCAGATCTTGAACGGGCTCGACAAGGGCGGGGCCTATGCGCTGATCGCGCTGGGGCTAACGCTGGTGTTCGGTACGCTCGGCGTGGTCAATTTCGCCCACGGCGCGCTTTTCATGCTCGGCGCCTTTTGCGCCGTCAGCATGCGTGAGCTGCTCACGCTGTCGAAACAGGTGAAGGACGAATCAATCACCTTCTTCGACGCCTTCAAGGAGCAGCCCTATCTGGAAATCTGGTTTGGCGATTTCGGCCGCATGATCATCGATTACGCGGTGCCCCTGTCCATTCTCCTGGCCATACCGGTGATGCTGCTGATCGGCCTCGTCTTCGAGCGTGGCCTCATCAAGCATTTCTACAAGCGCCCGCACGCCGAACAGATCCTCGTCACCTTCGGCCTCGCCATCGTGCTGCAGGAGATCGTCAAGCATTTCTTCGGCGCCAACCCGATCCCGCAGGCCGCGCCGGCCGCGGTCGCCGGCAGTGCCGACATCGGCGCCTGGCTCGGGCTGTCAGGAAACATCGTCTATCCGTGGTGGCGCCTCGTCTATCTCGCCTTTTCCGGAATCGTCATCGCCGCAGTCTTCGCCTTCCTGCAGCTAACCACCTTCGGCATGGTGGTTCGGGCCGGCATGCGCGACCGCGAGACGGTCGGCCTCCTCGGCATCGACATCGACCGCCGCTTCACCATCGTCTTCGGCATCGCCGCCGTTGTCGCGGGTCTTGCCGGCGTGATGTACACGCCGATCCTGCCTCCCGACTATCACATGGGCATGGACTTCCTCGTCCTGTCCTTCGTCGTCGTCGTCGTCGGGGGTATGGGGTCGCTCGGCGGCGCGGTGGCGGCCGGGTTCTTGCTCGGCATCCTGCAGAGCTTTGCATCCATGAACGAAATCAAGAGCATCCTGCCCGGGATCGACCAGGTCATCATCTATCTGGTGGCGGTCGTGATCCTCCTGACCCGCCCGCGGGGTCTGATGGGCCGCAAGGGCGTAATGGAGGACTGATCGATGATCGAGAAATACTCGCCCACCCGCGACTGGATCGTGGTCATCCTGTTTGCTGCGGCCGTGCTGACGATGCCGATCTGGCTGCAGCCGATCGGGGCGGCCTATCCGGACCTTCTGCAGAAGTTCGCGATCTTCGGCATCTTCGCCATCGGCTTCAACATCCTGTTCGGCCTGACCGGCTATCTCTCCTTCGGTCATGCCGCCTTCCTCGGCGTCGGGTCCTACACCGCGGTCTGGTCGTTCAAGTTGCTGACCATGAACGTCATTCCGGCGATTATCTTCGCCGTCATCATGTCCGGACTTTTCGCGCTTGCCATCGGCTTCATCAGCCTCAGGCGTACCGGCATCTACTTTTCGATCCTGACGCTTGCCTTCGCGCAGATGTCCTACAATCTCGCCTATTCGGTGCTCACCCCTATCACCAACGGCGAGACCGGCCTGCAGCTCGCAGTCGGCGACCCGCGCATCCTCGACGGGGCACATACGGCCGGCGCTATCCAGCCGACGAATTTCTTCGGTATCGAGATGACCGGCTTTTCCGGCTTCTATTTCTGCGCGGTGCTGATGATCATCGCCTTCTACATCGCGGTGCGCATCTTCCATTCGCCCTTTGGTCTGATGCTGAAGGCAGTGAAGTCGAATCAGAACCGGCTGATCTACACCGGCGTCAACGTCCGGCCCTACACGCTCACGGCCTTCGTCATCTCCGGCATGTACGCCGGCCTCGCCGGCGCCTTGATGGCGGTTACCGACCCGCTCGCCGGGGCGGAGCGCATGCAGTGGACGGCGTCGGGCGAGGTGGTGCTGATGACCATCCTCGGCGGTGCGGGCACGCTCCTCGGTCCGGTGCTCGGCGCCGGTCTCATCAAATACTTCGAGAACATCTTCTCGTCGTTCAACGAGGGAACGCTGCACGGCATCTTCGCCTTCCTGCCCGACTGGATCGAGGACCCGATCGTCTCCCTCCTCGGCCTCTTTGTCGGCGAGGGCTGGCACCTGACACTCGGCGTCCTGTTCATGTTGATCGTCATTTTCCTGCCCGGCGGAATCATGGAGGGCTTCAGGCGTCTGGCCTCCTTCGTGCGCGGGCTTGGCAAATCCTCGCGTGACGGTGGCGCTGACGCCAGCGCTCAAGCGGCTGAATAGGAGGACCGCGCATGGCATTTCTCGAGGTCAAAGGCGTAAACAAGTCCTTCGCCGGCCTGAAGGCGCTGACCGACGTCAACCTGCAGGTCCAGGAGGGTACCGTTCACGCCATCATCGGGCCGAATGGGGCGGGTAAGTCGACGCTGCTCAACTGCTTCGTCGGCCGACTCCACCCCGATACCGGCACGGTGATGTTCAACGGCTCCTCGCTTCTCGGCATCGAGCCGCACCAGATCAACCAGCTCGGGGTGGTGCGGGTCTTCCAGACGCCGGAGATCTTCGGTGACCTGACGCTGTTTGAAAACATGATGATTCCGACGTTTGCCAAGCGCGACGGATCCTATCGGCTTAACGCCTGGCCACGTGTCACGTCCGAGGCGGAAGTGCGCGACAAGGCCATGCACATGCTGGAGGACGTTGGGCTGGCGGACAAGCGCAACGACCATGCCGGCTCCATGTCGCGCGGCGACAAGCGGCGGCTGGAACTGGCGATGTGCCTGGTGCAGGATCCCAAGCTCCTCCTGCTCGACGAGCCGACGGCTGGCATGTCGCGTGCCGACACCAACAACACCATCGATCTTCTCAAGAAGATCGGCGAGCGCGGCATCACAAAGATCATCATCGAGCACGACATGCACGTCGTCTTTTCTCTGGCCGACCGGATCAGCGTCCTGGCGCAGGGGACCGTGATCGTCGAGGACGAGCCGGGCAATATCAAGGGCGATCCGCGCGTGCAGGAAGCCTATCTTGGAGGAGCGCACCTATGACCCTCATCGACGACGATGTCTTCAAGGGAAAGCCCAGGGTGCCGGGCGTTGCGCCGGTCAAGGGCATCGGCGGCCAGCCGGCCTTCTTTTCCGCCTGGAGCCTCAATGCCTATTATGGCGAGAGCTACATCGTGCAGGACGTCAGCTTCGACGTGCGCGAGGGCGAGATCGTGGCACTTCTGGGCCGTAACGGTGCGGGAAAGACCTCCACGCTGCGCTCCATCGCACGGCTCGACAGCCCGCTCCTGACGCATGGCGAGGTGTGGCTCGACCACAAGCCGCTGCACGAGATGAAAGCCCATGAAGCGGCGCGCAATGGCGTTGCGCTAGTGCCGGAGGACCGGCGCATCATTGCCGGCCTGACAGTCGAGGAGAACCTTCAGCTGGCGCAGATCGAGGAACCGCACGGCTGGAGCTTCGAGCGCATCTACGAATCGTTCCCGCGCCTCGGCGAGCGGCGTTTGCAGGAGGGTGTGACGCTGTCGGGCGGCGAACAGCAGATGCTTGCGGTGGCGCGCGCGCTTGCCCGCGACGTCAAGCTGCTGCTTCTCGATGAACCCTACGAGGGCCTCGCTCCGGTCATCGTCAAGGAAATCGAGCGCATCCTGGAAAGCGTCAAGGAGCTTGGTATGACGACGATCCTCGTCGAGCAGAACGCCATCGCGGCCCTCCACCTCGCCGACCGTGCCGTCATTCTCGACATGGGGCAGGTTGTGTTCGATGGCACCGCGCAGGATGTGCTCGACAACGAGGACCTGCGCCAGCAGTACCTAGCGATCTGAGCTCTGCGCGCGGCCGTCGTATCGCCGTCCGATCTTTTACTCGCGAGACGCCGCGCCGGAATCCCGGACGCGGCGTTTTTTGTCGGTGGGGCCCCGTCTTGGCGCGCTACAGCCGCGACAGCGCCAGTTTCAACGCGAAGGCGCCCATGATGCCGGCGAAGAGATAGTCGAAGACGCGCATGGCGCGACGGCTGGCGGAAAGCCGCCGTGCGATCCGGTCGACGGACAGGATGAGGGCGATGACCACCGGCGTGGAGGCGACGATGAACCAGATGCCGAGGAAGCCGAGCTTCCAGCCGGCGTTGGGGTCGGCCGGCGAAACGAATTGCGGCAGGAAGGTCACGAAGAAGAGAATGATCTTGGGATTGAGGACGTTGATACCGACGGCGGAGAGATAGATCCGCCGGGTGCTCTGTGTCCGGCCCGCCGGGCCATCGAGGGAGAGGCCGCTTCCCCGCCGGATGACGCCCCAGGCGAGCCAGAGAAGATAGAGCGAGCCGACGACCTTGAGAGCGTTGAAGGCGGCGGGCGAGGCGGCAATGAGGGCGGAAAGGCCGGCGGCGACCGCAAGCGTATGGACGAGGAGGCCGGTGAAGGCGCCGGCCATGGCGGCAAGGCCGGCACGTGTTCCCCCCGTCGCGGCCTTGGCAAGGAAGAAGGTCATGTCGGGGCCGGGCGTCAGCGCCATCACGATTGACGCCGCAGTGAAGGTCAGGAGCGCGGGAAGGTCGGGCAGGAACGTCATCGATTGTCCGTTGTCAGGCCGGTTAAGGAGGAGCCGTATCCGGATCGGCCGTGCTTGGGGGAGAGCGGGCGAACGGATCCTTCCGCGCTATAGCAAGCTGTCGGGGCGAGGACGAGCGCGGATGAACACAGACACGCCCGGCGCGCACCGGCAGCTACGCAAGAGGCGGAAGATGCGGAAGATGGCGCTGTGTCAAAAGCGGCTTCCCATCGCCTTTCCATTGTCTCCCCTGAGGCCCTCGCCGGCCTCACCCCTGTCGTTTCCGTGCCGTCTCCCCATCTAACGGTGAGGATCCTCGCTCGAAAGGTGTTCGTCCCGTGGTTTTCGACCCTCATATCTTTTCCGCCGTCCTTGGCGATATTGCTCTTGCGCTTGCCGCCATGACGCTTGGCATCATGCTCTTTTTCTCCGCCATCGTGATACCCGGTGCCGCGCGCGTTCTCGATACGCGGCAAGCTGGCGATCTGACACGGGCGCTGTTTCCAGCCTATGATCTCGCCGCCGGGCTCACCAGCATTCTCGCCGCCGCCGCCGCCGTGCCGGCCTCGCGTTTCGCCACCGTGCTGCTCTTCCTCGCCGCTGTCGGCTTCCTCTGGCTTCGGCAGGCCCTGATGCCGCGCCTCGACGACTTCGGTGAACGGAGCGCGGAGGGCGACAAGGCGGCAAGGGAGCGGTTCCACCGGTTCCACCGGTTGAGCATCAGGGCGCATATCGTCCAGCTTGCCATGGTGGTCGGCGCGGTGGTGGTGCTGGTCGGTTATTGAGCCTGCCGGCGAGCATTCCGTAGCAAGGGATCAACGGTCATGTTTTACCGCCCATACGAGGGCGGAAAGGAGCCGATCGTTACCCCAGAAGATTTCTCCGTCGGCGGTGACGAAGGTCGGCGCGCCGAAAAGACCGAGCGCTTCGGCCTTGGCCGTCTGGGCCTTCAGGGCGTTCTTGTTGTCGGTCGCGCCCGCCGCCTCCAGCACCTCCGCGATGTCGATCCCGAGCCCGAGCGTTTCGATCAGCCGGGCGAGGACGGTGGGGTCGGCGATATCGGCATCCTCGGCGAATTCGGCCTGGAAGACAGCGCGGGAAAAGGCTGCGCCCCACCCCTGTCCCTCGCCGCGGCGAAGCCCGATGAGCGCGATGCGAGCGGCGAGAAGGCCGTTGCGGGGAAAGGCGGAGGGGCGGCGGAACGGAAGCCCCTCGTCGGCGCACAGCCGCTCCATGTCGCGCCACATGTAGCGGCCCTTGTGCGGATAGATATTGAAGGGCGAAGTGTCCCAGCCCTGGGCGTGGAAGATCGGGCCGAGCAGGAACGGCCGCCAGACGACCTCAACGCCGGTCTTGGCCGCCAGAGCCTCGATGCGCATGGCGGCGAGATAGGAATAGGTCGAGGCGAATTCGTACCAGAAATCGATTTTCGGCATGGCGGCGTCTCCGTTGTCGGCCCTTGCGGGCTGTCGCCCCGGCTTCGTCGTGCCGGGTGTTCTTTTCGGCACCGATAGCCTACATGAACGGGCGTGCCGCAGCGAGGACGAGGCGAAGCAGGGACGAGGAATGACGGACGGACGGCAGGAGGGGGCAGGGCGACCGAAGGGCGAGGCGTTCAGGGCGGGCGGTATCGCCGCCGGCGGGCGGACGCTTGCCACCTATTGCCGGCGCCATCCGATAATGGCGACGATGGCCAGCATCGTGATCCTCTCCGCTTTCTTCACGCTTTTCCCCGGCGTCGACCTCGCCGTCAGCCATCTCTTCTACGACCCGCAATCGGGTTTCTGGCTGCGGGGCGATCCCTATCTGCGGCGGCTGCGCCAGATCGGGCCGTTCCTGCTGCGCTTCCTTGCCGTGATGCTGGTCGCGACGGTGTTCCTGCGACTCCTGATGCCGTCGCTGAAGCGCTTGGTCGATCCGCGCGTGCCGCTCTTTCTCCTGTCCACGCTGATCGTCGGCCCGGGGCTCATCGTCAATGCGCTCCTCAAGGATCACTGGGGCCGGCCGCGGCCGGTGCGGATCGAGGATTTCGGCGGCTCGTTCCCCTATGTCCCGGTGTGGCGGATCAGCGACTATTGCGATACGAACTGCTCGTTCGTTTCCGGCGAAGCATCATCGGCGACCTGGATCGTGGCGCTCGCCGTCGTCGTGCCGGTCTTCCTGCGCCGGCCGCTCGCCGCGATTCTCGTCGCGCTCGCCTTCCCGCTTTCGCTCAACCGGATCGCCTTCGGCGGGCATTTCCTGTCCGACGTAACGCTTGCCTGGGCTATCACGGCTCTCGTCATTCTCGTTGCCTATCGCTTCATCTATGAGGTTCCGCCCGCCTGCCTCCGCCGCGATGCGCTCGACCGGGCGTTCGATCGGGGCGGGGCGGGGCTCCGCTCCGGCCTTGCCCGCCTCGGCGCGTGGTTCGGCCGGCGATGGCGCGATCCCATGTGAATTTTGCACACGATCTTGCGCCGGCTGGTGAGCGGGCTAAAGTGCGCGGGATCGGACATCCGGTAGGTCGTGGCGGCGATATTTCCGTCCCGACCAGCCCCAATCACCGCGTTCGATGCCGGGTTTTCGTGTCGCCTTCGTCCCGAAGCGCCATGGGGGTCCGGACCATCTCCAGTCTTCTCGCCGATCATCCCGCGCCACGGGGTGATCCAACGATCGGAATTCAAGAAATGGCCTCTGGCGATATCAAGAAAGTGGTTCTGGCCTATTCGGGTGGCCTCGACACCTCCATCATTCTCAAGTGGCTCAATGTCACATACGGCTGCGAGGTCGTCACCTTCACAGCCGATCTCGGCCAGGGCGAGGAGCTGGAACCGGCGCGCCGCAAGGCCGAGCTTCTGGGGATCAAGGAGATCTTCATCGAGGATCTGCGCGAGGAATTCGTCGCCGATTACGTCTTCCCGATGATGCGCGCCAACGCGCTCTATGAAGGCATCTATCTTCTCGGCACCTCGATCGCGCGTCCGCTCATCGCCAAGCGGCTGATCGAGATCGCGGCCGCGACAGGCGCCGACGCCATCGCCCACGGCGCCACTGGCAAGGGTAACGACCAGGTCCGCTTCGAGCTTGCGGCCTATGCGCTCAACCCGGACATCAAGATCATCGCGCCGTGGCGCGACTGGGAGTTCCACAGCCGCAGCGACCTCATCGAGTTCGCCGAGAAGCACCAGATCCCGGTGCCGAAGGACAAGCGCGGCGAGGCACCGTTCTCCGTCGACGCCAACCTGCTGCACTCGTCCTCCGAGGGCAAGGTGCTGGAGGATCCCTGGGAAGAGCCGCCGCATTACGTCTTCATGCGCACCGTCGATCCGATGGAGGCGCCGGACGAGGCGACCTATATCGAGATCGGCTTCGAGAAGGGCGACGCGGTCTCCATCGACGGCGTGGCGATGTCGCCGGCGACGCTTCTGGCCAGGCTCAACGACCTGGGCCGCGACAATGGCATCGGCCGCGTCGACCTCGTGGAAAACCGCTTCGTGGGCATGAAGAGCCGCGGCGTCTACGAGACGCCGGGCGGCACGATCCTCCTCGCCGCCCACCGGGCGATGGAATCGATCACCCTCGACCGCGAGGCGCAGCACCTGAAAGACCAGCTCATGCCGCGCTACGCGGAGATCGTCTACTACGGTTTCTGGTTCGCGCCGGAGCGCGAGATGCTGCAGGCGCTCGTCGACAAGAGCCAGGAACACGTCGAGGGCACGGTCCGGCTGAAGCTCTACAAGGGCAACGTCATCGTCGTTGGCCGCGAGAGCGAGAAGTCGCTCTATTCCGATGAACTCGTCACCTTCGAGGACGACCGTGGCGCCTACGACCAGAAGGACGCGGAAGGCTTCATCCGCCTCAACGCGCTCCGGCTGAGGACGCTCGGCAAGCGCCGCAACGGCTGACGGGCGGAGACTGGCGGGCGGAGACTGGCGGGCCCAGTCAGCCCGTCACGACGGATCGTCAGTGCCATCGTTCGTATCGCCATCGGGGGCGCTGGCCGCAGGGTCGGCGCCCTTTTCCGTTTCCGGACGTTGCGGTTCGCGGGCCCGCATGTTGGTGAGGGCGGAGGCGATGAGGCCGCTTGGCACGGCGACGACACCGAGGCCGACGAGCAGAACGAGGAAGGTGAAGACCCGTCCGCCGATGGTGATCGGATAGACGTCGCCGTAGCCGACGGTGGTCAGCGTTGCCAGCGCCCACCAGAGCGACTGGGGGATGGAGGAGAAGGCGTCAGGCTGGGCGACGTTCTCGAAATGGTAGATGCCGACGGCGGCGAGATAGAGCACGATGCCGGACAACAGGCCGAAGATGAGCAGTTCGTCGCGAATGGCCTGGAAGGCGCGGTGCAACCGGTTCATCGCCTTCATGTAGCGCAGGAGCTTCAGGATGCGGATCAGGCGCAGCACCCGCAGGACCCGGAGCCCGCGCAGATCCATGCCCAGCGACAGGTAGAAGGGCAGCACCGCGGCGAGGTCGATCAGACCCCAGAAGCTGAAGACGTACCGGCCGGGGTGTTCGGCGACCCAGAGGCGCAGGGCGTACTCAAGCGTGAAGACGCCGATGACGATCATTTCCTCGATGCGCAGGGCGGTGCGGAGGGAGGCCGGCAGGCCGGGCAGGGTCTCCAGCGCGATCGTGACGGTGGAAAGGGCTATCAGCGCCATGATCGCGTAATCAAAAGTCCGGCCCCAACGCGGATCGGTTCCCGAGACGATCGATCGTGCGCAATCGCGTGGCGACATGGTTGGCTCTGTCCCCTTTTCAATTTCCTGTAGTCTATATCGTAAAAATCCCGCATGGGTAGTTGTCTGCGCCACCCTGCCTGCTTGACGCGGCGTCAGGCGCTGCTACCGTCCGGGCGCCGGTGGGGATGGCGACGGGAAAGCGGGCTCGGCGGGCCTAATGGCCCCGGCCCGATCCCCGACCAGGCACAGGCAAGCACATCCGGGGAGGCTCACCATGCCGCGTTCGATCCGTCTACTCACTTCGGGAAAGGGGCTCGCGGGTCTCTTCGCGGGCGGCCTTGTCGCCCTTGTCGCTCTTCCGGCACCGGCCTCCGCCAACGACTCCACCGCGCGCATGGAGATGGGCGGGCTCGTCTATACGGCATCGGCGGAAATCCGCATGGCGGAGGAAGACCTGGAGGTCTCGACCAAGGAAGTTCGCGTCCGCTACCGGTTCGAGAACACCAGCGACAAGGACATCACCACGCTCGTCGCCTTTCCGATGCCGCCGATGGTGATCGGCGAGGGGACCAACTATTCCATTCCGGGAACCGACCCGGTCAACTTCATCGATTTCTCCGCCACTGTCGATGGCGAGCCGGTTGCGGTTTTGGCCGATGTCAAGGCGACGCGCTTCGGCGTCGACGTCACCGACATCCTCGCCCGCCACGGCATCCCGGCGACGCTCGTTGGCGACGAGGACGAGACGAAGATGCTGTGGGATCGGCTCAACACCCTGCCGCAAGAGGACCGCCGAGACCTCATCGATTACGGTCTCGTCGATTGGACGGGTGCCTTCGGCGCCAACGACATGCCGTTGGCCACGGCGCACTGGACGGCGCATGTCGCCTATTACTGGATGCAGACCTTCCCGGCCGGCAAGTCCGTCTTCGTCGAACACAGCTACCGGCCGGTGACGGGTGCGTTCTTCCTCACCAAGGGAGAGCTCGACGATCCGGGCTTCCGGGCGAAGTACTGCATCGACGACGACTTTGCGCGCGCGGTGAAACGGCGCATGGGGGCGGCGGGGCAGGAGTATCTCCTGGCGTACGATCTTGGCTATGTGCTCCTGACGGCAGGGAACTGGTACGGGCCGATCGGCCGGTTCTCGCTCACTGTCGACAAGGGCAAGCGCAAGAACCTGGTGTCGCTGTGCGTCGACGGTATCGACAAGATCGGGCCGACGACGTTCCTTCACGAGGCGCGGGATTTTTCGCCGGCAAAGAACCTCGACGTGCTGTTCGTCGAGGCGCGCTAAGGGCATCCTGATTCCGGGCGCGCGTGAACGGCGTCTGTGCACGGTTTTGGTGTATTCGGGGCGGCAGGATTTGGGCTTGCGACAGCCGCCGGAGCGCGGGGGACCGCGACTTTCGGCGTAAACAATTTTTTATGGAGCAGGTCGATTTATCAATCGGCCGTACTCTTCTCTTCCGCGCGCGGCGGCGGTATTCCTCTTTGAGTTGCGCATAATGACAACCAGGGGGAAACCACATGACAACGCGCACGCAGGTTGGCATCATCGGTGCCGGTCCGTCGGGGCTTCTGCTCTCTCAGCTTCTCAACAAGGCGGGCATCGACACGGTGGTGCTGGAGCGCCGCAGCCGGGACTATGTTCTTGGCCGTATCCGTGCCGGCGTCCTGGAAACCGGCTTCGTCAATCTGATGCGCGAGGGCGGGGTGGCCGAGCGCATGGATGCCGAGGGCGAGATCCACGATGGCGTGACGCTCGCCTTCGACGGAGCCGTTCACCGCATCGATCTCAAGGGCCTGACCGGCGAGACCGTTGTCGTCTATGGTCAGACGGAGGTGACGCGCGATCTCTTCGAGGCGCGTGACGCGATGGGCGGCACGGTCATCACGGAGGCGGAGGCCGTCACCCCGCACGATGTCGACAGCGATCGCCCTTATCTCACCTACGAAAAGGACGGCACGGAGCACCGCATCGACTGCGATTTCATCGCCGGCTGTGACGGCTTTCACGGCGTCAGCCGGAAGTCGATCCCGCAGAGCGTGCTGAAGACCTACGAGAAGGTCTACCCGTTCGGCTGGCTCGGCGTCCTGTCCGAGACACCGCCGGTCGCCGAGGAGCTGATCTATGCTCGCCACGAGCGGGGATTCGCGCTCTGTTCGCTCCGCAACCGCATGCTCAGCCGCTATTACGTGCAGGTTCCGCTTGCCGACACGGTCGAGGACTGGTCGGATGAGCGCTTCTGGGACGAGTTGCGGCGCCGGCTGCCGGATGCACCGGCCGAGGCGCTTGTCACCGGGCCGTCAATCGAGAAGTCGATCGCGCCCTTGCGCTCCTTCGTCGCCGAGCCGATGCGTCACGGCCGGCTGTTCCTGGCCGGCGATGCGGCGCATATCGTGCCGCCGACCGGGGCGAAGGGGCTGAATTCGGCCGCCTCCGACATCTACTACCTGTCGCGGGCACTGATCGCGCATTTCCGCGATGGCGAGAGCGAGGGGCTCGACACCTATTCGCAAAAGGCGCTGGCGCGGGTCTGGAAGGCGGAGCGGTTCTCCTGGTCGATGACCATGCTTCTCCACACCTTCCCCGATGAGGGCGACTTCAACGCGCGCATGCAGCAGGCGGATCTTGAATATCTGTTCTCGTCGACGGCGGCGATGACCTCGCTTGCCGAGAACTACGTGGGCCTGCCGTATTGAGAAAGGCGATGGGCCCCGAGGGCTACTTCGCGGTCTTCGAGCGCGGGCTCGGCGCATAAGCGCCGGGCGCGGTGCGGCCCGTTTACGCGAAAACGGGGAGCGGCGATGGCCGCTCCCCGTCTGTCGGTGCCCGGAAAAGGCTTGCGGGCGTTACTTCACCACGACCTTGGTGCCGATCTTGGCGCGGTTGTAAAGGTCGGAGACGTCCTCGTTGAGCATGCGGATGCAGCCCGACGAGACGGCCTGGCCGATCGACCAGGCTTCGTTGGTGCCGTGAATGCGGTAAAGGGTGGAGCCGAGGTAGAGGGCGCGGGCGCCGAGCGGATTCTTCGGTCCGCCGGGCATGTAGCGCGGCAGGCCCGGCTGGCGCTGGCGCATTTCCGCCGGCGGCGTCCAGCCCGGCCATTTCTTCTTGCGCGAGACCTTCTCCACGCCCGACCAGGAGAAGCCGTCGCGGCCGACGCCGATGCCATAGCGCACCGCGCTGCTGTCGGACAGCGTGTAGTAGAGATAGCGGTCATCGGTGTCGATGATGATGGTGCCCGGCTTTTCGCCGGAGCGGTAGTGCACCGTGGTGCGCTTGTACTTCTTGCGCACGGCGCGGCCTGCGGCCTGCGGCGAGATGCGGTAGTCGCTCCACTCCCGGGTCACGGGATTGAAGAACCGTTCCGCGGGCACCACCGTCTGGGCGGCGGCCGGCGCCGCCGTCACGGCGACGAGGGCGGCGAGGAGATAGGGTGAAAATCGGGTCATTCGGTCAGTTCCCCCTGAAACGAACTCAAAACGATCGTTGCGCCGGGCGGATGTCGCCCGCTGGCGGCTTGGGCCAATGCCGGCAGATGCCGGCCGATCTCGGTGAGCCGTCAGCCTAGCGAGCGGGCCGTAGCGGCGGCGTTCACGATTGCGTGTGACCGATCTCACAGATTTTGGCAAGAAAAACTGTGACGTCCGTCACGCAAGCGCGGGACCCTCTGCGAAGGGATGGATTGCCGGCGATTGCGCGCCGTGCTTCATTGCCGCACGCATTCTGGTGTGCGAATGCCCGGGCCGGTTGTCGCGGCATCGGGCGCGGCCGGAAAAGAGCCAGCGAACGATCGGGGAGGAGAAAGCGATGACGGACGAGCGGAGAGGGGATGCGATGACGGCGGAGATCGCCCCGGAGCGCGGGAATCAGCATGGGGAGCAGCCCCGGCTTTACGCCTCCGAGCGGGGGACGAGCGGCACGCCGATCGTGCTCCTCCACGGTTTTGCCGGCAATTATACCACCTACGACGCTGTGATTGAGGCGCTCGGCGAGCGGCGTACGATCGCGTATGATCTTCCCGGTCACGGCCGATCGCGCGACTGGCCGGAGACGGGACACGCCCTCGCGGCCGCGCGGGCGGTGACGGCCGATCTCGGCGCGCGCGACTGTGGTCCGGTTCACCTTGTCGGTCATTCCATGGGCGGGGCCGCGGCGACGCTCATTGCGCTGAAGGCGCCCGAGCTGTTGGCGAGCCTGACGCTTCTGGCGCCCGGCGGCTTCGGCCATGAGGTCAACCAGCGGCTTCTCAGGCGCTATGCGGTGGCGCGCTCGGCCGAGGAAATCATGATTCTCACCGAGCAGTTTTTCGGCTGGCGCGGGACGCTGCCCGACGGGCTCGTCGAAGCGATGGTCGCAGAGCGATCCGATCCCGCCGTCACGGAAGGGTTCGCGGCGATCGTCGAGGCGATCCTCGATGGCGACGAACAGAAGGTCCTGCCGCGCAAGGC
The DNA here is from genome assembly GCA_963675285.2 of uncultured Rhodobium sp. Lineage (GTDB taxonomy): Bacteria > Pseudomonadota > Alphaproteobacteria > Rhizobiales > Rhodobiaceae > Rhodobium. The sequence continues at coordinate 3,129,141 of CAXXGS010000001.1, forward strand.
GCTGGGTAGCCTGCCCTTCCCGGTCAAGGTCATCTGGGGGACCCAGGATCGCGTCCTGCCGACCCGGCACGCCCACAATCTGCCGGGCCGTGTGGGCACCCATGTCTTTGATGATGTGGGCCACATGCCGCAACTCGAAATCCCCGAGGACGTCGCGGCGCTGATCCTGCAAAACGCCGCCGGGCGCTGAGCCGATAGCGCCGGCCGGAGGCGAAGAGAAGGGCCGGGACGCGAGCGTTTCGTGCCTCCTTTATGCAGCTGCCGGCGCGGTTAACGAAGATTTAACAAATCCTCTCGAATGCCTTTTCCACGTGCAACGGTCCCGCTACCCTGAGGGTGTTCCAGCGGTCGGCCTTCGGATCCAGACGAGATCCTGAATAGCCGACCCCGTTCACCGTTCGGGACTGCCTGATGACGCAAACGACCCTTGCCATCCGTCTTGCCGTGCCCTCCGATGCGGAGGGCGTCAGCGCCGTTCACGATGCCGCCTGGCGCAATGCCTATCGCGGTGTCATCGAGGGGCGGCATCTGGAAAAGATGATCGCCCGGCGCGGTCCGGCATGGTGGTCGACGGTGCTGACCCGGGGACGTTGCACGCTCGTTCTGGAAATGCGCGGCAGGATCGCCGGCTATGTGACCTTCGGTCCGAACCGGCTGCGTGAGGCGCCGCAGGAAGGTGAGATCTACGAGCTTTACCTTTTGCCGGAATATCAGGGTCTCGGCTTCGGGCGGGCGCTGTTTTCCGCCGCCCGGGGCGAATTGCAGCGGTTGCGGTATCGCGGCCTCGCGGTCCGGGCGCTGGCGGCGAATGCTTCCGCCGTCGCGTTCTATCGCCGCCTCGGCGGCAAGGTCGCGGGCACACGGCACGAGCTCCTCGGCCGTACCGTGATGCCGCTGACGGTCCTTGCCTTTGACGAGGACGTGACGGCCGACGGCCGCAGCTGACCGCCGGCCGGGGCTCTTTCCAGGCAGTTCCTTTCGCGCTGGTCTTTCCGCGCGCAGCAGGCACCGCGCCGTCGGGTCTCAGTAGCCGCCCTTGCGCCGGCTCTCTGGCAGGCCGGCGATGCGGCCGCCCTGTTTCGATGGGTCGAGGGGAAAGAGCGCGTAAAGATCTTTCTGAGAAATCCGGCCGCCCCATTTCTCGCCCATCGCCTTGATGATCGCGCGGGTGTTCGGCTGGTTGGCGTTGTTGTTGAAATACTGATCGCGCAGGTAGTCGATCACGTCCCAGTGGCGGCTGGCGAGCGCGATCCCCTCGCTTGTGGCCATGGCTTCGGCCACCTCCCGGCTCCAGTCGCCGGGATCGACAAGATAGCCGCTCTCCGTCGTTGCGATTTCGGCTTCGCCGAAGCTGATACCCATTGTCGCCGTCCCTCTCCCTTGCCGGCCATCCCCTGCCGGTGTTCCCCTCTTGCCGGCTCCATTGTTGGCCGGTCGTCGGTCACATCCTTTCGGACAGTTGACCTGCCTGACTTATGCTTGCGATTTTCTGTATATTAGCGGTCTTTGACACAGCGACAAGGGGCGCCTTTACCGCTCCGATTGCGGTCGTCGATATGATTTTCGGTAAACGCAAAAGTTGTCGTCAAGTTGCGTAGCAATAGAGTGATCTGGTGTGAACATGAGTGCTTGAAGAATGTTTTCTTCAGATCGATGTCGGACTATCTGGTTAATGTCTCGTTAACAGCTTTTCCATATTCTCGGGGATGAGATGTGGTTTTATGCGACCCTGCGGGGAACGAGGGTTGGTGTCCGCAAACTCTGAATTCCCGTTGAGGCGTTCGCGGGGCGACAAAGCCGGGATAATTGCGGTGTTCAGGAACAAAACATTCGATCTGTTTGAGCAGATCCAGGGCGAGAAGACTGCCGATGGCGTCATGGACCGCTTGCGGACCGTGACGGATCTTTTCGGATATTCCGCCTTTTGCCTGTCGGCCATTCCCGATCCGGGGATCAAGATGGATTCCTACGTCATGCTTTCGGGCTGGTCGTCGGAATGGTTTGATCATTACATGGAAAACGACTTCGTCCAGGAAGATCCGGTGATCCAGAAGATCCGGGCGACGCCGCAGCCGTTCGTCTGGAGTTCGGTGTTCGAGAACCCAAAGCAGCTCTCCCCGAAGGCCCGCAAGGTGATGCTGGATGCGGCGGAGTTCCGGATGAATGACGGCCTGTGCGTGCCGATCTTCTCGGTCAATGGCTTCCAGGCCGGCATGTCGTTCGGCGGCGAGCGCGACGACCTGACGGATTCGGAGAAGGGCGCGCTGCAGCTCCTGTCCATCGGCGCCTACAATCGGATCCGCGATCTTGTCGGCTCCGTGGGGCAGATGATGAGTGTGCCGAAACTGACGGCGCGCGAGAAGGAGTGTCTGAAGTGGACGTCGGCGGGCAAGACCAGCTGGGAGATCAGCCAGATTCTCAGCATCTCGCAACACACCGTCGACTGGTACCTGACGTCGGCGGCCAAGAAGCTTGGCGCTTCCAACCGCACCCACGCGGTGGCGGAAAGCTTCCGCAAGGGGCTGCTGCACTGACGCTGCCCTGAAACACGGTCTGCCCCGGGGCTCTGTCCCCTTTTCGGGCGGAGCCATCCGGGCGTCTGCCCTGCCGCCTGCCATCTGTCTTTTCCCGCCGTTTGCTTTGCGCATGGCGTTGCGCCGGTCGCAGCGCTTTATGTCGTACCCTGGCGCGTCCATATACACCCTTTGGTTGTGTTTCTCGACCTCCGCCCACACCTGCTGATTCGGTGCACGGCCGCGTCGGCAGCGGTTCAGGAAGACAAAGCTGTGGGAAAATGTGGGCTACACGTTCACCGCGAGACCGGTACGATACGAACAAAATCCTGCGTTTCCGCTGAGTCCATCGTTTTCTTGCGATCCGTTAACGGTTTTTTAGGGATAGCTTTCGTTCGTCAAACTCCGCAAAGTCGCCCCCATCCACATGGAGGCGGCCACCATGGTACACGTTATAGGGGCGGAGAACGCGCACCTTTACCGGGAAGCGCTCGACGATGCCTATCGCTTGCGACATCGCGTTTTCGTCGAGGAGAGGCGCTGGATGGCGCTGGAAAAACCGGACGGGCGGGAGATCGATCAGTTCGACACGCCGAGCGCGGTGCATTTCGCGGTGCTGCGCAACGATCGGGTGGCGGGGTACTGCCGGCTCTTGCCGACGATCCGCCCGCATCTGCTCGACAGCGTCTATCCATGGCTTTGCGAGCGCGGTGATCCGCCGGTCGGCGCGCATGTCTTCGAATGGACACGCTATTGCGTGGCGCGCGAATGGCGCTACGGCTCGGCACTCTCCGATGTCGGCAGCGAACTGATCGTCGGCGTTTTCGAGTATTGCCTCGACAACGGGATCACCTCACTTTCGCTGCAGGGCGATCCGATGTGGATGACGCGCTTTCACGAATTGGGCTGCGAGGTCCGCCCGCTCGGTCTGCCGCAGACGATCGACAATGAAACGGTGATGGCATTCACGCTCAGACTCTCCAATCGTTCGCTGCAGCAGGCCTGCGCGATACGCGGCTGTCGGCCGGGCGTTCTGGAGGATCGGATGGTGCGCAAAACGCCGAGCGAGCGCGAACGCCCGCGCATGGAGACCTGAGCGGGGAGGCCTGAGCGGGGAGGCCTGAGCGGGCGACGATTGGCGCGCGCCGTGTTCCGGCGAGCGTGGGCGGCGCGCCTTGCCGGTCTCTGTGGCCACACATGAACGACCGCGATGCAAAATTGTGCGTTGCACCAACGCCTCGTTCTCTTGCACCATGGGCCATAATGCCCATTGCCGGATCGCGCCCTTGCGCGACTCCCGACCGGCCACGGCAATCATAACCTTGGGGGTCTGAACGTGCCGATCCAGAAACTGCTCGTAGCCAACCGTTCCGAGATCGCTATCCGCGTCTTCCGCGCGGCCAATGAACTGGGACTTTCCACCGTCGCGGTCTATGCGGAGGAAGACAAGCTAGCGCTGCACCGGTTCAAGGCGGATGAAGCGTATCTGATCGGTCGCGGCATGGGACCGATCGAGGCTTACCTGTCGATCGACGAGATGATTCGCGTCGCCAAGGAAGCCGGCGTCGATGCGATCCATCCCGGCTACGGCTTCTTGTCGGAGAGCCCGGAGTTCGCCGAGGCTTGTGCGGCGAATGACATCGTCTTCATCGGCCCTTCGCCCGACACCATGCGTCGGCTCGGCGACAAGATCGCGGCGCGCAATCTCGCCATCTCCGCCGGCGTACCGGTGATGCCGGCCACGGATCCGCTTCCTGACGATATGGACGAGGTTAAGCGTCAGGCGCTTGAAGTCGGCTATCCGGTGATGCTGAAGGCTTCGTGGGGCGGCGGCGGGCGCGGCATGCGCGTCATCCGCGACGAAGAGCAACTGATGCATGACATCGTCGCGGCCAAGCGCGAGGCAAAGGCAGCGTTCGGCAAGGACGACGTCTATCTGGAAAAGCTCGTCGAGCGCGCCCGCCACGTCGAGGTGCAGCTCCTCGGCGACAGCCACGGCAACCTCGTCCACCTGTTCGAGCGTGACTGTTCGGTGCAGCGCCGCCACCAGAAAGTCGTGGAGCGGGCGCCGGCGCCCTATCTCGACGACGAGCGGCGGCGGGAGCTGGCCGGCTATGCGCTGAAGATCGGCCATGCGGCGAATTACAAGGGCGCGGGCACGGTCGAGTTCCTGATGGATTCCGATACCGACGCCTTCTATTTCATCGAGGTCAATCCGCGCGTCCAGGTCGAGCATACGGTGACCGAAGAGGTCACCGGCATCGATATCGTCAAGGCGCAGATCCACATCGCAGACGGCGCCGCGATCGGCGATCCGGAATCCGGCGTGCCAGCGCAGGCCGATATCCACCTCAACGGCCATGCGCTGCAGTGCCGCATCACCACCGAGGATCCGGAACAGAACTTCATCCCCGACTACGGCCGTATCACCGCCTATCGCGGCGCGACCGGCTTCGGTATCCGGCTTGACGGCGGTACGGCCTATTCGGGCGCCGTCATCACCCGGTTCTACGATCCGCTTCTGGAAAAGATCACCGCCTGGGCACCGACCAGCAAGGAAGCGATCGCGCGCATGGACCGGGCGCTGCGCGAGTTCCGCATTCGCGGCGTGGCGACGAACCTGTCGTTCGTCGAGAATGTCATCACCCATCCGATGTTCCTGTCGGCGAGTTACACGACGCGCTTCATCGACGAGACGCCGGCGCTGTTCGAGCGGGTGACGCCGCGCGACCGGGCAACGAAGCTTCTGACCTACATTGCCGATGTGACCGTCAACGGCCATCCGGAGACCCGCGATCGGTCGCGTCCGCCGGCGGATGCGAGGAAGCCGGTTGCGCCCGGTTTCGAGGGACCGGTGCTGGATGGCACCCGCCAGCGGCTCGACCGCGAAGGTCCGGATGCGTTCGCGCGCTGGATGCGCGAGGAAAGGCGGGTTCTCGTCACCGATACGACGATGCGTGACGCGCACCAGTCCCTATTGGCGACGCGCATGCGCTCGTTCGATATCGTCGGTGCCGCGGAAGCGTACTCCAAGGGCCTGCCTCAGCTCCTGTCGCTGGAATGCTGGGGTGGCGCGACCTTCGACGTCGCCATGCGCTTCCTGACCGAGGATCCGTGGGACCGGATCCGCTCGATCCGGGAAAAGGCGCCGAACATCCTCCTGCAGATGCTCCTCAGGGGCTCCAACGGCGTCGGCTACACCAATTATCCCGATAATGTGGTGAAGTTCTTCGTCGCCCAGGCGGCGGAAGCGGGCGTCGATCTCTTTCGCGTCTTCGACTGCCTCAACTGGGTGGAGAACATGCGTGTCTCCATGGATGCGGTGATCGAGGCGGGGAAGCTGTGCGAGGGCGCGATCTGCTATACCGGCGACATCCTCGATCCGGAGCGCGCCAAGTACAATCTGCGTTACTATGTTGATCTCGCCAGGGAACTGGAGGCGGCGGGCGCCCATGTCATCGGCCTGAAGGACATGGCCGGTCTCCTGAAGCCGGACGCTGCGCGGGTGCTCATCAAGGCGCTGCGCGAGGAAACGGCGCTGCCGATCCACTTCCACACCCACGACACCTCCGGCATTTCAGCGGCGACGGTGCTTGCCGCGGTGGAGGCGGGTGTCGACGCGGTCGACGCGGCGATGGATTCGCTTTCCGGCCTCACCTCGCAACCCTGCCTGGGGTCAATCGTTGCCGCGCTGAAGGGCTCGGAGCGCGATCCGGGCCTCGACGACCTGGCGATCCGCCAGCTTTCCTTCTACTGGGAGGCGGTCCGCAAGCAATACGCCGCCTTCGAACCGGATCTGAGGTCCGGCGCTTCGGAGGTCTATCTGCACGAGATGCCGGGTGGTCAGTTCACCAACTTGAAGGAACAGGCGCGCTCGCTGGGTCTGGAGGCCCGCTGGCACGAGGTCGCCCAGACCTATGCCGACGTCAATATGATGTTCGGCGATATCGTCAAGGTGACACCAACCTCCAAGGTCGTCGGCGACATGGCGCTGATGATGGTCTCGCAAGGCCTCGACGTCGGTGCGGTGATCGATCCCAAGACCGAGGTTTCGTTCCCCGAATCCGTTGTCCAGCTCATGCATGGCGACCTTGGCCAGCCGATGGGCGGCTGGCCGGAGGCGCTGCAAAAGAAGGTGCTGAAGGGTGCCGAGCCGATCACCGAGCGGCCCGGCGCGCTGCTTGGCCCGGCCGATCTCGAGGCGGTGCGGGCGGAAGCGGCGGAGAAGATTGACGAGGAGACGGTCGACGACAGGGATCTTGCCGCCTACCTGATGTACCCGAAGGTCTTTGCCGACTTCGCCCGGGCGCGGGCGACCTATGGTCCGGTGCAGGTGTTGCCGACGCCGGTCTACTTCTACGGTGTCGAGGCCGGGGACGAGATTCTCGTCGATCTGGAGCGGGGCAAGACCCTGGTCGTCCAGTGCCAGGCGATTGGCGATACCGACGAGGAAGGGCAGGTGAAGGTATTCTTTGAGCTGAATGGCCAGCCGCGTATCATCAAGGTGCCGGACCGGGCCCACGGCGCGGGTGCCGCCGCGACCCGGCGCAAGGCGGAACCCGGCAACGAGGCCCATGTCGGCGCGCCGATGCCGGGCGTCATCTCCTCCATCGCGGTCAAGGCGAACCAGGAGGTAAAGGCCGGCGATGTGCTCCTGTCCATCGAGGCGATGAAGATGGAGACGGCGATGCATGCCGAGCGCGATGGCACAGTCGCGGAAGTCGTCGTGCAGCCCGGCATGCAGATCGATGCCAAGGACCTGCTGGTCGTTTTCGCCGATGCCGAGTGAGCCAGCCGGTATCTGCCGGCGAGGCCTTGAGGACCACGGCCCCCGCTCCGGATATAAGGGTTTTTACAGAGAATCGACCGGCCGGCATCTTGACCCGGCCGGTCCGCAGCCCAGTTTCCCCTATGGGCGAGTATAGCGGGTCCTTCGTCAGCCCCGTCTAGCGCGGGACACGGCTCCGCCCCCGCGCCGACTTCCCTCTCGGCGCATGCGCGCCTGCCAGGCGCCAGGGCGTCCGGTCTCCCCCGGGGCTGGACGCCCGCTGGCGCCGGGACGCTTCGTGCAATCCTTTGCGCGGCGGCCTTTTCGCGCCGTTTCCCGGCGTTCGGGGGCGTCCGGGCGTTGCCGGGCGGTCAGTTGACCTTGCAGCCCATGCGCCGTTCGCGCCGGCGGATCTGTTCCACCCGGTTCTGATCGGCCCGGCTGAGGCGGGGATTGCGCGTCCAGCAATCGCTGTTGTCGAAGGTCCGGCGACCAAGCGACGTGCGGAAACAGTATCCATAGGAATCGTAGATGGCGTTGCGCTCGTACCAGAGATCGTAACAGCTCTGGGCCGAGGCCGCGCTGCCGCCAAAGGCGATGAGACCGGCAACGGCGCATGCCAGTGTCAGGCTAGCCCTGGTGTTCATGGTGTCTCTCCCTCGTCTCGACTGGCGCGATATTACCTCACGTTCGCCACGTCCGTCACGGTCGGCCAACTCAACGGTGCCGTATCGGTAGTCGGCGGGCGGCCGCTTGCGGCCCGGACCACCAGGGTGACGGTGGAAATTGCCAGCTACACCACATTCGTTGCGATGGCAATCAAGACCCGGAACGAGGCCACTGGCGCCATATCGCAGAGTGCGCAGCAAACGGTAGCGGGAACGGAGTGCGCTTCGGGGCCCATGGAAGCCGCGGCGCAGAACGTCAGGGAAATCTCCGATTCGGCGATCAAGGTCCGGATTGCCGCGCGCGACGGTGAACGTCTTCCCGGAACGGGTGGTTGCTGCCTGATCAGCCGGTGCTTTGGGGCACGCCATCGGCCCAGTCCCCGGACAGGCGGCAGCCGCGCGCGCTCCCCAGTTCCCCCGCGCCATTCCAAGCGACATCGGGCGCGATACCCCTGCGACGATCTGGCCGGAATTTTTCGTGTCGCAGGGATTGCATCCGATGGCGCAAACCATATGTTAGAAGCATTCTAGAATTTGTTTAGTTCACGCGCTCGAAAGGACCATCGAAATGACCGAGAAAACCGCATCCTGCGTACCCGCCAATGCCGTTCCCGTCCTCGCCGAGGCGTTCAACGGTCTCCTTGCCGACGTCTTCGCCCTCTACCTGAAAACGAAGAACTTCCACTGGCATGTCGCGGGCCCGCAATTCCGCTCGCTGCATCTCCTGTTTGACGAACAGGCCGGAGAAATCGTCGCCATGACCGATGAACTCGCCGAGCGTGTGCGTAAGATCGGCGGCCGGACGCTGACCTCCATCGGCGACGTCGCCAGGCGCCAGTCGGTCGTCGACAATGATGCCGAAAGCGTTGCCGCCGCCGATATGGTCAAGGAGCTGGCCGATGACAACGCCAAGCTCGCCGCGACGCTGCGGTCGGTGCGGGCGCTTTGCGACGAGCATGGCGACATTCCATCCGTCGGCATGCTGGAGACCTATATGGATGAGGCGGAAAAGCGGACCTGGTTCCTGAACGCTTCGCTCGCTTCCTGAGCTTCGGCGAGCGGGCCTTACGCTCCTTGCCGGTCGGTCGGGACATCCGACAACAGCGAAAACGGGGCGCGGTTCATCCGCGCTTCGTCTGCGTGTTTCTTGCCGGATGAGACCGGAGGATAGCGAATTCGCTTGGCGGCTCGCCCGCGCCGGATTTTCTTCGGTTATTATTTTACCTTTTACGTTCTTTATATGTCTCAACCCATATTGAAGATTTTTTGCAATGTTTCTTTTTTGTTCTTTCTTTTTGATGTAGATCATCCTTCGATAATAATATAGGGGAAAAACAGGAACATTAGCCGAGGGCGGATCGGAGCCGCTTTTTGCGTCAGCTTTCCGTGGCCTCGACATAGTACCAGCGGTCAGCCTTCCTGCGGAAAAGACCGCGTTCGCGGTGACATCGCAGGGCGCCGCCGTCGAGATAGCGTGCTTCGAACAGCACGATGCCACGGCGATCGTTTTCCCCGCCGCCCTCGCTCTCCAGGATGGCGAGGCCGGTCCATTGCGTCTGTTCGGCGAACAGGCGCGTTCCAACAGCATCGAAGCGCTTTTGCAGCGGTGGCCATAGGCTCTCCCTAAGGTAGTCGATGTCGCCGAGGACATGCGCTGCGTAGCGCGAGCGCATCAGCGCCTCGGCGGTTTTGGCCGGTGCGGTGCCGGCAAGGACGGGGCCGCAGCAGGTGGCGAGCGGTCTGCCGGAGCCGCACGGGCAGGACGAATCTTTGTTGGGCACGCGAGAGGGTCCTCGTCTTTTTCCGGTGTGGCGCGGGCTGGGGCGTTCCTGCATGGCCGCGCGGATCGCGACAGGATACAGTGCCAAGACCGTGCGCCGGAGGAAAGCCCATGCGCATTGCGACCTTCAACCTGGAATCCTTTGGGACCGACAAGGCCGATGATCCCGCGCTGGAGCGGCGGATTGTTCTGTTGGCGCCTCAGATCGCGCGTCTTGGGGCCGATATCCTTTGCCTGCAGGAGATCAACGCGCAACGTGTGCCGGGCGAGGACCGGCGGCCGATCGCGCTCGAACGCCTGGTCGCGGGGTTGCCGCAAGCCGGTTTCTTTCGCGTCTGGAGCGGCGATCTGGCCGGCGCGCCGGACATCCACACGCTGGCGATCTTCAGTCGCTATCCCTTCGCCTCCGCCTCGCTCCTCCATCACCATCTCGTCGATCCGCCGTTGTGGCGCCGGCGTACTGGCGATCCGCCTGACGCCGACCCGGTCGCCGCGCCCTTCGACCGGCCGGTGCTGAAGGCGGAGATCGCGCTTCCCTGCGGCCGGCCGCTGCATCTGTTCAACGTGCATCTGCGTGCGCCGAGGGCTGCGCCGATCCCTGGCGGCAAGGAAAGCGCCAGTGTCTGGAGCCGTGTCGACGCCTGGGCAGAGGGCTATGCGATCGCGGCGATGAAACGGATCGGGCAGGCGCTGGAACTTCGCTGTGCCATGGACCGGATCTTCGATGCCGAGCCGGACGCACGCATTGCGGCGGTGGGTGATTTCAACGCCGATGCCGCCGGGACGGCGCTGCGTATCGCGCTTGGCGATGTCGACGATACGGGAAATCCAGCGCTTCGTCCGCGCAGCCTCGTCGCCGTGGAACGCACGCTCCCGGAGGATCTGCGCTATAGCGTCATCCATGCCGGGCGGCCGCTGATGCTCGATCATATCCTCGTCAGCCGGACGCTCCATGCCGGTCTTGAAGGGGTCGCAATCCATAACGAGGGGCTCGCCGACGAGGCTGGGCCGACGGGCGAGAGTACCGAGGCCTCGTTCCACGCGCCGCTGATGGCGACATTCAGGGATTGAGGCGGGCCCCTGGTTGCGCCGCCACACATCCGCAGGGGTGCGCCACTATCTGGTCTGGAGGCTCTCGATGTAGGCGATGACGTCGTCGATCTGGCGGCGGCTGAGTTCCAGATCCGGCATCGGCGGGTGGGGAGCGAAAAGGAATGTGCGCAGGCCTTCCTTGGTGCGGGCGGGATCATTGGCGAGCGAGCGGAAGGATGGGGCCTCGAAGCGGGCGACCTTCTGTTCGGGCGCGATGACATGGCAATTGGCGCACCAGGTTCGCGCCACGACGGCGCCGGCCTTGACGTCGCCATCGGCGGCACGGGCTTTTTCGCTGATCGCCGTAAGGCCGAAACAGAGCCAGGCGGTGGCGACAAGCCAGACGACCGAACGAGCGGCTGATATGCTGGCCAAGCGGGCGGCAAGGCGTCCCGGACGGGTTTTCCACGGAGCGAACGGCATCCCAGGGTCTCCAGTCTTGCGGCGCCGGATCCGGCGCGCGACAGCCGCTTGGGCGGCTCTGTTTCTGTTTGCTACTATGGGCGCAGCAAAGGGGAGGGATCAACATGCGGTTTCAGGCAATTGACAAAACCCGTATCGGGCGAATGGCGGGGTGGAAACGCCTGTCCGCGGTGCTGCCGCGCGCGGCCGGGGCGGCGGGCGCGCTCGTGGTCCTCGCTGCGGTTGCGCCCGTGATCGTGCCTCCGCTCGCACGCGCCGATGAAGCCGTGGCGCCGGCTCCGATCGCTTCCATCGCGCCGATCCTTTCCGGCATGGACCGGATCCATCCCGTCACCGCCGCGCATGCCATGGTCGCCAGCCAGGAGGGGTTGGCGACGCGGGTGGGCGTCAGGATCCTCCGCTCGGGTGGCAACGCGGTCGACGCGGCCGTCGCGGTCGGTTTCGCGCTTGCCGTCACGTTGCCGCGCGCCGGCAATCTCGGCGGCGGCGGCTTCATGCTCGTTCATGACGCCGGCACCGGCCGGACGGTCGCGCTCGATTATCGCGAGACCGCGCCGGCGGCGGCCTTTAGCGACATGTTCCTTGACGAGACCGGCAAGGCGGATCCGCAAAAGTCGCGCTTCTCCGGCCTCGCCGTCGGAGTCCCGGGCACGGTTGCCGGGATGCTGCATGCCTGGCGCGGCTACGGCAGCGGTACGCTCTCGCTCGCCGACGTGATGGCGCCGGCGATTGCGCTCGCGCGTGACGGCTTTCCCGTCTCCGGTGATCTTGCGCGGTCGCTGGAGGCGCGGCGCGAGCGCCTGTCTTCAAACAAGGATGCCCGAGGCATTTTCTACAAGGCCGACGGATCGTCCTACCGCGCGGGCGAGATTCTGCGCCAGCCGGCGCTGGCCAAAACGCTTCAAAGGATCGCGCGCGAGGAGGAAAAGGGGTTCTACGAGGGGCCGGTCGCGGACGGGATCGTGGCGACTGTCGGCGCGGCGGGCGGGGCGATGACACACGCCGATCTCGCCGCCTACCGGGTGCGCGAGCGCGAACCGGTGACGGGGGGTTATCGCGGCTACACGGTCGTCTCGATGCCGCCGCCGAGTTCCGGCGGCATTCATATCATCGAGATCCTCAATATTCTCGAAGGCTATCCGATTGCCGAGATGGGGTTCGGCGCGGCCGAGACCATGCATGTCATGGCCGAGGCGATGAAGCGGGCCTATGCCGACCGGGCGCGCTACCTCGGCGATCCCGATTTCGTCGAGGTGCCGCAGACGGGCCTCACCGCCAAGCCATATGCCGATATGCTTCGCGCCGCGATCCGGCCCGACAGGGCAACGCCGGCGGCGGAGATCGTCGAAGGCGATCCGACCCCTTACGAGAGCAATGAAACCACGCATTTCTCGGTGGTCGATTCCACCGGAAACGCTGTATCCAACACATACACGCTAAATTTTTCCTATGGCGTCGGCCTCGTCGCGCAGGGGACTGGCGTTCTCCTCAACAATGAGCTCGACGATTTCTCCGCCAAGCCGGGAACGCCCAATGCCTATGGTCTCGTCGGCGGGGCGGCCAACGCGGTGGCGCCGAGAAAGCGGCCGCTGTCGTCGATGAGCCCGACCATGGTCTTTCGCGACGGAGTGCTGGTTCTGGTGACCGGATCGCCGGGCGGAAGCCGGATCATAACAACCGTCGCGCAGATCATCCTGAACGTCATCGACCACGGCATGAACATCGCGGAGGCGACTGTCGCGCCGCGCATGCATCACCAGTGGCTGCCGGACGAGCTGCGCGTCGAGGAGGGGTTCAGCCCGGATACGCTGGCGTTTTTGAGGGCGAAAGGCCACACGGTGGTGGAAAAGGCGACGATGGGATCGACACAGTCGATCCTCATCACGCCAACGGGGCTTTCGGGCGCTTCCGATACGCGCCGCGAGGGAGCGCTCACCGCCGGCTACTAACGATATCTGACACGAAAATCTCTTGAGGCTGCGACATCGGCTTGACCGGGAAAGCTTCGGTGGCAGCCGGGATATCGCCGGGAGCGGCGCACAAAAAGGCCCGCCGGGGACACACGGCGGGCCTTTCGGTGTCGGGGTGTCGGGAGGGCGTCTCGTGGGGTCAGGAGCGCTTTTCTTCCAGGAGCACCTCGAAACCCTCGAACTGGGGGCCGCCGACATAAAGAACCTTGTTCTCACCGGCCTGGGCATGGGCGGCGCGGAACGCTTCCGACTTGGTCCAAGCGACGAAGGAGTCGTACGAATCCCAGATGGTATGGGAGGCATAGAGCGTGTGATCCTCGCCTTCGGCGCCCTTCAGAAGCTGGAACTCCATGTAGCCCGGGACGGAATCGAGGTGGCGTTCGCGGTTCATCCAGCGCTTTTCGAACTCCGGTTCGGAGCCCTTCTGCACCTTGAAGCGGTTCATGGCGATGTACATTGGCAGTCTCTCCTTTGGTGATGCGTGAGATGGGGTCGGGCCGTCCCGATCGCAATCCCGGAGGACTTCGGGGCGACGGCCGGCCGGGCGGGCCAGCGGCGCAGGGTGTCAGCGGCGCAGGTTGAAGGAAACGGGAACGGTGAAGGTGAGGCTCCGGCGCCGCGCTTCGGCGGGGATGCGGGGGAAGGGCGCGGCGCGCGCCACCATCTGCCGCACCGCGCTGTCGAGGATGCCGGCGCCGGACGATCGTACCACACGCGCGCCGGACACGGAGCCGTCGGCGTGGATGGTGAAGCGGAGCGTAGCGGTACCCTCTATCTCGCGATCCTGCGCGGCGCGCGGATAGCGCTTGGCCCGGCGGAGCTTGCGGATCACCAGCCCCTGATAGTTGCTGAGCGCGGCGCGACCGTTGCTCGTCGCCTTGCCGGCCCTGGTGCCGGCACGGGCCTGGCGTGTCGCACGGGAAGCCGAGGCGGCGCCCTTGCGCGATTCGATCTTGGCGCCGGCGCGTCGGCTTCGCTGTTTGCGGCTCTCGGTTTTCGTCTTCCGAGGCTCGGCACGCGCCTCGCGAATGGGTTTGGGCGGCGCCGGCTTGATGCGCGGCAGGGCGGTTTCGACCGGTGATTCGACTTGTGTTGCCGTTACCGGTTCGGCAGTCACGGGGCGGATGTCTTCCGGCTTTGCCGCCGCCCGCTCCGCCCGCTCCGGCCTGGCGGGTGCGACGGTCCCGGGCGTCACGCGCTCCGCGCGCACCGGGGTTGCCGGGATCGAGGCGGTCGCGTCGCTCGCCGGTTTCAGCTCGACGGGCGCGGCCGCCTGCGTGCCCGGTGCGCGGGGAGAAACGGGCTGGCGCGTGGGTTCGGTCGCCGCGATTTTCTGCGGTGCGGGCTCCTCGGGTTGCGCCGGCTTCGCGGTTTTCGCTGTCTCCGGTTCGACCTCCGTCGTTTCGTCGGCGCTGCGGGCGGGCGTCGCACCCAGCACTTGCGCCTGGAGACCGCCGACCGCGACTGCGAGAACGCCCTCACCCGCTTCGATCTGCTCCTTTTCCGGCACGGTCGTGAGCGACAGCACCATGGCATGGACGGATGCCGACAGCAGCAGCATGACGACGAGGGCAAGGCGCATGGAACGCATCAGCGGCGAGCCTCCGTGATGAGCATTATGTTATGGGCGCCAGCGGCGGTGAGCGCGGCAATGGCGTCGGTGAGACGGTCGGCGGGAAGCCGCCGGTCGGCAACGACGCGAATCGGCGCGCTTCTGCCGTCTTTTCCCGGTGCGATAAGGCGCCTCGCGGCGGTGGCCAGATCGACCATCTCGCCGCGAAGGGTGATCGCGCCGGTGGCGTCGATCACCAGGATGTCGAGGTCGGGCCGGTCGGCGGGATCTTCGGCGGGTGTCGTCGGCGGCTCGATCTTGTGCGCCGGATCGGATGCGATCGTGCCGGCGAACAAAAAGAACATCAAGAGGAGGAAGACGACGTTGATGAGCGGAATCGTACCGTCGATGGCGCGGCGCTTTTCCCGGCGGGCGAGGCGCATCAGCGGGACCCTCCGGATGGCTCAGTCGCCGGCGCGGGATCGCCTGTTCCAGGTCGGCGGAGGAGGCGGGCGGTGAGCGGAGCGGCGCGCGCGGCGGCGAGGACGGTGACGAGATCTTCCACCGTCGCGGCGCGACGGGGAAGGATCAGAACGCTGGTGGCACCGTCGACCTTGAGGCGGGCGAAGGCATTGCCGAGGGCGTCGGCGGCGACGGGCTCGCCGTCGATGTCGATCGCCGGCCCGGGCGCAACGCGGACGAGCGGCGGCGGGGCTGCGGCGGCCGTGGTCGCACCGCTGGCGCTGGAGGCGATGTCCATGCGCTGGTAGCGCGAGAAGGTCGTTGCCAGCATGAAGAACAGCAGAAGCAGGAAGATCACGTCGATGAGCGAGGTGATCGTCAAGGGCGGTCGCTTGCGCGCGCCGCCGCCAAGCCGTTCGGAACGGCGTTCGGCTGGGGTGAGGCCGGTGATGCGGCTATCGCTGGCGCTGCGCATCGCTCTCTTCCGTGAAGCGCGGCCCGGAGGGAACTTCCGGTTCACTGCGAGTTTCGCCGGCAAGACGGATCAGCGTCGCGCCGGCGTGGCGGGTGGAACCAGGCTCCGTCGCCCAGCGGGAGAAGAGCCCGGCGAGATGGCCTTCCAGGACGCCGCGTTCGTTTTCGATGCGGCTGTCGAACCAGGACAGCGCCATGGAGGTGGGAATCGCGATGGCAAGACCGACCGCGGTGGTCAGCAAAGCCACCCAGATGCCGCCGGCCAGCACCGAGGGATCGACATTCGCTCCAGCGCCCTGCATGGCGTGGAAGGCGTCGATCATGCCGACGACAGTGCCGAAGAGACCGATCAGCGGGGCGATCTGCGAAATCAGTTCCAGCGGGCGCAGATAGGCGGACAAGCGGGCGAGATGGGCAAGGGCGACGCGCTCCACGTCCTCGCGCACGCGGGCCTCGTCGGCGCCGGGCTCAGCAAGGCCGCGCATGGCGTGGGCAAGCGTATCGGCAAGCGGGTTGCGGCAGCCATCGGCGAGCGTGATGGCGACCTCGTGATCGCCGGCGCGCCAGGCAGCGAGCGCGCGGTCGGCACGGCGGTGGTTGCCGACGCGGAGGATCGCGAACTGGCCGATCTTGAGGAAGAAAAGGGCGAGCGCCACGACGGACATGACCATCAGGACGGCGACAACGGGCCCGCCGAGGGAGAAGAGATTGACGACATTGTCTCTCAGGCCGTCGAGCGTTGGCAGATCTCCGGAAAGGATGCCGTGGGAATGTGGGACGCCGGCAAGCGCCTGGTCCGGTGTGGCGGCAGCCATTCCGGAGGTGGCGTCAACGGCTGGGGTATCGACCGGGGAGGCCGCGACCGTGGGGGCATCGACGGCAGGGGCTGGCGCGCTTTGGAGCGGCACGGCCGATGGCCCCCCTGTGGGCTCATTTGCCGCCTGGGCGAGGACGATGGATTCCGGGAGCGTAGCGGCCTGCATCGGAAATACCCTTCAGTAATCGAGCGGAATGGAGGTGCGGGTGGCGGTGGTGAGCCCGTCGGCACAGCGCGCGGGGCCCAGGCCCTCGCCGGTGCAGGCCGCGACGTCATTGACGAGGATGCGGCCGATGCCGGCGCAGGGCGTGCCGCCGATGTCGTACTGGCGCACGCGGCTCTTGCCGGCGGGCAGGCGTCCGGCCTCAAGGACGAGGAACTGTCCGGCGCGGCCGTCGGCGTCGAAAAGCACGACTTCGAGCGACAGGCTCCTGACAAGGACGTTGGCGCGATTGCGGATGAGGAAACTCAGTCGACAGCCGTCACCCCGGGGGGCGACGGCGTTGAGTTCGACAAAGAGGGGAACCGGGGGGGGAACGGGTTGCGTGTCCCCCTCCCCGGCATTGACCGGTCCGCAGACGACCGCGACAAGGCCGGCCGAGAGGGCCGCGATTGTCCGCCAGGAGGCGCGACGGCGGATCTTCGGGAGGCTCTTCTTCAGAGTGCGGACCTGGGTCATTATCAGCCTCCGAGCTTGGCGCGCAGCGTGAATTTGACGGTCATGCCCTTGCCCTCGTCGGAGCCGAGGTAGGTCGTGTAGTCCTCATCGAGGAGGTTCTCCACGGCAAGACCGAGCTGCAGATCCTCGCGCGGCTGATAGGTCGCGAACAGATTGACCAGATTGTAGGAGCCGCTCGTCGGCGTGCCGGCGGGAACGCGATCCTGGGCCGCGATGGCCGCCCATTGGCCGGCGATGGTCACCCGGTCTTCCAGGAAGCGGAAGCCGAGGGTGGAGACGAGTTTGTCCGGGGCGACGGTGGTCAGCGGATCGTCGGTTACCCGGTTGTCGCCGCGGATGACGTGGCCGGCCAGGCCGAGGAACACCCAGCGCGCGTCGTAGTTGGCTTCCACCTCGACGCCGCGGATGCGCGCCTCGGCGACGTTCTGGTACTGGTATTCGAAGGCGAAGGTCGACGGGTTCATTTCGAAGGTCGCGTCGATGTAGTCGTCGACCTCGTTCTGGAAGACGTTTGCCTTGATCAGCAGGCGATCCTGCTCGGTGAAGAGCCCGGAGCGCTGGTAGTTGATGCCGGCCTCGATGCTGTGCGCGGTTTCCGCCTTCAGGTTCGGGTTCGGCAGGAAGTCAAACGAGAACGAGCCGGGGTGGACACCGTTGATCAGTGTTTCGGTCACGGCCGGGGCGCGGTAGCCCTCCGCGTAGGTGCCGTAGATCTTGAGGCCGTTGAGGATGGTGTTCTCGAACGGCGAAATACCGACGGTGATCTTTGGCGAGGCGCGCTGGCCGTCGTTTTCCTCGCCGCCGCCTTCAAGCTTGTAGGCATCGAAGCGGACGGCGGGGATCACTTCCAGCCAATTGCCGACGGTGATCTGGTCCTGGACGAAGGCGCCATAGGCGGTGCGTTCGCCCGACGGGGTGTAAAGAGAGCCCGAACCGGCCGAATCTTCAGTCTTCACCTTGTCGTGGAAGACGTCGCCGCCGTAGGTGACGGCATGGTCCATGAAGCCGGTGGAGAAGCGCGAGGTGTTGTTGACGTCGAGGCCGGTGGTGTCGATGCGGAACGACCGGCTGGAGTTGACGGAGAGGCCGGAGGCATAGGTCTGGTCGACGTCGGTCGCCGTCCAGTAAACCTTGCTGTGCATGTCGATCAGCGGATTGTCGGGGCTCTTGAAGTCCCAGCCGAGCGAGGCCGTCGTGGCGTAGACGTCGGTGTCGTACTGCGTCGAGCCGGCGTCGCCGGTGGTGTAGTCGGTGTAGTTGCCGAGAATGCTCGCGGTGATCTTGTGGCCATCGGCCGGCGTGATCACGACCTTGCCGAGACCTGTCAGGATGTCGTGGCCGGAATTGTGGACCGGGTCGCCGTTGCCGTCGTCATAGTCGTTGGTGTTGCGGTAGAGCAGGCTGCCGAGAACCGCGAAACCGTCGGAAACGCGGGCCGCGGCCGTTGCGCCGTTGAGAAGGCCCTCGCCGTTGGTTGAATACTGCGTTACGCCGCTGACGCCCCAGGTTTCGTGCGGCTTGAGGAAATTGTCCGGCGTGCGGGTCTGGAAGTTCACGACGCCGCCGATGGCGCCCGAGCCGTAGACGTTGGAGACCGGGCCGCGAATGACGGTCGTCTGCTCCAGAAGCTCGGGATCGAGGAAGAAGATGCCGTCCGGACCGTGGCCGGTCTGCTGGAAGTTCTGGCGCGCGCCATCGATCATGACGGCGACGCGGCCGAAGTCCTGAAGGCCGCGAATGTTGATCGCCGAGGCCGGGTTGGTGGAACTCTCAACCGTTGTGACGCCGGGAATGGCGCGCAGCAGCTCGGCGATCGTGCCCGGCTCTGTGAGCTCCATGTCGTCGCGGGTGACAACGCTCTCCGCTGCCAGGGACTCCACCGGAGAATCCTCGGTCTTGGTTGCCGTGATGGTCAATGTATCCAGTGCGATCGCCCGGTTGCCATTCAGATCGCCATCTTGGGCGAGCGCCGGACTGGCGGCGGCCATAGCGAGAAGACTGGCAGACAGGCAAAGGTGTCGGCTTGTCACCAAAAGACGCATATTAAACCCCTGTTTTATCTGGAGACGCACGTAGCTGGCTACCAGCCGATCGAAACGATCAGGGATTTGCTCGCTGGGTTGCGGCTTATAAACTTTTCGCCCCCCGGGAGAAGATGTTGTTTTCCGTCAATTTTTCCCACGGGCATTGCGTTCTTAACGAAAGGGCTCTAAGGGAGTCAACGAAATTATTGCGAATAATTCGCATTCGCGACAACAAATAAGTGGTTCATCGTGAACGGAAATGGCGGGGCTGATTGCGCCATGGCGACAAAGGAACGGACAGCTGATTCCATGACGAAAGACGACGGCGACCGTTCGCCCGACGTCATTGCCAGCGAGGAATTGCTGGCGGGCCGCAAGGCGATCGCGATTCGTCATGGTGATGAGACCTACATCCTCCGGCTCACCAAGCTGGGCAAACTCATTCTGACGAAATAGGGACGATTCACGTGAAGCTGACATCGCATTTCCTCGGCGCGGCGATGGCCTTGATCGCGCTTGCTGCAACGGTGCTTCCGGCAACGGCGGCGCAGGCCTCGTCCGCCGAATCCGCAGACAAGGGGCGGATCGTGTCCATCGGCAGCGCGGTAACGGAAACGATCTTCGCTCTCGGCAAGGGCGATCGCGTCGTCGCGGTGGATACCACGAGCACCTATCCGCCGGCCGCGCATTCGCTGCCGAACGTCGGCTATATGCGGGCGTTGTCGCCCGAGGGCGTCTTGTCGCTGCGGCCCGATCTGATCGTTGCGGACGGCGATTCCGGTCCCGTCACCACGATTGACGCGCTCAAGGCCTCGAATGTGCCGGTGGCGCTCATTCCCGCGGGTCTCGACCCGGATGGCATCGCGACGCGGATCGAGGCGATTGCCGAGGTGGTTGGCGCTGAGGCGGCGGGTGCGACGCTGGCGGAAAAGCTGAAGGGGGACTTTGCGGCACTCGACAAAGCTGTCGCCAAGGTCGAGATGCCGCTCCGCGTTGCCTTCGTCCTCAGTGTGCAGGCCGGCCGGCCGATGGTTGCGGGGGCGGGAACCGGCGCCGACGCGATGATCCGGCTCGCCGGCGGCGTCAACGCCTTTTCCGACCTGACCGGCTACAAGCCCGTCACCGACGAGGCGGTCATCACAGCGGCGCCCGACGTCGTTCTGATGATGGACCGCGCGGGACATTCGATATCGGCGGTGGATCTCTTCGCCCTGCCGTCCTTCGCCATGGTTCCGGCGGCCGGGACCAAACGGCTGATCGCCATGGACGGGCCGTATCTCCTCGGCTTCGGGCCACGCTCGGCCGATGCCGCCCGGGACCTCGCGGCCCGGCTCTATCCCGATCTCATCACGCCCGCGTCCGGCGAGCCGACGAGCAACTGAGAAGACGGGGGATCGACAAGCGGGGCAGTTGGGGAACGGAGGCAGCGGCATGAGCGAAGCGGGAGCGGTGATGGATCGCGCTGACGGTCGATCAGGCGACGACCCCGGTGACGGGCGAGCCGGAGAGACGGACGCCATGGACCGGCCGGCTGGCGAACGGCTGGCCGGCAACAGTAGGGCCGGCAACAGGAGGGCCGGCAACAGAAGGGCTGGAGATAGGCGGACGCAGGGCCTGGTCTTTCTCGCCGTGGCCGGCATCCTCCTTCTCGCAGCCGTGGCGCTGTCGATCGCCATCGGCCCGGCGAAGCTCGATTTCACGGCTGTCGCGTCCGCCGTTCTCGATGGGCATGGCCTAGACGATCCGGCGCTTCGCCGCGATTGGTTGATTCTCTTCGATATCCGCCTGCCGCGCACGATCATGGGCATCCTCGTGGGCAGTGGCCTCGCCCTTGCCGGGGCACTGATGCAGGGCCTCTTCCGCAATCCCCTTGCAGATCCGACGCTTCTCGGCGTTTCAACCGGCGCCGGACTTGCCGCCGTCAGCGTCATCTATGTCGCCGGTGGTGGCTTTGTTCTTTCCCCGCTGGCGTCGACGACCTTCGCGCTACCCGTCGCCGCCTTCGGCGGCAGCCTCGTTGCCACGGTGCTTCTTTATGCGCTGGCGACACGCGACGGGCGCACCTCGGTTGCGACGATGCTTCTCGGCGGTATCGCGCTCAGCGCATTCCTGGCCTCCGGCATCGGCGTTTTCGTCTTCGTCAGCGACGATAACCAGCTGCGCGATTTCAATTTCTGGATGCTCGGCAGCCTCGGCGGGGCAACGTGGGAAAAGGCCGGTGCGGCGGCGCCCTTCGTTCTCGGCGCTACCCTCGGCGCGCTTTTCCTTTCGCGCGGGCTCAACGCGCTCCTCCTGGGGGAAGCGGAGGCGTTTCACATGGGCATTCCGGTCCAGAGCGTGAAGACGGCGATCGTCGTCGCGGTCTCGGCCGCGGCCGGGGCGAGCGTCGCCGCCGCCGGGTCCATCGGCTTCGTGGGCATCGTCGTGCCGCACCTTATCCGCATCCTGATCGGTCCTGATCACCGCTTTCTCGTGCCGCTGTCGGCGATCCTCGGCGGGGCGCTAATCCTCGCCGCCGATGTCGTCAGCCGGGTCGCGGTCGCGCCTGCCGAGCTGCCGATCGGCATCGTCATGGCCTTCATCGGCGCGCCGGTGTTCCTCGCCATCCTCCTGAAGCGGCGGGATCATCTCGCCATCTGACGTTTTCGATCGGGGTCTTCGATGATCGTTGCCGAGTCCATCAGCTATCGCATCCGTGGCCGCACCATCCTCGACGCCATTTCGCTGACGTTGGTGCCGGGCGAATTCTGCATCGTCGTCGGGCCGAACGGAGCGGGAAAGTCGACACTGTTGCGGCTCCTGTCGGGCGAGAGCCATGCCTCGGCAGGAACCGTGACCTACGCCGGGCGCGACGTGCGCTCGCTCGGCGCGGCGGAACTGGCGCTGAAGCGGGGCGTGATGCCGCAGGCCTCGAGCCTGGCCTTTCCGTTCACGGTCGCGGAGGTTGTGCGGCTCGGCCTGCGCGCCGGCGTCAGCGGGGTGTCGCGCGCCGAGGCGGAAGAGCTTCCGGCCCGCGCGCTCGCCGCCGTCGACATGAGCGCCTTTGCCGCGCGCACCTACCAGGAGCTTTCTGGCGGCGAGAAGCAGCGCGTGCAGCTGGCCCGTGTCCTGTGCCAGATCTGGTCGCCGGTAATGAACGGCGCGGCGCGGGCGCTGTTTCTCGACGAGCCGACGGCGAGCCTTGATCTCCACCATCAGCTCGCCACGGTTGAACTCGCGCGCGACTACGCGCGGCGTGGCGGCATCGCGCTCGCCATCCTGCACGACCTCAATCTGGCGGCCTGTTATGCCGATCGCATGATCGCCCTCGACGAAGGCCGGATTGCGGCGAATGGTCGCCCCGAGGACGTTGTCACCGACGATCTGCTGAAGCAGGTGTTCCAGTTTGCCGGCCGCGTCAACACCGCGCCGGCGGGAGGCGCGCCCTACGTCCTGCCGCATTCCGCCGTCAGCGCCGCGTGACGGGCAAATGGCCGCCCTTTGCCTGGTGGCGCGGCGTTTCGGCGTCCTAGCGCATTTCCACTGATCGTTGACTCACTGGCAATGCTCCATCCATGTGTTTTGGCACGTATTCTTTCCCGAAAACCGGTTCCCCCTTTCGGCAATACGCTCTAGTCGTTAGCCGACCACGGTTTCGGCGCGTGTTTCCAGGACGGCAGGCCCGTGGCGGCAACGCTCGTCGCAGAGCTCCTTCTTCCTTGAGGCGTTGCACGGCATCAGCGATTCCTGCGCGGCGGCGAAGGCGGAGAGTTCCTTGCAGGAGCTCCTCATCCTCGACAGACGGCTCCATGCTATCGAGAGCATATCGATCGTCGATATGGAGTGCCCCGCGCCGCTTGTCAGACAGCCCTGGCGAAATGATCGGCTATTCCCGGGACGCACGCTGTTAGCGGCAAGGCGCCACCGATGCCCGCCCCATGCGAGGGCTGGAATAGTAGATAAGAAAATTATCAATTAAAATCATATATTTACAGTATTAAAGGCCGTCCGGTTTCGCGGAATTCCATGATGCTTCGAACGGTCCGGGACGAATTGCCGCCCCCTGTTGCAATGCCAGCGGGGATGCGTTAGATCTAGTGGTGTCAGACAACGATAGTAACTGTTCGCAAATATGATGGATAGTTTTCATATATGTAGTTTAGTTCTCATTCTTTGTCTGACATCGAATGTTTATCTATTAAAGATATATAAGCGAAATCACTTATATATCTGATAAATTTTCTTAATACGCTGAATGTTGGAAGATATTTGTAGATTATTTAATATTTTACAGGGATTATAAGGTTTCGTTGGACGTAAGTGATCTGAATATCAGATATCTGTGAGGGAAATACAAGGAAACGACGCGGAAGTTGATAGGTCAGTTTTGTGAATTCGGTTTTGCGCATTTGAACAGTGCGAACAACAAAAACCGGGAGGTGCTCTATGAAACTTGCTCAATTTATTCTCGAGAACGAGACATTCTCGCTGCAGCATGTGTGCGCTGCGTGGCAGGACGCGGTGAAGACGGGGACGGATCTTCTCGTGACGGGCGGCTTTGTCGAGGCGCGCTATTATCAAGCCATTCTGGACGTGGTGGCGGAGCACGGACCATATTTCGTGATCGCCCCGGGCATCGCCATGCCGCATGCCAGGCCCGAAGCCGGCGTGATTCAAACCAGCTTTTCCCTGGTGACGCTCCGTGAGCCGGTCAAGTTCGGCCACGATTTCGACCCTGTCGACCTGGTGATTACGGTCGCGGCCAAGAGCAAGGAAGACCTCAATCAGGGCGCGCTCGTCGATGTCATGGAGCTGATGGACGATGAAGAGCGGGTCGCGCAGCTCAAGGCCGCGAAGACCAAAGCAGACCTCGGCGCGGTTCTGAACGCGCTGGCTTAACAGTCCACAGCCCCCTTACCGAGGTCCGCCATGCAAAGCGTTGACATCACGATTACCAATCCAACCGGCCTGCATACCCGTCCGGGCACGAAATTCGTGCAGGAAGCCAAGAAATATCAATCGGATATCCAGGTCCATAAGGGTGAGAAGGCGGGAAACGCCAAGAGCCTCATCAAGTTGCTCAAGATTGGCATCTCCCAGGGCGATGCGATCACGCTGACCGCTTCGGGGGATGACGAGCAAGAGGCGATCTGCGCACTGCGCGCCTTTCTCGAGACTCTTCACGAAGAAGAGTAATCGCCGTCCCTGCCGGTGTTTCGCCGCCTGAATTGAGCGCCCTTTCGCCACGGAAAGGGCGGGATGCTTCCGGCTGGCCCGACGCCCTCAACAAGCTTGAGTATCAGAGCAAACCATGTCCCCTATTTCCAACAAAGAAACGGTGGTTCTCAACGGCATCGGGATAGCGCCGGGCTATCGGATCGGCACGGCCCTTCCCCTGCGCAGCGGCGCCGACATCTGGAAAGACCCCGCCCGCAAGATCGCGAAAAGCGATGTCGCCGCCGAAACGCGCCGCTATCGCGACGCCGTTCAACGGCTGGTCAGCGACATTAAAGATGCCGCGGCGGCGGCAAAAGGCCCCGGAAAGACCGAGTACCGGGAGCTCCTTGAGGGGTACGTGGAACTCGTTGATGACGAGGACATCGCGACCGAAATCAACCATCGGATCAGCGCGAATCTGGAGTGCGCCGAAACGGCCCTTTTCCATGTCGGCAACGGCTACCTCGACGACATCGCATCCCTTGACGACGCCTATCTCAGGGAACGCGTCGAGGACATCAAGATGCTTTTCTGCCGCCAGATGGAGATCCTTGCCGGAGACTATCACGGGTTTCAGGCGGAGGTTTCCGGCGCGGGAAGAATCCTCATCGCCCGGGAGCTGACCGCCGGTGAAGTCGCAACGCTGGACGACGATATCGGCATCATCGTCGAAGCGGCCTCAAAGACATCTCACCTGGTGATCATGGCGCGCAACCAGGGCGTTCCCGTTGTTGGGGGACTTGCCGACGTCCAGGCCATTCCCGCGAACACGCCGATGATCATCGACGGGTATAGCGGCGCCGTCTATCTGCATCCGGATGACACGCTCATTGCCGCGTACCGCGCGAAGATCGCCGAGGAGGCGCAAAGCCTGAGTGAGCGGGACATGTCCCCTCTCACCCTCGAAAACGGCGAACGGGTGCATGTCTACGCCAATATCGGCAGCGCGAAGGAAGCGCACAATGCCGACGAGGCCGGAGCCGAAGGAATCGGGCTGTTCCGGACCGAGTTCATCTTCATGAATCGCTCCGACCCGCCGGACGAAGACAGCCAGTTCGTTATCTACAAGGACGTCCTCGAAGCCTTTGGCGAGCGACAGGTCACCATTCGGACGCTGGATGCCGGCGGCGACAAGGCCTTGGAATATCTGAATATTCCCAGAGAAGATAACCCGTTTCTGGGGTTGCGCTCAATTCGCTTCTGCCTGAAAAATCCAGAGTTCCTGCTTATCCAGTTCCGGGCGATTCTGCGGGCGTCGGCCTATGGCAACCCCGCCATCATGATCCCGATGATCATCTCGGTGCAGGAAATGGAGGCCGCACGCAGGCTTTTCCAGGAAGCGCAGGCCCAGCTTGAGCGGGAAAAGGTGCCGTTCAAGGCGGATATCCCCTTCGGCATGATGGTGGAGACGCCGGCCGCGGCAATTCAGATCGCGGATTTCCTTCCGGTCGCGGATTTCTTCAGCATCGGAACCAACGACCTGACCCAGTACGTGCTGGCCGTCGACCGCTGCAATGAGGCAGTCGCCGACCTTTACGATGCCCGCCATCCCGCCGTTTTGGCCATGATCCGCCAGGTCATCGAGACCGCCAGAAAGTCGCAACGCAAAGTGAGCATGTGTGGCGAGATGGCTGGCGATGCGGACAGCATTCCATTGCTGCTTGAGATGGGCCTGCGCGATTTCAGCGTCGGAACGGGGCTGGTCCGCAAAGTAAAGCATCTCATCAGGACGACCTGAGCCTGAGCGCATCTAGGCGCGTCTCCGCTCGCAAGCGCGATCCTCCCACGCCTCGCTCTGCCTCAGAAAGACAAAGACTTAACCCAGAAAGGAAAATCACCATGCCTGAATTGTTGATGCAGAAAGAGCGCAAGCAGGTCGCCGATGCTCTGCGTCGCATCGCCCGGGAAGCCCTTACTTGTGGCACAGGCGGCAATATTTCCATCTACAATCGCGAAGAAGGCAAAGTCTGCATCTCTCCGACTTCGTATCCTTATGAAAAAATGACGCCGGAGGATGTCGTTGTCGTGGATGCCGCTTCCGGCGAGATTCTCGATGGCAAGCTCAAGCCCAGCTCCGAACTCGGAATGCATCTGATCAATTATCGCAATCGCGATGATCTGTCCGCCTTCGTCCATTCGCATCCGATCTATTGCGGCGTGGTCTCCGCCACGCGGAAACCTCTTCCCGCTATTCACTACATGATCGCCATTGCCGGCACGCACGAGATCAAATGCGCCGAATACGCGATGTACGGCACGCCGGAACTCGCCAGCAATGCCTATGAAGCCATGAGGGGGGCAAAAGCCTGCCTGTTGGCCAATCATGGTCTGAACGTCGGAGCCGACTCGCTCGAAAACGCTATCGCGATCACCGAGTACATCGAATTTGTTGCGGAAATATATGTGAAAGCACAGACCCTTAAGGACGGCTACGTGCTGTTCACGAAGGATCAGATCGCCCAGCATATCGAGGCATTCGGGAGCTACTGCAAGTTGTAAATTCTACGATGAGTGAAACGCCCATCCGTGCAATCGGAAGGGGATAGGACAAGAAGATGAGTGATCATTCATTGGTTCTGAATTGGATCAACGCGTTTCTGGCGTTTGGCGCGCCAGTTGTTGTTCCTGTCTTGATCTTGCTGTTGGCCCTGTTTTTCCGCGTAAAGTTTCTTGAAGCCCTGAAGGGCTCCATTTCGATCGCGGTGGGTTTTACCGGCATAAACCTGATGATCGGCTTCATGGTGAGCAGCCTGGGCGCGGCCACCAAGCTGATGACTGAAAACTACAATATTCATCTGACCGTTATGGACACCGGCTGGTCCGTGGGGGCGGCCATGTCATTCGCGACGCCCCTCGTGTTGTGGGTGTTCGCTCTGGCACTGATCATCAATGCCATTATGCTATGGAGAAACTGGACGAATGTGCTGAACGTCGACTTGTGGAACTTCTGGCATTTCATCTTTACCGGAGCCCTGGTCTACTACACGACACATTCTCTGGCGTTGTCGCTGCTTGCTTCCGCTATCTCCATCGTCGTTGTGCTCAAGCTTGCCGACTGGGGCGCGCCGATCATCGAGAAATACTTCGAAATGCCGGGTGTGACCTTTGCGCACCTGGAAACGATCAACTGGCTGCCGATCGGCTATGCGCTGGACAAGCTGTGGGGCAGCATTCCCGGCATCAACAAGATCGGTATCCCGAAAGACGAGGATTCGAAGGGCGGCGGCAAAGCGAAGAAGGTCTACAAATGCCTTGTTTGCTGCCCTTCGGGCGTGGCGACGTCGACCATGCTCATCAACAAGATCAACAAGCATTTCGATGCGGCGGGAATCAAGCTTGATATCAGCCAATGCAAGATTGCCGAAGTCGAACAGTCCGCGCGTGCTTTCCAGCCGGATTTCATCATCCATTCGACAGATCTGCCCCAAGGCACGCAGTTGGATGCCAAGACCTATCTCGGTGTGAAGATTCTCGCCGGCGCCGCCGGCAACGAGGTTTTCGAAGAGATCAAGGCCGATATGGGCATGGGCCCCTCGGAGACGAAGGATCCGACCCAGACAAACAGCATGCTGTCCACGGTCTACAAGGTCATTGGCGATCCGGGCATCATCGGGCTCTCGCTTGGCTTGGTCATCGGCATTCTCGCCAAGTATGATCTCAAGGGTATTCTCACGCTCATGGTGCAATTGGCCGCCGTGATGATCCTGTTGCCCATGATGACCAGGAAGCTGATGGAAGGGTTGACGCCTGTATCGATCGGCGCCCAGAGCTATATCGAGAAGCGTTTTCCGGGCAGAAAGGTCTATATCGGTCTGGATGGCGCCATAGCACTGGGGCATCCGAAGATTCTCGCCGTCGGGATCGTCATGGTGCCGGTCACGCTGTTTCTCGCAGCAATATTGCCCGGCAACAAGATGCTGCCATTTGGCGATCTGCCGATCATCCCGGTCCTTCTGACGTGGGTCATCATCCCCAGCAAGGGCAACATGTTCCGCGCGATCCTGTCGTCGATCATCGTCGTTTGCTGCATCCTGTGGATCGGCACCGCGATGGCCCCGCTGATCACCAGCACGGCACACCAGATCGGCTTCGAAATTCCGGCCGGCACCGGTGAAATCTCCTCCCTCGATCAGGGATCTCACCTCCTCTCCTTCCTGTTGTGGAAATTCTTCGCTCTCTTCGGCGGATAATGGGAATGACCGAGCCGATGGGGGCACCGCGGAGCGGTTCCCCCGGACCTCATGCCAAAGGCGGCCTTCGGGCCGCCTTTGTGCTGTCTGACAGCAATGCGGAAATTGCCGATATCCCCTTGCGGAGCGTGTTGCGGATTTTCAAGCGCTTCCGTGGCCTGGAAAGCCGCCATGCGGATGCGGGGACCCTTTCAAGGGGTGGTGATATCGCGTTCTCTATCTCGTCCGGATCAGGTCAAAGCTGAAGATTTCGTTGGAATAATAATCCGTAACGTAACAAAATACTTCCCCGATATCATTATAGTATATCTCTTCCACGAAGATGAACGGAACCACTTCACTATCCAGCTCCGGCACCTCTCTTTGCGTCAGCACAGAGGCCCGTATGCTTGTTTTCGCGTAGGAAATAGTGATGCCTATCGTTGCCCAATAATCAAAAAGCGAACCGGATAAGTCTTCCACGGTGGCCTTTTCGATCGAACTCATCCTGAAATTTTGCTTGTTCAATACCGCGACCTTGCGATCGGCGAACCGTATCCGTTCAACGGCGATATAGTCATCACCCTCGGCGATATTCAGTTTGGCGGCAATCTTCTTGTCAGCCTGTCTGACGGTTCTGTGCAACAGCTTTGCAGACGGTGTGAACCCACGGCTTTTCAGCTCCTGCGTAACACTGGTCAACTTGGTAAAATCATGGCGCAGCGATGTGAGTTTCCTGCGAATATACGCCCCTTTTCCGCGGACTCTATAAACAATCCCTTCCTGGATCATTTGCGCCAGGACCTCCCGAATGGTCGGCCTTGAAACACCATACATATCGCATAGAGTATATTCCGCCGGGAGCTTGACATCTTCACCCGCAACAGAACTATCAGCGAAAGCAATAACCTTCGATTTTATTTCAGATATGGTCGCTTTCTTGTTCTTCATTCGGCGTCTGCTTCCAAAACGAAATCCTTAAGTCGACAGTTCCATAAATCCTAATATCACTTAGGGTCAAAACCCATCGATAGCATTGATTTGAAGCAGGAAATCAAATTTCAGGTCGCCAATCAACGAATTGGAGACCAGCGCGGGGCATCTGTCCTGGCCCTGGAGGAGCACCAGGCCGCGATCGTGCCGCTTTGCCGAGGAACATGACCGCCGGCCCCGATCATTAATCGACATGGGCCGGTCGCGCATTCCGCTGGACATGATGATGCGGCCGACGACCAAGCGTGCTCCATATGGTACAGGCCGCGTTGGCGCTGGCGCATACGTCTCGAAGACCCTGTTTGATAGTCCGTTCTACCGCAGGTGCTGTCCGGTATCCCTTGTGGGTTGTCGTGGCCGGGTGCCGCGCCATACCGCTCCTGGCCCGATCCGTGGCGCTGAAACCCTCCTGCCGGAAGTGCCCGCTGCAAGTCTCTCCCGGCTTGACGGTGATTGTCGACTCGCCAGGGACGTGGGGAGATCAGGAAAGCGCGAGCGCCCGCGACCATCTCGTGTCTGATGGACGGCCTTCAGGACAAGCCCCGTGCGTGGAGCCCCATGTGCCGCAATGAGCACCGCGACGGCGCCACAAGTCTACAAAACCGTCGATCTGATTGGATTGAGAAAAGAGAAGTGGTGCCGCATGACGGATTCGAACCGCCGACCCCATCATTACGAATGACGTGCTCTACCAACTGAGCTAATGCGGCGCACCGGCGCTGAAAGCCCTGTTGCGGAGGGCCCGGGAAGGGCGATCCGCAGGGTTCCGACCCGAAGGTCGCGCGCGAACGCCCTCCTGATAGCGGGAGTTCATCGCCTTTTCAAGCACAGACTGAGGGCTCGGGTCACTGAGCCGTCTCAGATCCGCGATCCGCTTGCCGTTATCGCCCCGCTCAATAGCGCGGGGAGGGCGCGTGGCGCGGCGGTTCGTCGTGGTGTGGGCCCGGATCGTCGGGCGCGCGGCCGCCGAAGGGAAGGCCAGAGAAGTCCTTGTCTTCGACCGTCGCGGATGCCGGTTTCGACGCCTCGGGTGGAACGGAGGCCGATTCCGTGCCCGTCGTTGTGCCCTGGGGTGTTTTTTCGGGCGTCTTTTCCGGCGCCTTTGCCGACGCTGTTTCGGGCGTTGCAGCCGTCTTATGCTCTTGCGTCTTCGCGGCGCCGGCCGCGTCCGTCGGTGCCAGGGGCTTGCCGGGCTCGATGATCTCGACCTGCGGTGTCGGTTTCGACGCCGGGGTCGTGTCCGTTCCCGCCTTCGGTGTGTCGGTCGTCCCATCAGTGTCGCCGGCTTGCGCACCGTCGGTCGTTGGGCCCTCGGTCGCCACCGGCTTTCCGGCGGTCTCGCCGGCTGTGGCGGATGGCGATGTCGTGGGGGCAGAACCCGCGGGGGAAGAGGTGGCGGCGGGGGTCGCGGAGGCGACCACGGGCGCTATGGTGATCGGCGCGCGCGGCGTCAGAAGGTCTTCCTCGATGACGGGGCCCTTGTCCCCGCCGAGCATGGCGACCGGCACCTTCCATTCAAAGGCGTCAAGCCGTCCGGAGACCGGCGAGACCGGCGCCCAATGGTCCGAGACGTACCCGTCGGCGATCCAGGCCGGATCGCGCGGCATCCTGACCGCGCGGGCGAGCCATTCGCGCATG
This sequence comes from uncultured Rhodobium sp., assembly GCA_963675285.2. GTDB lineage: Bacteria > Pseudomonadota > Alphaproteobacteria > Rhizobiales > Rhodobiaceae > Rhodobium. The sequence goes on from CAXXGS010000001.1 coordinate 3,160,359, forward strand.
CGGCCCTGGTCGCCGTGTTCGCCTTCTTCCACGTCCGCCATCATCAGGCAGGCGCGTTCGCTCGGCGCGGAGCGCAGCACGCGGGTCAGCGCCTCGCGGGCGGCAGGGAAATCGCGCAGGTCGATGGCGACGCGGGCGAGCGCCAGCGCGCCCTCCGGATTGTTTGGCCGCAGATCGTTGAGCGTCCTGGCGCGCTTCATGCGGTCGCGGGCCGAATCGCCAGGGCGCAGGTAGAGATAGGCCTCCGCGATTTCCGGATGCGGGTCCTTCTTCCAGGCGGTTTCGAGGATCTTGGCACCCTTGCGGTAGTCGCCGTTGCGTGACAGAAGCCGGCCGGCGAGGGTCGCGGCGGGGACAAGATCGGGGGCGAGGCCGTGGGCTTCCACGGCCATCTTGCGGGCACTGTCGGGCTCGCCGTCCTCCAGTTCCAGGCCGCGTGCGGTCAAAAGCACGGCCCGCAGGCGGCGGGCGGCCTTCTTGTCGACAAGCTTGTTGGCGGCGTTTGCCTCCAGCGTTTTCAGTGCGCCCTCCCAGTCGCCGTCGGCGGAACGGAACTCCAGCTTCGCCTTGCCGGCCCAGGGGGTGGCGGGCGCGAGCTTTGCCGCTTCCTCGACATAGTGGCGGGCGGCGGTGCCCTCGTCCTGGCGCTTGGCCTCGATGTAAAGGCCGTGAAGACCGAGGAGCTTGGTGTCCTCATCCTCGAGCATCGCCTCGAAGGTCTTCCTGGCGGTATCGCGGTCGCCGGCGAGCTGGGCCGATTGCGCGGTCAGGAGCCGCACGGCGGGATCGTTGCGCAAGAGCTTCCTCGCCTCACGGGCCTCGCGCTGTGCGTCGCGCAGGTTGCCCGCGCCGATGGCGATGAATCCCCGTTTCAGGGCATTGGTGCCGCGTTCGCGGCGGCGGCGCGAAAAGAACCGGCGCAGGGTTCCGGGCGAGCCGACAACGCCGCGCAGTAGCGACCAGAGGATGAGGCAGACGACGACGAGGGCGGCGACGGAAAGCACCGCCACCATGACGCTCGTTTCAATCTGGTAGCCCTGCCAGTCGATGAGCAGGGTGCCTGGACGGTCGGCGATCCACGAGGCACCAAGCGCGACGGCGAACAGGATCGCAAAGAAGATGACGAGGCGGATCATGAGGTCGGCTCCCGGAGGATGTCAGAATGCATCATGGTGTCGGTCACGCCTTTCCTAGCCGTCCTTGCCCGAAAGAAGGGTTAGCACGTCGCCGGTCACGGTTTCGATGAGTCGAACGGCGGCGGTGCGGGCACGCGCTTCCTTCACCCAGGGTTCGAGCGTCGCGACGGCTGGCGCGTTGGTTTCGTCGCGGACGAGGCCGTCCCATTCCTTGAGAGCACCGGCAAGATCGCCGGCCGCGACCTTACCGCGCATGCGTGCGATGACGGCGTCGACGCCGGTACCGGCGACGTCGCCGGTGGTGCGTACGGTGACGACCGATTCGGCGTTCGACATCAGCCGGTCGAGGAAGCCGCTGTCGCCGGAGGCTCGCCGGACGGCGGCGAGCGCCTTGTCGGCAAGCGCGGGGAACTGTCCGACAAGGGCGTCCTTCGTCGCAATGCCGGTCTCGGCGTGGGCGGCAAGCGCATCAAGGTCGCTCTTGTCGTCGATCACGCCGGAAAGGGCGGCGAGTTCGGTGCGATAGGGCCTGCCGGCATCGACCGCGCGAGCGAGCGAGGAAACCGCGACGGCGCGGGCCGCCGTTTCACGCGCGGTCGGGCCACCGACCACCTTCTCCACCGCGTCGAGGCGGGAGGAGAGAGCGGAAACGCTGTCCTGGACAGTGGCGAGATCGGCCGCGGATTTTTCCGCGCTCGCTTTCACCGCGTCCAGAGTTGCCGCCTGGTCGTCGAGCGTGGACTTGAGGCTGGTGAGCTGGTCGCGAACCGGGGCGAGCGCGGTATCGACCGCCTCGGCCGGTTTGATCGCGGCGATCGCGGCTTCCGCTGCCGCGACACGCCCGCTCAGTGCAGTCATAGCATCGGCGAGGCCGGACTGGTCGTTTGCCGCCTTCGGCAAGGCCGCGACCTGTGCCTTCAGGGCCGCGAGTTCGGATTGCAGGCTTTCCAGCGCGACATCGGGGCCCTGCGTACCGGACTGGACGAGGCGGCGCAGATCTGCGACGTCGGTCTCGAGCTTGGAAAGGTTCGCCACACGGCTGTCCAGGGCGGCGAGACGGGGCGCCAGATCGTCGGCGCCGGCGGTATTGCCCTTTGCCGATTCAAGCGCATCGACGCGGGATTCGAGAGCCGAGACATCCGCCGCCGCCGCTTGCGCACCGGTGTTTGCGGAGCGGACCTTGTCCAGCGCGGCTTCCAGCGCGGCGATGCGGTCGTTCTGATAGGTGATCTGGTCAGGCGAAACGGTCTCGGTGGCGCCCGGTGCGGGGAGGACGCCCGAGACCTGCAAGCCGTAACCGCCGGCAAGCGCCACGACGCCGCCGAGGAGCGCGGCCGCAAAGCCGCCGACAAGGCCGCCGCGACGGGCGGGCTTTTCCCCGGTGTGCCCGGGTGCAGCCGTCTTGGGCGCGCCGGTCTTGGATGTCTCGGCCTTGGATGTCTCTGCCTTGGGCGCTTCCGCCTTGGAGGCGGCGGGCTTGTCCGTTTTCGTGCCGCCGGCCGGTGCGGCGGCGGTCTTTGCCGGATCGGGCTTGTCCGATGGTCCGGCAGCTGTCTTGGCGGCGGGCGCGGCTTTGTCGCCGGTTTTCTTGTCGCTGCCCGCGCCGGTCGATCCGCCCTTGGCGGGTTCCTCGGATGCCGCGGTGGCCGCCTTACCCGCCATTCCCGTCTTTGCCGGTGAAGCGCTCTTTCCGGCGTCGGTCCCGGAGGGGGAGCTGGCCGTCGAGGACGCCCCCGTCTTGTCCGGGGTTCCGGGCGATGTTTCAGCCTTTTCGGAACCGGACGCCTTGGCGGGGGTCTTGTCCTTCACGTCCTTGGAGTCGAGATCGATGGTTACCGGCTTTCGACCGGGGCGCGACGGCTGTCGCTTGTCGTCTTCGGGGGTGGTCGCCATGGTGTCCTCGACGTTCCTTCAAGTCTCGAGCCTACGGGCCCCGGTTCCGGCCGTCTGCCGCCGGTGAGGCCGTTTCGGATCCTCACCTTCCTTTATAACGAGGAACACGGGGGATTGCAGGGTCATTGTCGAAAGACGTCTCAATCCGGTGTTTCTCCGCGTTCCGCCGCATCGCCGCCGCCCGCGTCAGGGCAGGGCGGTATCATGGACAGAACGCTTCCGCTGTCGGGGCGTTCCGAAAGGGCGACTCGTGTCGCTCCGGCGTGGGCAAGCGGGGCGGCAGCGGCCTCTGATATGGCGAAGACGGGGAGTGTCTGCAACGCGTGGGAAAGGCCTGCCTTTGCCACAGCCGCCACGAAGGCCTCGGCGGTGCGGGTCGAGAAGATTAGCACGCCGTCGAGGCGGCCGCCCGCGAGCGCGGCGACAGTTTCCGGCGCCAGCGTTTCGCTGAGGTCGGCGCGATAGACCTCGGCGAGGCGGGCCTGGAGACCGGCGTCGTTCAGAATTTTCTCAAGGTTTCCGCGGCGGTCGTGGCCCGCGGCGTAGAGCACTGGCCCGTCTTGCGGATCGAGCAGGCGGATCATCAGGTCGGCAAGGGCGGCGACGTCGCCGTCGGCGGTGATCGCGATGCCGAAGCCGGCGTCCTCGGCCGCTTCCGCCGACGCCGCGCCGACGGTGTAGAGCGGCAGGGCGGCGGCGCGGGCGCGATCGGGATGCGCGGCAATTGCTCGCAGGGCATTGGCGCTCGTCGCCGCGACCGCCTGCACGCCGTCGAGCGGCAGGGCCGGGTCACCGGTAAAGACGATGCGCAGCATCGGATCGACCAGGGGGTCGTGGCCGAGGGCACGGAGCGCGGCGGCGGTTCGGCCGGCGCCGGGTTCCGGCCGGGTGACGAGATAGCGCATGGCGGGTCCTCCCGGCGGATTTCCGTTGACAGGGTGGCGAAAGCTACAGCGTGACGAAGAAGTCCGGGCCGCCCTTTTCCTTCAGGACGCGGCCGGCCTCGTCGCCCATGGCGCCGGCGTCGGCATGCGGAACGCTGCGTTCGATTTCATGCACCTCCGTGCCGTCCGGCTTCAGAATCAGGCCGCGAAAGACGATCGTGTCGCCGACAACGCGGGCAAGGCCGGCGATCGGCGTGCGGCAGGAGCCGTCGAGAGCGGCGAGGAAGGCCCGCTCCGCCGTCAGGCATACCTCGGTCGTGGGGTCGTGAATGGCGGCAAGGCGCATGTTCGTCGCCTCGTCACCGGCGCGGGTTTCGATGGCGATCGCGCCCTGGCCGACGGCTGGCGGGAAGTCCGTTTCGTCGAGGTGTTCGGTGATGACGGCCGCTTCGCCCAGCCGGTTGAGGCCGGCGCAGGCGAGCAGCGTCGCATCGACCACGCCCTCATTCAGCTTTCTCAGCCGCGACTGGACGTTGCCGCGAAACGTGACAACCTCGATATCGGGACGCAGGCGGCGGACGAGCGCGCCGCGCCGCAGGGAGGCGGAGCCGACGACGGCGCCTTGCGGCAGATCCCTCAACGTTGGCGCCTTTGGCGAGATGAACGCGTCGCGGACGTCCTCGCGGGGCAGATAGGTGGAGAGCGTCAGGCCGTCCGGCAGGAAGGTCGGCATGTCCTTGGCCGAATGGACGGCTAGGTCGATGCGGCCACTGAGGAGTGCCTCCTCGATCTCCTTGGTGAACAGGCCCTTGCCGCCGGCCTCCGACAGCGGACGGTCGAGAATGGCGTCGCCCGTTGTCTTGATGACGACGATTTCGAAGGCGTCCTCGGCGAGCCCGTGGGCGGCGGCGAGGCGGTCGCGGGTTTCGTGCGCCTGGGCGAGCGCCAGGAGGCTGCCGCGCGTGCCGATACGGAGAGGTTTCGATTGCAAGGGTCGTTGTCCGGGTGCTAGATCAACCTGCCTTTGCGGGACGGTCGGCAAGGGCGAAATTGATGATCCATTCTAATCGATTAGCGCACCAGCCCGGGCTTCGCCTCGGGGCACTCATCCGGCGGGGAAGCGCCTGCGGCGGAGACCGTCGGATCCGGGACCGGTGCGTCGGCTCGCCTGCTTGTAACCCAGACGGGAACGGATTTCCAAGCCATGAGCCGCGATGCGGTTTTCCGAGCGGAAAAGGCTCAGTCCGCGGAGGAGGAAAGGACCAGCGATCGAATGATCGTGCTCGGTATCGAAAGCAGTTGTGACGAGACGGCGGCGGCCGTCGTGCGGCGACGCGCGGACGGCGGCGGGGAGATCCTCGCCAATGTCGTCTACAGCCAGATCGCCGACCACGCGGCCTATGGCGGCGTCGTGCCGGAAATCGCCGCGCGCGCCCACGTGGAAGCGCTCGATGGCATCGTGCGCGCCACGATGGCGGAGGCCGGTCTAGATTTCAGCGACATCGATGGTGTTGCCGCGACCGCTGGGCCCGGGCTCATCGGCGGGCTGATGGTCGGCCTGATGACGGCAAAGGCGATTGCCGCCGCCGCGCATAAGCCGCTCGTCGCCATCAATCACCTGGAGGGCCATGCGCTGACGGCGCGGCTCACCGACGGCATCGCCTTTCCCTATCTCCTCTTTCTCGTCTCCGGCGGTCACACGCAACTCATCTTCGTGCGCGGCGTCGGCGCCTATGAGCGCTGGGGCACGACGATTGACGACGCGCTTGGCGAGGCATTCGATAAGACGGCAAAGCTTCTTGGTCTCGATTATCCTGGCGGCCCAGCCGTGGAAAAGGCAGCGCAGTTGGGTGACAGGAAAAGATTTGCGTTTCCAACGCCTTTGCTTAATCGAAAGACGCTGGATTTTTCTTTTGCCGGCTTAAAGACAGCCGTCCGACAGGCTGCCGAACGCATCGCTCCGGTCTCGGATGCGGATATCGCCGATATCTGCGCGTCGTTCCAGGCGGCCGTCTGTACGGTTATTAAGAGCCGGCTAACCGATGCGCTCGAGCGGCTGCGCTCCGAGACCGGAAATGCGGATCCGACCTTCGTCGTCGCCGGCGGAGTGGCGGCCAATGTGGCGATCCGGGAAACGCTGACGACGGTTGCCGCGGCGACCGGCGCGCGTTTCGTTGCGCCGCCGCCGGCGTTATGCACCGACAATGCGGCGATGATCGCCTGGGCGGGCAGCGAGCATCTGATCCACGGCGAAAGCGATGATCTTGCGGTCGGTCCCCGGTCACGCTGGCCGCTGGACGATCGGGCCAAGGCAGTCGTTGGCCATGGCCGGCGTGGGGCGAAGGTCTAAGGTGCGGTGAGAGTTTAAAAAGACGAGAGTGTAAAGACCGGCGCATCGATTGCCGCGTCTGCCACGGCGCGGGGCGCGGCCTGGAACGGTGACGCGATGAAAGGCGGGGCGATGGCGGAAATCGGCTCTGTTGGTGTTGTCGGTGCCGGTGCGTGGGGCACGGCGCTAGCGCTGGTTGCCATGCGGGCGGGCCGCCGGGTGACGCTCTATGGCCGCGACCGGGCGCTGCTCGATGCGATCGCCGCGGGTGAGAACCCGCGCTATCTTCCGGGTATAGCCTTTGAGACAGGCCTTTCGGTCAGCGATGATCCGGCGGATGCGGCGGGCAAGGGCGCGGTTCTCCTTGCGACCCCGGCGCAGACGACGCGCGCCGTTCTTTCCGACATCGCGGAGCTGTTGCCGTCGGGCGTTCCGTTGGTCATCACCGCCAAGGGGATCGAGGCGGAGACTGGCCGTCTCCTGTCCGAGGTGGTTGGCGAGATCGCGCCGCATGTGGTGCCGGCGGTGCTTTCCGGACCGAGCTTTGCGGCCGACGTCGCGCGGGGTCTGCCGACGGCGGTAACCGTTGCGGCAGGCGGCGAAGACATGGCGCGGCGGCTCTGCGAGGCGCTCTCCGGTGGCGGCTTCCGGCCCTATGTCTCGACAGACCTGCGGGGTGTGCAGATCGGCGGGGCGTTGAAGAATGTGCTGGCAATCGCCTGCGGCGTGGTCGCCGGCCGAGAGCTGGGACCGAGCGCGCAGGCGGCGCTGACGGCGCGGGGCTTTGCCGAGCTGACGCGGCTCGGCCGGGCGCTTGGGGCGCGGCCGGAGACGTTGACGGGTCTTTCCGGCCTTGGCGATCTGGTGCTCACCTGCTCGGGGCCGCAATCGCGCAATTTCGCCTTCGGTATGAAGCTCGGCGAAGGTGCCCGGCTCGATGTTCTCCTCGGTCCGGGCGCCAGGCTTGCGGAAGGAGCGCATACGGCGGCGATCGCCATGGGGCTTGCCCGTGACCATCGGATCGACCTGCCGATCGCGGAGGCGGTCGACGATGTGATTGCCGGCCGCATTGCCGTCGGCGATGTAATCACTCGGCTGATGGACCGGCCGTTGAAGCGCGAGGACCTGTGACGGCGCCGGCCTCTTTGCCTTGCCGCTGCGGCCTTTTGCGCGTATAAGCCGCCGCAACGGGCGCGGCCTTGCAGGAAGGTCCGCGCCTTTTGGCATTCCGATACGGACAGGAACGGACAGGTCCGGCCCGCCCCCAAGAGGCGGCGAGCCGGCACGGACCGCGCGGATGCGGACAACCCGGAAAGGCCCCCGACGCGGGAGCCGGTCCCCCGCGCAAACAGGCTGACAGACGCATGAACCTTCGCAATATCGCCATCATCGCCCACGTCGACCATGGCAAGACGACCCTCATCGACGTGCTCCTGAAGCAATCCGGCTCATTCCGCGAAAACCAGCGGACCGAGGAACGGATGATGGACTCCAACGATCTGGAGCGCGAGCGCGGCATCACCATCCTCGCCAAGGTCACGTCGCTGGTGTGGAAGGACACGCGTATCAATATCGTCGACACGCCGGGCCACGCCGACTTCGGTGGCGAGGTGGAGCGCATCCTGCACATGGTCGACGGCGCCATTATCTTGGTCGACGCTTCCGAGGGGCCGATGCCGCAGACCAAGTTCGTGCTGTCGAAGGCGCTGAAGATCGGCCTGAAGCCGATCGTCGCGATCAACAAGATCGACAAACCCGACGAGCGTCACGACGACGTCCTGAACGAAGTCTTCGATCTCTTCGCCTCGCTCGACGCCGACGAGGATCAGCTCGACTTCCCCGTTCTCTACGGCTCCGCCAAGCAGGGCTGGATGGCGATGGATCCATCTGGTCCGCGGGAAAGCGTCGGACCCCTTCTCGATCTCGTTGTCGACCATGTGCCGGCGCCGACGGTGCAGCCCGGCGCCTTCCGCCTTCTGGCGACCACCATCGAGGCAAACCCGTTCCTTGGTCGTATCCTGACAGGCCGTGTCGTTGCCGGAACGGTGGCGCCGAACATGCCGGTGCACGCCCTGTCACGCGAAGGCGATGTGGTGGAACGCGGCCGGATCTCCAAGGTTCTTGCCTTCCGCGGTCTTGAGCGCCAGCCGATCGAAGTCGGCGAGGCGGGGGATATCGTCTCTATCGCCGGACTGCAGGAAGCGACGGTCGCCGACACCATCGTCGATCCCTCCATCACCGAGCCGATTGCGGCTCAGCCGATCGACCCGCCGACCCTTTCCATGACCTTCCGCGTCAACGATGGCCCGCTCGCCGGCCAGGATGGCGACAAGGTGCAGAGCCGTGTCATCCGCGCCCGCCTCCTGAAGGAAGCGGAGGGCAATGTCGCGCTCCAGGTGCGCGAAACCGACGACGCCGACGCCTTCGAGGTGTCGGGACGCGGCGAATTGCAGCTTGCGATCCTCATCGAGACCATGCGCCGCGAGGGGTTCGAGCTCACCGTCGGCCGGCCGCATGTCGTCTATCAGATCGATGAGAACGGCGAAAAGCACGAGCCGATCGAGGAAGTCATCATCGACGTCGATGACGAATATTCCGGCTCGGTCGTGCAGAAGCTGCAGGAGCGCAAGGCGGAGCTGATCGAGATGCGCCCGTCTGGTCACGGTCGCACGCGGCTCGTCTTCCGCGCGCCGACGCGCGGTCTCATCGGCTATCAGTCCGAACTGATGTCGGATACGCGCGGCACGGCGATCTTCAATCGGCTGTTCCACGAATACGCTCCGCACAAGGGCGAGATCTCCAGCCGCCACACCGGCGTGCTGATCTCCAACGGCGACGGCGACTCGGTGGCCTACGCGCTGTGGAAGCTTGAGGATCGCGGGCCCATGCTGATCGAGCCGGGCGTCAAGGTCTATGAGGGCATGATCGTCGGCGAACACACACGCGGCAACGATCTCTCCGTCAACGTCCTGAAAGGCAAGCAGCTCACCAATATCCGCTCGTCGGGCAAGGACGAGGCGGTGTCGCTGACCCCGCCGATCAAGCTGACGCTGGAAAAGGCGCTCTCCTATATCCACGAGGACGAGCTGGTGGAAGTGACGCCGAACCACATTCGCTTGCGCAAGATCCATCTCGATCCGCATGCCAGGAAGCGCGCCGAGCGGTCCAAGGACGGCGACGCGGCGGCCTGACCGGTCCGCCCGCCGGCATCGATGGCGACAGGGATGCCGTTAGAGATGAACGAATGCTGCCGGCGGGGATGATTTCCCCGCCGGTTTCGTTTGTCACACCGCCGGCCTTGCCGGGATCGTTGTGGAAGTGGTGCGCCAGGGGATCGGCGGCGGCCACGCGACGCGAACGGCGGCGCCATGGCAGCCTGCGCTTCTGCATATATTTTATGCATAAGGGACGAGGCCCGTGTCGGGCACTGATCTCGAGCGATGCGAAAATGCACCGTTCTTTCGGCAAATTGCGCTCTATACGATCCCAAACACAGAAATTTCGTCGGGTTCCCGATTTACCGCAGGCCGAATCTTTTCAAGCACTACCGGGTCTTGCCCTTCCGGCGGTAAAGTCATTGCCTCATTCTGGCCGCATGTTGGGCAAAAATCGATTTTTGCATAGAATTTCATCATTAAGACTTCGGTAAGTCCTGCATTTTTTCTGCGCACATCCGTCAATTCCCTGATTCCGCGCGGCTTTCCCAAACTGGCACGGCACTTGAAAGCGTCACCGCGATTGTGTCGGCGGGCGCTCCTGCTCCCTGCCGATGTCATCACAATGAAGTCCGCTCGGGAGTAGGGGCGGGCAACAACCAACGGGAGCCGAGTGATGAAAATCGTCATGGCTATCATTAAGCCATTCAAGCTCGACGAAGTGCGCAACGCGCTGACGGGCATAGGCGTCGAAGGGCTTACCGTCACCGAGGTCAAGGGATACGGCCGTCAAAAGGGCCACACGGAGATCTATCGCGGCGCCGAATATGCCGTCAGCTTCCTGCCGAAGCTGAAGATCGAAGTGGTCGTTCCCGATGACCGGGCCGAACAGGTCGTGGAAGTCGTTGCGGCTGCTGCGAAGACCGGTCAGATCGGCGACGGCAAGATCTTCGTCTACGAAATCGACAAGGCGGTGCGGATCCGTACCGGCGAGGCCGACGCCGACGCGCTGTAAGCGTCCCATTCAGTCGAGGAGATCCTCATGAAAAGACTATCCCTTCTTACCGCGGCGCTGCCCCTGGCCGGGCTCGCCCTCTTTGCGGTGGATCCCGCGCTCGCACAGGACGCCACGGCTGCGGCGACCGAAGCGGCTCCCGCTTCCACCAGCCCGTCCGCCGAAACGCAGTTCATCTTCAACACGCTCCTGTTCCTCATCGGCGGTTTCCTGGTGATGTGGATGGCCGCCGGCTTTGCCATGCTCGAGGCCGGTCTCGTCCGCACCAAGAACGTGTCGATGCAGTGCCTGAAGAACATCGCACTCTACTCCGTCGCCGGCCTTCTCTACTGGGTTGTCGGCTATAGCCTGATGTACACCAACGTCGACGGTGGCTTCATCGGCACCTTCGCGCCCTACAGCTGGCCGGATGCCGGCAAGGGCGCGCTGTCCGACGGCGGCTACGCGGTCGCCTCCGACTGGTTCTACCAGATGGTGTTCTGCGCCACCGCCGCCTCGATCGTCTCCGGCACCCTCGCCGAGCGCATCAAGCTGTGGCCCTTCATGATCTTCACCGTCATCCTGACCGGCTTCATCTACCCGATCGCCGGCTCGTGGAAGTGGGGCGCCGGCTGGCTCGACAACATGGGCTTCCAGGACTTCGCCGGTTCGACGCTCGTGCACTCGCTCGGTGGCTGGGCGGCTCTCGCCGGCGCTCTCGTCCTCGGCGCGCGCAGGGGCAAGTATCTGCCGAACGGCCAGGTGCATCCGTTCCCGGGCTCCTCGATCCCGCTGGCGACCCTCGGCACGTTCATCCTGTGGCTCGGCTGGTTCGGCTTTAACGGCGCCTCCCAGCTCGCCCTCGGCACGGTCTCCGACGCCTCCGACGTTGCGCGTATCTTCGCCAACACCAACCTCGCCGCCGCCGCCGGCGTCGTCGTCGCCATGATCCTGACGCAGATCCTCTACAAGAAGGTCGATGTCACCATGGCGCTCAACGGTGCGCTCGCCGGTCTCGTTGCGATCACCGCCGAGCCGCTCTACCCGAGCCCGCTGCTCGCCATTGTCGTCGGCGCCATTGGCGGTCTCATCGTCGTTGTGGCGGTTCCGCTCCTCGACAAGCTGAAGATCGACGACGTTGTCGGCGCCATTCCGGTCCATCTGCTGGCCGGCATCTGGGGCACGCTCGCCGTGGCGATCTCCAACCCGGACGCGACTTTCACCGTTCAGCTGATCGGTGTCGCCTCCTACGCCGTCTTCACCTTCGTCGTCAGCCTCGTCGTGTGGTTCATCCTCAAGGCCACCATGGGCATTCGCGTCAGCGAAGAGGAAGAGGCAATGGGTCTCGACAAGGCCGAAATCGGCGTCGAGGCATATCCGGAGTTCGGTACTGGCAGCCAGCGCGTCTGAGTATCCTCCCAAGCATGGACGGGAGAGGGTTCCTCTCCCGTCCTGACCAATTCGGCCCGGGGCGCAACGCGCCCCGGGCCTTTTTTTGTGTCTGGGATTGTCTTTTTTGCGCTCACGGGCCGTATCGCGCCTATGGCGCTGGCCCTCCGCGGGGGCGGCCTGACCGGGCGACGGCCGTTCGGCCTTGCGGGCCATAAAGGCTCGATGAGCGGGACCCGGCATGGCCTTTCCATCTTGCCCGGTGTCACGCCGGAAGGCGCTTTTGCTGACGGCCGAGCGCTCGTTTCACTCGCTAATCTCCGCGGGGGCGGCGCATAAGCGCCGGGCCACGCTTGTGGCCTGTTGGTGGAATACGGCATAGGCTCTGCACGCTCCGCGTCAACCTGGAGATTTATTCGCTCACGGTTGAGCGCGGGCTTCGCCCGCTAACCTCCGCGGGGGCGGCCTGACCGGCCGGGCCACGTTTGTGGCCTGTTGGTGGGTACGGCGAACGCTTCATACACTCCGCGTCACCCCGGGCTCGACCCGGGGACTATTGCCCCTCTCGGCCCAGTAGCCCGTTGCGGATCGTGCGCCGAGATACGCCCCACGTTCCCTACGCCAACGCCAACGCCAATGGATGCCGGATCAAGTCCGGCATGACGTCGTGCGAAATGCAAGGCCATGCCGTAGCACACTCACCGAGCCCGAAGGGGTCGCAAGGCCGCCCGGCCGCCGCCCTGACGGGGCGGCGGAGGTTAGCGAACGCCAGTGAGCGCTCAACCGTGAGCGAAAAAATCGCCAGCGCTCGAAGAGCGCGGTGCGGCCCGCGAGCGGACAGACAATCCCTATACGCCGCCGATTGTTTTCAGGCGGATTCGGGCGTGGACCTCGTTCTGACTTAGAACGGTGGTGTGGGGGCGGAAGCGTTCGACGATGGATCTGACGAAGGGGCGGATCATCGGCGAGGTGAGAAGGACCGGCACCTCGCCCTGTTTGGCGGCGTTCTCGAAGGCATCGCGGACGCGGGCGACAAAGTCCTGCAGCTTCGACGGTGCCATGGCCAGATGCCGCTCATCGCCGTCGCCGACGAGGGCCTCGCCGAAGGCCTGTTCCCACTGAGGTGTCAGGCTGATCAGCGGCAGATAGCCGCCCGGCGCCATGTGTTGGGCACAGATCTGGCGGGCGAGGCGGGCGCGGACGTGTTCCGTCATCTGCTGGGTGGAACGGGTGAAGCTCGTCGCCTCGGCAATGCCTTCCAGGATGGTCGGCAGGTCGCGGATCGAGACGCGTTCGGCCAAAAGTGTCTGGAGAACGCGCTGGATGGCGGAAACGGTGATCTGTCCCGGCACGATGTCCTCGACAAGCTTGGCCTGCTCGCCGGGGAGGTCGGAGAGGAGCTTCTGCACGTCAGCGTAGGACAGGAGTTCGGCGATATTGGCCTTGAGGAGCTCGGTCAGGTGGGTCGACATGACGGTGGCGGGATCGACGACGGTAAAGCCCTTGATCGTGGCCTCCTCGCGCAGGGTGGCGTCGACCCAGGTCGCCGGCAGGCCGAAGGTCGGCTCTGTGGTGTGGATACCCGGTAGATCGATCTGGCCGCCCATCGGGTCCATGATCATGAACTGGCTGGGATAGACCACGCCACGCCCGGCCTCGATCTCCTTGACCTTGATGAGGTAGTCGTTGGCCTCCAGCTGGACGTTGTCGAGGATGCGCACTGGCGGCATGATGACGCCGAGATCGGCGGCGAGCTGGCGCCTCAGTGCCTTGATCTGATCGGTGAGCCGGTCGGTGTCCTCGGCGCCGTTGATCAGCGGCAGCAGGCCGTAACCGAGTTCCAGCCTGAGGTTGTCCATCTTGAGAGAATCGCTGATCGGCGGCTCCGCCGGCTCGGCGGGAGCCTTGGCGGTTGCTTCGGCGATTTTTTCCGCCACTGCTGCCTTGTCCTCTCGCTTGCCAGCGTAAAAGGCGAGCGCGCCCGCACCCCCGGCGAGCGCCAGGAACGGCAGCATCGGCATACCCGGCAGCACCGACATGACGACCATGACGAAGGACGACATGCCGAGTGCCTTGGGATAGCCGGAGAGCTGCTTGAAGAGGGCCTTGTCGGCCGCGCCCTGAACGCCGGCCTTGGAGACGAGGAGGCCGGCGGCGGTGGAGACGATCAGCGCCGGGATCTGGCTGACGAGACCGTCGCCGACGGTCAGCAGCGTATAGGCGTGTCCGGCCTCGGCGAAGGAGAGCTGCATCTGGGCGACGCCGATGACAATGCCGCCGATGATGTTGATGAAGGTGATGAGGAGGCCGGCGATGGCGTCGCCGCGCACGAACTTCGAGGCACCGTCCATGGCGCCGAAGAAGGAGGATTCGTCTTCCAGGTTGCGGCGGCGCTTGCGTGCTTCCGTCTCATCGATGAGGCCGGCGGAGAGATCGGCGTCGATTGCCATCTGCTTGCCGGGCATGGCGTCGAGGGTGAAGCGGGCGGCGACCTCGGCGATGCGGCCCGAACCCTTGGTGATGACGACGAAATTCACGATTACCAGGATCGCGAAGACGATCATGCCGATGACGAAATTGCCGCGCATGACGAAATTGCCGAACGCCTGGATGACGTTGCCGGCCGCGTCGGTGCCCTCGTGGCCATAGGCGAGGATGAGGCGGGTGGAGGCGAGGTTCAGCGCCAGTCGCAGCATCGTCGCGATCAGCAGGACCGTGGGAAAGGCGGAGAACTCCAGCGGCGTCTGGATGAACAGCGACGTCATCAGGATCAGGACGGAGAAGATGATCGAGATGGCGAGGAAAATGTCGAGCATCACCGCCGGCATCGGCAGGATCAGGACGACCAGGATCGTGATGACGCCGAGCGCGAGCGCGATGTCGCCGCGCATGAGGTAGTTGGCGAGGATCGCCAGCCGCCCGCCGCCGATGCCGCCGAAGCCGCGCGCGGGCGCGACGCCGTCGGTTCCGGCAACCGGGCCGTTGGCTGAAGCGGAGGGAACTCCCGCCGCCGTGGTGTCACTCATGATTTTCCGCCTTCGCGCCGGGCGCATGCCGCGCCATCGTCAGTAGGCAGAATTTGCCGGTCGTATGGTTACCGAATGGTTAACGGCAGGTGAATTGCGTGGCCGGTGCGGCTGTTTTGCCCCGGGTCAATCGGCGATGGCGACAGGGCATGGCGGGGAGCGTAGACTCTGGGTTGCCACATGCTTGCAGCGGGGCCTGATGCGGGAGGATTCGGCATGTTTCAGGATCTCAGTCTGCGCGAAGTCTACAAACTGATCGAGCCGGGACCGGTGGTCATGCTGACCACGGCCGACGGCGGCTATTGCGATGTGATGGCGATGTCGTGGCATATGATGGTGGCCTTCGCGCCGCCGACGATCGCCTGCCTCGTCAGCGGCGGCGATCACAGCTTCGGGGCGCTCAACAAGACCGGCGAATGCGTCATTGCAATCCCCGACGCCGCGCTCGCCGAAACGGTGGTTGCCGTCGGTAACGTGTCGGGCCGCACGGTCGACAAGTTCAAGGCGTTCGGGCTTACAAGGGTTCCGGCGCAGAAGGTCGCGCCGCCACTCATCGGCGAGTGTTTCGCCAATCTGGAATGCCGGGTTGCCGACGATGCGCTGGTGGAGCGCTACAATCTTTTCGTGCTGGAAGTGGTCAAGGGCTGGCGCGACCCGGCGGTCGAGGTGCCGCGGACGCTCCACCATCGCGGCTACGGCACCTTTGCCATCGATGGCGAGATCATCACGCTGGACTCGCGGATGCCGTGATCGGCGCCGACGGTGCGGTCGTGGGCGGGCGTCAGCGCCGCGCCTCGACTTCCGTCAGTTCGATATCGACCATAATGTCCTGCGCGATCGTCTCCAGCGCCTCGCGCACGGTCTCCAGCGTGCTGTTGCCGGGAACGATGACCTCGGCGGTCGCGGTGAAGAGGCTTTGTCCCGACATCGATCCGGAGAAGAGGCGGGTGCGCAAGTCTTCAACGCTGACGCCCTGGTGGGCGAGCGCATTGGCGACCTCGCGGACGATGCCGGCGCGATCCTGGCCGGTGACCTCGACGTGGGCGCGTGTGCCTTCCGGCGAGGAGACCGGACCGCTGCGGCGGATGGAGACGGAAATGCCGCTCGGGCCGAGCGCTTCGAGCGCCCGTTCCAGCCGGTCGGCCTCCATGTCCGCGACGACGATATGGATGATGCCGGCGAATTCGCCGCCGAGCCGCGACATGGCGCTGTCGATCCAGTTACCACCATTGTCGGCGATCGTGTCGGCGATCTCGCCGACGAGGCCGGGGCGGTCGTTGGCGATCACGGTCAGCACGAGATCGATCTGCATGGCGGCTCTCCGTCGTGTTTTCATTCGGCCTTCCTTTTAGGCGGCGGCGCGCGCGCTGGCCAGTCGCTTTTCTCGCCGGTGCGCAGCGTCTACAAGGACGCTTTACGTTGCCCGCCATCCCCGCGAAGGATCCTGCCATGACCGATGCTCTCCAAAATGGTCTCTTTCCCGTTCCCGCCGGCAAGGTGGCGGTGGTGGTCACCAGCCTTGAGATGACGACGAGACCGGCGCTTGCGGAGTTGCCGTTGCCGGACGGGATTTCCCTGCGCCACGTCGCGGCGCCCGATCTTTCCTGGTATCGCGACCTCCAGCGGCGGGTCGGCGAGCCGTGGCTGTGGTATCTCAGAGCCTCGCTTGACGACGACGCCCTCGCCGCGATCGTCCACGACCGCGATGTCGCGGTGCATGCATTGATGGTGGGAGAGCGGGCGGAGGGAATCGTCGAACTCGACTTCCGTGTTCCGGGCGAAGTGGAGCTTGCCTATTTTGGCCTGACGCCGGCGATGGTCGGCCGGGGGCTCGGCCGGGCGCTGATGGCGACGACGCTGCGGATCGCCTGGGAGAGATCGCCGCGCCGCGTCTGGGTGCACACTTGCACGGCCGATCACCCGTCCGCGCTCGGCTTCTACATCCGTTCCGGTTTCCGGCCGTTCGCCCGTCAGGTGGAGATTGACGACGATCCGCGCGTCCTTGGCGTCCTGCCCCGCGCTGTCGCGCAGCATGTGCCGATCATCGAATAGCGCAGCCGACCCCTGCGGATCCTACTCCGCCGCCGTTTGTGCCCGTTCCGGGAACATTGCCGCGATTGCCTCGCGGGTCGGCGCGCAGATGCCGCGTTCGGTGACAAGGCCGGTGACGAGCCGGGCGGGCGTGACGTCGAAGGCCGGATTGGCGGCGCCGGAGCCGTCCGCGAGGATGGCGACGGTCTCGATATTGCCCGCCGCCGTCAGGCCGGTCAGGTGGGTCACCTCGCGGGGATCGCGCTCCTCGATGGGGATATCGGCAAGGCCGTCGTGGAGCGAGAAATCGATCGTCGGCGAGGGGAGTGCGACATAGAAGGGCACGCCGTTGTCCTTCGCCGCCAGCGCCTTCAGGTAGGTGCCGATCTTGTTGCAGACGTCGCCGGAGGCGGTGGTGCGGTCAGTGCCGGTGATTACCATGTCGACCGCGCCATGCTGCATCAGATGGCCGCCGGCGTTGTCGACGATCAGCGTGTGCGGAACGCCGTGGTGAGCGAGTTCCCAAGCAGTCAGCGAGGCGCCCTGGTTGCGCGGCCGGGTCTCGTCGACCCAGACATGGACGGGGATGCCCCTGTCGTGCGCCTTGTAGATCGGTGCCGTCGCCGTTCCCCAGTCGACGGTGGCGAGCCAGCCGGCGTTGCAATGGGTGAGGATGTTGACGGTCTCGCCCTCGGCCTTCTTGGCCGCGATCGCCTCGATGACGGCAAGGCCGTTGTCGCCAATGGCGGCGTTGATGGAGACGTCTTCGTCGCAGATTTCCGCGGCGCGCGCGTAGGCGGCGGCGGCGCGTTTCTCAGGCGCCAGGGGGGCGAGCACCCGCTTCATCTCGCCGAGAGCCCACAGGAGATTGATGGCGGTCGGCCGGGTTGCGGCAAGGCGCGTCGCGGCCGTCTCCATGCCCTTGTCGCTCGGATCCGTCGCCATGGCCAGCGCCATGCCGTAGGCCGCGGTGGCGCCGATCAGCGGTGCGCCGCGTACTTGCATGACGCGGATGGCGTGGGCGGCGTCGGCGACCGTTTTCAGCGGAATTGTCTCGAAGACGTGGGGAAAACGGGTCTGGTCGATGATGCGCACCGTGCGGCCGTCGCCGTCGAGCCAGATGGTGCGGTAGGGTGTACCGTCGATTTTCATCGCAGATGAGTCCCTTTCCCTTTCAAAGTCCTGTTTTCGCTTCCGGTGCTCGACTTGTCAGTCGAGCCGGCCGAAGACGAGATAGGTCCGTTCGTGCCAGACGAGTTTCGCGAAGCCGGCCTGTGCGCCCGTGGTGCAGCCGGCCGGGGTTAAGCCGTCGGGGATCATCGCGCGGATCTGCGGTCCCGCTTCGTGCGAGGCCATGATATCGAGGCCGCCGGTGCGGCGGAAGGAAGCGTGTTTCACCGCGTTCTTGCCGGCGAAAACGATGGTCCATTCCATCTCGTCGCCGCGATAGCCGTCGTCCGCAAGCGCCCTGTTGATGCGGTCGCTCTCCGGCTCGTCCGGCGGAACGGTGGTATGATAGGGATAGAGCACGCAGACCGTATCGGGCCGTTCCGGCGTCAGATCCGCAAGCCGCGCGGTGCCGCCGACGGATATGCCGTCGAGCGCGTCCTTCGTCAGGATTGGCGGGTCGCCTTCAAGACAACCCGATAGTGTCAGCGCCAGGACAATAGCGCCGAGCCCCGACAGGCGCGTGCACCACGGCAACCACGTCAGGGGCGCGTGCGTCGTCACGCTGGCTTCTTCATGCGGATGACGCGGGCGCCGGTCGCCTCGGCAAGCGCCTTGGGGGCGACGGAAAAGACGCAGCGCGGTGTTCCCGCGGCGGCCCACACGATATCGAAGGCGAGAAGATCCTCGTCGAGGAAGGTCGCGAGCGGGCTTGCATGGCCGAGCGGCGGGATGCCGCCGATGGCGTAGCCGGTCAGCGCGCGGACATCGTCGGCGTCCGGCCGCTTCAGCTTTTCGCCGAGATGGGCGGCAACACCCTTTTCGTCGACGCGGTTGTCGCCGCAGACGAGCAGCAGATAGGGGGTGTCGGTCTCGCGTCCGCGAAAGATCAGCGACTTGGCGATCTGGCCGATCTGGCAGCCGCAGGCCGCCGCGGCTTCTTGCGCCGTACGGGTGGACTCCGGCATCTCCATGATCTGGACCGACAGATTCGCGGCGTCCGCTGCCTCAGCGACTCTTTGCGCGCTGCGGGGCAGGTCGGAACGGGAAACGGTCGTCATGGGGTGGCTCCTGTCTTTCCGGTCTTGCCTCATGGGCCCTGACTTAGGCACTGACTTGGACCCTGACTGAAGGGCGTGTCCGGCGTCAATGATACACCGTTCAGGCATGGCCGGCGCGTGAGACGGTGTCAAGCGGGTCGCGATCTGCTAACACAGGCATGAGGGGCCGGAGCTCGGAGAGATCGGGATGACGGAAAGTGATGATAACGTTGTGCCGCATGCCCGCGTGCGCAGCCTGCGCGAGGCGGTTCAGCAGGCACGGCTCGCCGAGGTGGAGCGCGACGACGCCATCGAGGAACGGCGGGAGACGGAGACGACGCGGCTTGAATTGCTGCTGGACGAGCTGAAGCCGGTCGTCGATGACATTCCGTCCGACGACGACCGTTTCGTCTTTGCCATCGGCCGGGGGACGAGCCCGCGCCTTTGGGTCGACGCCACGGCGCATGTCGCGGTTGCCCGCGACGGGCGCACCTATCGCTTCGTCAACGACACGCGGCTTGGCCGCATCGTCCTTGCCGAAAGCGACGACAAGGCGTTCCTCGCGGATCGGGTGACGGACCATATCGCGGCGCGCATGGTGGAGCGTGAGCGCGCGATAGAGGGCGACTGGCGACTGCAGCGGATGAACGAACAGGCGGCCGAGGCGGCGGCGCAAGCCGAACAGGCGCGCGAGGCGGCGGCCGGTGAAGCGGGCCCGCGCAAGGCCGGCCGCGAGCGCGACGGAAGCCTGACCGGCCTTCTTGTCGGCATCATTGTCGGCGCGGCGCTCGTTGCCGGCTATCTGCACTTCACCCATGTGATCGATCTGCCGGCACTCGTCGGTCTCGATAAGCTGACGCAGACAGATGGCCAGGTGCCAAGTGACGGGCAGATATCGGGGGCGGCGGAAAATGCGGCTCCGGATCCGGCTGGAACAGGGACGTTCGTTGAAGATGGCGCTCCGGCTGCCAGCGATGTTCCCGGGGATGGGGCCAAGCCCGCGCCGGACAGCGCGTCTTTGCCGGACGAACCAACGGTTGTCACCGAATAGCGGACGTCGCAGAGAGACGGTCCGGCGGGAAGATCAGATGCGGGAGGCGCTGCCTCGCGGCGCTTCCGGTGAAGCGAGCGTTTCTGGCGGCGTCAGTTCGCGGCAGCCGATTTCGCTGACGCCTTCGCCGCTTTTCGTCAGGCCGCGTTCACGCTGGACGATCGTCCAGCGCTTGCCCTTGCGGGCGATCTCGAAAAGATTGTAGCGGGCAGCCGGTTTGCGATGCCCGGGGCCGTTGGAGGCGGAGGGGACACCGACCACCGGAACAGCACCGTCGCGGCCCTCGAGCCACATCGTCTGGTCGCGGTGGGTGTGGCCGTGGAGTACGAGTTCGGCGCCCTTTTCCTTCAGCACCCGCCGTAGGCGCGACCCACCGACGAGGCGGCGGTACCAGTCGCCCTTCTCGCGGTAGGGCGGATGGTGGATGAGAATGATGCGGCACATGTCCCTGGCGCCGAAATAGTCGAGCAGGTCGGCGAGCGCGCGGGCCTGGCGTGAGCCGAAATAGCCGGTCGCCATGAACGGGGCGGAGGCGCGGGCGCTGGAAAGGCCGATGATGACGTTGTCCTCACGGCAGCGGTGGAACGGAAACTGGACGCCGGGAAGGCTTTCCCCGTCACTGGTCATGAATGGATGCCACAGGGCGAGCGCGCGGTCGCGGGCGCCTGGCACGTAGGCATCATGGTTGCCGGGTACGAAGGAGACGTCCTGCGGCGCGCCAAGGCCGGCGAGCCAGGCGCGGGCCGGTTCGAGTTCGGCCTTCAAGGAGAGATTGACGAGATCTCCGGTGACCGCGACATGGTTCGGCGTGCCGGCCTTCAGGTCGTCGACAAGCATGTCGAGGTGATTGCTGGTGTGCGTCGTTGCCCGGTTCCGCCGCCAGTTGACATAGCCAATCACGCGCTTGGAGGCGAGCTCCATGCGTCGCGGCTCCGGCAGGGGGCCGAGATGCGGGTCTGAAAGATGCGCAAGTCGAAACATGGTCTTCGCTTAGCGAAGACCGGTGCATCCGTCCAGCCTCAATGTTCGTCGACAATGCGGGAGATACTGCAGCGCTCACCGGAAGCGCCCGCTCCGGCCCGGCGGGGCGGAGCGGCAGATGCGTGACGTGTCTTCGCCGGGCTCAGTTGCCGGTGAAGGTCATCAGCGTCAGCATGGCGCGGCCGTCACGGAAGTTGACGGCGGGACGCCAGACGTAACGCCTGGACGCGGGCTTGCGGAAGAAACGGGAAAACATCGGGTCCTCACTTCGCCTTTTTTCGGCGATGGTCTTATCGGGCATCATGCCCTGTCTTGGCCTTGGCTGTTATCGACCAAGAAGTATAGAGGGGATATGTGTTCTTTCCGTTTACGGAAAGGTGGAATTGCGCAGATCTGACCTGCCGGGAACGCATGCCGGATTAACAATACGTAAACGCACAACGGGCGTCGCGGCGCCCCTCACTACCATTCGGGCAACAGGAAACGCCTTCCGGGGCGTGCCCGCGAAAGGACACTTGCCATGGTCGGCGCGGTCGCTCGCCTGAAGCCGCTCGTACAGAGACTGATTCATCTGGGGGCGCTTGCCGCGCGGCCGATGACGCTCGGTGTGCGGATCGTCGTTGCCGACGGCGAGGGCCGGATCCTTCTCGTTCGCCACACCTATGTGCCGGGCTGGTATCTGCCGGGCGGAGGTGTCGATCCGGGCGAGACGCTGGCGGCGGCGGCGGCGCGCGAGGTCGGCGAGGAAGCCGGCATTCGCCTTGAAGAGCCTGCCCGCCTCTTTGCGCTTTACTTCAACCGGCGCGCTTCGCGGCGCGATCACGTCGGGCTCTATGTTTGCAACGGGTGGAGCCAGCCGGAGCCGCCGAAGGTCCCCAATCGCGAGATCGCGGAAATCGGCTTTTTCTCCCGAAACGCGCTGCCGGAGGAGACGACGGCGGCGACCCGGCGGCGGCTCGCCGAGGTCTTCGAGGGAGCGGCGGTGGACGAGATCTGGTAGCGGCGGAACGTCCGGCCTTCCGGCGAACCGGTTTTTCTGGACGCGGGTCGGGGCTCGTGCTATGCGCGTCGTCTCCACTTGGCGAGGAAAGACCGCGAGATGACGCGCGACCGGCAATTGCGACGACGAGGAAAGGCACGTGACGACGCGTCACGCCTGTCCTTCTGCCGTCGCCCCGCCCGGCGCTGATCCCGCGCGAAGACCGCCCGAGATCCCGCGAGGGCCGGATGACGATCCCTCTTTTCCTTTCGCGGGATTGCCCCTGATGTCCGACAGTCTGTTCATTCTCCGGCCCGAGCTCGATCGGGACGCCGCCGCCATCGATGCCCTTCATGCCGAGGCCTTCGGTCCGGGCCGCTTCGCGCGCACCGCCTTTCGACTGCGCGAAGGCGTGCCGCATGATCGTATGCTGAGCTTTTCCGCCGTCATCGGCGAGGAACTCGTCGGTTCCGTCTGGCTGACGCATATTGGGATCGGCGACGAGCCGGCGTTGCTCCTTGGACCGCTGACCGTCCGTCCTGACGTCAAGAACATCGGCATTGGCCGGGCACTGATGCGCAAATGTCTCGCCAATGCCGCCGAGGCAGGCCATGGCCTCGTCCTGCTGGTCGGTGACGAGCCCTACTACGGCGTCTTCGGCTTCAAGGTCGTGCCGCAGGGCCGGCTTCAGATGCCTGGCCCCGTCGACCCCAAGAGGCTTCTCCTGTGCGAATTGAAGGGCGGCGCGGCGCAGCGCGCGGCAGGCGTCGTTACATCGACCCGGTCGGATACAGAGGTCGGATCGGATATGGGGGCCAGGTCGGATACAGGCGATACGATGGAGACATGGGATACAGCCGGGTCCGTGCGGGCCGGATCGCCGTGAGCGACGCGAACCCGTGATCAGGCGCCGTCGGCTTCCTCGCGGCGCGTTTCGAGTTCCAGCCAGAGGTCTTCCTTTGCCGCGCGTTCGCCGTCCAGGCGGGCGATTTCGGCGGTGATGCGGGCGAAGGCTTCCGGGTCGCGGGAAAAAAGATCCGGATCGGAGAGTTTTTCCTGCAGGGGGAGGACCTTCTTCTCCAGGGCCTCGATTTCGGCCGGAAGCGTCTTCAGCTGGTGTTCCTCGGTGAAGGAAAGGCCTTTCGACGCAGCCTTTTCCTTCGGTTTCGCTTCGGCCTTCGGTTTGTCCTTGCGCTTGCCGTCTTTCGCGATCTTTTCCGATACGGGCTTCTCGCCGCGCTGGGCGATCATGTCGGAATAGCCGCCGGCGTAGGGTGTCCAGCGGCCGTCGCCCTCGGCGACGAGGACGGAGGTGGCGACGCGGTCGACGAAGTCGCGGTCGTGGCTGACGAGGAGTACGGTGCCGCCGTAGTCGCCGAGAAGCTCTTCAAGCAGGTCGAGGGTTTCGAGATCAAGATCGTTGGTCGGCTCGTCGAGCACCATGAGGTTCGATGGCCGGGCGAAGGCGCGGGCGAGCATCAGCCGGCCGCGCTCGCCGCCCGACAGCGCGCCGATCGCCGTTCTCGCCTGCTCCGGCTTGAACAGGAAATCCTTCATGTAGCCGATGACGTGGCGCTGGGTGGTGCCAACGGTCACCATGTCGCCGCGTCCTTCGGTCAGCGCGTCGGAGAGCGAAGTCTCCGGCGGCAGGTGCTCGCGCTTCTGGTCGAGGGTGACGATTTCGAGCTTCGTGCCGAGGCGGACGGAGCCGGCGTCGGGCGTCATCTCACCGGTCAGCAGCTTGAGGAGTGTCGTCTTGCCGGCGCCGTTCGGGCCGATGATGCCAATCCGGTCGCCACGGTGGATGCGCAGGGAAAGATCGTGGACGATCGGCCGCTCGCCGAAGGTCTTGGAGACGCCCTTTGCCTCGATGACGAGCTTGCCGGAGGCCTGCGCCTCGGCCGCCGCCATCGTCACGGTCGCGTCCGCCTCGCGCTCGCGGACCGTCAGGCGCTGCTTTTCGGCCCTGAGATCAGCGAGTTCGGCGAGCCGGCGGACGTTGCGCTTGCGGCGCGCCGTGACGCCGTAGGTGATCCAGTCGTTCTCGCGTTCGATCTTGCGTTCCAGCTTCTGGCGGGCGAGTGATTCCTGCTCCAGAAGGTCGTCGCGCCAGGTCTCGAAATGGGCGAAGCCCCGCTCCAGCGTGCGTGCCGCGCCGCGGTCGATCCATACCGTGCGGCGCGAGAGGTTTTCCAGGAAGCGCCGGTCGTGGCTGATTAGGACGACGGCGGAACGCAGGCGCGACAGCTCCTCTTCCAGCCATTCGATTGCCGGCAGGTCGAGGTGGTTGGTCGGCTCGTCGAGAAGGAGGATGTCGGGTTCCGGCGCCAGCACGCGGGCGATGGCGGCGCGGCGCATCTCGCCGCCGGAAAGCGCGTCGGGTCTTTCCTCGCCAGTCAGCCCCAGATGGTCGAGGAGATAGGCACCGCGATAGGGATCGCTGCCGGCGTCGAGGCCGGCATTCACATAGGCACCGACGGTGGAATAGCCGGCAAGATCCGGCTCCTGCTCCAGATAGCGCACGGTGACGCCGGGTTTGACGAAGCGCTCGCCGCGATCGGCCTCGACGATGCCGGCGGCGATCTTGAGGAGCGTCGACTTGCCCGAGCCGTTGCGGCCGACGAGGCAGAGCCGGTCGCGCTCCATCACCTGCATCTCCGCGCCCTCGAGGAGCGGTGTGCCGCCGAAGGTGAGGTGGATATCCTGCAGGGTGAGAAGCGGTGGGGCCATGACATTGTGCCGGCCGTCGATGCGTGATCGGGCCGGTCACTCCCTTTGACGAACGGTGAGACGAACGGGAACGCGGCGGGTCTCGTGCCCGGATCGCGCCCACCTTCTGCCTAGCGAAGGCGCGGGCGCGCCGCAAGGGGCGGGTGTGGTTTGTTTTCGCTCACGGTCGAGGGTTTGTTTCTTTCGCTCACGGTTGAGCGCTCGTTTCACTCGCTAACCTCCGCGACGGCGCCCTGACCGGGCGGCGGCCAGTCGGCCTTGCGCCCCCTTCGGGTTCGGTGAGCATGATACGGCCTGGCCTTCCCATTCCGCACGGCGTCATGCCGGACGTGATCCGACATCCATTGACGGTGGCGACAGAGGGTGGCGATGCTTGTCTTGCCTCGGTGTTCGATCCGCAACGGGCTGCCGGACAGCAACGGGCAATGGACCCCGGGTCAAGTCCGGGGTGACGGGAGTGTCTGCCGCACTCTACCAAAAGGCCACAAGCGTGGCCCGGCCGGTCAGGTCGCGCCCGCGCAGGCCAGTGCCCGAAGGGCGCGGTACGGCCGTGAGCGAGAAAGATCCCGGTCAGGGCACCCCCGCGCAGGCCAGTGAGCGCAAACAAACCGCCAACGGCGCAGGAGCGAAAAACTCACAAAGGCATCATCGCCCAGTAGTCGAGGTCGAGGATGACGCCGTCGAGATAGGCATCGTTCTCGTCGAGGCGGGGGAAATCGGCGCACGGCCGATCCTTTGTCGCCACCGTCCTCAGCCGCACCGCGCCGATGTCCTCGCGGCCGCTCAGCATGTGTTTTTCCAGCACCTCCGACCAGGCGAAGACCGTTTCGCCGGCAAACAGCGGCGCGACGTGGCGGCCGCCGTTGATGGCCGCGACGTGAAACGCCGGGGCGAGACCATTGAAGGACAGTGAGCGGGCGAGCGAAATGACATGGCCGCCATAGACGAGGCGGCGGCCGAAACGGCCCTTCCCCTCGCTATACTGGTTGAAGTGGACCTTGGCGGTGTTCTGATAGAGGCGCGTGGCGAGCTGGTGCTCGGCCTCCTCCACCGTCATGCCGTCGACGTGATCGATCCGCTCGCCCCGCGCATAGTCGCCAAAACGGTATGGCGTGCCGGCGAGGTCGCCGTCCCAGCCGTCGATGTCGAGGAGGGGAACGGCATCGCCGAGCGCGTCGGGGCCGAGAGCGCCGGGGAGTTCGGGGATGACGGCCTCGGGCGCCGGCGCTTGCGGATCGCGCTTCCTGACCATCACCCAGCGCACGTAGTCGAGGACCTCGGTGCCGTCCTCCTTGTAGCCGGTGGAGCGGACATAGACGACGCCGGTCTTGCCGTTGGAGTTCTCCTTCATGCCGATCACCTCGGAGACGGCGGACAACGTGTCGCCGGGATAGACCGGGGCGAGGAAGCGGCAGCCGGCGTAACCGAGGTTGGCGACGGCGTTGAGCGATATGTCTGGAACGGTCTTGCCGAAGACGACGTGGAAGACAAGGAGGTCGTCGACGGGAGCCTCAGGGTAGTTGAGCGCCCGGGCATAGGCGTCGGACGACTGTACGGCGAAGCGGCCGCCGTAGAGCGCGGTGTAGAGCGCCTGGTCGCCGGCGCGCAGGGTGCGCGGCGTCGCATGGCGGATGACCTGGCCGATATGGAAATCCTCGAAGAAATTGCCTTCGCTGGTCTTCATCATGACGCTTCTCCCCGCCGCGTTCGCTGCCGTTCGTTATGCCCGGCCACACCCGTGTCGGCAATCCGTCCAACGTCGGGGGCCATTCAACGTCGGGCCTGCGGACTCGGTAAGGCTCAGTCCGCGACGGGGGTGACGGTGAAGCCCTCCTTGCGGATCAGCGCGACGAGGCCGTCCTTGCCCGGCAGGTGCAGCGCGCCGACGGCGATGAAGACGCCACCTTTCTTCAGAAGAGGCAGGGCGCGCTCCGTCATCCGACGGTTCCTGCGGTCGAGAAGATGGGTCATGAAGACACGATAGGCCTCCGTTTCCTCCTCCTCGTCGGCCATGTCGCGCGACAGGGCATCGAGCATGCCGATGTCGCCGGCGCGGTAGAGCCGGAGGAACGTCTCATGGAGATCGTCGATGCGGCCGGATTCCTCCGCCGCCATCCGCAACAACACGGCCTGGGTGCGGATCGGCACGCCGTCGAGCGAGTTGAACTGTTCCGCCGCCGTCTCAAGGCCGTGGAGCGGCTTGCCGGCCTGCTTGATCCGGAGCGCGATATCCTTGTCGACGATGGGGTTCTGGGTCACCAGAGAGGCGAGCTCGCAAGGGGGGTAGGAGAGCACCTGGGTCAGGATCCAGGGTTTTTGCAGCTTGAAAATCTCATAGGACATCATCCGGTGGGAGAGTGCTCGCTTGACGATCGCCGCCTCGCGCTCGGTCAGGAGGGTGTCGAGCGTCTCTCCTGCGGGAAGGAGCGGCTTCATGCCGGCCTTTTCCAGCCCCGCCGGATCGAGCGGATCGCCGAGGACGGCGAGGGTTTCCACGGCGCCGGCGTCCACCGCGGCGAGCGCTTTGGTGACGGCAGGCGGGAAGTCGTGGACGCGGGTATCGGTGAAATGGATCGTGCCGAAGAGGTAGGAGGGCTTTTCCGCGCCTTCGATGCGCCACAAGAGGCCCTTGCCGTTGGGCACCGCGCGGGCGGCCTTTTCCAGCCGGGCGAAGTGTGCCGGATCGTCGGTTCGCATTGCCGCCAGGAGGTCGCTGCCGCCGCAGGCGATGGGGGCGGCCCGGGCGGGAACGGCAACGGCAAGGCCGGCGGTGCCGCTAAGAAGCGCGCCGATGGCCATGCCGCGCAGGAGAGCGATGCTGCGGGAAATGAGGGCGGCGATATGGGGGGGCTTGGGCGTTGTGGTCCTCACAGTTCTGTTGTCCTCTTTCCGGTTGTCTTGCCTTGGGCGCCTGTGGGGCGATATCTCATTGTTTGACGTCAAGGAATAATCGGTCCATATCCGGACCGTTCGTTTCCGGAGACGGCCGAAGCCGGGGCTATCCCCTCGATGTTCGGCGCTCCAGCCGCAAAACCCGTTTTCGCCGCCGCTTGCGGCATTTCGATGATGGCAACGATGATCCCCACACCTCTTCTCAACGGTTACCGCCGCTTTCGCGAAACCCGCTACGCCGCCGACCGTGGCCGCTACGAACAGCTCGCCCGTCTCGGACAGGCGCCGGTGGCGATGGTGATCGCCTGCGCCGATGCCCGCGTCGAGCCGCAGCGCGTGTTCGATACCGGGCCGGGCGACCTTTTCATCGTCCGCAATGTCGCCAATCTGGTACCGCCGGAGGAATCGAGCGGCGACTACCACGGCACCTCCGCGGCGATCGAGTTCGCCGTCACCGGCCTTCTGGTACCCTCGATCATCGTCATGGGCCATACCCATTGCGGCGGCATCAAGGCTTATGTCGACGGCCATTATCGCGACGCGACGCCGAGCCATTTCATCGGCAAGTGGATCGGTATGCTCGATGCGGCTGAACCGCCGCTTCACGAGCGCATCCACGACCACGACGACAAGAAAACCGCCGCCGAATTCGAGGGGGTCAGGATTTCGGTTGCCAACCTGATGACGTTTTCCTGTGTGCGCGAGGCGGTGGCGGCCGGTCGGCTGACCGTCCACGGCGCCTGTTTCGACATCAGCGAGGCGACACTCCACTGGCTCGATCTGAAGACAGGGAATTTCGCGCCCGTCGGCTGAACGGCGGGCCAATTCCCCATAGCCATCCCCGGAGCCGGTTTCCGGCCTCATCTTTCCTTGACCACAACGACGCCCGCATTTCCAGGACGCGCGATGAAACCCACCAACAGCCTTTACTCGAGCCTCGGCACCACCATCTTCGAGGTCATGTCGCGGCTTGCCATCGAGCATGGCGCGATCAACCTCGGCCAGGGCTTTCCCGACGTTGATGGGCCCGAGGATGTGCGGGATATGGCGGCCAGGGCGGCCGTCGAGGGGCCGAACCAATATCCGCCGATGCTCGGCATTGCGGAGCTGCGCGCCGCGGTGGCGGAGGCCAACGGCCGGTTCTACGACCTCGATATCGATCCGATGCGCGAGGTCATGGTGACGTCGGGTGCGACGGAGGCGCTGGCCGACTGTTTCCTCGCCCTCATCGAGCCGGGCGACGAGGTGGTTGTCTTCGAGCCGCTCTACGACTGCTACCTGCCGATGATCCGGCGCGCCGGCGGCGTGGCCAAGCGCATCCGGCTTATGCCGCCGGAGTGGCGGCTGGAGCGGGCAGCGCTCGAGGACGCGTTTTCGCAGAAAACCAAGTTCGTTCTCCTCAACAATCCCCTCAATCCGGCGGGCAAGGTCTTCACGGCGGAGGAACTGGCGCTCATTGCCGAGTTCGTCGTCGCCCACGACGCCTATGCGGTCTGCGACGAGGTCTATGAGCACATCGTCTTCGACCGGCGCCCGCACATCCCGCTGATGACGCTGGACGGCATGCGCGAGCGCACCGTGCGCATCGGTTCGGCCGGCAAGACCTTTTCGCTGACGGGTTGGAAGGTCGGCTATATCACCGCGCCCGAGGCGCTGTTGCAGCCGATCGCCAAGGCGCATCAGTTCGTCACCTTCACCACGCCGCCGAACCTGCAAAAGGCGGTGGCCTATGGCCTGCGGAAGGGTGACGGCTACTACGCCGCGCTCGCTGGCGATCTTCAGGCCAAGCGCGACCTGCTCGCCTCGGGGCTTGCCGCGCTCGGGTTTGCCATGGTGCCCTGCGAGGGAACCTATTTCGTCACCGCCGATATTCGGCCGCTCGATCTCGGCGAAGACGATGTGGCGGTGTGCCGGCGGCTAACGGAGGAGGCCGGTGTGACGCCGGTTCCCGTCAGCGCCTTCTACGAGAGCAATCCGCCGCGCCATTTCGTGCGCTTCTGCTTCTCCAAGCAGGACGGGGTGCTCGAAGAGGCTTTGGCACGGCTCGGCCGGTTTCTCGGCTAAGGTGTTTCAGGGTCTCGCGGCGCGGTCCGGGTCTGCGCTTGGGAGCGGGCCGGGTGGAATGCGCTCCACCAGATCCTTCGACAGGGCGCGCGCGCCGGCGTCGTTCAGATGATCGATGTCGCGGTAGAGGATGGTGCCCTTGTAGACCGGATCGCATGCGCCGCCGGGGCAGATCAGGGCGCGTGGTCTCAGCACATCGACATTGGCGAATTTATCGGCAACGGCATCGAGCAGCGGATCCACCACCTGGGCCTCCTTCCCATAGGCCTTGGATACGGTGCGGCAGGCGGTGCCGTCGCCGTGATCGATCATCTTCCGGATGAGGCAGGTCGCCGGCGAAAGGTGGAATTCCGGCACCTGTTCGATGAGGACGACATGGCGCGCGGAGGCGGCGATCGTTCCGATCGTCCGCATCAGAGCGTCCTTCAGTTGCGCCCGTGAGGCGAGCGGTGTGCGCGTGCCGTCGGCATTGACAACGAAGAGCGTCGAATCGTTGCCGCGGGATGGCAGATAGTTCGTCCAGCGTCCGGCGACGAAGACCGTGTCCGGTCTGTTATCGCGCAGGAATGTGTGGATGTTCGCCTCGTGCTGCCGACATTGACGGATCTTCGTCTCGCCACTGCGCTCCACGCCGAACAGCATCGGGCAGCCGCCGGCGCTGACCTGACGGCCGGCAAGGCCATGGATGCGGGTGAAGCGTGCGGCGAGGGGCACGAAATGATTGGCGTGGGAATCGCCGACGATCGCGACGTCGAACCGGCCGGCGTAAGGCTTCGGGCCGAAGTTGCAGCGTGCGTTGTGGCGCAGGCCGTTCTGCGGTCCGTTGCAGGCATGCATGAAGGGCTGGACGGCCGTTGCCTGACGGACGGCGGCGGCGATCGGCGGGGGATAGCGCCACAGCCCGCCGGTGATCCGCATGCCGTAGCCGATGGAGACGAAAGCGAGGATGCCGGCCGCGGCGAGGGCGAATGCCGGCCCACGCCGGCGGGCGAGCGGGCCATGGCGGAACGGCTCCTCGACGAGGCGCCAGGACAGGGTGGCAAGAGCGAAGGCAAGGGCGATCGCGGCAAGACCGGCGGCGAGCGGCAGGTCCGCGCCGAGGCGATAGCGGGCGAAGGCCAGGAGCGGCCAGTGCCAGAGGTAGAGCGAGTAGGAAATCCTGCCGACGAAGACGGCTGGTCGGGTCGTCAGCGGGCGTGTCGCGACATTGCCGGCGACGCCGCCGGTGGCGATGAGAAGCGCCGCACCCGCGATCAGCGGCACGGCTGAGAGCCCGGGGAATGTTGCGCCGACGGCGGGGGAGACGGTCGACCAGGCAATGAGCGCGAGGCCGAGGCCTGAAAGCCCCGTTGCCACCCGCGCCGGGGCGTCAAGCCGATCGGCGGCAAGGGCGACGAGGGCGCCGGCGCCGAGTTCCCAAGCGCGGGAGGGCAGCAGGTAGAAGGCGGTTTCGGGATCGGAGACGGCCTCGATCTGGGACAGGACGAGAGAGACGAGCGACAGGCCGAAAGCGCCGGCAAGGAGCGCCCGCTTTCCGCCGATCCGGTAACCGAGCCAGAGGAGCGGCGGCCAGAAGATGTAGAATTGCTCCTCGACGGCGAGCGACCACAGATGGAGGAGCGGTCGCATCTCCGCCGGGCCGTCGAAATAGCCGACGTGGTCGTGGAAATAGAAGTTCGCGGCAAACACCGCCGAGGAATAGAGGCTTTCGCCGAAGGCGCTGAAGTCTTCCGGCAGGAACAGCAGATAGGCGCCGGCGAGGGCGGCGAGACAGACGGCAAAGAGCGCCGGCAGGATGCGTCGGATGCGGCGGACGTAGAAGGTGGCGAGCGAGAAGCGCCACTGGCGCAGGTCCTCAAGGAGAATGCCGGTGATCAGATAACCGGAGATGACGAAAAAGACATCGACGCCGATGAAGCCGTTAAACCCTGGAACCGGCAGCGCGTGGTAGATGACGACGAGGAGAACCGCGATGGCGCGCAGGCCGTCGATGTCCGGCCGGTAGCGACGCGGGGAGATCGGCTCGGACTTGGGATGGTCTGGCATGGACGGGGCCGCAAAGCGATGCATGTTGCCGTCGGCAGGGCGCGCGATCAGAGGCACGATCAGATGCGCCGGGGACCGGCCGACTGTCGCTCCTTACCCGAATTCGTCCGGCGGAAAAAGGGTGATCCTGCCGGGTCCGCCCGAAGGCGCCCCGGGGAAGCGGGACAGATCATCGCTTGTCTGGCTCTGCCTTTGCCAGTCTGGCCCCCGCATGTCTGGCCCCCGCATGTCTGGCCCCCGCATGTCTGGCCCCCGCATGTCTGGCCTCCGCATGTCTGGCATGAAAGGAGCTGCATGTTCTCGTGTCGTCAAATGTCGTAGCGTCGTCACATGAGTCCCCTAGGGGGAGCGTTCGCCCTTTCCCACCCTTCGAGAGAACCCCGAGACAATGACTGCATCCTCCCCGATCGACACCGTCGTCTTCGACATCGGCAACGTGCTCATCGACTACGATCCGCGCTATCTTTACCGGCAGCTCATTGCCGATGCGGACGAGATGGAGAGCTTCCTTTCCGACGTTTGCACCCACGAGTGGAACCTGGAGCAGGATCGCGGCCGCAGCTTCCGGGACGGGGTCGAGGAGCGGATCGCGCTGTTTCCCGGCAGGGCGGATCTCATCCGTGCCTGGGATACGCGCTGGCAGGAGATGGTGTCCGGCCCGATCCCCGGTTCGGTCGCCATCCTGGAGGAGATCGAGGCCTCGGGGATGCCGATCTTCGCCATCACCAACTTTTCGCGCGAGAAGTTCGCCGAGACGCAGAAGCGCTTTGCCTTCCTCACCCGGTTCCGCGATATCGTGGTGTCTGCGCATGAAAAGCTGATCAAGCCGGATCCGGCGATCTACCGGCTGGCGATCGAGCGCTTTGCCATCCGACCGGAGACGGCGGTGTTCATCGACGATTCCCTGCCGAACGTCGAGGCGGCCAGCGATATCGGCTTCAACGCGCTGCATTTCACGGGGCCGGAGAAGCTGCGCGCCGATCTCGCCGGTCTCGGCCTGCCGATCAAGGGCTAAGGCGCACCGTGGCGCTTTTGGGGGCGCCAGTGATGCTCTGGGGCGCTTTGGGCGCCGCGGCCGCCACCAGTAGCTTGACCTGACAATACAATTGCGGGCTCTTGCCCCTCACCCCGCGTGGCGGACGTCGCCGGGGGGTGGGATGTCGACGCCCTCGTCGGTGTACTGGTTAAGCTTGTTCCTGAGCGTGCGGATGGAGATGCCGAGGATCTTGGCGGCGTGGGTGCGGTTGCCGAGGCAATGGTCGAGCGTGTCGAGGATGAGATCGCGCTCGACCTCGGCGACGGTCATGCCGACGAGCGAGCGGGTGACGGCCTCGGCGGTCTGGGCGGCGCGAGCCGCCGGTCCCGGTTCGGAGGTGAGCGAGGAGCCGTCGGGCATGCGGATCGCATCGACGCCGATTTCATCGTCGCTCGACAATAGGACGGCGCGGTGGAGGGTGTTCTCCAGCTCGCGCACGTTGCCCGGCCAGCGGTTGGTGAGAAGCTGACGCCGTGCGTCCCCCGATATCGGCTTTTCGGCAAGGCCGTTGGCGGCCGAATAACGGGCGATGAAGTGGCGGGCGAGTTCCAGGATATCCTGTGGCCGGTCGCGTAGCGGCGGGATGTTCAGGTTGACGACATTGAGGCGGTAGAGCAGATCCTCGCGGAAGGTGCCCTCGCGCACGGCCTCGGAGAGGTTGCGGTTGGAGGTGGCGAGAACGCGGATGTCGACGGGCACCGGGCGCGAGCCGCCAACGCGGTCGATGACGCGTTCCTGGAGCGCGCGCAGGAGCTTGGCCTGCAGGCGGATGTCCATCTCGGAGATTTCGTCAAGGAGGAGGGTGCCGCCGTCGGCCTCCTCGAACTTGCCGATGCGGCGCGCCACCGCGCCGGTGAAGGCGCCCTTCTCGTGGCCGAAGAGCTCCGATTCCAGGAGGCTTTCGGGGATCGCGGCGCAATTGACGGAGATGAACGGCTTCTTTGCCCGGTTCGACTTGCGGTGAACATGGCGGGCGAGCACTTCCTTGCCGGTGCCCGATTCGCCGGTGATGAGGATCGAGGCGTCGGAGCGCGCGACCTGCTCGGCCAGCTGGACGACCCGCGCGGTCGCCTCGTCGCGATAGATGAGGTCGCTGGCATCGGCGGCAACGGCGGACAGGACCGCGGCGATCAGCTCCGGGTCGGGCGGCAGCGGCACATATTCCTTGGCGCCGGCACGAATGGCGTCGACGGCGGCGCGAGCGTCGGTATCAACGCCACAGGCGACGACGGGGACGGTCATCCGTTCCTGTTCCATCCGGGCGATCAGATCGCCGATGGGCTGGGCGACGTCGACCATCATCAGGTCGGCGCCGTTGGTACGCAGGACGTTGAGCGCGGTCGATCCGTTTTCCGCGTGAGTGACGTCCGCTCCCCGATCCATCGCGATCTTGGTGGCGACGGACAATTGTCCCGCAAGCGTTCCAACGATCAGCAAGCGCATGGCGCGTCTCCTTGGCCGGTAGCCGGCCTATTTGTCGGCCCTGATGATTTCGGTCATGGTCACGCCGAGCTTGTCCTCCACGAGCACCACTTCACCTCGGGCCACGAGGCGGTTGTTGACGTAGATATCGATCGCCTCGCCGACCTTGCGGTCGAGTTCCAGCACGGTTCCGCTCGACAGTTTCAAAAGGTCCGAGACCTGCATGCGCGAGCGACCGAGGACGGCGGAAACCTTGACCGGAACGTCGAAGACCGCTTCGAGGTCCGCGGCCGTGTAGGCCTGGTTGGGATCCTCTTCCTCGCCGTCGAACGGTTTTTCAGTGTTGTCTTCCTGGAAAGCGACGAGCGAAGGCTGTTCGGTCTCCGCCGTCGGCTTCTTTTCGTCGGCCATGGTTTTCTCTCTCCTCACGCCGTCCTGGCATTGGACGATGCGGCGGTTGCGTTGGTCTCGGCGCTGGCGCGTTCGCTATGCGCCGGGTCGGCCTGGCGGGCTGCGAAGTAGCGTTCGATCGCTTCGCCGGCGGCGGCTTCGAGGGCCGCGATGTCGCGCACGATGCCACCGTCGGCCCATTCGATGCGGCAGTCGCCGTTGCCGAGATCGGGCTCAGCAAGGACCACAAGGCGTCCGGTGAAGCCGCGTTCCTGGGCGATCCGGTCGGCTTCGGCCTTGATGCGGTCGACGTTGTCCGCGTCGACGCGGATAACGATATGCGGCGCCTGCCGCAGCGGGCCGAGGCAATCGGCGATCAGCGCCTCCATCTCCGCTGTCGGCTCGCGCGCGATCAGCGTTTCGGCAAGCTTTCGGGCGGTGGCGAAGGCGAGACCGGCGGCGTCCTTCTCGATCCTTTCGCGGTCCGCGTCGAGGGCGCCGAGAATGCCCTGGGCGGCGGAGACCAGTCGTCCGGCCTCCTCGGCGACGCGACGGGAGGCTTCGGCTTCGGCCGCGGCCCGGCCCTCGGCGAGGCCACGCTGGTAGGCTTCGTCGGCGGCGGCGGAAAGACGCGCCAGATAAGCGTCGATCGGTGCCGCATCGCTCGATTCGACGACGGTTTCTTCCTCGATGCGGGAGAAGTCGTTGTCGAAAAGGAATCTTGCCGGCATAGCCATCGTTTCGTTCGTCTCCGTTCGCGCGTCCGGTCCCTCGGGGTTTGCCCTAGTAGACCAGTTCGTCCTCGCCCTTGTTCTTGGTAATCATCATTTCGCCCTTGGCGGCGAGATCCTTGGCCGTCGCCACCATTCCGGCCTGCGCATCGTCGACGTCGCGCAGGCGTACCGGACCCATCGCCTCCATATCGTCGCGCATCATCTTAGAGGCGCGTTGCGACATGTTGGAGAAGAAGAAATCGCGGAGCGATTCGTTGGCCCCCTTCAGGGCGACGGCGAGGCGGTCCTTCTCGACGTGGCGCAGGAGCGTCTGGATGCTCGCGGCATCGAGCTTGGCGAGATCGTCGAAGGTGAACATCAGGTTCTTGATGCGCTCGGCCGCCTCGCGGTTGTCCTCTTCAAGCGCCGTCATGAAACGCGCCTCGGTCTGGCGGTCGAAGCTGTTGAAGATGTCGGCCATCAGTTCGTGCGAATCGCGCCGCTGGGTCGAGGTCAGGTTCGACATGAACTCGACCCGGAGGGTCTGTTCAACCTTGTCGAGGATTTCCTTCTGCACCGATTCGATCCTGAGCATACGGTGCACCACCTCCAGCGCGAATTCCTCCGGCAGGATGGTGAGAACGCGCGAGGCGTGGTCCGAGCGGATCTTTGACAGGACGACGGCAACGGTCTGCGGGTATTCGTTCTTGAGGTAGTTGGCGAGAACGTTCTCCTGCACGTTGGAGAGCTTCTCCCACATGTTGCGGCCGGCCGGTCCGCGGATCTCCTCCATGATCGTGGCGACCTTGTCGGCCGGCAGCACGGAGGCGAGCACGCGTTCGGTCGAATCGTAGTTACCGAGCAGTGCGCCCTTGGCCGACAGCTTGTGAACGAAATCCTTGAATAGGCCGTTCAGCATGTCCGGTGTGACCGGACCGAGTTTGGCCATGGCCAGCGAGATCTGCTTGATCTCGATCTCATCGAGCTGTTCCCAGATCGCCTTGCCGTGTTCCTGGCCGAGCGCGAGCAGCAGGACCGCTGCGCGTTCGACACCGGTCAAATCGCGGTTTTCATGGTCCTTGCTGATGTTGAGCTGGGGTGCGTGCGCGAGGTCCGTGGACATCTTATGCCGGAGCCTCCTGCAGCCAGTTGCGGACGATGGTGGCGGCTTCGGCCGGATAGGTATTGATCAATTCGCCGACGCGCTCGATGGAGCCGGCCTGGAGTTCGCCCTGGGCCTTGGCGACGGCGATCCAGTCCTCCTCGCTCTCGGTCTCGGGGCCTGGCAGGGCGACGGGCTGGCCGTCCGGTCCGATCGCCATCTGGGCACCCTCGATCGCGGCCGTCTCCTGTTCCTCCTTCTCGTCGGAGGCGAGGATGCGCTTGACGAGCGGGCGCACGACGAAGAGCAGGGTTGCCAGCGACAGGAGGACGATCACGCCGAGTTCGATGAAGTAGATGATGTCGCGCTTGGTGAAGTCGAACAGGCCCTCGCCGGTGGCGCCGGCGGTCAGGTTGGCCGGCGCCGACGCGAAGCGCAGGTTGACCACTTCGATCTGGTCGCCGCGCTCCTCGTCAAAGCCCATGGCGGTGCGCACCAGCGCGGTGATGCGCTGCATTTCCTCGTCGGACCGCGGCGCATAGGTCGGCGGGGCGTCGGCGACGGGGGTGTAGACGCCGTCGACGAGGACCGCGACGGAGAGGCGCTTCAGGCTTCCGGCCTCGGTGACCTGCGTGCGCTGGGTGCGCGAGATCTCGTAATTGACGGTCTCGGAGGTGGAATTCGACTGGTCGCTCGTCTGAGCGCCGTTCTGGGCGTTGGCATCGGGCACCTGGTTGGCGGCGGTCACGCCTTCTTCCCGGTTGGTGCTTGCCGAGCTCTCTTCCTTGGACTGGGTGGAGCGGACGACCTGGCCGTCCGGGTCGTAGGTCTCCGAGGTCTGGGTGACGCGGTTGCGGTCGAGTTCGGCGGAGACCTGGACGCGGGCGCGCCCGGGGCCGACGACTTCGGAGACGATTCCTTCGATGCGCTCGCGCAGCTTGCGCTCGTAGGCGGCGGTGCGGTCCTGGATCGCGGCGGTGAGGAATTCCTCGCCATCGTCGCCGCCGGAAGCGAGCAGCCGTCCGGTCTCGTCGACAATCGACACCTTGTTCGGCTTCAGGCCCTCGACGGCGGAGGCGACGAGATGCTGGACGGCGCGGATCTGGCCACGGTCGAGGGTGCCGCGCACGTCGAGGACGATCGAGGCGGACGGCGCGGTCTTGTTGCGCTGGAAGAGCTGGCGTTCGGGCAGCACCAGATGGACGCGGGCGCCAGTGACACCGTCGAGTGCGCGGATGGTGCGCGCCAGTTCGCCCTCAAGCGCGCGGACGTGGTTGATCGACTGGACAAAGCTCGTCGTGCCGAGCGTGTCGGTCTTGTCGAAGATTTCGTAGCCGACGGTGCCGCCGCTCGGCAGGCCCTTCTCGGCGAGCTGCATGCGCACCTGGAGCAGCTTGTCGTGGGGAACGAGGATGCCGGTGCCGTTGCCGGTCACCTCATAGGGGACGTTCGCGCCCTCGAGCTCCTGCACGATCGCAGTGGTGTCGGCGAATTCGAGCTGGGCGTACAGGGGAACCATCTGGACGGCGGAAAACCGCACCATCAGGAAGGCAAAGAAGCCGACCATGATGGCGGCGACTGCGCCCATGGCGGCAATCCTTGCCGGACCGAGTGCCTTGAAGAGATCGATGACGCCGTTCACGATTCCCAATGACCCATTTTTTCGGGGCGATACGCTGTTGCCACCAGGCTGTCCGGGAGGCCGAGGGATGAGGGATGACAAGGGTTGCCCCCCGGACGAACCTGGTAGGCAATAATTTCCCGGCATCTGGTAAACAGCGGGTTAACAAGTTTTAACGACCGCCGAAAACGGCGGCTTTCCCTTCTGTCATCTCGTGCATTTTGCAAATTCGGCGAGGCCGATTTTGCCGGGGTGGTTAACTTTTGGCGAACGCGCGGCCGCCATGCGGCGCATGCGACCGGTGGCTGCGGACATTGTGCAGCGTTTGACCAGAAGGCGAAATATCGTGTTTAATCAAGGGAATGATGCGAATACACGGGCCATGCGAAGACGCGGGCCATTGCCACCGCGAATCACTGTGCCGGATCGTGTGCCGATTCCGGTCGGGTATGGGGTGTGGGGCCGGATCCGGGAATCGCACTCGCGCCGCAATGCCGCGGATGCCATGCGCGCGGCGATGGCGCCGGGCTGCCGAGGGCTGGGCGATCGGGCGCTGGTCGGATTTTAGCGGAGGGAATCGAAAAAAGGCCGGCAAAAGGACGCCGGATGAAAGGAAATCGGGACAGGACCGGAATCGGAAAGCGGGCCGGCTAGCGGCCCGCTTGCAGACGACATCGTCGTCAATTCCGGTTGGCGATGTCTCAGCGGTACTGCTGAATACGCGTCGCCCTCAAGCCGGCCAAGCCGTGTTGATCGATGGAATTCTGCCATGACAGGAATTCCTCGACCGTCAACGTATAACGCTGACACGCCTCTTCCAGCGAAAGAAGGCCGCCACGCACGGCGGCGACAACTTCGGCTTTGCGACGAATTACCCACCGCCGTGTGTTCTTGGGCGGCAGATCGGCAATCGTCAGCGGGCTCCCGTCGGGCCCGATTACATACTTCACTCGCGGTCTTACCCGGTCGGTCATCGTACTCTCACACTCTACCTGACCTTCAAGTGGAGACAGTACCTGCTTGATTTTAAAATTTGCCTAAGCGGGCAGCAACAATTCGGTAAGAATTGCAGCGATCTAGCGAGATGTGCCGGAAGTGGCGCAACGCACCGGAAAACAACGCTTTTCCGTATGTTCGGGGGCTATCAACCAGCCCATGAAACAACCCGCGGCGGGGCTCAATCCCGCCGCGGGTTTGTGAAATCGGCAAAAAATTCCTGCAAGCCCGGCATCCCGTGGTGGCGACTCGGAAAGGGAGGGGAAGGCTCGTCCGCTCAGCTCTCCTTGATCGTCAGCACCGAGGAGATCGGAACATGGACGTTGCCGATCCGGAGCGTCGGACTTCCATCCGACATGTCGATCTGGTCGACAGTGCCGGTGAAACTGGTGGCGACCGGCACCTTCCTTTCCGATGCGTTCTGCATGTCGAAGGAGATGGTGTATTCGCCCTCGGGCGCTGTGCCGCCGCGGATGCTGCTGCCGTCCCAGGTAAAGGTGTTGGTTCCTTCCTCCAGCTCGATGCCGCCGGTATAGACGATGGCGCCTGCCGCGTTCTTGATGGTGAAGGTCCCACTGGCATCCTCATTGACGCGGGTCGACCATGTCGCCTCGCCGTCCTTGAAGACGGAGGTGTCGCCGGAAACCGTGACGTCCTTGCCGATGTAGCTCACGACGGAACTGAGATTGGCCGTATTCATGGAGTTGATGAGCGTCTCCAGATGACCGTTCGTCGCGATCTGCTGTTCCACGGAGGAGAACTGCGTCAGCTGGTCGGTGAACTTGTCTGTGTCCATCGGCGACAGCGGATTCTGGTTCTTGATCTGAACCGTCAGAATCTCCAGGAACATGTCGTAGTTGTCGGACATCGTGCTGGCGGCCGTCGCTGCGTCCGATGTGCTCGACGAGCTGGACGTGCTGCCCGATGTGCTTGACGTGGTCGATGCTGTAGAGGCGTTCCTTGCGGAAATCGTCGATACATCCATCTTCGTCCTCCTGGCGCGTCAGGCGCCTTTGCTGAGTCCGTGGCCGGCTCGCCGGCTTCGGTCAAACCCTGATGTCCAGCCGCCCGTCGATGGCTGCGGTGCTGTAGGTGGGGCTCATGCGATCCATTTCGCCGATATCGCCCGTGTCCTCGGATGCGGTCCAGCTTGGCGAGCCGTTATCGTCGGCAAACGTGCCGCCCTGGCCGGTGCCGGTGTCGGATTTCAGCGAAAATTGCAGGCTGCCGCTGTCGGTCTTCAGACCGGCCTGTTCAAGCGCCCGTTCCAGTCCCCGCTGGTCGCGCAGAAAGCCGTCGAGCGTTTCGGAGCGCTCGACGAAGAGATGCGCCTTCACCGTACCGTCGTCCTTGACCTTGAGGCGAACGTCGACGCGGCCGAGTTCTGGCGGATCGAGCCGGATCTCGAAGCGACTGTCGCCCTTGCTGGCAAAACGGGCGATCTCGGCGGCAACGCCGGGAACGACGGGCGTGCCGCGCGAAAGGGTGGCGACCGCGCGCTGGGCCTGTGTCATGGCATCGTGGCCCATCCGGTGATCGGATTGCAGCACCATGAGCTGGTCGCTGGACGATCCGGTGAGAACGATATCGCTCTTCGCCGCCGCAACGTTGGTAAGGGCGGCGGCTGTGTCCGCTTTCTCGCCGTGCCTGCCGGTCGCGGCGGCGGACGCCCGGCCGTCGTCGGCAGCCTTCCCGGCGGCGTCCGTCAGTGCTTGCGCGGCGGTCTTCATCTCGCCCGAACCGGATTTCGCGCCCGCATCCGCCACCTTTGCCTCGGCCGCGATCCGGGAGGGCTCGCGATTCGCTGCGGCGGCAAGGTCGGCGTGCGTCACCGGCTTCGGCTTGCTGATCTCTCCCGTCGCGGCTGTCCGGTCGGTGTTGTCGGCCCGGGTGGCGTCAGCTGTCCTGGTTGTGTTTTCTGCGGTCTTTCCGGTCGGTGCGTCGTCAGCCGTTTCGGTGTCTGTTGCGGATGCTGCGGCGTTGGCGGCGCGGCCGCGTCCCGGTGCGGTCCGGGCGGCCGTCTGCGCGGCCTCCTCGGCTGCGGTCTGTGTTGCCTGGGGCGCAGGCCGGGCGGCGGCCTCGCCCGTTGTCCTTTGTGCCGGAGCGCCGACCTCGGTTTCGCCCGTCTTCGCCGTTCCCGATGCGCCGACCGCGGCACTCGCCGTTACGCGGACATCTGTGTCGCCGGGTGCGGTTCCAGGTGCGGCCTTGGTGGTGGCCCGGGCGGCAGTCTGATCGGTGGCCCGAGCGACGCCCTGGGCGGCGTCCTGAGCGGCCGTCTGGGCCCCCGTCCGGTCGGTATGTCGGACGGCGGTCTCGCGGAGGGTCCTTGCGGTCTCGTCCCCGCCTGTCGTCTCGGTAATGCGTGATGCCGCCTTTTCGTCGGGCGGGGTCGGGCGGGCGGCAGCATTCGTCGCCGCGGCCGCCGGATCGACGATACGCGTCGTCTCCGCACCGGCGGTCCGCCCGGCCGTCGATCCGGTCGCTTCCGTTGCCGGTTTCGGAGTTGTCGCGTCTTGCGCGGCAAGCAACGCCTTGATCGCCGCCCGGTCGTCGGGGGTCAGCGTCGCACCCGCCTTTGCGGCGCTGGCGGCAAGCGTCCGCGCCATGTTTAGAAGGTCCTTGCGGCTTGCGGTGTCGAGATCGATGTTCGCGGTCCCGTCCTGTTCCCCGATCGCCTTCGCGCCCGTCCCACTATCGAGCGCCTGCAGGCGGCCGATCAGGTCGATCAGAGCGTCGCGGCTCATGGCCGCCTTGTTGTCGTTGGCCGTGTTCGTGGAAGCGGGCGCGGCGCTGGCAAGGGTGGGCGCGGGGTCGATCGGCTTGTCGGCCTTGGCGGCGGGCGTCGCTTTTTTGCCTGCCTCGCCCGTTCCGGTCATGTCGGGAATTGGAACGCCCTTCGCCACACCGGCACCGGATATGGATTCCGGATTGGCGCGCTGGCCGGTATCGGTGGCCTCGCCCTCACGCGGGGAGTTGCCCGCCTGAAGCGCTGCGAGAGCAGCCAGGAGCGCCTCGATGTCCGCCGGGTCCGTGGCGTCCGAGCCGGCAATATCGCCATCCCCGGTCTCGCCGCGCGTCTCGCTATTGTCGTCGACCGGTAGGCCGTCGATGGAGGGATGGTCGGCGTTGCCGGTTGCCTCACCGGCCGGTTCGCGCGGATCATTGCGATGCTGGTTGGCGAAGACGACCCTCGGGTCGGGGCCAGAGTCCGCGGCGCCATCGTTGCCCGTCGGCTCTCTTTCTTCATCGGCGGCGGTCGTCGGGCGGTCGCCGCGTGCCGGGTCGGGCTGCATTTCGCCGTTGAGCGGTGTGGCATTTTCCAGCGACCGGCGGCGCTCACCGTCGGCCGCGTTCGCACGGTCCTTGTTCGTGTGGTCCCTGTTCCGGCGCGTTTCGGCATCGCGGGCACGGTCCCGGGCATCGGCATGATCGCTTGCGGCGAGATGGTCCCGGTCCCGGGCATCGGCGCGGTCGCTTGCGGCGAGATGGTCCCGATCCCGGGCGTCGGCACGCCTTGCCGTGTCGGCCGCATGCGTGCGGTCGGTGCGGCGGTCCTGTCGGCGGCTTTCGTCGGCGCGTGCGTTATCATTGAGGCGGACCGGGATGTCATCGGTCCCCCGTGCGCCTGAATTGCGGCTTTCGCCCGATGCGGAATCCCGGGGCAGGAAGCTTTCGAAGGAAAAGGCGTCGGCACCCTTCCGTGGCCCGTTCGTCGGGGCTTCCGTCTGCCGGTAACTGTCGAAACGCAGCGATATGTCAGTCACAACCAAAGGGGCTCCCGAACCCGTACTCACTGAACGCACAAGGATACGGGATCGTGAATGCAAACCGGATGCCAATGCGGTATCGCAGACAATAATCTTTTTTTTCAATTGGATAGAGGTTATTGGGTAACCCATGTTTCCGGCTTTGGCGTGGCAAGCCTTGCCGGGCCGGC
The DNA here is from genome assembly GCA_963675285.2 of uncultured Rhodobium sp. Taxonomy (GTDB): domain Bacteria; phylum Pseudomonadota; class Alphaproteobacteria; order Rhizobiales; family Rhodobiaceae; genus Rhodobium. Next base: position 3,203,366 of record CAXXGS010000001.1, read on the forward strand.
AGAAGCTGCCGGGTGCGATCTGGCGAAAGCGCCGCCGGCGACCTATAAAGGGGGGACGTTCGGCGCCGCAGACGGGGTGCATCGCGATTTGCCCGCGATCGCGCATCCGTTCGCCCGCGAGCAAAGCGCGCGGGACGGCCTTCAAGGCCGTGACGGTCCGCAGATGGTTTTTTTGGCGCAGGCGCCTTTGTGCACCTTTCGTCCATTGGTTCGAAATGATGATCGATTCGCTCAATTTGTCCGGACGACCGGAGGACACGCGTGTTGTCGTGGCGATGTCCGGAGGCGTTGATTCCTCGGTGACGGCGGGCCTGCTGAAGCGGGCCGGCTACGACGTGGTCGGCATCACGTTGCAGCTCTACGATCATGGTGAGGCGGTGCACCGCAAGGGCGCGTGCTGCGCCGGTCAGGACATTCACGACGCGCGCCGCGTCGCTGCCCACCTCGGCATTCCGCATTATGTCCTCGACTATGAGGACCGCTTTCAGGAGGCGGTCATCGACCGTTTCGCAGAAAGCTATATTGCCGGCGAGACGCCGGTGCCCTGCGTCGCCTGCAACCAGACGGTCAAGTTCAGCGATCTCCTCGACACCGCGCGCGACCTGGGCGCGGCGGCGCTGGCGACGGGGCACTACGTTCGCACGCGTCTCGTCGGCAACCATAGGGCGCTCTTCCGGCCGGTCGACGACGAGCGGGATCAGAGCTATTTCCTTTTCGCCACGACCCAGGAGCAGCTCGATTTCCTGCGTTTTCCCCTCGGCGGCATGTCGAAGGCGGAGACGCGGGAGGCGGCGCGTGAGCTGGGCTTGGCCATTGCCGACAAGTCCGACAGCCAGGACATCTGCTTCGTGCCGACCGGGCGCTATTCCGATGTCATCGAACGGCTGAAGCCGGGTGCGGCGGAGGGCGGCGACATCGTCCATGTGGACGGCCGGGTGCTCGGCCGTCACGACGGCATCATCCATTACACCATTGGCCAGCGGCGCGGCATCGGCGTTGCCATCGGCGAGCCGCTCTATGTCGTGCATCTCGATGCCGACCGGCAGCGCGTTGTCGTCGGCCCGCGCGAGGCGCTGACGACGCGGCGGCTGATCCTGCGCGAGGTGAACTGGATTGGCGACGGCGGCCTCGACGAGGCGGCGGCCGACGGGCTGGAGATCTTCGCCCGCGTCCGCTCCACGCGGGCGCCGGAGCGGGCGGTACTGACGGCGCGGGACGGCGTCGTTGCCGTCGAACTGGTCGAGGCGGAATACGGCGTCGCGCCGGGTCAGGCCTGCGTCTTCTATGATGCGCCCGGGACCGATGCACGCGTGCTCGGCGGGGGCTGGATCGACCAGGTGTCGCGCGGTGGCGGCACGGGAATCCGGGGCCTCGCGGCTGAAGCGGCCGCGCTTGCCGCCGGCGAATAGACATAACCGAGGGGAATGGCGACAGACGCGGAGGCGGTCTGCATCGTGGGCGCATGACGCACCGTTTTTCCCGTGCGCTGGAAGAGTTTCCGGAACCGTGTCGCATCCTGTCCGTTTGCTCAAAAACGGCGGACATCACTCATGGATATTCTGGTAAAGGTCGGCGAAGCGCTCCTGATGACTGTCGGGATGGCGTGGAAGACCGGCTGGACACTTGTTCTCGGTTTCACCATTTCCGCGCTCTTGCAGACGATCGTGCCGCCTGGGCGGATGCAGTCCGTGCTCGGAAAGGGTTCGGCGAAGCGGATCGCGCTCGCCTCCGTCGCCGGGGCGGCGTCGTCGTCCTGCTCCTATGCGTCGGCCGCCATCATGCGCACGCTCTTCAAGAAGGGCGCGGCGCTGGTCAACGCACTCGCCTTCCTCTTTGCCTCGACCAACCTGGTGATCGAGCTTGGCGTCATTCTTTTCCTGCTCATGGGCTGGCAGTTCATGCTTGGCGAATGGCTGGGCGGCGTGGTGCTGATCGCCATCATGGCGGTCCTCGTCAAGGTCACCTATCCAGCAAAACTCGTTGAGGATGCCCGCGCGCATGAGGAAATGAGCCGCGGCCATGAGCACGCCTCGATGGTCGTCGAGGGCGACACCTGGAAGGACCGGCTGAGGAACCCGCAGACGAAGATCCGTGTGGCACAGAATTTCGTCATGGAATGGTCGATGCTGTGGAAGGATCTCCTCGGGGGCTTCCTTATCGGCGGCTTCGTCTCCGCCTTTGTCCCCGACAGCCTATGGCAGGCGCTGTTCCTCGCCGACGCCTCGGAATGGGTCAAGGTGCCGGTGAACGCGCTGATCGGTCCGGTCATCGCCATCTTCACCTTCGTGTGCTCGGTCGGCAATGTGCCGCTCGCCGCCGTGCTCTTTGCCGGCGGGGCCTCGTTCGGCGGCGTTCTCGCCTTCATCTACGCCGATCTGATCGTGCTGCCGCTCATCGATGTCTATCGCCGCTATTTCGGCTGGCGCATGGCCGCCTACATGACGGGCATCCTGTTCGTCACCATGGTGGTGAGCGCGATCCTCGTCGATCTCGCCTTTTCGTTCCTCGGTCTCATTCCCGACGCCGGCAGCCTCGACATCCGCCGCGAGCTGACCACTTTCAGCATCGACTATACGTTCTGGCTGAACATCGTCTTCGGCCTCGGCGCGCTGTGGCTGGCGTGGACCAACCACAGGCATCCGATGCAGCACCACCACGCCGGCGAAGGGCATGAACACGGGGGGCACCACGGAGAGCGCTAGCGCGCTGTCTTCGTCTTTGCGTGGGCTGCCTCAGTCCGCCTCGCCGACGATATCGGCGACGACCTCGTCGATCGCGGCGGCAACGGCTCTTGTCTGTGGCTCGCCGGCGGTGAACATCGCGCCCTCGATGCCGTAAACCGTCAGATGCGGCGGCAGTATTTCCAGCGCCCGCGCGGTCTCGATCGCCTCGGCAACGCCGAAGGCGTGGCTTGAATAGTGGAAGAGATCGGAGGAGAGCGGCAGGCGGGCACCGTCGATGCGATGGATCGTACCGGGCTTGCCGGTCGCACGCATGGCGTCGATGACGACGACGGTCCTGCGTCCTTCGAAGGCCTCGATCAGATGGGTTCCGTCGGCATCGAGGACGCGGGTCTCCAGTCCGAACCCGGCCAGCTTTTCGGCGGCGATCGGTCCGGCCGCGTCGTCGCCGCGCATGGGGTTGCCAACGCCGATCACAAGCATGGCATCCTCCCTCTCACATCCGGTCGATTGTAACGTCGAGGAAATGGGTGGCGCAGGAGATGCAGGGATCGTAGTTGCGGATCGTCTGTTCGCAGCGCCATTTCAACGCTTCGTCGTCGAGGTCGAGGTTCCTGCCGACGACGCCGGCGAGGTCGGCTTCGATCTGCGGCTGGTTTTGCGAGGTCGGCGGAACGATTACGGCGCTGAGGATGCGACCGTCGTCGTCGAGTTCGTACTGATGCCAGCAGATGCCGCGCGGTGCCTCGGTGACGCCGGCGCCGACGCCGGCGTGCGGCTCGATGGCGACATCCGGGCGATCGGGTTCCTTATAGTCGCGGACGATGCGGATTGCCTCCTCGCAGGCGTAGGAGGTCTCCACCATGCGCACCAGAATCGACAGGAACGGATTGGCCACCGTCTCGCCGAGGCCGACGTCGGAGGCGAGCGCCTTCGCCGCCGGCGAGAGCCGGTCGTAGTTGTTGTTGTAACGGGCGTTCGGACCGACGAGATAGGCCGAGCCGTCGCGCATGCGGCCGTGAAGGGCGTTGGAATGGGCGACGTGTTCCTCGAAGAAATGGTCCGGGAAGGCCTGGACGGGGATGTCGAGGCCGCGGTTGGAAACGAGCCGGCCGTCTTCGAGGGGATAGTTGTCGGCGTTGCGCATCGAAACGCAGGTGTAGTCGTAGGTGAAATCGGGGAAATCGAAGCCGGAAAACGCCTTGGCAAGCATGGCGGAGGCTTCCAGGCCGTACTCCAGTTCGTCGAGGAGTAGACGGAGTTCGCGCTTCTTCGGCGTCCGGTAGAAGCCGCCAACCTTGAGGTTGACGGGGTGGACGGCGCGGCCGCCGACGGCCTCGATGATGGTATTGCCGAGCTTCTTCAGGCGAAGTGCCGCCTTCACCGCATCGGCGTTCTGGCGGGCGAAGGCGAAGGCGTCAGGCATGCCGAGAAAATCGGGCGCGTGAAGCATGGCGGCATGGAGAACGTGGCTCTCGATCCATTCACCGCAATAAATGAGGCGGCGGAGATCCGCGAGCGGCCCCGCCACCGTGACGCCTAGGGCGTCCTCCATGGCGCGCGCGGCGCCGAGCATGTAGGCAATCGGGCAGATGCCGCAGATGCGGGCGGTGATGTCGGGCGCGTCCTCATAGGGGCGGCCGCGCAGCAGCGCCTCGAAGAAGCGCGGCGGCTCGAAGATGCGGAATTTGATATCCTCGATGGTATCGTCGCGGACGCGCACGTAGAGCGCGCCCTCACCCTCGACGCGGGCGAGCGCGTCGACCTTGATGATGCGATGAGCCTTGCCCTCCTGCGGCGCGGCGTCGCCCGCGACGGGTTCGTCGGTGGGGTTGCGTGTCTCAATCCGCGTCATGGCGCTGGGCCTCTTTCAGGAATGCCGGCGCGCCGGCGGTGAAGGTCTGGAAGAGTTCGGACATCCGGCGGGCATCCACGCCGCATTCGTCGCGGAAACGATCGGCGAGCATAGGGGTATTTGGCGTTTCCTTTGGACCGAAGCAGCCGTAGCAGCCGCGGTTCGAGGACGGACACAGGTTGCCACAGCCAGCCTGGGTGACGGCGCCGAGACAGGGTGTGCCGTGGGCGACAATGACGCAGGTTGTGCCCTTGCGCTTGCATTCCAGGCACTCCGAATGCGCAGGCGTCCAGGGCTGGCGCCCGGCAAGGAAGGCGGAAATCACCTCCAGTAGCTGATACTTGCTGATCGGACAGCCGCGCAGCTCGAAGTCGACGTTGATGTGGTCGGCGATCGGCGTCGATTTGGCCAACGTGTCGATGTATTCGGGGTGGGCGTAGACGGCGCGGATGAATTCGTCGACGTCGCGAGTGTTGCGCAGCGCCTGGATGCCGCCGGCGGTGGCGCAGGCGCCGATGGCGATCACCACCTTGGACTGCTCGCGAATGCGGCGCAGGCGGTTGAGGTCGTGGGTATTGGAAATGGAGCCCTCGACGAGGGAGACGTCATAGGGGCCGCCGACCTGGGCGCGGGTGGCCTCCAGGAATTCGGCGATCTCGATGGAATCGGCGACGGCGAGGAGCTCGTCCTCACAATCCAGCAGGCTCAGCTGGCAGCCGTCGCAGGACGAGAATTTCCATACCGCGAGTTTCGGTTTGCTGGCCACGGTCAAAGCTCCCGTATGCGGTTGAACTCGGCGATTTCGTCATGGCGGAAAACCGGCCCGTGGCGGCAGATGAAGACGCCGCCAAGCTGGCAGTGGCCGCAAAAGCCGGTAGCGCATTTCATGTTGCGCTCCATGGAGACGAAGATGCGGTTTTCCGGCAGACCGGATGCCAGCAGGGTCTCGACCGAGAAGCGCATCATCACCTCCGGCCCGCACATTAGGGCGGAGGCGGCGGAGGCGTCGAACTCGGCCGCCTCGATGAGCTTGGTGACGACGCCGACGCGGCCGTACCAGTCGGTGCCGGCGCGGTCGACGGTCACCTTGACGGTCAGCGAGAAGGAGCCACGCCAGTCGTGGAGCTCGTCTTCGTAGAGGAGATCGGCCGGGGTGCGGGCGCCATAGAGGATCATCACGCGGCCGAAGTCGCGCCGGTTGGTGATGGTGTGGAGGATTGCCGACCTGAGCGGCGCGAGGCCGACGCCGCCGGCGACGAAGAGGATGTCGCGGCCCTTCAGCTTCTCCATCGGCCAGGGCCGACCGAAGGGACCGCGCACGCCGATGACGGTTCCTGGCCGCGCCTCGGCGAGGGCTTCGGAGACCTTGCCGACGACACGGATGGTGTGGACGAGGCGGGTGGTGTCGGTGGCATCGCCGGCGATCGAGATCGCCGATTCTCCGATGCCGAAGGCATAGAGCATGTTGAACTGGCCAGGCAGGAAGTCGAATGGCCTGCCGTCTTCCGGTTCCAGCTCGATGGTGAAGGTGTCGGCGGTCTCGCGCCGACTTTTCGTCACGCGGAACAGGCGCGGCGTCATGGGATCGGTCAGGCCGTAGCGGGTGACGTCCCAGTGGGCGACGTGTGCCGTGGTCGTCATCGGGAGCCTCCGCCGTAGAGATCGCTGAGTTGCAGGCGCGCGCCGAACAGGCGCTGGGCGACGACCGGCATGAACCGTTTCATGATCTGGTAGCCGATCTCGTGATCGTCCTCCATCTTGGCGCGCAGGCACACCGCGTCGAAGGAAAAGGCACGCACGAGGGACAAGGCGCGCAGATCAAAGCTCCAGCGATAGGGCGCAACGAGCCATGACCAGCCGAGCACGTCGCCGGCGTGGACGGTTTCAACGATGAGGGCGTCGCGGTGGGGGATGGCGATTTCCAGCGCGACGTCGCCGTGGCGCACGAGATAGAAGCGGTCGGCGTCGCCTCCCTGGCGGGCGATGTCGGCTCCGGCATCGAAGACGATATTCGTCGCGCAGCCGGCCAGAAGCGTTATGGTCGCCTCGCCGAAATCCTGGAAAAACGCCGTTTCATGCAGCAGTTTCTCCATCGTTTTCAGGTCACCCATGGTTTCCTCCCGGGTGGTTTATGAGCACTCGCGCTTCACCCGGCGCGTATGGCTCGCGTTTCCTCCACGATATCGATGCCGACGGGACACCAGGTGATACAGCGCCCGCAGCCGACGCAGCCGGAGCGGCCGAACTGGTCGTGCCAATGGGTAAGCTTGTGCATCATCCATTGCCGATAACGCGCCCTGGTGGAGCGGCGGATGGCCCCGCCGAAGATGTAGGAATAGTCAATGGCGAAACAGGAATCCCACACCCGCTCCCGATTGGCGTTGGTGGCGGTGAGGTCGGTGTGGTCGATGGTGGTGGTGCAGAAGCAGGTGGGACAGACCGAGGTGCAGCTTCCGCACGATAGACACCGTTCCGCCACGGCGTCCCAGCGGGGATGCTCGGGATTGGCGCGCAGGACGTCCTTGGCATTGCCTGGCATGCGACGCGTCTGTCCTTCGGCAACGGCGGCGATGATCGCCTCGCGCCGCGCCGCCTGCTCGGTGTTGGCGTGGGCGGGCGAGAGCTTGGCGAGGACGCCGGCGCCCTTCGCCGTTCCGGCGCGGGCGAGGAAGGAATGCCGTCCGCCGTCGAAAAGCTCGGTCAGCGCGATGTCGAATCCGGTCTCGACGGCGGGACCGCTGTTCATGGAGGCGCAGAAACAGGTTTCGCTGGCTCGCGAGCATTCCACCGCGACGATGAAGGCCCGTTCGCGGCGCGAGCGGTAGAGCGGGTCGACGAACTCGCCATTGTCGAAGACCCGGTCGAGAACGTCGAGGGCGTCGATTTCGCAGGCGCGGGCGGCAAAGAGTGCGAGTGGCGCCTCGTCGACAACGACCTCATTGACGGTAAAGCCACCGTCCTCGGCGCGGGTCGCGGACCACAGCGTCTGATGCGGCGGCCACAGGTAGCGCTTGTAGCCTTGCGGGCCGACGGTGTAGTCGAACAGCTTCTCATCGTCACGCTCGACGAGGCGATAGTGGCCGCCCGACTGATCGTCGCTCACCCCTCTGGGCAGAGTGTCTCCGTCCTCGTAGGGAAGGATGACGATTGCGCCGTCTTCGACCCGGGGGGCGACCACGGTGTAACCCTGTTCGCGCAAAACCGCGATCAGGCGATCGGGGCCGTCAGCTTCGAGCCGATACATGGATGGAGATCCGGTCATCGGCATGATCCCGCCTGCTCACTCAGTGGTAATCGGCAGAAGTGTACCTGTGTGATTTTCAACCTGGCAATGATCTAGCGCATGGGGGCCATGTTCTCTCAAAGTGTCGCATTTTTCGTGTTGTCGGGTTCTGGCGTCATAAACATTGGTTGTTTTCTGTTATCGGTTTCTCATGAAACGTATTCATCCTGTGTTCATCTTTCTTGATGATGTATATATTGTTGCATATATTTAGAAATATATAGAAATATCATATTTTTGCCGTAAAATCACGTGAGAATATCTTGGTCAAGAAGGGAACAAAGCGGGGGTCAGGGCCGTTTCAGTCCCAACATAGAAAAAAGGAGCGCTTTTATGATCGCACTGACCAGACGCCTGACAGCCGCGGTGGTGGCCGCGACGTTTACCGTAGCAGCCATCATGCCCGCCAGCGCGCTGACCCTCCGCCCGGTGTCGCCGGCCGGCACCGAGTCTTCCGTCATCAAGGTGCAGAATTCGCCGCTGGTCCGTCCCGGCCAGCTGAAGAAGAAACGCAGCACCAGCAAGAGTCGTCGCGTTGAGCGGCGGTCACAGAAACGCAACTGGCGCAAACCGAGCCGCCGGCACGATGCGCGCGGTCCGCGCTACGATCGCCGCAAGCCGCCGATCTACCGCGGTCATCGCGGCTATCGCCACAAGCGTCACGGCTATCGCTATCACAACGGCTACTGGTATCCGCTCGCCGCCTTTGCGGCCGGTGCCATCATTGGCGGCGCGGTTGCCGACCAGAACGCCCGCGCGGCTGACCGGGGCGATGCCCACGTGCAGTGGTGCTACGATCATTATCGCAGCTATCGCGCCTCGGACAACACGTTCCAGCCGTATCATGGCCCGCGCAAGCCCTGCGTCTCGCCGTACTACTGAGATCTGGAAAATCGGGATCTCTCTCCCGCAGGAAGAACGACATAAAGACAACGGCGTCCGGGAAACCGGGCGCCGTTTTCGTATGGCGAATATCGGCCTTGATTGCGGCAGTCAGATCGTCGGGGCGTCGGCGAGCCGCGCTTCGAGCCAAGCGCCGGCCTCAAGGAGCAATCGGTCGGCGCCGCGCGGGGCGACGAGCTGTACGCCGAGCGGCAGGCCGCGCTGGTCGAGAAGGCCCGGAACATTGAGGGCCGGCGTTCCCATCAGGGTCCACAGCCGGTTGAAGATCGAGGAACCGGTGGATTCCAGCCCCTCCGGCGCGGCGCCGGGGGCGGAGGGGGTGAGAAGCACGTCGATGTCGGTAAAGAGCGCGGCGAGCGCGTGGCGGGCACGGCTCGCACAGGCCTGCGCGCGGTCGTAGGCGTCCGGCGTGATCGCGGCGCCAGCCTCGAGCGTTTGTCGCAGGAGCGGGCTCAGTTCGGCGGCGTGGAGATCGAGTTCCCAGGCAAGCGCGCGGGCGGCCTCGAAATCCTGGATCGTCTGGTGGGCGCAAAAGGCATCGCTGAAAATGCGGGCGAGATCGACATCGAAGACCCTTGCGCCGGCCTTTGCGGCGTGTTCGGCGGCGGTTTCCACGGCGCGCTGCATTTCGCCCGACGCCTCCTGCCACAGGTGGGTGCGGACAAGGCCGATGCGAGGCGTGTCGGACGGCGGCCCTTCAACGCGGAGGTCGCGTCCGCAGAGCGCGGCGGCAAAGAGCGCGGCATCGGCGACGCCCGCGCCAAAGACGCCCATGGTGTCGAGGCTCCAGGAAAAGGTCTTCATGCCGACGCTGGGCAGCATGCCGAAGGTCGGCTTGTAGCCGGCAATACCGCAAAAGGCTGCCGGGCGGACGACCGAGCCGCCGGTCTGGGTGCCGACCGCAAGCGGCAGCATGCCCGCGGCGACAGCGGCGGCCGAGCCCGAGGACGAGCCGCCCGGCGTGTGCGCGAGGTTGCGGGGATTGCGGGTTTTGCCGGCGTGAAAGAAGGCGAATTCGGTGGTTACGGTCTTGCCGGCGATGGCGCCGCCGGCACGGCGGACGAGCGAGACGACGGGTGCGTCGGCCGCCGGCCGGTTGCCGGCATAGATCGGCGAGCCGTGCCCTGTCGGGAAAGTCCCGGTGTCGATGATATCCTTGATACCGACCGGAAGGCCCATCAAAGGTCCTGTGGCGCGGGCCGCCTCGATCCGGGCGCCCTCCAAATCGTGGCAGACGAAGGCGCCGATGGTCGCCTCATGGGCGGCGATGGCCTCCCGGCAGCGTTCGACGATGGCGGCGGGTGTGATGCGCCCGGCCTCGATGTCGGCAAGGAGAGCGGCGGCGGACAGGATCGGTGCGCCATGGCGGGAACGGGGCGTCATCGGCGTCTCTCCGGAGCGGGCGGTTTCCTCAATGGGTGGCGGACATACAGCGTGCCCGCCGTTTGCTTCGGATCATACTCGATTTTCGCATCGCGGACGGACACCGCTTCGGCGGATCATTTCTTTTTCTTTTCGGGATGCAGGGTCTTGCCGAGAATGTGCTGGTCGGAGGCGATCACATGCGCGCTGGAGCCGACGATGAGCGGGTCGGGGCCCCGCACGATGGACGTGTTGCGGTTCGGATAGGGAAGAACGCTCAGGAAATGCTGCATGCAGTTCAGCCGGGCGCGCTTCTTGTCATCGGATTTCACCACCGTCCAAGGGGCATCGGCAATGTCGGTGTAGAAGAACATCGCCTCCTTTGCCTCGGTGTAATCGTTCCATTTGTCGAGCGAGGCCTTGTCGACGGGGGAAAGCTTCCATTGCTTGAGGGGATCATGTTCGCGTGCCTGAAAACGCCGGCGCTGCTCACCCTGGGTGACCGAAAACCAGTACTTGAACAGCCGGATGCCGGCGCGCACCATCATGCGCTCGAGGTCCGGACATGTGCGCATGAACTCCAGATATTCGTTCGGGGTGCAGAAGCCCATCACCCGCTCCACACCGGCGCGATTGTACCAGGAGCGGTCGAAGAGCACGATCTCGCCGGCGGCCGGCAGGTGCTCGATGTAGCGCTGGAAATACCACTGGCTCTTTTCCCGCTCGGTCGGCTTGGGCAGCGCGACGACCCGGGCGGTGCGCGGGTTGAGGTGTTCCATGAAGCGCTTGATGGTGCCGCCCTTGCCGGCGGCGTCGCGGCCCTCGAAGAGGATGACGACGCGCTGCTGGGTTTCCTCCACCCAGCGCTGCACCTTCAACAGTTCGACCTGCAGGTCCGCCTTGTGCTTTTCATAGGGCGCGCGGCGCAGCTTGGTCCGGTAGGGATATTCGCCGGTCTCGAAGAGACGCTGGATTTCGTAAGGGTCGTTGCGCATCTGCGAAAGCTGGCGCGCGGCGTTCGGCCCGGAGACGATGTTCAAATGCGCATGTTCGGCCGTGCCCTTGGGCGGCGCGGGGTCTTCCGCCGAAAGCCTGCTGTCGTCGTGCTGTTCGGTGGGCTCGTCGAAGGATGACATGTTGAACCGTCCATGGTGTTCGTGGTGGTCGTCGGCGCTGCCCGCGGTCATTGGCGTCTGCTCTGCCGCATTGTCCGTGAACGAACAGCAATATTCCGGGCTTCTTTTTCGCACGGTCTCCACCGAACGATCAGCGGACACTTTGCCTGCGAAAGATTTGACACCAAAGATGCCAAGATTTTCTTAGCCTCGACAGGCTCCAGCATAACATGGTGAACGCGGCCTTAACCAGATGCGGCCGACAACGGAGCGGCTTTCCCTCGGCGCGTGACGAGAGGGTCTGGCAGGATTGTCCTGCGGGATTGCGATGCGGGGGGGAGCGCTCAGACCGCGCCGAAGGGCCTCAGGCGCGATCCGTCGACGAAGCGGTTCCAGGCGAAGGGCGTCGGGTTGACGCAGGGGATTGTCCCGCGCGCCAGCTCGGTTGCCAGCAGCCCGGCGCCCGGACCGATGCCGAAGCCGTGGCCGGAAAAGCCGGTCGCCAGGACGAGGCCGGACAGGCTGTCGACCGGACCGATCACGGGAATGGCGTCGGGCGTGACGTCAATGCCGCCGGCCCAGCAGGTGGCGACCGGGACTTCGGCGAAGGCCGGATGGAGCTTTGCCAGCCGGGTGCGCAGGTCGTCGAGCCAGTCCTTTTCCGGCTTGGGCGCGTAGGTGCGGACCGTCTCGAAGGGGTGGGCGCCGTCACGTGACCAGGACAGCTCGGTGAAGAAGGATTTGCGCAGGCGGATGCGCATGTTGCCCGCCTCGCTTTTCAGGCCGGGCAGGAAGTCGAAGAAGAAACGGAAACTGTCGGGCACGATCTCGACCGCCTCGGCATGGCTCGGCGCCAGCGTATAGCCGCCGTCAAGGCGTCGACGGAAGGCGAAGCCGGGACCCCAGACGCCGCCGGGAAAGACCTCGGGCAGAGGTCCGGTGCGCATGACGGAGCCCAGCACCTTCAGTTGCGGCAGGCGCAGGCCGAGTTTGCGCAGCAGGCGCGACGACCAGGCGCCGCCGGCAACGATGACCGTCGCGGCCGCGACGGAGCCCTTTTCGGTCGCAATGCCGGAGACCCAGCCAGCGGTCGTCTCGATCTCGCGCACCGCACAGTTGGTCATGATTGCCGCGCCGTGGGCCTGGGCGGCACGGGCGAAGGCGGGGGCGACAAGGTCGGGTTCGGCGCGGCCGTCGCTCGGGGTGTAGAGGCCGCCGACGAAGCGTTCCGTCGCGCCAGGAATGAGATCGGCGGCTTCGGAGCCGGAAATCAGGCGGGAATCGATGGGGAAGTCTTTGCCGAGCTTCAGCCAGGCCTCGTACTCGTCCATCCGGTCGTCGCTATCGGCGAGGTAGAGAATGCCGGACTGGGTGAATCCGGTCTCCAGTCCGAGCTCCCGGTCGAGGTCGCGCCAGAGTTGGAGCGATTCCAGCATCAGCGGAATTTCGCGTGGGTCCCGTCCCTGGCTGCGCACGAAGCCCCAATTGCGGCCGGACTGTTCGGCGCCGATTTCACCCTTTTCGCACAGCGCGACCGAAATCCCGTCCCGGGCGAGGAAATAGGCTGCGGAAGCGCCGACAATGCCGCCGCCGACAATGGCGATGTCGACTTTCGTGGGCAGCTTTTCGGAAGAAAGAACGGGGTCCAGATTGGGCATTGATGCGCGACAGACTTATGGATTGAGGCGAATAGGGCGCGGGAAACCTCCGCGCCCTATTCGTTTCTACTATACTACGGTCTTCGTTGCGATGGAGGATGCGGGAAAATTACCGCATCCCTCATCTGGGTCGAGTGAGTGTTCCAACTCATCGAAACAGTCAGAAATATTTGACGTTAGCCGGCTTTCGGCGTGATGAGCTTGCGATTGACGAGAAGCTCGGCGATCTGGACTGTGTTGAGCGCCGCGCCCTTCCTCAGGTTGTCGGAGACCACCCACATGGCGAGCCCGTTGTCGACCGTCGGATCCTCGCGGATGCGGCTGATGTAGGTCGCGTCCTCGCCCGTCGCCTCGTAGGGCGTGACGTAGCCGCCGTCCTCGTGCTTGTCGACGACGAGGCAGCCCGGCGCCTCGCGCAGGATATCGCGCGCCTCGTCGGCCGAGATCGGCTTGTCGAATTCCAGGTGCACGGCCTCGGCATGGGAGATGAAGACCGGCACGCGGACGCAGGTCGCAACGAGCTTGATCTTGGGGTCGAGGATCTTCTTGGTCTCGACCACCATCTTCCACTCTTCCTTGGTAAAGCCGTCTTCCATGAAGACGTCGATGTGGGGAATGGTGTTGAAGGCGATGCGCTTGGTGAACTTCCTGGGCTCGATCGGATCGCTGACGAAGACGGCGCGGGTCTGCTCGAAGAGCTCGTCCATGGCCTCCTTGCCGGCGCCGGAAACCGATTGGTAGGTGGCGACGACGCAGCGGGTGATCTTGGCCACGTCATGCAGCGGCTTCAGGGCGACGACGAGCTGCGCGGTGGAGCAGTTCGGATTGGCGATGATGTTCTTCTTCTTGAACCCCTCGACGGCGTCGGCATTCACCTCCGGCACGATGAGGGGGACGTCCGGGTCGGTACGCCAGGCCGAGGAATTGTCGATGACGACGCAGCCGGCCTTGCCAATCTTCGGTGACCATTCCTGTGACAGCGTGCCGCCGGCGGACATCAGGCAAAGGTCGAAATCGGAGAAATCGACGTTTTCCAGCGCCCGGACCTTCAGCGTGTGATCGCCGAAGGAGACTTCCCTGCCCTGGCTGCGGCGCGAGGCGATCGGCACCACCTCACTGGCGGGAAACCCGCGCTCGTCCAGGATATCGAGCATTTCGCGGCCCACATTGCCCGTGGCACCGACGACGGCGACTTTGTAACCCATAATCCGTTCCTTCCGTCCTCTCTCCCCCACCGTTCCGTCGGCATGGCGCGTTGCCTGCCATCAGGTGCTTCTCCCCTCGTCGCCGAGGGGGAGATACGGCAAACGAGTGGATCCGCTAGGCGGTGGTCGTGGTTTTTTTGAGAGTGGCGCCCGTCAGCACGACCGGGGCCACGGCGGGGGTCGCCGTCGCGATCATGGTCGAGAGAGATGAAAGGCCACGTGCCAGCATTGCTCTTTCCTGTCGGTGCGCCCTTTAAATGACGTGAAGGGGCAGAGCTGTCAACAGGGCCTGTCAAACGGTCGCGGCGTGGCGCCGTCAGGCGGCGTTTCTGTCCGATATGCCGGGCCTGGGCGGGCCGTCAAGGTCGGGGCAGGGTCTGGGGGGAGGCGAGCGGTGAGGCGGTGCCGGCGGGCCGGATTCGCCCGGGCGCATGACCTGCAGCGGCGAGGGCAGGCGCGGTCTCGGCCAGCCGTCCGCGCCGATGCGAAAGATGAGGCCGTAGCGGGCGAAGAGGATCGCGGTGACAAGCGCGAACCAGCCGCCGAGGCAGAAGCCGGCGAGCACGTCGCTGGGATAATGCGCCAGCAGCATGACGCGGGTCATGGCGAGCCAGACGCCGGCAGTCAGGAGCGAGACGCGATAGCGCGGAAACATCAGCGCGAGCATGGCGGCCAGCGCGCCGATCGTGGTGGCGTGGCCCGACGGGAAGCTCTCGAAGCGAGAATTGCCGGCAAAGGGCGAGAAGCCGAGCGCGCTCCATTCGTCGAATTGCGACGGCCGGGCGCGGCCTATGGCGCGCTTCAGGATATTGGCGACGAGGCCGGAGGCGGCGACGGTGACGAAGATATAGGCGCCGATCCAGCCGGTCAGCACGGCGCGGCAGCGGGCGCGGGCGTCTTGCGCGTGGCGGGCGACGATCTGGCTTTCCAGAAACAGGAAGGCGGAGAGGAACAGGATCCAGCCGGACTTGCCGACATTGGTCAACACGCGGGCGAGGTCGTGGGCGAGCGGCGGCAAGGCGTCCATGCGCTTGGCGATGGGAATGTCGAAGACCAGCATGGACAGCAGAACCGCATTGAGCGCGACGGCCGCGAACACCCGCCAGTAGGACGGGCTGCGGATGTCCCTGTAGCGCTGAACGAGGCGCGTGCGCCACGCACGGAATTGCATCGAAGGGTCCCCCAACCCGGCCGTCGATATGGCTGTTCCGTGTGTCACCGGCGTTGATATGCTCGGATCTGCATATTTAGCGGGGTTCAGCAACAGTTAGACGACGCGAGCTGACCGTTTGCTGAAAGGGGGGAATGCGGTGCGTGCGACGGGCAGCGAAAGAACTTGGCGTTGCAAGGGCGCGGGTGTGGCGCGGTCTTGCCCAATCCGTATTAAAGATTGAGAGTGCCGTATCGCTGCAACCGATCCCGGGCCTGTTCCTTCATGCCGACCTTCGACGACCTCCCCGACCTGCCGACCGGCAACGATGACGAGACTGTCCGCAAGCGCATCCGGATGCGCACCATCGCGCGGTTCGAGGCGTGCGAAGCGGCCCGCAGGGAAGCGCTCGATGCCGGCAAAACCGGTCAAGAAGCCCATAACGCGGCCAAGGCGATCTGGAATGGCTGGGCCGAGGCGATGCTGGCTGACAAGAAAAAGCTGCAAGACGCGGGACAGTGGGAAACGGAAAGAGGTGTGACCGTCTTCGGTCGCCCTGGCATTGCCGGTGCCAACGAGGGAACCCGAACCTGGTTTGAAGAGGCCGCCAGCGACTTCTCTTCTGTCCTCCTGCGTCCGTCGATCGGGGAGGATCAGGAGGACAGAAGAAAAGATAATGACACTCCCCTCAGCGAGACCGACTTGGTCAAAACACTTCTTTGTGCATCAAGCCGTATCGATTTTTCGCAGTTCCGCTTTCCCGGCGATGCTTGGTTCCATAGAGCCACGTTTGAGGGCGACGCTCGGTTCTCTAGCGCCACGTTCGAGGGCGACGCTTGGTTCCATAGCGCTAGGTTTGAGGACGACGCTTGGTTCCATAGCGCTAGGTTTGAGGACGACGCTTGGTTCTATAGCGCCCGGTTCAAGGGCGGCGCTTGGTTCCATAGAGCCCGGTTCAAAGGCGTCGCTGCGTTCCATAGAGCCCGGTTCAAGGGCGACGCTTGGTTCGATAGCGCCCGGTTCAAGGCCGGCGCTCAGTTCGGGAGAGCCCGGTTCAAGGGCGACGCTTGGTTCGATAGCGCCATGTTTGAGGGCAATGCCGAGTTTCATCTGGTGGAGTTTTTTCGCAACGCCGATTTCGGAAAGGCGCAATTCGAAAAGGCGGCCGACTTCAAAACGATCGAGGTCAAGCGCGCCTTCGACATGGCCGATGCCGCGTTCAAGACGTCGGTGCCCGATTTCATTCAGGCGCATTTCGTTGAAAATCCCCGGCTCGACAATGTGACGCCGCCAAAACTCGGATTTTGGAAGAGCGGCGGATCCCTCCACAGGGACGATCCGGCCCGCTATCGCGCGCTTATGCGCATGGCCGAGCAGGCCAAGGATCACGACCGGGAGCATGTCTTCTTCAAGGGCCAGATGCGAGCCGAGCGGAAGCTTGGCAACGGAACCTGGTTCGGACGGATGCTCAACCGGGTCTACGATGCTCTCTCCGATTACGGCCGTTCCTTCGTGAGGCCGCTCGTCGTGCTTGCTGTCGTCTGGTTCGTCTTTGCCGGCGTCTATGGCGGGTTTGCCAGCCCAGCCACATGCGGCCAAATCTTGAATCCGGTCGCGAGCGCTGCGACGCGCCTTGCGTGGTTGCCCGATTGGTTCCCCGACTGGCTGCCTGACCGGTTGCCCGACTGGCGACCCGACTGGCGACCCGACTGGCACCCTGCCGGCGGCTATCTGCTGTCGATGACGAATTCGCTGCCGGCGGTTTCCGCCGGGCAGCGCCACAGCATCATCAATGCCCAGGTCGAGCTTTTCGGCGCCACCACATGCGTGCCGAAGGCCGTTGCCTATCTCGGCGTCCTGCAGACGCTCCTCTCCGTCGTCCTGTTGTTCCTCGCCGCCCTCGGCCTGCGGAACATGTTCCGGATCAAGTGACATCGCGGGGTGAAGATTTTTTTCTCGCTCACGGCCGAGCGCGCCCTGCGGGCGCTGGCCTGCGCGGGCGCGCCCTGACCGGGCGGCGGCCGGTCGGCCTTGCGGCCCTTTTGGCCGATGAGTGCCCTGAGTGGGGTCTGGTTTGCGCTCACGGTTGAGCGCTCGCTGGCGCTCGCTAACCTGCGCGGGCGCGCCCTGACCGGGCGGCGGCCGTTCGGCCTTGCGGCCCTTTGGGCCGATGAGTGCCCTGAGTGGGGTCTGGGTTTTCGCTCACGGCTGAGCGCGGGCTGTGCCCGCCAGCCTGCGCGGGTGCGCTTGCGGCCCTTTGGGAGGGGGCGCGATGCGGTAAGGTCGATGCGGGATGTTCGGGAGGGTGTGCTGAGCCACCCGACAAAAAAGCCGGACCGCGCTTGGCGGACCGGCTTTGTCGTTTGCGGCGGTCGCGGAGAGTTTACGCCGAGAGGGCCTTCAATTCTTCGAGAACGGCCTCGCCCATTTCCGTGGTGGAGATGACGGTGTCGCCCTCGGCGGCGATGTCGCGGGTCCTGAGGCCCTTGTCGAGGGTGTTGGAGATCGCCGTTTCCAGCCGGTCGGCCTGCGCGATCATGCCGAAGGAATAGCGCAGCGCCATCGCGAAGGAGGCGATCATGGCGATCGGGTTGGCGGCGCCCGTGCCGGCGATGTCGGGGGCGGAGCCGTGCACCGGCTCGTACATCGCCTTGCGGCGGCCGGTCTTCTCGTCGGGGGCGCCGAGCGAGGCGGACGGCAGCATGCCGAGCGAGCCGGTCAGCATGGCGGCGACGTCGGACAGCATGTCGCCGAACAGGTTATCGGTGACAATGACGTCGAACTGCTTGGGCCAGCGCACGAGCTGCATGCCGCCGGCGTCGGCGAGCACGTGCTCCAGTTCGACATCCTTGTACTCGCGGTCATGGACGGCGGAGACGACCTGGTTCCACAGGAGGCCCGACTTCATGACGTTGCGCTTCTCCATGGAGGAGACCTTGTTGCGCCGGGTCTTTGCCAGATCGAAGGCGACGCGGGCGATGCGCTCGATCTCGTAGGTGTCGTAGACCTGGGTGTCGACGGCGCGCTTCTGGCCGTTGCCGAGATCGGTGATCTCTTTCGGCTCGCCGAAATAGACGCCGCCGGTCAGCTCGCGCACGATCAGGATGTCGAGGCCCTCCACCACGTCGCGCTTCAGCGAGGAGGCGGCGGCGAGCGCGGGGTAGCAGATCGCGGGCCTGAGGTTGGCGAAGAGCTCCAGGTCTTTCCTGAGGCGCAGCAGGCCGGCTTCCGGGCGGACCTCATAGGGAACGCCGTCCCACTTCGGCCCGCCGACCGCGCCGAAGATCACCGCGTCGGCGGCCAGCGCCTTGTCCATTGTCGCATCGGAGATCGCCACGCCGTGGACATCGTAGGCGGAGCCGCCGACGAGATCTTCCTCGTAGGTAAAGGTGTCGCCGCCGGTGGCATTCATCCAGTCGATGATTTTTTTGACCTCGGCCATGATTTCGGTGCCGATGCCGTCGCCGGGCAGAAGCAGGAGGGAATAGGTCGACATGGATTGATCGCCTCGTTTTGTCAGTTTGTCTCGTGATGCAGGTGGTTACCCGGATTACGGACGTTCCGCAAGAACGCGGCGTGCAGGGCGGCCGCGCGGCGTGGTTCGCGCGCGGCGGCGGAAGATATGTGGAAAGGGGAGCAAGGCGCTTCCTGCGCCGGTCGGCGGATGCGCGCCGCAGGGGTGTTGGGGCGATCAGCCGGCCGGCATTTCCAGCGCGCCAAAGGCTCCGGAGGTCTGGACCATCCGCGGCCGGCCGGCGGGCGCGACGGCATCGGCTTTGGCGTCATGCGCGGCGAGATCGGCGAGATCGACGTTGCCGCCGCACAAAAGGACGCCGACCCGCTCGCCGAAGCCGGGGCTGTAGGTGCCCGTCATGATCGCGGCAAGCGCGGTGGCGGCCGCCGGCTCGACCGCGATTCTGAGGTCGCGCCACAGGGCGATCTGGGCGGCGCGGATCGCCGCGTCGTCGACGAGCAGGACATCGTCGATGCCGGCCCGGGCGATATCGAAGACGAGGGAGCCGGTGTGGCGGGCACCGAGGGCATCGGCGGCGATGGAGTCGACGGCGACGTCGACCGGTTCTCCGGCCTCGATCGCGGCATGGAGTGTCGGCGCGCCTTCCGGCTCGACGCCGACGACCTTCACCTTGTCCCCGAACCAGGATGCGGCGCCGGCGATGAGGCCGCCGCCGCCGACCGCGATGATGACCGTATCGAGGCCAAGGGCCTGTTCCTGCCATTCCAGCGCCAGGGTTCCCTGTCCGGCAATGGTGGCGGGCGTATCATAGGGGTGGATCTCCAGCGCACCGGTTTCGGCGGCGTAGTCGGCGCAGAGCGCGGCGGCGTCGCTATAGCGCTCGCCCTCGACGTGGAGGTCGGCGCCGAGGGCGCGAATACGGGCGATCTTTGCCGGGCTCGACGTTTCGGGAACGAAGACCTTGGCGCGGATGCCGCGCTCGGCCGCGCCATAGGCGATTGCGGCGCCGTGGTTGCCGCCGGATGCGGCGGTAACGCCGGCATCCGGGACCTGGCGCGTCAAGAGGTTGGCAAAGACGCCGCGGGTCTTGAAGGAGCCGGCGAACTGGGTGTTCTCCAGCTTGAGGACCAGCGGCCGGTCGTGGCCGAAGTCACCCGGCGTCGTTGACAGGATCGGGGTCCGGCGAACGTGGTTGCGAATGAGGGCGTAGGTTTCGCGGATCGTTTCGGGGTCGATCGGACCGGTCATGAGGATCTCCCTGGCTGTACAACCCGTCAACGCGGACGGGTGACGAAACGCGAAGGCTCGCCGCAAACAATGATCACAGAATGGCCTCAGAGTGGCAAAAGCGCGGCGAGCGCGCGCAGGATCAGCTGTGCCGCGATGAGGGCGAGCACGATGTGGAATCCTGTGCGAAACGAGGCCTCCGGCAGGCGGTCGAGAAGGCGGGAGCCGGTGAGCGTGCCGAGGAAACCCATGGCGATCATGGCGGCAATGAGGACGATCCAGGGGGCATAGGCGAAGCCGAGGAGGCCGAAGACGAAGACCTTCAGCGTGTGCTGGAGGCTCATCAGCGTCGCGTGTGTGCCGATAAGCTGTTTCTTGTCGAGCGGCTGGGGCGAGAGGATCGCGGCGACGAAGGGGCCGGTCGCGCCGACAAACATCGTCAGCACCGTGGAAGCGAAGCCGCCGGCGGCCATGACGCCCGGGCCGGGCGTCTTCACCTTCGGTTTCACGCCCCAGATCGTCCACAGGATGAAGCCGCCGACGACGAGCCGGAGAACCTGGGCGGGCAGGGCGAAGGCGATCTTGCCGCCGACGACGGCGCCGACGACGGCGCCGAGGGCAAACCAGACGAGCATCTCGCGTTTGACGTGGGCAGCCTGTACGGCGGCGCGGCCGACATTCGATCCGAGCTGCACCACGCCATGGACGGGGATGAGGGCAAGTGGCGGGACGACACTCGCCATGATGCCGAGAAGGGCGATGCCGCCGCCCAGGCCGAAAGTGGCGGAGATGGCGGAGGTGAAGAAGCTGACGGCAACGAGGAGGATGGCAACGAGAGGCGGGAGGTCCGGCGGAACCAGTACGAAATCACCCATGCGTGTCGTTGCCTTTCGTTGTCGTTTGCGTTGCGATTCGAACCCGTTTGCCTCAAGCCTCGAGGGTTGCGAGAACGGGCGCGTGGTCGGAGGGCCGCTCCCAGCCGCGCGCGTCCTTGAGGACCGTCATGCCGGAAATCGCCGTCTCGAGCGGTTTCGTCGCCCAGATATGGTCGAGGCGGCGGCCCTTGTCGGCCTTTTCCCAGTCGCGGGCGCGGTAGCTCCACCAGGTGTAGAGTTTTTCCGTTTCCGGCACGAAGCGGCGCATGACGTCGATCCACTCGCCCGTCTCGATGATCGCGTTGAGGCGTTCGGTCTCGGGCGGCGTGTGGCTGACGACCTTGAGAAGTTTCTTGTGCGACCAGACGTCCTCCTCGAGGGGCGCGACGTTGAGGTCACCGACGAGGACGGCGGGCGCAGCGGTCTCAGGGCCTTGCAGCCAGTCGCGCATCTCGTCGAGATAGGCGAGTTTGTGGGCGAACTTGTCGTTTGTCGCCGGATCGGGCTCGTCGCCACCGGCCGGGACATAGAAATTGTGGATGCGCAGGTCGGCGCCGGCGAAGGGCAGAGTGACGCAGAGATGGCGCGCATCACCCTTCTGGCACAGGTCGCGCTTTTCGACGAGGGTCAGCGGTCGCCTGGAGAGCACCGCGACGCCGTGATAGCCCTTCTGGCCGTTGACGAGGATGTGCTCGTAGCCGAGCTTGCGGAAGCCTTTGGCCGGAAACGCATCGTCCGGGCATTTCGTCTCCTGGAGGCACAGCACGTCCGGGGATTCTTGCGTCAGGAGCTTTTCCACAAGCGGTGCGCGCAGGCGGACGGAATTGATGTTCCATGTGGCGAGGGTCAGGCGGTCGGACATCGTTGTTCTCCGCGCCGCATTTGTCGGCGTCTGGGGCTTCTCCGCCGCGCATTTCGCAACGGAATCGGGGTGGGCGCCTTCTATAGCGCGATTCGCGCCGGTCTGGTCCGATGAGCCGTTTCTACCGGAAAACCGGCTCAGGCCGCCGGGCCGTAGTCGCGGTGGCCGAAAAGAGCGCTGCCGACCCGGACATGGGTGGCGCCGAAGCGCACGGCGGTCTCGAAATCGGCCGACATGCCCATCGACAGCGTCGCCAGGCCGAGGGTCTCGCCGAGCTTCTGCAGCAGGGCGAAATGCGGTGCAGGCACGTCCTCGACCGGCGGGATGCACATCAGCCCCTCGATCACGAGGCCGTGCTTGTCTCGGCAGCGTTCGACGAAGGCTTGCGCCTCGTCGGGGAGAACGCCGGCCTTTTGCGGTTCGGCACCGGTGTTGACCTGGACGAGGAGGTGCGGGCGCTTTCCCTGTTTCTCCATTTCCTCGGCGAGTGCCCCGGCGATCTTGTCGCGGTCGACGGTGTGGATGACGTCGAAGAGAGCGACGGCCTCCTTTGCCTTGTTCGACTGCAGGGGGCCGATCAGGTGAAGTTCGACATCTGGGTGGTCGGCGATCATCGCCGGCCATTTGCCCTTGGCCTCCTGCACCCGGTTTTCGCCGAAGATGCGTTGGCCGGCGGCGATGACGGGGCGGATATCCTCCGCATCGAAAGTCTTGGAGACGGCGACAAGGGTGGTCGATCCGGCCGCGCGTTTGGCGTCGGCCTCGGCGCGGGCGATGCGGGCGCGGATGTCATCGAGCCGACTTGCAGCGTTGCTGGGGGCGGGAGCCATCATCCCGTGAACCCTCCCATGGCGAGAAACGCCTTCTCCGCGTCGGTGCTTTCGCGGCCGAGAACGGCGTTTCGGTGCGGGAAGCGGCCGAAGCGGCGGATCGCGTCGATGTGTTTGTAGGCGTAGAAGAGACCCTGCTCGTCATTCGTCTGCATGAAGAGGTCGATGGAGCGTTCCTGGTCGGCCATGTCTTCGGAATGCTCGAACGGCAGGTAGAAGAAGCGCCGGGCTTCCATCGGGAAGACCCTGTCGTAACCCCGATCGACGGCCGTCGTGGCGATCCGGCGAGCGCGTTCGTCGCCGGAGAAGGCGCGGGGATCGTTGCGGTAGATGTTGCGCGGAAACTGATCGAGGAGGATGAGGAGCGCCAGCGCGGTATCGGGGTGCTCTGCCCAGCCGTCCCAGGCGCCGGCCAGGGCCGCTTCCACCGCCGCGCCGAAGTTCTCTCGGATCGCCGCATCGAAGGCGTCGTCCTTGGCGAACCATTTGGCGGGGCCGGCGCGCCACCAGAAATCGAGGATTGTAACGGGATCGGCGGTTGCGGCCGGATCGCCCGGAGTGTCGGTCATGGCGGGTGTCCTTTCGTGTTGTCCCCCGTGCGGCTTCACCCGGCACGGTTTGGTGCCTTCAGCGCGGACCGGAGAAACCGGAGATGGCGAGCGGGTTGTCGGTCATCGCCGCGGCGTCCGGCGTATCTGGCGCGAGCGCGCCGGTGAAGGCCTCGAACATGCGTTTCACGAAGCCTTCCGGCATGTCGCGGGTGATGAAGACGAGGCGGGTGCGGTGATCGGCATCGGGCCAGCCGGCGAGCGTTGCCGGCGGGTGGAAGACCTGCTGTACGCCGTGAACGACGACCGGGTGATCGGGATCCTCGGCGATCTTCACGATGCCCTTCATACGCAGAAGCTTCGGACCGTGGGCGGAGCGCAGCAGGTCGAGGAACATTTCCAGCGCCGAGGCCGGCACGGCGCGATCGGTGGCGAGCGTGAAGGCGCGGATGCGGTCGTCGTGGCGGTTTACGTCGTGATGGTGATGGCCGTGGTCGCCATGGTGTTCGTGGTGATGCCCACCGGGGCTGTCCTCGAAGGCCTCGGCGTTCAGCCATTTGGCGACGTCGGGAATCTTAAGGGCGGGATCATACAGACCGCAGTCGAGGAGCTGGTCGGCGGAGATGTCGCCGTCGATGGCCTCGATCACCGGCGCGCCGGGGTTGAGGCGATGGAGGCGGGCGTCGAGCGCGGCGCGCGTGTCCTTCGCCTCCGGCAGGTCTGTCTTGGTCAGGATCAGGCGGTCGGCGACCGCGACTTGTTTGACCGCTTCCTCCTGTGTGTCGAGCGTCGCCATGCCGTTGACGGCGTCGATGACGGTGACGACGCCATCGAGCCGATAGCGCAGCACCAGATAGGGATGCATCATCACCGCATGGAGGATCGGCGCGGGGTCGGCGAGGCCCGTCGTCTCGATGACAACGCGCGAGAGGCGCTCCTGGCGGCCGTTGTCGAGGCGGCGCAGGAAATTCTCCAGCGTGGAGACGAGGTCGCCGCGAATGGTGCAGCACAGGCATCCCGATGACAGCTCCACGATACCGTCGTCGGCGGCCTCAACGAAGAGATGATCGAGGCCGACCTCGCCGAACTCGTTGATGATGACGGCGGCGTCGGCGAGCGCCGGATCCTTTAGAAGCCGATTGAGGATCGTCGTCTTGCCGGCGCCGAGGAAGCCGGTCAGGATCGTTACCGGGATCGGTTGGTGGCGCGGACGGCTCGCGGGGTCTGTCCTGGTGGTTTCTGGCATCGGATCGGCTCTTTCAAGCGGGGTCGGCACGGCAGACGCCTGCGGCGCACCCGGCGGCTTATCGGTAAGAAGGGGCGGGCGGACCGTCAAGTCCGCGATCCCGTCGGGCAGCCATGCCGTGCCGTGCTACCGCCCCGGATTGGGCTGCGGCACGGGGATGCCGCCGACCACCTTGGGGTAGTCGGGAAGGAGCCGCGCCGGGCGGCCGTCCTGACGGATGCCTGCTGCCCGGGCGTAGAGGCTGCCACCGGGACTTGTCCCGGCCGGGCCGTTCGAGGTCGACGCCATGCGGACCGGATGGCGGGCGGGCAACGGTATGTCCCGGCCGGTGTTCGTCATGGCAATGCCGTCGATGGGTTTGAGATGATCGCGCGGGCTGACGTTGTCGGCGCCGCCGATCCTGACCGTGACGGTCGAATAGGGTTGGGGACGGCCGACGAGACGGGTCAGGATCTCCACTTCCGAGAGCTTCTTGCCCTTTCTCTTGGTCGCCGTCTTCTCGGTTCCGGCGGCGACGGGCTGGACGCGGATACCGGGGGGGAGCTGGCGGACCCCTTTGGAGTTGGCGTAGCCGAGAACGGGCTCGGCCGCGGCCGGATTGTGGCCGTATCGGGCGAGGAGATCGTCGACGGAAGGGTTGGGCTTGCGGCAGTAGCCCGTCGGCGCCGAGCCGTAGCGGCTGCGCGCGGTGATCCCTTCAAGGGTCGTGCCGTGGCCGAAGATCGAACGGCCGGCGGTGAAGCCCTTGTCGAGCAGCATGCGCGCCTCGGCGGCGCGCTCATAGCCGGTCTGGGCACCGAACAGGACGGCGACGATCCGCCGTCCGCCGCGCGTGGCGCTGGCGACAAGATTGAGGCCGGAATCGCAGATGTAGCCGGTCTTCATGCCGTCCGCGCCGCGGTAGTAATGCAGCAGCGGGTTGTAGTTCTTCAGTACGCGCTTGCCGAAGCGGATGGCGCCGATGTGGAAATAGCCGCCATATTCGGGGAATTCGCGGATGAGGGCGCGGGTGAGAAGGCCGATGTCGCGCACGGTCGTCACCTGGCGCTTGTCAGGCAGGCCGTTGGGGTTGGTGAAGCGCGTGTCGCGCATGCCGAGGCGGCGGGCCTCCGTGTTCATGCGCTTGACGAAGGCGGCTTCGGATCCGGCGACGGATTCGCCCAGAGCCATGGCGACGTCGTTCGCCGATTTCACCATCACGATCTTCAGGGCGTTGTCGACGGTGAGAATGGTGCCGACCGGGAAGCCCATCTTGGACGGCGGTTCCTTCCTGGCATTGGCTGAATAATAGACCGGCGAGGTGAGCTTCAGCCGACCGCTCTTCAGCGCCTTGAAGGTAACGTAGGCGGTCATCAGCTTGGTGATCGAAGCCGGGTGCCAGGGCCTGGTCGGATCCTTCTGGTCGATGACGGTGCCCGAGGAGGCGTCGAACACGACGTAGGTCGCGATGTCGGCGCGGGCCGGCTGGGCGGCCAACACGAGGGAGGCGACGGCGACAAGCGCAAGAAAGCGCAACGACGCGACAAGACGCGCCGACTGGCCGCCGCAGCGAGAATGGTGGGTGGTCAGCACAATGCCCGTCCTGGTTTCTTGATGTGTTCGGTTTGTCGGACACCCCCAGCCTGCGTCCGCGCGGGCGCCACACTAACGCAACTGGCAGGGGCGTTTCAAATGCCGTTCGGGCGATGGCGGGCGAAACCTTCCGGCGTCGGCCCGTGGTCGGGCGGGAGCACGGGCATGAGCGGGGAGTGGCCGGTTGGGGGACTGTCGTGGTCCGGCCGCGATGAAGACTTTCGATCAGCCGAAGGTTGAGGTTGGCCGCCACATCGGGTTCACTGCATAGTGGGAATAAAGAAATACAAATCACCGCAGGGAAGGAAAACAGATGCTCAAAGGACGGATGTTACTCAAATCGGTTACGGCAGCCGCGGTCGGCGCGGCGCTCCTCGCCTCGCTCGGCGGCGCCGGCGCGAAGGCGGCGGACGACCAGAACTATCTCCTGGCCACCGCGTCGACGGGCGGCACTTACTATCCGGTCGGTGTGGCGCTGGCGACGCTGATCAAGGTCAAGCTGCAGCCGAAAGACAAGATCAACATGTCGGCGATCAACTCGGCCGGGTCGGGCGAGAACATCAAGCTGATGCGAGACAACGAAGTGCAGTTCGCGATCCTGCAGGGGCTCTACGGCGCCTATGCCAGGAACGGATCGGGGCCGCTGAAATCGGAAGGACCGCAGAAGGAGCTGCGCTCGATTTCCATGCTGTGGTCGAACGTGGAGCATTTCGTCGTCAAGAACGATTACGTGAAGACCGGCACGATCGAGGACATGGCGGGACTCGCCGGCAAGAAGGTTTCTCTCGGCAAGAAGAATTCCGGCACACTCGGCTCCAACCGGACGATCCTCGACAACCTCGGCATCAACCCCGACAGCTACGACCTTGCCTACATGGGCTACGGGCCGTCGGCCGATGCGATGCAGAACGGCCAGATCGAGGCGATGTCGACGCCGGCGGGCGTGCCCGTCTCGGCCGTCACCCGGGCGTTCGCGGCGATGGGCGGGGACATCACCGTCCTCGATTTCACCAAGGAGCAGATGAAGAAGGCCAACGGCGATTTCGATGAGTTGTGGACGGCCTACAATATCCCCGCAGGCACCTATCCGGGCCAGGACGAGGACATCAACACCATCGCCCAGCCGAACTTCCTCGCCGTGCGTTCCGATGTTCCCGAAGAGACGATCTACAAGATCACCAAGACGATCTACGAGAATCTGCCGTTCCTGCAGTCGATCCATCCGGCGACAAAGGCGATGAGCCTGGAACGGGCGATCGCAGGCCTGCCGCTGCCGCTTCATCCCGGTGCGGTGCGCTACTTCGAGGAAGTCGGCGTGAAAATTCCCGACCGGCTGAAGATGTAGCCTGCCGCCGATGGCGCCCCGCCTGCCGGGGCGCCGTATTCGGCCTGTCCGGCGAGCGGGACGGTGCGTTCTGGGGCGTCGCTGTCCCGCCTGCTTTCCAATACCGATACGGCCAATACGTGCACAGCCGAGAGGATCCAGCGGATGAACGGCGACCCGTCGACCGGTTCGGCACCTGCCTCCATCGCACCGCCCGATGATGACGAAAGCGCCGATGTCTTCATCGACGAGGCGCATCTGCGCGGTAGCGTCTTTCTCAAAAAGCTCTTCTTCTGGGCGGCGGTGGCGCTGTCGCTCTTCCACCTGTGGGCCAATCTCTTCGGCACGCTGTCGACGCTGTGGCTCGCCGGCATCCACTTTGCCGGGCTGAGCTTCCTGTGCGCGCTTCGGTTCCCGCTGTGGGGCGCCCGGCGGGGGCGGCGGTTCGTCCTTGCCTTCGACGTCCTGTTCGGGCTCGCCCTGGCCATCGGCACCGTCATGATGATCGGATCGGAAGATGCGATCTATGCCCGCGGCGTCCATCTGTCGACGGCGGAATGGGTCCTCGCCTTCCTCGTCATTTTCGGCGCGATCGAGCTCACGCGGCGCACCACCGGCTGGATCATCCCGGTGCTGATCGTCGCCGCGCTCAGCTACGTCACCTGGTGGGGCGCCCATATCGACGGTGTCTTCCGGTTCGCCGGCCTATCGGTGGAGACGGTCGTCTTCCGCTCCATCTTTGCCGACGAGGGCATGTTCGGCATCATCGGCCGGATCTCGGCGAGCTTCGTCTTTCTCTTCATCCTTTTCGGCGCATTCCTGGTGCGTTCCGGCGCCGGCGATTTCATCATCGATCTGGCCCGTGCCGTCTCCGGCCGGCTTGTTGGCGGGCCGGGTTTCGTCGCCGTCATTGCCTCCGGGCTGACCGGCACGGTTTCCGGCTCCGCTGTCGCCAACACCACCTCGACCGGTGTCATCACCATCCCGCTGATGAAGCGGTCGGGTTTTCCCGCGCGCTTTGCCGCTGGCGTCGAGGCGGCGTCCTCGACGGGCGGGCAACTGATGCCGCCGATCATGGGTGCCGGGGCCTTTGTCATGGCGACTTACACCCAGATCCCCTATCTGGAGATCGTCTCGGTCTCGTTCCTGCCGGCCTTTGTCTATTTCCTCTCCGTTGCCTTCTTCGTGCGCATCGAGGCCAAGCGCTCGCACATTGTCGGCTCGGCGGAGGATGCGCCGCGGGTGCTCGATGTCCTGAAGCGCGGCGGACCGGCCTTCCTCATTCCGATCGCGGTGCTGATCGGGCTCCTCATCTACGGCTTCACGCCGACCTTCGCGGCCGGCTGGGCGATCCTTTCCGTCGTCGCCGCCTCATGGCTGACGCCGAACCGGATGGGTCCGCGGGCGGTGGTCGAGGCGCTGGCGCTCGGCGCGCGCAACATGATCACGACAGGCGTCCTCCTCATCTCCGTCGGGCTGATCGTCAACGTCATCGCCATGGCCTCGATCGGCAACACCTTCTCCTTGATGATCACCGACTGGGCGTCGGGGAACCTTCTCCTTGCCCTTTTCCTCGTCGCGCTCGCCTCGCTGGTGCTCGGCATGGGACTGCCGGTGACGGCGGCCTATATCGTTCTCGCAACCCTCTCGGCGCCGGCGCTGCAGACGCTGATCCTCAATCAGATCGTCGATCCGGCGGCGATCAACGCCGACGTCATCCGCTCGATGGTGGACGGGACGTTGTCGGAAACGATCAAGCCGTTCTTCCTCCTCGTCGATCCTGGTGCCTTGGCCAAGTTTGGCCAACCTATGGCGCTGGCGGACGCACAGGCGCTTTTCGCGAAACTGCCGCCGGAGATCCTCACCCAGATCCACGCCGAGGCAAGGAACGCGCTGCCGGCCGCGGTGACAGCCGGCGCGCTTCTCTCCGCCCATATGATCGTCTTCTGGCTGTCGCAGGATTCCAACGTCACGCCGCCGGTGTGTCTCACCGCCTTTGCCGCCGCCGCGATCGCCAAGACGCGGCCGATGGCGACGGGGCTGATGGCCTGGAAGCTGGCCAAGGGCCTCTATCTGGTGCCTATCCTGTTTGCTTATACGCCGTTCCTAACCGGATCTCCGGCGGAGATGATTCTCATCTTTCTCATCGCGACGCTCGGTGTCTACGCGCTCGGGGCGGCGATCGAAGGGCATATGGAGGCGCCGCTCGCCTGGCCCCTCCGGATCCTCCTGGCGGTGGCCGGCGTGGCGCTGGTGTGGCCGAACACGCCGCTCTTCGAAGTGGCGGGTGCCGTCGTGGTGCTAACCATCTTCGGTTTCAACATTGCCGCCGATCGTCGGGCGCGCCGAACGGCGGCGGCGAAGGCCTGAGGACGGTGGTGGATTCCGGTCGCCGCATAGACGGCGCCATCGGTGGTTTCACCGGTTGCCATGCCGGACCGGCCGTGCAAATCGCTCTTGCGGCGGCGGCGGTGCGCGTTACTTTCTGGCGCTGACCGTTTCCGACAACCAGGCGCCCTTCCGCGCCATTTCCCGCAGGTGCTTGCCATGCCCATCGTCAATCGCTTCGCCGCGCTCCATGACGAGATCGCCGATTGGCGACACGATCTCCACGAGAACCCGGAACTCAACTACGAGGTCCATCGCACGGCCGGTCTCGTCGCCGACCGCCTCAGGGCGTTCGGCGTCGACGAGGTTGCGACCGGGATCGGCCGGACCGGTGTCGTTGGCCTCATCCGCGGCCGCAACGGCGGCGCGGGCAAGGTCGTCGGCCTCAGGGCCGACATGGATGCGCTGCCGATCATCGAGGCGACCGGCAAGGACTACGCCTCGAAGGTGCCGGGGCTGATGCACGCCTGCGGCCACGATGGCCATACCTCCATGCTGCTCGGTGCGGCGAAGTACCTTGCCGAGACGCGGAACTTCGAGGGTACCGTCGCGGTGATCTTCCAGCCGGCGGAAGAGGACGGCGCGGGCGGCGAGGCGATGGTCAAGGACGGTCTGATGGAACGCTTCGGCATCGAGGAGGTCTACGGCATGCACAACCAGCCGGGCATGCCGCTCGGGACCTTCGCGATTTGCCCGGGATCGATGCTGGCTTCCGCCGACCGGGTGTCGATCACCATCCAGGGCAAGGGCGGCCATGCCTCCAAGCCGCATCAATGTGTCGATCCGTTGCTCGTCGGCGCGCATATCGTGACGGCGCTGCAGGGGATTGTCGCGCGCAACGTCTCGCCGCTGGAATCGGCGGTCGTCTCGATCACCGTCTTCAAGGCCGGCGAGGTCGACAACGTCATTCCGCACACCGCCTTCCTGATGGGCACGGTGCGAACGCTCGATCCGGATCTGCAGAACCGGATCGAGGCGCGCATTCGCGAGATCGTCGAGATGACGGCGAAGGCGCATGGCGCGACGGCCGAGGTCGACTACGTGCGGGACTATCCGGTGACGGTCAACGATCATGACAAGGCGATGCTCGCGGCCGACGCCGCGGCATGCGTCGCGGGCGAGAACGCGGTCGACCGGGCGTTGACGCCAACGCTCGGCTCGGAGGACTTCTCCTTCATGCTGAACGCTCGTCCCGGCGCGATGATCTTCATCGGCAATGGCGACAGTCAGGGCCTCCACCATCCCGAGTACGATTTCAACGACGAGGCGATTCCGTTTGGCTGTTCCTATTGGGTGACGCTGGCGGAGCGGGCGCTGCGGTCCTGACGGCGGCGCCTTTTGCGGGGATGTGAAAAAAGGGGCGGCCCCGCGGGTCGCCCCTTTTTGTGCCAGAAGGCGTGCGGGCGCCGGGCCTACATCAGCCCGTTGACGAGGATTGCAAGGATCGCGACGGGGGCGACGAAACGCAGGATGAAGATCCACACGGTGATGAAGATGCCGGGGTGCTCGCCGTCCATGGTCACTTCGTCGGCGGCACGGGGGCCGAGGACCCAGCCGACGAAGACCGCGATGAGGAGGCCGGAGACCGGCAGCATGATGTTCGACGTCAGGTAGTCGAGGAGGTCGAGGAAGCCCATGCCGAAGATCTTGTAGTCGGCCCACACGCCCTGTGACAGCGAGGAGGGCACGCCGAGGAGGAAGACGACGATGCCAATAGCGATGGTTGTCGGCACCCGGCCGAAGCCGCGGTCGCGGAAGATGGCGACGAGGGGTTCGAGGAGCGAGACCGAGGAGGTCAGCGCCGCGATCAGAAGGAGCACGAAGAAGGCGGTGCCGAAGACCATGCCGCCGGGCATGGCCTGGAAGACGGTCGGCAGCGTGATGAAGGTGAGCGCCGGGCCGGCCTTGGGGTCGAGACCGAAGGCGAAGACCGCCGGTAGGATGGCGAGGCCGGCGAGAATGGCAACGAGCGTGTCGAGCGAGACGATGTACCAGGCGGAGCGGCCGATGCGGGTGTTGCGGTCGAGGTAGGACCCATAGGTCAGCATCGCCGCCATGCCGATGGAGAGCGAGAAGAATGCCTGGCCGAGGGCGGCCATGAAGACGGTGCCGTCGATTTTGGAGAAATCGGGCGCGAGGAAGAACGCCAGACCGGCGCCGGCACCCGGCAGGGTGAGCGAACGGGCGACGAGGGCCAGGAGAATGAAGAACAGGATCGGCATCAAGATCTTGCTGACCCGTTCGATGCCGGAGGCGACGCCCTTCAGAACGACGACCACGGTGAGAACGACGAAGATCGCCTGATAGACGATTGGCTGCCACGGGTTGGAAATGAAGGCGACGAAGGAGTTGCCGATGGCGCCGATATCCTCGCCGTTGAAGGCTCCGTCGGCGGATTTGACCACATAGGCGATCGTCCAGCCGGCGATGACGGCATAGAACGACAGGATTAGGAAGGCGACCAGAAGCCCGATGACACCGACGATCGTCCAGGCCCTGTGGCCGAGCGCCTTGAAGGCGGAGAGTGCGTCGGTCTGGCCGGCGCGGCCGATGGCCACTTCGGCAAGGATGACCGAGAGGCCGATGGTGAACACGATGGCGAGATAGAGCAGCAGGAAGGCGGCGCCGCCGTTCTCGCCGGTGATGTAGGGAAACTTCCAGATGTTGCCGAGACCGACGGCGGAGCCGGCGGCCGCGACGACGAAGCCAAGGCGGGAGTGCCACTTCTCTCGCGGAGCGTTCATGGGGGCGATCCTGTCGCGTTGCGACCACCGGCCGGCACTGCCGGGGCGTTCGCGGTCAATGGGGGATGCCGGCGCGAGGGGGTTAAGGCAGGGTTTGGCAAGCGACCGGCGCGGACTGGCGACTTTGAAATCCGATTTGTGTTCGAAAGTCGATGATTTGGAGCAAAAAAACGGGTGTTTGTTGCCAAATCCACGGGCATATGCGCAATTTTTCCACAGGATTGACCCTACGAGCGTGCGCCGAGGGAACCGGAGGAAAGACGGCGGGACCGCGTCGCGGCCAGTGATCGCATTGTGTGAGGGACAGGCCGGGTGTGAGGGACAGGCCGGGGGTTACGGTACGTAAGGGATCGGCTTGACCGGCGTGTCGTCGCGGTGGGGGACGGCCTGACGCTCGATCATCCGCCTGACGACCGGACGGGCCTCGCCCTGGTGGAGTTCCAGAAGCTGTTCATAGACCTCGGCATCGGCCTTGGTGCGGCGCTGGTTGTGGCGGACGTATTCGACCCAGGTCGGCACGTGATAGGTTTCCGTCCACACGTCCGGATTTTCCAGATCGCGCAGGAGCGACCATTGCCGGGCGCCGTCGCGGATGCGGATTCGGCGTCGGTCTCGCATGAGGGCGAGGAAGGCGGTCACATCCTCTTGCTCGATAAGGTATTCCACCGTCACCAGGATCGGTCCGCTGCGTGGCGTCAGGTCGAGGCGCAGCGCCGGCTCGTTGAAACGGTCGAGGGGATCAAGGTTGAGGCCACCGACTTCCGGTAACGGCAGCTTCAGGCCGACGACAGCGCCGAAGAGCAGGACGACAGCGGAATAGATCAGCGCCTGCTGGGGTCCGATTGCGTCGGCCGTCGTGCCCCAGATCCAGCTTCCCACGGCCATGCCGCCGAACGTGGCGGTCTGGTATAGCGCGAGGGCGCGGCCGACGACCCAGCGCGGGGTCGAGAGCTGGACGGAGACGTTGAACAGCGACAGGGCCAGCACCCAGGCGGCGCCGGCCAGGAGCAGGATGGCGTGGCTGAGCCAGGCGAAGGGGCTGAGCGCGAGAACGACGGCGGCGAGCGCGAAGCCGGCAAAGGCGCCGCGGGTGATCGTCTCGTTGGAAAAGACCTCCCTGAGGCGGGGGCCGGCAAGGGCGGCAAGGATGGCGCCGATGCCGAAGGCGCCGAGCATCAGGCCATAGGTGATGGCGGTGCCGTCGACCATATCGCGGGCGACGAGCGGCAAGAGGGCCATGATCGCGACGGAAGAGACGCCGAAGATGAAGCTGCGGGCCATGATGGTGATCAGGTTCGGCGACATGGCGACATAGCGCACGCCGGCGGAGATCGCTGGACCGAGCTGCTCGCGCGGCAATTGGCGCACATCCGGCGGCCGGCGCCACAGCGCGAGCGCGGAAATCAGCGCGATATAGCTCACCGCGTTGACCGCGAAGGCGGCGGCTGCGCCGGCGATGGCAACGATCATGCCGCCGATCGCCGGGCCGACGCTGCGCATCATGTTGAAGCCCATGGAATTCAAGGCCACGGCCGAGGGCAGGTCGGTGCGGGGCACGATGTCGCCCATCGAGGCCTGCCAGGACGGGGTATGGAGCGCCATGCCGCAGCCGATGAGAAAGGTGAAGCTCAGGAGCAGCCATGGCGTCAGCCAGCCCTTGAAGGCGAAAACGGCGAGCGCGATCGAGGCGATGAACATGAAGGTCTGTGCCGTCAGCATGATGAGGCGGCGGTCGAAATTGTCGGCAAGTGCGCCGGCGGCGAGCGCGAACACCATGATCGGCAAGGTGTTCGATGCCTGCACCAGGGCGACGAGACTATGGGAGTCCGTCAGGCTGGTCATCATCCAGCCGGCGCCGACCGTCTGGATCAACGTGCCGAGGTTGGAGACCAGCGTCGCGGTCCAGAGTATGCGGAAGGCCGGGACGCGGAAGGGCGCCAGCGGGGATGCGCGGTTCGGCATCGGGGTTCTCTCTTTGTTTGGCGGCCTATCGCATACGCGCAGAAAGGGCCGACGGCAAGGCGGGCAGGCGGCGGGACGCATTGCCGCTCCGGTTCGGGCCGGCCTGGTTGCGGATGGGGGCCGGGACGTCCCGATTCACTGGATTCTCCCGGAAAAAGCTGCGACAATCCAAGGCAACAATCAAGAACGGACGAAACAGTCCTGATCGTGGAGGGGAAACTATGGCGGAGACGGAAATCCTGCCAGAGCCGGGAGGGGCTTCGGCGATAAGCGCGGGCGGGAATGATCCCGTTGTTCGCACCATCAAGGTATCCGATGTCGGCGAGGCGATGGCCGCCGGCTTCCGGGACTTTCAGGCCGTGCCGCGCTTCGGCGTCTTTTTCGGCGTCATCTATGCGCTTGGCGGCATGGCGCTGATCCTGACGGCCTTTGCCTTCGGCCTCGGCTATCTGACCTATCCGCTGGCGGCGGCCTTCGCGCTGATCGGTCCGTTCGTGGCGACGGGTCTCTACGAGGTCAGCCGGCGACGCCAGAAGGGCCTGCCGCTCAGCTATTCCGGCATTCTCGGGGTGATGCTCCAGCAGAGCCGGCGCGAGTTGAGCTGGATGGCCTTCGTCACCATCTTCTTCCTCATCGTCTACATGTATCAGGTGCGGCTCCTTCTGGCGCTGTTCCTTGGCTTCACGACGTTCACCTCGATGTCGGAATT
Organism: uncultured Rhodobium sp.; assembly: GCA_963675285.2. GTDB lineage: Bacteria > Pseudomonadota > Alphaproteobacteria > Rhizobiales > Rhodobiaceae > Rhodobium. The sequence goes on from CAXXGS010000001.1 coordinate 3,238,340, forward strand.
CGTCACTGTGCTCGTCTCGACGCCGGAGGGCCTCCTGTTCCTCGTCGTGGCCAACGCGCTTGGGCTGATGGTCTCCTTCGTCCTTTTCGCGCTGTCGGTGGTGTCGTTTCCGTTGTTGCTCGACCGGGACATCGACTTCGTCACCGCGATGATCACCTCGGTTCGCGCCGTGATGACCAATCCGCAGGCGATGTTCGTGTGGGCGGCGACGATCTTCGTCTATCTGGTCGTCGCCATGCTGCCGTTCTTCCTCGGCCTTATCGTGGTGCTGCCGGTTCTCGGCCACGCCAGTTGGCACCTCTACGAAAAGGTGGTCGAGCCGGTCGACGGTGAGGCCGCGAGCGAGGCCGAGAGCGGGACCTGACGACACGCTCAGCCGTGCCGACTGGTCTCAAGGCGGGCCGGATAGGATATTGGAGGCGGCGCCCTGGGCGGGCGCCGTTTCGCGGAGCGTGGAAGAGACGCGGTTTTTCCATCGTCGCGTTTTCGTTGACGCGCGCGCGCAAAATCCCTATATGTCGCGGACTTTCGCGTCATGCGTAACACTGAGAGCCGCCGCCCGGGGCCTTGATCCCGGAGGTCACCATCCGCCAGCGAGTTTCGCCCGCGGATGTCGTTTTGTTTGCGTTCTGTTGCCCGGCCGGTCGAGATCAAGGCCCCGGGCGGCATATCGCTGATCCCCCGCGCTTCGGGCGTAGCGCCTTTGAGCGGGGAACATTGAGAGAGCCATGTTCGACACGCTTTCCGATCGCCTTTCCGGCATTTTCGACAAGCTCACCAAGCGGGGTGCGCTGTCGGAAAAGGATGTCGGCGAAGCGCTGCGCGAGGTTCGCCGCGCGCTGATCGAGGCCGATGTCGCGCTCGACGTGGTGCGCTCCTTCACAGACCGGGTGCGCACGCGCGCCGTTGGCGCCGATGTCGTCAAGTCGGTGACGCCGGGCCAGATGGTGGTCAAGATCGTCCACGACGAGCTGATCGCGACGCTCGGTGCGGACGCCGAACCGGTCGACCTCAATGCGCCGGCGCCGGTTGCCATCATGATGGTCGGCCTGCAGGGCTCGGGTAAGACGACGACAACGGCGAAGATCGCGCGCCGGCTCACCCGCCGCGATAAGCGCAAGGTGCTGATGGCCTCGCTCGACACCCGCCGCCCGGCGGCGCAGGAGCAGTTGAAGGTTCTCGGCGAGCAGAACGAGGTCGACACCCTGCCGATCGTCGCGGGCGAGAGCCCGGTGCAGATTGCCAAACGCTCGATGACCGCGGCGCGCCTCGGCGGCTATGACGTTGTCATCCTCGATACCGCCGGCCGCACGCATATCGACGAGCCCTTGATGCTGGAGATGGCGGAGATCAAGTCGACGGCCGATCCGCACGAGATCCTGCTCGTCGCCGACTCGCTGACCGGCCAGGACGCGGTCAATCTGGCCAAGAGCTTCAACGAACGCGTCGGGATTTCGGGCATTGTCCTGACCCGCATGGACGGCGACGGCCGCGGCGGCGCGGCGCTGTCGATGCGCGCCGTCACCGGCAAGCCGATCAAGCTCATAGGTACCGGCGAAAAGGCCGATGCGCTGGAGGACTTCCATCCCTCGCGCATCGCCGACCGCATTCTCGGCATGGGCGACATCGTCAGCCTGGTGGAGCGGGCGTCGGAGCAGATCGATGCGGAAAAAGCCGCCTCGATGGCCAGGAAGATGCAGAAGGGGGCCTTCGATCTGGAGGACCTCGCCGAGCAGCTACGCCAGATGCAGAAGATCGGCGGCATGTCGGGCATCCTCGGCATGATGCCGGGCATCGGCAAGATTAAGAAGCAGCTCTCGGCGGCCAATCTCGACGATTCCCTGGTCAAGAAGCAGCTCGCTCTCATTTCGTCGATGACGAAGAAGGAGCGGCGCAATCCCAAGCTCCTCAACGCCAGCCGCAAGAAGCGCATCGCCGCCGGCTCCGGCACGGACGTGCAGGATATCAACAAGCTCCTCAAGGCCCACCGTCAGATGGCGGACATGATGAAGAAGATGGGCAAGAAGGGCGGCATGCTCAACAAGATGATGGGCGGCGGCATGCCGGCGGACATGGATCCGGCGGCGCTGGAAGAGATGGCCAAGAGCGGCAAGCTGCCGATGCCCCCCGGCGGGCTTGCGGGCGGCGGGCTGCCGGGCGGGCTTCCGGGGGGCTTTCCGGGCGGAATGCCCGGGCTCGGCGGCAAGCTGCCGGGTATGGGCTCGGGGTTACCCGGCCTTCCCTCCGGCAAGGGCAAGAAGCGATAGCGCTTCCCGAACCGGGCAAGACGAATTCATCCGGGCGATGAGCCCGATCCTATCGAAGCAACACGACCAACAACGACCGACAAGACCATAAGGAAAAGCAACAGATGTCCCTCAAGATTCGCCTTGCCCGCGGTGGCACCAAGAAGCGTCCGTTCTATCGTATCGTCATCGCAGACGTGCGCTCGCCGCGCGACGGCCGTTTCATCGAGCGCGTCGGCACCTACAACCCGATGCTGCCCAAGGACAGCGCGGAACGCGTGACGTTGAACGTGGAGCGCATCCAGCATTGGATGGCCAACGGCGCCCAGCCAACCGACCGCGTGCTGCGCTTCCTCGACGCCCAGGGCCTTGCCACACGTCCCTCGCGCAACAACCCCAAGAAGGCGCTGCCGGGCAAGAAGGCGCAGGAGCGCATCGACGAGGCGCGCCAGGCCGAGGAAGATGCCAAGGCCGCTGCCGCCGAGGCCGCGGCCGAGGCGGACGCTCCGGCGGAGGAAGCGTCCGCGGAATAAGCGGCGGTTTTTCGCGATCCTTTCGGAGGCGGGAATTTTCCGCCTCCGCTGTTTCTCCTTTGCGGCGGTGACACGTGGCGGACGACGCGGGCATCCTTCTCGGCATCTTCGGCGCCGCCCATGGCGTTCGGGGCGAAGTCCGTCTGAAGAGCTTCACCGAACCGCCCGAGGCGATTGCCGATTACGGCCCGTTCCCGGTGCCAATTCCGGGTGGTCCGGGCGGGCGAAGCGTCGACATTCTCTCGCTACGGCCGATCAAGGGCGATATGCTCGTTGCCCGGCTGTCCGGCGTCTCGGATCGCACCGCCGCCGAGGCGCTGACCAACGTCGAGATCAGGGTGCCGCGCGACCAGCTCCCCGAGCCGGACGACGCGGATGATTTCTACCACGCCGACCTGATCGGCCTCGCCGTCGTCGACACGGCGGGCGAGGCGCTCGGCACCATCGTCGCCGTGCCCGATTTCGGCGCCGGGGATCTCCTGGAGGTGGCGCCGCCCGAGGGCCGCACCGTCTATCTTCCCTTCACTCGCGCCGTCGTGCCGGAGGTCGACCTCGCCGGCGAACGCGTTGTCGTCGATCCGCCCGCCGGCCTCTTCAGTGCCGACGGGGATGAGGATGGCGAGGACGCGGATGGTGGGGGCGAAGCGGCCGGATCGCGGCCATGAGCGCTGATCCTTCCGGCAAACCTTTCGCCGCGTGGCGGGCGAGTGTGCTCACGCTCTATCCGGAGATGTTTCCCGGCCCCCTCGGTCTGTCGCTTGCCGGCCGGGCGCTGGAGCGCGACATCTGGAGGCTTGAGACCGAACAAATCCGCGACCATGCCCTCGATCGTCACCATTCTGTCGACGATACGCCGGCCGGTGGCGGCCCGGGCATGGTGATGCGCTGCGACGTGCTCGCCCGCGCCCTCGACCATGCCGCGCCGGCGGACGATCCCCGTCCCCGCCTGCTGATGAGCCCGCGCGGCACGCCGCTGACGCAAGCCCGCGTCCGCGACCTTGCCGCCGGCCCGGGCGTTGTCGTCCTGTGTGGCCGTTTCGAGGGGGTCGACCAGCGGCTCATCGACGGGCGCGACCTGGAAGAGGTCTCGATTGGCGACTATGTGCTGTCGGGCGGTGAACTCGGCGCGATGGTGCTGATCGACGCCGTCGTCCGGCTTCTCCCCGGCGTCATGGGGGCGGAGGCCTCCGGCTCGGAAGAGAGCTTCGAGGCCGGGCTTCTGGAATATCCGCAATATACCCGGCCGCCGGAATGGGAAGGCCGGGCGATCCCGGAGGTGCTCACTTCCGGTCACCACGGACGCATCGCCGACTGGCGGCGTGCGGAGGCCGAGCGGCTCACCCGCGAGCGCCGGCCGGACCTGTTTGACGCCTATCGCAAAGATCGGGCGTAAGGGCTTCTCGTTTCCGGGCCACGCCACGCCTTACTCGTCGAATTGCGGAACCGCATAGACATCGACCGTGTTTATCGCCGCCATCATATCCTGATAGCGATCGTCCTTGCCGGTTGCGGCGACGATGACGCAGACGCCGGACGCGGCGAGGGATTTTTCGAGCGCGACCTCGAAGGCGTCAAGGGAGTCGACCAAAGAGGCGTCGGCGCCGATGGATCGGGCAATGCCGGCATAGTCGAACGGCTTGAACTGTGACGCGATTTTCCGGTTACGCTGGCCATTGTAGACCCACCCGAGCACGGTGTTGTCGAGGACAACGATCGTCAGATCGAGCCCGAGTTCGACGGCCGAGATGAGCGAATGAAGCGACATCGCAAAGCCGCCGTCGCCGAGGACGGCGACCGCGCGGTGGCCCGGGAAGTTGAGGGACGCGGCCATGGCCGAGGGAATGGCGTAGCCCATGCCGCCGCCGCCGTTCGGCTGCAGCACGGTGCCGCCGCGCTTTGATTGGAAGTCACGCAGGACAAAGAGCCGGTTCTCGCCTGCGTCGCAGGTCACGACGGTGTTCTCGGGCAGGGTTTGGGAGAGTTTCCTCACCACGTCGCGGGCGCTGAGCCTGGCGGTCTCCGGGCCGAAGGGGTGGTCGAAATATCCCCATTTCCGGCGCGCGGCCTCCACGCGCTCAAGACCGTTGCTGCGATAGCCGGAAAGGCGTTCGCCGAGGCGCGGAAGGGCATCTTTCGCGTCTGCGAGCACGCCGACGTCGGCGGGAAACGTCCAGGAGATGTTCAGGGGCTCGATATCGAGCTGGAGAAGGCGCTGCTTTTGCAGATTGATCAGTTGCGGGTGGACATTTGCGGTATCGCTCGCGCCAAGCTTGGTTCCGATGGCGATAACGAGATCGGCATCGCCGACGGTGGCGTTCGCGCTGTCGTGGCCGAAGGCGCCGATGGTGCCGACGGCAAGGACGTCATTTTCCGCAAATGTGCCTTTCCCCGCCGGGGTGGTGGCGACGGGGGCGCCGATCGCGCCGGCAAATGCAGCCAATTCCGCTTCTGCCTTGGAAAGGCGAACGCCGTTGCCGGCTATGATGACCGGCCGCTGGCTGGCGCGGACAAGATCCGCCGCCGCGTCAAGGGATGCGGGGTTGGCGACCGGTTGGGACGGCGAGGCGTAGGAACGCTCGAAATAGGTGGGTGGCTCGACCTCGGGATTGATCCTGTTGAACAGCGACCGTCCGTGAAAGACCACGGCAACCGGCCCGGGTTCGCCGGTGGTCGCATGCTTGATGGCCAGTTGGGTCATCTGCATGGCCTGCGTCGGGTCGTTGGCAACGAAGGTCCTTTTGGTAATGGCCTTCATCGCGGCGGGCAGGTCATAGGCTCCGTAGCCGCCGAAGCCGGCCTGATAGGGACCCAGATGCGAATAGGCGCCGCCGTCGGTGGCATCGATCAGGATGACCATGGGAGACGCGCCGAGATGGGCTTCCATGATGCCGATACTGGCGTTGCCGAGAACCCAGGCACCCTGTGCCAGGACGAAGGCGACGTCGCCGGTGAGTCTGCCCTGGGCCTCGGCCATGACGGTCGCGATCGATTCCTGGCGTACCAGATGGGTCGCGATGCGGTCCCGGTGGGCATGGAGCGCATCGTAGATGTGCATCGTATAGCCGCCCGGTATTCCGTAGACGATCGGGCGGTCCTGCGCCGCAATGACCTGCGCCACGGCCTGTGCTCCCGTCAATTGTCGTACGGGCTGGTCCGTTGTGGTGCTGGAATTCATGGATGTCTCCTCCGGGTTGTCCGAAACGGTTTCAAATCACCAATGAAATTTCATATGTTGGGATCGCCGCACGTTCAGATGATCGGGCTGAGGCGGGGCGGCCAACCAGCTGATGCGGACGAATGACGTGGCAACTTTGCAGACCGTCGAACGGGCACTTAATTTTCTCGAGGTGGTTGCCGCCTCGCCGCATCCGTTGACGATCAAGGACGTGGCGCAGGAAATCGGCGTCAACATCACAACCTGCTACCATATCTTCAACACGCTTCTGGCTGGCGGCTACATCGAGCGCGGTACCGACCAGAAACTGCGTATCGGCTTCAAGTCGGCGGTTCTCTACGATGCCTACCGGCGGGGCTTCTCGACGCAGAAGCAGATGAATGATTTCGTCACCGAGCTCGCCGAAATGACCTGCGAAACGGCATTCATTTCCACTCTGCTCAACGATTCGGTGGTTCTCACTGCGTTTGCGGACGGGCGTCAAGCATTGCGCGCGACGGGTCTTTTCGTCGGCCTGACGGGTCTGGAGCACGTGCGGTCCTCGGGTCGTGCTGTGCTTGCCTTTCTCGATGAGGCGACGCGGGCGCGGGTGATCGAGCGCTCTCTCGCGGGCATCGCGCCTTCGCAGCACGAGGCAATCAAGGAAGACCTGGCGCAGACGCTGGAGCGTGTTCGCGAACGGGGATGGGCTCTCGACAACGAGGAATACAACGCCGGCATCGTGGGCATCGCCGCTCCGTTCTTCAACGAAGGCGGCCGCGTCGTCGGGGCTGTCGGCATATGGGTTCCGGCCCAGCGGGCCACCAGCGAGGTTGATGCGCTCGCAAAGACGGTCGTGGAGGCCGCGCAGCGCGCCACAGTCATTCTCGGCCGGCATTACTGACCCTCCGCCCCGGCCGACCTGGCGCCCTGCATGCTGGCGAAAGCGCCATCACTCCGTTCAGGTGTTCCCTCCGATAGGGCCCAGGCTCTGGTCGGGGTCGATGGGACGCGACACCGGCCCGGGAGCCGTCAATGGGGCGCGCATTCTCGGCAGAGCGCTGGCCGTTTTGCAAAACGCATCCCTCTCATAAACAGTGTTTCCCATCGAGTTTTCAAATAACCAAATTGACTTATAATATAAAAATAATAGATTACCTTGGCAATAGGGCGCTCCTTGCCGTGCATGATGAGTGGGCGAAAAGGGGCTCGCGAAACATCCGGGAGGAAGGAATGGCAGCGCAATTTCATGACCGCTCCGTGCTCGTTACGGGCGGCGCCCGTGGCCTCGGCGCGGCAATCGCGACGGCGTTTGCGCAAGCGGGCGCCAAGGTTGCCGTCCTTGATCGCACGCCCGACGATGTGGTGCTGACCGTAGCGCGTCTGCGGGAAGCGGGCGCGGATGCCGCCGGCGCGATCGCCGACGTTGCGGACTATGACGAGGTTGGCCGGGCGCTCGACGAACTGCGGGCGACGCTCGGCGGCGACTTCGGCGTGCTGGTGAACAATGCCGGGATCTCTCCCAAGCATGACGGTCGCGCCCACCGCATCTGGGAAATGGACCCCGCGGAATGGCATGAGGTGATCGGCGTCAATCTCGGTGGCGCCTTCAATCTCGCCAGGCACCTGACGCCGGCGATGCGGGAGGCGAGAAGCGGCAGCATCGTCAACATGGCGTCGACCGCGGGCAAGACCTTCACGCCGATCGTCGCGGCACACTACGCGGCAAGCAAGGCGGCGCTGATCGGCTTCACGAAACATCTGGCCGGCGAACTCGGCGAATTCGGCGTCACCGTCAATGCCGTCGCGCCCGGCCGTATCGCAACGCCGATGATCCGCACGGTGGCATCGGATATCAACGAAGACGCCATCGCCGCGACTCCGCTGCGCAGGCTTGGTACGCCACAGGACGTTGCCAACATGGTGCTCTTCCTCGCTTCCCCGCAGGCCTCCTTCGTCACCGGCCAGGTGTGCGATGTCGCCGGCGGCTTCATGCTGACGTGAGGGATGACGATGCTTGCGGCGATCGGGTGACTGCCTGGCCCGCCGTCCATTGCGGCGTCTGTCCGCTTTGCCGTTCCGGACGCTGGGAATATCTGGCGCTCGGAATATCTGGCGCTCGGAATATTTTGTGAACCGCGAGATTGTCGGATTTCACCGGGATGGCGAGTTCAGCAGCGAGGTCGTGGTTCCCGCCGACCGGTGTTTTGTCCTGCCGGGTGCCGTCAATGCCGAGCTTGCCAAGCGGGCAAGGCGCGCGCGCCGCGTTCATTGACAAGAGCGATACGCAACGCCTGAAAGCCGCCCGAGTCCGTCGTTGACGGTCTGGGCGTCTTGCGGCCGGGCGGCGTTTTCGTTGCGAGCGGCATTCATGCGCGGCCGCCTCGTATCGACCTCGCCGCGTTCGCCCACTCATCCAGGCAACTGCGCGCGTCCTGGGGCTCGCGGCGCACGAGCTGGCCGAAGGCGTCGGGCATCCTCTCGGAATATCCGGAAGAGTTGCGCCGGATGATCACCCATCGCCTGCCCTTGGCAAAAGCGCAGGAAGGGTTCGCGATCGCCCGAAGCGGCGAAGCGCTGAAGGTCATGCTGTTTCCCTATGGGCGGGAGACCGTTTGACCCCACCCGTCCGGACAACCGGCACGATTGTTTCCCGGATCAGGGGCCCCCAAGAACGCGCCCGCCGATTTGTCGGAAAACGTCTTAGTTCTCGATCTCGCCGAGAGCGGCCTCGACCCCGTCCCAGAAGGCGATGCGGGCGGCGACGGCCTGACGTGCCGCCTCTTCGGCCTCCGCGATCTTTTCCGCGTCGCCCCCGCACAGCGCGTTGAGGAGCTTCAGCGATAGCGGAGCATGGAAATCCTCGTCGAGATGGATGTGGCGGTTGAGATAGAAATGGAAGGTCGGCGCTGCGTCGGGTCCGATCGCCATCTTGGCGAGAAAGGCGCGGAACATGTCCGGGATGATGTGCTCGCGTCCGAGCGCCAGCGCGGCGGCGACGCAATGGGGCTTGCCGGAGGCGATGAAGCCGAAGGTCGTGGCGGTGAAACGCCGTGCCGGCTCCGGCGCGATGGCACAGGAAAGCGCGGTCTCGATGCCGTCCTTCTCCGCCAGCGCGACGAAGGAAAGGGCCGGATCAGGGTTAGCGCCGATCTCGCGCATGGCGTTGCAATAGAGTTCGAAATGACTGGCGAAACCGGGGATTTCCCCGTCATCGTTGGCGGGGCCGGCCTCGTCGGATTCCTCTTCCAGCACCAGTTCGTTGATGAAGCGCCGCATGGCGCCGTCGCCATGCGGCGTCCAGGGAACCGTCGTCGGCGCAACCTCGGCCTTGAGGCTCATGATGAGGGACATGAAGTCCCACACCGAATAGACATGGTGTTCCATGAAGCGGGCGAGCCGCGCGCGCGAGGAGACGGCGGCATAGACCCCGTGCCCGTCGAGCGCCTGGCGTGCCGAGGCAATTACGTCGGCCGCGATCGTTCGCGGCGTGCGGTCCACAACCGTCATGGCGTTTCGTCCTCCCGGTTTTCGTTCCGCGTCCGGTCTCCGGCGTTATCCCGTCAGTCGATATCGGCCGCTTTCCATTCATATAGCGGTTCGTGAATGGGTGTCAGGGGGCGTGATGACGCGGATTCTTTTCACGATGACTTGTTTCCGGGTTGATCGCGCGCGAAAACGACAGAAAGGGATCGACAACGGGTGGTGATCAGTGTATGGACGTCCACTGATTTTCCGACACGAGACGCGCGGTTGGACCGGCGCCACTACGGCGCGGCCTTGAAACTTGACCCAAGCGCGATGACGAGACGAGAAGGGTGCGAGCCGTGAACATCATTCAAGAACTCGAAAACGAGCAGATGGCCGAGATTGCCGCCAAACGCAAGTTGCCGGAGTTTTCCGCCGGCGATACGCTGCGTGTGAGCGTGCGTGTGACCGAAGGCAGCCGGACCCGCGTCCAGGTCTTCGAAGGCGTCTGCATTGCGCGCTCCGGTGGCGGGCTCAACGAGAGCTTCACCGTGCGCAAGATTTCCTACGGTGAGGGCGTGGAACGTGTTTTCCCGGTATTCTCGCCGCTCGTCGAGGGCGTGGAGGTGGTTCGCCGCGGCAAGGTCCGCCGCGCCAAGCTCTATTACCTGCGTGATCGTCGCGGCAAGTCGGCCCGTATTGCGGAATCGACCAACGTGCGCACGCGCCGCCTGAACGACGCCGACCGCAAGGCCGTTGCGGACGCCAAGGCCGAGGCCGAGGCGGCCAAGATTGCCGCCAAGGAAGCCGCTGCCGCTGCCGCTGCTGCCGAAGCGGAAGCGCCCGCCGAGGAATAAGCCGTAACCGGCTTCTTCGCGCATTCCTGAAAACCGGCCCCTCGCGGCCGGTTTTTTTGTCCGAGATCGAATCCTTGCCGGCGATACGTCTGCCTTGCGCGTGGCTGTTTCGCCTCCCGCCTCGCTTGACCGGGAGCCTCGTGCTACCTAAGACACCCTCCTGATCAGGCTTGTGCGGCGGAACCGCGCCGCCCCACCACAAACGGAGTAGGTATTCATGTCCGCGCCGAAAACGCTCTATGACAAGATTTGGGACGATCACGTCGTCGACACCCAGCCGGACGGCACCTGTCTCCTCTACATCGACCGACACCTGGTGCATGAGGTCACGAGCCCGCAGGCGTTCGAAGGCCTGCGCATGACCCATCGGCAGGTCCGCGCGCCGCAGAAGACGCTGGCCGTCGTTGACCATAATGTGCCGACGACCGACCGGACCCACGGCATCGACGATCCGGAATCGGCGCTGCAGGTGGACACGCTGGCTAAGAACGCGGCCGAGTTCGGCATCGAATACTACAACGAGATGGATGTGCGGCAGGGCGTGGTGCACATCATCGGCCCGGAGCAGGGCTTCACCCTGCCGGGGACGACGATTGTGTGCGGCGATAGCCACACGTCCACCCACGGCGCCTTCGGTGCGCTCGCCCACGGCATCGGCACCTCCGAGGTCGAGCACGTGCTGGCGACGCAGACGCTGATCCAGACGAAGGCGAAGAACATGCGCGTCGTCGTCGACGGAGCCCTCAATGAGGGGGTGACGGCGAAGGACATCATTCTCGCCATCATCGGCGAGATCGGCACCGCCGGCGGCACCGGCTCGGTCATCGAATATGCCGGCGAGGCGATCCGCGCGCTCTCCATGGAAGGCCGCATGACGGTCTGCAACATGTCGATCGAGGGCGGCGCACGCGCCGGCATGGTGGCGCCGGACGAAAAAACGTTCGCCTATCTGAAGGACCGGCCGAAGACGCCGAAGGGCGCCCATTGGGACCAGGCGGTCAAGTACTGGGAAACGCTCCAGAGCGACGAGGGCGCGCATTTCGATCGGGAAATTCGGCTCGATGCCGGCAATCTGCCGCCGATCGTGACCTGGGGCACGAGCCCGGAAAACGTTGTCTCCATCACCGGCAAGACGCCGGATCCGGCGGCGATCGTGGATGCCGGCAAGCGGGCGGCGGTCGAGCGTGCGCTCGCCTATATGGGGCTTGAGGCGAACACGCCGATGACAGACATCGCGGTCGATCGTGTGTTCATCGGCTCGTGCACAAACGGCCGCATCGAGGACCTGAGGGCCGCCGCTGCCATGATCAACGGCCGCAAGGTCGCGGAAAGCGTCAACGCGCTCGTCGTTCCGGGCTCCGGTCTCGTCAAGGAACAGGCCGAGGCCGAGGGCCTCGACAAGGTGTTCGTCGATGCCGGTTTCGAGTGGCGCGAGCCGGGCTGTTCCATGTGCCTTGCCATGAACGCCGACAAGCTGGCGCCGGGCGAGCGCTGCGCCTCGACCTCGAACCGCAATTTCGAGGGCCGTCAGGGCTTCAAGGGCCGCACCCACCTCGTCTCGCCGGCGATGGCGGCGGCGGCGGCGATCGCCGGCCGCTTCGTCGACATCCGCGAGTGGAAGTAGGCGCCTCTCACATCGTTGTTCAAGGAAACGCCGCGGCCGGAGATCGGTCGCGGCGTTTTTGTTGGCGATAACCCGGCTGTTGGCGACGCTCGGTTTTTTCGCGCCGTCACATCTCTTTCTGGGACATGATCGTTCCAAGGCTGACGACGATGCAGATCGCAAGCCCGATAATCACCGTTGTCAATCCCGTGCCCAGTTTGGCGCTGTCTGTCGTCGCGTCGCCAGGGATGGCCGGAACCAGGAACAGGATACCGATCAGCACGAGATTGAAGGCGGAAACAATGCCGAGGCTCTTGGATTCCCTGTTGAGAAAGGCGAAGCCGGTACAGATGGCACCGATCACAATCCATACCGAGAGGTTCGTCGACTTCGCCATCAGGGATGGGGCGTCAACCTGCGAGAAACCGAAGCTGAAATCGAATGCGGGAAGGAACAAGCCGATCACTGTCAGAACCAGACCGATCAACGCACCCAGTAGCAACGCCATTTCAAGTCCTCTTCGTTGCCAGTCATCCTTGTTGTGATGCTAATTTCCTTCAGCGCGAATTTCAATTGACCACGCCGTGGGGGTTGTGGAGCCTGTTTGTCAGGTGGGTTCACGGGTTTCCCGCGCCCAGCGCTCGATGAGGTCGGCGGTGGCGTCGGGCTGTTCGACCGGGGCAAAATGGGCGGCCTGGTCGATGGCCTCGAGGTGGGCGTTGGGCATCGTCTCGGCCATCGCCTTGTGGCGGGAGAGCGGACTCCACTGGTCCTGGCGGCCCGAGGCGACGAGCGTCGGCATGGCGAGGGTCGCGAGATAGGCGCGTGCATCGGGGCGCTCCAGCAGGGCGCGGATCTGGCGCTCATGGCTTTCCGGCGTCTGCCGGCAGACCATGTCGGTCAGGGCGTCCATGAGCTTGCGGTTGGTGCGGTGGACGGGGTGCACCATGCCCGGTAGCCAGTCCTCGGCGAGCGCCGCCATGCCTTTTTCATAGGCAAGTGCCACGCGTTCGAGCCGTTTCAATTCCTCACCCTGCTGGTAAGGATGCATGCCGGTGTCCAGCAGGGCGAGGCGGCGGACACGGTCCGGCGCCTGGCGGGCCATCTCCATGGCGATGCGGGCGCCCATGGAATGGCCGGCGACGAAGAGCGGGCCTTGCGTCTTCTCCAGCGTTCGCGAGGCCATCGCCGGAATGCTGTCGCTGTCGGCGACAGTCGCGATAATGCAGCGGAAATCGCCGTTCAGACGGTCGATCGCTGCCTGCCACACGAAGCCGTCGCACAAGAGCCCCGGGAGGAAGACGATCGTTGGCCGTCCCTGCGTCATCGTTCTCTCCTGTCGTTCCGGCGATATTGTCCGCGTTGTGGGTCGTGGTCGGGGTGTCGCTGCGGCTGGCGTGCCGGCGCGGCGCCTGCCGTGATCATGGCAACCGGTGCAGCCGGGTGCATGAGCGGATGCTAGCGCGTGCGCGGGCGCGTGAGGCCTTCCTGGGCGACGCTTGCAACCAGCGTGCCGTCGCGGGTGAAGAGCGATCCGCGGGCGAAGCCGCGGGCCGCCGAGGCGTTGGGACTGTCCTGGGCGTAGAGGAGCCAGTCGTCGATGCGGAAGGGACGATGGAACCACATGGCGTGATCAAGACTGGCGACCTGGATGTCGGGGCTGAAGACGGAGCGCCCGTGCGGGAAGAGCGCGGTGTCGAGCAGCGTCATGTCGGAGGCGTAGGCCAGTACGCAGTCGTGGATATCCTGGCGGTCGGGGAGGGGCCCGGAGGCGCGGACCCAGACGTATTGCTCCGGATCGAACGGCCTGTCGCTGACATAGTGTTCCAGGTTGACGGGGCGCAATTCGATCGGGCGCTCGCGCTCCCAGTAGCGGCGGATGTTCTCCGGCGCGTTGTGGAAGAATTTGGCGATCACCTCCTTCTCGCCGGGAAGATCCTCCGGCTGGGGCACGTCCGGCATCGCGCTGCGGTGCTCGAGCCCCGTCTCGACGGTCTGGAAGGAGGCTGACATGGAGAAGATCGCCTCGCCGTGCTGGATCGCCAGGACGTTGCGGTTGGCAAAGCTTCGACCGTCGCGCAGGCGTTCCACCTGATAGACGATGGGAACCGCGGGATCGCCGGGGCGGAGGAAATAGCCGTGCAGCGAATGGACCGGCCGGTCGTCGACGGTGCGCCAGGCGGCGACGAGTGCCTGGCCGATGACCTGGCCGCCGTAGACCCGCTGCCAGCCGACCTGCGGGCTCCGGCCGCGATAGAGATTGTGTTCCAGCGGCTCCAGGTCGAGGACCGAAAGCAGGGTGTCGACGGCGTCGGACATGGCGATTCCTTTGGGGCCGGGCTTCGGTTTGCGGGGCGTCGGGCGCGCGGGCGGCGCCGGCAGGAATCTCACAGATAGCTGGTCGGGATGGCCGCGGAAAGATGGCCATGGGGCGAAGACGGCGCCGCCGGCATTGGCGCTTTTCGCAGACGTTCCTATTTTCACTGGAAATCGAGCGGCGAATGCGGGAAACCTGTGGCCGCGCTCCCGGCGGGGGCGGGCCACCCGTCCGCTCGTCTCTCCGCCTAGCCAAGGAGGTTCCCCGATGCCGAATTCCGCCGAAACGCCGATCGACGTCTTCATCGCCGGTGGCGGCTATGTCGGCCTTTCGCTCGCCCTGGCGCTGAAGCGCGGCGATCCTTCGCTCCGCGTCACCGTGGCCGATGCGCGGCCGCCCGAAGCGATTGCCAAGGACGAGCGCGCCTCGGCCTTTGCCGCCGCCGCGATCCGCATGTTTCGCCAGCTCGACGTCTGGCAGCCGATCGCAGAGAAGGCGCAGCCGATCCGCGACATGGTGGTGACGGACAGCCGCACGCGCGATGCGGTCCGGCCGGTGTTCCTGACCTTTTCCGGCGATGTCGGCGAGGGCGAGCCCTTCGCCTACATGCTCTACAACCGCGACCTCGTTGCCTCGCTTATCGAGGCGGCGGAGGCGGCGGGCGTGGAAATTCTCTCCGCCGCGCCCGTCGATGATTTCACGGTTGAGGAAAGCGCCGTTACCGTGCGGCTCGCCTCCGGCACGGAGAGGACGACGCGGCTCCTCGTCGCTGCTGACGGGGTGCGCTCGCGGTTGCGCGACCTTATCGGCATCCAGACGGTGAAATGGACCTACGACCAGTCCGGCATCGTGACGACTGTGGCGCACGAGAAGCCGCACAACGGCCGGGCGGAGGAGCACTTCTTGCCGTCGGGCCCGTTCGCCATCCTGCCGCTTCCGGGCAATCGCTCGTCGCTGGTGTGGACGGAGCGGCGGCTGGAGGCCGAACGGCTCGTCTCAGGAGACGAATTTACCTTCGAATTGGAACTGGAGCGGCGCTTCGGCAAGCACCTCGGCGCCTTGAGGCTCGACGGACCGCGCCAGGCGTTCCCCCTTGGATTGCAGCTGGCGCGTGATTTCGTCAGGCCACGGTTCGCGCTTGCCGGCGATTCCGCCCACGGCATTCATCCGATTTCCGGCCAGGGCCTCAATCTCGGCCTCAGGGACGTCGCGGCCCTTGCCGAGGTGGTCGTCGAAGCGAACCGTATCGGCATCGATATCGGGTCGATGGCGGTGCTGGAGCGCTACGAGCGCTGGCGGCGGTTCGACACCTGGCAGATGGGCGTTGTCACCGACGTGCTGAACCGGCTCTTTTCCAACGACAACGACGCCCTAAGGATCATCCGCGACGTCGGCCTAGGCCTTGTTGACCGGGTGCCGTTCCTCAAGCGCTACTTCATCTCCGAGGCGGCGGGGCTTGGCGGCGAGGTGCCGAGGCTGTTGCGCGGTGAGGCGCTCTAGGGGGCTTTTCGCTCAGCGCTTGGCGAGAAGCGCAATCCCGGCCGCGCCGAAGATAAGCGCCGTCGTGCCCTCGATCCAGCGTTTCGCCCGCCGGTAGGCGCCTTGCGCGCGCGGCGTTGCGAAGAGGACGGCGTAGCCGGCGACGATCAGGACTCCCAGAAGCACACAGGTGCTGACCACGAGGAACGCCTGGCCGGCGGGCGCGCCGACCGGCATGCCGAGGCTGATGGTCGCCAGCCAGACGAAGACGGCCTTGGGGTTGGTTAGGTGGAGGAGGAGCCCGCGGCGAAAGTCGCCGCTGAGGCGGCGTCCGGCGGCAGGCGCGGTGAGGAGAGGCGCATTGCTGATCGCCTTGCGGCCCGCGCCGAATGCCAGATAGAGAAGATAGAGCCCGGCGGCGATGCGAAACGTGCCGGCGAGCCAGCCATAGGTGGTCAGGACGACGGCAAGGCCCGTTGCCGCGAGCGTTCCCCAAAGGCAGGAGCCGACCATGACGCCGAAAGCGACGGCGAGACCGTTGCGGCGGCCGTGGGCCATTGAGGTGTTGGCGATCAAGATCGTTGCTGGCCCGGGCGTCGCAACGCCGACGGCATAGGCCGTCCAGGCAAGAAAAAGCGCGTGTAACGTTTCGGTCATGGTCAGATCCGTCGGCGTCGACGCGGCATGACCGCCGGTCTAGGCCCTTCCGCTCCTTGATGCCTTATCCAACAGGAATGCCCGCCGGTTCGCGAGATCATTCCGTCTTGCCGGCGGGGGTGTTCGCGCTGCCGGGTTTTTCCTTCGCCTCGTCGGTGTCCTTCCTCTTCATGCCATCGGGGAAGCGTGCGCGCAGCTCCGCGCAATGATCGATGATGTTGGCGCGGGGCGTGAACCAGATGTAGTCGAAGACGGGTTCCCCGTCGGTGGACGCGGGAAGATAGGCCATCGGGTCGGTGCGGGCGGGATCGTCGGCCTCCATGAAGGCGACGGTGACGAGCGTTTTTTCCGGTGCGCGGGCGTGGACATAGAACGGCACCGCCCAGTCCTTGCGGGCGTGACCGCTGCCGCTGACGAGGACAGCGGAACCGGCTTCCGCGTCGGCGGCTAGGAGTGCGTCGGCGAGATGGGCGTCGCGGGCCCGCTGGACCCCGAGCATCGGCCGTAGCCCCTCTTTTGGGACCAGCCGGCAATGGGACTCTTCCAGGAGCGTCAGTAGCCCGTCCTCGCGCGCCTCGCCGAGGGGTGTATCGACAGCACTGCGGGTGCGGAATTCCTTCGGCAGGGCGCCGAGGCCCTGCCGGCCGACCGCGCGCTGCGCTGCCTTGCCGAGATCGCCGACGCGGACGGTGAGCCCGTCCTTGAGGACCTCCGCCATGATCGGCTGATAGATTTTCCAGTCCGGCCAGCCGCGCTCGGTCCAGGTCAGGGCCTTGCCGAAATCGGCCGCCTTGCGGTCAGGCCTCGCCATGAAGGCGCCGAGCGCGTCCCTTTCGTCGGCCGTCAGCATCTCGAAAACGATCGCTGGCTTCGTGCCTTTGGCGACGAGGGAGCCGATGAGGCGCGCCTGGAGGCGGTGATGGTCGGGATTGTCGTGCTGCTCGCCCAGAAGGACGAGGTCGGCACCGGCGATCGCCTCCTCGAGTTGCGCCTCGTCCATCGGCTTTTTCGTCGCCGTCGACCAGATCGTGCCGGCGAGCGGATGGTCGCGGCCGTGCTCGGAGGCGAAGGGCGCGCCGGCCCTGGGTGCCTCACCGGCCACGGCGTATGTCGCGGCGGTGGCCATCATGGCCGTGCCGGCGAGAAGGGCCGCGAGCGTTCTGTGCGGAGTGGCGAAGAGGGAGGCGGACATGGGCGGTTCCTCATGAGCGTCGAAGGCGTTTGGGGACTTCGGTCCAGAAGCATCGCGGCGTGATGGCGATCACATCGCCGTGGCGCAGCGTGCGGTAGCACGAAAGGGAAAGACGCGGGCGGCGATACCGGAGCCGCGCGGGACAAGGATGCCGTAGGAGAGCCTGATGACGAAATCCACCATTGCCCGGGACGCCGACCGTATGCTGGTCGCGGCGATTGCCGTCATTGCGCTCGCCGGCGCGATCGCCGCCTTCTCCGGGCCGGTCGCGGGCAAGGCGGAGGGGCGCGAGGCGTTGCCCTTTGACAGGGTGCCTGCCGTCTCGGTCTCCGCCGCTCCCGATGGGCGATACGAGTCGCTGAAGGCGCGGCTGTGCCCGTCGCGCATGGTGCGGCACGACCCGGGCGCTGGGCGCGGCGCGCGCATGATCCGCGTCAGCCGCTGCGCCTGGGAGCGGTATTGATGTCGTCATTCCCTTTGCGTTAGAGGAATGATTGCTCTTCATCCGAACGATCGCATGTGGTTGTCGAAGGCGTAGCCCTCGTGGCGAATCAAGCCGCCGCT
The DNA here is from genome assembly GCA_963675285.2 of uncultured Rhodobium sp. Taxonomy (GTDB): domain Bacteria; phylum Pseudomonadota; class Alphaproteobacteria; order Rhizobiales; family Rhodobiaceae; genus Rhodobium. Next base: position 3,256,410 of record CAXXGS010000001.1, read on the forward strand.
GCTTGCCTTCAATGCGCCGAGGCCATTGGAGAAGAGGAAGTCGTCGGCATAGCCCGGCGCGAGGCCGCAGGTGTCGGCGAGCGGCACGCGCTTGACGAAGTCGCCGGTCTTTGCCGCAAAGACGACGAGGGCGCCGCCGCGCGGGCTCGTCGCCGCGACGCGCGTGCCGGAGCGGTTGACGGCGACGGCGCCGATGTAGCGGTGGAGGCCGTTGACGACCGCGTCCGGCGCCGGAGCGAGCCGCGCTTCGCCGCCCGGCGTGTGACGGCCGACGAGCGGCGTCGCGTCGCCGGCGGGGCCGAGATACTGGCAGCCGAACCAGACCGCGCCGAAGCGGTCGACGCCGATGTGGCGGATCGAGAGCTGATGCTTGTCGGCGGGAAGTTTGACCCGCTCGATGAGGTCGCCGGTCTCTGCGTCCACATAGGCGAGCGAGGGTGTCATCGTGGCGATGTTCAATTCGCGGCGACCGAAATCGGGGTGGGTCAGGATGCCGCCGTTGGCGACGGCGAGGGTGCGGCCGTCGGCCATCGGGATCGCCTCGTGCGGGCCGATGCCGCCGGTCGAAAGTTCGCCGATGCGGCGATAGCCTGCAGCGACGTCATAGACGCCGAGCACGCCCTTTTCCTCATCGTAGGCGTTCTCCGTCGCGTAGAGGAGGTGGCCGTCGGCGGAAAAGAAGCCATGGCCGTAGAAGTGTCGGCCCTCGGCGGCGAGGATCGTATGCGTGAGCGTTCTCGTCGCGAGGTTAAGGACAAGGGCGAAGCGGCCCGGCCGACGGGCGAAGAGAACGGCGGTTCCGTCCTGCGGCGTTGCGCCCGGCGACAGCGCCAGATCGTGGCAGCGGTGGCCGGTCGGTGCCTCGTGGAGGATCTCGCCGCCGCGCGTCAGGACGACGAGTGCGAAGGTCCCGTCGGGACGGCGGCAGGTGGTGACGTAGCCTGTCGTCTCGCCGGCGAGCGCTGCCGGGCCGGAAAGGGCGACGAGGGCGGAGGTGCCGGCCAGGCCGGCAAGGAGGTCGCGTCGGGTGATCATGGTGTGCATTGGGGGGTGCGTGGGCTGCATTTTTGGGGGCTCTCCGGCCGCTCAGTCGCCGTCGAGAGAGTTGAAGCCGACGGTGAGGCCCGTCGCTCCGGCGTAGTGGCCGCCGATCGCCTCGCCCGCGCCGTTCAAGGCGATGATGGCGACGGCGAGAAGATCGCGGGCGTTCTTGTCGATGAACATCCGTTCGACGGGCTGGTCTATGCGGGCGAGCGTCTTCTGCGCCTGGGCAAGCTCGAAGGAAATCGAGCCGCCGAGCCAATGTTCCTCTTCGGGAAGCGCGGCGGCGAAATCGGCTTTCTTGAACATGGTGCCGACCGAGTGGGCATTGGCGGAGACCGCCGTCAGCGTCAAGCCGGAACGCCAGAACGGCGCGCGCTTGTAGCGGGCCTTGTCGGCGCTCTCGCCGAGCGGTCGGGCGAGCTTGATGTCGCGGGCGAACTGCAGTTCCTCGGTCATGGAGCGGAGGAGTTCGCGCACCACCTCGTCCTCGGCCTGATAGACGGGATTGTCTGGGCCGGGCGCGCGCATCAGTGCCGGATAGCCGGTGTCGTTCTTCCAGGCCGCGACGAGTTCGCTTGCCGTCTGATGGATTGCGCCGGCTATGGTGAGGCCGTAGTGGCAGCGGTAGGCGGGGGCGTTCTCCGCCGGCCGTTGGATCAGGCCGTTCGCGCCCTTGCCGAAGAGCACGAACTCCAGTGCGCCGAGGCCCTGGACGGCGACGCTCTTTCCCCTCAGGTCGGCAACGTCGAGGGCATCGGGATCGTGGTCCTTCAGGATCTGTCGCACCTGTCGCCGGCCGAGGCCTTTGCGGTCGGGCCAGTAGAGGATTTTCTCATAGCGGTAGTCCTCGCGCACCGGGCCGAAACGGATGAGCTCGATCCGCGACCAGGCTTCGACGAGGTGGGAAAAGCGGTCGCGGGCGGCATCGAGGCGCGCCTCGCCGGGATGGGCACAGAGTTCACCCATGGCGACTTCCATGTCGCCACCGGCTTCGTCCAGCCGGTCGTATCCGGGCCGGATGACATCCGTGATCGCCTTATCGGCAATGGTGGCGAACGGCGTTGCCGTCTCGGCGGCGAGCGCGGGCGCGCCGGCGGAGAGAGAGAGAAGGAGAGCGAAGGCTCGGGCAAGGCGCATCAAAGGGACTCCAGAAAGCGGATCAGGGCGGCGCGATCCCGTGGATCCATGGCGACAACGGCATCGCGCGCGGCGCGGGCCTCGCCACCATGCCACAGAACCGCCTCCAGCAGGGTGCGGGCGCGGCCGTCGTGGAGGAAACCGGTCTTCGGGTTCACCGTCTTTGCAAGTCCGATCGACCACAGGGGTGCGGTGCGCCATTCGCGGCCGGAAGCATCGCCGACGGGGCGGTCGTCGGCAAGGCCTGGTCCCATATCGTGCAAGAGGAGGTCGGAATAGGGCCAGATGAGCTGAAACCGCTGGGCGGGATCGGGGGCATCGCGCCGGGTGACGAACTTCGGCCGGTGACAGGCCGCGCAGCCGGCCTCATGGAACCGGCGCTTGCCGCGCAGCACGTCTGGGTCGGCGAGGTTGCGCCGGGCGGGAGGCGCGAGATGGCCGACATAGGTGGAGACGAGGGCGAGTACGGGATCGGGCGCCTCGACGGCGCCGAGGTCGGCATTAACGCCCGTCGGCATCGCCAGGCACTCGGTCTGGCGCGGGGTGCAATCGCCGGCGGCGGCCGGATAGGGCGGTGTGGAAATGCCGATATCGCCGGAAAAGGCATCGGCCGACTGTATCCTCACGCTCGGCAGGCTCGCCTTCCAGCCGTAGCGGCCGAGGAGCAGCGCGCCGGTTTCGGGATCGCGGACCCGGCTCGGCCGACCGGAAATGCCGTCATCGTCGCGGTCGCCGGGATCGGCGAGGGCGAGGATGTCGGCCTCGTGGACTTGTTCCAGAAGGCCGAGGCCGGGGAGCGCGGGAGCAAGGCGCGGCGAGACGAGAAGCGGCGCTGCATCGGCTCCGCGGTCGGCGCCGGCGATGGCGTAGGCCGGTTTCCTGAGCGTCGCGGTTTCACCGCCGGAAAGGGCGACGGGGATCTCGGTGTAGCCGATCGCCAGCGTGCCTTCGCGCGGCAGGCCGGGAACGGCGCGTGTCTGCAATTGCCGGCCGAGGGCAGGGTCGGGGATCGCGGCGAGGCGGCGGTTGGCGATGGCCTCCCGCTCCTCGGCCGTACGCGGGGCGATGGAGAGGTGGAGGATGAGGGAGCCGACATCGACGCCATCGCCATTGTTCGTCGAGGGGGCGTCGCCGCGGCCGTCGCGGGGGTGGCAGCCGGCGCAGGCGCGGGCATTGTACCGCGGGCCAAGGCCGTCGGAGGCACGGGTTGTCGCCGGCGAGGAGACCCAGAGCTTTTCAAAGAGGCTTTCGCCGAGCGCGATGTCGAATTTCGTTTTCGCATCGGTGTTGGCGAGCGCGGTGGAGAAGCTGTCGCGCGAGACCGGTTTCAGCGATGTGCCGGCGCCGCCGGCCATCCGTTCGTAGCGTTCGGGGGCCTCGAAGGTCGTTGTCGGCGCGGTGATGGCCGCGACGCGGGCGCGGTCCTCTGGGGACAAGTCGTCGCGAACGGGTTTCCCGGCGCCGGCGAGAGAGCCGGCCGCGATGGCGATCACGGCAGCGAGAGAGCCGCAGACGGCGATCGCGGCGATGGTGGAGGCTTTGCCGGGGATTTTGCCAAAAGCCGGGCGGGAGGCGCGGGCGATCATCGGCTGCACTCCGCGCGAAATGGTGGACGATCATGTCCGCCCGAAACCCATAGTGGTGCGGCGGCAACCGCCACACCCTGTCTCGCTGGGGCCGAAGTGAGACCCTGAACCGCTACCCGTTCCCGGCTCAGTCCGAGCCGGCGGCCGAGGCGGCGTTGAGCTGACCGTAGTTCTGCTCGCCGATGTCCTCGAGAAGGCCGAGTTGGGTCTCCAGGAAGTCGATATGTTCCTCCTCGTCGCTCAGCAGGCTCTCGAAAAGCTCCATGGTGACGTAGTCCCCGGCCTCGCGACAGATGCCGCGCGAGTTGGCATAGGCCTTCCGCGCCTCGTATTCGGCGGCGAGATCTCCTTCCAGCACTTCCTTGATCGACTGGCCGATGCGCAGCGGCGCCAGCGTCTGAAGATTGGGGTGGCCTTCCAGGAAGATGATCCGCTCGACGATCTTGTCGGCATGCTCCATCTCCTCGATGGATTCCGCGCGTTCCTTCTTGGCGAGATGGGCATAGCCCCAATCGTCCAGCAGGCGATAGTGCAGCCAGTACTGGTTGATCGCTGCAAGCTCCAGGAATAGCGCTTCGTTCAGACATTCGATGACTTTGGGATCGCCCTTCATTGCGCGGTGCCTTTATCCGGTTGGGGAATTTGAATCGTTCCAAACTAAATACCGGGAAAGTGCGTATGATGCAAAGGATTGGAAAATTCGTCGGCGGCCAGGGGCTACCGAACACTCACGCGGCGATGGTGCGCCGCCGCATCCGCGCCGCCGACCGGCGCCGGGCGCGGCGGGTCCGTTCAATGCGCGAATGTTCGTTGCGCAAGGCGGCGAGGAATGCCGCCCGTTCCTCTTCCGCCGTTTGGAGCGTGTGATGGAAACGCTCCGTCACACGCTGGATGATCGTCAGAAGGGTCGGGTAGCAGCCGCAGCATTCACCCCGCCGGCCGATCGCGTGCAGGACGCGACCGGGGACGATGAGGCGCCAGGGATCCTCCTGGAGGAGGCCGAGAACGGCCTCCTCGACTTCGAGATCACTGATGACGTTGCAGCTGCAGACGATCATTGCCGGAACAAAGCCTTACTGGAAAACGGCGTTCGGGTCGTCGAGGCTGTCGGAGCCTTCAAGCTCGATCTGGCCGAGGTCGAGGCTGGCGACGACACGCTCGATGGACCGGGTCTGGTCGATCAGGGCGTCGATGGCCGCCTGGACGACGGCGTTGCCCTCGTCGTTGTTCTCGCCGATCATCTGGTCGTAGGCCTCCACCGTTTCACCCCGGGCCTTCATTTTGGTCATGGCGGCCATGGTGGCGTCAAGCTTTGCCGTCAGTTCCTTGTCGAGGTCTGCATCCTTGGCCTTGACGATTTCCGACAGGCTCGGCCCCTCGACGACGGTGCCGTCAACGCGGGTGTACTTGCCGAGATAGACGTTCCGGATCCCCATCGCATCATAGTAGTGCGAATTGTAGGTGTTGTCGGAGAAACAGTCGTGCTCTTCTTCCGGATCGTTGAGGAGAAGTCCGAGCTTCATGCGCTCGCCGGCCAGTTCGCCGTAGGAGAGCGAGCCCATGCCGGTCAGGATGCGGGTCATGCCTTGCTCAAGCGTGCCGTCCTCGACCTCCGCGCGGGCCTTGCCGTCCGGCCCCCAGGCCGCGACCATGTCCTCCAGGTCGGAGACGAGAAGCTTGGAAGCGGCATTGAGGTAGGCAACGCGGCGGTCGCAATTGCCGCCGGTGCAGTTCTTCGGGTCGAGATCGGTGACCGGACGGGCGCCGGCGCCCGGACCGGTGCCGTTGGTGTCCTCGCCCCACAGCAGGAACTCGATGGCATGATAGCCGGTGGCGACATTGGCCTCGTTGTTGGCGGCCTCGTGCAGCGTGTCGGCAAGCAGCTCCGGGGTGATCTTGGAAACGTCGATCTTCTTGCCGTCGATGGTGATCGTCTTGTTGGCGATCACATTGGCGGTGTAAAGCGCGTTTTCGTCGGATTCGATGCCGTAGAAGTCGGCGTCGACGTAGTCGATCAGGCCCTCGTCGAGCGGCCAGGCGTTCACCTTGCCCTCCCAGTCATCGACGATCGGGTTGGCGAAGCGGTAGGCCTCGGTCTGCTGGTACGGCACGCGGGCGGCGAGCCATGCCGTCTTGGCGGAAGCCAGCGTCTCATCGGTGGGATTGGCGATCAGGGCATCGATCGCAGCGTCCAGCGCCTTCGCCGTTTTGAGCGAATCTTGATAGCCGGCTTCGGCGATATTGGCGTAGGTCTCCAGAACCGCCTTGTCGTCGGCAAGTGCGGGCGCCCCCCACAGAACGCCGGCCACGAGACCGGCCGTTCCGACGGCGCGCGCGAGTGTTTCGCTCAGCGTGTGTTGCATCAGACTTCCTTCCTGAGAGCACGATTGGACATGCGTGTTTCAGCAAAAGTTACTAATGCGAATGAATAGCAATTGCAAGATTTTTTCCAAGGAACAGCGGAACTTCAAAGCCGTCTTCGCAGGCACGCTGCCTGTTCTTCGCGCCGGAAATACGGGCGCGTGGCGTGTTTTTCGCCCTCCCAAGGCGCTTCTTGAAATGTTTCCGACAGGTCGTCGCGAAACGGCGCCGGCCCTGCGGTTCCGCCTCGCCCGTCCGGCGTTGCCGTGTTCGGGGTTTCAGCCTTCGACAGGGTCTGGAATGGCGATGACCGTCAGGCAGTCTCCGGCCTTGACGAGACCGGGGAAATGGCGAGCGGCAAGGAGGCCGTCGCGGCCGGCGCGATAGACGATCGGCGGTGTTCCGGTGCGGTCCTTGCGCCAGATGCGGACGATGGGATCGCCGGCACGCACGGGGTCGCCGAGGTCGGCAAGGGGTTCGATCAGGCCGTCTTCCTGGGAAAAAAGGAAACAGGCGTCGTCCGGCATGACGAGATTGATGCTTGGGGCGGTTTCGGGCTCCTCGTCAAGGATGCCGGCGTGGATGAGGAGGTTGCGGGCGCCTTTCCTGGCGATTGCGATGGAGCGGGCGGTCGCGGTGCCGCCGCCGCCGAGTTCGGTGGTCACGAAGACCTTGCCGGCGGCTTCGACGAGGTCGTCGTACATGCCTGCGCTGTCGATTTCCCGCATCTGCATGGAATAGGGTGCGTTGAAGGCCCGCATGGCGGCCGCGCACGCCGCTTCCTGCGCCTTGTCGTCGAGCACGTGGGACGCGGCGAAGGGCAGGAAATCCAGCGTCTTGCCGCCGGCGTGGATGTCGAGGACGACATCGGACATGGGGACGAGCGTGCGGGCGAAAAAGTCCGCGATCTTCTGGGTGACCGTGCCGTCGGGCCGGCCGGGAAAGATGCGGTTGAGGTTCACTCGGTCGATCGGCGAGGTGCGGGTGCCGGCGAGGAAGGCGGGGTAGTTGAACGCCGGCACGATGATGACCCGGCCATGGATGGATGCCGGATCGAGCGTCAGGGCGAGATCGTTGAGGGCCACCGGCCCCTCGTATTCGTCGCCGTGGTTGGCGCCGGTGAAGAGCGCCGTCGGCCCCTCGCCGTTGGCGATGACCGAGATCGGGATCATCACCGAACCCCAGGCCGAATCGTCACGGCTGTAGGGCAGGCGCAGGAAGCCATGGTGGACGCCGGGCTGGTCGAGTGGGATCGTCGGTGCGATCGGGTTCGCGCGCTCTTGCGCGGCCGGCCGGGTGGCCGGGCTGTCCTGCATCACGTCGGGTTGCATGTGGTGGATTTGCATGGCGCTCAATCCTTGACGAAGAGCCGTCTGGGGACATCGGCGAGGCACTCCGGTCCGTCGCGGCCGATGACGATGCTTTCGGTGATCTCCAGGCCCCAGTCGTCCATCCACAGGCCGGTCATGAAGTGGAACGTCATGTTCTCCTCCAGGACGGAGCGGTCGCCGGGGCGCAGCGACATGGTGCGCTCGCCCCAGTCGGGCGGATAGGAGATGCCGATCGGATAGCCGGTGCGGTTGTCCTTCTCGATGCCGTAGCGGTTGAGGACGGCAAAGAAGGCGTTGGCGATGTCCTCGCACAAGTTGCCGGCGCGGGCGACGGCGAGGCCCGCCTCCATGCCTTCCAGCACGGCCTTTTCCGCGTCGAGGAAGGTCTGCGAGGGCTTGCCGAGGAACACGGTGCGCGACAACGGGCAATGGTAGCGGCGATAGACGCCGGCGATCTCGAAGAAGGTCGCCTCGCCGGATTTCATCGGCCGGTCGTCCCAGGTCAGATGCGGGGCGGCGGCGTCGGTGCCGGACGGCAGAAGCGGGACGAGCGCGGGATAGTCGCCGCCGCAGCCGGTTACAGGGTCAAAGCGCAGGCTGGCGTCGTAGATCTCAGCGACGAGATCGCATTTGCGCATGCCCGGTTCGACCACGTCGAGGATACGCGTGTGCATGCGCTCCACGATCCGAGCGGCGTTGCGCATGTAGGTCAGTTCGGTTTCGGACTTCACCGCCCGCTGCCAGTTGACGAGGCCGGTGACATCGGCAAAGCGCGCGTCCGGCAGATGGTTCTGCAGCGAGGCGAAGGCGGCGGCGGAGAACCAGTAATTGTCCATCTCCACGCCGATTCTCGCCATACCGTGGCCGCGCGCGGCGATGATATCGGCGAGGACGTCCATCGGGTGGCGCTCTTGCGATTGCACGTAGCAGTCGGCGTAGCTGAGGATGGCGTCGTCGTCCATGAAGCAGGTGCGGCGGGCGCCATTGGCGTCCTGGCTGCGGCCGAACCAGAGCGGCGCGCCGTCGAGGCCGAGGAGCACGCACTGGTGGACGTAGAACGACCAGCCGTCATAGCCGGTGAGCCAGGCCATGTTGGACGGGTCGGAGACGACGATGAGATCGACGCCCCTTTCGATCATCGCGTGGCGGGTCCTGTCAATGCGGTCATCATATTCTGTGCGCGAAAAGGGCGGGTTCGGATGCGGCATTGCTGCGTTTTTCCTATTGCTCGTGACTCAGATGGCGAGTTCGATACCGGCGCCGGCCTCGACGGCGCGCTTGCAGGCGAGCGCGGCGATCGCGGTATCCTGCACGCCGGTTCCGGTCAGGTCGCAAATGGTGATGGCATCGTCGCCTGGGCGTCCGCTGGCCTTGCCGGCGGCGACGGCGCCGAGTTCGGCAAAGGTTGCGCCCGGGGAAGTGATGCCGGCGGCAATGGCGCCGGCGAGTTCGCCGATGACGGCGGTCTGGGACTGCCGGTCGGGAACGTAGAGGTCGGCGCGGGAAAGGCAGTCGGGTGCGAGTTCGGTCTTGCCGTGCTGGTCGGATCCCATGGCGGTGAGGTGCTGTCCGGGCCGGAGCCAGTCGGCCTCGACGAGAGGCTCCGTCGACGGCGTCGTCGTTACGACGATATCGGCGGCGCGCACGGCTGCCTCGCGATCGTCCGTGGCGCGCGCGGAAATGCCGAGTGCGGGGCCGATCTCGTCGGCGAGAGCTTGTGCCCTTGCCGCCTCGCGCGCCCAGATCGTCGCCTCCCGGATGGGGCGTTCCAGGCACAGCGCGTGCAATTGCAGACGGGCCTGCATGCCGGCGCCGAGGATTGCCGCGCGCGAAGCGTCAGGGCGGGCAAGATGGCGGGCGGCGACGGCGCCGGCGGCGGCGGTGCGGACATCGGTTAGATATCCGTTGTCGAGGAGCAGCGCCTCGACCCGGCCGGTCCGGCTGGACAGAAGAATCATAAGCCCGGACGTGCTCGGCAGGCCGATCTTCGGATTGTTGAAGAAGCCGGGCGAGACCTTGATGGCGAAGCCGTCGAGGCCGGGCACATAGGCGGTCTTCACGTCGACCTCGCCGTTGTGTTCGGCGATCGCCATCGACAGCACCGGAGGCATGACGACAGCGCCACCGGCAAGGGCGATGAAGGCGGTCTCAATGCAGGCGACGGCCTCCCGGTCGAGAGGGACAAGGGCTCGCAGCATCGTCTCGGTCAGGATGCGAACGGCAGTCATCCCCAGGCCCTCTCCCGCTCGGTATCGTGTTCTTCGGCGGAAATGACCTGGAAATGCTGATTCATGTCGACGTTCCGGCCGGTGACGAGGGCGACCGTTGGCCCTGCCAGGCGAAGCTTGCCGGCGAGAATCGCCGCAACGCCGACGGCGGACGCGCCCTCCACCACCTGGCGTTCCTCGCGGTAGAGATGGCGCATGCCGGCGGCGATTTCCGCTTCCGTCAGCGTTATCGTGTCGTCGACGAGGGTCTTCACCATCCGAAAGGTATGGTGATTGTCGAGGCCGATGCCGCCACCGAGGGAGTCGGCGAGCGAGGGCGCTTCCTCCACCTTTACCGGCCGGCCGGCCTTCAGGCTCTCGATCATCGCTGCGCCGCGCTCCATGGAGAGGCCGACGATGCGAACCTCCGGCTTTAACGCCTTCATCGCCGCGGCGACGCCGGCGATCAGCCCGCCGCCGGACAGCGGCACGAGCAAGGTCGCGATGTCTGGCGCCTCGGCGGCGATTTCCAGGCCCAGCGTTCCCTGGCCGGCGATGACGGCGGGATGATCGAACGGCGGGATCATGGTCATCCCGTGTTCTGCGATCAGCCGGTCGACTTCCGTCTGCGCTTCGTCTTGCGAGCGGCCGACGACGCGAACCTGCGCGCCCTGTGCCCGGATGCCGTCGATCTTGGTCTGCGGCACCAGTTCCGACAGGCAGATGATGCAGCGGATGCCGGCGAGACGGGAGGCGCGGGCGAGCGCGCGGCCGTGATTGCCGGTGGACACGCCGACAACGCCGCGGGCACGTTCGTCGTCGCTCAGGCGGAGAACCGCGTTCGTCGCACCGCGCAGCTTGAACGAGCCGGTGATCTGCATGTGCTCCAGCTTCAGCGAAACCGGAACACCGGCGATCTCGGCCAGCGTTGGCGAGGCCTCGAGCGGTGTCGTGCGAACGCGGTCGCCGATCCGGGCACGGGCCTGGCGGATATCGTCGAGGCCGACCGGCAGCACGCAGGTGGACGAGGGACGAGCGGTCATGCCGGTACCGCCGGCGTGGAGACGGGAAGATCCTCAGCGAAAAGCCGGCCGTAGCCGTTCGGTGCGGCGAGCCCGGCGTGGCGCAGCATCGCCCAGCCGCTCGCTTGGTTGGAGGTTACGACGGGCTTTCCCGTCAGCCGTTCGATTTCGGCGATGACGGGAAGGGCCGGCAGCGCCGTACACGAGAGGAACAGCGCCTCGGCTTGCGGATTGTCGACCGCGAGGGCCGCCGCGACGATGCTCTCGGCTCTGACGAGCGCCATTTCGCGATCGTCGGCGAGGCCGAAGCAATGAAGCGCGGTGACGTCGAAGCCGTGCCGGACGAAATACTCCGCCATCGGCCGGCTGGTCTCTTCCAGATAGGGGGTGAGGATCGCCAGGCGGCGGACGCCGAGGGCGGCGAAGGCCTGGCGGGCGGCCGCGCTCGGCGTGACAACGGGAACGCCCGGCCGCGCCGCGCCGATCGCCTCGGCGACCACGTCGTCGCCGATGGTGACGGAGGCGGAGGTGCAGCCGTAACAGATCGCGGCAAGGGGCATGCCGGGCACGAGAAGGCTTGCCGCATCGGTAAGACGCGGAGCCATGAGGGCGAGGTTTTCCGGCGTCGTCGGGTTCTCGTAGGCGACGCGGGTCACGTGGAGGCGTGCGTCGGGCGGCAGAAGCCGCGCGGCGTCACTCTCCGATGTCAGGTCGGTCGCCAGGACGATGAGGCCGAGGCGCGCTGTCGCCGTCGGTGCCTCGAAGGCGGGGTTTCGTGGAGAAAGCGTGATCGGAACCGTCGCCATTCTCTTGTCTCCCTCCAGTCGGACCAGGTGTGTGGCAGTGCCAGTCGCGTGGTCTGATGCAGCTCCTAGACCACAAGAACAGGGCATTTCGCGAGGCTAGTTACCTTGTGCGAGACGCTGCCGAGAAGGTAGCCGCCAATGTCGCCAACACCGCGGCTGCCAACGACGATGAGGTCAACCTTGTGCTCATCGGCGAAGGCGATGATCGTGCGCGACGGCTGGCCGCCCTTGACGAAGGCACGGGCGTTGGGACTGCCGGCCTCGTGCGCCTCCGCCTTCGCCGCCTCGGCGATTTCCCTTGCATAGCCACGCATGGCGTCGTCGAGGTTTTCCGGGTCTTGCGGCCGGACCATCGACATTGAGGCTTCCAGAAGGCTGTGATGGCGAAAGACCGTCAGAATGAGAAGTTCGCCCCCGCTCACCTTCTGCAGCGCGACTGCGTGGCGGAGGGCTTCGTGGGCGCCCTCCGAGCCGTCCATGGCGACCAGGATCCGATCGTACATTGGTTGCTCCTTATCTAGCGAAAGGCCACATCACGCAGGAAGAGCGCGATCTGGGGGAAGAAGATGAGCAGCACGGATACGAGCAGGAGGATCATCGTAAAAGGAAAAATGCCGCGAATGACCTCGATGTAGGGTCGTTTGAAGATCGCAATCGCCGTGAAGATGTCGCAGCCAAAGGGCGGTGTCGCCGAGCCGATCGCCACCTGCAGGGTGATGATGGTGCCGACGAGGACCGGATCGAGACCGACGGTTTTCACCACCGGCGCGAAGATCGGCACCAGCACGAGAATGACGACGATCGGGTCGACGAACATACAGCCGACGAAGAAGGCGATGGAGATGATGGCGAGAACGCCTTTGGGCCCCATTTCGGCGATGCCGACGGCGCCGAGAATCGCCTGGGGGATCTGGGCGAAGGAGATCACCCAGGAAAAGGCCGCGCCGGCGCCGACAAGGATGAAAACGACGGAGGTGATGAGGCCAGTCGACTTGGCGATGCGGTAGATGTCGGGAGCGTTCAGCGAGCGGAAGACGGCGAATTCCAGGATGACGGCATAGAGTACGCAGGCCGCCGCTGCCTCCGTCGGGCTGAAGATGCCGCCGTAGATGCCGCCGACGATGATGACGGGAAAGCCGAGCGGCCAGAGCGCCTTGCGCACGGACTGAAGGCGCTCGCTCCAGCTCGCCTTCGGTTCGGTCGGCACGTTGTTGATGCTGGCATAGGCGATGGAATAGGCGCTGAAGAGCACCAGCAGAAGCAGGCCCGGTCCGATGCCGGCGATGAACAGTTCCGAGATCGAGGTGGAGGAGATCACGCCATAGATGATCATGCCGATGCTCGGCGGAATGAGAAAGGCGATGTCGCTGGCGTTGATGATCAGGGCGAGGACGAAGGAATCCTTGTAGCCGGCCTTCAGCATGCGCGGGCGGAGCGGCGAGCCGACGGCGACGACGGTCGCCTGGGTGGAACCGGAAACGGCGCCGAAGAGGGTGCAGGCGGAGGCGGTGCTGACCGCCAGGCCGCCCTTGATGTGGCCGACGAACTTCATGACCATGTCGATCAGTCGACCGGCGGATTCGCCGCGCGTCATGATGTCGGCGGCGAGAATGAACATCGGCACCGCGATCAGCGAGGCCGGCCGGATGCCGGCCATGATCTGCTGGACCATGAAGTCCATTTTGCCGAACCCGCCGAAGAGATCGTAGAAGCCCACGAAGGCGGCCATGATCAGGGGGATCATCATGGGGAAGCCCAGAATGAGCAGGCCGATCATGATTGCGGTAATCGCCAGCGCCATGTTCGCGGTCTCCTAGACTTCGACTTCGTCATCCTCATATCCCTCCAGCACGCGGGTGGAGAGATAGATGTCCTTGTCGACGATGTTCTTGATGGCGGTCAGAAGGTATTGCAGGCCGGTCAGGAGGAAGCCGACGGGCACCCAGAGGTAGATCCAGTAGACCGGGATCTGCAGGGAGGGGAGGATCCGGCCGGACTTGGCGACCTGGGCGATGTAAGAAATCGAGAAGTAACACAGCGCCAGCATCGCGGCGGCGGTGACGAGCGTGATCAGCACCATCAGAACCTTGCGCAGCGGGGCGCTCAGGGCATCATAGATCGCCGACATGCGGATATGGCGGCCGTGACGGGCTGCGTAACTGATGCCGGCGAAGGTGATCAGGATGATCAGGATCCGGTTTACCTCCTCGGTAAAGAAGAGGCTGCTCTGAAAGACGAAGCGGCCGATGACGTTGGAGACGGTGTTCACGGCCATCAACAAGACGCCGACGGCAAGGGCGGCGGATTCGATCCGCGCGATGGCGGTGTCGAGGATGCCGAGGACGCCGGGAAGCGTCGATCCCTCGTGTTCGAGATCGTGATCGTCGGTGGGTGGTTGGGTGTCGTCCATGGCGTAACCCCCTGAACCTGCGCCGGCCCCATGCCGGGTCTTCGGTCGATGCACGTTGCGTTAGACCTGCCACCGACGCCGACCCGACGCCGACCCGCCGCCGGATGTTGGCGGGACGTTGGCGGGGACGATGAAGCGGCCGGCGAAAGGCGGTGCGATCCGCCTTTCCGCCATGGTGGGTCGGAGGCGTCCCGGATGGCTCCGGGCCGCCGGCTTGCCCGTTCCCCGTGCGACCTATTTGCTGACGGCTTCGAGGTCGGCCTTCATCTGGTCGAGGATGGCCTTGCCGCTGTCGCCCGTCATCTCGACGAACTTCTTCTCCACGATCGGCGCCGCCGCCTTGAAGGGCTTGCGCTGCTCCTCGTCGAGCACCGTTACCGTCATCGAGGGTTTGGCCTTCTCGATCTTTGCGAGCGCTTCCTTCTCCAACCCCTTCTGGTAGTCGAGGATGTAGTCGAAGGCGGCCTTCGAGGCGGCCTGGACGGCCTTCTTGTCGGCATCGCTCAGGCCATCGTAGAAGTCCTTGTTGGCCATGACGGCGGTGGTGAAATTGTTGTGGCCGGCATAGGTGATCGCGTCCGTCACTTCATAGATCTTGGTCGACTCGATGAAGGACGTCGGGTTCTCCTGGCCCTGGATGATGTTGGTCTGCAGGCCGCCGTAGACCTCGCCCCAAGGCAGCGGCGTCGGCGTCGCGCCGAAGGCCTTGTAGGTCTCGACCAGAAGCGGATTGGTCATGACGCGGAACTTGACCTCGTCGAGGTCGGCCGGCGACTTGACGGGCTCCTTGGTGGTCATCGCCACCTCGCCCTCGGGGAACATGGTCAGGAGTTCCAGCCCCTTTTCGGCGTAGAGCGCCTTGAAGTTCTCGTGGATCGCCTTCGACGTGCGGAAGAACGCGTTCAGCTCCTTGGTGTCGGTGGGCAGAAGGTAGGGCACGAAGAAGACCTGCGCCTCCGGGATCAGCGAACCGGTGAAGCCGGGCGACTGGTCGACGAACTGCAGGATGCCGGCCTGGGCCTGCTCCATGATGTCGGCCGATTCCCCGAGCGTGCCGAACGGGAAGAGCTGGACCTCGTGGTCGGTGTTGGCCTCGATCTCCTCCTTGAACTTCTGGGCGTATTTGCCCTGGACCTCGTTGAGCGCCTCCTCAAAGGCGTAGCGCCAGGTGTCGGCGCTGGCGCTGGTGATTCCGCCGATCAGGACGGCGAGGGCGGCAAATCCGCCCATCAGCGTGGATTTGGTGTTCGTCATGTCGCAATTCTCTCCTTTGTTGCCACAAGGGACGGCGGCACCCTCCCGCATGCACGCATGTGCCCCGCGAAGGATGTGCCTCACGCCCGTCGCGGACCACCCGCAGTTGGGCACGCCAAACGGATCGCCGGGACAGGCGAGCGCACGGGCGCCGCCTTTGCCGGCCGATCCAGTTCGGTTGCCGTCCGCGAGAGGACGGATCGGTCACCGTGACGGGGGTCGACGGTGATACATTCGCAGCTGTTCCGGCGCGGGTCCGGTGCGCGTCTGTCAGTTTCGGATCCGCTCGGGCGAGCGGTGCCCACAGTGTGAAACGCCAGGCGTCCGGTCTCCCGCCCCACCTCTCTTTGTTCTGATTTGGTTAGCGTTAAACAGGGGCAATTGAGAGTCAATGCGATTATTAAATCATGACAATCTATCGCCAGGCGCGTTGCATCGAAAAAGCTGCCGTCAGGGCATGTTGTCGGGTGGATCGAGCGGCGGTTTGTGCGCGGGCCTCGGGCCGGCTGCCGGGTCACAGGCCGAGGAGAGCCGGTTCCGGTCGGCTGCGGGCGAGACGGGCGAGGATTTCCAGTCCGCTCAGGAACGCCTGGCGGCCCTCCGCCCCGAGGCAGATGCGCACGCCGGGGTGGGCCTGCGGATTGGAGATCTCGAACGATGATCCCGGCGCAACTGCGACGCCGTGAAGGCGTGCGTGGGCGACGAAGGTGGATTCCGTCCAGGGAGCGGGAAGCGGCAGCCAGACATGCATGCCGTTGGGGCTGGCGGCAAAGGAAAGGCCGTGAAGGACATTGGCGGCCATGCGGTTGCGCTCGCCGAGTGCCCGGCGCTGCCAGGCGACGAGCCGGTCCGCCGTGCCGTCGTCGATCCAGCCAGTGGCGATTTCGGCGACAAGCGCGGTCGCCATCCAGTTGGTGACGAGATGACGGTTCGCGGCGGCCGATTCCAGCGTCTCGGGAATGATCAGGAAGCCGAGGCGCAGGCCCGGCATGATGCATTTCGTCATGCTGGTGAAATAGGCGGTGCGTTCCGGCGCGAGATGCGCGATGGGGGGTGGCCGGTCGGGATCGAGCGGCCCCCAGGCGTCGTTCTCGATGATCAGGACGTCGTGGCGGCGGGCGAGCGCGACGAGCGCCTCGCGGCGTTCAATCGGCATCGTCACGGCGCTCGGACTGAGCCCGGAGGGCATCAGGTAAAGCGCCTTCACAGCGGTGTTGCGACAGGTCGCCTCGAAGGCGTCGGGGACGATGCCGTCAGCGTCGATCGGCAATCCCTTGAGACGGAGACCGAGATAGCCGGCGAGTGGCTTGAGCGTGTGGTGGCCGAGTTCCTCGGTGACGACGAGGTCGCCCGGGGCCGCCGCCGACATCAGCGCGATGGTCATGGCGGGCGTCGCGCCGTTGGTCAGCAGCAGGCTCTGCGGGCGTGGGTCGAGGCCGCAGTGGCGCAGCCAGCGCAGCGATGCCGACTGGTAGCGCCTGAGGGCGCCGGACGGCCGGAACGAGGTGACCGCCGTCGGCGGTAGGTCGGTGGCAAGGCGGCCGAGAGCCTGGCGCATCAGGTCGATATGAAGATCCTCGCAGACCGGTTTCAGGATCGAGAGTTCGATGATCGAGCCGTAGTGGCTTTCGGCACGATAGGGGATGCGGGTTTCGTCGATCGCAGCGCGCACGAAGGTGCCGCGGCCGACTTCGCCGCCGATGACGCCGCGCCGGATCAGCTCTTCGTAGGCGCGGCTGACGGTCTGGACGCTGAGGCCAAGGTCATAGGCGAGCTGGCGATGCGTCGGCAGGCGGTCGCCGCTTCGCAATTCGCCCGCCTCGATCGCCTCCTCCAGCCGTTCGGCGAGCGAGCGGTAGGCCGGGCGTTTGAGATCGTCGCGCTTGGGAGGCCATATTGTCATGATTTATTCTTGACCATGATCGGGACAATTGACAAGGAAATTCGGCTCGCGCATCGTCCATGCCTTGGTTCCCGGGAAGGTCCGCCATGCTGAAGCTCGACAAGCGCGATATCCAAATCCTCGCCGTCTTGTCGCGCGAGGGGCGGATTTCGAAAACGGACCTTGCTCGTGCAGTGAATCTCAGCGCAACGCCATGCTGGCAGCGGCTCAAACGGCTGGAGGAAGCGGGGCTCATTCGGGGCTATCACGCCGACGTCGCGCTCCGCGACGTTGTCCCCCATGTCACCGTGTTCCTGCTGGCGGAGCTGGAGAATCACCGCGCCGAGACCTTCCGCGCCTTCGAGGCGGCAATGGAGCGGCACGAGGAAATCATCGCCTGCTGGGCGCTCGGCGGTGGGTTCGACTATCTGGTGCAGGTGGTGACGCGCGATATCGACAGCTATCAGCGGCTGGTAGACGCCCTCCTCGACGGAGACATCGGGCTGGCGCGCTACTTCAGCTATGTGGTGACGAAACCGGTCAAGGCCGGCGCGCCGCTTCCCTTCGATGCACTCTTCGACGACGGCTGACGACGGCAGGCGGCCGCTGCCGCAGGCAATATCCGCGCGGAGGCGAGGCGAGACATTCTCTTCGCTGGGGCGGGTGAGAAGAGGAACTCTCTTTTCGGCGGGGCCGGTTTAGCAAAACCCTCTCCGCCACCTCTGCTAGCATTCCGATCGACGTTTCGCGCTTTGAGGCGTGCTCGCGGCGGCCTTCATCGTGGCCGTGCGCGGGTTTATGGCGACAGCGATCGGGGAGGAGGACAATCATGCATTCCAGCCAGGCATCGAGCGAGACGCCGGTCGGGTTTTCCGGACTCTCCGACCCGCGTCTGGTGCGTTCCTTCGCCTATATCGGCGGGCGCTGGACGGCGGCGGGCGATGGCGCGGCGCTGGCCGTCGCCAACCCGGCCGATGGTACGTTCCTTGGCGAGGTGGCGAGCCTTTCGGAGGTGGAAAGCGCGGCGGCGATCGACGCCGCCGACCGGGCGTTTCCCGGCTGGGCGGGGCTCTTGCCGCAGGAGCGCACGGCGCATCTGCGCGCCTGGTACGAGGCGATCGTCGCCAATCGCATGGATCTCGCCCGCGTCATGACGCTGGAACAGGGCAAGCCGCTTTCCGAGGCGCTTGGCGAAATCGATTATGCCGCTTCCTTCGTCGACTTTTACGCTGAGGAGGCGCGGCGGCCGAACATCGAGGGCGTCACCTCGCATCTCGCCAACGCCGAGGTGGAGGTCTGGCGCGAACCGCTCGGGATCGCCGCGCTCGTGACGCCGTGGAACTTTCCCTCCGCGATGATCACGCGCAAGGCCGCGGCGGCGCTCGCCGCCGGCTGCACCGTCGTCGTCCACCCCTCGGGCGAGACACCGTTTTCCGCCCTGGCTCTTGCTGAACTCGGTGAGCGGGCGGGCCTTCCGGCCGGCGTCTTCAACGTCGTCACGGGGCGCGCCGCGACCGTCGTCGGGCCGTGGATGGCAGACCGGCGCGTCCGCGCTCTCTCCTTCACCGGATCGACGGAGATCGGCAAGCTCCTCTATGCCCAGGCGGCGGACACGGTGAAGCGGCTGGTGCTGGAACTCGGTGGCCACGCGCCGTTCCTGGTCTTCGCCGACGCCGATCTCGAGCGTGCCGTCGATGAGGCGGTGAAGGCGAAATTCGCCACCTCCGGCCAGGATTGCCTCGGCGCCAACCGGTTCTTCGTTGAGCGCACCGTCTACGATGCGTTCTGCGCCCGCTTTGCCGAACGGTCCGCCGCGCTCACCGTCGCGCCCGGGCTCGAGGATGGCGATATCGGTCCGCTGATGAACGAGAAGGCGGTGCTCAAGCAGGAGGAGCATGTCGCCGACGCCATCGGCAAGGGCGGGCGGGTGCTGACCGGCGGCGCCCGGCACGAGGCCGGCCGCCTGTTCTTTCAGCCGACGGTGCTGGCCGACGTTCCCGCCGACGCGCTCATCCTGCACGAGGAGACCTTCGGTCCGGTCGCCGCGATCGCGCCCTTCGATACCGAGGAAGAGGCGCTGGCGCGGGCCAACGATACCGACTACGGCCTGGTCGCCTATCTCCACACCGGCGACATGCGCCGGATCTACCGCGCCTGCCGGGCGCTCCACTTCGGCATGGTCGCTGTCAACCAGACCAAGGTCACCGGTGCGCCGATCCCCTTTGGCGGCATGAAGCAGTCGGGCATCGGGCGCGAGGGCTCGCGGCTCGGCATGGAGGCCTTCACCGAAGTCAAATACGTCTGCCGCAACTGGGCCTGAGCGGCGTTCTTGCGGCGCCATTTTGGCCCCGTCGCGGTCCTGCCCCCCCCAATTTTCTTCTCGAACCACAAGGATCATTCCATGCTTCGAAACGACCAGCTAGACCAGTGGGATCATGACCACTTCTTCCATGCCTCGACGCATCTGGCGCAATTCGCCCGCGGCGAACTTCCCAACCGCGTGCTGACCGGCGGCGAGGGTGTCTACATCACTGACCGCGACGGCACCCGCTCGCTCGATGCCTTTGCCGGGCTTTACTGTGTCAACATTGGCTACGGCCGTACCGAGGTTGCCGAGGCGATCGCCCGGCAGGCCAGGGAACTGGCCTATTACCACGCCTATGTGGGTCACGGTACGGAGGCCTCCATCACGCTCGCCCGCATGGTCGCGGAGCGTGCGCCGGAAGGCCTCAACCACGTCTATTTCGGGCTTTCCGGCTCCGATGCCAACGAGACCAACATCAAGCTCGTGTGGTATTACAACAATGTCCTCGGCCGGCCGGAGAAGAAGAAGCTTATCTCGCGCTGGCGAGGCTATCACGGCTCGGGCGTGATGACCGGGTCGCTGACGGGCCTCGATGTCTTCCATAAGGCGTTCGATCTGCCGCGCGCGCCGGTGATCCACACCGAGGCCCCCTACTATTTCCGGCGCGCCGATGCGGGTCAGAGCGAAGAGGACTTTTCCGCCGATTGCGCGGCCAAGCTCGAAGCGTTGATCCTGGAAGAGGGGCCGGAGACGATCGCCGCCTTCATCGGCGAGCCGGTGCTCGGCACCGGCGGTATCGTGCCGCCGCCGAAGGGCTACTGGGCGGCGATCGGCAACGTCCTGAAAAAGTATGATATTCTCCTCATCGCCGACGAGGTGGTGACCGGCTTCGGGCGCCTCGGCTCGATGTTCGGCTCCACCCATTACGGCATCGAACCGGACATCATTACCATCGCCAAGGGGCTGACGTCGGCCTATGCGCCGCTGTCGGGCTCGATCATCTCCGACAAGGTGTGGAGGGTGCTGGAAGAGGGCACGGACGCCATGGGCCCGATCGGCCACGGCTGGACCTACTCGGCCCATCCGATCGGCGCGGCGGCGGGTGTCGCCAACCTGAAGCTCATCGACGAGATGGGTCTCGTCGACAACGCCCGCGACGTCGGCGCCTATCTCAACGAAGCGCTGGCGACGGCCGTCGGCGATCACGCCAACGTCGGCGACGTGCGCGGCGAGGGGCTGATGTGTGCGGTGGAGCTGGTGGAGGATCGCGAGGGGCGCGCCTTCTTCGATCCGGGAAAGAAGGTCGGACCGGCCGTTGTCGCGGCGATGCTGAAGCGCGGCGTCATCGCCCGCGCCATGCCGCAGGGCGACATCATCGGCTTTGCGCCGCCGCTCTGCCTTGCCCGCGAGGAGGCTGATATGATCGTCGGCGCGACCAAAGACGCGATCGCGGAAGTGCTCGGTTGATCTTTGGGGGAAACGACCGGTAGGGAAACGACCGGAAACGGGATGGAAGGTCGGGCAGATTGCCCGGCCTTTTTTTGCACGTGCTTGAGCGCAGCAATTGTAATCGCGCAAATCCCGTCAGCGGGGCGCGCCCCAGGGGAGCGGCGCCTCGTCGAGGCCCCAGTAGAGGCTCTTTTGTTGCATGTATTGGCGGATGCCCTCGCGGCCCTTCTCTCGCCCGAGGCCGCTCTCCTTCATGCCGCCGAAGGGGGTCGAAATCGAGAACTGCTTGTAGGTGTTGATCCAGACCGTGCCGGCCTCAATTCGGCGAGCGAGCCGCCAGATCTTCCTGTAATCGCGCGACCAGAGGCCGGCGGCGAGGCCATAAACACTGTCATTGGCTTCCGCGACGAGGTCGTCCTCGTCCTCGAATGGCAGGACGACGAGGACCGGGCCGAAGATCTCCTCCCGGCAGGCACGGGCGGAATTCGGCAGACCCTCGATGATTGTTGGCAGGTAGTAGGCGCCTCTGTCGTATACGTCACCCTCAGGCCGCGCGCCGCCGCACAGGATTCGGCCGCCCTCCTGGCGCGCGAGGTCGACATAGGCTTCGACCGTTTCGCGATGACGGAAATGGACGAGCGGAGCGACCTGTGTCGCCGGGTCGGTGCCGGGACCGACCCTGAGTGCCTTCGTGCGGTCAACGAGGCGGGAGACGAAGTCGTCGTAGATCGCCCGCTCGACGAAGAGCCGAGAGCCGGCGATGCAGGACTGGCCGGTGGAGGAAAAGATGCCGAAGAGGACGCCGGCAAGCGCCTGTTCGATATCGGCGTCGGCGAAGACGATCGTCGGCGACTTGCCGCCGAGTTCGAGCGAGATCGGCATCAGCTTCTCGCCGGCGATCCGGGCGAGATGGCGGCCGGTCTTCGTGCCGCCGGTAAAAGAGATCTTCCTCACCTTTGGATGGCGGACAATGGCCTCGCCGGCGACGGGTCCCGAGCCTGGCAGGACGGAAAGGAGCCCTTTCGGCAGCCCGGCCCTGTCGCAGATGTCGGCGAACTTCAGCGAGACGAGCGGCGTCCATTCCGCCGGCTTCAGCACGACGGCATTGCCCGCGGCGAGCGCCGGGGCGACCTTCTGGGCGTCGCTGGCGATCGGCGAATTCCATGGCGTGATCGCGCCGACGACGCCGAGCGGCTCGTGGATGCTCATGGTCATGTAATCGCCGCGTGGCGGGGTGATCGCCTCCTCCATGGTCTCCAGCGCGGCGGCCATGTAGCGGAAGGTGCCGGCCGCGCTCATGGCAAGGGCCTTCGTTTCCGCCCGGCTCTTGCCGGTGTCGCGGGTCTGGAGTTCGGAGATTGCGTCGGCTTCCGCCTCGATGCCGTCGCCGATGCGGACAAGCATCCGGGCGCGCTCGTGAGGCTTCAGGTGCTCCCAGGCGGGATCGCGCATGGCCCGGTCGCCGGCTGCGACGGCGGCCTCGACGTCGCTTTCGGAGGCGCCGGCGAATTCGGCGTTGAGAGAACCGTCGGCGGGATTGAGGGAGGCGATCGCGTCTCCCGTTCCCGGGCGCCAGACACCGCCGATGAAGAGGTCGGTCATTGTGCGAGCCTTCGGTTGTTGGCTTTCAGATGATGACGATGGGGCCGGCGTTCGCCAGCGCCCGGCTCATGCTGAGCGCGGTCAGCATGGAAGTCCTGGGATTGGCGGGCGAGGGTCGGCCGGCAAGGCGGATGGAGAAGCTGCCGAAGGTGCCTTCGGCCTCGATCTCGTGGACGTTCTCGGTGACGGCCGGGTCGGCGACGAGTTCCACCTCGGTTGCCTCGAAGCCGAGGCCGGCGAGCGCGACGGTCGCTGCCACATTGGCATTCTTGGGGTAGAGCCGCGCGGCCTCACGGGCCGAGCCGGCGTAAAGGACGGCTTCTTCTTTCAACGCCAGGAGATCGCAGCATTCCCCGGCCGGCGAGCCGAGCCAGGCCCTCGGCGGCTTTCGCGACCGGTAACAGACGCGCGTGAGGTCGCCGAGGCTTGCCGCGGAGAGCGCATCAACCGCGCCGATGGCGCCGGCCGGCAGGATGAGCCGGGCATGGCCCGCTTCCGCGGCCGCGACGAGCTCACCGTAAAATCCGGCATCGGCCAGTGCGCCGACGGACATGGCGACGAGGTCGATGCCGGCGTTGAGAACGGCGGGACCCAGGGTTTGAAGCGCATGATGGCCGGCGCATTCGCCGATGACGTCGGGCCGGGCCTCGATGAGCGCCTCCAGGGAGGTCACGAAGGGTACGCCCGGCGCGTCCGGCTGCGGCCGGTCGGGGCGTATGAGCACGCCGGAAAGGGTGCTGTCGCGGTTTTTGGCCTGGCCATTGCCGGCCAGGGTGTCGATGACTGTCCTGGCGATACCGCCGTAGCCGATGAGGCCAAACCGGATCATGCCTTCACCGTCTCCTTGGCGGTTGTCTTGTGCGGTACCGGTGGGCCGGCGAAAGCTGTCCTGAAGGGGCCGATGGCGATCATGTCGACTTCGACGAGTGCCGGGCCGTCGTGGGCGATGGCCGAGGTGATCGCGTCGGGGAAGGCATCGAGGGCCGAAACCCTTTCGTGCCTGAGGCCCATCGAGGCGGCAAGCGCACCGAAATCCGGCGCCAGCGGGTCGGAATAATAGTGCCGGCCGCCATAGGCCGCGTCCTGGATGTTGCGGATGACGCCGTAGGCCTGGTCGTTCATGAGAAGGAAGACGACGTCGGCCTTCTCCTGGGCGGCGGTCATCAACTCGCCGAGCGAAAGCTGGAAACCGCCGTCGCCGACGAGCGCCACGGTCTTGCGGCCCTCGCGGGAAGCGGCGATCGCGGCGCCGATGCCCATCGGGGCGCCCTGGCCGATGCCGCCGCCGAGCGCATGGACGCCATCGCGGGGGGCGAAGATCTTCAGAAGCCGGTTGCCCCAGGTGCTGTTGGAGATGGTGACATCGCGCACCCAGACAGCGTCGCGCGGCATTGCCGCCTGGAGCTGGTCGAGGAGCCGGTCGTAGGGGCCGAGGGCATCGCGCAGACCCCGGATTCCGGCCTTGCGCGCCGCGGCAAGATCGCCGGCAAAGGCCGGATCGATCGCCATCCGGCCGTCCAGCCGATCGGCGAGGCCGGACAACACCGCCGCCGCGTCGCCGTGGACGAAGCCGTCGCCGGCGTAGGCACGGCCGTCGGCGCGCGGGTCGATGTCGGAGAGCCAGAGCGGGCGCGGCAGGGCCATCTTGTAGTTGCGGGTCTCGTTGCCCCTGAGGCGCGAGCCGACGACCAGAAGGAAATCGCAGGTCGGATAGAAGGTCTCCACCGCCGGCACCATATTGACAGCACCGAGTGTCATCGGATGGTCCTCCGGCACGACGCCGCGGCCGTTGGTGCTGGTGACGATGCCTACTCCCATGTCTGCCAGCCGACGGGCGGCGGCGGCCGCGCCGCGCGTGCCGCCACCGAGCCAGACGAGTGGCCGCCTGGCGTCCTTCAGGGAGGCGGCCAGGGCGTCGAGGGCGGCCGGCGACGGGCACGCAAGGACCGGCTCGACGGGCGAGAGGTCGGCCGGGATCATCACCGACGCCTTCTGCACGTCGATCGGGATCTCGATCGTCACCGGTCCCATCGGCGGGGTGAGGGCGACGCGCACGGCTTCGCGCAGGGTGCCGAGCGCGGTCTCGGGCGAGCGGATGCGGAAGGCGGCCTTGGAGACGGCCTCGATGAGGCCAGGCTGATCCGGCGCCTCGTGGATGTAGCCCCGGCCGTGATCGAGATAGGGCGTGTCGATCTGGCCGGTGAGGTGGAGCACCGGGCTTCCCGCCGTCAGCGCCTCGACCATGGCGCCGGCGGCATTGCCGCAGGCGGTGCCGGTGGAGGTGAAGGCGACGCTGAGCCCGCCCGTCACGCGGGCGGCGGCGTCGGCCATGTTGACGGCGCCCGCCTCGCCGCGCGCTGAGACGTAACGGATGCGGCCGCGCCGGCCGATGCCGTCGAGCATCGGCATGTTGTGGATGGATATGACGCCGAAGACGTCCTTCACGCCACAGGCCTGGAGGAATTCGGCGACGAGATCGCCGACGGTGGTTTCGATCTTAGGCATAGCGCGAGACGCCTCCCGATACTTCGACCATCGCGCCGGTGACGTAGGACGCCGCCGGGGAGGCGAGAAAGACTGCGGTACGAGCCGGTTCCTGTGGCTCTCCAAAACGGCCGAGCGGTACCTTGCGCGCCCGAGCCTCGTTGACAATCCAGTCGTCGAATGTCTGGTCCGGCGAAGCGTTCGCCTCGAAACGGCGGCGCCACTGGCCGGAGACGATGACGCCAAGGAGAATGGAGTTGACGCGAACGTCAGGTGCCAATTCCCGGCTCAGCGACTTGACGAGGTTCTGGACGCCGGCGCGGGCCGCCGAGGTGCAGACCATGTGCGGCTCGGGCTGCCGGGCGAGGAGCGAATTGACGACGACAATGCTTGCGGCGGGCGACGCCTTCAGATCGTCGAGGAAGGCGCGCGTCGGGTGGATGACGCTGAAGAACTTCAGCGTCAGTTCCTCGCTCCAGTCGTCATCGCTTGTATCGGCGAAGGTGGAGACGCGGCCCTGGCCGGCGTTGTTGATCAGCATGTCGACCGAGCCGAAGCGCTCGACGATTGTATCGCGGAAGGCGGCGACGGCCGTCTTGTCGAGGACGTCGCAGGGAACGGCGAGGAGGTTTTCTCCGCCGTCGAGGTCGGCGACGGCCGCCTTGAGCCTGTCCTGATTACGGCCGCAGATGGCGACGCGCGCACCCTCGGCGAGAAAGATTCGCGCCGTCTCCAGCCCGATGCCCGATGTCCCGCCGGTGACGACCGCGACGCGGCCCTTGAGATCGAGATCCATGGTCAGGCTCCCCCGCTTTCACCGGCGCCGTGCGTTCCGGCGTTATGCCGCTCGATCGCCGGGCGATAGCCGAGCCAGACGGCGATGGCGTCGGCGGCGGCGAGCACGCGGTCCTTCAGCGCGCCGTCGAGTTCGCTCATGTCGATGTAGCCCTCCGGGCTCGATATGCTGACGGCGGCGGCGATGCGGCCAGCGGCATCGCGCACGGGCGCAGCAATGGAGGCGACGCCGTGTTCGAAGGCGGAGCGGCTGACCACATAGCCGCGATTGCGGTCCGCCTCCACGGTGCGCAGGAGTTCCTCGATGGTGCCGGGCGTCTTTTCGGTGAAGCGCTCCATCGTGATGCCGCTGTAAAGGTTGATGATGGCGGTATCGCTGAGATCGCCGAGGAGGAGCCGGCCCATGGCGGTGGCGTGGGCCTGGAAACGGGTGCCGACGCTGACGTTGCTGGTGACCTGTGCCTGTGAGGCGACGCGGGCGACATAGACGATCTCGCGGCCTTCGCGGATCGTCAGATGAGCCGAGGCGCCGGTGTCGTCGCGCAGCGCCGTCAGATAGGGGCGGGCGACCTCCACCAGATCCATCGATCCGAGATATTCGAAGCCGAGAGTGAGGATGCGCGAGCCGAGGCAATAGGTCTTGCCGTTCTGCGAGCGCTTCAGGTAGCCGAGCCGTTCCAGCGTGAAGACGAGGCGGAAGACGGTCGAGCGCGGCAGGGCGAGGCGGCGGGTCAGTTCCGCCAGCGTCAACTCGGTGTTGTCACGGGCGAAGCATTCCAGGAGGCGCATGCCCCGCTCCAGTCCGGGAACCATGTAGCGGTCGTCATCAGGAGAGGATGCGGTGGGGCTCTCGCCGGACGGTGCGGTCGTCGTGTCGGGCGCGTCTGTCATCGTGTCGCTCATCGTGTCTCTCCGGGGGTGTTCCCCGGTGCTCCTTGGGGAATGGCGGCGGAGAGGAAGGCGCGGACAGCCTCGTTGTAGCGCGCGGGCGCTTCGGCGTAGCTCGGGTGGCCAACCGGGCCGAGGTCGACATAGCACGCGCCGGGAAGTGCCCCCGCCACCATGCGGCAGCGTGCCTCGGGCGTGATCGGGTCGGCCGTTCCTGCCATGACCTGAACCGGCAGCGCGCGCGCCGCGCAGGCCGCTTCCATGTCGGCGAAGAGGTCGCCGCGCGCCAGGAGCCAGTTGGCCGCGCGGTAGCCGTCGGCGCGGATCTCTCCCATCATCCGGCGGGTGCGGGCGATGACGTCGGGGCCGGCGCCGGGGCCGCAGGTGCGCGCGGCGCGTTTGTCGGCGAGGCCCGCCGGGCCGAGTTCGTCGAGATCGCGGAGGCGGGCGGCGGCGCTTTCCGGCATCGGTCCGTCCGAATCGGCGGCAAAGCCGACGGCAGGGTGGGAAAGGATCAGCCGGCCGGTGCGATCCGGATGCCGGCGGGCGAAGGCCGCGGCAACGAGCGCGCCGAAGGAATGGGCGAGGATATCGGCCCTTTCGATGCCGAGCGCATCGAGCGCGGCAGCGAGATGATCGGCGTAATCGGCGGGCGCTGGCCGCTCGATCGCCAGCGGATCGGAGCCGCCATAGCCCGGCGCGTCCCAGGCGATCAGCCGGAAGCGGTCGGCAAGGTTGGCGAGCTGATTCTCGAAGGAGCCGCTGTTGGAGCCGATGCCATGGAGGAGGATGAGCGCGGGGCCGGAACCCGTCTCGCGATAGGTGAGGGACCTTCCGTTAACGGAAATCATCTGGCGAGGGAAAAGCTCGGCCGTGGCCTGTCCGCTCGGGGATGTCATTGTCGGTATCGGCGTCGTCATCGCCCCCTCCTCATGCGAACACGAAGCCGCCGTTGACCGGCAGCAGTTGGCCGGTCACGAAGCCTGCGCCGGGGCCGAGGAGATAGACGACGGCGCCAACGACGTCCTGCGGGAACTGAGGACGGGGAATGGCGCGGCCGGTCTCGTAGAGGTCGTGGCGGGCCTTGGGCACGTATTCCGTTGCCTCGACGCGGACGAGGCCAGGGGCGACGGCGTTGACGGTAACGCCGTCGGGGCCGAGTTCGCGGGCGAGTGAGCGGGTCATGGAAATGACCGCGCCCTTGCTTGCGACATAGGAGAGAAGGTTGGGCGCTCCCCACAGCGCGGTGTCGCTCGCCAGATTGACGATGCGGCCGCCGTCCGACGCCCGCAGAAGCGGTGCCAGTGCTTTCACCATGAGCCAGGTTCCGCGCACGTTAACCTGCATCACGCGGTCCCAGGTCTCGATGTCGGTCTCCTCGAAGCTCTTGCCGCCGATGCCGGTGGCGATGGCGCCATTGTTGACAAGCCCGTCGACGCGGCCGTAGCGCGCCGCGACGCGCTCGCCGAGGGCCTCGATGGAGGCGGGATCGGCGAGGTCGAGGGGCTCGAAGACCGCGTCGTGGCCGGCGGCGGCGAGGGCGTTGGCTGTCGCGCGGCCCCAGTCCTCCACCAGTTCGGCGACGACCACCCGGGCGCCGGCCTCGCAGCAGCCTTGCGCGAAGCCGCGGCCGAGCCCGCGGCCGGCTCCGGTGACGACGATGACGCGATCCTCAAGCGACACGGGTCTTCCTCAGCTCGCCTTGCGGGCCGCTTCGGCGGCGATCTCGCGGCGGCGCTTGCGCAGTTCCATCAGCGGATGGCCTTCCGGGTAGTCCGGCACGACGGGTTTCGAGGCGCCGATGAGAACGCACATCAGCGCCTCTTCCTGGCCCTCGTTCCTGAGGCCGCGATAGACGCCGGGCGGCACGGAGATGATGTCGCGCGAGGACAGCACCGTCTCGCCCTTCTCGCCGTCGAGTTCGAACATCAGGCGCAGCTTTTCCGCCTTGAGCACGAAGAACACCTCCTCGGCATCGTAGTGGATGTGGAGGGGGCCCTCGCAGCCGGCCGGCAGGATCATGGTGGAGAAGGTGAAATGCTCGGCCGGCACGGTGTTGCCGTCGTCGGCGACGCCGGTGGCGCCGGTGCCGATGTAGCGGCATTGCGCACGGCGGTACTTCGGGTCGAGGTCGGCCTGGAACTTCAGCGCGTTCCAGTCGTACTTGCGGGTGTCGAAACGGGCGATGCGGGTTTCCATCCAGTCCATGAGGGACGTGTCGGCAGGCTTTTCCCACGTTTCGAAATAGTCGGCGGCGTGTTCCGCGATCTTTTCCCTGAGGCCGGTCATGGCGTCTCTCCTTTGTCGGTGCGGGGTCTTCAGGTGCCGGCGTGCGAGCGGGCCGGAAGGTAGTGCAGCACCCGGCGCTCGATGAGCACGATGATGCCGTAGAGGACGATGCCGATCAGCGTCAGCATGATGATGGTGACGAAGACCATGGCGGTGTTGCCGGCGCCTTCGCCGAAGGACAGCAGGTAACCGAGGCCGATGTTGCCGCCGACGAGTTCGCCGACGACGACGCCGATGACGGCGAGCGTCGCGGCGATCCGGAGGCCGGCGAAGAACGGCGGCATGGCGGCGGGGAACTCGATCTTCCAGAAGACCTGGAAGCGGTTGGCGGTGAAGGAACGTGCGAGCCGGGTGATGTCCTGGTCAACGGCGCGGACGGCGCCGAGAACGTTGATCATGACCGGAAAGAACACGATCAGCACGGCAACAAGGATCTTGGGGTAGACGGTGTAACCGAACCAGATGATGAAGAGCGGCGCGAAGGCGACCTTCGGAGCGATCTGCAGCGCCAGGATATAGGGCGACAACAGGAATTCCGCCGTCGGCGACATGCCGAGAACGAAGCCGACGACCATGCCGAGGAGGACGCCGAGGATGAGGCCGGCGACGACCTGCAGGGCGGTGATGGCGGTGTGGTAGAGGAGATGCTCGCGGGCGAGCATGTAGAGGAACTCGCTCCACACCTGGGTCGCCGGCGGGATGATGAAAGGCGGGATGCCGAAGAGCGCGGGCCCCCATTGCCAGCAGGCGAGGAAGGCGGCGAGCAGCAGCACGCTGGCGGCGATCAGGCGCTGGGTGTTCATGGGAAGTGCGAGGCTGTCCATCCGGCTTCTCCTTGATCGATCCGGGTTTCTGACCGGTCCGCTTCCTTGAGTGGTCTAGTCGGCGGCGGGGTCGGTTCCCGCCGCCCGGATCGTTGTTCCCGATCGGGCCTATTCGACGAAGGCGTTGGTGTAGAGGTCGTCGATCGGTGTCTTCCGCCGGATGATGCCCTGGTCGTAGTAGAAGTCCTGCAGAGCTTGAAGCCGTTCGCGGTCCATGGCGCCGAGGGTTTCCTGGCCGCTATAGACGGCCTCGGTGAACATCTTGAAGATCGCCGCCATGTCCTTTTCCTTGCCGGCGTGCTGGGGTACGGCCTTTACGTAGTCGGCGGCGGCGGCGTCCGGATCGTCCATGATCGCCTTGAGGCCTTTCAGCGTGGCGCGGACGATCTTCCTAACGAGCTCGGGGTTATTCTCGATGGTGTCGTCGGCGACGATGATCGCCTGCGCCATGCTCTTGAAATAGTCGTCGGTTCTCAGGACCTTGATGCCCTTCATGCCGGACTGCTGGGCCAGATAGGTCCAGTCGGGAACGGACGCCATGGCGTCGGCCTCACCGGCGACGAAGAGCTTCCAGACGTTGACCGGGCCGACGGCCTGGGCATTGACGTCGTCCTTGGTCAGCCCGACGGAGGCAAGGACGCCGAGGAGCGCGTAGAAGGTCGTGTCCTGATAGGCCAGCGCGGTGATGGTCTTGCCCTTCAGGTCGGCGGGGGTCTCGATGCCCTTTTCGGTGTTGACGACGAGCTGCATCAGCGAATGGCCGCCGAGGACGGCGACGGCCTTCACGGGGATGCCGTTGGTGCGCACCAGGATCGGCGTATCGCCGATGGCGCCGCCGACGACGGCATTGCCGGCGCCGACCTGCTTGGCGACGTCGACGCCGCCCTTGGCGACCTGGAAGGTGACGTTGAGACCCTCCTCGGCGTAGTAGCCGCGTGCCTTGGCGAGCATCCACGGCGAGAAGGCGGGCAGGAACGCCGGCGCCGGCAGAAGGTAGGTTACGTCTTCAGCGGCGCGGGCTTCCGTTGCGGGAAGGCTCGCAAGCGCCGCTCCGGCAGCAACGCCGGCCACGACAAGGCTCTTCAGGAATTTCATCGCAGTTCCCCTTTTGTCGATGCGACTTTCTCGTTCGGTCTGTGTCCGTCTTCTTGGTTTTCTTTGCGTGATCGGTTGTTGGATCCTGTCCCTCAGGCCGCCTCGGTTTCGCCGATATGGAGCAGGTCCATGAGCTGGCCGACATAGGGGCCGACGCAGGCGTCCTTGCGGCGCTGCATCGGATTGTCCCGGTCGGGGATCTCGATGAGGATTTCCTCGATGATGCGGCCCGGGCGGTGGCTCATGACAAGGACGCGGTCGGACAGCGCGATCGCCTCGACGAGATCGTGGGTGATGAAGAGCGCGGTCTTGCCGGTCTCGGCGAGCGTGCGGCCGAGGTTCTGCTGCAGAACCATCTTGGTCTGCGCGTCGAGGGCGGAGAACGGCTCGTCCATGAGCAGGACGGAGGGGTTCACCGCGAGCGTGCGGGCGAGGGCCGCGCGCTGACGCATGCCACCGGACAGTTCGTGCGGGTAGCTGTCGAAAAAGCCGTCGAGGTGGCAGCGGCGGAGAAGGTCCTCGGCCTGCTCCTTGTGCGCGGCGTCGTTCTTGCCCTGGATTTCCAGGCCGAGCTCGACGTTCTTGCGGATCGACCGCCAGGGCAGCAGCAGGTCCTTCTGCAGCATGAAGGCGACGTGGGAGTTCGGCCTGGTGACCAGCTCGCCGTCGACGTGCACCTCGCCGGAGGTGACGGGATCGAGCCCGGCGCCGAGGTTGAGACAAGTGCTCTTGCCACAGCCGGACGGGCCGATGATGGAGACGATCTCGCCCTCCTTGATGGAGAAGCTGACATCCTCGATCGCGGTTACCGGCGTTGCGCCCTTGCGCTTGGTGCCGAACACCTTGCTGACGTTGGTGAATTCCAGAACCGTGTTGGTCATGAGCCGTCCTTCGTCATGCGTCTTTTCCTCGCGGCCGCCGCCGCCATCGCGTCTCATCGCTTGTCGGTGAGGAATTTGCCGTCGACGCCGGCGGGGCCGTGCTTCTGGCGCCGCTTGTCGCCGTCGAGGCCGCCGTCGATCGCCCATTCGGCAAAGACCGTGGGCCCCGGCTCGAAGTCGCGCGGTTGCCAGGCGTCGGTCAGATAGTCTTCGTCGGCGTAATATTCGATTAGCGCGCCGGCGGGGTTCTTGAAGTACCAGAAGTAGGCGGAGGAAACGGGATGCCGGCCGGGGCCGAGCTGCGTTTCCCAGCCGAGGCGGGACATCGCCAGCCCGCCGCCGAAGACCTCGTGAATGTCGCGCACGGTGAAGGCGACGTGATTGAGCCCGCGCCGGCCGGCCGGCGTCTGCAGGAGGAAGAGGTCGTGGTGTCCTCCCTCGTCGGCGCATCGCATGAAGTGGCCGCGGTCGGGGTAGCGGTCGGAGAGGCGGAAGCCGAGCGCCTCGTAGAAGGCCGTCGTCTCGTCCAGCGCGTCGGTGAAGAACACCACGTGACCGACTTCGATCGGCGTCGCCCGCTCATAGACCGGCGAGGGTGCGTCGACGCGGGCCTGGTCTCCCCAGACGTTCGACGGGCTTCCCTTAACGTCAAGTTGGCGCTTGCGGCTGACCCTGAGGCCGATTCCGACGCCGTTCGGATCGACGGCGTGGAGCGTGCTGTCGTCTTCCCTGAAGGCGGGTGCCCGCGCAAGGACCGGGCGATATCGGTCAAGATCGGCGTTGGAGCCGACGCCCCAGACGACCTCGCGTAGCGTCGGTCCGTCCTCGACGGCGGGGGCAAGGCTCTCATCGTCAGGGAGGCGGACGGCGACCTCGCAGCCGTTCAGCGTCGAGAAGCGGAGGCCGGAGGCGTTCTCCTCCTCCAGCGTCAGGCCCCAGTCGAGGAAGAACCTGCGGCAGGTTGCCAGATCCTCCGCGCCGTAGGTGATCCTGTCGATACCGAGAACGCTCATGGCAATGTCTCCCTAGAGGTCCAGGACCAGTTTCTCGCCCTTGCAGCGCGAGACGCAGATCATCATGGTGGCGTTCGCGTCCTGCTCGGCGCGGCTGAGGACGGAATCGCGATGGTCGGGTATCCCGTCGATCACGGCGGTTTCGCAGGTGCCGCAGATACCGTCCTCGCAGGAGGACTGCACGGCGACGCCGGCCTCGGCGAGGACGGCGAGGATGCTGCGGTCGGCGGGCACTTCCAGGGTGCGCTTGCTGCGGGCGAGTTCGACGGTGAAGGCGGTGTCCGCGCCGTCCGTCTCGATCACCTTTGGGGTGAAATATTCGACGTGGACGCGCGTTTCGTCGAAGCCGGCGGCCGCCTCCTCGAAGGTGGCCAGCATGCCGGCCGGGCCGCAACAATAGAAATGCGTGCCCTCGGGATGGCCGCTCAGCATGGCGGTGACATTCGCCGGCCGTCCGGCCTCGGCGTCGACGTGGAGGGCGACGGGGATGCCGAGCGCCTCCATCTCGTGAAGAAAGGCGGCGCGGTCGCGGTCGCGGACAGCGTAGTGGAACTCGAACGGCCGGCCGCGCTCTTTCAGCCGGCGCGCCATGCACAGCATCGGTGTGATGCCGATGCCACCGGCAATGAACACGACCTTTTCGGCATCCTCGACGAGGGGGAAATGGTTGCGCGGCGCTTCGATGTCGATGAGGTCGCCGACACGCAGTTTTGTGTGCACGTAGGACGAACCGCCGCGGCTCTTGGCGTCGTGGCCGACGCCGACGACATAGCGGTCGGTGCGTTCCGGCGCGCCGGCGAGCGAATAGCTGCGTGTGATGCCGTTCGGCAGGTGCAGGTCGACATGGGCGCCGGGTTCGAAGGCAGGCAGCGCCTCGCCGTTCGGGCGGCGCAGGTCCACCGCGAGAACGCCTTCCGCAGCAAACGTCATGGCATGGACGCGGACCTGGATCGGCCCGTCGCCGGGCGACGTGGTGCCGGGAGATGTGGTGCCGGTCATGCGGATGCTCCCGAAGCGTGGAGGTCGACGTCGAGATTGGCGTAGGCGTCGACCTCGACGAGGAGGCCGGGAAAGGCGAAACCGGACACCTCGACGAGGGTTGAGCAGGGATAGATATCGCGGAAGGCGGCCTTTCTCGCGGCATTGACGCCGGCCTTGCGGGCGATGTCCGTGACATAGATGACGAGGCGGTAGATGTTGCCGTCGTGGCCGCCCGCCGCTTTCAATTGCGCCTTGATGCGGGCAAAGACGGCGAGCGTCTGCGCCTCCATGTCGTCGCCGCCGACCGCCGCGCCGTCGTGGCCGCGCGCGGTAACGCCGGAAAACACCACCTCGCGGCCGACAACGAGACACGTCGACCAGGAGGCGCCGGCGGGCTCGGGCACGTCCGGCGTCGCGATCTTTTTCACCGGTATCACGGCATTGCTCCTCAGGAGGCCGCGATTTCGGCGGCGAGCTGTTCCTGGGCGAGCCCTTTCAGGCGCCGGCGCAGGCGGACGAGGCCCATGTCGTGCTGGTAGAGGATCTCGCGGTCCCGGGCGTTCGGATCCATGTCTTCCAGGAGCGCGCGGTCCTGCTCCAGGACATGCCAGTGGCGGCCCTCGAGGCGGTTCTTGTAGAGGAAGCGCCAGGTGTCGCGTTGCCAGCCGGCGACCTTGCGACAACGCCAGTGGAAGATCGCCGCCATCGTCGGGCTGATCGGCGTGTACATGCCGATGATGTGGAAATTGCCGCCCGGGCCGCCGGTCTTGGGGTAGGGAATTTCGAGACGCAGCCAGTGGATGCCGGTCTCGCCCCATTCGGTCCAGTCGAAGTTGACGTTGCGCTGGCCTTCCTTCTCGAAGATGAAGCCGGTTTCGGTCTCGCGCACGCCGAATTTCGCCGTGGTGTCGCCGAAATTCATCGAATGGGACTGCTTGTGGAGGAAGGTCCCATGCATGGGATCCATGACGTTATCGTAAACGTAGCGGTAGTCGCCGGCCCATTCCGCGTAGCACAGGAATGAACTGAATTCGGCCGACTCCATTTCCTCGGGAAGCGTGAAAGGTGCCGGATCCGGGTTCGGCGTCTTGTCGTCGCCGACGTAAGCAAAGATCGTCTCGTTGCGCTCAACCACGGGAAAGGTGCGCACCGCGCGCGCGCCTTCCAGCTTGCAGCCGGGGCTTCCCGGCACCGAGACGGCGATGCCGTCCTCGTTGACCTGGACGCCGTGGTAGCCGCAGGCGATGCGGTCGTCCATGACGATGCCGCGCGACAGCGGCGCGCCTCGATGGGGACAGAAGTCCTCCAGGATATTCACCGTGCCGTCGAGCTTGCGCCACAACACCATGCGGTAGCCGAGGCGGTTGAGCGAGACCGGCTTGCCGGTCACGAAGGTCGACGGACAGATCGGCCACCACATGTTCCTGAGGCCGATCGTGAGGCGTTCCTCGATGGCGTCCTCGGTGACGGCCTTTCTGGCCTCGGTGTTGACATCCAGCATGTCTCTTCCCCCTTACGGTCGACGGCGCCTCAGGCGCCCAGCCGCCTGATTTCCTCGATGTAGAGTTCCGCGGTCCACACCTGTCCGCGCGGTGCCGGCACGGCCTGTTCGTTGAGGCTGGCGACGAGGCCGTCGAGCGTGTCGATGCCGGCCGCGAAGCTCTTCTCAATGGCGTCGCCGAGAAGGTTCTCGTAGTCG
The DNA here is from genome assembly GCA_963675285.2 of uncultured Rhodobium sp. Taxonomy (GTDB): domain Bacteria; phylum Pseudomonadota; class Alphaproteobacteria; order Rhizobiales; family Rhodobiaceae; genus Rhodobium. The sequence goes on from CAXXGS010000001.1 coordinate 3,291,755, forward strand.
GACGGCTCGGCGTCGCGGGTCTGGTGGACTTCCAGGTACTGGCTGTGCGGCTTCATCATTTTCCCCCTTTGCGGACACGCTCGCGGATCATGTCGCGAACGGGCACGAAGTCGTAGGTCGGGTAGCATTCGGTGCGGAATACACCCCAGGCGGAGCGTTCCAGTTCCACATTGACGACGTTGAGCTTGGAGGGAGGCAGGCGGAGCGTGACGATCTGGCCGAGGCCCATGGCGACGGTCCAGGAGACGATTTCGACGCCCTCGGGCGGGAAGCGTTCCCACCAGTCGGCGTCCTTCAGCCTGGTTTGAACCGCGTCGAGGTTGTTCGACTGATCGTGCTTCAGGAACACGGTCAGGAGCATCGTCTCCTGGTCTTGCGTGTCCATCATTGCCGTTCCCGTGTGCTCTGTATTTGTGCTTACTTGTTTTATATATGAAACAAGTGTTCTTATATGAACAATATTACGCAGCCTGTGCGGATCTGTAAAGGTCGATTCGCGTGCGTTGGTGCGAATCGAGGGAAAAGGCGGCATCGGCTCCGGCCCGTTTCCTTCCCTCACGACGGAAAAACCGCGCCTGGGAAAGTCGGATGCGCTCCGTCGATGCAGTGACGAAGCCCCGGCATGCATTAGCGTGAACATCGGAATTTTATGCCGCTACCGGACGCCTGCTGCGGACGGCGTCAGGCCTCGCCCTTGCCCGGCAGATCGGGCCGTGTCGCGGCGAAGGTCGGGCGGCCGGATACCCGGGAAAGCCAACGATCGAGCTTCTCATAGCCCTGCAGCATCCGTATGCCTTGCGGTGCCATGGCGAAGGAGGCGAGCATCGGCGCCAAGTGGATATCGGCGAGCGTCAGTGTTTGCCCAAGGAGAAACGGCTCGCCGGACGCCAGTGCGTCGAGGGCCTTGAGTACCCTTGGTGCAGCCTTCATCCCGGCCGTCATTTCTGCGGCGACGGTCGGTTCTCCGGCGGCCGGCCGGAAGACGGCATGGGAAAAGACCTGCCGGACCAGCGGCCAGTAGGCATAGGCATCGGCGATGGCGATGATCTGGTTCAGGCGGGCGCGGCGGCGGGGATCGGCCGGCTGCAGCGCGGGTCCGGGAAAGGCCTCGTCGAGATACCGCAGAATCGGTCCGGTCTCGTAGAGGGCGAATCCGTCGTGGACGAGAACGGGCACTCTGGCGAAGGGGTGAAGGTCGGCATGGGCCTCAGGCCTCGTCAGAGCGAAGGGATCGATCTCCCGCCATTCGCAGGAAAGCGCCTTTTCCGCCATAAGAAAGCGAACGATCCAGCAATAGACACTGAAACGATAGCCGTGCAGAACGAGGGTCATCCTGTGCCGCCTCCGCCCGCTCTTCGATCATGATGGCCCGCCGACGTCTCCGGAGCTTGAGTGTCAGGGATCGGGAAAGCAAGACCAACGGCACGGTTTGCGCAGCCCGTTTTCCTCATCGATCCTCTCACCGCCAGCGATCTATGTCTCCCGCCCCGCCCCGCCCGGCCCCGCCCTTACCCCACGCGGCGATCGCCGATATCTAAGGCGGGGCCGCCGGCTTTCCCGGGACTCGGCGATGGCGGGACTCGGCGATGGCGGGACCGGGAACGCATCGACCGGGCGAGGCAATGCTCCGGACGATCCACCTCCGTCGTTGGATGCGCGCACGAGCGTTCGACGCGGAGCGGGACACCGCGAGAGACAGCACGACACATGATCATGACAATCCGCCACATTCTGATCACATGTGTCGGCGTAATTACCGCCTTCCGGTCGCCGGGGCGATGATCCGGCCCGCCCTGGAAAGGCCTTCACCTTTCCCTTCCCTTCAGACGGGAGAGGCGGCATGGTTCCCAAACGGTCCATTTCCCGTCTCCCGCAACACCCTCTTCCCAACGGTCGGGCGGGAGGAGTAGAAGACGGTGCGACACGGCGTCAATCCGCGTCGTTACTGCATCTATCGTAAGGAAATTCAATGTCTGGGACGATTGGCCCTTTGTGCCGTTAAACTCTTTCGTAACTCTTTTTTGAGGTAAACTCTTTGTAACGAGCCGGACATGACGTCCATCATTTCAACACCAAGCGAAGCGGTATCTCCATCATGCACGCACGCACGCTAGTCACGGCCTTCCTTCTCCTCGCCGGAACCGTCAGCGGCGCGCTGGCTCAGTCGCCGACCCTGATCTCTCAGCAGCAGGACTGGGCGGCTTATTCCTATGCCGGAAGCAAGGGAAAGGTGTGCTACGCCCTTTCCAAGCCGAAGAAGCTGGAGCCGGCCGACCGTAACCACGGAGACGTGTTCTTCTTCGTCAGCAATCGCCCCGGCGAAGGCGTGAACAACGAGCCGAGCCTGATCGTCGGCTATCCCTTCCGGGACGGATCGTCTGTCAGCGTTGATATCGACGGCAAGGCCTTCACCATGTTCACCAAGGGCGACGGGGCCTGGGTGGAGAACGCCGCGCAGGAAGCCAGCCTCGTGGCGGCGATGAAGGCCGGATCCAACATGACCGTCTCCGGCACATCCAGCCGCGGCACCAACACGCGCTATTCGTTTTCGCTGTCCGGTGTCACGGCGGCGATCGGACTGGCCGACAAGGAATGCCGCTAGACGGCAATTGAGCGGGCGGGAACGCCGGCCAGCGGGATGATCGGCAAACGGAGCGCGGCTCCGTGATGGCCGTTTTCGCTGCCACCAGAACTCGCGCCAGAACTCGCGCCAGAACTCGCGCATGACCGGGGGCTCGCACAAGATCCCGCGGCGCGCTATATAGGGACGCGAGAAACGTCCCTTGCGACGAGCGCTCGGTTTGTGGCCGGCGCTCGTTTCGCGTTTGCGGGACCCCCGTTTGCGGAAGCGGGAAGCCGGGCCGGATAGGCGGCACGACGTCCCCAGCGCCGGAAACACGCGCTGAAACATGCCCGGAAAGAAGACAGGTCATCACCATGCCCGAAGCGGAGAAGATATCCGGAGCGCGGAAGCTGGCCGCCACAATCGACCATGAGGCGACCCATGCGCCCGATACACCGGGTTCCAGCGCCTATCGGGCCAGCGACAGCGATACGCTGATCGGCCATGATCGCGAAGGGCTCGGCCGTGCGCTCGCCGCCGTCGGCGTGCCTGAGCGCCAGATCCGCATGCGCACCGCGCAGCTTTGGCACTGGCTTTACGTGCGCGGTGTCGACAGCTTCGATGCCATGACCAACGTGTCGAAGGAGCTGCGCGGCAAGCTCGATGCGGTCTTCTCCATCGCCCGTCCGGAGATCGCCGCCGAGCAGATCTCGTCGGACGGCACCCGCAAGTGGGTGATGCGGTTTCCCTCGCGCGGCGCCGGCCGTCCCGTCGAGGTCGAGACCGTCTATATCCCGGAGGAGGGGCGGGGCACGCTCTGCGTCTCCAGCCAGGTCGGCTGCACACTCACCTGCGCTTTCTGCCACACCGGTACGCAGGTTCTGGTGCGCAACCTGACGGCGGGCGAAGTCCTCGGCCAGATTCTCGTCGCCCGCGATCGGCTCGGCGATTTTCCCGAGCGCGAGACGCCGATGGGCGCGATCGTGCCGAGCGAGGGTCGCCTCGTCACCAATGTGGTGATGATGGGGATGGGTGAGCCGCTCTACAATTTCGCCAATGTGAAGAAGGCTCTCCTGATCGCGTCGGACGGCGAGGGCCTCGGCCTGTCGCGGCGGCGGATCACGCTGTCGACCTCTGGCGTCGTGCCGATGATGAAAAAGGCGGGTGACGAGATCGGCGTCATGCTGGCGGTCTCGCTCCATGCGGTGCGCGACGAACTGCGCGACGTCCTCGTGCCGATCAACAAGAAGTATCCGCTGAAGGATCTTCTCGACGCGTGCCGGGCCTACCCTGGGCTTTCCAACGCGCGTCGGATCACATTCGAATACGTCATGCTGAAGGGCATCAACGACAGCCCCGCCGATGCGCGCGAGCTGGTGCGCCTGCTGAAGGGCATCCCCGCCAAGATCAACCTCATTCCGTTCAATCCCTGGCCGGGCTCGGACTATGAATGTTCCGATTGGGAGACGATCGAGACCTTCGCCGACATCGTCAACCGCGCCGGCTACGCCTCGCCGATCCGCACACCGCGCGGGCGCGACATTCTGGCTGCCTGCGGTCAGTTGAAGTCGGTCTCGCAGCGTCTCAGGGTGCAGGAACGCATGGCGCTCGAAGCCATGGTCGCCGGTAACGGCGGCGAATAGATCGCCCAAACCGCCGCATCGCGCCGGAAACGGAAACGCTGAACGGAGAGCCGGGTCATGGATCGGATTTTCGCCCTTATCGCCCGCTTCATCTGGGTCATCGTCGGCTTCGTCGTCGCCATCTATGCCGCCGGCGGCTTCATGGTGCTGACCACCGGCATCTGGCGCAACCTCGTCGGCGTTGGCCATGTCTATGCCGGCGATTCGATGGTCTCGTCGCTGGAAATCGCGCTCGTCGTCGGCGTAACGGGCAGCCTCATCGGCCGGGCCTTCCTGCTGCCGGCCGCGGTGGCGATCATTGTTGCGGAAGTCTTCCGGCTGCGCGGTGCGCTTCCCCATCTCCTCGGCGGTGTTCTCGTTGCCTTCATCGCCGGCTCCAGCGGCGACATCCTGCCCAATGTCCACGGTTCGGTGCGGCGCGGCTGGGAAATCCTGATGGCGACTGGTGTGGTCGCTGGCGGGGTCTACTGGCTGATCGCCGGCATGCGATCGGGTGCTTGGCAGAAACGACTGCCGGCGATGGGGCGCGGCGCCGAGGGTGATTCCGATGCGTCCGGGAGTTCCGATTCCTCCGCTGATCCCGGCCCAAAGGCCTGATCTCAATAGACCTGATTCCAAAAGACAACACGCTCGCCGTCTTTCCTTCCCCTTTCGTGCGGTTCGCGCCGGTCCGGGTTCACGCCTCGTCCGCGGCAAGGGCCCTGGCGAGGACTTCGTCGCGTCCGGCGCGGAACCCGTCGGCGATCCACCAGCGCTCCGCCTCCTCCATGAGGGCGCCGATCCTCGGACCGGCTGGGACTCCGGCGGCGATGAGATCGCGGCCGGCGAGCGGGAATTGCGGCGTCTGCCAGCTGTCGGCGAGGGCGAAGGTCTCGGTCCATCGGGGATCGTCGCCATGGGCCTTGCCCCGCGTCCAGGCGATCAGCAGAGCGCCGCGACAGACCGCGTGGCCGAGGCGGTAGAGATTTTCGCGCACCGTCGCGGCAGATGGCGCCTGTGTGAAGTCGTCGGCGGCGCGGGCGATCGCGATCATTCGGTCGCGCACCGCGTTCGACAGGCGCAAATGCCGGGAAAGGGCGAGGGCATCGTCCGGTGTCCTGACCGCGAGGGCAGTATAGGCGAGGGCGGCATCGACCGGTTCTCCAACGGCTTCGGCAAGCGCCTGGAGGCGAAGGAGCCGGTCCGGCGCGACGGCCGTGCCGAAGGCCGGTTCTGCGATCCGATGGGCGGTCATGATGGCGAGCGTTTCGGCCGCGCCGGGGGTGACGACGAGGCGGTTCAACTCGTGGCCGACGCGCTCGGCGGACAGGGTCGTCAGGCCCGCGCGCTCCGCCTCGACGGCGTCAAGGCCATCGGCATCGATCGGGCCGGCGCCATAGGTGGCATGGAAGCGGAAGAAGCGCAGGATCCGAAGATAGTCCTCGCGGATACGCTGGCGTGGATCGCCGATGAAGCGCACGCGGCGCGAGAGGCAGTCGCCATAGCCGTCGACGGGATCGAAGAGCGCTCCGTTCCGGTCGACGTAGAGGGCGTTCATGGTGAAATCGCGGCGGTTGGCGTCGGCTTGCCAGTCGCGGCCGAAACGGACCTTGGCCTTGCGCCCGAAGGTCTCCACGTCCACACGCAGCGTCGTTACCTCGAACGGCCGATGTCCGGCGACGATGGTGATCGTGCCATGGTCGATGCCGGTCGGAACGGCCTTCAGGCCGGCGGCGCGGGCCCGGGCCATCACGGTCTCGGGCGCTGCCGTCGTGGCGATGTCGATATCGGTGATTGGCACCTGCAGGAGCGTGTTGCGCACGACGCCGCCGACGGCGCGGGCCTCGTCGCCCTCCACGACAAGGGCATTGAACACGCCCTGAAGATCGGGATCGGCGAGCCATTGCGCATCGAGCCGCGCCACGCCGTGGCCGGTGTTGGTCAGATCGGAGGTCATGTCGTCGCTCACGCCTTTTTGCCGACTATCGATAGAGCCGTTCGTAAACTTGGCGCAGGATACCGGCGGTCACGCCCCATATATACCGGTTTTCCCAGGGCATTTCGTAAAACGTGCGTCTGAGACCTTCGTGGATGCGGCTGGCGCGGCGGTGGTTGCCGGGGGCCATCAAGAAGGCGAGTGGCACCTCGAAAGCGTCGGCGACCTCGCCCGGGTTTAACGTCAGTTTGAAGCCCGGGCGCACGGTTGCCAGCACCGGGGTGATTCGGAAGCCGGAGTTGCTGACATAAACGTCGAGATCGCAGACCGGATCGATGAAATCCCGCGTCAGGCCGATCTCCTCCTCCGCCTCGCGCAGGGCGGCGGCCTCAGGCGTTGCATCATCGGGGTCGATCTTGCCGCCGGGAAAGGCGACCTGTCCGGCATGGGACGACAGATGATCGGTGCGCTGGGTCAACAGGACGGTGGCGCCGTTGCCATGGTCGACGACCGGCATCAAAACGGCGGCGTCGACGAGCGGCCGGTGTGGGTCCAGCCGGGCCGAATGGGCGTCGATGGCGTGATCGCCGGCCCATGCGGCAGTCGGCTGTGCGGCAAACCCGGGAGATGAGGCGTGGGCGGCACGCCAAACCTCGGCCCGGCGGCGGAAGCCGGCGGCGGTGAACTCCGCCACATCGACGCCGATCTCTCCACGATTGTCGGAGCCGGGCGTCTCCGCCTCCCTGTCGTGCGTACCGGGATCGGTCATGTCGAAAGGCGCTCCAGTTCTGCGGACGGCAATATGGGGAAGAATCGGCCGCCGCTCCAGATGCCGAACCAGTCTTCGCCTGAAACATCATGCGTTGCGCCGTGCTCCACCAGTTCATAGAGGAGCGGGCGGGCGAAGAGGGCCTCCAGCCGCCCCCTGACGAGGATATAGGGTTTGACGGCGCCGGTTTCCGCATCGATGGCGAATCGCAAGGGGTGATCCTTGCCCGCCATGACGACGTCGCCGACGTTGGTGCGGATCGTGACGAGCTGATCCGGGCCTTGCCCTGTTGCCGACAGTTCCACCGCGAGGAAAGGGGCGTCGTCGACGGTGATGGCGATCTTTTCGACCGGTGTGACGAGGTAGGTGACGCCGTCGTCATCCTTCCTCAGGACCGAGGCAAAGAGTTCCACCAGTGCCTTGCGGCCGATCGGCGTGCCGAGATAATGCCAGGTCCCGTCGCTGGCGATGCGCATGTCGATGGCGCCGCAATCGGGCGGATTCCAGCGATCCACGGGCGGTCGGCCCCGGCCCGTTCCGCCTGCGCGCCGCACGAGCGCCTCGAGCGGGTTTTCCGCCGCCGCGTCGCTTGCCTGCTGACCGCTTTTCTTGCTCACCACGCGTCCTTTCCGTCTTTCATCCGGTCGTTGCCCGCCATCATCTCGCCCCGGTTGTTGCCTCCAATCGGCATCGGGCGGGTCCGTGCCCACGATAACGTGACGAGCGGACGTTTTCGAGCGGGTGCACGGCCCGGGCAAAATTGGCTACCCTTTACAGGCGGGAACATGCGACGCTCGCCCGCTCCCGAAAAGAGCGACGCCCCCAGTTCGACAACGCAGCGAAGCGACAGGCCGAGCCATGACCCAATCGACTCCATCGCCAGATTCTTTCCAGGCAGATTCCTCTCAGGCAGGTTCCTTCCGGGCCGGGTCGGGCGACATCGCGCTCGGGGAGACCGCCTCTGCGGAGGTCGTCCGCGACGCGGAAACCGCCGTGGCGCGGATCGGCGAAGCGCGGGCGGCGCTGCGGACGGTCATCTTCGGTCAGGAACGCATCGTCGAGCAGGCGCTCGTCACGGTGCTGTCGGGCGGCCATGGCCTCCTTGTCGGCGTGCCGGGTCTTGCCAAGACCAAGCTGGTGGAAACCATGGGCATCGTTCTCGGCCTCGACGAGCGGCGGGTGCAGTTCACGCCGGATCTGATGCCGGCCGATATCCTCGGCTCCGAAGTGCTCGACCAGGCGGCTGATGGCACGCGTTCGTTTCGCTTCGTGAAAGGGCCGGTCTTCACCCAACTTCTCATGGCCGACGAGATCAATCGCGCAAGCCCGCGCACGCAGTCGGCGCTTTTGCAGGCGATGCAGGAATATCACGTCACCGTCGCTGGTCAGCGGCACGATCTGCCACGGCCGTTCCATGTGCTCGCGACCCAGAACCCGCTGGAGCAGGAGGGCACCTATCCGCTGCCCGAAGCGCAGCTCGACCGGTTCCTGATGCAGATCGATATCGACTATCCCGATCGTGACGCGGAGCGGCAGATCCTCATCGATACGACCGGGGCTGAAAGCGCGATCGCCCGACGGGTGCTCGATGCGGAGGAGCTGATGCGGTTTCAAATGCTCGTCAGGCGCCTGCCGGTTGGCGAATCGGTCGTGGAGGCGATCCTCGACCTTGTCCGCTCCGCCCGGCCGGACGGGACGGCGACGGACGGCGGCGAGACCCATCTCATCGCTTGGGGGCCGGGGCCACGCGCCAGCCAGGCCCTGATGCTCACGGTGCGTGCCCGGGCGCTGATCGACGGCCGGCTCGCTCCCTCGGTCGACGACGTTCTGGCGCTCGCCGAACCGGTGCTGAAGCACCGCATGGCGCTGACCTTCGCCGCGCGCGCCGACGGCCACACGGTTTCCGCCGTCATCGCCCGGCTGATCGAACGGCTCCGCGGTTAGCGATCGCGCCGCCCGGCAAAGGGAGTTTCATGGCCGAAATCCATTCCAGACTGTCCGGCTCCGACACGCCGGCCGCCGCGACCGGCGCCGTGCCGAAGCTTTTGCGCGACGGGCGGAGCCTTGCCGCGACGCTGCCCGACCTCCTGATGGAGGCGCGGCGGGTGGCGCTGACGGTGTCGTCGGGCTGGCACGGGCGGCGCCAGGGTGGCCCGGGCGAGACCTTCTGGCAGTACCGGCCGTTTGTCACCGGAGAGGCAATCGCGGCGATTGACTGGCGGCGCTCGGCCCGCGACGATCATCTCTACATTCGCGAGCAGGAATGGGAATCGGCGCACACGGTCTGGCTCTGGGCTGATCTCAGTGCGTCGATGGCATTCCGTTCCACGATCGCCCGGGCGACCAAACGCGATCGGGCGCTGGTGCTTCTCCTGGCGCTCGCCGACCTTCTCGCTGCCGGGGGCGAGCGCGTCGGCATGCCTGGCATCCTCAATCCGCTGGCGAGCCGTGACGCGGCCGAACGGCTGGCGACGGCGTTGATACATGCGCGCGCCGACAGCGCCCTTCCCCATGCGGCGCCGGTCGGGCGGTTCTCCGATATGGTGGTCTTTGCCGACTTGCTTGATCCGATCGACGAGATCGAGGCCTTCGTGCGCCGACTGTCCGATGCCGGAACGCGCGGGCATCTGATCCAGATCCTCGACCCGGTCGAGGAGAGCTTTCCGTTCAGCGGGCGGACTGAGTTTCGCGATCCTGAAACGGGCATGCGCGTCGTCGCGGGTCGGGCCGAGGAATGGCGCGCGGCCTATGGCGAGCGGCTGGCGGCGCGGCGCGAGGCGCTGAGGCGGCTGACCCAGCGGATCGGTTGGAGCTTCATCGTCCATCATACAGACCGGCCGGCCTCCGAGCCGCTGCTTGGACTCCACCGCCGGCTGAGCGAGGTGGGGGCGGATTTCGCCGACGCCGCTGTGGCCGGAAGTGCTGGCGGTGTCGGAGGAGGTGGCTAGGCGATGTTTCCCATCGGCTTTCTCAATCCGTTCGTCCTTGTGGCGCTCGCTGCGCTGCCGCTGATCTGGTGGCTGTTGCGCATCACGCCGCCGCGCCCGCGCGCGACGCTGTTTCCGCCGACGCGTCTGCTGGCCGAGATCGGCCGGCGAGAAGAAACGCCGGCGCATTCGCCGTGGTGGCTGACCGCGCTCCGGCTTCTTGCCGCCCTAGCGATCATCGTCGCCCTTGCCGGTCCGGTCTGGCAGCCGGCGGCGGGCGGGCGCGATGCCGGCTCCGGGCCGTTATGGCTCGTCGTTGACAACGGCTGGACGGCGGCGCCCGACTGGGCGGCGCGCATGACCAGCCTTGCCGCGCTTCTCGACGAGGCCGATCGTGCGGACCGGACCGTCGTGCTCGCGGCAACCGCCGACGGCGCGCGGCAGGATCTCGCCCCGATCTCGGCGGAGGAGGCACGCCAGCGCCTGTCGACGCTGCGGCCGCGCGGCCATTTCCCCGACCGCGCGGCGATCATCAGGGGCCTTGCGGAAGCGACTGCGGGAACAGAACCGGGGCTCGTCGCCTTCGCCAGCGATGGCTTCGACCACGGCGACGCAGCGGCGCTTGCGCAGCTTCACCGGCTCGCCGGTGACGCGCCCTTCACGGTCTATACGCCGGAGCGGCCGCTGCCGCGGGCTCTTGGCGTTGCCGACAACGCATCCGAGGCGCTGACCGTGCCGGTGTTGCGGGCCGACACCGAGGTGGGCGCTTCCGGCATCGTGGAAGCCCGCGACGGGCGCAATTTCGTTCTTGCCAGCGCGCCGTTCTCCTTCAAGCGCGGGCAGGATCGCGCCGTCGCCCGGTTCTTGCTGCCGATCGAACTGAGAAACGATATCGCCCGGCTGGAGATCGCCGGCGAGGCGAGCGCCGGTGCCGTCCGACTCATTGACGACCGCTGGCGACGGCGTACCGTCGGCCTCGTTGCCGGCGAGGGGCAAGGCACGGCGCAGCCGCTGTTGTCGCCGCTGCACTATCTGACCGAGGCGCTTTCGCCCTTTGCCGACGTGCGCCTGCCGCATACCGCCGCTTCCAACGAGGCGATCGGCGAATTGCTCGACCAGCGTGTGTCGGTCATCGTGCTCGCCGATATCGGCACGCTCCTGCCCGAGACCGTCGACCGGCTGACGCGATGGATCGACGGCGGCGGCGTTCTCATCCGCTTCGCCGGGCCGCATCTCGCGGCCGGCGGCGAGGGGCTCATCCCGGTGCGACTCAGAACCGGTGGACGGGTGCTTGGCGGGAGCCTCACCTGGGAGAAGCCGCAGCCGCTCGCCAGCTTTAACCGCAAGGGACCGTTCGCCGATCTGACACCGCCGGACGACGTCTCCGTAACCCGCCAGGTGCTGGCCGAGCCGGCGCCGGACCTTGAGGAAAAGACCTGGGCGAGCCTCGGAGATGGCACGCCACTCGTTACCGCTACCACGGAGGGGCGTGGCTGGCTTGTCCTCTATCACGTCACCGCTGACACCACGTGGTCGAACCTGCCGCTGTCCGGCATCTTCGTCGACATGATGCGGCGGACGGTGGCGTTGTCCTCGGCCTCTGGCGCGGCGGCGGCCACGGGTGATGCCGCGGGCGGTGTTCTGCGGCCCTACAGGATCCTCGACGGCTATGGCCGGTTCGGCGCGCCGGCGAATACGGTGGAGCCAATCGCGGTGGCCGATTTCGCCGCCACCACGGTCAGCGCGCGGCATCCGCCGGGGCTCTACGGCGTCGCAGATGCCTTTCGCGCGCTCAACGTTACGACGTCCGACACGGTGCTCCGCCCGCTCGATCTCGCCGCGCTGCCGGGTGCTGAGACGGCGACCTACAGCGCCGACGGGCCGATTTCCCTGCGTCCGGCCTTTCTGACCGCCGGTCTGGGTCTGGTGCTTCTCGATGCGCTGGCCGTGCTCGTCCTTGCCGGCGGACTCGCCGGCCTCCTCGCTCGCTCGTCCGCTGTCGTTCTCCTGGCCGGCCTTGCGGCGGGACTGGTGCCGCCGCAAGCCGCACGGGCGCAGACGCTGGGTAATCCGACACCGGGGGTCGAGACCGTGCGTGAGGTGGCGAAGGACGGCGATGCCTCGCTCGACTTTTCCGCCGCGCTGACGCCGCGGCTCGCCTATGTGCGCACCGGCAATGCCGAGATCGACCGCATCAGCCGTGAGGGGCTCGCCGGCCTCAGCCGCGAGCTGGCCGAACGCACCGCGCTTGAGCCCGGCGATCCGGTTGGGCTCGATATCGCCAGCGACGAACTCGCCTTCTACCCACTCATCTACTGGCCGATCGATGCGGCGATGGACGTGCCGCCGGCGGCGGCGATGGCGCGCATCGAGGCCTATATGAAGAACGGCGGTACGGTGCTTTTCGACACCCGCGACCAGCTTTCCGTGCCGCTCGGGGCGAACGACGGGGTGACGCCGGAGACGCTGAAGCTGCGCCAGATCCTCGCCGGAATCGATATTCCGCCGATCGAACCAGTGCCGCTCGACCATGTGCTGACGAAATCGTTCTACCTGCTTCAGGATTTCCCCGGCCGCTGGTCCGGAAGCCCGCTCTGGGTTGAGGCCGTGCCGCCGGCCGAGGGACCACAGACGGATCGTCCCGTCCGCCAAAGCGACGGCGTCTCGCCGATCCTCATTACCGGCAACGACTTCGCCGGCGCCTGGGCGATCGACGCGGGCGGCCGCTTCGTTTATCCGACCGTGCCGCCGGATGGCTACCAGCGCGAATGGTCGCTCCGCGCCGGAATTAACATCGTCATGTACATGATGACCGGGAACTACAAGGCCGATCAGGTGCATATCCCGTCGCTCCTGCAGCGGCTCGGGCAATAGGAGGGGGCAATGATCTGGTCCGTAACCGTCAGCCCGCTCTTGCCGCCCGCCGCGCTTGCCGGCCTTGCGGTCGTTGCGCTGGTGCTCATCGGCCTTCTCCTGTGGCGCGCCCGACGTGGCGCGTTGTTGCGAGCGCTGGCCCTCCTCCTTCTCTTCCTGGCGCTCGTCAATCCCTCGCTCGACCGGGAGAACCGGGAGCCCCTGAAGAGCATCGTTCCCGTCGTCGTTGACCGTAGCGAAAGCCAGGATCTGGGCGGCCGCAAGGCGATGACGGATGCCGCAGAGGAGGCGGTGCTCGCCCGGCTCGAGGCGTTGCCCGGGGTGGAGACACGCGTCGTGGAGACGCGGCGCGACCTTTCCAGCCTGTCCGATGGAACGACGCTCTTCGGGCCTTTGTCCAATGCGCTCGCCGACGTTCCGCCGAACCGGGTCGGCGGCGCCATCCTGATCACCGACGGGCAGGTCGAGGACGTGCCCGACAGCCTCGACCGGCTCGGCTTCGCCGCGCCGCTTCATGCGCTTGTCACCGGCGTTCCGGGCGAGGTCGATCGGCGGCTCGTGGTGGAAAAGGCGCCGCGCTTCGGCCTCGTGGGATCCGAACAGACAATCCGTCTCCGGCTCATCGAGGAAGGGGCGGAAACGGACACTGCGACGGCGCGGGTGACGGTGAGCCAGGATGGGGAGACAGTTGGCGGCACCGCGCTCCATCCTGGCGAAAGCGCCGACGTCCGGCTGGAGATTCCACATGCCGGCAGGAATATCCTGGAATTCGAGGTTGAACCGCTCGATGGCGAGCTGACGACGCTCAACAACCGGGCCGTCGTCACCATTGACGGCATTCGCGAGAATCTGCGGGTGCTTCTCGTCTCCGGCGAGCCGCATGTGGGCGAGCGCACCTGGCGCAATCTTCTCAAGTCCGACGCCTCGGTCGACCTCGTTCACTTCACGATTTTGAGGCCACCGGAGAAGCAGGACGGTACGCCGATCAGCCAGCTTTCGCTGATTGCCTTTCCCACGCGCGAGCTCTTTTCGGAAAAGATCGACGAATTCGACCTCATCATCTTCGATCGCTATCGCCGCCGGGGCGTGCTGCCGACGCCCTATTTCGCCAATATCGCGCGTTACGTGAAAGACGGCGGCGCGGTACTCTTCGCCACCGGGCCGGAATACGCGGGGCCGGGCAACCTCTTTCGCACCTCGCTTGCCGACGTCCTGCCCGCCAGTCCGACGGGGCGTGTCGTCGAGACGCCCTACCGGCCGCGTGTCAGCATGATCGGCCAACGTCATCCCGTCACCCGCGGGCTGGTGTCGCCCGAAGCCGAGACGCCGCCGTGGAGCCACTGGTTCCGCGTCATTGAGACGACGGGTGCGGCGGAAAAGCCGGCGATGACCGACGAGGCGGGGCGGCCGCTGCTGCTCCTCCACCGGGTCGGCGAGGGCCGGGTGGCGCTGCTTCTTTCCGATCACGTCTGGCTTTGGGCGCGCGGCTTCGAGGGCGGCGGACCGCACGGCACGCTGTTGCGCCGTCTGGCACACTGGCTGATGAAAGAGCCGGACCTTGAAGAGGAGGCGCTGCGGCTCACCGCCAAGGGGCACGATCTGACGGTGGAACGGCAGACGCTCGCCGACAGCGCCAGGCCGGTGACGGTGACCGGGCCGGGTGGGACCAATGAGACGATAGCGCTCCAAGAGGCTGAGCCAGGCCTGTGGCGCGGCTCGCTCGCGGTTTCCGATATCGGCCTTTACACCGCGCGCGACGGGGAACTCACGGCCCTAGCCTCGGTCGGCCCGTCCGATCCGCGCGAATTCGCGACGGTGTTGTCGACGACGGAACGCATCGCGCCGATCGCGGCGGCGGCCGGCGGCACGGCAATGCGGCTCGCCGATGCGGCGGGCACCGTCTCCGTGCCGCGTATCGTCGCAATGAACGGAGCGCGCAGCTACCACGGCTCCGGGTGGATCGGGGTGAGGACCGGCACGGCGAGCAAGATCACCGGCATCGACCGGATCCCGCTGTTCTCCGGTTTCCTCGGCCTAGCTCTGCTCCTCGGCGCTCTCGCCATGACCTGGTATCGCGAGGGCCGCTGACGACGGGGGGATCGGCGAAGGAATAGCAGCCTTCGGCTCGTGCGCCTTGTATAATGCGGATGTCATCTTTGATTCTCATGATGACGGGAACCGGCCGACATGCGCGCCTCCGCGGCGCGCGGCGTCGGGCAAGCGAACCGGGTATGGGTATGCGGCGGTTGACCATCTTCAGCGATCTTGACGGCACGCTGCTCGATCACCGGACCTATTCCCATGCCGCGGCCGGGCCGGCGCTTGCCGCGCTCCGTGAAAACGCCGTTCCCCTCATCCTCGCCAGCAGCAAGACGGCGGCGGAAATCGCGTCGCTTCGCGCTGAACTCGGTTTTTCCGACTGTCCGGCGATTGTGGAAAACGGCGCTGGTCTGCTGCCGCCGGGCGGAACGGGCGCCGAAGACGCGGGCGATGATGGTGCGCGCAACGATGGCGCTGGGTGCGGCGACTATGAGCGGATCCTTGCCGGTCTCGCCGCGCTTCCCGCCGATATCCGGGCCGGCTACCGTGGTTTTTCTGAAATGGAGGCGGCGGATGTTTCCGCGCTGACCGGGCTTTGCGTTAAGGCGGCGGAGCTTGCCCGCGACCGCCGATTCTCCGAGCCGGGCGTCTGGCACGGCAGCGAGGACGGGAAGGCGGCTTTTCTCGCGGCGCTCGCCGAGACCGGCATCGCGGCGCGCCAGGGCGGGCGCTTTCTGACATTGTCGCTCGGGCGCACCAAGGCGGACCAGATGACGGCGATTGTCGCGCGCAACGCTCCGGGTGGGCTCACCATGGCGCTAGGCGACGCGCCGAACGACGCGGAAATGCTGGCCGCGGCCGATATCGCCGTCGTCGTCGCGAACGACAGCGCGCCGCCGATGCCGCTGCTTCCGGGCGCCCGGCGGATCCCGCTTCTTCATACGAAGGAGGAGGGGCCGGCCGGCTGGAATGCGGCCGTCCTTGCCGTCCTCCAGGCCCTTTCCGAAACTTCTGATTTTCCCGATACCGCCTCGCTCCTTCGATCCGGGGCGTTCGATGTTTCTCCATAGAAGGCCTTTTCCCCATGGCTGATTTTCATCAGACCCCGCGCCTCGCCACGATGCACAACTTCAAGACCGTCGATCCGGCGGCGCTTGAGCGCGAACTGGAGCTCTTCACGGCCCATCGCAAGATCACGCTGGTCCTGCCCTCGCTCTTTTCCGAACTCGAAGGGGCGGCACTGGCCAATATCCTCGATCACTTGTGCGAGGTGCGGTTTTTGAACCATGTCGTCATCGGCCTCGACCGGGCGGACGAGGAGCAATATCGCTATGCGCGCAAGTACTTCTCGCGCCTGCCGATGCGCCATGATGTGATCTGGAACGACGGCCCGCGGATGATGGCGATCGACCGGGAGCTGGGGGAGGCGGGGCTCTCCTCCGGCGAGCGCGGCAAGGGGCGCAACGTCTGGTATTCGATGGGCTATGCGCTCGCCAACGGCAATGCCGACGTCATCGGTCTCCACGATTGCGACATCGTCACCTACTCCAAGGAAATGCTGGTGCGACTGTTCTATCCGGTGGTCAATCCGACGACTTCCTACATCTTCTGCAAGGGCTATTATCCGCGCATCGCCGACGGCCGCATGAACGGCCGCGTCAGCCGTCTCCTCGTTGGCCCGATCCTGACCGCGCTTAACCGGACCCTCGGTCATCAGCCCTACCTGAATTTCCTCGCCGCCTTCCGCTATCCGCTCGCCGGTGAGTTCGCCATGCGGGCCTCGATGGTGCCGGACATGCGAATTCCGTCCGACTGGGGGCTGGAAATCGGCGTCCTTTCGGAGGTCTGGCGCAATCTCGGCAGCCGTTCGGCCTGTCAGGTCGATATCAGCGATGCCTACGACCACAAGCACCAGCCGCTTTCCGAGGACGATCCCTCCGGCGGCCTGTCGCGGATGTCGATCGACATCTGCAAGTCGCTCTTCCGCAAACTGGCGACCGACGGCATCATCCTCAGTCAAGAGACTTTCCGCACGCTGAAGGCGACGTACCTCAGGATTGCGCTCGATATGATCGAGGCCTATTTCAACGATGCGCGCATGAACGGGCTGCATGTCGATCGGCATGCCGAAGAGCGGGCGGTGGAGCTTTTCGCCGCCAATATCGTCGAGGCGGGCCAGAGCTTCCTCGACAATCCGCTGGAGACGCCGTTCATCCCGAACTGGAATCGGGTCCAGGCGGCCAACCCGGACATCATGCGCAAGATGATCGAAGCGGTCCGGGCGGATACGGAAGAGTTCAGCTGAGCCGACCGGCGGGAGGGAGCGCACACGGGAGGCAGCTGCGACCTTGAGAGAATATGTGCCTGGAACGCTTTGGCTGCACAGCTACCCGGTGCATTATTTCGGCACGCGGTTCGATGCGCGCATGACGGTCGTCAGGCTGTCGGACGGACGACTCCTCCTGCATTCGCCCTCCCACATCGATGAGGCACTCGCCGCCGAGATCGCAGCCTTCGGCCCGGTCGGCTTCATCGTCGCGCCGGGCTCGTTCCACTATCTCCACGTGCCATCGGCGCAAGGCGCTTTTCCCGGTGCCCGCACGCTGATCTGTCCCGGCGTGGCGGAAAAATGCCCCGACCTTGCCTTCGACGCGGTGCTCGGTGACACGCCGCCCGCCGATTGGGCGAACGATCTCGACCAGGTGCTCGTTCACGGCAGTCGCTGGATGCGGGAGGTTGCGTTCTTCCATCGCGCCAGCCGGACCCTGATCCTGGTCGATCTGGTGGAGAATTTCACCGACCGCACGCCGCACGCCAGCTGGCAGCTGAAGCTGTGGTGGAGGCTCGTCTTCCGGATGTGGAACCGACCGAAGCCGGCGCCGGAATATCAGCTCGGATGGCGCGACAAGGAGGCCGCGCGGCGCTCGCTGGAGCGGATCCTCGCCTGGGATTTCGCGCGGGTGGTTCTGGCACACGGCGATCTGATCGAGACGGATGCGCGGCGCGTCGTGGCGCGGGCCTGGCAGGGGCTCGTTAGAGAGTCTCGCGTCTGAATTTCCCGACGGTTTTCTCGATAGTCTTGCGGCCGCGCGCGGATTGTCGTGCAATCAGGCGAGGCGCCACAAGACGAGGACCACGAAGCCGGCGCCAAGCGCAAGCGAGAGCGGCGAATAGGCGAGACGGTCGAGCCGGGCGAAGGGTTCCTGCGGCGTCAGGGCACGCCATTGCGGGGTGAAGCCGGCAAGGCCGCGCAGGATGAGGATGGCGGCGATTACCGCGCCGCCGACCGTCAACAGTGGATTCCCCAGCCCACCAACCATGGCGATGGCCCAGAACGCGGCGATGAACAGCGCCATGGCGACGGCGATCGTGAGCGGTTCTGAGGGCATCCGGTCGCGATCCCTGAACCCGGCAACCATATGAGCGAGCGCCCTTTCATCCTTCGCCGGCCAGGTGCCGCCGGTTGCCCATATCGTGTGCAGCACGCCGATCGCGGCAAGGACGAGCGCCATGAGTTTCGCCATAAGACCGATCATCGCTTGGCTTGCCATTGTCTGACTGGAAGGGCCGTCCAGGGAGGCCGGACGGCATGAGGAGGCGAGCGAGGCGTTCGCCTTAACGCATTTCGCCCGCGAAGGGTAGTGCGGGTGGCTCCCGATCTGGGCGCCAGGGTGCGAGGATCTCGCAAGACTCCAGCACCACAAACGGTCCCGGATCCGGGGCAATCAGGTCCGGTTGGCAATCAGGCCCGGTTGGAGATCCAGCGGCTCTGGTACGGTGCGAAGGTGATCGTGCCGTTCGGATCCTCGAAGCGCGAATCGTCGAGGAGATCGCGCCAGAAGTCACCGTCGATCAGGTTGAGCTGGAATGCGGGCAGCTCCACCGGCTCCTTCGACACGTTGGTGATGGCGAAGATACTCTGGCTGCGGTCAAGGCTCTGGCGCCAGACACCGAAAAGCGCGTCGTCGAGCTGCAGCGTGAACTGTGTCGCGTTGGGGTGGAACGCGGGCTCCTGGGTGCGGATGCGGATTCGCCGTTTCATTTCGCGCAGCACCCTTGCCTGCGGCGTGTTGGGATCGGCGAGGCGGGCGCGCAGCGTGCCGTAGTCCCAGCGATGGCGGTTGATGGCGCGGTTGTGGCCGCTGCGCTCGACGCCGTCGAGATCGTTCGCTGTCGCCAGGAGCGAATGGATGTAGAAGGCGGGGATGCCCTCCAGTGCCATCATCGCGGTCTGGCTGGCGAGGAAGCGCTCGATGTGGAAGTCGTCGTCGCCCTCGATCGTGCCGGTGAGTGCGTCGAAGAGCGAGACGTTGAGTTCATAGGGACGGCCCTTGCCGTCGGCGGTGGCGCGCATGGAGACGAGCCCGCCGTAACGGCGTACCGTGGCGATCAGTTCCTCCAGCTCGTCGTCGCTGAGAATGCCCTCGACGGGCCTCAGGCCGATTCCGTCATGGGAGGCGATGAAGTTGAGATAGGCGCAGCCGACCTGGGCCGGCGGCATCGACATCAGCCAGGTGCGAAGGTGACGCGCGGAACCGGTCAGCAGCGCGTGCAGCATCAGCGGCGGCAGCGAGAAATTGTAGACCGAATGCGCCTCGTTGCGATTGCCGAAATAGCTGAGGTTCTCCCGCTTAGGCACGTTGGTTTCCGTCAGCAGGATCACGCGTTCCTCGGCGAAGTCGCACAGGATCCGGATGAGCTGGATGATGCGGTGGGTGTTGGGGTGGTGGATGCAAGGAGTGCCGATCTCCTTCCAGATGAAGGCGACGGCGTCAAGGCGGACGATGCGCACGCCGTTGGCGACATGCAGGCGCATGATGCGCAGCATCTCAGCCAGCACGTCCGGGTTGGAAAAGTCGAGATCGACCTGGTCATGGGAAAAGGTGCACCAGACGTACCGGGTGCCGTTGGCCGTCTGCACCTCGCGTAGCAGCGGATGGGCGCGCGGGCGCACCACGGCGGAGAGGTCGTCGTCCGGGCTTGCCTCGAAGAAATAGCGGTCATAGGGCGGCTGGCCCTGACGGTAGGCGTTGAACCAGGCGCCCTGGCTGGAGACATGGTTGAGGACGAGGTCCGACATGACCTTGAAGTCCTTGGCGATGCGGCGAATGTCCTCCCAGGAGCCGAGCTGGCTGTCGACGACAGTGTAGTCGGTGACGGCGAAGCCGTCGTCGGAGGTGTAGGGGAAGAACGGCAGGATATGCACGCCCGTCAGGACGCCCTCCAGATGCCGGCCGAGGAAGTCGCGCATCAGATCAAGCGGTTTGTGGATACCGTCGACGATGGAATTGCCGTAGGTGATGACCAGCGCATCCTTTTCCGACCACAGCGAATTACCGCGAATGCGGCCGCGCTTGCGCGGCGTCGCGCCCATGCTGAAGAAGGCGTTGATGAAACTTTCCGACAGGGAGTCGGCGTCGTGGTCAGGATAGATGTGCGAGACGAGGGCATGCACCTTCTCGAAAAGGGCGTGGTTCGGCATTTGTTGGTCCGGGAGTGCTGGATATCTGGGAGTTACAGCCCATAGAACTCTTTACGGGCGGGGTTGGCAAGGACAAAGCCGAAAGCCTCTGCCCAGGGGCGCAAGCGGTATCGGACAGTCCGGATTTCAGTGTGCGATCTTCTATCCGCGCCGGCCAATGCCGGACGGGTGGGGTATCGGGGATCCGCGCCGGCGCGGTGCGTGCCGCCGGAATGCCCGGGTTGCGAGGGAAGGCTGCCTGCGATTCGGCCCGACGAGGATGCGGAAACGCCTGTCCGACGCCCAACGAAGGGCCGCAAATGTCGTTATAAATCCGGCATTTTTGTGACAAAATTCGCTCAATCCTTGGGCAAACACGTACGGAGAATGCCTAGTTTTTCTCCGGCAAGTAGTCGCGGCAATTATCTGCATCATTTCTTTAATTAACTGAAAACCTTTCGAACTCCCGCGGAGTCATGGCTGGCATAATTCTTGCTGAACAGAGACGATATTCACGTCATTCTGCTCTGGAAGGAGATACAGCATGCGGTTCAACTTTCTTAGTGCGCGGGTCCCGGCGGCGATCGTCGCCGCCTCGGTCCTGGCGGCGCCGATCGCGGCGGTCGCCGAGGAGGACACGATAAAGGTCGGCATTCTCCATTCCCTCAGCGGAACGATGGCGATCTCGGAGACCACGCTCAAGGATGCCATGCTGATGCTCATCGAGGAGCAGAACAAGAAGGGTGGGCTTCTCGGCAAGAAGCTGGAGCCGGTGGTCGTCGACCCGGCGTCCGACTGGCCGTTGTTCGCGGAAAAGGCGCGTGAGCTGATCGAGGTCGACAAGGTCGCGGCGGTGTTCGGCTGCTGGACCTCGGTGTCGCGCAAGTCGGTCCTGCCGGTCTTCGAGGAACTCGATTCGATCCTGTTCTATCCCGTCCAGTACGAGGGCGAGGAAAGCCAACGCAACGTCTTCTACACTGGCGCGGCGCCGAACCAGCAGGCGATCCCGGCCGTCGACTACCTGATGAACGAGAGCGGCGTGGAGCGCTGGGTGCTTGCCGGCACCGACTACGTCTATCCGCGCACGACCAACAAGATCCTCGAAGCCTACCTGAAGGCGAAGGGCGTCGCCGACGAGGATATCATGATCAACTATACGCCGTTCGGTCATTCCGACTGGCAGACGATCGTCTCCGACATCAAGACCTTCGGCTCGGCCGGCAAGAAGACCGCCGTGGTGTCGACCATCAACGGCGACGCCAACGTGCCATTTTACAAGGAACTGGCCAACCAGGGCATCAAGGCCGAGGACATCCCGGTCGTCGCCTTCTCGGTCGGCGAGGAGGAACTTGCCGGCCTCGACACCGCTCCGCTTGTCGGCCACCTCGCCGCCTGGAACTACTTCCAGTCCGCCGACACCGATGCCAATCTTGACTTCATCGACGCCTGGCACGCCTTCATCAAGGACGACAAGCGCGTCACCAACGATCCGATGGAAGCCCATTACATCGGCTTCAACATGTGGGTGAAGGCGGTGGAGAAGGCAGGCACCACGGATCCGGATGCGGTCATCGACGCCCTCATCGGCGTGTCGGTTCCCAACCTGACCGGCGGCTATTCGGCGATGATGCCGAACCATCACATCACCAAGCCGGTGCTGATCGGCGAGATTCAGGACGACGGTCAGTTCGAGACCGTGTGGGAGACCTCCGGTCTCGTCGCCGGCGACGCATGGTCCGATTACCTGGAAGGTTCCAAGGACCTGATCGCCGATTGGCGGGCGCCGATGTCCTGCGGCAACTTCAACGTCAAGACCGGCAAGTGCGGCGGCGCGGGCGAATAAACGCATAAACAGAGGGGACGGGCGGCCGGATTTCCCTCGGGAGCCGGCTGCCCGAACTCTCGCCGCCATGGGGGCTCGCCAACGGGCGCCCGACCCGCTGCAAGTCTGGCCCTGCCGATGACGGTGGCGTGCCGGCCCTTCCGGCCGCCGGTGCGTGGCCAGGGATTGTGCGTGTCGGCCGCTCCTACGTCGTGCCGTTCCGTTTCTCTCCATTCCGGGTGATCCGAATGCCTGCATGCCGACCGATGCGGTATCTCTTCCTCGCTGTCCTCGGCCTCGTCCTTGCGGTTGTTTCCGCTCGCCCGGGGCTGGCGGCGGACGACGCGGCGCTGCGCGGGCTCGTCAATGCGCTCGCCGAGGGGCGCTTCGATGACACCGCGCGCCAGGTCGACGCGCTGGCGGCGACGGGCGACGCGCGTGTCGCACCGGTGCTTCGGGCGCTCTCTGGCGGCGATCTCTATACCCGCAAGTCCGATGGCATGGTCTTCAAGGCCGACCGCGACGGCCGGATCTACAGGCTCACCGATCCCCTGACCGGCGAGGCGGCGGGCGAAGCCGGCCGGCGCGAGGTCAAGAAGATCAAGGTCAACAACCGGCTTCGAGGGCAGATCAAGGCGGCACTCGGCGCACTGACGCTGCGCAGCCCTGACCGGGCAGTGCGTCTCGTCGCGGCCGACACGATTCTCAAGGAGGGCGATCCGGAAGCTATTCCGGCACTCGACGCGGCGATCGCGGCGGAGACGGACGCTGACGTCAGGATGGCGATGGAAGAGGCGCGGGCCGCTGCCATCATCGCGTCCGACGCCGACGATGCGACGAAGACGGCGGCGGTCGAAACGCTCGCGGCACGCGGCGATCGCTCCGCGCTCGTCGTCATCGCGCCGCTTGCCGCGGTCGAGGGCGATTCGCCGGTTAAGGCGGCGGCGGCGCGGGCCGTTGCCTCGATCGAGCGCACGCTCGCCTTCTGGGGCGCCGGCCAGAACGTCTGGTACGGCCTGTCGCTCGGCTCCGTCCTGCTTCTCGCCGCCATCGGCCTTGCCATCACTTTTGGCGTCATGGGCGTCATCAACATGGCGCACGGCGAGATGGTGATGCTCGGTGCCTATACCACCTATGTCGTGCAGGAGGTCATCCGCACCTCCGCGCCGTGGCTCTTCGACTGGTCGCTGTTCATCGCCCTGCCGCTCGCCTTCCTCGTCGCCGGCGGCGTCGGGATCGCGATCGAGCGCGGCATTATCCGCTTTCTCTATGGCCGGCCGCTGGAGACGCTGCTCGCCACCTGGGGCCTGTCGCTGATCCTGCAGCAGGCGGTCCGCACGATCTTCGGCCCCTCCAACCGCGAGGTCGGCAATCCGTCGTGGATGTCGGGCGCGTTCCAGCTCGGCGAGATGTCAGTCACCTGGAACCGGTTGTGGATCATCGTCTTCGCCATGCTGGTCTTCGCCGGCCTGTTCGCGGTCATGAAGAGAACCGCGTTCGGGCTGCAGATGCGGGCCGTTACCCAGAACCGGCCGATGGCCGGCTCGATGGGCATCCGTACCCCCTGGGTCGATGCCTTCACCTTCGCGCTCGGCTCAGGCATCGCCGGCATCGCCGGCGTCGCGCTCTCGCAGATCGACAATGTCAGCCCCAACCTTGGCCAAGGCTACATCATCGACAGCTTCATGGTGGTCGTCTTCGGCGGCGTCGGCAATCTGTGGGGAACGCTGGTCGGGGCGATGACGCTTGGCATCGTCAACAAGTTCCTCGAACCCTATGCAGGCGCGGTGCTCGGCAAGATCCTGGTGCTGGTCTTCATCATCCTGTTCATCCAGAAACGGCCCCGGGGTCTCTTCGCCCTCAAGGGCAGGGCGGTGGAATGATGCTGACCCGCACCCTCACCAAGCGGCTCGACCGGCGCGCCTATGTCGTTGCGGCACTTCTGGTTGCCATCGCCATCCTGGTGCCGGTCGCCAATCTGGCTATCCCCACCGGCCATCCTCTCCACCTGTCTAGCTACGCCGTCGCGCTCTTCGGCAAGTATCTATGCTACGCGCTTCTCGCCCTTTCCGTCGATCTCGTCTGGGGCTATGCCGGCATCCTGACCCTTGGCCACGGCGCCTTCTTCGCGCTCGGCGGCTACGCCATGGGCATGTACCTGATGCGCCAGATCGGCTCGCGCGGCGTCTACGGCAACGCGGAACTGCCGGACTTCATGGTGTTCCTCAACTGGCAGGAGCTGCCGTGGTACTGGTATGGCTTCGACCAGTTCTGGTTCGCCGCGCTGATGGTCGTCGTCGCGCCTGGCCTCCTCGCCTTCGTCTTCGGCTGGTTCGCGTTCAGGAGCCGGGTGACGGGTGTCTATCTGTCGATCATCACCCAGGCGATGACGTTCGCGCTGATGCTCGCCTTCTTCCGCAACGACATGGGGTTCGGCGGCAACAACGGCCTTACCGACTTCAAGGATATCCTCGGCTTCAACATCCAGGCCGATACCACCCGCGCCGGGCTCTTCGCGGCGACGGCGCTCATCCTTGCGCTTGCCTTCCTTCTCATCACCGTCCTCATCAATTCCAAGTTCGGCAAGGTGCTGATCGCGGTCCGCGACGCGGAAAGCCGTAGCCGTTTCCTCGGCTACCGGCCGGAGGCGTTCAAGCTCTTCGTGTGGACGCTTTCGGCGATGCTCGCCGGCGTTGCCGGTGCGCTCTACGTGCCGCAGGTCGGCATCATCAACCCGGGCGAGTTCGCGCCGGCCAACTCGATCGAGACCGTCATCTGGGTCGCGGTCGGCGGGCGCGGCACGCTCGTCGGCGCCATCGTCGGCGCCATCGTCGTCAACTTCGGCAAGACCTGGTTCACCGGCGCGCTGCCCGACCTTTGGCTGTTCGCGCTCGGCGGATTGTTCATTGTGGTCACGCTGTTCCTGCCGAAGGGCATCGTCGGCACCATCACGGACAAGTTCAACAGTCGCAAGGCGCCGCCCGCCGACCTGACGCCGCTTGAGGTGGAAGCCGGCGGCGTCGCGCCGGACCAGGCCGAGTAAGGGGGATATCATGGTCAGCATCGCCGCCGGTTCCCTCCTCTATCTCGACGGGGTCAGCGTATCGTTCGACGGCTTCAAGGCGATCAACGCCCTGTCGCTCGCCATCGAGCCCGGCGAGATGCGGGCGATCATCGGTCCGAACGGCGCCGGCAAGACGACGATGATGGATATCATCACCGGCAAGACGCGGCCGGACGAAGGAACGGTTCTCTTCGACGAAACCGTCGACCTCACCGGCCTCGACGAACCGGCGATCGCCGAACTCGGCATCGGGCGCAAGTTCCAGAAGCCGACGGTGTTCGAGAGCCACACGGTCGGCGACAACATCGCGCTCGCCCTCAAGTTGCCGCGCGGGCCGTTCGCAACGCTCTTTCACATCGGCAAGGCCGCGGAGCGGGAGCGAATCGATACCATCCTGGAGACGATCCGGATGACCCGCCTCAAGGAGGTCCTTGCCTCCGACCTCTCGCACGGCCAGAAGCAATGGCTGGAGATCGGCATGCTGCTCGCCCAGGAACCGCGGCTCCTTCTCGTCGATGAGCCGGCCGCCGGCATGACCGACGCGGAGACGGCGGCGACGGCAGAGCTTTTGCGGGAGATCGCCAGGACGAAGTCGGTTGTTGTCGTCGAACACGACATGACCTTCGTGCGGGACCTCGGCGTCAAGGTCACCGTGCTGCACGAGGGATCGGTGCTCGCCGAAGGCTCGCTCGACCATGTCTCGGCCGACCAGCGCGTTATCGAAGTCTATCTGGGGAGGTGAGGATGCTTTCGGTCGAGACCATCGATCTCCATTACGGCGCCTCGCAGGCGCTGCGCGGCGTGTCGCTGAAGGCGGAGCCCGGCAAAGTGACCTGCGTCCTCGGCCGCAACGGCGTCGGCAAGACGTCTCTTCTGCGCGCCGTCACCGGTCAGCACCCGGTGTCGGGTGGCCATGTGATGTGGAATGGCGAGGCGGTGGAGAGGAAAGCGCCGTTCGAGCGGGCGCGGCGCGGCATTGCCTATGTGCCGCAAGGCCGCGAGATCTTTCCCCTGCTGACCGTGAAAGAAAACCTGCAGACTGGCTTCGCGCCGCTGAAGCGCGGCGAACGGGAGATCCCGGAGACGGTGTTTGAGCTCTTCCCGGTGCTGAAATCCATGCTGTCCCGGCGCGGCGGCGATCTGTCCGGCGGCCAGCAGCAGCAGCTGGCGATCGGGCGGGCGCTCGTCACCCGGCCCCGCCTCCTCGTCCTCGACGAACCGACCGAGGGCATCCAGCCGTCGATCATCAAGGATATCGGCGAGGCGATTTCGTGGTTGCGCGACCAGGGCACGATGGCCATCCTGCTCGTTGAACAATATTTCGAGTTCGCCCGCGACCTCGCCGACACCTTTGCGGTGATGGACCGGGGCGAAATCGTCCTTTCCGGTACTCGTGAGAGCATGATCGAAGACGATGTTCGCGGCCATCTCACCGTCTGATTCCGCCGGCCTGGAGGCCGACGCCACGACCCATCCCGGAGCGGCGCTCCAGCGCAGCCGGGGCGTTGTTCGCATCGGTTTCAAGGTTGCGGAGGGGCGGACGCGGCTCGCCGATCTCTACCAGGAGGGATCGGGCAAGGTGCGCCTGCCCAAGCCCGTCGCCGAGGCGGCGGAGGCGGTCGTCCTCAATACGTCCGGCGGATTGACCGGCGGCGACCGTTTCGCCGTTTCCATCGCGCTCGGCGAGGGCGCCCGGGCGGAGGTTTCCGGCCAGGCATTTGAAAAGATCTACCGCTCGAGCGGTGGCGAGGCGGAGATGGTAACGGCGCTCGACGTCGCCGCCGGCGCGCGGCTCGACTGGCTGCCGCAGCCGGCGATCCTTTTCGACCGCTCGGCGCTCCGCCGCCGGACCGATGTGACGCTTGCCGCCGATGCCGCCTTCCTCGCCGTCGAGGGGCTCGTTTTCGGCCGCGCGGCGATGGGCGAACGGATGGAACGCGGCTCCGTTCACGACGCCTGGCGGATCCGCCGCGACGGCCGGCTCGTTTTCGCCGATGCGTTCTCGATCGATGCGGGGGAGAGCGGTTCGTCGGTTGCCGACATGCTCGCGGGCGCGGCGATGCTTGGCGAGACCGTTGCGACAACAACAATCCTTTACAGCGCGGGTGACGCGCGCAATGCTCTGGAGCCGGTTCGCGAGATCCTTGCCGGAATGGCGGTTCCCGCCGGAGCCAGCCTCGTCGGCGATCTCCTCGTCATCCGTATCGCGGCGCCGTCCGCCGAGGCGCTCGTCGGTGATGCGATCCGGGTTCTATCCTTCCTGCGCGGCCGTCCCATGCCGCGCGTCTGGCACTGTTGAGGCAACAGGAATCACACATGCAGCTCACTCCGCGCGAAAAGGACAAACTGCTGGTCGCCATGGCCGCCATGGTGGCGCGCCGCCGCCTGGAGCGGGGGGTGAAGCTGAACTACCCCGAAGCGATCGCGCTGATCACCGATTTCGTCGTCGAGGGCGCGCGCGACGGCCGCTCCGTCGCCGACCTGATGGCGGCCGGCGCGACGGTTCTGACGCGCGACCAGGTGATGGACGGCATCGCGGAGATGATCGACGACGTCCAGGTCGAGGCGACCTTTCCGGACGGCACCAAGCTGGTGACCGTCCATCATCCGATTCGCTAGCGCCGCCTCCGGCAGGGGGCCGCGGGAGCGTGACCGCCGACTGCGGTAGCACGGGCGAAGGCATATAAAAACGGCGCGGGGCAGCGCCTCCAAAGGGGTTCCGGCGGGATCGGCCGGGACGCGCCGCATCAAGAGGACAGAGGGATGATTCCTGGTGAAGTGATACCGGCCGACGGCGAAATCGAGCTCAACGCGGGGCTCGAGGCCATCGTCATGACGGTCGGCAACACAGGCGACCGGCCGGTGCAGGTCGGTAGCCACTACCATTTCTTCGAGGTCAACGAGGCGCTCGACTTCGACCGTGAGCGGGCGCGCGGCATGCGGCTCGACATTCCGGCGGGAACGGCGGTGCGTTTCGAGCCCGGCCAGTCGCGGCAGGTGACGCTGGTGCCCTATCGCGGCGCCCGCACGGTCTACGGTTTCAACCAGAAGGTCATGGGCGCGCTTTGAGTGACTTCTCCGCCGACAGCACCGTCAACTTCATCTCCGATTCTGAGCCGCGAGTGACGTTTTATCCATGGGTCGGAGCGGACTTTTGTAACTTTCCTATTCGTGTGCTTTTGGTTGGGCAATCGCACTACGCTGACAAGGAAACTGAGAGAAACCCGAATTTTACGCGTGAGGTTGTTGCGGACTACGGCGTGACAGGAAGGCTTCCGTTCTTCAATAGATGCGCGGCGATGGTCACCGGATACGACGCATCTCGACTAGATCTACGAAGATTCTGGCGACGCACGGCCTTCGCCAACATCTCGAACCAAGTTGTCGATGCACCGCGACATCGCCCCACCGACGACGCCTTACGTTCTGGTGCCCACGCGTTGATCAGCCTTCTGCCAGCGCTTAAACCAGACTGTATAATTACGTTGGGGAATGATGTTTGGGCCTATCTTGAGGGTTCCGGAATGAAGCCAGACGAAGGGAACGCAGGGAAAAGATTTCGTGGGCTCCTCGCGAATACGCCGGTGTTTTTTTCCTACCATCCATCGTCCTCGGGCCGGTATTTTTACTGGAGAACCGCCTCCCAATATTTCGGCGAGTTTCTCCGAGACCCGAAATACGCGTTTTCGTCGGAAGACATTATACAACTCACGGATTGTCTCGCCCCTCCTCCTGAGAGCGAACTGCTCAACCCGGTGAAGGAAAGCTAACCATGCCCGCCAAAATCTCCCACGCCGCCTATGCCGACATGTTCGGCCCGACCGTCGGCGACAAGGTCCGGCTTGCCGATACCGAACTTTTCATCGAGGTGGAGAAGGATTTCACCACCTATGGCGAGGAAGTGAAATTCGGCGGCGGCAAGGTGATCCGCGACGGCATGGGCCAGGCGCAGACGACGCGCGACGGCGGCGCCGTCGATACCGTCATCACCAACGCGCTCGTCGTCGACCACACGGGTATCTACAAGGCCGATATCGGCTTGAAGGACGGCCGCATCGCCGGGATCGGCAAGGCGGGCAATCCGGATGTCCAGCCGGATGTGACGATCATCGTCGGCCCCTCGACGGAGGCGATTGCGGGTGAGGGCAAGATCCTGACCGCCGGCGGCTTCGACAGCCACATCCATTTCATCTGCCCGCAGCAGATCGAGGAGGCGCTGATGTCGGGCGTCACCACGATGCTCGGCGGCGGAACGGGGCCGGCGACCGGCACCAACGCCACGACGTGCACGCCGGGCGCCTGGCACATCGCGCGGATGATCGAGGCGGCCGAAGCCTTCCCGATGAACCTTGCCTTTGCCGGCAAGGGCAACGCCTCGCTGCCGGAGCCGCTTCGCGAACAGATCCTCGGCGGCGCCTGCTCCATGAAGCTCCACGAGGACTGGGGGACGACGCCCGGCACGATCGACTGCTGCCTCTCGGTCGCCGACGAGATGGACGTGCAGGTGATGATCCACACCGACACGCTGAACGAGTCGGGTTTCGTGGAGAACACCGTCAACGCCTTCAAGGGCCGCACCATCCACGCCTTCCACACCGAGGGCGCCGGCGGTGGCCACGCGCCGGACATCATCAAGGTCTGCGGCTATTCCAACGTCATCCCGTCGTCGACCAATCCGACGCGGCCCTACACTGTCAACACGATCGAGGAACACCTCGACATGCTGATGGTCTGCCACCACCTCGATTCCAACATTCCCGAAGACGTTGCCTTTGCCGAAAGCCGGATCCGGCGTGAGACCATCGCGGCGGAAGACATCCTGCACGACATGGGCGCCTTCTCGATCATCGCGTCGGACAGCCAGGCCATGGGCCGCGTCGGCGAGGTGATCATCCGCACCTGGCAGACCGCCGACAAGATGAAGCGCCAGCGCGGTCGCCTGGCGGACGAGGCGGGCGAAAACGACAATCTGCGCGTCCGCCGCTATATCGCGAAATACACGATCAACCCGGCAATCGCGCAAGGGATGGCGAAGGAGATCGGCTCCATCGAAGTTGGCAAGCGGGCGGATCTCGTGCTGTGGGACCCGGCTTTTTTCGGCGTCAAGCCGAGCCTCGTCGTCCTCGGCGGCTCCATCGCGGCAGCGCCGATGGGTGATCCGAACGCCTCGATTCCGACGCCGCAGCCGGTGCACTACCGGCCGATGTTCGGCGCCTTCGGCCGCGCGGTGTCGTCCTCGGCCGTCACCTTCGTTTCCAAGGCCGCGCTCGACGTGGGGCTGAAGGACAGGCTCGGGCTCGCCAAGGAGCTCGTCGCGGTCGAGAACACGCGCGGCGGCATCTCCAAGGCCTCGATGAGACTCAACGACGCGACGCCGTCGATCGAGGTCGACCCGGAGACCTATGAGGTGCGGGCGAACGGCGAGTTGCTGACCTGCGAGCCGGCGGACGTGCTGCCGATGGCGCAGCGCTATTTCCTGTTCTAGCTTCTCTCGGCCTCCCGCGCCTTCGCGTGGCACCGGGCGACGACGAAACGGAGAAACGCGATGATCGCCTGGTCGATCTTCCTGCCGGCCTGCTTTGCGCTCAACTGCTCGCCCGGGCCGAACAACCTCCTGGCCTTTTCCAATGGCGCGCGGCTCGGCGTCCTGCCGGCGCTTGCCGGCGGCCTGGGGCGCCTGCCGGCCTTTGCCTTCCTGATCGGGCTGACCGTCGTCGGCCTCGGCGCTGTGCTCGCCACCTCGGCGACGGCCTTCCTCGTTATCAAGATCGTCGGCGCGCTCTATCTCGTCTATGTTGGTGCGCAGATCTGGCGCAACGCCCGCCGGCTCGCCGCCGTCCAGGGCATCGAGGGTGGTATCCGCGCGCTGATGCGACGCGATTTCATGATCGCTATTTCCAATCCCAAGGCGATCGCGGTCTTCA
Source organism: uncultured Rhodobium sp. (assembly GCA_963675285.2). Taxonomy (GTDB): domain Bacteria; phylum Pseudomonadota; class Alphaproteobacteria; order Rhizobiales; family Rhodobiaceae; genus Rhodobium. The sequence goes on from CAXXGS010000001.1 coordinate 3,322,757, forward strand.
CCGCCTTCTTTCCGCAGTTCGTCGACCCTTCGGCGCCGGCCTGGGGCCAGCTTCTGGCGCTCGGCGGAGCCTTCCTCGCCATGGAGGTCGTCGCGGTGGTGTTCTACTGTGTCGCCGGCGCCCTTCTTGGCCGCTTCGTGCGCTCGGATCGCATCTTTGTTCACCTTAACCGCTTCATCGGCGGTTTCCTCGTCCTGTCCGGCGGCTCCGTCGCCCTGTCGAGCCGCTGACGGCTCCCCTTCAGAGTGTGCGCATGTCCATGATCGTCGCTTCCATCGTTCTTCCCGCTGGATCCTTTTCCTGCGAGCCGGCCGACCGCGTGGTGCTGACCCGCGACGACCGCCACCGGCGGCGGATGACGCTTGAGGGCGAGGGCGGGCTCCGCTTCCTCCTCGACCTTGCCGAAGCGACCGTCCTTCGCGACGGCGACGCGCTGCGGCTCGATGATGGCCGGCTCGTTCTCGTCAAGGCCGCGCCGGAGCGCCTCATCGAGGTCCGCGGCATCGATCCGCACCACCTGCTGCGGCTCGCCTGGCATCTCGGTAACCGCCATGTACCGACGGCGATCGAGGGCGACCGGCTTTTGATCGCGGAAGACCATGTGCTTGCCGACATGGTGCGCGGGCTCGGCGGTACGGCGACATCGATCGAGGCGCCGTTCGACCCGGAGGCCGGCGCCTATGCCCACGAGGGCGGCCATCACCACCATGGGCATTCGCACGATCACGATCACGATCATGATCACGATCACGGCCATTCGCATTCCCACGGCCATCACCACCACAGCCATGCCGATTGAGACCGACGCCGATCGCGCCGCGCTCTTCCGGCTGATGACCTGGATGTCGCCGGCCTATCCGGTCGGCGCCTATACTTATAGCCAGGGCTTGGAATGGGCAGTCGAGACAGGTGCTGTCCATGACACGGAGACGCTGCGGGCCTGGCTCGTCGAGGTGCTGCGCTTCGGATCGGGGCGTAACGACGCCATCCTCTTTCGCCATGCGCACGGAGCGGCGCTTGCCGGCGACGGAGAGGTGCTCCTCGACGTTGCCGATCTCGCCGCGGCCCTCCAGCCGAGCGCGGAACGGCGGCTGGAAGCGCTGGCGCAAGGGAAAGCCTTTGCGCTCGCCACCCTGCCGGTCTTCGAATGCCCGCGGCTGGCGATGCTCCTGGAGGCGCGCGGCGATGCGCTCGCCTATCCGGTCGCCGTCGCCGTCGCGGCCGCCGATCAGGGCATTGCGGTCTTCCCGGCGCTTGCCGCCTATCTCCACGGGTTCGGCGCTAATCTCGTTTCCGCCGGCGTCCGCCTCGTGCCGCTCGGCCAGAGCGCCGGACTCCAGGTGTTGACCGCGCTCGAAGCGGTTTTCGGCGAGGTCGCGGCGGCGAGCGCCGACATTTCCCTTGACGATCTCGGCGGTGCCACCATCCTCGCCGACATCGCGTCCATGTGTCACGAAACGCAATACACGAGGCTCTTCCGCTCATGACGAAATCCCCCAATGGTCCCCTTCGCGTCGGCATCGGTGGCCCGGTCGGCTCCGGCAAGACGGCGCTGATGGAAGCGCTCTGCAAGGGCTTCAAGGACCGGTTCGACTTGTGTGCCATTACCAACGACATCTACACCAAGGAAGATGCGCTCATCCTGATGCGGACCGGCGCGCTGCCGGAGGAGCGAATCCTCGGGGTGGAGACCGGCGGTTGCCCGCATACCGCGATCCGCGAGGACGCCTCGATCAATCTCGCCGCCATCGCCGACATGCGCGCCAAGTTCCCGGACCTTGACCTGGTGCTGGTGGAATCGGGTGGCGACAATCTCGCCGCGACCTTCTCGCCGGAACTCGCCGACCTCACCGTCTATGTCATCGACGTCGCCGGCGGCGAGAAGATTCCGCGCAAGGGCGGGCCGGGCATCACCCGTTCCGACATCCTCGTCGTCAACAAGACCGATCTCGCCGACATGGTCGGCGCTTCGCTCGATGTGATGAAGGCGGATACCGAGCGAATGCGCAACGGTCGGCCCTATGTCTTCGCCTCGATCAAGAATGGCGAAGGTGTCGAGGCGGTGATGGACTTCATCGTGGACAAGGGCGGCCTTGCCTGACGGGAAAAGCTTCCCGGGGCGGGTGTCCGCGGCGGTCTCCCTCAAGGCGAATCCGGGGCCGTCGCAAGGGTTCGCGAACGGGGGAAATCCGCGCCGTCGGCGCGCTCAGGTTGTCCAATTTTCCCCGTCGGTGGAAAACCGGGAGAAACGCGCTTTGCTCATATTGCGGGCATGCACTCTGTGTGGTCATATCTTTCCTTCGGCTTCATCTTGCAAGGGGGATTTCATGGTGTTCACTTGGACTTTGTCTCTGACCCGCCGGGCCGTTCTGGCGACGGTTCTGGGCGCGGTGGCTGCCGTTGCGGCGATGGCCGCATCGGGGCTTCCGGCGATGGCCAAGGAAAAGCCGCTCAAGGTCGCGGCGATCTACACCGTGCCGGTCGAACAGAAGTGGGTCGGCCGTATCCATAAGGCGCTGAAGGCGGCCGAGGCGCGTGGTGACATCACCTATGCCTTCTCGGAAAACATCGCCAACACCGACTATGAGCGGGTGATGCGCGAATATGCCGAGCAGGGCGTCGATATCATCGTCGGCGAGGCGTTCGGACTGGAACGTGCCGCGCGCGCCGTCGCCAAGGACTACCCGGATATTGCCTTCCTGATGGGCTCCTCCTTCGAACCGCAGGCGCCGAACTTCTCCGTCTTCGACAACTTCATCCACGAGCCGAGCTATTTGACCGGCATGGTCGCGGGCGCGACGACGAAGTCGAACGTCATCGGCATGGTCGGCGGCTACGCGATCCCGGAAGTGAACCGGCTGATGAACGCCTTCATGGCCGGCGCGTTGTCTGTGAATCCGGATGCCAAGTTCCTCGTCACCTTCATCAACTCCTGGTACGATCCGCCGAAGGCCAAGGAATCCGCTTTCGCCATGGTCGACAAGGGTGCCGATATCCTCTACGCGGAGCGCTTTGGCGTGTCGGATGCGGCCAAGGAAAAGGGCATCCTGGCGGTCGGCAACGTCATCGATATTTCCGCTGATTACCCCGGCACGATGCTCGCCTCGGCGCTGTGGAACATGCAGCCCTCGATCGACACGCTGATCACGGCGGTCGCCGATGGCAGCTACGAAGCGGCCGACTACGGCATCTACAGTTACATGAAATATGGCGGATCGAGCTTCGTTGCCGATCCGGAACTCGCCGCCGATGGCTCGATCGATGCGGCCAAGGCCAAGGAGAAGGATATCCTCGACGGATCCTTCACCGTTGAGGTCGACAACGACGAGCCGAAGTCGACGATGTAGCGAGGCCGTGCGGCGTGCTGTCCTGCTTCCTGCGGCTCAAAAGCCGCCCCGCTCCAGGGGCGGCTTTCCTCCGCCGGGTGGGGCGATGCGCCGTTTTCGGCCATCGGGGGACGTTTCCTTGAACGCAGAATCCAGCGCCATGGCACGCAAGGGGGTGCCGGCTGACGAGCCGGTCGTCCTGCGTCTCGTCGGTGTGACCAAGCGGTTCGGGCCGCTCGTCGCCAACGATGCGGTCGATCTCGACCTTCACCGTGGCGAAGTGGTTGCGCTCCTCGGCGAGAACGGCGCCGGCAAGACGACGCTCATGAACATCCTCTTCGGGCATTACGTGGCCGATGAGGGGGAGGTCTGGGTCGGAGCGCGGGGCAGCCGGCTGCACCGCCTCGAACCCGGTTCGCCGGGCGCCGCGCTCGATGCCGGCATCGGCATGGTTCACCAGCATTTCACGCTGGCGGAAAACCTCACCGGGCTTGAAAACATTCTCCTTGGAACCGACGAACTCCATGGCCTCCGATTGTCGCGCGGCGCGGCGCGCCAGCGCCTCGGCGACCTGATGGAGCGCTCCGGGCTCACCGTCGATCTCGACGTGCGCATCTCCGCGCTTTCTGTCGGCGAGCAGCAGCGGGTGGAGATCCTCAAGGCGCTCTATCGCGACGCCCGCGTGCTGGTCCTCGATGAGCCGACGGCGGTGCTGACGCCGCAGGAGGCGGAACGGCTTTTCGCCACGCTGAAGACGCTCGCCGCCGATGGGCTGGCCATCATCTTCATCTCTCACAAGCTCGCCGAGGTGCTCGCCGCTTCCGACCGGGTGGCGGTGCTGCGCGCGGGCGCCAAGGTCGCAGACATCGCGACCGGGGATTGCGACCGGCGGCAGCTCGCCGAGCTGATGGTCGGCCGCTCCGTCCCGGAAGGCGAGCGCGACGAGAAGACGCCGGGCCTTGCGCTCCTGGCGCTCTGCGGCATCTCCACGGGCGAGGGCCGCGACGCGCTCTACGACGTTTCGCTTGAGTTGCGCGCCGGCGAGATCCTTGGCGTCGCGGGGGTTTCCGGCAACGGGCAGGGGACGCTCGCGCGCGTTATCTCCGGCCTCGTCGATCCACGCGAGGGACGGATCATTCTCGAAGGCGAGCGGGTCGAAGGCGGTCGGCCGGACCGGATGATCGCGGCCGGTGTCGCCCGGATCCCGGAAGACCGGCACAAGGACGGCATCGTCGGCACCATGACGGTAGCGGAGAATCTCGTCATCGAGGAGGTGCGCAAGGCGCCCTACCAGCGGTTCGGCTTTCTCAACTTCCGTGCCATGCGGGCCCGGGCGGAGGAGGCGATCCGTGCCTATGACATCCGCTGCCGCGGCGCTGACGCCGAAGCGCGGCTCCTGTCCGGCGGCAACATCCAGAAGATCGTCCTTGCCCGTACGCTCGACCAGAGCCCGCGCATCGTGCTCGCCGCCCAACCTTCGCGCGGGCTCGACGTTGGAGCGACAGCGGAGGTCCATCGCCGCCTCCTCGAAGCGCGAGGGCGGGGCGCCGGCGTCCTCCTCATTTCCGAAGATCTCGACGAACTGATGCGCCTTTCCGACCGGATTGCCGTCATCCACCGCGGCCGCCTGTCGCCGGCCGAGGCAACGGAGACGCTCGATCGCGGCACGCTCGGCCTCAGAATGGCCGGCCACAACGGGGAGGCCGCGGCATGATCCGCTTCGAACCGCGCGAGGGCATATCGACGGCGCGCACGGTGGGGGCGCCGGTGCTGGCCGCGCTCGCCGCGCTGGCGCTGGCCGCGATCCCGATTTCCGCCGCCGGCGCGCCGGTCTTCGAGGCCTATGTGCTGATGGTCAAGGGTGCCTTCGGCACGCCGTTCGCGATTTCCGAACTGCTGACGCGCGCCGCGCCGCTGATCCTCACCGGCCTTGCCGCCGCCGTCGCGTTTCGCGCCAAGCTGTGGAATATCGGTGGCGAGGGTCAGCTCTATGCCGGAGCGCTTGCCGCTGTCGCCGTCGGATCGGGGGCGATCTCCGCGCCGCCCGTGGTGATGATCCCGCTCGTTATCGTTGCCGGGGCGCTTGCCGGCGGGCTCGTCATGCTCGGTCCGACGCTTCTGAAATCCCGCCTCGGCGTCGACGAAGTGGTAACGACGCTGCTCCTCAACTTCGTCATCCTGCTTTTGGTCCAGATGATGCTGGAAGGGCCGATGCAGGATCCGATGGGGATGGGCTGGCCGCAGTCCGAGCCGATCATCGATGCCGCGACGCTACCCAAGCTCGTCGGCCGGCTCCGTGTCCATGCCGGGCTCATCGTCGCCGTCGTCTCGGCAATCGTCGTCTATATCCTCCTGAAGCGCACCGTCTGGGGTTTCGAGATCCGTGCGGTCGGCGAGAACGCGGCTGCGGCGCGCCATGCCGGCATTCCGGTGGCGGCGACCTTCGTGCGCGTCGGGCTCCTTTCCGGCGCGCTCGCCGGGCTCGCCGGTGTCGGCGAGGTCGCTGGCCTCAAGGGCTATCTGACCTCCGACCTGTCGCCCGGCTTCGGTTATTCCGGCATCGTCGTCGCCATGCTCGCCGGGCTATCGCCGCTCGGCGTTATCGTAGCCGCGGTCTTCATCGCCGCCGTTTTCGTCGGCGCCGATTCCATGTCGCGGGCGATCGGCGTTTCCAATTACATCGCCGACCTCATCGTCGCGATGTCGCTGATCGCGGTGCTGATCTCCAGCCTTTTCGTGCGGTTCAAGGTGCGCCTCGTGCGGGCGAGCCGGGGAGGGACGACATGAGCGGCGTTCTCGACATTCTCGTCTCGGCAAGTTTCTGGGCGGCGGCGATCCGCATCGCTACACCGCTGATCTTCGGTGTCCTCGGCGCGCTTTTGTGTGAGCGCTCCGGGGTCCTCAATCTCGGCATCGAGGGCATTTTTACCGCAGGCGCCATGGCCGGCTGGATGGCGGTCTGGCTCGGTGCGGGGCTGTGGGGCGGCGTTCTCGTCGCCGCTGCCGCCGGGGCGTTCTTCGGTCTCATCCACGCGATCCTGACGGTGCCGCTCGGGCTGTCGCAGCATGTCTCAGGCATCGGCGTGACGCTCTTTGCCGCCTCGGTGAGCTATTTCACCTATCGCACGGCCCTGCCGAACGTCTCCTCGCCGCCGCGCATCGAGGCCTTCCAGCCGATGGATATCCCCTACCTGTCCGACCTGCCGTTCATTGGCCCGGCGTTCTTCCAGCAGACGCCGCTGACGATGCTCGCCTTCGTCTTCGTCGCCGTCGTCGCTTTCGTCCTCTACCGCACGCCGCTGGGGCTGGCGATCCGGGCCGTCGGCGACAATCCCTCCGCCGTTGAGGCACAGGGCCTTTCCGTCATCTCCATCCGTATGGGTTCCGTCGTCGCCGGCTCTGCGCTGATGGGCATCGGCGGCGCCTTTCTGACGATGTCGGCGTTCGATGCATTCTTCTTCGGCATGGTCAACGGACGCGGCTGGATCTGCATCGCACTCACCGTCTTCGCTTCCTGGCGACCGGGCAAGGCGCTCCTCGGCGCTCTCCTCTTCGGCGCTTTCGATGCTTTTCAGGTGCGGCTCCAGACCGAGGTCGGCGCGTTCGTTCCGAGCCAGGTGTTCCTGATGCTGCCCTATCTCCTGTCGATCGCGGCGCTGATCGTGGCGGCGCGCCGGGCGGACTATCCGCGCGCGCTGCTGATTCCCTATTTCCGGGGGCAGCGATAAACAGGGTCACGCCCCCGACGCGATGATGCGGCGGAGGCGCCGCGTTGCCGATGGAGTATCCCCATGACCTTTGACCTCATCGTCCGAAACGCCACGCTTGCCGACGGCCGGGCCGGGCTCGATATCGGCTGTGCCGAGGGCCGTATCGTGGCGCTAGAGGCCGGACTTGCGGGCGAGGCGCACCGCACTCTCGACGCCGGTGGCCGGCTGGTCGCACCACCCTTCGTCGATGTGCATTTCCACATGGACGCGACACTTTCGCTCGGCCTGCCGCGCATGAACGAGAGCGGCACGCTTCTGGAAGGCATCGCGTTGTGGGGCGAATTGAAGCCGCATCTGACGCAGGAGGCGGTGATGGAGCGAGCGCTTCGCTACTGCGACCTTGCCGTCTCGCAGGGGCTTCTTGCCGTGCGCTCCCATGTCGATATCTGCGACGACCGCCTTCTTGCTGCCGAGGCGCTCATCGAAGTCAGGCGTCGCGTCGCGCCCTATCTCGACCTGCAGCTCGTCGCCTTTCCGCAGGACGGGCTCTATCGCTCGCCGAACGCGCAGGAAAACCTGAAACGAGCGCTCGACATGGGGGTCGACGTCGTCGGCGGCATTCCGCATTTCGAACGGACGATGGCCGACGGCGCGCGCTCCGTTACCGCGCTGATGGAGATCGCGGCGGAGCGCGGACTCCTTGTTGACATGCATTGCGACGAAACCGACGATCCCCTGTCGCGCCACATCGAGACACTGATCTACGAGACCGGGCGGCTCGGCATGCAGGGGCGGGTAACCGGCTCGCATCTCACCTCCATGCATTCCATGGACAATTACTACGTCTCCAAGCTCCTGCCGCTGATGGCGGAGGCGCAGGTGAATGCGGTCGCCAATCCGCTCATCAACATCGTCATCCAGGGCCGCCACGACAGCTATCCCAAGCGCCGGGGCCAGACGCGCGTACCGGAGATGCTGGCCCAGGGAATCCGTGTTGCCTTCGGTCACGACTGCGTCATGGACCCCTGGTATTCGCTCGGCTCCGCCGACATGCTTGAGGTGGCGCACATGGCGCTGCACGTTGGTCAGATGACGGGACGGGACGCGATGCGGGCGTGCTTCGACAGCGTGACGACGCGGCCGGCGGAAATCATGGGGCTCGACGGGTATGGCGTCGCGGTCGGCTGCAACGCTGACTTCGTCCTCCTTCAGGCCGCTGATCCGATCGAGGCGATCCGACTGAAGGCGACCCGGCTCGCCGTCGTCCGACGGGGCGCGGTAATCGCGGAGACGCCGGCGCGGATCTCTACTCTTTCCCTTAACGGCAGGCCCGAAACGGTCGATGGCGCGGATTACGTGGCGGGCAGGTAAATTCCGCCCCTGTGCACCGTGTGGTAACCTGTCGACCAGATACTGTCTGCCAGGGCGGCATGCTAAGCCGGGACGGCGCTGCCGGGATGTCCGCGGGGGCGCACAAGGGGGACGGTATGAAGCGGGAGCTTCCGGTTTTCGTGGGGTTTGGCACCCTGATCGCGATCATGGTCTTCGGGCATACCTGGTTCGAGGCGGTTTCCGACGGTAAGGCCTCGCCCGAGGATCCCTATATCGCGGTAGCGCTCTTTGCCTGGCTCTTCCCGGTCCTTCTGTGGTCAGCCTTCGGCGTCGTCCGCCATGCTGATGTTCTGGCCGAACGCCTCGGCGAGCCCTATGGCACGCTGATCCTGACGCTTGCGGTGATCGTCATCGAGGTCTCGCTCATTGCGGCCATCATGCTGTCGGGCGATGCCAATCCGACGCTGGCGCGAGACACGATGTTTGCCGTCCTGATGATCGTCCTCAACGGGCTCGTCGGCCTAGCGCTTCTCATCGGCGGCATTCTCCATCGTGAGCAGGACTATAATCTGCGCGGCGCGCGGGCCTTTTTCAGCGTCCTCATTCCCCTCGTCGTCTTCGCGCTGATCCTGCCTGCGTTCACGGTGTCAACGGACAATCCGACCTTCACACCGGCACAAAGCGCCTTCTTCGCGCTCGTCTCGGTGCTCCTCTACGGTGTCTTCCTGGCCATTCAGACCGGACGGCACCGTGGGTTCTTCCAGGAGGAATACGAAGGCGAACACGAGATCGCGGAGCGGGCCGAGCCGCATGAGGTCGAACATTCGACGCTCTATCACGCGGTCTTCCTGATCCTCAACCTGCTGCCCGTGGTGCTGCTTGCCGAGCACATGGCCGAACTTATCAACTACGGCATAGAAGAGATCGGCGCACCGACCGGGCTCGGCGGTGTCGTCGTGGCGGCGCTGGTTCTGGCGCCGGAAGGCATCGCAGCGATGCGCAGCGCTTGCGCCAACCAGCTCCAGCGGTCGGTGAATCTGTTGCTCGGGTCGGCGCTTTCGACGATCGGGCTCACCGTTCCGGCGGTGCTCATCATCGGTCTCGTCGCCGGCCAGACGGTGCTCCTCGGGCTCGGCGCGGTCTCCCAGGTGCTGCTTCTCCTGACGCTGGTTCTCAGCACCATCACCTTTGGCGGCGTGCGCACCAATCTCCTTCAGGGCGCGGTGCACCTCGTCATCTTCCTTGCCTATCTGATCCTGCTTTTCAGTCCCTGATCCCGGCCCTTGAGCGGGTCGGCGAACGGAAAACGGGGCATGTCCGTCCCCGGACACGCCCCGTTGTCAATCTGACAGCCGGAAAGGTTCCGGCGTCTTGGTCTCACCCGCCGTGCGGCGTCAGCTCCGTCTTCCTTCCGGAAGTGGATGCCGCCTCGGCTGCGCCAGGCAGAGGCTCGCCGAGGTAGGATTTCTCCTCGCAGGGGTGAATCCTATCCATGGCCTTGCCGATTGTCCCTTACGCCGAGGCCACTTGGAGATATGCCGAGGCCACAGGAAGCTCGCTCTTGATGCCTTCGCGGCTGGCGATCTTGGTCTGCCCCGAGGTGCTCTGGTCGAGGTCGGAGCTTCGATCGAGATGCTTCAACTCGCCCTCGAACGTGGTGGCGAAAGCGGATAGCGCGTCCAGAACCTCGGTGCTGGCGTTGTCGAGTTCGGCCACCCAGTGTTCCGTTTCTTCCGTGTCTTGCGCGGCGTGGGCGGCCAAGAGTTTCTTGGCGACCTCATGGAACTTGCGATGCGGAGAGCCGATCGCCTGGAACAAGGGATGCTCGCGGATCTCCGGCGCCAGCTTGTTCTCGTACCAGAGGCCGAACCGGCATTCGTGGTGGTCGGGGAGATTGACGTCGCGGGCGTCGACGTGGCCGATGATAGTGTCGATGAGTTTCTTCTTGAACATGATGTGATCGACACGCGCCATCTCGCAAAGCGACTGGGCGCTATCGGGGTCGAACCATCCATCGGCTTCCCGCGTGAACTTGTCGTTGGTGCTCGTCAGGGTCTCGCTCATCTGTCCGATTCGGTTTTCGTTTTCCGTCGACAGATCGGCAATGTTGGAGACGCTGCTTGCAATCTCCTGACTGGCTTCCTTTTGTTGCTGAAGGATCGTCGCGACCTCCTGCATCTTGGTGGAGACATCGGCCACCTGGTTGCTGACGGTTCCCATCAGTTCGTTGGCGTTGGAAATCGTCTCCTGTCCCTTTGCAACGGCGTTCTGACCGTTGTCGATGGTGTGCTGGATCGCCAGCATGCCTTGCTGAAGCGCCTGGATCCGCTTGGAGATATCTTCCGTCGCCTTGCCTGTCTGGGTGGCGAGTGCCTTCACTTCGGCGGCGACGACCGCGAAGCCCTTGCCGGCCTCGCCGGCGCGGGCGGCCTCGATGGTGGCGTTGAGGGCGAGGAGGTTGGTCTGGTCGGCGATGTTCTCGATGACGGTCAGGAATTCACTGATCTGTTCCGACGCGCTATGGAGATCCTTGAGGTTGTGGGCGTTTTCCTCCGACGTGTGGGCGATGTCTCCGATCGTGGCGGAAACCTCTTCCATCGCCCGCATGCCTTCCGCAATCGCGCTGTTGGTGCCGTTGGCGTCCCGCGAGGCGCTGTCGCTCGTCTCCGCGATCTGTTCGACGGAGGTCACGAGTTCCGTGGTCGCGGCAGAGATCGCCTGGCCGCGGGCGCTTGCCTTGCGGATGTTCTCCGCCAGGATCGCCATGCTGGCGCTGATGTCGTTGATTTCGCCGGCGGTGGAAGCGAGGCTGCGCAGGTTGCTGAGGTTCTTCTCGCGTTCGTTTTCCTGGACCCGAACGCGGAAGATGCCATTCTCATAGGCATCGTAGGACAGGATCATGTCGAGGAAGAAGCGCGATACGAGCGTTTGCAGGGCCTGGCTGAGCCGGGACGGGGAGAGCTTGTGCCGGCTGGTGATAACCGGGATCGCTTCGTTCAGAAGCCGACCGTAGGAGGCCATGTACCATTGCACGTTCAGGCCGGTGCGGACATGCGCTTCGCCGATGCGCACGGCGCGAGCCTCGAACTCGTCGTCGACCGGGTTGTTGAAGATATGCGTCCAGTGGTTCGTCTGGGCCGCTTTAAGTTTCGGTACGCGTTCGGCCTTGGAGCCGAGCTTGTCCCGCAACTCCGGCATCTGGACGACAGCTTCATAAAACTGGTCCATGATCCTGGGCAGGGCCGGCTCGAGCGATTTCCAGACCGCTTTGGAGGCATCTGTGGAGAGCCCCGAAGGCGCCAGGTAACCGGCGATACGAGAGGACAGTCGATAGGATGTTTCGGTTGAGCTGGATGATGTCGGAGCGGGCTTCATTGTGGCCTCGAGCTTTGCTTAATATGGCGTTGAAAATGTCAGCAAAGGGTTAGCGCCCCATTAATCTTACGTTCGGGAGGAAACCCATAACGCGAGCTTTTCTCTAATATGTTGAAAAAAATATAATAATCGCCCAGCCGCGATGTCGCAGGAAAGCGGTATTTTAGATTCTCCTATTCGGCAGTCGGAACGGGTCCGTACGAAAAGCGTGCAAAAAATGCCAGAACGAGTCCTGAGGGAGACGTCGCGAAAGGGCTTTTCTCTGGCGGCTTCAGAGCAGCGGCCGTTCCTCGAAGGTGCCGATATCCTGGCGTGCCACCGCGGTCGATTTCAGGATCGCGAAGACGGGCTTGCCGGGTTCGAGACCGAGGACGTGCACCGAGCGCCTCGTAATGCGGGCGAGCAGGCGGTCCTCGCCGCAGATGAGGCCAACGGCGGCGCCCGGCCCCTCGCCCTCGCGCACTTCCGTCACCGTCGCCGGCAGGACGTTCAGGGCACTCATGTTGCCCGGCTTTTCGGTTGCCAGGATGATCTCGTGGGCGCGGATGCGCAGCCGCATGAGGGCCCCCTCCGGGGCGGTGATGCCGGGAAGGTGCAGCCGTCCGCCACTGACGGCGAGTTCGGCGAGACCGTCGCCGACATCGCGCTTCATGACGCGAGCGGAGAGCACGGCGCCGGCATCGCGCACACCGACGAGCGGCACGGTGCCGGGGTCCGCGAGGACCGCGGCCGCCGGACCTATGCGCACCATCTTGCCGTTTTCCAGGACGACGACGGTGGTGGCAAGCCGGGCGACCTCGGCGATGGAGTGGCTGACGTAGAGGATCGGGATCTTCGTTTCGTCCCGCAATCGCTCAAGATAGGGCAGGATCTCCTCCTTGCGCGCCTCGTCGAGGGCGGCAAGAGGTTCGTCCATGAGCAGAAGGTTCGGCGTCGACAGGAGCGCGCGGCCGATGGCGACGCGCTGCTTCTCGCCGCCGGACAGGGAGGCGGGCCGCCGGTCGAGCAGGTGGTCGATGCCGAGAAGGGTAACGATGCGGGTCATCTCGTGGCCGTCGCGCGGGCGGATGCCGCGCGGCGTGAACCAGCGGCCGAAACGGAGGTTTTGCTCGACTGTCAGATGAGGGAAGAGGCGGCCCTCCTGGAAGACATAGCCGATGCGGCGCTGATGGGTGGGAAGACAGATGCGGCTGTCTGTGTCGAGAAGGGCCGAGCCGTTGACGACGACACGGCCGGTGTCCGGGCGAAGGAGGCCGGAGACGGCGTTGACGATGGTCGTCTTGCCCGAGCCGGAGCGGCCGAAGAGCGCGGTGACGCCCTGCGGGGCGGAGAATTTGACCTCAAGGGAGAAGCCGGGGAATTCGTGGCGGACGTCGACTTCAATGCTCATCGGCCGGCAATCTTTCGGGCGATCCGCTGGGCGACCGCCTCTGAGGCGATGAGGGCGATCATGGCGATGACGACGGAGACCGCGACGAGCCGGGCCGCGGAGCTTTCTCCGCCCGGAACCTGAAGGAAGGCGTAGATTGCGGAAGGCAGGGTCTGGGTTTCTCCCGGAATGTTGGAAACGAAGGTGATGGTGGCGCCGAATTCGCCCATGGCCTTGGCGAAGGCGAGGATGGCGCCCGCGATGATTCCGGGAAGAATGAGAGGCAGGGTGACGACGAGGAAGGTCCAGATCCGGTTGGCGCCGAGTGTGGCGGAGGCCTCGCCGAGCTTGGGATCGACCGCCTCGATGGCGAGCCGGATAGCCCGGACCATCAGCGGAAAGCCCATCACGCCGCAGGCAAGCGCGGCACCGGTCCAGCGGAAGGCGAAGACGATGCCGAAAGTCTCATAGAGGAACGAACCGACGGGACCGCGCCGGCCGAAAAGGATGAGCAGCAGATAGCCGGTGACGACCGGCGGCAGGATGAGCGGCAGGTGAACGAGGCCGTTCAGCACCTGCTTGCCCCAGAACTGGCCACGCGCCAGCGCCAGCGCGGTGAGGATGCCGAGCGGGAGACTGACGATCATGGCCCAGAAGGAAACCCGGAGAGACAGCATGACCGCCGTCCACTCCTGCGCGCTCAGCCAATCCATCGAAACGTCTCCCGCCAGCCTCTCGTCAGTCTTCTCTCTTTAGGGGGTTATTCGATAACGGTGAAGCCCTGCTTCTCGAACAGCGGCCTGGCGGCCGACGAGGAGATGTAATCGAGGAAGGCGGCGGCGTTCGGATTGTCGCTGTCGGCGATGACGGCGGCAGGGTAGATGATCGCCGGGTGGCTGTCGGCCGGGAAGGTGCCGACCACGGCGACATTGTCATCGGCGGCGGCGTCGGTCGCATAGACGATGCCGTAGGGCGCTTCGCCGCGGGCGACGAGAGCGAGGGCGGCGCGCACGTTGTCCGCCTGAGCGACCTTCGGGGAGACCGCGTCCCAGATCCCGAGCGAGGTGAGCGAGGCCTTGCCATACATGCCTGCGGGCACGGAATCGACGAGTGCCATGGCGAGCTTCTCGTCACCGAGGAGGCCGGCAAGGTCGAAGCCCTTCTCGATCGTCACCGGTCTGGCATCCTTGCCGTGGGCGATGAGGACGATCTTGTTCTTGAGGAGATCGCGGCGGGTGTCGGCCTTGATGAGGCCATCGGCGGCGATCGTGTCCATCCATTTGACGTTAGCGGAAATGTATACATCGGCCGGGGCGCCCTGCTGGATCTGGCGGGCGAGCTTGGAGCTTCCGGCGTAGGAAACGGCAGCGGTCTTGCCGGTGTCGCGTTGCCACTTGGCGACGATGTCGTCCAGGGCGTTTTTCAGGCTGGCGGCGGCGAAGACGGTGAGATCCGCGGCAGCGGCGCTGGTGGCGCTGGCGAGTGGCGCACAGGAGACGGCAAGCGCTGCGGCAAACGCCAGGGAACGGAGACGGGTCTGGAAAGTCATGAGAATGAGCCTCGGGAAGGGGGTTCGGGCGATATGTTCCGTGGGGAATATCGCAAGCCAAGGCAACAGTCGCAACCGTTATTTCCCTTAGGCTATATCCCCCCGAGGAAAAGTTCCCCGCCACTTCAGTCTTTTTCGATGAGCAGGTCGGCGATCGCGGCGATATCCTCCCGCCCGTGGGCGGCGGTGAGGCTTTCCAGATTGCGGTAGTGGGCAAGGATCTGCTCGCCGGCCTCGGTGAGCCGGGCGCCGCCGCCGCTTGCGCCGCCGCGGGTGCGTTCCACCACCGGCACGCGGAAGAAGCCATTCATGGTTTCCACCAGTCCCCAGGCGCGCTTGTAGCTCATCTTCATGCGCCGGCCGGCGGCGGAAATCGACCCGGTTTCCTTGATGAACTGCAGGAGATCGGCCTTGCCGGGACCGATCATGGCGTTGGTATCATAGACCACACGAAGGCGGAGGCGGGCGCCGCGAAGATCAGAAATGCTGCTCATGGCGGGAGATTGACCCCGCGCGTCGAGTAAGGCAACCGCTTTGTCCCTCGTCGACCAGGCGTGTCTTCGCCGGCTCTGGGGCGTTATTCGGCCGGTTCCCAGCTCCAAAGCGCCTGCGATGAACGGGTGTTTCGTGCCTTCGGCGGGCCGGTTGCGGTCACGACTTTGTGTGGCAGCTCGGGGTCAAATATTGTTTAATCGTTTGGTGGCAGGATGTTGAGAAAGGCGAAACGGGGCGACGTGGACGCGTGCGTTCTGCGCTGGTGGTTCCGCGAAAGCGGCTTTTCGCCGGCGGGAAGGCAACGGAAACGAGGGGTTCATTCCATGTCTGAAGATTTTCCGCCTGCATCGTATCGCGTCGGTCGTTCGTGCGGGCCGACACTTCGTCGTCTGATCGGGCATCGCTGTCCGGTCGGCATTCGCTATGCGAGCGGTCTTGCCGCTATCACCCTTGCCGCGGCTCTTGCCGGCATATGGCCGGGGATGGGACAGGCGGCGGAAAGGGCCGTGGGCGGACTGAAGCCGCTCCGCCTTGCCTCTACGGGCACTGCGCCGAACGACAGGCCGACGGCGGCGGATGAGGACGCGCCGCTCCGCCTCGTCATCTCGCGCGACGACCAGCGCCTCGACGTCTATCGCGGCCTCACCCATATCTCCAGTTCGCGCATCTCCACCGGCAAGGCCGGCCACCGGACGCCGCTCGGGATCTACAGCATCCTGGAAAAGCGCCGCTATCACCGCTCCAACATCTACAGCGCCGCGCCGATGCCCTACATGCAGCGGCTTACGTGGTCCGGCATCGCGCTGCACGAGGGATACGTGCCGAACTATCCGGCCTCGCATGGCTGTATCCGGCTTCCCAAGGCTTTCGCGCGTGAGCTCTTTTCACTGACGAAGGTCGGCGCGGAGGTGATCATCACCGGCCGCTCGGACGGACCGATGCCGATTTCCCATCCGACGCTCTTCCAGCCCTGGCATCCGGACATGGCACTCGGTACCCACAGTACCGGGCTTCACGAGGTCGGCGTTCACGGTATCGGGCTTCATGACCTCGATACCGTCCCATCCGATATCCGCGACAACCGTGTCATTGCGAGCGCTGATGGGATGTCGGGCGTTGCCGATACGGCAAGTGATGCGCAATCGGGCCTTCGCGGCGGGATCCATGCACCGGCGATCAAACCCGACCCGGCGAGCGTCGCCCTTGCGGACCTCGAATATACGGTCGACAGGATCGAGGCCTACAAGCGCCGGTCGACGGCGCCGCTCCGCATCCTCGTCACCCAGCGGACCGGCCGGCAGCGGATGATGGACATTCAGCGGCTCCTCGCCCGTCTCGGCCACGATCCGGGACCGATCGACGGCTATCTCGGTTCGCTGACCGGGCGCGCGATCCAGGGCTTCCAGCGCGAACGCGACCTGGCGCCGACGGGCATGGTGACCGACGACCTCGTTGCCGCGCTCTACGCGGCGGCCGGTATCGAAGAGCCGAGTGGGCACCTCTATGTGCGGCAGAAGCGCAAGGACATCTTCGATGCGCCGGTGACGCTCGTCGATGCGGACCTGCCGCTCGGCACGCATGTCTTCTCCGTCCGATCCGTCGATGAGGGAACGGGCAAGGCACGCTGGACGGTGCTGAACGTCGGCGATGGCAGCCCGACGGCGAGTGCACGCGCCGCGCTCGATCGGGTGAAGATCCCGGCCTATGCGCGTCGCCGGATCGCCGAACTGCTGATGCCGGGGTCCTCGGTGATCATTTCCGACGCGGGACGCGGCCGCGAGACCATGCGCGGGACGGATTTCATTGTCCAGCCGTGACCGGGCTTTGCCCATGACGGTACGGGAGAAGGCCGGCGCGACCACGCCGGCCTTTTTCGTCGGCGATCGTTCTCGGTCGGCTTTCCTCTTGCGGCTTAGAACGTGCCGGGGTAGCCGCCGCCGTCGATCAAGAGGTTCTGGCCGGTGATGAAGCCGGCCTGGTCGCTGGCGAGGAAGGCGAAATAGGCGGCGATCTCGGCCGGGTCGCCATAACGGCCGGCCGGGTTTCCGGCCTCGCGCTCGGCCCACAGCTCGGCGAAGCTCTTGCCGCTTGTGGCGACCATACCTTCGATGTGCTCGCGCTGCGCGTCGGTGGCGAAGATGCCGGGCAAGAGGTTGTTGATGGTGACGTTGTGCGCCACGGTCTGGCGCGCCAGGCCGGCAACGAAGCCGACGAGGCCGGACCGGGCGCCGTTGGACAGGCCGAGTTCGGCCTGGGCGATCTTCACGCTCCGCGATGTGATGTTGACGATGCGGCCGAAGCCGCGCGCCATCATGCCGTCGACGGTGAGGCGGATCATCTCGATCGGCGTCAGCATCATCAGGTCGAGGGCGGAGATCCAGTCGTCGCGCGTCCAGTCGCGGAAGTCGCCGGGCGCCTTGCCGCCGGCGTTGTTGAGAAGGATATCCGGCTCGGGGCAGGCGGTGAGCGCGGCGGCGCGGCCCGCCGGCGTGGTGATGTCGGCGGCGACGGTGGCGACCGTGGCGCCGGTGCTGGCGCCGATCTCGGCGGCGGCGGCATCGAGGGTCCCTTGCGTGCGGGCGACGATGGTGACCTCGACGCCTTCGGCGGCGAGCGCCGCGGCGCAGGCTTTTCCCATGCCCCGCGAGGCGCCGGTCAGAAGGGCCTTGCGGCCCGCGATACCCAGATCCATGGCGTGTATCCTGTCAGAAGTGGGGAAAGTTCGTGTTGTGCGCTCAGCGCCCGGCCCGTTTTGCGTTTGGCCCGTTTTGCGTTTGGCCCGTTCTGCGTTTGGCCCGTTCTGCGTTTGGCCCGTTCTGCGTTTGGCCCGTTCTGCGTTTGGTATGATCAGGGTTGAACCCGATCAGGCGGTTGTGTTCGCGTCCTCGCCTGCGTCCACGCGCTCGATCCGGACGAGGGCGCTCAACGCGGCGCAGGCCTGGCCAAGCGCGGAGGTCTGTCTGTCGGCGGTCAGGGCGTTGGGATTGCCGTTTCGCTCGATGCGGGTTCCTGGATCGGGGTCGAACCAGGCGCCCGTCGGCATGACGATGACGCCGGGTCGGACCCGCTCGCTCACCCGCGCGCGGGCAAGGCAGGCACCGCGGCCGTTCCACAGCCGGACGCGGTCGCCGTCGGCGATGGTGAGCTTGGCGGCGTCTTCTGCGTTCATATCCGCAATCACCCCGGCGGGGTCGCCTAGGACGGGAAAGAGCTGGCTGTGGAGCTGCCGTTCCGGCTGGTTGGTGACGAGGTGGAAGTCGGCCGGAGTCGCTTCGCCGAGCCATTCGCCGGGCTCCATCCAGGTCGGTCCCGGCGGGCAATCGGGGTAGCCGAAGCCGGCGATCGTTTCGGAATGGAGTTCGATCCGGCCCGAGGGCGTCTTCAGCGGATGTGTCGCTGGGTCGGCGCGGAAATCGCCGAGCAGCACTTCCGGTTCGTCGGGTTCGGGCACCGACAGGAAACCGGCCTCGCGGAAGGCCCTGAAGTCGGGAACGGAGATGCCATCGCGGGCGCCCTTCGCCTGGGTCTTTGCCCACAGGCGGCGGAGCCAGCCCTCCTCGTCGTGGTCCTCGTCGAAGATGGCCTGGCAGCCGAGGCGGGCGGCGAGATCGCGGAAGATCGCGAAATCATCGCGGGCCTCGCCGACCGGGTCGATTATTTTCGGCATGAAGAAGACATGAGGATCGCGCGACGAGCCACCGATGTCGTTGCGCTCGAGCGATGTCGTTGCCGGTAGCACGATATCGGCGCGGCGCGCGGTCGGCGTCCACCAGGGCTCGTGAACGATGATCGTTTCCGGGCGCCGCCAGGCGTCCTCCAGAGCAAAGAGGTCCTGGGCGTGATGGAACGGGTTGCCGCCGGCCCAGTAGACGAGGCGGATGTCGGGATAGGTGATCGCCGTGCCGTCAAAGGGGATCGTCTTGCCGGGATTGCGGAAGGCATCGAGGAACCTGGCGGCCGGGATACGGCTCGCCGCCGGGTTCGGTAGCTTCTCCATCGCCGGCACGTAGCCGTGTCGCGCATCGGCGCCGACGCCGTTCAAGGAGCCGTAGCCGAAGCAAAATCCGCCGCCCGGAAGGCCGATCTGGCCGAGGACGGCGGCAAGGGCGATGAGCGCCCAGAAAGGTTGCTCGCCATGGTCGGCCCGCTGCAGCGACCAGGTGGCGGTTAGCATCACCCGCCCCTGGCGGATCCGCGCCCATAGCGCCTGCAGCTCCTCGAGCGGCACGCCGCTAATGTCGGCAGCCCAGGACAATGTCTTGGGAACGCCGTCAGTCTCGCCCGTCAGATAGGCAAGGAAAGCCTCGGCGCCGGCAGTATAGCGGTCAAGGAAGGCACGGTCGGCGCGGCCGGTGGCGATGGCCTCATGGGCGAGCGCCAGCATGATCGCGGTATCGGTATTGGGGCGCGGTGCGATCCAGGTGGCCTCGATGTCCGGCGGGATGTCGCCGGAAAAGGGTGAGACGATGGTGAAGTCGACGCCACGCCGTGCCGCCTCGGCGACATGGCGTGGCATGTGATGGTTGCCGGCGCCGCCCGAGGTTACGCGCCAATTCTTCGGATTGAGGCCGCCGAAGGCGACAACGGCATCGCTTTGTGCTGCGATTGTCCGCCAGCTTGTTGCTGCGCTGGAGACGGCGTCGAAGGAGCCGAGAACATGCGGCAAGATCGCCTGTGCCGCGCCCCAGCTGTAGTTGCCGACTTGGTCGGTGAACCCGCCGGCGGCGGCGAGGAAGCGGCGCACCTGGGTGCGAGCGTGGTGGAAGCGGCCGGCGCTCGACCAGCCGTAGGAGCCGCCGAAAATCGAGGCCGCTCCATGGCTGTCGTGGACCCGGCGGAGTTCGCCGGCAACGAGCGAGAGCGCGGTTTCCCAGTCGACCGGAACGAGTTTTTCGTGGCCACGTCCGTGGCCGCCGGCGCGAAAGCCGGTCTTGAGGACGCTTTCGCGCACATGCGGCCGGTCGATGCGCTGCGGCGAATAGACGAGCTGCGGGAGCGCGCCGATCATCGCCGCATCGCCGTCGCCGCCCGCCATGGGACGTGTCGAAACGAGGCGGCCGTCATCGACGGTCGCCTCGAAGGCCCCCCAATGGGTGAGGCTGATCGCGGTCCGGCGCGTCACGGGGCCGCTTATTCCGCTGCGATTGCCGTCTCGGCAAGGCGGAAGCCGTATTCCTCCTCAAGGCCGAGCAACTTTACCGCGTCGACGCCGGCCTGAAGCTTTTCGCCGGTGAGCGGTTGCAGCGGCTTCCGGAGCGGACCGGCCGGCAGGCCGACGAGCCGCATCAGCGTCTTCATGGCGACCGGATTGATCGCGGAGTAGGCAAAATGCAGCATCGGCAGGTTCTTCAGGTAGGCCTCGCGGCAGGCGAAGGCGTCCTCGCCGCTCTCCCACTTCTTGGAGATCGTTGCCATGGCGCGCGGGATGATGTTGCCGGTCATGTTGGCCGTGCCGTCGCCGCCTAGGGCCATCGTCGGGATGACAAGGCCGAGGTTCGGCGAGCAGCAGCACATGATGGAGAGGTCCGGCTTTGCCGCGCACATCTGGGCGACCTGGCCGACGCGGGTCGTCGATTCCTTCAGGACGACCATGTTGTCGTGTTTGGCGAGCTTGAGGAGGTCGCTCCAGTGCAGGTCGGTCTTCACCCGCGGCGGATTGTTGTAGAAGCCCATGGCGAGGTCGGCGCTGTCGAGCACCTCGAAGGCGTAATCGGTGATCGCCTGGTTGTCGGCGCAAATGTAGGCCGGGGCGGCGATGATCGCGCCGTCGCCGCCTTCCGCCTTGATGTAGCGGACGTAGTCGATCGTCGTTTCGGTGTTGTTGCCGGTGCAGCCGTAGTACATCAGCATGTTGCCGGGCTTCATCTTGACCGTCTCGGAGATGATCTGGCGGCGCTCCTCGGGCGAGAGCATGGAGACCTCACCGGTCGAGCCCATGATCAGCACGGCCTCGGTGCCGTTTTCCGCATGCCAGTTGAGCAGCGTGCGGAAGCCTTCGAAATCGATCGAGCCATCCTCGTTCATCGGCGTGACGAGGGCAACGAAAGAACCTTTGGGTTTGGTGTGAGCCATTGGTTTCTCCTTCTTGGAAAACACTCTTAGAACAATTGTGGCGCGATGAGTTTCGGCAGTCCGATTACGATCGACGGGAAGACCAGCGACAGGCAGGCGACGAGAATGGTAAGGCCGCAGATCGGCAGTACCGCAAGCATAGCCCGGCCGAGCGAGACCTCGCCGATCTGTGCGGCGATCAGCAGACAAATGCCGTAGGGCGGCGTGATGAGGCCGACCGAGAGCGTGATGGTGGTCAGGACGCCGAGATGCACCGGGTTGATGCCGGCGGTGGTGCCGAGCGCCTGGATGATCGGCAGGAAGATCAGCGTCGCCGAAATGGGGTTGAGCACTGTGCCGATCAAGAGCAGGAAGCCGATCAGCATCAGCATGATGCCGTAGGGGTTGGTGGTCTGGCTGGTGATGAAGTTGACGACGATTTCGGATGCGCCGAGATAGGCGATCAGCCAGCCGAAGATACCGGCGCCGGCGACGGTGAAGAGCGGCACGGAGAAATCCGTCACCGCTTCGGCGAGGTGGCGCGGCATGTCGCGGAAACGGATGTCGCGGTAGAGCACCAGCGACAGGAAGAGGGCCCAGCCGACGGCGATGATGGAGCCCTCGGTCGGGGTGAAGAAGCCACCGACGATGCCACCGAGCACCAGCACCGGGATGAGGAGCGGTGCGGCGCCACGGCGGATCGCGGCGGCCGCTGCGACGATGCCGGGGAACGGGTTGGCGGGATATCCGTGCCTCACCGCCATCATGTAGGTGTAGGCCATCATGAACAGGCCGATCAGCACGCCCGGCACGATGCCGGCAAGAAAGAGCGCGCCGATAGAGACGTTGCCGAAAGCGCCGTAGACGATGAGGATGATCGAGGGCGGAATGATGACGCCGAGGGTGGAGGAGGCCGCAGTCAACGCGACGGAGAATGCCGGATCGTAACCGGCCTTTTTCATCGCCGGGATGAGGATGGAGCCGACCGAGGCGGTGTCGGCGGCGGCCGAGCCGGAGAGGCTGGCGAAAACCATGGAGACGAAGACGTTGACATGGCCAAGGCCGCCCCGGACATGGCCGACGGTCGCGTCGGCGACCGTCAGCAACCGGGTGGTGATCGAGCCGGCGTTGAGGATGCGGCCGAGGAACATGAAGAAGGGCACCGCCATCAGCGTGAAGCTGTCGATGCCGGAATACATCTGGTTGACGACGGAAATCAGCGGCAGGTCCTCAATCCACATCACGAAGACGGAGGAAATGATCAGCGAAAAACCGATGTTCACCCTGAGCGCGATGAGAACGAAGAAGCTGGAAAGCAGGATGACAAGCGGGTTCATGACGCCCCCTTGTCACCGGCTCGGCCGACAATATCCTCGATAACGAAGACGAGCATGATGAGGCCGGCAATCGGCATCGGCAGATAGACCCACAGCGTTGAGATGCCGAGGGAGGGAATCTCGCCGTTGGTGCGGATCGCGACAAGACCGAAGCCCGGTACGATCAGCACGTAGACGACGAGCGCGGCGGCGAGGGTGCTGATCGCGCGGAGCGCCGTGTTGACGGTCTGCGGGGCGTTTGGCACGAGGTCGACGATATAGTGAGCGCCCTTGCGGAAGGCGATGGCTGCTCCGATGAAGATCAGCCAGGAAAACAGAACCTGGGAAACGTCGAGAGTCCAGATGATCGACACGCGGAAGAGATCGCGAGCGACGACCTGAAGGCCGACGGTGACAATGAGCGCGAGGAACCCGATCCACAGACCGGTTTCCGTCACTTTCACCAGGGCTTTGGAGAGGGTTTCCAAGGCATTGGACAGGCGGATCAGCATGGCCGCTTCTCTCTGTTGAGAAGGCAGAACCCCTGTGGCCGGACCACAGGGGCGCCCCGGTTGCCACGAATGGCGGCGATGGCGCGGGCTTATTCGCCCTTGATCAGCGTGTATTCCTCGGTGAGGTCGAGGTCGGCGGCGAGCTTGGCCTGCAGCGGTGCGAGCTTCTCGATGAACGCGGCCTTGTCGGGATGCGTCACGTTCACGCCGTGCTCGTCCTGCAGCGTCTTGACCAGGTTGGCGTCATATTCCTTGGCCTTCTCGATGCCGAGATGGTTGGCCGCGACGGCGGACTCCTGAACGAGCGTCTTGAGATCGTCCGGCAGCTTGTTCCAGGTCACCTCGGAGATCGAGGTATGGTTGATCTGGAGGGTGTGCTGGGTCAGCGCGAGATTCGGCGCGACCTCGTAGAGCTTGGAGCCGGTGTAGCCCGGCAGCGAACTTTCCATCGCATCTGCGACGCCGGTCTGCATGGCGGCGTAGAGCTCGCCCCAGGCGATGGTGACGGGCAGCATGCCGAGCGCGGCCCAGGTTTCGGAATCCATCGGCGAGGGCGGGGTGCGCATCTTCAGGCCCTTGACGTCGTCGACGGTGTTGATCGGCTTCGATGCGGTGGACATGTTGCGGGTACCCGAAGCACCGAGCGCCAGGAGCTTCATGCCGACGCCACGGTCCTGGAACACTTTCTCGAAATGCGCCTGGACGGGCGTGCCCGGGCCAACCTTTGCCTCGATCGTATCCATGCCGGCGAACAGGTAGGGCATGGTGAAGATCGCCAGTTCCGGGATCTGTTTGGCCGCGTTGCTGGTGGTCGAGATCATCATGTCGATGGTACCGAGACCCATCTCGCCGATGACGGCAGGATCCTGGCCGAGCTGGCCGGAATCGAAGATGCGGACGGCGATGCGGCCGTTGCTCTTTTCCTCCAGATCCTTTTTCAGGAATTCCGCCATGTCGTTGTAGGGATGTGGCGACTTGACGAGCGTGTGAATGCGAAGGGTGTAGTCGGCGGCCTGGGCGGCGAAGGCCGTCAGGCCGAGCGCCGTAGCGGCGGCAAGCGTGAGCGAGAAGAGGTTGCGCATTTTCAGTTCCCCAGCTTGGTTTTGGTTACCTCTATCCTGTGTCGACTGACCATAAAATCAAATAGAAATTGCGGGTGATTCCATAAGGATATTTTATGTCGATAGCCGAACGGTTACTTGCGTTCTTTCTAATACATCGAAGAGGACAGTGCAGAACTGCTGTGCGGCCCGGGTAAGCGGCAAGGCTTCAGGTTTCAAAATGTGGAAATCAAAGGGGATTTCCGGCCGGAACGGCACGGTTTGCAGTCGGCCGGCGAACGCCAGTGGCGTCATCGGATCGACGATCGTGATGCCGAGGCCGACGGCGGCGAGGCCGCAGGCGGAATAGGATGGCTGGCTCTCGACGGCGATGTTCGGTGCGATGCGCGCCTCGGCAAATGCCTGGCTGACGTAGCTGGCCGTCAGCGTATGGTGAGCGAGTGCGACGAGGGGTTCGTCGGCGAGGTCCTGCGGGGTGAGGACCTTGCGCCCGGCGAGCGGATGGTCCGGTGCCATGCCGCAGACGCAATAGGTGCGATAGGAGGCGAGAATTTCCACGTCGTGACGGTCGGCATTGGTCTGGGCAATGCCGAGGTCGATCTGCCGGGAGGAGACGAGGTCGACGATGCGCTCGGAGGTATGAACGTTGTGGGTGATCTTGATGCCGCTGTGGGCGGCGTGAAACTCCGCCAGCGCCTGCGGAACTATCTCGAAGGTCACCATCGGCATCGTGGCGATCTGAAGGGAAGCGCGGCGCAGATCCTTGATCTCGCGCGCAACCTGGGCCATCCAGTCGAGGCTGTAGAACATGCGCTCGACCTCCTGGATGAATTCGCGTGCCTCCGCGGTCGGCTGGGCACGGCCGCCCTGGCGTTCGAGAAGGGCGAAGCCGATGCTTTCCTCCAGATCGGCGATGAGACGGCTCACCGCCGGCTGGGAAATGTTCAGGGCATGGGCGGCCGCTGTGATCGATCCGTGCCGCATCACCATGAGAAATGCCTGGAGCTGACGCTGGTTCACTGCGGTTTTCCCATGTTGTGGCCAATGCCGTTTGCGGCGGGGTTCCCCGCGCAGGCGGGCGAGGGGAAGGCGTTGCCAAGGATAGCAGCCCCTGGCCGGTGTGGAAGAGACAGGTGAAAGAGATTGACGAGCGCTGCGCGGCCCGTGTCGCGTTTGCGCCTCAAGGGAGGAATCCATGGCCGGTTTGAAGATGCGGCAACTGGAGGCATTCCGCGCGGTAATGGCCCATGGCGGCATCAGCCGGGCGGCGGAAGCGCTTGGCATTTCACAGCCCGCCACCAGCCGGTTGATCGCGGATCTGGAGGCGCATGTGGGGTTTGCCCTGTTCCAGCGCCGCAAGGGCGGCATGGAGCCGACGCCGGAGGCGGTCACTTTCTTCCACGAGGTGGAGCACACTTTCCTGGGCCTGGAGCGGCTCGAACAGGCGGCGCGTGAGATCCGGTCGCAGCAGCGCGGCCATATCCGGATCGCGGTGCTGCCGGCGGTCTCGCTGATGATCGCGCCGCGCATCATCGGCCGGTTCCAGCGCAGCCACCCCGACATCAAGGTCACAATCGAAGTGCTGCCCTCGAGCCAGATCGTCGACCTCGTCAGCGCCGGCGATTATCACCTCGGCATTTGCCAGATCATCCAGCCGGCGCCCTATGTGCGGGTGCTGAGGCGCTTCCACACCGAATGCGTCTGCGTCATGGTGCCGGAGCATCCGCTTGCCGGGGCGGATGAGATCACGCCGGAACGGCTGGCCGGGGAGACGATGATTTCGTTCGCACCGCACACGCTCGCCGCCCTCCACGTCAACGAGGCGTTCAGCCGGGCGGGCGTGGAACTGACCAGCACGGTGGATTGCCATCCATCCTATCTGAGCTGCATGCTGGCGAGCGAGCGGCTCGGCGTTTCGATCGTCGATCCGATGACCGCCCGCTCCTTTGCCGGCGGTCGGCTCGCCGTGCGCCCGTTCCGTCCCGCGCTTCCCTTCGACGTCTGCGTCATCCAGCCGGTCGATGCGCAGATGCCGCGGATCGTGCGGTCGTTCCTGGAGGGGCTGTGGGCCGAGCTGGAGGGGGATCCGGACGTTTCGCTGCAGCCGGATGACATGTTGGAAATATAGCTTTTAGGTATGAAATTATAGTTTTTTTGAACTTGATATTATCGTTCTCCCAAGGTTAGCTTTCGTTTTTCGAGAGGGGGTTCAGCCTCCCAGGTCGGTCGTGCGCAATGCGCCGGCGATCCCTGGATCCGCTCTGCCCACAAAGGATGACGCCATGGTTCCGTCGGCCACTCACCCCGTGACCGATGCACGAAAATCCCGGTCCCGGTATCTGGAGCGATGCCACGCTCCGGCGGACCTGCGCTCATGAGCGCCCCACGGCGTATCCTGATTACCGGCGCGGCGAGCGGTATCGGCGCGGCCACCGCCCGCCGGCTCGCCGGTCCCGACGTTTCCCTTTTCCTGACGACGGCGAAAAACGCAGCCGGTCTGGAAGCGGTCGCCGCGGAGGCGCAATCCGCCGGCGCGAGGGTCGAAACGGGGCTCGCCGATCTTGCCGAAGCCAAAACGGCCGGCGATCTCGTCGCCGCTGCGATCGACCGGTTCGGCGGGCTCGACCAGATCGTCTCCAACGCCGGGCGGGCCGACAAGCGGCCCTTCGGGGCATTCTCACGCGCGGACCTGGAAGAGAGCTTCGCCGTCAACACCTTCCCCTTCCTCGGCCTCGTCGACGCGGCGCTTCCCCATCTCCAGTCCTCCGACTGGGCCCGGGTCGTCTTCATCTCCTCGTTCGTCAACCATGATGTCGGCATCAACGGCACCATCTTCCCGCTGACGGCTGCGGCCAAGGGCGCGGTGGAGGGGCTTGCTCGCACGCTCGCCTATCAGGTTGCGGCGAAGGGGATCACCGTCAATGGCGTCGCGCCCGGGTTCACCGAAAAGGACGGCGGTCACGCCGCGCTCGGGGCGGCGGCCTGGGAAGCGGCGGCGAAGGCGACGCCTTCGGGCCGGATCGCCCGGCCCGCCGATATTGCCGCCGCCGTCGCGTTTCTGCTCAGCCGTGAGGCCGAGCACATCACCGGCCAGATCCTGCGCGTCGATGGAGGATTGTCGCTGCTATGATGTCCGCCGCCGGGCAGATCCCGCAAATGGTCACCGAATGCATCGCGCTTTCAACGGGCGTGACGGTGACTGTCGACCGGATCGGCGAGGGGCCCGTCGTTCTCCTTCTCCACGGGATCGGCGGGAACCGGGGGCAATGGCGCGGGCTGATGGAATCGCTTTCGGACCGCTTCCACATGGTGGCCTGGGATGCGCGCGGCTATGGCGGCAGCGCCGGGGCGAGGGTTAGCGATTTTGTCGATTTCGCGCGCGACCTGGAGGCGCTGATGGATGCGCTCGGGATGGCGCGTGTTCTGGCGATCGGACATTCCATGGGCGGGCGCATCCTGCTGGAGGCCGCCGCGATCATGCCTGGCCGCTTCGCCGGGCTGATGCTGGTCGGCACCCAGCCGGCCTATCTGAAAGAGATGAACGAGGCGGATCGCACCGCCTATATCGGCCAGCGGGCGGCGCTTTTCGGCGAGGATGGAATTCGCGTGGCCCGGATTCCGGCGATTGCCGCCTCGCTTGTCGCCGCCAATGCCTCGCGCGAGGCCGTCCGGGCAACCGAAGCCGGCCTCGCCGCGCTTGATCGCGATGGCTATCTCGCCGCGCTCACCTCTTCCATCGGCATGGACAAACAGGACCTTCTTGCGACGCTAGCCATGCCGGTCGAGGTCGTCGGTGGCGGTGAGGACAGGGTCTGCCGGCCCGACGTGTGCCGGGACACCGCGACGGCCATCGGACAGAATGTCGCCGTTGTTCTCGACGGCGTTGGTCATATGGTGCCGCTCGAAGCACCAACCCGTTTTGCCGCGATCGCGGGCGCGTTCCTCGCCCTTCATGGCGCGAATGCGACCGTCTTGAGATCGTCCGGACCTGCTACACCCCTTTCGTGATTGAGGATTTCCATTGTGACCGAGAGCCTTTCCTTCAAGTCCGCCACCGCCCTTAGCGAGGGCTTCCGGCTCGGCCATTGGTCACCCGTGGAGGTGCTCGATGCGGTTCTTGCCCGTCTCGATGCGGTCAATCCGATCCTCAACGCTTTCTGCTACGTCAATCGCGAAGGCGCGATGAGCGAGGCGCAGGCTTCCGAGGCGCGCTGGCGCGCAGGCGCGCCGCTCTCTCCGCTTGATGGTGTGCCGGTCTCGGTCAAAGACATGATCCTGACGAAGGGCATGCCGACGCTCAAAGGCTCGTGCACCGTCGATCCGAACCAGCCCTGGGATGAGGATTCGCCTGCCGTTGCTCGCCTGCGTGCCGCCGGCGCCGTGCTCTACGGCAAGACGACGACGACGGAATTCGGCGGTAGCCCGTTTTCGTCGAGTCCGCTCACCGGCGATACCGTCGGCCCCTGGAACACGGGCTACGGCTGTTCCGGCTCCAGCATGGGGGCGGCCTCCCAGCTTGCCGCCGGCGTCGGGCCGCTGGCTCTCGGCAACGATGCGTCCGGTTCGATCCGCATGCCGGCAAGCTTTTGCGGCGTTTTCGGGCTGAAACCGACCTTCGCGGTCGTCGCCAACTATCCGCCGAGCGCGGCCGGCGTCCTTGGCCATGTCGGGCCGATGAGCTGGACCGTTGCAGACGCGCTTATGATGCTGAAGGTGATGCTCGGGCCGGATGACCGCGACAGCTATTCGCTGCCGGAGGGCACGCTTTCCCTGCCCGAGACGCTCGATCCCGACATCAGGGGCCTTCGGATCGCCTATTCGCCAAGCCTGGGGATCGCCGAACCGCTGCCGGAGGTGCGCGCCGCGACCGACCGGGCGGCCAAGATCCTTGCCGATCTCGGCGCCCATGTCGAGGAAGTCGACCCGGATCTGTCGGGCATGCTCCCGGCCTATGATGCGATCCGCATCTGCAACCGCGCCGCGTCCTATCGCAACGCCGTCGGCGATTCGACCGGCGACATGGATCCGATCGTTGCCCGCGTGCTGCGTCAGGCCGGGGCCTATTCCGTTGCCGACTATATCGCGGCGGAGCGGGCGCGCGAGGCGCTTGCCGCGCGCATGCGCCAGTTTCACGAGAGCT
Source organism: uncultured Rhodobium sp. (assembly GCA_963675285.2). Classification (GTDB taxonomy): domain Bacteria; phylum Pseudomonadota; class Alphaproteobacteria; order Rhizobiales; family Rhodobiaceae; genus Rhodobium. The sequence goes on from CAXXGS010000001.1 coordinate 3,351,993, forward strand.
ACGACATCCTCCTGACGCCAACAGTCGCCATTCCGCCGTTCCCGATCGGCACCGGGCAGCGGCCGGAGGAGACCCATTGGTACATTCTCAACGATCGGCTCTGGTCGCCCTATACCTTTCCGTTCAACATGACGCAGCAGCCGGCGGCGAGCATTCCCTGCGGGCTGACCGGCGAGGAGACCACCGAGGTGCCGGGTCTGCCGATCGGGCTTCAGATCGTTGCTGCCCCGTTCCGGGACGATCTCGTCCTTAAGGTCTCAGCGGCCTATGAGGCGGCGCGGGTCTTTGAGCGGCCGGTGTTTCCTGCCGGCGAGGGAGAGGTGGCATGAAGATCGCGGTTGCCGGTTTTCAGCATGAGACCAATACCTTTTCCGACGTGACAACCGCGCGCGCCGATTTTGACGCGCCGGGCGGCTGGCCGCCGTTCTCGCGCGGCAGCGGGGTCCTTGCCATGCTGCAGGGAGCCGGGGCGCCCATGGCCGGTGCCATAGGCGAGGCGGAGGCCCAGGACATCACGCTCGTGCCGTTGCTGTGGTGCATCGCGCTACCGTCCGGGCCGGTCGAGGATGCCGCGTTCGAGGATATCGCCGGCGAACTGGAACGCCGCCTTGTCGAAGCGCTTGAAGGTGGCGACGTCGACGGGCTCTATCTCGATCTCCACGGCGCGATGGCGACGCCGGCTTTCCCGGATGCCGAAGGCGAGCTTCTCAGGCGTTTGCGCGCGGTTGCGCCCGAGCCGTTCCCGATCGCCGTCTCGCTCGATCTCCATGCCAACGTCTCACCGGCAATGGTCGAGAACGCCACGCTCATCGACTGCTATCGCACCTATCCGCATGTCGACATGCGCGAAACCGGCGCGCGCACCTTTGCCCATCTCGCGGAGATGATCGAGAGCGGGATGCGGCCGGCCAAGGCCTTCCGCCCGATCCCCTTCATCCTCGGCATGAACGACCAGTGTACGCTCGCCGGCCCGACGCAGCGCCTGGTCGCGATGGGCAACGCGATGGAGGACGCGGGCAGGGTGATGGCGCTTGCCCAGTGCTTCGGCTTCGCGCTCGCGGACATCGCGGACGTCGGTCCGTCAATCACGGCCTACGCCGAAACGCAGGTGGAGGCTGACCGCGCGGCCGATGCGTTGGCCGAGGCATGGCTCGCCGCTGAAGCGGATTTCAGCGGCGACCTCGTCGAGGCCCATGACGCCGTGCGGCAGGCGATCGCCCTGGCACGGGAGCCGGGCTCGGGTCCGGTCGTCATTGCCGACACGCAGGACAATCCTGGTGGTGGAGGCTCCGGCGATACGACCGGTGTCCTGCGGGCGCTTCTCGACGAAGGCGCGAAGGGAGCCGTCGTTGTTCACATCGCCGATGCGGCGGTGGCAAAGGCGGCGCATGCGGCCGGCGTCGGGGCGACGATCGCGGGTCCTCTTGGCGGCAAGGTCAACCCGGACTATGGCGCACCGATCCCAGGCCCCTTTGCGGTCCTTGCGCTCGGTTCGGGCAGCTTTACCGGCGTCGGGCCGATGTATGGCGGCAATCCGATCGCGCTCGGGCCGGTGGCGCTCCTTGAAAAGGATGGCGTTCGCATTATCGTGGCACCGCGCAAGATGCAGGCTTCCGAGCCGGCGCTTCTTCATCATCTGTGTCTGAAGCCGGAAGATCTGCCGATCCTCGTCGTCAAGAGTTCGGTGCACTTCCGCGGCGCCTACCAGACGATGGCGAAGGCGATCCTCGTCGCCAAGGCGCCCGGCGTCGTCTCCGTCGACCTCGACGACCTTCACTACCGCAATGCCCGCCGGCGGCTCGCCGGCCGGCTAGCGTCCACCGAACCGGCGCACAGAACGCCGGCATGATGTTCACGCTCTTTCACATCCACCTTTGAACCAAGGCTGCAAGAGGGAACCTGACATGAAACGCATGCTTACTGCGATCGGCCTGACGCTTGCGCTGCTGCAAGCCCCGGCCGCGCTCGCCGGCCCGTCCGATTCCACGCTTACCGTCGGCATCGGCGAGGAGCTGCCGAGCTTCGATGGCTATCTCAGCACGTCGCGCGATGGCGTGGTGATGACCCGCCACATCTTCGACATGCTGATCTACCGTGATCCGGCGACGTTCGAGATGAAGCCGCTTCTGGCAACGAGCTGGAAGCGCCTCGACGACCTGACCTGGGAGTTCACCCTGAGGAAGGGCGTCACCTTCCATGACGGCTCGGATTTCAACGCCGACGATGTCGTTTTCACGCTCAATAAATACGCCGATCCGGCGACGGGCGCGCGCTCGCAGGCCTCGGTGAGCTGGATCGACAAGGTGGAGAAGGTCGACGACTATACCGTCCGCATCGTCTCCAAGACGCCGTTCCCGGCGGCGCTGGAATTCATCGCCGGTTCGCTGCCGATCTACCCGTCCGACTATTACGAGAAGGTCGGCAAGGATGCTTTCGGCCAGAAGCCGGTCGGCACGGGTCCCTACATGGTGGACTCCTCATCGTCGAGCGAGATCGTGCTGAAAGCCTATGACGGCTACTACAAGGACGGCGGCAAGGGCACGCCGGCGATCAAGAACCTGACCATCCGCATCATTCCCGACACGGCGACGCGCATCGCCGAGGTCATCGGCGGCGGCGTCGACTGGATCTGGAACGTGCCGGCCGACCAGGTGCCGCAGCTTCAGGCGGTGCCGACGCTGAAGGTCGCACTGGGTTCCACCATGCGCATCGCCATGGTCGCCATGGATGCGGCCGGCCGCACCGGCGCCGACAACCCGATGACCAAGCTTAAGGTCCGTCAGGCGATCAACCATGCCATCGACCGCGAGACCATCGTCAAAGAGCTCGTCGGCGGCGACGCGGAAGTGCTCAACGTGCCGTGCTATCCCAAGCAGGTCGGTTGCGACACGTCGGCGGCCGTCGTCTACGACTACGACCCGGAAAAGGCGAAGGCCCTTCTCGCCGAGGCCGGCTATCCGGACGGGTTTTCCGTCAAGATGACTGCCTATCGCGACCGTGCCCGCTCCGAGGCCGTGCAATCCTACCTCGCCGCCGTCGGCATCACCGCCGACCTTGAGATGCTGCAGGCCCGCGCTTCCTTCTCGTCCTGGCGCGAGGGCAAGGTGCCGCTGTGGTACGGCGACTGGGGCTCCTTCTCCATCGGCGATGCCTCGGCCTCCATGGGCAATTTCTTCAACGGCAGCACCAACGACGGCGCTCGCGATCCGGAAATCATGGAGCTGATGAAGAAGGCCAACGAGACCGTTGACGAGAATGCCCGTAAGGGCTTCTTCTCCAAGGCGATCAAGCTGGCGACGGAGCGGGCCTACTGGGTGCCGATGCATACCATCGTCATGGGCTACGCCTACAACAAGGACCTCAACTTCACGCCGACCGTCGACGAACTGCCGCGGTTCTTCACGGCGTCGTGGAACCAGTAAGCTGAAAATCCGCCTGCCGGCGCGGCGCAAGCCTCAGGCTCGCGCCGCGCCGGCCGAGCGGTAAAGCGTCGCGAACGCGACCCGAGGCGAACGAGCCCATGCTAGCTTATCTCCTGCGCCGGGCGACGATGGCGATCTTCGTTGTCTTTGCCGTTTCGGTGATCTGCTTCTTCCTCTCCCATGTCGCCATCGACCCGGCGACGGGCGTCGCCGGCGACAGCGCGACGGCGGAGGATATCGCCGCGATAAAAAAGCTTTACGGTTTCGACCGGCCGCTCGTGGTGCAATACGGCGACTACGTCTGGCGTCTCCTCCAGGGTGACTTCGGCAATTCCTATCTCTCCAACCGGCCGGTGACGGAGCTGATCGCGGAGCGTTTTCCGGCAACGGCGCTCCTTGCCTTGCTCTCCATCCTCTTTGCCATTGTCCTTGCCATTCCGCTCGGCGTCGTCGCCGCGCTGAGGCCGAATTCGCTCCTCGACCGGGCGGCGCTCTTCCTTGCCGTGTGTGGTCAGGCGATTCCGAATTTCTGGGCCGGGCTTCTCCTCATCCTCCTCTTCGGCGTCCATCTCCGCTGGCTGCCGATCTCCGGCAGTTCCACGCTCGCCCATTTCATCATGCCGGCGGTGGCGCTCGGCTCCTTTGCCATGCCGACGATCATGCGCCTTGTGCGGGCCGGCATGATCGAGGTGCTGCAGTCCGATTACGTCCGCACCGCGCGGGCGATGGGGCTCGGCTGGCGCAGCATTCTGTTCAAATACGGTCTGCGGAACGCACTCCTGCCGGTGATCTCGCTGACGGCGGTGCAGTTCGGCTTCATGCTCGGCGGCTCGATCGTTATTGAATCGATCTTCGCCATCAACGGCATCGGCTATCTCGCCTGGCAGTCGATGAGCCGCTCCGACATGCCGGTCATTCAGGCGATCGTGCTGATCGTATCGCTGATCTACGTCGTGCTGACCTTCCTCGCCGACGTGCTCAATTCTCTGATGGACCCAAGGATAAGGGTGGCGCGATGAGCGACGAGACCATGACTGACGACCTCGCCGCCGCCGATCGTAGCCGGACCCGCGTCCGGCGTCTGTGGCGGGCCGCACGGCATCACAAGGGCTTCATGATCGGCGCGACGGTGATTCTGGTCGTCGCGTTCGTGGCCATCTTCGCCGCGCTGATTGCGCCCTTCGATCCATTCGTCCAGAACCTGTCGTCGCGCCTCGCGCCGCCATTCTGGCAGGACAAGACGCTCGCCGATCACTGGCTTGGCACGGACCAGCTCGGTCGCGACTATCTCAGCCGTCTCATCTACGGCGCGCGCATCTCGCTCAGCATCGGCCTTGGCGCGATCCTCATTTCCGGCGTCATCGGCTGCACACTCGGTCTCGTCGCCGGCTATTTCGGCGGTCGAGTCGATACCGTCATCTCCGCCTTCATCACCGTTCGCCTGTCGATGCCTATCATCCTCATTGCGCTCGCCGTCGTCGCGGTGGCCGGTGCCTCGCTCACGATCGTCATCCTCGTCATAGGCCTTCTCCTGTGGGACCAGTTCGCCGTCGTCGCGCGGACCGCGACCCAGCAGGTCCGCTCGCTGGAATACGTGCGCTCGGCCCGGGCGATCGGCTGTTCGACGAGCCACATCCTTTTCCGCGAGATCCTGCCCAACATCCGCGCGCCGCTGATCGTTGTCGCCACGGTGGAGCTCGCCAACGCGATCCTTATCGAGGCGGCGCTCTCCTTCCTCGGGCTCGGCGTGCAATCGCCGCTCCCTTCCTGGGGGCTGATGCTGTCGGAGGCAAAGAACTTCATGTTCTTCAGCCCGTGGCTGATCACCTTGCCCGGCGCCTGCCTCTTCATCCTGACGCTGTCCATCAACCTCGTCGGTGACGGCCTGCGCGACATCACGGCGGCGGCGCGATGACGACACTCCTGCGGGCGGAAAACCTCAAGGTCACCCTGACCTCTCAGCGCGGCGCACTGCAGGCGGTGCGCGGCGTCGATCTCACGGTGGAACGCGGCGAAACGCTCTGCCTCGTCGGCGAATCGGGCTGCGGCAAGTCGATGACGGCGCTGAGCCTCCTGAAACTCCTGCCGCGCACGGCGACGCTGACGGCCGACGCGCTGGAGGTCGACGGCATCGATGTCCGTTCGCTGAAGGAGAAGGAGCTTTCGGCGCTTCGCGGCAATCGCGTCTCGATGATCTTCCAGGAACCGATGACGGCGCTCAATCCGACCTTCACCATCGGCAACCAGCTCGCCGCCGTGTATCGCCGTCACACCGGCGCTTCGGCGCGGGATGCCGCCGCGCGTGCGGTGGAACTTCTGGAAAAGGTCGGTATCACCAACGCGGCGCTCCGGCTGAAGCAATATCCGCATGAGCTCTCCGGCGGGCTGCGGCAGCGGGTGCTGATCGCCATGGCGCTGATGTGCCGGCCGGAACTCATCATCTGCGACGAGCCGACGACGGCGCTCGACGTGACGACGCAGGCGCAGATCCTGGAACTTCTCGCCGGCCTCCAACGCGAGTTCGACATGGGCATGATCTTCATCACCCACGACCTCGGCGTCGTCTCGCGCATCGCCGACCGGATCGCGGTGATGTACGCGGGCCGCATCGTGGAAAGCGGAACGGCGGCGGACGTGCTGCGCCGGCCGGCACATCCCTATACGGTCGGGCTCCTCGCTAGCGTTCCGCGCCCTGGCGTGGTGGCGCCGGGCACGCGGCTCGGCACGATTCCGGGGACAGTGCCCTCGTTCTATACCGACGATCCGCTCTGTCCGTTCCGCGAGCGCTGCTTTGCTGCTGGCGAGGCCTGCCGGCAGGCGCCACCGCCCGACGTCGAGGCGGAGAGGCATGCGGCAGGGGGCGAGGCGGGCGCGCCGCACCGGGCCATCTGCCACCATCCGCAGGCGGCGAAAGGGGCCGCGACAGGGGAGACCGTGCGATGAAGACGCCGCCGCTTCTCTCAGCAACCTCGATCGGCAAAGTCTACAGCGTGTCGCGAGGCTTCCTGCGTGGCCGGCAGGATCTCCATGCGCTTTCCGACATCTCACTAACAGTCGGGCGGGGCGAGATCGTTGGCCTCGTCGGTGAATCGGGTTGCGGCAAGTCGACGCTCGCCCGCATTCTCCTCGGGCTGGAAGCCCCTACGACGGGCACGGTCGCGGTCGATGGTGTGTCGATCAACGAGAGTTCGCAGCGGGTGCGCGCCCGGCGCATCCAGCCGGTGTTCCAGGATCCTTACGGTTCGCTCAATCCGAGTCAGTCGATCGCCGACAGCATCGAATTACCGTTGGCCGTCCACCAGATCGGCGGGCCCGAGGACCGCAGGAAGCGGGTGCGCGCGCTCGTCGACATGGTCGGCCTGCCGAAACGGATGATGGAGGCCTATCCGAACGAGCTGTCGGGAGGCCAGCGCCAGCGCGTCGCCATCGCTCGCGCGCTTGCCATCGAGCCGGAGCTCCTGATCTGCGACGAGCCGACCTCGGCGCTCGATGTGTCGGTGCAGGCGCAGATCCTCAACCTGCTCCTCGACCTTCGCGACGAGACGAAGGTGGCGATGCTGTTTATCAGCCATGACCTTGCCGTCATCGAACATCTGACCGACCGGATGATCGTGATGTATCTCGGCCGCGTCGTCGAAACCGGGCCGACGGCGGGGATCTTCGCCGGGCCGCTCCATCCCTATACGCGGACGCTGCGCGAGGCGGTCTTTACGCCCGACGACGAGGGCGGTCTGCCCGACCTCGGCCTAAAGGGCACGTTCCCGAACCCGCTGGAGCCGCCGACGGGCTGCGCGTTCCATCCGCGCTGTCCGCGCGCCACGCCGCTTTGCGCCGGTGAGCGGCCGGTGTCACAGGACGGCGGCGAGGGGCGGACGGTCGCCTGCCACCACGCCTTTGGGGGGCGGGCCGAGGCCTGATCCTCGTCCGGCCTCCCAATTGCTTTTCCCCGCGGCGTTTCCTTTCGGGCGTCAGCCCTGCGGGTCGGGCCAGTGAACGGTCTTCACCTCAAGGAAATCTTCAAGGCCGAGAAGGCCGCCCTCGCGGCCGTTGCCGGACTGCTTGTAGCCGCCGAATGGGCTGCCGTAGCGGTGCGGGCCGCCGTTGATATGGACCATGCCGGCCCTGAGGCGCGCCGCGACGCGTTCGGCCCGTGCCTTGTCGCCGGTCTGGATGTAGGCGGCGAGGCCGTAGGGCGTATCGTTGGCCAGCGCGATCGCCTCGTCTTCCGTCTCGAAGGCCATGATGGAGAGGACGGGGCCGAAGATCTCCTCGCGCCAGATGCGCATTGAGGGTGTCACGTCGGCGAAGATCGTCGGGCGGGCATAGTAGCCGGTCTCGACCCCTTGCGGTTTGCCCGGTCCGCCGGCGAGAAGTCGGGCCCCTTCGACGACACCCGCCTCGATCAGCGCCTGGACCCGGTTCCACTGGATGTCGGAGACAAGCGGGCCGATGTGGTCGCCAGCCTCGCGCGGGTCGCCGACCGTTTGCGCGTTGCCGACGCGGGCGGCGATTTCCAGCACTTCATCATAGACGGAGCGCTCGACCAGCAGGCGGGTCGGCGCGTCGCACGACTGGCCGGAATTGTTGAAGCATTCGAGGATGCTGTTGGTGACGCGGTCCTCAAGGTCGGCTCCGGTGTCGGCGAAGACGAGGTTCGGCGACTTGCCGCCGAGTTCCAGCGTGACGCGCTTCACCGTGTCGGCGGCATCCTTGGAGACCGCGATGCCGGCACGGGTGGAGCCGGTGAATGACATCATGGCGATGTCCGGGTGGCGCGAGAGCGCCGCGCCGCATTCCGCGCCGTCACCGTTGACGAGGTTGAAGGTGCCGGCCGGAAAGCCCGCCTCGTCGATCATCTCGGCATAGAGAAGAGCGTTCAGCGGGGTGAATTCGGAGGGTTTCAAAACGCAGGTCGAGCCGGTCGCGAGCGCCGGCAGGACCTTCAGCGCGATCTGGTTGATCGGCCAGTTCCAAGGCGTGATGAGGCCGCACACGCCGATCGGCTCGCGCCGGAGGACGTCGCCGTTTGGCAGGGTCTTGCGGGTTTCCAGCCGCTTCAGGACGTCGATGAAGCCCTCAAGGTGGCCGATGCCGACGTCGGCCTGCTGCTCGTGGCACATGGTTGCCGGCGCCCCGAGTTCGAGGGTGATCGTCTCGACCATCTCGTCGTAGCGACGCTTGTAGATCGTGACGAGGTTTTCCAGGAGTGCGAGGCGGTCCTCCAGGCTCGTCAGGGAATAGGTCTCAAAGGCGCGTCTGGCAGCCTCGACAGCGCGGCCAATATCGGCGGCCGTACCCATGGAGATCGTCGCGATCTCCTCTTGCGTCGCCGGGTTGATGACGGCGCGGTCGCGCGGGGCGAGCGGCGCGACCCAAGCCCCGTCGATATAGAATGAACGTTTTTCGAGCATGGTTCCGGTCTGATCCTCGATGTTCTCAGGTGTTTGTCGGGGTGTTTTCCTGGGCGTCGAGCCACGCGCGGACGATTTCGCGGTGGCGCTCACCGTCGTAGCTGGGGAAGTGGCCGCCGTGGACGAGGTGGACGGGGACGGTCAGCAGCCGCTCCATGGAGGCGATATAATCGGCCATGTTGGTCTGGTAGCCCTCGGTGACGAGCGGACCGTCATAGACGATATCGCCGGAAAAGAGGATTTCCGTCGCCTTTTCATAGAGCGCGATGCCGCCGGGCGAATGGCCCGGCGTGTGGATGACCTCGAACGACCGGTCGCCGAGGTCGATGACGTCGCCGTCCTCAAGGAGCCGGTGTGCCGGAGCGGCCTTCACCGCGTAACGGCTTGACATGTAGGGTTCGGGTGGCAGCGCGTCGAAGATCTCGTCGGTGACATAGCCGTCGGCGACGGTGTTCTGACGCGTCGGGTGAGCGAGGATATCGGCCTCTGCGGCGTGGATCGCGCGGCAGTCGAATTCGTGATGGCAGCCGATGTGGTCGAAATGGGTGTGGCTCGCCACCGCGATCATCTCGCGTTCGGTAACGAGGGGCACCCATTCCCTCAACGAGACGACGCCCATGCCGCTGTCGACAAGCATGTCGCGGTCGCGGCCGCGCACGTGCCAGATGTTGCAGCGGTAGAATTCCTTGATGTGCGGTTCGCTGATGTAGGTCACGTCGTCGTCGAGGCGGCGGACGCTGTACCAGTCTTGGGGGGCGATGCGTTTCATGGCGGGCCTTCTTGGTACTGGCGGCAGGGCGCCGATGGCAGGTTGCTGGCGGCAGCATGTCGTTTTGATGGCGGGGTCGCCAGTCGCAGGGCGGCCCTTTGATGGAGACCTGTCCGTCAGGTGGCGAGCGCGATGATGGCGTCGGCGCTGACGTCGAGGCCGATGTTCGCACCGGGTGCGACATCGGCCGTCTGCGGCAGGTGGGCGGTCAGCACCAGGTCAGGAGCGATGTCGGCGACGAGATGGCAGCGGTGGTGGGTGCCGAAGAAGGCGCTGTCGGTGATGCGTGCCTCGCCGAGGGATACCAGGGCGCGATTTTCCGCGTGGGCCCGGAAATGCTCGGGGCGGATGCAAAGGGTGACTGTATCCTCCTGCCTTGCGGGGCCGGCGACGAAGGCGTCGGCGGGGATCGTCAGTTGGCCAAGCGGGGTTTCCACGTCCACGGCCTCGGCGAGGGTTTCGCGGACCGTCGCGGGGAGGAAATTCGCCTCGCCCATGAAGCCCGCGGCGAACAGCGTGCGCGGGCGCATGTAGATCGCCTCCGGCGTGCCGAAGTCCTCGATGTGCCCCTTGTTCATGACGACGATGCGATCGGCGATCGCCATCGCCTCCTCCTGGTCGTGGGTGACGTGGATGAAGGTGGTGCCGACGCGCTTCTGGATGGTCTTCAATTCGTCCTGCATCTGGCGGCGGAGCTTCAGGTCCAGGGCGCCGAGGGGTTCATCGAGGAGGAGGACGTCGGGTTCGACGGCAAGGGCGCGGGCGAGCGCGACGCGCTGGCGCTGGCCGCCGGAGAGCTCGTGCGGCTTTTTTGCTGCCTCGGATTTGAGGCCGACGAGATCGAGCTGGGCAAGTGCCCGGTCCGTGCGCTCCCTGTGGCCGACGCCGCGCATTCGGAGGCCGAAGGCGACATTGTCGACGAGCCGCATATGCGGGAAGAGGGCGTAATCCTGGAACATTGTTGTCGTCGGGCGCCTAGCCGGTGGCACGTGGGTCATCTCGCGCCCGCCGATGGCCACCGTGCCGTCCGTCGGTTCCAGGAATCCGCCGAGGATCGACAGAAGCGTGGTCTTGCCGCAGCCGGACGGGCCGAGGAGGACGATGAATTCGCCGGCCTTGATGTCCAGCGACACCTCGTGCAGCGCCGTGAAGGTGCCGAAGGTCTTTTTGACGCGTTTGATGGAGACGTCGGCGGTCATGAGGATTTCCCGGACTTTCTGAAGACGATCAGCTCCATGACGACGAGAAGCGCGATGGAGAAGAGGAAGACGACACTGCCGACGGCATTGGTCTTGGGGTTGAGGCCGGAGCGGAGCATGCTCCAGATCTCCACCGGCAGGGTGACGTCGAAGCGCGACAGCAGAAATGCGATGATGAATTCGTCCCAGCTGAAGGTGACGGAGAGGAAGAAGGCGGCGAGGATCGACGGCATCAGCATTGGCGCGGTGACGAGGGCCATCACCTGGATATCGGAGGCACCGAGGTCGCGAGCCGCCCGCTCGATGTTGACCTGATGGCTGCCCATCGAGGCGTAGATGATGGCAAAGCACAGCGGCATGTTGATCACCACATGGCCGATGCCGACCGTCCATAAGGACAGGGGAATGCCGATCGCCTTGAAGAGCGCGAGGAGGCCGAGGCCGATGATGAGGGTGCTGACCGTCATCGGGGCGACGATGGCGGCACGCTGAAGGCCCGAGGCGGGAAGGCGATAGCGGGCGAAGGCGTAGGCGGCGAGGAAGCCGATGAGGCAGGCGACAGCCGACGATACGAGTGCCACGAGCAGCGAATGGCCGAGCGCGGACATTAGCCGGTCGTCGGCGAAGACCTCGCCGTACCAGTGAAGCGTCAGGCCGTTCAGCGGCGGGATCGGCAGGCCGCCGTCCTGGAACGAGAACAGCACCAGCACCACGACCGGCAGGAAGATGAAGAGATAGAGGACAGCGACATAGGTCCAGGCGAGGGCGGAGCGGATGTGGCGCATGATGTCAGGTCCTCTCCATCTTCAGCCAACGGGCGGAAAGAAGATAGGCGAGCGTGACGACGGCCATGAGAACGAGCGACATCGTGGCGGCCATGGGGAAGTCGGCGCGGCGGCCTATCTGCAGCATGATGATCTGCGGTAGCACCAGTTCGTTGTTACCGCCGAGGATCTGCGGCGTGATGTAATCGCCGATGCACAGGACGAAGGTGAGGAAGGCGCCGACCATGATGCCCGGCAGCGTCAGGGGCAGGATGACGTACCAGAAGGTCTGGAAGGGGCTTGCGCCGAGATCGGCGGCGGCGCGCTTGTAGTTCGGCGGCAGCTGGATGAGGTTGGCGTAGATCGTCAGCGTCAGAAGCATGACGAAGAAATGGACGAAACCGATGATCGTACCGGTGCGGTTGGCCGAAAGCGCCAGCGGCTCGGAAATGATCCCGGCAGCCATCAGCGCCTGATTGATGACGCCGCTCTTCGACAGCACCAGAAGCCAGGAATAGGAACGGACGACGTAGGACGTCCAGAACGGCAGGATGGCGAGTATGAGTGCGGTGCGCTGCCAGCGTTTCGGCACGCGCTCGGCGAGGATCCAGGCGAGCGGATAGGCCAGAAGCACGGAAAGAACGGTGACGGCGACCGTGATTTCCAGCGATACGGTGAGGCCCTTCAGCATGTAGGCCTTGCCGAAGAAGGCGGCGTAATTGTCGAGCGTCCAGGTGGCGACGATCTCGCGGCCCTTGCGTGTCCACAGGCTGAGGGCGGCCATATAGACGAAGGGGACGACGAAGAACACGCCGACCCACAGGAGGGCCGGCAAGGCAAGCCCCCAGGCCTTTCGGCGTTCGGACCGTTCGAGCGGTGTGGCGGTCATGGTTGCCCCTCTTCTTGCCGGCGCGAGCGCCCGCGATGGATCTTCGGACGGGCGCCCGATCGCGGTGGCGCTGTTGGCGCGCACGCCGTCCCGCCCGGGACGGGGCGTGCGCGCCAACGCCTGTTACCCGGTCGCTACTGCTGGAGCATCTCGGTCCAGGCGTCCTGCATGGCCGCGTCGAGCTCGTCGTCGACCACAGGATAGAGCTGGGTGTTCTTCAGGTATTCGTCCTGCTGGTCCCAGCGCAGCGCCGCCTTCTGCTTGCCGGTCAGAAGCGCGCCTGCCTTCCTGTTGGCCGGCATCGCCCAGTAGCACGAGGAGGTTGCCAGCCGCGCCTGACCCTCGGGGCTGAGGATGTACTGGACGAACTTCAGCGCCAGGTCCTTCTTCTGCGAATCCTTGAAGATGGCGATCGACTGTGCCCAGCGCAGCGCGCCCTGCTTCGGCACCGTCCAGTCCAGATTCGGCTTCTCGGCCGAAAGGCCGGCGGTGATCCACTCGCCGCCGCCCACGAGGATGTCGACCTCGCCGGTGGCCAGCGCCGTCTGGGAGGCGACGACGTCGCTCACCTGCCGGGCGACCTTCTTCATGGCGAAGAGCTTGTCCTTGATCGCGGGAATATCCTCGAGCGAGAGATCGGCGGTCTTCTTGCCGAGCGCGATCTGGGTGAGCCCAACCATCGGCATGTAATAGTCGTAAAGGGCGATGCGGCCCTTGTACTTGTCCGACCACATGACGCTGAGGTCTTCCATGTCCTTGGGGTCGACCTTGGTCTTGTCGTAGGAAATGGTGTTGTAGCCGAATTTTTCGGTCACCGCGTAGACCTTGCCGTCGCGGCCGTTGTTGTCCTCCATGCGCACCTCGGGAAAGATATCCTCGGTGGGCAGGGCCTTGGCCGGCAGTTCCGCGAGGAGGTCCATGTCGATGGCGCGCGGCACGTCGACGCCGTCGATGATGAAGACGTCCCAGTCGCCGGGCCGGGACTGGTCGACGATGGAAAGCGCGGCGCCGGTGCCTTCATATTCTTTCAGGTTGACCTTGACGTTGTTGGCCTTCTCGAACGGCTCGATGAGTGCCGGATCGGTGTGATCGCACCAGACCAGCGCGTTGATCTCTTCCTCGGCGAAGGCCGGAAGGGCGTGCCCCGCGAGACCGGTGATGGCGACGGCGGAGGCGAGCACGAGGCGACGCGTGACGCAGGTGAAGACGGATTTCGTCATGATTTCCCTCTGGTTATCGGATCTTGACAGGGTCGGTAAGGTGCCGACTTGGACGTTCGTAATGACGCCTTGAAAAAAATATTGAATGAATTCATTTTTGAAATCAATATCAAAAAAGATGCGAAATGCACAAGGAGAGAGCATGGTTGGTTTGCGGGCAAAGCAGAAAGCGGACAAGAACCGGCGCATCCTGGAGGCGGCGGGGGCACTGTTCCGCGAACTGGGCTATGACGCAGCCCGCATCGAGGACATCGCAGCGCGTGCAGAGGTTTCTCCCGGTACGGTCTACAACTACTACCAGAACAAGGGGGAGATGCTGGTCGCCACCGTTGCCATGGAGGTGACGGAAGTTCTGGAGGACGGCGAGGCGATCGTCGCCAATCCGCCGGCGGATATTGCGCGGGCGTTGTCGACGTTGATCGACAGCTATTATGACCATTCGCTGATGTATCTGTCGAAGGCGATGTGGCGCGCCGCGATGGCGATCTCTATCCGCCAGCCGGAGACGCCGCTGTCGCGACAGTACACCGAACTCGACGGCCGGCTCGCCGCGCAGGTCGTTCGGCTCGTCGAGACCCTTCAGGCGCGGGGTGTCGCCAGGGCGGACGTCGATGCCCGCGCGCTCGGCGAGGTCCTCTTCAACAACCTCAACATGATGTTCATGGAGTTTTGCAAGGACGAGACCATGCCGCTCGAAGCCCTGAAGGCGCAGGTCGCGGTTCACAACCGGCCGATCGCGGAGCTCATCGCCGTGCGAGAGGGGGTGTGCGCCGATGCTCAGGCCGCGGGACGAGACGGGGCCTGATCTTCCCCACCATCTGCGATGCTTCCGCCAGATCGGCGGGCGTTGACGGCCGCGCGACAGGCTGCCAAGGCGCGGTGGGACAAATTTTCCCGCCCCTCTCAAGTCCTTGGTTTTTGGCGGGCAATCTGCGGCGAGCGGGCCTCGGGATCGGACGTGACGGCAGGAACACATTGACCTCACGTCTCAAGCCTTTACCCTAAAGACAAGCATAATCAATAAAGTAGCCGTCACGCTCGCCTCGCCGTGGGTGCTGGCGCAGCTATTCCATGGCGCGCTTCAAGAGGAGGAACCCGATCCCGATGAGATTTGTCATATCTGCCGCCGCCCTCGCCCTGGCACTGATCCCGACCCTCGTGCATGCGCAGGACAAACTTCTGTTTCCGGTCGGCGAGGACAGTCGCTTTCACTGGGACAGCTTTCGCAAATTCGCTGACAGTCATGATTTTTCCGGCCAGACACTGACGGTCTCGGGGACCTGGACCGCCGAGGACGAGGACACCTTCCGCAACGCCTTCGCCTATTTCGAGAAGGCGACGGGGGCGAGGGTCGACTACGCCGGCTCGGGCAGCTTCGAGCAGCAGATCGTCATCGATACCGAGGGCGGCTCGCCACCCGACATTGCGATTTTCCCGCAGCCGGGGCTGGCGGCCGAACTTGCCGCCAAGGGGCATCTGACGCCGCTGCCGGAGGGGACCGCCGCCTTTCTGAAAGAGAACTATGCCGCCGGCGACAGCTGGGTGACGCTCGGCACCTACAAGGGCCCAGATGGCAAGGACCACCTCTACGGCTTTCCCTACAAGACCGACGTGAAGTCGCTTGTCTTCTATGTGCCGGAAAATTTCCAGGACATGGGCTACGAGGTTCCCAAGACGATGGAGGACCTCAAGGCGCTGACGCAGCGGATCGTCGAGGATGGCGGCACGCCGTGGTGCATGGGGCTCGGCGCGGGCGGGGCGACGGGCTGGCCCGCGACCGACTGGGTGGAGGATCTCCTGCTGCGGATGCAGGCGCCGGACGTCTACGACAAGTGGACGACCAACGCGATCCGCTTCGACGATCCCAGGATCGTCGAAGCGATCAAGGAATTCGGCTGGTTTGCCAAGACCGATGCCTTCATCAACGGTGGATCGAGCGCCGTGGCGGCGACCGACTATCGTGACTCGCCGGCCGGCCTCTTCTCCTTCCCGCCGAAGTGCTACATGCTGAAACAGGCGAGCTTCATCACCTCCTTCTTTCCCGAGGGTGTGGCGATGGGCGTCGATGCCGATTTCTTCTATTTCCCGACCTATGCCGACAAGCCCGATCTCGGCACGCCGGTGCTCGGCGCCGGGACGACATTCACCATCACGCGGGACTCGCCGCTCGCCAGGGCCTTCATCGATTTCCTCAAGACCCCGATCGCCCATGAAGTCTGGATGGCGCAGCGCGGCTTCCTGTCGCCGTTGAAGGCGGTGAACCCCGACGTCTACGGCGACCCGGTTTCCCGGAAGATGGGGGAGATCCTGACCGGTGCCTCGACCTTCCGCTTCGATGGCTCCGACATGATGCCAGGGGCGATCGGCGCCGGCGCCTTCTGGACAGGCATGGTTGATTTCGTCGGCGGCGAGACGGCCGAAAGCGTTGCCAGACAGATTCAGGCGACCTGGGACGGGATCAAGGACAAGTGAGGGGAATGCGGCCGCGACAGCGGGCGGGCTGCGTCGCGGCGCAGGTCCTCGGTCGCCGGCGATAGCGGCCCTCGCCCGGCCGGGAGATCGTGCCGGACAAGGGGGTCAGCGTTTCATGAAGACCAGTCCCATGGAGTCTTTCAGCTCGATGGGGCCGCCGGTGTATTCCTCGCCGATGTTCGGGCTTCTCAGCACGAGCTTCCAGGGGCCGGTCCGGGAGGATTCGGGCAACAGCTCGAGCGGCTGGATTTCGTCGGTCGGACCTCCCTCCATGTGGCAGAGAGCGAAAAGCTCCATACCGTCGGGACCGTGGCGATGGGCGGCGAAGACGGTTCGTCCGTCGATAGGCTCCAGGTAACGGAACGAGTCGCTCTCGCCGAAATTCCGCCGCAGCCAGCCGTGTTCCTTGCGGAATTCGCGCAGGCGGCGCATGAACGCGGTCTGCGCGGAATCGAGATGCGACAGGGAGTGCACGACGTTGCAATATTCATGCATGTCGTCCATCCAGGCCCGCGCGATCGTCTTGAGGCAGGCCACCGTATAGGTTCCCGGGCCGGCCAGCGGCGGTTCGACCGCGTTCAAAAGCGTGGCGATCGTCTCCAGTTCATATTCCGTGACGTCGACCAGCGCCGGCAGGAACTCCATGAAGCGCGCCAGATCCGGTTGCGTTTCGAAACCGAGCTCCTTGAGACGGCGAAAATTGCCCGGCGTGGAGTAGCTGTATTCGTCGACCTGCCATTTCAGGCTGATCGCTTCCTCGGCGACGATCTTAACGCCGTAACGGTCGTCCTGATTGCGGATGAATCCCCAACTCGCCCGGGCGACGGCATTGAGAAAATCCATCGGCACACCGGGAAAGACCGCGTAGGTCAGAATCGAAACGGCGGGATTGTCGTAGGCCTTGTCGAGAATCTCCATCTTGGTCTCGCCAAGGCGGGTATTGATGTTCAGCCGGGGGCTGACCTGGGTGCCGCGCCGCAGCGTGTCGTGGTTCGCGGTGCCGGAAATCCAGTTCTCGCCGTGATTGACGATCTCCTTGATGCGCCAGTATTTCGACAGCCAGAACGTGTAGATGAACGGCGTGTTGTGCGCGAAGGTCAGCGGGCCCCACTGGAACACGTCATCGTCGCGCTGGGATTGGATGACGGCGCGGTATGTCGAACTGAGCTCCCAGTCCTCCTCCGGCCAGGGGCGGCCGTCCTCGAACACGAACCACGGCCGATAGTCGGTGCCGGCGACGGTCTGCACCATGTCGGCCATTTCCTGCAGGTAGGCGTCGTCGTGGTGCAGTTCCTGTTTGCCGGCGTCCCACCACTTGAAGTCCTGGGCGCCGTCGACCCGCACGCCGTCGGCACCGAAATCGACCTTGCGGCGCTGCATCTCCAAGAGGATCGTCCGCACGAAGGGGTTCCGGTAGTCGATGTTCTGGCCGTACATGTTCGGACCGGCGAAATAATGGCTGTTCAGTGCGTCCAGCCCCTGATTGTCCGAATGGCCGAAGACGACGTCGAGGATCAGCATCTTGGGCCCGTCGGAAAAATTGTGCAGGGCTGCGGCCAGATCGATCAGTTCGTCCGGGCGGGCGGTCTCGAGCAGCGCCGGGTTGACCGTCGCCATGCCGGACGTCACCACGTCGTAGCCCCAGTTCGTGGTGTTGGGCCGCATCAGTGAGGCGTGCAGACGGCCGTCCTCCAGAACCTCGTCGCTCCAGAACGGCGGTCCGGCCTCGAAGACGGTCGTCGGGTCGACCGGCAACGGCTGAACCGCGTCATAGCCGATGAACAGTTCGTCGGAGGGTTCGAGTGGCAGCCCCTGCTCGATCCGGTCGGAGATGCGTTGGATCTGACGCGTGAGGCTGGCCAGCGTGCCGCCGGCCGTGGCGGTGGGCACATGCAACTGGAGAATGCTCGACGGTGGCCCGAACTTGTGCGGTTCGGCGCTCTTCAATGCCTGGAAATAGGCTTTGTCCGGGCGGGCGGCCTGCATGGCGGCGTAATCGTAGATTTCCGCCGGGGCAAAGGCGCCATAGGGAAGGGACATTGCCAGCGGATCCAGAACGCGATGGAAGTTGCCCTCGCTGTCGCGCCAGACCAGAGCGTAGAAGTCGCCGCCCTGCTCGCGCCGCCCGGCAATGAGTCCCTTGACGACGGAGAAGGTGAAGGCCTCGCAGCGAATTACAGGCAGAAGCTCGCGATCGAACTCCAGCTCGCACTGGGCGACGGTCAGGTCGAGTGCCGTGCGCGGGCGGAGGATTTCGATGAAGATATCCGCATCGGCGACCCGCCAGTCCTGCAGCTCCGGTGTCCAGAAGCCGAAGTGAACCGCGTCGTTCCAGACATGGGCGCCAAGGCGCCGGGCAATCTCACTTCCCGCCTCGAAGCGGTCTTCTGAGGTGTTCAGAAGATCCTCGCACCACGCGGCCAGCCCCTCGGTGGTGATACGGTCGTAAGTGATCTTGTCGAGGGGTGTCGGCATGGAGTCCTCTTGGGGGTCAAAAACGGAATGCGGTGTCGTCCGGGTGACGACGGTGTCCGGAAAAGTGCGATCAGGCCTTTTCGGGGCTCAGCATCAGCACCGACAGCGGTGGCAAGGTTACCCGGGCCGAGGCCGGCTGACCATGGAGAGGTGCCGCCGTTGCCTCGATGTGGCCCATATTGCCCATGCCGCTGCCGCCGTAGACCTCCGCATCGGTGTTCAGCATTTCGCTCCAGGCGCCCGTTTGCGGCAGTCCGAGCGGCACATTCTCGCGCGGCACGGGCGTGAAATTGCCGATCACCACAACCGGTGTGTCGCCCTCGTCGCCCCGTCGGCACCAGGCGAACAGCGACTGGTCCGCTGCATCGCTCAATATCCACTCGAATCCGCCCGGGTCGGCGTCGCGGCGGTGAAGGGCGGGCGTCTCCCGATAAAGCCGGTTCAGGTCGCGGACGAGCCGTTGGATGCCGGCGTGGCGCGGCTTCTCAAGGGCCGCCCAGTCGAGTTCGGCCAGATGGTTCCACTCCGCGGATTGCGCGAATTCCTGGCCCATGAACAAGAGCTTCTTGCCGGGGTGTCCCCACATCAGGCCGTAGTAGGCGCGCAGGTTAGCGAATTTCTGCCAGTCGTCGCCGGGCATCTTGCCCAGCATCGATCCCTTGCCGTGAACGACCTCGTCGTGGCTGATCGGCAGGATGAAATTCTCCGAGAACGCATAGGTCAGCCCGAAAGTGATCTGGTTGTGATGATCGCGGCGATAGACCGGATCCTTCTGGATGTACGTCAGCGTGTCGTGCATCCAGCCCATGTTCCATTTGAAGCCGAAGCCCAATCCGCCGGCGTCCACCGGCCGCGAGACGCCGGGGAAGGCGGTGCTCTCCTCGGCGACCGTCATTACACCGGGATCCTGGCCGTAGACCTCCGTGTTCATCCGCTTGAGGAACGCGATAGCCTCGTAGTTCTCGCGGCCGCCGTCCTTGTTCGGGATCCATTCGCCCGCCGCCCGCGAATAGTCTCGGTAGAGCATCGAGGCCACCGCATCCACGCGCAATCCGTCCATATGGTATTCCTCGAGCCAGTAGCGGGCGTTGGCGGCGAGGAAGTTGGTCACCTCGGTGCGGCCGAGGTTGTAGATCAGCGTGTTCCAGTCCTGGTGAAATCCCTCGCGAGGGTCGGCGTGCTCGTAGAGCGCTGTGCCGTCGAAGCGCGCCAGGCCGTGGGCGTCGGTGGGGAAATGTGCCGGCACCCAGTCGAGGATCGTGCCGAGGCCCTTGCGGTGCGCGGCGTCGATGAGGTCGCGGAACTCGTGCGGCGGGCCGTGGCGGATCGTCGGTGCGTAAAGGCCGGTCGGCTGGTAGCCCCACGAGCCGTCGAAGGGATGCTCGGACAGCGGC
This sequence comes from uncultured Rhodobium sp., assembly GCA_963675285.2. Classification (GTDB taxonomy): domain Bacteria; phylum Pseudomonadota; class Alphaproteobacteria; order Rhizobiales; family Rhodobiaceae; genus Rhodobium. Next base: position 3,372,008 of record CAXXGS010000001.1, read on the forward strand.
AGGAACTCGATGTGGGTGAAGCCCATGTCGGCGACATAGGCGACGAGGTCCTCCGCCGCTTCCTTGTAGGAGATCGGGCGACCGTTCTGCGTCGCGTCCCGCCGCCACGATCCGAGGTGGACCTCGTAGATCGAGATCGGCGCCGAAATGCCGTTGTGCGCGGCGCGTTCCGCCATCCAGTCGGCGTCCTTCCAGCCGTAGCCGCTGAGGTCGCGCACGATGCTGGCCGTCTGCGGCGGATGCTGCGAACCGAAGCCGACGGGGTCGGCCTTGAGCGGCTGGATCGTTCCATCGGCGGCGACGATTTCGTATTTGTAGAGCGTGCCTTCGCCAAGATCGGGCAGGAAGATCTCCCAGACGCCGGAGGCTCCGCGCCGGCGCATCACGTGGCAGCGGCCGTCCCAGCCATTGAATTCGCCGACGACGGAAACCCGTTTCGCATTCGGCGCCCAGACCGCGAAATGAGTGCCCCTGACGCCTTCATGCTCCATCACATGGGCACCGAGCTTCTCCCACAGCCGGGCGTGGGTGCCCTCGCCAATCAGGTATTCGTCCATTTCGCCCAGTACCGGGCCGAAGGCATATGCGTCGCGGTAAGTCTGGATATCGCCGCTGGCAGTCGTCTTGACGAGGCGATAGTCACCCTCAAGCGGCAGCAGGCCGGTGAAAATCTCCGGAGTGCCCTCTACGCGTGCGAGTGAAATCTTCCGGCCGTCGACCTGCGCCGCCAGCGATTTGGCGTCCGGTGCGAAAGCGGTCAGCGTTCGCCGGTCCTTGGTCACGCGTGTGCCGAGATGCGCGAAGAGGTCGTCGGCCGTTCCGTTCGCGATTTCGAGAAGCGCCGTCGTAGCCATGGGTCATCTCCTGTGCTGGTTTCGGGATCTACGGTTTGCGATCGCGCCTTGCCGTGTGCCGGGTTCGCTTGGGAGGCATTGGGCACCGGACTTTCGCGCGGGATCTGCCGTAGTCTCGTGTTTGCCGTCGTTCCGTTCCCGCTCTCGCTGTCACATGCGGGGTCCATGATGAAGACGGTCTGTCATATCCTTGGTAACCTGGATTCTGCGTGAAAGATCCAAGACCATATTCAGAAACGCTCTTTGTATCTGGCTTTATTATGGTGTTTCTGTAAGAATTTTTTCCGAAATATCGTGTTTTCTCGCTATATTTGAAGTTGTTTTATTTGTGTTATATTGGTTGTATTGCCTTCAATATGAATGTCGAGAGCGATTTTCGGACGAGGTTCATCGCTTCTGATCAGTCGATATATTGACTTTTGACTGTGAGTGCAAGGTTGCGGCCGAATTGCCGGGGCCGCGCGGGGCAATTCCGGTGCCGTCTGACGCGGCCTTGCAGGTGTGTCCACCGGCATCGGAGCGCCGGCGTAAGGCCTTGCAAGGCCGGCCGATACCGGTCTTATCCGATCTTGCCGATGCCCGATTTCTGGCCAATCATGCGGAGATGAAAATCCGAACCAAACAAATGTGGCAAAATCCGTGAAAGACCGTCCTCTTCATCTGACCACAAAAGAAGTTGCGGATCTTTTGCGCGTCAAGGAACGCAAGGTCTATGATCTTGCCGCCGCGGGAGAAATTCCCCACAGGCGCATAACCGGAAAGTTGTTGTTTCCAACCGCCGAGGTTATGGCGTGGATCGAAGGTTGTTCTGGCGTCTCCTCCGCGGTGGTGCGTCCCGACGTGCTGACCGGGTCGCACGATCCCCTGATCGACTGGGCTGTGCGGGAGTCCGGATCGGGTCTGGCGACGTTGTGGAACGGCAGTCTGGGCGGGCTCGAAGTCTTTGCCGCGGGGGGCGCTGCGGCCTGCGGCATGCACATTCCCGATGGAAGCGGATGGAACGTGGAGACCGTGTCGGAGTGGGCGCTGAAGGACAGCGTGCTGATCGCCTGTGCCGTCCGGTCGCGAGGATTGCTGCTGTCGCCCGACCTGGCCGGAAAGATCAAGGGGTTCGCGGACCTCAAGGGCAAACGTCTGGTCCGGCGGCAACCCGGCGCCGGTACGGCGACGCTGCTCGCGATCCTCCTGGCGGAATCGGGGTTGTCGGAAAGCGATTTCGTGTCCGATACCGGCGTCGCGCGCACCGAAAGCGAAGCCGCGGCGGCCGTTTCAGCCGGGGATGCGGATGCGACCCTCGGCGTCGAGGCCATGGCGCGCCAGTTCCATCTCGGTTTCCTGCCGATACGGCAAGAGAATTTCGATCTCCTGATCGACCGGCGGGCCTATTTCACCGAGCCGGTGCAGACGCTCATGGCCTTCATCAACAGCGAACCCTTCCGGGCCAAGGCACGGTCCATGGGCGGCTACGATCTGGGCGATCTGGGCCGAATCCGCTGGCTCTCCCGGTGATGCCCGCGATCTGGGCGGCGCCACCGGGCGGAAAAGAAAACGGTGCCGGCAGATCCCTCCGCCGACACCGTCCGTCATAAGGCGGTTGCGCCTCCCGGTTCCGACGGCGTCGGCCGGGCGGACCTCAGTCCGCGTTCGGTCCGCTACTTCTTGGCGTTGGGAAAGAAGAGCTGCTGACCATCGATCTTGTAGGACGCGATGATGTCCTGACCTTTCTTGGACAACACCCAGTCGATGAATTTCTGACCCATCTCTGCTTTGACGTTGGGGTGCTTTTTGGGATTGACGAGCATGATGCCGTACTGGTTGAAAAGCTTCGGGTCGCCCTCGACGGCGATCTTGTAGTCGCCCTTGTTGCCGAAGCTGATCCAGGTGCCGCGGTCGGTCATGATGTAGGCGCCCATGGCGATGCCGGTGTTCAGTGTCGCGCCCATGCCGGAGCCGGTCTCGCGGTACCAGTCGCCGGAAGCCTTCGAGACGTCGATGTCGGCGGCCTTCCAGAGCCGTAGCTCGGCCTTGTTGGTGCCGCTGTCGTCGCCGCGCGAGGCGAAGGGTGCCTTGGCCTTGGCGATCTTGGTGAGCGCGGCGACCGCGTCGTGGGAACCGGCCACCCCGGCCGGATCGTCAGCGGGACCGACGATGACGAAATCATTGTACATGACGTCGAAGCGTTTCACGCCGTCACCATTGGCGACGAACTTCTCTTCGGCGGGCTTGGCGTGAACAAACAGGACGTCGCCGTCGCCGTTGGCGGCATTCTTGATCGCCTGGCCGGTGCCGACGGCGACGACACGGACCTGGATGCCCGTCTCCTTCTCGAAAATCGGCAACATGTAGTCGAACAGGCCGGAATTCTGGGTCGAGGTGGTCGATTGAACGACAATGAACTTGTCTTGCGCCGTGACCGTTCCGGTCAGACAGAGCGCCATCACGGCCGTGGCCGCGAGGCTGAGCAAGGTGCGTCTGATCATGTTGGGCTCCCTGATTTTCAGACTGGTTTTCAGACTGGTTTGAGATGCTGGGGGGTGAAGAAAAGCCGGCCCTGAAGCCAGGCGCGCGCCGCTTCCGAGCGCGGCGATTCAAGCACTGTGGCGATGGGGCCGGTCTCGGCGATGCGGCCGCCGGCCATGAAAATGACGTCATCGCCGAGCCTGCGGGCCTGACCGGCATCGTGGGTGACCATGACGATGGTGACGCCTGCCGCGTGCGCCTTGTTGATCAGCTCCTCGATGGCCTGGGTCGAGGCGGGGTCGAGGCTCGATGTGGGCTCGTCGAGGAACAGGATCTCCGGGTCACAGGCAAGCGCGCGGACGACGGCGAGGCGTTGCTGTTCGCCGCCCGACAGAACCCGGGCGGGTCGCCGGGCCAGATCCTCGAGTTGGCTTTGTCGCAGCGCTTCCAGTTCGCGCGTCCGGCGGCTGGCATCGTCGAGGCCTCGCACCCGGAGCGCGAACGTCAGGTTGCTCAGCACCGAACGACGCAGCATCACCGGCCGCTGGAACACCATCGCCTGGCCGCGCCGTCCCGCGCGGTCGAGCGGCCGGCCCTTCCACAGGACCTTTCCCGCGCTCGGCGTGATCAGCCCGTGCAGCAGGCGCATGAGCAGGCTCTTGCCCGCGCCGTTGGCGCCCATCACGACGGTCCGGCGCCCGGCGGCGATACGAACGTTCACGTCATCGATCAGGTGCTTGCCGCCCACGGAATAGGACAGGCCTTGTGCAGCGATCAGCGGCATCGGCAGGGCGCATTCCACCGGGGTTGTCCCATCGGTGTCGGCCAGATGTTTGCTAGCCTCAAGCATAGGCCACCCGCTCCGCCGTGGCTCGAACGGCCATGACGGCGATATTCACGAGCAGTGCGATGGAGAGCAGTATGACGCCGAGGGCGAGGGCGAGCTCGAGGTTCCCCTTGGAGGTCTCCAGGGCTATCGTGGTGGTCATGACCCGCGTCACATGATTGATGTTGCCGCCGACGATAATCACCGCTCCGACCTCGGCCACCGCCCGGCCGAAGCCCGCCAGCGCCACGGTGAGCAGGCTGTAGCGGGCGTCCCACAACAGGGCGACGACACGGTCGACCGGCCCCACGCCGAGCGAGGCGAACTGCTCGGAATATTCCCGGTTGAGCTCTTCGATGACCTGTCTGGTCAGGGCCGCGACGATGGGGGCGACGAGGACCGTCTGGGCGATGATCATTGCGGTTGGGGTATAGAGCAGGCCCAGCACGCCGAACGGGCCGGATGCCGACAGGCTCAGATAGACCAGAAGGCCCACCACCACCGGCGGCAATCCCATGAGTGCGTTGAGCAGCACGGTGACGGCCATGCGGCCGGGAAACCGGAACGCGCCGACCATCGCGCCGAGCGGTAGCCCGACGAGGCAGGCCAGCGCCACCGCGGTGAGCGTGACGCGCAAGGACAGACCGATAATGGCGACCAGATCGGGGTCCCATGTGAGAATAAGCCCGACAGCATGCGCCAGAATTTCTCCGAAACTCTGCAAGGTGCGTTCCTTCCCGTTGGTCGGAAGAAACGCATAAGTTAGCAGCATAATGTATTGGACTAAAGTCCGATAATTCGGCACTTCAGGCTAAAATCCAAGTGTAACCGTGGGCTGGCGAGGTTTTTGGAAAGTTCTTCTGCGCTGCACAAGCGCGGAATAAAAGCGCAATAAACACATAAAAAGTCAAAGCATCGTCCGTGTTGGCGCCGCGGCGGGTCGTGGCGGCGAGCGCTGCGGGCGCCGCTACTTGTTGCGGGTGCGCGCTTTGCCTTGCCGCGTTCCAGCGCGAGGCGGGGCTTCGTCGATGAAAGACGAAGTTGCGGTTTGTCGGCGGCGAGGGGGAGAAAGCCGAGGAAGAATCTGACTCTTTTGCCGCCCCCATGCGGCAATCAGGCGAGCATTGCCTCGCCTCACCGGGCGTGCGCGTGGGGCGGTTCCGGTCCGCAGAATGTCAGTCCTCGACCTCTATGTTGCGGATGCTCATGCCGCGCCCTTCCAGACAGTCATAGGCGTACTTGCCGCATTCCGGGCACGGCTCGGGAAGCTGTGGCTGTTGGGGCTGGTAGACGGTGCCGCACGCACGACACTTCAGCTTGACGGGCGTGACCTCGATCACGAGTTCGGCGCCCTCGGCGCGTGTGCCCTCCGCAATGGTTTCGAAGCAGAATCTGAGCGCATCGATCTCGACCGCGGCGCCGGCGCCGATGTCGAGAACGATCCGCAATATGCGGTCCGCGCCGGCGTCGGCCGCGCAGCGGTCGGCGAGGCGGATAAAACTCTGGCTGAGGGACAATTCGTGCATGGGGTTCTCCATGGGCCGGTGCTCTGTGGATACGACCCTTCGTAGAATGGTGCCGCCGCGTTGCGCGCGACGGTATCTCTCCCGGTCATGCATCCGGGGCTTTGGCTCAGAAACTGTACTTTGGTGCCATTTCAAATTTGCAGTGACTGCCGTCATGTAATCACGCCTCAGGCGCGGGTGGATCTTCATGCTGCCTGCTTGCCAGGGACAAGCAACAGAAAATCGGAAACGGCGGCAATGGTCGGAAGTGCAAATTCTCGGTGCGACGCCAAGCGAGAGCGCGGATCGTCGTCGTGATTTGTCCGGCGTCGCCCTGCCAATCGCCGACGCATGCCGTTGCTTAACAGCGAGATTTGCAAGGGTCCAACGGGAAAAGGAAGTGTTCAATGGCCAAGATGCTCGTGATCCACGCCAACAAATGTACAGGCTGCGTGAGTTGTGAACTGGCCTGTGAGTTCGAACACGGAGGCGAGTTCCGGCACGATGCGACGCGCATCCATGTTTACAAGTGGGAAGCCGAGAACTTCTCGGTTCCGATGATGTGCCAGCAGTGCAACGACGCGGCCTGCGTCGCGGTCTGCACGCCGCACGCGCTGACGATCGATGCGGCCACGGGTCTCGTCAACCTCGATCAGGGCAAGTGCATCGGCTGCAAGATGTGCGTCCAGGCCTGTCCCTTCGGCGGCGCGGTCTGGGACCAGTTCACCACCAAGGTCCTCAAGTGTGACACCTGTGGCGGCGATCCTGCCTGCGCAGCGATCTGTCCGACGGCCGCGCTGGAATGGGTGGACGATTCCGCCGCGGTGCGCGGTCGCAAGCTCGGCTTTGCCGAAAAGTTCAAAGAAGCCTTCGCGGAGTAATGACAATGCATGCATGGATGGGAAAAGTTCTCCGCATCGATCTGACGAGCGGCAAGATCTCCAAGGAACCGCTCAGGACGGATTGGGCCAAGGACTATGTCGGCGCCCGTGGTCTGGGGACGCGCTACATGTACGAAGAGGTCGACCCGAAAGTCGATCCGCTGTCCCCGGAAAACAAGCTGATGATGCTTTCCGGCCCTCTCACAGCGACCTTCGCCCCCTGCGGCGGCCGCTACGAGGTGGTGACGAAGGGAGCGCTTACCGGCGCGATCGCGGCGGCCAACTCGGGCGGCAGCTTCGGGCCCGAACTGAAGTTCGCCGGCTACGACATGATCATCTTCGAGGGCAAGGCCGACAAGCCGGTCTATGTCTGGATCAAAGACGGCGAGGTGGAGATTCGCGATGCCGCCGCGCTGTGGGGCAAGGATGTGCCCGATACCACCGACGCCATTCGCGAGGTTACCGATCCGGAGGTTCGGGTTGCCTGCATCGGGCCGGCGGGCGAGCGTCTGGCGCTGCTGTCGTGCATCATGAACGATCATCACCGGGCCGCCGGCCGTAGCGGCGTTGGCGCGGTGATGGGATCGAAGAACCTCAAGGCCGTCGCGGTCAGGGGCTCCAACTCGGTGACCGTCGCCGACCAGAAGGCGTTCTTCGATGCGTGCATGGATGCGCGCAACAAGATCCAGGAACATCCGGTCGGCGGCACGGGCCTGCGCCTTTACGGCACCAACGTGTTGACCAACATCCTCAACGAGAACGGCGGCTATCCGACCCACAATTTCCAGACCGGCTATTTCGAGAACGCCGACAAGGTGGGTGGCGAGAAGCTGGCCGAGAACCAGCTCGAGCGGGCACGCGGCTGTTTCGGCTGCACGATTTCCTGCGGGCGTGGCACCAAGGTGACGAACCCGAAATACGCCGGCCAGGGCGAAGGCCCGGAATATGAGTCCGCCTGGGGTTTCGGCGGCGACTGCGGTGTCGACAATCTCGATGCGGTCACCAAGGCCAATTACATCTGCAACGAGATGGGGCTCGACACGATCTCCATGTCGGCGACGATCGCCTGCGCCATGGAACTGTTCGAGGTCGGTGCGCTGACCCTTGAGGATACCGGCGGGCTCGACCTGAGTTTCGGCAGTGCCGACGCGATGATCCAGGCGACGCGGCTGGCGAGCACCGGCGAGGGGTTTGGCAAGGAACTTGCCGACGGCTCCTATCGTCTGGCCGCCAAATACGGCCGCCCGGATCTCTCCATGACGGTCAAGAAGCAGGAAATCCCGGCCTATGATCCGCGGGCGGTGCAAGGCATTGGCCTCAACTATGCCACCGCGAATTGCGGCGCGGCACACGTCCGGGGCTACACGATTTCGCCGGAAGTGCTCGGCGTGCCGGTGAAGGTCGACAAGGATGCCATCGACGGCAAGCCCGAACTGGTCAAGACCTTCCAGGACCTGACGGCGACGATCGACTCCTCGGGGGCCTGTCTGTTCACCACCTTCGGCATCGGCGCTGACGAATATGCGGCGATGATGACCACCGCGACCGGCATCGACTACGCGGTCGAGGACATCATGAGCTGCGGCGACCGGATCTTTACGCTGGAACGGCTGTGGAACATCAAGGCTGGCTTCACGGTGGCCGACGATACCCTGCCGGAACGCCTGCTCAAGGATCCGCTTCCCAGCGGAGCCTCCAAGGGCTCGGTGAGTCGTCTGGGCGAAATGCTGCCGGTTTATTACGAGAAACGCGGCTGGGACGCGGAGGGCGTGCCGACGGACGAGAAGCTCGCGGAACTGGGTATGGAGGTCTGACCAGACCTCTGAACGGCTCGGAGATGCGGCCATGAGAGTGCGGTATTTCGCCTTGCTTCGCGACATAACCGGTTGTGTCGAGGAAAACTGGGACCTGCCCGCCGAGACGGTCGGGGACCTCGTCCGTGACCTCGTTGCCCGCTATGGCCGCAACTTCGAGAAATGGGTGATGCGGGACGGCCAGATCTGGGATCTGGTCATCATCATGGTGAACGGGCGCGACATCCGACAGATGCAGCGCTACGCCACCCCGCTCTCCCCCGGCGACACAGTGGTTATCTTCCCTCCCGTAGGCGGGGGCTGAGGTTTTAGATGTCACAGGAATTCTCGTTGCTCTCGCCGGCTTTCTGGCCGACGGCACTGCTTTTCGGGGGTGCTCTGCTACAGCTTGTTCTGGGCCGGGTGCTCTCCAATCAGGCCAAGGGCTGGCTCGCCTTTGCGGTGACGGTCATGGCGTTTGCGGCCAGTCTGACGCTGTTGCCGATGGTTCAGAACGGTGAGGCGCTGACGGCGACGGCCTTCCTCTGGGACGGGCCGATGGCCTTCACCTATCGGATCGACGGGCTAGCGCTTCTGTTCATGGTCATGGGCACCGCGCTCGGCGCGCTGATCCTGATGTTCTCGATCGGTTACATGGCCGATGAGCCCTCCGGCACGACGCGCTTCTTCGTCCTCATGCTGATCTTCATCGGCGGCCTCATGTTGCTCGTGGGTGCGGCGAACCTGCTGATGGCATATTTCGCCTGGGAACTGATCGGGCTGTGCTCCTACTTCCTCGTCGGCTTCTGGTACACGCGGCAGGAGGCGGCCGACGGCGCCCGCAAAGTGCTGCTAATCACCCATATCGCCGGCTACGGATTCCTCGCCGCCATTCTCCTGATTTTCGCGCAGTCTGGCACTTTCGTGTGGTCCGATCCGCGGGTTGGCGAGGCGCTGACGGCGCTGCCGATCTTCCTGATCATCGTTGCCTCGATGGCCAAGTCGGTGATGTATCCGCTGCACACCTGGATCCCGGAGGCGATGAACGCGCCGACACCGGTCTCGGCGCTCCTCCATTCTGCCTGCTACGTCAAGGCCGGCGTCTATCTGGTGGCGCGCATGTACGCCATTGGCGCGTGGCACGGGATTGGCGGGAACTTCCTGCTCATCATCGCCTGCGTCACGATGATCGTCGGCGTTATCTTCGCCCTCGCGCAGACCGACCTGAAGAGGCTTCTCGCTTTTCACACGGTGAGCCAGCTCGGCTACATCATGGCCGGCCTGGCGCTCGGCACTGATCTCGGCGTTGCCGCCGGGCTCTATTACATGGTCAGTCACGCGCTCTTCAAAGGCGCGCTGTTCCTGTGCGCCGGCTCGGTGCAGCATGCGACGGGAACGCGTGACCTGCGCGAACTTGGCGGGCTGGCCTCCAAGATGCCGGTGACGACCTGGGTCTGGCTCGTTTCCGCCGCCGCGATCACCGGCGTGCCGCTAACCACGGGTTTCGTTGCCAAATGGCTGCTGCTCGACGCCGCGCTTGATGCCGGGCAGGCCGTCGTGGTGCTGGTTGCCTGGCTCGTCTCGGTGCTGACTGCCTTCTCGTTCCTGAAGGCGACCGTCAGCGGCTTTTACGGCGATCCCTCGCCGGCGCTACGCGACCGCAAGGTTCATGAATCCTCGCCGACCATGCAGGCCGGGCTGATCGGCACGGCGGCGCTGTGCGTGGTATTCGGCATCGCGCCGCAGCTCCTCCTGGAACCCTTCATCGCGCCGGCGGTTCAGGCGCTCGGCTTCGAATGGCGCGTTGGCTCCAGCTGGGGCGGTATCGTCACGGCTTCCGGCGCCATCGGCGTCACGCTCGGCGCGCTTGGCGTGCTGCTGTTCGCGATTGTGGCGGGCTTTGGCGGCTGGCGATTGAGCCGCAGCCGGCCGGAGGTGGCCGTCAACGTCTTCACCGGCGGCGAGCCGCTTCCTGTCGGCGACCGGCTGAGCGCGACCGATTTCGCCGAACTGGCCGAATCCGCCTTCGAACCGGTCTATCACGCCGATCCCGACCCCCTGTGGCTGAAGATCGGCCGTGGGCTCGGACAGACCTCGGCCGGCATCGGACGGAGGACCTCGCAGGCAGCGGCACATCCGCTGGTGATCGGATTGATCGGTGCCGCGGTCGCGGTGCTCTGGATCTTGGTTGTCTAGGGCGCACAGGGGATTTGATGATGACTACGATGGTATTCCTGTCCGCTCTGGCAATCGTGTCGCTGGTGTTGGGTGTCTTCGCCCTCGCCGTGCCGCAGCCCGAGGGCAGTCGCTGGTGGCCGCTGGCGATCGTCACCGTCGGGCTCGCGCTTGGCGGTGTCGCATCGGCCGGAAGCTGGTGGGGCGTCGCCCTTTTGAGCCTTGCCGAAATCGCGGCAGGACTGACACTGCTCAGCCAGGCCGACACGGAGGCGCGGCGAGCCGGCCGGCTCTATCTCCTTGCCATCCTGTCGTCCATTGTGCTGGCCATCGCTGCGTTCGCCCTGACGGGGCTGCCCGTTGCCGAGCCAGGCGGAATGACAACGAAACTGGCGGTCATTCTTCTGCTTCTCGCCTTTGCGCTGAAGCTCGGCCTCCTGCCGCTGACGTTCTGGGTGCCGGCGGTCGCGCGGTCCGCCTCGATCGGCACGGTGATCCTGATCATCGCCATCGTCGATATCGCGACTTTCCACGAGCTGGCGCATCTCGGCGCCGAGGCGCCCTGGGTCTTCGCGCTGGCGAAACCGGTCTGGATCGCGCTGGCGCTCGTTGCGATGGTCGGCGGGGCGTTCCTCGCCTATGCCCAGAGCGATCTGCGCTCGATGCTCGCCTACTCGACCATCACCGACCTCGGCCTTCTCCTTCTCGGTGTCTCGCTCGGCGGCGAGGCGGCGCTGACCGGAGCGATGATCGGCGCGCTGAGCCATGCGCTTTCCAAGGCGGTGCTGTTCGGGTCGACAGGGATCGCGGAGCGGCGCCTCGGCACGCCCGTGACGCTGGAAACCCGTGGTCTGGCAGCATCCATGCCGCTGGTATCTGCCGCCTTCATTCTCGCCGCGATCAACTTCATCGGCGTTCCCCCGGGCATGGGTTTCGGCGCCTACTGGCGGATCTATCTCGCGGCGGTCGAGGCCGGCGGGATCTGGCTTATCACGGTCCTGCTCGTGGTCGCCGCCATCGACCTCCTGGTCTATGCCCGTGCCATTCACCGGATCTGGCTCGGCGCGCCGCATCAGGAAACGGTGTCCGCGGTGCCGCAATTCGGTCCGGCCGCCCTCATTGTCCTCGTCGTGCTTGCTGTCGCGGCCGGCCTCTATCCGGCTCCGCTCACAGGAGCATTCGGGGCGGGCGAACACGACACCACCGTTACCTCGGAGAGTGCCCGGGCGGGCGAGACCATGCCGACATATGAAGCGGAGGCTCTGTGATGAGCGGAAAAATGGGTTTCCTCGCCCGTCTCATGAGTGTTGCCCGGCGCCGGTCGCCGTGGGTCTACGCAATCAATACCGGCTCGTGCAATGGCTGCGACATCGAGATCGGCCCCTGTATCAGCCCGCGCTACGATGGCGAACAGATCGGCATGCTGCGCCATGCCAGCCCCAAACACGCCGACATCCTGTTGGTGACCGGGGCGGTCAGCAAACGCATTCTGCCGGCCCTTCTCGACATCTACAGCCAAATGCCCAGTCCCAAGGCGGTCGTCGCCGTCGGTTCGTGCCCGGCAAGCTGCAACGTGTTCGTCGGCAGCCCCGTGCTTGACGGACCTCTCGACAAATACATCCCCGTCGATATCTGGGTGCCCGGCTGCCCGCCGCGCCCGCAATTGATCATCGACGGTATCGCCCAGGCGGCAAATCTGCTCGCCGAGGGTCGGACCGCGGATCAACAGGGCAGGAAGGTGGCGGCGGAATGACGACGTTCCTCAACTTCGCTTTCGGGTTTTTCGTCTGGCCGGGACTCATCATCGCCGCAGCGCTCGGATTCTTCTACGAGTGGTTCGCCAGGAAGATCCTGGCGCGCTTCCAGGGTCGCAAGGGGCCGCCCTTCTATCAGCCCTTTTTCGACTTCGTGAAGCTGATGGGCAAGCATGGTCTGGTTCCCGAGCATGCCAATGCCCTGCTCTTTAACATGCTGCCCTTCATCTCGCTGGTCGCGACGGTGTTCGGCCTGATGCTGCTGCCTTTGCCCGGTGCTGTGACCCCGTCGTTTTCGGGTGACCTCATCCTCTTACTCTATCTTTTGGAAATGCCGATGCTGAGCGACGTCCTGGCGGGCTTCGTCAGCCGGTCGATCTACGGCCAGGTGAGCGCCATGCGCGAAGCGGTGCTGTCGCTGGCCTATTCCGTTCCGTTGCTCGCCGGCGTGATCGCGCTGGCCCAGGCGGCCGGCAGCTTCCGGCTCGTCGACCTCGCCAGCGCGCCGTTCGGTGTGGTGACGGTGCTGGCGATGATCGCCTTCCTTCTCGCCGTCCCGGCGCGCCTCAAGTCAAATCCGTTCTCGATCCCCAATGCGGAGCAGGAGATCGGCCATGGCGCGCACATGGAATACAGCGGCGTGCCGCTGGCGGTGTTTGAACTGTCGCATGCGCTGGAGCTGATGCTGATCATCGGCACCTTTGACGTGCTGTTCGTGCGCACCACCGGCAATGTCGCGGTTGACGCGGCCCTCTATCTGGTCGTCGGTCTGGTGATCGTGGCGCTTATTGCCGTCATCAAGGCTTCCACCGCGCGGCTGACGGTGAAGCGTGCGCTCAGATTCTACTGGCTCTGGGGCGGGCTCGCTGCCGCTGCCGCCATGACCATGTCGATCGTCGCATAGGAGTGCCGGCATGAAGATCTTCGACATCATCCGTCGCAATATGGCCAGCGCTTCGCGGACCCTGGCGCCGGGAGACCTGCCGCCGCGGCCGGAACCGTTCCGCGGCCTGATCGAACAGGACGCCTCGCTGTGTACCGGCTGTCAGACCTGCTCCTATGTCTGTTCGCCCAAGGCGATCACCTTCGACGAGGGCAAGGAAGCGGTCCTGACGTGGGAGTATTTCGCCGGTCAGTGCACATTCTGCGGCCTGTGCGTCATGTATTGTCCGACCGGCGCGCTCGGCAACAGGGGAACCCTGCCGCAGGTGGGCGGCGACAAGGATGCCCTGAAGACCGCGCACGACATCCCGTATGAATCCTGCACGCGCTGCGGAATTTCGATCATTCCCGTGCCGCCGTCCGTCGCCGGGCGATTCTTCGGCGATACGCCGGAAAAGGCGGAAGAGCTGCGGCATCTTTGTGAAGACTGTCGCCGGCATGCCGCCAGCCAGAAGATCCGCGACGCCTTCCTTGGAAAGGAAGCCCAGCAATGACCAGTGCCGCAAATGACATGACCCTGAAGGCCGAGCTGGCCGCTGTGCCCGGAGCCGCGCCCGCAGCCGAGCGGGAAGACGGTTGGTGGATCGAGGGAACGATGCTCGATGTTCCCGAGATGGGCCGGACGATGTTCGAGCGTGAGTTCCGGCTGGTCACCATGACCGGCAAGCCGACGGAAGCGGGTGAGACGATCGTCATGTATCACTTCGCAAAGGGCTCGCAGCTGATCCACTTCCGTACCGTCAGCCGGAACGCCATGTTGCCGTCGCTGGCGACGATGTCCGCCGCCGCCGGCTGGGCCGAGCGGGAGATTCACGACTTCTTCGCCGTCACCTTCGACGGACACCCCAATCTTGTTCCGCTGTTCCGCCCCGAAGGCATGCCGGAGGGTTTTTTCCGCGACAGCGTCGCGCAACCTGCCGCAAGCGGCGACAACTGAGGGAGAACCGTCATGCCCTATCAGATTCCCATCGGGCCGTTTCATCCCGCGCTTGAAGAGCCCTACAAGCTCTCGGTGCAATGCGTCGCCGAAACCATCGACAGCGTCAGCGTCGATGTCGGCTTCAGCTTTCGCGGCATCGAGATCCTGGCGCAGAAGCGCGAATGGGTGCCGGCGATCACGCTGGTGGAACGGGTTTGCGGCATCTGTTCCAACACCCATGCCATGACCATGTGCATGTCGGCGGAACGCATCGCCGGCATCGAGATCCCGGAGCGGGCGAAATACATCCGCACGATCATCTCCGAACTGGAGCGGTTGCATTCGCACCTGCTGTGGGCCGGTCTTGCGGCGGAGTTCATGGGCTATGAGACGGCCTTCATGGAGGTTTTCACCCTGCGCGAGCCGGTTCTCGACATGCTGGAGACGATCTCGGGCAACCGGGTGAACTACGGCATGAACCGGATCGGCGGCGTCAATCGGGATATCGAGGATCCGCTCTCCTTCGTCCCGTTGATGGAAAAGCTCGCCGCGAGTATCGAGAAGGACATTATTCCCGCCTTCATGACCAACCCCACCGCGCGCGAGAGGATGGCCGGCGTCGGCGTCCTGACACGCGAGGATGCTATCGCCTGGGGGACGGTCGGTCCGGTGGCGCGGGCATCGGGCGTGGCGATCGACGTGCGCACCGATTTCCCCTATCTCGCCTATGAGGAACTGGGCTTCAAGATGGTGACGCAGGAAGCCGGCGACGTGCAAGCGCGCGTCGTGGTCCGGGCTCTTGAACTTCTGGAGAGCGTGCGCCTCATCATCGCCGCGCTGAAAAAGATGCCCGGCGGGCCGCTCAGGGCCTTCGAGGGCCTGCCGGAAATCCCCGAGGGCGACGCGGCTTTCGTCGTCGAGGCGCCGCGCGGAGAGGTGTTCTACTACGTCGCCTCCGATGGCGGCGACAAGCCGGCGCGGGTTCATATCCGCACGCCGTCCTTCGTCAATATCCCGGCGCTTGAGGCGATGGTGCCCGGTGAGGCGTTCTCCAACACCTCGCTGATCCAGGCGTCGGTCGATCCCTGTCTGTCCTGCACCGACCGCTAACGCCGATCACGGTCCGGTAGACGGGCGCCATTCGTTCCGTTCCTGTTTTGTGGTGTTCGGCGAAGCGGAAACCCGATATCGGCCGGTCGCTGCGCGGACCTTGGGTTCCTGAAACCCGCCAAGGGGGTCATCATGGAAGACCGCAGTCAACGTTATGCCCGGCATGAGGTCCTGGCCGAGATCGGTCCTGAGGGGCAAGCCCGTCTGGCCTCGTCCCGTGTCGCGGTTGTCGGGGTTGGCGCGCTCGGCTCAAATGCCGCCAACCTCCTTGCCCGATCCGGTGTCGGCTACCTGCGGCTGATCGATGGCGATACCGCGGACTGGAGCAATCTGCACCGTCAAACGCTCTATGACGAGGATGACGTCCTTGGCGAGCGGCCCAAGGCGGTCGCGGCTGCGGCGCATCTGGCACGTATCAACAGCGAGGTGGCGTGTGAAAGCGTGGTGACGCGACTGACGGCGGAGAATGCCGAAGCGCTCATCGCGGATGTCGATCTGGTCGTCGACGGGCTCGACAATTTCGCCGGGCGGGCGGTGATGAACGTGGCCTGCGTCCGGTTCGGCAAGCCGATGGTGCACGGGGCCTGTCTCAGCACGCACGGCAGCGTGGCGACGATCGTGCCGGGCCGGACGGCCTGTCTGCAATGCCTCTTGCCGGACATCGGCAACACCGAGGTTCCCGCAACCGCCCGCGAGGCCGGCGTTCTCGGTGCGATGCCCGCCTTCGTTGCTGCCTGGCAGGTCGCCGAAGCACTGAAGATCCTCGTCGGCGATCTCGACGCGATTTCGAAGAACTATGTTTATCTCAGCCTCTGGCCGGGGGGCTTGGAAGCCTTCCCGGCGGAACGCCGGCCCGATTGCCCGGTGTGCGGACACGCGAGCCACGGGTAGGGACCCCCTGAGCTGAAC
This sequence comes from uncultured Rhodobium sp., assembly GCA_963675285.2. Lineage (GTDB taxonomy): Bacteria > Pseudomonadota > Alphaproteobacteria > Rhizobiales > Rhodobiaceae > Rhodobium. Next base: position 3,388,136 of record CAXXGS010000001.1, read on the forward strand.
GACCCTGATCTGAGAGGCCTTCGGACAGGGGGCGCCGGGTCTGAACCGGGTGGCGCCCTCAGGGTCCTGGCGATGGGGCTGGGGCATCGCGGGGTGGGAAGTCGCTGTGCAGCAACGGGCTGAAGTATGTCGTGGGAACCAGATGAGACGCACTGCGCTTTAGCCGGCCGCGCGTGTCTCCCGGAGGAATGCCAGCCAGTTTTCCATCCCCTCGCCAGTCCGGGCCGAGAGCATGAAAACCCGGGCGTCGGGATTGACCTGGGCGATGTTGCGTTCGACGCGTGCCGGATCGAAATCGACATAGGGCGCGAGGTCGATCTTGTTGACCACCACGACCTCGGCCGCAGCGAACATATGCGGATATTTCAGCGGTTTGTCGTCGCCTTCGGGGGTGGAGAAGATCGCCACCTTCATCCTCTCGCCGAGGTCGAACATTGCCGGACAGACGAGGTTGCCGACGTTCTCGATCATCAGGATGGCGCCCGCCGATGGGTCCAGCTTCTTGGCGGCGCTCGCCACCATGTCGGCTTCGAGATGGCACCCGGCGCCGGTGTTGATCTGGACCGCCCTGGCGCCCGTGGCGCGGATGCGTTCGGCATCGTTGGTGGTCATTTGATCACCCTCGATGACGGCGACCTCAACCTCGTTCGCGAGCGCGGAAATGGTCTGCTCAAGCAGCGTCGTCTTGCCGGCGCCGGGGGAACTGACCAGATTCAGCGCCAGAACGCCGCGGCCCTCGAACCAGCCGCGATTGCGCTCGGCGACGAGATCGTTTTCGGCCAGCACCGCCTGCTCCAGGGAAATCACGCGGCCATGCGCATCGTGCGCGTGATCATGGGGATGGCCGTGGTCGTGATCATGCGCGTGGGCATGGTCATGATCATGAGTGTGCGTGTGGCCATGGTCGTGGGTATGGGTGCGCGCGGGGGCTTTCACGCGGCCGCCGGTCAGCACCGAACTCTCGCCCGTCGCCGGGTCGGTCAGGGTGACGCTGTTGTTCGGGTCCGAGCAGCCACAGGTTCCGCACATGTCTTTTCGTCCTTCGTAGCAGGGCTCCGAGCCTCTTCCCGGTCCGGCCCGCATATCGTCCCAGATCGTCGTGACGTCTGTCGTTCGTGCGCTCGAGGACTTTTCGGATCTGTATACGCCCGCGGCGACCGTGCCGTCTTCGGCACTTTAGTCCTAAAAGCGGGAAGGGTCTGAGTGTGGTTCAATCGACCGGTATCGGGTTGTCCGAGATTCCGCTTGAGCCCGGCACGATCTCCCCGCTTACTGGGAGCGGGGTCTCGGCCGGGCAGCTCGAGGACCGCGAAAGCGGGGGGCGCCGGGTGCTTTGCTTGCCGCCGCCCGTCGTCGGCCTTTTATGGATACGTGATGTCATATTCAGCACCTGTCGCACGCGCTCCGTTGATCGAGGCGGAAGCCTGGATCGACAAAGAGTTCAGACCGCTGGGGAGCGAGATGCTCCCCGTGGCTCGGGCGTGCGGTCGTGTACTGGCAGGACCGGTCGCGGCGCGGGAAGACATGCCGCCCGTCGACTGGGCGGCCGTCGACGGCATTGCCCTTGCCGCGGCGGAGACGGAGGGGGCCGGTGCCTATAATCCACTGCCGTTCCCCGCGCGGTTCGTGCGTCCGGGCGCGGCGTTGCCCGCGGACTGCGATGCGGTGCTGCCGCTCGAACGTGCCGGCATCGGCCCGTCAGGAACCTGCGAGGTCATCGAACCTCTCGTGCGCGGGAGTTGCGTCTGGTCGAAGGGGAGCCATTATCGCCGTGGCTTGCGTCTTGCCGATGACGGCCGGCGGATCGCGGCGGCGGATCTCGCGCTGCTCGCGGGTGCCGGCATCACAGAAGTTCCGGTACGCCGCCGCCCGCGCGTCCAATTGATTGTGCTGCCCTACGGCGGCCCCGACGGTCTGTCGCCGATGCTCGGGGCGCTCGTCGCCCGCGACGGTGGCGACCCGATAATCCTTGCCGCCCCCGATCGCCGACCGGAGATCGTGTCCTCGCTTTTCGACGACGGTGCCGACCTCGTGCTCGTTGCGGGCGGCTCGGGTCGGGGAAGCGACGACCTGGCGGCGCAGGGCTTTTCCGAACGGTGCGCTTTGCGGCTGCACGGTCTTGCGCTCAGTCCGGGAGAGAGCGCCGGCCTTGGCCGAACCCTTGCCGGACGACCGTTCTTCCTTTTGCCCGGCGTGCCCGCCGAGGCGCTCTGGGCCTATGAGATGCTGGTGGGCCGGGCCGTGCGCAAACTGGCTGGCTTGCCGACCGGTCTGGCGCTGCCTCGCCGGCGGATGAGGGCGGAACGGAAGATCGTTTCGCGGATCGGGATGGCCGAAATCGTTCCGGTCGACCGTACGGGAGAGGACAGCGTCGCGCCGCGCGCGCGCTTTGCCGAACGCGGTCTGGGTGCGCTGGGATGGGGTGTCGTCCTGTTTTCGGCCGGAAGTGAAGGATGTCCTGTGGGCGGCCTGCTCGATGTTCGTGTGACAGCGCCGGAAATTGATACAGAAGAGGAGAAGACGGGCGATGAGTGAGCTGACCAAAGAGATCGCGCGGCTGGGGCAGCAATACCAGTTCCTCTCCGTAAGCACCCGTGAGGACGCCGCACGCCGGTTTCGCCGCCATCTCGATTTGAGGCCGCTCGGCCCGGAAACGGTGCCGCTTTGCGATGCGCTCGACCGGGTGCTGGCCGAGCCGTTGATCGCCGACGTCGATGTGCCCGGTTTCGATCGATCGAGCGTCGATGGGTTTGCTGTCCGCGCGGCCGATGTGGCCGATGCCAGTCAGAGCGCGCCATCCCGGCTGCGCGTTCTGCCCCAGATCCTGACGCCGGGCGTCAACCCTGTGGTGGAGGTCAAGCCGGGCGAGGCGGTGCTCATCGCGACGGGGGGGATGGTTCCGCGCGGTGCGGACGCCGTCGTCATGGTGGAGAACACCGAAACGTTCGAGGCCGAAAACGGCCAGATCGAAATCGAGGTCGACGCACCGGTATCGCCTGGCCGTTCCATCGCCTGGGCAGGCAGCGACATCTCGCGAGGGGAGATGGCGCTGCGCCCGGGCGTGCGGCTCGGCTCGCGCGAACTGGGTATCGTCGCGGCCATCGGCCTTGCCGAAGTGCCCGTTTGCCGCCGACCGCGCGTCGCCATCCTTTCGACCGGCGACGAAATCCTGGCGCCGGGCATGCCGATCCGCACCGGCGCGGTCTATGATTCCAACGCCACAATCATCGCCGCGGCTGTGGCGGAACTCGGTGGCGAGGCGCTGTCCTATGGTGTCGTGCGGGACGATGCGGACAGCCTTCGCGCGCGCGTCGCCGAAGCGCTTGCCGCCGCCGATATGGTGATCCTGTCCGGCGGCACCTCCAAGGGCGCCGGGGATGTCTGCTATCAGGTTGTCTCGGAATACGACAATCCGGGCATCCTCGTTCACGGCGTTGCCCTCAAGCCCGGAAAACCGGTGTGTCTGGCCGTAACAGGCGGCAAGCCGCTGGTTGTCCTGCCCGGCTTTCCCACCTCCGCCATCTTCACCTTTCATGAGTTCGTCGCTCCGGTCATCCGGGCCTTCGCGGGCTTTGCGGAGGACAAGGCCGAGCATGTCCCGGCGGTTTTGCCGCTGCAGATCACCTCGGCGCCGGGACGAACTGAATTCAAGATGGTGTCGCTGACCGAAAAGCCGGAGGGCGGTTTTGCCGCCTATCCCGTTCCCAAGGATTCCGGCGCGGTGTCGAGCTTTTCCGGCGCCGACGGCTTCATCGTCATCGAGGCCGGGGTCGATGGGCTGCCGGCGGGCAGTCCCGTGGAGGTCCAGATCATCGGCCGGACGCTGCGGCCCTCGGACCTATCGGTGATCGGCAGCCACTGCGTCGGCCTCGACGTGCTGGCGGGCGCGCTTGAGGGCGAGGGGATTTCGACGAAACTGCTCAACGTGGGCAGCAACGGCGGCCTTGCCGCAGCCAAGCGTGGCGAATGCGACATCGCCCCCATGCACCTGCTCGACGCCGCGAGCGACCGCTACAACGAACCGTTCCTGACCGACGACCTGATGCTCGTTCCGGGCTATCGGCGAATGCAAGGGGTGGTTTTCCGGCCCGGTGACGCGCGCTTCGAGGCGAGCGATGCCAAAGCCGCCATTGCCACGGCGCTGGCGGACGCCGGCTGCCTGATGGTCAATCGCAATGCGGGATCGGGCACCCGCATCCTGATCGACGATCTTCTTGCCGGGGCTCGTCCGCGGGGGTACTGGTCGCAGCCGAAATCGCATAATGCCGTGGCCGCCGCCGTCGCCCAGGAGCGGGCTGACTGGGGTGTTGCCATCGAAACGGTGGCGCACAGCTACGGTCTCGGTTTCCTGCCGCTGCGCGAAGAGCACTACGATTTCGCGATTCCGCGAAACCGCAAGGATCGCCCCGCCGTGCAGCGGTTCATCGCCCTCTTGCAACAGGACGCCATTCGGAAAGAGCTTAAGGAGCTGGGTTTCCGCTTTGAGAACGTCCCTGGAGTTTCCTGATTATGACGCCTTCGCCGCTGGTCGATTCGTTCCATCGTACCGTGACCTACCTGCGTGTCTCGGTGACCGATCGATTCAATTTCCGCTGTGCCTACTGCATGCCGGAGAACATGACCTTTCTGTCCAAGCGCGATCTGCTGACGTTGGAGGAATTCGAGACAATCTCGACCGCCTTCATTCGCCTCGGCGTGCGCAAGCTCCGCGTTACCGGCGGAGAGCCCTTGGTCCGGCGCAATATCCTCAGCTATATGCGCGCTGTTTCCCGGCATCTGGAGAGCGGGGCGCTCGACGAGTTGACGCTCACCAGCAACGGCAGTCAGCTCCATCGGTTCTCCGAGGATCTGGTGGCGATGGGCGTGCGGCGGGTCAATATCTCGCTCGACACGCTGGACGAGGCGAAGTTCTCGCGTATTTCCCGCAACGGTCGTCTGTCGGAGGTGCTGCGCGGGATCGACGCGGCGAGGGCCGCGGGACTGCGGATCAAGATCAATGCGGTCGCTCTCAAGGGCTTCAACGAGGACGAGGTGTTCCGTCTCGTCGACTGGTGCGCGGCACGCGACATGGATCTGACCTTCATCGAGGTCATGCCCATGGGCGATCTCGGCGAGATAACGCAGCTCGGGCAGTACTGGCCGCTCAGTGAGGTGCGCGCCCTGCTCGGAACCCGCTATCGACTCGTCGACAGTGCGGAGCGCACGGGCGGGCCGGCGCGTTATGTGCGGCTTGAAGAGAGCGGACAGAAGATCGGCTTCATCACGCCGCTTACGCACAGCTTCTGCGAAAGCTGCAATCGCGTCAGGCTGACATGCGATGGCAAACTGCACTTGTGCCTCGGCCAGGAAGGTCATGTCGATTTGCGTGCCGTCCTGCGCGATCCCGCCGCGCCGTCGCTTGAGGACGCGATCCGCGCTGCCGTCGCGCGCAAGCCCGAGGGGCATGATTTCGATTATTCCCACCGCCGCGCGCGCGGGCAGACGACGCATCGCATGAACCTGACGGGCGGTTGATCGGCGCCAGGGTCCTCTCACCAGAGGCCGCTATCTTGTGCCTTGCGACGACAGAACCGTGTCGATCTCCTGCTTGAGACCATGCGGGTTGACCGGCTTGTAGGAAATCTTGACGCCGGCCTGTCTCGCCCGTTCCGCGATTGCGTCGGATGGATCCGCGGTGATGATCAGCGCCGGGATGGGCTTGCCGAAGGTCAGGCGAAAGGCGTCGATCGCCTCGATGGCGGTTTCCCCGTCGAGATGGTAGTCGACGATGAGGAGATCCGGGCCGTCGGGACAGGCGTTTGCGGCAGTCGGTGCGTCCTGGCTTCCGGCATATTGAAAGGGTTGGCAGTTCCAGCGCCGGAGTAGATCGCTTACCGCCTGCCGGACGGGAACATCGTTATCGATGACAAAGGCCGTCAGTCCTTCCGCGGTCCAGCGCTCGTCCACCGGATGATCGGGTTGGCTGGCGGGCCGGCCTTGCGCGTCGCCGCAACCGGAGAGGGGAAGCTGGAGCGAGAAGCGGGAGCCCCGTCCCGGCTCGGATTCGATCGTGAGCGTGTGTCCAAGAGCGTCGACCAGGCGGCGGACGATGGCCAGTCCCAGGCCGAGCCCGCCCTCGCTGTTCTTCGCCGCCCCCTTGATGCGCCGGAATTCCTCGAAGATCAGTTCGAAGTTCTCTTTTGCGATCCCCGGTCCGGTGTCGATGACATCGACACGCAGGCTTTTCTTGCCGCGGCGCACACCGACGAGAACGCGGCCCTCGGTGGTGTATTTGAGCGCGTTGCCGATGAGGTTCTGCAAAATGCGGGCGAGCATGATGGGATCGGAGAGGGCGATCAGCGAACTGGGCAGGACATCGAGGCGCAGGGAGCGCTGCAGCGCGATGGTCGAGAAGTCCTCCTCCAGGTCGGCAAGCAATGCGCCGATCCAGACCGGTTGGATTTTCGGCTTGACGACGCCGCTGTCGAGCCGGGACATGTCGAGCAGCGAGCGCAGCGAGATCTCGATGGTCTCCAGCGAGCGACCGATCTGGAAGATGAGCCGCCGCTTGTCGCCTTCATCCTCGATCCTGGGGATTGTTTCGTCCAGCGCGGACAGAAATAGCCGCGCCGCCGTGACAGGCTGCAGGAGGTCGTGTCCGGCCTGGGCGAGAAAGCGCGTCTTGGCCTCGTTGGCGGCGTCGGCCTTGTGCGCGGCCTCGACAAGCTCGTTGTTCATCAGGTGGATGCGTTCGAGCGAGCGGCGCAGTTCCTCGGTGCGCTCCTGTACCTTGTGCTGCAGTTCGACGTTGGACTGGAACAGCGCGAAAGGGCCGGGGTGCGCCGTCGAATCCTCCTCGACGCGGGCGAGAAGAACGGCGTTGATCCGTTCGAGCTTTTCGACCCGCTCCCGCAGGGCCCGGGTTTCGGCTTCGGACGACATCACGCGCCCTTCCGGCCGATGGCGAGGCCCGTGAACGTATAGTTGAGATGGAGCCCGTGATACTGCTCGCCGTACGTCCAGAAGCCGGCGACCCGGTGGCGCCGGTAGAGGTCGCGCAGCGCCGGTCCGGCACCGATATGTTCGGCCTCGACCTTGCGCTGCACGCAGTCGAACCCGAGGATAAGATCAATGTCGCCCATCTCCGCCTCGATGGTCGCCATGGAATGCGCCAGGCTTTCGGTCAGCCCCGTAACCTCGCCGAGAATGAATACGACCCCGGTCTCCACGGCGGAGTAAAAAACCAGGCTGCCGTCGGGATTGACGGCCTGGACGGATCGACAGAAAAGCTCGCCGTCGACCTGGACCAGAAGCGGGTTGCCGCAGCAAACGCTGTGGTCCAGCGTCTCGCGTGGCACGCCGATCGCCCGCGCATAGGCGTCCGCCGCCGGCTCGGCGTTCAGTTCCCGCACGAGGCGGTTCGCCGGATCGCAGGCGGTAACGATAAGGCGCTTGTCCGTCGGCAGGAAGCGGTCCGACTTGAACGAGCGGAAATCCACTGGCGTGCGGACGAGGACGATGACGCTTGCGCCGTTCTGCACCTCGCCGTTTCGCACGGCAAAGGTCTTGGTCAGACTGAGATTGTCGCCCGACGATCCGCCGACCACCGAGATCGAATCCATCACCTGTTCGAGCGCGGCAAGCAGCAATTCCTCGCGCCGGCTGAGGCCGTCGAGAAGCGTCAGGGCGAAAAGCCGGCCGTCGTTCGGACCCTCGATCTGCGCAAGGCTCGCCCTCAGGTTCCTTGCCAGATCGACTCCGTCCTCGAACGTGAGGTGGGCGTGATCGAAGAGCGGCGAGGTGACGATTTCGAAAGTGTCCTTGGGAAAGGCGATCGCGAGGATGCCATGGTCGATCGTCCGCTCGATCGCTATGGCACCGCTGGTGGAACAGCCGGCATTGGGGATGTGCGGCACGTATCGCGCCAGGCCTTCCGCGATCGCTTCGGGGTCGTAGTCCGGCGAGATCAGCAGGAGGAGAAATCCGACGTGCTTCGGGTTGTCGAGGGCCGATGCGATTTCGCCGATTGCCGCGCAGCCGTCCCGACACGGGGAGACGATCGTTTGCAGCCTGTCGGGCGCACGCTCCGTTTCGGCGGGCGTCCCGGGCGACGCATCGGGGTTCAGACCCTGTGCCGCATCATGGGCCGGGTCTTCATGGATCCGGTTTTCGGTCGGGGTATATGCCGAGGCGTGGGCCTGCCTGTCGGTCGTAATTTCGGTCACCGGTCTGTCCGCCTTTTGTTCTGTTCAGGGTGGGCGGGCCTGCCGTTACGGGGTTTCGGTGCGGAAGGCGCTGAAGTCGAGATGCGAGGTTTCGATGACCGCCTGGGTCCGGGAGTTGACGTTCATCTTGTGGAGGACCTCGGAAACATGGGCCTTGACCGTGGTTTCGCTGACGCCAAGCTCGTGGGCGATCTGCTTGTTGAGTTTGCCCTGGCGGATGAGGTGCAGAACCCGCATTTGCTGCGGGGTCAGCTCGGACAGGCGCGCGATCAGATCGCTGTTTCCGTTGTGTGTTCCGGCCGCCGGCCGTGCTCCGGGCGGGCGGTATGTCTCTCCATCGAGCGTTTGCTGGATTGCCTTGGTCAATTCGGCCTTTCCGGCCGATTTGGAAACGAAACCCGCAACCCCCAGCGACAGCGCCTCTTCGACGAGCCGACGTTCTTCCAGGGCGGAAACGATGAGCATGCGCTGGTTGGGAAACCGGTTGAGAAGCTGCAGGACGCCATCGAAGCCGGTGACGCCTGGAAGCATGAGGTCGAGTAGTACCAGATCGTATCCGCGGCGCAGGCCCGCGATCATTTCAAAGGCGGCCTCGAGTTCCGTCGCTTCGTTGATTTCTGCCTCGGGCCACATCGTATGGACGACGCCGTACAGCGCCTCGCGAAACAGCGGATGATCATCCACTACGAGAAATCTCTTCAAGGGCGGTCTCCTGAAAGCAAACGTCTTTTTGCGTTTTTGTCCGTAACACTGTTCAGTTCCCGATTGATTCCAGTTTTTAGGAATTAATCGCAACAAAACGTGCGGAAAGAAATCATTCTGTGTATTTCAGTCTACTATCGTCTAGCGGATGATTGTGTTGAAAACATCCCTGTTGTTGCAAATCCGGCCGAAGTGCCGTGCTCTCCTCGACCGGATGCACCCGTTGCGGTGTCGGGCTATCCGCGCGGGGCCGGTGATTTCCGTATAAATATCATAGGAAATCTTTGCTGCTCAATGCGTTAAAGTTTCTACTTTGTGTCAAGAAGGCGTGTCGTCATGGTGCCGGACGGAGCTTGTCCGCCTGCAAACGGTAGGCCGTGGCGAGGGTCTCGGTGCGGGTTCTGAAAAGATCCGCGCCATCGCCCCACAATGACAGCAGCCTCTGTTCGGTCTCTGCCTGCGGTTCGATCCGGCCGTCCCGCAGGATGTGCCGGAGCTGGGCTTGTCCAGTCCCGGCCAAGCCCCGGGAGACCAGAAGGAAACGATGGCAGGTCAGCGGTTCATGTTCGGCACATATCAGCGCGGGGCGGCAGCGGCCGGCGATGTCCAGAACCTCGGCGATGCCGGCGGCAAAGCTCTCCCGTTTCGCCATGGTCTCGTAATCGGTCTTGCGGCCTTTCGGGATGCCGCCGAGCCGGTCGCCAAGATAGATGTAGGCTAGGCCTTCGGCGGCCAGGTTGCGGCGGAGCTCGGATTGCCGGAAGTGTTGCAGCCTCGACCAGGGATTGGAGCGGACATCGATGAGGGCCTCGACGCCCGCGCCGCCGACGAGAGAGAGGAAGCGATCCCAGTCGTGGTTGGAGTGGCCCACGGTGAATACGATGCGGCTCATGGCATACCTGTTATCGATCAACGGAGTGTACCGTGCCCTCCGGCCCGGGCAGGCAAAAATCCGCCCGGTCCACCGGAAAATCGCACCGGTGCGGAAGCCTTCCGGTCCGCGATCCATCCGGCCGGTCGGCTTGCGGCAGTGCGCGCGAGGCGATGGAGCGTCGAGGGATCCGGGAATCGCTGACTGCGGAGAACGCCCGCCAGAGCGGGAACAGGGCCGCAACGACCGCGCAGGCTTTCGCTCTTGCCTTAAAGGGCACGAGCTAAGCGGAATTGACCATGAGCGGGAGAATTGGTGGAGCTGAGGGGAAATCCAAAATCGGCTCATATTTCCCTGAATTTCCAGACGGTTATCTCCGACCTGCCACAACGAAATTGCCCTGGATTGTATCCCGACTCCGCGACGCCTGCTGGCTGATCGTGCCTACGACGCCCGCCGGCTGCGCGACTGGCTGGGCAAACGCGGATGCGAGGCCGTGATCCCATCAAACCCGACGCGCAAACACCCGCATTCCTGCGATAAAATCGCCTATCGCGACCGCAATGTGATCGAGCGCCTGTTCTGCCGGCTGAAGGATTTTCGATGGATAGCAACACGTTACGACAAGCGTGCCGATGTCTTCCTACCCGCCGTCTTCCTCGTCGCTGCCGTCATCTGTGGGCCAATTGAGTTCGGACCCTAGAGCGCGGGGGCAAGGTCACGCCTCGCAAAATCCGTCAATTCATGAGTTTACGGCCTGGATCCAATCCATCAAATGCCGGGTTTAGACAACTGGGGTTGACTTGCTCCCTCTGGGGGCAGAGAAGCTCCGCCGCGGCAGAGGCGATCGCCGTCCATTTCCGATCGTTCACAGCACCGTCTATCCATATTCATAAACTGCAAGGAGTTGCCTTATGGCAATCAAGAACCGTTTTGCTGATCTGCTTTCGGAAATCAGCGCATGGCGCCGTGACATCCACACCAATCCTGAACTGGGTTTCACGGAGACGCGCACGGCCGGCAAGGTTGCTGAATTGCTGAGATCCTTTGGCTGTGACGAAGTCGTTGAAAATGTCGGCAAGACCGGCGTGGTCGGTGTCATTAAGGGACGCGGCGACGGCAAGTCCATTGCCCTGCGCGCTGATATGGACGCCCTGCCGATTACCGAACTGACCGGTGTTGAATATGCCTCTGCCAATCACGGTATCATGCATGCCTGTGGTCACGATGGTCATACGGCCATGCTGCTCGGTGCGGCCAAATATCTGTCCGAAACCCGCAATTTTGCCGGTCAGGCCGTGTTGATTTTCCAGCCCGGCGAAGAGGGGTGTTTTGGTGCGCGCGAGATGCTGGAAGACGGGCTTATGGAGCGCTGGAGCATTGATGAAGTCTATGGCATGCACACCATGCCGGGCATTCCGGTCGGCAGTTTTGCCGGTCGTGCGGGCCCGAATATGGGAGCCGTTGCCAATCCGACCATCAGGATCACCGGCAAGGGCGGCCATGCTGCAGAGCCACACCTTTGCATTGACCCAATGCCAGTGGCCGCTCAGATCATCATGGCCTGCCAGACCATCGTCTCGCGCAATGCCGATCCGCTCGAATCGCTGGTTGTCTCGCTGACAAACCTGACATCGGATTCGACCGCGACAAATGTGATCCCGGAAACGGTCGAAATTATCGGCACTGTGCGCACTCTCAGCGACGACATGATGGAGTTCGCCCAAAAACGTATTGGCGAAATCTGCGCCGGTCTTGCGCTGAGTGCCAACGTCAAGATCGAGTGCTCGTTTGCCCCCGGCTATCCGGTCACGGTGAATGATCCTGATTCGACGGCGGCCGCCATGGCCGTTGCCCGCGACATCGTCGGCGCAGAGAATGTCGATGACGATATGGCGCCGTCTATGGGGGCAGAAGATTTCGCTTACTACCTGCAGAAGCGGCCGGGTGCCTTCATCAATATTGGCAATGGTGACACTGCCGGACTGCATTCGCCCTATTACAACTTTGATGACGAAGCCATTCCATTCGGATCCAGCTGGCTGGTCGGAATGGTGGAAGCACGCAGCCCGCTCAGCTGATCGGTGTATTTGACCCTTCAAGGAAAAGAGCCGATCTGGCTCTTTTCCTGTTTAGGGCATTTCGGTGCGACCAGCTGTCAGCAAGCGTCACGATGTGGGGCGCCAGAAGATCGGCCACTGTTTCAACATTGCTTTCCAGCTGCCGCCTTGCGCGCACCATCAAGCGTGTTTCGGGCCATCACAAATTTGATGGGGGCGAGGATGCGTGAGCATCAGGCGAGTGACCTTACGCTCCGGCTGCTGCTTTGTTTTTATCGTGTGGCGACAAGCGTGTGGTTTTCGCCGTCGATGTTCAGATAGCGGCGCACGGGAAGGGGTAGTTTCGGCGATTTTTCGTTGTACAGACCGCACCCTTCCAGCAGCAGCCGCTTGTCGGGGTTCGTCCCAACCGCCCGCCAGATGGTCCGCGTGGAATAGGGCATGTTTTCCTGACGCCAGGAAACGCCGGTCGTCACCCCGTGCAGATAGACGCGCTGGTGTTCTGCAAACGGCATCAGCGTCGTCTGGCACAGGAAAGAATGTTCGCTCATGCCGCGCTCGACGATAAACAGCCGGTTGCGCCAGTAGGCGGCCAGTCCGGCATATTTCGAAAGCTGTCGAATCTCCAGATCCCGATCATAGATCCGCTCGATCGTTTTCACCGTGATCTGACCAATATTTTCCTTGAGTCTGGCACAGGTTCGGACGATTTTCCTCGGCCATGACAGGCTCTTGTGGTAGATTTCGTAATAGCCTGCATACTGACGCAGTTCCGGCAGGTTTCCCGGGAATCCCTCTCGCAACAGAAAATCCGGCCCGATGGTTTCGGCAGGCGCGCCGAGCGCATCCTGGAAGTGTTTTTCCGGCAGAAGGAAGTCCTGCGGCTTAAGGTTGAAATAGCGCGCGATCTTCCCTGTATTATAGGGCGAAGGACGTGTTTGCGCGGCAAGATAACGGTTGAACTGTTGCCTGTTGATCCCGATGTCGCGACAGATTGTCGTAATCGACGGGCGGGTATCACACGCAAACCGCAAATTGGCTGCAAAACGGCTGTTATTTCGAGATTTCAAAGTGTTCGAAGCCAATCATATTAGCGTCAACTAGCGTCAACTAGCGTCATGATGCGTCAACTAGCGAAGTTGCCTGGCTTGCGCAAGCTGCTTATGCCTTTGCGCATCAAATTTGACGAACCCGTCAACCGCACCTTTCAGCCATACCGATAGGGCCTTTTGCGGATATTCAGCATCCGTAATCGTGAAGCGGTGCGGGCGATATGTGAAACGCTAAAACCGTCAGGGCAACCGTGTGAAGAACAAGAAATCAGATATTCAGAAGTCCGGCATCAATCGTCGCGCCTTTCTCGCCTCAACTGCTGCAGCCGGCTTTGCGGCAACCGCGTCCGGGCTTTTGGTGCCGCGCGAAAGCTATGCTGCCGAAGAACCGCAGCGCGGTGGCCACCTCGTCCTCGGTCTTGACCGCGGGCAGACGACCGATATTCTCGATCCCGGCACCTATGTTGGCAGCGCCATGTTTCTGGTTGGCTTCAACTGGGGCGATCGGCTGGTCACCACCGATCCGGTGTCCGGCGAGACACTGCCGAGCCTTGCCGAAAGCTGGACCTCTTCCGCCGATGCAAAGACGTGGACCTTCAAGCTGCGCAAGGATGTGCGCTTTCATGACGGCACGCCGTTCACCGTCAACGATGCCGCCCAGACGCTCCGCCGCCATTCTGACAAGAACTCCACCTCCGCAGCACTCGGCCTACTCGGAGGAATCGAAACCATCGAGGAACGTGGCGGCGATCTTGTCATTACGCTGAAGAACGGCAATGCCGACCTGCCGCTGACGCTGACCGACTACCATCTGCAGGTCCAGAAGAACGGCGGCATGGACGACCCGAACAACGCGATCGGCACCGGACCCTACAAGCTCGAAAGCTTCGAGCCGGGCATTCGCATCACCTTCTCCAAGAATGAAGATGACTGGAACGAGGATCGCGGTTTTGTCGACAGCGTCGAAATTCTCGTCATCAACGACAATACCGCCCGCATCGCGGCGCTCTCGTCCGGCAAGGTGCATTTCATCAACACGCTGAGCCCGAAGACGATGTCATTGCTGTCACGGGCGCCAAACATCGAGACCATCAGCACCAAGGGCAAGGGCTTCTATTCCTTCCTGATGCAGGGCGACGTCGCGCCTTTCGACAATAACGACCTCAGGATGGCGCTGAAGCTCGCCATCGACCGCGAGGCGATGCTGAAAACCATTCTCGGCGGCTATGGCACGCTGGGTAACGACTATCCCGTCAATGATGCCTATGCGCTGGCGCCGACCGACATTCCGCAGCGCGCCTACGACCCGGAAGAAGCGGCCCATTATTACAAGAAATCCGGCCATGAGGGCCCGATCCTGCTACGCACCTCCGATGGCGCCTTCACCGGCGCGGTCGACGCCTCCGTGCTGTTCCAATCCAATGCGAAGGAAGCGGGCATCGACATCCAGCTCCAGCGCGAGCCTTCCGACGGATACTGGTCGAATATCTGGAACAAGAAGCCGTTCGTAGCCGCTTACTGGGGCGGCCGGGCCACGCAGGATCTCCGCTACACCACCAGCCAGCTTTCGACGGCACCGTGGAACGATACCCATTTCGACGACCCCGAATTCGACAAGATGCTGTTTGAGGCCCGCGCCGAAACCGATCAGGACAAGCGTCGCGCGCTCTATCGCCAGATGGCGATGATGGTGCGCGACAACAGCGGCCTCGTCCTGCCGGTGTTCAACAATTTTCTCAATGCCCGTTCAGTGAAGATGAAGGGCTGGATCGACGATGTCGGCAACGACCTGTCCAATGGACAGATCGCCAGCCGCGCCTGGCTCGTCTCCTGATCCCGCAAACGAGGAAGCCGCGGGGAAGACCCGCGGCTTTCGTGGACACCATGACAGACAACCAACCCGTTACCTCCGCCCCCGTCAAAGCGCTGGATCTCGGCCCGCTCGAAGTCTTGCGCGCGCGCTTTCCCATGGGAAGCCGCATTGGCGAACGGGTCGTACTCGGCATCGGCCTGATGTTTGCCAGTTCGATACTGATTTTTGCCGGGATCGAGGTGCTGCCCGGCAATTTCGCCGAGACCTATCTCGGCCAGGCCGCAACGCCACAGGCCATCGCCAATCTGAGCGCCGAATTCGGCCTCGACCAGCCTCTCGTGACCCGCTATTTCGATTGGCTTTTCAATATATTGCATGGCGATTTCGGCCATTCCTGGGCCAGCGGCCAGTCGGTTAGCACACAGATTGCAGGCCGTCTGGGCAATTCGCTGCTTCTGGCTGGCGCCGCGGCGATCATTGCCGTTCCGCTGGCCGTAGGTCTCGGCCTTCTCGCCGTACTTTATCGCGATCGTCTGGTCGACCGGCTGATCAACCTCATTTCGCTTGCCGCGGTATCGCTGCCGGAATTCTTCGTCGCCTACCTGTTGATCCTGGTTTTTGTAGTCCAGCATCCCGTCGCGGCGTTTCCGGCCACGGTCTATGACAGCATGGGCCTATGGGAGAAGCTTGAGACCATCATTTTGCCGGTAGCGACGCTTGTTCTGGTGGTGATCGCGCACATGATGCGCATGACCCGTGCGGCGATCATCAACGTCATGGCGTCGGCCTATATGGAGACAGCCGAGCTCAAGGGCATCGGCGCATTGCGGGCAATCGTGAAACATGCAGCCCCCAACGCGCTGGCGCCGATCATCAATGTCGTTGCGCTCAACCTCGCCTATCTGATCGTCGGCGTTGTCGTCGTCGAAGTGGTCTTCGTCTATCCCGGCATGGGCCAGTACATGGTGGATGCGGTGACGGTGCGCGATCTGCCGGTGGTGCAGGGCTGCGGGCTGGTGTTCGCGGCGATCTACATCCTTCTCAACATGACCGCCGATATTCTGTCCATTCTTGTCAATCCGCGCCTGAGGCACCCACGATGAATATCCGTTCGGTTTCACCGACGGCATGGATCGGGATTGCCGGTATTGCCATAGCCGTTATCGCCGCCGCCTTCGCTCCCTGGCTTGCGCCCTACGGTCAAAACCAGGTCGTCGGCGCGCCTTGGGAACCGGCCAGCCATGCCTTTCTGCTTGGTCTCGACAATCTCGGCCGGGATCTGTTGTCGCGCATGATCTACGGCGCCCGCATGACGCTGTTCGTATCGTTCTGCGCCACCGCTCTCGCGTTTTCGCTGGGGGTTGTTCTGAGCTTTGTCGCGGCGGTCATGCGCGGGATGGTCGACATGGGCCTGTCGCGCCTCAACGACTTGATGATGTCGATCCCCACGCTGATTTTCGCGCTGATCGTGCTGGCGGCGCTGCCGCAGAATCTGGCGGTGCTGATCGGCGTCATGGCGGTGCTCGATTCAACCCGGGTCTTCCGCCTCGGCCGGGCGCTGGCGCTCGACATCGCGGTGATGGACTTTGTCGAAGCGGCCAGATTGCGCGGCGAGAAGACGTTGTGGATCGTGTTCCGCGAAATCCTGCCGAACGCGATGACGCCGCTTCTGGCCGAATTCGGCCTGCGCCTTGCCTTCGCCGTTCTGTTCATCTCGACCCTGTCCTTCCTCGGTCTCGGCATCCAGCCGCCGACCGCCGACTGGGGCGGCATGGTCAAGGACAACAAGGACGGCATCATCTTCGGTGTTTCCGCAGCCCTGGTGCCGGGTGCTGCGATTGCCGCGCTCACCATCTCGATCAATCTTGTCGTCGACTGGCTGCTGAAACGCACGTCCAGCCTGAAAGGAGGCCGCGGTGGATGAGCTTCTAGAATCAGACGAAACGCCCCTGCTCGAGGTGCGCAACCTTCAGATCGGCGCCATAGCCTATCCGCAGGGCGAACGCCCCCATCCTGTCGAGATTGTGAAGGGCGTGAGCTTCACGCTGGAACGCGGCAAGGTTCTCGGGCTGATCGGTGAATCGGGTGCCGGAAAATCCACGATCGGGCTTTCGCCGCTGGCCTATGGCCGCGGCGGCGTCACGATTACCGGCGGCGAGGTTTTGCTTGATGGCGTCGACATCCTGAAGCTCGGCAAGGCCGGCACGCGTGCGATCCGCGGCGCGCGGGTCTGCTACGTCTCGCAATCGGCCGCAGCCTCGTTCAACCCTGCCCACAAGCTCGGCGATCAGGTGATCGAGGCCACCGTGCGCCACGGGTTGATGAGTCGCGCCGAGGCCCGCCTTCGGGCTGTCGAGCTGTTTACCATTCTTGGCCTGCCGGATCCCGAAAACTTCGGCAGCCGCTACCCCCATCAGGTCTCCGGCGGGCAGTTGCAGCGGGCGATGACCGCGATGGCGCTGTGCAGCAAGCCGGAACTGATCGTCTTCGACGAACCGACCACGGCGCTGGACGTCACCACCCAGATCGACGTTCTGGCGGCGATCAAGACCGCAATTTTGAAAACCGGAACCGCAGCGCTCTACATCACCCATGACCTGGCGGTCGTGGCGCAGGTGGCCGACGACATCATGGTTTTGCGCAACGGCGAAACCGTGGAATACGGCAGCGTCAAGAAGATCATCGAAAACCCCGATGCCGACTACACCCGCGAACTGGTGAATGTCCGTGCGATCCGGCAGGACGAAGCCGGTGACCAGTCCGGCTCTTTCTTCGAGATGGAAAACATCTCGGCGGCCTATGGCACTATGCCGGTGCTGTTCGATGTATCGCTGCATGTGCCCAAAGGGCAGACGCTTGCTATCGTCGGCGAATCCGGATCGGGGAAATCGACACTGGCGCGAGTGGCCACGGGGCTTCTGCCGCCGAGATCAGGCGACGTACGCTTTGACGGACAGCAATTGCCCCCGGCTCTCAAAAACCGCAGCCGCGAAGAATTGCGCAAGCTGCAGCTGATCTATCAGATGGCAGACACTGCAATGAACCCGCGCCAGACCGTTGGCGCGATCATCGGCAGGGTCGTGACGTTTTACGACGGGCTGCGCGGTTCCGTACGCCGTAACCGGGTGAATGAACTGCTCGAACAGATCGAAATGGGCAGCGGTTTTTATGATCGCTACCCTGCCGAGCTTTCCGGCGGCCAGAAACAGCGTGTGGCCATTGCCCGTGCGCTTGCTGCCGAGCCGGAGCTGATCATCTGTGACGAGCCGACCTCGGCGCTCGATCCGCTGGTGGCCGACGGCATTTTGAAGCTGCTGCTGCAGCTTCAGAAGGAGAAGCAGCTTTCCTATGTCTTCATCACCCACGACATCGCGATTGTCCGCGCCATTGCCGACAGTGTCGCGGTGATGCACCAGGGCAAGCTGGTCCGCTTCGGCCCCAAGTCGCAAGCGCTGGCCCCGCCTTTCGACGACTATACCGATCTGCTGCTGAAATCCGTGCCCGAGCTGAAAATCGGCTGGCTGGAAGAGGTGATCGCCAGCCGCAGGATTTCCAGCGCCGGCAACTGACGAATCCCGGCCGGGCCGCACTTTCGGCCCGCGCCTTTTCCATATGAAATCCGAGTACGAGAAGGTCAAAACCGTGGCGCAACAAGGTTTTTCGACGTCCGAAGACCAGTGGATTACGCTGAAGGACGGCACCCGTCTGGCAACGCGAATCTGGATGCCGGACAGCGCTAAGGATATGCCCGTTCCCACCGTGCTGGAGTATCTGCCTTACCGTAAACGCGGCGGAACCGACCCGCGCGACGAATCCACCTATCCCGTTTTCGCCGCTGCCGGCATTGCCGGTGTCCGGGTCGACATCCGCGGTTCGGGCGAATCCGATGGCGTCATCGATGGCGAGTACACGCCGCGCGAACTCTCCGATGCCTGCGAAATACTCGAATGGATTGCGGCGCAGCCGTGGTCGAACGGCAATGTCGGAATGATGGGAATTTCCTGGGGCGGGTTCAATTGCCTGCAGGTCGCAGCCCTGAAACCGCCGCAGCTCAAGGCGGTGATCTCGATCGCCTCCTCCGTCGACCGTTACAATGACGATATTCACTACAAGAACGGCACGCATCTTTCCGCGCATCTTTCCTGGGCCGCGACGATGCTGGCCTATCAATCGCGCACGCCGGATATCGATCTGGTCGGCGATCAATGGAAAGCGATGTGGCTGGAACGACTGGAAGGCCAGCCCTTTTTCATGGAGGAATGGCTCGCGCACCAGCGCCGCGACGACTTCTGGAAACAAGGCTCGATCTGCGAGGATTTCGACGGGTTTCCCATTCCCGCGCTGGTGATTGCCGGCTGGGCCGATGGCTATCGCAACACGCCGTTCAAGGCCGTGGAAGGCCTTGGCGACAAGGGCAAGGCCATCCTCGGTCCTTGGATCCACAAATACCCCCATTTCGCATGGCCGAAGCCGCGCATGGACTTCCACACCGAGGCCATTGCGTGGTGGAAGCGCTGGCTGGACGATGCCGATAACGGCGCCGAACAGCTGCCACAGATGCGCGCCTATATCCTCGACGGCCCGCGACCGGCGCTTCGTCGCGAAAACGATCCCGGCTACTGGGTCGCCAAGCAGGACTGGGCAGAGCCGAAGACAGAGACGCTGACCATTGCTGCCGATGGGACGCTCAACACGATGGGCGCCAGCGAAGGCGTCGGCGCTATCTACCTGCGGTCGCCGCTCGATACCGGCATCAGCGGCGGCGAATGGTTCACGCTGAAGCCGGACGCGGAGATGGCTGGCGACCAGCGCATCGATGACGGCGGTTCGCTGATCTTAGAAACCGCACCGCTTCAGGAAGAAGCCGTTTATCTCGGTGCGTCGGAACTCACCGTCGATGTCGCCTGCGAGGCCGACTGGGAAAACCTTGCCGTCCGGATCATCGATGTCCATCCCGACGGGACACAAACCCGCGCCTGCTACGGCGTTCTCAACCTTGCCCATCGCAACGGCAACGCCGAACCCGAGGCCATGGAACATGGCCGCAAGACCCGCATCACCATGCAACTTGATGCCATGGGCTACCGATTTGCGCCCGGTCACCGCATCAAGCTTGCGTTCTCGACAAGCTACTGGCCGATCGTCCTGCCCTCGCCTGCGGCGCCGGGCCTGACGATCGATACGGCCAGCATCCGCCTTTGCCTGCCGCTTCTCGGCCAGCATGAACGCATCGACGTCGCCGAGCCGGAAAATCCCGATCCGTTGCCGCACTACGAGATGCGGCTGCCGGAGGAAACCCGCCGGTCGGTCGAAAGGGATCTGGTCACCGGGCTGACGCATTACCGCATTTACGAGGATACCGGACTGGAAGTGCATCCGGAAAACGGATTGCGCACCCAGGAAATCCGCAACGAGGACTGGTCGATCGACCCAACCGACCCGCTGTCGATGAAAGGCGAGATCGACTGGAAAATCCGGATTGAGCGCGACGGCTGGTCGGTTGTGACGAAAACCGCGACCGCAATGCGCTGCACGCAAAAAGACTGGATCATCTCCGCCAGCGTGACGGCATTCGAGGGCGAACGGGAACTCTTCACAAAATCGTTCGAAAAGCGCATTGCACGCGACTTCATGTAGTCGGCCGCCACTGATTGCCGTTATCTGGTTCGGCATTGTCGTTATGCGGGACGGAAATGCGGTTAGCTGGAAATGGAGTGGAGAAATATCGCGATTTTCGCGCGGATAAGGGGTGGCACAGTTCGAGCTTTGAACTGAAGCTGGGTTGATTGCGCTTTGGGGCGCGCCTGAACCCGGCAGGCAGAAGGGCAGCGTCGCCTTACGGTTTGTGCATTAAGTCGTTCGGCATGAGAATATCTTCTATTGCCTGCGCCGCACACCTTTACAAACGTCACCGCTTTCCTGCCGAGATCATCGCTCACGCGGTCTGGCTATAGTACCGCTTTCCATTAAGCCTGCGGCATGTCGAGGATTTGCTGGCCGAACGCGGTATCGACGTTTCGTTCCAGACGATATCGGAATGGGCCGCCAAATTTGGCGCCGAGTTTGCTGCTTCGCTTCGTCGGCGCTCAACGGGCGGTTTTGCCGACAAATGGCACCTTGATGAGAGGGTGGTGACAATCAAGGGCAGGAAACACTGGCTCTGGCGTGGAGTGCGCCAAGCGCGAAGACCGCTTCCTGCGCACGACTCCGGCCCTCGGGGCCCTCGGATTGGAAGCTGTTGCTGCACGTAGCCGCGAGGGATGAAGTCGCGGGGATGGGAGCCGTTGAGGTGGAGAAGACAGGGTGCATCACTCTGCCGGACAGCGGTGTGTTCGATGCGCAAGCGATCCACCTTGTTGAATTCCTGATGGGACTTTGCAAGATCGCCGCCTAAAGGCGCCTGGACGTCGAGTCCGGCGGGAACCTTGGGACAGACGCCCTTTTAGGGTCTGCGAGTCAGGCGCCTGCGGGGATGCCGAGCACGGCGAGGGCAAAGGTAAGCACGGCGAGAAGGGTGAACCAGACCGCCTTGCCGTTGTCGCCGCGGCTGCGGGCCACCAGGACGGCTACGATGCATTGCAGCGCATAGAACAGGGCGAAGGCGCGCGAGGCCAGGCTGACGATCGAGACCACGTCCGTCGCCCAGATCACGCTGACCGCGACCGCGCCGATCACGATATAGGCGTGCCGGGGTGTGATGTGCTTGTGCGTCGTGTTGCTGACCAGTTCGCTGGCTCCGATACTGTCGGCGACCGAGGCGCTGAACTGGCTGGCGATGGCACCGGCGGTGACGATGAACGGCAGCCAGGGCGTGACCCGCCCGATCACCCCGATGAACCCGGCGACATCTGCCGTCGAGGTGAAGAACGGGAACAGCGGGATCATCAGCAGGAAGAAGATCACGTAGACGATGGACGAAACGATCTGCGCCCGGGTCATTGCCTTGATCCGGGTTTCGCCGTCGTAGAGATCGCCCATGAACCGCGTGGTTTCGAATCCCTGCACGATGATCAGCAGCCCCATCAGGAAGCGCAGCGAATTCCAGTCGAAATGATGCGGCACGGCGGCGGCAGTCCAGCTGTAGCCCTGCGGCAGCGCCGTTCCGAAGATCACCAGTCCGGCCAGCAGGGCGGCAATCGCCGCGAGGTTGGCGCTGACGGTAAAGACCTCGGCCCGCTCGACGCCCTGCAGCCCCTTGGTTGCGCCCAGCAGGCAGATGGAGGAGATGATCACCGTTGCGACGACCTTGCCCAGCAGAGGATCCTCCCAGCCCAGCAGTTTCAGCCCGAAGGCCGCCAGCAGCACGAGGTAATAGGCGACCGAGATGAAATAGGCGCCGATCAAAACCAGATGCGACATGGTTTCGAAGGATTTGAGCGGGTGGCCGGCCTGGACGGATTCGAACTTCGGCTCGCCGTAGCGGATGTTGTAGCGGATCGCGCCACCGATCAGGAATGCCAGCAGGGTCAGCCCGATCACCGCGGGGATCGCCCAGATGCCGATTGCGCTGACCAGCAGGGGCACCGAGACCAGGAAGCCGCTACCGATGATCGAGGCCAGGGGCGTGACCGTGGCCAGCCAGTTCCGGTTCCGGCGCACCGGGCCGCTGATCAGGACTGCAAAGGCGATCACGGTGACGACGATCAGTGTGACATCCAGCCAAGTCATGCGGTGATCCTTCAATATGCGCGCAGTGAACGTCCACAGCTATACGTATAGCCGCTTCTTTGAAAGCGGATCCTGCCGGTGTGCATGCGGAGCCAGGGCGGGGAGGCAGACTCAGATCTACGCCGCCGTACCTATACGACCCGAGCCGAAGCCCGGCAGGATGTGTTCGATTACATCGACATGTTCTACAACCCAAAACGCAAACATGTGAGGAACGGGATGCTCCCACCCGTCGAGTTCGAACGGCAGCAGCAAATGAACACCGAGGGCGTCTAGAAAACTCGGGGCTATTCAATGTGCATCCAAGCTAGCCGGGAAATAAGTCAGTCACGCGGGCAAATGGTTGCCTCTTCTCGGAATGGTGGCGCACCTTCTTCCCAATCACTTTCCCAAAGTCGAGCCGACGGTGAAGCGCGTGATAGATATCAGAACCGTCCATCATTATTAAGCGACGTGCGGTGAAGGCGTCGAAGCTCTCGCCGGAAAATCCGCCGTAAGAAATATAGAGACCGCGAGTCCAGTCTGGACGCTCTAGCAATTTGCCTTGAAAACCATGAAGCATTGCAGCGTCTACGGGGCGATTGTGCCACTTGGCCTCGATGAGATAGGTGCTGCCTTCATATTGAAACGAACCGTCGATCTGTTCGCCGACCGTTCTGAATGAGGCATGGGCATCAAGTCCCCAGAGGTCGCACCAGCGTTTGAGGAAATGCTCAAATGCATAGCCTCTTCGTTGTGGCTTTTCGTCCATGGCGCTTAAGGATAGGAATTCTTGCTCCAATGCCTCCAACGTCCCCTCGCTTGGTCCGGTTGCTTCAGGCGCGGACGGGTGGGTTTCTGGGATAGCGTTAGGATCAGGTGGAAGTGGTTCTCCGCCGAGTTTTACCAGAAGGCCGCTCAGGCGCTGTCTAGCATTTGGTACAGTCTCGGCCTCTCCGCTATCAAGCATTCCGACTTCCCTATATTCCCATAGGGATCTAAGGGACCGCACAGCGTCGGAATTAGGTGCCTGCTCTAAGAATGCCCGGAGTCGTTTTCCCTTTGAGTTTCCATATTGCGCATAGCGGGCATGGTAGATGTCGATGTTCAGATCGCGACCGAAAAACGCCGCGAAACGGTCGTTGCTAAAATTCAGCACGTACCCACTGTACATACCGAAAATTTTATCGATCAATGCCATGTCAGTGGTGGTGAGCCGTGCCATCGAATCGCCCGTATACCCGTTCTAGCAATCCCAATTTGGCTCATCATTTAGCTCTTGCGCAAATCTGCGAAGGAAACCGCTTGCTCAATTGAGGAGGGGCGTCTCTCTCGAGACGCGCAGGAGAATGCTGGCTAGTCCAAATTGGGTACGCAGCCTGGGTACGAATGTGGGTGCGCACTGCCTCGCGCCGTTCGGCTAAGGCATTGAAATAATTTCGCGATTTTAAATGGAAAACCAAATGGTGGAGCTGAGGGGAATCGAACCCCTGACCTCTGCAGTGCGATTGCAGCGCTCTCCCATCTGAGCTACAGCCCCGTATCCGGCCCGCGAGAGGTTCGCTTGTCCCCGTTTTTCCGGATGAGCCAAGGCTTTCCGGGAAGGGACGTGCACGGCATGGGCGCCGCGCGGGGCGAGAAACGAGCGTCATTTAGGGTCTCGCCCGGGGTCGTGTCAAGCGCTTCGGTGGCCGCTGTAGCCGATCTGCCGGGGGAAAGGACGGGCGGTTCGCGATCCTTTGCCGGCCCGGCCGTGGCATTCCGCCGTTTACCCTTTCTTCCACAAGACTTGCGAAGCGAACGGCCGGCCGCTACATGAGGGGCAACAGTGGCGGGGAGAGGGCCCCGCGCGGAAACAGACGGTGCCGCTCCATGTGCTCGATTCTCCAGATCATCTTCATCATCTTGCAGATCTACACCTGGGTGGTGATCGCTAGCGCGATCTTTTCCTGGCTCTATGCGTTCAACGTGGTCAATCCGCGCAATACCATCGTCTCGATGATCGGCAACGCCCTCTATCAGTTGACCGAGCCAGTCTATCGGCCGATTCGCCGGTTCATGCCGGACCTCGGCGGCCTCGATCTCTCGCCGATTATCGTGCTTCTGGCGATCATGGCCATCCGCATCATCCTGCAGAACAATCTCGTTATCCCGCTGTGCTACTCCTGAGTCTGCGTTCCTGATCTTTCCTTTTCGTGCGGACCGCCGATGCCGCTTGCCGATGCCCTTTCCGTCCATGCCGACCACGTGATCCTGCGCGTGCGGCTGACGCCACGGGCGAATCGCGATGGCATCGATGGTGTCCAGGCGCTTAGCGACGAGACCCATGTCGTCGCGGCGCGCGTGCGCGCGGTGCCGGAGAAGGGGGCGGCGAACGCGGCGCTGGAAAAGCTGCTTGCCAAGGCGGTCGGCGTTGGAAAGACAGACGTATCCGTGATCGCAGGCGCGACAGCGCGCCTCAAGACCGTGCGGGTCGACGGCGAAGGAAACGATCTGGCGCGGCGGATGGAGGATTTCCTCGGTCGGTGCTGAAGGACGGGCGTGGACAGGCATCACGACCGGCAGCGGCCGCGCCGATATAGGCCACCCTGACCGGCCGCTTCCATTTCGGCTGTTCCGATCCCGGCGGGACAGCACACAGAAAGGACGCAAGCGAATGACGGCAACCCTGATCGACGGCAAGGCGCGGGCGGCAAAGCTGCGTGCCGATGTGGGCGCGGGCGTGGCGATGGTCCAGGCCGAACACGGGCTGACGCCCGGCCTGGCGGTGGTGCTTGTCGGCGAGGATCCGGCCTCGAGCGTCTATGTCCGTAACAAGGCCAGGCAGACGGTGGAGGCCGGCATGGCTTCCTTCGAGCACCGTCTTCCGGCCGATACCAGCGAAGCTGATCTCCTCGCTCTTCTCGATACGCTCAACGCCGACGATGCCGTCGACGGTATCCTCGTGCAGCTTCCGCTCCCTGACCAGATCGACGCCAACCGGGTCATCGACCGGATCGATCCGGCCAAGGATGTCGACGGGTTCCACGTCATCAACGCTGGCCGGCTTTTGACCGGCCAGACCGCGATGGTGCCGTGCACGCCGCTCGGCTGCCTGATGCTGGCGCGCGAGGCGCTCGGCGATCTGACCGGGCTCGAAGCGGTTATCGTCGGTCGCTCCAACATCGTCGGAAAGCCGATGGCGCAGCTTCTTCTCGGCGCCAATTGTACCGTTACCATTGCCCATTCGCGCACCCGCGATCTCGCCGCCGTCTGCCGCCGCGCCGATATTCTCGTCGCCGCGGTCGGTCGGGCGCAGATGATCAAGGGGGATTGGGTGAAGCCCGGCGCCTGTGTCATCGATGTCGGCATCAACCGTATCCCGGCGCCGGAAAAGGGCGAGGGCAAGACGCGGCTCGTCGGTGACGTCGCTTTCGACGAGGCGGTCGAGGTCGCCGGCGCGATCACCCCGGTTCCGGGCGGCGTCGGGCCGATGACGATCGCCTGCCTCCTCGCCAACACGCTGACGGCGGCCTGCTTGCGGCGCGGGCTTCCGGCCGTGCGGCTTTGAGGGCGCTTTCCCGCGGGTCCTGGATACTCCCGCAGAAAGGCAAAAGCGCTGTGTAGAGCTGGATTGCCGCGCTCGTTCACAAATGCGGCGAGTGGTTAATTCCTAATATATTTCAATATCCTTGCGTATGCCCGAAGGCCCGAAAGACGGAGAGCGGCGCGAGCCCGGCAAGGCCGCTGGTAAGCTGCGTCACGTCCACGGATAGCGTCTCACGGGTCTGTCGAACGAGACGCCGTTCCCATCCTTCTCCGAGGCCTGCGCCAATATCACCGCGTGCAAGGAAGACGATAATAAAACCGGAGATACCAGGCCTTTGGGGAATCTCGCACTCCAGGATTTGTGATGGGGTGAAGACTGGAAATGTGGGACGCATGGTGTGGAAGAGAAAAAAGGGGGAGTTGAGGACGCGGAAAAAGCTGGTCCAGCTATGCTTTATTGCATTATAGGCATGCATTTTTTGGCAATATTAGGAATAAATACCGCTCTTCGGCCTTGCCGCTCCCCAGACGACATTCTGCATGTAGAAACATGTAGAAAGGTGCGGGCTTCGTGAAAAAAGCCCGAAAACGTGTTTCGAAACACAAAATTATAGGATATATTTCCTATTTTTGTCGGAGCCGCACCCCGCGGACGGAAATCCGAATAGCAATTTGTTAACAGCGATGCACGGAACCTCCACGCCATCTGAAGTCCCATAATTGGAGAGTGGGAATGCGTGCTTCCGTCCGGGTCATCCTGATATCTTTGACAGTCCTTCTGCTTGTTTCAAACGCGGCGCTCGGCATCCTGGCGTTCCGGGGAAGCGGCAACCTAAACGACAATACGGTCTCAATCGCGACCAACTGGTTACCGAGCGTTGACACCATCAACTCCCTCAATACGGCGACGTCGGATTTTCGCATTGCGGAAGCCGCACACATCCTGGCGACAGAACCTGACCAAATCGCCGACGCAGAAGCGGAAATTAAGACTGCTCAGGGAAAGATCGCCAAACTCCGCAAAAAGTATGAAGGGCTCATTTCGTCCAACGAAGAAAAAAAGCTCTACGAGAAATTCTCCAAAGGGTTTGAAAATTACAGCAAAATGCACGACACGATGCTGACGCTTTCACGCCAAAACAAGAACCTTGATGCAACAAATCTGTTCAAAGGCGAAATGGGCACGAGCTTCGATGCGTTTAGCAGCCTTTTGGACGATGCCAACGCGTTGAACGACGCCGGCTCCCAGGCGGCCTACAAGAACAGCGGAGCGGAGTATGATAACGTTGTTATGACGATAACGCTCAGTGTGGCGGTGTCGTTCATCATCGGCATATCGTGCCTTCTTTACGTTATTTTCGGCGTAACCGGCCCCATCGCCAAAATAACCCAGGCCATGCAGTCCATCGCCGGCGGTGCAATGAAGACCCGGATTCCCTTTGCCGGAAAGAAAAACGAACTTGGCGACATGGCAGGCGCCCTCGCCACTTTCCGCGACGGATTGCTCGAGACCGAGCGCATGCGGGGCGAGCAGGAGGAGAACGAAAAGCGCAATGCGGAGAAGCTCGCCGCCGAGCGCAAAGAGATCGCCGACCAGTTCGAGGCCAAGATGGGCGCTCTGGCGAGATCCTTCGTGAAGTCTTCAGACGAAGTAGCCGGCGCGGCCAATAACCTGTCGGCGACCGCGGAGCAGACCTCGCGTCAGGCAAACGCCGTGGCCGGTGCCGCGGAAGAAGCGTCCACCAACGTGCAGACCGTTGCCGCCGGTGCCGAAGAGCTGGCTGCCTCGATCCAGGAAATCGCCTCGCAGGTTGCGAATTCCGCCACCATCGCCTCCGAGGCAGCTAACGAGGCCACAATCAGCACGCAAAACGTTCAGGAACTGTCGGCGGCGGCCCACCAGATCGGCGAAGTCGTCGAGCTGATCACCAATATCGCCGAGCAGACCAATCTTCTGGCCCTCAATGCGACCATTGAGGCGGCCAGGGCCGGTGAAGCCGGCAGGGGCTTTGCCGTGGTTGCGGCCGAGGTCAAGGAGCTTGCCAGCCAAACCGCCAAGGCGACCGACGAAATCGGAAGCAAGATCTCCGAGATCCAGAATGCGACCAACACCACGGTCGATTCCATCTCCCGGATCGTCAGCACAATCGATACGATCCGCCAGGGTTCGCAGGCAATTTCCGCCGCCGTCGAGGAACAGGGTGCCGCGACCGGCGAAATTGCCGCAAACACCCAACGTGCCGCCGACGGCGCTGGAGCCGTGACGCAGAATATCGGTGGCGTTGGTTCGGCTGCTGAGATGACCGGAACCGCTTCGACGCAGTTGATGTCGCTGTCGACCAAGTTGCAGGAACAGTCCGGCGCCTTGCAGAACGAAGTGGAGGAATTCGTCCAGTACCTGCGTCAGGCCTGACGCACCACTCTATCGCCGCCGCTCGAAGAAGCTCCGGATGCCGTTCTTCAGAACGGCATCCGGTTCTTTATCATAAAGGTTGTGATTCGGATCCGGGACAGCCGGGCAGGTTTCCACCAGCCCGAGAATGCCGCCAAGGTGAAGCAAGATAGATCGGGTAATGCTGCGGCGGCCCATTTATGGCGTAATGCCCTTGCCCATGCCGGCAAAACAGCCGTAGGGCGGTCGCGGCCGAGGCCCGTTAGCAGATCAAATGCGCGGCAAACCGCCGAAGCTGGCCACGCTCATGGAATGAGCCATTGTCCACCGTCGCTGCGAGGACAATGGCGAATGCTGAAGGCGGACGCGATGGCCTACACGACGCTCGCCCGGCGGTACCGCAGCCGCAAGCGACGCGGGCCTGGAAGGGGCGGGCAAGAATCCCCTAGATTTCCAGTTCCCGAGCCTCTTCCGGCAGCATGATCGGGATGCCGTCGCGGATCGGATAGGCCAGCTTAGCGGCGCGGCTGATCAGTTCCTGGTGTTCCGCGTCGTATTCGAGCGTCGTCTTCGTCAGCGGGCAGACGAGCATTTCCAGCACCTTGCGATCCACCTTGCGGGTCGGCTGGCCCTTGTCGTTGTCGGTCATGGCTGTCGCTTGCGATTGTGGTGGGCCGGCGGGCCCGATGCCCCTGTCATGCCGCGTGATCGCGGGGAATGCAAGGCGGGTGACGGGCGGCGACACTATTGCAGCCGGGAAGGCATGTCGCCGTCGCCGCGAGCAAGGTCGACCTCGGTGATGGCGATCAGCGTCTCGGCCCGGCTCCTGAGGTCCGGCGCCTCCAGGAGCGCCTGTTTTTCCGCCGGTCCGTAGGGGCTCATCATGGAGAGCGCGTTGACGAGCGCCTCGTTCGAGGCCTTTTCCACGCTCTCCCAGTCGGTTTCCAGGTCCTTTGCCTTCAGATAGGCGCGGAAGGTCTGAAGGAGAGCCTCGCGGTCGACGTCGGCCTCGCCGTAATGGGGCGTGAAATCACCGGAAAAGGGCGCGGTGTCGATCGTGCCCTGCCGGTAGGGCGTGACGACGGTCAGTTCCTCGTGGATCCGGAACCGGACGATGCCGGTGAGGGTGATCATGTAGCGGCCGTCGCCGGTCTCCTGAAAGGAAACGATGCGGCCGAGGCAGCCGATGGGACAAAGGGCCGTCTGGGATGTTGCGCCGGCGGGGGAGTCCGGCTCCGAAATGTCAGGCTGGATCATGCCGATGACGCGCTCGCCGGCGAGTGCGTCATCGATCATCTTGATGTAGCGGGGCTCGAAGATGTTCAGCGGCATGCGGCCGCGCGGCAGGAGGAGCGCGCCGGTCAACGGGAACAGCGGCACACTCCGGGGAAGGTCTTCAGGACCGGTATACTCTGCGTTACCCGCCTGCATGGGCCTTGCCTCTCGTCTTGGATACGGGGGTCATAGTGCCGTATCTAGTGCCGATGCGCCCCGTATCCAGTCCTGTTTCCAAATGTGTCTGTGCGCAGATGCCTGGGTGAGCGGTCCCCTGCGGGCATGGGGACCGCTTCGTTGTCGCGGTCAGGAGAAAAGCACGGAGGACAGCTTGCGGCGGCCGTCGATTGTCGCCTTTTCCTTCGGTCCCCAGGCCTCGAAGAATTGCAGCAACTGCTTGCGGGCGCCGTCGTCATTCCACTCCCGGTCGCGCCGAATAATTTCGATGAGCTGGTCGACCGCGGCGAGCTTGGCCTCGCGGGCATTCAGCGCCAGCGCCAGGTCGAAGCGGGCCTGGTAATCGTCTGGATCGGCGGCGATACGTTCTTCGAGTTCCGCCGTGTCGCCGAGCTTTTCGGCCTGTTCTGCCAGATCGATGGCGGCCCGGGCGGCGGCGATCGCCGGGTCGGTCTGCTTGTCGGCGGCCACAGTGTCGAGGGCTTCGCGAGCGCGCGCGAAATCGCCGGTACCGGCGTAGCACTGGGCGATGCCGGCGACGGCTGCCGCATTCTCCGGATCCTCGCCGAGGAGGGCCGCGTAGCCCTGCGCGGCGCGCTGCCAGTCCTTCGCCGCCCGTGCCTCGTCGGCGGCGGCGAGAATATCGTCGGCAGGGGTCGGGCCGGCCGGGCCGGCGACCTTGTCGATGAAGGCCTGGATCTGGCTTTCCGGCACCGCGCCCATGAAGGCATCGGCGGGACGGCCGTCCTTGAAGGCGACGACGGCAGGAATCGACTGGATGCCGAGCTGGCCGGCAACTTCCGGATGCTCGTCAATGTTCATCTTGACGAGGGCGACGCGTCCGTTGGACGCCGCGACGACTTTTTCCAGCGCCGGGGCGAGCTGGCGGCAGGGGCCGCACCATGGCGCCCAGAAATCAACCAGCACCGGCACCGTCTTCGACGCCTCGATCACATCGGTCATGAAGGAGGCGGTGGTGACGTCCCTGGCGATGCCGCCCGCTGCGTTGTTGCCGCCATTGCCGCCTGCCGCGCCATTGCCGCCACCGAGAAGAATACCGGATCCCGTCATCGTCCTATCCCCTGCCGTTCGTCGCATGGCGATGATGGTCCCGTATCGCCCGCGTTTCAGTCAAAATCTGCCGCTGCGATCCCTGTTGGGGATTGCGCGGCCTCGCTGGTCTGGCCCGACGCGTCTTTTGGCACGTCAGGCGTCGGCGCTAACATGGTGCGAATGCCGCCAAAAGACAAATGTCCGCTGTGTCGCGCCGGCCGCCGGGGGCGCGCGTCGTGTCACAGGCCGCTCAGCCAGCCGCTCAGCCAACCGTCCGGGGAGCGGATTCGGCTGCGGAATCGGGAGCGGCGCTGACCGCAACGATGCGAGGCTCATGGCCGCAGGCGCGGATAAAGACGAGAAGATCGTCACGGGCGATCGTCGTCGTCGCGGTGTTAACGAGCGGATGGTAATTCAGGATCGGGTTTTCCATCATCGCGGCGTCGAGAATCACGGTCACGGCATGGTCGGTGTCGTTGATGAGGCCGAAAGGTGTCACCGAGCCGGGTTCGACGCCGAGGAGCGTCTGAAGCTGTTCCGGCTTGCCGAAGCTGACGCGGCCGCTTGCGCCGATCAGCGTGTGCACTTTCTTCAGGTCGATGGCGGCATGGCCTTCGGCGACGATGAGGAAGACCTTTCCCTTCTTGTCCTTGACGAAGAGGTTCTTGCACTGCGCGCCGGGGATATCCTCATGCAGTCCCTTCGATTCCCCGACGGTGAAGACCGCCTCATGTTCGCGGGTCGTCGTTGCGATGCCGATCTTTTCAAGAAAGGCGAAGAGATCGCGGGGCGTGGCGGACATGGCAAGCGGATCCTGAGTGTGCTGGTGATTCGGGTGTCTGGGTATGGATAGTCGGGGCATGGCGGCCGGAACCGGTTCCCGGTCGGAGGCCTGCCGCTCGCGTCTGTCTTAGGTCTTGGAATGGCAGTCCGCAAGCAGTCCAGCCAATGGCGCCGGCTATAACGTAGAAATGCAGTGTTCGTTTACTTCGCCTTAAGGTTAATGCGGTCTCATCGGGCAAGATTCAGTTTACTCTTGTCGACGAGGTTCGCCATGGTCTTCCGGACATTTCTGCTTGCCACGGTGGCGCTTGGCGCGAATCCCGCGCTCGTTTCTGCCGCCGATCTCTACACTCCCGAACCGGCGGTGATTCCGGCGCCCTATCAGGAGCCCGCGCCGCAGCTGCGCGGCGGCTTCCACATCGGCGTCAACGCGGGGTATGGCAGCGGTACCTATGACGTTACCGTCGTTACGCTGCCCGATCCGCCCTATCGCGGCACGGGTCCGCTCCTCGGCGGCACGATTGGCTACGACTATTACGGTGACGGCTACATGGTCGGTGTCGAAGGCGATATGAGCCTTGCCGACGTCGAGCATGACACCAACGACGTTTATGGCGCGAAGAACTCCACCAACATGCAGTGGCTGGCGACGTTGCGCGGCCGGGTCGGCCTGCCGGTTCAGGACGCGGTGTTCTACGCCACCGGCGGTCTGGCGCTGGCCGGCATCCGCATGGAGCGCGGCCCCGACTCCCTCGGTCGCGCGCCCGGTCACGACGAGAATGTCCACTACGGCTGGACGATCGGTGCCGGCGCCGAGGTCAACCTGACCGACCGGATCAGCGTCAAGGGTGAATATCTCTACGTCGACCTCAGCGAGGAACGTTACAAGGTTTCGGACGTTCTGCCTGCGATTGATACCAAGTTCTCCGGCCATTTCGTTCGGGTCGGCGTGAACTACAATTTCGGCCAGTAGGGGGCCGGCGGTTCGCTGCGGCGGACGCTTCGCCGGCGAGGCCTCCCGAAGCCCGATGTGAGGAACGGTCGTCGACGATACCGTCGACGGCCGTTCTGTTTATCCGGCGATAATTGCAAGGCTTTTGGCCCTTTTCGGAGAAGGCGGATCCCTCCTCTCGCGTCGCCTGTCAGGCCGTGGCGCGGCGCTTTCCCGCGGCGATTTACCCTTTGCTGGCTTTGGCCGGATCGGGATCGTCGGGATTTGAAAAAAGGGGTTGCGCCGGGAAACGATTTGCGCAATACAAAGCCGCCGACGGGGTTCGCCCCGGCCGGATGGAGCATGCGGGTGTAGCTCAGGGGTAGAGCACAACCTTGCCAAGGTTGGGGTCGTGGGTTCGAATCCCATCGCCCGCTCCAGTCTCCCCAAGCGCCGGATCGAGACGATCCGGACAGTGGAACGAGACGAACGGAAAGCCGCCGCAAGGCGGCTTTCGTCGTCTTGGGCCTATTGGGGCGTCGTTTCAGGGCTGTTGGTGCCCGCTCTTTCCTTTGCGTGAGATGGATGAGATCAGCGCGGCAGGCGCGTTCCGACGCCAGCCTCGATCGCCTTTTCCAGCACCTTCGCGGCAACCGCGATATCGGCCGGGGCAAGGCCGCGGAAGAGGAACAGCGCGCGTTCGTCGGCGCGCCGGCGGCCGGGCCTTGCGCCGGCACACAGGTCCGCCAGGTCGCAGTCATAGCTGCCGAACGGGCCGAGATGCTCGGAGATGGGAGCGTTTTCGGCCGACTGGGTGTGATTGTCGGTCGCCTTGATGTCGAGCGTATGCAGCGTTTTCGGCAGCCATGATCGGCCGACGTCGACGGCGGCGACAAAGGCGCCCGGCGCGATCCAAGCCGGATCGAGAAACGGCTCGAAGCCGGCCGCCATGGGGACGGTGGTGACGACAATGTCGTGATCGCGGATGGCTTCGGCCGGTTCGCTTGCCGCCCGGGCGTCGAGCCCGGTATCGCGGGCCAAAGCGGCGAAGGCCTCGGCGGAGCGGATGGTGCGGCTGTAACAGGTGGCGCGGGTGAGGCTGGGAAAGAGCGCCCGCATGGCCTCAAGGTGCGTGCGGGCCTGGAGGCCGGCGCCGACGAAGCCGATCGAGTGGCTGTCGGGGCGAGCAAGGAAGCTGGCCGCCGCCGCTGACATCGCCGCCGTTCTGAGGCCGGTGATCGCATTGCCGTCGAGGATGGCGCTCAGCGCGCCGGTCTCGCGATCGTTGACGAGTATGACGGCGTGGATCGTCGGCCCGCCCTTCTGCCGGTCCGCCGGGGCCATGCCCAGCCACTTGATGCCGCCGACGCCTGCATCGGCATCCGCCGCGGCCATCGCCTGAAAGACATGGCCGGGACCGAGAGGCAGGGCGAGCTTCGGTTTCGTTGTGGCGCGGCCGGCATGGAGCGCGGTGAAGGCGTCGATGACGGCGCGGCGAGCCTCGTCGGGCGTTGGCAGGACGGCCGTGACGTCGGTTTCGCTCAAATAGAGAATATCGGCTGGCATCGGCGTGTCGGTTCCTTCCCGATCAGTGTCCAAGCGATAGCGTGATTCTGCTCGTCGCGCATCTGATCGCGGTGGGGAAGGGGACCGTCAGTGCTCTTTGCTGGCACCGTGCGATGTCGGCGATGTGCCGACCTCGGAGGCGAGCCATGTCTGGAAGGCGAGGCCGAGCGGGTTGCGGCGTTTCCCCTCCGGCATGACGACGTAATAGCTGTTTTCCGCCGGCAGCATGCGCTCGGAGATGACGGTCAGCTTGCCGGTGGCGATTTCCTGTTCGATGAGATAGCGCGGCAGGAGCGCGAGACCGAGATCGGCGACAGCGGCTTCGATGATCATGGAAAACTGGTCGAAGCGGTGGCCGCGAAAGGCGGCTGCGGTGTCGCAGCCGTGCATTTCCAGCCATTGCTCCCACAAGCGCGGGCGGGTGGTGAGGTGGAGGAGCGGGAAGCCGACGACGTCGCCCGGGGCGGTGACCGGGGTGCTGCGCAACCGCGCCGGGCTCGCCACCGGCAGGATTTCCTCGTTGCACAGGAACGTGCATGTCGCGCGCGCCCAGACCGGCTGGCCGTAGTGTATGGCGACGTCGAAATTCTCCTCTTCAAGGTCGAAGGGCCGGGAGCGGGAGGCGACGGTGATGACCGTTTCGGGATGGGCGGCGAGAAACCGCGGCAGGCGCGGCGTGAGCCAGCGGTTGCCGAAGGTCGGTAGCGTCGCGACCGACAGCATGGAACTCGCCTCGGCGGAGGCGACGGCGCGGACCATCATCTCTTCGGATTGGCGCAGGAGGCGCCGAACCTCGGGAAGGAAGCGCCGGCCGGCATCGGACAGCACCACGCGCTGGCGTACGCGTTCGAAGAGAAGCACGCCGATGCGGCTCTCCAGCTCCTTGATCTGGCGGCTGACGGCGCTTTGTGTCAGGTTCAATTCGTCGGCGGCGCGGGTGAAGCTGCCGTGCCTTGCCGCGCATTCGAACGCTTGCAGGGTGACGATGTCGGGAGTGAGCTTGCGACCGATCTTCATTCCGCTAGCGCATGACCATAGTTGGATTCGTCAGAATACGCGGGCCTGGAACTGTCATATCATCCGAAACCGGCATGAACTCAAGGCAATTCCGCCCGCCTCCGGTCCGACCGGCCGGCCAGCGTCGCCGGAAGATGCGCGAAAGGCCCGCGATCCGGACGTCCAACGCCGGCTTTTCGCCGGGCTTTCCCGGAGCTTGCAGGCTCCGGACGCGGAAGGGCCATGGCGGCAGATGCCGCCCCGCAATTGGATAAACCGCGCCGGCCCTGAGCGGTCCGCGCAGACCGCATTCTGGAGGGATCGAATGGATACCGCTGCCACCACTCTCAACGTGCCGCAGGAAGCGGCCCGCATTCTCGGCGCCCTCGGCGTTGCCAGCGAAAAATACACTGGCGGCACGATGGTCTCCTTCTCGCCGGTTACCGGCGAGGAAGTGGCAAAGCTTCCGGCGCATTCGGCTGCGGATGCGGCGGCGATGGTCGATGCCGCCGATGAGGCCTTCCGCATCTGGCGGATGGTGCCGGCGCCGCGCCGAGGCGAACTCGTCCGTCTTCTCGGCGAGGAACTGCGCGCCTCCAAGGCTGAACTCGGCCGTCTCGTCTCGCTCGAAGCGGGCAAGATCCCGTCCGAGGGCCTCGGCGAAGTGCAGGAGATGATCGACATCTGCGATTTCGCGGTCGGCCTCTCGCGTCAACTCTACGGTCTGACGATCGCCACCGAACGGCCTGGCCACCGGATGATGGAGACCTGGCATCCGCTCGGCGTCGTCGGCATCATTTCGGCCTTCAATTTCCCCGTCGCGGTATGGTCGTGGAACGCTACGCTGGCGCTGGTGTGCGGCAACGCGATCGTGTGGAAACCGTCCGAGAAGTCGCCGCTTACCGCGCTCGCCTGCCAGGCGATCCTGGAGCGGGCGATGGCGCGTTTCGCAGATGCGCCGGCGGCGTTGTCGCAGGTGCTTGTCGGTGGCCGTGACATCGGCGAGGTCCTCGTCGACAACGACAAGGTGAAGCTCGTCTCCGCCACCGGGTCCACCCGCATGGGCCGGGAGGTCGGTCCCCGCGTCGCCAGGCGTTTTGCCCGCTCGATCCTGGAACTCGGCGGCAACAACGGCGGTATTGTCTGCCCGTCGGCCGATCTCGACATGGCGTTCGGCGCGATCGCCTTCGGTGCCATGGGCACCGCCGGCCAGCGCTGCACGACGCTGCGCCGCCTGATCGTCCACGAGAGCGTCTACGATGCGCTCGTGCCGCGCCTGCGGAAGGCCTATGAGACCGTGTCGATCGGCAATCCGCTGACCAGCGACGCGCTCGTCGGCCCGCTCGTCGACAAGGCCGCCTTCGAGGGCATGCAGGCGGCGATCGAGGAGGCCCGCAAGCTCGGCGCGACCGTGACCGGGGGCGAGCGCGTGTCGGTCGGCCCGGACACGGCTTATTACGCCCGTCCGGCGATTGTGGAGATGCCGTCGCATACCGGGCCGGTGCTGGAAGAAACCTTCGCGCCGATCCTCTACGTCATGAGGTACACCGACTTTGACGACGCGATCGCCATGCACAACGGCGTGGCGGCGGGCCTGTCGTCGTCGATCTTCACGCTGGACCTGCGCGAGATGGAGATGTTCCTGTCGGCGGCGGGGTCCGATTGCGGCATTGCCAATGTCAACATCGGCACGTCGGGCGCGGAAATCGGCGGTGCCTTCGGCGGCGAGAAGGAAACCGGCGGCGGCCGCGAATCCGGCTCCGACGCCTGGAAGGGCTATATGCGCCGCGCCACCAACACCATCAACTACTCGCGCGAACTGCCGCTCGCCCAAGGTGTCTCGTTCGACGTCGAATAGGCGGAGAAGGGATTCGCGCATGACGCGGTGATCGGCAACGGAAAAGCGCCGGCCCCTATCGTTGGGAGCCGGCGCTTTTTTCGATCCGGTGGGAAGAAACGGGCGTTGGCCGGTCAGTTCATTCCGCGTCGATATCGCTCGGCCGGCGCATGTCGTCGGACGAGCCGTCGGAAAGGGGCTCGGCGAAAACCGGCTCGGTAACCGGATCCCGCGGTGGTTCCGGCCGGGTCAGGACGAAGGCTGCCGAACCGGTCAGCGCGACGGCCTGGATGGCCAGCGCGTAGGCAGGCACGCCAAGGGCGACCGCTATGGCGAAGGCGGCGACCATCGCGATGGCCGAGACAACCTTGGCGCGGCGCGAAATCGCGCCATGGGCGCGCCAGTCGCGAATCGAGGGACCGAAGCGAGGGTGGTTGACCAGCCAGTCGTGCAGGCGATCCGATCCCTTGGAGAAACAGAAGGCGGCGAGGATCAGGAAGGGTGTTGTCGGCAGCAAGGGCAGGGGAATGCCGATGATGCCGAGCAGCAGCGCGGCGCCTCCGGCGAGGCGCCACCACGTCCGTGCGGCCTTTTCATGCAGGTCCCTCATCGTCGCCTTATTCCGCGTTGCCCGCTCTTCGCCCGCCGCCGCACGGTGGGCGGCAACTTCAAGATCAATCATGGCAGACGGTTGCGTCATCATTGTGAGCACTCCGACAAGAGTGGAAGGCTGATGGTGTGGCGACAAGGGCGACATCATGACGCCGGTGTGTCGCGATCCGTGTCGGCCGCTTTCGCGCAGCCCCTGGCGGCCCCGATCGGCTCAGTCCTGATCCACGGTCCGCATGGCACAGCTCGTTTGCATGCATTCCTCGCAGAACATCGCGTAGATGGTATCGATCACGGTCCGCACCCGCGGGTTGGCGATGCTGTAGTAGACATTCTTTCCCTCGCGCCGCGCGGTGACGGCCTTTTCGTTGCGAAGCCGCGAAAGGTGCTGGGACAGCGCCGCCTGGCGGATACCAAGCAGAGCCTCCAGTTCGCCGACCGGTTTTTCCCCCTCGACCAGATGGCAAAGGATCTGCAGCCGGTTGCGGTTGGAGAAGATCTTCAGGAACGAGCAGGCCGCATCGCCGCCGTCAGCCAGTGCCATGATCGTCGGTGCCGGGCCTCGCGGCAGCGCTCGCCTGGCCGGTAAGGGAGCGGTCCTGGCCCTTGGGTGGCGCGGCCGGGTGGTGCGGATGACGGTGTCTCTCGAAGCCATGGTGTTGCGTCTCTGCAGCTGGATTTCCTCGCGGACGGGGCAAATTTTCCTTCTCCGGGCGCGCTTGGTCTCGAGGCCGATCCTCACGTCGCGGCACCGTCCGGCGGGAGGCGGACGATCCGTTTGCGACAGGAGTGGAGAAAACCTGGGGACCCGACCCCTACGACACCGCCATTATATGCAAATGAATTGCAATAGCAAACTTTGACGTGCGGGTGGGGCGCGATGGAAGGCGCCGCGACAAGGCCCGCAGGCGGCGGGACGGGTATTCGGCGGGCTTGCGGGACAAAATGCCCGGGACCCTTGATCAGCCGTGGCGATCGGACGGAGGGAGCGGGCGGGGGCTTTCGGCGGAGAATTTCGGTGGGCAGATCGGCGGATCAGCCGGTGTTGCCGACCGAGTTGCGGACCTTGAGGAAGCGAATGGCGCGGTTGGCGTCCGCCTCGTTCAGCTTTTCGTAGAGGGCGAGTTCTTCCTTGGCCTGAATCATATGGTGCTTCAGGCGCTTGCAACGCAGTTTGGCGATTGCGTAGAAGGCTTCGCTCGACACCTTGAGATGCCGGCAAAGGACCGCAGTCGGGCCGGCTTCCTCGCGGAACATCACCCGCGAGACGTCGACATCCTTCAAGTCGGCCAGTTCGCGCAGGAGCATGGCGATGTCGAGGGCGCGGTTGTCGCTGGCCAGGGCGCGAATTGTGGAATTGATGTCGCGCTGGCCCTTGCGGATTTCGTTGATGACGACGCGAATATCGAGGCGCGATTGCTGGGCGCGGCGCAATTCCTCTTCGACTCGTACCGCCGTGGCGTGGGCAAGATCGGTGAGGTGGTCGATCTCGGCGTTGTCGACGATCGAACCGAGCTTGGCCTTCAATTCATCAGTAAGTGAAGGGAATAAGCTTCTGTGCGGCGTCGTCGGTCAGATCCTTGCGCTGGACGAGATTGGCCTGGAGGACGGTGTCATGTTCCGCCCTGGCCGCGAGCGTGTCGAAGCCGGCTTCGGAAAAGCGGGCGCCCTGATTGCTCGTCACGCTGCGCAGAACACCGGTGTCTCCGCGCTGCACGAGCACGTCGGTGACGACTTCCGACAAAGTCGTGCGGTTGGAAATCGCCATCAGGTGGTCCTGCGACTTGCTCTCGGCGATTTCCTTCAGGTCTTCTTCGGTCAGGGCATCGGAATTCTGCAGTACGGGTGTCGCGACGTTGATCTCGTCGTTGGCGAGTTTCACCATCAGTTCGTGCGGCGCCATGGTCTCCTGTGAGAGCCGATCGGAGATTTCCGCCCTGATCTCGACCGTAACCTGATCGATGACACGGGTGACGACATCGCCGAAAAGATCCTGATTGTTCCGCCTGGTGTCCTCAGAACCCGACTGAAAAAGATCGGTGAGTGCGCGCAGCAGATCGCGTCGCCGCTCCCCGGAGGGTTCGTAGGCCAGTCGTGTCAGGTCTTCGAGGAGATTGCTTTGAGCCACCGTGTTGTCCGCTTTCCACCTAACTGAACGTGAGCATTGAGGAAGAAGTTTGATATTTCCTTTCTGTCTGTAACAATTTGTCGCTAAATGCGCCGTTTGACTTATTCCCCCGCGTCGCCGACGGAGACGGTTCTTTCATGGAACTAACGGTTTTTACGGCGGACGGAAGGGGTGCGGCTTGCCGTCTCAGGGAGCGGTTTTACGCGGGAAACGAATCGCTCGATTGGAAAACATTTTTTATTTCAATTTGTTATAAATATGGAATTGTTGCATTCGAAAAACCGAATTTTGCGGCGCAGCACATTTTTAGCTTCGCGTTTTCCGATAGAGACTGTAAATTTACCAACATAAGACAATGAACGGGAGGCCAGACGATGAACACGGCACGGAGTGTGAATATTTTACTTTTCAGTGCGGCGATCACGTTTATCGCAGCCGTCACGCTCGGCGCACTCTAGACGTCTACCCGGTGCGGGGTCCGCACCCGGCCGGATCGCGGTTCTGCGTTCCCGAAATTAAGCGCCCTTCCCGGCAGCGGGGAGGGCTTTTTCATGGGCCGTTCCAGCGCACATGGTCCGATGCGCACCACGCCAATTGCGGGTGTTTTGGGGAATAGCCGTTGCCCTTGCCGCCGTCCTTCTCTACAAGTGCGCCATTCCCGAGATTGTTGAGACGGAGCGAGGGACCGAGCCATGGCGCGGCAGTTCATCTACCATATGCACGGCCTGTCGAAGGCCTATAGCGGCAAGCGCGTGCTGGAGAACATCAATCTGTCATTTTATCCGGACGCCAAGATCGGCGTCCTGGGTGTCAACGGATCGGGCAAGTCGACGCTCCTGCGGATCATGGCCGGCCTCGACAAGGAGTTCACCGGCGAGGCATGGCTCGCCGAGGGCGCAACGGTCGGCTACCTGCCACAGGAGCCGCAGCTCGATCCGGACAAGGACGTCCTGGGCAACGTCATGGAAGGCGTGCGCGAAAAGCAGGCGCTCCTCGACCGCTACAACGAGCTGATGATGAACTACTCCGACGAGACCGCGGCGGAGGGGGCCGAGCTCCAGGACAAGATTGATGCGCAGAACCTGTGGGATCTCGACAGCCAGGTGGAAATGGCGATGGACGCGCTCCGCTGCCCGCCGGGCGAGGCGGCCGTCGACAATCTCTCCGGCGGCGAGAAGCGCCGCGTGGCGCTCTGCCGGCTCTTGCTGGAAGAGCCCGATCTCATCCTCCTCGACGAGCCGACCAACCATCTCGATGCGGAAACCGTGGCGTGGCTGGAAAAGCACCTGAGGGAATACAAGGGGTCGGTGCTGATCATCACCCATGACCGCTATTTCCTCGATAATGTCACCGGCTGGATCCTGGAACTCGATCGCGGACGCGGCATCCCCTACGAGGGCAACTATTCCGTCTATCTGGAGAAGAAGGCCAAGCGCTACGCCCAGGAGCAGCGCGAGGACGCCGCCCGCCAGAAAGTCGTCGATCGCGAGCGCGAGTGGATGGCAGCGAGCCCGAAGGCGCGGCAGGCCAAGTCCAAGGCGCGTATCCGGGCCTATGACGAACTCGTCCAGCGCAACGCCGACCGTGTGCCGAGCGCGACGCAGATCGTCATCCCGGCCGGCGAACGCCTCGGCCAGAACGTCATCGACGTGGCGGCGCTGACCAAGGGCTATGGCGACCGGCTCCTCATCGACGATCTGTCGTTCAGCCTGCCGCCGGGCGGCATCGTCGGCGTCATCGGCCCGAACGGTGTTGGCAAGTCGACGCTCTTTCGCATGATCACTGGTCAGGAGACGCCGGATTCCGGCACGATTGCCATCGGCGATACGGTGGACCTCGGCTACGTCGACCAGTCGCGCGATGCGCTCGATTCCAAGAAGACGGTCTGGGAAGAGATCTCCGAGGGCAACGACATCATTTATCTGGGCAAGCGGGAGATCAATTCGCGCGCCTATTGCTCGGCCTTCAATTTCAAGGGTGGGGACCAGCAGCAGAAAGTCGGCTCGCTGTCGGGTGGCCAGCGCAACCGCGTGCACCTCGCCAAGATCCTGAAATCGGGCGCCAACGTTCTCCTTCTCGACGAACCGACCAACGACCTGGACACCGAGACGCTGGCCGCGTTGGAAGATGCGCTCGAAGATTTCGCCGGCTGCGCCGTCGTCATCAGCCATGACCGCATGTTCCTCGACCGGCTCGCCACCCACATCCTCGCCTTCGAAGGCGACAGCCACGTGGAGTGGTTCGAGGGTAACTTCGAGGATTATGAGAAGGACAAGGTTCGCCGGCTCGGCGCGGAAGCGGCCAACCCCCATCGCATCAAGTACAAGCCGCTGAAGCGGTAGGGGGGCTGTTCGCTCACGGTTGAGCGCAAGCTAACCTCCGCGAGGGCGGGCGCATGCGCGCCGGCCGTACTCTCTGCTTGCCAGCCCTTCGGGATCGATGAGTGCAGCATGGCGCACTCTCTTCACCGCATCCCCCCGACAGGCCGCAAGCGCGGCCCGGCCGGCTAGGCTGCGCTCGTGCAAGGCCAAGCGCCGCAGGCGCGAAACGGCCAGGGAGCGGAAAGAGCCCTTTTCCTACTTCCCCGAGGACGCTTCGGTGTCGTTACGCGCGATGTAGGGCTTGACGTCGAGGAGCGGCGTGCCGTCGAGGCAATCCATGCCGCGAATGCCGATGGTGCCGGCTTCCTTGTCGATGCCGGTGACCTCGACACGGGCGAGCGCAATCGGGTTGGGGCGGATCGGCGAGCGCAGTGAGAAGACGCCGCGCGGGCCGTCAGAATGGCCGGGGTTCTGGACGATCAGGTCTCGGCGCGCCTTGTCCATCCAGTAGAGGACGAAGACGTGCTTGGCGTCCTCCAGCCCCTTCATGCCGGCGCGATAGGCTTCGTCGATCTCGATCATGCCATCGGCGCCGGTGGCGAACGAGGGGGCGGTGTTGCGCGGGCAGTCCTTGCGCTCGTTCCAGGGCGAGCGGATGCGGCCGATGAAGATGACGCCAGCATCGGGTTCGG
The DNA here is from genome assembly GCA_963675285.2 of uncultured Rhodobium sp. Taxonomy (GTDB): domain Bacteria; phylum Pseudomonadota; class Alphaproteobacteria; order Rhizobiales; family Rhodobiaceae; genus Rhodobium. The sequence goes on from CAXXGS010000001.1 coordinate 3,430,773, forward strand.
CTTTCGCCGGGTCGAAGGAAAGGGCGATTTCGCCCTCACGCATCTCGTCGCTCATTGGTCTTCTGCCTTTGCTGCTGTTTTGGCGTTCTTGTAGGGTCGCGGATGATTTCGCGAAAAAGGACTACACCACCAGCCTCTCGCCGTCGACGGGCGCTTGCGGCGGTAGGCCGAACGGACGGCCGGCATTGGCGATGAGGCACCACAGGTAATCCGCCATCGACCAGCGCACGTAAAGGCCGAAGACGGTTTCGGGGGCGTCGCTCGCCAGATGCAGGACCGCGTGGGCCCTGGCCATCGCGGTGGCGCGCACCTCGCCGGTCCTGAAGGCGCGCGGGTCAAGGTCGAGGGTTGTCAGTTTCATCAGCGTCTCGCGCGCCTTCGGTCCGTCGAGTTCCAGCGTCGTGTAATAGTCGGAAACGGCGACGACCTGATGCGGCCGGTCGACCAGGGCGCCTTCAAGCCGGTCGGCGAGCTCTGTCTCGGCGCCCGGTGGGGTGACGAGCATCCACTCGTTCGGGCCGAGCCAGAGGGCGGTAACGTTGCCCGCCGTTGCTGTTTGCGGCGAGGCCGGCGGAAGCTGGGTGCCGAGAATGCCGGCGATGGAGCCGCCATGGGCGGCAAGGTCGAGCCGCAGAATGAGCTTTCCGAGGAAGGGGCGTTCGGCGAGTCTCAGCGCGCCGTTGCCCGACTGGATTGGCGTGCGGTGAGCGAGTGGCGAGCGGCGTTTCATGTCGGTCATTCCTGCTCTCCCCGGTGTGCCAGGAAATCGGTGCCGACGGTCGTCGCGGGGAGCGGCGCGGCGCCTGCCCGGGCGATATAGACCGTTTCGCCCATGCGGGCGTGGCCCCCCTTGACCACGGCAAGCGCGATGGAGCGCCCGAGCGTCGGGCTCCTGTAGCTCGATGTCACATGGCCGATCATCGGCACCGGCGGGGTGGGCTCATGTGCGGTTTCGATGATCTGGGAGCCCTCCATCGGCACCGCTTCAGGATCCTCGGTGAGGAGGCCGACGAGCTGTTTTCTGCCGGTGCGCAGCGTATCGAGGCGGGCAAGCGACCGCCTGCCGATGAAATCGCCCTTCTTCTTCTCCACCATCGCCCCCATGCCGAGATCGGCGGGCGTCATGGTGCCGTCGGTCTCCTGGCCGACGATGATGAAGCCCTTTTCCGCGCGCAGGAGGTGCATCGCCTCGGTGCCGTAGGGGACGAGCCGGTGGGGCCGGCCGGCCTCGATCAGCGCTTCCCACAGCGCCAGGCCGTAGCTTGCCGGGACGTTGATCTCGTAGGAGAGTTCGCCGGTAAAGGAGACGCGGAAGATGCGTGCCGGAACGCCGCCGATCTGCGCCTCGCGCCATGTCATGAAGGGGAAGACGGCCGGGTCGGGATCGAAATCGTCGCAGACGGCCTTCACGATCGCTGCACTCTGCGGCCCGGCGACGGAGGCAACGGCCCATTCTTCCGTCACGCTCGTCAGATAGACGTCGAGATCTGGCCATTCGGTCTGGAGATAGTCTTCCAGATGGGCGAGCACATGGGCCGCGCCGCCGGTCGTCGTCGTCATGTGGAAATGGTCGTCCGCGATGGCGGCGGTGACGCCGTCGTCGAAGACCATGCCGTCCTCGCCGAGCATCAGCCCGTAGCGGCAGCGGCCGGGGCTGAGCGACGACCAGCCGTTGGCATAGACGCGGTTGAGAAAGACGCGGGCGTCGCGGCCGCGGATGTCGATCTTGCCGAGGGTGGAGGCATCGAGGATGCCGGCGGTCTGACGCACCGCCTTGGCCTCGCGCTGGACGGCCTTGTCGAAATCCTCGCCGGGCCTTGGATAAGCACGCGGGCGCAACCAGTCGCCGACCGGCTCGAAGAGCGCATCGGCCGCGACGTGCCATTCGTGCATCGGCGTGGTGCGCCGGGGCTGGAAGAGCGGACCGACATGCTGGCCGGCGATGGCGCCGAAGGTGAGCGGCTTCCAGGGCTGGCGAAAGGTTGTCGTGCCGATCTCGGCAGGCGTGAGGCCCAGCGCATCGGCGATGATGCCGAGGGCATTGAGATTCGAGATCTTGCCCTGATCGGGGCCCATGCCCATCGTTGTGTATCGCTTGGCGTGCTCGACCGAGGTATAGCCCTCGCGAACGGCGAGCCACAGGTCGGTCGTCTTGACGTCGTCTTGCAAGTCGACGAAGGCCTTGGTCGAGGTGGGCGATCCCTTGTGCGGCGCGGACCATAGCGCTTCGATCGCACGGGGTTCGGGTTCCGCCCGCTCGATTGCGGGGAGCGGCATCGGCGCGGCGGAAAAGCCTGCCCGCCTTGCTGCTCCAAGACCGGCCTCGACGCCTTCACCGAGGCAGTCGGCGAGGGTGATCATGCCGTTGGCGCTGCCGGCCGAGCATTCCGCCTGCCAGGAGCGGCCGGGCACGAAGCTTGCCAGCGAATCGTCCCAGCGCAGTTGCCCGCGCGACTGTGCAAAGAGCGCGACATTCGGCGACCAACCGCCCGAGATGGCGAGGAGGTCGGTCTCGAAGGATTCCATCGTCGGGCCGATGCCTTTGCCACGCCGCCGCGATAGCACGATCTCAGAGAGCTTGTGCCGGCCATTGGTGTCGACGACGACGCTGTTCGTCCTGACCGGAATGTCGCGCGCCGCCGCCATGCGTTTCAGGTCGGCGTCGACGGTACGGCGGGAATCGATGATGACGGTGACGGCCGCGCCGCAGTCCTGCAGGTCGAAGGCCGTCTGCCAGGCGCTGTCGTTGTTGGTGAAGACGGCCGTGTTCCTGCCGGGCCTGACGGCATAGCGGTGGAGGTAGGTCCTGACCGCGCTCGCCAGCATGATGCCGGGGCGATCGTTTTTGTGGAACACCAGGGCGCGCTCGACGGCGCCGGTGGCGATCACAACCTGGCGGGCGCGGACCCGCCACAGCCGCTGGCGCGGTTCGCTGAGGTGGCGCTCGGTCGGCGGCAGATGGTCGGTGACCTTCTCCCACAGGATGACGAAATTGTCGGCGTAGTAGCCGCTGGCGGCGGTGCGGGTCAGCACCGTGACAGCGTCGTTTTCCCGGAGCTCATCGCCGATCCGTGCCGCCCAGTCAGGGCCGGCAAGCCCGTCCAGGGTCATTGCTTCGGGTCCCGTTGCCGGAATGCTGAGAAGCCGTCCGCCGAGCGCGGGGGTTTCCTCGGCGAGGATGACGCGGGCGCCGGCGCGGGCCGCCGTGCGCGCCGCCATCAGGCCGGCGGGGCCGGCGCCGATGACGAGCACGTCGCAATGGCGGTTGATGCTCTCGTAGGCATCCGGGTCGGGCTCTTTCGGCGCGCGCCCCATGCCGGCGATATGGCGGACCATCGGCTCGAAGGTCGCCCAGTCAGCGGGCGGCCCCATGAAGGTCTTGTAGTAGAAACCGGAGGTGAGGAAGCGGGCGAAAAAGTCGTAGGCGGCGCGGAAGTCGTGCTTCAGCGACGGCCAGCAGTTTTGCGGAAAGGCCTCCAGCCCCTCCCAGATCTCCTGCTCGGTGGCGCGGGTGTTGGCGTCGACCTGCGGATCGCGTCCGATTTGGACGAGGGCGGCGGGGTCCTCGCTGCCGGCGCCCACGATGCCGCGCGGGCGGTGATACTTGAATGAGCGGGCGACCATGTGGATGTCGTGCGCGAGAAGCGCGGAGGCGAGCGTGTCGCCGGGATGGCCGGTGTAGGTGCGATCGTCGAAGGAAAAGTGCACGACGCGCTCACGGTCGATGAGGCCGCCTTGACGCAGGCGGCAGGGGCCCTCGCTCATGGCCGGTCTCCCGCGCCATCGACGCTGCTGTCGCCGGTTCCGTCTGCGGCCGGCCGTTCGACCTTTATCGCATCGTTGCCCGAGCCGATCTGTTCACCGCAGGGCGTTTCCGGCGTTGCTTCGGTGACCTCGGGCTTGGGGGTGCCGATCGCATAGAAGGCAAGGAAGCGGTCGGTCGCGGTGTTGCGCAGGGCGTTGAAGCAGCGCCGGCAGCCGGCCGCGTGGACCCATCGTTCGGCGTGGACGCCCTTTTCGTTGCTGCGCGCGAAGAGGTAGTCGGCCCAGTCCGTATCGCTGAGCGCGGCCGGATCGGCGGGACGGGTGCGATGGGCCTCGCCGGCGTAGGCAAACTCGCTCTGGTCGCGTGGGCCGCAGTAGGGGCAGGTGATTATGAACATGGCGGGCTCCGGTCCCGTTTCGTGTTTTTGTTCGCCTTGTGTCAGTGCGCCACGGCCGCCGCGCCGTGTTCGGCGACGAGGGCACCGGAGGCAAAGCGGTCGAGGGCGAAGGGGGCGGCGAGGGCGTTCGGTTCGTCGTTGGCGATGAGGTCGGCGAAGACGTTTCCCGAGCCCGGCGTCGCCTTCCAGCCGCCGGTGCCCCAGCCGCAATTCATGTAGAAGCCTGTCACGGGCGTCCTGGTGATGAGCGGGCTCGCGTCGGGCGTCACATCGACGATGCCGCCCCATTGCCGCATCATCCTGAGGCGCGAGAGCGCCGGGATCAGCTCGATCAGTGCGGCTATCTGCTCCTCGATGATGGCGAAGCCGCCGCGCTGGGTATAGCTCACGTGCGGGTCGATGCCGGCTCCGATGACGAGTTCGCCCTTGTCCGACTGCGAGCAATAGGCATGCACCGCGTTCGACATGATGACGGTCGGATTCATCGGCTTGACGGGTTCGGAGACGAGGGCCTGCAGGGGATGGCTCTCGATCGGCAGGCGCAGGCCGATCATCTTGGCGATGACGCCGGAATGGCCGGCAACGACACTCGCCACCTTGGGCGCGCGGATCGTGCCGTAGCGGGTCTCCACGCCGGTGACGGTCCCGGCTTCGGTGTTGATTGCCGTGACCTCGCAGTTCTGGATGATGTCGATGCCGAGGGCGCTTGCCGCCCGTGCCAGGCCCCAGACGACGGCGTCGTGGCGGTTGATGCCGCCGGTCCGCTGCAGCGTCGCGCCGAGAATGGGGTAGCGGATGTCGGGGCCGGTGTTGAGGATCGGGCAGAAGTCGGCGACCGCCTTCGTGTCGAGCCACTCGCCCTCGATACCGTTGAGGCGATTGGCCTCCACCCGGCGTTTCAACTGGCGCACCTCCATCTCGTCGTGGGCGAGGTTGAGGACGCCGCGATGGCTCATCATGATGTTGAAATTAATGTCGCGGCCAAGGGTCGTCCACAGCGTCAGCGCGTGATCGTAGAGCGCCGCCGAGGAGTCCTCCAGGTAGTTGGAGCGGATGATGGTGGTGTTGCGGCCGGAATTGCCGCCGCCGATCCAGCCACGCTCGATCACCGCGACATTGGTGATGTCGTGCTCCCTGGCCAGGTAGTAGGCGGTGGCCAGGCCATGGCCACCGCCGCCGATGATGATGACGTCATAGGCGGATTTCGGCTCGGCCGGACGCCAGGCGCGCGGCCAGTCGAAGCGGGGGGAAAAGCCATGGCGAAGAAGGGAGAAGACGGAATAGCCGTTCATCGCGCGGAACCTCGCTGACGTGTCCGGAGGAGCGTGCGGATCGACCCGGTACCGGGCGCGTCAAGGCCCGTCATTGTCAGAACAGGCCTTCGATCAATCCGTCGTCATCCAGCCCGATGGCCTCCGCTGCGGGAACTCGCGGAAGGCCCGGCATGGTCATGATTTCCCCGCAGATGACGACGATGAAACCGGCGCCGGCGGCGAGTCGGACTTCGCGCACGGGCACGCTGTGACCGCTGGGAGCGCCGCGCAGTCCGGGATCTGTCGAAAAGCTGTATTGGGTCTTGGCCATGCAGATCGGGAGGTCAGAATAGCCCTCCTCCTCCCATCTGCGCAATTGCTCACGGACGGTCTCGGACGCGACAATTTCGCCGGCGTGGTAGATCCGCGTCGCGACTGTCTCTATCTTCTCGATGAGCGGCATGGCGTCGTCGTAGAGCGGAGTAAACTTCGCCGTGCCGGCATCGGCCATTTCCGCGACGCGGGTGGCGATCTCCACAGTGCCGGCCGAGCCCTCCGCCCAGTGGCGGCAGACGATCGCCTCGACGCCATGGTCACCGCAGTAGCGGCTGACGGCGGCTATCTCGGCATCGGTGTCGGCGGTGAAATGGTTGAGGGCAACGACGACGGGGACGCCGTATTGCTTGACGTTGGCGATGTGCCGGCCGAGGTTGGCACAGCCCTCCTCCACCGCCGCGATGTTCTCCGCGCCGAGGTTTTCGCGTGCTACGCCGCCGTTCATCTTGAGGGCGCGAACAGTGGCGACGATGACGACCGCATCGGGGGCGAGGCCGCCCTTGCGGCACTTGATGTCGAAGAACTTCTCCGCTCCGAGATCGGCGCCGAAACCGGCCTCCGTTACCACATAGTCGGCAAGCTTCAGGCCGGCGCGGGTGGCGACGAGCGAGTTGCAGCCATGGGCGATATTGGCGAAGGGGCCACCGTGAACGAAGGCCGGCGTGTTTTCCAGCGTCTGGACGAGATTGGGCTGCATCGCCTCCTTCAGGAGGACGGTCATGGCGCCGTCGGCCTTCAGGTCGCGGCAGGTGACGGGTGTGCGGTCGCGGCGCTGGCCGATGACGATGCGGCCGAGGCGGGCACGCAGGTCGGCGAGGTCGCGGGCAAGGCAGAGGATCGCCATGATCTCGGAGGCGACGGTGATGTCGAAACCGCTTTCGCGCGGGAACCCGTTCGGCGCGCCGCCGAGCGCGACGACGATCTCGCGTAGCGCCCGGTCGTTGATGTCGACAACGCGGCGCCAGGTGATGCGGCGGGTGTCGATGTCGAGGGCGTTGCCCCAGTAGATGTGGTTGTCGATCATCGCCGCGAGGAGGTTGTGGGCCGCGGTGATGGCGTGGAAATCGCCGGTGAAGTGGAGGTTGATGTCCTCCATGGGCACAATCTGGGCATGGCCGCCGCCGGCCGCGCCGCCCTTCATGCCGAAGCAGGGACCGAGTGAGGGTTCGCGCAGGCAGATCGCCGTCTTCTTGCCGATGCGGGCGAGCCCGTCGCCGAGGCCGACCGTGGTTGTCGTCTTGCCCTCTCCGGCCGGCGTTGGCGAAATGGCGGTGACGAGGATGAGGCGGCCGTCGGGACGGCTATCCAGCGAGCGGAGGAAATCGGCGGCAATCTTCGCCTTGTCATGGCCGAAGGGAATGACCGCTTCGGGCGGAATATCGAGCTTGTGCGCAATGTCTGTGATCGGCTGCTTGCGGGCCGCGCGGGCGATTTCGAGATCGCTCATCGGTGTTTCCTCCGTGTCGGGGGTCGCGGCGGGGCGGTACTGTCGACCGTGAAGGCACGACGAGGCCGGTGCGACCCGTTGGGGCGGATGGAAACGGTTTTCCCCGGCCCCGGTCTCCCTGTCTTAGCGGTCCGGGCATGGGACGGAAAGAGGGCGAGATGTGCGGCAAGGCCGGCGTCCACGCAAAAACGCCGCCCACCCGGTCGGGTGGCGGCGTTTCCGTTGCTGACGCGCCTTTGCTGTGGTGCGGAGCCGCGCTGAAAAGTTACCCGACCGGCACCGGGGGGCGACGATAAGATGCCGGCCGGGTACGAAGCGAGGACTGCATGTCTTCGCATCGTCTCGTGTGTCTCATTCGGCCCCTTTTTGGGGCCTTGCCCGAGGCCTATTCGAACCAGCAGGTCTTCTTCAGGACGGTCGTCGGATAGCCATCCTCGTCGTAGGCCGGGCGCTCCAGGTATTGGCAGATCCGGTGGCGATTCTGGCCGCGCGCGATCCCGCCTTCGATAGTGGGGCCGCCATTGGCCTCGTTTTCCAGCATGCGCTCGATGTAGGCCTGCTTGTCGTTGTTGTTGCCGGCGCTGGCAGGGGCGGAGGCGACAGCCGTCGCCGCGATAGCCAGGGCGAGGGCGGTGAAAGTGGCTCTGCCGATCATGGCGTTGTCCTTTCCGGGTCTCTGGTCCAACTCGCTGGCGCCTGGCGCCGGTCGTTGCGTTTCGTTCGATGGGTGGACGATAAGCGGTCCCCCGTCCGACCGGTGTGATGCGCGTCACGTTTTGGCTGTTGTCGGATTTTTCCGGTGTCGGTTGCGCGTTCACCGGTTACGGACATGCACCGTAATGAAATAGCAATGTTCGTATATACTTCACTTGGGGGAGGTTAGGGCGCGCGATGCGGTTTTCGTCAGTGGCTGTGACTCTCCGCTCTGACGGGCGCGGCCGGGGGCGTTACAGTCCAGCAACGGCGACGACGAATCTGACGCGCCATACGCTTGCCGTCGAAAGGAGCCTCGATGCCCGGTCCGGAATTCCCGATCAACTCGCGCCTGGCGGGCAAGGACGATCCCCGCCTCGATACGCCCGCCTTTCATCGGAACCGCGTGCCGGTCCTCGAGGCTGTGGGGCGGGCGATGACGCCGTGGATGGAGGCGGGTCGCGCTGGCGACGTCCTTGAGGTCGGTTCCGGTTCGGGCCAACACGTGATGGCGCTCGGCGCCGCATTCCCCTCGTTCACCTGGTGGCCGAGCGATCGCGAGGCGCGGCATCTGGAAAGCATCGAGGCATGGCGTGACGAGACGGGGCTAGAGAACGTCCGGCCGGCGGCGCTCGTCGATGCCGCGGTGGAGCGGTGGGACGCGGGCCCGGGCGGGGCGGACGGCGTGGGCGATCTCGCCGGCATTCTCGTCATCAATGTGCTCCACATCGCGCCGATCGCGGTGACGACCGGCATCCTGGCTGCAGCCGGGCGCCGTCTCGCGCCGGGCGGACGGCTGATGATCTACGGCCCGTTCCTCATCGATGGCCATTTCAACGCCGAGAGCAACAAGCGGTTCGACACGGACCTGAAGGCGCGCGACCCCGCTTGGGGCCTCAGGGATGCCGGCGTTGTCACGGTGCGCGCGCAGGCCGTGGGTCTCAGCCCCGTCGAGATCCTGCCGATGCCGGCGAACAACCTCTTTCTCATTTTCGAAAAGAGCGCGGCATAGGCAATCTTACGTTGCAAATAATTGACGGAGAATCGTGGTCGTCTAGACTGCCCGTGAAAATTGTAGAGGAGCTGGGCGATGGCAAAAATTGTGAGAACCGAAACCCGTAAACGCAGTTTTATGGGAAAGCTCGTGAAGTGGATGTTTATTGTTTTCAACCTGCTGATGATCGTGTGGCTCATTGCCTATTGGTCTAAGCTGGGTCAGATGGCAGGTGACCTGCAAAACGATGCCGAGCAGGCCGGCGCCGCGATAGGCGGCACGATCGGCACGGGTCTGCTTATTTTCGTGTGGGTAGCCGGAGACATCATCCTCGGCCTCTTCGTTCTTTTCACCCGAGGCAAGACGGTCCTCATCGAGGAGACCGTCGAATGAAGCCTCTCATCCTCGCCGTCGGCTTCCTGTCCTTGGCTGGCCCGGCCCTCGCCTGGTCCGATCTGGAGCGAATGAATGTCGCCATGGCACTCGGCGACCTGCTCGCATCGGAAGAGGCTTGCGGCCTGACCTACGATCAGGATGCCATTGCCGCCTACATCGACAAACACGTGCCGGCCGAGGACATGGAATTCTCATCCAATCTGACCATGATGACGATGGGTCAGAAGGCACAACTGGCGGACATGTCCGTATCACAACGGACAGCCCATTGCCGCCAAGTCGGCCGCGTTGCAAAGGCAAACGGCTTCATTCCTTGACGTTTGCATTTTCGACGCGAAACAGCGATTTGGACTGCGGCGACGGAGCACATAGGCGCAGAATTCTTGTGGCGGCAGCATAGATTTTTCCGTTTGGCGCAAGGTTTTTCCGATTCAGTTTCGTCGTCTTCATGCCCATTTCCCGCCAGGTATGCCCAGCCCTGATCACGCATGCTACGAATAGTGGTTGATTCCGGGCGGTCTCCGGCCCACTCTTGCTTCGCAAAAGCCCTATCTCCGATCGCGTTCGTCTTGTCGAAGACAAACCCGTCGGCGACGGGGCTTCTTCATCTGCATGGGGCTCTTGCCGCTTTCCCAGGAGTTTTTCTGTGACCGGATCCAGCACTTCTCTTCTCGTCCGTTTGACGCCGGCCGTCTTCGTGCTCCTGTGGTCGACCGGTTACATCGGCGCGCGGATGGGCGCTCCGTGGTCCGAGCCGCTCTCCTTCCTCAGCATTCGCTTCGGTATCGTCGTCTTGGTCATGCTGGCGCTTGTCGTTGTCGGCCGCGCGCCGTTGCCAGGCGTCCGACAGGGCTTCCATGCCGTCGTTTCCGGCATGCTGCTCCACGGCTTCTATCTCGGCGGGGTCTTCTGGGCGATCGATCGCGGCATGCCGGCCGGCGTCGCCGCGCTCATCGTCGGGCTGCAGCCGCTGCTGACCGCGCTCGCCGCCGGGCCAATCCTCGGCGAACGGGTAGAGCCGAAGATGTGGTTCGGTCTTCTCGTCGGCCTCGTCGGCGTTAGCCTCGTGCTAGCCCCCAAGCTTGACGTCGTCGGCGCGGGCATTTCGGTCGGCACCGTCGTGCCGGTGCTGATCGGCACCGCCTCTATCACCCTCGGCACGATATACCAGAAGCGGTTCGCGACCGGCGTCGACTTGCGTACCGGCTCGGTGCTGCAATATTCCGGCGCGCTCCTCGTCGTCGGCCTCGGGGCGCTCGTCTTTGAATCCTTTCAGATCACCTGGTCGGCGGAATTCCTCTTCGCGCTCGGCTGGCTGGTGTTCGTCCTCTCCATCGGTGCGATCACGCTCCTGATGATGCTGATCCGCTGGGGCGCGGTGTCGCGGATCGCCTCGCTCTTCTATCTCGTGCCGGTGATCACGGCGCTGATCGCCTGGGGCCTTTTCGGCGAGACGCTGACGCTCGTCCAGGTATTCGGCATGGCGGTGACGGCGGGAGCGGTTGCGGTGACCTCGCGCGGCGGCGCCAAAGCGTGACGGCCGGTTCCGCGGCGGCCGTCAGCCAGCCTTGCCGTCGTTCACGTCCTGGCGGATTTGCGTCCGCTCGGCGCGGTAGCGCAGAATCGCGGCGTTCAGTTCTCCGCCGAGGATGAACAGCGCGGCGACGAGATAGAGAAAGACCAGCGCGGTCATGACGCCGGCGAGGCCGGCATAGGTCGAGACGTAGTTGGCGAAGCTTTTCAGATAGGCGCCGAAGAGCGAGCCGGCGATCATCCACAGCACGAGCGTGAGGAGAATGCCCGGCCAGAGCTGGGTGACCGGCCGGCGGCCGGCGGGCAGGAACCCGTGGCTGACGATGAGGCCGACGAGCAGGATGATCGTTGCGGCGATGAGGCGGGTGACGGTGAAGCTGTAGGAAAAGGGCTGCAGCCAGGGAGCCCATTTCAGCGCTGTCGCCCAGCCGAGCGGGGCGAGGACGACGAGGAAAGCGAGCGCAAGGACGCCGCCGGCGCCGAGTATGACGAAGAAGATGCTCTGGGTGCGCAGAAGAAAGACCGAGCGGTTCTCGCGCATTCGGTAGGCGCGGTTGAGCGCGGCGCGAAGCGCTTCCACCCCCGATGAGGCAAACCAAACGGCGAGCAGGATGCCGACGGTGAGGAGATCGCCGCGCGGCACCGTCAGCACCGTGTGGATTTCCGTCGACAGGCTGCCGGCGATCTGTTTCGGCAGCACATCGAGCAGGATCGAGGCGACCTCCTCGGCGAGCTCGTTCGATCCCATCAGCATGGCGGCAAGCGCGGAACAGAAGATCAGGAACGGGAACAGCGCCATCAGCGCCGTCAGCGCGACATGGCTGGCGAGCGCCCATCCGTCGTCGTTGTAGAAGTGGCCGACGGCGTCGCCGAGGACGCGGCGGATGACGATATAAACCCGCAGTGCGGAGGGAGGAATCTTCATGAATGGCATCTCGATAATACGCTTTTCGGGTCTCCGGTCGCCTGTCCCCTGCATTTCCGCCGATGTTATCTGCCGCGCACGACGGGAATGCGTCCAAAGACGGATTGCGCCCGCTTCCTCATTTGCGAAAGTGTGCCCTCAATAAAAAGGCCGCTGCAAGAGCGGGCTCGGGTCTGGGGATGAAACGTTTTGGGGATGGCTCCCATGAGCATGACCGGGGATGCGATCGACGCGCTTGATGCGGCGGCTGTCCAGGCTTACGCGGAAGGGGCGGTCAAGGCGTTTTCCTCCTTCGTCGGCAAGGCGCGGGCCGCCCTCGGCCAGGCGATGTGCGAGGAGGGGCGGGTGTCGAGCCGCCGGGTGGAGGCGGCCCAGCGGGCGACCCACGGTCTTGCCTGGTACGGCACCTATCTGGAAGCGCTGAAGGAGCTGCGCGACTATGTTGACCGGCTCGTCGACCATGGCGCCTGGGGCGAGACGGAGGCGCTGATCGTCCGCATCGGCTTCGGCGAATATCTCGCCCAGGCGATAGGCGGCATTCCGATGAGCCAGGGCGAGATCGTCCGGCCGACCGACCTCGGCCTCGATGCGGCCGATGTGGTAACGCTGGCCGACAACAATGCGGTCGCCTGGTTTCTCGCCACCGGCAATACGACAGAAACGCGCGCGCGGCTCGTCGAACTGATGATCGCGGCGGAGGGCGCGGCGACGATCGGCAACGCCGCCCTCGACGAGACCTATGACGCGTTCCGCGCCGAAATGCGGCGCTTCGCCGAGGCCGAGGTGCTGCCGCACGCCCACGAGTGGCACCTGAAGAACGCCTATATCCCGCTGGAGGTCATCGAGGGTATGGCGGAGCTCGGCGTCTTCGGCCTGACGATCCCGGAGGAATACGGCGGCCTTGGCCTGCCGAAGGAATCCATGTGCGTCGTCTCCGAGGAACTGAGCCGGGCCTATATCGGCGTCGGCTCGCTCGGCACGCGCTCCGAGATTGCCGCCGAACTCATCCTCGGCGGCGGCACGGAGGATCAAAAGCAGAAGTGGTTACCGCTGATCGCGTCGGGCACGGTGCTGCCGACGGCGGTTTTCACCGAGCCGAACACCGGCTCCGACCTGGCCAGCCTGAAGACGCGGGCGGTGAAGGATGGCGACGTCTACAAGGTGACCGGCAACAAGACCTGGATCACCCATCCGGTCCGCGCCGACCTGATGACGCTTCTGGTGCGCACCAACCCGGACGAGAAGGGCTATCGTGGCCTTTCCATGCTGTTGGCGGAAAAACCGCGCGGCGACGATGCCGATCCGTTCCCGGCCGACGGCATGACCGGCGGCGAGATCGAGGTTCTCGGCTATCGCGGCATGAAGGAATTCGAGATCGGCTTCGACGGTTTCGAGGTCAAGGCGGAGAACCTCCTCGGCGGCGACGAGGGGCAGGGCTTCAAGCAGCTCATGCAGACCTTCGAATCGGCCCGCATCCAGACGGCGGCCCGCGCCATCGGCGTTGCCCAATCGGCGCTCGACCTGGCGCTTCGCTACGCCCAGGAGCGGGTCCAGTTCGGCAAGCCGCTCGTCGCCTTCCCGCGCGTCGCCGACAAGCTCGCCATGATGGCCGTCGAGATCATGATCGCGCGCCAGCTCACCTATTTCTCCGCCCGCGAGAAGGACTCCGGCGAACGTTGCGACCTCGAAGCCGGCATGGCGAAGCTTCTTGCCGCCCGCGTCGCCTGGGCCAATGCCGACAACGCTGTCCAGATCCACGGCGGCAACGGCTTCGCGCTCGAATATCCGGTCAGCCGCGTCCTCTGCGACGCTCGCATCCTCAACATTTTCGAGGGGGCTGCGGAAATCCAGGCGCAGGTGATCGCAAGGCGTTTGCTTGAGGGTGGGAATTGAGGGGTATCTTTAGCTCACCGACAGGGCATAGCTGCGAAAGAGAAGCTATTTGAAATCACGCGTAAAACTCCGTTGCCACACGCCCTAAGTGGGGCAAGCGTCTGTATGCTAATCGCAGGATGGCGGGGTGTTTTGTATCGGGGTTGTCAATGAGGCTATTCGCGAGTCTGCGAGAATAGAACGCATAGAAATCTGCGATCTGAATCGCTCTACAGTTTGTCTTCTAGTGCGTGCTGTCCCCTGATCGCGCTGTATATTCTTTTGATGTCACTATTGTTGGCGTTTCCGTCTTCAATTTCAAAACGTATGCCATCATTTTGCCAAGTGGTGGTGATGTGTTCATCCCTTAGGATCCAATCCAATATTGCGTTGAAACAATATCCGATCGGGGATGTGTTTTTGCTCAGACCGGTTGGCGCTTTTGACGATACGAAAGTTTCTTTGAGCACCGATATGCTGATGCCAACGCTGATGGTCTCACTTGCTGCTTGATATAATTCCTGAATAAACGTTTGTTTTTTTATTCGACTCCATTCTGTGAAGTCACTCTTGGTGTCGTGGAATTCTTTGGTATGGAGTAATGAGATTTCGTAATTCCTCATTATCCCATTCGATTTTTCCTCGAACTCCGACCATCCTTCGCTTGAGCCCGCATATCCGGCAAGGGTTACGACTTTTGAACTTCTTTCGGTTCCGCTGTCGTCCAGATAAACAATTAGCATTTAGAGAATCCGTGTGCTTGATACTTCATATTACTACAAACATTCTGTGTTTTCCACTCTCGTAGAGATGATGGTTTGCATGTGTAGATCGGGTTAGCAGGCGGCATAAGCGTCTGCTGAGACGCGTTGATGTTGCTGGTTGTTATAAATTGTAGCAATATGCAGTTAATGCAATTATTGGTTGTTGATGGATTGTGGTTGTGCCTCGCCTCCTTGTTCTCTTCCTCACCTACATCCTCCTGTCGCTGCTACCTCTCCACGCCGAACCGCTGCAAAAGCGTGACGAGCCGGGGCGGGAGGTTGTCATCCCGTCGCTGTCAGACGAGTCATCCCGTTGGTTCGACCACATTCCGGCGTCGGCACAGGCGCTTCTCTCGTCTGAGGATTTCCGCGCTTACCAGACTGCCCTGCAGAGAGAGGATTGCGCCGCTGCGCGGGACATTCTCTTCGACAAGGGCTTCGCGGCGCACTATCCCGGGTTGAGGCTCAATCTCGACGAGCCGGAATATTATGGCCGTTGGCTGATGTGGGTGGCGCAGGAGTGGTATCCGGCCTACGCGCGCTGTGATGGTCTTGCGCGCTCAAAGGCTGGCCGTTTGCTTGTCTCGCTGGATCGGTCGGAGACCACGCCCTATCGTCCGCCGGACGGTCTTGTTCAAGGCGCATCGGACGGGGAGCACGTGCGCAACGCTGGGCTGCAGCGGCTTTTCTTCACGGCGCTTTATGGTGACGTGCCCGCAATGGCGGAGATTCTGGCGTTCGAGAGAACGGGTGACGTGCGCTTGGCCGATGAGGTCGGTCTCTTCTTCCGGCTTATGATCGAGAAGAAAGGCGTGCCTTTTCCTGAGCTCGACGGAGAAATTTCCGCACTTCGTGCCCGCTTGAAAGACGTGCGGCTCGCAGAAGTGCATGTGGCCATGCGAACCGAATGCTGGCTCTGGGTCGTGACCGATTGCTCTGAGCGCTCACAATGGCGCGGCGGGCCACCGCTTCTGACCCGCGATGCGAAGTTGCAGATGCTGATGCAGTGGTATGCGAAGAATGACGGGTCGCGCTGAGCGGACTGCTTACTGCCTCTTCACTTGCAATAGCGATAGCCGCCGGGGCCGGCGCTGCGGCAGGCGAGGTCGAGGTGGAAGTGGGTCTGGTGGTGGCTGTCGCCGTCCGGGCCGATGACGGTGGTAAAGATCTCGCAGGAGCGCTTGTGGACGGCGTAAGGATAATATTCCTTAGTCTTGTTTTGTGTTTTCGGTGTCGCTAGGTTCCTCAATCACTAATTGTGGTCGGGTGTTTCGGTGGTGCATGTTGTCGCTTTTGTTTTTTCTCTTCTCCTCTTGGTGATTGGCCCGGCCCAGGCCGAGCCGCTGCAAAAGCGTGACGAGCCGGGGCGGGAGGTCGTCATCCCTTCGCTGACGGATGAACCTTCGCGGTGGAACGACCACATTCCGGCGTCCGCGCAAGCGCTTTTGACGCCCGAAGACTTCCATGCCTATCGGGACGCTCTTGAGGCCGGCGACTGCGTCGCTGCGCGGGACATCCTTTTCGACAAGGGTTTCGCGACGCGCTATCCGGCCTTGCGGACCAACCTGGAAAATCGGGATTACTTCTTGTCGTGGCTCATCTGGATCGCGTCAGAATGGTATCCGGCCTATGCGCGTTGCGATGGCTTGGAGCGAGCAAGGGCCGGGCGAAGGCTGGCCGCGCTCGACTTCTCCGAAACCAGGTCCTATCGGCCCCTCGGCGATCTGTCCCAGGGGACGTCCTGGGAGGAAAAGATCCGCAATCGCGGCCTCTACAGGCTCTTCAATACCGCGATATTGGGCTACGCACCGGCGATGGCCGATCTGCTCGACTTCGAGAAGACGGGCGATGTCCGGCTGCCGGACAAGTTCGGTCTGTTTTTTCGCTTCGTAATGGCGAAGAAGGGGTTTGCCCGGCCGGGCCTTGATGATGAGATTACCGGGCTGCTCGCCCGCATGGCGCATGACGATCAGGTCATGGTGGCGATCGCGGCCGGCTTCGAGTGCTGGAACTGGATCCTCACGACCTGCCCTGACCGGTCACGGTGGCGTGGCGGCCCCATACACCCGGACCTCACTTTGGACGGTGCGCTCAGGCAATGGCAGGAAAAGGCCGCAGGTTCTCGCTGAGACCCTTGCGGTTTCCGCGCTTGAATGCTCGTTGTGCCCCGCCTTTCTCTTCCCTCTCAGGCGTCATGCCGGGCGAAGACCCGGCATCCAGCGGCGTGAACCGCGCGCTGCGTTACCCGACCGCCCGCAGGCGCAGCGAACCGAGATGCCTCATTTGCAATAGCGATAGCCGCCGGGGCCGGCGCTGCGGCGGGCGAGGTCGAGGTGGAAGTGGGTCTGGTGGTAGCGGTCGCCGTCGGGGCTGATGACGGTGGTGAAGGTCTTGCAGGCGTCCTTCTGAACCGCGTGGAGAAAGGCGCTTTCGTCGGCGCTGCCGTTCCAGCCGGTCTCGACGGAGACCTTGCGGCCGTCGGCGAGGCGGAAGGCGGAAATGTCGATGGCGTTGGCAAGCGCGTGCTCGGAGATGCGGGCGCCCTTCTTGCCGTTGCGGCCGCGGCAGACGTAGGAGGCGGCGACGGTGAGCGCCGTTACCCGGCTGCCGAGGTGTTCCGCGGCGGCGGGCTGGACGGCGGTTTCCACCCATTGGTCGAGCGCGGGGATCATCGGGCAGGCAAGCGTTGCCTCCGGCGCGAGGACGACATGGCCGGTGGGCGTGGCGGAAAGCTCGAACGCGTGTTTCGTGCCGCAGGCCGGATCGGGCCCGTCGACCGGGCCGATCGCCTTCAGGGTCGGCGTTTCGACCGGCGGCGTTTCGGCCAGGCATTGCGCCTCGGCGGCGGCCCGCCACAGGGTGCGCTTGTTGTCCTCGTCGGCGATCAGGTCGCCCGGCCCGCCGCAACCGAGCAGGCCGGTGGCGAGCAGAACCATCGCGACCGAGAGGCGCGGGGCGAGGTAAAAGACAGCGGTATTCCGGGCTTTTAGCCACATGCCGACAGGTTTCCGTGTTGAGCGTTTCGCCAAAAGTTGACAGGCCTTCTGGTTAACAATGCGTCAAGACGGAGATGGCTGCCTGCTTTGCCGACATGAAAAGGGCCGCTCGTGGCGGCCCTCATGGTTTCGGTCGTTCAGCTTGTCGGTCAGGCTGCCGTCTCGGCGTCGTTGGCCGGCGCCGCGTGTTCCGGCACTTCCGGCTCACCGCGGGCGACGCGGATGTGGTTCAGGAAGCGGGTGAAGAGATAGTGACTGTCCTTGGGGCCAGGCGAGGCCTCGGGGTGGTACTGGACGGAGAAGATCGGCTTGCCGGCGACCCTGAGGCCGCAATTCGAGCCGTCGAAGAGCGAGACATGGGTCTCTTCGATGCCCTCCGGCAGGCTTGCGGAATCGACCGCGAAGCCGTGGTTCATGGAGGTGATCTCGACCTTGTCGGTGGTGTGGTCCATCACCGGATGGTTGGCGCCGTGGTGGCCCTGGTGCATCTTCTTCGTCGTCGCGCCGAGCGCCAACGCCAGCATCTGGTGGCCTAGGCAGATGCCGAAGATGGGTTTGCCCGAGGCGACGAGATCCCGGATCACCGGCACGGCGTAGTCGCCGGTCGCAGCCGGATCGCCCGGGCCGTTCGACAGAAAGATCCCATCCGGCTCCATTGCCAGGATGTCCTCGGCCGGCATGGTCGGCGGCACGACGGTCAGTGCGCAGCCCTGGTCTGCAAGAAGCCGGAGGATGTTGCGCTTGATTCCATAGTCGACCGCCACCACCTTGTAGCGTGGATTTGCCTGACGCCCGTATCCCTTCTTGAGGCTCCAGGTCGTTTCGTCCCAGGTATAGCGCTGGGTCGTGGCGACCATGGGGACGAGGTCCATGCCGAGAAGGCCGGGCCATTGCGCGGCTTCCGCCTTCAGCGCCTCGATGTCGAACCTGCCGTCGGGCGCATGGGCGATGACCGCGTTGGGCATGCCCTTTTCGCGGATCAGCGCGGTGAGCGCGCGGGTGTCGATGCCGGAAAGGCCGACGATGTCGCGCGCCTTCAGCCACTGGTCAAGGTGTTTCGCGGCACGCCAGTTGGATGGATCGGTGATGTCGGTCTTCAGGATCGCGCCGCGCACGCCGGACGAGGCGGCCATGTTGACTGTCTCGATGTCCTCGTCGTTGGTGCCGACGTTGCCGATGTGCGGGAAGGTGAAAGTGATGATCTGGCCGGCGTAGGAGGGATCGGTGAGGATCTCCTGATAGCCGGTCATCGCGGTGTTGAAGCAAACTTCGCCGACCGAGGAGCCGGTGGCGCCAAACCCTTGGCCCTCGATAACCGTTCCGTCGGCGAGAACGAGGAGTCCGGTCGGGCGGGGGTCTTCCCAGGGCTTTGTGGTGAGCGTCATGGTTCGGTCTTCGGCTTTTGTGTTTCAAGGGACGCGGGGCTTCGGCTCGGCGCCGCCTCGCGCGTTTCGGCGACAGCCGTCCCCCAATCCATATAGCACGGAAAAGGCGGGATTTTGGCGGTGCCGTCTCAGGGGTGAAGGCGCGTCCGTGCGGACGAAAAGTCCGGCCCGTGTCGCCATCTCGGACACACCAAGGAGTCCGGCGATTGGCTCGCCGGCCGCGTCGGGGCATTCCAGCGCCGCACCCTAGGCCAAGACGGGCGCGAGGTCAATCTTTGGCGAGTAATATTTCTCTATATTTTTCAATGAATTAACAGGGTTGCAGAGTTGCCAACCGCGGCCGGGCGCTCTATTGTTCCAGTTTGCCGCAACAGCGAGGTCAAGGAATGCGTGATCAGATCAACAGCGCTCTGACGGCAGCAACTAAGGCGCAGAACAAGCGCCGCATGTCGACGCTACGCCTGATTAATGCTGCGATCAAGGATCGGGAAATCGCCGTTCGCTCCCAGGGCAAGGAAGGAATCGGCAAGGACGAGATCCTGCAGATTCTCGCCAAGATGGTGAAGCAGCGCGAGGAGTCGGCCAAGACTTACGAGGAAGCTGGCCGGCTGGAGCTTGCCGAGGACGAGCGTGAGGAAATCGCGATCATCCAGGAGTTCCTGCCCAAACAGCTCGACGAGGTCGCGGTGAAGTGCGCCTGCGAAACGGTCGTGGAGGAAATCGGCGCACAGGGCCTGCGTGACATGGGGCGCACCATGTCGGTGCTGAAAGAGCGTTATCCAGGCCAGATGGACTTCAGCCGGGCGAGCTGCTTCGTCAAGGATCTGCTGACATCGGCCTGATCCTGCCGGATCGGGACGCAGCGTCGGATCACCTCGGTGCTTCGGTATCGGGACGTCAGGGGTCTTGAGGACCGTCAGGGGTCTCGGCGTCGCTCATGGGTGTCGCTCATGGGTGTCGTTCTGGGTTTAGTTTCGAGGCGCATCTCTGGTGTGCACCTCATGTCTAGTGTGCACCTCAGGGGCGTTGGCGCAGGTACTTCTGTTCGCGGACTTCGCGGCCCCACTGGTCGCCCGACCATTCTTCGGCAAGGACGAAGCCGGCGTCTTCATAAAGATGCCGGGCAGCCTCCAGGCCGTGAATGGTCCACAATGCCGTTTTCTCAAACCCGACCCCGTCGCAGAAGGCGATGGCCTCGCCAAGGAGCCGGCGCCCGGTGCCCGTCCCGCGCGCCGCTTCGTCGACGATGAACCAGCGCAGGTGCGCCGTGCCGTCGCCGAGGTCCTCGCCGTCGATCGCCACCGTGCCGACGATGCGCTCGCCCTCAAGCGCGATCCAAAGGCTGTTTCGCGGGCTGTCGAGGCGGCTGACGAAATCCGCTGCGCCGCTTGCGACCTTGCTTTCGAAGGCCTGGCCGAAGTTCATCGTCCTGGCATAGTGCCGGGCGTGCATCTCCGCGATGCGGCCGACGACGCCGGGCCGGTAGCCGGCGACGATATCGAGGGGCGCGCGGGCGCAAGAGGCGCGGCGCGGGGCGGCGTCTTTGCCGGCGCGGACGGCCCCGAGCGCGCGGGCATAAAGGGAGAGGCCGGCGGCGACCGTGCGTTGTTCATCTGCATCGAGGTGTCGGAAGGCGGCCGCGACCTGGCCCTCGCCGAAGGCGTCGATCGCGGTGAAGGCGGCCTTGCCTTTCGCCGTCAGGGCGAGGGTCTTCGCCCGACCGTCGCGGGCGCTCGGCGACTCGGCGATCTCGCCTGCCTCGATGCGCTTGCGCAGCATGCGGCTGACGGAGGATTTCTCCAGGTTCAGGCGTTCGGCAAGGTCCGTGGCGGTCAGGCCGGCAGTGCTTCCGGCGCCTGTACCGGCGACCTCATCATGGGTGCCGAGTTCGATAAGGGCGTGAACGGCGGACGGCGGCAGGGCGGTTCCGGCAAGCGTCGGCTGCATGAAGCCGAGTTCGCGCACGATGCGCCGCGAGGCATCGCGGATGGCGGCAACGGAATGGGATATGTGCGGGCTGGCGACAGGCATTTATGGGGTCCTGGCAATGAACTGATATTTCGTTGCATCATACAACTATATGTGAAAACTGTCGAGGGGCGATCATGATTTCGGAATCGCATTTCAGCCAAGAGCATGGGATATAAGCGGGCATGCGGTTCACTCCACATTTCCTCGACGAGATCCGGGCGCGGCTTCCCCTTTCCGAAGTTGTGGCGCGGCGGGTCACCTGGGATCGGCGCAAGTCGCAGCCGGCCAAGGGGGATTACTGGGCCTGTTGCCCGTTCCACGGCGAGAAGACGCCGAGTTTCCATGTCGATGATCGGCGCGGCCACTATCATTGCTTCGGCTGCGGGGCGAGCGGCGACCATTTCCGCTTTCTCGTCGAGACCGAGGGCATGGCGTTTCCCGAGGCGGTTGAGGAGCTGGCCGGCAAGGCCGGCGTGCCGATGCCGGCGCGCGATCCCGAGTCAGAACGGCGCGAGCGCAAGCGGGCGGGTCTTGGCGATGTGGTGGAAATGGCTTGCCGGTTCTTCGAGGAGACGCTGGCCTCGCCGCAGGGTGCGGCAGCGCGGGACTATGCGCGCGGGCGCCGGCTGACGGCCGAGACACTGAAGGAATTCCGATTTGGGTTTGCGCCCGATTCGCGTGATGCGCTGAAGCGCCATCTTCTGCAGCAGGGCGTCGACGAAGCATCGCTGGTGGAGGCCGGACTCGTCATCCGTCCCGATGATGGCCGACCGAGCTACGACCGGTTCCGCAATCGGCTGATCGTGCCGATCCAGGATATGCGCGGCCGTGTCGTCGCCTTCGGCGGACGCACTATCGATCCGAAGCGGGAGCCGAAATATCTCAATTCGCCGGAGACGACGCTCTTTCACAAGGGGCTGATGCTGTTCAATGCCCACCGGGCGCGCAAGGCAGCGCTCGAATCGGGCTCGGTGATTGTCGTGGAAGGCTATCTCGATGCGATCGCGGTTCATCAGGCGGGCGTCGAGGCGGTGGTGGCGACTCTTGGCACGGCCTTTACCGAAGATCAGATGAACGCACTGTGGCGGTTGGCGACGGAGCCGGTCGTCTGCTTCGACGGCGATGCGGCGGGAACGGCAGCCGCGCATCGCGCCGTTGACCGCATCCTGCCGCTCCTTAAGAGCGGCCATTCCTTCAATTTCACCTTTCTGCCGCAGGGGCAGGACCCCGACGACATGATCAAGGCGGGGGGGCGCGAGGCCTTTCTCGCCGAAGTGCGGTCGGCCAAGCCGCTTTCCGACGTCCTGTGGGAGCGGGAAACGGCAGCGGCGCAGATCGATACGCCGGAGCGCAAGGCGGCGCTGGAAAAACGTCTCGATGATCTCGTCGGCACAATTCGCGACGGGCTCGTCTCGCGCCGCTACGCCCAGGCGTTCCGGGTGCGGCTGTCCGAACTCTTCTGGCAGCAGACGCGGGGTGGACAGCAGGCGCGCGGCGGGCGAGGCAGCCGCGGCGGCAAGCGTGGCGGCAGCGCGGACGTTCCGGCCGGTGTTACTGAAGTTCCCGCCTTCGCCTTCGAGGCGTCGACGACGTTCGAGCGCATGGTTCTTGGTCTTTGTGTCGAGTACCCCGAACTCTTTGAGCGCCACTACGAACGGCTGCACGGCATTCCGTTCGAAAGCCGGAGCTGCGACCAGTTCAAGGAACAGCTCCACTGGGTGATGGTCGGCTCGCACGGGCGCGATGTCGCCTCGCTTTACGGCGATCTCGATTCCAGCTTCTTCGACATGTTGCGCGGCGTCCACGGCATGGGGGCCCTTGGTAACGGGCCTGATGCGAAGCTGAGGGCCGGCATGATGGCGATGCAGCCGATCCTCAGGTTCCGGCCGCCGGAGGCCTTCGTCGAGGCCTATCTGGAACTGCTGCTCGACCGGCTGGAGGTGCGGGCGATGAGGCGCGAACTCGATGAAGAGGTGCGGGCGGCGGAGGACGAGATCGACGAGATGACGGAACGGCGAATCCTGGAAATGAGCCGCGATATCAACCGGCGCGAAGAGGAGATCCTGCGACGGGAGCAGGAACTGGCGGAAGAAGCGCGGGCGATTCGCGCCTCGTTCGGTGCCGGTGAAGGGTCTGAAATGGGCGTTTCGGCCGCGGGATAGGGGACGGATCGGGCGGTGATGCGATGTTTTCAGCGTTTATGAGCGGCCGAATCAGGCAAAAAACAGACAGATTCCGAACAATGCCGCGCCGCGAGAGCGAATCGCCCTTGCGGAATCATTTCAACAAGCTACATAAAATGCCTTGAGCGGCCCTTCAGCGCAAGCACCCATGACTTTGCGAACGATCTCCTGGCCGCCGGACAGTGCCAACCGGAAAGCCGCCGACAGCGTCGGCGTGATGAGTGCTGCGTTTTTGGGGATTCGGGCTTTCGGAACCGGCGAGTCGACGGAATTTTTCAGTTAACGAGACATAAGTGATCACGTCCTATTCATGACCCCGAAGATCGCACGGTCGGTTGAGGGGACGAGACGGTATGAGTGTAGCGGCAAGGCTGCTAAGCGAGAGCGGACGGGCGCGGAGACGATCCATGGCGACCAAGACGGCAGAAGTCGAAGAAAATCAGGAGACCTCGGGTGAACATCAGGACGGGCCCCTGCTCGACCTGTCGGATGCTGCGGTCAAGAAGATGATCAAGGCCGCCAAGAAGCGCGGCTACGTCACCCATGACGAATTAAACGAAGTTCTTCCGTCCGAGGAGGTTACCTCAGAGCAGATCGAGGATACCATGTCGATGCTGAGCGACATGGGGATCAATGTGATCGAGGCAGAGGAAGCCGAGGCTGCGGCCGACAACGACGAGGAAAGCAGCGAAGGCGATCTCGTCGAGACGTCCACTGCCACGACGGCTGTTGCCAAGACCACGACACGTGAACCGGCGGACCGGACCGATGATCCGGTGCGCATGTATCTGCGCGAAATGGGCTCGGTGGAACTTCTGTCGCGCGAGGGCGAGATCGCCATTGCCAAGCGGATCGAGGCTGGCCGTGAGGCGATGATCGCCGGGCTTTGCGAAAGTCCGCTGACCTTCCAGGCGATCATCATCTGGCGCGATGAGTTGAACGAAGGCAACATTCTGCTTCGCGACATCATCGACCTGGAGGCGACCTACGCCGATCCCGACGGCAAGGGGCCGGCGGAATCGGTGTCCTCGGCCGACAATGACGAAGAGGAAGATGTCGAGGAGGAAACGGAATCCTCCGACAGCGATGACGACGACAGCAACGACGACGAGTTCGAGGCGAACATGTCGCTCGCGGCCATGGAGGCGGAGCTGAAGCCGAAGGTTCTGGAGACCTTCGACACCATCGCGGAAGACAACAAGAAGCTTCGGCGCCTGCAGGACCAGCTCGTCGAGAACCGGCTGCAGAACAAGATGCTCTCGCCGTCGCAGGAGCGCCGCTACAAGAAGCTCAAGGAAGACATCATCGTCGAGGTGAAGAGCCTGTCGCTGAACCAGAACCGTATCGATTCACTGGTCGCGCAGCTCTATGACATCAATCGCAAGCTGATGGGCTTCGAGGGGCGGCTCTTGCGGCTTGGCGAATCCTATGGCGTTGATCGCGAGGACTTCCTCAAGCAGTATCAGGGCTCCGAGCTCGATCCGAACTGGATCCGCCGTGTCGCCAACCTCGGCTCGCGCGGCTGGAAGGAGTTCGTCCAGCACGAACGCGAAACGATCAAGGATCTGAGGCAGTCGATCCAGACGCTGGCCTCGGAAACGGGTCTGGAAATCATAGAGTTCCGCCGCATCGTCCACGCCGTCCAGAAGGGCGAGCGCGAGGCGCGGGTGGCGAAGAAGGAGATGGTCGAGGCGAACCTGCGTCTCGTCATCTCGATCGCCAAGAAATACACCAATCGCGGCCTGCAGTTCCTCGACCTGATCCAGGAAGGCAACATCGGCCTGATGAAGGCGGTCGACAAGTTCGAGTACCGCCGCGGTTACAAGTTCTCCACCTATGCGACGTGGTGGATCCGGCAGGCGATCACCCGCTCGATCGCCGACCAGGCGCGCACCATCCGTATCCCGGTGCACATGATCGAGACGATCAACAAGATCGTCCGCACCTCGCGCCAGATGCTGCACGAGATCGGCCGCGAGCCGACGCCGGAGGAACTGGCGGAAAAGCTCGCCATGCCGCTGGAAAAAGTGCGCAAGGTGCTGAAGATCGCCAAGGAGCCGATCTCTCTGGAAACGCCGATCGGCGACGAGGAGGATTCGCACCTCGGCGATTTCATCGAGGACAAGAACGCGATCCTGCCGATCGACGCGGCGATCCAGTCGAACCTTCGCGAGACGACGACGCGGGTTCTCGCCTCGCTGACGCCGCGCG
Source organism: uncultured Rhodobium sp. (assembly GCA_963675285.2). Lineage (GTDB taxonomy): Bacteria > Pseudomonadota > Alphaproteobacteria > Rhizobiales > Rhodobiaceae > Rhodobium. The sequence goes on from CAXXGS010000001.1 coordinate 3,455,895, forward strand.
AGGAGCGCGTGCTGCGCATGCGCTTCGGCATCGGCATGAACACCGATCACACCCTGGAAGAAGTCGGCCAGCAGTTCTCGGTGACGCGCGAACGCATCCGCCAGATCGAGGCCAAGGCGCTTCGGAAGCTGAAGCATCCGAGCCGCTCGCGGAAGCTGAGGAGCTTCCTCGACAGCTGATCGGGCGGCACGCCGTTCAACGATTTCAGGGGCGCGGTTCCGGTAGGGAGCCGCGCCCCTTTTGCCGTTGGCGCAGGTTTCGGGTTGTGCGCGACCGCCGGGCAGCGTCATATGGGCTCATATCGCCGCCACCCTGATCGTTGCAAAGGGAACCCCATGAGCCCGGAATTCTTCATCACCGCGCTTATCGTTGTCGTTGTCCCGGGGACCGGCGTTCTTTACACGCTGGCCGCTGGCCTGTCGCGCGGGCGGACGGCGAGCGTCTTTGCCGCCTTCGGCTGTACGCTCGGGATCCTGCCGCATATCGCGGCCGCCGTGTTCGGGCTCGCCGCGCTGCTGCATGCCAGCGCGGTGGCGTTCCAGGTCGTCAAATTCGCCGGCGTCGCCTACCTCTTGTGGATGGCCTTTCAGGCGTTGCGCCAGAAGGGGGCACTTGCGGTCGACTCCCGCATCGAAGCGCGTTCGCTCGTCCGTGTCGCTGTCACAGGCTTCCTCATCAACATCCTCAACCCGAAACTGTCGATGTTCTTCCTCGCCTTTCTGCCGCAGTTCATCGACCACGGCACGGCGAGCCCGGTCACCGAGATGCTCGGGCTCGGCGCGATTTTCATGGCGATGACCTTCGTCGTGTTCGTCGGCTACGGGATTTCGGCGGCGGCGGTGCGCTCGCATGTGGTGACCCGGCCGGCGGTGATGCGCTGGTTCGGTCGTTCCGTCGCCGCGGCCTTCGTCGCGCTCGGCGCCCGGCTGGCGCTTGCTGATCGCTAGGGTGCGGTTTCCGAGCCACGTGAAATGCGAAAACGGCCGGGGCGTTGCCGCCTCGACCGTCCATTATCCCCGCAAATCCGCCGGATCGTTACTTCGTCAGGCGCAGCTCGGTGATGTCCTTGCCGATCTTGTCGAAGGCGTTGGCGAGATCGGTCGTCGATTCCGCCTTGTAGTAGTGCCGTGCCGAGGTCGCGCAGCTTTCCAGCAGAGAGCGGGTGTTGGAGCTGTTGACGTGGAAGGCGACGGTATAGATCGTGATGCCGGCCGCCTTGGCGTTGGTGCATGCCTGCGTCATGCGATTGTTGAGGTAGTCGCGGCCGTCCCAGATCGTGCCGACGTTGGCGGGGAAGTGGCCACCCTTGATGTAACCGTAGGCGCTGTAGTCGCTGACGGTTGGGCCGTCGGAGTCGTTGCTGATCAGCTCGTTGTTGCCGTCCGTCATCAGGACCATGACCTTGGAGACGTTGTCATCATACGGCCGGCCTTCGGTGAACGGTGCGCCGGGTGAGAGCACTCGCCAGCCCCACATCAACCCCTCGGAGATGATCGTTCCGGACGACGGCCAGTAGGTCATGTCGGCGATCGCGCTGGTGACCTTGCCGTGGTTCGTCGTCAGCGGCTGGAGCGGATCCGGGCAGCCCTTGTTGGGGCCGCTGGACGAGGTGCCGTTCTCGTTCGATTCCTTGATCGAGGCGTTCTTCGACGTCTGGTACTTGAGGAGGCTCCGCCAACGGTACTCGATGCTGTCTTCGTGTCCGACATAGGTGCCGTGACTGGTGTCGTCGATAAACGGCTCGTCGGTGATGTAGGAGTTGCGGGCGTTGATCCTCCTGGTGAAATGGTCGGTCTCGTCGGGCCAGAAGAAGGGCACGAACAGCGTGTCGGGATTATTCCGGTCGGGCGCGACGTCGCTTACGTCATAGGGCTCGGGGCGGGCCTCGACGCAGCCCTTCCAGTCGGTCTTCTTGATCTTGTCGAAGAGGTCGAAGTGGTTGACCTTAGCCGGCGTGACGACGAAGCAGCCCTCGAGCGTGTGGTCGTCGGGCAGGGCGTTGGAAACGGCGGCGGCGCTGCGGATGCCGATCAGCTCGTCGAAGACATGGGCGACGGTGCGCACGACCTTGCGGCCGGCCGGCGACAACATCCGCGCATAGGTGGCGTAGCGGCAGCTGCGGGTGTTCTTGCGGGCGACGGGATGGTTCTCGAAGAAGATGCCGTGGGTGCTGGACTCGCCATCTGTGTCGAGGTTGGACGAGGCGAAGGTGTCGCCGACGTTGACGGTACCGACATAGGGGACGACGGCGATCTTGACCATCTCACTCTGGCCCTTGGGCGCGAGCTTGAAGAGGTCCCTGGCAAGCTTGCTGCCGGCCTGGCGCAGAGCTCCGATGTCGTTGCGCATCGAACCGGTGTTGTCGAGCACGAGCGCCACTTCCAGCGCGCGACCGCCGATGGCGGCTTCCGATGTTGCGCTGATGGGGATTTCCTCCACGCCGACGACGCCGAGCACGCGGGTGTCGAGCGAGGATGAGGCGGTGACGAGGACCGTCTTGTCGTCGCCGTTGGTCTTGATGTGGACCGTCGGCGTGTGGATTCCGTCCTCCGGCACGAAGTTGGAGTGGAAGAAGCTCTTGCCGCGCTCGATCGCGTCCGCCTCGCCGGCGGCGACAAACTTGGCGGTTGCAAGGGCCGCGGCGTCGGTGGCGGCCTGAAGGTGGTCGCGGGCGCGGATGCCGAGCGAGAAGTCGAGCATACCGCCCATCAGCGCGAGGCCCGGGAGAAGCAGCGAGGCGAAGATCGGCGCGATGCTGCCCGATCGGCAGCGTTTCAGTGCGGCGACGGCTTGTCGACAATCGTGAGCATTCGCAAACCGGATGTTCGCAAATGCGAGGATCCGGCGGAGGACGCGTATTTTTCCACAGTCAGCGCGCTGTATCATCGATGTCCCCTCGGCCCTGCTTTCGGGCTCTAACATCTTTGTTTGTTTGGGCTTTCCGTAATTCTACCTATTTTCGACAGCGGGTTTGCGTCGGGAATTCAGGCACTTATATAACGCGTAGCGCAATTGCAAAGTGAAATGATGTATTACTCTTTCCATCGCGACAAATTCGGATAGAAAACTGTCATTATTATTTCGATTAAATTTTATTTGAAAGTGATTGTATAAAGTTTTCAGGGGCGAAAAAGCGTAGTATTGCGCAGGAAACCTTGTAGAAGAAGCGCAATCATTGCTCCGTTGAGGAGGTGCCAGAGAAAATGCACGCCGAGCGGCAGGGCAGGACACAGGGAGCGGTCGAGCGTGCGGAATACCAGCGATAGCGTGAAGACGGCGGCGGCGGCGGCGAGCCAGCGTCCGAGCGGGTGTCGTCTCGTCATGAGGAGCGCGGCGAATCCGTACAGCGCGACGAGGGCGGGGGCGTATTGCGCCGAGCCGTTAAGCGGATCGGGGCTCTGCGGTGCGCCGGCAAGGCCGGCAAGCAGAAGAAGCCAGCGCGTTGCCAGCACCAGCGCGGCGAAGGCGAGGAGGACGGGGAGGGCCACGACGAGCGGGTGGCGGCGCGACAGGCGGGCGACGACGAGGATCGTATAGAGCGCGACAAAGAGCCAGATCGGGATGACGTCGGCAAGCCCGGACCAGACGGTGGCGAAGGTGTGGAAGAGGAAGGAGCCGATGCCGATCAGGGCGGCAAGGACGATGAGCGCCACGGCACCGGCATCGGTCGGGGTGCCGGTCGGGGATGCGGCGGGGGTGTCCGGTCCGGCCTCGGCGCCGTGCCGACGCCGGTGAAGCGTCCATGCGCCCCACAGGGCCGCGGCGATGAAGGCGAGATTGGTGAGCGCGTTCACGGGTTCGGACCAGAAGGCCGGATCGGTGCGCTCGCAATAGATGTCGATCGATCGTGTCCAGTCCATCGGGCGATACCCTTTCCCGTCCGTTTCTCCTTGAAGACCCTGTTCCCGGTTCGATGCGGGCGAGGTCCCGTTTGCCCTTGCGCCTGCGGTCATCGCGGTTGAGGATCGGCTCCTGCGCGTGAATAACGAGAGGATACGACCTGATGACGACCGAAAGCACCATTGCGTTTCTGGGGATCGGCCTGATGGGCGCGCGCCAGGCCGCGCGGCTGCTCGATGCCGGATTCGCGCTCCATGCCTGGAACCGGACGCGGGCGAAGGCCGAGCCGCTGGCGGCAAAGGGCGCGACGGTCGCCGAAACCCCGGCCGCGGCCGTCGCTGGCGCCGATATTGTCATCACCATGCTGGAGCGCGGCGCGACGGTCGACGAGGTGCTCTTTTCCCGGGGCGTTGCTCATGCCATGCGGCCCGGCGCGCTTCTCATCGACATGAGTTCGGTGAAGCCGGCGGAGGCGCAGGACCATGCCGCCCGCCTCGCGCGGCTCGGCATCGGCCATCTCGACGCGCCGGTTTCCGGTGGCACGGTCGGTGCGGAAGAGGGAACGCTGGCAATCATGGTCGGTGGAGAGGAGGCGGATTTCCATCGCGCCGAGCGGGTCTTTGCGCCGATGGGCCGGGCGACCCACGTCGGTCCGCATGGCAGCGGGCAACTCGCCAAGCTTGCCAATCAGATCATCGTCGGCGTTACCATCGGGGCGGTCGGTGAAGCGCTGATGCTGGCGGCAAAGGGCGGGGCGGATCCGACCAAGGTGCGTGAGGCGTTGCGTGGCGGTTATGCGGAAAGCCGAGTGCTGGAATTGCACGGCGACCGTGTCGTCCGGCGCGATTTCGCCACCCGGGCGCGCGTGGCAACGCACCTGAAGGACATGACCAATGCGCTCGATGCGGCGCATCGGCTTGATATTGGCGATCTACCGCTTTCGGCTGCGACGCGCGACCTCTACCAGGGGCTCTACGATCATGCCGGCGATCTTGACCATTCCGCACTGATCGTCGAACTGGAACGGCTGAACGGCATCAGGCGGTAGGCCTATTTCCCGCCACGCCACTCGATCCTCGGCATACGGGGGAGATCGCGTTTTTGGGTGGCCTCGCCGTTCGCCTTGTCGTCCTCGGATCCGGTGCTCGCGGCGTCCTCTCCCTGTCCAGATGGGGGGCTGGCGGCGGTTCCGGTCGCCCCGGCGGCCTTGTCTTCCTGCGATGCGGGTGACGCCGGTGTGGTCCCTGTTTGCGACGCCGTTCCGGTTTGCGGCGCGGTGTCAGTTTGCGGCGTGGCGGCGGATGTGTCGTCGGTGGGGCTCGATGTAGCCGCTTAAGGCATTGCCATCCGAATTCGCGTGTCGTAGTACACGAATTGCGTGCTATAACTTGACAGTCATTCGCATAGCCATAATATCGAACCTGAATTCGGATTTTGATTTTATAGCTGTCCGACTGACAAGAACAGGCGCCTGCGCGGGCATAGCCGTCCAGGGCCGCAAGGCAATACCATAGCGTGAAACCACGTGACCCGGTGAGGTTTTCCGAGCCGGGTTTTTCACGCGCGGCCAAATGCAGGCGGTCGCGCGAACGAAGACCTGTGCGACACGCGCAGTCACGTTGGCCGCAATCAAAGAGGGTAGACGACGATGGCGACGAATCTGACGGCAAGCGGCGAGATCCTCGTCAACACGACGACGGCAAACAGCCAATACTTTGCGGGCATGACAACCCTCGGTGACGGCGGCTGGATCGTGACATGGACGGCGAACGGCGACCAGGACGGAAATGGAACCGGCGTCTACCTGCAGCGCTATGCGGCCGACGGCACGCTTGTCGGTACCGAGACGCTGGTCAACACAGAAACCGACGGTAGTCAGTATGGTGCCGTAGCGGCGGGCCTTGAGGACGGCGGCTGGATCGTCACCTGGTCCTCCTACGATCAGGACGGCAGCATGTCGGGTGTCTACCAGCAGCGCTACGGCGCCGATGGCAACACGGTCGGCGAGGAGACCCTGGTCAACACCACCACCGATCTCAATCAGCAGAGTCCCAGCGTCACGGGTCTTAACGACGGCGGTTGGGTCGTGACCTTCCAAATGCAGACCCAATACGGCTCCTCGCTCGGCATCTACCAGCAGCGCTATGATGTCGATGGCAACACGGTCGGCGGCGAAACCCTGGTCGTCGGCTACGACGACGGCGCGGTCGCATCGCCCGTCGTGACCGACCTTGACGACGGCGGCTGGATCGTCGCCTGGGATTTTCTGATCGACGGAAGCCGTCTGGCCATCCAGACGCAGCGCTACGATGCCGACGGCACCGCGGTCGGCGATATCGTCCAGATCGACCCGGCGTCTTCGGTCCAGAGCTACGAGTACCCCTCCATCACCGTACTGGAGGACGGGGGTTGGATGGTCGCCTGGAGCGTTGACGGCAGTTCCGGCGAAAGCGTCGCGATCGCCCAGCAGCGCTATGACGCCGAGGGCAATCCGGTCGGCGGTGTCACCGACGTCGCCACGGGAGACCATTTTGTCAGCCCCGCCGTCACCGCGCTGGCCGACGGTGGCTGGGTCGTCACCTGGTCGGCGTTCGACGATGACACCGGATACGACGTCTTCGCGCAGCGCTACGACGCCGACGGCAAGGCGGTCGGCGGCGAGATCGCTGTCAACACGACCACGGCCGGTTGGCAGACCTCGGTGGAGGTCACGGCGCTCCCGGACGGCGGCTTCGTCATCGCCTGGGACTCCGATGACCAGGACGGCGACGAGAAAGGCGTCTACCAGCGCACCTTCGGCGCGCCGATCATCGGCGACGACGGTGCCAATGCTCTCAACGGCACGGCGGGAGACGATGTCATCAAGGGCAATGGCGGCAACGATACGATCAATGGCGGGGCCGGCGCCGACACCATGATCGGCGGTGCCGGCAACGACCTTTTCATCGTCAACAAAAGTGGCGACAAGGCGTTCGGCGGCAGCGGCACCGATCAGGTCTTGGCCTCTGCGAGCTTCCGCCTTTCCAACGGCACCGAAGACCTGCGGCTCACAGGTTCTGGCGACATCAACGGTACGGGCAATAGCGCGGCCAATACCCTCGCCGGCAATGGCGGCGACAACAGACTTTCCGGTCTTGGCGGCAACGACTCGATTGTTGGCAATGACGGTAACGACACGATCAATGGCGGGGCCGGCGCCGACACCATGGCGGGCGGTGCCGGCAACGATCTTTTCATCGTCGACAACAGCGGCGATAAGGCGTTCGGCGTCAGCGGCATCGACCAGGTCTTGGCCTCTGTGAGCTTCCGCCTTTCCAACGGCACCGAAGACCTGCGGCTCACAGGTTCTGGCGACATCAACGGTACGGGCAATAGCGCGGCCAATACCATCGCCGGCAATAGCGGCGACAATAGCCTTTCCGGTCTTGGCGGCAACGATTCGCTTGTTGGCAATGGCGGCAACGATACGATCAATGGCGGGGGCGGCGCCGACACCATGGCGGGTGGTGCCGGCAACGATCTCTTCATCGTCAACAACAGCGGTGACAAGGCGTTCGGCGGCAGCGGCACCGATCAGGTCTTGGCCTCTGCGAGCTTCCGCCTTTCCAACGGCACCGAAGACCTGCGGCTCACAGGTTCTGGCGACATCAACGGTACGGGCAATAGCGCGGCCAATACCATCGTCGGCAATGGCGGCAACAACAGCCTTTCGGGCAACAATGGCGATGACCATTTGTATGGTCGCGGAGGGAGCGACCAGCTGTTCGGCGGTTCCGGCGCGGACGTCATGAATGGCGGCGGCGGTAACGACCATCTGTCCGGCGGTAGCGCGGACGACAGGCTCATCGGCGGAAGCGGCAACGACCGGTTCGTCGGCGGTGGGGGCGACGACCGCATTATCGGCGGCGGCGGTAACGATATGGCGATCTACGGCGGCGGCATTGGACGCTACGAGGTAACCGAGATCGGCAGCGGCAGGATCAAGGTCGTTGACACCAGGGGCACGTTTGGCACCGATATTCTGTCAGATGTCGAATATCTGAAATTCGGCTCCAAGGTGTTCAAGGTCGCCAAGGTCGTGCAGATTGCCGAGCAAGCGGACGTGGTGGGGCCGGCGCATAACGACCCGCTCGACCTCGGGCTCAGCGCCCACCATATCGGCTACCACGATGATCTTCTCTCCTGACGTGTGTCACAGCGCGGCTCGAGGCGGCGGTTGCCGCTTGACCGGACGATGGACCAGGACGATATGGGCAACGTTCTTTGTCGCCTCGGCGCCTGAGAAACGGGCACAGGACGCGGGCGAAGGCGGAGCCACTGGCGGCAAGGGCGCGACGGTCGCCGAACCCCGGCCATGGCCGTCGCTGGCGCCGATATTGGCGATCCGTCGCTCTTGGCCGCGACGCGCGACCTCTACCAGGGGCTCTACGATCATGCCGGTGATCTTGACCATTCCGCACGGATCGTCGAACTGGAACGGCTGAACGGCATCAGGCGGTAGGCCTATTTCCCGCCACGCCACTCGATCCTCGGCATACGGGGGAGATCGCGTTTTTGGGTGGCCTCGCCGTTCGCCTTGTCGTCCTCGGATCCGGTGCTCGCGGCGTCCTCTCCCTGTCCAGATGGGGGGCTGGCGGCGGTTCCGGTCGCCCCGGCGGCCTTGTCTTCCTGCGATGCGGGTGACGCCGGTGTGGTCCCTGTTTGCGACGCCGTTCCGGTTTGCGGCGCGGTGTCAGTTTGCGGCGTGGCGGCGGATGTGTCGTCGGTGGGGCTCGATGTAGCCGTATTCGCCGGCGCCGCGCTCCCGGCTTCGACGGCCGGCGCTTCTTCGTCCGTGGCCGCCGACGTCTCGGCGGCGTCTTCGGCAGGCGAGTCCTCCCGCAGGATCCTGATCGCTTCGAACGTCTGTTCCGCCCACCCCTTGCCGAGGCTGTAGGCACTCTTCATATTCTGGCTGAACTCCCATGCCGTCTTGGGTTGGGAGATCACTTCGGCAATCTCGAAGAGCGCCTCGCGGGCGTGTTTGACGACGCCGCCGCCAACGAGTTTATCGCCGATGTCGATCAACACGATGCCGGCGCCGGTGCCGATCGTTTCCGTCGTATCGAGGACTTTGTCGACGCCCTTGAAGAGCGTAGGCAAAGCTTTTTGGGCGCCGGAAAGGCTGGTCGCCTTGGCGAAATCGCGAATCTTCGCACCCGATTCCAGCAGCGTTTCGGCGGCGTCCAGCGCCTTTTGGAGCTTCGGGGCGGTCTTGGCGGCGACGGCGAGCGCGTCATCGGCGCGATTGGCGAGATCGACGGCTTTCTTGCCCATGCCGGCAACGCTGCCAACGAGCAGCGCGGTGTCGACGGCGAGGTCGGCGGTCTTGCCCCAGAATTCCGGATTGTCGCTGCCCAGCATCGTCGCCAGCTTTTCCGCGCCGCCCTTCACGAGGCGTGTGGAGATGCCCTCGTAGTTCCTTGCCCATTCGTTGCCTGTGGCCATGCCGTAGCTGTTGATGCCGAGTTCGACCAGATCGTCGACCATCTTGGCGGTCTGTACGGCGCCGAGAATGGCGATGAAGATCGGGTTTGCGCGCCGCTCCGCATGGGCGCCGAGGGCGGTGTCGAGGCTTGCCGTCGCGACGCGGACGATGGTGAATGCGGCGTCGGGTGCGGCCGGCCGGACAACGGCGAGGACGGCGTCGGCGTCGAGTGCGGGTGCCTGCGAAAGCCGCCGGACGAAAGCCTGCTCGGGAAGCGAGGAAAGGTCGAGCGTCGGGGCCTCAGTCTCCGCGTCGAGCCGGGCGAGGCGCCGATGAAGGAGGAAGGGGCGCGTGCCCGCCTCTGTCGTCACGGTGCCCTCATAGCGGACAATCATCGCCTCCATTGCACGAAAATCGGCGGTGATGACACTCATGCCTTCGGCACGGGTCTCCAGCGTGATCGGACCGGCCGCCACGGTCATCGCCTTGCTTGTGAAGGAGATCAGCGCATAGGCCTTGTCACCATGCCGGAAAGGAACAAGCGCGAACCGCGCCTCGCCCGACACGCTGACCGGGCCGAACTGCATGGCGATATCGTCGCGCCATTCCTGGCGCAGATCCGTTGCCGTCGGCTCGTGGCTCCCGGTGTAGGCATTGAGCCCCTCGACGAGGCCGGACCCGCCGCCCGGCCGCAGCGACAGGATCCGGTCGGGGGCGACCTCGGCGACGATGTCGTTCGCCGGTGTCGGTTTGAACCGGGTGGCGATGGCGCCAACCTGTGATGAGGCGAGGAGTGCCGTTAGCGGCCGTAGACGGTGTTCGACGATATCGGCGCGTTGCTCCCGGCGCTGATAGGCGCTGACGTTTTCAAGGCCAAGGAAGGGGCCGGCCGCGACCTTGCCGTCGAGGAAGAGGCGTTCCTGCGTCCAGTAGAGCGCGTTTTCCGCCGCCGCCGGGGCAGGGCGCGCGGTTGTCGCCGCGGTGGGCGGGGATGCGGCGCTGGCGAAGCTTGCTTGAAGGGAGAAGAGACAGGCCAGGAGGGTGGCGAACAGCTTGCGTGCGCGGGACATGGCTTACTCCTTCGTCCACTCTGTGGCTGCCGGGTCGTCGATACCGGCGACAGGGCCGAGGCCGATCTGGCGGGCGATCATCTGTCCGTCGTCAGCGAAGGCGACGGTATGGCCGGTCGGGTGCGTGAAGCCGCCGGTTGCGTCGGGGTCGTAGACGGCCTCCGTCTTTTCGAAGACGGTGGCTAGGCGATAGGTGCCGTCGGCGGCCAGCGGCCCGATCTCGGCGACCTCTGAGACGAGCCTGCGGCCGGCGACGCGCTGAAGCTGGACGATGACGTCGACGGCGGAGGCGATCTGGGCTCGCAGCGCGCGCTGCGGCAATGCGACGTCGCTCATCAGGGCGAGCGTCTCGAGGCGATTGAGAGCGTCAGCCGGGGTGTCGGCATGGACTGTCGTCATGCTGCCGGAATGGCCGGACGTCATGGCCTGGATCATGTCGAGCGCTTCACCGCCGCGGCATTCGCCGACGAGGATGCGGTCCGGCCGCATCCTGAGCGAGGCCTTGAAGAGATCGCGGATGGTGATGCCGCCCTGGCCGAAGCGATCCGGCTTCTGGGCCTCGAAATAGACGCTGTGGGCGGGACGGATATCGAGCTCGTTGACGTCCTCAATGACGATGACGCGATCGGCGTCGCCCATGAATTCGGAGATGGCGTTGAGAATGGTGGTCTTGCCGGTGCTGGTACCGCCGGAGACGAGAACGTTTTTCTTCAATGCCATGGCGACATGGAGGAAATCGGCGATCTCGGGGCTGATGGAACCGATCTCGATCAGCTTGGCGACGGTGTGGTGAGCCTTGGAGAAACGCCTGATCGCGATGCACAGCCCGTTGCGGGCGGCCGGCGCCTGGACGATGTGGACACGAGACTTGTCGTAGAGGCGGGCCTCGATGCTCTGCTCGGTCGGGGTGAGGAGCTTGCCGGAATATTGCGCGATGGCGCGTGCTGCGGCTTCCAGGTCGTGGGCGCTCCGAAAGGCGCGGTCGGTCTTCAGCAGGCGAGCGCGGCTGATGGGTTTGCCGCGCGGTCCTTCTTCTTCGATACGGCGTTCGACATAGATTTCGTCGGCGCCGTTGATCAACACTTCGCTGACGTCCGGATCGGTGAGAAAATCGGCGATGGGGGTGAGGAGCCTCAGGACCGTGCCCTTGAAAAGCTTCTCTCGCGCGCCGTCGCCTGGTGCGGCATCCCCGGTGGCGTCGATGTTGTCGTTGTTGGCGGGCTCTGCAATCATCTCGGGTGTCTCCGGTCAGGGCCAGGGAGTGCCGATGGTGGCGGTGGACATGCGGTAGAGCGCGAAGAGGGCTTCGCGCACCTCCGGCACGAAGCCGATTGCGGGCACGGTGATCAGCGCGCTGACGAGCACATAGGTGGCGACGTCGTTCATGCGGGGGCCCTCTTGTGCGCGGTCCGTCTCGGTCCGCTTGCGGTGGTCATCAGGTCGACCGGCGCGGCGTCAGGCGTGAGGCCGATGCGCCACAGGCCGAGCGCGGCGGCGGCAATGGCGATAAGGGTGACGAGACCCGCGCCGGCAAAAAGCGAGGCGGCGGATCCGGCTGCCGGCATGGTGGCCGAGCCGAGAAGCACGGGATGGGCGACGCCCAGCATGGTGCGCGCGAGTTCGGCGGTTGGCGAGGCGGTGAAGCGGAGATCGACGAGGGTGATGACCCCGATGCGCAGCAGAAAGGCGCAGACCGTTGCGATCGTTGCGGCAAGGGCGATCTGGAGGACGAGCCCGAGGGCGATCGCACCGGCCGGAATACCACGGGCCAGCATCAGCCCGAAGGTGCGGCGGCGGCGGTCGAGCATCGGCAGGATCTGGCCCGCCATGACGCAGGCGGCGATGGCAAGGCCGAGGGCGGCGAGTACTGCGCCGAGATACGCGATGACACCGTGGCTGTAGGAAATGCGGGTGACGGCGTCGCGATAGCTTTCCGCTGTGAGGAAGATGCGATTGTTCCCGCCGGGCATCTTGTCCCCGCGTTCGGCAAGGAGCGCGGACAGTGCCTCGGCCGGCGAGATGCCGTCGGGCACGAAGACGAGGGCGGCGCGAAAGCCGGAAAAGACGGTGAACGGCGCTCTTTCGCCGGCCGACTTTTGCCGGCAGGCCTCAAGGAGGCGGTGTGGAATGCGTCCGCCCTCGATACCGTCGCAGGCGACGGAGAGAGCCCGTCCGCGCGCCTCGATGGTCGGATGGCGGCGGAAACCCGGAACGATCCGCGCGCCCGTTCCGATACCGGCGTGGGTCATGCAGGCAGTGAAATCCCCATAGCTATATCTTCCGTTTACGTGAAGAATAGTTCTTGTCGGTCGAATCTCGGTCGTCACGTCGCTGCCAAGGCAGGTGGCAAGCGCTTGCGGTGCACCGGCCTCGGTGCCGTCGGCGGCGAGGTCGGTGTCGAGGGCCGTCAGCCGGGTGAGTTCCATGGCAGGGTCGCCCGCCTCGTCGCGGTCCCGCTCGGTCACGAAGGCAAGCGCGGGATAGCGGAAGGCGGCGCTTGCCCGGGCGAGGACGTCGATCGGCACAAGCATGGCAATCTCTTGCAGCGCCGGCAGGCCGTCCACCCAGACGATGGAGAACGGCACCAGGCGGGTGTCCTCGCCGGAAAAGATGACGTCGAAATAGAGCGTGTCGAGCATCGCCGGATCGGCGACCGTCACGGGAAGCGCGTTGCGTGCGGGCGCGGGAAGGCGCGGCGCGACGGCCGCCCGGTAGGCGGCATAGGAAAAGGCGCGCCGGGCAAGCCGGCGGTCGATGACGATGGTAAGGGGGCGTCCGTCGTCGCCGACGGCGTTTCGCCAAAGGGGATTGTTGCGGTCGACCGCCCAACCGCTCAGCCGTGGCGCCTCCGAAGTGCCGGTAGCCGCCCAGCCGGCGAGGCGAAGGAACGGGCTTTCAGGCTCGATCTCGACGAAGGGAAAGGCATCGAGTTCGTTGAGCGGCGATGCCTGATCGGGATGCCTGGCGATGGTCGGGGCAAAGCCGCCATGGTTGCGGAAAACGGCGAGCGCGCGGGCGTCGAACCCGGCGATGAGACGATCCACATGGGGTTGGACGATGAGCGGCGTGCCGGCGCCCGGCACGTGGCCGACGAGGGCGTGAACGAGGTTGGTTTCAAGGCTTCGGCGGGCGTCTAGAGCAAGGGCGATCATGGTGATGAGGAGCGTCATCAGCGCGACGAGCGCGGCATGGTCGCGCCCGCCGGGGGCGGGGCGTCCGGGAAGCGTCAGCCCGCGGCGAAACTCCAGAACTGCCGGTCGAAGCGCGGCGCGCGCCGCCCGCCCGGTCACGGGGCCACCTTAGCGGGTGAGGCGAGCGGGAGGGTGGCCGGTGAGGAGACCGGTCGGGCGACTTTGGCGCGGGAGCCCCGGTAATCGGCGACGGGGCGGAGCGTCAGTCTCGTGTTGCCGTCCGGTCCGGCTTCGAGAGAGAGTACCGCGGATGTGTTCTCGAACTCACAAGGTTCGCGGTGGTGGGTGACCCAGATGAGGGCGCGGGTCGGGCCGGATCCGAACCAGCGGGCAAGGACGAGGCGCATTTCGTCGCGCGTCTCCGGATCGAGATTGCCGGTCGGCTCGTCGGCAAAGAGGACGGTGGGGTTGGCGGCGAGCGCCTGGGCGAGCGCGACACGCTGGCGTTGGCCGCCGGAAAGTTGATCGGGAAAGCGGTGAGCGAGCGCCATGGCTTCTTCGCCGGCAATGAGGACGGTCTGAAGGAGGGCGTCGAGCCGCTCCTGTCGTGCGGTTCGTCGTTCCCCCTGCCACGGGCCCGGGAGGGTGGCGAGTGGCAGGGCGAGGTTTTCCGCCACCGTCAGATGGGGAACGAGGGCGGCATCCTGAAAGACGAAGGAAAAGATGCGACGGGCAGTCTGGCGTTCCCTTCCCCGGGCGTCGAGACGGATGGTCCGACCATCGGGCAGATGCCAGCGGATTTCGCCGCCGAGTGGCCGCGTCTGACCGGCGAGCGCGTGGAGAAGGGTCGTCTTTCCCGCCCCTGTGCGGCCGACGATGGCGATGCGTCGGCCGAGCGCGCGGAGGTCGAGGCGAAGGGATGCCCCGATGATGACGGCATTGCCGCCCCAGCCGAGACGGGTATCGACCATTTCGCAAGAGAAGGGCGCGGCATCCGGCATGGCGGTATCCGTCAGGGAAGATAGTCGTGCGGGACCCAATAGACCTTCTCGCCGAGGCCGCTCGCCTCGCCGCTGGAAAGCCGGTAGGTCTTGTCGTCGGGGCCGGGCGGAAAGTCCTCCAGCGGTTTCTTGAGGATCGGGATCTTCCGGCCCTTGGCGCTGAGGCCATCGCAGGGGCGGGCGGGGTCCGTCTTCTCGATGCGGGTGAGGAGATTGGAGGCGACCTTGCGCAGCATGCCGCTTGAGGCTGCAAGCCAGTCGCGCAGGCGGTCGAGTTCGCATTGCGGGATGAGGCGCGGCTGCTGAAGCTCCTCGAAGGTGTAGCGCATCAGGGGCGTCCTGAACGGGCCCGGCAGGTAACCGGCGCGTTGCATGAACGTGCCGATATCCTCATCGAGGCTTTCCGGCGTCGGCATCTTCAGAACGGTCTGCAAGGTGTTGCGCACTGCCTGGCTCAGCGCCCGACGCTGCTGGGGGAGCGAATAGCTCGTCGCGTCGACGATCGGGCGCAGCACATCGCGCCAGTTCGTCAATTGTTCTGCCCTGAGCCAGGCTTCCAGGACGATGTCCTCTTCACGCGGAATGAAGACCTCGTAGACGCCCTCGTAGATGCGCTTCGAACAGCTCTCCCCGCCTTGCGGACAGGCGGTTCGCCGCAGCATCTTCCAGAACAGCATCGGCACGTCGGCGTTTTCGTTGCGCAGGCGCGTGATGATCGCCTCCAGCGCGGCGCCGCCGCGAAGATCGATGAGGACGTCTTCGACGATCGCCGGCACGGAAACGGAGCGGACGCTCTGCGATATGCGGTCGATCATGATGTTTTCGGCACCCGCGGCCCCCAGATCGAAGAAATAGGCACGCGGGTCGACCGGCGGTTCGCCGGGCTTGGCCGGTTCTCGGGCTGCGAGGGCGGAAAGCAGCGTCATCGCGTAGGCGCCGTAATTGTTCCATGACTCCAGATAGGCGGACTGATTGCGCACCCGCTCGGCTGGCAGTGGCGGTGTGCGCACGAAGAAGGCCGTCAGCTTCTCCAGCCGGGCAAGGCGGGCATAGACGCGCTCGACGCTATGAGCGACATGGCCGCGGGCGGCCTGGGCCTCGGGGTCGTAGCCGGCGTCGGAAATGACGAACAGCAGCTTCTGGCGATCCGGGCAGCCGGCCATGTCGGTCGCGGCCTGATCAAGCCCGCCGAGGAGGTTCTCAGCGAAATCGTCAGTGTCGTCGGTCGTGACGCTGACCGTTCTCAGGCGACGGGAGAAGCGTTCGCGCTCGCGTGCGAGGCCGGCCTCGGTGTCGGCGTCGCAGTCGACGTCGCGCAAGGGATAACCCTCGCCGATGCCGGTGCCGCCGCCGGCTTTGGAATCGCGGAAGACGCGGAAGCCGGCGCGGAAGCTGACGCCGGGAGCCCGGTCGCCGAGCGTGGCAAGGATCGTCTGGATGATGCCTGGCCGGAATTCATCGCCGCGTATGGCGTCGATATAGGGCTGCATCGACCGGGTACCGTCGATGAGGAAGAAGACGTCTATCTTGTTGAGGCTGCGGATGGCGTCCTCGTTGATGCCGGGGGTCTTGGCCGGGTCGACTTCCAGCGTCTCCAGCATCGCCTTGTCGAGGCGGAGCTTGCCGTCGATCACCTCCGCGTTGCCGAGGCCGGATACGGAGACGGCGACGCGATAGGTCTCGTCATCGACGTCGAGGACCGGCAGGCGCAGGCTCGACTTGAACCAGGCGCGACCGCCGAGGATGGGCAGGCATTCCGCCTTGTTGCCGAGCGCCGTCTTGTCGTCATAGGCGCAGATGCGGCCGGTGGAGCCGTCCGCGGCCGGGGCGATGTCGTGCCGAGGGCGCAGGCCGATCGCCCAGTTCCAGTTGATCACGTGTTCCTTTTCCACCCAGCCGACAAGCCGGCTGCGGTGATCGAGGGTGAAACGGTCGGCAAGGAGATAGGCATCGTCCGTCTCGCCGTAGATCAGGTAGTTGGCGAAGCGCGAGAGCTTGCGGCTGTCGTCGCCGTTCGCCTCGGCGGCATCGGCGAGATCCGGTGAGACATGGGCGGTGATGGCCTGCACCACCCCTTCCTTGCGCTCCGCCGTCCGGGTGCGGATGAAGGCCTTGCGTTCCAGATGCGTCTTGGCGTCGAGGAGGGGCGTGCGGGCGCACAGGAGGTCGGCCCGGTTCATCCAGTAGCGGTCTGTACTCTCGTCGGGAAAGTAGACCGCGACGCGGTCGGTGGCCGCGGTACCCCGTGACCCGTCGGTCTTGGTCACCAGCGCGCCGGTGGAAAAGTCGACAGATCTGGCGATTGCCTTGCCGGTCTCGGCGGCATAGGCCGGTGCGCCGGCGCGCAACACCAGCGTCGGCCAGCCGTCGGCGTTCTCCTCCTCAAAGCCGAAGCGTTCGATGAAGTCGAAGCCGCGGCAATCGCCCGTTGAGGGAAGGGGGGCGGCTCCGTTCGCCCACGCGGTGTCGCTGATCAAGAGGAGCCCGGCGAGGGCCGCGGCAAGGACGCCGGCGGGTGCGCGGGTAGCGGTGTTCCTAAAGCGTATCGGTGAAACAGGATCGGCGATCATTGCGGTTTTCCCGGCTGTCGGGTTGGGGGGGTCTTGCCGGCGCTGCCGGTGACGAAAGCGGGTTGGGCGGCGCCTTGAAGTGCCCGCGCCAACGCGTCCTTCAGCCGGGCGGCGGGATCGCCGCGATGCAGCTCCACGCAGGAGAGACCGGCGCCAAGCGTCGCATAGCGGCGGCGCCATTCCGCGCAGGGGCCGAGGGAGGCGATGGTGAGCGGGATCCGGTCCTCGAAGAGCCATGTGTAGAGCGGGCCGGTGAAGCGCGGGGAAAAGTCGATCCGTGTGCCGGCGACGACATAGACGATGGCGGCGATGCCCGGGCCGTGGAAGGCCTCGTAGAGCGGATAACTGTCGGCGACGGGTTGCAGCGAGCGGGCGGTGAACTGCAGGCCGCTGGCGAGTCGTACCAGGCGATCGCGCCGTGCCGCCTCGTCGAGGGCGGCGAGGCTGGCCAGATCGGATGGGGAGACGAGCGTGCGAACCGTCCGGTCACCGTCGATGACGGCGACGGTGACGCTGGCGGGAGGGGAATCGGCAGCCGGGGAGCGGGGGCGTGCGACGATGTCCGCGAGCCACTCCCTGAGCGCCTTCTTTAGCGGCAGCGCAAGGCCCCGGTGCTGGAAATCGACGTCGGCGGCGAGCACGGCGACGATCTGCCGTCCGGCATCGGGCGGCTTTCCCGATGGCTGGGCAGGGAGGCGTACCGCAGCGGCCTCCGGTATGGCATGCGGCTCTTCGCCAGCTGCAGTGTTCGTCGCAGGTGCTGGTATAGGGGGCTTGTCCGGGCCGGCGGGCTCCCGCGCCTGTGCATCGAGATGGATGAGCGTTTCGATCCGGTCTTCCGACGGGGCCTTGGCCGAAGCGTCTTGCGGGGCCTGTCCCGGCCGGTCCATGGGCTCTTCCGGGGGCTCTTTCGGGGGCTCTCCGGAGGCCGGGGCGGGAGCGTATTGGCGGCGATGATCCTCGGAGCGCGTGTTGCCCGCATCGCGGGAGAGGTGGCCCGAGCCCGCAAGACCGAGCTCTGGAGCGAAGGAGGGAAGGGTGTCGTCGGCTAACGCGGCGCATGTCGACAGGGCGACGACAATGACCGCGATATACGCGGGACGGTCACAAGACCAGGTCGCCGCTCGGAGCCGTCTGGTGGCGGAACTGTCGCCCAAGTTGTATCTTGATGGACGCCCCCACACAGCGTCGTCTCCCTTGCCCCGATGCCGGATCGCAGCGGATTTCCCGTCATTTCGGGCAAAATTGTGCCCCTCAATCAGCCTTCCGAAACGCTAATCAAGGCGAGTGCAATACGCAATATACAACTTTTAGAAATTTATTTGTATTGTTAATACAGTAGGTTGATGGATTTTTTTCTGTCCATTTCAACGCACGCTTGCAAGCCAAAGCGAGCTTGTGATAGTAAAAATTGTGTTAATTATGATGTGCACGCTATGCGAAAGCCTGTTGCGGGCTCGGTGAGGGGCGAGCAGTTTCTATACGATGGGTATCGAAGGCGTATGTCAGGATTTACACGTATAAGGTGTATTCACGTGTAGCGAAATGACCGGCAGCTTCGTTCGCGGACGGCCGGTCGGGGCAATTTGGGGAACCGCGTCATGACCGCACTTTCTTCGACTGAGTTTTTTTCGTCCGCCAAGGCGTTCGCCGGGGGGGCTCTGCGCCGCCTGCATGCCGACGACAGCGGCCTGAGCACCGCCGAACTGATCATGCTCGCCGCCTTCGTCCTCATTCCGATCATCATCGCCGTCGGCGGCTTCGGCAGCCAGATCATCGGGAGTTTGGGGTCCAGCGTTGAAGGCGTGGAGAAGGTGCCCGATACCATAAAATGGAAGCAGAATTAGTATTCGGTTTTCGCTCGATGTTCGGAGTGCCGGTCATTGCTGGAGAGATCGTCATGCGTGATGTGGTTGGGAACAAGACAATGACCCGGCTGCGGCGCCTTCAATCCCTTCGCCGTCTCCACGCCGACGAGAGCGGCATGGAAGTACCGTCGATGATCATGCTGCTGGCGTTCATCACTATCCCTCTGATCATCGCCCTTGGCGGCTTCTCGAAGGACATCCTGAAGATGCTGTCCGATTCCACCGATCGCCTGAAGCCCGGCGAATAACCGACCGATCTCCCGTGTCTCCCGGACCGACGCCGGCGGATCCACGCCGGCGAGCGATCCTGTCTGTCCCGATGAAAGGGGTGCCATGATCCCCGCCGATCCGGCTCTCGCAACGGCCCTCCTCCTCGCCCTCGGCGTCGCGCTCGCCGCGGGGATCAGCGATCTGTGGACCGGTCGCATCCCCAATCTGCTGACATATCCGGCGATTGTCGTCGGCCTTGCGTTATGGACAGTCACCGAGGGCTGGAGCGGGCTCGCCCTTGCCCTCGCCGGTGCGCTGGTGCTCGCGCTGCCATTCCTCCTTGGTTTCCTGTTCGGTGGCAGCGGCGGCGGCGACGTGAAGATCATGGCCGCGCTCGGCGCGCTCCTGTCGCTCGGCCCGGGGCTCGTTCTCCTTGTCCACGCGCTCGCCGTCGGTGCCCTGATGGCGATTGCCGTGCTCATCCTTCATGGCCGTATCGGCGACTTCGTCCGTCGCATGGTTCTGACCGTTCTCTATCTGCCGCTTGGTCCCCGCAAGGCGCTCGGCCTGATGCTGGTCGACGGTCCGTCGTCGGGCAGGGGCGAAGGGGGCCATACGGCCGCCGCCCGCAAGGCACCCGGCGTCCGTTTCGGCATTGCCGCCGCGCTCGGTCTCGTCTGGATGCTCATGCCGGAGGGTTGGCGCCTTCCGGTCGCGATGCCGGGCTGGTGAAAGGGCACGGCGACGATGATCTCCACAGCCCTCTCCGACGATTTCCTTGCCGCGCTCTGGCGCTCGCCGACCTTTGTTGCCGCCCTCAGCGGCTACGGTCTGGCGCTGATGGTGGCCGTTGTCGCCGGCCTCGCCGGGCTGGGGTTCCTGAGGGCACGGCGCCGGCGCCGGCCGCGCGGCCTTGGATGCCTTGCCAGGGACGGGCGTCTTGCCGGAAACGGGCGCCATCTTGCCGGCGACGAGCGCGGCGTCGTCCTCGCCGCCGAACTCGTCCTGGTCGTCATGCCGGTGATCCTCTTCGTGCTCCTCGTCGCGCAGATCTGCTGGATGATGCGGGAGACCGTCATCCTCCACTACGCCGCCTTCGCCGCGGCGCGCTCCGCGCGGGTGCACCTGTGCCCGCCGATCCCGGATCCGCGCGCGGTCCTGCGCTCGCCGATGGGCCGCGCCGGCTGCACCGGCGACCGGAGACGGGCGGAGACGGCGGCGCGCATGGCGCTCGTCGCCGCATCGCCGCCCTGGGGCATTCCCTGCCAGTCGAGCTGCGTCATCCCGCGCGAGGCGCTCGTCGCGATCGCGCGCGAGACGGGCGTCTCAGCGCAATCCCCGGCGATCCTCGACCAGGCGCGCTACGCCTTCGACCGCGCGAACGTCTCCGTTTCCGTCGACTTCGAGCCGAAGGGGCTGATCCTGGCGCGGCAAGCCGGCGAGGTGCCGCCGGTGAAGGCGCGGGTCACCTTCCGGCACTACGTCATCTATGGCATCGGCCAGGTCTTCGGGACCCGGCGGTCGGACGGCTATTTCTATCGCGCATCGACGGCGGAGATGACGCTCCTATGATCCGCCTCGCCGCCGCCATCGTCCGCCTCCGTCTTCGCCTTCTTCACCGCGACAGAAGCGCGGCGATGGCGCCGCTCTACGGCTTCGTCCTCCTGTTCTTCGCCTGGGGGGCGATGACCATCCTCAACACCGGCGAGGTCGTCTACGACCGCATGAAGGCGCAGAACGCGGCCGACGCGATCGTCCTCGCCCACGCCGAGGAAACCGCCCGTACGCTCAACGTCATGGCCATGAACAACATGGCGCTGACGCAGATGATGGTGGTCGGTGCGGTGTCGACCACGCTTGCCGCAACGCTCGTCGATATCGAGCGGCGGGGCGTTGTTGCGCATATCGAGATCGACCGTTCGATGCGCCGGTTGTGCCGGGGGCACTGGATATGGGTAGCCGCCTGTATCGCGCTCCACATGGCGATACATGCCCAGGTGGCGGTCGCGGAGGCGCGGGCAATCGGCATTTTCGCGAAATACCGCCCCCTCGAAGGTGTCGCGACTGCCGGCCGCCTGATCACGGCGCTCAACGCCATGAACGACAACCTTGTCGAGGAACATGCCCGACGGGCGGGGAAGGTCGTCAAGGCGCTGGCGGACGCCAACGGCATCGACGGCGTGTTCCTCTATCCGCCGTGCACCCGGGGGCGCGGTTCCTGTTCGGGGAATGGCGAGGAAGGGGGCGACCTGCCGGTCCATCGCGACGGCGCGGCCCCGTTCGTTGCCTTTCGCGAGGTTTGCGACGGGGCGGAACGCGGTTCGAACGGAACCTATCGCACCGATTATCTGAACCACGGCTATCCGCGCGGCAAAGGGCCTTACACCGCCGGCGGCTCCCGCGCCAACCCGCATCTGAGGGATCACGTCAACGTGGTAACGGGCTTTTCCTCGCTGCTCCCCTACTTCGGCGAGGCAACGCTTGACCGCTGGGACCCGCTGATCCGCTTTTCCTACCGTTCGCAATACCGTGATCACCAGGGGTCGCGGACGAATGACTTCACCCGCCGCATGGACCGCTACTGGAATGCCCTTTGCGGTGCCGGAGGCACGATCGCCTCGGCGCTGTCGGTCGCGGGCTTTCCGCTTCCGCGTCCCTATTGGCTGAAAGGTCGCAGCGCGGTGCTTTCGGCAATCAGCCCCGTTGCCGCCACTGGCTTCGACCGACCCGAGGAACTGGCGCTTCTCGCGCTCATTGCGCGCGATCGCGGCAAGCGCGTCAACGACGAGGATTTCAAGGAGCGCGAAGACCCCTATCACGCCTATGCGCAGGCACTCGTCTACAACCCGCAGTCCTTCGACCTCTTTACCGCGGAATGGACCGCCGCGCTTACCCCTGCAACCCTGATGGACGAACCGCACAAGGTCGTCGCCGCGCTGCGCAGCCGCCGGCGCGACACCCGCTTCGATCTCTTCACCCGCATCCTGGAGGCCGCGCCCCATGCGTCCGACTGGCGCCTTGTCAACACGCACTGAGGCGGCGGGTCTCGCTCGCCTCCACCGCTGCGAGCGGGGCGTCATTGCCTCCGCGGAGTTCATTCTCGTCGCGCCGCTGTTCCTCCTCATGCTGGTCCTGCTGTGGGACCTCGGCATGCTGCAGACGGCGAAGGTCAATCTCGTCGCGACGACGCGGACGGCGGCCTTTGTCAAAGCGCATTTCGACCGTTGTGACACTTTTCGGCACGGCCAGGAGGCGCTGCTGAAAAAGGCGACGCGCGAGGAGCCGCGCTGCGCGACGACGCCGTGGCGCGAGACGCCTCGGTTCTGGTCCGATCTCGACCGGGCGGGCGGCCAGTCCCTGGTGCGCGATGTCCGCCGCGCCGAGGTGCCGGACGTGATCACCGCGCGCCAGAAGGTGGCCTTCCGTTTCCATGCCGCGCTTGACTACGGCACGATGACCCTGCCGGACAAGTTCACGGCGATGGAACGGGTTGTGTGGAAGAGCGACGATCCGGCGCTCACCACCGGATACGACCGGGTGCTTTACGAGCGGCTCTCCCGGATCGGCCATCTCATCGATCTCTTCCCGAACGTCTTCAAGCGGGGGCGCTGAGATGGTTGTCTTCCGTGCCGCCCACCGTGTGGTCTTCCGGGTCGCCATGACGGGTTTTCTTATCGCGGCCTTCGTTCTCGGGGTGGCAATGATCGTGCGCCCCGGTGCGGCGTCGAGTGTCCGAGCGCTCGCCGGCCGGACCGTCGGGTCCGATCCGCTGGCAAGCGTTGCCGGACTGCGGCTCACAACGATCGCGCCGGTCCGGCATATCGTCCTCATGGGCCGGCCGGCGCGGGTGGCGCTGCATCGCTCGCCCCTGCCGCCCGGCCGGATCGCCGATCTCGCAGCGGATCATCTCGCCGCCGGGCCCGGCCGCATCCCCTTCCGCATCGATCGCGGCGGCATGGCCATGGCCGGGACCGTCGATATGGAGGCGGCCGAACCAGCCGGCGGTCTTCCGACGGCAACGGTGGTGACCGCCTTTCGCGATCCGGACGGGACGTCGAGCGTCGTCATCGTCACGCGTCTTGAGCCATCGGATGGAAAGCCCGGCAACCCGGTCGCCGATCCGGCCGAGGTGGCTCAGAGGGATGCCGTGATCTACGGCGATCTGCGTGCCGATGCTCGCACGGGTCTGATCGTGCGCCGGGGCGAACGTGGAGGCTCGGGCGCCGATGCCCGTCGCCGTTCCGCGCCCATGGACGCCACTTCGCACGCCATCGTCGAGCGTCGCGCCATCGGCGTCGGCGGCGAGATTCTGGAAATCATCGGCCTTGCCGGCCCGATCCCGGGGAGGGGAAAACCATGAGTATTCTGCGCTGGCTTGCCGTCATCGTGTTCGCACTCGCGACGGGGGTCGCCGGCTGGATGTGGACGAACCAGTATGCCGCCCGCCAGCAGTCGGCCGCCTTCCTGAAACTGAAGGACGACATCGCACTCATCCGCAACGAAACGGTGCTCGACGACGACATGATCGAGGTCGTGCGCCTGCCGGAGCGTTTTCGCGACGATCTTTCCGGGATCGCGGTGCCGAACGATGCATCCTACCGGAGCGCGCTTCTGGGCGAGCGGCCGGTGCGCGATGTGCCGGCCGGCTCCCTCCTCCTCTTTGCCGCCTTCGAGCCGCGGCTGAGCGGCGAACTGGCCGGCAGGGTGACGCCTGGCATGCGGGCGATGACCATCTCGGTAACGGCTGCGAGCACGGTCGGCTACTTCGTCCAGCCGGGGAGCATCGTCGATCTCGTCGGCACGCTCGTCATGCCGCCCGAAGGCGGGGAACCGGTGACGCTGGAGCAGGTGGAGACGCGGACGATTCTCCAGAAGGTGAAGGTGTTGGCCGTCGGTCCCGCCCGCACACTCGCCGAATACCAGCGGCTGTCGGGCGGAGGCTATTCCACCATCACCATCGAGGTTTCGCCGAAGGATGCCGAGACGCTCGTCTTCGCCATGCAGCAGGTCAACCGGCCATTGACGCTGATGCTCCGCAATCCCGAAGACGACAGCGATGTTGCGGACTCTGGCGTCGGCTGGGCGACGCTCAGGCAGCGCTAGGGGACGCCCGATCATGTCGCTCTCGCTCGTCATCACCTATGCCTCGGGACGCCGGTCGGAGCCGGTGCGGCTGGAGCACCGCGCCTATACGGTCGGATCGGCGTTTTCCGAGGCCGATGATGAAGCCGGTGCGATCCCGTTGCTCGGCCGGGATATCTCGCCGCATCAGTTCTTCCTTTTTCCCGACGGCCAGTCGGAGCGCTGGTTCATCGAGGCGGTCGGCACCACGCCGACCTGGCTCGGCGATCAGATGCTTGCCCGAGACGAGCCGGCGGAAATCCGCGCCAATCAGATCGTGCGCGTGCCGAACGCGACGATCCAGCTGCGCTTCGACGGATCGGCCGGCGCGGGTGAGGGGCAGGCGGCGGCCTATGACGCCTGGCGGCGGCTTCAGGACCAGATCCATGCCGCGCTCGTCGACGAGTTCCAATTGGAGAACAAGAAGAAGTTGCAGAACCGGCAGGAAGCGGCAACCCGTCACCGGATCCTCGACATGCTGATGAAAAAAGCGGCGGACGGGGTCGAGGTTGCGGCGCCGGATGCGGTGCGGGCCGCTGTCGGTACCGCGCTCCGGCTGGCGGTTCTCAGAACGATCGCGGGGGCGAGCGGCGAGGAGGCGGAGAACGCTTTCGATGACGGGCCGCCGCGGCCCGGACAGCTTGCCTATCTCGCCGGCCAGATCGCGCAGCGATTGGGGCTGGAGCTCATTGTTGAGAGCGTGGAGCGTGACAGCGAGCGCGTCGAGGCCGGGTTCTCCGCAGTCTTCGATGACCTTTACCCGATGATCGGGCCGGGCGACCGGGCGGCGATCGCGCGCGGGTTCATCGCCCGCAACGTGTGGAACTTCATCTACCATTTCGGCCCGGTGACGGACCTGATGGAGCTGGCGATCGTCACCGAGGTGATGATCGTGCGCCACGATCGCATCTACATCGAGCGCTTCGGCAAGCTGGAGCGCTACGACTACGCCTTCACCAGCCGTCGCCAGCTGGAAGTCCTGCTGCAGCGGGTGGTGAGCGACGCCGGGCGCGAACTCAACCAGGCCAACGCCATGGTCGATTTTCGCCTGCCGGACGGCTCGCGCGTCAATGTCGTCGATGATCCGCTGTCGATCAACGGACCATGCGTCACCATCCGCCGTCACAGGAAGGACCGGCGCTGGACGCTCGATCGTCTGGTCGAGGAGGGTTCGCTGTCGGCCGGCGTGGCACTGTTCCTGAAGGCGGCTGTCGCCGCTAGGCGCAACATCATCGTCTCCGGTGGCACGGGCTCCGGCAAGACGACGCTCCTCAACGCGCTTTCCGCTTACGTTCCCGATACCCAGCGTGTCGTCACCATCGAAGACACGGCGGAACTGGCGCTGGAAAGCCAGCACGTCGTCTCGCTGCAATCGCGGCCGGCGACGGTGGAGGGACGCAATGAGGTGACGATCCGGCACCTGGTCAGGAACGCGCTGCGAATGCGGCCCGATCGCATCATCGTCGGTGAGTGCCGCGGCGGCGAGGCGGTCGACATGCTGCAGGCGTTGAACACCGGGCACGCCGGCTCCATGACGACGGCACATGCCAACGGTCCCCTGGAAATGCTGATGCGGCTGGAGGTCATGGTGCTCCAGGGCGAACCGAACCTGCCGTCCGCCGCCATTCGCCGGCAGATCGTCAACGCCATCGACCTCGTTGTGCAGCTTAACAAGGTGGAAGGGGCGAAGCGGCTGACGGAGGTTGCCGAGGTGATCGACCTCGACCCGGAGACGGGCGAACTCATCGTGGAGCCGATCTTCGTCTTTCGCGGCGCGGAGGTCGGGTTTGATCCGCCGCGCCATTGCTTCACCGGTTATCTGCCATCCTTCGTCGACGAGATCGCGGCGGCGGCCGAAACGCTCGGCCGCGCGCAAAACGGCGCCGGCGGCGACCGGCCGGTCGTTCTTGAAGACATGTTCGCGTGAGGCGCCATGGACACCCTGCAACTCACCTTCGTTTCCCTTCTGACGCTGACGACCGGCCTTCTCCTGTGGGCGGTGCTGACGAGCGCGGACAGCGACAACGATCTCGGTCTCACGCTCGACCGGTCGCGCCGGCTCACCTTGATCGGCGAGTGGCGCGGTATTAGCCCGCGGCTCGCCTTCGGGCTCTATCTCGCGGCGCAGTTCCTCCTGCCGGCGATCCTTGCGTTCTGGCGCAAGCCCTTCGCAATCTTCGTCTTCCTTCTCGTCGCCGTCGGGTTCGCGACGGCGCATCGCACACTTCCTCCGCTTCTCGCCCGACGCCGGCTGAAGGCCTTCGAGGAACAATTGCCGCATGTGCTCGACCAGCTCGTCTCCGCGGTCAGGGGTAACCGGCCGCTCGCCCAGGCGCTGGAGCAGGTGGCGCCGACGCTCGACCCGCCGGCACGCGAGGAAATCGGCGAACTCGCCTCCAAGGCGGCGATGACGGCCGGCGGCATGCGCGAAGCGGTCGCCGAAGCGCGGGAGAAATACGACAGTCGGCATTACGCCATCATCCTCTCTCTCCTCCATGTCTTCAGCCAGCGCGGCGGCAATCTCGTCGAGCCGATGCAGCAGATGTCGA
The DNA here is from genome assembly GCA_963675285.2 of uncultured Rhodobium sp. Taxonomy (GTDB): domain Bacteria; phylum Pseudomonadota; class Alphaproteobacteria; order Rhizobiales; family Rhodobiaceae; genus Rhodobium. The sequence continues at coordinate 3,482,722 of CAXXGS010000001.1, forward strand.
GCGTCTTCAAGGAGGTGTGGCGGCTGGAACAGAAGATCGAGACGGCGGCGGCGGCGGCGCGCAGCAGCTTCCACGTTATCAACTTCGGGCTTCTCGCCATCGTCGTCATGGTCTCCTTTGCCAAACCGGAAATGCTCGACGATACATTCCGCTCCCTCATGGGGATCGCGCTCTTCGTCGCCGGCCTCGCCATCTACGGTATCGGCCTGTTCTTCATGCGCGCCATGATGAGGATCGAGATATGAGCCCGTGGATCGTTACCTCGCTTGCCGGCGCGACGGGCGCGGCCTTTGCCTATGCATTCCTGGCGTCGGGTTTCTCGCTTTCGCGGCATGAGCCGGACAAGGATGCCGGTCTTGTGGATCGAATTCCCTTCGCCCGTCCGGTGGTCGATCTGCTTTCTCCCCTCTTTGCGCGGCACATGGCCGATACGGTCGCCCGCATCGATCGCGTCCTGGTACTCGCGGGGGATCCTTTCGGCGGCATCACCGGCGCGCAATACCTGGCGCTGACGGCCTTCGGGATGCTCTATCCGGTGTTCATGGCCGGCTTTGCGCTCGCCATGGGTTTCTCGCTGAAGATGACGGGTCTCCTGGCGCTGATGGCTCTGGTGCTCGTCGGCACCTTTTCCTGGTGGTCGCTCGATCGTGTCTACAAGAAGCGGATGCGGGCGCTCGATATCGAGTTCCCGTATTTCCTCGACTTCACCGTGATGAGCAAGGAGGCGGGAGCGACGCTGCAGCAGGCGATCGATCTCTTCGTCACCTCCTCGCCCGATACCGAGCTGGGGCGCTCGCTCGCCGGCGTTCTCAACGCCGCGTTCGGATCGGGCGGCCTTCTCGGCGCGCTGAAGGATTTTTCCGATACCTGCCCCTCACCGAACGGGCGCACGACGCTGCAGGCGATCCTCAAGGCCGAGCCGATGGGGGCGGAAAGCGGCACGCTCCTGCGCGAGATCGCGCGCGACCTGCGCGCCCGGCGCTTCGAGGCGGCGGAGAAGGCGGCGGAGATGTTGAAGGGACGCATCATGGTGCCGACGATGCTGATGTTCGTGGGGGCCTTCCTGATGATCCTCGCCGGCAGCTTCGCCAAGCTTTTCGGCGTATAGGGCATGGGAGAGATCAGAATGTTCCGGCGTCGCCATCCTTACGTGTCCTTCGCCCTCGCCTCGGGCAAGACCGACCGCGTCGATATCGAGGACGGAACCTTCGTTGTCGGTTCCGCGCCGGAGTGCGATCTGATCGTCTCCGGACCCGGCATCAACAATCGTCATGTGACGCTCAGCCGCCGGGCGGACGGCTGGGTCCTCGCCGTCGAGGGCGTCGATCCCGTCACCCACAACGGGAGGGTGGTCGACCGCGATGTCTCTCTCGTCTCCGGCGACGAGATCCGGCTCGCCAAGGCGTTCCGCTTCCGCTTCGTCGATCCGGTCGCCGATTTCGCCGCCGCCGAGGAGGACAGGCGGCGGGCGCGCCAGGCAAAGGCCGATGCGGCGCGGGACAGGGCGAAGGCCGGGCCGTTCGGCGTCTCGCCCCTCGTGTGGGGTGCCGGCGGGGCAAGCCTTGCGCTCTGCATCCTGTTTCTTCTGGCGCAGCCGGACCGATCGGGGCAATCCGGCCCCTCGCTGACCAGCGTGACGCCGGCCAGCATTGCCGCCGTTGTCGATGACCTACCGCGATGCCTCTCGGAAGCCGCCGACCGGCATGCGGGCGATGCCGGGGTCTTCGCCACCGCCGCGCATTCGTCCTATTGGGCGCTCGCCGCGGATGCCGTCGCAGACCCTCTTTCTCCCAAGGACGAGCGGCTTTTCAAACTCGGAGCCGATGTGCGCCGCTGGCTTGCCGAGGGGCGCCGGGCGGAACAGCGCGGTGACCGCGGTGAAGCGCGCCAGGCCTACGGCGCGGTGCGGCGTCTCGTGCCCGATATCCGCTGTCCGGCCAACCGTCTCGCGGCCGCGCGGTTGGCACGCTTGTGAGGTGGTGATGACGCGTCGCCATCGATTGCCATTCCGGCGAGGCCTCCGTGCCGTCGCCACCGACTTGCCGAGGGTTCGACCATGAGCACCGACCAGACGCCTTTCCCGCCGCATGCACAGAACGACGGCAACGACCGGCCTCATCTGCGCTACGACCTGGCGCAGCGCTTTGCCGCGCCGGGCACGGTCAAGATCGGCGAGAACTTCATCATTCACGAAGTGGAGGACCGGACCGGCACGCCCTACACGGTCTATCAGGGGCTCTCGAAGCTGCAGCGCAATCCGGAGGTTCCGCGCCGCGTGCTCGATCATGCCCGCCGCATCGGCGCCTTTCGCGACCCACAGGCGCATCAAACGCTGGAAGTCTATGAGCCCTCGGGTGCCGATCCGACGCTCTACATCGTGGAAAGTCGCGAAGGCGATGGGCTCGATGAGGTTCTCGCCGCAGACGACCCGAGCGAGGAGACGGCGATCCGCTATTTGAGGGCACTCCTCGTCGCGCTGGAGCCGATCCACGAGGCAGGCATGGTCTACGGCACGATGCCGCCGGCGAACGTGCGCCGTGTTCGGGCGCAGGCCGGCGATGTGTTGAAACTCGGCGGGCTTTTCAACGTGCATTTCCCCGGCAAGCCAGTCGGGCTGTCCTTCGATCCGGAGTTCAATGCACCGGTCAGCGAAAGCGAAACGGTATCGTGGTCGCCGGCGGACGACATCTATGTCGTCGGCATGATCGCCTACCGCATGCTTCTGGGTTCACGCACCTATGCCGCCGTCTTCGCCGGGGTTCTGGAGAGCGAGCCGCAGGATCGGGCGAATGCCTGGGCGACGGCTCACCGCGACCGGGCGCCCTTCGCCGACCTGTCGGAGATGAGGCCGGATCTTGGGCCGGAACTCTCCAGTTTCGTAAAGCGCATGCTGTCCGTCGATCCGGCGAAGCGCTACGCCAACGCGCATCTTGCCCGCGAGGCGCTCGATGCTGCCATGCGGATCCGCGACGAGCGGTTGCGGCGGATCGATTTCCCGGCCGACCCGGTGGCGCGGGATGCCGGCGGCGGGGTTTTCATCCAGAAGCCCCCGCATAAACCCTGGTTTAACCGCTTGACCTTGCTGGGTCTCGGCGGGGTGTCCGCTGTTGTCAGCGCGGTCCTGCTCTATTTCTTGCTTGCCGGGCCGTCTTCGAAAGATCTCGCCGAGGTGCGGGCGCAGCGCAACACGGTCTTTGCGACGGGGCAGGAGGCGATTGATGCCGGGCTTCTCGCTCTTGCCGAGGACCACGCGCTTAAAGTGGCCTTCGCAGAGGTGCGGACTGGCTTCGATGAGGCCGAGGCCGTTCTCCTCGATCCGCCGCGCGATCTCTCGAGCTTGAAGGCGACCTATGAGGATCTTCAGGACCGCACCGATACCATCCGATCCGGCGTTCTCGATCTGAAGGCCCGTGCCGAGGAGGGGGCTGAGAGGGCCAGGACGCTCGGCGAACGCGTCACGGCGCTCCTGCCGGCGGGGGCGGATGAAGCCGGGGCGATCGCTGAGCGCCAGACGGCGCTGGAGGCCGACATGGCGGCGCGGCGGTACGACCGGGCGCTGGCGTTCCTCGATGAAGCGTTGCCGGCCCTCGGCGAGAGGGCAGAAGAGCTCGAAGCGCTGTCGGCGCGCGTTTCCGCTCTGGGCGAGGAGGCGGCGACACGGCAGGAAGCGGCTCGCGCAGCCCTGCCAGCGAATGCGCCGGAGCTCGCGGAGCCCTTGGCGCTCGTCGCGGAAGCGGCTGCGGCGGCGGACGAGCGGCGTTACCCGGACGCGATCGCCGGTCTGGAGGCGGCGGTCTCCCGTTTTTCGGTATTGGAAGAGGGGGCAGGAACGGCGCGGGCGGATGCCGATGACGCGCGCGATGCGCTGGAGGAAGCCATGCGCCGCCGAGAGGTCCTTGCGCCGGTGTCTGCTACGGGGGCCGATAGCGATGACGTCGCGGCGGAGGCGATTGACGAAGGCATTGCGCCGGATGAGGCGGCCGGTCTGATGGCGGCTGGTGCCGCCGCCTATGACGCCCGCCGTTACGGGGAGGCCGCGGCTCGGTTCCGTGACGCCCTCGCCGTCGTCGAAAAGACCACGGCGGACCTTGGCGATTTGCGCGCGCGGGCGGAAGGCGCGCGGGCGGCGTTTCGGGAGGTGGCCGCCGATGGCCGGCTTAAGGCTGTCTCGCGGCTTGGCGACGCGCACCCCTTGCGGGTACGGCGCGATGAGGGGCAGGCGGCGGCGTCAACGGCGGCGGCGGCGTTCGAGCGGCGCGACTGGATTGCGGCGGCAACGGGCTTTGCGGAGGCAGGTGAGACGCTCGCGGCCGTTGCCGAAGGACTCGATGCCCTTGGCGAACGCGCCCGGAACGTGCGGGCGGTTCTCGGTGACAAACGCGCCGAACTGGAGCGTCTCGGCGGCAATCGGGTGACGGAACTGGGAACGATCGACGAGGCGCTCGCCGCGATCGATGCGGCACTATCGCGCGCGGCGTTCGACGATGTTCTGGCGCAGAGCCGCGTTCTCGACAGCCGTCTCGATCAACTCATCCGGCGTGTGCCGGTCGACGTGGAGGGTGTGAGCCGCGCCCGCGACATGATGGCGACGGCGCGGAGTGCGGTAGCGGAAGGCGCACTCGCCCTTGCGCCTGGGCATCGGCTGCGCACGCAGTTTGAGGCGCTTGAGACGGAGCGCGACGAAGCAGAGCGCCGCGAGCCGGTGGAAACGCTTGGCGATGCGGCCGAGCGCTATCGGGACCTTGCCGAGCGGTATCGCGCGCTGGTGCCTGGTCTTGCCGCGTTCGGCGATGCGGTTCGCGAGCAGCGGGCGGCTCTCTCCCGGCTCGTGGGGGAGGCCGGCGCGCTGCTGGCGGAAGGTGATGCTACGCTCGCTGCCGCCGTCGAGGCACTCGGCTCCGCCGATACCGCGATCGGTGAATACCGTCTCGATGCGGCCGAGTCCCTTATCGCCAAGGCGCTGGCCGAACTCCGCGAGACGGTCGATGCGGCTGGCGCGGCCAAGGCGGCGGCAAGCGCGCGGTTCAAGGATACGGTCGATCGCGCCGCCGCGCTTTTCGGCCAATATGGCGGCTGGATCAACGCGCTTGCCGAAGTGCAGCCCTTCCGCGAGAACCTGGAGGCGGTTCAATCCACGTTGGAGCAGCGCGACTGGGCGGCGGCAACGGCAGGGCTCGACCAGCTCGACGGTGCACTTTCGGCGTTGTCCGAGACCCTGCGCGCACTCGAAGCCGACGCGGATGCGGCGAAGGCGGCGGCTACCGCCGCTCGGCAGGAGGCGAGCGACCACCTGGCATTGCAAACGGCGGCGTTCGAAAAGGCCACCGCCGCGTTCGCCGCTGGTAGCGATGCCATGACCGGCAGGGTGCTCCCTGAGGCGCGCGACGCCTGGCGCGAGGCGGCGCGCCTATATGGGGCGGCAATCCCGGCATTCGACGAAAACGCGGACCGCATCGCGGCACTACGCGAAATGCTCGGCGAACACGTAGCGGCGGCTGGGGCACTTCTCGCCAAAGACGATTCCGTGCTCGGTGAGGCCCGGGCCCTGCTCTCTGGCGAGCCCGAGGGGGCGGATGCCGGGTCGGACGCCGTTCGCGCGATGCACGAGGCGGTTGCCGAGCGGTTGTCGTCGGCGCTTGACGGTGCGCGCACGACACGGGATGCGGCGGAGGCTGTCCGGTCGGGCCTTGCCGAGCGGCACGCGGCACTGAGGGCCGCGGGCGGTGAGGCAAGCGCCGACTTCGGGGCGATCGCGGAGCAGATCGAGGCCGGCGATGGGGCGATGGCAGGCAAGGAGTGGGCGCGTGCATTGGCTGCCTATCGGGCGGCGACGGACCTGATTGCCGCGATCGAGACGGCGATCGCAGAGGGACGAGTTCTTGCCTGTCCGGCGACGTCGGGCGGGCGCGAGAGCCTGCTCGTTCCGGTGGGTACCTACAGCATCGGCGGCAACACGCGCTCGGCGAGACTGGCACGGGATGCGGCGCGTCTTCCCGGCCAGCCGGCAGTGTCGGATGCGGCGCTGCAGACGACGCGACCGTTCTGCGTCGAGGCAACGGAAGTCACTGTCGGCGACTTCCGGGCGTTTGTGGAAAGTGGAAAGGGCGCGGCATCATCCGCCGATTGGGAGCGCTCGGACCCTTCCGATCTCGTTGACAGCGATGTGGTCGCGCGCGTGACGCAGACGGAAGCCGAGGCCTATGCCGCCTGGATCTCGGAGGCGACCGGGCGAACCTATTCGCTTCCGACGGTGGAACAGCTCATTGCGGCGACGGCACTTGCCCAGCGCCGCGACGCGCCGATCCCGGCGCTTGCCAACAGCGCCATGGACGCGCGGCGGGAATGGACCAGGGATGCTTGCCGTGATGCGGACAGCCGCATTGTTATCGGCCAGATCGGCGCCGACCAGAATCGGGTCTATGCACAGTGTCTGGCGCGCTCGGAACGCAATCCGACCATCGGATTCCGACTGGTGATCGTGAAGTAGAGGTGGATTGCAAGAACGGCAACCAGTGATTTAGTCATGTTGACAACTACAACTTATTTGGGATAATTCGCGGTAACACTTCCTTAACGAGAATGGCGGGGCGGACAGTGGCAGGGGCGATGCCGATGCGGGGCGCGATCGCGGGCGTCATGGCGAACGATCGCAAGGCGGCGAGCCGGCGCCGGTGGCTGGTTTTCGGTGGCCATGGCCTTGCTGGGCTTCTCCTGACCGCTGCATTCGCCGTCGCCGCCCTGCCGGCTCTTGCTTCGGCGGGTCAATGCGGTGCCGATCCGTCGCGTCCGAGAAACCAGTGCGTGCTTGCCGCTCTCCTGGAGGAGGCGTCCGGCGGCCGCGATACCCTGTCGCTTTCCGTCGCTGGCGGAGCAAGGCAGCTTGAAGCGGAGGACACGCTTTCGATCGCCGTGACGCTGCCCGCCGGCTCCCACTATCTCTACATCGCTCATATCTCGGCCGACGGCTCGGTAACGCCGATCGAGAGCGGCGCGCGCTACGCCGGTGGGTCGTCGGTCCGTTTCGGCGACGGTACGCCCGGCAAGGGTTCCTTCTACGTCGGGCCGCCGTTCGGTCCCGACATGGTCATCGCGGTCGCCAGCGAACGGCCGCTCACCGTCGAGGCGCCGGGCACCGCCCAGACGCTCGAAGCGTTTCTTCCCCGGCTCGATGCCGGGCTCCGTCGTGCCGGCCGGGTGCGGGCGGCTTCCGTTTTCTTCACCACCTATTCCGGGAGGCAGCAATGAGCGGCACCCTGCGGGCCATTCAGGCCGGACTTTTCCTTTTCGCATTCACGGGTGGGCCGGTATTCGCCGGCGATCCGCTCGCTGACGACATTGTTCGCTCGCTCACCGGCGGCGTGCCGCAGGCGAGGCAGGGGCTCACTCGCAGCCTGAAGCCGCGTGAACCGCGGACACGGGGCATCGCGGTTGACGAAGCGGTGCGGATGGAACCGCGCACGTCGGCGAGTGCGGTCATGGAAACACCGCCGATGCCGGCCGCTCCGGCTATCACCGCGGTCGATCCGGGCCAGGGGCGGCCGTTGGCTCCGTCGCTGCCGGGCAGGGCGCAAGGTTCCGTTCCGGGGATGGGGCTTTCGCCGACGGCGGCGATGCCCGCCATGCCGGCCACTCCGTCCTTTCCGGTCGGGACGATTGCCTCGACCCAGCCGCTCGGCGGTCCGCGCAGCTACGATCTCTATGTCACCTTCCCCAGCGGGTCCGCACAACTCTCCTATGAGGCCCGGCTGAAGCTGCGCTCGCTCGCCAGGGCCCTTTCCGATGCCCGGTTGGCGGGAAGTCGCATCCGCATCGCCGGCCATACGGACGCGCGCGGGTCGGACCGCATGAACATGGATCTCTCGCTTCGCCGCGCCGAGGCCGTGCGCCGCCATCTCTGGCTCGAATACGGCATCGACGCTTCGCGGCTGGAGACCGTTGGTTTCGGCGAGCGACGGCTCAAGGATCCGTCGCGGCCGGCGGCGCAGATCAATCGTCGCGTCGAGATCATCAATCTGGGGAGCTGACTGGGGAACCGAAGCTTCCGACCTCAATATAGGGAATGACAAGGGGGATATCCGATGGTCCGTTTCGCCAAGTTCCTGCCTGCCGCCGCGCTTGCCGTCGCCGGGCTGGCTTTTTCGCTGGCGCCCGCTCTTTCCGCCACGGCGGATGCGACGAGGAAGGTCGCGCTGGTGATCGGCAACAGTGCCTACAGCCACGCCGCCAAGCTGCCCAATCCGGTCAATGACGCACGCGCCATGGCGGCGGCGCTTCGCGGGATCGGCTTTGACGTCATCGAGGGGCTCGATCTGACGAAGCCGGCCATGGTCAGCGCCATCGATCGCTTCACCGAGAAGGCCTATGGGGCGGATGTCGGGCTTGTCTACTACGCCGGCCACGGTCTGCAGGTCGACGCCAAGAACTATCTGGTGCCGGTCGATTCGGAACTGATGTCGCCGGCGCATCTGCGTACGCGGACGATCTCGGTCGACGACATCGTCGCCGCGCTGCCGGCCGACCCGAATGTCGGTATCGTGATCCTCGACGCCTGCCGCGACAATCCGCTTGCCCGCTCGCTCGCCGCGCGTCTGCCGGCAAGCCGGTCGGCGGCGGTCACCTCCGGCCTTGCGCCGGTACAGGTGCAGGCGCGCGGCGATGGCACCGGCGGCATGCTGATCGCCTATGCGACCGATCCGGGCTCCGTCGCGCTCGATGGCGACGGCACGGTCAACAGCCCCTATACCCAGGCGCTGCTGAAGCATCTGGCGACGCCGGGATTGGAACTCCAGAGCGCGCTGACCCGGGTGCGCGGCGATGTGGCGGTGGCGACGGACGGCCGTCAGCGTCCCTGGCACAACGCTTCGCTCGGCCGCGAGATCTTCCTCGCTGGCGCGGCACCGACCAAGGTGGCGAGCCTGCCGAGCGCGGCCGTGACCGACGCGGGCGACGATGCCGACCGGACAAGCGTGGCCGCGACGGCCCAGGGCCCTAGCCGCTGGGCGATCGAGCAGCGGTTCTGGGACGAAGCCAGCCGGCACAACACCGTGCCGCACTACGAGGCCTATCTGCAGCAGTTTCCTAACGGCAAGTTCGCTTCGATCGCTCACCTCAATATCGACAGCCTGAAAGCGAAGTCGCCCGCCGCCGCGCCGTCGGAGGGCTCGCAAGTGAGGACCGCGATCGCGATTCCCGAGTCTGTGAAGACGACGCCGGGCACGGTGTTGAGCGAAAATGCGATGAGCATGAACACGACGCAGCGGATCGATATGCAGTTGCGGCTGACCGCGCTTGGCTACGACACCGGCGGCACGAAGGGCTCGATCGGGCCGATGACCCGGGCGGCGATTGGCGGCTGGCAGAAGGCGAACGGCATCATCGAGACGCAGATGCTGACCGCCGAGCAGTTGCATTATCTGAAATTGCAGACCGAACCGATGATGGCGGCGATCCACGAGCGGCGGCGGCTTGAGGCCGAACGGAGCCGCCAACGCAGCGCCAAGCGCCGGGAGACGAACCGCCGTTCGACGAAAAATGCCAGGCGCAACAACAAGGCCAATACCGCGGCCGGCCAGCAGTTCGGCAACGCGATGATGGGCTTCGTCGGCGGCATCGTCGCCTGCAAGGTGTCGGGCGCCTGCCGGTGAGGCGTAGCGGCAAGGCCGTGCCTCCAACACAAAGCGGCTCTACTCTCGATGCAAGCGCGAAGCGGGGCCTCGGCCCCGCTTCTTGCTGTCTGGATAACCCGCCTCAGGCCGCGGGCGGGAGTTCCTCCGGGCCGCTGTCGCCGTTGGGCGTCTTCTTTTCCACCCAGATGAAATAGATGTTGCGGGCGTAGATGGCGAGGCCGGTGCCCTGACCGAGGATAAAGACCGGGTCCATGCGGTAGATGGCATAGGCAAAGAGCATGGTGCCGCCGGCGGCGGAGAAATACCAGAAGACTTCCGGCACGATGGAACGCCGGGCGCGCTCCGAGGCGATCCACTGGATGATGAAGCGCATGGAGAACATCGCCTGGGCGATGAAGCCGATGGTGAGCCAGACAAGCTCGGTCGTCGAAATGGAGGCCCACCACAGGGCCAGCTTGGCTAAGTCCATGTCAGTTGACGTCCATGTCAGTTCTCGTCCGTCATCGATGCCTGGCCGTTGGCGGCCGGCGCCCGCGGCCAGGCATCGATGACAGACGGGGCCCTGGTGCGCCGGCGCAGCCAACTCACCCCGAAGAGATCGTAAAGGCCGATAAGAGCGCGGCCGATGTTGTTGTATTTCGATATGCCCGCCTGGCGCGGCCGGTCATTGACCGGAACATAGGCGACCTTGTGGCCATAGGTGAGAAAAAGCGCCGGCAGGTAGCGGTGCATGGTGGTGAAGAACGGCAGCATCAGGAAGGCGTCGCGGCGGTAGGCCTTGATGCCGCAGCCAGTATCCGGGCATTTGTCGTCGAGCACTTTGTCGCGGATCCAGTTGGCGGCCTTCGAGGCCCAGCGCTTAGAGCCTTCCGCCTTGCGCTCGGTGCGCCAGCCGCCGACGAGGGCAGGGCCTTCGTTGCCGGTCTCGGCGAGGCGGTCGAGGAGTTTGACGATATCGGCGGGATCGTTCTGGCCGTCGCCGTCCATCTGGGCGATGACGGGGCTCGTCGCGGCAAGGATCGCCGTCCTGAGAGCCGCGCTCTGGCCACTGCGGCGGTCATGGCGGAGATAGCGAAGTCCCGCATAGGTGTCGCCGTCGATCATGGCCTTCACCTCTTCGGGCGTCGCGTCGTCGCTCTCGTCATCGACGACGATGACCTCGGCCAGCACCTCGGGAGGAACGGCGGCATAGGTCTCCTCGACGAGACGGCCGATGTTGCCGGCCTCATTGAGGGCCGGAATGACGACGGAAATACGCATGTCTTGTCTTTCGTGCCCGTCTTTGCCGGCCGGGCGCGCTAAGGGCGCGGTCCGGGGGACGTCGCGGGCGATACCTCCATGGGGCGCGGACGGGGAGGGCCCGGGCGCCGGACGAATGCTTCAGCGGCTTCCCATATCAGGGTTTGCGCGCTGACCTCAACCGAATAGATTGCCGAGCCGCATCCGACGGGCGCGGATCGTTCGCGCCGCAGTCCCGTCCCGAACCGGGGAACCCTATGTCCGATCATCCACGAGCCGCCGCCGACGGCGGGCTCACCAACGCCACGACCTTCGCCTTTCTCCTTCTCCTTGTGATGACGGTGCGCATCGTCGCGCTCTTCGTCAACGGCACGGATCTGTTCTTCGACGAGGCGCAGTACTGGGCCTGGGCGCAGGAGCCGGCCTTCGGCTACTATTCCAAGCCGCCGCTGATCGCGGCGATCATCGGGCTGGCGGACGGGGCCTGCGGCAACGGCGAATTTTGCGTCCGCCTGCCTTCGGTGTTCTTGCATACCGGCACCGCGGTGGTCCTCTATCTGGTCGCCCGCCGGCTCTACGATGCCCGCGTCGCGTTCTGGACCGGGCTCGCCTTCGCGACGCTTCCCGGCGTCTCGCTCTCGGCCGGCATCATTTCCACCGACGTGCCGCTGCTCTTCTTCTTCGCGCTGGCGCTTCTCGCTTTCGTCCTCTTCCTTGATACGCGTTCGTGGGGCTCGGTCGCATTTCTCGCCATCGCGTTCGGGCTTGGGCTCAATGCCAAATACGCGATGATCTATTTCGCCCTCGGCATCGTCGTCTTCGCCGCCGTGACGCCCGGCCGCCGCAGGCTCCTTGCCGACCCGCGCCTCTATGCCGCGCTGGTCGTCGGACTCCTCTTCCTGGTGCCAAACGTGATGTGGAACCTCCACCACGGCTTTGCGACCGTGTCGCACACGGCGGACAATGCCAAGTGGTCGGGCTCGCTCCTTCATCCGGGCAAGGGGCTGGAGTTCCTTGGCGGTCAGCTCGGCGTCTTCGGGCCGGTGTTGTTCCTCGCCTATCTCGCCGTCCTGTGGCGGGCATTCCGGCGCTGGGGCGAGACGGGTGAAGGGGAACGGCTGCTGATCGCCTTCTCGCTGCCGATCCTTCTCCTCATCACCGTACAGGCCTTTCTGTCGCGGGCGCATGCCAATTGGGCGGCGACGGCCTATGTGGCAGCGACCGTGCTGGTCGTTGCCGCGCTCCTGAGGGACTTCCGGCGGCGCTGGCTGTGGCTCTCCTTTGCCCTCCACATCCTGGTCCTCGTCCTCCTCATCGCCGGGACGACGCTTGCCGGCCGCGTCGCACTGCCCATTGGCAAGGATCCCTTCGCCCGCACCCTCGGTTGGAAGGGTATCGCCGGTGAGGTGGGCGAGACGCTCGCCAAGGCACGTGCCGAGGGGAGGCCCTACGCTACGATCCTCACCGACAGCCGGTCGCTGTCGGCCGAACTCCTCTATTATCTCCGCGACGATGCGACGCCGCTCAGGGCGTGGAAGCCGGCCGGGCCGCCGCGCGACCATTTCGAGCTGACGCGGCCGTTTACCGAAAAGGATGCGACCGGGCCGGTGCTCTATGTCACGTTACGCCAAGACGCTAACGCGGTGCGGGACGCGGTGACAGGGGCCTTTGCGTCCGCCACTCTGCTCGGGGAGCGGGACGTTCCGGCCGGGCCGGGCAGCAGCCGGCGGCTGACACTCTTCACGCTCCAGGGCTTCACGGGAAAATAGCCACGGCCCTTCAGGCGTCAGGCCGGATGCCGTGTTCGGCACGGTAGCGGCGTGGCGTCATGCCGGCAGACGCCCGGAAGGCGCGGCCGAAGGCGCTCTGATCCGAATAGCCGAGGCTGAGGGCGATGTCGGAGAGCGAGCGCTCGCCATGGCTCAGTTGGTGGCAGGCGAGCCGCGTGCGACAGTGGTCGAGGACGGCGGAGAACGACGTCCGCTCCTCGATCAGGCGGCGATGGAGTGTGCGGCGCGACAGGCCAAGGGCGCGGGCGATCGAGGTCTGGTCGGCCGGATCGCGACCGAGCCGGATGTAAACCTCCTGCGCCACGCGCCGGGCGACCGGCATGTCGAGCCGGTGGCGGTGGAGCCGCGCCGACAAAATCGTGGAGAGGTGGCGACAGGCGGCGCGGTCGGCGCGCGGCATCGGTCGGTCGAGGAGGGCGGTCGGGAATGTCAGCGCGTTGGTCAGCTGGGTGAACCGGCAGTCGGCGCGGGCGCTTTCGCAATAGCCCTGAACCGGCCGGTTGGGCTCATGCTCGAAGACCATAAGATCGGGCGTCCAGCCGGGCCCGGCGACGCTGCGGATGAGATGGTGGAAGACCGACAGCGTGAATTCCGCGTCCTGCCGGCGCGGCCAGATATCGGGATTAAGGATGCGGTAGCTGATTGTGGCGTGGCTGCCGTCGACGTCGAGCCGGATCTCCGTCTCGCTCTGGATGAGTTCGGAAAAGCCGGCGAAAGTTCTGAGCGCGGCGCCCAGCGTCGAGGCGCTGAGGATCGATTGGCCAATGTCGCCGAGATGGGCAAGATCGAAGTCGCGCCCAGTCGACCAGCCGATGTCAGAGAAGTTGCCGATCCGGGCACCAGCCTCGTAGAGCCTGACAAAGGCGAAAAGCGGGATCTCGATTTCCGGGTTCGTCCACGCGCCGAGCGGCAGGGCGTCCATGACACCCAGCGCCGCCTGGTCGATCCCATGGGTCGTCAGACAGTCCTTCAGCCCACTGAGGGCTCCGGCCACGATGGTCGCTATCTGCCCCATTCCCCTTTTCTCCGGGCCGCTTTCTTGGTCGTCGGGCCGCCGTTGCTGCCGGATTTTTCCGGATCCGAGGCGGCTCTCCTTCCGCCCGCGAACCCGGTCCCCTCTTCGCTCGACACGGGCCGTCAGTCTGCTGCCGCTTTTTTCGGCAGGCAAGAAACATGTCTGTTCACTGTGCAAATTCGGCAAAAAATGTCGAGAAATGCCCTCCGGTCGTTTGGCTATGCTGATTGCGACATTGCGTCACACGGATGATCTTCGACGAAACATCGCCCTTCGTCAATTTGCGGCTGCGAAGGCGCGGCGGGGATCGTTTCGCGGGTGCAGCAGTCGGCGACGCGAGGCGCCTGCCGAAGGACGGAGCGGGAGATGCGGGAAGGGACGACAGATATCGGCATCATGGGGGGCGGGCCGGCCGGCGCGTTCGCCGCGCTGGTCCTTTGCCGTGCCGGCTGTTCGGTGACGATGGTCGATGCCGCTACGGCTCGCCCGCGCATCGAGGGGCTGTCGCCGCGCGTCGTCGCCCTCCTCGCCCGCCACGGGATCGATCCCGGAGCGCTCGGCATCGGCCCGCGGGCGGTGCGGCAGGCGCTTTGGAATGGCGCGGTGGAGACGGGGAACGGCGAGTTCCTCGTCGAACGGGCCGCTTTCGACGCGGCGCTGAGACGGGTCGCGGCGGCCGAGGGCGTTACGGTCGTTACCGATAGCGTGGTTCGTATCGATTCTTCGCAAGAGGGCGCGGCACGGATCGTCCTGAGGGATGGCGCGCCGCTCATTGTGCGCCGGGCGATCGACGCGCGCGGGCGGCGGGCTCCGGTTGCGGCCGGGCGGATGCGCGGGCCGGCAACGCTGACGGTCGGCGGCTGGATCGCCTCGGGCGGATTGGGCCGTCCGGTGACGATGACCGTGCCGGCGCCCGACGGCTGGCTCTGGCATGCCGATTTCGGCGACGGGCGGGCGTGGCTCCAGGCGAGCCTCGACGGCCGTGCCGAGGCGGGCGGAGCCGATCTGCGAGGCCGCGTCGCGGACCTACTCGGCTCCGACGAGGCGCGAGCCGCCTTTCCGCAAGGAATCCCCTGTCCCGAGAACCTTCTTGTGCGCAATGCCGACACGGTTTTGGCGCAGCCGGATCTCGATCCCGGCCATATCCGCATCGGCGATGCCGCTGTCGGCCTCGATCCGCTGTCCGGCCACGGCATGTTCTGGGCCGTGTCTTCCGCGTTGTCGCTCATCCCAGTCCTCGCCGCGCTGGAGGACGGGTCGGCCGGGCAGGCGGATCTCGCCCGGCGCTTCTATCGCGACCGGATCGTGGAGACTTTCTTCCGCCAGGCGCGGGTCGGGCGCGATTTCTACCGTACAGAGGGGCGGTTCGGCGCGCGGCTGTTCTGGGCGGCGCGTCAAGCCTGGCCGGACGACGAGCCGTCGCACGCTGGCGTCAAAAGCGCATCGATCGCGCGTGCCGTCGTCGTCGAGGACAATCGCCTCGCCGAGCGCGAGATCGTGCGCACGCCAGCGCATCCGGCCGGCGTCGCCTTCGTCGCCGGCATACCGATCGCGCCGGTCGTTCGCCGGCTGCGCGATCTCGCGGACGGCGGGTGCGCCGATCTCCTTTCCCCGGATTTTCTTTCTCCCGGTGCGTCGCGCGATCAGGCGGCGGCCCTTGGTGCCTGGCTTTGCGGGCAGGGACTGATCAAGCGAACGAGGACCTCACTCATGAACGGAGGGCATGAGGCATGACTGAACGGAATAAACGGCGGCGAGCAAGGGTGCTGTCGGGTGTGCTCGGGGCGGGTTCGCTCGCCGCGCTGACGCTCGTTCTCAGCCCGGCGTGGGCATTGGCACAGGAGAGCGCCGACGACCTCCTGCACAGGGTCTGCTCGGCCTGTCACGAGGCCGACGCGAACGGCGAGATGTCGCGGATCAGCGGCCAGAGGAAGACGCCGGAAGGCTGGCTGATGACCATCGTCCGCATGCGGCTCTTCCACGGTCTGGAAGTGACGCCTGGCGAGCAGCGCAAGCTCGTTGCGCTCCTGTCGCAGAGCCACGGCCTTGCGCCGTCCGAGACGAAGGGGTTCCGCTACATCCTGGAGCGCAGTCCCTCCACGGTCGAGACTATCGATCCGGCTTACAAGGAGATGTGCGCGCGCTGTCATTCCGGTGCCCGCGTTGCCCTTCAGCGGCGCACGCCGGAGGAATGGTCGCTCCATGTCGATTTCCACGTCGGGCAATGGCCGACGATCGAATATCAGGCGCTTGGCCGTGACCGGCAATGGTACAAGATCGCCAAGACCGAGACCGCGCCAAAGCTTGCCGAGATGTATCCGTTCAAGAGCGAGGCGTGGGATGCCTGGCAAAAGGCGGAAAAGCCCGAGCCGCGCGGCGAGTGGACCTTCCTCACCCGGTTGCCGGGGCTCGGCGAGAGCTACGGCACGATGATGGTCGACGGCGACGCCCAGCCCTATGATGTCTCCGGTAGGGTCGTCGCGCCGGATGGCACGGAGATGCCGGTCTCGGGCAAGGTCACTGTCTATACCGGTTACGAATGGCGCGGCACCATCAAGATCGGCGATACTGGTTATGCCCAGGTGCTGATGCTCGACGCCGACGGCCAGTCGCTCACCGGCCGGCAGTTCCTTACCGCCGACGATGCGCTCGGCGGGGCCTTTAAGGCGGCAAAGACCGGCGGCAATCCTCAGGTCCTCGGCGTTGTGCCTTCCGCGGTCCCGGCCGGCTCGGAGGCGACGGTGCAGATCGTCGGAACCGATCTCGTCGGCGGTGCCATCACCGGCCCGGTTACGCCCGGCGAGGCGGCCGACACCGATTACGGGCTCGCCGTTCCGCTGACGGCGGACGCCGACGGCAACGGCACCGTCTCGGTCACCGGCGACGGTTGGGAGACGGCGTTCGGCGTCTATTCCAAGCCCGATGCGGTCAAGGTCGAGCCGGCCTATGCCATCGCGCGGGTCGGCGGCAACGACGGCCCGGTCCCGCGGGTCAAGGCGCTTTTCACCGCCATTGGTTACTGGGCGGGCGCAGACGGCAAGCCGGGCACGGACGACGACGTGCGGATCGGCGAAGTGCCGGCGATCTGGTCGGTGAAGCCCTTCGATGACACCGCGGTCGAACTCGATGACGTGAAATACGCCGGCAGGATGGATGCGGAAACCGGCATTTTCACGCCGGGCCCGGCCGGCCCCAATCCGGAGCGTCCGTTTTCCACCAACAACGCCGGAAACCTCAAGGTCGTCGCCGAAAGCGCCGGCGTGACGGGTGAGGGCCAGTTGATCGTCACCGTGCAGCGGTGGAACGATCCGCCGATCCACTGAGGAGGGCCTGACCATGGGTATGCTTTTCTTCCAGCCGCAGAACGCGCACCGCGTTTCCGTCGACGGGCGGGACCTTCTCTTCCACGTGCCGACGACCTCGCTCTTCGAGATCGACGCGCTCGACGGGCGGGTGCTCGACCTCTTCGCCGAGCGCGGACGGGTGAGCCAGGGCGACGTCAGGGAGCGGTTCGCCGGCAACGCCGATGCGACCACGCTCGCGGAGCGCCTGAAGGCGTTCCTCGACCTCGACATCGTCACCGACGGCCGGGGCCCGAGCCCGGAACGGCCGCCGGTGGTGATCGAGAACTTTCCGCTCACCACGATGGTTCTCAACGTCAATACTGGCTGCAACCTCTCGTGCACCTATTGCTACAAGGAGGATCTCGACACGCCGTCCGCCGGCCGGCGGATGCAGTTCGAGACGGCGAAGAAGTCGATCGAGCTTTTGCTGTCGGAAAGCCCCGACCGCGATCGCTACAACATCGTCTTCTTCGGCGGCGAGCCGCTGTCGAACCTGGCCCTCATCCGCGACGTCGTCGCCTATGCCGAGGAGCGCTTCGGCGCGCTCGACAAGAAGGTCGACTTCACGATGACGACCAACGCGACGCTCCTCACCGAGGAGATCGTCGACTGGCTCGACGCCCATCGTTTCGGCCTCACCATTTCCATGGACGGGCCGAAGGCGCTGCACGACATGAACCGCAAGACGGTCGGCGGCAAGGGCACGTACGACGTGGTGGCGAGGAAGGCGCGGATGCTTCTGTCCCGCTATACCTCGCGGCCGGTCGGGGCGCGGGTGACGCTGACGCACGGCGTCACCGACGTGGTCGGCATCTGGGATCACCTGAAGAACGATCTGGGCTTTGCCGAGGTCGGCTTCTCGCCGGTGACGTCGGGGCCGATGACGGCGTTCAACCTGACCGGCGACGAACTGGTCGAGGTGTTTGAGGCGATGAAGGCGCTCGGCCGGCGCTATCGCGACGAGGCGCTGAAGGGCAACAACATCGGCTTTTCCAACATGCACCAGCTGATGACGGACCTCTATGAGGGGCGGTCCAAGGCGCTGCCGTGCGGTGCCGGGCTCGGCATGCTGGCGGTCGATCATGCCGGCGATCTCAACCTCTGCCACCGTTTCACCGGCTCCGACATGGAGACCTACGGCACGGTGGAAGACGGCATCGCCAAGGATCGCCTGTCGCGGTTCCTGGAAGACCGGGCGGAGCGGACCGACAAGGGCTGCGCCACCTGCCGCATCCGAAACCTGTGCGCGGGGGGCTGCTACCACGAGTCCTACGCGCATTTCTCCGACCCGACGAAGCCGACCTATCACTACTGCGATCTTATGCGCGACTGGGTCGATTTCGGCATTGCCGTCTACGGCGATTTGATCGCCGGCAATCCGGCGTTCTTCACCGACACCATCATGCCGCGGAAGGGCTTTGGCAAATGAAACACCTCAAGGCACTGAACCAGAAGGCTGACCGCGTCAAACAGGCGGTCGAAACGGACAAGATGGACGAGGTCCGGGCGATGCAGACGGTGGTGGCCGGCTGCGCCTCCACCCTCGATCCGGGTTGGGAGGTCGATCCGTTCGGCGGCGTCGCCGCGCTCTGCCAGCCGATGGAGGCGGATCTTTACGGCTGCTCCGACCCGTGCTGGTGGCCGGCGCAGGTGCCCGACACCATCAACTCGTACCCGGACTGGAACGCCAAGGCCGACAGCGCCGCGACCGACTGGCGGGCACTCGGCACCGTGTTCCCCGACGACAGCGACCTTTGAGTGGCTGAGAGGAGACATCCATGCGCTTTACCAGACCCTTCGTCCTTGCCGCCGCGCTCGTCGGCGCGCTTGCCGCCCCGGCGGCGGCCAAGGATTATCTCGTCACGATTTCCAAGCCCGGCAATCTCTATGTCATCGACGCGGCCGATCGCTCGGTGACGAAGGAATGCAAGCTCGACTTCAACGTCATCCCCGGTATCTTCGTCATGTCACCGGACAACACCACCGCCTATATCCTCGCCGACCGGTGGGGTGGTGTCTTCGGCGTCAATATCGACACCTGCGAGACGGTGTTTTCCGCTAGCCAGTCGAGCAGCGATGTCCGGGGCCGGGTGGTCGGCTCCATCGCCGTCTCCAAGGATGGCAAGGAAGTCTACGTCATCCGCAACCCGACGAAGATCCTCGTCGACCGCTACGAGGTCATGGATCCGGAACTGCGGGTCTACGACGCCTCGGCCGGCCTTGATGCCAAGCCCGTCCGCACGTTCCCGGCCCCGCGCCGCATGACGATCATGGCGACGGGCCGCAACGGCATGCTCTACGTTGCCGGCCGGGAGATCTATGAGATCGACCCCAAGACCGGTGAGACCTCGATCAAGATCGCCAACGCCTCCTGGGACCGGCCGACCTATTCGCCGCCGGACGTCCTCGCCTTCTGGCCGATCGGCACACAGAACGATGAGTTCCTGTTGCTCTATTCGGCGGCGAAATTCACCAACGAGAAGCGCGAGGAGATCGCCGATTACGTCTGGGGCTACGAGACGGTGAACCTGACGACGGGGGACGCGAAGATTGCCGACTTCACCTCGTTCGAGGTGATCTACTTCTCCGGCGTCCGTAATCCGAAGGCGCCGAACGAGCTCTTCGGCGTCTACACCCAGCTCTCCAAGCACGACATCGAGACCAAGAAACTGATCAAGCGGGTCGACCTGCCGCATACCTACTACGTCGTCAACATCTCGTCGGACGGCAAGGAGGTCTATGTCGGCGGTACCAACGACGACATCGGCGTCTATGACTCGACGACCTTGGAGCGGATCGGCGAAGTGAAGCTTCCGTCCGGCGGCGACGTTGCGGCCGGGACGATGCATGTGATTTCCCGAGAAAGCTGATTGGCGGGATCTTGGGACAGATCACGGCGCCGCCCCGCGAGCCGGGCGGCGCCGTTTTTGCGTCTTTTGTGCCCGACGCGGGCGTGTAGAGTGCGGCCATGACAGGTGATCGGGTGATGGCGGGCATGAAGGGAGAGGGATCGGACGGCGCGGAGCGCACGGGGCTTTTCGTCCGCGTGCTCCGATCGCTCTTCGGCGTGGAGCCGGCGCGCTGGCTGGCGCCATTGATGCGGCCCTATCTGCCCGCCCTCCTTCTCCTCTTTCTCCTCGCCCTCGTCTCGGCCGGGGCGGCGCTCGTCCCGCCCTATCTGACCAAGCTGATCATCGATGAGGGGCTCGTTGCGCGCGATTCCGAGGCGCTCGTCACCTGGACGGCGGCGTTCTTCGCCTTCGGGCTCGCCGCGCTCGGCCTTGGCGCCCTAAACAGCCTTCTCCACATGCGCTTCTCGGTGCGGATGTTGGCCGATATCCGCCGTGCCGTCCTCGATACCTTGCTCCGCCAGTCGCCGCGCTGGCACGCGGGGCGGCGGATCGGCGAGACGATGAGCCGGTTCGACGCCGATGCCGGCGAGGTGCAGCAGTTCGCCTTCAACGCGCTCCTGACCGGGACGGGCAATGTGCTCCGGCTCATCGGCGGAGCGGCGATGCTATTCATCCTGGAATGGCGGCTGGCGCTGATCGCGCTGGCGCTCGCACCGCTCGAACTTCTGTTCTTTTCCTGGGCGAGGCCGAAGACGCATGCCCGGGCCCGCGAGGTGCGGGCCGCGCGCGGCATCCTCGCCAGCCGGGTGGCCGAGACGATCGCCGGCCTGCCGGTCCTCCAGGCGTTCAACGGCGAGGCCCAGGCGCGCGCTGCCTTCGATGCCGAGCAGGGAGCGCTTACCGGAGCCATCGGCCGGTCGCAGGCGTGGGGTGAGGTGACGCGCGCGGTGCCGACGGTCCTTACCGCCGTCGTTCGGGCGGCGGTGTTCCTCCTTGGCGGTCTTTGGGTGATCGCCGGCGACTGGCCGCTCGGCTCGCTCATCGCCTTTACCGCCTATCTCGGTTTTCTCGTCGGGCCGATCCAGTCGCTCGTCGGGCTGTGGCACGGCCAGGCGCGGATGCTGGCAAGCCTGGAACGGCTGATGGCGCTGGCGACAGCGCCGGCCGATGTCGTCGAGCCGGCGGTGCCGGCGCCCCTTCCGGCCGGGCGCGGGGCGCTTGACCTGCGCGGCGTTCGTGTAACCCTGCCCGGCCGCGCCGTGCCGCTTTTCGACCGGCTCGACCTTGCGATCCCCGCCGGTGCGCGCATCTGTCTGACCGGCCGGTCGGGTGCGGGGAAATCGACCCTCATCGGACTTCTCCAGCGCCATCTCGATCCGGATGCCGGTGCCGTCTTCCTCGACGGTGCGGACGTGCGCACGCTGGCGCTCCAACCCTTGCGCGACGCCATCGTCACCGTGCCGCAAGCGGGGTTCGTCTTCCATGGAACGGTTGCGGAGAACCTCAGGGTCGGTGTGCCGCAAGCAAGCGAGGACGAGATCCGCGAAGCGCTCGCGGCGGTGGAGCTTCTCGACACGGTTGAGGCGCGCGGCGGACTTTCCGCCGTTGTCGGCGAGCGCGGGCTTGACCTGTCCGGTGGCCAGCGGCAGCGGCTTTCGCTGGCGCGCGCCTGGCTCCGGCACCCGCGCGTCCTCGTTCTTGACGAAAGCCTGTCGGAAGTCGATGCGGCAACGGCGGAACGTGTCCTTTGCCGTATTTTCGACGTGCGCTTCGTAGACAACACCCGAATCGTCGTTACACATGGTCACCTCGAACGGTATGGAACCTTCGATCTGACCATCGATCTTGACGCGCTGGCGGGCGATCCGACGTCCCGGCCGGCGTAGGGGAGTCCGCCACATATGGCACAACAAGTGACCGTCGGCCTCGTTGACGGGGCGCTCGAGGCCGATTCGCCCGTTCTGCTCAGTCAACATCTGTTCGTCGAAACCGATGAAGAAGGGCACGGCAAGGCCCATGCGGCCGCGCTGGCGGCGACGATCCGCTATCACGCATCCTCCGTCCGCTTCGTCAACGCCGTTGTCTTCGGCTCCCGGCTGACCTGCCGGCGGGCCGACGTGGCGGCCGCGGTCGACCATCTGTTGCAGGATCCGCCCCGCATCCTCCATTGCAGCTTCGGTCTCGTCGAGGGCGATGACGCGCTCGCCGATGCGTTTGCCCGCGCGGTCAAGGCCTGCGATGTGGTGGTCGCCTCGATGCCGGCGCGTGGCTCCATCACTTTTCCCGCCGCCTTCCCGGGCGTTATCGCGGTCCAGGGCGATGCGCGCTGCGGGCCGGGTGAAATCTCCTACCTGGCGACCGACAGGGCGGACTTCGGTGCGCATAGCCGGGCGGTGATGGACGACAAGATACGCGGATCGAGCGCCGCGACGGCACATATCTCCGGCCGGATCGCGGCGATGCTCGCGGCCGGCGCCGACATCCGCGACACGCTCGACACGCTGCGCCTGACAGCAGCGTACACGGGGCCGGAGCGGCGTAGCTGACGTCTCGCCGTCGCTGCACGGCACTCTTTCTCCTTTCGGGTTCCTTTCTGTCCGGTTTCCATCGGTCGCTCTCGGCGCCGTTTCGCCCTATGCTCCCTTGCGCGGGAGCCGGCGTGCGGGGCGGCGTCGTGAAGGACGGTATGATGGGAACGGGTGCGGCATGACGACGGGGCGCGGAGACGCGCGCGGGATGCGGAATCTGACGCCGGCGGCCGTTGCGGCGGGCGGACGGGCGATTGCCGTCTGGGTGACCGGCAAGGCGATCGTCGGCCTCGCCCGGCTTGTCACCGGCGTTCACGCCAATTGGGCAGGCACGCGGCCGGATCCCTGCCGGCGGGTCTATTTCGCCAATCATTCCAGCCATGGCGATTCCGTCCTGATCTGGACGGTGCTGCCGCCGCGGCTGAGGGCGCGGACGCGACCGGTCGCTGCCGCCGATTACTGGCTGGCGACGCGGCTCCGTCGCTTCTTTGGCGTTGAGGTCTTCCGCGCCATCCTCATCGACCGCGGCCGGCGCGACGGGCATGACAGGCGCGGCAGCGCCGCCGAGGCGATCGGGCAGATGGCGGCGACGCTCGATGCCGGCGATTCCCTCATTCTCTTTCCCGAAGGCACGCGCAATGTCGGCGATGAGGCCCTTCTCGCCTTCAAGAGCGGGCTTTTCCGGCTGGCGACGGCGCGACCGGAAGTGGAGATGGTGCCGGTGTGGATCGACAGCATCTCGCGGGTTATGCCGAAGGGCGAGGTGCTGCCGGTGCCGATCCTGTGCACGGTCACCTTCGGCACGCCGCTCACCCTGTCGCCCGACGAGACGAGCGAGGTGTTTCTCGAGCGCGCGCGCCTGGCGCTTCTCGCCCTCAGGCCCGGCCCCGTATCCCGCTCCAAGCCCCGCTCCAAGTCCCGCTCCAAGTCTGGCCACGGGGAGGATGCGTCGTGAGCGCGGATCAACAGACGCTCGTCCTTTTCTCTGGCGTCTTCGTGCTGCTCCTCATCGCCAGCGCCATCGGTTGGCGGCTGGCGCGCGTCCGCCCCGGGCCCGACCCGGTCATCGACAATCTCAACGCGCGCATCCGGGCCTGGTGGGTCATGGTGGTGGCGATCGCCGCCGCCTTCGTCTTCGGCACCGGCGGCGTGGTGTTGCTCTTCGCCTTCGCCTCATTCTTCGCGCTACGGGAATTCGTGACGCTGACGCGGACCCGGAGAAGCGATCACTGGGCGCTGGCGCTCGCCTTCTTCGTCGTCCTGCCCTTGCAGTTCTGGCTCGTGTGGACCCGATGGTATGGGTTCTATACCGTTCTCGTGCCGGTCTATGCCTTCCTCATTCTGCCGATCCTCGCCGTCTTGCGGGGCGAAACGAAGCGTTTTCTTGAACGGGTCGCGGAGGTGCAATGGGCGCTGATGATCAGTGTCTACTGCCTGTCGCACGTGCCGGCGCTGGCGATGCTCGACATTCCCGGCTTCGAGGGGCGGGACCTGCTGCTCATTGCCTATCTGGTGCTCGTCGTTCAGGTCAGCGACGTTCTGCAATACGTCTGGGGAAAGCTCTTTGGCCGCCACAGGATCGCGCCGACGCTGTCGCCTTCCAAAACCTGGGAGGGCTTTGTCGGTGGCGTCTTCAGCGCGGTGATCATCGGTACGCTTTTGTGGTGGATCACGCCGTTCACGCCGATGCAGTCGGCCGGCATGGCGCTGGTCGTCACCGTGATGGGTTTCTTTGGCGGGCTCGTCATGTCGGCGATCAAGCGCGATCGCGGCGTCAAGGACTGGGGCCGCCTGATCGAAGGACACGGCGGCATGCTCGATCGGCTCGATTCCGTCGTCTTCGCCGCACCGGTGTTCTTTCACCTGACGCGCTATTTCTTCGCGGTGTGAGCCTGGTCCCTTTGGGCGAAGAGCCGGACGAATAAGGCATAGAGACCGGTCAGCACCGAATTGATGGCGACGCGGACGGGATAGGTCTTGCGATCCTCGGTGCGGTTTGCATGCGGTAGCGGCGCGTCCGGCACCGGGAGGCCGAGGAAGGAACAGAGCTTTTCCCAGCCGTCGCCGGTCTCCCAGCAGATTTCCAGGAGCTGATCCTCGGCGTTCCTTTCGCGGAAGAAATCGCGAATGCCCTTATTGTGCTTTTCGTAGAAGGCGATGTGCTCGGCCTCGCGCCCCTGGGGAAAGAGATAGCGGTAGATCACCCGGTGGCGGCGGTTGGAATAGGGTGTACGGCGCAGGACGTGGTTTTTCAGGCTCCTCAGCCAGGTCTCGGGCGAGCGGCGGACGGTGAGGATGAAACGGCCTTTCGCGCCATAAAGCTCGTAGAGCTCGCGATAGACCATCGGTGTCGGCCAGTTGTGGTAGGCGTCAGCGCGGTCGTAGTAATCCTTGAGGCCGCTCTTGTCGCCCTTAAGATAGGCGAAATAGAGCTTGCGGTTGTTGTTGAGCGTCGTGTAGCCGAGCTTCTGCAGGCTGACGGCAAGTGTGGAGGTGCCGGTCTTTTGCAGCCCCACGGCGAAAATCTTGATGTCGTCGGCCATTCGTTTTCCGTTCTCCGCCGGACGCACCCTTCGCCGGCTCGCCCCTCTGCCGTGTTCCCGCGTCGGGCGGCGCGATCCTATCGGGGCGCCGGGGAAGGTTCAACTGCCGGGGGCGGCGGTATCGCCCCTTGCGAGGGCGGGCCGTGGCCCGTAAACGTTTAGAACGTGCGTTTTCCTTCACCCCCCGCGCGTTCACTCCCCACTTCTGCGAGGCTGGCATGACGACATCGGTTCTGGGCATCATCGGCGGATCTGGCATCTACGAGCTGCCGGGTCTGGAGAATGCGGAATGGGTGACGGTGGAAAGTCCCTGGGGGGCGCCGTCGGACGACCTGCGCGTGGGTACGATCGACGGCCTCAAGGTCGTCTTCCTTCCCCGCCACGGTCGCGGCCACCGCTATTCGCCGACCGACATCAACTACCGCGCCAATATAGACGCGATGAAGCGCGTCGGCGTCACCGACATCATCTCGGTCTCGGCTTGCGGCTCGCTGAAGGAAGAGCTCTCGCCGGGGACCTTCGTCCTCGTCGACCAGTTCATCGACCGTACCTTTGCGCGCGAGAAGAGCTTCTTCGGCAAGGGTTGCGTCGCCCATGTCTCGATGGCCCATCCGACGAGCCCCGGCCTCGTCGACGCGATCGAGGCGGCGGCGAAGGCGGAGAGCCTGCGTTACAGGCGCGGCGGCACCTACATGGTGATGGAAGGGCCGCAGTTCTCCTCGCTCGCCGAGAGCCAGCTCTATCGCGCCTGGGGTTGTGACGTCATCGGCATGACCAACATGCCGGAGGCCAAGCTCGCTCGCGAGGCGGAGATCTGTTACGCGACGGTGGCGATGGTCACCGACTACGATTCCTGGCATCCCGACCATGGCGAGGTCGATATCTCGGCGATTGTGAAGGTGCTGCATGACAATGCCGACCACGCCCGGACCCTCGTTGGCCGCGTCGCGCGCGATTTCCCGCGCGACCATCCGGCCTGCCCGATCGGTTCCGACACAGCGCTGGAGTTTGCCATCATGACGGCGCCGGAGATGCGCGATCCGGAGCTTCTGGCCAAGCTCGACGCGGTCGCCGGGCGGGTTCTTTCCCGGTAGCGATCAACCCGGTAAGGGCCGATTCCGGCCTTCTCCTTCTTCCTGTTTCACTTGCGGAGAGCGACAGTCATGGATTTGCGGCGCGGCCTCGATCTGAAGTCCCTTGTGCGGACCATCCCCGATTATCCCAAGCCGGGCGTCATGTTCCGCGACATCACCACGCTGCTCGCCGATCCGGCCGGTCTCAGGGCTGCCGTCGACGAGATCGTCTGGCCGTTCTTCACCGCCAAGGCGCAGATCGACTATGTCGCCGGCATCGAGGCGCGCGGCTTCATCCTCGGCGGCGCGGTGGCGCATGAGCTCGGGCGCGGCTTCATCCCGATCCGCAAGAAGGGCAAGCTGCCGCACAAGACCATCGGGCAGGACTACCAGCTCGAATATGGCGTCGACACGATCGAGATCCACGCCGACGCGATCCGGCCCGGTGACAAGATCCTCCTCATCGACGACCTCATTGCGACCGGCGGCACGGCGATCGCGGCGATCGACCTGCTCAGGCAGTCGGGCGGCGAGATCGTCGCCGCCGCCTTTATCGTCGACCTGCCGGATCTCGGCGGCGCGGCGCGTCTGCGCGCCAAGGACGTCGCCGTCCACGTGCTGATGGATTTCGAGGGCGATTGAGACGGGGAGTTTTGCTTCGCTCACGACCGGGCGTTCGCGCGCGCTCACTGGCCTGCGCGGGCGCACCCTGTTGGCGCGATGCGGCATAAGTCGCCGTCCACTCCCCGTCGCCACTCCGGGTTCGACCCGGGACCCCTTACTCTCCTGGCCGGCCGCTCGTCGCGGATTGGGCGCGGGCGCGCATGATCTGTATCACTTTGCCTTTGCCGCCCAATGCGGGTGGCGCCGTCAAGCCCGGCATGACGGCGGCGAGGGGAGCACATCGGCTTTGGGGGCTCATCGAGCCCGAAAGAGCTGACGAGCCTGCCGGTGTTCCTGGCGTCACAGCGCCGCCCGCGCACTTAACTGCGAGCGACAGCAATCACGCCGCCGGTTCGGCCGCTTCGTCGTCGTTGGAGGCGTCGGGCTTCGCCTGTCGCTTGCTGCCGCAACAGGCCTTGCGGATCGGGCGCGGCATCAGGCAGGTGAGGCGGTCGAGGCGGATGAGCGCCTTTTCCCCGCGCGTCAGTTCGCGGTCGAGCGCGGCCATGGTCTTCGGCAGGTCGCTGTCGTCTTCCTTCACCCAGACGGCGAGGACGCGGGCGAAGGCGACGGCAAGGCCCTGCGCCTTGACCATGCCGGCGGGGCCTGCCGCGTCGATGCCGGCGGCGGCGAGCATCCACTGCTGCGCGGTGACGGCGATGCGGTTGAAGGCGGCAAGCAGCATCGGATCGCGGCGGGCGGAACGCATCAGGCCCCGGAGCCCCTCGCGATGGGGGGCAAGGAGGTCGAGCCGGCGCATCAGGACGTCGAACAGCCGGTCCTTGGCCGGTTCGCCGGCCATGTCGGCGGTGTCGGCCTTCAGCACCGCCATGTCGATGCGGCGGCTATAGTCCTCCAGAATGGCGAGCTTGCCGTCATAGGCGTCGCGCAGTGCGGCAAGATCGAGGCCGGCCTCTTCGGCGATGGCGGCAAGGGTCAGGTCGTTCCACGCGGTCGTGGCGGAAAGCTTCATGAAGGCGTCGACGATCGCCTTGCGGGTTTTCTCGGTGGCCATGATCACCCTCCGTTTGTCTGTTCTGGAAAAGATAGGGCACGAAGGCGGCGAACAAAAGGCGCAGGCAACCGGCGGAGCCGCCGGCTGCCATTGGAGGACGCGCGAAGGGGAGACGGGCGGGGCGCTTCTCAGGCGGCGCGAAGATGGCTCAGGAGCTGGCCGACGGCGCCCTTCAGGTCGTCGGCCTTGTCGACAAAGCCATCGGCGGCGGCAAGCACGTCGCCGGAGACCGCGCCGACCCTCTCGGAGGCGTTCTTGACGTCGACGATATCGTCGGCGGCC
The DNA here is from genome assembly GCA_963675285.2 of uncultured Rhodobium sp. Lineage (GTDB taxonomy): Bacteria > Pseudomonadota > Alphaproteobacteria > Rhizobiales > Rhodobiaceae > Rhodobium. The sequence continues at coordinate 3,510,692 of CAXXGS010000001.1, forward strand.
TCGCGCGTGCCGTTCGAGGCCTGTTCGGTGTTGCGGGCGATCTCCTGCGTTGCCGAACTCTGTTCCTCGATGGCGCTGGCGATCACGGTGGAGGCTTCGTTGAGCTCGTGGATGATCTGGCCGATGTCGTCCAGCGAGCCGGCCGTGGTGCGGCTGGCGGCCTGGACAGCCTCGATCTGACAGACGATTTCCTCGGTTGCCTTGGCCGTCTGCCCGGCCAGCGCCTTGACCTCATGGGCGACGACGGCGAAGCCCTTGCCGGCTTCTCCGGCCCGGGCGGATTCGATCGTGGCGTTGAGGGCGAGAAGATTGGTCTGCTCGGCGATGTCGGAAATCATGCTCACGACCTTGCCGATGTTCTCCGACATGGCGGTCAATTCCTGCATTTGGCTATTGGTGGTCTTCAGGCCGGCAACGGCGCGCCCGGCCGAATTGGAAACATGGGTGATCTGACCGCTGATCTCCTGGATCGAAGCGGTCATCTCCTGGGTTGCGGCGGCGGCCGTCTGGACGTTGGCGGAGGATTCCTGCGAGACGCGGGACACCGTTTCGGCGCGTTCGGAAGCCTGTTCGGAGATATCCGACATCGACTGGGCCGTGCCGCGCAGTTGCGTGGAGGACGCCGCAATCGCGTTGACGATCGTGCCGACGCTGCCTTCCAGGTCGTCGGCGAGCTTGCGCATGGTCTGCTTGCGCTGCTCCTGTGCACGTTCCTGCTCAAGCCGGCTTGCAGCTTCCAGCTCCTTGGTGTGAATGGCGTTCTGGCGGAACACCTCGACCGCGCGGGCCATCTCGCCGATTTCGTTCTTCTGGTCGGTATCGGGAACGGAGACGGAAGTGTCGCCGCCGGACAGGCGGGTCATGACCTCGGTCAGCGACGACACCGGGCCGGTAATGCTGCGGCCGATGAGCCAGCTCAACGCAAGCGCAAGCGCGATCGAGGCGCCGGCGGCGCCCATCGAGAGCGTGTCGGTGAAGGTCTGCTCGCGGGTGAGCGACGTCTCGGCCGTATTCTGCCCCTTGCGGGCGATAGTCATGATCGAGCCGATGTCGGGCGCAAGCGCATTGTAAAATGCGTCGAGCTGGCGCTCCTCGCCGTCGACGCGCAGCGTCGCCTCGGCAAAGGCATGGAAACTCGCCTGATAGTCATCAAGGAGAGCGGTGATCGTGGCCTTTTCGCCCGCCGGCAGTGGTGCATCGGCCAGAAGGGCGTCGAACTCGCTGCGTCTCTTGTCAAGCCGGCCGACGTATTTCTTCGCCCGGCGCATGATGAAGTCCTTCTCGTGCCGGCGCATCATCAGCATCTTGACGGAAAGCGGTGCGGGGGCTTCTGCCTTGTTCAGGGCGTCCTCGATGCCATGTGCCGCGGCGCGCAGCTTGCCCTGCAGGCCCTCCTCCTCGTTGTAACCGAGGGTCTTCTCGTTCTCCACGAGCGCCTGGAACTGCTGGCGATACTTCGGCAGATTTCGGTCGAGGCGGTCGATGGCCGACTTCACCTCCGGCTTTGTCGCGAGCGCTGCCGCGGTTGCCAGGCTTTTGTCGACACGCGTCGCGGCGGTCTGGAATGCCGCGACCTTGTCGTCGGACGGCGAGGTGCGAAAGGTCTTCTCGAACTTCTGCATCCGGGCGCTGGCCGCGTCGATGCGCTGGGCGTGCTCCTGAAGTGTGGTGTTGTTCTTCATCTCCGTCAGCTGATCGCGCACCGAGATGTTGCCGACGAGGATGACCACGGACAGGGCCACAATGGAAGTCATGCCCACCAGCGCAAGAAGGCCGATGCGATGGGATATCTTCATTTTTTGCAGCATTTGTCCTCTCCGTCTGCCTGGTTGCGCGCCGAGTTTGACGACGAAAGACTTGCCGAGAAGCGATCTTGGGGAGAATGGGCAAGCCAATCGTCTGTCGTGTAAGACGCTGAATTAATATTTTTAACAAAAACTGAAGAGTGAAGACTCTATGAAAACTGAATATTATCTAATTGAGGGCGCAATACTTCGTATCCAGGCGCCGGCGAGCGCATTTCTACGCACAGCACCATCCGGCGCGGATCGGCAGAAAAGGAGAGCTAGGGGCGTATCGTCGTGATGGGCCGCGTGCGGTCAGCCGGCCAACTCGCGCGAACGGGCGGCGGCGGCGGCGACGGCTTCCGTCATTAGCGTTTCCAAAGCCCCCTCGGCCATGAGGACGCGCAGACCCTCGGCCGTGGTGCCGCCCGGCGAGGTGACGTTCTTGCGAAGCGTGGCGGCATCGAGGTCGGAGCGGTGAAGAAGCTCGCCCGCGCCGGCGACCGTCTGACGGGCAAGCTGCATGGCGAGATCGTCCGACAGGCCGGCGGCGCGCCCGGCAGCGGCCATGGCTTCCACCATATAGAACACATAGGCGGGGCCGGAGCCGGAAACGCCGGTGACGGCATCGATGTCGGCCTCGTCGTCGATCCAGGCGACGGTGCCGATGGCGGCGAGCAGGGTTTCGACGAGGGTGCGGTCGGTATCACCGATGGTCTCGCCGGCGACGGCAACGGACATGCCGCGGCCGACCTGTGCGGGGGTGTTGGGCATGACACGAACCACGGTTCCGCCGCGGGTCGCCGTCTCCAGGCCGGCACTGAGCGCGGCGACCGTCGTGCCGGCGGCGATGGAGATGATGAGCGTATCAGCGCCGAGAAGCGGACGCAGGCCCGGCAGCACGGCGTCCATCATCTGCGGCTTGACGGCGATGACGAGCACGCGGGCGGTCAGGCCATCGGGTGCAGCGGTGACGTGGTGCATGCCCCTGTCGGCGATGAGGGCGGTCATTTCCGGCGCCGGACCAGGGTCGAGGATCGTCACGCCAGCGGGATCGAGACCGTTCGCGAGCCATCCCGTGAGCATCGCTCCGCCCATCTTGCCAGCGCCGACAAGCACCAGAGGGGTGGCGGAAGAAAGCGGGGAAGTCGTCTCTGCGGTCATCGTCGTGCCTCTTTGGCGGCCCTTCGTCAGGCCTCGCCGGCAGTTTCGAAAAGTGCGGTGTCGACCGCTTCACCCGCCGTCTTGCCGGCCCAGACGACGAACTGGAAGGCCTGATAGTAGCGCTCGCATGTCTCCAGCGCATTGCCGAGCATGCCCTCGATCTGCGCGTTGGTGGCTTCCGCGCCACCGGCGAGCAGCAGCGATTGGCGGAAAATCACGACGCCCTCGCCGGTCCACAGGTCGAAGTGGCCCATCCACAAGCGCTCGTTGGCGATCGCCATCAGGCGGAGGACCTCGGTGCGCCGCTGGGTGGTGACCTTCAGGTCGAAGGCACAGGCAAGGTGCAGCGCCTCCAGGTCGTCGAGCCAGGAGAAGGAAATATGATAGTCGCACCACTTGCCCTGGACGGAGATACTGATCTCATCCTCGCCGGAGCGCTCGAAGCTCCAGTCATGGAACGCGGCGATCTGCTCGACCTTATCGACGGGATTGTCCTGTCGTTCGACGTCGAAATCGATGAGGGTCATGGCGATCCTCGGTCATGAGGGTGGCAATCGGAACGCAGGCGAAACACTTGAACGCCGCCCGGTCTGGGGACGGCAACGCGAGGGAGGGAATCATGCGTAATCGGAAAAATCCGTTACGGAAGAATCACTTGGAATCGCTTTGGCCGTTTGTTCGGCCCGTCGCGAATCTCCCTTTCGAATCAATATATACGCGAGGGGTTCGGCTGCGATAGCCCTTGTCGATGGCCGGACGGAAGGGAGTTGTGGATAGCGGATTCGCACCCCCTTCGGGAGCGCGGAAATCCGCGCCCGGCGAATCGCAGAAGGTTGGGGACAACTTTTCCCCGGCCGGCTGGCATGGGTGACGTCGGCGAAGACCGGAAATCCGGTAAGGCGCAATAAAAACCGGGAACGTTGATTGCAGCCGGCACGGGTCGTTCCTGCGGTGGCCCGGCTTCGTGGATGCGCGGCGGTCAGGCGCCGTCGCCGGTGCTTTCCGACGGGCTTTCAGGGATGTCCGGGGCCTCTTCCTCCAGCATTGCCAGCCGCGCCTCCAGCACCTCGATCCTGGCGGAGAGCGCGGCGGTTTCGGCGCGGGCGTTGATGGCCATCTCGCGCACGGCTTCGAAGTCCTCGCGCGGCACCAGATCCATGTCGGCGACGAACCTTTCGACCTGACTGCGGGCGATTGTCGTCGCCTCGCGCTTCATCCCTTGCGCGACGCCGGCGGCGTCGTTCATGAGCCTGGAAAACTCATCAAAGAGGCGGTTGTTGGTCTGGGTCATGGCTCGTCTCCGTCAGGGGCTGGAAAGACAGGTAGGCGGTCTTTCCGCGAAATTCAACCGAAACGGCACGGGGGCGGCGCGGGGTGTGGCCTTGACGTCGCCACGCGGGCATGGCCAAGGTCGCGCCGCGTCTTGACGATAAGGGATCCCCATGCCGCTCGCCATCCTGCCCTATCCCGCCATCGATCCGGTGCTCGTGGAGTTCGGGCCTTTCGCCATCCGCTGGTATGCGCTCGCCTATATCGCCGGTATCCTGATCGGCTGGTGGTACGCGCGCCGCCTCGTTTCCCGCGACCGGCTGTGGGACGGTGTGCCGCGGCCGACGGCGGTGGAGATGGACGATTTCGTCCTGTGGGCGACGCTCGGCATCATCCTCGGCGGTCGCCTCGGCTACGTTCTGTTCTACAAGCCCGATTTCTATTTCGCCCATCCGGTCGAGATCCTTCGTGTCTGGGAGGGCGGCATGTCGTTCCACGGCGGGCTGATCGGCACGACGCTCGCCATGATGCTGTTCGCTCGCCGGAAGAGCTTTTCGCCCTGGAGCCTCTTCGACGTCGTCGCGGCGGCGGTGCCGATCGGCCTCTTCTTTGGCCGCATTGCGAATTTCATCAATGGCGAGCTCTACGGCCGGCCGACCGATGCCGGCGTCGCGATGATCTTTCCGACCGATCCGCTTGGCCTGCCGCGCCACCCCTCGCAGCTCTACGAGGCGGGGCTGGAGGGCATCGTGCTGTTTTCCTTCCTTGCCGTTCTGGTCTGGCGGTTTGGCAGACTGCGCCAGCCGGGTTTCGTGACCGGCGCCTATGTCGCGGGCTATGGCGTTGCGCGGGTCGTCGGCGAAGTCTTCCGTATGCCCGATGACTACATCGGCTTTCTTGCCGGCGGGCTGACCATGGGCATGGTGCTGTCGCTGCCGATGATCATCGTCGGTATCGGCGTTATGATCTGGGCGTCCCGCCGGTCCGTTGCCGGCCGGGGCTGAACGCCAGGGAGTCAGCCGAGATGTCCGCACCGCTTTCCGTCCGCCTGAAGACGCGGATCCGTGCCGCCGGGCCGGTTTCCGTCGCCGAATACATGGCGCTGTGTCTCGGCGACCCGGAGGATGGCTATTACATGCGCGGCGATCCCTTCGGCCGCGACGGCGATTTCATCACCGCGCCGGAGGTGAGTCAGATGTTCGGCGAACTCGTCGGGCTGTGGGCGCTTGCGGCCTGGATTGGCGGGGGACGTCCGTCGCCGGTCAATCTCGTTGAACTGGGACCCGGGCGCGGAACGCTGATGGCCGACTGCCTGCGCGCGGTGGCCATGCGGCCGGATTTCCTTGCAGCCGCCGATGCCGCGCTGGTGGAAATGAGCCCGGCGCTGACCGCGATCCAGAAGGAAACGCTTGCCGGCGCGCCGGTGCCCGTTGTCTGGCACGAGCGGTTCGACTGCGTTCCCGACGGGCCGCTCCTGCTCATCGCCAACGAGTTCTTCGATGCGCTGCCGGTGCACCAGTATGTGCTCAGGGACGGCGCCTGGCGGGAGCGGGTCATCGGGCTCGATGCGGATGGCGAACTGGCGATCGGGCTTGGCGCGGCAACGCTTGATGAGCGTCTCCTGCCGCGGTTCGCCCATGCGCCCGCCGACGGCGCCGTCATCGAGACCTCACCGCTCGGCGCGGCTATCATGACGATGATTGCGGAACGGATCGTTGCGCATGGCGGGGCGGCGCTGATTATCGACTACGGCCATGGCGAGAGCGCCTGCGGCGATACACTGCAGGCGGTCAAGGGCCACGAATATGCTGGCATTCTCGACGAGCCGGGCAAGGCGGATCTGACGGCCCATGTCGATTTCGCCGCCCTCGGCCGCGCGGCGCAAGCGGCGGGCGCGGCGGTGCACGGGCCGCTTGTCCAGGGTGAATTCCTGTTGCGGCTGGGGCTCCTGGAGCGGGCCGGAGCGCTCGGTGCCGGCGGCGAACCGGAGGTGCAGGAGCGGCTGCGCGGCGAGGTTCAGCGGCTGGCGGGAGACGACGCGATGGGTATGCTCTTCAAGGTCATGGCGGTAACGCGCCGCGGGGTTGCGCCCGAGCCTTTTGGCCGCTAAGCGCGTAGGGGCGGCCTGCGCGGTCGCGATCGAGGAGGTCGATCATGAGCACGGCAGCAAGGATCACGGCGCCTGACCTGGCCCGGCTGGGATCCGTCCGGCACGGATTCTTCACCCGCGAAGGCGGCGTTTCGACGGGCCTGTACGACAGTCTCAACATCGGGCTTGGTTCTGCCGATGCGATGGAGAGCGTCATGGAGAACCGTGGCCGCATCGCCGATGCGCTCGGCGTCGGACGTGGCATGCTGATGCTTCCCTATCAGGTGCACTCGCCGGATGTCGCGGTCGTCACGGAGCCGTGGGGCGAGGGCGACAAGCCGAAGGTCGATGCGGTCGTGACGGCGGTACCGGGAATCGCGGTCGGGGTGTCGACGGCGGATTGCGGACCGATCCTTTTTGCCGACGGCGAGGCGGGTGTCGTCGGGGCGGCGCATGCCGGCTGGCGTGGCGCGGTCGGCGGTGTCCTTGAGGCGACGATCGCAGCGATGGAGGGGCTCGGCGCGGCGCGCGGGCGGATCGTCGCCACGCTCGGGCCGACGATATCGGGCGAGGTCTATGAGGTCGGTCCGGAGTTCCTCGATCGCTTCATGCAGGAGAGCCCGGGCAATCTGCGCTATTTCAAGGCCTCACCTGCGGGGGCGGGCAAAAGCCTCTTCGACCTGCCGGGCTACATCGTCGACCGGCTTCAGGACGCTGGCGTTGCGGCGTCGAACCTTGGGCTGTGCACCTATCGCGACGAGGCGCGGTTCTATTCCTACCGGCGCATGACGCACCGGGGCGAGCCGGACTACGGTCGGCTCTGCTCGGCGATCGCGCTTGCCGCGTGAGCGTGAGAAAACACACCAACAGCCGGTACTTCTGACAGGGAGCAAGTCATGGCATTGCATTTTCCCCCCGAGGAATTCGTTACCCGACGACGTCTGGTGCAGGACCGCATGGAGGCGGAGGGTCTCGACGCGATCCTCCTATTCTCGCAGGAAAGCATGTACTGGATGACGGGCTACGACAGCTTCGGCTTCTGCTTCTTCCAGTGCCTGGTCTTCAAGGACGACGGATCGTTCGTCCTGCTCACCCGGGCTCCGGACCTGCGGCAGGCGCAGCACACTTCTGTCATTGAGGATATCCGGGTGCGCTCGGAGCGGCGCGGCGCCAATCCGATCCGCGCGCTGAAGGATCTTCTCGACGAGATGGAGCTCCTCGGCGCGACGATCGGCGTCGAATACGACACCCACGGGCTGACGGGGCTGCAGGGCTGCATGCTGGAGGACGGCCTGAAGAGCTTTGCCACGTTGAGGGACGCCTCCGGTTTCGTCGATGCCCTGCGCGCGGTGAAGTCCCCGGCGGAGATCGCCTATGTGCGCGAGGCGGCGCGGCTTGCCGACGACGCCTATGAGGCGGGACTGGAAGAGATCCGCGCCGGTGCCGACGAGGGCCGGATACTGGCGGCGATGACGAGCGCGGTTCTCGGCGCTGGCGGCGATTATTCGGCCAATGAATTCATTATCGGTTCGGGCCGGGACGCGCTCTTGTGCCGGTCGAAATCCGGTCGCCGCACGCTTGATGCGAACGATCAGATCACGCTGGAATTCGCCGGCGTGTGGCGGCGCTATCACGCGGCTCTGATGCGGACCGTGATCGTCGGCGAGCCGACGCCCCGGCACCTGGAACTCTACGATGCGGCGCGCGCCGCGCTGGACGACGTGGAGGCGGTGATGCGGCCGGGCCATACGTTCGGTGACGTCTTCGAGGCGCATGCCAGGGCCTTCGATACGCGCGGGCTGCAGCCGCATCGGATGCGCGCCTGCGGTTATTCGCTTGGCGCGCGCTTTGCCCCGTCGTGGATGGACCAGCCGATGTTTCATCGCGAGAACCCGACCGAGATCGTGCCAAACATGGTGCTCTTCGCCCATATGATCCTGGCCGATTCCGACACCGGTACGGCGATGACACTGGGGCGGACCTACCTCACCGCCGAGGCCGGGCCGGAGGCGCTGTCGCGGCTCGACCTCGATCTCGTGACGCGCTAGCGGGAGAGGCCGCGGGGACGTGGAAGCCGCAGCGCGGGGGCGTTCTGGATTCGCGGTGCCAATCCGGCTAGAAGGGATGCCACGACGTGGCATTTGCGAACGAGGCGGCCAAAGGTCGATTCGGTGGCGATGCAGGGCCGATTCGGCGACCGCCGAGAGGAACAAGGGACGAGGGATGGCTGGACTGTTCAGGACCGTGCTGGCGATCGCGGCGCTCGGGGCGCTGCTTGCGGGATGCGCCGGAGGCACAACGCCGCCGGGGACTCTGGGATCGCGTTCGGCCAAGACGTCGTCGCCGGTGACGGTCGCGCGGCCGAAGGTGCCGGCCTCGGAGGCGACTTTCGCGTTCGAGCCGTTCATCGGCGTTCCGGGCAACACGGCCGACGAGCTGTCGCGCAAGATCGGCGAGAAGGCTCGGCTGGAGAACTTGAAACTGGTGCGCCGTGTCGACGGCGAGGCGACGTATCGGGTGCGCGGTTATCTGACCGCGGCCGGCAACAAGGACAGCGCGGTGGTTTCCTATGTTTTCGACGTGTTTTCCGGCGACCAACGGCTCTATCGCTTCAACGGGCAGGAGATTTCCGATGGCACCCGGGGCGATCCCTGGGCGGGTGTCGACAGCGATGCGCTGGAGAACATGGCCTCGCGGATCGTCCTGTCGCTGAAGTCCTGGCTCGGCCAGTAGGGTTGGCGCCAGCAACCGGCGATGAGGCGTGCGACATGGCCATGACAGCGGCGCCGCCCGGCTCCTCCGCCGCGCATCCCGTCCGGCGGTCCTTTGCCATTTCTGTCGACGCGCTATTGTGCACACCGTGCGGCGTTGCTAATACCTGAGCGCCGCGCGAGGCGGTCGATCCTGCGCGCCGGCCGGTACAAGGCCTTCTGTCTTTGCCTGCCGACCAGGACCGTGGACCCGTTCAGCCAAGAGACGCACCCCATGAAGATCGTCGCCGGAAACTCCAACCGCGCGTTGGCCGAAGAAATCTCCGCTTACCTCGAAGTTCCCCTCTCCAGATGTCAGGTGCGGCGCTTCGCCGACCAGGAAATCTTTGTCGAACTGCAGGAAAACGTTCGCGGTGAAGACGTTTTCGTCGTTCAGTCGACGAGCTATCCGGCCAACGACCATCTGATGGAACTGTTGATCATCATCGATGCGCTGCGCCGTTCCTCGGCGCGCCGGATCACGGCGGTGCTGCCCTATTTCGGCTATGCGCGGCAGGATCGCCGCGCCTCCGGGCGGACGCCGATATCGGCAAAGCTCGTTGCCAATCTGATCACCGAGGCGGGCGCCGACCGCGTACTGACCCTCGACCTCCATGCCGGCCAGATCCAGGGCTTCTTCGATATTCCGACCGACAACCTCTTTGCCGCGCCGGTGATCACGCGCGACATCAAGGAGCGCTACGCGACCGACAACGTCGTGGTGGTGTCGCCGGATGTCGGCGGCGTTGTGCGCGCCCGTGCGCTCGCCAAACGCATCGATGCGCAGCTTGCCATCGTCGACAAGCGGCGCGAGCGGCCGGGCGAGTCGGAGGTGATGAACATCATTGGCGCGGTGGAAGGCCGCGACTGTATCCTCATCGATGATATCGTCGATTCCGGCGGCACTTTGTGCAACGCTGCCGAAGCGCTGCTTGCCAAGGGCGCGACGACGGTCACGGCCTATATCACGCATGGCGTCCTGTCCGGCGGTGCGGTGGCTCGCGTGACGGCGTCGAAGCTGAAGGAACTGGTGATTTCCAACTCGATCCAGTCGACGGCGGCGATCGAGGCGGCGCCGAACATCCGTGTGCTGTCGATCGCGCCGCTTCTCGGCGAGGCGATCAATCGCACGGCGCGTGAGAAATCGGTGTCGAGCCTCTTCGACTGAAGGGTGGACCGGACCGGATACCCGGGCGAAAATCAGCGATCGGGATAGAAAAGGCCCCCGCGATCACTCGCGGGGGCCTTTTCTTTTTCGCGGCGACCGGTGCTGTCGCGGGTCAGGCGCTGCGCACGTCGTTGAGGAAACGCTCGACCTGATGCTTCAGCTGTTCCGACTTCTGGCTGAGGTCGGCGGCGACGCCGGTGACCTGGGTCGCCGCAGCGCCGGTTTCGTTCGCCGATTGCGTCACTTCCATGATGTTGGAGGTAACTTCCTGGGTGCCGGTCGCGGCCTGTTCGACATTGCGGGCGATTTCGCCGGTCGCCGCGCTCTGTTCCTCCACGGCGGAGGCGATGCTGGCGGCGATCTCGTTCACTTCCCGGATGATCGAGCCGATCGACTGGATCGCGTTGACGGCCTCGGCCGTTTCCGACTGGATGGAGTTGATCTGCTTCCCGATGTCCTCGGTCGCCTTTCCGGTCTGGGTCGCCAGTTCCTTCACCTCCGCGGCAACGACCGCGAAGCCCTTGCCGGCGTCACCGGCACGCGCCGCCTCGATGGTGGCATTGAGGGCGAGGAGATTGGTCTGTTCGGCGATCGCGGAGATGAGGCTGACCACTTCCCCGATCCGCTGGGCGGCGTCGGCGAGACCGCGGACCTGGCCGTCGGTGGTCTCGGCCTGGGTCGCGGCGCGTCCGGCGATTTCGGCGGACAGCGTGACCTGGCGGCTGATCTCCTGAACGGAGCTGTTCAACTCGTCGGTGGCGGCGGCGACGGTCTGGACGTTGGCCGAGGCCTGTTCCGAGGCGCTTGCCACAGTGGTTGCGCGATGATTGGTATCATTGGCGATCCCGGCCATGGACGTGGCCGTCGATTCCATCTCGGTGGCAGCGCTGGCCACGGCGTTGAGGAGCTCCGATACGCCGGTGTCGAACTCGCTGGTGAGGTTCTCGATGTGCTGCGCCCGCTGCTGGCGCGCTTTTGCCTGAGCGGCCTCGTTCGCGGCCATCTCGTCGTTCTGGATCATGTTGTCCTTGAAGACCTGAACAGCGTTTGCCATCAGACCGATCTCATCCTTGCGATCCTTGCCCGGAATCTCGATGGTCTTGTCGCCGCCTGCGAGCGTGTTCATCGCTTCGGTGATGGCGCGGATCGGGCGCGAGATGCCGCCGCCGATGAGCCAGGCCGCGAAGATTCCGATGATGATGCTGGCCAGCGCCACGATCATGGTGATGGTGACCGCGTTGTCCATTATCCGGGTAGTCTCCGGACCGATCTTGTCCTGTTCGCCGCGTATCGTGGTTTTCAGGCTGGCCATCCGGCTGTCGATGTCCTTGCCGATCGGGCTGATTGTGTCCGCCACCACACGGTTGCGCGCCACGATCGCATCGTGCGTCTTCAGAAAGGCGTCCTCATAGGCTTTGCGCAACTCGCCCACCTTATTGGCGAGGCCGCGCCGCATCGGGTTCTGCAGTTCCCGGTTAAGCTGCTGCAAGGTCCCTTCCATGCTCGCCGATTCCTGAAGCGCTCTCTCAAAGTCGCTCTTACGGTTGTCGAGCAGGAACTTCATGACATAGAGCCGCATCAACAGCAGGTGCCGCCGCACGTTGCCGGCGATCAGTGCCGCGCTGGTGTCCTGAGCGCCCTTGGCGCCTTCTATGACCTTGGTGAGGCTGCGCTCCAGCTCCGGACCGATCTTGTTGAGCTCGTTCTCCAGCGTGTCGTTGCGGATCTTCTCTTGGATTGCAACTTCCTCGAAGCCCTTTAGGAACGTCTTTATCTCGCTCTGGGCCGTGGTGATCCTGTCCGTCCGATCCTTGTCGACGACGATCTTAAGCAGGGCATCGATGTTCTTAAGGGTGGTAACACCACTCTGGCGAGCGGTCTCCTGGCTTTTCTCGGTCCGATCGGCGAGATACCGCATCACGGAGAGTTCTGTTACCAGGAAATTGCCGCGCGCTTCGGCGGAGTTGGTCAATTCTCGCGTCGTCAGCCGGTAACGCTGAAAGCCATCATTGCTGGTCATGAGGCTGTAGGTGCTCGTCAGGCTGATTACGATGAGAAGCGCCAGGACGACAGCGAAGCCGCCAAAGACCTTGGTGGAAATCTTAAAGTTCTTGAACACAGTTTCCGTCCCGATAAGGGTTGATCTCACTGTCGCCGACGACATCAGATTCGTGCACCTGCAAACCGCTGGGTACTTGTGGTTTGCATGCACATTCTTTCATCGCAGCACGAAATTGTTTTAGATTGAAGGTTGTTAATAATGCGTTAACCGTACTTTTCGATATGCGTTAATAGATCCCAGATCCTGTTGACAAACTTGTTTCCCAAATTGGTCGAGGTGTGATTCAAGCGTCCTTTTGCGGAGGCTGTGTTGCGGCGTTTGCTGATGGAAGACGCCGAAAGGGCGTTTTTTGAACCCTTCATTGTGGCCATCCGCGGACGCGGCGGTCGTCCGGCCGATGATCACTGGCGGGTGCTGGACGGGATATTCCTGATTGCGTAAACCGACGCCGGCTGATCCCCGTCGACGATTTTGTCCGTGTCCTGCGCAACCGGATCGAACGCTGCTTCAACACGCTGAAGAGTGCCAGGTGTCTGGCAACCCGATACGACAAGACACCCCAAGCTATCTCGGCTTGGTCCATATGCTCTCAGCAAGGCTGTGGTGTTGGAAATTTGGCAAAAGGACTTGGCGGAGAGGTCGAATTTCCTTCGCTGGCCGGCTTTTTCTGGCGAAAAATGTTCCGCGATCTTTCAAAATGCTGTGGTTTTGACGGCAATAAACTTTATTTTTCCAAAATTGATCTGGTCGCCGATATCACGGTCTTGAAGGAAATGCGGGCCGAGCGAAAAGCAGGAATAGCAAGCCCGGGTGGGGGACCCCCGGGCAGGATTCCGGGTGGTTCATTCCAGGCAATTCGGATGACGCGCCGAGCTGCGACCGCCTCCCAGCCAACGGCCGCTCTGCCCGTGCTGGGAATGCGGCCGGTCGCTGATGGTATTAGCGGCGGAATTCCGCCGATCCCGACTTGTGCGGCGAGCCGAGTTCCCGTATAAGCCAGCCACCGGCGCCCGCACCCCTGGAGGGAGCGTCGGACGGGCGTGCATTTTGCCGCCTTTTTTCGTTTCCTGTCCGCCACGCGATCCAACGGGTTCGTCCCCTCGCGAGACGAGCGATCTGCAAAGGCCCGCGCCATCGCGTTGCGTGGGGCAGGACATGGTGTTTGGAGCGTCCGGTCCGGGTTCGCCGACCGGCGCTGCCGAAAAGATCAGGAGTAACGCCAATGGCCGATAGCTACACTATTGTCGCCACGAAGCGCGACCGGGTCGGCAAGGGGGCCGCCCGCCAGCTGCGTCGTGACAACAAAACCCCCGCCGTCATCTACGGCGACAAGAAGCCTCCGCTTCCCATCGCGGTCGATAGCAAAGAGATGTTCCTGAAGCTGCATGCCGGCGGCTTCCTGACGAATGTCGCCAACGTCGAGGTCGACGGCGAGACGATAGCCGTCCTGCCGCGCGACTACCAACTCGACCCGGTGAAGGACTTCCTCGTCCACATCGACTTCCTCAGGGTTTCCAAGGGCGCGCGGATTGCGGTCGAGGTTCCGGTCCATTTCCTCAACGAGGAAAGCTCCCCGGGCATCAAGCGTGGCGGTGTTCTCAACGTCGTTCGCTACGCTATCGAGCTCGACTGCCCTTACGACGCGATCCCGGATTCGCTGCAGATCGACCTTGCCGGTCTCGACCTCGGCGATTCAGTCCACATCTCCAGCGTTGCCCTGCCGAACGGCGTGGAGCCGACGATCACCGATCGCGACTTCACCATCGCCACCATCGCCGCGCCGGCTGGACTCAAGGAGCCGAGCGAGGACGAGGAAGGCGAGGAAGAAGAGACCACCGAAGCGTCTGGAGACTAAGTCTCCGGGTCGGATCTTCACCGGGGTGGCGCGCGAGGGCATTCTTTCCCGCGCCGCCCCGTTTTCCGCTCCCGGATCCCGCCGTTCACCCGGCAACGCCGGTGTAGCGCGCGGGATCGTGACGCGGGGCACCTTGGAGCCGACATCAGGGGTCAGGACACGGGGCGGGCACCATGCTTCTCATCGCGGGTCTGGGCAATCCCGGTTCTCAGTACCAGAACAACCGACACAACATCGGCTTTATGGCGGTGGAGGCGATCCATCGGCAGAACGGTTTTGCGCCATGGCGGCGGAAGTTCCAGGCGGAGGTCGCAGACGGCACGCTCGGCGGCGAGAAGGTGCTGCTGATGAAGCCGATGACCTACATGAACGAGTCCGGCCGCTCGGTCGGCGAGGCCGTTCGCTTCTACAAGCTCCAGCCGACCGACGTCATCGTCATTCATGACGAACTCGATCTGCCACCCGCCAAGATGCGAATGAAGACCGGCGGCGGCCACGGCGGGCACAACGGGTTGCGCTCGATCACCGCGCATATCGGCGAGGGATATCGGCGCATGCGGCTCGGGATCGGCCATCCCGGAGTGAAGGCGCTGGTTCATCGGCACGTGCTGTCTGATTTCGCCAGGGCGGATGCGGACTGGCTCGACCCGCTGATGGATGCGATCGGTGCCGAAGCGCCGCTGCTCGGCGAGAACAAGGATTCCACCTTCGCCAACCGCCTCCATGCCGCGCTGCAGCCGGAAAAGGGCAAGGGCGCGCGCAAGCCGAAACGCACGACGGATGAGCGCGGCACGGGCGCCGACAGGGATCGCGCCGACGAAGATCACAAGGCGCCGGACGGGACTTCCGGCGGACGACAGGATTCCGGGAAGGACGGCGGGCCGCTTGCCGATGCGCTCGCCCGTCTCTTCCCCAAACGAAAGAGCTGATCGATGGGTTTCAAGTGCGGAATCGTCGGGTTGCCGAATGTCGGCAAGTCGACCCTATTCAACGCCCTGACGAAGACGGCGGCCGCCCAGGCCGCGAACTATCCCTTCTGCACCATCGAGCCGAATACCGGCGAGGTCGCGGTGCCCGATCCGCGGTTGACGAAGATTGCGGAGTTCGCCGGCTCGGCCAACATCGTGCCGACGCGGATCACCTTTGTCGACATCGCCGGGCTGGTGCGCGGCGCCTCCAAGGGTGAGGGGCTCGGCAACCAGTTCCTTGCCAACATCCGCGAGGTGGACGCGATCGTCCAGGTGTTGCGCTGCTTCGAGGACGACGACATCACCCATGTGGAGGGCAAGGTCGATCCGATCGCCGACGCCGATACGATCGAGACCGAGCTGATGCTCTCCGACCTTGAAAGCTTGGAGCGCCGGATCGTGCCGCTGCGCAAGAAGGCGCAGGTGGGCGACAAAGAGGCCAAGGCGCTCTTGCCGGTCATGGAAGGGGCGCTAACGCTTCTCAAGGACGGCAAGCCGGCGCGGCTTCTCGATGTCGATGCCGACGATCGCAAGACCTTCGACGGGCTCAATCTCCTCACCTCCAAGCCGGTTCTTTACGTCTGCAACGTCGATGAGAGCTCGGCGGCGCAGGGCAATGCCTTTTCCGCCAGAGTGGAAGAGATGGCAAAGGTGCAGGGCGCCGAAGCGGTTGTCATTTCCGCCGCGATTGAGTCGGAGATCGCCCAGCTTTCCGAGGACGAGCAGGCCGAGTTCCTCGAAACCCTCGGCCTTGAGGAGCCGGGCCTCGACCGGCTGATCCGGGCCGGCTACGCGCTCCTTCACCTCATCACTTTCTTCACCGCCGGGCCGAAGGAGGCGCGCGCCTGGACGGTGTTCAAGGGTGCCAAGGCGCCGCAGGCCGCCGGTGTCATCCACACCGACTTCGAGAAGGGCTTCATCCGCGCCCAGACCATCGGCTTCGACGACTTCGTCGCCTGCAAGGGCGAACAGGGCGCCAAGGAAGCCGGCAAGGCGCGTGACGAGGGCAAGGAATATGTCGTTGCCGACGGCGACGTAATGTTGTTCAAGTTCAACGTCTGAGCGGGTTTCTTTTCGCTCGGGGTTTTCGCTCACGGGCCGCGGGCGCGGGGAAGTCGTGAGCGAGGGATGAGCGCACCCCGTGACAAGCCCGGCATTGCCGCTTATGCATCGGTCATGACCGTTTTTCGCAGCTTTACCGATTTCTCCGTCGGCGACCGGTTCGACCTCGGCTCCTACGTGCTGACGCGCGAGGAGATCGTCGACTTCGCGGCCGAGTTCGATCCCCAGCCGTTCCATCTCGACGAGGCGGCGGCGAAGGCGTCGATGCTCGGCGGCTTGTGCGCCAGCGGCTGGCACGGCTGCGCCATCCTCATGCGGATCTTCTACGAGGGCCTCATCAAGGACAGCGCTTCGATGGGATCGGGGGGGATCGACGAGGTGAAGTGGCTTCGGCCGATCTTCCCCGGAAAGCTTCATTGCGACCTCACGATCACCGGTGCGCGGGTCTCCCGGTCGCGGCCGGAAATGGGCATTCTGACGGGGCGATTCACGCTGTCCGATTCGGCCGGCGAAACCCTCATGCGGATGGTCGGCACCTTCATGCAGGAGGTGCGCCCGTGACGCCGTTCGAGGACGCGACGGTCGGGGCGGAATTCCCGCTCGGCAGCCATCTCTTCACCGCCGAGGATATCAAGCGCTTCGCGCGCGCCTACGACCCCCAGCCGTTCCACCTAGACGAACGGGCGGCGGAGGCGAGCCATTTTGGCGGCCTGTGCGCCAGCGGCTGGCACACGGCGGCGATCTGGATGCGGCTTATGGCCGATCACATGGCGCGAGACCGCGCCCGGCGCGAGGCGGAGGACGGGCATGCCCACGCGACCGGCCCTTCCCCCGGCTTTGAGGACCTTAGATGGCTGCGCCCCGTTTTCGCCGGCGATACAATTCGGTACTCTTGCCGTATCGTTGCCAAGAGACGATCGGCGACGAGACCGGAATGGGGCCTTCTGACGCTTGAGGGAACCGGCGTCAACCAGGACGACGAACCGGTTCTCCACTTCCGCTCGCGTCTGTTCGTCGAGGCGCGGGACAGGCAGTGCCCCCCAGACGCGGAGGAGCGAGATGGCTGACAGCAAATTGTCCGAGACGATCGGTATTGAGGATTTCCTCAAGGTCGATATCCGGATCGGTACCGTCATCGAGGCAGAGCCCTACCCGGAGGCGCGTAAGCCGGCGATCAAGCTGTGGATCGATTTCGGCGACACCATTGGCGTTAAGAAGACCTCGGCGCAGATTACACGCCACTACACGGTCGAGACCATCGTCGGACGCCGGGTCATGGCGGTCGTCAACTTCCCGCCGCGCCAGATTGGCAAGGTCATGTCGGAAGTGCTGACGCTCGGCTTTCCCGACGAAGACGGAGAGGTGGTGCTTGCCACCGTCGATCAGCCGGTGCCGAACGGCGGCCGGCTCTACTGATCCCCCCAATCGCCGATCCAGGCCCCGAGGGCCGTTGCTGCCAGGTTTTCCAGGGTGAGAAGAGCGCGAGCGCGTTCAGACGGGCAGGCGTACCGTCGCCCTCAGGCCGCCGAACGGGGAATCGCCGAGCGTGATGTCGCCGCCATGGCCGCGGGCAATGTCGCGGGCGATGGCGAGACCGAGTCCGGTGCCGATGCGGTCCTGGTTGCGGGATGTGTCGAGCCGGTAGAATGGTCGGAAGACCGTTTCCCGCTCCGCCTCCGGGATGCCCGGTCCGTCGTCGTCGACCGTCAGCGTCAGCCAGCCGTCCCTGACGACGGCACGGACTTCCACGTGATCTCCGTAGCTTGCCGCGTTGGTGGCGAGGTTGAGCAGCAGCCGCTTGATCGCGTTCGCCTTCAGGGTCACCGGGTCGGGTGCGTCGACGTGGGTGGCAACCGTTGTGCCCAGGATTTCCGCTTCGGCGCTCGCCTCCTCCACGATCTGGTCGACGTCGACGGGTGCCGGCACTTCGTCCCGGTCGCCACGGGCAAAGGTCAGATAGGCCTCCAGCATCGCCTGCATGTCGTCGACGTCACGGGTGAGGGCGGCGATCTGGTCGCCGCTGCCGAGCATGGCGAGTTCGAGCCGGAAGCGGGTGAGGATCGTCCTCAGGTCGTGGCTGACGCCCGCGAGCATGATGGTGCGTTGCTCGATCTGGCGTTCGATGCGCTCGCGCATTTCCAGAAAGGCGTCGGTCGCCAGCCGGATCTCGCGCGAGCCGCGCGGCTTCAGGTTGTCGACTGGATGACCGCGGCCGAAGCCCTCCGCGGCCTCTGCGAGACGCTGGATCGGTCGGATCTGGTTTCTGAGGAAGAGAACGGCGACGATGATCAGCACCAGTGAGGTGCCGACCATCCAGACGACGAAGATATGCGAATTGGAGGCATAGGTCTGGCTGCGCCGGGCAAAGACGCGCAGCACGAAATTCTTCATCTGGATGCGGATTTCGACGAGGTCGGAGCGGCCAACCGTATCGATCCAGAAGGGCTTGCCGATCTGCTTGGAGATCTCGTTGCTGAGGGCGCGGTCGAGCAGCGAAAAGAAGGGCTTGGGCGCTGGTGGCGGCAGCGACTGGTCCGCCAGGATGCTGACGGCGAGATCGAGGTCCTTGCGCGCGATCTCGATGGTGCGCTGGCGGTTTTCCTCGCTCGGGTCGGTCTCGATCAGGGAGATCACGGCGGCGATGTCGCGGGTGGTGGCCTGCGACAGCCGGTTGGTGACCGTTTCCCAGTGCCGCTCCATGAAGACGAAGGCGAGGACGGCTTGCAACAGCACGATCGGCATCAGGATGATGAGAAGCGCGCGGCCATAGAGGCCGCGCGGCATGAGGTCATGCAGTGCGCGGGCAAAGCGCCGGTAGAGCCGCCAGGTAAGGGCGAGGATCTTGCGGCCGGAGGCCTGTCGCCCGTGCGGGGGAAGCCCTTCAGGCGAAGGGGGCGGCTGGGATGGCGGATGATCCGCGGCGGCCATGGCGCCCCACTATCCGTCGTCGGCGAGAAGGCGATAGCCGATCCCGCGCACCGTCTGCAGGTAGATGGGATTGGCCGGGTCCGGCTCGATCTTGCGTCTGAGACGGTTGATCTGCACGTCGGCGGTCCGCTCGCCGAGCGATCCGTCCTCGCCGACGAGCATGTGGCGGGGGATCGTTTCACCCGGATTTTCCGCGAAAATAGTGAGGAGCTGGCGCTCGCGGTCGGTGAGACGCATAGGCTTGTCGCCCTGTTTCAGCTCCTGTCGCTCGATGTGAAAGGTGAACGGGCCGAAGCGGATTTCCTTTCCGGCGGTCTGGCGCGCCGGACCGCTGCGGCGCAGAAGGTTGCCGATCCGCAGGAGAAGCTCGCGCGGCTCGAAGGGTTTGCCGAGATAGTCGCCGCCGCCCAGCTCCAGCCCCTGGATGCGGTCCTCCGGGTCGGAGCGCGCGGTAAGGAACAAGATTGGCACGCCCTCTTCGCGCGGCAGGGTCGAAGCGAGGGAGAAGCCGTTCTCGCCCGGCATCATGACGTCAAGAACGACGAGGTCGAAGGTGAGACCGACGAGCTTGCGGCGGGCATCGGCCGCTGAGGCGGCGAGGGTGACCCGGAAGCCGTTGGCGCCCAGATAGCGCGACAGCAGGTCGCGGATCCGGCGGTCGTCGTCAACAACGAGCAAGTGGGGGGCGTCGTCGGGCAGTGCGTCGCTCACCGTAAGTCTCCCTGGCGTCCTGCCAGCATGTTTCTTGGCAGGTCGGGTCTTGTCGGGCCAGATCCTGTCAGTTGGGATCCTGTCAGGCTAGGTCCTGTCGGGCAAGGCCGGAGAGGCGGGCGGCCTCGGCGCGGCTTTCCTCGTTGATAAGATGGAGGAGGAAGTCACGGGCGATCGTCCGGGTTTCCGGCGGCAGGACCCGCAATGCCGCATGAATGCGGCGCGATTGGGGTTCGGACAGGCGGCGGTCGAGGTCGTGTCCCTTGTCGGTGGCATAGAGGAGGCGCTGGCGCCGGTCGGAGCGGCCGGGGCGCTGTTCGATATAGCCGGTGTCGATGAGCTGCTTGAGAACGCGGCCTAGGCTCTGCTTGGTGATGCGCAGGATATCGAGAAGCTCGGTCACGCGCATGCCTGGATTGCGGCTGACAAAATGCAGGACGCGGTGATGGGCGCGGCCGAAACCATAGTGATCGAGGATGTGATCGGGGTCGCCGGTGAAGTCGCGATAGGCGAAGAAAAGCAGTTCGATCAAGTCGTAGGGGACGGCCTCGCTGTCCGATTCGGTCGGCGCGGGGGTCCCCACACCAACGTTCGGCGCCGCCACGAATGCCGTTTGGGTATTTATGTCAGTCATATTGACACATTTCCGTTCGATTGTTACCGATCTTTCGGTCTCGACGAAATGTTCGGTCCGAAGACGTCGATAACGGGATATACTATGATCCGCTAGCCAGGCAGCCTTGAGGGCGGCTTCCCGGGTCACCGGCAAGATATCGACACTTTCGTTAAGACGCAAAACCCGTGCGCGTCACCATGCCCTGGCGGGGTGGACTGGCAGGATGCATTGACCGGCGGCGGAAAAGAAACACAAACAAGCGTGGAGAGACGCCATGGCGGGACTACCCTTCGATCAGCGTGACGGAGAGATCTGGTATGATGGTGCGTTCGTGCCCTGGAAGGATGCGACGCTGCACGTGCTGTCGCACGGGCTGCACTACGCCAGCGCGGTCTTCGAGGGCGAGCGGGCCTATGGCGGCACGATCTTCAAGCTCGATGAGCACACCGAACGCCTGCACAAGTCGGCTAATCTCCTGGGTTTCAAGATTCCCTTCTCCTTCAAGGAGATCAATGACGCCTGCAATGCGTTGATCGCCCGCAATGGCCTCGTTGATGCCTATGTGCGGCCGTTCGCCTGGCGCGGCAGCGAGATGATGGGCGTTTCGGCTCAGGACAACACGATCCATTGCGCGATCGCGGTGTGGGAATGGCCAAGCTACTTCTCGCCGGCTGAACGGCTGAAGGGAATCCGGCTGGCGATCAGCGACTGGCGCCGCCCGGACCCTCGGACCGCGCCGTCGAAATCGAAGGCGGCGGGGCTCTACATGATCTGCACGCTGTCAAAGCACGCGGCGGAAGCGAACGGCTATGCCGATGCGTTGATGCTGGATTGGCGCGGTCGGGTCGCGGAGGCGACGGGCGCCAACGTCTTCTTCGTCAGGGACGGAGCGCTGCACACGCCGGTGCCGGACTGTTTCCTCGATGGCATCACCCGGCGCACGGTGATCGGGCTGGCGCGCGAGCGCGGCGTGGAGGTCGTGGAGCGGCCGATCATGCCGGAGGAGATGGCCGACTTCGAGGAATGTTTCCTCACCGGTACGGCGGCGGAGGTGACGCCAGTCTCCGAAATCGGGCCCTACCGCTTTGCTCCGGGGGCGCTCACCCAGACGCTGATGCGGGCCTATGACGAGGCCGTTCTGCCCGTTCCGGCGGCGTCCGATCTCGTCGCCGCCAAATAGCAACGGCGGCTGGCGGCGCTCCCCGCCGGCCCCGCCCGTGCTGTTTTTCGATTCCCGGCATCAGTAAAATTTCGGATTAATTTTCCTGTTTCCTGCAACTCCGCGTTCTTGTTGGTGGTGTGGCCTGTCTTTCTGGGTGCGTCACCGCGGAACTTGCCCTGTTTTCTGGTCTTGATACCCTCTTTTCTGTAAACGCAGCAGCGATGAGAAAAGATATGGACAAAATCAGTGACCTCGTTGAGAGCAGGATGGAGGCGCATTCGCGGTTTCTCCGGCGCAACTCGCAAGTCTACGAAGCTTTTCTTGCCATGCAGAACGCCACGTTCGTCGACGGCACGCTGGAGCAAAAGACCAAGGAGCTGATCGCTATCGGCATCTCGGTCCGGGCCAACTGCGAAGCGTGTATGCAATGGCACATCGAAAATGCCGCAAAGGCAGGGGCCACCGAAGATGAGGTTTTTGAAGCGATCGAGGTCGCGATCGAAATGGGTGGCGGCCCGGCGACCGTGTCGGCGCGATTCGCGCTGACGGTGATGGATTCCGTCTTTGGGCCGGCCTGATCGTCCGCGCACAATCGACGGATAGCAGACGCGCGGGAGCGGAAATCGCTTCCGCGTTTTTGTGTCCGCAGGGCTCTTCCAAGTGTGGCGGGGGTGTTTTCGCGCCGA
Source organism: uncultured Rhodobium sp. (assembly GCA_963675285.2). Classification (GTDB taxonomy): domain Bacteria; phylum Pseudomonadota; class Alphaproteobacteria; order Rhizobiales; family Rhodobiaceae; genus Rhodobium. Next base: position 3,532,966 of record CAXXGS010000001.1, read on the forward strand.
CCCGGCCGCAATGACATGGGCCATGGGGCCTTTATGGCAGCATGGCCGTCAATCGTGTCGGTAAGCGCGTCAGCGCTCCCAGCGGGCGGCGGCCGCGTCGTCGATGTCCTTGGCCTCGACCCAATCGCCGGTGGTGCCGTCGATGAGGTGCTCCTTCTTCCAGAACGGCGCACGGGTCTTGAGGTAATCCATGAGGAATTCGGCGGCCTGGAAGGCGGCCACGCGATGGCTCGAGGCGGTGACGACGAGGACGATCGGCGCGCCGGGCGCGAGCTTGCCGTAGCGGTGGATGACGGTGATGCCCTCCAGTGGCCAGCGGGCTTCCGCTTCGCCGGCAACGCGGGCAATTTCCGCCTCGGCCATGCCGGGATAGTGCTCCAGTTCAAGCGCGGCAAGCCGGCCGCCCTCGTCACGGGTGTAGCCAGTGAAGGAGACGACGGCGCCGATGTCGGTCCGCCCCGCCTCCATGCGGGCGATCTCGGCGGCAACGTCGAACGGCTCGGCCTGGATGGCGATGGTGGCGGAGGTGTTGTTTGTCATCGGAAAAGTCCGCTGGTGGAAAACGTCCGGTGAGGGAGCCCCGTCTCGTGGCGGGGGCGTCCGGTCGTCTCTCTCACCCGCCGGTCATCGGCGGGAAGAAGGCGATTTCCCTGGCATCGCCGATTGGCGCCGCGTGGTCGACATGGACGCGGTCGATGGCGACGCGAATGACGGCGTCGTGCTCGAAAGCATGTTCGAATTGCGGCCCGCGGGTTTTCAGCCAGGCGATCAGCTCGGCGACCGTGCCGACGCTTGCCGGCAGATCGATCTCTTCGTCCGCCGTGCCGATCCGCTCACGGACCCAGGCGAAATACATAAGTTTCACGCGTCTTCCTCGATCAGGTGTCCGATTCCATGCCGGACGTAGTCATAGCCAGTATAAAGGGTCAGGATCGCCGAAATCCACAGAAGCGTCAGTCCTATGAGCGTCGTCCCCGGCAGCACCAGTTCGCCGGCGCGGCCGGCGAGCAGGAACCCGAGCGCGAAGAGCTGCACCGTCGTCTTCCATTTCGCCAGCCAGGTGACCGGCACGCTTACCTGCAACTCGGCGAGATATTCCCTGAGGCCGGAGACGAGGATCTCGCGGCACAGGATGACGATCGCGGCCCACAGCGACCAGCCGGCGATGGTGCCGTCGGCGGCGAGCAGCAGCAGGCAGGCGGCGACGAGCAGTTTGTCGGCGATCGGGTCGAGCATGCGGCCAAGCGAGGATTGCTGGCCCCAGGCGCGGGCGAGGTAGCCGTCGAAGAAATCGGTGATCGAGGCGAGGACGAAGATCGCCACCGCGACCCAGTGGGCGGCAATGCTGCCGGAGAACTTTCCTTCACCGAAGAAGCACACCACGACAAGCGGCACGGCGACGATGCGGCCATAGGTCAGGATGTTGGGCAGGCTGAGAAGCGTCTTCCGCGACATGCGGCTCTCGATCGGTTCGACGGTTGCAATGTGGGCGTGCGCGGCAGGGCGCCGGCTCATGACATTGAACACGCTGGAGACGACGCGTCAATGAAGGAGAGGGGGATGGGGGCCTTCGACGCTGGTAGACCAGGCCCTTGGGCGGGAGTGCGCCTCCCCGGCTGCGCAGCGGAAATGCGGGGCTTTGGCTGCGCGGAAGCCTTGTCCGAGGCTTTCAAGCCGCGATAGTATTCTAAGTTGGGTGGGTGAATTTTCTGCAATCAATGGCCGAGGACTGGTCTTTGTGCGGCTGGTCGGCATGCTGATGCGGGTCGTTTGGGGCAAAGACATGACGTGGATTATCGATCAGCTGATTGCGTTCCTGGCCGATCTTCGGTCCGCTCCGCTGCTGGCGCAGTTTATCACCCTGGCGGGCATCCCCGGCATCGTTATCGGGTATCCGGTCTGGGTGATGAACCGGAAAGTGCGCGCGACGGTCACCAGCTACGAAGAGCTCGAGCAACGCCTTGCGACCGCGCACCGGGTGGCGGCGCGGCTTGAGACCGAGCGGGCTGCGCTCTACGACAAAACGCCCGAGAGCTTTCTGGAACACCACGCCCGGGAGATGAAGGACGATAACGAAGAAAGCGCCATGGCGCTCGCCGAGGATTTCCTCAACCGGCAGAAGGAGGCTCTCCTGCTGGCGTTCCGCACCCGGATGGACGAAGCGATCCGGCAGTCCGTCGAGGACGGTGCTCCTGCCTTCGCGGCGGCGCGAAGCTGGGCTCTGGCGGCGCTGGCGTTGGCGCCTGACGACCGCATGCTGCGCATGCTGATCGACGAGCTTGCCGAGGCGGAGGCGATTGCCGCCTCCGGTGCACGGATGAAGCTGAAGGGCGAGGCAGACCGCAAGGCACGCGCGGCACGGGAAGACCGGCTGCCGACCGACCTTTCCGCGCTGGCGGACGCGTTCTTCGCTGCACGGGATCGCGGACACTACGAACTGATGCTGTTCCTGGCCGGGCATGGGCTGATGGTGACCCGGCGACGCCCGTTCGGTGCGGGATCGCGGGAGCACCTGTTGTTCCGCAGGCACCGGTGCGAGGCGCTGAACTTTGTTGGCCGATCGAGGGAGGCACTCGCGGAGGCAGATCCGCTCGGTATGGATTTCACCGACGTATTCGGTGACCGCGCCGAGGAAACCTTCTACATTCGCCATCTCATCGCGAAGTGCCGGAGGGACACGGGCGACGCGGCCGGCGCGCTTACCGAGCTTGAGGCCCTCCTGCCGCTTCGAACCGATGTTCAGGGAGCGCGACATCCCGGTGTGCTTGTGACCCGCTATCTCATCGCGCAGTGCCGGAGAGACACGGGCGACGCGGCTGGCGCGCTTACCGAGCTTGAGGCCCTCCTGCCGCTTCGAACCGATGTTCAGGGAGCGCGAGATCCTGGTGTGCTTGTGACCCGCCATCTCATCGCGCAGTGTCGGAAGGACACGGGCGACGCGGCCGGCGCGCTTACCGAGCTTGAGGATCTCCTGCCGCTTTACACCGATGTTCAGGGAGCGCGACATCCCGATGTGCTTGTGACCCGCTGTCTCATCGCGCAATGCCGGAGGGAACTGGGCGACGCGGCCGGCGCGCTTACCGAGCTTGAGGATCTGCTGCCGCTTTACACCGATGTTCAGGGAGCGCGACATCCCCATGTGCTTGCGACCCGCCATCTCATCGCGCAGTGCCGGAGGGAACTGGGCGACGCGGCCGGCGCGCTTACCGAGCTTAAGGATCTGCTGCCGCTTTACATCGATGTTCAGGGAGCGCGACATCCTGATGTGCTTGCGACCCGCCATCTCATCGTGCAGTGCCGGAGCGACATGGGCGATGCGGCCGGCGCGCTTACTGAGCTTAAGGATCTCTTGCCGCCTTCCACCGATGTTCTGGGAGCGCGACATCCCGATGTGCTTGCGACCCGCCACCTCATCGCGCAGTGCTGGAGGGACACGGGCGACGCGGCCGGCGCGCTTACCGAGCTTAAGGATCTCCTGCCCCTTTACACCGATGTTCAGGGAGCGCGACATCCCGATGTGCTAGTTACGCGCACGTTGCGCGCAGCGTGCTTGCTGGACATGGATGATTCCGCGGGAGCCGCCGCAGAGATCGAAGGTGTGCGAGAGGCGCTTGTTGCTGCCGGACTGAGGCCGGAGCACCGGTATTTCAAGCGGTTGGAAGAGGTGGAGAAGCGGTTGCGCGAATCCGCTGGCGACTGATCCGCAAGACGATCTCCGCCGGTCCCTGCACGACAGCAACCCGCCCTACTCCCGCCCCTCGTGAAAGTGATCGTAGATCGCTTCGGCCATGGCCTCCGAAATGCCGGCGACGGCCTGAAGGTCTTCGACGCCGGCGCGGCTGACGGCCTTGGCCGTGCCGAAGTGTTTCAGGAGGGCGCGTTTGCGGGTCGGGCCGATGCCGGCGACGTCGTCTAGCGGGTTCTTTGCCATTTCCTTCTTGCGTCTTGCCCGGTGCGAGCCGATGGCGAAGCGGTGGGCCTCGTCGCGCAGGCGCTGGATGTAATAGAGCACCGGATCGCGCATCGGCAGCATGAACATGTCGCGGCCGGGGATGTGGAAGGTCTCGCGGCCGGCGTTGCGGTCCGGGCCCTTGGCGACGCCGACGAGCGGCAGGTCGGTGATGCCGAGTTCGGCCAGCGTCTCCTGGACGGCGCGGAGCTGGCCGCGGCCGCCGTCGATGAGGAGGAGGTCTGGCCAGGAGCCGATCTCGCCGGCGGTCTCGTCGTCTTCGCCCTCCGCTTCGTCGCTCTCGGTGGCGCCCCCGGTCGCGCTGTCGGGGCGCGGGCCGTTTTCCTTCAGCAGGCGCGAGAAGCGGCGCTGCATTACCTCGCGCATCATGCCGTAGTCGTCGCCCGGCGTGATGTCGGTGGAGCGGATGTTGAACTTCCGGTACTGGCCCTTGACGAAGCCTTCCGGCCCGGCGACGACCATGCCGCCGATGGCGTTGGTGCCCATGATGTGGGAGTTGTCATAGATCTCGATGCGGCGCGGCGGGGCCTCGAGGCCAAAGGCTTCGGCGAGGCCTTCGAGGAGGCGGTGCTGCGAAGCCGATTCCGACAGCCGGCGGCCGAGCGCCTCGCGGGCGTTGGAAAGGGCGTGTTCCACCAGTTCCTTCTTCTCGCCGCGCCGCGGGATGGCGATCTCAACCTTGCGGCCGGTCTTCTCCGTCAGCGCCTCGGCGAGCAGTTCCCGCTCGCCGAAATCCTCAGACAGCAGGATCAGCCGGGGACAGGGCTTGTCGTCGTAGAACTGGGCAAGGAAGCTTTCGAGCACCGCGTCGGCGGCGAGACCCTTGTCGGCCTTGGGGAAGTACGCCTTGTTGCCCCAGTTCTGGCCGGTGCGGAAGAAGAACACCTCGATGACCGTCTGGCCGCCGTCCTGGTAGACGGCGAAGACGTCGGCTTCTTCCAGCGTGTGCGGGTTGATGCCCTGGTGTGACTGGACGTGGGAGAGGGCGGACAGGCGGTCGCGGTAGACGGCGGCCTGCTCGAAGTCGAGCCGCTCCGACGCCGCCTCCATCGCCGCGCCGAGTTCAGCCGTCACCCGGCCGCTCTTGCCGGAGAGGAAGGCTTTCGCCTCCCTGACGAGATCGGCGTAGTCGTCGGGCGTGATCTCGCCGGTGCAAGGCGCGGCGCAGCGCTTGATCTGGTGGAGGAGGCAGGGGCGCGTGCGGCTCTCATAGACCGCGTCGGTGCACGAGCGGATGAGGAACGCCTTCTGCAGTGCGTTGATGGTGCGGTTGACGGCACCGGCCGAGGCGAAGGGGCCGAAATAGGCGCCCTTGCGCTTGTGGGCGCCGCGGTGCTTGAGGATCTGCGGCGCCGGGTGGTCCTCGGCGATGAGGATATAGGGGAACGACTTGTCGTCGCGCAGGAGCACGTTGAAGCGCGGGCGCAGGCGCTTGATGAGGTTGGCCTCGAGAAGCAGCGCCTCGGTCTCGGTGCGACAGGTGACGAATTCCATCGACACGGTGGCCTGGATCATCCGCACGATGCGGTTGGAGAGGCCGGCAAGCCGGGTGTAGTTCGTCACCCGCTTCTTCAGGTTGCGCGCCTTGCCGACGTAAAGCACCGTGCCTTCGGCGTCGATCATGCGATAGACGCCGGGCTTGTTCGGTAGCCGTTTGACGTAGTCGGCGATGACCTCAGGCCCGCGCTTCGCCGGTGCGCTCGGCGTATCCTCGGCCCGGGATGGCTCCGGGCTCGCGGGCTTGTCCGTCCTCAGGTCTGTCTCGGGCGAATCCGGTTTTGTCATTCCCCCGATATGGCACGCCAGGGCTTCGGCATGAAGACCCAACGGCCATTGATGTGGACGAGGCCATCGTAAGCCATGCCACGATCCTCACCCGGCCGCACGAAGCGGAAGCGGGCGATGAGCGGATCGGAGGCGTCGGAGGCCTTCATGGCGTCGATCACCCGCGTGTAGCCGCCGGGGAAGCGACCGAGGATCGGCGCGCCGGCCTTCAGATCCGAGGCGCGCGCGAAGATCGCCTGCAACTCGGTCTGGCCAGGCTTACCGCCGATGACGGTGCCGGGCTTGAAGAGCCGGTCGTAACGGGCGATGAGCGCGGAGGCGAGCGGTTCACGATAGAGCGCGCGCACGTCCTGTGCGCGCGGCTTCAGGCGCCAGGTGAGCGCCGCCCGGTCGGCCCCCGGGTCGAGGAATTCTTCAAGGAGCGCCCGGCCCTCCGCCTGAAGCGCGGTGGAGGGATCCGTGCGCGCCCTGCCGCTCTCGTCGGCCGGTTTGCCGATCATGGCGACCAGGGTTTCGTGGAAGCTTAAGCCGGGATCGGCGAGGCAGCGCTTCTTCAGCAACTCCAGCACCTGCTGCACGCGCTGTTGTGGGATCGGGCGGATGGTGTCGTGGACGGCGTTGTTGTAGCCGAAGGCATAGGCGGCGGCGAAGACCAGTTGCTCCGAAGAGCCGGACAGAACGGTGACGCAGTCGGCGGTGGGGTCGAGGTAGAGATTCGCGGCATTGATGGGCGTCGCCGGGACGGCGAGCATGGCAACGAGTGTCAGCGCACGGGGGCGAAAAAGGAAATGGCGAAGTGGCAAGGCCTGATCCTCCGGGTCGGGGTGTCGGTGTCGCCCGAAACCAACCTAGGGGAGATGTCGCGCCGTTGCCATCGCTCGACCGGATGATGCGTTCTACGCGGGGAGGATGGCCTATTCGACGATCCCGGTTACGTCCGGCGTCTCCCAGGCGAGATGCTGACCGCCGTCGAGGGCGATCATCTGGCCGGTGACGGAGGAGGAGGAGAGAAAGAAGCGCACCGCGCGGCCGAACTCGGCGATGTCGGGACCGCGCCTGAGAAGCACCGCGTCGGTCTGCTTTTTGAAATCGTCGTCCGACTGGCGCTCGTTGGCGAGCGTTGGGCCGGGGCCGATGGCGTTGACGCGGACACGGGGGGCGAGCGCTTGCGCCATCGTCTGCGTCGCCTGCCAGAGCGCGGCCTTCGACAGGGTGTAGGAGAAGAACTGCGGCGTCAGCTTCCAGACGCGCTGGTCGATCATGTTGACGACGAGACCGCTGCCACCCTCGGGAACCTGAGCGGCGAAGGCCTCGGCGAGGAAGCAGGGCGCGGCGAGATTGACGGCCATATGCTTCTGCCACAGGTCGATGTCGAGCGCGCCGATTTCGTCGTTCTCAAACAGCGAGGCGTTGTTGACGAGGAGACCGAGTGGCCCGAGGGCGGCGTGGGCATCGGCTACGATGCCGGCGGCGCCGCCGAGATCGGCGAGGTCGGCCTGGACGAGTGCGGCCGTGCCCCCGGCGTCGCGGATCTCGTCGGCCAGCGCCTCGGCGCCCGCGCGTGACGAGCGATAATGGATAGCGATGGCGAAGCCGTCGCGGGCGAGGTCGAGGGCGATCGCCCGCCCGATGCGGCGCGCGGCGCCGGTAACGAGGGCGGTCTTTGAGACCGGTGTCGATGTGTCGGGTGCGGGGCTCTCGGACATGGACTCGTCGGACATGGACTTGTCGCGCATGGGGCTACCGGGTTGGGGGCTCAGGCCGCCATCTTACCGAAATAGAACACCAGCGCGATATAGCTGGCGTAGGCAACGGTGAGGGCGAGCCCGGCCGGACGTCGCAACGTCACGGCCATGGCGGTGAACAGCAGCAGCAGGACTGAAGTGCCGAGCATCGCCCAGATGTCGAACTGCATCATTTCCGCCGGCACGGCGATGGGGCTGATGACGGCGGCCGTGCCCATGATCGCCAGAAGGTTGAAGACGTTGGAGCCGATGACGTTGCCGACGGCAACGGCCGCCTGGCCGCGAACGGCCGACATCAGCGTTGTGGCCAATTCGGGCAGCGAGGTGCCAAGCGCAATGATGGTGAGGGCGATCGTCGCTTCGGAGACGTGCCAGGAGCGGGCGATGGAAACCGCGCCGTCAATGGTGAAGTTGGCGCCGATGGGCAGGGCTATGAGACCGGCGAAAATGAACAGCGTCGCAACCCAGATTTCCTTCGGCAGGGCATCGACCTCGCCGAGGAGTTCTTCCTCGACCTCGCATTCGGAGGCGCCGTCGCGGCGGGCGCGCATCGCGGAGCGAGCGGATTCGGCAAGGAACAGGACGAGGAGCACGAGCAGCGCCACCCCCGCCGGCCGGCCGAGCGGGGGAAAATAGCAAAACATGATGAAGACGAGGGTTACGGCGATCATGAAGACCGCATTCTTCGTCGAGCCGCGTTCGCCGCATTGCGTCGTCGCGATGAGGGCGGGCAGTCCCAGTACCAGAAGGACGTTGGCGATGTTGGAGCCGACGACATTGCCGATGGCGATGCCACCCTCGCCGCCGACAGCGGCGCGGATGGAAATGACGAGTTCGGGAGCCGATGTGCCGAAAGCGACGATCGTCAGGCCGATGACGAGCGTCGGGATGCCGAAGGTTTGGGCCATGCCCACGGAGCCGCGAACCAGGATGTCACCGGCGATGAGGAGAATGGCCAATCCGCCGAAAAGACTTGCATAATCAAGTATCAAAGAAGCGCTCGCTGGATGGCCTTTGGCGGCTTGTTAATCGTCAAATCGGAGCGTCCCGACAGGCCCGCGCCGGGAGAGGCTATTTGCTATATAGGTTGGCGCGCGGGCACTATAAACGGCCGGCGGCAACTCTTTGCGGACATAGTCGGCGTCAGGTGTCCTTGCGGAGGTCCATCAGGTGCCCGCCAGACGTCATCGGGCGCTCATCGGGCGCTTTGGGGCGGGGCTGTTGAGGGATTGCGGGCCTTGCCGAGAAAGATCCGGCGGGCGAAGTGGCGGGTGTCTTCTACGAGCCGCATGAGGCGGAAGCGGATGCCGTCGCCGGGCTTTCTTTTCCAGGTGCGGAAGGCGGCGCGGGAGCGGCGCGCGGCGCGGATCGGGATCACGGGGCCGAAATAGTGCGACAACTTTTCCTGCCACCAGGCGTGCGGGCGGAGCGTGCAATGGGCGTTCTGGCCGTTGGGTAGCGTCAGGCCGGCGGGCTTGGTGTCGACGACGATGAGCGCGTCGCGGCACAGCGAGGCCATATGCGTGAGGACGTCGTCGAGGTCGCTTTCGGGGACGTGTTCCAGCACGTCGATGTTGATCAGCAGATCGGCTTTCTCGCTGGGCGCTGTGGCGAAGTCCGGGATTGCCGGGTCGTAGCGCAGAAGCCGCACCCTCTCGCCGAAGCCGAGGGCCTCCAGGAAGCCGCTCTGGCCGCAGCCGTAGTCGAGGATGGATCCGGGGTCGAGAAGGCGGATTTCCGGGCGCAGGAAGCGCAGGTTCTTCACCGAAGTGTTGCCCCATTCGCGCGTGGCGTGAATCTCACGATACTGGTCGAGATGGTCCTGGCTTCCCGGCATGGCGGATCGTCCTTTTCGTTGGTGGCGACGTTATCGGGCGGATGCCAGTCGTTGGCAAGGGTGGACGTCGGTGCTCCGCGATGTCGGCAGGCGAACGCTGTGACGGGCACGATCGGCGCAGGGTGTGACGTTGCGAGACTGTCGCCGGCATTCGCGACGTGCTAACGCAGATGAGCGACGTCCAACCGGCACTGCGAACCCCGTGAACGATAATCCCAGAGTCCTTTCTCTTCTTATCCTCGCCGATCCGCGCCCTGGCCATTTCCGCCAGAGCGAGGGGGTGGTCCTTGCGCTTCAGCGCCGGTTCCACGTGACGGTCACACGGCTCCACTGTCATCCGCCGTCGCTCCTCGGCGCACGGTTCGGTCGTCGGCTGCTGAGGGCGGCAGAACGGATATCGCCTGCCTTGTTCGACCGGCTGTGCAGCCTCGACAGGGCGGCGGTCGGCACGCCCGACCTGATCGTCTCGGCCGGCGCCGACACGCTGGCGGCGAACGCTTCGCTCGCTCGCCGGCTGGGCACGGCGAACATCTTTATCGGATCGTTGCGGGAATATCCCGAAAGCGCTTTCTCCGCCGTCCTGACCATCTATCCGAGCCAGGCCCTGCGGCCGCGCCATATCCGGACTCTGAAGCCGACGCCGTTCGATCCCGACAATTTGCCGCCCCCGCGGTTGATCGTCGAGGAGGCCGCGCTGCGGGGCGCGGAGGCGGCGCTTTTCGTCGGCGGCCCGTCGGGCACCCACCGCTGGGAGGCGTCGGACTGGGAGGCGCTGGAGCGGCTGGTTGCCGAGACGGGCGAGCGCCACGGCATTCGCTGGCGGATCACCACGTCGCGGCGGACGCCGGCGGACGCATCGGCGCGGCTGCGAAATTTGGCGCGTGCATCTGATGCGGTCCTCGACTTCATCGACTTTGCCGAGGCCGGTCCCGGTTCGGCTGACGCGCTCTTTTCCGCCGACATTCTGGTGGTGACGGAAGATTCCGCCACGATGGCGATGGAAGCGGTTGCCGCGCGGCGTCCCGTCGTTGCTCTCTGTCCGGCCGGCCGTGAGCCGTCACGGGACGATGAAGCGCTCGACGGGCTTGTCGGAGAAGGGCAACTCGCCCGGCTCGAACTCGACCGGGAGGGCGCTGCCACGTTCGCCGAGGTCGTGCCCCGGCTGACGCCGTTTCAGGCCAATCCGCTCGATCGGCTCGCCGACCTTATCGCACAGGCGATCTTCCCTCAGGGAACACAGGGTTAACGAATTATTTCAAATGATTTCAATTCACTAACGCAGCTGCGAAATCACCGCTGAATCGTCACCCTTCGGCCATGATCCTCCAGAAAGGGCGCCACATTGTGGGAACACCCTGACGACGATCAGCGTTGAAAAGACAACGCTATCGTTATCAGTTTTGGAGGACATCATGCGTCAGCATTTTTCGCGCGCACTCGTCACCGGCGTCGTCCTTGCCGGTCTTGGCGGAACGGCCTACGCGGCCGATCTCGGTGATTATCAGGCTCCCGAGCCGGTGGATCCGGGCCCGGTCGTGAGCCAGGCGCCGGCCATCGACTGGACCGGGTTCCGTGCCGGTGTGGATCTTGGCTGGGGCTGGGTGAATGCCGACGGCAACGCCTTTGGCGGCAAATACAGCGGCTCGGATAATGGCCTGCTCGGCGGCGTTCACGCGGGCTACGACTACCAGGTCTCGCCGAATGCGGTGATCGGTGTCGAGGCTGATATCCTGGGGACCGATCTGAAGAGCACCGACCGCGCTGCCGGCGTGCCGGTTCGCAATTCCATCGACTGGATGTCGACGGTGCGCGCCCGTGGCGGTTTCACCTACGACCAGTTCCTCATCTACGGCACGGGCGGTATCGCGTTCGGTGGCGTGGAGACGAAGATTCCGGGCGCGTCGAAAAACGAGACGCGGGTCGGCTATACCGTCGGCGGAGGTGCGGAGGCGATGCTTACCGACAACATCTCCACACGTCTGGAATATCTCTACACAGATTTTGGCGACGACGGGGTCAACGTCGGCGGCACCCGGGTGAAGTCGGATGTGGATGCCCACGTCCTGAAGGCCGGCCTCAGCTACAAGTTCTGATCGGCGAACGGAAGTCGCCCCGGATGAATCCATCCGGCGGCCAGGGAAAAGCGCGTCGCGGAGAGATCCGTGGCGCGTTTTTTCGTTTGCGACGGGCGCGGCGGGGCGACACCCGCCGCCGGTTAACTCTCTTTCCAACATGCGGTCCGTTTCGGCACGTACCCCTGAAATCCCGGTATTGTTAGCAAGCGGTAAATCAGTCACTTCGTGATCTGTCTCACTTTGGGGCGGTTTCGGGCGGCATGGAATATGCGACCGAACCCATGCGGCGGAAGGATTCCATATCCCCTTCCGTGTGCTTTGTTGATTGGAAGAGAGTCATGATTTGCCGAACGCTCGCCCTTGCCGGTGCCATCCTCTATTTTGCGCAGCCCTATGCCGAGAGCCCGGAACTCGATGCCTTCGCGCGGGAGGTCCGGCGCATTCCCGTGGAAAGCCGCTATCTTGTCCGCGATATGGAAAAGACGTTTGAGAGGACGTGGGCGTTCCTGCACTGGGAACACCTGAAACCGCTCATCAGGGCCTTCGAGGCGGCCAATCGCTAGTGAGGCGAGACGTCAGTCTGCAGCCTTGAAGACGAGGGGCCACGTGTCGGGTGGATGCGTGCCGTCGCAGCGCGACCAGGCGCGGAATTCCTCCATCGCGAAGGCGTAGTCCTTCCAGCGCCAGACGCCGGCCGAGCCGCAATCGGCAAGGCCGCGTCCCTTGTAGAAAGACGACAGGCGGCCCGTTGTGGCATCGAAGGAAACGTTGAAGAGAAGGTCGGTGCCGGTCCAGCCGTGGTCGTCGGAATAGTCGGCGAAGTAGAGCGTCTCGGTGCCGCCGATCTCGCCCGATTCCACCACATAGAGGCGATAGGTGACGTTGTAGGCGTGGGTCGTGCAGGGGATGGCGTAGAGGATCGCCGTCTTCGACAGCGGTGCGACGATCGACTCGCTGACGGCCATGGTGCCGGCCGTCGGATCCTCGCAGTCGGATCGCGTCAGATGACGTTCGAGGACCTGCGGCGGGAGACCTCCGGCGGCCGTAACTTCGGTCGCGGCGACATGCGGGGCGGGATCGAGATGGTCGGGTGCGGCAAGCCCGCGCGGCTTTCCGACGCGATCCTGCCGTTCGTCGATCCACAATAGCGCCGCCGTCAGTCCCGAAAGCGAGAAATCGACGTCGTGCGGCGCACCGGCGACGTCGATGTAGGAAAGGCGCAGTTCGGAGCCGGCAAGCATGGTGGCGAGCAGGGTCTTCAGCCGGGATTTGTCGGTCACGTAGAAGTCGTTGACCGCTCCGAAGGGCGCGTAGCCCGCCGTCGGGCGAAGCGTCAGCGGGCTCGCGTCGTCGATGCGCAGGGCAATCGGCCGGTCGCGGTCCATCAGGTTCCGGCTCATGGAGATGGCGATGGTCAGGGCCGCCGCGGGCGTGCGGCGGTCGAGATGGAGGACATAGTCGGCGGCCGTTCCCTTCGGCGAAGCGATGGTGGTTATGGCGGCGCAGGCGTCATCGTTCTTGCAGGTGGCGAGCCAGGCGCCGAAGGTCTTTTCGGCTGCGGTCACCGGCGCCGCCGCGAAAAGCGCCGTCATCGCTGCGGCAAAAACGGCAGCGAGCATGCGTGTCAAAGCGTTACCGACAGGCATCTCGGGCCCCTCTCTCCTATCGTCTTATCTGGTTATCCGGCGCTGAAGATGGCATTGCGTGTTGGTGAACGCCCTTCCGTGCGGGAGAAAACCCTTGCATGTCAGTGGCTGCCGCGAACCGGCGGCATGACGATGCGCTTCCTGCGGCAGCCGTTGCGATCGACCTGCGGGCAACTCCTGAACTCCAGATCCTTGGTCAGACACAGGCGCACCTCGCTCAACCGGTTGCGCGAACAGGTGACGGCGATTTCGCTCGCATCGAGCCCCGGATTGGCCTTGCGGAATGCCGCCTCGACGGCCGATGGCTCGACGGTGACAGGGCGGTCGATATGGGCAAAGGCCGGCGGAATGGTCACTCGCTCGCGGGCCTTGCGGACGAGGGCGAAATAGGCGTTCGGCGTGAGACCGGAACACGTGCCGTGCTCGCGCCATTCGTGGAAGATCAGGTCTGGGCTCGGCATGATGTCGGTGAGCGGGGCGACTTCTTTGCGCGAGAGCCAGGTGCGTTCCTTCGTCGGGCAGGCGCGCGGCCAGCCGCGTTCGTATTGCGGCCACAGTCCGTGAACGACGAAGGCATAGGGCCGGCCGGCGCCGCATTGCAGGCGGTTGTCTCGTCCGTCGGTTTCGCAATAGGTCGGCGACCAGGAGAGCGAGAGGACGTAGAAATCGAAGTCGCCGGCGCGGTCGCGGGCCGCCGCGGGGAAGGCGAGGCCGGCTGGAGCGAAGAGGAGCAATGCCAGGGCGGCGAAGATCCCGCCGGGTGGGAGGCGTCGGGCGGTCATCCTGTCTGGCGGCCCTATTGCGGGCGGACCGTGCGGCAGGCGGCGTCGTAGACGTGCCAGCGGTCGAGGCCGCGGACACAGAATTCCACCTCCCAGCAGCGTCCGGCGAAGCCGCCGTCCTCGACGATCTTGTAGTAGAGCGTGCGGGTGCGGCCGTCGCTCATCTCGGCGCGGGCCGCGCAATAGCGACGGGCAAGCGGGCTCGGGCTGTTAACGGTGAAGCCGGCCTCGGTGACATGATCGATGGCGCCGATCGCGTCGATGCCCTCGTAGTAGCTATGGTTGCGTTCGGCGTTGGCGAAGCGGCTGCGGATGCTGGCCTGCACCTGTGCATCGGTGCACGCGGGGATGCGGTCCTCGGGCGCGGCGTTGGAGCGGGCGAGGATGCCGCCGAGGCCGTTCCATCCGTCCTCGGCAAAGAGCTCCACCGCAGCGGCTGGCGCAGCCGACGCGATCAGGCCGACGAGCGCGGCGACGGCGGGAAGCTGGCTGAAAAGGGCGGAATGGCGCATGTCGATCTCCAGTCACGGCACCGGGCGATCGCTTAAGGCCGTCGATGCCGGAAAGGGCGCCCCGGCGCCCGGTCTTGATCCTGTCGTGCCGACGATGGTCCAGGGACGTGACAAGGTCAAGACCGGTCGCGTCCGGTCGCGTCCGGGGGGCGTCCTGCTCTCATCCTGCCGGCATGCAGCCATCAGGGCGCGCCTGCGGCCATCGCCCGTCCCTAGCGGCTCTCACCGTCGTTTGTCATCACTCCGGGACGATCTGGTCCACAGACCAGCCCGCCCGGCCGCGCGCCATGCGGTCGGCGAACCATGGCAGGACCGTGCGCAAGTCGTCGCCGAGCGTCCAGGGGGGATTGATCAGCACCATGCCGCAGGCCGCGAGCGGTCCGACGGCCTGTGGTTCGTCGACGGCGAAGCCAATTTGGAGGATATCGCGGATGTCGGCGCCGACGAGTGCCGCGGCGAGGCCGGCGACGGCCGTTGCGTCCTTTGCGGGATACCAGGCGCAGTAGATGCCGGTCGGCCAGCGCTTGTGGGCGGCGATGAGACCCGATGCGAGGCGATCGAATTCGCCGGGTTCCTCGAAGGCGGGATCGACAAGGACGAGGCCTCGCTTTTCCTTCGGCGGGACAAAGGCGCCGAGTGCCAGCCAGCCGTCGAGTTCCACCGTCTTTATCCGGCGGTCCGGCCGGTAGAGGGCGGCGAGGGTCTCGAAATCGCGCGGATGCTTTTCGACCAGCGTCAGCCGGTCGGTCTTGCGCATGAGGTGGCGGGCAATCTCCGGCGAGCCGGGGTAGGCGCTCAGTTCGGGGCCGGGATTGATCGCGGAGACGACGGAAAAATACGGCGCCAGCAATTCGGCGATCCCGCCTTCGGGGGGCGTTTGCAGAATTCGGCCGATGCCGTCGCGCCACTCGCCGGTCCGCTCGGCCTCATCGGCGAGAACGTCGTAGATACCGATGCCGGCGTGGGTGTCGATCACGCGGTAGGGGGCGGACTTGCGAGCGAGATAGGCGAGGACGCGGGCCAGCGTGGCGTGCTTGACGACATCGGCAAAATTGCCGGCGTGGTAGAGGTGACGGTAGTTCATGACATGGGCAATGCCATGAAGTCTCGGGCGCAGACAATGCAAAAAAGATCGGGACCGGCGGAAAAACCGGGCGCGCCCAAGTTCAGGCATGCCCAAGTTCAGGTGCGCAGGATCAGGAGCCGGGGAGCCGGGATCACGCGCGGGCCTTCATCGGACCCTCAGTGCCCCCCGTCGCCGCCCGTGCCGACGTGGGATGCGAAAAATCCTCGTCCAGCGAGCCGCGCTGCGCTCGCCGATCCCGATGTTCCGGCCCCGATGTTCCGGTTCTCGCGTTCCGGTTTCCGCGATCGGGCTCCGTGCCTGTGATCGCGGGCCTTCGTCCGTGGTTACCCGGCGAATCGATCTGCAAAACGGGTGTGCCGCGTCGTGGATCAGTCTTCCAGTTGCAGATTGACGGCCTTGGGGCCGCGCCCGCGCCGGTCGGGCTCCGTCTCGAAGCTGATCTTCTGACCGCTGTCGAGGCCGTTCAGGCCGGAACGCTCGACCGCAGAGATGTGCACGAACACATCGGACTGGCCGCTGTCGGGCGTGATGAATCCGTAGCCCTTGTCGGCCTTGAAGAACTTGACGGTTCCGCCCTGGCGGGGACCGCGTTCGGCGCGTTCGCCGCCCTGGAAGCCCCGGCTCTGAAAGCCGTCGCCACCCTGATAGGCATTGCCTCCGAACGCTTCGTCATCGCGCCGCCGGGAGCCGAAATCCCCCTGACGGTCATTGTCGTAACGCCGCGGGCCTCGGGGGCTTCCGTCGCTGCGGCGGCTGTATCGCGGTTCGTTCTCACGCGGCGACCAACCGCCGCCGTCGTTGTCACCATCATGCATTTTCAGAACAGTGCCTTCCCGCCACGTCAGCACAGGACGCGGCATGCCGAATTCCAACTCGGCCGGGAGCCGTGACGGTCCCTGCCGTCTCCTCTGCGGGCCTCGCCTCGATCGCGGGAAAGGGTGCGTTTCTCGGGCGTCGCGTTCCCCGGGATTACCGCCTTCGATCCGTCGCCACAGGATAAGTATGGCGTGCTTTACGGTACTCGGCAAGGAATTTTACGATTTTCGAGTCTGACATACTGTCTATCGGCTGCTGGAAGACGCGGCTCAACACACAAATATTCAGTGATGCTCATATGAATGAGGCGAATATTGTGAAGCCGTCATAAAAACACAGACATAATTAGACGCGGTTCGAAAGTCGTGCATGGCGAATAGGATGTCTGTGTCAATTAACGCGTCATGTAGTTATCCATATATATATGGTTGTATTCCCAAACCACTGACGTCTCATCACATTCTGTTCTTTATTTATTCTCGGCGTGTTTCGTGGCTATAAGCGCGAATTTCGTATGTATAGGGCCTGTTTCGTGCTGTTTTCGTCTTGCTGCCGGCAATGGCGAAGGGACGAGCGCACCATTTGGAATATGACTTGTACCGTCTTCGGCAAGGGGAAGCCTTTTTCACGCAAGCGACCCCGGAAGACCGGGGCGATGTGGGCGATAAGGACCATTTTCGGCATGGCGCGGCCCCGCCGCTGCCGGGCGCTCGGCCGTGCGGTTCGGATGTCGCCGGAGTTGCTGCGTTGGCCGCGGGAGAGGGGGGGGAGGACCAGATACCGCCGGACGGGGTCTTTGTGTTGTTCGGACTGGCGACGACAACACGTTGCCTTTACTGTGAGACGGGCAACATGCGGCATCTTGCTGGTTTGGCGTGCTTTCTTGCCCGAAGGTCTGTCAGCTTTGCGGGACGGCGCTCCGGAGCAATGACCCCATTCGCTTTGGAGCATCTGCCAAGTGTCCTTCCGGACCGAAGCCGCGCCGGCGTTCGGTTCCCGGTCGTGCCTTTCGGCGCGGCATCAGATTGAGAAAACATGGAAGTGGGAGTGCCGACATGGAGTCGTCTCTGAAGGCCGCCGTCGTCGCGGTTACCCCCTTCGTGCAGAACTGCACGATCGTGTGGTGCGCGGAAACGAGAAAGGGGGCGATCGTCGATCCCGGCGGCGAACCGGATCGGATCATTGCCGAGGTGGAGGCTCAGGAAATTACCATCGATCGGGTCCTGCTGACCCACGGTCATCTCGACCATGTGGGCGCGGCGAAGGAGCTTGCCGAACACTACGGGGTATCGGTCGAGGGGCCGCATGAGGACGATCGCTTCCTTCTCGAAGCCGTCGAGGCGCAGGGCGTGCAGTTCGGCATGCCGGGCGGGCGCTCGGTAATCCCCGACCGGTGGCTGGAAGAGGGCGACACGGTGACGCTCGGTACGCTCGTCTTCGACGTTTTTCACTGTCCCGGCCATACGCCGGGTCATATCGTCTTCTTCCACGAGCCGTCGCGTTTCGCGCTTGTCGGTGATGTGATCTTCCGCGGCTCTATAGGACGGACGGATTTCCCCCGCAGCGATCATGAGGCGCTTCTGGCCTCCATCCGCACGAAGCTCTTTCCGCTCGGCGACGACGTGGCGTTCCTGCCGGGGCACGGCCCGATGTCGACGTTTGGCGAAGAGCGGGCCACCAACCCGTTCCTTCGATGACGGTTTTGCTTCGCTGGCCCGGATCCTAGCCAGGCCGCCTATTGCTGTCGCGCGGTGTCGTCTTCCAGGCGCGAAGTCTTCTTCAGCGCCGTGGTGATGAGGCCCCCGGGACCGAACGCCTTGTCGAGCTCGTCACCGCTGGCACTGCGGGCAAGTGCGGTGACGATGACGAGGCGATCGCCGTTTCGTGCCAGGTACAGGCGGAGCCGTTTCGTCGCAGCCTCGGCGCTGCCACTTGGCCGGATGTCGACGAGGCGGCCTTCGGTGCGGCCAAGGGAGGCGGTGGACCGGGTGTTCTCGGTCTCGCCGGCGAAGGCGGCGCGGCTCAATTGCGCGACGGCATCGTCGACCATGGCATCGAGTGAGCTGGAGCCGGCATCGGCGGTCAGCGTCACGGTGAGGGCAACGAGCCCGTTGGCGCTGTCGCCCGCGCGCCAGCCCTTGCGCCTGAGTTTCCAGCTCGACACGCCGTAGCGGCTGTCCTCGGCGAGCTCCCAGTCGGCAGGCACCCGGAGGCGCCAGCCAAGATCGGCGATCGTGTCGCGGCTGTCCTCGGCATTTGCCGCGCTGGCGTCTGCGGCCGGGCTGGCGGGGAGGGCGGCGACAGCCTTGTCTGCGGGCGCCTCTGCGGCACGGATATCCTGCGCGGCATCTTGCCGGGCATCGGGCGCTGGGGCGTTGGGCAGCGGTGCCTCGACGGCTGCCGTTTCCGGGGTGGCGGTATTGGACCCGGGGGCCGCTTTCGGTGCTTGCGCCGGGGCCGTAGGGAAGAGGGGTGACGGCCGCGCCGTGTCCGCTGCCTCAGCCGTGTCCACCCCGGCCGCGGCCTGCGCAGAGGGCGCTTGGGCAGGCGGGACTTGCGAAGTCCGGGCTTCCGGATCGTGAAGGGCCGAGTGAGGCGTTTCGACTGGTGTCGTGTCCCTTTCGGCGGTGGCAACCTTGGCGTTGTCCTGCGGGTGAGCAGGCATGGCGACGGTCGGCGCCTTCACCGTGTAACGGATGCTATGGAGGGCGCGCTCGAAGACCGGCCGCATCGCGATCCAATCTTCGTTTGAGGTGGTGAAGGTGACGGTCAGCGGTTCGCCGGTGGGTGTCGGTTCCTTCAGGACGAGCATCACGCCGCGCCGACCATTCCTGCGCCAGTCGTAGCGGGTGGCGGCGAGCCTGGCCACGCGGGCGCGCGAGGCGGTAATCATGCCGCTGATGCCACTCGGGTCGGCGGCCATGCCCGCCGTCGACAAGGTGAGCGCGGGAGCATCGGCGCCGTTGCCGGAGACGGTGAACGTGCGGGCGTCGGCACGTGCCCGCTCAACCCAGTTCGGCGGGGTCTGGACCTGGAGTGCGTCGAAGGTGTGCAGGCGCCAGGTCGTTTTCGCCAGCTGGGCAAGGCGCATCGTTTGAGCCGAAGACCGTGCCGCGGCGGGAGAAGCCGTTACCGAGTCGGTGCGGTTGGAGGCGTTGGCCGGTGTGCCCGAAAGCAGTGCGGCCATGGCGGCCAACGCCATGAGCGACGGGCCTTTTCCGGCCCGTGCGCGGTGAAGGCGGAGGGGGGACGGCAGGGCGGGAACGCGATCCGAAGTCGGCATGGGACGTCCTTATTGTCTCAAGAGGCGGCGGCCGCGTCGCGCGGCGGGCGGACCATGACGGCGAATTGAGTCGCAAACATGGAAAACTCAGCCGGCCTTGGCAAGGAAGCTGGTGCGACGTGTTCGATCCATGGTAACGGCTAGGGACCGAAACGCCCGCGTTTCCGGGGCCGCGCCGATGGAAGATCCGGTCATGACAGATGCCGATACCGCTCTTGCCAAGGACATTATCGCCGCCTGCCGGTCGATGAATGCGCTCGGGCTCAACCAGGGAACGGCGGGCAACATCGGCGTCCGGCACGGCGACGGTCTGATGATCACGCCAAGCGGAATCCCATACGAATCGCTGGTGCCGGAGGATATCGTCCGACTCGGCTTCGACGGCCGCATCGAGGGCTCCCGGGCGCCGTCGTCCGAGTGGCGATTCCACCGCGATATCCTCGCGGCGCGGCCCGACCTCAATGCCGTCGTCCACACTCACGCGATCCACGCGACGGCCGTCGCCATGACGCGGCGGGACCTGCCGGCGGTGCACTACATGATCGCGGCGGCCGGTGGGCCGACGATCCGCTGCGCGCCCTATGCGACGTTCGGGACGCAAGAGCTCTCCCATCACGTTCTTGTCGCTCTTGAGGATCGCTCGGCCTGTCTCCTTGCCAATCACGGAATGATCGCCTGCGGGCCGAGCCTCGACGCGGCGATGTGGCTCGCTGTCGAGGTGGAAACGCTCGCGCGACAATACCTGCTTGCCTGTCAGTTCGGTGAGCCGGTCTTGCTCGACGACGAGGAAATCGCGGTCGTCGTTGAAAAGTTCCGCACTTACGGTCTGCGCCGCAAGGGCGGATAGGGCGGACGAGGGGGACGGAGAATGCGGGCAACGGCGGGGTTCGGAGTGGAACGGCTCGGCCTTGTGACCTTGCGCCATCCGCGCTGGGCCGCGGTGATCGCCATCCTTGCCACGCTTCTCCTCGGTTTTCTTGCCGCGCGGTTGCCGTTCGAGAGCAGTATCCGCGACATCTTCCGCTCCGACGGGGCCGACTATGCTCTTCTTCGCGAAGTGGTAACGGCCTATCCGGCGAATGAATACGATGTTCTCGTCGTTGCGAGCGGCGCCATCTTCCGGCGCGATACACTGGAAAAGCTCCGCGCGTTCCATCTCGATGCGACGCTCGTCGACGGCGTGTCGGCGGTGCTGTCTCCCTTCTCCGCCGTCTATCCGCCGGATGCACAAGGACATATCGCCTCCGTCGTCCCGGCCGATCTCGCCGACGTAAAGGACCTTGATGCGCTGCGTCTGGCGCTCCTCAGGCAACCGCTCGTCAGGGACAAGCTTCTTTCCGACGATGGAACGCTGGCGCTCTTCGTCGTCTCGCTGGCGCCGGACGTCGGGGCATCCGGCGATCTCGATCTGGAGACGGTGAGGCGGCGCACGGCGGATCTGCGCCTGCTGGCGAAAGAAGATCTGGAAGGGGCGGGGCTCGAACTTCACTACAGCGGCATGCCGCTCATCCGGCTCGGCATCGTCGATGCGCTGAAGCGGGATCAGGAGGTGTTCAGGATCGCCGGCTTTCTTCTCGGCACGATCCTCACGTGGCTCTTCTTCCGCCGGCTGCGCTACGTCGTGATCGTCGCCGTGCCTGTGCTCGCTGCCGTCGTGTGGCAGCTCGGATCGATGGCGCTTCTCGGACAGTCGGTCAATGTGCTGACGGCGGTGGTGCCGACGCTCGTCATGGTGCTGACGTTCTCCGACGGGTTGCACCTGCTGTTTGCCGCCCAGCGCGCGCAGGCCGCTGGCAAGCCCGCCCATGTCGCGGTGGAGGAGTCGATCCGGGCGGTCGGTCCCGCGGCGGCGCTTACCTCGATGACGACGATGCTGGCGCTTCTGACGCTCGGGCTTACGCCGCATCCGTTCATCGCCGGCTTCGGGCTCGCCGGCGCGCTCGGCAGTGTCATTGCCTTCCTCGCGGTGATCCTGCTCTTTCCGCCGCTGGCGTTCTTTGTCCTCAGGCTGTCGAAGGGGCCGGTGGTGCGACTCGATGGCGGTGCGGTCGGCGGCATCAGCGCCGGGCTGTCGGCGGCCTCGGCCCGGCTGGCGCTCGGACGTCCGGCAACGGTCGCCGGCCTCGCCGTCGTAGCGACGCTCGGCTGCGGCGCGCTCTACGCGGCGAACGAGCCCCACTACACTTATCGCGAAAACCTGCCGGCCGGGAGCGATGTCCTTTCCGGCATCGCCGAAATCGATGCACGGCTCGGCGGCAGCGGCGTCGTTCACCTCTATCTAACGTTCATGGAAGGTGATGACGTTCTCGCGCCGAAGTCCCGTGCGGCGATTGCCGATGCCCAGGCGGTGCTCGCCGCTGATCCGCTCATTCACACGGTGTGGTCGCTTACCGACGTTGAGGACTGGTACCGCGCCGACGCGGCGGCGTCCGGTGAGATGGAGCGGTTCCTTTCGCAAAACAGGGATCGCTTCGCCCGCCGGGTCATCGGTGCCGACGGACGGTCCGCACTCGTGACCGGGTATTTCCCCAATGTTGATGCGGCCGTCCTCCTGCCCGCCCTGGAGCGAATCGATCGCGCGCTCGGACCGGTCAGGACGAATCATCCCGATGTCGGCATCGCGGTTACCGGCTTCGATGCGGTCGCGGCGCGGGCGAGCACCGATATGATCGATCAGCTGAGCGTCAGCCTCGTCGCCGCGGTTGCCGTCATTGTCGTCGTCATCGGCTTGGCGCTTCGCTCCTGGCGGGCGGCGCTCGTTGGTCTCTTGCCGAATGTCCTGCCGATTCTCGTCGGCGGCGCCTTTGTCTATGTCGCCGGCTTTGGCCTGCAGTTCACCAGTGTGATTGCCTTCACCATCAGTTTCGGCATCGCCGTCGACGGGACGATCCACATGTTCAACCGCTACCGGCTGGAGCGGCGTAAGCGCCGCGATGTCGTGGAAAGCTTGAGGGAAACGTTGATGACGGTCGGGCCGGTGATCATCGTTTCGACCATCGTTCTGGTGCTGGGTTTGGGGACGACGGTGACGAGTCTTCTGCCGACAGTCCGGGTGTATGGCATCGTCTCGGTGCTGGTGCTTCTTGCGGCGCTGGTGGCCGATCTCCTGGTCCTGCCGGCGCTTCTGCTCCTGGCTTCGCACAGGCGGTTGGCGGCGCGGAAGGGATCCGACGACGATCCGGCAGCGATTTGAGGCGGGCAGATAAAAGCGAGAAAGGCAGCACGCCGAAGGCCGAATTGGTGCGGCGGCAAAAAAAGAAGCCGGAGCCCCTTAGCGGGGAACTCCGGCTTGTTAGTCGGCCCATACTTGCAAGATGGATAATATGCAAATCTCTCATGGGATGATACCCGTGAAAATTCGGGGGTAGCCGAATTGTTTAGAAGCCTGTGTGCAACCTGTGTATGGTGACGTGAGCGGAAGATTGCAGTCAGTGCCCGTGCCGGTGCGTCGTTCGGTGCACGCAAAGTGCTGTTTCATCGGCTTTGACGCTCTCTCACGATCCGAGCGAAGGCGATTGCCGTTGCCGTCCGGCAAAGGCTAGGCTGCTGCCAGAAAAAAGTCTGTCGGGCGATCGCCGGAACCGGGATTGGAACCATGATTGGAACCGGGACGGCGGCGCGGCATGCGACAGAGCGACCGGCGGAACGGTCGCGGGGGGAGGAGTGACGGTCATGTTGCCTGGCGCGAAATCCTATGGCGCGCTGTTGGCCGCCTTTCGCTGGCAGATTCCGGCACGCTACAATATCGCCGTCAGTGCCTGCGACGTCTGGGCGGCGCGGGAGCCGGACCGTGTGGCGCTGATCCAGCACGACGACGAGGGGCCGGCCCAGGCCGTCACCTACGGCGAACTGGCGCGGAAGTCCAACAAGTTGGCCAATGCGCTTCGATCTCACGGCATCGTTCGGGGCGACCGCGTCGGCCTCCTCCTGCCGCAGCATCCGGCGACGGCGATCGCGCATTTCGCCGTCTACAAGCTTGCCGCTGTCGCGGTGCCGCTCGCCTCGCTCTTCGGCGTCGATGCGTTGCGCTACCGGCTTGCCGATTCGGGCGCCCGGGCGCTTGTCACCAATGCGGCCGGGCTCGCCAAGATCGCGGAGATTCGCCATCTCCTGCCCGATCTGCAACTCGTTGTCTCCATCGACGGCCCCGGCGAGGGCGCGGTCGGGCTCGATGCGCTTCTCGGTGAAGCCTATGACGCCTTCCTACCGGAGGAGACAGGGCCCGACGATCCGGCAATGATGATCTACACCTCGGGCACGACCGGACCGCCGAAGGGCGCGCTTCACGGTCATCGGGTGCTTCTCGGTCATCTGCCCGGTATGCAGATGAGCCACGAGTTTCTGCCGCAGCCGGGCGATATCCTGTGGACGCCGGCCGATTGGGCCTGGGCTGGCGGTCTTCTCAACATCCTGCTGCCGGGGCTCCATCTTGGCGTACCGGTGGTGGCCCACAAGGCGGAGAAGTTCGATCCTGAGCGGGCCTATGCGCTGATGGCAGAGCACGGTGTGCGCAATGCCTTCATCCCGCCGACGGCGCTGAAGATGCTGCGCGGGGTG
Source organism: uncultured Rhodobium sp. (assembly GCA_963675285.2). Lineage (GTDB taxonomy): Bacteria > Pseudomonadota > Alphaproteobacteria > Rhizobiales > Rhodobiaceae > Rhodobium. The sequence continues at coordinate 3,557,061 of CAXXGS010000001.1, forward strand.
CCGCGACCGCTCCAGACCTACGCCCTGAAGTTGCGGACCATCGGATCGGGCGGCGAGGCGCTTGGCCGTGATACCTACGAGTGGGCCCGCGATGTGCTCGACATGACGATCAACGAGTTCTACGGCCAGACGGAGTGCAACCTGGTGCTCTCGTCCTGCGCTGCCATCGGGCTCTCCCGGGCGGGTGCGATCGGCGTGCCGGTGCCCGGCCATGCGGTCGGCGTCATCGATGAGGCCGGCAACGAGGTGGCTCGGGGCAGCCTCGGCCAGATTGCCGTGCGCCGTCCGGACCCGGTTATGTTCCTGAAGTACTGGAGCAACCACGAGGCGACGGCGGCGAAATTCGTCGGTGACTGGATGGTGACCGGTGACCAGGGCCTGATGGACGAGGACGGCTATGTGCATTTCGTCGGCCGTGACGACGACGTTATCACCTCGGCGGGCTACCGGATCGGTCCGGCGGAGATCGAGGACTGTCTCGTCAGCCATCCGGCGGTGCAACTTGCCGCTGCCGTGGGCAAGCCCGATCCGGTGCGCACCGAGATCGTCAAGGCGTTCGTGGTGCTGAAGCCCGGCATTTCGCCTGACGATGCGCTGACCGACTCGATCCGCACGCATGTTCGCACGCGGCTCTCGGCGCACGAATACCCGCGCGAGATTGCCTATGTGGAGGCGATCCCGCTGACGACGACGGGCAAGGTCATCCGCCGCCATTTCCGCCGGCAGGCGGTGGAAGAGGCTTCGGGGCGGGGACCGGTCGAGGATTGATCTGCATCCGCAAGGGCGGGGGTGCCGGTCAGGCGATCTTCGGGTGGCCGAATATGAAGACGTGGAGCCGCAGGCGCCACCGCGCGACGACGTACAGCGCGACCGATTCCACGAGCATGGAGGTGGCGGTGCCGGCGGCCGCGCCGAGGGCGCCGAAGGGCGGAATAAGCACGTAGCAGAGGATGATGTTGAGGGCGAAGACGCCACCGTATACGCCGGCGGCGTAGTTCTGCAGGTGTGCCATCGTCAGGAGCGTTTCCACCGGGCCGAGCGAGGCGCGTGCGAGGATGCCGATGACGAGGAGGAAGAGCAGCGGATAACCGCTGGTGAAGTCGGCGCCGAAGAGTGACAGGAGCGGCTTGCCGCAGGCGAGGAGAAGCAGGGCGAGTCCCAGCGACGGCCAGAAACTCCAGCGGACGGCATCGCGCACGAGGCTGGCGAGGGCGCCGCTGTCGCCGGCGTGATAGAGCTTGGAAAAGCGCTGGGCGGTGGCGACGCGCACCGAATAATAGACAAAGTGGACGAGCGCCAATGTCTTGGCGGCGGCGAAATAGACTGCGACCTTGTCCGGCGAGACGAGCTGGCCGAGGATGATGATGTCGGAACCGGTCAAGAGCAGGAAGAATCCCTCCACGAACAGGATCGGCACGGAAATCTTGAGCCATTCGCGGTTGGCGTATTCGCGCGGGCCCGGCTTCAACGTTTCGCGGGTCCGGCTTCTGAGCATGAAGAGTTGGGCGATGGCGGTGAAATAGGTCGCGCCGATGGCGGCGACACAGGCGGTGGTCGCGTCGAGCGATGCGCCCATGAGGCCGGCGATGAACATGAAGACGAGGATCAGCACCGGCCGCCACAGATAGGTCGGGGCGAGCGCCAGATCGGTCCAGTCGAAGGCGCGACTGATGCCGTCCTGCACTTCGCTGATGGTGAAAAGCGGCAGACAGACGGCGGTGAGGTAGATTGGCAGGAGGTAGTCGCTGGAAATCGCGTCGCGGAAGAGATAGGCGCCAAGGATGCCGAGGCCGGCGATGAAGGTGGAGAAGACAAGCGCGATCACCCGGCTGCCGACGAGGAGGCCGCGCACCTGGGCGAGCCGGCTCGTCGCCATGTACTCAGGGATCAGTCGGATCACGGAGGTCGCGAAGCCGAGGTGGACGATTGCGCCAAGGGCGATGATCCAGGTCCACACGACGACGAAGATGCCGTATTCGTAGCTGCCCATCCAGCGGGCGAGGAAGATCTGGGAGAGATAGGCGATGCCGGCGCTGGCGACGCGGACGGCAAAGGACACCAGAGCGATGCGCTTGGCCGCACTGTGATCGTCGCCGGCTCCGAAGCGATCCACAAGGGGCTTCAGGCGCTGCCGTATTTCCGCCGGAAGAATCCGGCCTGCCGCCGCAGCAAGCGAATTGCGCATTCGGGAATCCTCGTCACCGTCCATCTCGTGCCGGAGGGTTCCACAGAACTTTTAATTTTCCGTACTTTTCCGTCTTCTTGCCGCTGTTGCGGCCGACTTTACAATGTCGGCAGGCGGCCGAGCGGGATAAGGCCGAGCGAGACGGCTCCGCCGCTCACGTTGACGGGCACCTCAACGGTTCGGTCCTCGCCTTCACCGGTTGTCTTGCCGAAGCCGGAAACGGCACCCGCGATCGTCGCCGCAAGGCTGCTCGACGGCGGCAGAAGCCGGGCAAGCAGCGACTGCAGGCCATCCGGGTTGGCTACCGTCAGCATCAGCGTGCCGGAAGGGCGCGAGAGCGCATCGGGCTTAAGGTCGCCGGCAAGCGACAGGCGCGTGGTCTCGTCGTTGATGGTGATTTCGCGAATGGAAATGCCACCGTTCGCCAGAGCAATCGCCGCCGGTGTTGCCGCGCTCGCCGCCGCAAGGTTCAGGGGGCGGGTCTCGGTGACGCTCATCGGATCGGGCACCGTGACGAGGATGCGTGCATCGATGGGCGCGGTGTCGCCGGGCCGGGTGAATCCCTTCAGCGTCAGGGCGGCATCGATGCGGGAGGGATCATCCGGATCGCGCCGGGTATGGATTTCGGCGAGCCTGGCAGTGAGGCCGTCCTTGAGGCCGATCGGGGCGAAGCCCGACAGTGCGAGGCCGGTGAATGAGACAGCGAGTTCGCGCGGGCCGGTTGGCGAGAAGACGAGGCTGGCGTGGCCGAGGTCCCAGGTGGCCGTGCCGTCCGGCGCGCGGGCGAAAGGGTTGAGCGATGCGGGCGCGTCGGCCTCGATGATGAGATGCGTCGGCCGATAGATGAGCGAGACGGCGCGGACGGCGGGAAGCATCAGCCGGGTGCCGTCGGCGCGCTCGATCGTCAGGGGCGCGCAGGTGAGCGACAGGCGGAAGGGCCAGCCGGAAATCGACCGGTCGGAACAGGCGATACGGGTGCCCTGTGCCGTCTGGGCCGCGATCGTGTCGTCGATGATCCGCTCCGCGTAGTTGGCGGCGACGAACCAGGCAACCGTCCAGCCGGCGACAACGAGCGCGATGACGACGGCGATGATGATGGGGCCTCGTCGAGAGCCGGTCCGTTGCGGGCGGGTCCTTGGCGGCGTGGTCATGGCGGTTTCTCTTCTCCCTCTCGGCCGGGCGCGCATCCGGCGCGCGGTGCTTCCCGTGCGCAGCATAAGGGGCGCGGGCCGGATTCGGTACCGTCCGGTGGCCGGCATTGTCGTCCAGCCCCGTGCGGCGAGGTGACAACGGCCCTTTCGTGACGCTAGAAAGCGCAAAACCGGAAACGGGGCTCTGCCCCTTCGCGAGGAGAACCGGATGGCGCCCATGGAGATGACACCCACGGACCTGTGGGTATTCGGATACGGCTCGCTGATGTGGCGGCCCGGCTTTGCCCATGTCGAGGCGGTGCCTGCTCATCTTCACGGCTGGCATCGCAGCCTGTGCGTCTATTCCTATGTTCATCGCGGCACGCCGGAGCGGCCGGGCCTCGTCCTCGGCCTCGATCGCGGCGGGTCGTGTCGTGGCGTGGCGTTCCGCGTCGAGGCGGCGCAGCGCGAGGAGACAATGGCCTACCTGCGCGGGCGCGAGCAGGTAACAATGGTCTACCGCGAAGTCACGCCGCGGCTCAGGCTCACCGACGGCAGCGGGCGCGTCGTCAACGGCGTTGCCTATGTGGTCGACCGGGCACACCCGCAATATGCCGGCGTGCTACCGCTCGAGCGTGTCGTCGATATGGTGTCACAGAGCGAGGGGCAGTCCGGCATCAACCGCGATTACGTGGTGAACACGCAAAAGCATCTCGCCGATCTCGGTATTCACGATCACACGCTGACCACCGTCACGCGGCTTCTGGAAACCGCGTAGGAGCGATGATCAGCTCTGGCGAGAATCAGGGGTGAGGCGAGGGTGCGCGGCCATGCGCAACCCGTCAGATCTTCGTGGCAGCAAGATCCTCGACGATCGACCGGCGCTCGATCCCGTGGGTGCTGAGGAGGTGAACGAAGGCCGATCCCTCGCGCGGCTTCATCTGCGGTCCGGTGAGGTTTCCCTCACAGTCGGTTTCCCCGACCCAGACCCGACCAGCTTGCGTATCGCGGTTCTCGCCGGTGGAGATCAGCACGACCGCATCGGCGAAATCCCTGAGATCGGCAATGGTGACGGTCGAGAACAGATATCGACGTCCCGAGACTCCGGTCCAGTACCGGAAGCGATCTGAAAGATCCGTCATTCTGACCGAATCGGGTGTCTCGTACATTGTTTCCGCCGTGCCGCGTTGTTCCTATCCTACTGGAACATAATAAGAACAAACAAACCGTTAATGCGAGTATCGAAATATTCGGATCACGATCCGCGCGCATGCGAATCACTTGCTCAATCACAGCGATCATCGTTCACTTTGAATATGGGAAAATTATGGCGTCAAACCAAAGGTTTCTCGGTCTTGGTTGTGTTTATGAGTGATTTCGCCTCCGGCGGAAGCGGTGGCGCGGGCGTTGCTTCGGACGCCTCTTTGAGCAGGCGGTTGCTCGCATCCTCGATTTGGTCGGTGAGTTCCTCGCGGAACTCGCGGGTCGGTATGCCGGCCGGGATCGGCGGCAGGATGTCGACAATGATCCGGCCGGGATGACGCACCGAGCGGCGGCGCGGCCAATAGAGCCCGGAATTGAGGGCGATCGGCAGGACGGGACAATCGAGGTGGGAATAAAGAAAGGCGATGCCGAACTTGTAGGCCGGTTCGGCGCCAGGCGCACGGCGGGTCCCCTCGGGAAAGATGATGACCTGGCGGCCGGTGTCGAGGGCTGCGCGGACCTTGCGCGTCAAGTCCGGCAAGACGGCCGATCCGCGTCCCCGGTTGACCGGAATCATTCCGAAGCGCCAGGCGTACCAGCCGAAAAACGGTAGCCACAGAAGCTCACGCTTGAGGATGTAGGTCGGGTCGCGGAAGAGCGGGACGAGAGCGAAGGTCTCCCAGGCGGACTGGTGCTTGGAGGCGACGAGAACGCCGCCCTCGGGGATGTTTTCGCGGCCGCGGACCTCGATATCGAGTCCAACGATGACGCGCAGCAGGAAAAGGTTGATGCGGGCCCACAGGCGCACGACCGGCCAGCCGGTGCGGCGCGGCAGGACGAATACCGGCAGGATGAGAAAGGCCGCGACGGCGATGAGCGCGTAGAAGATGACGTTGAAGAGGAAGGAGCGCAGATGAAGCATCGGACCGGACCGTTTCGGCGAAAGCATGTTGCCCGTCGTGTGGACCGGGCGATGGGGGTTTGCCTGTGTTGAATGCGATTTCCCGCCCAAAAAGTCGAACATCTTTTTTTTGGGGCTTGGCTCTTTGCCCGGGCGATCCTCCGTCCGGGAGTTTGACGACCTCGAGCAAAGACGTATCGCACAAACGGCCGGGCCGGTTGCGGCGTAGCGGTTTCGATCGAAGCGAGGACGCGGGGGTAGAGGCTTCCGATCCCGCCGCCACCCAGCGTCACAGCACTCCTGCCGGGTCAGCCGTGGCCGTGCCGCACGACGTTGAGGGCGTTGGCGAAGACGCGTTGGGCCTGCGGCGGGATATCGAGACTGAGGCGAAGTCGCGCGGCGATGTACTTCACGTACTCGCGCACGAGCAGCCGGGTCGTGCTCCAGTCCTCGTACCAGCGGTCGAGATTGAGGTTCGGCCGTACGACCGGATAGGGTTTCAGCTCGACGTCGGGCAGTGAGCTCTTCAACTCGGCCATGGAGCGCGGCATGTGGTAGGCGCTGGTGACGATGATCAGCGAGGTGAAGCCGTGGTCGCGGACCCATTTGCGCGCCTGGCGGGCGTTGCCGATGGTGTCCTCGGCCTTGTAGTCGAGGTCGACGCAGCAAGTGAACAGATCGCCGTAGCTGTGCGCCTGGCGGGCGATTGCTTTTCGGCTGGTGCGCGGGTGGACGCCGGAGATGAGCAGGCGCTTGGCGCGCCCCTGGGCCAGAAGATCGACGGCGCCCTTGATGCGGTCGGCGCCGCCGGTCAGCACCACAATGGCGTCCGCGCGGATGTCGGTGGGAGTGGTCAGGGTGGAGACGGATGTGGCAAAGCGCAGGAAGCCGCCGATGAGAAACGCCAGTCCCAGGACGACCGTGAGGATGGCGGCACGGCGGGCAAGCGCCCATGCGCCTCGTCTCTTTCGTGTCAGCTGGCGGTCCCTGGTGTCGCTATTCGGTGCCGCCGGCTCACACGCCTTTCCTGGAGCGTCCGGCATGCTGTCCATTAAAAGCCCATCCATATAACGCACATAGCTCAAGAATGAGGCGCACCCACGGCGTGAACAAGACCGCGAGCGGCTTTTTCTGTGCACGACGGATGGCCGTCATCGGCGCCGAATGCGGCCGTCACCGGCGCGATCCGTCCGTCAATCGGTTTGTTGCAACGTGCGCCGAACCGCAAGGCGCGACGTTGCCGCAGTGAGGATCGCAACGAGGAAGACGACGCCGACGGCGCCCATGTAGCCGCCGGCGCCGACGGTGAATTCGCCGAAGAGCGCGCGCAACTGGTCGGCCGCGGCCATGTCGCCGCCGTCGGTGCGTAAGAGAGAGAGCGTGGCGAAGGCGATGATCGCGGCGACGCCGCCGGCCGCACCGCCCTTGAGGCCGAGAAGCAGGAAATGACGCTGGAACTCGCGGGCGACGAAATTGTCTTCCGCGCCGACAAGATGAAGCACCTGGATGATCTCGCGGTTACCGGCCATCGCCGCGCGGGTGGCAAAGACGACGCTCAGCATCATTGCGGTGAGGACGAGAACGAGGATGATGAAGCCACCGAACACCATGGTGTTGGCCATGGCGATGAGGCGGCGGGTCCAGGCGCTGTGATCGTCGAGGCTGGCACCCTTGACGTCGGTCTTGAGCTGGGCCTTGAGGGCGGCAAGATCGACGGCAGCCGGATTGCTCAGCTCCACCAGGATGAGGCGCGGAACGGGCAGGGCCTTCAGATCAAGACCACCGCCGAGCCAGGGCTCCAGGAGGCTTTTCGTCTCATCGTCGGAAATCGCCCGAACGGTGCCGATGCCGGGGAATTCCTGGGTAAGCGCGATTGCCTTGTCGATCTGGCGGACGATGTCGACGCCGTCGATGGGACGCACCTGTATGGTGATCTCGCGCGAGATGTCGTTCTGCCAGTCGCTTGCCGCATCGCGCACGACTGTGACGCCGCCGACGGTGAGGCAGGCGAGGAAGCTCATGATGGCAACGACTATGGTCAGCGCATGGCCGGCGACCGATCCGGCTGGCACGATCGGACCGGCACCTCGCAGCTCGGCCGGGCGGTCCTTGCGGCGGACGATGTGCGGGCGCGAGAAGGTGCGCTTGGCTCCGGCGCCGCGCTTCGGCGCGCCCTTGCGGGCGGGCTCGCGCGCGCCGTCGCCGGACTTGCCGGATCCGCGTTCTGACCTTGTCTTGCCGGAGGAGCCGCCGGTCATTGGTGCCTCAGTCATAGATCTCCAGCCTACCGTCGTGGATGACCATGCGGCGGGCATCGAACTGGTTCATCAGATTGATGTCGTGGGTGGCGATCACCACGGAGGTGCCCAGCCGGTTCAATTCCACGAACAATCGCAGGAGCCGCTTGGCGAGCGGTGGATCGACGTTGCCGGTGGGCTCGTCGGCGAGGAGCACGTCAGGCTGGGCGATGAGGGCGCGGGCGATTGCCGCGCGCTGCTTTTCGCCGCCGGACAGGACCGGAGGCAGGACGTGCATCCGGTCGCCGAGCCCGACCCACTTTAGCAACTCCACCACGTCGGTGCGATAGGTCGCCTCGTCCTTGCCGGTCACGCGCAGGGGCAGGGCAACATTCTCGTATGTGGTGAGGTGCTCCAGCAGACGGAAGTCCTGGAACACCACACCGATCTTGCGGCGCATCGCCGGCATGTCGCGCTTGGGGATGGAGGCGGTGTCGCGGTTGAAAACCGTGATGAGGCCGCGCGTCGGCCTGAGGGCGAGGAACATCAGCCGCATCAGACTGGTCTTTCCCGCGCCCGATGGTCCGGTCAGGAACTGGAAGGATTGCGGTTCGACGCGAAAGGACAGATCCCGCAACACTTCCGGACCCATCCCATACCTCAGGCCGACATTCTCGAACCGAATCACTCCTCGTCTCCTCGCAGGCGCGTTTTTGCGTCTCGTGGCGAGAATCGCCGACCGATATTAACGCTTCATTAACGTTAACAGCTTCCTCTGAGAGAAGATGTCGTCATGATCGCACCGGTGTGACTGAATTAAGGGCAGTATCAAGCTTGGCCAAGTCCCCGATCCGAGAATGGTGTTCCTGGGGCCGACCCTCGGCATAGGCTGTCGGGATCGTTCGGGCGAGGTCAAATCGTTGAGGATGGCGGATATCGGGGGCTCCACCCGGATCCTGCATTTCCGAGTGAAGCTGTGCGCGGATGAAGATCACGTGTCCCACCTGTGACCGATCCTACGTGTTGCCCGATGGTGCCATCGGCGACGAGGGGCGGGACGTGCGCTGCAGCCGGTGCAGTACCGTCTGGCGCGCCCGGCCGGAACGTGCGGCGAGCCTGGCCGGGGTTGGTGCCGAGGCCGGTGACGATGTCTTCGGCGGGGTCGATGCGGACGGGGCGGGCCCGGACCGGGATGGAACGCCGTTATCCGATGGCTTTGGCGCGGACGGGGCTGAGGGCATTTCGATCGACGAGGGCGCTCGGGCGGCCTTTCCCGACCCCGATGCCGATTTCGATGAAGACATGTCGGTCGAGGATGCCTGGGCGGCAGCAGCGGCGGAGGAAGCAGCGGACGCGGAGGAAGCAGCGGACGTGGAGGCTTCCGAGGACGCGGACGGTCCGGAGGCCGACGCCCCCCAGGTCAATGCCGGTACCACCATCGATGCCGACCCCTTAGGCGCCGGCGATGAGAACGACCCCTTCGCCCATGCCGACATCGAGACGATGGCCAAGCCGCACCGGATTAAGGTGCGCATGCGCGATCCCGACGATCAGCGCACGCGGGCGGAACGGCTTTCGGAAATCGGTGGGCCGATCATGCTGGCGCTCGCGATTCTCCTGGTGATCGTCGGCATTATTCTGCGCAAGCCCATTGTCGAGGGCGTGCCGGACATGGCCGGCGTCTATGAGCTGATCGGGCTGAAGGTCAATTTGCGCGGGCTCGAAATCGAGAACGTGTCCTCGATCCGTGATTTTTCCGGCGAGACGCCGCTTCTAATAATCGAGGGCGACGTGCGCAACATTTCCGATGAGCGCAAGGTCGTGCCGCTGGTGCGGCTCGGGCTGATCGGCGAACGCGGTCAGGAGGTCTATTCCTGGTCGATTGCTCCGGATGCGACCGAGCTCGACGCCGGGCAGAGCGTACACTTTCGCAGCCGTCTCGCCTCGCCGCCGGAACTCGGCACGCGTCTGCAGGTTCGGTTCATGGATCGTAAGATCCAGAAACCGAGCGTGGAGGGCGAAAACGAGGATGCGACTGGCGCAAGGCCGGGCCTCAATGGTATTCGGGGGGATGTTTCATCCACGCCCGGAAGACGCTGAATGACCGAGCCAACAATCGAGGTTCTTTTCGACGAGGAATCGATCGATGCCCGCGTGCGTGCCATCGCCGCGGAGATCGCCACCAGCGGTCTGCATGACCCGCTGCTGGTGCCGGTGCTGACCGGCAGTTTCGTCTTTGCCGCCGATCTTATCCGGGCCCTTCACCGGGTTGGTGCGCCGATCGAGGTCGATTTCATCCGGCTGAGAAGTTACGGCACCGGGACCGAATCGCAGGGAAGTGTAAAGGTTCTGTGCGATATGGATCAGGGGGTGGCCGGACGGGACGTCCTCCTGGTCGATGACATTCTGGATACCGGGCTGACACTCAGTTTTGCCCGGGATTTGCTCTACGAACGGGGCGCCCGCAAGGTTTCGCTCGCCGTTTTGCTCGACAAGAGCGCGCGGCGGACTCATGATATTCAGGCCGACTACGTCGGCTTTGATTGCCCGAATCGATTCGTGATCGGTTATGGCATCGACAAAGGCTTTGCTTATCGCGAATTGCCTTATGTGGGTGCCTTCTGTGAACGCTGATCGACCGGGCCGACCTCTGGGAGGGATTGAGCATGGCCCGAATCCTTTTGAGCGAGGACGATGATGCGGTCAGGGCGTTCGTCTCGCGGGCGCTGCAGATGGACGGTCATGACGTGACCGAAGCGTGTGACGGGTCGGAGGCGAATGATATCCTCCACCAGGAAAGCGGCGCCTTCGATCTTCTTCTGTCGGACATCAAGATGCCGGTGATGGACGGGATCGCCCTTGCGCTCAACGCCGCGCGCGACTGGCCGGAGATGCCGATCATGCTGATGACGGGCTATGCCGACCAGCGTGAGCGGGCGTTCGGGCTCGATGAATTGGTGGAAGACGTCGTCCTCAAGCCATTCACGCTCGCCGATATCCGTGCCGCCGTTGGCCGTGTGATCGCCGCGCGCCAGATGGCGGAAGCGGAGCACATGCGGCGCGCCAACTGAGGCGAGGGCCGCGGGGTTCCGGCCTCCGCCGGTACGGGAAGAGGCGGCCTGCCGATATCCCGTTCTGCGGGCACGCAATTTCGCAGGCCACTGGGCGGCGATGGCAGAATAGCCCAGCCAGATTGTCAGCCCCGGTGTCCGGGCGAATTCAATGCACGGGATTCTAGGAAAGGCTCCGGCGCCGCGCCGGGGCTTTTTTGCATGATGCCTCCCGGCCATCGAAGGGCAGGATGGGATGCGTACCGATCGTCGGGCATGACGTCGTCGGGCTGGGGCGGGCTGGCGGTCGCTTTTCGTCAATCAGCCTTCGTCAGTCGCGCGGCAGCAGGCGGTCGAGATAGTCGAGCTCCGGCTGCGGACGGCCCGACTCGCCGAGGCGCCGGCGCAGTTCCTCCAGGATCCGGCGCGCGCGCTGCACGTCGATTTCGCCCGGAATGTCGCCGCGCTGGCTGACGTCGGGGCCCATCGTTGGCCCGAGCGGATTGCCACGCCCGTTGCGGCCCATCTGGCCCGGCTGACCCTGACCCTGGCGGCCTCGGCCCTCCGCCATCATCTGGTCGAGGAGCCGTCCCGCGCCCTGCTGGAGCGCGCTCAGCGCGTCGCCCTGATTGCCGACGGCGGATCCGGTGTCGCCCTTGCCGAGGTTCCGGCCGGCGTTGCCCATGGAGCGTCCGGCGTCGCCGAGCTGGTCTCCGGCCTCGACGCCCATTTCCGCCATGCGCTCGCGCATGGCGTCGAGCTGTTTCTGCAGGGCTTCCTGGCGCTGGCGGAGCTCTTTGAGCGCCTTCTCCAGTTCCTCGGCCGTCATCGGGCGCTGGTTGCCGTTCTCGCCCGCTTGCGCGTCGCCGTTTTCATACCCGTCCTGATTTCCATTCTGGCGCCGCTGCATGCGGAAGGTCTCGTCCATCAGCGAGCGCTGCCGGCCGATCATATCGGCGAGCTGCTCCAGCATGCGGTTCATCTCGTTGGCACGCGGATTCTGAGGCATCGACCTGCCGGTTTGCAGGTTTTCCATCATGCGCTGCATTTCGGAGAGAAGATCCCGGGCGGCCTTGTGCGAGCCGGACCGGGCCAGTTCCTCGATGCGTGAGAGCATGTCCTGCAATTGCTGCCGGTCGATGGTGCGCATGTTCTGCGGCATCCGGTTGGCGCTCTGCGGGTTGCGCGCCGCCTGTTCCGCCATTGCCGCCATGAAGCGGTCGAGCGCCTTGCGCAGGTCTTCCGTCAGGCGCTGGATCTCCTCGTCTGAGGCGTCGTTTTCCAGTGCCTTGCGAAGGGCTTCCTGGGCGTCGCGGAGTGCATTGCGGGCAAGCGACAGTTCGCCGTCCTCGATGGAAAGTGCCAGCGCCCACAGAAGATCGGCGACCTCGCGGAGGTCGTCGTCGGACTTGGCAGTGACGAGGCGGCGGTAGGCAAAGCGCATGCCGAGCCAGGCGGAGGGGTCGGGCGTGAAGGCCTCGGGCGCAATCATCAGCGCGTCGAGCGCATCACGGACGTGGTCACGGTTGCGGGCGTCGAGCGCAAGGTCGCGCCGCTGTTCCACGAGCGCGCGGGCAAGCGGCTTGGAGAATGGGCGCTGGGGTAACAGGATATCGCGCGGCTCGGAGTGGCCTTCCTGGCCGGCGGCGTCGCGGGCCGTCAGTGTCAGGCGCACCTTGCCGCCGGCAAACGGATGGGAGGAGAGGTCGCGAATGGTGCGGCCCGTGCCTTCGCGCGTGCCGCGTCGCGGCAACGTCAGCGGAAACGATGGCGGCTCGTAGAGCGGGTGGGCACCTTGCGGCGACCGCATCGTCGGTGCCGGGGCGATGTCGGCTCTGGCGGACAGGACGCCGTAGTCGTCGCTCACCCGATAGGAAAGCTCAAGGGCGCCGGAGGCGGCGGGTGCGGGATCGTCGGCGAGTGCGATCGTGGGGGGAGCGTCCGGGTCGACGGTGAAGCGCCAGCGTTCGACCTCGCGATTGTCGGCGAGCACCGCGACGGTGGCATTTCCCGACAGCGTTGCTGTCAGTTCTTGTGCGGTCGCCGCAGTTGCCTGATCCGTCTCCGTCGTTTTTCCGGCTGAGGTGTTACCAGGGCTGGCGTCGCCTTCCCCCGTGGTGTCACCCCCGACGTCGGCGGTGACGGTCCGGCTGTCTCCCTCCGCCGGATCGATGCGCAGCGCCGGCCTGCTCACGCCGTGGAGGCGGACAGTCAGCCGGCTGCCTTCCGGCACGGCGATAGTGTCGTCGGCGTTGCCGGTCATCGGCGTCTCGCCGGTCAGGAAGATCGGCGGGCGGTTGGTGTGAGCTGGCGGGTCGACCCAGGCGTCGAGGCGCATGGAAGGCCCGGTCGCGAGTTCGGGCGCGGCACGGAAGGCATCGGCGATGCGCGTGCCGTATTCGCCGAAGCCGGCGAAGAGGCCGACGAACAGCAGCAGGCCAGCGAGGGCGCGCAGCACGAAGGGATCGCGACGGTAGAGCCGCGGACTGGGGATACCGGCGGCGAGGCGTCCGAGGCGGCGGGCGGTCGCGGTACGGTGGGCCTGCCAGAGCGAGCGGCTGACGGGATCGTTGCGGCCGCCGATTTGCTCGTCCTCGAGGGCGGCGAGCGGATGGTTGGCGAGGCCGGAGACGCGTTCGACCCGGTCGCGGGCGGCCCTTTCCGACGGCATGCGCAGTCGGACAAGCGGCACGAGGCTGGCGAGGAGGGCGACGGCGAGAACACCGAGAACGATTAGCCGGAGCAAGTCCGGCATTCGCGGCCACAGGCCCATCCAGGAGATAGCGAGAAAGAGTGCGACGATGCCGAGCGTAAGTGCCAGGCGCGGCCAGAGCGCTTCCCACAGAATGGCGAGACGGGCACGGGTTACCGCCGCTGCAATACGGCGCGCCAGCGGATCGGCGGCGGCGCGGCCGTCGTCGGGATTCGCTGTGTGGGGCGTTTCTGTGCGCTCGCCTGCCAAGGGTGCGATCTCTCCATGCCGATCGGTGGGGACGGCAGGCCGGGCGCAAGGCACCCGGATCCGGCTCGTCAGGACAATCTAGCACAGCCGCGCAGTCTGTCCTTAGTAAGGCAAGGCATCCACACGGGATCGTGAAAACGGGATGACCGCGCGCCAAAAAGCGCTCTTGAGTCTTCAACACGCTCACGTTGCAGGTGACTGGTGAATATGTTTATTTTCGGACTATGTGGAAATAGTGGGCAAGCGTATGGAGCCGGCCCCTATCAGATCGAATGAGGTATCGGGCACATGCGCGGACAAGTTCTCGGTTTCGACAATGCCACGGGGCAGGGCATGATCAGCGGAGACGACGGAACCCGCTATGCCTTTGCGCGCGGCGATCTGCAGGGCGGGGCCAAGGCCGCGATGCCGGGAGGGATGGTCGATTTCAACGTGTCCGATGGACGGGCGGTGAGTATCTACCCGATCGCGTCGACCGGCTTGCAAGCGGATAAGAACAAGATCGTCGCCGGTCTGCTCGGGATCTTTCTCGGTGCGTTCGGCATCCACAAGTTCTATCTGGGCAAGAACGGTGCTGGCATCATCATGCTGGTGGTCTTTTTTCTCGGATTCATCTTGCTCGGTGTGCCCTCCGCGATCATCAGCCTTATCGGCTTCATCGAGGGCATCATCTATCTCGTCAAGGATGAGCAGCGGTTCTACGAACAGTACGTTGTCGGGAACCGCTCCTGGTTTTAGAGGAGCTGTTCCACTCTTCGCTTAGTGCGCCAGCCAATCGGGCAGGCGATCGAGGGCGATCAGGTCGTCGTAGGTCTGGCGCGGCCGGATGACGGCGAAATCGCCGCCCTTGACGAGCACTTCCGGCACAAGGAGCCGGCTGTTGTAGGTGCCGGCCTGCACGGCGCCATAGGCGCCGGCGGAATAGACCGCCAGGAGATCGCCGGCTTCCATCGTCGGAAGATCGCGCGAATGGGCGAAAAAGTCGCCGGTCTCGCAGACCGGGCCGACGACATCGACCGGGGCGACGGGCGCCCCTTGGGCCGGCTCGTTCACCGGACGGATCTCGTGGTAGGCCTCATAGAGCGTTGGCCGGATTAGGTCGTTCATCGCGGCATCGACGATGACGAAGGTCTTGTGCGCTTCCGACTTCACGTAGATCACCGAGGTGACCAGCAGGCCGGCGTTGCCGGCGATCAGCCGTCCGGGCTCGAAATAGACGTGGCAGCCGAGGCGTTCGACGTGACGGCGCACGACGGCGGCATAGGCGTCCGGGTTGGGCGGCGGTTCGTTGTTCTGATGATAGGGGATGCCGAGCCCGCCACCGAGGTCGACATGGGCAATGTCATGGCCGTCGGCGCGGAGCTGGTCGATGAGGTCGCCGAGGCGGGAGAAGGCGGCGTCGAAGGGCTCCAGCTCGGTGATCTGCGAACCGATGTGCATGTCGATGCCGGTGACGCGGATGCCGGCAAGGCTCGCCGCGCGGGCATAAATCTGGCGGGCGCGGACCCAGGGAATGCCGAACTTGGTCTCCGCCGATCCGGTCGCGATCTTGGCGTGCGTGCCGGACTGGACATCGGGATTGATGCGGAAGGAAACCGGCGCCTCGACGCCCCGGGCGGAAGCGACGGCGGAGAGGAGGTCCAGTTCCGGTTCGGATTCGACGTTGAAGCAGTGAATGCCGGCGTCGAGCGCGAAGGCGAGTTCGTCGGCGGTCTTACCAACGCCGGAAAACATGATCCTGTCGGCGGGAATGCCGGCGGCGAGAGCACGCCTGAGTTCTCCCTCGGAGACGACGTCGGCGCCGGCGCCCTGGCGGGCGAGCGTCGTCAGAACCGCCTGGTTGGAATTCGCCTTCATCGCGTAGCAGACGGTGACCGGCAGGTCGCCGAAGGCGTCGCGGAAGACGCGGTAGTGGTGCTCCAACGTGGCGCTCGAATAAACGTAGAAGGGTGTTCCGATCGCCGCGGCGATATCGGCGACGGAAACGTCCTCGGCATGGAGCCGGCCGTCGCGAAAGGCAAAATGATGCACGGTCAGGGGCCTGTCAGATCAGAGAAGGGGGTCGAGAACAAACGGACGGTCGACGACGGTCTTGTCTTTGGGCGTCTTGGCGGTGGGAAGTGTCGCGCGGCGTTCCTTCGCCTCCGGTGACAGCTCCAGCGATCCGCGTCGGCCGCAGCCGGCAATGCTGGCGGCCATTGCGGTCACGAGGGCGGCAATCACAATTTTCGACCAGATCGTGCGGCTTGGCACCGGCGACTTCCTTTCGCTGACCCGTCTTCCACCTGTCGGGCGGAAGACCCCTATCACTCTCGATTCCGCACGCAGTCTTGCACGACCCGCCGGAGCTGGCGAGAGGATCTTCAGTCGTTCTTTTCTTCGATCGGAGGATCCTTTGCAACCCGCGCCTGCTTGGTCGGCGCGCCCCGCCCCCCTGCGCCGGCGGCCGTGGGTTTGCGGCGTCCTGCCGGGCCGGATTTCGGCGCCGCTCCAGTCTGGAATTCACCCTCCAGCGCCTGCATCCATTTGCGCGCGGCTTTGCGGACGTTGGCCGGTGCCGTGCCGCCGAAGCTCGTGCGCGAGTTGGTGGAAGCGCCGATGGTCAGTACCTTGATGACTTCCTCGGTGATACGGGAGTCGACGGCCTTCATCTGCTCGATCGGCAGTTTGTGGAGTTGGACGCCCTTTTCCTCGGCGAGCGCGACGATACGCCCCGTGACGTGATGTGCCTCGCGGAACGGCATGCCGATGACACGGACCAACCAGTCGGCGAGGTCGGTCGCGGTGGCATAACCGGTTCGCGCGCTGGCGGCATTGCGCATCGTGGCAACGTCCGGCTCCATATCGGCGACCATGCCTGTCATGGCGGCGAGGCAGACGGTTAGGCTTTCCAGCGCATCGAAGACCTGTTCCTTGTCTTCCTGCATGTCCTTGGAATAGGCGAGCGGCAGCCCCTTCATCACGGTCAGCAGCGCCATCAGGCTGCCGTTGATGCGGCCGGTCTTGGCCCGCACCAGTTCGGCGGCGTCCGGGTTGCGCTTTTGCGGCATGATTGAGGAACCGGTGGTGAACTTGTCGCTCAGCTTGATGAAGCGGAAGCCGGCGGAGCACCACAGCACGATCTCCTCCGCCATGCGCGACATATGGGTGGCACAGATCGAGGCGGCGGCCATCGACTCCAGCGCGAAGTCTCGATCGGAGACGGAATCGAGCGAGTTCGCGGTCGGCCGGTCGAAGCTGAGCGCGCGCGCTGTCATGTCGCGGTCGATGGGGAAGGAGGTGCCGGCGAGCGCGGCGGCGCCGAGCGGGCATTCGTTGAGGCGCTTGCGCGCATCGGCGAACCGGCCGCGGTCGCGCGCGAACATCTCGACATAGGCGAGCATATGGTGGCCGAAGGTGACGGGCTGGGCGATCTGCAGATGCGTGAAGCCGGGCATCGCGACATGGGGATGCTTTTCGGCCTGTTGTGTCAGTGCGACCATCAGCCCGTGCAGTTGCCGGTCGATGATGTCGATGACGTCGCGGACCCAGAGCTTCAGGTCGGTGGCGACCTGGTCGTTGCGCGAGCGCGCGGTGTGCAGCCTTCCGGCGGCGGCGCCGATGATCTCGGTCAGCCGCGCCTCGATATTCATGTGGATGTCTTCAAGTTCGCGCGAGAAGGTGAATTTCCCCGTTTCGATCTCTTGCAGAATCGTGTCGAGACCGTGCAGAACCTGCTGAGCATCCTCGCTGGAGACGATTCCTTTCGCCTCAAGCATGATCATGTGGGCCATCGAACCGGTGATATCCTGGACATAGAGTTTCCGGTCGAAATCAATGGAGGCGTTGATCTCCTGCAAAACGGCGTCCGGGCTCTCGTTGAACCGTCCGCCCCACATGGTGTTGCTCATGCCTGTCCCCTTTGGAGGCCCTATCGACGATGAAAAAGGCAACGATAACGCGCTCGTCTCTACGCCGTATCGTAATGGTTGCTGCCTTGGCCGGAATTGTTGCCGGCCTTGGGGCGGTAATACTGGTTCGCGGTCTACCAAGCAACGGGCAAGCCGATGCTTCTTGCAAGGCGGCGCTTGAACTGGCCGATGCCGTTCGCCCGTTCAAGCGTGGCGAGGTGGCGAATTTCCTTCCCAGCGAAGCGCCGGTCTCGGTTTCCGACCTGACCTTCCAGGATGCCGAGGGCAACCCGCGGTCCATGGCCGACTATGCCGGTCGTACCGTTCTTCTCAATCTGTGGGCCACATGGTGCGTGCCCTGCCGCAAGGAAATGCCGGCGCTCGACCGTCTTCAGGCCGAACTCGGCAGCGACGCCTTCACCGTCGTGACCGTCAACATCGATCGCCGCAACACCGAACGGGCCAAGGCCTTCTTCTCCGAGATCGGCATCAAGAATCTGCCGATGCTTGCCGACCCGACGATGGGCGTCTTCGAGACGCTGAAGTCGCGCGGGCGGGCGATCGGTATGCCGACGACCATGCTTGTCGATCCGAACGGCTGCGAGATCGGCACCATGCACGGAGCGGCCGAATGGGATTCCGACGACGCCAAGGCGCTGATCGAGGCGGCGCTCAAGGCAGAGCCGAAGTCGTGATCGCGCGGAGACACGGCGCCCCGGCTCCGTCCGATGTCTTACTCTGCGCCCTCCGGCTTTGCCGGCTGGCGGCCAAAGTCGGGCGCTGCCGTCTCCTGACCGGCGTCGATGATGCCGCGGCGGATGGCGCGTGTACGGGTGAACAGGTCATAGAGGATGTCGCCCTGTTGCCAGCGGATGGCGCGCTGAAGGGCGATCAGGTCCTCGGTGAAGCGACCGAGGATTTCCAGCACCGCTTCGCGGTTGTTGAGAAAGACGTCGCGCCACATGGTCGGATCGGACGCGGCGATGCGGGTGAAGTCACGAAAGCCGCCGGCGGAGAACTTCATCACTTCCGACTTCGTCACCGTCTCCAGGTCGTCGGCGGTTCCGACGATGTTATAGGCGATGAGGTGGGGGACGTGACTGGTTACCGCGAGCACCAGGTCATGATGCCGGGGCGACATGATCTCCACCTGCGAGCCGCAGGCTTCCCAGAACGCCTCGACCCTCTCCGTCGCTGCCGGGTCCACTCCCTCGGGCGGGGTGAGGATGCACCAGCGTTGATGGAAGAGCTCGGCAAAACCCGCATCCGGTCCTGACTGCTCGGTGCCGGCAACGGGGTGGGCGGGGACGAAGTGCACGCCCTTAGGGATGTGCGGCTGCATCTGGGCAACGACGGAACTCTTGACCGAGCCGACGTCGGAAACGATCGCGCCGGGTTTCAGCGAAGGGGCAATCGTCCTTGCAACGGCGCCGCAGGCCCCGACGGGCACGCAGGCGATGATGAAATCAGCACCGGTGACTGCTTCGGCCATATCGGTGTGATAGCTGTCGCCGAGGCCGAGCTCTTCGGCGCGGGCCAGAGTTTGGGCGCTTCGCGTGGTGATGGCGATTTCGCCGGCGAGGTTCTCCCGGCGAGCGGCATGGGCGATCGACGAGCCGATCAGGCCGATGCCGATCAGCGTCAGTTTCCCGAATAAGGGGCTTTCGGGCATGGTCAGTCGTCCTTTTTCGCGCCGCTGAGGAAGCGGGACAGCGCCTCGACGACATCGCGGTTGGCTTCCTCGGTGCCGATCGACATGCGCAGCGCGTTCGGCAGGCCGTAATTCCCCACCTGCCTCAGAACGATGCCCTCGTTGAGCAGGAAGGCGTCGGCCTCGGGCGCGCGCCGGCCGTCCTCGTCGGGAAAGTGGAAGAGAATGAAGTTGCCGACGCTCGGCGTCACGGAAAGGCCGAGTTTCGTCAATTCATCCGTCACCCAGGGCAGCCAGGTCGCATTGTGCTCCGCCGCCTTTTCGGTAAAGGCGCGGTCACGGATCGCGGCGACGCCGGCGGCGATCGCCGGGGCACCGACATTGAAGGGACCGCGGATCCGGTTGAGCGCATCGATCACGGCAGCCGGCCCGTAGCCCCAGCCGAGACGCAGCGCGGCGAGTCCGTAGATCTTGGAGAACGTGCGGGCCATGAGCACGTTTGGCGCCGAGCCGGCCAGTTCGATGCCGGCCTCGTAGTCGTTGCGGCGCACGTATTCGGCATAGGCCGCGTCGAGGACGAGGAGGACGTTGCCGGGAAGGCCGGCGTGGAGACGGCGGATTTCCTCGAAGGGAACGTAGGTGCCCGTCGGGTTGCTGGGGTTGGCGACGAAGACGACCCTGGTGCGCTCGGTGACGCATGCAAGGATCGCGTCGACATCGACGGTCAGGTCCTTCTCCGGCGCGATGACGGGCTTGCCGCCGGCCGCTGTAATGGCGATCGGGTAGACGAGGAAGCCGTGCTGGCAATAGATCGCCTCGTCGCCCGGCGCGATGAAGGCGTGGGCGATGAGATTGAGAATCTCGTCGGAACCGGCGCCGCAGATGATGCGGTCGGGATTGATGCCGTGGACGTCGCCGATCGCCTCGCGCAGCGCGGTGGAGGCGCCGTCGGGATAGAGTTCCAGGTGCTCGCCGACCGCACGATAGGCCTCGATTGCGCGGGGGCTCGCGCCGAGCGGCGTTTCGTTCGAGGAAAGCTTGTGCAGTTTCGTGCCGCCAAGCGCCGTGGACTTGCCGCCGACATAGGGCGCGATGTCGAGGACGCCGGGACGGGGAACGGGGCGAAGGGATGCGGACGTATCGGTCATGGATCTGGACTCTGGTTTACGAGACGGTTGTTCGGTCTTTGGTGGTCGGCATCAGGCGCTGGCGTTTGGCGGCGCCGGAACCGGGACGGTTTCTGAAATCGCGAGCGGCGCGGCATAGCCGCCGACGGCGCGGGGCGGGCCGTCGCAGCCGGCGCCGGCGAGTACGTTCTTCATGGCCGATGCGTCGCGGTCCGCGGGACCGGCAAGGAGCGCGCATACGGCCTCGCCGATCTTGCAGGTCGCCAGGATCTCGACGTCGGCGTCGGCAAGGGTGCCGGCGGGATCTGTCACCGCCGGCCATCGGGTCGTCCAGCAGCGGCGCTCCGGTTCCACCTGTTCGTCGAGCGGGCGGGAGATGACGACGGTCGGCATCGCCGCCGGTCGGCCTTCACAGGCGAAGAACGGCAGGCGCGAGATGATGCGGGGACCGTCGTTCTCGCCGAGGTCCTCCCACCAGGCGCTCGCGGCGGTGCCGAGCGATAAGAGGCCGAGGTCGGAGCGCGAGGCTGCGACGGCGGTGATCGTGGCGCGGGCGTCGGCGGTCGCGGCGTAGGGAACGGTGAAGCCGAAATAGAAGCGGAGGCTGTCGTGGATGGCGACGAGGTCTCCGTCGGTCGGAATGTGGACCCGGTAGGGGGCTTGCAGATAGGTGAAGGTGGAGATGATCTCGCGCCACAGGTTCTCCACCGTGGTCAATGGCAGGCTGCCGGTGTGGCGATCGGCGAAGCGATGCATCATCGCGGCCTCGCGCCCCGGGCGGAATGCGGCGCCGGTGCGGTCGGCACCCTTCACCTTGATCAGGGAGTCGATGACGGTGGAGCGCTCGATCAGAAGTGCGTGCATTTCCGTATCGATGGCGTCGATGCGGGCGCGAATTTCGGCAAGGCCGCCGGGGCCGGTGGAGGGCTGGTCGCTGGACGTGTCGCGTTCGTTGGTCATGAAGGCAGGACGGTTCCGTTCGGGTTTCGGCGGCCGCAAGGTCGCGGAGCAAGGCTCCTTTCATAGGAAAGCGAACGGCGAAAAGCAAAGGAAACCGAGGTGTAGCCGCG
This sequence comes from uncultured Rhodobium sp., assembly GCA_963675285.2. Lineage (GTDB taxonomy): Bacteria > Pseudomonadota > Alphaproteobacteria > Rhizobiales > Rhodobiaceae > Rhodobium. The sequence continues at coordinate 3,578,467 of CAXXGS010000001.1, forward strand.
CCGATCAGCCATGCGGCCGATGTGCGGCCGCGTGCGCCGGCGAGGCTATTTTCCGAACCGGGTTGCGTGTGGGACGAAAAGTGGCTGAAAGATAGGCACTTTGCGGCCCTTGTCGGGAACATTGAGGCCAAGGGTCATCTGCTTTTCCGCTTCCACCAGAACGACGCCGGAAAAGGCGGGGAGGAAACGGCGACCGAAATGCTCCAGAGCTCGGGCTGAGGAGAGCAGCCAGCGCGAGGAGAATGGCGCGAAGTGGAGCGCCTCGCCCCAGTTCCTTGGCACGAACATCGCCGAGCGCAGGAGGTGGCCGAGCTGGCCGCGACTATAGGGCTGGCCGTAGCCAAAAGGGCTCGTCTCCACCCGGGTCCACAGGCCGGAGCGATTGGGGACAACGGCGATCAGCCGGCCGCCGGGGACGAGCACGCGCCAGGCCTCGCGCAGGAAGGTGCGCGGGTTGTCGACCATGTCGAGCCCGTGGACGCTGACGAGGCAGTCAATGCAGGCGTCGGGGAGCGGCCAGTTTTCCTCTTCCACCAGCGTCGCGCGGTTGGCCTTGTCGCGCGGCCAGGCGGTGACCCCCTGCGCCGCCGGCATGAAGGCGAGTACGCGTTCGGCGGTTGCGGCATAGGGCGGTAGGTAGGGCGTGGCATAGCCGATCCCGAGAACGATCTCGCCGGTGTGCGGAGGACGCAGTTCGCGCAATCCCGCGCCGAGATGCTGCCGGACGATCCGCCCGATCGGCTGCTCATAAAATGTCTTCAGGTGCACGACGTCGAGATACATGGCCGTCCGCTATGTTGGTGTCGGCAGGTTTCGCCCGTCTTTCCCCGCAAAGCAATTTGTAGACGAATGCGGCTGGTCGCGTCACCATAGTAATCTCTGTCGTCCGCTCGCGAGGAGCCCCGCTTCATGTCCGATCTGGCATTTCACCAGTTTCCCTGTCTTTCCGACAATTACGGCGTTCTCGTCCACGATCCTGCCGACGAGACGACCCTGCTGGTCGACGCACCCGATGAGAACGCGATTCGCGCCGCGCTTGCGCAGACGGGATGGTCGCTGACGCACATTCTCGTCACTCACCACCATTGGGACCACACCCAGGCGATCGAGCCGCTGAAACATTCCTTCGGCGCGTTCGTGATCGGACCGGCCGGCGAGGCAGAAAAGATAGCAGGCCTCGACGAGACGGTTTCCGACGGCGCGGAGCTGACGCTCGGGCGGATCCGGGTCAAAGCGATCGCCACGCCGGGTCATACCATCGGGCAGATTTCCTACTGGCTTCCCGATGCCGGTGTTGCCTTCACCGGTGATACGCTGTTCTCGCTCGGCTGCGGACGGGTGTTCGAGGGAACGCCGGAGATGATGTGGTCGTCGCTCGACCGGCTCTCTTCGATTCTTCCCGACGAGACGAAGATCTACTGCGGTCACGAATACACGCTCGCCAACGCCCGTTTTGCCAAGACCGTCGATCCCGACAACGCCGACCTCGACAACCGCATGGCGGAGATCGTGGCGCTGCGCGAGGACGACAGGCCAACGCTGCCGACGACCATGGGCCTGGAAAAGGCGACCAATCCCTTTCTCAGGGCGCGGGATGCCTCGCTGCGCGCGTATCTCGGCATGGCGAGCGAAACCGACGCGGCGGTCTTTGCCGAGATCCGCGCTCGCAAGGATACGTTCTGATTCCGGTGATTGGCACTGGATTGACTGGCACTGGACTGATTGATATCCGGCGCCGGGCCGGTCACGCGTTACGCCTCAGGATAAGTCGGTGGGCCGCCAGCGCCGCGCCGCCGGTGATCAAGAGGCAGGCGAGAGCGATCGACCAGGTCCCCTCGCCGAAACCGAAAGCAACGAGGATCAGAGTGGAAAGCAGCGGGGCGGCGTAGGACGCCGCGCCGAGCACCTGGATGTCGCCGCGCTTCACGCCGTGGTCCCAGACGTAGAAGGCCGCGCCGACCGGCATCAGGCCGAGAGCGAGGACGGCAAGCCATTCCATCGTCGTTTGCGGCCAGACGGTCGTCTCGAAGACGGTGTGACACAGGACGCTCAGCGCCGCACCGGCAAGGCAGAAGCCGGCGACCGCGTCAGTCGGTACCGCTTTGAAGCGGCGCGACAGGATCGAATAGCTCGACCAGGTGAGGGCGCAAACGGCGGCGGCGAGATAGCCGAAGCCATATTCCGCCCGCAGCGTGACGCCATTGCCGCCGGTGACGATGAGCGCGGTGCCGGCGAGCCCGAGAAGCGCGCCGGCGATGTGGTACCAGCGCAGGCGCTCCCCGGGCAGGAGCGCGGAGAGAACGACGATCAGCAGCGGCCAGAGATAGGCAATGAGGCCGGCCTCGACCGGCGGGGCGTTCCTCAGTGCGGTGTAATAGAAGAAATGGTAGCCGAAGAGGCCGCCGACGCCGAGAAGCCAGACCGGCGCCGGCTGGCGGAGGGCGGAAATGGCGCGGGGCCGCCAGAGCCAGGAGACCGCGCCGATTAGGCCGCCGATGAACAGGGTGATGGCGAGAAGCTGGAACGGCGGCATCTTACCGCTCGCCGCGGTGAAGAGCGCCAGCAGCGACCACATCAGGATCGCCGTGAACCCGATCAGCGTTGCCGTGCCGCGGCCGGCCTCGACTGGCACGGCGATAGTGCGTCCCGCGGCAAACGTTTCCTGATCGGCCATGGAGGTCTCCTCTCGCAGTTGCGCGGAGCGACCTTGCTCGTGCGCGCCGGGACGGTCAAGACCGTTCCGCAGGATGACGCGGGGCGGCGAAAACGAGAACGGGCGACCGATCGGCCGCCCGTCCGTTTCCCGATATATCTCCATGCGCCCGGCCTTCTCGGCCGCGCGTCCGGGGCGCCGGATGTCCGTCTGGATCGTCAGTCGCCGACCTTGATGCCGGCTTCCTTGTAGTACTTCAGCGCGCCGGGGTGGTACGGCACGACGCTCGCCGGTGCCATCTTCTCCAGGTTGGCACGGCTGAAGGCGCCGAAGGACTGCTTCAGGGCGGCATTGTTCTCCGCGATCGTCTTCGTCACCTTGTAGACGAGGTCCTCGGGCGCATCCTTGTTGACGAGCATCACCCAGGGGATCTCGATGATGTTGGCGGCCTTCTTCAGCCCGGGGATGTTCGGGTTCGCCTTCATCGGGATGATCGAGGCGGCGGGCAGGAACTTCTTGAAGCGGGCCTGGCCTTCCGGGCTGTCATCGAGGGAGACGTACTGGATGCCACCGCGCGACTGGAGCTGGGCGTTGACCTTCTTGCCGGCGGCGGAGTTGAGGCTGATCAGCGTCAGGTCGACGAGATTGTCGCCGAGCGCCTGCATACCCTGGACGAAGTTGGAGACCGGAACCTTCCTGAAGTCGTCGTAGGTCATGCCGCCGTTGGCGAGCGCGCCGGCGATGTAATAGGCGATGATCGTGGAGGCGGTGTAGTCGGAGGCGATCCTGAGGTCCTTGGCGCGCTTCTTGACGTCCTCGATGGTGTCGAGACCCTCGTCGGCGGGCGCCATAAGTCCGGTGCGCAGCGGGAACATGACACCGACCATGCGCAGGTTCTTGTACGGTGTGCCCTCGAAGTTTCCGGTGCCGTCATAGGCGTACTGCGCTTCGACGGCATTGCAGAAGCCGAAGGGCACGTCGCCGTTGTTGATGAGCGGAACATAGGCGGCGGTGCCGGCCATCGGCTGCGGCCGGGCGGCGATGCGGGCCTTGAGATTGAGGACCTTGGCGACGGCCTGGCCGGTGTTGTGGCCGAGGCTGCCGGGCTGTCCGGTGGCGATGCCCACGACCTGGGCGGCGGCCGAGCCGGCGAGGCCGAGCACGAGTCCGGCGGCGAGGGCGGCGGTCGTCAGTCGTTTCATGGCAATTCCTCCTGTTACGTCTTGTGAGGTTTATGCGCGCCCGGAGGGGGCGGCTGTCGGCGCGGTGCGCGCCGTTATCTTCAGGACGATCACGAGCGCAAGGCAGAGCGCGATCATTGCCCCGTTGAGCCAGGGCCAGTAGGCGGGGCCCGGGTGGAAGGGGAGGGTGAGCGCACCGGCGACCAGAAGGAGGGCGCGCACGGGGAGTGAGAGGCGGCGGAAAAGGAAACCGACGATGGCGCCGGTGATGATGTAGATCGACAGCAGCGCGCGGCCCGTGTCGAAGAGAATTTCCGGTACCGTGCCCTTCAGGAGAATCGGCTGGGAGAAAACGAAGATGAAAGGGATGACATAAGCCATCCAGCCGAAGCGCATGGCGGCGAGACCGGTGCGCATGGCGTTGGTCTTGGCGATGGCGGCGGCGGCGAAGGCGGCGAGCGCGATCGGCGGCGTGATCATCGACATCATGCCGAAATAGAGGATGAACATGTGGGTGGCGATGGGATCGACGCCCGCCTCGATGATCGCCGGGGCGATCAGCACGGCGAGGAGGACATAGACGCCCGACGTTGGCATGCCCATGCCGAGGACGATGCAGATGGCGGCGGAGACGAGGAGCAGTACGATGATCTGCGAGCCGACGGCCTGGAGTAGCAGGAGTGTCAGCGAGAAGCCGAGGCCGGTGATGTTGAGGATGCCGATGACGAAGCCGGCTGAGCCGACGATCAGCAGGAGCTCCACCACGTTGCGTCCGGTGTCTGAGAAGGATTCCCAGATATCGATGAGGCGCAGCCTGGTGCCGCGATAGGGGCGCGCCGCCCCGACGACGACGATGGCAACCGCGGAGGCCAGCGCGGCCATCTCCGGGTCGAGCTGGAGATAAAACAGCGCGAAGAGGAGGACGACGAAGGGCAGAATAAGATGCCAGCCCTCCTTGAGGATGGCGCCGAGCGGGCGGATATTCTCGTCGACCTTGGCGACGTGGTCGCGCGCGGCGATGAGGTCGACCTGCACGAAGACGCTGGCGTAATAGAGGAGCGCGGGAATGATGGCGGCGGTGACGACGGCCATATAGGGAATGTCGAGGAATTCGGCCATCAGGAAGGCGGCCGCGCCCATGATCGGCGGTGTCAGCTGGCCACCGGTGGAGGCGATCGCCTCGATCGCGGCGGCATCTTCCGCCTTGTATCCGCCGCGCCGCATCAGAGGAATGGTGATGACGCCGGTGGTGGCAACGTTGGAGACGGCGCTGCCGGAGATGGAGCCGAAGAGCGCGGAGGCGACGATGGAGATCTTGGCCGCGCCGCCGCGCGTCTTGCCGGTGGTGGCGAGTGCCAGATCGGTGAAGAACTCGCCGCCCCCCGCCTTGAACAGGAGTGCGCCGAAGAAGATGAAGAGGACGACGATGGTCGCGGCGATCTTCAGCGGCGTGCCGAAGACGGCGCTCGGGTCGAACCCGATGTATTGCGCCAGCTCCAACACCTTCATGTTCTGGCCGACGAGCGGGCCGGGCGCGTAATTGGCAAGGAGCGCGTAGAGGATGAAAACGCCGATGATGGCGAAGAGCGTATAGCCGGCCGACCGTCTCAGCCCCTCCATCACGCAGATGACGACGACGCTACCGATGATCGCCAGCGACCACGGCTTGAAGGCGATCTGACGCAGGAGCTCCTGATAGTTGACGGCGGCGTATAGCAGCGCCACGAGGCCGGATATGGCAAGAACGATATCGAGGATGCCTGGTTTCGCGTTCCGGTCGCCGTTGGCCCGGGTTGTCATGAACAGGACGAAGATCGCCAGACCGAGCATCACGGCGAGCAACTGCTCGGTGAGCAGCGGGACCCCGAGGAGGATGGGCAGGTCGAGATTCCACAGAATGCAGAGGAACGGAATCAGCGCAGCGGCGACCGCTACGATCGAGAAGGGGCTCTTCTGGGCGCTCATGTTTTTATCTGTCTTTGTCCGCTTTTGTTCTGAAAGTACGGTTTCTTGCGACGTTGGCGGTCAGGGCGTTTCGTGTGCGGAACGGAACCGGGGCGGTCCTTGTCACGATCGCCCATTCGGATAGCGTGGGCCAGTAAAGCAGGGAACCGCAATTCGGTGAAAGAAATTCTTGTGTCGAGCTATAAGATTTTTGCATTAATCGGCTCTGGTCCGACCGGCAGGGGCACGCCTTTCGCGGTAGTTGGCGTGCCGGCGCGGGAAGGGATGGCTTGCTCGAAAAGGCCTTTCGGACGGGTGGCCGGCGGGACGGATATCCTTGGCGCGTAAACAACAGGAGCCGCCGAAATGCCGGCGGCTCCTCGCAGCTCTTCTGTCGTCCGGCCATTGGCGGCGCGTTGGCCGGTCTCGGCCTGGCGGCTTCGGGCGAGCCTCCTCAGGCCAGCTTCTTCAGGCCCGTCTCCTCAGGCCAGATACTGGCCGCCGTTTGCGGTGAGCGTCGAGCCGGTGATGAAGCCGGCCTCGTCGGAGGCGAGGAAGACGACGCAGCGCGCGATCTCCTCCGGCTCGCCGAGGCGGCCGACGGGAATGCCGGCGACGATCTGGTCGAGCACCTTTTCCGGCACCGCGCGGACCATCTCGGTGCCGATATAGCCGGGGCAAATGACGTTGGCGGTGATGTTCTTGCGCGCGCCCTCCTGGGCCAGTGCCTTGGTGAAGCCGATGTCACCGGCCTTGGCGGCGGAGTAATTCGCCTGGCCCATCTGGCCCTTCTGGCCATTGATGGAGGAGATGGAGATGATGCGGCCGAAGCCCCTTTCCCGCATGCCCTCCCAGACCGGGCGGGTCATGTTGAACAGGCCGTTGAGGTTGGTGCCGATCACCTCGTCCCATGACGCCTTGTCCATCTTGTGGAACATGGCGTCCCGGGTGATGCCGGCATTGTTGACGAGCACATCCACGGGGCCGAGCTCAGCCTCCACCCGTGCGATCCCCTTCACACAGGCGTCGTAGTCGGCAACCGACCAGCGATAGACCCGAATGCCGGTCTCGGCGTGAAAGTGGCTTGCCGCCTCGTCGTTGCCAGCATAGTTCGCCGCGACTTTGTAGCCGGCGGCCTGTAATGCCCTTGAAATCGCCGCGCCGATCCCGCGGGTTCCTCCCGTCACCAATGCGACCCTACCCATCAAGCTCCTCCCTGAGTACACTATGTCGGCCGGTTTCTTTTGGCCGAGTTCTCCCCTCCGTCGCCCATACGGGAGACGGTCATGACCTTCGGCGCCGTCTTCGCGGCCTTTTGCCGAAGGGAGTGGAAAGGCGGTGTCCGGTCTGCTTTCCGTTCCCCGGGGCGTGTCGCCCCTACCGCTCCAGACACATGGCGACGCCCATTCCGCCGCCGATGCACAAGGTCGCGAGGCCTTTTCCGGCGTCGCGACGGGCCATCTCGTGCAAGAGGGTTACGAGGACACGGGCGCCAGATGCGCCGATCGGGTGGCCGATTGCGATGGCGCCGCCATTGACGTTGACCTTCCCAGTGTCCCAGCCGAGGTCCTTGTTGACCGCGCAGGCCTGGGCGGCGAAGGCCTCGTTGGCCTCCACGAGGTCGAGGTCGTCGACCGACCATCCGGCCTTCTCCAAGGCCTTTCTGGAGGCCGGGATTGGACCCGAGCCCATGATTGCCGGATCGACACCGGCGGTTGCCCAGGACGCGATCCGGGCAAGCGGGGTGAGCCCGCGCTTCTCGGCTTCCTTCGCCGTCATCAGGACGAGCGCGGCGGCGCCGTCATTGATTCCGGAAGCGTTGCCGGCCGTCACCGTGCCGTCCTTGGAAAACGCCGGGCGGAGCTTGGCTATGGCATCGATGGTGGTGCCGTGACGGATGTATTCGTCATCCTCCACGACTGTTTCGCCCTTGCGGGTCTTCACCGTGAAAGGCGTGATTTCGTCGCGGAAGCGGCCGGCCTTCTGGGCGGCTTCGGCCTTGTTCTGGGAGGCGACGGCGAAGGCGTCCTGCTCGTCGCGGGTGATCTGCCATTTGGTGGCGACGTTCTCCGCCGTGGTTCCCATGTGATAGCCGTTGAAGGCATCCCACAGGCCGTCGCGGATCATGGTGTCGATCATCTTCATGTCGCCCATCTTGGTGCCGGCCCGCAGATGGGCAACATGGGGCGACAGGCTCATGGATTCCTGCCCGCCGGCAACGATGATGTCGGCGTCGCCAGCGAGGATTTGCTGCATGCCGACGGCGACGGTCCTGAGGCCGGAGCCGCAGACCTGGTTGAGGACCCAGGCGGTGGCCTTGTCAGGAATGCCGGCGCCGATGGCGGCTTGGCGGGCGGGGTTCTGGCCCTGGCCGGCGGTGAGAACCTGGCCGAAGACAACCTCGTCGACCTCTTCGCCGGCGACGCCGGCCTTGTCGAGCGCGGCGCTGATGACCGTGGCACCCAACTCGTGGGCCGGCACGGTGGCGAAGGCGCCGTTGAAGGCGCCGACAGGCGTGCGTGTCGCACTGACGATGACGATGTCGCTGGGCTCACTCATGAAAGGACCTCCCGTCCGGTCGTTTTTATACCCGGCGGCAAGTTCTGCCCGGCCGCCGGAAAGAGAAATCGCTCAATGGTGAAATACAAACTGCCGGCCCGTCCCTGTCAACAGGACTTGAACACAAGCTGATTGGGCAATTTGGCGGGCGACCAAAGGCTTAAGCGTTTCGGCGGGGATGTTTTCGCGATGTGGTGCAAGGAGAATGCGACACGGAAAAGACTGTGGCGTGACTATGGCAACTTGCATTACCCTGTGGGCGCGCGGCGACGAAAGATCGCTCCGACGGCCTGCTGAGACGGGCGGCCGGTCGGCCCAGACTGCGCCACGCCGCTGACCGTCCGGTGAGAGGGGTGCAGTGAAAAACAAACAGGCGGTTCGAGGAGACACAGGACGATGGCGAAGGCGCAAACGGACAAACCGACCGTCATCAAGAAGTACGCCAACAGGCGACTCTACAACACGGGGACCAGCACTTATGTGACGCTGGAGGATCTCGCGCAGATGGTGCGCGGCGAGGAGGATTTCGTCGTCTACGATGCCAAGTCCGGGGACGACATCACCCATTCGGTTCTGACCCAGATCATCTTCGAGCAGGAGAACAAGGGCCAGAACCTGCTTCCCATCGCCTTCCTTCGCCAGCTCATCCGTTTCTATGGCGACAGCATGCAGAATCTGGTGCCGAGCTATCTGGAATTTTCCATGGAATCGCTCGCCAAGGAGCAGGAGAACTTCCGCCAGCAGATGGCGCAGGCCTTCGGATCGACCGGCTTCGACGCAATCGAGGATCAGGTGCGCCGCAACACCGAAATGTTCGACAAGGCAATGCGAATGTTCCTGCCGTTCGGCGGCGTGCCGGGTGCGACGCCGGGAGGCGCCTCTGGGGCGGCGACGGGAGCAGCGTCAGGCAAGGGCGGCGAGGCGACATCCGACTCGACCGGCACCGATATCGATGATCTGAAGCGTCAGATGGCGGAAATGCATCAGCGGCTGGAAAAACTCGCCGGCGACAAGGCCGGCGACAAGAAATGACTTCGCGCCCGGCGGCTTCGGTCGCGCCGAAAAGGGGGCGATGGGGCGGATGGTGCATCTGTCACGGTGATGATGCCATATCCGGCGGTCCTTTCCGTCGGAAGCGCTCTTTGCGCTCCCCGCCGAAGGGTTCCCGACAGCCGCAGGGTGCCGATCCCCGCGGCTGATCATCGATGCCGGCTTCAGTCGGCGCGGTGGCCTGTCTTGCAGGCTGCGTGACAGGAAAGAGCCTGCCGCAAAATCGGTGGATCTCCGGAACAGGACGTCGCGGGACAACAGCGCTTTGAACCATCATGCCGCGCTTCTTTGGAAACGGCCCTAGTCAGCTGGCGGCCATGGGCGGTCATTGCTTGCCAGCCCGTACATCTCGCCCTGGAAATAGTCGACGCCGAGTTCCTTCAATCGCTCGGCTGTCCCGCGGTCGCGCACCCATTCGGCGACCGTCTTCATGTCGAATGCCCTGGCGATGTCGATCAGGGCACGAATGAAGACTTCCTCACGGGCGTTGGGTTCCGACAGGGCGGTAATGAAAGTGCCGTCGATCTTGACCAGATCGGCGCCAAGGGTTTTCAGGCCATGGAACGAGGTGTAGCCGGAGCCGAAGTCGTCAATGGCGACCTTGGCGCCATGGTCGTGGAGCGTCTGGACGAAGCGTTCGGCCTCCGCCAGGCTGCTGACGACGGCGGTTTCCGTGATCTCGAAAACGATCCGCGTGGCAAGGTCCGGGTTGGCGGCGAGCATGGCGGTCGTGCGGTCCAGCCACTGGCCGTCGCCGACGCTGTCGGCGGAGACGTTGACCGAAAGCCGCGCTTGCGGACAGGCGGTGAGTTCGCAGAAGGCGAGATCGCGGACGCGTTCGTCGATCAGGCGGATAAGCCCGAGCTCTTCGGCGATCGCGATCAGCGCACCGCCCGATGTGGCCGTTTCGGGGGGAGAGTCCGGACCCGGTTCCTTGTCTGCTCTCTCCGTGCCGTCCGCGTCGGCGGGCCGGTCCATGCGTAGAAGCGCCTCATGGTAGGCGATCGCGCCCGTCGCGGCATGGACAATCGGCTGGTAGGCGAGGCGAAGCCTGTTCTCGTCGAGGCCGGCGATGATCTGGTCGGCGACGGCAACGTTGCGGCGGCGGGTGCGTGCGGCGCGGTCGTCGGAGTGGAAGAGATGGGTGCCGCCGCGATAATGCTTGCGGGCGTGGTCGAGCGCTTCGTGGGCGCGGGCGAGCGCTTCGGTCGGCGTTCTTGCATCGGCGGGCGCGAGAACGCCGCCTATGGAGATCGAGGTGCTGACGTGGCCGAATTCGGTCGTCACGATGCGATCGCTGACGGTGGCGACAAGGCGCTGCGATGCGACCTCGAAATCGTTCTCGCCGCAATCTCGCAGCACGATGCCGAACTTGTTGCCCGAGATGCGACCGATGGCGTCGCCGGCGCGGAGCGTCGATTTCAGGCGGTGGCCGACCTTGGCGATGACGCGATCGGCGGCATCGAACCCGTACGCATGGTTGATGCGGTCCAGATTGTCGACACGTGCGATGGCGAGGACCATGGAGCGGCGGTTGTCGAGCGCCTCGTCGAAAGCCTTGCCGAGCGCATCGAGGAGTTCCACGCGGTTGAGCTGACCGGTCAGGTCGTCATAGCGTGACAGATAGGTCAGGCGCTCCACCTCGTGACGGCGGGCGGTCACCACGCGCACGACGCCAAAGGCACGGACGGGTTTGCCATCCGCACCGGCGAACCAGCGACCGCTGTCCTCTAGCCAGGCGCCTGCCGCGGTGGACTGCGGTTCAGGCAGGAGGCGATATTGCGCCAGGAATGGCGTGCCGGGATTGCCTTCCTTCGCCCAGCACTTGGGGCTGTCGATCCTCTCTTCCTCGGCGTCTCCGCTCATGATCGCCTCGTAGCGGGTCAGCGGGCTGTCGACGGCAATCAGGCTGGCGTAATGGCGGCCGGTCGTGATCATCGTCTCGCAGGTGACACCGAGGACGCAGGGGGCGTTGTCGCTCCAGAATATCTGATCGCTGCTTATGTCCCATTCGTAGGCGACCTCGCCGGCCGCCGCCAGGACGGCTGCGAAGTCGATGGACGGGCGCTGGAGGGGCGTGTCGGCGGTTCCCTTTTGCGGGATGCCGATGTCGGCGCCTTGAAGGACCGGTTTTTCATTCATCTGGCAATCGTGCCCGTTCTGTCCCCGATGAAAACCCAGGAATCCGCTCCTTCCGCCGGTCTCCTTTCCTCGAAGGGAGTGAAGGCGGAGAGCGCAATCATAGGTCGGCCCGAAACTTGCCAGAAAAGCATGAATAAATCGATAATTGTTCCGTTTCGGGACAAAGCCGTTAAGGCGGATGCGAGGCGATGATCGAACCGATTGGCTCAGGTGGACGGATTTCGAGTGCGACAGGCGGCCGACGCGCGAGCGAGGATCGCCGCGCGCGGTCGGCTCCCGACGACCGCGACGCGCGCCAAACGGCCGATTCGCGGGCCCTGGTGCCGGTGTCGCCGCCGTCTTCTTCCGCATCTTCGTCGGACGAGCGATCCCGTTTCCGGCCACGGCGCGGCGCCGATCCGGCTTTCCTCGCCCAGTTAATGGCCAACCGGGCCGACATGCCCCATACGCGGGTGCGGCGACGCGCCGAGCCTGAAGTCGCCGATGCTGCCTACCGCACCGGCGAGGAACGCAGCCGCTATCAGCGGCCGGGCGGCAAGCTCAGCGTTGCCGTGTGAGCCACTGTTTCATATCGGAATGAAAGTACTCCGTGCCTTCACGTCGAGACAGCCCGCCGGCCTGACGGGAAGGCGCGTCAGTACCCGAGCGCGCAGCCGTCCTTCCTCGGGTCGGAGCCGCCGACGAGGAAGCCCGTTTCCGCATCCATCATGATCGCCTGTCCGCCACCGAGCGCTTCGGTGACATCGGAAACGGTGTGGCCCCGAGCTTCGAGGCCGGCGCGCGTCGCGGCCGGAATTCCAGCTTCGGCGACGAGGTCATAGCCACCCTTTTTCCAGAACAGGCGCGGGAAATCGATCGCCTCCTGCACGTCCATGCCATAGTCCAGGATGTTGGAGAGCACATGGGCCTGGCCGCAGGGCTGATACGCGCCGCCCATGACGCCGAAGCTCATTAGCGGCACGCCGTTTCTCAGCGCCATGGCCGGAATGATCGTATGCATGGGGCGCTTTGCCGGGCCGATGGCGTTCGGGTGACCTTCGCGGGCGGTGAAGCAGGCGCCGCGGTTCTGCAGGACGATGCCGGATTTCTCCGTCACGATGCCGGAGCCGAAGCCGGCGTAGATGGAATTGATGAGGGAGACCGCCATGCGGTTCTCATCGACGACGGTGAGATAGACGGTGTCGGCGTCGGGAACGAGATCGTGATCGATGATCGTTCCCGCGCGGCGGGCCGGATCGATCCGGCCCGCGAGCCTGTCGATGAAGGCATCGCCGAGGAGGCGTTCCACCGTCGTCGCCATGCTGTCCGGATCGGCGATATGGGCGTCGCGGCAGGCGTAGGCGAGGCGTGCGGCCTCGATCTCAAGATGGAAGCGTTCGGTGCCGAGCGGATCGAGGGCGGCGAGATCGAAGCGCGACAGGATTTTGAGGAGAATGAGCGTCGTCAGACCCTGTCCGTTGGGAGGGATCTCTGCGACGGTGACCCCACGATAATCGCTGGTGATCGGGGTGACGAAATCGGCGGTCACGGCGGCAAGGTCGTCGCGGCTCATGACGCCGCCACGGGTGGCGAGCGTTGCAACGATGTCGTCGGCGACGGGACCCGTATAGAAGCCGTCGGCGCCTTCCATGGCGATGCGTCGGAGCGTGTCGGCGAGCGCCGGCAGCCGGTGGCGGGCGCCGACGGCCGGCGCGCGGCCGCCCGTCAGATAGTGTCGGCTGGCGCCGGGGTCGCGGGCAAGGAGATCGGTCAGGCCAGCCCAGTCGGCGTGGACGCGCGGGGTGACGGGAAAGCCGCGCTCGGCACAGGCGATCGCCGGGCGCAGCAACGTATCCAGGCCGAGCGTACCGTGGGCGGCAGCGAGCGTTTCCCATGCCTTCACGGCGCCGGGGACGGTGACGGAATCCGTGGATGTCGGATCGATGATATCGCCGCTGCGGCTGCGTACCGCCTCCAGCGTCAGGCCCTGTGGCGCGCGGCCGGAACCGTTCATGCCGACGAGGCTGCCGTCGGGCCAGGCGATGATGGCAAAGCAATCGCCGCCGATGCCGGTCATCTGCGGCTCGACGACGCCGAGGAGGGCCGCCGCCGCGATGGCCGCGTCGAGTGCGTTGCCGCCGTCATTGAGGACCTTCAGCGCCGTCGCGGTTGCCAGCGGGTGGGAGGTGGCGGCCATGCCGCCCTCGGCGAAGGCCGGCGAACGGCCGGGGAGCTCGAAATTTCTCGGCATGGCATATCCTTCCCGATCATATTTTATCGGAACGGCGTGCCCCTTGCCGCGGCGCTTGTCAATCGGCAAGCGCGAGGCCTCGTCGTCTGGGCGAGGGGGGACTGGGGGAAAGCGGGCGTCAGAAAACGTCGCCCGGATGGCCGAGGCTCATGTCGCGCCGGGCGGCGCGGATGGTGATGGAGAAACCGGCGACGACATCGATCAGTGCGATCATCATCAGGATGAAGAAGGTGGACTTCGCGGCCTCGGCGACGAGCAGGAATTCGATCAGGTAGACGATGAAGACCACCATCGAAAGCATGTGGTCGACAATGGAACTGGCGCCGGTGCGGGTTGCCTTCAGGATCTCGAAGAACAGCAGCGCGATGGCGACCGCGACCATCAAATCGCCAATGACCATGGTCCAGCGCGCGCCGGACATCATCTCCACGGTGAAGACGGGATTGGTCCACGGATTGCCGGGAAAGGCGCCGAGGAGCCCGAAGGCGATGATGTTGTAGACGATCAGCGGAATGATGCTGAGCGGGATTGTGAACAGCATGGCGGCCTCTCGGTTTCCCCCCGCGTCCGCACGCCGCGGATCGCAGCGGCGATGATGCTGGTGCCGACCGGCGAAATCAAGGCGGATGTCGTCACTTTCCGTCTTGTCGCCGGCTGCCGTTGCCCTCACTCGGTGACGATCTTCACCAGCATGCCGGTCTCGGGCTCCTCGTTGTCATCAAGACCGTTCAGGACGCGGAAGAGCGCCAGCCGCCGTGTCGGGTCGCCGCCCTTCATCAGGCGCGCAAGCGATTCCGCTGTTTCCCCCGGCTTGACCTTTCGCACGCGGATGCGCAGGGGTTTCAGGCGGGCGCGTTCGGCCGCCGATAGCATGCGGAAGCTATTGATGGTGCTGGTGAAGGCGCGTTCGAGTGCGGGGCCGGGCGTGCGCGAGGCGAAAATGAAGCGGTAGGACATATCGTTGACGCGCACGACGGCGATGCGGAACGACCAGCCGTCGGCGACGGCGGAGGCGGTGGCGACCGGATGGCCGTTCACCGTGTCGGAGCGGATGCTGTCCTCGATCAGCCCGTTGATCCAGCCGGAGCGGAGATAATCCTCCAGATCCATCGTCGGGGGAATGTTGGTGCCGTCGAAACGCAGCGCGGTGCCGCTGCCGTTGGTGGCGAGGACGGCGTCAGAGGTGTTCTCCATGGTGTAGCCCGGCGGCGCGGTGAAAGCGATGCCGAGTTTGGCGTGGAGGAAGGTGCGGTCGCGCACGAAACCTTCGCGCGGATCGTCGCCAAAGAGCATGCCGTTGACGTTTTCCAGATAGGCGGCGCGGTCGCGGATGCCGACGTCGATACCGGAGACGGCACGGGCGGCGAATTTGGCCTTTTCGATGCGTTCCGGCGTCGTCGGGTGCGATGACAGGAAGTCCGGCTGGTTGCCGGTGTTGCCACCGGCGCTCTTGATGGCGGAGAAGCGCGACATGGCGGTCAGGAAGCGGGCCGCGGCATGGGGGTCGTAACCGGCGCGGGCGAGCGTTTTCACGCCGACGGCGTCGGCCTCCAGCTCCTGGGCTTGGGAAAAGCGGGCGAACGACAGTTCGGCGGACTTGATGGCGGTCTTGGCCTGCTGGGGATCGTCGACGACCTGTGTGACGACCTGGCTGACGAGCGCCTTCTCCTTTGCCCGGCGCAGGCGCGCGATTGCATGCCTGGCCGTAACATGGGCCATTTCATGGGCGATGACGGCCGCGAGCTCGGAGCTGTCGTTGGCCAGCGCGAGGAGACCGCGGGTGATGTAGAGATAGCCGCCCGGCAGCGCGAAGGCGTTGACGATGGGCGAATTGAGAATGGTGATCTGATAGGATTGCGCGGGGTTTTCCGAGGAGGCGACGAGCCGGCCGACCATGCGCGCGATGGCGCGTTCGGCGCCCGTATCTTCATAGACACCACCATATGCGGCAACGACGCGCGGGTGCTCGCGTTCGCCGATCGCGGATTCGCCCGACGGCGGCTTGGGATCGTCGGGGACCGGGTCGCTGATCGTCACGCCGCCGGACGAGACGAGACAGCCGGCGAGCGTCAGCGCGGCGCACAGGGTCGCAGCCACGCGTATCGCCCGGCGCGCCGCGCGTGCGACGCGCGTATTGTACCAATACTCCCCGGTCATCAATCCAATCGCTCTATTTGCGCCGGCCATTCCGCAATCATCAGCGCTCCGTCGCGCGGTTCCAACCAACCACGTGCGCGAATACGTGCTCCCGACAGGTTTTCCGGGTCGATCCCGGCTGCACGAAAACGCTTCATGGTCTTTCGGTATATCGTGATTGTGAAATCCTCGCGCCACTTTCTTCCGAAATTGAGAAAAACGCGAGACCGTGTCTTGCCGACCGACAGAACTTTTCCCTCCACGATGGCGAAACCGGGCGCGCGCTCGGCGAGTGTCGGATCCTCGGCCGCACCGAAATGAACGCTGTCGGTGGACCACAGGTTCCGCTTCGCCGCGCGGGCGCCGGCCTCAAGGCGAAGAAGCGCGGCCCGGCAGGGCGAGGGCGGACCGGCCGTGACGTCGACATAGGCGTGACCGTCACGCACGAGAGTGGCGCCGAGCCACAGGCCATCGTCGAGGCGGCGGACATGGGCGAGGATGCGTCCGTAGCGATCCGCGCCATCGGCAAGGAAAAGCGCAACGGTCTGCCCCTCGGCAAGGCTTCGCAGGGCCGTGGCGGCTTTACTGGCCGCCTCGAAGCCCGGTTCTTGAGGTGACGCTGTCGTCCGTGTTTCCGACGACGGATCAGGCGCTGCGATCGCGCGCAGGCGGACCGTGCGTCCGTCGTCGAGCAAAAGGGTGGTGCCGGCGATCGCGCGACGGACGCGTGCGGCCGCTTTTTCCCTGTCGGCCGGATAGACCGGCGGGGCGATGCGGGAACAGGCATCGGGGCGCCCAACCTCGGGGCCGTTGGTGTCCGCGGCCTGCGCCGGTCCCGCTGTCGACACGGTAAGCGTTGCCGCCGCGCACGCTAACGGGATGCATGCGAACGGGATATACATGGCACGGCGGATGAGAGACGTGTCTTTTTCGGGTTTTGCGATTATTCCCGGCCCTCTGATTGATGGTCTTCCCTTCAGGGTTACATGGAGCCTTTCAAGCGGTTGCGGTCAAGGGGGGTGCCATCTTCGCACCGCAGCAAAATTTCGCAAAGACACCGGGGAGCGGAGGCGTGCAATGCTGCATTGCACAACGGGGCTTGCTTTCTTCAGTGTTCCGCCTGTATGACGTGCCAACGTTTCACAATGAAGGACTACACACCATGCGCATCGACGCGGTGCCGATCGGCAAGAATCCGCCGCATGACATCAACGTCATCGTTGAAGTCTCCATTGGCGGCGAGCCAATCAAATACGAAATGGACAAGGAAGCGGGTGCGATGTACGTCGACCGTTTTCTCTACACGCCCATGCGTTACCCGGGAAACTACGGTTTCGTCCCGCATACGCTTTCCGATGATGGCGACCCGATTGACGTTCTTATTCCGAACCAGCGGCCGATTGTTCCCGGCGCGATCATCAGCTGCCGTCCGATCGGCGTCTTGCGCATGGAAGACGAGTCCGGTCTCGACGAGAAGATCCTCGCGGTGCCGTCGCACAAGCTCACCAAGCGCTACGACCGCATCCAGTCCTACGAGGATTTCCCGGAGATTACGCTGAAGAAGATCGAGCACTTCTTCGAGCACTACAAAGATCTGGAGCCCAACAAGTGGGTGAAGATCGTCGGCTGGGGCGGCAAGGAAGATGCCGAGCACCTGATCGTTGAGGCTATCCGGCGGGCCAAGGGCCCGGCGTGAGCCGCCCGACGAGACGATTGACCGCGGCAGGCCGGCGCTAGGTCGCCCGCGCCGTTCTTTGCGGCCATCCATTGATAAAACTTTCGAACGGCGCGGATTTCCGCGCCGTTTTTGCATTTGCGCTGGATGGAGTCTTGGGGGGGATGGAATCTGGGTGGGCGATCAGGCCGTGCGGTCAGCGATGAAGCGGGCGGCGTGGCGAAGCACGTCGGCCTCGGGGCCGAAGCGGGCAAGCGCTGCCTCCGCCTCGCCGACAAGGGCATCGAGTCGCGTTCTCGCCGCTTCCGGGCCGATCAGGCTGACGATGGTTGCCTTGCCGCGCTCGGCGTCCTTGCCGGTCGCCTTGCCGACGGTTTCGGCATCGGCCTCCACGTCGAGCAGGTCGTCGGCGAGCTGGAAGGCGAGGCCGATCGTTGTGGCGTAGCGGTCGAGATCCGTGCGCGTTGCGGCGTCGGCGCCGGCGATGATCGTGCCGAAGGCGACGCCGGCGCGGATAAGGGCGCCGGTTTTCATCGCCTGCAGGCGGGCGATTTCCACCTCCGACAGCGTGGCGTTCTCCGCCGCCAGATCGAGCATCTGGCCGCCGGCCATGCCACCGAGGCCGGCGGCGCGGGCGAGGGTGAGGACGAGTTCGGCGCGCACTGCCGGGTCGCCATGGGTGGCGCGATCGGAAAGAATGTCGAAGGCATAGGTCAGGAGTGCATCGCCGGCCAGGATAGCGGTCGCGGGATCGAAGGCGCGGTGAACGGTCGGCCGGTTCCGCCTCAGGTCGTCGTCGTCCATATCGGGAAGGTCGTCATGGACGAGGCTGTAGCAATGGACGCATTCGAGGGCGGCGGCGGCGCGGGCGACGCCGGGATCTTCGGCGCCGAGGAGGCGGGCCGTCTCAATGACAAGAAACGGCCTCAGGCGCTTGCCGCCGTCGAGGCTGGCGTAGCGCATGGCGTCGAGGAGCCGGGCCGGCCGGGCCGTCTCGCCGTCGAGCGGTTCCGTCCCGAGAAGGCTGTCGAGGCATGCCTCCATCATGGCGGCGACATCGGCAAGGCGATCGGTGAAGGCACTTTTCGGCACGGTCTGCGTTTCCTGTCGTGACGGCGGCGGTGCGGAAGGGCTGTCCGGCACGATTGTCCGGTGGCGTTCGGGTCGCCTGGCGATCATTCGCCCCCTATAGACGCTTGCGCCGGTCTTGAAAACCGTGCTCCATCGTCGCTGCCGGCGGTGCGGGGTGCGCAACGCATGACGATGGCCACATGGCGGCGGCGAGACGGGAGAGGGTTTGTGGCGCGACGCGGGAAGGCGAACAGGGGCGGATCGGTGTTGCGGCGGACCGTCCGGTGGATCGTTCGGGTCGTCATTGTCCTCGCGCTCCTTCCGCTCGTCCTGATGCCGCTCTACCGGTTCGTCGATCCGCCGTTTTCCACGCTAATGGTGTGGGAATATCTGCACGGCCGCTCATTGGACCGGAAATGGGTGTCGCTCGACGAGATTTCCCCCAATCTGGTGCTCGCCGTGGTCTCTTCGGAGGACGGGCGGTTCTGTTCCCACGACGGCATCGACTGGCGGGAGCTGCGCAAGGTCGTCGAAGACGACGACGGGCCGCAACGCGGCGCCAGCACCCTGACCATGCAACTGGTCAAGAACCTCTTCCTGTGGACCTCGCGGTCTTATGTCCGCAAGGCGATCGAGCTGCCGCTCGCGGTCTACGCCGATCTCGTTCTGCCGAAGCGGCGGATCATGGAACTCTATCTCAACATCGCGGAATGGGGACCCCGGACCTATGGCGCGGAGGCGGCGGCGGAGCGTGCCTTCGGCCGGTCGGCGGCGAAATTGTCGTTGACGCAGGCCGCTCTCCTCGCCGTTGCCCTGCCGGACCCCGACGGTCGCAATCCGGCAAAACCGTCGAGCTGGCATCGCCGACAGGCCCGCACGATCGCCCGCCGGGCGCGCGGTGCGGAAGCCTATGTCGCCTGCATTTACGACAAGTGAGGATCGCGAGGCGGGGTTTGGCGGACTTTCGCGGGAAACGGCAAGAATGGGCTAGTCAAACCGCTTCGGGATCTGTATAAAGTCGCCCGATCCGAGACATTTTGCGCCGCACGTCCGGGACGATCCCGGAGCGGAAGAGCGCGTTTCGACGACGGAGATGTAAACCATGGCTGTGCCGAAGAGAAAAACCTCGCCGATGAAGCGCGGTTTCCGCCGGTCGGCGGATGCGCTGAAGCAGCCGACCTACATCGAGGACAAGGACTCCGGCGAACTCCGTCGTCCGCATCACATCGACCTGAAAACGGGCATGTATCGCGGCCGACAGATCCTTGAGCCGAAGGACGACATCTGATCCCGGCGGTTGCGTCGGGGCGATGACCTCGTAGCCGGTTTCCCGGGTATGGCCAGCGGCCGGATCCGGCGGAAACAGGTGAGGGTCGGAAGAGACAAAACGGGCCGGCGAGTGATCGCCGGCCCGTTTTTTTTTGGGATTCTCGCGTCGTGGTTACTGAAAACTTTTCGGGCGACATGTCTCGCCTGAGCCGGGACTGATATCTATCCCATTGTTTCCAAACGCTTTATCTCTCCAAAGGCCTGTCATATCCGCGCTGATGCAACCCGTCGGGTCGGGTGGCGTGTTGGCGCTCTACGGCGAAGCCGCTCAGTTGACGAAGACCGCCGGATCGACATCGCCGGCGGTTAGCGCCGTCTTCAGCTTCTCCAGAGCGCGGGCCTCGATCTGGCGGACGCGCTCCTTGGAAATGCCGAGCTTCTCGCCGAGCGATTCCAATGTCGCGCCATCCTCGCTGAGACGGCGTTCCCGCACGATCTTCAACTCGCGTTCGTTCAACACGCCAAGGGCGTCCTTGAGCCATTTGGAACGGCGTTCGGAATCGATCGTTTCCTCGGTGATGGCATCCTGAAGCGGCGCCTCGCTGACAAGGAAATCCTGTCGGTCGGCGCTGCTGCCCTCGCTTTCCATGACGGGTGCGTTGAGCGACATGTCGGGGCCGGACAGACGGGCATCCATCATGGCGACATCGGCGGTGGAGACGCCGGTGGCGGCCGCGATCCGGTCGTGGACCTCGTTGCCAGGGATATCCTCGCCGGTGCGTGCGATCTGGGCGCGCAGGCGCCGCAGGTTGAAAAACAACGCCTTCTGCGCCGAGGAGGTTCCGCCGCGCACGATCGACCAGTTGCGCAGCACATAGTCCTGAATGGAGGCGCGAATCCACCAGGTGGCATAGGTGGAGAAGCGCACGTCCCGTTCCGGTTCGAACCGCGCGGCGGCCTGCAGGAGGCCGACGTGACCTTCCTGTATGAGATCACTCATGGACAGGCCAAAGTTGCGAAAACGTGCGGCGAGCGCGATGACGAGCCGCATGTGAGAGGACGTTAGCTTGTGGAGGGCATCCTGGTCCTGGCTGTCACGCCAGCGCACGGCGAGCTCCTTCTCCTCACCCTTTTCAAGGTAGGGAGCATTCATCGCCGCCTTGACGAAATCCCGTCGGACACTTTGAGGTCTGCGCATCTTTCTTCCCCATGAGCCGGTTCAGGCCGGATGGGCCGTTGGTCTTTATATAAGTTCTAAATTGTTTCTTTCGAAGGGGTAAGCCCCGAATTTTCTAGGTAGTAGCCCTTATATCACGGGATTGATATTTTAGAGAATGCAAAAATAAACCCGGCCCACAGGGGCCGGGTTTGCAAATTCCCAGGAATTTCGAAGTGTTGCCCAAATCGGGCCAGCTTCGTGCCTCAGGCGGCTTCTTCCTGTTCGGAGTCGTCTTCGTCTGACTTTTTCTCACCGCGGCGCGGGCTCTTGGCGAGATTTTGCTCGATCTGACGGATGGCCTCGGTTTCCGATACGCGGTTCACGGAGGCGATTTCGCGGGCCATGCGGTCGAGGGCGGCCTCGTAGAGCTGACGTTCGGAGTAGGACTGCTCGGGCTGGGAGTCGGACCGGTAGAGGTCGCGCACCACCTCGGAAATCGCCAAAAGGTCGCCGGAGTTGATCTTGGCTTCGTATTCCTGGGCGCGACGGCTCCACATGGTGCGCTTGACGCGGGCACGACCGCGGATGGTCTCAAGCGCCTTCTCCACGGTTTCGCCGTCGGCGAGCTTGCGCATGCCGACCGACCCGATCTTGGCGACGGGAACGCGCAGGGTCATCTTGTCCTTCTCGAAGCTGATGACGAAGAGCTCCAGCTTGATGCCGGCCACTTCCTGCTCTTCGATGGCCGTGATCTGACCGACGCCGTGAGCTGGATAGACGATGAATTCGGAAGTCTTGAAACCTTGGCGCTGCGCGGTCTTTTTGGTGGTTGTTGCCATACGCTTCGTTACTCCTGCGCGGTCGCGGACGGCACAATGCCATCCTGTGTCAATGGCCGGTTGCGGGCGACCATCGATCCTTGCGGTTATTGTTCGACGCTAAGTCGCGCGGCGGATGCCTGCGCTATGTTCTCTGCCAAACGATGAGTTCCAGCCGATAAAAACAAGACGTGCCATCTCGGTTGAGGAGATTGTCATCATGGAGCGCGTCATAATGATCGTGATCAGTCCTTAATTCCAAAATTCATCACGCTGACACGCGTGCCGCCGCAGAGGATGCGGCGACGATAATCCCCTCCTTCTGGAGGCGAAGAGATAAGACGTGTACCGACTGTCACATTAAGATAACACAAATAATAAAAAAATCAACGCTTACCGCGCCGCGGCATGATGTATGCCTCGGCACGGTAGCTCTATGCGGCAGCTGCTCCGGAGCGGTGGTGCTCAGTCGCCCTTGCCGGCTCCGGGGGAGAAATACTTCTCCAGCTTGCCTTCGACGCCGTCGAATTCCGCCGCCTCGGGCAGGGGATCGAGTTTGGTGGTCAGGTTCGGCCACTTCTCGGCATATTCGGCGTTCAGCGTAATCCACTTGTCGAGGCCCGGGTCGGTATCCGGCTGGATTGCTTCGGCCGGGCATTCCGGCTCGCAAACGCCGCAATCGATGCATTCGTCGGGATGAATGACGAGCATGTTCTCGCCTTCATAGAAACAATCGACGGGACAGACCTCGACGCAATCAGTGTACTTGCACTTGATGCAATTGTCGGTGACGACGTAGGTCATTGGGGAGAGCCTCCAGACTATGATCCGTTCGGTATGCGGCGCCGCGTTGAGGCGGAGACTGCTTGACGGGGCGCATGGACCTGCGGCGATGGAGAACCCCGGCCATGCCGTTTCCTGCGGAGACGTCAAGCTTTCGCGGGCGGCCCCATTTTTGGCCCATGCGCGCCTCTCGACATCGGACAACGACCGCATGACACCTGTCGGTTCGATGCTCTAGCTTGAAAGGCGGGCGAGTGCAAGCGACGAAGAACCGCGACGCACGGTCGCGCGGGGAAGGCCGTAAGAACAGCTATTTGCGGTGGTAACTGCGGTTCCCTTGCCGGTATCGCGCGCCGGCTAGCCGTCGTCGCCGCCGCGCCAGCTGTCGAGGCGGCGGCGATCGCGCTTCGTCGGCCGGCCGCTGCCGGCATCGCGTCTGGCGGGTGCGGCGGGCCGGGCGACGGCCGGCATCGGCGGTGGACTGAGGTCCTCATAGAGAAGAGCGGCCTCGCTTGCCGGGCCGCGGCGGGTGCCGAGCGAGACGACCTTCAGAACGCGGACGTGATTGTGCAGCCCGATGGTGAGGACGTCGCCGGGTTTGACCGCCTCGCTGGCACTCGTGATCTTTTCGCGGTTGCGGCGGACGTGACCGGAAACCGCAAGCTTCTGGGCAAGCGTCCGGGTCTTGG